>NZ_CP054027.1:840000-4277500 GCF_005862185.2 Rhizobium hidalgonense
AAACCGAGTGATCTAGCCATGAGCAGGTTGAAGGTTGGGTAACACCAACTGGAGGACCGAACCCGCATCTGTTGCAATAGATTGGGATGACTTGTGGCTAGGGGTGAAAGGCCAATCAAACTCGGAAATAGCTGGTTCTCCGCGAAATCTATTTAGGTAGAGCGTCGAGCGAATACCCCCGGGGGTAGAGCACTGGATGGGCTATGGGGACTCACCGTCTTACTGATCCTAACCAAACTCCGAATACCGGGGAGTACTACTCGGCAGACACACGGCGGGTGCTAACGTCCGTCGTGAAAAGGGCAACAACCCTAACCTCCAGCTAAGGTCCCCAAGTCATGGCTAAGTGGGAAAGGATGTGAGGATCCCAAAACAACCAGGATGTTGGCTTAGAAGCAGCCATCATTTAAAGAAAGCGTAACAGCTCACTGGTCTAAATAAGGGTCTTTGCGCCGAAAATGTAACGGGGCTGAAGCCATGCACCGAAGCTGAGGATGTGTAGCAATACACGTGGTAGCGGAGCGTTCCGTAAGCTGATGAAGGGAGACCTGTGAGGGCTCCTGGAGGTATCGGAAGTGCGAATGTTGACATGAGTAACGATAAAGAGGGTGAGAGACCCTCTCGCCGAAAGACCAAGGGTTCCTGCTTAAAGTTAATCTGAGCAGGGTTAGCCGGCCCCTAAGGCGAGGCAGAAATGCGTAGTCGATGGGAACCACGTTAATATTCGTGGGCCTGGTGGTAGTGACGGATTGCACAAGTTGTTCTGGTTTATTGGATTATCAGGGCAGCGGAGCGGTTCCAGGAAATAGCTCCACCGTATAGACCGTACCCGAAACCGACACAGGTGGTCAGGTAGAGTATACCAAGGCGCTTGAGAGAACTATGTTGAAGGAACTCGGCAAATTGCACGCGTAACTTCGGAAGAAGCGTGACCCCATATGAGGCAACTCTTGTGGGGTGGCACAGACCAGGGGGTAGCGACTGTTTATCAAAAACACAGGGCTCTGCGAAGTCGCAAGACGACGTATAGGGTCTGACGCCTGCCCGGTGCTGGAAGGTTAAGAGGAGAGGTGCAAGCTTTGAATCGAAGCCCCAGTAAACGGCGGCCGTAACTATAACGGTCCTAAGGTAGCGAAATTCCTTGTCGGGTAAGTTCCGACCTGCACGAATGGCGTAACGACTTCCCCGCTGTCTCCAACATAGACTCAGTGAAATTGAATTCCCCGTGAAGATGCGGGGTTCCTGCGGTCAGACGGAAAGACCCCGTGCACCTTTACTATAGCTTTACACTGGCATTCGTGTCGGCATGTGTAGGATAGGTGGTAGGCTTTGAAGCGGGGACGCCAGTTTCCGTGGAGCCATCCTTGAAATACCACCCTTATCGTCATGGATGTCTAACCGCGGCCCGTCATCCGGGTCCGGGACAGTGTATGGTGGGTAGTTTGACTGGGGCGGTCGCCTCCGAAAGAGTAACGGAGGCGCGCGATGGTGGGCTCAGACCGGTCGGAAATCGGTCGTCGAGTGCAATGGCATAAGCCCGCCTGACTGCGAGACTGACAAGTCGAGCAGAGACGAAAGTCGGTCATAGTGATCCGGTGGTCCCGCGTGGAAGGGCCATCGCTCAACGGATAAAAGGTACGCCGGGGATAACAGGCTGATGACCCCCAAGAGTCCATATCGACGGGGTTGTTTGGCACCTCGATGTCGGCTCATCGCATCCTGGGGCTGGAGCAGGTCCCAAGGGTTTGGCTGTTCGCCAATTAAAGCGGTACGTGAGCTGGGTTCAGAACGTCGTGAGACAGTTCGGTCCCTATCTGCCGTGGGTGTAGGAATATTGACAGGATCTGTCCCTAGTACGAGAGGACCGGGATGGACATATCTCTGGTGGACCTGTTGTCCTGCCAAGGGCATAGCAGGGTAGCTATATATGGACGGGATAACCGCTGAAGGCATCTAAGCGGGAAACCCACCTGAAAACGAGTATTCCCTATCAGAGCCGTGGAAGACGACCACGTTGATAGGCCGGGTGTGGAAGTGCGGCAACGCATGAAGCTTACCGGTACTAATAGCTCGATCGGCTTGATCGTTCTCATTGACTATGCTCATCTCAGGGCGAATGCATCGCATTCCTCCCGACAGAGCGAAGGCGTCAGCCTTTGCGACGGGCCCGGCAAACACGCAAGTGTTTGTCCGGTTTGAGCCTTTGACGTGTTTAAATAAGCAGGCCTTCGGCCTGCACCAGCTTCTCAAACAATTAAGTTGCGCTTTGCCGACCTGGTGGTTATGGCGGGGTGGCTGCACCCGTTCCCTTTCCGAACACGGCCGTGAAACGCCCCTGCGCCCATGGTACTTCGTCTTAAGACGCGGGAGAGTAGGTCGCTGCCAGGTCTGCAAATCGCAACTTCATGAAATCAATCTTCTCATCACAAAAACGGCCCAAAGCCGAACAAAGGGCCGCTCACAAAGCGGCCTTTCGTGTTATAATGCAGTGCAGTCGGTATTTGCCTCTCGGCAAAAACCTGGTACCGCGGGGTGGAGCAGCCCGGTAGCTCGTCAGGCTCATAACCTGAAGGCCGCAGGTTCAAATCCTGCCCCCGCAACCAACTTTCCCTTTGTATCCCCCAAAAGCCCCGCAAGGGGCTTTTTGTGTTTCTGGGCGCAAAAATCCCAATTTCGCATCGGGGGTCGTAAAACTGATGGCCGGCCGGGTGGGCCTCAGCCCTCCGTTCCGGTGGCGCTCCTTTCCTGGCGGTCCCGTGTGGCAAGCATTGCGGCCGCTGCTGCGGTTTTGTCATCGCCTCCGATCTGCACACTCGGCGTTGCGAATGCGATACCGGCAGCCTTGAATGCCTCCCGGATCATCAAATAGGCCTTGCGGCGGATGTAGGTCTGCTGGCCGGGAACCGTCGTCATCGCGAAACTCAGCACGATGCCGTAGTCGCCGAATTCTTCGACCCCCTTCATCTTGAGCGGTTCTATGAACATCGGGCCGACCTCGGGATCTGCCTGCAGTTCGGCGCCGATCGCCTTGGCGATCTTGCGCGCCTTGTTGATGTCGGTGTCGAATCCGACCGATATCCTGAACTTGTCGATCACCCAGTCGCGGCTCATATTCTCCACCGCGCCAAGTGCGCCGAAAGGCACGGTAAAGACTGGGCCGCGATGGTGACGAAGGCGGACGGAGCGGAGACTGAACCCTTCGACCGTGCCCTTGTAGCTGCCGCTCTGGATATATTCGCCGACCCTGAAGGCGTCGTCGAGCATATAGAAGACGCCGCTGATGACGTCCTTGACGAGGGTCTGCGACCCGAAACCCAGCGCCACACCGAATATCCCGGCGCCGGCGATGAGCGGCCCGATTTCGACGCCGAGCTGCGCAAGAACGATCAGTGCCGCCATCACCGCGACCAATACGGCCAACATGTTGCGGAAGATCGGAAGCAGCGTGCGCACGCGCGCGCGGCGGGCGCTCTCGGCAGGGGAGGGTGCGGCGCCTTCAGGTGCCGAAACCAGCATCCGATCGATCCACGCCCTTGAAAGGTGCCAGACCAGGTCGGCGAGGAGCAGGACAATCATGCTCTTCAGGAGACCATATGCGATTGCCTGCGCAGCGGGATTGCCTGCGATAAGGGACGTCGTGCTCGCTCTCGAGACGGCAGCAAGCGAGGCCACCGCAAGCAGAAGCACGATCGCGCGGCTTCCGCGCACAAAGAGGACCTGCCGAACGCTTCGCGGCTCGGCCGAACTAGCAGTCTCGGCGGCGTTGCCGACGACCTTCAGCAGCGGCGGCAGAAGGAGCAGGTAGACGCCGATCAGGAATAGCCCGGTGAGGCCGACCGACCATAGCACCCAGAGGATCAGAACGGAGACGACGACAGCCAGCCTCGCCTTGAGGCTCAAGGCCACTCCCGACACGACGCCTTCGATTGCAAGGATCACGAGGACGAGCGAAAAACACCAGGACATGGCACGTGACACGGCCGGATCGATACCGATCGGCTTTCCGAGCATGGCGCTCACGATCGCGACGAAAAGCACCCCGAGGAAAAGCCGGATTCGTATCCGGATTTCAGGGCGGGCGACGGCGAAGTCGATAGCGATCGCCGCTGCGCGAAAGGCGATGATGCCGGTGAGGGCGAGCATCAAAGTCGCCTCGGTGAGTGGCGGCCACCGCAGCGTAAAGAAGATCAGCCCCATCGAGAAGGTGAACACCGCCAGGGACAGAAGCCTGACCGTCAACGACGCGGCCCCGGCCCGTGCCCGGAGATAGAGCCTCTCGGCGATCGCACCCGCGGCCAGGAGGCACAGCAGGATCAGGAAAACAGGCGCATATCCTGCGGAGAGTGCGTCTTGTCTCGTTCGCGTTGCGGCCGCCCCGACCTCTGCCGGTATGCGAGGAAGGGCAGCCAGCGTCGCGTCGAAGCGCGCTCGCATAGCGGCTTTCCACGCAAACAACATTTCCTCGGGCGGTGCCGAAGCAGGCTGAGATTTTCGAGCTTCGAGCAGGGACTGCACCTCGGGATCCTGGAGCAATCGGATGAGCTCATCGATCTTCTGCTGCCCCGGCGTGGCGGGCGTCTGCGCTTGCGCATTGATCGCAAGGGCAAGAAAAAGCGATATTGCCGCGATCCATCTCATTCTGCGGTCCTTCGAAACGGAAGCTTGAAGTGGGTCTTGGGCAAGGTCGGCCGGAGCGGTTTGCGGCGCCTGCCGCGGCGGACAGTATATTGCGCTTCGCCGAAGGTGGTTATCGTCACACGCTTGTCGACGGAGCTGAGAAGAACAGGGCCATGCGGGAGAGCAATTGAGATGATCACAGGAATGCCCGAATGAATTTGATCAGGACTGAAAACGCCCCAATCACGGCGAAGATCAAGAGCATCCGCAGCACAATTATCAGCGCTTTGTCGCTCCAGTGGGTCGAAGCTTTCGACATGTTTTCTCCTCACTTCAGCTTCGGAAACTTCAGCAGGTATCGCTCCGATCGACGATGCCATCGCCTTCGACCCCGCCTGTCGGGCTGTCGCTTTGTGGCGCGGGCCAAGCCCATGTTCGCAGCAGTTCATAAAATACGCTGAGGACGATCGGGCCGAGGAAAAGCCCAAGCAAGCCATAGGACAGCGTGCCCCCGATGACGCCGATAAGGATCACCGGCATGGGTGTCGTCAGGCCTCGCGCCATGAGAAGAGGTTTGAGCACGTTGTCCAGAAGCGTGATGGGTGTTGCGATGAGAGTAAATGCCAGGGACGTCGAAACCGGCCAAGAAAACCAGGCCCAGATGATCGCGGGAATCAGGACGAGGCCAGGGCCGATTTGCATGATGCACAGGATAAAGACCGCAAAGGTTAACGCGCCTCTTGCCGGCAGATCAAAGATGACGAAGCAGAGCCCACATAACAGGGTTTGCAGGAAGGCAACGCCAATCACACCGCGTGAGACGTTGCGCACGGTGGTGGCCGCAAGCTTGGCGAAACCAACGCCCCTGTCGCCGGCAACTCTGTTGGCAAGCGCTGACACGATCGAGCTCAGTCGTTCGCCTGTTGCCATCAGGAAGCCGGACAGAACAACGGAGACGATGAAGCCCAGGAGGCCAGCGCCGATCGAGGCGAGTTTGGTGACGACGACGCCGGCGATCTCGCGCAGAGGCGCCTGAAACTTCGTAATCGATGCGGCGAGGTTGCTGGCGATCTGGTTCCAGGCGGCATAGACCCGTTCACCGACGACGGGCCACTCCCGAATGCTCTGAGGAGCAGAGGGCAAGGCAAAGCTGTCCGTCCTTAATCTTGCGATGAGATCTTGTGCCGCATCAGCAAAATTGACGGCAACAAGCGATAAGGGTGCGATGACGAGGACCAGACAGGCGACGACGATGGTCGTTGCCGAAATGGCCGGACGGTTTCCAAGAGCGCGCGCAAGCATCTCGTGCAAAGGAAACAATGCTATAGCCAGGATCGCCGACCAGATGACGATCAGTGCGAACGGAGCGACCAGACGGAAGGACCAGTAGGCGAAAAGTGCGATTATCCCCAGCCGCACGAGATCGCTGACCCGCGTCTCGATCGAAGTCTGCATGATGTCTACGGGCTTCAATGCCTCGCCCCGTGTCTGCTCGAGATTCATAATGGTCAGCCCGTCTGGTTTGCCGTCGATCGGTCCGCCATTCAGCGCGCGGTTACGTCGGGAACGACATGCCGAATGGTCTGATCTTCGACATATCCGCCCGGGCGCTTCTGCCGCTTGCCGAGATCCGGCGCCTCGAACTTGACGCGCTCATAAGGTATCGACTGCAGAATGTGGGAGATGCAGTTTATGCGCGCTTGTTTTTTGTCATCCGACGGAACGATCCACCACGGCGCGTGATTGCTGTCGGTCATCCGCAGCATCGCATCGTAGGCCCGCGTATAATCCCACCAGCGCTGATAGGATTCGACATCCATCGGGCTCAGTTTCCACTGCCGAAGCGGATCGTCGATCCGGCGCTTGAAGCGCCGTTCCTGCTCCTCTTCGCTAACGGTCAGGAAGTATTTGAGCAGAATGATGCCGCTTTCGACGATCGCTGCCTCAAAGCGAGGAGCGAGTTCGAGAAAACGCTCGGCCTTCTTTTCGCTGGTGAAGCCCATCACCCGGTCCACTCCCGGCCTGTTGTACCAGCTGCGGTCGAAGATCACGACTTCACCTGCGGCCGGCAGGTAATTGATGTAGCGCTGCATGTAGATCTGCGACTTCTCGCGGTCGGTCGGGGCGGGCAGCGCGATGACGCGAAAGACGCGTGGACTGACCTTTTCGGTAATGCGCTTGATCATTCCGCCCTTGCCGGCGGCATCGCGGCCTTCGAAGATGATGACGATCCGGGCGCCTGCTTTCTTCACCCAAGCCTGCAAATGAGCGATCTCCACCTGCAGACGAAGGATCTCTTTCTCGTAGTCCCAAGACCTCTTCTTTTTCTTGCCCTTGCTCTTGTCCTTGTCGTTCCGTTTCGCCTCGGCCACTGCCTCTTCCAGATTTGCGTCATAACCCTTGTTCATAGCTCCCTCCGTTCATGGCCCGAGGACGGGGCCATTCGTTTCTTCCGCCTTGTCGAAAATTGCGTCGCGTGCCGATCCAAGGGCTGCCACCGCCTCGTCCTTGTCGTTGAAAATGTTGGATGAGCCGATAGCCGTGATCACGCCGGCGCGGTCGAGCAGTTGCCTGCTTTCCTCGTTGAGATCGGCTATCGCGAAGGTGATGTTCTGTTTCGAGAGTGTTTCGGCGACGGCATCGAGAGCCGCGGCGCCGGTACTGTCGACATGGGAGATGGCGCTCGCGTCCAGCAACAGGGCTCTGGTCCCGCGTGTAAGCTCCTTACCGATGGTCTGCAGCCGTGTGCGCACGTAGTCGGCGTTGAAGAACAGGATGTTGCCCTGGATCACGCATATCGCGACACCTTCTTGCGGGCGCGCCTGCGGAAAACGGGCGAGATCAAAGAAGCCCTCCCGCCCTTCGATCCTGCCGAGAAGGCTGTCGCGCGGATACATGGTCTTGCGCAGGAGATAGACGAGGGTTGCGGCAATCGCGACAATGACGCCGTTGAGAACACCGAAGCTGATTGCGCCCCACATGGTGATCAATGCGAAGACGAACTCCATCCGGCTGATGCGCCAGACTTTTTTCAGTTCGCCGACGTCGATCAGGCCGATGGCCGCCATTGCCAGGATGGCGGCAAGTGCCGGCAGCGGTAATATCCGCAAGGCGCTGTGCAGAAAGACGAGGGCAGCGATCAACGTGGCCGCGGATACAAGTCCAGCCGCCTGCGAGACGCCGCCTGCAGACATATTGATTGCCGTTCTCGAATCCGAGACGCTGATCGGAAACGAACCAAAGAGGCCGGGGGCGAAATTTGCCGCCCCGAGGCCGATCAATTCCTGGTTCGCGTCCACCTCCTGCCCGGCGCGCGTGCCGAAACTGCGGGCGGCGACGATCCCCGCTCCAAAGCTGACGAGGAAAACGGCGGCGGAGCCAAGGACGATCTTGTCGAGCGGCATCTCGTAAAGCGCAGGCAGCGAGAACATCGGCAAGCCGCGAGGAATGTCGCCGACGACGGCTATGCCGCGTCCCTGGAAGTCGAAGACGGCAGACAGGATCACCGAGACGACAACGACCAGAACAGGACCAGGGACCTTGAGACGTGCGGCCTTTACCGCCCACAATAAAGCGAACATCGACAGGCCAAAAATCAGTGACGGCCAGTGGATAGAAGCGCTCTTGCGCAATATTTCGAGGATCGGCGGAACGAGCCCGTCGGACTCGATCTTGACCCCGGTGAAACGATTGATCTGGCCGACGAGGATCGACAGCGATACGCCGGCAAAAAATCCGACGAGAATTGGGCGGGAGAGAAAGTTGGCGACGACCCCCAGTCTCAGAAATCTGGCGGCGAGGCAGAACACCCCGACGCCGAGCGCCAAGGCGGATGCTATCGCGATCCGGTCCACGCCCGCGGCGGCCGGCTCGGCTGCGATGATTGCTGCCATCGCGGCGGCGAGAACGGTCATGGTTGCGGCATCCGGCCCGACGACCAGCAGGCGCGATGGCCCGAAAATGGCGTAGGCGATCGGCGCGACGATGCTCGCATAGATTCCCGTCTCGGGAGGCAGGCCGGCGATCGCGGGATAGGCGATGGCGCTCGGCAGGCCGACTGCGGCAATCGACAGCCCGGCTGGGATGTCGCTTCGAAGCCAGTTTCGATTGAAGCCCTCCAGCCCCTTTAGCATCGGTATGCCGAAACTTCCGATCACCGTATTACTCCCCTGGATGTGCTTCGACGTCTCCCGAAATTCCAGCCGGGCCTCAGCCCATCCGTCTCAATGCTCGAGGAAAACGAAGTTCATCCAGCTGCTCATCCTGAGAAGAACCTTGCGGAGAACGGCGACGTGATGCCAATGCTCGGTGTAGACGGCGACATCTGCGACGACGCCGCCCGGCAGCTGGTATTTGCTGGTATCTTCAAGGATCTCGATGCTGGCCAGCGTTTGACCCGGGGAGGCGCGTTCGGGCGACTGCGGATCGATCAGGGCTCCTGTCGGCTGAAGCTGGCCCTGCGCCATCACATCGATGATGCCCTGAACCCGGGCCTTGAAAATCTTGCCGGGCACTGCCCGGAACGAGACCTCCGCGGCATCGCCAACCCGGACGCGCTGCAGCGAATTCTGGATGAAGGCGGCAGCCAACGTCCGGTCTTCGCTGTTGATGAAGACCATGACCGGTCGCAAGGGCAGCGGGTTTGCCATCATTCCCGGCCGCAGAAAGACCTGTGTCACATAGCCGTTGCTCGGGGCGCGAACCGTCGTCTGGTCGAGGTCGTATTCCGCATTGCCCAATTCGGCCTGCAAGCGTGCGACCGTCGGATTGGTGCCGTTGATCTCGGACTCATAAGCGAGCTTGGCTTGCATGGCCTGCGCCCTTGCGGTCTCGACCGCAGCTTCTGAGGTCAGGTAGATGCCTCGGCGGTTCTCGACTTCAAGTTCGGAAAAGACAGCGCCTTTGCCGCTCGATTTGGCGTTCTCGTTCGATTGCTGGAATTTCTCGAAGCTTTGCAGGGAACGGTCGCGGGATGCCTCGGCACCGCTCACCGCGGAGTTCGCGGCATCGAGCGCAGATTTCAATTGAAGGACAGTCTGCTTGGCTTCCGCCAAAGCGGCTTTCTTCTGATCGACGACGAACTGATAGGGGCGCGGATCGATGCGGAAGAGAACGTCGTCCTTCTTCAACGGCGTATTGGGCTGGACCGGGACCTCCACGACCTGCCCGCCGACAACAGGAATGACTGGCGCAGAAGTAAAGTAAATGCGTCCGTCGCCCGAATAGGGGTGATTGTAGCTCATGATGAGGAGCAGCGCTGAGATCAGGAAGATGCCGCCAAGGACCGCGGTTGAAAGCGTCCATTGGTTTACCGGGATTCGGAAGACTTTGAAGACCGTCCAGCAGATTGCGGCATAGGTGAGGATTAGGAGCAGGTCCATCAGGCTTTCTCCTTCTCCAGAGGTTGGGCTTCCAGTTCGGCGATCCGAGCCTGAAGGCGGGCGATTTCTGCGTTCGCCTCCACTTCATGCTGAAGCTTGCCGTCGGGCTTGATTCCCCAACCGCGGTCCTCTCGGTAGAGGGAGGCCCAGATGAACAGGAACGGCCATATGACGTGCAGGGTGAACAGGCTGACCCAGCCGGCAATATGAATGGCGTCCTGGTGCGGGTGATTGCGTTTCTTCGCGATGATGTGAGGAATGTCGTGGATGGCGATCACGGCGTAGAAGAGCGTTACGAGCGTGAAAATCAACACCCCGAGTGCAAAATAGTCGAGAAACACGGCTCCCCCCTTCCGCTTTCGGCTTGATATGGCCGAACCGTTCGGCGTCAAGTGAAGGCAGATAGTAACGCCGTTAGCAGCCGAGCGCGTGTAGCATCACGTAACATCTATGGAAGAAGGCAGGGCCGCCCGAGTTCGGCCGACTAGTGTGAAGTGATTGCAACTCCGGCCGCATTCAGCCCCGCAAGGATCCGTTGCTGATCCTCCGGGCGAGGCAAGCGTATGGCGATCTCGCTGCGAATGTTGGTCAGCAACGCCGGTGCGTTCGCCTTGAGCCAATCCTGCTCCTCGCGGGCTTCATCGAGCCTGCCCTCGGCGCCAAGGATCGCAAGCAGGACGAGGTGGTGGATGGGATTGTATCGCAGATCGGCCATCCTTACCCATAGTTCTGCTGCCTGGTAGTCCTCCCGCATATAGGCGCACATGGCCAGACCCACTTCGTAATATCCTTTCGGGCCGGGGTTTTTGTTGACGGCTCTGGACATCAATTCGCAGCCGGTATCCCATTTGCCGGAAAGTGCCAGGCGGAAGCCATATTCGCCGGCCACCTCCGTATCGGTGGGGTTTAGCTCATAGGCAGCAGCTCCCACTCTCAACGCGGCCTCGACATCACCGTTAAAGAAGTTGGCAAGCATCAGCGCCTGCAAGGCGCGGGCATTCTGCGGATCGAGGTCGGCCGCGCGGCGCGCGGTTTCCACAGCAGATTTCAAAGTGGAAAGGGCAGGCACTCTATTAAGGCTGAATTGAAAGCGGAGTTCATCGAGGTAGGTCATCGACAGCAAGGCCCAATAAGTCGAATTTCGCGGGTTGCGCTCCGTTGCTCGTTGAAGGCAGGCCCGGACCGCGGCATGGCCCTTCGGGTTGAGGTCGACCCGGTAGCTGTAGTAAGACTGCGTACAGGCATAGTCATCCCGCTCATCGGAATTGGATGGATTTGTTGTCGCGGTGTCGCTCTGGGAAATGACGCCATATGGCGGGGCGAGTGCGGTCGCCACCTCTTGGGCCAGGTCGGCCTCAACCTGCAAGACGTCCTGTATGCGAAGGTCCTTGTTGTAGCTGTTGGCCCAGATCACCGATCCATCATCACGGTTTACGAACCGTGCGGTCAGCCGCAGCCTGCTGTCCTCTACGCGCACGCGACCTTGCAAGGCAAAACGCGGTTCCTTCAATCCTTTCGTCTGCGGCTGCCCGCGCAGTGCCGCAGGCAGATTCGAAATCACAACAATTTCCCGGAATTTTGCCAGGTGACCAATGACCTCGTCCGTCAATCCTCGGGCTATACCTGCCGATACGCCGGCTTCCGAAAGGTCCTGGAATGGCTCCACAAGGACCTGGGGAAAATCTGGCCGATCCGCGGGGGAGGTAGACGATTGAGTCTGAGGGCTGAAAAGAAAAGGAATGCCGAAGGCGATAATCAGCGTCATCAGACCCAGGGAAACCGCCGTCAGGTAGAATGACCGGGGCGCCGGGGAGGATTGAACAGTGCTCTCGTTCCGGGGTGAGAAATCCGCAGGTTTCGAAGGCGTGGCAGTTTGCAAGACAGGGTCGGGACTATCGCCCGTCTCCGCCAGTGGACCGAGGTCTGTCGCAGGGCAGGCGTCACTGTGTCTGAAGCAAGGCACATACCCGCCTTTAGGGATGGTAATGATGACCTTATCGAATTGCCCCGCGACCAGATAGTATCGTTCCAGAGCGCGGCGTATGCGGCCGGCCTCGATCCTGACGACGGGATCGTTCTGGGCATCGAACGAGGCGTCTCGGCCGAACACCTCCAGGGCGATTGTATAGGCCTTTAGATAGGTGCCCCGTTCAGCGAGGGTTTCTTCGACAATATAGTCAAGAAACCGACGCCCACGGTCAGGGGCGTGGAACTCCTGGCTGGATCTGATGCGATCAAGCTGTTCTCGTGTTTCCGATGTGGTGGGAATTGCCGCACCTGGCGACCCGTTTGCTCTCACGCTTTGCATCGTCGCCCCCCGATGAAGCCAGCCGCTATACCCCCGGCCGTAGCTTCTTGTATGTTACATCTCTAAATAAGCTGGATGCAATATATTAATTCATCTGCTTTGCACGAAGACAAAGAGCGGGATGGATATGGGGGCAGGCAATCCAGAAAAAATGGCCATCCTTGCGCTGCTTGAGCTCCACCTGCCCGAGCATCTTCCGCTCGCACAACGGCTTCTCGACGTGGACGAGAATTTCCACAGCATGTGCCAGGACCTCGCAGCAGCCATCGAGGCGCTCACCAAAGTAGACTTGCTTCCCAGCAGCATTCGGGAGGTACGACGTCAGGAATACGGCAGCCTGGTCGAGGGCCTTGTCGAGGAAATAGGAGATGCAATTCGCCGTTCGAAGGTCGTGGCACTGAGGCGTTCCACCGATCCGATGCCATAGCCAGCGTTATCGCAACCACTTGCAATCCAGGAGACGAACGCGTGATGAAAGCGAGATATTTCAGGCTGCTGGCCGGCTTTTCAGCCATAGCAATCTCTTCCCTGCCGCCCGTGCCGTGGACTTATGCGCAGACGCCCGTGCCGGCCACCAAGGCCGAACCCGTGCCGGCGCCGGACGCGGAAGCGGCCGGGCTTTCCGACGACGAACTCGAGGTTCTCGTGGCGCGTATTGCGCTTTACCCAGACGATCTCGTCGCGGCAATCTCGGCGGCGTCGCTGTTTCCCCTGCAGATCGTCGAGGCGGCCCGCTTCCTGGAAACCAAGAAAAAGAACACCAGCCTCGAGCCGAAAAGCGAATGGGACGGAAGTGTGATTTCGCTGCTGAACTACCCGGAGGTCGTCAAGATGATGAGCGACGATCTCGAGTGGACCCAGTCGCTCGGAGATGCACTGACCAATCAGCAGAAGGATGTCCTGATCGCGATACAGCAGCTCCGCGACGAAGCCATCGCGAAGAACATCATCAAGACGGACGATAAGGTCACCATTGTCAACGAGGGCGACAATGTCATCATCCAGCCCACGAACCCGGAGAAGATCTATATTCCGCAATATCCGCCGGAAATGCTGTACGAGCCGAACTATGATTACGCGCCAGTCTCCTATTATCCGGATTCCTACGACAACTACTACTATCCGGGGGCCGGCTTCTTCGCTGCTGCCGTGACCGGCGTCGCCTGGGCGGCGATCGTCAATTGGGACGACTGGGGCGTGTGGGGCGGACGTTGGAACGGCGACGTCGACGTCGACTGCGACAATTGCTTCAACAACCGCAATTTCAACGGAAAAATGAATTTGAACGATGTCGACTGGAAGAATGTCGATCGTAGCAAGCTGAGTATCGGCAAGGACCAGCTGAACAAGCTCGATCGGTCGGCGATCCGGTCCAATCTCCAGACGGACAACCGCAACCAGCTCAAAAACCAGGCGGGCAACCTCCAGAGGGAGCGAAACCAGGCGAGGGGCGATGCCGGGGCCCGAGCTGCGGACGTTCGACAGAATACCGCGCAGGGGCTGAAGTCAAATCCGAAAACGTCGGTGGGCGATACGGCCAAACGTGCAAACGCGCCACGCGCCGACACCCGTCCTGCAAACGCAGGCAACCGTCAGGCCAGTTCTTCACCGAAGGCGAAACCGAAATCCGGCAAGCCCAAGATGGCCGCCAAGGCCGATAACCGGAGCCGCCAGCAGAGCGCGCTCGGGAATGTTCAATCGGGTCGTCGTGAGGTCGTGAACTCTCAGCGCGGCGGCCAGAGCATGGGTGGTGGCCAGCGCGGTGCACCTCGGGCGACGCAGCAACGGTCTCGCCCGCCCATGCATGGTGGTGGCGGGCGCGGCGGCGGGCGCGGCGGTGGTGGCGGCCGTGGCGGCGGCGGCCGCCGCTGACTTAGGCGAATGTTTTCGTGAAGGCCAAACCATGGGGTGAACCGATGACACGACAATCGAGACTGATTTCATTGATGCTGGGTGCGGCGGTTTCCTTGACGGCGCCGCAGATTTCCCTCGCGCAGGAGCAGAGCAACCTTAAGGAGTTTGCAGCCGGAACCCCACCCGCCTTCGATAGTCCCTCACTCGCAGTTGATCAATTCAAGCAGGTCTTGGCCTCCGGCGAAATTGACGGTTTGGCAAATCTGTTGGGCCTTAGCGCCGCCAAGCTGAAGGCGAGCAATGAGGCCACGATCGCCTATGCCTTGATACGGGAGGGCGCCGGCAAGCAGATCATTCTTCAAGACCTTGGCGATCGCAAGGTCGTCGCGATCGGCGATCAACTGTGGCCTTTGCCTTTCCCGCTGAGCCGCAACGGGGACGGCAAATGGGCTTTCGACACGCAAATCGGCCTTCAGGAAATCATCAACCGCAGGGTCGGTAGGAACGAACTGGCGACCATCCAGACGATGACCGACTACTTTATTGCCCAGTATGAGTATGCGCGGGAAGATCGCGACGGCGACGGCGTTTACGAGTTCGCACAGAAACTCGTCAGCACGGCGGGCGCGCGGGACGGCCTGTACTGGGAGCCGGGAGCATTCGAAGAGGAGAGCCCCGCCGGCGGCCTCGTCGAGACGGCAGCCTTCGGCAATGCGAAGCGGGGAGAAGGCTATTACGGCTATCGCTATCGCATCCTGACGGGCCAAGGGTCCAATGTCGTCGGTGGCAAGCAGAGCTTCATCGTCAATGGCAACATGACGGCTGGTTTTGCTCTGATCGCCTGGCCCGTGGCCTACAGGGTCACTGGCGTGCAGACTTTCATGGTCAGCAATATGGGTGTCATCTACCAGCGCGATCTGGGTGATCAGACCGAGCAACTGGCGGCGGCGATCAAGGAGTTCAACCCTGGTGCGGACTGGAGTCTGGTTGAAGAGTAAGGCGCGTCGCGTCAAATTTGATTCATGCGGGGCGCTGTAGACTCGGGCATCCCCGAAAGGCCGTATGGTGGCGACATTGCCGGGCGATGGAATGCCAGCGCCCGGTTGGAATAACGTTTGTCTCCAGTCACTTCGCGACCGAGCCAGGAGGGCAGAGATGGACTTGCCTTCTCGCTGGCCATTTCGATTTCGGCAATGGTCAGACCCTGATAGGCGCCGCCGAAGACGTCGATCTCCCAGACATCGCCCCGATGGACAACCTGGTACCTTGTCTTTTCGAGCACCTTGCCACGGACATGAAGCAGCATTTCCTTGGCTTCAGCGAGGGGAATGTCGTACTCGAATTCCTCGCGCGTAAGGCCGCGTTTGCCGAACTTCACCGCCAGCTGTGCCGTCAGATCATCGATCAGGCGAATACGCAGACTGCTGGCAGTGCCTCGCGCAAGATAGCCCTGCCGGAGCACATGTACGCTTGTCGCGCTGGCGCGCCAAGCGTCGCTGCGCACGAGAAACTTACGCTCGATCTCGACGGTCTTCATGCCGGTTCACTCCACCGGTTTTTCCCAGGTGAGGAAAAGACCGATATCCCCTGGAATGCCGCCCGGAAAATTGATGACCAATGCCTTCAGGCCATAGCCCTGCGGTCTGCCGATCTCTTCGAACAGGTCGTAGAGTTCCTTCGCCTTTCCTTGCAAGGTGTTCTGCCACCCGGGCAAGAAGTTGTTGATTGCGCGGCCGCTATCGGAGCAAAAGCTCGAGGGGAAACTGTAGATCATCGCCTCGAACTTGCCGTCGGCAGCCGCCTTCGACACGAGGCGTTTGATCACCGTGCGCTCGGCGTCGCCAATATGCTTGCGGAAGAAGTCTTCAACGAATTCAGCGTGTTTTTTGGCTTCGCGCGCCTGTATCTTCTCTTGGCGTTCCATCTCGAGAAGCTGCAGTTCGAGCGCGCGTTTGCGCAGCTCTTCTGCACTGGTCATTGACGGGGTAGAAGCAGCAGGTCCGGTCATCGCTTTGCCCTCCATGATTTACCAATAGAGATAAAATGTCATGGGTTCGGATGGCAGTAAGATACGGTATCATACATGAGGCCCGACTGGCTTGCTGCCCGTGCCTTCTCGAGGGCGCCGGCAAGTCGAGGTTCCGGGTGACACCTCAATGGCATGACCATCAGGCTGATGCCGGCATCCTCTCCGGCCGAGGCCACACCCATTGACTTCGCTCAATGCCTGATTGCGCCACTTCGGCTAGATTCCTCAAGCAGAATCCATGCTTCTTTCGGGAGTAGCCAACATGATGAAGTTATCTTTGGCACTTGCAATCGCGATCTCGACGATCACGGTATCAGTGCAGGCCGACGCTCAGCAGAGCCGGCGCGAATACCGCAGGATGAATTGGAGCGAAAGCCTGCCGGAGGCGGTACGAACATATCATGACAAGCGCTTTACCGTTGTCAGCTATAGAATTTCCGATTTTTCGGAGACGGGCCGTCATCCCCCGCAAGGCAGCGAAAAGGACGTCGAGGCCATTCGCGCGGCCGCTCGGTCAAATAAATGGCTTGTCGGCAAACTGAAGGCGAAGAAGCTCACGCCAAACGATATTGAATGGGTCACGAGAGCCCGTAACGGCAATCTGACCTTCTACGTCGAATGAGCGTGTCTTCACCGCATCCTGAACCGCACGTCGCCTACGTGCTGAGCGCGGCAAGCCTGGTGCGGTTGAGGATCTGGACATATCGCTGGCCGCGTCCGAATAGCTGGACAATGTGGCGGGTCCGCAGCTTGGTAAATGAGCGCGCTACCGATTCGACCGTCAATCCGAGATAGTCGGCGACGTCGGTGCGCGACATCATGAGTTCAAACTCATTAGCGCCGCCATTTCGGGTCGACATTTCCTGAACAAAAGTCGCCACACGCTCGAGGGCGCCCTGGCGGGCGACGATAAGCTGGCGCGAATTCGCAATTGCCAGGCTGGACAAGGCGATATCCAACAAATTTATCGCCGGCATCGGCGCGCCGGCCTTGGGGATGGAGCGAATTTGGGAGTTGCAGATCGCCTCGGCGAAATCATCATGGATGTCTCCATCCTGCAGGCCGAACCATTCTCCCGTTCCGTGGAATGCAAGAATGTGGCGGTGCCCGTTCCGCATTATTCGATAGACCCTCACCGCACCGGATTGGACCTGGTAGAGTGATGACGCCCGCTCGCCCTCGCGGTAGATGCCCTGGCCCGGGAGTACCCATAAAACAGTGCTTGGCGGTAACCGTCGGGTCTCACCTGCATTTACGCGGTTCGGTTCCGGCATATAGCGTTCGGCAGCCTGGCTCGTGGTCAACATTGCTGGTCCCCCCGTGAAGCTGAACTCTTACAAGGAAGAGCGGCACTGAAAATTGGGGACGGTCACTACGTAATTGTACGTGATGTCGATTCGCAGTTCGAATTTCCTGTCTCCGGGAGTGATCAGGATCAAGGAACGTTGCAAGCCGATAGGCTAGGATTCCTCAATCCGGCCCGGCCGCCACTGACTTCAGGTGAGCCGCCGAGCCCTCAGCATTGCTGTGAGGTGCCAGGATGTGGCGATCAATCATTGACGCGCCTTTTGCGCAGGATATCGAGCTCGCCGTGATCGACGACGAAGGCGTCCACGCCCTTGTCTTTCCGTGTCAGAGAATATTCGGTGGCTGGGTCGATGCAAGAGGCGGCAATAAGCTGGACGTCCACCCGACCCATTGGCGTCGGTGGCTGGCCGAGGAGTTCCACGCTGGCGGCCGGGCAATCGGTCACTGATATAGCCATGGGCATGCCGTTTGATGCCTCGAACATTGCTCGCGATCAATGACACCACCAGACCCGGCAACTTAACCTGGCACAGATCGGTTTGGCCCCGCGGGGCACATGCCGTTGGCCCGCGAGACATGCCCAACGGTCCAGACAGGAAGTCAGGGAGAACCTCATGCGCGGTTTCGGTGTTCACTCGGAGGTCGGAAAGCTGAGGACCGTGATGGTCTGCAAACCGTCCCTGGCTCATCAGCGTCTGACACCCGGCAACTGTCATAGCCTGCTCTTCGACGATGTGCTGTGGGTACACGAGGCACAGAAGGATCATTTCGATTTTGTCCTGAAGATGCAGGAGAGGGGCGTCGAGGTTCTCGAGCTTCATGATCTGCTCGGCCAGACGCTTGCCGACAAGCAGGCACGCGATTTGGTGCTGGATCGCCGGATCACCCCGAATGTGCTCGGCTCGCAGATCGCCGAAGCCATGCGGCCCTGGCTTGACGAGATGCCCCCCATGCAGCTTGCGGCATACATGATCGGCGGCATTTCGATCGCCGATCTTCCCGAGGTCAAGGCCAAGTCATTGATGCTCAGCGCCTTGGAGGAATCGGAATTCGTCATACCGCCGGTTCCCAACACGCTGTTCCAGCGCGATCCGTCCTGCTGGATCTATAACGGCGTGACATGCAATCCGATGTTCTGGCCGGCAAGACGGGCCGAGACCCTGCTCCAGCGTGCGATCTACAAATTCCACCCGTCCTTCAAGGATGGCGATTTCCAGATTTGGTGGGGCGATTCGGATCAGCAGTTTGCCAATGCCTCGATGGAGGGCGGCGACGTCATGCCGATCGGCAACGGCACGGTGCTGATCGGCATGGGCGAGCGCACGACCTATCAGGCCGTCGGCCAGGTGGCGCAAGCGCTGTTCAGGAGCAAAGCGGCAACGAGAGTGATCGGCTGTCTGATGCCGAAGAGCCGCGCGGCGATGCACCTCGATACGGTTTTCAGCTTCTGCGATCGCGACGTCGTTACACTGTTTGCCGAGGTGGTCGACCAGATCCGCTGCTACAGCATGCATCCCAAAGACGATGACGGCACATTCGAGGTCCATCCCGAAAATCGGCCCATGCTCGATGTCGTTGCCGAAACGCTTGGATTGCCTCAACTGCGCACCGTCGAGACCGGGGGCAATTCCTACCAGGCCGAGCGCGAGCAATGGGATGACGGCAACAACGTCGTCGCGCTCGAGCCCGGCGTCGTCGTCGCTTACGACCGCAACACCTATACCAACACGCTGCTTCGCAAGGCGGGCATCGAAGTCATTACCATTCGGGGCTCCGAACTCGGCCGCGGCCGCGGCGGCGGGCACTGCATGACATGCCCCATATGGCGCGACCCGGCATATTGACGTCTCGCACACACGCAACAGCCTCAACGGAGCAAGACAATGAGCTTCAATCTGCGCAATCGTTCGCTTCTGACCGTGCAGGATTATACTCCACGCGAATTCCGCTATCTCCTGGACCTCGCCCGCGACCTGAAGCGCGCCAAATATGCCCGAACCGAACAGCAACATCTCAAGGGCAAGGAAATCTGCCTGATCTTCGAGAAGACCTCGACGCGGACCAGGTGCGCCTTCGAAGTCGCCTGTTCGGATCAGGGCGCCAACGTGACCTATCTCGATCCGTCGGGCTCGCAGATCGGCCACAAGGAATCCTTCAAGGATACGGCGCGCGTCCTCGGGCGCATGTACGACGCGATCGAATATCGCGGATCCGCTCAGCAGGGCGTGGAAACCCTTGCCCGCTATGCCGGCGTGCCGGTCTATAACGGTCTGACGGATGAATACCATCCGACCCAGATGTTGGCCGACGTGATGACCATGCGGGAACACAGCGACAAGCCGATCGCCGATATCAAATATGCCTATGTCGGCGACACGCGCTCGAACATGGGACATTCGCTGTTGATCGTCGGCTGCCTCGTCGGAATGGATGTGCGCATCTGCGGCCCCAAATCGCTCTGGCCGTCGGAGGAATATATGCAGATCGCCAAGGAGCTGCAGCAAAGATCCGGGGCGCGGCTGCTGGTCACGGCAGATGTCGAGGAGGCTGTGCGCGGCGTCGACTTCGTTCATACCGATGTCTGGGTCTCGATGGGCGAACCCAAGGACGTCTGGCGTGAGCGCATCAAGCTTTTGACGCCCTATCAGGTCAACAAGGCCCTGATGAAGGCAACGGGCAATCCCCAGGCCAAGTTCATGCACTGCCTGCCGGCGTTCCATGACAGCGAGACGGTGCTCGGCAAGCAGATCGCCGAAGACTACGGCATGGATAACGGCCTCGAAGTGACGGATGACGTCTTCGAGTCCGAGGCCAATGTCGCCTTCGAGCAGGCCGAAAACCGCTTGCACACGATCAAAGCGCTGCTTGTTGCGACCTTGGGAGACTAAGATGCGTGTCGTTATCGCGCTTGGCGGCAATGCCCTTCTCCGGCGCGGAGAAGCCATGACCGCGGATGTCCAGAGGCAAAACGCGCGGGTCGCGGCGGAAGCGATCGCGCCGCTGGCCGCCGACCATCAGCTGATCATAACGCACGGCAATGGACCGCAGGTCGGGCTGCTGGCGCTTCAAGGGGCGGCTTACAAACCCGACGAGGCCTATCCACTCGATGTGCTCGGCGCGGAAACCGAAGGCATGATCGGCTATATGCTCGAACAGGAGCTCGGCAATCTGCTGCCGTTCGAGCAGCCTCTGGCAACGCTTCTGACCATGGTCGAGGTCGACGGCTCCGATCCCGGCTTCCAGAATCCGACAAAATTCGTCGGCCCGGTTTACGACAAGGCCGATGCCGACCGTCTTGGCACGGAAAAAGGCTGGGTGTTCAAGCAGGACGGCGAGAAGTGGCGGCGTGTGGTCGCGTCACCGTTGCCGAAGCGCATCTTCGAGATCCGTCCGGTGCGGTGGCTGCTGGAACAGCGAACGATCGTCATCTGCGCCGGCGGCGGCGGCATTCCGACGATGTACGAAACGGGCAGCGACCGAAAGCTGATCGGCGTCGAAGCCGTGATCGACAAGGATTTGTGCTCGGAGCTTCTGGCGCGGGAACTCGATGCCGATCTTCTGATCATGGCAACCGACGCCCGCGCCGTCTGCACGGATTGGGGCAAACCGTCTCAAAAGGCCATTCACAAGGCCCGTCCCGAAGATATGAAACAATTTTCCTTCCCGGCCGGTTCGATGGGACCGAAGGTCGATGCCGCATGCCATTTCGCCGAGGGGGCCGGAAAGGCCTCCGCAATCGGAGCCTTGGCCGATATTGCGGCGATGGTGCGCGGCGAATGCGGGACGATCATCAGCAGCCGTTTCTCTGAGCTGACCTGGCACGCGTGAGCGTGCCGACATTGCATCAGGAGATGGCCGGGCGCGTTGCAGCCCCTGCTGCCATCTCCTCGCTGTCGACGGGCGCTGCTGCCGCGTTTCGTCTTTGCCAGACATAGACGGGGATCCCGAGCATGAGCAGGACGAGACCGTAGAGCACCGGCTCGGCGCCCGAACCGTAGAGGGTGAACATCGCGAAAATGAAGGCGATGAGTTCGATCGCGGTGACGCGCGGGAAACCCCGTCCATTGCTCAAGCGGGCGGCTACCAGGGTTCTGGCAAGCGAGCAGAAGGCATAAGGGACGACCGCCGTCATCGTGCTCAGCCCGACCATCAGGCGATAGACGGCGGCAAAGCCCTCGGAGCCAAGGGCCTGGACGACGACCAGGAGGGTCGCAAGCGAGGCCGAGACGACCATGCCGACGGCCGGAACGCCGCGGGGCGAGAGCCGTGCAAAGAGCGGAGGGAACAGACCGTCCCGGGCGGCGGCCATCGGAACCTGCCCCATCAGCAGCGTCCAGCCATTCAGCGCGCCGATGGATGAGAGAATGACGGCGATCGAGATCGCCAGCTCTCCGCCGCGTCCCCACATGATACCTGCAGCCTGAGAGAACGGCGCCACCGAATGGACGAGTTCCTGGCGGGGCACAAGGCCCATCACGACGATCGTGCCGAGCACATAAAGAGCTGCGGCGATCGAGATTCCGAGGACGGTTGAACGGGGGATGGTTCGTTCCGCGTCCTGGACATCGCCTGCGGGAACGGTCGCCGATTCGAGCCCGAGATAGGCAAACATGGTCAGAGGCGCCAGCGCTGCGATCGACCCGAGGAGCGGCTGGCCGCTGGGGTTGAATTCGGAGAAATGCGACGTGTCGATGTATAGGAGGCCGATAATGGCAACGGCGCCGAAGGGAATGAGCTTGGCGTAGGTGGTAACCTGCGCAAACAGTCCGGCCGCATGGACACCGCGGAGATTGACGAGCACGATCGCCCAGATCACCCCGAGCGTCAGACATGTCGCGGTGAAGCGGTTGCCGAGCGCAGGAAAGAGATCGACCATCACGCCGGCAAAGGCAATGGCAATGACGGGAAGCGATGTCCAGATGGAGATCCAATAGCCCCAGGCAATGAGGAAGCCGGCGAAATCGCCATAGGCCAGCCGCGTATAGGCGTAGGGACCGCCGACGGCCGGCACGAGACTGGCCAGCCGGGCGAAGGTGAGGCCGAGGCAGATTGCACCGGCTCCCATGATGATCCAGACGATGATGGCAAGGTTGCCGTAGGGCGCAACGGCGGCCGGCGAAAGATAAAAGCCGGAACCGACCATGTTTCCGACGACGATGGCGGTGCAGGCGGCCAGTCCCAGGCTCTTGCCATTCGGCGACATTGCCATCAGATCCCCTCCGAGAGGCCGTCTGCCTGGTGCCGATGGCTCCCCGGGCGGCCATTTCCAAGAGTGATCTTCACTCCAACGATCAACAGTCGCAATCCGGTTCAATGCGTAGTCGTCGATCGTCTTCGATCCCTTCACGATCGGCACGGAAACGCTAGAATAAAAATGGCGGGTCGGCCGCAGGGAGATGGCGATGTGAGCGAGCAGGGGTTTCTACGCATCTCGATTGCGGCCACCGTGGTGATTGCCGCCCTTGGCATCGTCTTCGGCATTCTTTCGGGTTCCTTCTCCATCGCCTTCGATGGGGTCTATTCACTGGCCGATGCAGCGATGACCGGGCTTGCGCTATGGGTTTCGAGCCTGATCGTGAAATCGGCGCAGAGCGATGCGGTGTCGGGCAGAATCCGCAACCGCTTCACCATGGGCTTCTGGCACCTGGAGCCGATCGTGCTGATGCTTAACGGCTGCCTGCTGATGACGGTCGCGGTCTATGCACTGATCAACGCGATCATCAGCATCCTCAACGGCGGGCATGAACTCCATTTCGGCGTCGCGATCGCCTATTCCGCCGTGACCGTGCTTGTTTGTGCTGCCATGGCCGCTGTGGGCATCAGGCTGAATCGCGGCCTGAAATCCGATTTCATATCCCTCGACATCAAGGCCTGGATCATGTCGGGCGGCATTGCGCTTGCCTTGCTGATCGCCTTTCTCATCGGCCTTGCCGTGCAGCCGACGCCTTTAGCCTGGGTCGCCAGCTATGTCGACCCGGCGGTTCTGGGATTGGTCTGCCTGGTGATGATCCCGCTTCCGATCGGCACGGTCTGGAAGGCGCTGACCGAGATCCTGCTGATTGCGCCGGTCGATCTCCAGGAGCATGTCGACCAGGTTGCCGCGGCGGTGGTTCATCGCCTCGGTTTCCTCTCGCACCGCGCCTATGTCGCTCGCGTCGGCAGGGCAATGCAGATCGAACTCTATTTCATCGTGCCCGAGGGGCTGCCTGCGAAGACGGTCGAGGAATGGGATGCGCTTCGAGACGAGATCGGCGCCGCAATCGGCGATGAGAGCGCCAATCGCTGGCTGACGATTGCCTTCACCGCCGATGCGGAATGGGCAGAATAGCTAGTCCCGGGCTCCCTGCACGTTCGCCTTCACCAAGCTTCTGCGCCCATCTTGATTGCGATCAACGACGATTGTGCGCCCGGCATGTACGGTTTTCCAGCCTGAGACGAGTGCGGCTGCGCGGCGCGCGGCTGCCTCTGAACACCGGGTTCTGGAGGGGCGCATGGAATTCCATAAGGCATTTCCGGTCGCCGTCATCGACGAGGATTTTGACGGCAAGAGTGCTGCCGGGCGCGGAATGCGCGATCTGGCGGCGGCGATCGAGAACCAAGGTTTCCGCATTGTTTCCGGTCTCTCCTATGAGGATGCGCGCCGGCTCGTGCATATCTTCAACACGGAATCCTGCTGGCTCGTTTCCGTCGACGGCACCGAGGACAAGGCCTCGCGCTGGCAAGTGCTGGAAGAGGTCCTGAGCGCGAAGCGCCGGAAGAACGGTCGGCTGCCGATCTTCCTCTTCGGCGACGACACGACCGCCGAGGATGTCCCGGCCGGTGTGCTGCGTCACGCCAATGCCTTCCTGCGGCTTTTCGAGGATTCGGCGGAGTTCATGGCGCGCGCCGTCGTGCAGGCCGCCCGCAATTACCTCGATCGGCTGCCGCCTCCGATGTTCAAGGCATTGATGGATTATACGCTCGAGGGCGCCTATTCGTGGCATACGCCCGGCCATGGCGGCGGCGTCGCCTTTCGGAAAAGCCCGGTCGGGCAACTCTTCTACAGCTTCTTCGGCGAGAATACGCTGAGATCCGATATTTCGGTGTCCGTCGGCAGTGTCGGTTCGCTGCTGGACCATGTTGGACCGATCGCCGAGGGGGAGCGCAATGCCGCGCGTATCTTCGGCACGGATGAGACCCTCTTCGTTGTCGGCGGTACGTCGACCTCCAACAAGATCGTCTGGCATGGCATGGTTGGGCGCGGCGATCTCGTGCTCTGCGACCGTAACTGCCACAAGTCGATCCTGCACTCGCTGATCATGACAGGCGCCACACCCATCTATCTGACGCCGTCGCGCAACGGGCTCGGCATCATCGGTCCGATTTCCAAGGATCAGTTCACGCCCGAAGCGATCGCCCGCAAGATTGCGGCCAGTCCCTTTGCCGAGCAGACGAGCGGCAAGGTGCGGCTGATGGTCATCACCAACTCCACCTATGACGGCCTCTGCTACAATATCGATGCGATCAAGGCATCGCTTGGCGACGCCGTCGAAGTGCTGCATTTCGACGAGGCCTGGTATGCCTATGCGAATTTCCACGAATTCTACGACGGGTTCCACGGGATTTCGTCGAACCAGCCCGCGCGGTCGCAAAACGCCATCACCTTCGCCACCCACTCGACGCACAAGCTGCTGGCGGCGCTTTCGCAGGCCTCGATGATCCATATCCAGCATGCGGAGACCAAGCGTCTCGACATCACCCGCTTCAATGAAGCCTTCATGATGCACACCTCGACCTCGCCGCAATATGGCATCATCGCCTCCTGCGATGTCGCAGCCGCGATGATGGAGCAGCCGGCCGGGCGCGCGCTGGTGCAGGAGACGATCGACGAGGCAATCAGTTTCCGCCGGGCGATGAATGCAGTGAGAAAACAGACGGAAGGCAGCTGGTGGTTCGATGTCTGGGAGCCGACGGTTGCCGAGCAGACGCCGAGCGACACCCATGCCGACTGGGTGCTGAAGCCTGATGATGCCTGGCACGGGTTCACTGGCCTGGCCGAAAATCACGTCATGGTCGACCCGATCAAGGTCACCATCCTGTCGCCAGGCCTGTCGGCGAGCGGGGTGATGGACGAGCATGGGATACCGGCGGCCGTCATCACCAAGTTTCTGTCTTCCCGTCGCATCGAGATCGAAAAGACCGGCCTCTATTCTTTCCTCGTGCTTTTCTCGATGGGCATTACCCGCGGCAAGTGGAGTACGCTCGTCACCGAGCTCCTGAATTTCAAGGATCTTTATGACGCCAACGCGCCATTGAACCGGGTGTTGCCGGCCCTCGCCGCAGCCCATCCGGAAGCTTATGCCGGGATGGGACTGAAGGATCTCTGCGAGCAGATCCATGCGATCTATCGCAAGGACGATGTGCCGAAAGCACAGCGCGAGATGTACACGGTCCTCCCCGAAATGGCATTGCGTCCCGCCGATGCCTACGACCGGCTGGTCAAGGGCCGGATCGAAAGCGTCGAGATCGACGATCTCATGGACCGCATCCTCGCCGTGATGATCGTTCCCTATCCGCCTGGAATTCCCTTGATCATGCCGGGCGAGCAGATCACCCAGTCGACGAAGTCGATCCAGGATTACCTGCTTTACGCCCGTGCTTTCGACCGCAAGTTCCCCGGTTTCGAAACCGATATTCACGGCCTTCGCTTCGCGCCTGGTGACGACGGACGCCGCTATCTTGTCGATTGCATTGCAGAGGAGCGGCAGAATGATCCCGCGTGATGTGAAGGCTCCGACGGTCGCCATACCCTTCCACAAGATGTTGAAGATCGTCGCGATCATCGACCGTGACAATTCCCAGGCTCAGGAACTGGTGTCACAGATCACCGCCCAGGGCTTCGAGGTGGAGCAGCGCGACGCCTACTCAGCCGACGTGTCCGAAGATGCGGACGTTGGCGCCTATATCGGCTCGGTCGAGGGCGGGCGGCTTCCTTCGGCGCGCAGCTTCCTTCGTTCCGTCAGAGACATCGGCTTCCGTACGCCAATCTGGGCAATGGCCGATACGTTGACGATTGCGCATATGGATGTCGTCGAGATGGCCGGCGAGGTGGATGGTTTCGTCTATCTCGGCCAGCAGACGCCGACCTTCTATGCCAAGCAGATCGTGTCCAGTGCGGTCAATTACGGCAAGTCGCTGCTGCCGCCCTTCTTCGGCGGCATGATGGCCTATGACGGCGAGGCCAACATCGCCTTCGATTGCCCAGGGCATCAGGGCGGCCAGTTCTATCGGAAATCGCCGGCCGGCCAGCTCTTCTTCAAATATTTCGGTGAGAGCATCTTCCGAAACGACCTATGCAATGCCGACGTCGATCTCGGCGATCTCCTGATTCACGAAGGTCCCGCCGTCGAAGCCCAAAAGCAGGCGGCCCGCATCTTCGGAGCGGACCGCACCTATTTCATCCTGAACGGCACGAGCACCTCCAACAAGGTTGTCGCCAATGCGGTGCTGCGCAGCGGCGATCTCGTGCTCTTCGATCGCAACAATCACAAATCCCTGCATCAGGGCGCTCTCGTGCAGGCCGGCGCCATCCCGATCTATCTGCCGACTGCCCGCAATTCCTTCGGTATGATCGGCGCAGTCGACTGGGCGGCCTGGGACGAGGGCTTGCTGCGGCGAAAGATAGAGGAACATCCACTCGTCACCGACAAGAGCCGCGCCAAGGCGGAGAGGCCTTTCCGTCTCGCCTGCATCCAGCTCGCGACCTATGACGGCACGATCTACAATGTCAGCCAAGTCATGGAGAAAATCGGCCATCTCTGCGACTACGTGCTCTGGGACGAAGCCTGGATCGGCTACAACGCCTTCCACCCGCTCTTCGACGGCCATAGCCCGATGCGTCTCAAAGGCCTCACGGCTGATATGCCCGGGCTGTTCTCCACCCAGTCGGTCCACAAGCAGGGCGCCGGTTTCTCGCAGGCATCACAGATCCACAAGCGGGACGAACATATCAAGGGCCAGCGCCGCTTCGTCGAACACAAGCGCTTCAATGAATCGCTGCTGATGAGTGTCTCGACCTCTCCCTTCTATCCGCTGTTTGCCTCGCTCGACGTCAACGCCAAGGTGCATGAGGGCAAGGCCGGCGAGATGCTTTGGGATCGCTGTATCGAACTCGGGATCGAGGTTCGCAAGAAGCTGCGCGGTTTCGTCGATCATTACGAGTCCAAAGCCGCAAGCACCGAGGAACAATGGTTCTTCGATCCCTTCGTGCCGGACAGGGTCTCGGTCGTGGGCTCGAAACATACGGGCGATCTTGCCGATACCAAATGGGAGGATATCCCGACCGATGTGCTGAAGCGCGAGCAGCAATGCTGGCGGTTCGATCCGGAGGCGAGCTGGCATGGTTATGCCGGCTATTCGCCCGGCTACACCATGGTCGATCCCAACAAGCTCACACTGCTCACCCCGGGCATCGACCGGACGACCGGCGAATATCGTGAGTTCGGCATCCCGGCGACTGTTGTCGCTAACTACCTGCGCGAACAGCGGGTGGTGGCGGAAAAATGCGATCTGAACAGCCTGCTCTTCCTGCTGACGCCGGCAGAGGACGAAAGCAAGCTGAATACGCTCGTCGCCAAGCTGGTGAAGTTCAAGAACCTCTGCGATCGCGATGCGCCATTGCCGGAGGTGCTGCCGACCGTATTTGCGGCCAACCGCGAACGCTATGCAGGCTACACGGTTCGGCAGGTCTGCAAGGAGATGCATTCCTTCTATCGTAGTGCCGGCGTCAAGGACTTGCAGCGGCTCTGCTTCCGCTCCGAGAGTTTTCCGGAGCCGGCGATCGCACCGAAACAGGCCTATGAAGCGCTGGTCGCCAACAATGTCGACTACGTGCCGCTCGCCGAGGCTGCCGGCCGCATTTCGGCGACGCTGGCGCTGATTTATCCACCGGGTATCGGTGTCATAGTGCCCGGAGAGCGCTGGGACGACCGGGCGCGGCCGATGCGGGACTATTTCCTGGCCTTCGAGGAATCCTTCAACCGCTTCCCGGGATTCAATTATGAGGTCCAGGGCGTGTTCCAGGAACGGATCGACGGGCGGATCAAGTTCTATACGTATGTCGTGCGCGAGTAGGGGACGGAGGATCTCATCATGACCGACAATACAATGCATCTCGCGACCGAAACCACCGCCAAGAAGAAGATGAACCTGGTGCAGCTCACCTTCATCGTCGCCGTCAACATGATGGGATCGGGCATTATCATGCTGCCCGCCAACATGGCGCAGGTCGGGGCGATCTCGCTGCTCTCCTGGATTGTGACCGCCGTCGGCTCGATGGCGATTGCGTATGGGTTCGCGCAAGCCGGGCTGTTCAATCAGCGACCCGGCGGCATGTCCGCCTATGCCGAGGACGCCTATGGGAAGGACGGCTATTTCATGGTGTTCTTCCTGTATTTTCTGTCGCTCGCCATCGGCAATGTTGCGATAGGGATTTCGGCCGTCGGCTATCTCGCCGGTTTTTTCCCGGCGCTGACCTCGACGCCTGTTATGACCTGCGTGGCCTTGATCATTCTTCTCTGGCTGACGACCGCCGCCAATTTCGGCGGTCCGCGCATCACGGGGCGCATCGGCTCGGTCACGGTATGGGGCGTTATCCTGCCGGTCGGACTGCTGTCGATCATCGGATGGCTCTGGTTCAGTTCCAGCACCTTTGCCGCCGCCTGGAATCCGCAGGGACTGTCGCTCGGGCAGGGGATGGGATCGAGCATTTCCCTGACCCTCTGGGCCTTCCTCGGTATGGAGTCGGCTGCGCAGAATTCGGATGCCGTCGAGAACCCGAAACGAGATGTGCCGCTCGCCTGCATGTTCGGCACGCTTGGGGCCGCCGTCATCTACATCCTGTCGACGACGGTCATTCAAGGCATCGTGCCGAATGCCGATCTCGCCGCATCAACTGGTCCGTTCGCGCTCGCCTATGCCACGATGTTCAATCCGACGATCGGTTCGATCATCATGGCGCTTGCCGTGCTTGCCTGCCTGGGTTCGCTGCTCGGGTGGCAGTTCACTATCGCACAAACCGCGCGGACGGCTGCGGAAGAGCGGATGTTCCCTACCGTGTTTTCACGGGTGAACGAGATGGGCGCGCCGGTCCAGGGTATGATCATCCTCGGCGTCGTGCAGACGGGCCTGGCGCTGATGACGATATCGCCGACCCTCAGCGAACAGTTTTCCGCTCTCGTCAACCTCGCGGTCGTCACCAATGTGCTGCCATACATCATCGCGCTGTCCTCACTCTTCGTCATCATGAAGGCGGCGCGCGTGCCGCAGGCGAAATACCGGCTTAATGCCGTCATTGCGCTTGTCGGCATGCTCTACAGCGTGTTCGCAATCTACGCCTCCGGCAAGGACGCCGTGCTTGGCGGCATGCTGGTCACGGGTATCGGTTTCATCATTTACGGCCTGATCGCGCCGCGCTTTACAAGCGGCGCGAACCGCGCGCCGGCAGAATAGCGCAGGGGAGGAAGAACCATGTCAATCAGCAAAGGGCGGTTAACAGCGATTGCCGCCTCCATCTTCATCGGTGCGCTGGCGACGGGCGCCTTTACCCCAGCTGCGGCACAGACGCTGGACCGTATCCGCAGCAGCAGTTCGCTGAAGCTCGGTTATGACCCCGATGCAAGGCCGTTTTCGTTCAAGTCGGACCAAGGTGCGCCCGATGGTTATGCGGTCGCGCTTTGCAACAAGATTGCCGACAGCGTGAGGGCGGAGCTGAAACTCTCGCAGTTGAACATAGAATGGATTCCTCTCGGCAACGATGCCCGGCCGCGGGCCATACAGGACGGCGTAGTGGATCTCGTCTGCGCGGCTGAGCCGGTGACGATCAGCCGCAGGCAGGAGGTTTCGTTCTCGCTGCCGATTTTTCCGAGCGGCACGGGCGCGCTGCTGAGAGCCAGTGCGCCTCTGGCCTTGCGCGAGGTCCTGGAATACGGGCAGCCGTCGAGCCGGCCGATCTGGCGTGGCTCTCCAGCGCGCACCATCCTTGAGCACAAGACTTTTTCGGCGATTGCCGGGACCACCAGTGAACGGTGGCTCTCCGACAGGATCGAGACATTTCAGCTGGCCGCAACGACGGTGCCGGTCAACAACTACCAGCAGGGCGTCGACCGCGTTCGTGACGGCAGTTCGGCGGTGCTGTTCGGCGATATGTCGCTGCTGATGGACGCTGCGGCACGCAGCGATGATTCCGGCAACCTCATCGTCCTGAAGCGACATTTTACTTTCCAGCCGCTGGGGCTCGAGTTGGCCAGGGGCGATGAGGACTTCAGGCTCAGCGTCGATCGGGCACTCAGCCTGACCTATGCCGCCCCGGAATTCCGGGCGTTCTTCACGACCTGGTTTGGCCCGCCGGACGAGCCGATCGAGACTTTCTTCCGCCAGACTGCATTGCCGGAATAGCACAAAGCACAGGCTGCCAAACCACAAGCGTCGGCATCGAGCACCGGTGAGGTCAAACGGCGTATTCACGGGAGGGCGCGATGGGCTCGCAAGGCGGGCAAGGCGATCCGATAGCTGAACCCGCAAGGGTCCGTGCGCAGCTTGATCGCATCCTATCGAGCGTGGAATTTCAGGCTCCGGATCGGAGCCGGCGGTTTCTGGCCTATATCGTCGATGAAACCCTGGCGGGACGAGAGACAAACCTGAAAGCCTACGCGATTGCCCAGGCGGTTTTCGGCCGGGATGCGTCCTTCGATGCGCAAAACGATCCGGTCGTTCGCATCGAGGCCGGGCGTATTCGCCGGGCTCTGGAGCGCTATTATCTGGTGGTCGGGCGAGGCGATCCTATCCAGATCACCATCCCCAAGGGCCGATACGTACCGAACTTCATCGTAAATCAGTCGGCCATCTCACCAGGAAGCCGTTCCGCGCCAAAGAGCAATCAGTTGCACGAGGCGCCGGCGGCACAACAGAAGCAGTCATTTGCCTATCGGGACCTTCTCCTGCCGATTGGCGTGCCGCTTGTTCTCGGCCTGATGGCGATCCTCTCTCTGATACGGCCGCTCGAAGGGCTTTTCGGCTCCTCCATCCCCTCCGGCGCCCCGGTCTCCTCCAAGGGAGACCAAGTGAAAGCTGAAATCCTCGTGGAGCCTCTGGTCGGAACAGGTCGTGGGAACGGCGATGCAGACATTGCCCGGGGGCTGACCGATGAGGTGATCGCGCAGTTGACGAAGAACAAGTCCGTCATCGTCAAGTCGGCCGGTCCGCAAACGCAGATCGCGGCGTCAAACCAACCGCAGCTTTCGCTGCAGGGAAGCCTGGGAACTGAAGGTTCCAGGCTGCATGTCCAAATCCGGCTGGTCGATCGCGCCAACGGAACGGTGACCTGGACAGGCGCTTATGACAGAACCTTTCAGGACCGAAGTCTTCTCGACGTCCAGGAAGAAATCGCCCGGCAGATCGCCGACGCGATATCGAGCCGGCAGTAGCGTCAACCCCCATCGCAAGAGCTTACGTGATGCTACAGGCGCTTGCAGCCTGACAATGCTAGTGTTTGGCTGGGGCATTTGTTCAGGCCGCCCCTGGTCGAATGCGCTACGGGCGAGGGTTCATGCAAAACGACATCACCGTACACATCGTCGACGATGAGGAGGAGTTCAGAAAGTCTCTGACCTTCCTGCTCGTCTGCGCCGGCTTTGCGGTGCGTACACACACGTCGGCGACTGCGTTTCTGGATCAGCCTCTTTCGGAAGGAAAATGCTGCCTGCTCACCGAACTCAGGATGCAAGGGATTGATGGCCTGGAACTGCTGGAATGTCTGAAGGCGCATCACAACGGCATACCGGCTATCGTTATCAGCGGCGACGGCGATATCGCACTGGCAGTTCAGGCAATGAAAGCGGGCGCCGTCGACTTCATTGAAAAACCTTTCAAGGAAGATGTCCTCATTGCCGCGATCAAGGAAGCGATAGCGCATTCGGAGATATCGGAGGAACAGCGGGACGATGTCGTGCTGGCGCGTATTCACCAATTGACCCAGCGCGAGCAGCAGGTGCTGACCGGGATCGTCGATGGGCTTCAAAACAAGCAGATTGCTTTTGAACTCGGCATCAGCGCCCGCACCGTCGAAGTCCATCGTCCAAATGTCATGGCAAAGATGAAGGCTCGCAATCTCCCTCAACTGATGAAGATGGTGATCCCACTCAGGCCTTCAGGCAATGCCTGGCTGCGGTCCGCCGGCTGAAATCGAAAGCGCCGCCTTGGGATACCGAGCCCGACACGCTCTTCTTTCCTGCACGAAGCCAAGCACTTGACTGGGATCAATGCGCGAAGGCGGTGCTGTCGGTATGCTTGTCCAAATGGGCAGGAGAGACGGAGATTGCCATGCGTAACCTCGAGGAGAGGAACGCGATCGCGCCATCGCGCATCTCTGCGATAACCAGGGCTGCAGTGACCGAGATTCGGCAAGCGCCGCTGCTGGTGCTTATCGTGTTCGTTCCGATCGTCATTCTGCTGGAGCAGACCTCTCCTCAAGCGCATACGCTTCTTTTTGCCATGTCGGTCTGTGCGATCGTGCCGCTGGCGATGCTTTTAAGTCGCGCAACCGAGGCGGTCTCCGCGCGGACGGGCGATGCGGTCGGAGGCTTGCTGAATGCCACTTTGGGAAACCTGACCGAGCTGGTGATCTCGCTGGCTGCCTTGCAGGCCGGCCAGTATCTGCTGGTCAAGGCATCACTTGCCGGCGCCATCGTCACAAACACCCTGTTCATGCTGGGAGGTGCATTTCTCTTCGGAGGGCTGAAGCATCATGTGCAGGAATTCAACCGCGTCAATGCGCGCTTCCAGGCCTGCCTGTTATTCCTGGCGACTGTCGCCATCATGGTGCCGTCGATCATCAGCGATGTGGATCAAACGTCCGTCGTTTCGCAGAAACTGAGCCTGGGTCTGGCTGTGCTGCTCATCGCCGTCTATGCGATGGGAATGGTGTTTTCCCTGAAAACGCACCGCGAATTGTTTGCAAGCGTCAGCCATGCCGAGGAGAATCACGGTTCCTGGCCGATCACCGTCAGCGTCGTCATCCTTGTCGTCGTCACGCTTTTCGTCGCGCTGATCAGTGAAATCTTCGTCGGCTCGGTTCAGGGAGCGGCCGACCGCCTCGGCATGACGCCGGCGTTCGTCGGCTTCATTGTCGTGGCGCTGGTCGGGGGAGCGGCGGAAATGACAACCGCGTTTTCGGCAGCGCGCGCCAACCGCCTCGATCTCAGTGTCGGCATCGCGTTGGGAAGTGCCGCACAGATCGCGCTCTTCGTCGCACCGATCCTCGTCATCGTCAGCTATTTCATCGGGCCGGAACCGATGTCACTGCAATTCTGGCCCGGCGCGGTCACCATGATGCTCATCGCCACCATGGCGGCGACCTTCCTGTCCAATGGCGGTCGCGGTGTCTGGTATATGGGCGTCATGGCGTTGGCCGTCTATGCGATTTTCGGGCTTACGCTGTTTCTTTTGCCGCCTGCTTTGCCGTCCTGAAGGTTTATCCCTCACGTGCCTGAACGGAAGTACAGGCGCTGAATGATTGCCATCATCAGAGCGGTCGCCCATCCGAATATGATCCAGCCATTGACCGCTTCGAAAGTGGCGACCTGGCGCCATTCCTTTGCCAAGACAATATCGCCATAACCGACTGTGGTGAATGTAACGGTCGAAAAATACATGGCGTCCTCGAAGCTCGGCAGAGCCTCTATCGCCGAGTAAAATACCGCCCAAAGGCAGACATCGATCATGATCGGAATCATCAGATAGATGACCCATACCACGGTGATCGTAGTCGGCCGTTTCGACAGAAATTCGGGACGGGTCTCTTCCAGATGCCGAAAGACCTTGAGACCAGCGGACATGGATGCTGCTTGAATAGCAACGGTGGCGGCGATGAGGCTGCTGCCGAATACGAAGTGAAACAATGCCGATAACTCCTCCGCTCCATAGGCCGGCAGGAAGTAGTTTACCGTAAAATACGGCCCTCCCCGAAAAGACGAAGCTGCGACAGACTCGGCTATTGTGTCAGCGGCTGGGGCTTCAGGTTGTCGTCAAGCCGATCCGCGGCTGCGGCTGGTCGCCTGTTCCGGTTCAACGGCTGCTCGACGATGACTGCCGGCGCGGCGACCGCAGAGGCCGCAACAGTGCCAATTGTGGATACCGTGCCTCCGACGACGGCGGTAATCCCTTGCCCAAGGGTCACTTTTGAATCCGTCAGCGGCTGCCCGGTCATCAGACGCTGGCCGATCAATTGAACGATCTCCGGGCTCTCGGCGAACTTGCCGTGGTTGAGGCTATCCTTCGCCTTGACCTTTGTCAGATCGATCGCCGTGATGCCCGCCTTCTCCAGCTTTGTACGATAGGGTTCCGCCGTCGGGTCGATCGCTCCGAGGCGGGAGACACGCCCGCTGATGAACCGCGAGACGGCCAGCGCCTTGTCGTCCTGGGACATGAAGATCGTGAATTTCGGCCGTGGCGCACCCAGTTCGACATATTGTTTGGCGAAGACATCGATGTCGATATCGGGCGAGGCGAGGATGACATTGTGAATTTTCGCGTTCACGTGACCATCGCGGATCCCCATCTGGCGGAGGGATTCCATTGCCAGCCACGTTCCCATCGAGTGGGCGAGGATGGTTATGTCCTTGACGTTCGGGTCGCCCGCCAATGTGCGCAGGGCCTGCTCCAAAGCGGTGCGTGAATAGTTCGTGCTTTCCCTGTCGTATTGGTAGGCGACGACCTCGGCTCGCGATGGCCAGGTAAACAGCACCGGCGTTGCCTGCATTCCGCTGTCATGGACGATTTGCGCCAGGCGGAAGACCGAATCCTCGTAGGTGTTGTTGAAACCATGAATGAAGACCAGCGCGTGACCGCCTTTCGGATGCTGCCTGAACCACGCCCGGCCTTCAGCGATCGTCGAGACTTGCTGCACCCGGGTGACTGCGAAGTCCGTTGCCGGATTGGGCGGCAGACGCTCGGGCCACTGAACCGTTCCCGACTTGCGATTGGTCGGTATGGTGATGGATACCTCGGTCAAATGCGGCTTGGCACTTCGCTCACCGTTAAAAAGCGTCGCCGGATCGCCGGACGGTTGGCGGGTCGTGGCGACCAGCATGTCGACCTTTGCAGTAGGAGGCGTCGACGCCGTGGCCGCGAGTGGCGTCATGACACCGGTCTGGTGGCCACAGCTCGTCAGCATGAGCAGAGCCAGCAAGAGGCCGCACCTGTTCCTGCAATAAACCCCTGGAGGACGTATACCGAGTAATTTCACGCGGGCCGATACCCCCTCGTTTCCAAATCTGCATCTTGGCGTGACAAGCCTCACTGACCGCCGACGCCGTCGCTAAGCTAGCATCGGCAAACTCCAAAGGCCTGTAGCATCGCGTAACATCTATGCCGGCGCCCAGCAGCCCCGCCGGATCGGAATGGGGACCGGCCCGGCCTGGAGGGTTCTGCAAACCGTTTGATTGGTTCCCGCGAGACTATTGCAGCCACCGTCATGAGGGGCGAGTACTTTCCGGCCGGGATCGACACGATTTTCCACCGCAATTCCACCGCGACTACCGCATCCGAACCCAGAAAATGAGGCGGTGTGGAACGATCTGCGGCAGATCCCATTACGTATCTGATATATGTTGCAACGGCGTAAGATGAGGACGGCATGCACTCCATCCGCAACAAAGAGGGGGGACGGAAGAAACTTATGCTCAAGCTGCCAGCTTTGCGCGAGCAGTTGCGGCTCCTTTCGAACGATGCGATCGACGACCTTTTTGAGTCGTATGAGCTTGCCACCACCGCACTCGAACGCTTCAGCTTCAACTTGGAGAGCAACAGCAAACTGATCGCGGAATATAAACAGCTCTGCAGCGACATTGAAGCTGAAGTGGAAGTCTATGTGCACAGGATTAAATGGGGAGTTCCGTGACGACACCGTCTTTTATGGAAAGGGCAAGCATCCGTGATTGCGGTGAAACGCTCGCGATCGGAGTTCGTCTGGACGAGCGGCGTCGGCTCAGTGGAATAATTGCTAGTCTCGGTAATCAGGCCCAGCAATCAAAGATCAGCAGCTTGCCGGTTGTCCATCCGAGTCGATGCGAGGGGAGCCTGTTTTCCGAGGCGATTGGCGGGCGTCTGTGCGCTCCGATAAGAGTGGGGTGAACCCGACGCCGGTCGAAACCGCCATTGCCGTCACGATTTGTGCATGGCATCTTCCCGGGAGGATGCCACGTGTCGCTTCGATGTCGAGTTTTCCATTCCTTTTTGTGTAACTATCTGTCTTTTCAATGGAGGCTCGAATGAGCGTTGGCTTGATCGCCCTTCTTGATGATATCGCCGCCCTGGCAAAGGTGGCTGCGGCCTCGCTTGACGATATTGCCGGCCAAGCAGCCAAGGCAGGCGCGAAAGCGGCAGGCGTCGTCATCGACGATGCGGCAGTTACACCCCGCTACGTCACCGGATTTTCGGCAGCACGCGAATTGCCGATCATCGGCAAGATCGCGGTGGGTTCACTGAAGAACAAGCTTCTGATCCTGCTTCCCGCGGCGCTTATTCTCAGCCTTGTTGCACCGCAGGCGATCACACCGCTGCTGATGATCGGCGGGCTTTTTCTCTGCTACGAGGGCGTGGAAAAAGTCTACGCACTGGTGCTGCCGCATGCAGCCCATGCCCATGAATCGGCACTCGAGGCGACAAGCCTGGATGCGCAATCGCTCGAAGACCAGAAGGTCGCCGGTGCGATCAAGACCGATTTCATCCTGTCGGCCGAAATCATGGCGATTACGCTCGCCGCTGTGCCGTCAGGCAGCATATTCTCTCAGACCTTCATCCTTGCTGTTGTTGGGCTGGGTATAACGGCCATGGTCTATGGTGGCGTGGCGCTGATCGTGAAGGCCGATGATCTGGGCCTGATGATGGCGCGTGGGCAGGCGATGCCTCCGATGGGCCCGTTCTTGCGCGTGATCGGACGAGGGCTGGTCACTGGCATGCCTTATTTTCTGAAAGCACTCGGTATTGTCGGAACGGCTGCCATGATCTGGGTCGGCGGCGGCATCATCGTTCACGGGCTCGAGGCCTATGGCGTAGGCGGCCTTGCGCATCTGATCCATGGTGCCGGGGAGGTGGCCGTCCATGCCGTTCCCGTTCTTGCGTCCGTGCTGCGCTGGGCCGTCGAGGCCGCAGGAGCAGGCATCGTCGGTATTGTCGCCGGCTTGGTCACAATTCCGGTTGCAGGCTACGTTATCTCGCCAGCGTGGCGGTACCTCAAATCACTCCTGCCGCGTCGCCGGCGGAAAGAGGCGCTGGCGGACGGGAAAAAATGAATGTTGCGGCTAATCTACGGGCTGCGATGATCGGTCGGCTCGATGGTGACGCATCAGCCCATTTACAGCATCACAGCGGCCTTTGCGCCGCTGAAATCATGCTCTCGGGGTCCGAGCCGCAGTTGCTGTTAGCATTGACGGACATCCGGGACCGTCACTCCCGCCTTGCGCAGCCCTTCAACGCGGCGCTCAAAATCCTCGGGGTTGCGGAATGGAAGGACGCGGCGGCGGCGCTCGACGGAGAAATTGGGATTGATCTGGAGCGCCTTCTCCCACGCCTGTTGGCCCTCCTCTTTACGGCCGAGATGGCCGTAACATGACGCGAGCAGAGCATAGGCCGTTTCCGACTGAGCGTTTTGCTGAAGCCGCTGCTCGATCGCGATGATTGCTTGCCCATAGTCACCGAGAGAAAAGTGCGCGTCGGCGAGAAATTGGAACAGCACCTCGGGATAGTGCGGATCAAGCCGCATCGATGCGTCGAGCGTTTTAAGCGCAGTTGCGGGATCGCCGGAGAATATCTGGATATGGGCCATCAGCATCAGGAGTGCGGCGGAGTTCGGCGAGAGCGCGAGGCCGCGCAGCACTTCCGCCCGCGCCCGGTCCAATTCGCGGTTCCACATGCAGGCCATGCCCAGGGCGAAATGGCCGTTGGGCTGTTGCTCGGCCATTTCCACAGCTTGCTGCGCCAGATCCAGTCCGATCCGTAGCGAAGCTTCGGGATCGGTGCTCCAAGCGTTGATGTAGTCGAGCACATGGGTGAAGGAAATCAGTGCCTGCGCCGCCGCATAGCCGGGATCGATGGCGATCGCGTCCGCCGCCAGGCTGCGGGCGGCACAATTTCCCGTCCGGCTATGGGCCGACGCCTGTTCGCGGCCACGCAACAGAAGCTCATATGCGCGGACATCGACTGCGCGCCCCTGGGCTAAGCGATTCTGGTCGCCATGCGTGAGGTTCAGCTTGAGCGCTGTGACGATCTCCTGGGTCAGTTCATCCTGAACGGCAAAAATGTCGGTAAGGTCGCGATCGAACCGGCTTGCCCAGATATGCCCGCCATTGCTCGCGTCGATCAATTGCGCCGTAACACGCACGCGGTTGCCGGCCTTGCGCACGCTGCCTTCGAGGACATAACGGACGCCAAGCGCCTTAGCCATCTCAGGCACGGAGGCTGTTACGTTCTTGTAGACGAAGGATGAATTGCGGGCGATCACATGCAATTCGGACAGCTTCGAGAGGTCGGTAATGATGTCCTCGCTGATCCCGTCGGAGAAATATTCCTGTTCGGCGTCGCCGCTCATGTTGTTGAACGCCAGTACGGCGATGGAGGGCTTGTCAGGAACGGACGCAGCCGAAGGCAGTTTCGCCGCGTGCTGCTCTCCCGGTTGCCGTGCCGGGGCCGGCTGCGAAATGGGTCCGACCTGAAGCGAATAGGCCCGCATCGGCTCGGCGATATTCTTGAGCTGGATTGGCCCGAGATCGGTCACGGCGAGATCAAGCCGCGCTCTTACCTGGCGGTAGGCATCTTCGGAGAGACAGATGGCGCCGGGCTGGGCAACTCCCTCCAACCGCGCGGCGATGTTGACACCGTCGCCCATCAGATCGCCGTCGTTCTCCTCGACCACGTCGCCCAGATGGATCCCGACCCGGAACTCGATGCGATGCTCAGGCGGTACGCCGATATTGCGCTCGACCATGGCCGTCTGTACCTCGATCGCGCAGCGCACGGCGTCGACGACGCTGCGAAACTCGATGATGCTTCCATCTCCGGTGCGCTTGACGACACGGCCATTGTGCACGGCGATGGTCGGATCAACCAGATCGCTGCGCAGCGTTCGCAGCCGCGCCAGGATGCGATCCTCGTCCGCACCGGCAAGCCGGCTGTAGCCGACCACATCCGCGATCAGGATCGCCGCCAGTTTTCGCGTCACGCTCGTAGCCTCAGTTCCTCATCGGACCAAAATAGCACAGTGTGACGGCGGCGGCGCTAATCTTCGTCTTTCAGAGAAAAGGCGAACACGTAGTCGCCATCGTCCCTGGAATATGGCGCTCCGCCAACCGAGATTACGACATATTGCTTGCCGGTTTTCGGCGAGACGTAGGTCATGGGCGTGGCGCTCGAGCCGACCGGCAGAGGATATTTCCAGAGCTCATCACCGTTCTCAGCGTCGTAAGCGCGGATGTAATAGTCCTGGAAGCCAGCAAAGAAGACGACGCCGCCGGCGGTCGCCGACGTACCTGCGTAACTCGGCAGGCCCATCGGCATCGGCAGATTGGTTTTGATCTTGAACGGTCCGAGTTGTTCGGCGGTCCCGGCCGGGACCTGCCATGCAATTTTGCGGGTGTTCAGATCCACTGCCGTGACGGTCCCGAAGGGCGGCTGCGTGCAGGGAACGCGGAGCCTCGACGTCCACATTTCGGTGGCCATGCCGTAGGGCGTGCCGCGTTGTGGGGCGGAGGGGCCGTGTGCGGTCGTGGTCAGGGCAAAATCGATGTAGTCCTGGCGCGGAATGAGCGCGAAAAGGCTGGGCACGCGGATATCGTTCATAAAGACACGTTTGTTGGGCAGGTCGACCGACACGCTCCCCCAATTGAGGCCGCCGAGGTTGCCCGGCTGCTGAATCGCATATTGCGGGCCGATCGGGGTGAAATCGCCGTCGTAGCGCATCTTCCGAAAGGCGATGCGGCATGCCAGCTGATCGAACATCGTCAGACCCCAGGCCGTCTGCTCCGTCACCCGGTCCGCACCGATGGTCGGCATGCCGACGGAATAGGGCTGTGTCGGAGACAGTTTCTCCTCGGGGGCGCCGCCTTGCTGCGGCACCGGCTTCTCCTGAACCTCGGCAAGCGGTATGCCGGTCTGGCGGTTGAGCAGGAAAAGCTGCCCGCGCTTGGTGGTCTGCAGTAGTGCCGGTACGGTGGCGCCGTTGCCGTCGGGCAGGTCGATCAAAGCCGGCTGGGCCGGCAGGTCATAGTCCCAGATATCGTGATGCACGGTCTGGAACTTCCATTTCTCCCGTCCCGTCGTGACATCGAGCGCCACCAAAGTAGCATTGTATTGATCGGCGAAATCAGGGCGATTGACGCCGTAATAATCCGGGGTGGTATTGCCGAGCGGTGCATAGATGAGGCCGAGCTCGTCGTCGAATGCCGCCGTCGTCCACATGTTGGGCGTGGCCCTAGTATAGGTCTGGCCCGCCGGCGGGAGTTTGGTGATTTCGGGATTGCCGAGATCCCATGCCCATTCGAGCTCGCCGGTAATGACATTGAAGGCGCGGATGACGCCCGAGGGTTCGCCAACCTCCTGATTGTCTATGACCCAGCCTCCAATGACGATCAGATTTCGGGCAATCAGCGGCGCCGAAGTCTGGAAATAGTAACCTGACTTGACTTCACCCATGCCCTGGGAAAGCTCAACGGTGCCATTGTCTCCGAAGCCCTTGCAGGGTGCGCCGGTCTTGCTGTCGATCTCCAGGAGGCGGGCATCGATCGTCGTCTGCACCAGACGCTCATTGCAAAGACCGTCGGCGGATTGGACCTCCGGTGGCATCTTATAATAACCGAGGCCGCGGCAACGCTGCCAGTACGGCGCCGTCGCCTTGGGATCGAAGGTCCAGCGCGGTTTTCCCGTATCTGCGTCAAGCGCTGCGATTACGTCCGTCGGCGTGCAGGTATAGACCGTATCGCCGATCTGCAGAGGCGTGTTTTGATCGGCGCCATCGCTTTTGCCGGTGCGATATGTCCAGGCAAGATCGAGCTTGGCAACATTGCCGCGGTTGATCTGATCGAATGGGGCGTAGCGATCTCCGGCCGTACTGCGGCCGTAGGATGCCCAGTCGGAGGGCGAGTTGTCGCCCTTGGCGGTTTCGTAGGCGGGGATGTCGGCGGAAGGGTGGATCCGCCCGTGCGGTGTGAAAGCAAGGCTGAAACCTGCAGCGAAAAGAATGGCCGCAAGCAGAGTGCCGCCATAGAAGAGCTTACGGTTGGCGGTTGGCGAAAGCGACGGCGCAAAGAGAAGTGCAAAGCCCGCCAGCGCGATGGGAGACATCAGACGCGCAAAGAGCGCCCAGAAATTGAAACCCGACTCCCAAACTGCCCAGGGAAGGGTGAAAACGGCGACAAGCAGGACGATGAGGGCGCCTGACATCCGGCGGCGCCACAGCAGAAGCGCGGCAGCCAGATAAGCAAGCCCGGCAAAGGCGTAATAGGGCGAGCCGCCGAGGCCGAGCAGCAAGGCGCCGCCTCCCATCAGGCCCAATCCGATAAAGGCGAGAACAATCAAAAACAGGGTGGCCAGAAATTTCATAGTTTCCTCATCCAAATCCGCCGCCCGATCGCCTGGTCCAACTCCGACCACCGCATGGCGCCTGGGGAAGCACGGGCCATTGGGTTGATGGTCAGTTGTCTGGTCGTCGGGAGAGGGCGCTCTCTCGTTCAATTTGTTGCTGATGTACCTCTGGTCACTGACACGCGGCCGCGGCCCGGCAAAGATGCCGCCGCCGCCCGGCGGCGACAGCTTGCCAACCCAAATCGAGTCAATACTTCTGAAAGGGCCACAGATGTTTCTCGGCGAAAAGCTTGATCTAGCGAAGGGGCGACCGACAGGATTCGATTATATGCGATTACTGTTAGCCTTTTCAGTGCTTTGGATACATACGGCCCGCGTCACCTACGGCGACGACCTGTTTCTTTGGGAGTCATCTTTCCGTCCTGTCATGAAATCAGTGCTGCCGATGTTCTTCGTCTTGAGCGGATTCCTGGTGGCTGGCAGTCTTGAACGGTCGAAGACATTGATCTCCTTTCTCGGTAACCGATTTATTCGGATCTACCCTGCTCTTGCGGTGGAGGTATTGCTGGCTGCCTTTATACTCGGAGCGATCTATACAGAGTATGACCTGCGTGACTATTTCACCGATCCTCAGTTCTTTACCTATTTGCTGAATGTCACAGGCCACATCCACTTCAATCTCCCCGGTGTATTCCAGGACAATCCCGACGCCGCGATGGTCAACGGGCAGCTCTGGACGGTGCCCTTCGAGCTTGAGTGCTATGCCGCGATCGCCGCCCTGTTTCTGCTCGGCGTGGTCAGGCGGCGGGTGATCGCCCTTATTGCAACGCCGGCTTTGATCATCGGCTTCGGTATCGCAAGGTATTGGAAACATGAGAGCGATTGGGCCACGATGCCCACGACTGCGTCGGGCAATCTGCTCATCTGTGCGTTTCTCGTGGGGGTGACCTTTTATCTCTACAAGGACAAGGTCCTCTGGGATATGAGAATTTTCCTTGCTTCGGTGGCAATGATATTATGGGCCTACTGGTTCACGTCCTTTGGAGATTTCATTGCCATTCCGGCAACGGGATATGTCACGGTCTTCCTCGGCCTGACCTCGCCCCGCAAACTTGGCATTCTCAGTGGGGCCGACTATTCCTACGGCGTCTTCCTTTACGGCTATCCCATTCAACAGGCGTTCGTAGCGCTCGGGCCCTGGGCGCATAACTGGTGGTTGAACGGTATTGTCTGCAGCATCGTTGCGACCTGCTTTGCCGCCTTCTCGTGGAGATTCATCGAAAAGCCGGCGTTGAAATTGAGGAAACAAGTGACCTGGCTTGAAAACCTCAGCCTCCAACGCGGCGCAAAACGGCAATTGGCCGCCGCAGTCTCGAAATAGGCTTGTCGATCTCGAGGCCGGCAACTCCATCGCCTGAGGTCAGCAGGGATCGCCATGGCGGTGAGCCCTATTTCGTTGCGGCGTGGCTAGTTGCTGCCCGATGAACCGTAAACCTATGCCCGGCCTCACTTTTCAGGAATAACGAGCGGATGTTCGGTTCGGGGGGACACCGCAGCTACATTCCCGGCTCCTGTATAAGCCTCCCACACCTCAATCTTTCCGGTGGTGATTGCCGCGAATTGCTTGGCCTTTGGTGATGGAGTGTTCGCGCTGGATGAATAGTCGGATATTCAACCGCGCGGTTTCGTCGACTTGCTGGCGAAGTATTAGCAATATTTTAACGATAATAGATAAAATACTTTTATCGAACTTCTTTCGACTTTGGGTTTTGTCATGTCGTTGAGGGCTGGCGGTGGCTTGAAGGAGGTGAAGAGAGGAGCAGAATAATGCTGAAGAGCACGCTCATCGTGATCGCCATCTCCATCGCCGCCGGAGCGACCATTCGCGCCTGGGCTTTTGCGTTCTTTGCATTTCTGCTGGTCACGGCCTTGGGCGCCGTGAGTGTGCTGAAAGGCTCCTCTTCGACGGAAGCGCTTGCTTCTGGCCTCGAAGTGCTTGTATTGATGGAAATATGCTATCTGGCGGGCCTTTTTGCTTTCTCGTTGTGGGGGCACATTCAAAAGCGCCGGAAAAAGGACGCCATTGCCGAGCGCTCGCCTGTGACCGGCAAGCATCCCCACGGATAGAGCCATTGCCGAGGCCGCAGGATCGCTTGGCGCGTATATCTCATTCTGCTTGCGTCAGAACGTTATGAGCAATTCCAGCAAACGTGTGAGCGGGATTTCGCGTCCAGCAAGGCGCAAGGAAAATGCTCTAGGAGTCCTGCCCGGGCAGCAAGGCATGCCGGGAAAGCAGGGCGGAGAGTGTTTTTGCCATGATTGCGAAATCCAAGGCGAGTGTCCATTTGGACAAATACTCGACGTCGACCGAAACCCTGTTCTGGTAGCGGAGGTCGGCGTGCCCGGCGGTTCGCCAATAACCGGTCAGCCCGGGACGGACGGCCATATAGGCAGAGGCATGTTCACCGTAACGGGGCAGTTCTTCTTTGCTAATGGCGCGGGGGCCGACGAGGCTCATTTGGCCGAGCAACACGTTGATCAATTGGGGAAGCTCGTCGAGGCTCGATCGCCTGACGATATCGCCGACGACGGTGACATGCACATTGGCGGTTGCGTCGGCTCTTGTCGTCCGGAATTGGAGGCAGCCAAACTCCTTGCCGTTGTAACCGATCCGACGCTGGGAATTGAAAATTGGCCCCCAACTACCTAGCGCGATAATGACGGCGACCGAAAGAAGGAACGGCGATAAAAGCAGTAAAAAACTTGCCGCAATGATGATGTCCAATAGGCGCTTCAGAATTCTGCTGATCGCATGGGATTGTGACGAATTCAATGGACGTCTTTCCTGTCGCGCCCCGGCGACATCCCGCCAAGGTTCGGTTGGGTTGATGCCATGATTTTTTCCCGCCATCCGCGTCTCCGTAGAGCGAATTCCGGAAATCACAGTCCAAAGCTTGTTTGAATGTAAGTGTGAAGTCTGTGACCGAGGTCACATTCGCCAATAAATTCTTTATTTTTTGAAGAAATTTTCGAGAATAACTTTAATTGTTGTGCGTAATTTTTTACTTATCTGAGATGTTATCAATATATATTTGCGGCAACAATGTTATGCTTTTGCCTGTTGGATTTTCTCTGGGGCTACATTTGTCATAAATTTGTATAAAAACATTCCGTCGGCTCAATTGTGTGAATTCAACAGAATCCAATATGAATTTTATGATATATAAATGTGAGGATTCGTCATAATTATGTATAGTTTCAGAACGATATTTTTACTTTATTATTATTTGACTTTATAATTTAACATATTACGAATGCCTCAGCTAAAAATAAGTCAATTAGTCTGCGTGGAGCTGCGTGTATGGACGGGGCGATTAATATCAGAGACGACAGGACTAGGGGCGACGCCGCTCGAAAAGGCGAAGCGGTTACTTGCCGGCCTGCAGCTATTGTTTACGACGGCGGGGCGAATTTGGATCACGAGTTCCCGTTTAGCCGCACGAGTGTTCGAAAATTTCGCCGTGGTGAAGTGATTGCTAGCGCTGGTGTCCTCATCGATATGTTCGCCCGCGTGCATCGTGGGATGGTGAACGCAAGCACGCCGCTTGCAGATGGACGAGAGTTCATCGTGGAGATTATTCCAAAAGGCGGCTTGATCGGCGAATTGGAGGTGCTGCGCAAGCAGTCCCTCAGCTTGGAATATCGGGCCTCATCGGACTGCGAACTGCATTACTTCGATGGTCGTTTGCTGCGGGACTTGTGTGCGAACGATCCGCAATTTCAGGTGAAGATCCTGTCGAAGGCGCTGGCGCGTGTTTCCGAACTCGAACTGCGGATCATTTCCAGCGCCGGATCGAGCCTGAGGCAGAGATTGGCCCGGACGCTGCTGCGCCTTTCTGCCTTGTTCAAAGTGGACGGACAACATAGCGGCGATGAGCTGATCATCTCCCAACACGACCTGGCGGCGACGCTGCCGGCGTCGCGCGAAAAGGTCAATCAGTGCCTGCGGCGTTTGCGCGAGAGCAAAGTGGTCGACGGCACGCAGGGTAAAATTCGCATTCTTAATCGGAAGGCGCTGGAAGCTTATGCCGAGGGTGAAGCGTCCATCGCTTGAGGGGCGGGCGCCTCGACGAAAGAATGCGGCAGCGAAAACCTCAATAAAACCCGCCACTGGTGGGTTTTATGTTTTCCCGCAACCGCCGCACGCTTCAGGATGAGATAAACTAGACTTCGCTCTCCGAAGCATTCCTCCAGTATTTCCAGCCTTCACCCTGGATGAGCCCGTGATCGGAGAGATCCTTCCAGCTTCTGTAGGTGCCCGTATCGTCGTAGACGAAGTCATCCTTATCCTTGCTCGACGAATAGACCGCATACTCCTCCGTATGTTGGGACCGGTGCGCCGCATCGGCAACCTTGTGCACGAAGGTCGACAGGAATTTGAAATGCAGAAGGGCGCCCGATACGCCGAGGGCTCCGCGCATGTCGCCCAAATTCAGGGAGAGCGGCCAGACCTGGTGTGATGATTTGAGAAAAAGACGTTCGCCGTCGATATAGACGAGAGGTATCTTGTTGAGCGCGGGACCGTCCCAGAGCCGGTCGCGGAAATAGACCCGCCCGCGAACGCCGCCCTTGATCCATATCGTCCCGTTGCGTTCGTCGAAATGCGCGACATAGCCGGAGCGGTCGAAGAGATTGCAGACCTCAAGCGGATTGCGGCCGGGTTCGCATATGTTTTCGACAACGGGATGCCGGCTGTACATGTCGATCATGACAGAGCGCAGCGAATGACCGCCGGTGGCATCGATATAGGCGGTCAGTTGATCGATCGGCCGTGTGTCGCAATGCGGATAGACCAGGAACTCGTCGGCGTCGACGTAGAGAACCCATTTCTCCTGGCAGTGCCGGTTGATGATTTCGTTGATCCAGTCGTTTCCGAATCTCGCCGCCTTGTAGGATCCGTGGGCGGAAAGAACGGAGACATCGTCGAAGCCGGATAGCAACTCGGCCGTGCCATCGGTCGAGCCGTTGTCGATGCAAATGAAGTGCTCGAAGCCGAGATCGCGATAATACTGCAGGAAGAATGCCAGCCGGTGCCCCTCGTCGCGGATGACGCAGATGACAACGTGACGCGCCTGCTTGAGCCCGTTGCGCAGCAGGTCGTAGCGAAGCTGCCGAGCCTTGAGCGAGCGGCGCAGGCGAGCTTTTGCGTAATGCGAGATACTGGCGGCGGAGGCCCTATAACTCATATTCTGTCCTGAACATTATCCAGCCTGGAATGAATAGTTGCGCTTCCGCCTGCAATCCAAGGGTCGACCGCGATGCCGAGATCAGTCACGCGGATATTCATCCTCAGGCGGACCACATGCGTCACACGGCGTAATCGCCAACCAGCAGGCTCTGAACCCGCGGACTGGGTCCGTCCGTTTCGATTGCGTGTTTGATGCGCGCCCGCATCGACCGGTACTTATAGAGGACCTTACGATCGAGGCTTATTCCGCGATACAGCGAGTTGTAAATCGGATGTGCTTTGCGCAGGTCGACATAGACTTGGCTTTCCCTGTCCGTCCAGGGAAAGAAGGTGCCATGCCAGGGCTTCGGATGCGCCATATAATGGACGATCGACAAGGAGGACATGTTCACCAGGTGAAGGAACTGTTTGGGAAAATTCCAGCGGTTCGATACGAGGATGAGCGATGACCCGCAGACATAATTTAATGCGCCCTGATCATGTTTGCCCTCGCAGGCCTCGGGATTTCTAGCAAAAAGCTCGAGCGCCTCCTGTCCGATCCAGCCGTTGCGGTGGAATTTCAAAACCCCCGCGTTGAAATAATGGCTGTTCTTTCCGGTGTCGAGGAAGTCATGGATCGCCGTGTAATCGCGCGCCGCGAAAAATCTGCCCTCGGGCACAAAGGCACTTTCGAGCCTGCCGAGATCGCTGACGATCTGCGTATCCCCGTCAAGGTAGATGATCTGGCTATAGTTGGCAGGCAGGATCTCGCAAAGAACCAGCTTGGCCATCGTGCTGACGCTGATGCGTCCCTGGAAATGCGATCCGTCGAGCTTGCCGAGCGAATCCTGCAGCGCTTCGGTCGCGTCGATCAAGTCGACCCCGCTCGTTGCGAGCAGAGCTTTCAGTTCTTCGAAATTATCGAGACGTTCCGACATGAGAACACAGACATCGGTCGCCGGGCTTGCGAATTTGCGAGCCTGAAGCGCCGAGAGAATAGTCGGAAATGAATATTCGACATCGGTGACGTAGACGACGCACTGATTGTTCATGTCCTCACCTTTCCGATCGCCCACAACAGGAATGAATCGCTGTCGCTTTCCAAGTCGAGGGAACCGTTGTTGATTGAGCCGAGGGGCCTGTCATATGAGAGCCCAGTCGGGTATATATTGCCGAGATGCAGTCTCGGTCGTTGGCTGATCGGCGTCCGGCTGCCGGCGGTTTTCGTGTGTTTCATTGTCGAGATATTCACCATGAAGAATGCCCTGCATGCGACAAGGCGGCGTTTCGAGATCTTCTTCCCCGGCACGACGATGGCTACCGGGGTGCATGTCGGGTTGCAGCGAGAAGAGGTATTTGGATGCTGATCACCGCGCTTATCGCCGCCGTGGTTTCGATAGCTGCCGGTGCTTGCATCCGCGCCTGGGCTTTCGCAATCTTTGCATTCATTGTGGCAATCGGCTTCGGCGGCGTGGTTTTTGTGGACGGGTCTTCCGCGGTTGCGGCGATCGGATCCGGTATCGCGATCCTCGTGCTGATGGAGATCGGCTATCTGACGAGTGTATTCCTGTCGGGTCTCCTGCGGCGCAATGCCAGACTGCGGGCGAGCAATTCTGCAGACAGTGTCTCTGCCGCCAGCGAGCGTCAGAAGGGCTGACATTGAGACGCAAGCTGCCGCATATCCTTCGCCGGATCGCGGTTTGGGATCATTTTCGACCGGCAGCCTGATTTCACGGACAATCCCTGGCGGATGCGGTGCGGCCGAGCGGCCGCACACCCGCGTTCGCCCGTGTCCGGCGGCGCCCGGCGGCCATTCGGCGCCATTACGAAAGTTCCGAGCGGGCGTCATTGCGTTGAAAACATCGGCGCTCTCACAGGAGATGCCGATGCCTCCAAGGGGTGCCGCCTCGCGGGCGATGAGGCCGCCCGATGCCGCGGCACATAAGCTCCGGCCAGGCAGCCCGCGGCCAGCCCCGCCGAGGTGCTGAACAGCAAGCCGAGATCCGTGCCGCTGCCCGATATTGCTGCGGAGCCGATCTGTGCGATGGATGCCATCACGGCGGCGGTTCCGATCGCGTGGGTCTCCCGATCGCCGGATTTATACCGCCCGACTGCCCTCACCAGGCTGTACACGAAGACGGCGAACAGGGCGGTGCCGGTCAATCCGACATTGGACAGCAATGCGGCGATGAAACTGGAAGCTCGAACGGTGCCCAGTCCGGCGCCGAAAGTGGCGGTATCGACGAATGCGATCAATGCCAGGGTGTTCCAGGCGGTGCGCTCCTCGCCGGACTGCGATTGCAGCTTGTCCGATACGGTGGTGGTCAGGAGGCCGGCGATGGAATTCCATGCATCGGGAACAAGGCTGAGCGCGGTGATGGCGCAGGGGATGAAGAACAGTGTGATCGCCAGGAACATCATGTGCGCGGTCGTGGCGGGACCGCCGATCAGTCGTTTCAGGCAGAACAGCACGAACATGCAGAGAACGAAGACGCCCGCGACATAGGCGGTTGTCGAGGTGCAGAGCACGATGGTCGGGCCGATCAGAAGCGTTGCCAATCCAGCCATACGGCTTTGGACGCGCTCCAGCCAAAGCATGAGCGTAAAGCCGAAATAAGCCAATGCGACGGCGCCGTAAGCGCTTGCTTCGGGAAAGGGGCCGACGATGCGCTTGAAGCCGTGGATGGTCTCGGCCGTATGCATCGTATAATTCGCATTTCTGATGATATCGAGCAGCTGGACCTGGCCGATCTGGAACGTTGCGAGGTCGATCAGCGCGAAGGCAAAACACGCTATCGACGCGACGATCAGCTGCTGCGCGATGAAACGGCCATATCCGAGCCGGGCAAGTCCGGCGACGACGGCGAAGCAGGCGAGGTCGCCGAGCAGATAGACGGACTGGCTGAGATTGGACGAACCCGGAGCCAGCGGCGCCGCTACCGTCGACATCATGCCCGAGGGGTCTCTCGCGGAGGAGTAAACGAGGGTCGCACCGGCAAAGATACGGGGCAGGAAGAAGGACGACACCACGGAAAACAGGATGTAGCAGGCAAACCAGAAGCCCGGCCCCGGATAGGCGATGCTGGCGAGCGTCGCCTGCATCTGAACCGGGCGCAGCAAGGCGGCCATGACGAGAAAGAGCACCAGAAGATGGCTCGGCTGGATGCTGCTGCCGCCGAGCGCCGGCAGCTGCAGAGCCGCTGCTGCTCCGAGCAGTGTTGACAGGCATAGCGCGGTGATGGCAAAGCGCGCGCCGTTCAGCATGCTGAGCACGCCAAGCAGCAGAACCATGAAACCGATCGGCTCTATCGACATGCTTCAGATCCCGAGCAGGAGAGCGAGCGGCCGAGGCCTCGCTTTGGCGGAAAAGCGGCATCCACCTTTCGGCGGAATGGGCGAGGCGTCGATGATCACGACCGTCTCCTAATTCGATCCGGTCTGGGAAATCCAGCCGGCAGCGGAGCGATTGTCTCCGGCCACATCGGATGACGGGACCATCGAACTCTGTTTCTGCGGAACGGTATGCGGCGACGGAGATGGCGCCTGAAGGTTCGTGTCCAAGCCGACCTCGACGAGATCGTGCGGCAGCAATGCGGTTTGCTCGTCCGCCACGATGCTACGGGAGGTTCCGTCGTCGTTGCGACGCACGATCCTGTAGTTTTTCTGTGCCCTGCCGAGACCCGGCGCATCTGTATTGATCTGGGCGAGTTGAGCGTCGTAGCCAGCCTGCTCGCCGAGGAGCTGGGCGACCTGAATATCGATCGCCGCCCTGCCGATCGCGAGATTAACCTGGTTCAGCAGGTCCTGATTTTCGCTGTTCTGCCTGTTGACGATGTTGATCTTGGAACGGTCGGCTTCGCTGAGGCCCTGGCGAGCCGTGGTCAGGGCGACTTCGAGATCGATCAGGGTGCCTTGCGCATCCGCAACCCAGCGGTCGACCGAGACCTGGCGGGAATTGCTGACCAAGCCTTTGCTGACCAGGCTGTTGACATTGTCCAGCTCCTTCTGGGCAAGGTCGATCTGCCGCTTTTGCGAACTGATCTTGGCCTCCAGTGACTCGGCCTGCTGCCCATAGAGGCGGGTAAGGTCGTTCGCCGCTTCGATCTGGCTGGCGATGTCGACGCGCCGCAGCCGCATCAGGTTCAGTTCCTGGGCCTTGAGCTTGTCGACGTCGGGTGTTCCCAAGAGTTCGGCGGGGATTTCGAAACTCTGCTCGCCGGCGATCTCGGCACGCAGCCGCGCCTGCCGCATCAACAGATCGCGCCGGTTGAGAACGGCCGTCCGGTAGGCGCCGGCAGCCTGGATCCGGTCGCGCTCGAAATAGGTGTTGTCTTCACGTTCCCGCAGGAAACCGCCGGCGATGCTGACGGCCTTCATCACCGTCATGTTGGGTTCAAAAGGATAGCGGCCGGGGGTCTGCACGGTTCCGGTCACGAAAATCGGTGCATGTTCGGCAATCTCCAGGGCGATATACGGCTTTCCCGGAAGTGCCGATTTTTCGGCCAGCGCGCCGGCAATGGCATCGGCAAGCTGCTCGGTCGTCTTCCCATTCGCCTGCAGGTGGCCAGCGATCGGGATCGACAGATTGCCGGCATCATCGATGGTATAGACGCCGTCGAGAGCCTCCCAGCTGGCATAGCGGGAATCCGACGAGCGCCATTCGACGACGCGTAGTCTGACCTTGTCTTCCGGCACGAGGGTGAATGTTTGCGCATGGGCGACGCTCCAACCGGTCAGGCAGGCGAACGCCAGCAAGGCGAGTGCCACGGAAACGAGGCGATCGAACAAGGATGTAGGCTGCATTGGTCTATCTCCGTTTCGTTGCGATCGACGGTGAAGGCATCTCGCGCGGCGACGGAGTGCCGAGTTCGAGAATGCGGGACGGAGAGGCACGACCGACAAGAAGATCGGCTAGCGCCAGCACATTGCCGTTCAAACGTCCCCACCGGTCGATCAGGCGGTCCTTCAGCACGGCGCCCGACATATTTGCCAGGATGTTGCGGCCGATCTGCGCGATTGCACGGCCTTTCGACATCGTGCCCTTGCGGATCAGGTAGACAGGATTGGCGATCTGTGAATAACCGAGCCTTCGGCCGGGCTGGCGTCCGGATCTGACGCCGAGATGCACACCGCGGGCGCCTTCGACGTAGACGGACCGGCCGTGGCGGGCGATGGACCTGCTGAAATCGACATCCTCGAGCCAGCCGTAAAGCGGCAGCTGCTCGTCGAAGGTCAGGGCGTGCTCGACAACGGGCGCAAGGCGGACCGCCATGTTGCATCCATAGGCGTTGTAGACATCCGCGACATGCTCGGCGCCTTCGCCTGCCGTTTCGAGAACCTCCAGGGCCTTCGTCATGCTGAGGCCCCCGTCGAGGACCCCGTCAGCGAGTACCTCGCCGGTGGCGATTGCCACGTCCGGCTTTGCTGCAAAGACGGCCGCCATGCGCGACAGGAAAGTCGCGGCGGGAATGAAGTCGTCGTCGAGAAAGATCAGCACGTCCGCATCGGCTGATGCGGCCTGCATGATCCTGTTGCGCTGGACGGTCAGGCCGCGGCTGCCGACGATGACTTCCACGTCACTGCGGCCGGCGAGCCCGGCCGCATCCTCGATGACGGGCACGCAGACGATCAGCCGTTCGGCTTGATCCGGCAGGCCGGTGAGATAATCGATCGTCTCCCGCAATATCGAAGGGCGCCCGGCCGAGGCGATCCCCAGGGCAATTCGCAATGGGCGGTCCCGTCTTGCTGCTCCTGCCGAAGGTGAGATCATGACTCTATTCTCTTCGGTGCATGGTTGATGATCACGCCGAGGATCTCGGCGCCGACATTGCGCATGGTGTCGATGACGCGCACGGTATCGTCGATCGAGGTGCGCCCATGCGAGGTGACCACGAGGACGCCATCCAGCTCCGGCGCGATCGCATTGGCATCGGGGGAGGTCGAGAATGCGGAAATATCGACGAATATGGCGTCGAATTCCTTTTTCAGCTCGGCGAAGCTCAGCTGCGTGCGACGGGAGCTTAGACGAACGGCCGGCGTCACTGCTTCCACGTTGCCGAGCGGAAGGAATTTCAGGGTTGGGGTGAGGGGTAACGCCGCCGTCTGGATCAGTTCGCCGTTGTCGAGCACATCGATGAGACCTGTGGAACTATGGGGCGCGATCGATTTGCTCAGTGAGGATTTCTCCGCAGCCGCATCGATCAGCAGCGTGTCCGCCCCCGAAATCGACGACAGCACCGCCAGTTCGCATGCAATGGTCGATGCCCCGCTGCCGGGATCGACGGCGACGATTCCAATGACGACGCGGCGTTTGCGCCGAAGACCGACGATGGTTGCGCTCAATTCCGCCATGCCGGGAATAACAGGATAGGCTGCCGTATTGCTCGTGCCGTCGGCGAGGAAGCGGGCAGGGTCCCCATCCCGGCTCTGCTTCGATCTTGCCAGCAAGGTGACGATGGACACTCCGCCGGCATCCGCGATCTGCTGAGGACGGACGATCCGGCGGTCGCTGGCGTGCCTTATCATAGCGAGCGCCAAGCCGACGCCGAGGCCGACCGCCGCGGCAAAGGCTGTGATGAGCGTGCTGCGCGGCCTCGCCTTCGAAAGAGGCAGCGTGGCCCGCGAGACGATCGTGGCGTCGGACACGGGGTAGGTGATGCGCTGCTTGGCTTCGGTAAGCTGGGTCAGCGTGCTTTCATAAAGGGTGCGGCGGGCATCCGTCGCGCTCTGCAGCTCCGCAAGCTTGAACTGGTCGCGCGGATTGCTGTTGAATGTGTTCAAGGCGCTAGAGGCATCGGCGAGCCCGCGCTGCTGCTCCCTCAGGAATTTTTCCAGCCAGTCGCTGTATTGGCGGGAAGCATCGGCCTTCATTGCGATATTCTTCTGAATATATTGCCTGGCGAGTGTATCGGCGATGGCGACGGCCTTCTGAGGGCTCGACGCTGCAGCTGATATCTCGATGATCGTCGAACTCCCGATCCGGCGTATGTCCATCATGTTCTGAAGCGTGGCGATTGCCAGGTCGTGGAGCCGTTCCTCCTCGGTCCGGGGTCTGGTTGGCGTTTCACCCGTTCCCACGCCGGCGGCTTCCTGCGTGTCCGTCTGAGCAGAAAGAAGCCAGTCCTTTGCCTTGTCGAGCAGCGAAGGTTTCCAATCGACAAAGTCGGGATCGCTATCAAGATCGAGCGCTCTTACCGTCCCGCCGATGACATCGCTCGATCTGGCGATCTCCAGCTGCCCTTCTATGAATGCGTCTTCCGCGAAGGCTCTTTGAGCTTCGGTGCTGTTCACCTGCGGGAAGATCACAAGTTGCGTGCTGGCAACGTAAGTCGGCTCGGCGGTGAGAAGATAGCTGCCGGCCATCGCAAGAAAGGCAAAGATCGTAGCCACGATCCAGAGCCAGCGCATTCTGAGAAAAAAGAGCATGTCCCGCAGGGTCAGCGGTGAGTTCCCGCCGGTGGCTGCGGAGGCAGGCAGGGATATCGGGGAAACACCGCTGAAGATCGTGCTTGAGGTCATGTCGTCCTAATCCAAATGGCGAGATTACGGAGTAACGAGATACTGGCAGCTTGGAGGGGACGGGGGACTAGCGTGCCTTCCGACATCGGCCACGATCGGCAGCTCTCCCCTTTAATGCTCAGTACGAGCCACGCTGCGAAAACAGAGCGGGAATGGTCTTGGCAATGATGATGAAGTCCCGGCCAAGCGACCAGTTATTGAGGTAGTGAACGTCGAGGGACACCCGGTGCTCGTAGCTGACATCGTTGCGCCCGCTGGTCTGCCAATGACCGGTCAATCCAGGACGGACGGCCATGTAGGCCCATATATGCTCGCCGTAGCGCGGCAATTCCTCGGCGGTGATCGGCCGGGGGCCGACCAGGCTCATCTCGCCACGAAGAACATTGAACAGCTGGGGGAGTTCGTCGATGCTCGACCGCCTCAGGATATCGCCGACGACCGTGATCCTCGGATCATCCTTCAACTTGCGGGTTGCTTCCCATTCGCTGCGCGCAGCGGGACTGTTTTGCAGCAATTCGGCGAGTTGAGCGCTCGCATCGGTCTTCATCGTGCGAAACTTGAGGCATCCGAACGGCGCTCCGCCGAAGCCGATGCGCGTATGGGAATAGAAAACCGGACCGCGGTCGGAGAATTTCACGATCATCGCGACGAGCAGCAGAAGCGGGGAAAGCAGGATCAGGGCGGTGATTGCCAACAGAATGTCGAGGGCGCGCTTGGACGATCTGCCTGCTGCACGAGGCTGGGACGCATGGAGGTCGCCGTCTTTCGCAGACTGTCCGACACGCGACCATGCCTCGAAACTATGTGCTTGCCATGCCATCGGTGGTCTCCAAAACTTTCCGATTAAGAACCGTTCAAACTTTGCTGCGCCGCACCCTGATTGTCTGTTACCAAGGTCATAATCCTTAATTATTTCTTTATGCTACCAAATGGCGGAAGAGAATTGTCACTGTACCTTGTTCTATTTATTTTCATTCTAAATCACCACCAAAGCTACCTACTGGTGATTAACTCACGGAGATTCATTTATATTTTTGATGCCATGACAATTTTTAGTGTCTAAGACTTTTTGCAAGAACGACTCTCCAATTATGTGGCAGTTGTGCGGACGAATCGAATTTTGATTTCGGTATATGATGTATTTTCTGTTTTTCAACTGGGTATAAACTTTATCTTTACGCTAATTATCGGTGATGTTATTTGACTTGCCTATTAAGGCAATATAAATGATGCAGTGCAGCATTTTCTATGATCATTCTAGTACTCGGAGTTATGCGCATGGATGGAGCGACACACGCATCAGATCGTAAGGCCGGCATCGGCAGGGGGGCGATATCGACTGGCGGCGGCATTCATCTCGGCAGCCGGATAGTGCTCGACGATGAATTCCTTTCCTGCCGGTCGAGCGTCCGGCGTTTCCGGCGCGGCGAGGTCATCGCCGGCGCCGGCGTCCTGATCGATATGTTCGCCCGCGTGCATTCGGGCGTGGTCAGCGCAAGCACAATGCTGCCCGACGGCAGGGAATTTATCGTCGAGATCATTCCGAAATCAGGCCTGATCGGCGAACTTGAGGTTCTGCGCAGGCAGACATTGAGTCTTGAATATCGAGCCAGCTCCAACTGTGAGCTGCATTTCTTCGAAGGCCGCCTGCTGCGCGACATGTATGCCAGCGATCCGAGCTTTCGGGAGAAGGTCTTCTCCAGAGCGCTGGCGCGTATTTCGGAGCTTGAACTCCGCATTATTGCGAATGCGGCGTCGAGCCTGCAGTCGAGACTGGCCAGCACGCTGCTGCGACTTTCGGCTGTTTATGGAAAAGACGCGGCAAATAGCGGGGACGAACTGGTCATCTCGCAAAATGACCTGGCAGCGACGCTGCCGGCGTCGCGCGAAAAGGTCAATCAATGCCTTCGGCGCCTGCGAGAAGGCAAGATTATCGACGGGGGGCAGGGCAAGATCCGCATTCTCAACCGCAAGGCGCTGGAGGCTTGTGCCAACGGCGCGGTTTCGGTGAAGTAATGCGCCCGTCGTTTTCCGAGCGCACCCGATTCACCGCAAGCTTCGGCCGGTTTTCCGGCCCCCGCGCAACGACGATCGATCGGGTGGTCGTCATCGACGACTATTCGGTGGCCCGAGGCGGCGCGACAGGCCTGGCGGTGCTGTCTGCCAAGCTTTTTCGCGGGCTTGGCATCCCCGTAACCTATATTAGCGGGGATGACGCCGCCAATACGGAGCTTGCCGCACTCGGGGTCTCAATGGTCGGGCTGAACAGCCGCGACCTGCTCAGCGCCGATCGCGCGAAGGCATTGGTCACCGGCATTCACAATCGCGCCGCCGTCCGCATGGTGGCGAACTGGATTGCCGAAAAAGATACCGCCAACACCGTCTACCATGTGCATGGCTGGCACCAGATCCTGTCTCCCGCGATTTTCCGGGCGCTGTTGCCGGTCGCCGGACGATGCGTGGTTCACGCGCATGATTTCTTCACGGCCTGCCCCAACGGCGCGTTCTTCGACTACCAGGCGCAGGAGATCTGCCAGCGACGCCCGCTTGGCGGAGGCTGCATTGCGACAGCTTGCGACAAGAGAAGTTATTCGCACAAATTGTGGCGGGTAGCCCGCGGCTCCAATATCCTCCGGCTCTTGAAGGGGCAGACCGAATTCGGCCGGATCATCCTGCTGCACGAGAAGATGGCGAGTTTTCTCGTCGGCGCCGGTTATCGACCCGAACGGCTATCGACGATCCGCAATCCCGTCGCGCCACTCTCGATCAACCGCATCGAAGCAGAGGCCAACGACGAGTTCGTGTTCATCGGGCGGCTGGACGAGGAGAAAGGCGTTGAGGACGCCATAGCTGCCACGCGCAGAGCCGGCGTCAGGCTCTGCGTGATCGGGGACGGGCCGCTGATGCCGTTGGTCAGAGCATCGGGAGATCACGTCAGAGCCGTCGGCTGGCTGTCGCATGCGGAGATCGGCCCGACCATCCGCGAGGCGCGTGCGTTGTTGATGCCCTCTCGCTATCCCGAGCCGTTCGGTCTCGTCGCGATCGAAGCGGCCAGGAGCGGGCTGCCCGTCATCATGTCGCGCGGCGCCTTTCTCGCCGAGGAAATGGAAAGAGCCGGCATGGCACTTGCCTGCGATACGGCCGACGAATGCGCCTTTGCCGATATTCTGACGAGATACAGCCAGATGCCGATGCATGAGGTCCGCGCCATGAGCGAGCGGGCTTTCCAGATGTCGCCGGATCTCGCCTCGACACACGAGGAATGGCGCGACGCGCTTCTTGCCGAATATCACGGCCTGCTTTCGACGAATGCGGTTTTCGAGCCGGTAGACGGCATGGCGACACAAGGAGTATTCCGTTGACCCTGAAAGCAACAACCTCCCTTCCCGATGCGAGGGCGTTTCTCGCCGATGCGCCCGTCATGGCGAAACGACGTGTCGCCGAGGCCGGAAGCGCAAGCGACGCCAAGCAGCTTCGTGTCGCCATTGTGCATTACTGGCTCGTTTCGATGCGCGGGGGTGAAAAGGTCGTCGAAGAACTATGCCGCATGTTTCCGCAGGCAGACATCTTCACCCTCGTCTGCAACCGCGATCGCATCAGCGATTTTCTGAAGACGCGCAACATCCGCACATCCTTCCTGCAGAAGATCCCCGGCGCGCAACGGCATTACACCAAGATGCTGCCGCTGATGCCCTTTGCGCTCGAGCAGTTCGATCTGCAGGACTATGATCTGGTGCTCTCGAGCGAATCCGGGCCTGCCAAGGGCATCATCACGCGCGCCGACGCTCTGCATGTCTGCTACTGCCATTCGCCGATGCGCTATATCTGGGATCAGTTCCATGTCTACCGCCATGGGCTTCCCTGGGTGGGCCGCGCCCTGATGTCGATCACCGCGCCGATGCTGCGCGCCTGGGACGTGACGACAGCCTCGCGGGTGGATATGTTCGTCGCTAATTCCGACTATGTCGCTAGCCGCATCCGCCGCTTCTACGACCGGGAATCCATTGTCATTCATCCGCCGGTTGCGACCGATGATTTTGCAGTGGGCAAGGGGAAGGGCGAGTTCTACCTCTATGCTGGACAGCTGACCACCTATAAGCGGCCGGATATCGCTGTGCGCGCCTGCACCGAGGCCGGCCGGAAACTGGTGGTGATCGGCGAGGGCGAACAACTCCCTTATCTGAAGTCGATCGCCGGGCCGACCGTCGAGTTTCTCGGCCATCAGCCCTTCAACGTGCTGCGCGATCACCTGTCGCGATGCCGCGCCCTGTTGTTTCCGGGCACGGAGGATTTCGGCATCCTGCCGGTGGAAGCCATGGCATCAGGGCGGCCGGTCCTGGCCTTCGATGCGGGCGGCGCCCGGGAGACCGTATCCGCGCCGCAGGTCGGCTTCCGCTTTGCCGAGCAGACGACAGAAGCTCTTTTGGAAACGATGGCAGCATTCGAAGAGGTCGAGGACGATATCGATCCGCAGGCAATCCGCGCGCATTCGCTGAAATTCTCCTCCGCCGTCTTCCGCGATCGTCTGTCCAGCCTCATCGAGCAACAGCTGTCCAGCCATGACGACCGATCCGCCGACACCTTCAGACGACGGTCCGCTTGACGGGAAGGAACGCCGTTACCTGCCTTGCCGCCGTGACCGAAGCGTCTCAAACCCTTGACGAGGAATAGATAGATAGATCATGTCAAGCGTAGCTCAGAGGACGGCGACGGCGAGCATCTGGACCATCAGCGGAAAATTCCTGGCGCGGGTGCTGGATTTCGTCAGCCTGCTTGTCCTGGCAAGGCTTTTGAGCCCGGCGGATTTCGGCCTGGTCGCCATCGCGACATCGGTGCTGGTCATCGTCGAGGCGATCCTGGACCTGCCGTTGACGCAGGCGCTGATGCGTCAATCCTCACCGTCGGACGAGATGTTCGCCACGGCCTTCACCCTCAGCCTGCTGAGAGGACTGGCCATCAGCCTGCTGATGATGCTCATCTCCTGGCCGATGGCGCTGATCTACGACGATTCACGGCTTTTCGCCCTTGTCGCCGTTCTCTCGATCGCGCCTGCCATGCGCAGCACGATCAGTCCCCGCATGGTTCTTTTCATGCAGCGGTTCGATTTCAAACGCGAGTTCGCGCTCGATCTGATCGCCAAAGGGTCGACATTGCTGTTCGGGGTAGGGGTAGCTGTGGCAACAGGCAGCTATTGGGGGCTGGCGATCGGCGCGGTCGCCGGCCCGACTGCGGCGATGATCATGTCCTATGTCTTTGCGCCGATGCGACCGACGTTCAGCCTTTCCGAATGGACGCATTTTCAGGACATGATCAGCTGGAATACCGTGTCGCAGGTGCTGAATTCGATCAATTGGCAGCTAGACCGGCTGCTGCTGCCGCGTTTTACCGGCTTGTCGACGTTCGGCGCCTTCAGCGTCGCCGACAATATCGCGGCTATTCCGTACCAGACCTTCGTCGGGCCGTTGCTGCGCCCGCTGATGGCGGCATTCGCCACTGTCGAAGACCGCCGCAACCTGGTCGCCGCCTATCTCAAAGCGACGAATGCGATCACCTTCGTCGCGGCACCCGTGCTCATCGCGCTTGCCTTCCTCGCCGAGCCGACCGTGCGTATCCTCGTCGGAGAGAAATGGGCATCGTCCGCACCGATCTTGCAATGGCTGTGCCTTGTCAGCCTGCTCGGTCTTCCCACGAACATGATGCCGCCATTGGCCATGGTCATGAACAATACCCGTTATGTCGCTCTCCGGATGTTCGTCGAGTTCGCCGTCAGGGCTCCGGTCACCATTCTGGGCATCGCCTATTTTCAGGTGGCGGGGGCGCTGGGCGCGCGTGTTGTTGCGGTGCTTGTCGCCTATGCCGCATCGCTCGTCATCACGCGGCGGCTGATCGGCGCGACCTTTGCCTCGCAGCTGAATTCCTTTTTCCGGCCCCTGGTCGCAAGCTTGCCGATGATTGCTTTCCTGCTTTGGGTGCAGCCTACGCTCGTTGCCATGCCTCTCGGCCTCAATCTTATCGTCGCGCTGGCATCTTGCGGCGGGGCGGCAGCCACAATCTTCTGGGCCTTCGCGCTGCTGCTCTGGCAGATTCTGGGAAGGCCCGGCGGCATCGAGACCATCATCGTTCAACGGCTCATGCCGCGACGAAACGGGGTTCTCACCTCGTGATTGAGACAAGTGCAGCCCAAACGAGTTGGTCTGGCGTTTTTGGAGAAGCGGAATGCGTTACGGGATATCTTCTAAGGCTTTGGGTCTGCTCGTCGTTCTCGGTCTGGGGGCGCTTCCCGGCCGGCCCAGCGTCGCCCAGGAACCGCTCAATATCAATGCATACCAGCTGACCTTCGAGGAGAGTTTCGATAGTCTCGACGTTTCGGCCTGGGGAGAGAAAAGCTCCCGCTGGATCGCCCATACGCCCTGGAACGGCGATTTCGGTGATGCCCGTTTCACCGATCCGGCCCCCGGTTTTCCGTTTACCACCGATCAGGGAATCCTGAAGATCGAAGCGCGCAAAGAGGCCGATGGCACATGGCGCTCGGGCCTGCTGTCGTCGGTGAACCCTAGGGGTGAAGGCTTTTCGCAGCAGTTCGGCTATTTCGAAGCACGAATGAAGCTGCCGCCGGGCAAGGGTGTCTGGCCGGCCTTCTGGCTTATCGGCCTCGACCGGTCGAAATACACCGCCGAGATCGACGTGCTGGAATATTACGGCCGCGCGCCCTACGAATTCAGCATGGGTTTTCATATCTGGCGTCAGAGCCAGGGCGGGCAGAATACCACCGGCGGCTATTGGAATAAGGTCCAGGACGGAATTTTGAACAGCGACTATCACACCTATGGCGTCGATATCCAGGCTGACAAGACGAGCTTCTACTTCGACCGTCAGTTCCTTTGGAGCTTCGATACGCCGAAGGAGTTCCAGATGCCGTTTTATCCGCTGGTGAACCTGGCGCTCGGATCGGGTTGGCCGATCGATGAAACGCCGAACCCTTCCATCCTGCTCGTCGACTATATTCACGTCTACAAGCGGAAGCCTGTCGACGCCGCGAATTGAACAATCAGCACGATCGGCCGGATTGCTGTTTCACTGCTGGTGGAGACAGCTGAGACCGGTCTGCGGATCGAAGAGATGCATTGCCTCCTCATCGAAGAAGAGGGTGAGTTTTTCGTTGTCGCGGATCGGCGTGCGCGGCGGCAGGCAGGCCATCAGCCGCTGATGTCCGGCAAGGGCGGTGACGACGAGTTCCGGGCCGGTCAGCTCGGCGACCTCCAGGGTTGCCTCGATCGACGGGCCGGAACCGTTGGTGCGAAGCGCCTCGGGACGGATGCCGAGGACGAGGTCGCGGCCATTGCCGGCCGCATCGCGGAAACGGGCGGGCAGGGGCAGGCTGGTTTCGGAATGTGAAAGCGCCAGCCGGCCGTCGCGCGCCGTCGCCTGCAGCAGGTTCATCGGCGGCGCGCCGACGAAGGTAGCGACATAGAGCGTTGCCGGATGGTTGTAGATCTCCTCCGGCGTGCCCAGTTGCTCGATGCGGCCGTCGCGCATGACGGCAATACGGCTTGCCAGGGTCATCGCCTCGATCTGGTCATGGGTGACATAGACGACCGTCGTCTTCAGCATCTGGTGCAGTCGCTTGATTTCGGTGCGCATCTCCATGCGCAGCTTGGCGTCGAGATTTGAGAGCGGTTCGTCGAAGAGGAAGACTTCCGGCTTGCGCACCAGCGCGCGGCCGATCGCGACGCGCTGGCGCTGGCCGCCGGAAAGCTGGCTCGGCTTGCGGTCGAGCAGGTTTTCGATCTGCAGCAGTTTCGCCGCATCGCGAACCGCCCTGTCGCGCTCGCCCGCCGGAACTTTACGCATTTCCAGGCCGAAGCCGATGTTCCGGTGCACCGTCAGATTGGGGTAGAGGGCGTAGGACTGAAAGACCATGGCGATGTCACGGTCTTTCGGATGGACCGCGAGTACCGAGCGCCCGGCGATCCTGATGTCGCCGCTCGTTGCCTCGGCGAGGCCGGCGATGATATTCAGGAGTGTGGACTTGCCGCATCCCGACGAGCCGAGCAGCACGAGGAATTCGCCGCTCTCCAGCGATATGTCGATGCCTTTCAGGGTCTCGACGTCGCCATAGGTCTTGCGGATATTCTGGATGTCGAGCGCGCTCATGACACGGGCTCCTCGATGGACGAGGGATCACCATAGCTGCGGGGCAGGGTAGAGATGGCGCGCGAGGCGACCTCGGTTCCCGCCTTCAGGCAGGACACCAGCGGTTCATCCCTTGCGAGCGCGGCGAGGAAGGCGGCGTTGAAGACATCGCCGGCGCCGATCGTATCGACGACTTCGACGAGGGGTGCCTCCACCGACACCAGCAGGCCGTCCGGGCCGATGGCGATGGCGCCCTCCGGGCCGCGTTTGACGACGACGATCGCGCCGTCCGGCATGTGCGACCTGATCTCGCGCGCAGCCTCGACCGGATCGGCAATGCCGGCAAGCGTCGTCGTCTCGACCTCGTTCAGCAGCGCTACGCCGCTGCGGGAGAGCCATGCGCGCGTCTTCTCACAATTCTCTTCCGTCCAGCCGTTGAGCGGCCAGCCGGTGTCGAGCGCGACGGTGATATCGTGGCTGCCGGCCCAGTCGAAGAAAGCACCATATTCCTTTGCCAGATCGTCGGTCAGGAAGGCGCCGCAGAGAAGCGCGTAACCGCCGCGCAGCCTTGGACCGTCGATGACGGCGAAGACATCGGCAAGGCTGAAGCGCGGCAGATGGCCCGTCGTGGTGAAGAAGGTGCGCTCGCCGTCAGGATGGGTGATGCCGACGGAAAGCGTCGTTCTCTCGGGGCGCACCGGCCAGTTCTCAGACCGATGGCCGAAGGCTTCGGCAAGCCAGCGGCCGAACTGGTCGCTGCCGATATTGGCGGCGATCACGAATTCGATGCCGAGCGCCTGCCAGGCGAGCGCGCTGTTGCCGGCGGAGCCACCGACCCTGAGTTCGTCATGATCGACGATGATTTCCGTGCCGGCTTTCGGCCAGGGGGCGGCCGGTCCAAGGATGAGGTCGACATTGACGTTGCCGATGACTGCAAGCGGCCGCATTCATTCACTCCGGGTAATCTTGGTGGAACGGACCGGCGTCCCGGCATTTTCCACGCGGGCGTCGGCAAAGGCGATCATCAGTCGCTGGGCGATCGGCAGCATGGCGAAGATTGCAGCAAGGCCCGTTGCAGGGGCAAAGCGGATCGTCACTGCGCCAGTGACCGGCGCCTGCCCGGATGCGTCGAACAGGATGACCGGGGCGCCGGTCTCGACGACAGAGACCGCCATCGCCGTCACCAGGCTGGCCGTCTCGTCCAGGCCGCGGAACAGCACGACACCGATTTCTGGCCCCAGCATTTCCATCGGCCCATGGCGGAGTTGGCCGCCTTCGAGCGAGAAACACGGACGGCGCGATAGCTCCGTCAATCCGAGCGCCAATGCCTCGGCGACACCCTGCAGCCGGCGGCCTGAGGTGACGATGGTTGAGACATTTTCGAATGCGGCGAGGGCGGCGGCGATGTCATGGTCTACGGGCGCGCTGAGGGCGGCAAGTGCCGCCGCGGGATCTTCGCCAAGGGCGGTGAGGATTGCCAGATGCAAGGCGAAGGTCACCGTCAGGCTGCGGGTGGCAGCAAAAGCAAGTTCGGTGCCGCCGCTGCCGACCAGCGACGGGGCGGTTCTTGCGAGGAAGGAGCGGCTTTCGAGGGTCAGACCGAAGGTCTCCTGCGTGCCGCCGGTCTCGTCGAACCAACGCACCACCTCGGCGCTTTCGCCGGATTGCGAGGTGACGAAGATTGTTTTGCCGGCAACCTGCAGCGGCTGGCCAAGCTGTTCGGACAGCGGCAAGGCGACGGCATCGATGCCGTGCGCGCGGTAGAGCGGTTCGACGGCGCGGTTGACCGCATGCGAACCGCCCATGCCGATGAGCAGCAGGCGGCCGGTCTGCTTCAAGGAGGCGGCGGCCTTCGCCGCCATTGGCGTCGCAGCTTCATAGGAGGCGATTGCATCGGCGTGCTGGCGCGCCATTTCGCGATCGATCGCGGCAAGTCCGGCCGGGCGGGTTCTTTCTTCTGCCATGTTCATCCCTTGACGCCGCCGCTGGTCAGCCCCGAAATCAGGGCGCGTTGCATGACGAGACCGATCAGTACCGGGGGCAGGGCGGCGAGCACGCCTGCCGTGGCGATCAGTCCGTAGTCGGAAACGCGGCCGCCGGCGAGATCGGCAATTGCGACGGTCAGCGTCTTGGCGCGCTGGTCTGAGGTGAAGAGCAGCGCATAAAAGAATTCATCCCAGGCCAACAGGAAGGCAAAGAGGCTCGATGTCGCGACCACGGGAGCGGCGAGCGGCAGCGTGATGATCCGGAGTGTCTGGAACAGGCCGGCGCCGTCGATCATCGCGGCGGATTCGATCTCGCGCGGAATGGCATCGAAGCCCGACTTCATCAGCCAGGTGGTGAAGGGCGCCAGGATCGTCAAATAGACAAGGGCGAGGCCGAAGACGTTGTTCAGCATGCCGAGATGGGAGAGGCCCATATAGAGCGGCACGGCGAGCGCCACCGGCGGCAGCATATAGGTGGCGATCACCATCGACAGCGACCAGCCGACAGAAGGCGTGCGCGACACGGCCCAGCCGGCCGGAATGGCGAGCGCTATGGCGGCGATCGTCGCCATGCCGGCCACCTCGATGCTGTTGCGCAGCGACGAGGTGAACGCGGCGCCAGCGCTGTTTTCGAGCGTCGACAGCAGTACCTGGTATCGCGAGAAATCGACGGACTGCGGCCACCAGCGCAGCGGTTTTGCCGCGAGATCGGCGGCCGGCGAGATGCTCATGATGAAGAGCCACAAGATCGGCGCCAGGATGACCGCGGCAAGCAGCATCGCCGAGAGGTGAATGAAAGCTGAGAAAAGCGGGCTCCGGCGTTCCATTAGGCGGCGCTCCCGGCGGTCTTGCGCACGAGCGCCGCGTAGCCGGCGGCGAGCAGGGTCACCAGCAGGGTGACGATCAAGGCCAGCGAAGCGCCCGAGCCTGCCCGCTGGAAGGAGAAGGCCTCTTGATAGACCAGGATCGACAGCGTGCGGGTGCTGTTGGCCGGACCGCCGCGGGTCATGACCCAGATGATATCGAACACCTTGAAGGCTTCGATCGTGCGCAGCACTAGGGCCACCATCAGCGGGCCAGCGAGATAGGGCAGGATGACGAAGCGGAAGCGGGCGAAAGCGCCGGCGCCGTCGACGAGCGAGGCGGCGGTGATGTCGCGCGGCACGGCCTGGAGTGCGGCGAGCGCGATCAACGCCACCAATGGGAAATTCTTCCAGCAGTCGGCGACGATAAGGGCGGCGAGCGCCGTGCCCGGCTCGCCGAGCCAGGAGCGATAGGCGTCGAGCAAGCCGAGCTGGGTCAGCGCGGCATTCAATGCGCCGTATTCCGGATTGTAGATCAACCGCCAGAGCGTGGCGTTGACAACGGTCGGCAGCGCCCAGGGCAGGATCATCAGGGCGCGCAGCGCGGTGCGGCCGCGGAATTGCTGGTTCAGCAGGAGAGCGGCAAGAACGCCGATCACCATTTCGGCGGCGACCGAGACGATCGCGAACCATGCGGTGGTGATCAGCGTGCGCTGGAAATTCGAGCCTGAGAGCATCTTGGCATAATTGTCGATGCCGACGAAGCTGCCCTCGGTGCCGACGAGCTTGGCATCGGTGAAGGAGAGGCCGACGGTATCGACCAGAGGCCAGCCGATCACCGAGATCATCACCACGAGAAGCGGCAGCATCAAAAGCCACGCGCGGGTTGTCAGCCAAGTGCCCGACATCGAGGCGACCCTTTTCATTCATAGATTCTAAGACCGGGCAGCGGCGGACGCCGCCCGGGGTTTCATGCCGGGCTCAGAGGCCGCTGTTTTCCGCGGCCGACTTCAGCGCGTCCTCGGGGGAGGACTGGCCGAGCAGGGATTCCTGGATCGCCTGCTGCAGCGCGGTCGACAGTTCCTGATATTTCGGCGTCGTCGGGCGCGGATACATGGCGGCAAGGCCGACCTTGGCGGCGGAGATCAGCTCTTCCTGGCCCTTGGTGACGCCAGGGTCCTCATAGGAAGATGCCCAGATTGGAAGGCTGAGCTTGGCATAGGCGTTCTGCGTGGCCTGCGAGGTCATGAAGGTGATGTATTTCCAGGCCTCGTCGGGGTGCTGGCTGGCGGAGGTGATGCCGAGGCCCATCGAGCCGTTGACGGCCGAAGCCTGGCTCTTGCCGGCGACACCCGGCGCTGGCACGACGCCGACCTTGCCCGCGACTTTGCTGTCCTTCGGGTCGTTGGCCATGTTGTACATGTAGGTCCAGTTCAGCGCGAAAGCGGCATCGCCGTTTTCGAAGACCTTGCGGACGTCCTCTTCGAGGAATTCCTTGGAATTCGGGTTGGTCAGGCCGGAGGAATAGCTGGAGACCATGTATTTCAGCGCGTCGAGGCCGCCGCCGGTCTGGAAGGCCGGCTTGCCGTCCTTCAGGAAGTCGCCGCCGTAGGCGCTGACAAGCGTGGTGTAATCGCAGACGGCGGCTTCGGCCTGTGACCAGCTCCAGGCGATCGGCGTGGCGAGCAAGCCCTTGTCCTTGATCGCTTTTGCCTGGTCGGCCAGCTCGTCCCAGGTCTTCGGCGGCGCCTTGATGCCGGCCTTTTCGAGGATCTCCTTATTGTAGAACAGGTATTTGGTATCGAGGATCCACGGCATGCCGTAATATTTGCCGTCATATTGCACCGTGGTCCAGGCGCCTGGCAGTACGCCTTTCTTCATCTCGTCGGTGATGCGCGAAGAGACGTCGACCAGAACCTTGTTGGTGGCGTATTCGGCCGGCCAGATGACATCGAAGAGCACGACGTCGTAACCGCCGCCAGAACCCTGCGCCAGCACCGTCTTGTCGTGCAGGCCTTCATAGGGAACGAATTCGAGATTGACCTTGATGTCGGGGTTCGCCTTGGCGAAGGCATCGGTCATGGCGCGCACATCGGCTTCGCTGTAAGCGGCCTGCGCCATGAAAAGCGCGTTCAGTGTCGTTTCGGCGAAAGCATGCGGCGCAAGAGATGCGCCGATCAAGGCCGCACCCAGAAGCGTCTTGGTAAGGGATTTCAGCATTACAGCCTCCAGTTTTGTGACATTTACGCATTGTCGAGGGCGGCCTTCCGCCGTCGGTGTTCGAAAGTCGTCTCGGGGGCGTCGTCGGAGCCTTGTTGGCGTCCTGCGTTCCCTGGAACTCTTCGGTCCCTTATTAAGTCAATTGTCTTGACTTATTAGTTCTTCAACATTCTATTGGAGTCAAGAGGCAATTGCGCATGAATGACGTCAGGCCGATCCGGGCCAAGAGCGGCACTAACCACGAAGGCACCAGCGCGCATAACCGACGCGTGATAATCGATGCCCTGAGGATCAACGGTGAGCTTTCACGCGCCGATCTGGCGCGGGCGACATGGCTGACCAAGCAGACGGTGTCCAATATCATCGAGGAACTCGAGCGCGATGGCCTCGTCCGTTCGCAGGAGCCGGTGCGAAAGGGCAGGGGGCAGCCCTCGACGCCCTACCGGCTCGTGCCTGAAGGCGCCTTCGCGATCGGCCTGCAGATCGATCGGCATGTGACGCGGGCGGTCGCCGTCGATCTGATCGGCAGTGTTCTGGTGCGCGCAGAAGCCGGCCTTCCCACAGGAGGTCCATCGACGGGAGCAAAGGTTATCCTCGATCTCGTCGCCGAAGTGCGTTCCAAGCTTGCCGGGATCGTTCAGCAGTCGGAAAAGCGAATGGTCGGCCTCGGTGTCGCCATGCCCGGGCCCTTCGGGGTCGCCGGCAGCGGCGACGATCCGTGGATGATGGAGGCCTGGCAGAAGTTTCCGCTGTTGGAAACGCTGACCGCCGGTACCGGGCTCGATGTCGGCCTACAGAACGATGCGGCGGCGGCGGCGACTGCCGAACGCATGGTGGGAGCCGCCCATGGTCTCGACCATGCAGTCTGCCTCTTCGTCGGCTACGGCATCGGCGCCGGCCTTATCCTGAATGGCGAACTCTACCGCGGCGCCAATGGCAATGCCGGCGAGATTGGCATGGCGCTGCTGTTTGCAGACGGTAAAACGACGCCGCTCGAACATCGCGCTTCGCTCGCCTCGCTCTATCAGCATCTCTCGGCCGATCCCGCCGATCCCGACCTGCATACATGCATCAACGATCTTGCCTCAAGGGGCGATCAAAGCATCGAGACCTGGATCGAAACGGCGGCCGTGGAACTGCGCTGGAGCATCCATCTGATCGAAACGGTCTTCGATCCGCAGACGGTGATCCTCTGCGGTAGTGCCCCGGAAGCGCTGGTCAACAGGTTGATCGTGGCCATCGGCCCGCTACTGCCTTCGATCGCCGAACGACCTGGCCGCATGCTGCCGCGCCTGCAGCCCGGCATGGCCGATCCCTGGTCGGTGGCGCTCGGGGCTGCCGCCGGGCCGATCAACCGTGCATTCGATCCGCATTTCGCTGCAATTTTGAAGGATTCCCTCTGAATCAGAGGCTGAAACCGGGCATTGCACAGCAGTGCAATGGCGTAGAGATAGCCGGGTTTGGAAGTTTTCATGCGACCATATCTCCGAATAGAGATGCTGCATCGCAATAGAGGCAAATATTGAAACCCCTTGAAAATTATAATTATTCGAATACAAATATGTCTGTTCGGCAGTGCGCTGGGGGAGGCTGGCGAGGCTTCTCTAAATATAGCCTCGGCTGCGGCAAATAACATCCGAATGAAGGTTTTGTGACGGCGCGATTTCGATCGTTTCATGTCATGTAATATTCATTGGCCGCGGTAATTTGAACCAGCTAATAGGGCGTGCGCCGAAAGTGCGCGTCCCTTTTACGTTCGAGGTTCTCATGCAAGCCAAGCTTCTCGGCGCCGTTGGCGCCCTTCTCGCTACAGCGTTTCTTGCCGCTCCCGCTGCCGCCGCCGATAAGACTAAGATTGACTTCTGGTTCGGCAATTCCGGTGACATTGCAAAGCGTGTCCAGGAACAGTGCGATCGGTTCAACCAGTCGCAGGCCGATTACGAAGTTGTCTGCACCAGCCAGGGCAGCTACGACGCTTCCCTGCAGAACACCATTGCAGCCTTCCGCGCCGGCAAGCAGCCGACCATCGCTCAGGTCTCCGACGCCGGCACGCTCGACATCATGCTGTCCGGCGCCTACTACCCGGCCAACCAGCTGATGACCGACATGGGCTATACCGTCGACTGGAAGGATTATTTCTCCGGTATCGCAAACTATTATGCGACGTCGAAGGGCGAGATGTATTCCTTCCCCTTCAACTCCTCAACCGCTCTGCTCTACTGGAACAAGGACGCCTTCGCCAAGATCGGCAAAGACCATGCGCCGGCCACCTGGCAGGAAGCCGGCGAAGATTTCAAGGCTCTGAAGGATGCAGGTTATGCTTGCCCGCTCGCCTTTGACATCTCCAGCAACGAAGTCTGGCAATACGTCGAGCAGTTCGAAGCCGTTAACGGTGAAGCGATTGCCACCAAGAAGAACGGCTTTGAAGGCCTCGACGCCGAGCTGACCTACAACAAGAACCCGCTGCTCGTCAGCTACATCAAGGATCTCAAGTCCTGGTACGACAACAAGCTTGCCTTCATCAAGAACAAGGCCGTCGGCCAGACCTTCGTCGAAGCCTTCGCCGCCGGCGATTGCCAGGTCATCCTCACCTCGGTCGGCGACCACGGCAATATCGGCCGCACCGCCAAGCAGGGCATGAACTGGGGCGTTGCCATGCTCCCGACCTATGGCAACGCAACCCGCCACAGCTCCTATGTTGGCGGCGCTTCGCTCTGGGTTCTGAAGGGTCACTCCGACGCCGAATACAAGGCTGCCGCTGCCTTCTTCAACTTCATTGCCAAGCCGGAAGAAGCTCTGACCTGGTCGACCGTGACCGGCTATATCCCGGTTCGTAACTCGGGCTTCGAATATCTGAAGAAGCAGGGCTTTTACGATAAGGCTCCTTACGCCGGCCGTGAACTCGCCATTCAGAGCCTGACCGCATCGCCTGCCGACGACACGGCTCCGCACGGCATCCGCCTCGGCGGCCTGCTGCAGGTCCGCACCGAAATTGCCAACAGCCTGCAGGCGATCTTCGTCAACAATGCCGACGTCCAGGCTTCTCTCGACGGCGCTGCCGAACGCGGCAACCAACTGCTGCGCCGCTTCCAGCAGACCTACAAGAACGTTCAGCTCCCCTGATTGCTGATTTGAGCCGCACCCGGTCGCCTTGCGCGCGCCGGGTGCGTCTTTGTAAGCTCACTCTTAATCAGTCGCGGATGCGAACTGCCGCGGCGCTACAGCTCAAAGTGCTACAGCGTCCTTTGCGCGTCTGAAAGACGCGCGGCGCTGTAGACCAAATCATGGCGAAAACGACCACTCATGGAAAAGCGCGTCACTTTCTCCTCGACGACGATCGGACTGCTCTTCGCATGTCCGATGCTGCTGCTGATCTTCGTCTTCTTCTATTGGCCGAGTGCGCAGGCGCTCTATTGGGCGTTCACGCTCGAGCAGCCATGGGGTGGCGGCAATGTCTGGGTCGGTTTCGACAATTTCAAGCAATTGCTTAGTGATCCGATCTATTGGGAGTCGATCACCCGCAGCATGATCTTCGGCTTCAGCTCGACGGCGATCGCCATGGGGATGGCGCTCATCCTGGCGCTCTTGACGGATCGTGAACTGCGCGGCCACAAAATCTACCGGTCGGTGTTCATCTGGCCTTACGCGATTGCCGCTCCGGCTCTCGGCCTTGCCTTCCGCTTCATCCTGGCGCCGGAGGCCGGCCTTCTCTCGGTCATCAACCATGTCTGGCCTGGCCTGTGGAACCCGGCGCTCGACGGCAAGGACGCAATGATTGCGGTCATCGTCGCCTTCTCGTGGAAATATATCGGCTATAATTTCATTTTCTTCCTTTCGGCGCTTCAGGGCATTCCGCGTTCGCTGATCGAGGCCGCGGCCATGGACGGCTCCGGGCCGCTGCGGCGCATGTGGGATCTCCAGTTGCCGCTGCTGACGCCGACATTGTTTTTCCTGCTTGTCATCAACATCACCGAAAGCTTCCAGGATTCCTTCGGCATCGTCGACGTCATGACGCAGGGCGGGCCGGCCCGCGCGACGGAACTGATGGTCTACAAGATCTATTTCGACGGCTTCAGGGGGCTCGATTATTCGGGCGCCGCCGCGCAGTCGATCATCCTGATGGTGCTCGTCGTCCTACTCACCATCTTCCAGTTCCGCTTCATCGAGCGGCGCGTGCATTACAAGTGAGGTCGAGGACATGATCGAACGCACGCCGATATTCAACTTCATCTGCTATACGCTTCTGGCGCTCGGCATGGTGATCGCGCTTTTGCCTTTCGCCATCGTCATCATCGCATCGACACTCGATCTGGAGACGGTCAATCGCGTGCCGTTGCCGCTGATGCCGAGCTCGCATTTCTGGGAAAACGCACACGAAGCCTGGGTGCGCGCCGATCTCGGCAACAAGCTGCTCCACAGCATCATCTTCGCCACGTCGGTCGCCGCCGGCAAGGTCATCCTTTCGGCCATGGCGGCCTTCTCGATCGTCTACTTCCGCTTCCGCGGCCGGTATGTGATTTTCTGGATCATCTTCATCACGCTGATGCTGCCGCTCGAAGTCCGCATCGTGCCGACCTATTCGATCGCGGCCAATGCGCTGCAGCCTTTCCAGACAATTCTTGATGCGACCGGCTTAAGCTGGCTCGTTGCGCAGATTACCGGCATCCGGATCAAGCTCGAATGGGGCCTGCTGAATTCCTATCCCGGTCTCGTTCTGCCGCTGGTCGCAACCGCGACCGGCACGTTCCTGTACCGGCAGTTTTATCTGACGGTTCCGGACGAACTTGCCGAGGCCTCGAAGATGGACGGATCGGGTCCGGTCCGGTTTTTCTGGGACATTCTGCTGCCGCTGTCGCGCCCGAACATGATCGCACTGTTCACGATCATGTTCGTCTGGGCCTGGAACCAGTATCTTTGGCCACTGCTGATTACCACCGATCCGAATTTCGGCATTGCTGTAACGCAGCTCAAGACCCTCATCCCGTCCGAATTCGGCCTGCCCGACTGGAACGTCGCCATGGCAGGCACACTTATCATCATGTCGCCGCCGCTGGTGCTCGTCATCCTGATGCAGCGCTGGTTCGTGCGCGGCCTTATCTCCACCGAGAAGTGAAGGAATAGCCCTGTGGCACCGATCTCAATCCGTGATGTGAAAAAGAGCTACGGCAAGAATCCCGTCGTTCACGGCGTCGACCTGGAGATTCAGTCCGGCGAATTCATCGTCATTCTCGGTCCGTCAGGCTGCGGCAAGTCCACGCTGTTGCGGATGATCGCCGGGCTCGAGGAAATCAGCGGCGGCGAAATCGCTATCGACGGGCGCGTCGTCAACCAGATGGAGCCGCGCGAACGCGGCTGCGCCATGGTGTTTCAGAACTATGCGCTCTATCCGCATATGAGCGTCGCCGAGAATATCGGTTATGCCCTGAAGGTGGCCGGCGTCCCGAAGGCCGAGCGCAGCCGGCGCGTCGCCGAAGTCGCCAAGGCGCTCAGCCTCGAACCCTTCCTGGATCGCCGGCCGGCCGCCCTTTCCGGCGGCCAGCGCCAGCGCGTCGCCATGGGCCGCGCGATGATCCGCGAACCGAAGGTGTTTCTCTTCGATGAGCCGCTGTCGAACCTCGACGCCAAGCTGCGCATCGCCATGCGCGCCGAAATCCGCCGCCTGCACCGCCGCCTGGGCGCTACCTCGATCTTCGTCACCCATGACCAGACCGAGGCGATGACACTGGCCGACCGTTTGGTGGTGATGAACGGCGGCAAAGTGGAGCAGGTCGGCACGCCGGAAGAGGTCTATCATCATCCGGTCTCGCGTTTCGTCGCCGGCTTCGTCGGTACGCCGGCGATGAACCTGCTCGAAGGCACGATCAATGACGAGGGCGTCTTCGTTTACGACCAGAGCCGCAGGATCGTGCTGCCGCGCGAGCGCTCAGCGCCGCTGAAAGGCAAACGTGTCGTGCTCGGCGTGCGCGCCGAGGCCGCCCGTCTGGTGGCGCCGGATGCGCCTGGCGCTCTGGTGGCGACGGCCGATTTCATCGAGGAGCTTGGTGCGAGCCGCGTCGTTCACGCCGATTTCGACGGGCTGCCTTTTGCCGTGGCGCTGACCGAGGCGGTGAAGGTGAAGTCGGGCGATCCGGTCGGCATCGCGATCGATTATAATGCGATCCACCTCTATGCCGCCGATACCGGCCGGATCATCGAAAACCCTGCCATGAGCGGTGCGGATACAGTCCACGCCTGACGGGCGTCGCCATGGATCAGCGATGGATCGGGTCGATCCAGGGCACGTCTTCCGGCTTTTCGACCGGCTCGATATCGAGATTGACCACAACAGGTTCCTGGCCTGAGCGCACGAGCACGCATTCCAGCGTCTCGTCGCGGCTGGCATTGATCTCCTGATGCGGCACATAGGGCGGGACGTAGATGAAGTCGCCGGGGCCGGCTTCGGCGGTATATTCCAGATGCTCGCCCCAGCGCATGCGGGCCTTGCCCTTGACTACGTAGATGATGCTTTCGAGATCGCCATGATGATGGGCGCCGGTCTTGGCGTTAGCATGGATCGTCACCGTTCCCGCCCAGATCTTCTCGGCGCCGGCGCGCGCATTGTTGATTGCTGTCGCGCGGTTCATGCCCGGCGTCTGCGCGGTGTTCGGGTCGAGCGAATTGGCGGGAATGACCTTGACGCCATGCTCCCGCCAGTCGATGGGGTGATGCTCGTGATCGTCGCTCATGCCTTGTCTCCACCTTCGATCTAAGCAATTTAGGTGGGCGCGGCGCGGCGGCCAAGCGGATTTATCTTCTTGCATCAGAAAGAGGGACCCGATGAGCCACCTCCCGCAGATCGATTACGACACGGCTTCGCAAGAGGTTCGGGCGGCACATGACGAGGAAGTCAGGCTGCGCGGACGCATGACCAATATGAAGCGGACGCTGCTGCATTCGCCGGTCGCCCATCGCATCTATGCCGAATGGTTCACGCTGCGGGCCGAGCTCGATCCCGTCGTCAGCGACCGGGCGATCTGGATCTTTTCGCATGCGATCTCGAAGGCGGCGAAATCGAAGATCGCCATCACCTTCTTTCGCCGGGCGCTGATCAACAAGGGTTTCAATCCCGACGTGCTGAAACTTTCCGAGGAGGAAGCACTGCTTGCCGCCTTCGGCAAGGCGATCGTCGCCGATTCCAATGCAATTCCTCCCGAACTCTGGGCGAAGCTGAAAGAGCGCTACGAGACCAAGGTGCTGGTCGATCTCGTCGCCTTTGCCGGCATCATGCTGGCTACCGCCGTCTTCAACAATGTCGTCGAGGTCGATTTCGACCCTGAGCTTGAAGCCTTTGCGGAAGGGGCAAACCCGACCTAACCGTCCAGCGAGGCGATCGCGGCCCTGACTGCGTCCGCGCCGGGTCTGATCGGCCGATATTCCAGGCCGACGGCGCCGTCATAGCCGTTGGCGAAGATCCAGCCGAGGCGGTCGGCAAGATCGATGCCGCCGGAGCCCGGTTCGTTGCGACCGGGATGATCGGCGACATGAACATGGAAGACGCGGTCGAGACGGCCCTCCAGCACCTCTTCCGTGCGTTCGTCCATCACGGCGGAATGGTAGATGTCGTAGACGATGCCGATCTCGGGGCGGGCGACGTCATCGATGATGTCGAGGCCTTCGCGGGTTGAATCGAGGAAATAGCCGATATGGTCGATGCGGATGTTGAGCGGCTCGACCCCAAGGCGCACACCGCTGCCTGCAAGGATATCGGCGCCTGATTTCAGCGTTTCTGTGAGCGCCCGACGCTGCTCCTCGCGGGGCACGCCCGGAAGATCGTCGCCGGCCTGGGCAATCAGTACCGGCGCGCCGAGGCGCTTTGCGGCTGCGATGGATCCGGCAAGGCCCTTCAGCCATGTCTGCCGGTTGCCGGCGTCGGTCAGCGCGATCATCGGTTCGGCGACGAGGCTGGTGACGGCAAGGCCGGTTTCCTTCAACGCCGCCTCGACCGCGTCCAGATTCTTGTCGGTCCAGCGCCAGAATTCGATCGCCGTCAGACCGCCGGCCTGGGCGCGGCGGATGCGATCGGGAAAGCAATCGCCTTCTTCGGCAAACAGCCACTCTATGCAGGCTGAATAACGTCGCATGACCACTCCCTCGCAATTGTGGATGCAGGCTGCGACAGATCGGTGGCGGCCGCAAGAGGCGTCAGAGTGCTTGACGCCTGGTTTCATTGGCGGAACACTCGGCACATCAGGCCGGAATCGCGGCCGCTGGCGCGGAGGAAAATATGGATCTGGGACTGAAGGGGAAGACCGCAGTGATCACAGGCGCGTCTGTCGGCATTGGCTTGGCGGTCGCCGAAGGGCTGGCGGCTGAGGGCTCCAATCTCGTGCTGGCGGCCCGCGGCGGTGAGCGGCTCGAGGCGGAAGCCGCCCGCATCGCCGAGAAATACGGCGTCAGCGCCGCCGCTATTGTCGCCGATGTGGCGACGGTTGCCGGAACCGAGGCGATCATCGCGGCGGCGGCCGAAAAAGGCGGCGCCGATATCCTCATCAACAATGCCGGCACCGGCTCGAACGAGACGGTGATGGAAGCTCCAGACGAGAAGTGGCAGGCCTATTGGGAGCTGCATGTGATGGCCGCCGTGCGGCTTGCGCGCGGTATTGCACCGCAGATGAAGGGACGCGGCGGCGGCGTGATCCTGCACAATGCCTCGATCTGCGCGGTCCAGCCGCTCTGGTACGAACCGATCTACAATGTCAGCAAGTCGGCGCTGATGATGTTTTCTAAGACGCTCTCGACCGAGCTCATCAAGGACAATATCCGCGTCAACTGCGTCAATGCCGGCCTGATCCTGACCCCCGACTGGATCAAAACCGCCAAGCAGCTGACGGCCGAATCCGGCGGGAACTGGGAGGGTTACCTACAGGGTGTTGCCAATGAACACGCCGCCTCCAAACGCTTCGGCACCCCGGAGGAACTGGCAAACGTCTTCGTCTTCCTGAGTTCGGAACGGGCGAGCTACTGCATCGGCTCGACCTATTTCGTCGATGGCGGCATGCTGAAGACGATCTGACCGGCTGTCTGTGCTGCTCGGCAAGGCGGTTCTGTGCAAGACTGCCGGGTGGGCTGTGGACGTTGCCGAGATAAGCTATAAATAATAGCTATTTTGTTGTATGTTCACGCTTTTGACGCTATTTGCCTGCTATTGGCAGGATAAATACTGCGTTTTCTACAGGGCCACGACGATGCTGACGAAAAAGGGAAAATATGGGCTGAAGGCGCTGGTCGACCTGGCGCGGCTGGCGCCCGGCGAGACCGCCTTCATCAATGATATCGCGAGCCGCAACAATATCCCGAAGAAGTTTCTCGATACGATCCTGCTCGAACTGCGTAACGTCGGCATCCTGCGCTCGAAGAAGGGGCCGGGCGGCGGCTATTCCCTGTCGCGGCCGGCCTCGGAAATCCGTATCGGCCATGTCATCCGCACGCTCGACGGGCCGTTGGCGCCGATCCGCTGTGCCAGCCGTACGGCTTACGAGGCCTGCGACGACTGTGCCGATCCGGAGACCTGTCAGGTGCGGCGCTCGATGACCGATGTTCGTGACGCGATCGCCGCCATTCTCGACAATATGAGCCTCGAGCAATTCGTCGCCGCCGGCGGCCGCATCGACGGCCCCAAGGAAGAATTGCCGATCTCCGCCGCCAGCTGACCATACTCTAACAAGTCCGGCGCGAACGGCGGGCCGCGTCAGGCCTCACCGTGCTTCGACATATGTTCGCCTGCACTCTGCAGCAGCCTATCCCGCGGCAGCGACAGCGCATGGATGCGGGCGTTGCGCCAATGGCGGTCGAGATTGAGCCCGATGCCGGCCGATATTCCCCCTGCCAGTTCGAACAGCGCGTTTGCGGTGTCGAGTGCCGTTTCCCCAGCCAGGATCGCGGCCGCCGAGGCGGAGAAATGCGCGTCCGCCATCGCGACCTCTACGGGATTGACCTGGGCAATGTCGAGTTTACGGCCAGCCCTTTCCAGGGCTGCCGCGGTTGCTTCGATGCGGATGGCGCGTTCGCCGATGTGGGGAAGAACGGCCGTGCGGCGATCGCCAATTGCCGCCATCAGGTCGCGCCAAGCGGCCCGGGCGATACCCAGGCTGACGCTTGCCTTGAGCAAGAGGCTGAGCGAGATGCCGGTGGAAAGGTCGGAGGCGGGGGCAGGCGCAATCGCATCGGCATTGACGTGAAGTGTGCCGACGATCGCGGTTGCCGATCCATTGGTGCGCTGGCCGAAGCCGTCCCAATCGTCGACCACCTGTAGGCCTTCGTCGTCGCCTGCAAGGTAGAGGGTCACTGGACGGCTGGCTGGGGCGGTGGCGGCAGCGGCGATCCAGTCGGCGAACAAGATACCGGATGCCTGCCCTGTGCGCCCGCTCAGGCGATAACCCGGGCCTTCGGCCGTAAGCTCGGCTCCTTCGATGAAGGTGGCCCTCGCAAAGCGGTCACCGAGCAGCACGCGGGCAAACAGCGACGCCTGCAGATCCTCCGTCGCCTGGGTGCGCAGCATTTCCAGCACGCAAAAATGGTTTTCCAGCGCCTCGCCGATCGAGGCATCGCCCTCGGCAATGATTGCGACGATTTCGGCGAGCAGTGCGTTCGATACGTCGAGCCCTTCATAGTCGGGCGGAACAGTGATTGCCGTCAGTCCCGATACCGACAGCGCGTCGAGTTCGGCAAAGGGCAGCACGCGGTTGATGTCGCGTTCGCTCGCCTGATGCCGGAATGCGGCGGCAAGGTCGCGGGCGGTGGTTATCGCCTCCTCTTCACTTTCGATGCGATGCGCGGGAGGCCGCTTTCTGTCCTGAAACTGCGATACCGTTCCCATCGGTCACTCTTTCCTACAGCGCTCTGCGCATTTCGGGCCACAAAGAAGGCTGCAACACGTCGACTCGGCGCCTCGTGCCTTCCAAAAATCGCTCCCATTGTCGGGCCGATGGCAGGGATACAGGAGTGAGCGATCGGCCCTCGAATGATAAGGCCGGTTTTTCTACAAAAGCCCAAGGCTTTGAATTTTCTTACCAGCTTGATTGCCTTGTGCTCCACTCTACTTACTGCCAAGTGGGGCTTCCTTGATCGAGAAACATGATGAGCGATACTCTTGCTCGCAACGGCGAGGTTTCGAAAATGGCACGCCAGTCGAGACCACGTCTGACGCTGGATATTGCCGCGATCCCGACCTATGCGATCGGCGACATTCATGGGCGGTACGATCTGCTTGCGAAGGCCGAGGAGGCGATCCTGCGCGATGCCGCGCGGCTGCCGGGGCGTAAGCTGATCGTGACGCTTGGCGACTATATCGACCGTGGACCGGCATCGGCTCAGGTCATCGCTCACCTCATGGCGCCGCCGCCGGATGATTTCGACCGTATCTGCCTTGCCGGCAATCATGAAATCGCCATGCTCGACTATATCGATGGCTGGATTTCCTATGACGAGTGGATGCGGATGGGGTCGGCAGAATCGCTCAAATCCTATGGACTCGATCCGGAGCATTTGCCGCTGGTCTTTCCGTCCGGCGCAAAGCTCGATTCCTTCCTCCGCCAGTCGCTGCCGCACACACATATCGATTTCATGCGGGCGCTGCCTGTCATGCTGGAGACTCCAAGCGTGATTTTCGTGCATGCCGGCATCAATCCGAAACTGCCGCTCGGCGAGCAGACGGACGAGGATCTCGTCATGATCCGCCAGCGGTTTCTCGAAAGCCGGGTGCCGTTGCCGAAGCTCGTCGTTCACGGTCATACGCCGAACGACACGCCCGAAATAAGGTCGAGACGGCTCAATCTCGATACGCGCGCCTATCGCAGCGGCAAGCTGACCGTCGCCCGCCTGTGGCAGGGTCAGGTGCATCTTTTTTCCACCTGACGTCCTCCCTCGTCGGCCGCCTGCCGAAGCGCGTCAGACCGTCTCGCTTTCAACCGGGGCGGTCTCGACCGGTTTCTCCGCCGGCCGGCTACGCCGCCAGCCGCGCAGCACGACGTAGAAGACCGGCGTCAGGAACAGGCCGAAGATCGTCACGCCAAGCATGCCCGAAAAGACGGCCGTGCCGAGCGATTGGCGCATTTCGGCGCCGGGGCCGGTGGCGATGGCAAGCGGCAGAACGCCGAAGATGAAGGCGAATGCCGTCATCAGGATCGGGCGCAGGCGAAGATGGCTGGCCTCGATGGCCGCCTCCACCGGCGACTTGCCCTCGTCTTCCGCCTGTCTGGCAAACTCGACGATCAGGATGGCGTTCTTGGCCGCAAGGCCGATCAGGACGATCAGGCCGATCTGCGTCAGGACGTTGTTGTCCATCCCCCTCAGCGAGACCCCGATCAGCGCGGCGAGCACGGCAAGCGGGACGATGAGGATGATCGCGAGCGGTAGAACCCAGCTTTCATATTGGGCCGCCAACGCCAGGAAGACGAAAATGACGGACAGGGCGAAGATGTAGACGGCGGTATTGCCGGTATGGGTCTCCTGATAAGCAAGTTCCGTCCATTCGAAGGTCGTTCCGGGTGGAAGGATCTTGGCCGCCAGTTCCTCCATCTTCTTCAGCGCATCGCCCGTCGAGGTGCCGGGCGTCGGATTGCCCTGAAGCGGCACCGAGACATACATGTTGTAGCGCTGAACGAGCGCCGGGCCGCTGGAGTCCTGAATATCCATCAGGGTTCCGAGAGGCACCAGTGCGCCGGTCGCCGATCTTACCTTCAGGGCGAGAATATCCTCCCTGTCCATGCGGTATTGCCGGTCGGCCTGGGCGCGAACCTGGTAAACGCGGCCGAACGCATTGAAATCGTTCACGTAGGCGACGCCGAGATTGATCGAAAGCGCATTGAAGATATTGGGGATCGGCACGTTCAGGAAGCGCGCCTTGTCGCGGTCGATCGACAGAAAATATTGCGGGCTGGCATCGGAGAATGTCGTAAAGACGCCGGTCAGCCCTTCCGTCGTTGCCGCCGCCCCCATCATCTGGCGGGCAAGGCCGAGCACGCGGGTCATGTCGGGGTTTTCGAGATCGGAGATCTGCATCTTGAAGCCGCCGGAATTGCCGACGCCACGCACGGATGGCGGCGGGATGGCGATGATGAAGGCTTCCTGGATGCTCTGCAGCTTGCCGAAGAGCTCGCCGATGATCTTGTTGGCGTTTTCTCCGCCTTCCTCGCGTTCGGCAAAGGATTTGAACGGAACGAAGACCACGCCCGCATTCGAGGCATTGGTGAAGGTCGCGCCGCTGAAGCCGGCAAATTGCACGGCATTGCCGACGCCGGGCACGGTTCGGGCAATGTCGCCCACCTGTTTGACGACGGCATCGGTCCGCGCAAGCGAGGCGCCGTCGGGAAGCTGCACGACGACGATCGCGTAACCCTGGTCCATGGTCGGGATGAAACCCGAGGGCACCCGGGTGGTCATGTACCATGTCGCGCCGAGAAGGCCGACGAAAGCGAGCATCGAGCAGGTCAAGCCTACCCAGCTGCCGACCAGGTGCCGGACGGTCCACGAATAGCCTGAGCTCATCCGGTCGAAGCCGCGATTGAAGCCGTTTGCCAGGCCGCTTCCAAAGCGTGAGGCGATGCTCTTGCGCTTGGTCTCGTGATCATGGGCTTTCAACAATATGCCTGCAAGCGCCGGCGAGAGCGTGAGGGAGTTCAATGCCGATATCGCCGTTGTGACCGAGATCGTCACCGCGAACTGCCTGTAGAACTGGCCCGATATGCCGGGGATGAAGGCCGTCGGCACGAACACCGCGATCAGCACCAGCGAGATCGCCACAACAGCGGTTCCAACTTCGTCCATCGTGACGTGAGACGCCTGCTTCGGCGTCATACCGCGCGCCAGATTGCGCTCGACGTTTTCCACCACCACGATCGCGTCGTCGACGACGATGCCGATGGCCAGCACGAGGCCGAACAGCGTCAGCATATTGAGCGAAAAGCCGAAGGCGAGCAAAACGGCGAAGGTGCCGATCAACGAGACGGGAATGGCGACGATCGGGATGATCGCGGTCCGCCAGGATTGCAGGAAGACAAGAACGACGATGGCCACCAGGATGGCCGCTTCGGCAATGGTTCGGTAAACCTCGTCGATCGAATCCGAGATGAACTCGGTCGTGTCATAGACGATGCGATATTCCAGGCCCTCGGGGAAAGTCTGGGAGATATCCTTCATCAGCGTCTGGATCTGGTGAGCCGTATCGAGAGCATTGGTTCCCGGCCGGGCGAAAATCCCGAGAGCGACGGCAGGGTCGTTGTTGAGGTAACTGTTGGTGACGTAATCCTGTGCGCCGAGCTCGATGCGGGCGACATCCTGCAACTGCACAAGCCGGCCCGCCCCCGTCGATTTGACGATGACATAGCGGAACTCGCGCACATCGGAGAAACGCCCGTCCGTTCGCACCGTATATTCGAAGGCGTTCTTGCCGGTGACGGGGGGCGCCCCAATCTTGCCGCCGGAGACTTGGACGTTCTGGTCCCTCAGGGCTGAGACGACGTCGTCCGACGTCATGCCATAGGCCGAGAGCTTTTCCGGATCGAGCCAGATGCGCATCGAATACTGGCGTTCGCCGAAGACCTGCACGTCGCCGACGCCGTCAAGGCGCACAAGAACGTCGCGGATGCGGTTGCGGGCATAGTTCGAGACATAAAGCTGGTCATAGCGGTGCGAGGGCGACAGGAGGTGCACCACCATCATCAGGTCGGGCGAACTCTTGTCGGTGGTCACGCCGAGCCGCTGGACTTCCTCGGGAAGACGGGGGAGGGCGATCGAAACGCGGTTCTGGACCAGCACCTGGACCTTGTCGAGATCGGTGCCGAGCTTGAAGGTGATCGTCAGCGACATGGCGCCGTCGGCGCTGGAGTAGGAAGACATATAAAGCATGTCTTCGACGCCGTTGATCTGTTGCTCGAGCGGGGTCGAAACGGTGTCGGCGATGGTCTGCGGGTCGGCGCCGGGATAGGAGGTGCGCACGACGATGGTGGGCGGCGCGATCTCCGGATATTGGGAGACCGGCAATTGCGTATAGGCGATGCCACCGACCACGAGAAAGAAGATCGAGATGACGGCCGCAAAGATCGGCCGGTCCACGAAGAAATGGGCGAATCTCATTGTCCGCTCTCCGCGTTTGCGGATTCGGGCGGAGTGTCCTGCCGCTCTTGGGGCAGTTCGCTCATCTGCGGCGTGATCGTCGAACCCGGCCGGGCGCGCATCAGGCCGTTGACAATGATCGTCTCGGTGCCGTCGAGGCCTTCACGGATGACGCGATAGCCGTAGAGCCGTGGTCCGGGCCGCACGGGCTTGGTCGAAACCTTGCCTTGCGCGTCGACGACATAAACGACGCGTTCATTCTGATCCGAGCCGATCGCCTCGTCCGGGACGAGAATAGCCTTGTAGGTATTGGAGGCTGCGACTTGCACACGACCGAACAGGCCCGGCTGCAGGACGAGATCGGGATTTGCAAGCCGGGCGCGAATGCGGATCGTGCCGCTCTCATTGTCGACCCGGTTCTCGGCGAAATCGAGTTTGCCCATGAAAGGCTTGGCGGTGGGGTCGGAGATCGTGACCGATACGTCGACGCCGCCCCCGCCAAGCTGCAGGTCTTTGCCCTGTTTGCGCGCGGTGTCGGCGAAATTCAGCAGGCGGCGCTCGTCGACGTCGAAATAGAAATCGATCGGATCGAGGGAGACGATCGTCGTGAGCACCGTCTGGTCGGCCTGAACGAGATTGCCGGTCGAGAGCAGGCGGCGGTCGATGCGGCCGCTGAGCGGCGCTTTGATCTCGGTATATTCCATATCGAGGGAAGCGCGATCGGCCGCGGCCTGAGCGCCGCGGACATTGGCCTCAGCAGAATCGAAGTCGCGGCGGCGATCGTCCAGCGTCTGCGCGGATTGGCTGCCGCTCGAAGCGAGCGACTGGGCGCGCTTGTACTGAGCATCGGCAAAGACAAGGGTCGACTGCGACGCTTCTAGCGCGGCCTTTGCCTGGTTGAGCGCGGTGATGAACGGCCGCTGGTCGATGACGAACAGGAGGTCGCCTTGCTTGACCAGGGCCCCGTCCTCGAAATGGACTTCCTGCAGGTATCCGCCGACGCGCGAGCGGACGGAGACTTCGTCGACCGGCTGGAAACGGCCGATGAATTCGTCATTATCGACGACATCGCGAACCACCGGTTTTGCGACGGTGACGGGAGGGGGAGCAGCCGGTGCGCCCTGCGCCATCGCGGCCAGAGGCATGAACGTGGCGATGCAGCCAAGCGCCAACATCTGTCGAAGCACGTAAGTCATACCGGTCCTCCAATCTCGACGGCCGATCAACTGCCGACGAAGCTAAGATGAAGTGATGCTATTCAGGTCTTTGCTTAGAACGAAGGCCTCGGCCCCCGCGATTTCCCCCGGTGTCCAATCCTTTGGAAAGGAAGGCCGGCACGCAATGCAACATCGGAAAAATCGTAACGCTATGGAACCGGATATAAACGGCAGCGGCGAAAAATAGCAAATGCCAATTGGCTGCGGTTGCAAAATCCATCAAAACTTCATGGATGGTGTCAGCTTTCGACGATCTCGTCGCGGCCGGGCGGCAGGACGGCAAGTTCGGCCCAATCGAGCTCCTGTTCCAACATGTGGAAGACATCGTCGTCGATCTCGTCGGCACGACGCATTGCCGCCAGTTTGCGACGTTTGGCGGCGATGACGCTACGACGCCGCTTGTCGAGCCTGCTGACTTCGCGCGGGTGTTTGCCGTCGGCGGCGATCTCGCGCTCGGAGGTGTAGACGTCGCGCAGGATGCGGGCGGATTTGTCCTCGCCGCCGGCAAGTTCGGCAAGTGCCGCATCGATCAATGCGACCCGGGCTCTGGTGAGGTCGCGGTCGAGTGAGGTATCCGGTTCGAATTTCAGCAAGCGGATCAGTGGTCCGAGCGTCAGGCCCTGGACGATGAGGGTGCCGAGAACAACGGCAAGCGCACTGAGCAGGATGATGTCGCGATCGCGGAAGTCGATCGGCAGAGCGAGCGCGGTCGCCAGCGTGACGAGGCCGCGCATGCCGCACCAGCCGGCAAGCAGGCTGGTCGCGAAGGTGGGAACGGCTTGCTTGGTATAGCCGCGCTTGGCGAGGACGGTGATGACGCGGTTATAGAACAGCACCCAGGCCAGGCGGGTGACGATGACGGTGATGAAGACCGCAGCGGCCAAGGTGATCGCAAAACTCAGCCGGCCGGGATCGAGGTCGAGGACGATCTGGCGGACCTGCAGGCCCATCAGCAGGAAAGCGAGCACGTTGAGCAGGAAGACTGCGGCCTCCCAGACCGAATAGGAATGAATGCGGTGGCGGGCCGTCTGGCGCTCGGGCATGTAGCGGGCGATCACCATCGCATAGACGACGATCGCCAGAATGGCCGAAAGGTGCAGCCGTTCGGCGATGATCCACGTGCCGAAGGTGGCGACAAATTCAAGCAGGGTGCCGCCGAGCGTGCCGGCGAGCTTCAACCCGACGACCATATAGAGACGGCCGAGGAGGTAACCGAGGACGAGGCCGCCCGGCACCGCCAGCGCCAGTTTTGCCAGGACGCCGGTAAAGAAGGCGGGGCTTGCGGCGGCGGCCACCGCGGCGCTGAAGATCAGGAGCGCCACGGCATCGTTCAACAGGCTTTCGCCCTTCAGGATCACATAGGTCTGACGGGGTAGATCGAAGCGGTCGAGCATGGCGGTTGCAGCCGCGGCATCCGGCGGCGCGACGATGGCGCCGAGTGCCACGGCTGCGGCAAGCGGCAGGCCGGCCATGGTCACGCCGACGGCGGCGACGGCTGCGGCCGTCAGGATAACGGCGATAGCGGCGAGCGAGAACAGCGGCAGCCAGTTGCGTCGCAACGTCCGCGGCGGCAGATCATAGGCGGCGTCGAAAAGCACCGGCGCGATCAGCAGCGCCAGCGCCAGCTCGGGATCGATCGCGACCTCGGGCGCCCAGGGAACGGCGGCGACGATGATCCCGGCGATCGCCAGCATGGTTGGATAAGGAATGCGGAATTTCCTGGAAAACTGCAGGAAGACGATCGCCACCAGAAGCAGCGTCAGCATGCTTTCGAAGAACGCCATCGAGCCCTCCTGCCACCTCCGGCGGAGGCGATCTCTACTTGAAATTAGGGCTGAAGCTGGGCTGTGACCACCGGACGGAAGTCTTGCATCACGGCAAGACACGACGATTGCGAGCCTCCTGGCCGCACCTGCGGCATTTTGGCGGCGTCTGCGAAATCCTTCGGCCGTGCCCTTGCGTGGCCGGCATGCTCAATATATCTACCGATATCATAAGTATGCTTATAAATTAACGATCGCAGGTTTTCATGAGTGCCACGCCGACCCTCGGCTTCCTTCTCCACGACGTTGCACGGCTGCTGCGCAAGCGGTTCGAACAACGCGCGAAATGCCTTGGACTGACCCGTTCGCAGTGGCAGACGCTGGCCTACCTCTCGAACAACGAGGGCATCCACCAGAGCGGGCTTGCGGAAATACTCGAAGTCGAGCCGATCACGCTCGTGCGCATCCTCGACAAGCTCGCCGAACGCGGGTTGATCGAGCGCCGCCAGCACCCGACCGACCGGCGCATCTGGCTGCTCTACATGCGCGAGGAGGCCCATCCGCTGCTCGCCGAAATGCGCGATCTCGGCGATGTAACCCGTGCAGAAGCGCTGGACGGCGTCTCGGCCGAGCAGCGCGAGCAGCTTTACCAAACCCTATCCGTAATGAAGACGAACCTGGTGCAGGCTTGCCGAACACCGGTCGAAGAGAATGAGACGAACGATGGCTGATCAACCCTCCCTCCGCGTCGTTGCCGACGCCAATGCCAAGACATCTGTCGAAGAAAACCAAGCCAAACAGCAGGAAACGGTAGCCGAAGCGCCTTCATCCAATTCAGCGCCGGCTGCCGCCGTGGCTGCGCCTGGCAGCAACAAGGTCCGCCGCCGGCGCAGTCTCACGCGGCCGATCCTGTTCGCCCTCTTGCCGGTGGCGCTCGTCGTCGGCGGCTACTATTACGTCAATGGCGGCCAGGTGATGTCGACCGACAACGCCTATCTCCAGGCCGATATGGTCGGGCTTACCACCGATGTCTCGGGCATCGTCGAGAAGATCGACGTGCATGAGAACGAGGCGGTCAAGGCAGGACAGGTGCTCTTCAGCCTGAGAGCCGATTCCTTCAAAATCGCGCTCGATGGCGCCAAGGCGCAACTCGGCGCGCAGCGCAATCAGATCATGAACCTCAAGGCGAGCTACCAGCAATCACTCGCCGAGATCACGCAGGCGCAAGCCGATCTGCCTTATTACCAGGATCAGTTCGACCGGCAGCAGAACCTCGTCAATAATGGCAGTGCGACGCAATCGGCCTATGACGAGGCCAAGCACAATCTCGAGGCGGCGCAACAGAAGGTGACAGTCGCCAAGGCGGAAGCGGCAACGACGCTTGCCCAGCTCGGCGGTTCGGCCGACCAGCCGATCGAGGAAAACCCGCTCTATCTGCAGGCCAAATCGCAGGTCGACAACGCCCAGCGTGAACTCGACCATAGCATCGTCAAGGCGCCGTTCGACGGCATCGTCACCAATGTCAATGCGCTGCAGGTCGGCTCCTACCTGCAGGCGTCGCAGCAGGCCTTCTCGCTTGTCGCCACCGATCACCTCTGGATCGCCGCCAGCCCGAAGGAAACCGAGCTGACCTATGTCAAGCCCGGCCAGACGGCCGAGATCTACGTCGACACCTATCCCGGCGTGATGTGGAAGGGCAAGGTCGAGAGCATCAGCCCGGCCTCCGGCTCCAGCTTCTCGCTGCTGCCGGCGCAGAACACCACGGGCAATTGGGTGAAGGTCGTGCAGCGCATTCCGATGCGCGTCAGCATCGAGGATGCCGAAGGCAAGCCGCCGCTTCGCGTCGGCATGAGCACGGTCGTCGATGTCGATACCGGCCATGCCCGCGGCCTGCCCGACTTCGTCAACAAGCTTCTGGGCCGGCCTCAGGGCAAGGACCATGAGTAACGTTGCTACATCTCCGGCGACCTCGGTCGCCAATCGCGGCGCGATCACGGTCTGCGTCATCCTTGCTGTCATCATGCAGGCGCTGGATACGACGATCGCCAACGTGGCGCTGCCTTATATCCAAGGCAGCGTGTCGGCGTCGGCCGACCAGATCAACTGGGTCCTGACATCCTATATCGTCGCGGCGGCGATCATGACGCCGCCCTCGGGTTTCCTCGCCGCCAAGTTCGGCCGCAAGCGTGTGCTGCTCGTCGCCATCGCCGGTTTCGTGGTTGCTTCGGTGCTCTGCGGCCTGGCGCAATCGCTGAACCAGATCGTCGCCTTCCGCCTGCTGCAGGGCTTGTTCGGCGCATCGCTGGTGCCGCTTTCCCAGGGTATTCTTCTCGATATCTATACGGTGGAGGAGCGCGGTTCGGCCATGGCGCTTTTCGGCGTCTCGGTGATGGTCGGGCCGGTCCTCGGGCCGGTCATCGGCGGCTGGCTGACCGACAATATCAGCTGGCGCTGGGTGTTCTACATCAACGTGCCGATCGGGGCGCTGGCTTTTGCCGGTATCGTCATCTTCGTTTCGGAAACGAAGCGGGATGCGCTCGCCAAACTTGACTGGTTCGGCTTCGGAATGATGAGCTTGTTCATCGCCGCACTGCAACTCTTCCTCGACCGCGGTGAGCAACTCGATTGGTTCTCCTCGGGTGAGATCATGCTCGAAGCGATCATCTGCGCCGCCGCATTCTATCTGCTTCTGGTGCACACGCTGACGGCAGAGAAATCCTTCGTCAATCCGAAGCTGTTCCTCGACCAGAACTTCTCGGTCAGCATGATTTTCATCTTCGTGGTCGGCGTCACCTATCTCGCGTCGCTGGCGTTGATGACGCCCTATCTGCAGACGCTGATGGGTTATCCGGTCATCACAGCCGGCATCGTCATGGGGCCGCGCGGACTTGGCACCATGCTCTGCATGTTCATCGTCGGACGGCTGATCGGCAAGGTCGATACGCGCTTGCTGCTGGTGCTCGGTCTCGGCCTGACCGCCTGGGCGATGTACGACATGACCGGCTGGACGCCCGATGTCTCGCAATGGACGATCATCTCGGTCGGCTTCATCCAGGGCGCCGGCCTCGGTTTCCTCTTCGTGCCGCTGACGACAATCGCTTTCGCCACGCTGCCCGCTCATATGCGCGGCGACGGCACCGGCCTCTACAATCTGTCGCGAAACATCGGTTCAGCGGTCGGCATTTCGATCGTCTCAGCGCTGATCGTCGAGAATACGCAGAGCAATCATGAATCGATCGCATCCTATGTGACGCCGTTCAACCATGCCTTCAACGCTGTCGCGGCGCAGGGGCTCAGCCCGCTGACGGCGGCCGGACGCGCTTCGCTCAACGAGATCATCACGCTGCAATCGACGATCATCGCTTATATGGACGATTTCAAGCTGCTGATGCTGATGTCGCTCGCGGTCATTCCGCTGGTGCTGCTGCTGCGCAAGCCGAAGGCGGCACCTGCTGTCGACCACAGCGCGGTCGTGGAATAATCAGCGAAAAGGCTTGCTAAGAAAACGCGACCCCTGAATGCCGAAGCGCCAAGGTGCTTCGGCATTTTTCGTGATGCCGATGCGTTTTCCCGAGACGACGGGCACAGGCGCGGAGGGCGTGAGCGCGTAAGGCGGGCGGTCGAGCGGCCGGTCGTTGAGGTTGATATCGATGCCGAGCGCCTGGCAGAGTTTGCCGGGGCCGCTGCAGAGCGCGGTCAGTATATCGCTGCCGCGCCGCTCCATCATCAAAGGGATTCCCGTTTCCGGCTCGAGCGCGCGGATCAGCACGGCCGAGCCCGGATGGCAGACGAAATTCAGGCACCAGTACATGCCGTAGATGCGGTAGATATAGACATTGCCGGGCCGGCCGAACATGGCGCCGTTTCGCTTGGACGGACCGCGAAAACTGTGGGAGGCCTCGTCATCGGGGAAATAGGCTTCCGTCTCGGTGATGCGGCCGCCGGAGCCATCGACTGTGAGATGGCAGCCGAGCAGATCCCGGGCAACGGCGATAGCGTCGCGCTCGAAGAACGCCTTGAGGCTTTCGCCGGTCAGCGCGCCGGTGCCGATCGCGCCCGATATCGTTCCACCATCGATCATGGCCGATGCAGATAACATCCGGTGCACCCGCCGTCATCCCGAAACCGCTTCATGCTTTGGCGCCATGGCATTAACGGCCGGCATTCGGATCGCGCATCGGGATCGAGGACGATGTGACCGAGACCGGGTCGCTCGCTGGGAAGGAGTCTTCCAGGCCTTCCTCCAGTTCCTCTTCGAGAAGAGCGGGGTCCTTGCCGCGCGCGCCGTCGCCATGGGCGGGTTCGATCGCCGCCGCAAGCAGGGCTTTGGCCCGCGAAACGGCGTTTTCCGGCGTCAATTCCGGCGTGCTTCGCAGCGTCACGGCAATGCTGTCCACGCCTTCGCCGCCGAACTCGACGACGAAGCCGTCTTCAGTCTGGTAGACGGTGATATCGTTGAGTGCCATGGCCGTTCCCCCAAGCGCTCATATTAGCAAAGCGCGTTTTCCGACTTTTGTCGAGCGAAGACCTTCACCAGCCAGTCGATGAAGACCCGCACGCGCGGCGAAAGCTGGCGGTTGCGCGGATAGAGCAGGGAAACCGGCGTCGGGGTCAGCGGAAAATCCTCAAGCACATGGATCAGCGTTGCCTCGGCAAGATCTTTTTCGGCGTGATACCGCGGGATCTGGATCAGGCCGAGGCCTATTCTCGCCGCCGAAATATAAGTTTCGGCGGCGTTGACAGTGACGGTGGCGGGAATGGTGATCTCGCGAACCACGCCGTCGACGATGAATTCGAGCGGCAGCGGGCTGCCGGTGCCGCTGGAGCGGAAACCGACCATGCGGTGGCCGGCAAGCCGGTCCGGATGCTGCGGTAGGCCGTGGCTGGCGATATAATCAGGCGAGGCGAGGGTAATCTCATCCAGCATGGCAACGCGCCTGATGATCATGTCGCTATCCCCGGGCGTGCCGACGCGCAGCACGCAATCGATGCCTTCGCGCACCAGGTCGACCAGTCGGTCGCCCTCGCTCATGTAGAATTCGATGTCGGGATAAGTCTCCAGGAAGGATGGCAGGCTCGGCAGCACGAAATGGCGGGCAAGGGTGCCATGCACGTCGACCCGCAGCATCCCCCTCGGCTTGGCGCCGGCAAAGGCGCCCTCGGCATCTTCGATATCGGCGAGGATGGACAGGCAGCGCTGGTAATAGGCTTCGCCGTCGAGCGTCGGGCTGACATGGCGTGTGGTGCGCTGGAGCAGGCGCACGCCGAGGCGAGCCTCCAGCTGCTTCACCGCATCGGTGACGGTTGATCGCGGCAGGCCGGTGTCTTCGGCGGCAAGCGTGAAGCTGCGGCGTTCCATGATGCGGCAAAACACCCGCATGGCATCGAATCTGTCCATCTGTTTGTTCGTCGTCCCCGGATAGTGATGGCGTAAGATGGCGGATTATTCGTGGAAGGAAAGGGCTTATCTTCCTCTCATCGGAACGCGATGAAAGGAGAAAGACAATGGCTTCCAGACAAAACGGCAAGGTCGCGTTGGTCACCGGCGCTTCCCGCGGCATCGGCGCGGCCGTCGCCCAACGTCTCGCCAGGGATGGTTTTGCCGTCGTCATCAATTATTCCGGCAATGCGGCGCCCGCCGAGGAACTCGCCAGGGAGATCGAGCAGGCCGGCGGCAAGGCGCTGACTGAGAAAGCTGATGTCAGCGATCCACAAGCTGTTCGCCGCATGTTCGATGCCGCGGAAGCCGTTTTCGGCGGGGTCGACGTTCTCGTCAACAATGCCGGCATCATGATGCTCTCCTCTCTCGCCGACGCCGATGATGCCAATTTCGACCGCCAGATTGCCGTCAACCTCAAGGGCACCTTCAATACGTTGCGCGAGGCCGCCAAGCGCCTGCGCGACGGCGGCCGGATCATCAATTTCTCGACCTCGGTCGTCGGGTTGAAGCTCGAAACCTATGGTGTCTATGCCGCCACCAAGGCCGCAGTCGAAACGTTGACGGCGATCATGGCCAAGGAGATGCGCGGCCGCAATATCACCGTCAACGCCATCGCGCCCGGTCCCGTCGCCACCGATCTTTTCCTCAATGGCAAGTCGGAGGAACTCGTCGCTCGCATGGCGAAGATGAACCCGCTGGAGCGCCTCGGCAAGCCCGAGGACATCGCCGCCGCGGTGGCCTTTCTCGCCGGCCCCGACGGCGGCTGGATCAATGGTCAGGCGCTGCGCGCCAATGGCGGCGTGGTCTGACGCAGGCGGCGCGATCGCAATTATGTGAACGGGCTTGCGGCATTTCCGCTTACAATCCTGCGGAGAGTCCGTATATCTGTTCTATCGCGAGAGAGTGGAATTCCCTGCCGCTCTTTTCCGAACCTCCAGAGCCTGCCGCGCCCTTCCTGCGGTGCGACAGGCTTGATGTTCAAAGTTGCACATATTACGGTCCGTTGAAGGTTTCCTGCCTCCGGGCCGTATTTTTTGCGCTCAGAAGTCGTTCAGTCTGGCCTCCACCAGAAGCTTCACCAGCCAGTCGACAAAGACGCGGACCTTGTTGCTGAGGTGGCGGTTCGGGGGGTAGACGACGTAGAGCGGCAGCGGATCGCGGCGCCAGTCCGGGAGCACGCGGACGAGTTCACCCTTTGCCATCGGCTCACGCGCCATGAAGATCGGCACCTGCGCGATACCAAGACCTGTGAGCGCAGCCGTCAGATAGGTACGGCTATCGTTGACCGAAGCGATGTAACGCGGACTGGTCTCGATCACCTCGTTGTTCCGGCGAAATTCGAAAGGCAGCGTTCGGTTGTTCTGGGCGCGGAAATAGTTGACGGAGTAATGATCGGCCTCCAGATCCTCCGGCCGCTCGGGCATGCCGAATTTCTGGATATAGCTCGGTGAGGCACAGGTAAGCATCTCGACCTCGGAGACACGGCGCGCGATCAGCGACTGGTCGGCCGGCGTGCCGCCCCGCAGCGCGCAGTCGACATTTTCCGCAAGATAATCGACCGTGCGGTCGCCGACGCCGAGGTCGATGCGGATATCGGGATAACGCTGGTAAAAATCGCAGAGTGCGGGAACGACGATCCAATCGGCGAAAGCACCGGCCATTTCGACACGCAGTCGCCCGCTCGGCAGGCTCTGCGAATTGGAGAGGCTGCCGTCGAGTTCCTCCAGTTCAGAAATGATCTGGGCGGCGCGTTCGTAATAAAGCGCGCCATCCGTGGTCACCATGACCCGGCGCGTCGTCCGATTCAACAGCTTGGTGCGCAGATGCGCCTCCAGGCCCTGGATGAGATTGGTTACCGTCGCCTTGGGCATGGCGAGCATGTCGGCGGCGCGGGTGAAATTGCCCGTCTCCACCACCCGGATGAAGACGCGCATTGCCGAGAGCTGATCCATCGGTTGAAGTCCGCAGTTTGCGTTGCACCATTGTTCGAGATCTGGAACAGTGTAATCGCGATATCGCTTCTTATTCCCTGGTTGGAATAACAATATGTTTTTTGTGCAAAATGCAAGCGGCAGGCGTTGTCTGTTTGTGAGACGCGAAAGAGACCGGAAGCATGACGGTGGCATGGAAAGATATGATGCTGGATAAGGTGGCCATCGGCCCCGTTTCCGCACGTATCTACCAGGGCGCCGATTACGGCAAGGGTCCGCCCATCGTGCTTTACCTGCATGGCGGCGCTTTTCTCGATAGCGAGACGAACGTCGACCGGCCGGTGGCGATGAGCTTGGCCAAGGCTGGCGCCATCGTCGTCGCCGCCGATTACAGCAGCCTTTCCGGCAATCTATTTCCGCAGGCGCTGGAAGTCTCCTTTTCGGTTTTCACCTATCTCGCCAACAAGCGGGCCGGTCTTGGCGACCGCAAGTCGTTGCTCTTCGTCGCCGGCGAAGAAGCAGGCGGCAATGTTGCCGCCGGCGTGGCGCTGAAGGCACGCGATCAGATGCCGGATGCGCTCGACGGTCAGGTGCTGATTTCGCCGCTGCTCGATCCGTTCATGGGCACGTCGTCGATCCGCAAGGCGGATGCCATCGGCATGCGTCGGCGCTGGACGGAAGGCTGGAGCCATTACTTGAGCGGCGGCGGTTGTCACCCCTATGCGGCGCCTTGCCTCTGTTCGCGTATTTCCGGCGTCGCGCCGGCGCTGATATTCACAGCGGAAGACGATCCGCTGCACGACGAAACAATTGGTTACGGTGCTCGCCTGACAAAGGCCGGCGTCGGTGTGCGCCAGCATGTCTTTCCCGCCGGGACAGGCTGGCCCTCGATTTATGGTGGGAAATCCGACGGAGCGCACGACTGGCAGGAAAACGTCAGCCGCCATTTCGGAAGCTTCCTTCGAGATTTAAGCGTCCAACCGCAATTGCATTGAAGAAGATCTAATATTTCGGCGGCCCAGGGGGGCCGCAAGGAGAGCACTGATGACGTCCAGAAGTAAGCGCTGGGCCCTGGTGGGCGCCGGCTTAGGCCTTGTTGCGTCCGTTTCCGGCGCCGCATTGTTTTTCGAATTGCCGATGAGCACGACCGCTACGGCCGCTTCCGCCCCCGCGCAGCCTCCCGCTGTGCCGGTGACGGTTGCCGTCGTCACGGCGCGTGACGTAACAGCCTGGGAGAGTTTTTCCGGCCGTCTCGAAGCCGTCGACCGTGTGCAAGTTCGGTCGCGCGTTGCCGGCGCTATCCTGTCGGTGGCCTTCCGCGAAGGGGCGCTGGTCAAGCAGGGCGACCTGCTCTTCACCATCGACCCGGCTCCCTATCAGGCGAGCGTGGCGCAGGCGCAGGGCCAAGTCGCTTCGGCCGATGCCAAGGTCAGCCTGGCGCAGACCGAGCTCGATCGCGGCCGCAGGCTTTCCGACAGCCGCACCATCTCCCAGAGCGATCTCGATCAGCGCCAGAGCACGTTGGCCGAGGCGCAGGCGGGGCTGCGTTCGGCGCAGGCCGCACTGCAGTCGGCGCAGCTCGACCTCGATTATACGCAGGTGCGGGCGCCGGTGTCCGGCCGCATCGGCAAGATCGAGGTGACCGCCGGTAACCTTGTTGCCGCCGGCTCCGCCTCGCCTGAACTGACGACGCTCGTTTCGGTCGATCCGATCTATGCGAGCTTCAATGCCAGCGAAGAGATGGTGACGCGCGCTCTTGCCCAGCTTCCTGAGACGGACAGCGCCCTGCCTGCCGTCGAAGAGATCCCGGTCGAGGTCGGCACGCTGGCCGACAGCGGCACGCCGATCAAGGGCAAGCTGCAACTGATCGACAATGAGGTCGATGCATCAAGCGGCACGATCGCCGTACGCGCCGTGTTCGACAATCCGGGCGGGCGTCTCATCCCCGGCCAGTTCGTGCGGGTGCGCATGGGCCAGCCGAAGGCCGAGAACAAGATCGTCATCAGCGACCGCGCCGTCGGCACCGACCAGGACAAGAAATTCGTCTTCGTCGTTGACGGCGAGAACAAGGTCTCCTACCGGCAGGTCCAGCTCGGCACACTGGCCGACGGTCAGCGGGTGGTCGAAAGCGGCCTGAATGCGGGCGAAAAGATCGTTGTCAACGGTCTGCAGCGCATTCGTCCAGGCGCGGTCGTCATACCGCAGATGGAAGAGAAGGTCGCGACCGCTCAATAAGACTTCGCTCTCCCCCGCGGGGGAGGGCCAATAGCCGAAATGATATGACCCGCCGGCGGCTTCCAAACCGCCGGAGAGGGACGTTGCATCCATGTTCACCCCGGAGAGGGCTTTGATATGAACATCTCCAGATTCTTTGTCGACCGCCCGGTCTTTGCCGGCGTTCTTTCGGTCCTCATCGTGGTAGCCGGCCTGATCGGCCTGCGGGCGCTGCCGATTTCCGAATATCCGGAGGTCGTGCCGCCGTCGATCGTCGTGCGCGCCACCTATCCCGGCGCCAACCCGTCGGTCATCGCCGAAACGGTGGCGACGCCGCTCGAAGAGCAGATCAACGGCGTCGAGGGCATGCTCTACATGTCCAGCCAGGCGACATCCGATGGCGTCCTCAACGTGACCGTCACCTTCCAGCTCGGCACTGACCCCGACAAGGCGCAGCAGCTCGTGCAGAACCGAGTCAGCCAAGCCGAGCCGCGCCTGCCGGCGGAAGTCCGTTCGCTCGGCATTACGACGGTCAAGAGTTCGCCCAACTTCATCATGGTCGTCAACCTCGTCTCCGACGGCGATAATCACGACATCACCTATCTTCGCAACTACGCGACCCTGAATATCAAGGACCGGCTCGCCCGCATCGCAGGCGTCGGTCAGGTGCAGGTCTTCGGCGCCGGCGATTATTCGATGCGCGTCTGGATCGACCCGCAGAAGGCGGCCGAGCATAATCTCGCCGCCAGCGACATCAGCAGCGCCATCAGCTCCCAGAACGTCCAGGCCGCCGCCGGCATTATCGGCGCGTCGCCTAGCCAGCCGGGTGTGGATCTGCAGCTCAACGTGAATGCCCAGGGCCGCCTGCGCACGCCCGAGGAGTTCGGCAGCATCATCGTCAAAACGGGCGCCAGTGGCGAGATCACCCGCCTTCGCGATGTCGCCCGCATCGAGCTCGGCGCCGCGGACTACACGCTGCGTTCGCTGCTTGACGGCAAGCCGGCGGTTGCCGTTGCCGTGCTTCAGGCGCCTGGCTCGAACGCCATCGAAATCGCCGACAATGTGCGCGCCACGATGGATCAGCTGCAGCTAGGCATGCCTGAGGGCGTCAAATACGAGATCGTCTACGATACGACGAAATTCGTGCGCGCCTCGATCGAGAAGGTCATCGACACGCTGCTCGAAGCCATCGCGCTTGTTGTTCTTGTCGTCATCCTGTTCCTGCAGACATGGCGCGCCTCTATCATCCCGCTGATCGCAGTTCCCGTATCGATCATCGGCACCTTCGCGGTCATGTATGTCTTCGGCTTCTCGATCAACGCGCTCAGTCTATTCGGGCTGGTGCTGGCGATCGGTATCGTCGTCGACGATGCGATTGTGGTGGTTGAAAACGTCGAGCGCAATATCGAACAGGGGCTGTCGCCGCGGGCTGCGACCTACAAGGCGATGAGGGAGGTCTCCGGACCGATCGTCGCGATCGCACTGGTTCTCGTCGCGGTCTTCGTGCCACTCGCCTTCATCTCCGGCCTGTCCGGCCAGTTCTATCGCCAGTTCGCGCTGACGATCGCGATCTCGACCGTCATTTCGGCCTTCAACTCGCTGACGCTGTCACCGGCGCTGGCAGCCCTTCTGCTGAAAGGCCATCATGAGCCGAAGGACTGGCTGACGCGGTTCATGGACGCCATCTTCGGCTGGTTCTTCCGTGGCTTCAACCGTGTCTTCGGCGCGGGCTCGAATGCCTACGGCAAGGGCGTGGGCGGCTTGCTGTCGCGCAAGAGCATCGTCATGGTGATCTATCTGGCGCTGGTCGGTGCGACCTACAGCCTGTTCACGACGGTTCCCGGTGGCTTCGTGCCGTCTCAGGACAAGCAGTATCTGATCGGCTTCGCCCAGTTGCCGGATGCTGCCAGCCTCGACCGCACGGAAGATGTGATCAAGCGGATGACCGACATCGCACTCGCCCAGCCGGGCGTTGCCAATGCGATCGCCTTCCCGGGCCTGTCGATCAACGGCTTCACCAACTCGTCCAATGCCGGCATCGTCTTCGTGACGCTGAAGGACTTCGAGGAGCGCAAGACGCCGGATCTCGCAGGCGGAGCAATCGCGATGGCGCTGAACCAGAAATTCGGTGCCATCCAGGATGCCTTCATCGCCATGTTCCCGCCGCCGCCGGTCAACGGTCTCGGCACGACGGGCGGCTTCAAGCTGCAGATCGAGGATCGCGCCGGCCTTGGCAACCAGGCGCTCGATGAGGCCACCAAGGCGGTGCTTGCCAAGGCCTACCAGACGCCGGAACTGGCCGGGCTGTTCTCCAGCTTCCAGATCAACGTGCCGCAGCTCTATGCCGATCTCGACCGCGCCAAGGCCGAGCAGCTTGGGGTTTCCGTCACCGACGTCTTCCAGACGCTGCAGATCTATCTCGGTTCGCTCTATGTCAACGACTTCAACGCCTTCGGCCGCACCTACAGCGTCCGGGTGCAGGCCGACGCGAAATTCCGCGCCCAGCCGGAAGATATCGGCCAGTTGAAGGTCCGTTCGGCATCGGGCGAGATGATTCCGCTTTCGGCTCTCCTTAAGGTGGAGCCGAGCACCGGCCCGGAGCGCGCGAACCGCTATAACGGCTTCCTCGCTGCCGATATCAACGGCGGTCCGGCACCGGGTTTCTCGTCCGGCCAGGCGCAGGCGGCTATCACGAAGATCCTTCATGAGACCCTGCCCGCAGGCATCGACTTCGAATGGACGGATCTGACCTATCAGCAGATCCTTGCCGGCAATTCGAGCATCGTGGTCTTCCCTCTGGCCTTGCTGCTCGTCTTCCTGGTGCTGGCCGCCCAGTATGAAAGCCTGACGCTGCCGCTTGCAATCATCATGATCGTGCCGATGGGTGTGCTGGCCGCGCTGACGGGTGTCTGGCTCACCGGTGGAGACAATAATATCTTCACCCAGATCGGTCTTGTGGTGCTCGTCGGTCTATCGGCGAAGAACGCGATCCTGATCGTGGAATTTGCCCGCGAACTGGAGTTCGAGGGCAGGACGCCGCGGGAGGCCGCGGTCGAGGCCAGCCGCCTTCGTCTTCGCCCGATCCTGATGACCTCGCTCGCCTTCATCATGGGTGTGGTGCCGCTCGTGCTCTCCACCGGCGCTGGCGCAGAGATGCGCGCGGCCATGGGTGTCGCGGTCTTCTCGGGTATGATCGGGGTGACCTTCTTCGGCATCTTCATGACGCCTGTGTTCTACGTGCTGCTGCGGCGGCTGACGGGCAACCGTCCGCTCGTCCAGCACAAGCCGGACGAACACAAGGAAGAAGAGGCGGAAGTCATCCGGCTCGCAGCGGAATAAACGGATTTCAACCTTCCTTTGTCGAGTAAATCGGGCGGGAACTTCGGTTCTCGCCCGTATCGTTTCGCGCATGCTTCGGCACCCGACAAAATGCGTTCTGCCGATTAAAACGATTTGCATCGGTGGACGAGGGGACTATCAAAGACGGACAACAGTTGGGAGGACTGAATGACAGGTTCGAGCAGAGGTCAGCACGGCAGGCGGATCGCCTTTCTCGGCACCGGCTTGATGGGGGCGCCGATGGCTCGCCGGCTGCTGGGCGCGGGCTTTGCCGTCATCGTCTGGAATCGCGATCCCAGCAAAGCCGAGGCGCTGGCGGGGGATGGCGCGGTCCTTGCGGAAACACCCATGGATGCCGTTGCGGGCGCCGACGTCGTCATCACCATGCTGACCAATGCCGACGCGGTCGGAACCGTACTGTTCGACCGCGGGGTGGCCGATGCGATGTCGGCGGACGCCACCGTTATCGACATGAGTTCGATCGCCCCGCATTTTGCCCGCGACCATTCTGCCAGGCTCGCCGAGCGCGGCATTGCTCATGTCGATGCGCCGGTTTCCGGGGGTGTCGTCGGGGCTGATGCCGGTACGCTGGCGATCATGGCGGGCGGTGACCAGGAGGTGATCGAGAAGCTTGCCGATGTCTTTGCGCCAATGGGGCGCGTGACCCGCGTCGGCCCAAGCGGGGCGGGCCAGTTGGCCAAGCTTGCCAACCAACAGATCGTTGCGGTGACGATCGGCGCCGTCGCCGAAGCGATGATGCTGATTACGGCCGGCGGCGGCTCGCCGGCAGCCTTCCGCGACGCCATTCGCGGCGGTTTTGCCGAGAGCCGTATCCTCGATCTGCACGGTAAACGCATGGTCGAGCGGCAGTTTACGCCAGGCGGTTCGTCCAGCAACCAGCTGAAGGATTTGAACGCGGCCATGGAGACCGCCAACGCCCTGTCGCTGACGCTGCCGCTGACTGCGGCGGTGCACGCCGAATTCAGCGAATTCGTCGCAAACGGCCATGGCGAAAAGGATCATAGTGGCCTGCTTCTGCATCTCGAGGAGAAGAATGCTTTGCCCGGAGGTAAGAGGTGACCGACAGCCATTCACCGAAGCGGCGCCTGCGTTCGCAGGATTGGTTCGACAATCCCGACCACATCGACATGGCCGCGCTCTATCTCGAGCGTTTCATGAATTACGGCATCACCCCGGAGGAACTGCGCTCCGGCAAGCCGATCATCGGGATAGCCCAGAGCGGCAGCGATCTCACGCCATGCAACAGGGTGCATGTCGAGCTAGCCAAGCGCGTGCGCGACGGCATTCGCGACGCCGGCGGCATTCCAATCGAATTTCCGACACATCCGATCTTCGAGAACTGCAAACGTCCGACGGCGGCACTCGACCGCAATCTCGCTTATCTCGGCCTCGTTGAAATCCTCTACGGCTATCCGCTCGACGGTGTCGTGCTGACGACCGGCTGCGACAAGACCACGCCTTCGGCGATCATGGCGGCGTCGACGGTCGATATTCCGGCGATCGTGCTCTCCGGCGGCCCGATGCTCGACGGCTGGCACGAGGGGGAACTGGCAGGCTCCGGCACCGTGATCTGGCGGATGCGGCGAAAATATGCGGCTGGCGAGATCGACCGGGAAGAATTCCTGCAGGCAGCGCTCGACTCGGCTCCATCAGTCGGCCACTGCAATACGATGGGCACGGCTTCGACGATGAATGCGCTCGCCGAAGCGCTCGGCCTGTCTCTAACGGGCTGCGGCGCCATTCCGGCCGCTTACCGCGAACGTGGCCAGATGGCCTATCGCACCGGGCGGCGCGCCGTCGAGATCGTCTTCGAAGATCTGAAGCCCTCGGATATCCTGACCCGCGAGGCATTCCTCAATGCCATCCGCACCAATTCAGCGATCGGCGGTTCCACCAACGCACAGCCGCATCTGGCTGCGATGGCCAAGCACGCCGGCGTCGAACTTCATCCCGATGACTGGCAGGTGCACGGCTTCGACATTCCGCTGCTAGCCAATGTCCAACCGGCAGGCGCCTATCTCGGCGAGCGCTTTCATCGCGCCGGCGGCACGCCGGCGATCATGTGGGAACTGCTGCAGGCCGGAAAGCTCGATGGCGACTGTCCCACGGTGACGGGCAGGACGATGGCCGAGAACCTGCAGGGCAAGGAAGCCCGCGACCGCGAGGTTATCCGGCCATTCCAGATGCCGCTGAAGGAGCGGGCCGGCTTCCTTGTTCTCAAGGGCAATCTTTTTGATTTCGCAATCATGAAGATGAGCGTCGTATCGGAGGATTTCCGCCGGCGCTACCTTCAGGAGCCTGGGCGAGAAGGTGTCTTCGAGGGCAGGGCGGTGGTTTTCGACGGGTCGGAGGATTATCACAAGCGCATCAACGATCCCGAACTCGGCATCGACGAGAATACCATCCTGGTCATTCGCGGCGCCGGGCCGCTCGGTTGGCCGGGCTCAGCGGAGGTCGTCAACATGCAGCCGCCCGATCATCTGCTGAAGCGCGGCATCAGCAGCCTGCCGACGATCGGCGATGGCCGTCAATCGGGCACGGCGGACAGCCCGTCGATCCTCAACGCTTCGCCAGAAAGCGCTGCTGGCGGCGGCCTTGCCTGGCTTCGCACCGGCGATGTCATCCGTATCGACTTCAATCACGGGCGCTGCGACATGCTGGTTGACAAGACCGAGATCGAACGGCGCAAGGGCGAGGGTATTCCGCCGGTGCCGGCGGACGCGACACCGTGGCAGCAGATCTACCGCCGCTCGGTGACGCAACTGTCGGACGGCGCGGTCCTGGAGGGGGCGACGGAATTCCGCCGGATCGCGAAAAACCCGCCGCGGCACAACCACTAATCCTGACGTGCTGGAAACTGCGAGCCTCTTGATCCAAAAGAGGAAGTCGTAACGAACGGTTCACCTAGTCACTAGTTCGGTCATTGGGAGAAGGCTTCATTAATGCCGGCTTGAGACCATATTGCCGTTATGAAAAGCTTCTAAGGCCGAGACCGCGTTGCCAGAGAACAAAGCCACACGCTCCGAACGAGAGTTTCAGGATCTTCTGCGCCGGCTCGAACTCGCTCTCGACGCATCCCAGATCGGTGTCTGGGAGCACAGCATCGAGCAGGACGGGATCTTGTGGGACGCGCAGATGCATCGTCTTTACGAGACCGGCGAGACCTGCCGCCTGGTGCCGGCATTGCTTTGGTCGAACGCCATCCATCCCGACGATCGCGAGCGGGCCGAACGCGACTTCGATGAGGCGATTGCGACCCGGGGCGCCTATAATTCGCAATTTCGGATCGTGCTGCCGAGCGGCGAAATCCGCCATCTGCGTTCGCGCGCACATTTCTACGTGGATGCGGAGGGGCTGCCTTCCTTCATCGGCGCCGAATGGGATGTCACCGCCGATGTCTTGCTCAACGCTGAACTCGCAGGGCAGAAGATGGTCGCTGAGGCGCGGGCGCTGGCGCTCGAGGAAAGCAATGCGCGCATCGAACATGTCGCCGATCACGACTATCTCACCGGCCTGCCGAACCGGCGTTTGCTGGACAAGCGGCTCGCGGAACTGCCGGCCGACAGGAGTATCACGACGCTTGGCGTCCTGCATCTCGATCTCGACCAGTTCAAGCAGATCAACGACAGTCACGGCCATGCCGCAGGCGACGCGGTTCTCAGGGCGGCGGCCCTTCGCACTACCGCCGCCATTCCCGCAAATGGCATGGTCGCGCGCGTAGGCGGCGACGAGTTCGTCATCGTGCTGGTCAATTTCAGCGATCTCGCCGAATTGCAACTGATTACCGACGACCTTCAGCGCCGGCTGCGGAAGAAGATCCGCTTCGGTCAGGAGATGCTGCAATCCGGCGCCTCGATCGGCGTTTCCTGGAGCGGCGACCGGCGGGCGCGCAACCTGCTTGCCGAATCCGATCTGGCGCTCTATCAGGCCAAAAAGCTCGGGCGCAACCGCGTCGAATTCTTCACGCGGCAACTGCAGGAGGATCTGCGCGCCCAGCGTCGCCTCGCCGAAGAGCTGAAGCTCGGGCTGGAGCGCGGCGAGATCGTTCCCTATTATCAGGTGCAGCTCGACGCCCGGACGCGGGAAGTTATCGGCTTCGAGGCCCTGGCGCGCTGGAAGCATCCGGAGAAGGGCGTGCTCGCCCCGGGGATATTCTTGAAGATCGCCGACGAGCACGGGCTTGCAGCGGAGATCGATGCGGCGATCCTCAAACGTGTTCTTCAAGACCGGCTGTTCTGGCTGTTGCGCGGTCTTGCGGTTCCGCGCATCGCCGTCAATATCTCGGCGTCGCGCCTTGCCGATCCGACGTTGCTCGGCAAGCTGAGGAAACTCGACATTCCGCCCGGCGTGATCGTCTTCGAACTGGTCGAGACGATTTTCCTCGACGACAGCGACGAAAAACTGCTCGATCATATCGGCGATATCAAACAGATGGGCATCGACATCGAGATCGATGATTTCGGATCCGGCCATGCCTCGCTCATCGGTCTCGTCAAGCTCAGGCCGAAGCGGCTGAAGATCGACCGGCAGCTCATCGCCGAAGTCGTCAGTTCCGCCGAGCAGCGGCGCGTGGTCGGTTCGATCGTGGAAATCGCCAAGGCGCTCGATGTCGAGGTGATCGCCGAGGGCATCGAGACCGAGGCGCATGCCGTCGTGCTGGCGGAACTCGGCTGTGATGGCCTGCAGGGTTACGCATTTGGTTATCCTGCACCGGTGGCCGAGACGGCTCGTCTTTTCTCACCAGTGGGCGGGGCCGAAAAGCAGAAGGCCGCGATGAGCGGAAAGGCCCGGTGAGCCGTCAGCGGGAGCCCGCCGCCGCACTTTCGCGGCCGAGGGAAGATAAATGGCGCGCAAGTAATTTTCTTGAGCTTGCATCGGCATTGTTTCATGCTAATGCGGAAACGAAGCTTTCTGCATTGCATCGAAAAATGATTATACGCGTGATCAAGATCATGAGCGCGGCTCTCCATCATTCGCAGGTGCAATCGGGGAACTGGGGACCTGACAATTGCTTTGCCGTTGCCGGGATGGACTTGCGGGACATTCAATCTGGGAAAGTCGCATGAATTCGGAATTTGCCGTTCGTTCAATGCGGCCCGGCGAACTCGAGCTCGTGCTCGAATGGGCGCGTCAGGAGGGCTGGAACCCGGGCCTCGACGATTCGCTCGCATTCATCGAGGCTGATCCGTCGGGATTTTTCGTCGGCGCCATCGGTGAAGTCCCGGTCGGTTCGATCTCGGTCGTCAAATACGGCGAGAGTTTCGCCTTCCTCGGCCTCTACATCGTCCATCCCGATTTCCGGGGCAAGGGATACGGCAAGGCGATCTGGGAGACGGGCATTGCCAGCGCGGGGGTGCGCACGATCGGTCTCGACGGCGTGGCCGCACAACAGGACAACTACCGCAAGGCCGGCTTCGAACCCGCCTATTCCACCATTCGCTATGGCGGCGTCGCCACCAGTTCGCCGGTCTCGGCGCTTGCCGCGCAGCCGGTGATGGATTCGCGTCTCGAAGGCCTGCAGCGTTATGATTCGGCGATCTTTCCGCAGCCGCGGGATGCCTTCCTTGCCGCCTGGTGCACCGGTCGCAAGGGCCGCCGCTCGGCTGTGGTGCGCAAGAGCGGCAAGATCCGCGGTTACGGCACGATTCGCCGCTGCTACGAGGGTTACAAGGTCGGGCCGCTCTTTGCCAACGATGCCGACAGCGCCGCAGCACTGCTTGCCGAATTGATCCCCGAAGCCAAAGGGGCGGCTGTTTTCATCGATATCCCCGCCGACAATCATGAGGCGGTGGCGCTTGCCGAGGGCCTCGGCCTTCGGCAGGTGTTCGAGACGACGCGCATGTATCGTGGGCCAGCGCCGGCCATTCCGCTGAAGCACGTCTTCGGCGTGACGACGCTGGAGCTTGGTTAGAGGCTTTCCTGACCAGGAAAGTTCTAATCCACAGGTGAGGCCGGAACGGCAGGAGTCGAAGCTTTCGGCCGGCCTTTTTCGGCGATGGCAATGCCGCCCAAGGTCAGTGCCAACGCGATCACGTGGAACGATTGCAACCTCTCGCCGATGAGGGCGACGGAAAGCAAAGTTCCGAACACCGGCACGAGATTGATGAACAGGCCGGCCCGATTGGCGCCGATCGCCTCGACACCTTTGATATAGAGGATCTGCGCCAGCAGCGACGGGAAGGTCGCCGTGTAGAACGTGATGACCCAGCCGGCCTGGTCCGGCCATAGCGCGGCACCGCGGCTGCCTTCCCAAAGGAGCAGAGGCACCGAGGTCAGCATGGCGCCGAGCGCTGGGAACGCCATCAGCGTGCGCCAGTCGAGCGGCGGCTTCCAGCGCAGGAAAATCGTGTAGACCGAATAGGCGGCAATGGCGATCAGCATCAGCCCGTCGCCGCGGTTGAGGCTTAGTTGCAACAGCGTTGTCAGGTCGCCGTGAGCGGCGGTTAGCGCGACGCCGATCAGCGTCATGCCGAAGCCGAGACATTGCGCCAGCGAGATGCCGGTGCGGAAGAACATGAAATTCAACAGGAAGATCAGCATCGGGATGCCGGCCTGCTCGATGGCGACATTGATCGCCGTCGTATATTGCACGGCCGAATAAAGCATGGCGTTGAAAAGCGTGTAGCCGATGACGCCGTAGAAGAACAGCAGCGGCAGGTTCTTCCGGACAACCGGCCAGTCCCTCCTGAGTTGCGGTACCGAGATCAGGGCGATCAGTGCCACGGCGATGAACCAGCGCAGGAAGGTCAGCATCATCGGGCTGATATGCCCGACTGCGAGCTTGCCGGCGACGGAGTTGCCGCCCCAGCAGAGGGTGGCGATAACGAGGCAGATGTAGGCCGTGGCTTGCAAGAGCGTTCTTCCCGTCTTTCCGCGACCGCCAAGCGGCGTTTTGTGACGGGCAATAGCCTGCCGGCTGCTGATTTGTCACGTAAAAAGCCCAATCTACTGTGACAACAGGGTCGCTTTCCCAAAAACAAAGCTTTATAGATGCGCGGGTTTGAGCAGGTGCGCGGTTTTCCGCCGGTAACAGGAAGAGTTGGATGACGAACGTAGTCGTGGTCGGTTCGCAATGGGGTGACGAAGGCAAGGGCAAGATTGTCGACTGGCTTTCGGAGCGCGCGGATATCGTTGTGCGCTATCAGGGCGGACATAATGCCGGCCATACGCTCGTCATCGACGGCACCAGCTACAAGCTGTCGCTGCTGCCGTCCGGCGTCGTGCGCCCGGGCAAAATGGCGGTGATCGGCAACGGCGTCGTTGTCGATCCGCATGCGCTGATCGCCGAGATCGGCCGGCTGGAGGCGCAGGGCGTGACGGTGACGCCTGAAAATCTGCGTATCGCCGACAATGCGACGCTCATTCTGTCGCTGCACCGCGAGCTCGACGCGATGCGCGAGGATGCGGCGTCGAACAGCGGTACCAAGATTGGCACGACACGCCGCGGCATCGGTCCGGCCTATGAAGACAAGGTCGGCCGCCGCGCCATCCGGGTGATGGATCTGGCCGATCTCGACAGCCTTGCCGGCAAGGTCGACCGTATTCTGACCCATCACAATGCGCTTCGCCGCGGCCTCGGCGTCGCCGAAGTCAGCCACCAGACGATCATGGACGAACTGACCTCGATCGCCGATCGGGTGCTGCCGTTCCGTGACACCGTCTGGCTGTTCCTCGACAAGGAGCGCCGCAAGGGCTCCCGCATCCTCTTCGAAGGAGCCCAGGGCAGCCTGCTCGACATCGACCACGGCACCTATCCGTTCGTGACCTCGTCGAACACCGTGGCCGGTCAGGCCGCGGCCGGTTCCGGCATGGGGCCAGGCTCGCTCGGCTACATCCTCGGCATCACCAAGGCCTATACGACACGTGTCGGCGAAGGCCCGTTCCCGACGGAGCTGAAGGATGCGATCGGTGAGTTCCTAGGCGAAAAAGGTCATGAGTTCGGGGTGGTGACCGGGCGTAAGCGCCGCTGCGGCTGGTTCGACGCCGCACTCGTGCGCCAATCGATCGCCACCAACGGCATCACCGGCATCGCACTCACCAAGCTCGACGTCCTTGACGGCCTCGAGGAACTGAAGATCTGCGTCGGTTACATGCTGGACGGCGAACAGATTGATCATCTTCCGGCAAGCCAGGGAGCGCAAGCTAGGGTCGAACCGGTCTACATCACGCTGGAAGGCTGGAAGGAATCGACTGTCGGCGCCCGCAGTTGGGCGGACCTGCCGGCACAGGCGATCAAATATGTTCGCCAGGTCGAGGAGTTGATCGGGGCGCCTATCGCGCTCCTTTCCACCAGCCCGGAGCGGGATGACACCATACTTGTGACCGATCCGTTTGAGGATTAAGCTCACGGGTCACTGTGGAGGACAGTTCGGTAGGGTGCCGGACTTCTTGAGAAAGTACTGATGGCGGATTTTATTGCAGTTATTCGGCGGGCCGTCGACGGCCTGGCTGAAAACACCCCCGAGATGCGGGTGAAGGTCTATGAACGTGCCCGCGGCGCAGTGCAGCGGCAGCTCGAGAACATGAAGCCGCGTCCGCCGGAAGCCATGCTGCAACGCCAGCTCGAAAAGCTCGAGGCCGCCATCCGCGAAGTGGAAGGCGAACACTCCGAGGCGCTGCCGCTCGATGAGCCGGTTACCGCCGTAGTCGCGTCGGAGGCCGTGGAAGAGCAAGCGGTTCACGACGAAGTCGAACCGGCGCCTGCACCGGAGACGGTCGTCGAGGAGCCGCCGGTCGAGGAGCCGGCCTACGAAGTCGATGCGGAACCGCAGGTGGCCGGGGCCGCCGGCGAGCCCGATCACGCGGAAGCCGCCGCCGCGCCCGAGGACGCCGCGGAAGAAGTCATCGCCGAGAAGCCACCCTCCGAAGACACACTTGTTTCACCGGAAACAACTGTTTCCGCCGAGGCATCGGCTTTGCCGGAGGAAGCCGCTCCCGTCGAGACATACTGGCACCCCTCGCATGAGGAGGAAGCGCCGGCCGAGGAATGGCATGCCAGCGAGGCGCGCGCCGTTGCTGCCGAAGAGGCGACAACCGAGCATGACGACTGGCAGCCGACTGCGGGGCATCGCGGCGAAGAAGCCGACGAATATCATGCTGACGAGCATCCGGTGGATGAGACCGCCGCCGAGCCGGCGGCAGTAGAAAGCGAGGAGCCGGAGGTCGAAGAGGCCAACGAGCCCGTCGCGCCGCTCGAGCCGATCACACGTGGCATAGAGCACGCATCCAACCGGCTGGTGGAGCCGGTCGCCGATTTCGATCGTCCGCAGGAATTCGTCGAGCACAGCCGCGAGGAGCCGCTACAGGCCGAGGCGGCGGCGCATTTCGATCCCATCTGGGCCGAGCCTGCCGCCGAAACGCCGGCTCCGGCGCCGAAGGATGCGGAGACCGAATGGGCTGAAGAGGAACTCCGGCAGTATTCGCAGACGGCGCCGATCACCCCGGATACCTCGGCGCGCGCCTTCGAAGAGGTGATATCCAGCCTCGAAAAAGCGGCACCGGCGGCCGTCATGCCGGCGGCCAAGGAAAGTTTCTCCTGGGAGACCGCAGCCTTCGACGATCTGCCGCCGATCGAGGCCGGCAGCAACAAGAAGGCGCCGGTCGCCTCGCATTTCGACGATGTCGATATCTTCGCGGAAGTGCACAACGGTAAGCCGGCGGCTGCCAGCGGCGCGCCGAGCGAGGACTGGCGCGAGGCGAAGGCGCTACGCGGCTACGACCGCCGCGGCTCGGTTGCGGCTGACGACGATGACGCCAATCCGGCGATGGATATCGATCAGATGGTCGCTTCCAAGCTGCAGGGCAAGAGTTTCCGGATGGAGCCGAAGCGTCGCCGCTTCGGCATCGGTACCGTGATCACGCTCATCTTCGCGCTCATCTTGATCGGCGGCGGCGCCTATGCCGGCTGGATGAACAGAGAGGCGCTGGTGGCGATGGTCGACGGGCTCGTCAGTTCGGCACCGTCGCAGGCGACCAGGAACGAGGCGGCGACGCCGCCGGCCGGCTCCGCGACGCCTGCCGAGCCGGACGCGGCAACGCCGGCCCAGCCGACCACGCCGGAAGCGCAGAATACGCCAGCGGCACCGGCGCAGCCGAACCCGCAGGTGGCGTCAATGAACAATGACGGCGCCGCGGCCAATTCGAAATTCACCCAGCGGCTGCTGACCGATGGCACTGAGGTCGACAGCGGACCGGCGACGGTGCCGGGAACGCTGACCGCGGAAGGAAAATCGGTCGCCGAGCAGAATGTCGCGGCAGCGGATACGCCGCCGGCGGCCGCGCAGGGCGATGTCGCACCAGCCGAAACGCCAACGCCGAACAGCTCGGCGGCATCGCCGCAGCAGGCCGCTCCCGTCGGCTCGTCGCAAAAGATGTTCCTCTATGAGGAGCGCATTGGCCAAAGCTCGCCGACGGCGATCGAGGGATCGGTCGTCTGGAGCGTGCAGCACGAGGCTGGCCAGAACGGCCGGCAGGAGGCGACGGTGCAGGGCAACGTCACCGTGCCGGAGCGCAATCTCTCGGCTCTCGTCACCTTCAAACGCAATTCCGATCCGTCGCTGCCGGCAAGCCATCTCGTCGAGATCGTCTTCTCGCTGCCGCCGAATTTCGAAGGCGGAAGTATCGACAGCGTCCAGCGCATCTCGATGAAGCGCACCGAGCAGGACCGCGGTGACGCGCTGATCGCGGTTCCTGCCAAGATCACTGACGATTTCCATATGATCGCGCTCAATGACTATCCCGATGCGCGCAAGGCTAATCTCGACCTGATGTCGACCCGCAGCTGGATCGATATCCCGGTCACTTACCGCAACGGTCGCCGCGCCCTGCTGACGATGGAGAAGGGCAATTCGGGAACGGATGCCTTCAATACTGCGATCAAGGAATGGACCGCGCTCGGGGATGTGTCGACGAGCCAGTGACGATGAACCGCAATACCGGCACTCCCGACCTTCGACGGGGACGACGTTGCGAAAGAAAAGAAACAGAAAGGCGGGCCGCAAGGACCCGCCTTTTCAATTTTCACAGGAGGCAGCCTTGTCAGGCCGTCGCTTCGACGACGCGCACGGCCTTGGCGCGTTCCTGGGCTTCCTTGCGAACGGCGTCCTGCACCTTTTCGAAAGCGCGAACCTCGATCTGGCGGACGCGTTCGCGGCTGATGTCGAATTCCGTCGACAGGTCTTCCAGCGTCACCGGATCCTCGGCGAGGCGGCGAGCTTCGAAGATACGGCGTTCGCGCTCGTTCAGCACGCTCATCGCTTTCGCCAGCATCCGCCGGCGGGTGTCGAGCTCGTCCTGTTCGATCAGCACGTCTTCCTGGCTGTCATGGTCGTCCACCAGCCAGTCCTGCCATTGGCCGCTGTCGCCTTCGGCCGCCTTGATCGGCGCGTTCAGCGAGGCGTCGCCGGACAGGCGGCGGTTCATCGAAATGACCTCCTCCTCCGAGACTTTCAGCTTGGTGGCGATTTCGGAGACGTGTTCCGGCTTCAGGTCGCCGTCATCGATCGCCTGGATGCGGCCTTTCAGCCGGCGCAGGTTGAAGAACAGGCGCTTCTGGTTGGCGGTCGTGCCCATCTTCACCAGTGACCACGAACGCAGGATATATTCCTGGATCGAGGCCTTGATCCACCACATGGCATAGGTGGCAAGGCGGAAGCCGCGCTCGGCATCGAACTTCTTGACGGCCTGCATCAGGCCGACATTGCCCTCGGAGACGACTTCGCCGATCGGCAGGCCGTAACCGCGATAACCCATCGCGATCTTGGCGACGAGGCGAAGATGGCTGGTGACGAGCTTATGTGCGGCGTCGCGATCGCCATGCTCGGCATAACGCTTGGCGAGCATGTATTCCTGCTGCGGCTCGAGCATCGGGAACTTGCGGATTTCGTCGAGGTAACGATTGAGACCGGCTTCGCCGGCGGTAATGGACGGCAAGGTATTTCGGGCCATAGTGCACCCTCCTAAAGTGAATTCCGGCCCCCGTTGGAAACGCGTTCGCGTTAAAAATGGCAGACCGGGACATGCGGCTCTGATTGCGAGCCCGCACTAAGTCAATATACAGATAAGTGTGGCGAAACGGCGGTTCAAGGTGGCGCTCACGTGAGTGTGAGAGGGGTCGGAGACGACGCCTCTACCCCCGCAATGCCGCGACCAGTTCCACCATATCCTCCGGCAGCGGCGCTTCGAAATGCATGATTTCGCCGGTGCGGGGATGCTCGAACTGCAGCATGAAGGCATGCAGCGCCTGGCGGTTGAAACCGTTGACGACCTTGCGGATGTCTTCGGGCAGGCGGTTGGCCTTGGTCTTGAAGCCGGCGCCATAAACCGTGTCTCCGAGCAGCGGATGGCCGATATGGGCCATATGCACACGGATCTGGTGGGTGCGGCCGGTTTCGAGATGGCACTCGACCAAGGAAGCAAGCGCCGTCGCGTCCGGATTTTCCTGGAAACGCTCGATCACCTCGTAATGGGTGATCGCCTCGTCGGCATCATGACTGTCGGGACGTTTGACGGCGCGACGGGTGCGATCGCCGGTGGCGCGGCCGAGCGGTGCGTCGACCGTGCCGGTCAGCGAGCGGGGCCGGCCCCAGACGACCGCCTGATAGGCCCGCTCCAGCGGCATGGTGCGGCCATGATCGGCAAATTGCAGCGAGAGATGTCGATGGGCAATGTCGTTCTTGGCGACGACCATGACCCCCGTCGTGTCCTTGTCGAGACGGTGGACGATGCCGGGGCGGCGCACGCCGCCGATGCCGGAGAGGGTGTCACCGCAATGATAGATCAGCGCGTTGACCAGCGTCCCCGTCCAGTTGCCGGCGCCGGGATGGACGACGAGACCGGAAGGCTTGGAAATGACGATCACGTCTTCATCCTCATGGAGGATATCGAGCGGGATATCCTCGCCCTGCGGCGTCGGGTCTTCCGGCTCGGGCAGGGTGATCTCGAAACTGTCACCGTTGCGCACCTTACGCTGCGGGTCGGTGACGGGTTCGCCGCGCAGGAAAACCTGGCCGTCCTTGATCAGCGCCTTGATGCGGCTGCGTGAAAATTCCTCGCCGAGTTGCGCCGTCAGCCAGGCGTCGAGCCGGCCTTCGGCGGTTTCATCGGCGGTCAGGACTTTTCTATTGCCGGCGGCTTGTTTAAAGGGGTCGCTCAAGACGCTTCTTCTCCGACGCATTTTTTAGAACGGGACGCACAGATGACAGCAATCGAGCCAGAAGACCAGGAAGAGAAGCCCCTTGATCCGGCGATGGAAAGTGTCCGGCGCAAGATGGTCCGCCTGCAGATCGTTTCCGGCGCCATCATGTTCGTGAGCCTTATGGCGGTCTTCGGCGCGGTTGTCTACAAGGCGATGCACAGCGAACCGAAGGAGACGGCGGCCGTTTCCGCCTCCGGGGTGCCCTCGGATGCGCCGCTTGCGGCAACAGTTTCCCTGCCGCTCGGCTTCAAGGTGCAGTCCACCTCGTTTTCGGCAGGGCAGATCCTGTTTTACGGCGAAACGGTCGATGGCAAGAGCAAGGCGCTGGTCTTCGACGTCGTGACCGGCCGCACCGTCGCCGACGTCAGCATCGCGGGCAATTGAGGCCGGCATGGCCGCCGTCCCGATCGCCATCGACAGCGCCGACGATCCGCGCATCGCTGAATTCCGCGATATAAGAGAGCGCGACCTAACGGGCCGCGAAAACCGCTTCATCGCGGAAGGCACCGTCGTGCTGCGCATGCTGGCGGAGGCGCATGCGCAAGACCGCGGCTTTTTTGCCGAGAAGATCCTGCTGCTGCGCAACCGCGTCGACGGCGTCCTGCCGATCCTGGAGCGGTTCCCGGCCGATGTGCCGGTCTATGTCGCCGAAGCCGGTGTGCTTGACGGCGTCGTCGGATTCCATCTGCATCGCGGCGTTCTGGCGCTCGGCCGGCGGGAGGCCCGCGGAGAGGCGGCCCTTCTCGGGGCGCTGCCGGAACGGGCGCTGGTGCTTGTCGGCTGCGGCATTTCCAATCATGACAATGCCGGTTCGATGTTCCGCAATGCGGCCGCCTTCCGGGCGGATGCGGTGCTGCTCGACGAAACCTGCTGTGATCCGCTCTATCGCAAGGCGCTGCGCGTCTCGGTCGGTTCGGTGCTGAGCGTTCCGCACCGGCGCGGCGGCAAGGCGCTGGATGTGCTGCTTTCGCTTGCCGAACGCGGCTTTGCCATCTGGACGCTTTCGCCGCACGGCAAGATCGATATCCGTGCCATTCCGGCTTCAACGCGCATGGCGCTCGTCATCGGTACGGAGGGGGCGGGATTGCCGGAGGCGCTGCTGGCGCGCTTCCAGAGCGCGCACATCCCGCAATCGGAGGAACTCGACAGCCTCAATGCCGCGACGGCAACGGGCATCGCGCTGTTTTCCATGGCGTCGGCGATGGGTCGGATCTAAATTACGATCTTAAAGCGCGTCGCATCGATTTAAATGATGCAACGCGCAGTACTTTGTTTTGATGCCTATCGTCATTCCGGAACCGTGGGACGCTTCCGGGCGACATGCGTTAGCGCTGGGAATGGGCAATGACGGCGGTCGCCCTGTCGGCAAGGCTGACGCGATCACTCGGGGACGTTTCCGCCGCATCCGGCAGAAGTGCGCGGATCGGCGAGGAGGGACCCTCGTTGAGTGCGGTCAGCGCCACCATGTTGGCGGCGATCGAGGCGATCTCCTCACGGATTGCACCATCGCTTCCGGTCACGGTCTTTGCCTTCTCCAGGCGCTCGGCAAGGGCGACGCTGCGCTTGCGGACATCCTCGCCGATCTCAGCCGTCATGACGGCGCTGTCGTGCGTAAGTGTTGTCGTGTCTTCAGCCGTCAATTCCGCCGCCATCCCGGCTAGGCCGGCGTCGCGCAGCACGCGGTTAACCTTGCGGATCTCGGCATTGGCGGCTTTCAACTGCTCCTTCAACTTGGCGATCTCCTGCTGGCGGCGAGTGACCAGGGTTTCCTTTTCGGCGGCGGAAGCGTTGTCGCGCGCGGCCTTGTCCTCCAGGCGGATCACCATGTGCTGCTGCTGCGTCAGTTTCTGTTCTGCATCCCTTGCGCGCTTCTGCAAGAGGTTGACGTCCTGGCGCAACGTGTCTCGTTCGTCGCGCAGCGCGTTGGCGCGGAATTTGAGGCTCTCCGCCTCAGTGTCGCGTGCGGCAAGATCGATCCTCAGCCCATCGGTCTGTTCACCGAGCTTGCTCAGCCGCGTCCTCATCGCCGCCAGTTCGCTCTCCTTGTTGGCCGCGGACTGTTCGGCAATATGCAGATTGGTCTTCAGCTGGCTGATATAATTCTCATCCTTGCGCAAACGCGAGCGCTGCTCGGCGGCCTCGACATGCATCTCGCCGATCTGGGCCTGCAATTCGCTGATCTCGGCTGCAAGCCTGCCGGCATCGACGGCGAGCGCGTCGTGGCGAAGTTGGAGCGACAGGGATTTCTCGCGCTCACGCAGCAGGTCCTGGGTGGTCCGGGCGTTTTCGGCGGCATAGAGCGCGCGCACCATATCCTTCTGGGCGCGAACCTCCTGCGGGCTGAGCGGCATGGTCGCCTTCAGCCGGTTCTCGGTATACCAGACGATACGTCGGTGAACGGCGGGCGAAACCAGAAAGACGAGGAAGGCCGCGGTCAGGAAGCCCAATCCGAACAAGAGAGCGTATTCGATCACGGCGCGGCCATCGATTCGAAGGTTGATAAGAGGTCAGCCGCGATGATTAAGCACGCATGACGCATATGGGCAAGGCCGCCGATGCGGACGGCGGCGCTTTGCAGCGGCTTTTCGGCCTCAGAAGGGGTTCCAGGTCGGCGCCTGGGTGATCTTGAGATAACCGACATTGATACCCAGGCGAGCGCCGACGCCGGTGCGGATCGGCACAACCAGCACGTCATTGTTCTTGAGCAGCGTCATGCCGAAGCCGGCGATCACATAGGCCGAGCCGCTGACGCCGCCGAAGCGGGCATAGATGCCGTTGACGGAGGGCAGATCGTAAACCAACATCATCACGCGTGAGCCTTGGCCCCCGTAATCGAGGCCGAGCGAGGGGCCCTGCCAATAAAGATTATGTTCGCCGGCATTCTTGGTGTTCAGCTGGCCTTCGCCGTAGGTAAGGCCGGCGATGAAGGCACCGCCGCCTTCCTGTCCGAGAATGTAGCCATTCGGCAGGCCGTATTTCTGGAAGGCACTCTCGACGACCTTGGCAAGTCCGCCGCTGGCGGAGCCGAAGAAGGAGTGGCCGGCATCGACGATTTCCTGCATCGTGTACTGGCCGTTGTCCTGGGCGGAGGCAGGTCCGGCGACCATCAGCGAGGAAAAAACGAGGGCCGAAAGCAACCTGCAGAAGCCGATGAATCGGTGCGGAAATCGAGTGCGCATGGTGTCATCCGTTCGTCGTTTGGCTGGGAGCGGGCAAGCGCTCGCGGCGATTGGTGCATTTTGCGCCGATGATCTTAACAATCGGTTTACCAAATATGGTGTCATTATGGCACCAAGTACGATCGCAAACTTCGCGCAATTTTGATGAAGCATATTGCCGGGCGCGATAAAATTGCCGCCCCTCAGGAGACGCTGATGTCCAAGAACCCCAATCTCACCTTGTCCGGCCCGGATCTGGCCGCGCTTCTTTGCAGCCGCGTTTGCCACGATGTCATCTCACCGGTCGGCGCGATCAATAACGGGCTGGAACTCCTGGATGAGGGTGGTGCCGACGCCGATGCGATGGATCTGATCCGCACCAGCGCGCTCAACGCTTCCGTCCGACTGAAATTCGCACGCCTCGCCTTCGGCGCGTCGGGTTCCGTCGGCGCTTCGATCGATACCGGCGAGGCCGAGCGTGCCGCCAAGGATTTCGCCATCGCCGAAAAGAAGACCGAGGTGATCTGGAACGGGCCGCGCGCCATCGTCGCCAAGAATCGCGTCAAGTTGCTGCTCAACCTGTTTCTCGTCGCCTATTCCGCTATCCCGCGCGGCGGCGTGCTCGAGGTAACGCTTGAGAATCCCGAGTTCGATGCAAAGTTCAAGCTCACGGCCAAAGGCAAATTGATGCGCCTGCCGCCGAAATTCGTCGAGATCTCGACCGGCACGATCGAGGAAGCAATCGACGCGCATTCGATCCAGCCCTATTACGCCGTGCTTCTGGCTCAGGAGTGCGGAATGACGCTTGATCACAGCGCCAGCGCCGAAGAACTGGTGTTCACGGCAGTGGCAGCGGCTGCCTGATTTCGAGCTTGGGCGGGTGTCGGTGTCCGTCCGGTAACGATTCCTTAGCCTGATGGACCTATCCTCCAGGGTTGTAAGAGGCCTCTTGCTGCGACGAATGCGGGGGCAAAGGAGCGCCCATGCAAAGGTTCATGATCACCGATAATTCGGATATCGTCCGCAAGGTCGGCAAGCGCATTCTCTCCGAACTCGATTTTCTCGTCAGCGAGGCCTCCAACGCCGGCGAGGCGCTACAGCGCTGCCAAACGGAGCTGCCGGAATATCTGATCGTCGATTCCGGTATGGAAGGCGCCCTCGACCTCATCGCCGCCATCCGTGCCATGGACGGTGGCAAAGAGGTCAAGATCTATTACTGCGTCGTCGAGGCGGATCTGAAAAAACTGATGGCGGGCAAGCGCGCCGGCGCCACCGATTTCCTGCTGAAGCCGTTCGATCGCAAGATCCTGACCGCCGTCTTCGGAAACCGCGCGATCGCTGCCTGACGGCAGACCTCCTCCCTGCAGCATGATGCCGAGAGTGCAAGCGCTTTCGGCCGCCGACACCTTGTTTCCTTGATCGAGATGGAGAGGATTTTGAACCGATCCAGCCAGAGATCCTCACGTCGGGACGGCTTCTGAATGCCGGGCAGAAACGAAAAATCCCGCCGGAAGGGCGGGATCTTCGTCATCCGATAAGGGGGATCGGAAAAATCAGGCGGTTTCGGCGTATTCGGCGCCATCCGGCTCGCGCAGAACGTAGCCACGGCCCCAGACGGTCTCGATATAGTTGGCGCCGCCGGCAGCGTTGGCGAGCTTCTTGCGGAGCTTGCAGATGAAGACGTCGATGATCTTCAGTTCCGGTTCGTCCATGCCGCCGTAAAGGTGGTTCAGGAACATTTCCTTGGTGAGCGTTGTGCCCTTGCGGAGCGAAAGCAGCTCCAGCATCTGGTATTCCTTGCCCGTCAGGTGGACACGCTGGCCGCCGACTTCGACAGTCTTGGCGTCGAGGTTGACGATCAGTTCGCCGGTCATGATGACCGACTGGGCGTGGCCCTTGGAGCGGCGGACGATGGCATGGATGCGGGCGACGAGCTCGTCCTTGTGGAAGGGCTTGGTCATGTAGTCGTCTGCGCCGAAGCCGAGGCCGCGAACCTTGTCTTCGATGCCGGCCATGCCCGACAGGATGAGGATCGGTGTCTTGACCTTGGACAGCCGGAGCGTGCGAAGCACTTCATATCCGGACATGTCCGGCAGGTTCAGATCGAGAAGGATGATATCATAATCATACAGCTTGCCCAGATCGACGCCTTCTTCACCGAGATCGGTGGTATAAACATTAAAACTTTCTGATTTGAGCATCAACTCGATGCTCTGCGCCGTCGCGCTATCATCCTCGATGAGAAGTACCCGCATAATTATCCCCTTTACCGCCGCCGAAAGGTGGTCTGGCCCCCTACACGATACCGAACACGCTACGTGATTTGGAAGCTGCCACGAAATGGTTAACAAATTCTAATTCACTCTGGCAAGGAGTATCGAATTTATTAAATATTTTTTCCATTTCTCTGTTTTCCAATAGGAATCTCAAATGGCGCTCTTAATATTCAACATTAGGAAAAAGCGCTAAGTGATTCATCCGACTCGCCAATGAAAAGGTTCGAACTTAATGCCGCGGCATTTACCGACCCTTAAATCATCGGGCCTATCATTAACGATGCCCGTAAACGAAAGGTTACCAGCGGTAGGTATTTGTTAATATCGCAGGAAATTTTTTAGCAAACCGTGTCAAAGCGGCGCGCAGGGCGGTTTCAAAGTTGAGCCGGGGTCTCGCATCACGGGAGTAGTGCGTATGAAGTCGCGAGAGAGTCTCGTTCGCCTGAAAGAGTTTCAGGTGAACGAAAAACGACGTCAGTTGCAGCAATTGCAGATGATGATGTCCGAATTCGAACGGATGACGAAGGATCTGGAGAGCCAGATCGTCGTCGAGGAAAAGAAGTCCGGTATCTCAGATCCGAATCACTTTGCGTATCCGACCTTCGCCAAGGCCGCGCGTCAGCGGGCCGACAACCTGCAGGTTTCGATCAAGGAACTGAAGATGCAGGAAGAGTCGCTGGAAATGGCGCTCGAGGAGATGCAGGCGGAATATGCAAGGGCGACGGCGCTGGAAGAACGTGACACCAGCGCCCGCGCAAGGGCGTAGAGAAACGGCGGGCGCCGGCTACGGCGCCCTGGGATCGCCACTGAGAAGCCATGTATGATGGGCACGCTGTCCGTCATACATGGCTTTTGGTGTTTTCGCCTCTTGGCGCCACTCAACGGCGCGCCGCTTACAGCGACAACAATCAATTCACGACATCCTGCCATTCCGGATGGCGCTGCGCTTGCGCCTTGAAAAAAGGGCAGAGCGGGATGATCTTCCAGCCGCCGGTGCGGGCCGCCTCCACCGCGTGCAGCGCCAGTGCCTGGCCGACGCCCTTGCCGCGCAGCGCATCGGGAACCGCGGTGTGATCGACGATGACGAGTTTCGCCGATGTGCGCGAATAGGTCATCTCGGCCTCATGCCCTTCGACCTCGGCCGCATAACGGCCGCCGGAAGCGCCTTCCTCGTTTCGAATGTCCATTTGTCTTTCCTCGCAGCAGATGGGGATATTGTCGTCGGCGACCGTGACATGCGGACGCGATCATGCCAAGCCGCGAGGCAATTGCTGGAGGAGACGGAGTGTTCATGAATAATGTCGGATCGGCGCGAGCTTCGCAGCAATGAGCGCGCTTTCGATCATCCGCCCCGCTCTTCTCGTGGCAGCGCCGTTCCTCCTGGCGCTCGGCCTCATCCTGCCGCTGGTCCGGTTCGAAACGCTTTATTTCTTCGATCAGACGCCGTCGCTCATCGAAATCGTCGTCTCGCTCTGGCAAGGCGGCGATGGGCTGCTGGCAGCGATCGTCGCGCTGGTTTCGATCGTGCTGCCGTTTCTGAAGATGATCGGGATCGCTGCGGAAGCGACGGCTGCCGGGGGCGGGGCCGGCAGCCTGTTCTATCGTCGCGTCGTGCCGCATCTGTCCAAGTGGTCAATGATGGACGTGCTGCTGGTCGCGATCGTCATTGCTGCGGCGAAGACAACGGGGTTGGCGGATGCCTTCACACAGCCGGGCCTTTGGTGCTACGCGGCCTCGTCAATGATTTCGGGCCTTCTTCATTCCCTTATGGGAAATGCGTCCGGCCCGAAATAAATATCCGTGATGTCGTGCGATCAGTGGCGATATTGCTGGATGCGCGTGGTGCGCAGGCCGGCGAGACCGTGGCTGTTGATCGACGATTGCCAGGAGAGGAACTCTTCGACCGTGAGCGTGTAACGCTCGCAGGCCTCTTCCAAGCTTAACAGGCCACCGCGAACAGCCGCGACAACCTCTGCCTTCCGACGGATCACCCAGCGCCGCGTATTGGGCGGCGGAAGATCCGCGATCGTCAGGGGGCTGCCATCCGGGCCGATGACATATTTTACTCGGGGACGTATCATTTCGGTCATTGGACTCTCTACACAACGCAAGACCACGGACGCCACTCTAGCCTGCCACATTTAAAAATTGCCTAAGCCCATCGTAAGACTTTGATAACAAATTTAGCCGCTCCAGGCCGGTATGCGATCCGGGGCGGCCATCTGCCGCCACGGCTGCTTGGAGCGACCTGCAATGGGAGCCCGGTGAATAGACAGGACTGATTTTCCAGGATGAACTTTGTAGCGCCGGGCATAGGCATAGGCGCCAGACACCGTCTTGGTTCCTGCCAATGTCTTAGTCCAACTCGCGCTTTTGATGCTTGGCGTCCTCGTGATTGGGGGCAAAGCCGTGTCTGACGAGCGAGCCTCTCGCTGCCGGCGGCGGGGCTCGGCTGAGCAAGCCATACGTCATATGAAGATGAAAACAACCGAGCATGCGCGCGACGATTGCATTGAGGATGCTGGATTTTTCGCCTTCGCAGACAGGCGGCGATGAGATTTCGCCGAGCGTCGGAAAGGAGCGGCGAGGCAAGATGGCAAAGTTTGCGGGACTTCAATTTTTATCTGCTCTCAGCTTTCCCTAGAGGCTGCCGCATGGCTTTCACGGAAAACCAGCTGACTGTTCGGAAAGCCTTCTCGACTTTTAACCGGGCAGTCGAGTTTTCTTTTCTTGCGGCAGATGTGACCGCGAGGAAGCGGAGGATCGGGGCAGACGTTTAGCGAGGCGGGCGGCGGCGCCAAAAAAGCAACCTTCCCCATTTTTCAGATGCACGTGCTGAAGAAATTTTTCGCCTTCGCGCCCGCGCGACCCTGACCTGAAACAATACATCTTCGCCTTCACGGGCCGACTTCCCAAGGGCGCAGGCGATAGGGCGCCCGGTGCGAATCCTCCGCTGGCCTGTGGCCAGCAAAGCAGCGACGAGATTGCGAGCACTCTCGGTTTCTCGTCGCATATGGCGTTGGGGTGTTGAGGGGGCGCGATGCGCAAGCTCGATTCGGTCAGCCGGAGGTTGCGGTCGCCGGAACGCTCGGGTGCCGGCTGCTTAAGCTGCCGGCCCCTCTCAGAAGCTTAGAATCCTTTTCCGCGGGTCAGCTCGGAAACGACGGTGCCAGCAATGATGCGGATATCCATGCCGATCGAGAAATTTGCGACGTAATAGAGATCGCTGACGATGCGGGCACGCGCCTTGGCCGGACGATCGGTCGGGCCGCGCAGGCCGCGCATCTGGGCAAGACCGGTCATGCCGGGACGCATGGCGTGGCGCTGATGGTATTCCGGGACGAGTTCTTCGTAGAGCATGCCGCCGGCGCGCATGCCGATTGCATGGCAGCGCGGACCGACCACGGACATATGGCCCATCAGCACGTTCAGCAACTGCGGTAGCTCATCGACGTTCGTGCGGCGCAGGATAGCGCCGACGCGGGTAACGCGCGGGTCGTTCTTCACCGTCTGGGCAACGCCGGAGACATCGCAGAGATCGGTGCGCATCGAGCGGAACTTGTAGACCTTGATGGTCTTGCAGTTCTTGCCCCAGCGGGTCTGCTTGAAGAGCACCGGTCCCGGGCTGTCGAGCTTGATCAGCAAGGCGACGAACAGAAGGAATGGGGCAAGGACGAGGAGGGCGCTCAACGACGAAACGATGTCGAACGCCCGCTTCAGGACAAGATCCATCCACGGCGCCTGCGGCGCATCGCTATGAATCACAGGGGTCTGAATCTTCAGGCTCGGCTGCTGGCGCCGGTTCGGCCGGAAGGACTCAGTCGAAATGCTGTTGTTTAGTTCCGTGATGCTCAAGGATCGTACTCTGTTGTCTTCGAGGGGTGCGGCGGCAATAGGCGATCAATGGTTTACCCTGTCACCAGGGCTGCACTCAGGTCTTGGTAACCCTACTAAAACGGAAAAATGCGACAATTGTGTAATGGTGTCCAGAGAAATATCGCATCGCAATAAATCTTTCGCAGGTGCGTTAAGTTGAGGCAACCTCATGATATTTCGTTAATAATTGGAATTTCATCAAGGTTTTTAGGCCTTTGACGAGGGCTTCCGGGGGTGATCCGACGTGTTGTTTCGGCACGCGACCAACACTCGTCAGCCGGTATTTTTAACGAATTCCAGCACGAAATTTTTCGAGCGAGGACGCCCGATCGTTCCCAAACTGTGTCACAATATGACAAAATCAAGGCGCGATCGGTGGAGATCCGGCACGGGAATATGGAAAAAACGGGGTTCAAACCGAGAATCACCCGATCCGGCCGGCCGTTTGCGAATCACTCTTGGGTTCTGACGAGGCCCGATCGCTGGATAGCTGTCTCAGGGGTTTGCTGCGGCTATGCCGGTTCGAGGACGCGTTTCGTGCCGCCCCAGGAGATGAAGTTCGGGTTCGCGAAGTCGAAATCGGCGGCAGCGCCCGTTTTGCCGTAGGTCAGCAGCGCTCCGTCGAGTGTCACCGTCGAACCGCCAGCGGCGCGCAGCACCGCATCACCGGCCGCCGTGTCCCATTCCATCGTGCGGGTGAAGCGCGGATAGACGTCGGCCTTGCCTTCGGCCAGCAGGCAGAATTTCAGCGAGGAGCCGATATTGGTGCATTTGGAGATGGCGTGGTGGGCAAGGAAGCTTCCGGTCTCGGGGCTGTTGTGGCGAAGGCTGGCGAGCGCCAGCCTGTCGTCCGGCTGTTCGCGCACGGTAATTGCGCTGCGCGCGCCGACCGTAAAATTGTCGGTGACGACGAGCCGTTCGGCGTGGCCGCGTTCGCCCGAGAAGGCAAGCCCGAGCGCCGGGGCGTAGACAATGCCGGCCACCGGCACGCCGTTCTCGATATAAGCGATGTTGACGGTGAATTCCTGTCGGCCGTCGACGAATTCGCGCGTGCCGTCGAGAGGATCGACCAGGAAGAAGCCGCGGCCGGCGATGTCGGGAACTTTTCCGGCGGCGACCGATTCTTCCGCCACGACGGGTATATCGGGATAATCCTTGGCGAGATGAGCGAGGATGATGCGTTCGGCCTCCTCGTCGGCGACCGTGACCGGACTTGCATCCGCTTTCATGGCGACCGGGAAGCCTTCGCGCAGGACCGTGATAATGGCCTTGCCGGCTTCGAGGGCCGCCCTTTCAAATGTCCTCAGCATTGTCCTTTTGCCGTTCGCCACGCGGACCGAGCACCCCACTGTCGCTCATCCGCAAACCATCCCTATCACCAGATACTTGATATGGTGTTACCCATCGCGCTCTGCATCCCCCTAACGCAGTTCCACGAGGCTACCATAAGTTTTCAGCCTTGTCAGACGAAGAAGGGCGTCCGGGCGTGAAATGGTATTCGCGAAAGTCGATAGCTTAGGGTCTGAATTTGCGCCATCTTCCAATTCTATGGAATAGCTTGCGCCACAAGCGGAAGAGGGAAATCGCCGGCGATATCTGCGAATCGTTAAAGCAGTGGCGGTTTCTGACTAAAAACAGGCCGTTCTTTGCCGATTTTCTGTGGATTTTGGTTCAAAATGCGCCACTTAGGCCTGTTCGGACAAGAATTTGTCGGAGTAAATCCTTTTTGTCTTCACATTTCCAACGAAACCGGTATGCATTCGGCCTATGAGGTTCTCTGAAACGGGGAACCAAAGAACCAAAAAGAGATGCAGCCTACTCGGTTCGCATCCAGGGGAAAACGACATATGGAGTATTTCGTCCAGCAGCTCTTCAATGGGCTGACGCTCGGATCCATCTATGGCCTTGTGGCTATTGGCTATACGATGGTTTACGGCATTATCGGCATGATCAATTTCGCCCATGGCGATATCTTCATGCTCGGTGGTTTTGCCGCTCTTATCGTCTTTCTCGTTCTCACATCGATCTTCGCAGGTCTTCCGGTGGCAGTTCTGCTGCTGGCGATGCTTGTCGTTGCGATGCTGATGACGAGTTTGTGGAATTGGACGATCGAGCGCGTCGCCTATCGGCCGCTACGTGGTTCCTTCCGCCTGGCGCCGTTGATCACGGCGATCGGCATGTCGATCGTGCTGTCCAACTTCATCCAGGTGACGCAGGGTCCGCGCAACAAGCCGATCCCGCCGATGGTCAGCACGGTCTATCAGTTCGGCAACATCTCGGTGTCGCTGAAGCAGATCATCATTATCGTGATCACGGCGGTGCTGCTGACGATCTTTTGGTACATCGTCAATCATACGGCGCTTGGCCGCGCCCAGCGCGCGACGGAGCAGGACCGCAAGATGGCGGCGCTACTCGGCGTCAATGTCGACCAGACGATTTCGATCACCTTCGTCATGGGCGCGGCGCTGGCTGCCGTCGCCGGCACGATGTATCTGATGTATTATGGCGTCGCTTCGTTCGCCGACGGCTTCACGCCGGGTGTGAAGGCCTTTACCGCAGCCGTTCTCGGCGGCATCGGCTCATTGCCGGGAGCCGTTCTCGGCGGGCTGATGATCGGCCTGATCGAATCGCTGTGGTCGGCCTATTTCACCATCGCGTACAAGGATGTCGCGACCTTCGCCATCCTCGCTTTCGTGCTGATCTTCAAGCCGACGGGTATCCTCGGACGGCCGGAAGTCGAGAAGGTATAACGTCATGGCAAACATTGAAAATTCTGCAGGCAAGCCCGATGCCGGACTTGTCCGCAAAGGCCTTACCGAAGCCCTTTTCGCCGCCGTCCTGTCGTTCGGCATGTTCGTTCTCTATGTCGGCCTGAAGACCGACCAGAACATCAACAACGAGCTGATCATCGTCCAGCGCTGGGGACTGCTTGCGATCTTCGTCGCGGTTGCCGCGATCGGCCGCTTCGCGATGGTCGTTTTCATCAAGCCGAATATCGACCGCCGCAAGCTCAGCAAGGCGCGCCAGGGCGATCTCGACATCTCGACGGAAAAGAGCTTCTTCCATCGGCATTTCCTGAAGATCGCGTTGCTTGCGCTGGTGCTCTATCCGGTGGTGGTCGTGGCGCTTGTCGGCGCTCAGGGCTCACTGAAATGGGTCGACAATTTTGGCATCCAGATCCTGATCTACGTGATGCTTGCCTGGGGGCTGAACATCGTCGTCGGGCTCGCCGGCCTGCTCGATCTCGGCTACGTCGCCTTCTACGCGGTCGGTGCTTATTCCTACGCGCTACTGTCGAGTTATTTCGGCCTGTCCTTCTGGGTGCTGCTGCCGCTTTCCGGCATCTTCGCCGCACTCTGGGGCGTCATCCTCGGCTTCCCGGTGCTGCGCCTGCGGGGCGATTACCTCGCCATCGTAACGCTCGCCTTCGGTGAAATCATCCGCCTGGTCCTCATCAACTGGACCGACGTGACCAGAGGAACGTTCGGTATCTCGAGCATTCCGAAGGCGACCCTCTTCGGCATTCCCTTCGATGCGACGGCCGGCGGCTTTGCCAAGCTCTTCCATCTGCCGATGTCTTCCGCCTACTACAAGATCTTTCTCTTCTATCTCATCCTGATGCTCTGCATGCTGACCGCCTACGTCACCATCCGGCTGCGCCGTATGCCGATCGGGCGTGCCTGGGAAGCGCTGCGCGAAGACGAGATCGCCTGCCGTTCGCTGGGGATCAACACGGTGACGACCAAACTTACGGCCTTTGCAACGGGTGCGATGTTCGGGGGCTTCGCAGGCTCGTTCTTTGCGGCGCGCCAGGGTTTTGTCTCGCCGGAATCCTTCATCTTCCTGGAATCGGCGGTCGTTCTTGCCATTGTCGTTCTCGGCGGCATGGGCTCGCTGACCGGCATCGCGATCGCTGCGATCGTCATGGTCGGCGGTACCGAAGCGCTGCGCGAAATGGACTTCCTGAAAGCGGTCTTCGGGCCTGATTTCACGCCGGAACTGTACCGCATGCTGCTCTTCGGCCTCGCCATGGTCGTCGTCATGCTGTTCAAACCGCGCGGTTTCGTGGGCTCACGTCAGCCGACTGCCTTTCTTAAAGAAAGTAAGGCAATATCCGGAAGCTTTACCAAGGAGGGCCACGGTTGATGAGCCCCGTTACCAACACAATATCAAGCGATACGCTGCTCAAGGTCGAGCACCTGTCGATGAAGTTCGGCGGCCTGATGGCCATCAACGACTTCTCTTTCGAAGCCAAGCGCGGCGACATCACCGCGCTGATCGGGCCGAACGGCGCCGGCAAGACCACCGTCTTCAACTGCATCACCGGCTTCTATAAGCCGACGATGGGGATGATCACGCTCAACCAGAGAAGCGGCAAGCAGTATCTGCTGGAGCGTCTCCCGGACTTTCGCATCACCAAAGAAGCCAAGGTGGCGCGAACCTTCCAGAACATCCGGCTGTTCTCCGGCCTGACGGTTCTCGAAAACCTGCTCGTCGCCCAGCACAACAAGCTGATGAAGGCGTCGGGTTATACGATCCTCGGCCTCATCGGCATCGGTCCCTACAAGCGAGAGGCGGCCGCATCGATCGAGCTGGCGCGCCATTGGCTTGAGAAGGCCGATCTGATCGACCGTGCCGACGATCCGGCGGGCGATCTGCCCTATGGCGCTCAGCGGCGTCTCGAGATCGCCCGCGCCATGTGTACCGGCCCCGAGCTGCTTTGCCTGGACGAACCGGCCGCAGGCCTGAACCCGCGGGAGTCGGCAACGCTCAATGCGCTGCTGCAGAGCATCCGCGCCGAAACCGGAACATCTATCCTGCTCATCGAGCACGACATGTCGGTGGTCATGGAAATCTCCGACCACGTCGTGGTGCTCGAATACGGCCAGAAGATTTCCGATGGCACGCCTGAGCACGTGAAGAACGATCCGAAGGTCATCGCAGCCTATCTCGGCGTCGAGGATGAAGAAGTGGAAGAGGTGATCGCAACCGTCGAGCAGCTCGAAGGAGGCGCAAACTGATGGGCGACGAAGTAATGACGGGTCAACCGCTCCTTCAGGTCAACGGCGTAGAAACCTATTATGGCAATATCCGTGCGCTGGCCGGCGTCGACGTCAATGTCAACAAAGGTGAAATCGTCAGCCTGATCGGCGCCAACGGCGCCGGCAAGTCGACGCTGATGATGACGATCTGCGGCAGCCCGCAAGCCCGCACCGGCTCGGTGGTCTTCGAGGGCCGCGACATCACCCGCATGCCGACCCACGAAATCGCTCGCCTGCGCATTGCGCAGTCGCCTGAGGGACGCCGCATCTTTCCGCGCATGACGGTTCTGGAAAATCTCCAGATGGGCGCCGGTCTCGACAATCTCAAATATTTTGCCGAAGACGTCGAGAAGATCTTTGCGCTCTTCCCACGTCTGAAAGAACGTCACGCCCAGCGCGGCGGCACGCTTTCGGGCGGCGAGCAGCAGATGCTGTCGATTGGCCGGGCGCTGATGGCGCGGCCGAAGCTGCTGTTGCTCGACGAACCTTCACTCGGCCTTGCGCCGCTGATCGTCAAGGGCATCTTCGAGGCGATCCGCAAGCTCAATGAACAGGAAGGGCTGACCGTATTCCTCGTCGAGCAGAACGCATTCGCGGCCCTCAGGCTTTCGCACCGCGCTTACGTGATGGTGAACGGCAAGGTGACGATGAGCGGCTCCGGCAAGGAACTGCTCGCCAATCCCGAGGTCCGCGCCGCCTATCTCGAAGGCGGAAGACACTAGTCGAAAGGAGAGTTTGATATGCAGGGACTTTTCTTCGAAAGCGATGTCGGTGTCCGAGTGGTCATTCGTGTCCTCGTCGTGCTGATCGGCTTTTGGACGGCCTGGCGAGCCGGCAAGGCGGTTGCTGACGGCTGGAACAATTATCCGCTAGCCGTGATCTACACCTTCCTGCTGGCCTGGGCGATGCAGTTTCTGCACCACGCCTTGTTCAACGGGCCGATGCTCGACGCCGTCTACTACGGCATCGATTTCGTGACGCTGCTGGTCTTCTCGACGGCGGGCTTCCGCTTTCGCCGCACCAATCAGATGGTCAACAACTATTACTGGCTGTACGAAAAAACTTCCGCGTTTTCGTGGAAGGAGAAACATTGACAGTCCGTTGAAACTAGGCATGAATTGCCTTCAGAGTGGAACAGCTTTCCTGGCGCAGTCAATGGTGGGTAGTGCGCCGGGCCTTGGACCGGAACCCGCCCAAAAATTGGGAGTAACAATATGAAGAAGTCTCTTCTGTCGGCAGTGGCTCTGACGGCGATGGTCGCCTTCAGCGGCAATGCGTGGGCCGACGTTCTCATCGCTGTCGCTGGTCCGCTGACCGGCCCGAACGCTGCGTTCGGCGCTCAGCTCCAGAAGGGCGCCGAGCAGGCGGCTGCCGACATCAACGCTGCTGGCGGCATCAACGGCGAGCAGATCAAGATTGAGCTCGGCGACGACGTCTCCGACCCGAAGCAGGGCATCTCGGTCGCCAACAAATTCGTTGCTGACGGCGTCAAGTTCGTCATCGGCCACTTCAACTCGGGCGTTTCCATCCCGGCTTCGGAAGTCTATGCCGAAAACGGCATTCTCGAAATCACCCCGGCCGCTACCAACCCGAAGTTCACTGAGCGCGGTCTCTGGAACACGTTCCGCACCTGCGGCCGTGACGACCAGCAGGGCGCCATCGCCGGCAAGTATCTTGCCGACCACTTCAAGGATGCCAAGATCGCCGTCGTTCACGACAAGACCCCCTACGGTCAGGGTCTTGCCGACGAAACCAAGAAGGCGATGAATGCCGCCGGTCTGACGGAAGTCATGTACGAAGGCATCAACGTCGGCGACAAGGACTTCTCCGCCCTCATCGCCAAGATGAAGGAAGCCGGCGTCTCGATCATCTATTGGGGCGGTCTGCACACCGAAGCCGGTCTCATCATCCGTCAGGCGGCAGACCAGGGCCTGAAGGCAACGCTGGTTTCGGGCGACGGTATCGTTTCGAACGAACTCGCCTCGATCGCTGGTGACGCTGTCGCCGGTACGCTGAACACCTTCGGCCCCGATCCGACGCTGAACCCGGCGAACAAGGAGCTCGTCGAAAAGTTCAAGGCCGCCGGTTTCAACCCGGAAGCCTACACGCTTTACTCCTACGCCGCGATGCAGGCGATTGCGGGAGCGGCCAAGGCTGCCGGTTCGGTGGATCCTGAAGCCGTTGCCACGGCCATGAAGGAAAAGGGTCCGTTCCCGACGGTTCTCGGCGACATTTCGTTCGACGAAAAGGGCGACCCGAAGATCCCTGGCTACATCATGTACGAATGGAAGAAGGGCGCGGACGGCAAGTACACCTACGTCCCGCAGGACGCGAAGTAAGTTCAGCTTGCCTATTGGCAACATCTGATCGAAGCCCGGTTCCGGCCGGGCTTCTTTCGTTCTGGGGAGAATTGAATTTCCGTCCGTCTCCGTGCCGCTTATCTGCCGCCGACGATTTCCGTCAATTGCCGGCCGTCACGAAGGTCCTCGGCAAATCCCGGCGGTGACGCGGCCCAATATCCCTCACATCTCGTGCAGCACATGCGTCGCCTTCACGGCGGCCGATGCCCGGTTCTCGACGCCGAGCTTCACATAGATCTGTTCGAGGTGTTTGTTCACGGTGCGCGCCGACAGTCCCAGTATTTCGCCAATGTCGCGGTTGGCCTTGCCCTTGGAGATCCAGAGCAACACTTCGGATTCGCGCTGGGTGAGCGAGAAGCGCTGGCGCAGCATCTCGTCGTCGCTGCGCTGATTGGCGGCGGTGAGGCGGAAGAGGTATTCGTCCGGGCCGATCGCGCCGAGGAAGGCGAGCTGCAGCGCCGCCTGGCCGGCATGGGCGATCGAGATGATGCCGTCTCGCACTGCGCCTGCGCGCTCGCCCATCCAGCCGGAAATATGGCGGACGACGATTTCCATGCCGTCATCGCTGCCCATGGCGGCATTGACCAGCCGTGTTGCCTGCGGCGTCGACCAGTGGATGGCGCCGTCACCTTTGACCGCCAGCAGATGGCGACCGGCGGCATCGAGCGCGACGCGGGCGCTTTGGGCCGAGCGGGCGTTGCGCAGATGGACACGGATGCGGGCGCGCAATTCGTCGATATTGATCGGCTTGGCGAGATAATCGACGCCGCCGGATTCCAGCGCGTGCACCACATGCTCGGTCTCGGTCAGGCCGGTCATGAAGATGACGGGAACCTGCGCCACCGCAGCATTGGCCTTCAGCCTGCGGCAGGTCTCGAAGCCATCCATGGCGGGCATGACGGCGTCGAGCAGAATGAGATCGGGTGTGATACGCTCGACGATGCCAAGTGCTGCAGTGCCTGACGTGGCGATCAGCACGGAAAAGCCGGATTGTTCGAGTGCGTCGGTCAGGAAGCCCAATGCTTCGGGCGAGTCGTCAACGAGCAGAACGATGTCGCGGGGGAGGGCCGGCTCAGCCAATGGATTCCACCTTTTCGTCGAAGTCGTGCAGGAAGGTCATGAAGCCGGCGAGATCGAAGGCGGCGACATAGGCGTAGAGTTTCTCGGTGAATGGCTGATTTGCCTCCACCTTGGCAAGATCGGAAAGCTTGGCTTCGATGCCTCTGATATAGCCGATCTCGCCGAGCCGCAGCAATTCCTGCACATGCGCAGCACCGGGGCTCAGCATCGGCGTTACAGTCTTGACAGAAATGGCTGCTGCTACGTCGGCATAGATCCACTTCACGCCAAGATGCAAAGCGAGCTTATCGCGGAGCTGGCGGATGTCGACCGGCTTGCCGATCGCATCATTGTGGCTGTCGTCACTGTCGCCGAGAACCGCCGCATCGCCGATATTGGCAGAAAGCATCAGCATCGGCGCCGTCTGGCCGGCCTCGCGCAGGCGCGAGACGAGCTGCCAGCCGTTCATGCCGGGCATCAGGATGTCGACAAGGAAGAGGTCTGGTATAATTCCATCGATCAGCGTCAGGCATTCGGCGCCACCTGCCGCCGTCAGGACGATGAAATCGAGCGGTGCCAGGATTTCACGCATCATCTCGCGATGGTCTTCATTGTCGTCGACGACAACGATCGTGCGGCGCGGTCCGTCGTAACCGACAACGCGTTTCTCCTGCGGTGCGGCGGCCACGGCGCGCATGACGGCGGACAGCATGAGGCGGACACGGAAGGTCGAACCTTCATCCTTGATACTCGAAACCGAAATCTCGCCGCCAAGCGTGTTGGTCAGAAGCCGGGTGATGGTGAGGCCGAGGCCGAGGCCCGGCATTGGCCGGACGCTTTCGGCCTCGCCGCGCTGGAAGGGCTCGTAGATGCGGCTCAGGTCTTTCTCGGCGATGCCGCGGCCGGTGTCAGTGACGGTGAAAGTCGCCACTTGGTTGCGATAGCCGACATCGAAGGTGACCCTGCCTTCATCGGTGAATTTGATGGCATTGGAGAGCAGGTTGACGAGGATCTGACGCAGCCGCTTTTCGTCGGTGCGGACGAATTGCGGCAGGGCCGACGAGCGCTGATGGACGAAGGCGAGCCCTTTGGCCTGCGCCTGCGGGCGGAACATATCGACGATCTGGTCGAGGAAATCCTGGATGTTGATCTCGTTGGAATAGACCTGCAGGCGGCCTGCCTCGATCTTGGAAATATCCAGCAGGCCGTCGATCAGCCCGGAGAGATGTTCGGCGCTGCGGCGGATGACCTTGATCGAGGATTGGCGCGGCGGCGGGATGGTCTCGTCGCGCTCGAGGATCTGGGCATAACCGAGCACGGCGTTGAGCGGCGTGCGCAGTTCGTGGCTGAGGCCGACAACGTAGCGGCTCTTGGCACGATTGGCGGCCTCGGCCGTCTCCTTGGCGTTCTGCAAGGCAGTGTCGGTCTTCTTGTGAGCGGCTATTTCCTTGAGCAGCAGGGTGTTCTGGCGCGAAGATTCCTCCTCGGCGACGACGCGGCTGTCATGGGCGAGCACATAGAACCAGCAGACAACGCCTGATATCACCGAGAAGGCGAAGAAGACGATGAGAATGGTGCGGTTGACGACCTCGGCCGTCTCGGGCGAGGCGGCGGCGACCTGATGGGCGATCATCGCCAGGATTGCGCCGATGGCGGTCAAGGCCAGCACGACGGCGATGCCGTAGCGGCCGAGGCGCGTCGTCAGCTTGCCCAAAACCGTTTCCGGCAGCAGCGCCTTGGCGACAGTGCCGACCTGGGCGTTGAGGCGGGCGGCCGGCTTGCACATGTCGTGGCAGCGGCTGTCAAGCGAGCAGCACAGCGAACAGATCGGCGCGGCATAGGCCGGACACCAAGCCATATCCTCCGGCTCGAAGGGATGCTCGCAGACGGAGCAGGTGATGCTCGTCAGATTCTTCCAGCTCCGGCGCGGTTTGCGGGCGAGATAGAATCTGCCTTTCGTCGCCCAGGCGAGCGCCGGCGCGGCGATGAGCGTGACGACGAGGGTGATATAGGGGGCGAGCGAGGCGGCGATCGCGCCGAAGGCGCCGAAATGGGCGATCAGCGACACCGTTGCCGACAGCGTCATGGCGCCGAGCCCGACCGGATTGATGTCGTAGAGGTGGGCGCGTTTGAACTCGATGCCGGGGGGAGCGAGCCCCAGCGGCTTGTTGATGAAGAGGTCGGCGAAGATCGTGCAGAGCCAGGCCATGGCGATGATCGAGAATATCCCGAGCGTCTCCTCCAGCAGCCGGTAGATGCCGAGTTCCATAAGCAGCAGGGCGATCGCGACGTTGAAGACCAGCCAGATGACGCGGCCGGGATGGCTGTGGGTCAGCCGCGAAAAGAAGTTCGACCAGGCGAGCGAACCGGCATAGGCATTCATCACGTTGATCTTCAGCTGCGAGACGACGACGAAGGCCGCCATCAGCAACAGCGCAGCATTGTGCCAGGGGACCATATAGCCGAAGGCGGTCAGATACATCTGCGCCGGATCGGCGGCGCGATCGACAGGCACGCCCGAGGCGAAGGTCAGCACGACCAGGAAGGAACCGGCAAGCAGCTTCGGTGCGCCGATGACGACCCAGCCAGGTCCGGCGAGGAATACGGCAAGGCGATGGCGCCACTTGCGCCGCGGCTCCGGCGGCAGGAAGCGCAGGAAGTCGGCCTGTTCGCCGATCTGCGACATCAGGGCCAGGATGACGGCAGAGGCTGCGCCGAACTCGACCAGATCGAAATCGGCGACAGTGCCGGGCGGGCCTGAGGCATGACGGATGCCGGCAAAGGCGCGCCAGAGATCGAATTTCTCCCAGTCCATGAAGGCGATGAAGATGAAGGGCAGGATATTCAGCACGATCCAGAAAGGCTGGGTCATCAGCTGGAATTTACTGATCAGCCGCACGCCGTGCGTCACCAGCGGGATGACCATGACGGCGCTGAGGATATAGCCGATCCAGAGCGGAATGCCGAGGGTGAGCTCCAGCGCCCCGGACATGATCGAGGCCTCGATCGCAAACAGCATGAAGGTGAAGCTCGCATAGATCAGCGAGGTAATGGTCGAGCCGATATAACCGAAGCCGGCGCCGCGGGTCAGAAGATCGATGTCGACGCCGTGGCGGATGGCATAGCGGCTGATCGGTAGACCAATCGCCAACATGGCGAGCGAAGCGACGATAATGGCATAGAAGGCATTGGTAGTGCCGTAGGACAGGGTAATGGCGCCGCCGATCGCCTCGAGCGCCAGGAAGGAGATCGCGCCGATCGCCGTCTGGGCGATGCGCTGGGAGGAGAAGTGGCGGGCGCTCTTTGCGGTGAAACGCAGCGCATAATCTTCCAGCGTCTGGTTGGCGACCCAGCGATTATATTCGCGTCTTACCGGAATGATGCGTTGGCGCGCTGCCATGTCTTCCTTCCGGCATTCCGGTGGGGCTAAACGTCTCGAAACAGTTTTGGCGGGATGGCTGAGAAAGGCAAGGGCGGAGCACTGGCAGATTCACGGAACCGCCATATTTTTGAAGCCGGTCTGTCACAAAAGCCTTCTAACTCTCAGCCGTTCGTTCAACTATTTCAGGTATCACCCATGTCTGTTTCAAGCCTTTTCCGCCTGAGCACCGCGCTCGTCTGCCTTGTTTCGATCGTGCCATCGCTTGCCGGCGCCGAGCAGGCGACAGTGGCGGAAGCGCCTTATGTCGAGACCGGAAACACCAATAAGCGCGGTGACGCCTGCTTCTCGACGGTGGACACCAATGCCGCCGTTCACCTTCTCTCCGGCTTCCTCGACGTCTGGACCCCGCGCACGCCTTTCGTCGACGCGGGCGTCGAAGCCGCGGCCAAGGACAATTGCCCGGCGGTCGCCAAGACGGATTGGGATGGCATTCCCGCCAGCAAGACCGACGGCCAGATCGTCAATCAAGCGGTGCATGACGCCAACATCGCTTATGTCGTCAGGGCGACGAAGGCGCGGACGGCCGATCAGGCTGTTGCCGCCTATCTCGACGACCGGCGCGGCAAGAATGCCAGCATCGTCGACGGCTTCGGTCCGCTGACTGCTGCCTGGAAGGCCGGCTCCAAGCAGACCACCACGATCACGGAGGTGGCGGCTGATGCAACGACGGTCAAATATGACGACAAGGGCAACAATCGCGGCGCCGGCAGCAAGCCGGACACGGAAAACAAGACCGATGCCAACCCGGATATGGGCTTCGCGATCGACTTCATCAACGCTGCAAGCGGTGACGGTTCGACGGAGCCTGCCAAACGCTATTTCAAATATGGCCGACCCTACCGCTGGAGCCAGGACGTATCTGTCGTACCGACGCTGGTGCCTGCCAAGAGCGGCAAACCGGTCGAAGACGGCGGTTTCCCGAGCGGCCATACGGCGGAAGCCTGGCGTGATGCACTCGCGATGGCTTACCTTGTGCCGCAGCGCTTCCAGGAAATGATCACGCGTGCCAGCGAACTGGGCGAAGACCGTATTCTTGCCGGCATGCATTCCCCTCTCGACGTGATGGGCGGCCGTATGCTCGGCACCGCGACGGTTGTCTATAACCTGAACAAAGCCGACAACGCAGCGCTGAAGAGCGATGCCTTCGCACAGGCGCAGTCGTGGCTGATCGCCAAATCCGGCGTTGCGGATGCGGGCGCGCTCGAAGTCGCTGCGCATGCGGCGCCGATCGCGGTGGACCGCTTTGCCGATCATGACGCCAATCGCGCTTACGTGCTGCAGCGCCTGAGCTACGGCCTGCCGACGATCCATGCGACCGACCAGCCGGCGCGCGTGCCGCAGGGCGCCGAAGCGCTTCTCGAAACGCGTCTGCCCTATCTCGACGGCGCGCAGCGCCGCGACGTATTGAAGACGACGGCGATCGCCTCGGGCTATCCGCTCATCGACGACGCGGAAGGCTACGGCCGTCTCAACCTGTTTGCCGCTGCCGATGGTTACGGTGCTTTCGAGCAGGATGTCACCGTGACGATGGACACGGCCAAGGGCGGCTTCAATGCGATCGATAGCTGGCGCAACGACATCGGCGGCAAGGGCCGGCTGGTGAAGCGCGGCGACGGCATCCTCGGGCTATCAGGCGCCAACAGCTATGCCGGCGGCACCGTGCTGGAAGAAGGTGCGCTGGTGGCCGGCTCGCCGTCTGCCTTCGGCACCGGCGGGCTGACGATCAATGGCGGTTTTCTCGTTGTGGCGGCTGGCAAGCCGCTGACCGTGGGCGGCGACTATCAGCAGTCCGCCGATGCTGCGGCGAAACTGGCGCTCGGTGCGAACGGCGCAGGCACGCTGGCCGTCGAAGGCAAAGCAGCGCTGGCCGGTGAACTCGACGTGACCCTTGCCGATGGCTATGCCCCGGCGCCCGGAACAAAGATCGAAATCCTGAAGGCGAGTGCCATTTCCGGTGCCTTCGGAAAGATCACCATTTCCGGCCATAAGGCCAGCCTTTCCTACGGCCCGACAGTCGTGACCTTGACGATCGACGGCTAATCCTCCGTCTCCGAACCAGAAGGGCATCCCCAGCTGTGGGGATGCCCTTTGTTTCCGACCCGTTTGACCCCTGCGCCTACGTCATTTTGCGTATGTGTTTTTGCGTTGCAGCACCCGATAGTCCCTTGGCAACAGTTAATCCGTTTCCGGCCTGTTGCGGAACAAGAAGAGGGGCTCAACCAAGATGAATCTCAAATCCACGATCACCGGTGCCGCGCTCGGTGCCGTCATGGCGGCCTCGGCCGCCTTCCACGGCGCGGTGGCCGCCGACGACACGATCAAGGTCGGCGTGCTGCATTCGCTCTCGGGCACGATGGCGATTTCCGAAACCACACTGAAAGACGCCATGTTGATGCTCATCGACGAGCAGAACAAGAAGGGCGGTCTGCTTGGCAAGAAGCTCGAGGCCGTCGTTGTCGATCCGGCTTCCGACTGGCCGTTGTTTGCCGAAAAGGCACGCGAGCTGATCGAAAAGGACAAGGTCGCCGCCGTCTTCGGCTGCTGGACCTCATCCTCGCGCAAATCCGTCCTGCCTGTTTTCGAAGAGCTGAATTCGCTGCTCTTCTATCCGGTGCAGTACGAAGGCGAAGAATCCTCGCGCAACATTTTCTACACCGGTGCGGCGCCGAACCAGCAGGCAATTCCGGCCGTCGACTACCTGATGGAAAAAGAAGGCGTCAAGCGCTTCGTGCTCGAAGGTACCGACTACGTCTATCCGCGCACGACCAACAAGATTCTCGAGGCATACCTGATTTCCAAGGGTATTCCGAAAGAAGACATCATGACCAACTATACGCCGTTCGGCTTCTCCGACTGGCAGACCGAAGTTTCCAAGATCAAGGAATTCGGTTCGGCCGGCAAGAAGACCGCCGTCGTCTCGACGATCAACGGCGATGCCAACGTTCCGTTCTACAAGGAACTGGGCAACAAGGGCATCAAGGCAACCGACATTCCCGTCGTCGCCTTCTCGGTCGGTGAAGAAGAGCTTGCCGGTCTCGATACCAAGCCGCTCGTCGGCCATCTCGCCGCCTGGAACTACTTCGAATCCGTGGAAAGCCCGGCCAACAAGAAGTTCATCAAGGATTGGCACGCCTTCACCAAGAACGACAAGCGCGTGACCAACGACCCGATGGAAGCTGCCTATATCGGCTTCAACGCATGGGTTAAGGCCGTCCAGGCTGCCGGCACGACCGATACCGACAAGGTTCTCGACTCCATCATCGGCGTCAGCGTTCCGAACCTCTCCGGCGGCTATGCCACCGTCATGCCGAACCACCACATCACCAAGCCGGTGCTGATCGGTGAAATCCAGGCCGACGGCCAGTTCGAAATTGTCCAGCAGACACCTGCCGTCGTCGGCGACGAATGGTCAGATTATCTGCCGGACTCCAAGGATCTGATCTCCGATTGGCGCAAGCCGATGTCCTGCGGCAACTTCAACGTTGCAACCGGCAAGTGTGGCGGCAAGGGCTCCTGATAGATCCGTCGAACGATCGATGCCGAGTGGCTTCCGTCCGGGGTTGGTCCCGGGCGGAAGCTCCGTCCCAGCGATTGCGCCGCAACGCCAACGATATCAAGGGCGAAAAAGCCGATGTATCGCGCCATAAAGATTTTCCTCGTTACGCTCTGCCTGACGTTTTCGGGCCTGTCATTTTCAAGTCTATCAATTTCGGGCGAAGTTCGGGCCGAGGGAGATATCCATGTCCTCATCGACGCACTCGGCGTCGGCGACTTCTCGGACCGTGAAGCGGCGATCAAGGCGCTGGTCGCCTCCAAGGACCCGCATGTCAGCCAGATATTGCAGCAATTGAGCGGCGGCCTGCTCTACGTCAACTCCGATGGCGGCCCCGTTCTCCTCCAGGGCGGTACCGATGACGAGCCGACCTATTCCGATCCGATCACCGGTGAACCCGCTGACGATGTCGATCCTGACATGATGAGCAAGGTCAAGATCAACAACGCGCTTCGCGGTGTCATCGGCGCCGCCAACAGCCAGCTGACGCTGATGAGCCCGGAGCGTTCCGCGCGGCTTGCAGCCGCACAGGGCCTGCTGAAGGACGCCGATCCCGCCAATCTCGAGCTGCTGAATTCGGCGCTTGCGACCGAAAAGGACGCGGAGATCAAGAATACGATGGAAGCGGCGCGCGCTGTGCTGCTGTTGAAGACCGATGCGAGCGTCGAGGACAAGAAGGCTGCAATCGATACGATCGCAGCGCGCGGCAATCGCGACGCGCTGACCATTCTGACGACCACGCTCGAAACCGCTCCCGATGATTTGAAGCCGGCAATCCAGTCGAACATCAGCTCCATCAATCGCGACCTGGCACTATGGGACGTCGCTCAGAACGTCTGGTATGGCCTGTCCCTCGGTTCGGTGCTGCTGCTGGCGGCAATCGGCCTTGCCATCACCTTCGGCGTCATGGGTGTCATCAACATGGCGCATGGCGAAATGGTGATGATCGGCGCCTATACGACCTATGTCGTGCAGGAATACATCGCTGCGGCCTTTCCCGAGCTGGCCGATTATTCCCTGGCCTTCGCGGTGCCTGCCGCTTTCGTCTTTACCGGCTTCGTCGGTCTCATCATCGAGCGCGCCGTCATCCGCTATCTCTATGGCCGGCCGCTGGAAACGCTGCTCGCCACCTGGGGCGTGTCGCTGATCTTGCAGCAGGCAATCCGCAGCTATTTCGGCCCGACCAACCGCGAAGTGCGCAATCCGAGCTGGATGTCGGGCGTCTTCGATCTCGGTGGACTCTCCATCACCTGGAACCGCATGTGGATCATCATCTTCTCGATGGTCGTCTTCGTGACGCTGCTGTTGCTGCTCAAGCGGTCCGCCTTCGGCTTGCAGATGCGCGCCGTGACGCAGAACCGGCGGATGGCGTCCTCGATGGGGATCCGCACCGGCTGGGTCGATGCCTTCACCTTCGCGCTCGGTTCCGGCATTGCTGGCATTGCCGGCGTGGCGCTCAGCCAGATCGACAACGTCTCGCCGAACCTCGGCCAGAACTACATTATCGACAGCTTCATGGTCGTCGTGTTCGGCGGTGTCGGCAATCTCTGGGGCACGCTGGTCGGGGCGCTGTCGCTCGGCGTCGTCAACAAGTTCCTCGAGCCCTTCGCTGGCGCCGTGCTCGGCAAGATCCTGGTGCTTGTCCTCATCATCCTCTTCATCCAGAAGCGTCCGCGCGGGCTCTTCGCACTCAAAGGAAGGGCGGTGGAAGCATGATTACGGCCTTCCTTCTCCGGTCTCTCGATCGCAAGATCGTCATTGCCATCGCCCTGTTGCTCCTGGTCGCCATTCTCGTTCCCGTCCTGAACCTGATGACGGGGCCGACCAACCCGCTGCATATCCCGACCTATGTCATGGCGCTGTTCGGCAAGTACCTGACCTATGCGCTGCTGGCGCTTGCGCTCGATCTCGTCTGGGGCTTCTGCGGCATCCTTTCGCTTGGCCACGGCGCCTTTTTCGCGCTCGGCGGTTATGCGATGGGCATGTATCTGATGCGCCAGATCGGCACCCGCGGCAGCTACGGCAACCCCGTTCTGCCCGACTTCATGGTGTTCCTGAACTGGAAGGATCTGCCCTGGTTCTGGTACGGCTTCAACCACTTCTGGTTTGCGGCGCTGATGGTTCTCGTCGTGCCCGGCCTGCTTGCCTTCGTTTTCGGCTGGTTCGCCTTCCGCTCACGCGTCAACGGCGTCTATCTCTCGATCATCACCCAGGCGATGACCTATGCACTGCTGCTCGCCTTCTTCCGCAACGACATGGGGTTTGGCGGCAATAACGGCCTGACCGATTTCAAGGACATTCTCGGCTTCAACGTCCAGGCCGACGGCACGCGTGCAGCCCTGTTTGCGGCAACCGCGATCCTCCTGGCACTGTCGCTGCTGCTTGCCTCGGCGATCGTTCGTTCGAAGTTCGGCAAGGTGCTGGTCGGCGTACGTGATGCCGAAAGCCGCACGCGCTTCCTCGGCTACCGTGTCGAGCATTTCAAACTTTTCACCTTCGTCGTCTCTGCGATGATGGCGGGCATTGCCGGCGCGCTCTACGTGCCGCAGGTCGGCATCATCAATCCCGGCGAATTCGCGCCCGCCAACTCGATCGAAGTCGTCATCTGGACGGCAGTCGGCGGGCGCGCGACGCTGATCGGGCCGATCATCGGTGCGATCCTCGTCAACGGCGGCAAGACGATCTTCACGGGTCTCTTCCCTGAGTTCTGGCTGTTTGCGCTCGGCGGTCTCTTCGTTGCCGTCACCCTGTTTCTACCGAAGGGCGTCGTCGGCACAGTCGCGCGATATCTCGGCAAACGGAAAGCCGTTTCCGCTGCAGTTCCGCCCGCCGTGCAGGAAGACGACATCGAACCGAAAATCCAGGCAGCGGAGTGAACACGGTGATTCCTGACGTCAAACCCAGCAGCGTGCTTTATCTTAACGGCGTCTCGGTTTCCTTCGACGGCTTCAAGGCGTTGAATTCGCTGTCGATCGTCATCGAGCCCGGCGAGCTTCGCGCCATCATCGGTCCGAACGGTGCCGGCAAGACGACGATGATGGATATCATCACCGGCAAGACCAGGCCCGATGAAGGCGAAGTGTTCTTCAACGGCACTGTTGATCTCACCAAGAAGGACGAGGCCGACATTGCCCAGCTCGGCATCGGCCGCAAATTCCAGAAGCCGACCGTCTTCGAAAGCCATACTGTGTGGGATAATCTGGAGCTGGCGCTCAACCGCCGCCGCGGCGTATTCTCGACGCTGTTCTATCGGCTTTCGGGCGAAGACAAGGCACGTATCGAGGAAATCCTCGATACGGTGCGGCTGACCCACCGCCGCGATGAACTGGCCGCCAACCTCTCGCACGGGCAGAAGCAGTGGCTGGAGATCGGCATGCTCTTGGCGCAGGAGCCGAAGCTGCTGCTCGTCGACGAACCGGTGGCCGGCATGACCGATGCGGAAACGGCGGAAACGGCGATCCTGCTCAAGGATATCGCCAGGACCCGATCGGTCATCGTCGTCGAGCACGACATGGGCTTCATCCGCGACCTCGGCGTCAAAGTCACATGCCTTGCGGAGGGCTCGGTGCTGGCTGAGGGATCGATCGATTTTGTCAGCTCCGATCCGAAGGTGATCGAGAACTATCTCGGACGGTGACCGATGCAACTTATAGGCTTGAACCTGACAAAAGAAAACGCTCTAAAACGGGCGGGGTTTATTGTGGGGTTTCATCATGGCTTTTCTCGGCATTCTGGTCGCGGCGATCAGCGGCGCGGTCATCTGGTACTGGCGTTTTAAAATGGTGCGTGAGGCAGGAAGCGAGATCATCGATTCCGTCGAGCGCATGCGCGGCGCCTATAAGCGTGGAAAGCGCCGCAAGCAGGCGGAAGTAGCGCCGCTGGCTTCGATCGCCGATCCGGCGATTGCGGCGGTGGCCTTCTTCTTCTGCCTTGCCAAGGAGAAGCCGATGTATGTAGACGCTGCAAAGGAGGTCGTGCGCAGCCGCATGAAAGGCATCATCCGGCCCGCCGACATGGAAGAGGTGCTGGTTTTCGGCGAGTGGGCGTCCAAGAACGTCACCAGTCCCGAAGACCCGATCCGCCGGTTCCGGGATATGTGGTTAAAGGCGCTCGACACGCAAGAGCGGCAGCAACTGATCGGCATTGCCGAGGACGTGGCCACGGCCGGCGGCGAAAGAACGAAAGAACAGGAGCACGCCTTGCAGGTGCTGAGGCGCTCGCTGATGAACTGATGGGAACGGGTGAACGGATGCTGACAGTCGAAAACGCAAATCTGCATTATGGCGCCGCCCAGGCGTTGCGCGGCATCTCGATCAAAGCCGAGATGGGCAAGATTACCTGCGTGCTGGGGCGCAACGGCGTCGGCAAGAGTTCGCTTCTGCGCGCCGTGACCGGCCAGCATCCGCTGTCGGCCGGCACCGTCACCTTCAACGAAACCAAGCTGAACGGCCTGCCGCCCTTTGCCCGCGCCAAGCAGGGCATCGGCTATGTGCCGCAGGGCCGTGAAATCTTTCCGCTACTCACCGTCAAGGAAAATCTCGAAACCGGTTTTGCCCCGCTTAGCCGCCGAGACCGCAACATTCCCGACGATATCTTCAGTCTCTTCCCGGTGCTGAAGTCGATGCTGTCGCGTCGCGGCGGCGATCTTTCCGGCGGGCAGCAGCAGCAGTTGGCGATCGGACGCGCCATGGTGACGCGACCCAGGATTCTCGTGCTCGACGAGCCGACCGAGGGTATCCAGCCGTCGATCATCAAGGACATCGGCCGGGCGATCCGTTATCTCCGCGATTCCACCGGCATGGCGATCCTGCTCGTCGAGCAATATCTGGATTTCTGCCGGGAGCTTGCCGACTACGTCTATATCATGGACCGCGGCGAGATCGTGCATGAGGGCCTTGCCGAAACCCTGGATACGCCGGAGGCTCGTCGCCATCTGACCATCTGACCGGCAAATGCTGCATTTTTCAGCAGGGGGGCGTCATACTTCGCAAATCTCGCGCGTCGGCTTCGGGCATCCCTGGACGGCATGGGAATTGCTTGCCTTCCGTCATCCGCGCGATTGCATGGAGAAACGGTGGCGCGACCGAAAGGCATGATATGACGATTGCGGCGGCGAGCACGAGACCGCAAAGAGCGGAAGGGCGCGGGCATCTGGCGGCAAAGCTGTTCGATGGCCGCACGCGTTTGCGTGAACTCTATCAGGAGGGTGCGGCGAAGATCCGCCTGCCCGAAACTTTCGATGCGTCGATGGAAGCCGTCATCATCAACACCGCAGGCGGGCTGACCGGCGGCGACCGGATGGACTGGAGCGTCGTCGCCGGCGCCGGCACGAAGATCGACGTCACCACCCAGGCCTGCGAGAAGATCTACAAGGCATCGGCGGGCACTGCCGAAGTGACGACGCGCATTGAAGTCGGAGCGGGAGCGCGCGTCGACTGGCTGCCGCAGGAAACGATCCTCTTCGACCGCGCTTCACTTTTCCGCCGGCTCGATGTCAATCTCGACGAGAGTGCCGAATTCCTGGCCGTCGAGGCCGTGCTGCTTGGCCGCAAGGCGATGGGCGAGACGGTGGAGACGGGGCTTTTCCGCGACCGTTGGCGCATCCGCCGCTCGGGCCGGCTAATCCATGCGGAGGAACTGAGGCTCTCAGAAGGAGTGGCGGCGCTGGCGGCGCGCCAGGCGGTGCTTGGCGGACAGGTTGCCTTTGCGACGCTGCTTTATGCCGGGCCGCTTTCGGAAGCCTATCTCGGCAAGGTGCGGCCGCTCGTCGAAGATTCGATGGGCGGTGCCAGCGCCTGGGGTGGCAAACTCGTCGTTCGCCTTGCGGCGACCGACGGCTTCTCACTCAGAAAAATCCTGATCCCGGTCATTTCCGCCTTGCGCAATGGTGCGCCCGTGCCGAAAGTCTGGAATCTATAAGTTCAATAAGCAGGTAGATGATGAACCTCACTCCGAGAGAAAAAGACAAGCTGCTGATATCGATGGCGGCGATGGTGGCGCGGCGGCGGTTGGAGCGCGGCGTCAAACTGAACTATCCCGAGGCGATCGCGCTGATCAGCGATTTCGTCGTCGAAGGCGCCCGCGACGGCCGTCCGGTCGCCGAGTTGATGGAAGCCGGCGCCCATGTGATCGGCCGGGACCAGGTGATGGAGGGCATTGCCGAGATGATCCACGACGTGCAGGTGGAGGCGACCTTCCCGGATGGAACCAAGCTCGTCACCGTGCACGAACCGATCCGGTGAGGAGAGAACATGCTCGAGCTCAGGCCTAATTGCGAATGCTGCGACAAGGATCTGCCGCCGGAGAGTGCGGAGGCACGGATCTGCACCTATGAATGCACCTTCTGCGCTGATTGCGTCGATGGCGTGCTGAGAGGTCTCTGCCCGAATTGCGGCGGTAATCTCGTTGCCAGGCCCATCCGGCCAGCCGCCATGCTCACCAAAAATCCGGCATCGACGAAACGTGTGCTGAAGGCCGAGGGCTGCGCGCCCAGGGCGGCTTAAGGAGAACTCTATGATTCCGGGCGAAATCATTGCCGCAAGCGGCGACATCGAACTGAATGCCGGCGCACCGACGGTGACGCTGGAAGTGTCCAATACCGGCGACCGGCCGGTGCAGGTCGGCAGCCACTATCATTTCGCCGAGACCAATGCCGGGCTTTCCTTCGACCGCGCAGCGTCGCATGGCAAGCGGCTCGATATTCCGGCGGGAACGGCGGTGCGCTTCGAGCCGGGGCAGACGCGCTCGGTGACGCTGATCCCGCTTTCCGGCAAGCGCGAAGTTTATGGCTTCCGTCAGCTGGTGATGGGCAAGCTTTAGAATAACAGGAGAGATAGATGCGTTTGAATGTCTCCCTGATCGGGGCGGCGATATTGCTGACGGCAGGTGCTGCCTCCGCTCAGGATGTCGATTGCAACAATCCCAAGACGCAGTCGGATATGACGTCCTGCGAGGCGGCGCGCCACGAGACCGCCGACAAGGCTCTGAATGTGCAATATAAGAAGACTCGCGCGGCTCTTGCGGCGGTCGACAAGGACTTGGATGGCGACATGAAGGGCGCGGAGCAGGCGCTGGTCAAGGCGCAACGCGCCTGGATCGATTATCGCGACGCCGAGTGCGACGCTTTCGGCTTCCAGGCCCGTGGCGGCACGATGGAGCCGATGCTGGTCGCCGGGTGCCTCGCTAATATCACCGACAAACGCACCAAAGAGCTGAAAGAGCTCGAAGACACGATGAGCAACTAAGGTGAGGATCGTGATCGTCGGCAATGGCGAGGTCGCAGACGCGGAGGCAGGCATCATCGATGCCGCCGATTTCGTCATCCGCTTCAACGATTGCCGCTCCTATGGCGCCAGCGGCAGCCGGACGGATGCCGTCGCGGTTTGCAACACCGGCCGGCCGGCAAAGGCGATGCTCGGTTCGCCTGAGTGGCGCGTTCATCCCGGCGTCGTTTCGGCCGGCGAAATCTGGAGCGTGCGCGATCCGGAGAAATTCGCCGCGATGCGGGCGCCGCTTGCCGTCTCGCATCCTGATCTCGATGATTTCTGCGACGACTACACGGACGCGTTCATCGCCTTCTGCGCTGATACCGGCAAGACGCATGTCGTGATCGACAAGTCGATTCATGAGGCGGTCGATGCCGCGCTTTCGGCCTTTGCGCCTCCGCCCTATGTCGTGCCAAGCAGCGGTATGATCGTCATTGCCAAGGTGCTGAACGCATATGCCGATGCCGAGGTGATGCTGGCCGGCTTTGGTCACGTCGGCTGGGAATGGCACCCGTTTGCAGCCGAACGACAGCTTGTCGATCGCTATATTGCCGCCGGCCGCCTCAGGCGGCTCGGCGGAAAAACACTTGTCTCTTCCTCCCACGGAGCCTGATGGATGCCCTATAAGATCTCGCGCGCCGCCTATGCCGGCATGTTCGGACCGACCACCGGCGACAAGGTACGCCTTGCCGATACGGAGCTCTTCATCGAGATCGAGAAGGATTTCACCACCTATGGCGAGGAGGTGAAGTTCGGCGGCGGCAAGGTCATCCGCGACGGCATGGGCCAGAGCCAGGTGACGCGGGCGGACGGCGCGGTCGATACCGTCATCACCAATGCGGTGATCGTCGACCATTCGGGGATCTACAAGGCCGATATCGGCCTGAAGAACGGGCGCATCGTTGCGATTGGCAAGGCCGGTAACCCCGATATGCAGCCCGGCGTCAATATCATCGTCGGCCCGGGCACGGAGGCGATCGCCGCCGAAGGCAAGATCGTCACTGCTGGCGGCATGGACAGCCATATCCACTTCATCGCGCCGCAGCAGATCGAAGAGGCGCTGATGTCAGGCATGACCTGCATGCTCGGCGGCGGCACGGGGCCGGCGCACGGCACGCTTGCCACCACCTGCACGCCCGGTCCCTGGCATCTCGCGCGCATGATCGAAGCGGCCGATGCCTTCCCGATGAACCTCGCCTTCGCCGGCAAGGGCAATGCCTCGCTGCCGGGGGCGCTGACCGAAATGGTGCTGGCCGGCGCCACCTCGCTGAAGCTGCACGAGGACTGGGGTACGACACCCGGCGCCATCGACTGCTGCCTGTCGGTCGCCGACGAATACGACGTGCAGGTGATGATCCACACCGATACGCTGAACGAAAGCGGCTTCGTCGAGGATACGATCGGCGCCATCAAGGGCCGTACCATCCACGCCTTCCACACGGAAGGGGCGGGCGGCGGGCATGCGCCCGATATCATCAAGATCTGCGGCCAGCCGAACGTCATCCCGTCGTCGACCAATCCGACGCGGCCCTATACGGTCAACACCATCGCCGAGCATCTGGATATGCTGATGGTCTGCCATCACCTGTCGCCGTCGATCCCCGAGGATATCGCCTTTGCCGAAAGTCGCATCCGCAAGGAGACGATCGCAGCGGAAGACATTCTGCACGATATCGGCGCCTTCTCGATCATCTCGTCCGACAGCCAGGCAATGGGCCGCGTCGGCGAGGTGGCGATCCGCACCTGGCAGACGGCCGACAAGATGAAACGCCAGCGCGGCCGGCTGAAGGAGGAAAAAGGCGACAACGACAATTTCCGAGTCCGCCGCTATATCGCCAAATACACGATCAATCCGGCGATCGCTCATGGTCTCAGCCACGAGATCGGCTCGGTGGAGATCGGCAAGCGCGCCGACCTCGTGCTCTGGAACCCGGCCTTCTTCGGCGTGAAACCCGACATGGTGCTGCTCGGCGGCTCGATCGCGGCGGCCCCGATGGGCGACCCTAATGCCTCGATCCCGACACCGCAGCCGGTGCATTACCGGCCGATGTTTGCCTCCTATGGCAGGAGCCTCACCAATTCCTCCGTCACCTTCGTCAGCCAGGCTTCGCTCGATGCCGGGCTGAAGGGCCGGCTCGGCGTCGCCAAGGAACTGGTGGCGGTGAAGAATACGCGCGGCGGCATCTCCAAGGCGTCGATGATCCACAACGATCTGACACCCGAGATCGAGGTCGACCCGGAAACCTATGAGGTCAGGGCGAACGGCGAATTACTGACATGCGAGCCGGCGACGGTGCTGCCGATGGCGCAGCGCTATTTCCTGTTCTAAGCCCGCTTCGTTCGATGCGTCACTGGTCGTTTCGATGAGGACAGGTATCCGCTGGCTCTTGCGGGTTTTGGTTCTGCTGGTGCTTTCAGTGGCATTCGGGACCTTCATTCCCCGGCCGCTGATTGCCCCGGTCAAGGCGTCGTCTGCGGCGGCAACACATCGGATTCTCCTGCTGTCGGGCCCGATCCATACCGATATTGCCATTCCGCTGGACGAGGAGACGCGGGCTGCTTTTTCGTTTCTCGACGATCCTGGTTTTCCGCTCGGCCATCCGAATGCTGAATGGCTCATCGTCGGCTGGGGCGGCCGCTCTTTCTATTTGGAAACTCCGACCTGGGGGGAACTGAAGCCGCTGCCGGTGCTGCGGGCACTGACGATCGACCGTTCGGTGATGCATGTGGACCTTGCCGGTCACATCACCGAGCCGCAGCCCAGCATTGCGGCATTCGATATCGGCGGCGATCAAATGAGGCGGCTGCGCAATTTTATCTCGGACAGCTTCGTTCGCGACACGGGCGTGGTGGCGCCGATTTCCGATGCCGGTTACGGCGAGATCGATCGGTTCTTCGAGGCCAAGGGATATTTCAACGCCCTCTTCGGCTGCAACACCTGGACGGCCGCTGCGCTCCGCTCGGCGGGGCTTCGGACCGGCTTATGGAACCCGTTTCCACAATCATTGCGATTGTCCATGAGTGTCTACAATTGAAGCAGCCGCACGCCGGGCAGCTCTTCCTGTGAATTGTGAACGACACTCTCCATTCGGTTGTAAAAATCAGTGGAGAAGCTGGTATTTTTTCCAGTTAGACCATTCTGGAACAGCCCCACTATCTTGTCTGACAAAGCCGTTTTAAATCAATCGCCTAGGTGTCCCTCTGTAGTGTGCGATTCAGGGATTGCGATGCTGCATCTCCTGCTAGAAAAAATCTGTCCATCGAATCGTCGGAAACCGTTCAATTTTAACGAGTCGATTAAGACACCCGCAGCAATTGGGCTCCTATCAATGCCTTGAAACGCCGGGCAGGAAGGTCGATTCTCATGAGAAGCTGGATGTCGCTGCAGGCCGATTTCGGCAATTTTCAATATCGCAGGAACGTCTATCTCTTTGCGTTGAAGATGAGCTTTCTTGCAGTCCTTTTCTCCGGCGTCATCATGGCGCTGACGATACCGCCGCTCGGCTTTTTCGGGCTGCTGCCGGTGACGCTTGCGCATGCGATCGGTTTCGGCGCCATTTTTTCCTGGCTCGTCGGCGGCACGGTTTCCGGTATGCTGTCGCTGGCAGCCGGTTTTGCCCTGCACGAATTGACACTGTCGCGAGCGGAGTTCGAAAAGCTCAGCCGCACCGACACGCTTTCGGGCCTGTTGAACCGGCGTGCCTTCGCAGAGGCGCTCGAGAATACCGAGGGCAACGCCTCGCTTGTTATATTCGATGTCGACCGCTTCAAGGCGATCAACGATCGCTTCGGCCATGCCTGCGGCGATGCCGTCATCACCGCGGTCTCCGCCATGCTCACATCCGCCTTCGACGAAATGTCCGTCGTTGCACGGCTGGGTGGGGAGGAGTTCGGCGTCATCATCTCCGGCGAGCCGCTGGAAGCGCGGATGGAGCGCATCGAAGCTGTCCGGGCCCGGATCGCAAGCGGCGCCATCGCGGCCGAGGAACACGATATCCGCATTACCGTTTCCGGCGGTGTTGCCGATCTCGCCGCCGGGCGCGGCAAGCAGGCGGTCTATGCTTCGGCGGACCGGGCGCTCTATCTAGCCAAGGCACTCGGGCGCAATCGCGTCGTACATGAGCGGGAAGGTTTGCATCACGCCTGGCACGGGCTCGTCGACAATGGCCTCGATGCTAAGGGCCGGGGAGTTGAGAGCGACAACGTGATGCAGGCATACGGAATATAAAAGCCCCGTTCCGAGCAAAAGGCCATTGGTGCTTGCATCGGGAGAGGCTATTTTGCATGGTCGTCGCCTCAGCAAAACGGACATATCATGCAGCGCGTTACCTCCTATCTGCCCGCCGGAACCCCTTCCTCCCATCCGACCGCCCAGGTCAAGCTGCCGCATGACCTGCGCCATCTGCGCCGCAAGCTGCTGCATCTGGAAAATGGCGAGATGGTCATGCTCGATCTCAAGGACCCGGTGCTTTTCGCCAATGGTGACCTGCTGGTGCGCGACGACGGCGAACTGATCGAGATCCTCGCGGCCGATGAGAAGCTCTTCGAGATTCGCGGCCGTGACCGCACACATCTGGTCGAGCTAGCCTGGCATCTCGGCAACCGTCATCTCGCGGCCCAGATCGAGGAAGACCGCGTCGTTATCCTGCGCGATCACGTTATCCGCACGATGCTGCAGGGGCTCGGCGCCACCGTCCTCGATATCGACGAGCCCTTCCAGCCGGCGCGCGGAGCCTATCATTCCCATGGTGGACATTCGCATGATCATGGACATGCGGCTCACGACCGTGGACACGACCACGATCACCATCATGACCATGGACACAAACATGATCACGGCCACGAGCACGTGCATGGGCCAGGATGCAACCATGACCACGGGCCGCATCATGAACATGACCACGGCCATCACGGCCACAAGCACGACTGAGGCGCGATGACTGGGGACCCTGAGCTGCAGGCATTGCTGCGCCTGACGGCATGGCTCTCGCCGGCCTTTCCGATCGGCAGCTTTGCCTATTCGGGCGGGCTGGAGCGGGCCGTGGCCGACGGGCTCGTCACGGATGCGAGTTCGCTTGCGGCCTGGATCGGCACACTGACCGGCGATGGTTCGGTCTGGAACGATGCGGTGCTTCTGGCTCAAAGTTACAGGCACCAGGCGGATGCTGCGCAGCTTGCTGAGATCGCTGCACTTGCCGCTGCACTTGCCGGATCGCGCGAGCGCCACCAGGAGACAATGTTGCTCGGCGAGGCCTTCCTGGCCGCGGCGCGGGCCTGGCCGGACGATGTGTTCGAGAGGCTGGCTAAGCAGGCCGCCTATCCCATCGCAGTCGGGGCAGTAACCGGTGCGCATGGCATAGGGCTCGAAAAGGCGCTCGCCGCCTTCCTGCATGCTTATGCCTCGCAAGCGGTGTCATCCGGCATCCGTCTCGGTGTCGCCGGCCAGAAGGATGGCGTTGCCGTGCTTGCCGGCCTGGAGCAGCGCCTCACGGAGGTCGCCCGGCGGGCGGCGGCCTCGACGCTCGACGATCTGGGTTCGGCGACGGTGCAAGCCGATATTGCCAGTCTGCGTCATGAAACGCAGGCGACGCGGCTGTTCCGCTCGTGAAAAATTATCGGCGGGAACTGCGTCATTTGACGGTGGCGCGCGCCGGTCAGGTCGCTATCATCGCCCTTCGATTGGAGTAAAACAGATGAAGTCAAGAAACGGACCTCTGCGCGTCGGCATCGGCGGGCCGGTCGGCTCGGGCAAAACGGCGCTGACCGAAAAGCTCTGCAAGGCGATGCGCGATGACTATTCTGTCGCGGTCGTTACCAACGACATCTACACGACAGAGGATGCCGAAGCGCTGGTGCGCATGCAGGCACTGCCTTCCGACCGTATCGTAGGTGTGGAGACCGGCGGCTGCCCGCATACCGCCATTCGCGAGGATGCGACCATCAATCTTCAGGCGATCGCCGGCCTCAACGCGCGGATTCCCGATCTCGACGTGGTCTTCATCGAGTCTGGCGGCGACAATCTGGCGGCGACCTTTTCGCCCGATCTTGCCGATATCACTATCTATGTCATCTCCGTCTGTCAGGGCGAGGAAATCCCGCGCAAGGGCGGGCCCGGCATCACCCGGTCGGACCTGCTGGTCATCAACAAGAAGGATCTGGCGCCCTATGTCGGCGCCGATCTCGAGGTGATGGACCGGGATGCCACGCGTATGCGCGCCCAACGTCCCTTCGTCTTCTCCGACATGAAACGCGGCGACGGCGTCAACTCGATCGTCAGTTTTCTGAGAGAACAGGGCGGGCTTTGAGGGGCAGCCCGCCGCAGCTGAAGTCGCTCACGGCTGGGCGACAATCGGTAAAGCAAAAAGGGCCGGGAGATCGCTCCCGGCCCTTTTGATTTCGTGAGCCATTGCTCACTCCGCCGCAAAAGGCGGCAGGCGGAGCACGTTGGTGTCGTTGGCCTTCTTGCGTTTGTCTGCCGGCTTTTCGATCGCCGTCAGGCGCTCGTCCAGCGAGTCGATATCGTTGCGGTTTTCGCGGCTAACGCGGGTGAGATCCTCACGCGACAGCGGCAGTTCCTCCTCGTCCTTCTTGCCGACCAGGCGACCGAACGCCCAGCCGAGCAGGCGCGACAGGTCGTCCATGATCAGGAAGAAGGAGGGCACGACGACAAGCGAGAGTACCGTCGAGACGATAATGCCGCCGATCACCGCGATTGCCATCGGCGCGCGGAACGAGCCGCCTTCGCCGACGCCGAGCGCCGAGGGCAGCATGCCCGCCGACATGGCGATCGAGGTCATGATGATCGGCCGGGCGCGCTTGCGGCCGGCTTCGACCATGGCTTCGACGCGAGCCATGCCCTGGTGGCGCATCTCGATGGCGAAATCGACGAGCAGGATGGCGTTCTTGGTGACGACACCCATCAGCATCAGGATGCCGATCATCACAGGCATCGACAGCGGATTGCTAGTGATGATCAGAGCCGCCGCGACGCCGCCGATGGCGAGCGGCAGCGAGAACAGGATGGTGAAGGGCTGGATCACGTCCTTGAAGAGCAGGATCAGAACTGTCAGCACCAGCAGCAGGCCCATCAGCATGGCGTTGACGAAGCTCTGCTGCATCTCGCTTTGCACCTTGGTGTCGCCGCTTTCGGCAAGGTGCACCGAAGCCGGAATGTTGGCCTCCTTGACGATCTCGCGGAAGCGCGCCGAAGCCGTGTCGAGCGCCACGCCCTGCGGCAGGTCGGAGCCGATCGAGACGACGCGGTAACGGTTGTTGCGCTTGATCGAGCTTACGCCTTCCGAATAGTCGATATTGGCGACGCTTGCGAGCGGAACGGTGCCGCCGCTGGCGGTTTGGATCTTCAGTGCGCGGATGGCTGAGAGATCTCGGCGCATGTCGACCGCCGCCTGCACGCGGATCGGGATCTGGCGATCGTCGAGCGAGATCTTCGCAAGTGCCGCATCGACATCGCCGATAGTGGCGACACGGATCGTCTCGGAGATCTGCTGCGGCGTGATGCCGAGGCGTGCGGCTTCGTCCTTGCGCGGATAAACCTGCAGTTCCGGACGGGGCAGGGCGCCGTCGGCGCTGACATTGGCCAGTAGCGGATCGGCGCGGAGCTTGGATTCCAGAACGCCGACAGCGTCGTTCAGATCCTTCTCGTTCTTGGAGAGGAAGTTGAAGGCGAGGTCGCGTTCGCCGCGGTCGTTGAGCTTCAGGATACGGACGTCGGGAATGTCGCGCAGCTTGGCGAAGACTTCCTTTTCGATATCCCATTGCGGACGTTCACGTCCGTGGACTTCCACCTTCGGCAGCATCGGACCGATGACCGGGATACGGCCGAGCCCGTCATTGACCATCTTCTTAATCAGTGATTGGTCCAGCTTGTGAAGTGCCAACGTGATGGTCGCGCGGCGCAATTCGAGATCGCCCTTCGGCGATGCGCCGCCGAGCACGAAGACGCTTTCAACACCGTTGATATCCTTGACCCTGTCATAGATCGCATCCGTCGTCTTTTCGGTATCGTCAAGCCGTGCATTCGGCGGCAGTTCGACGGAGAGCACGATGCGCGAGGCGTCTTCGGGCGGCAGGAAGCTGCCCGGAACCTGCATCAGCAGCATAATGGAGCCGGCCAAAAAGCCGAACGCGACAAGCAGCGTCGCGTAACGCGTGTACCAGCGCCCGGTCGTGCCGCGTATGAGGCGTGTGTATCCACGCATCAGCAGGCTATCATTGTCGTGATGATCGTCGACGCCGTCTTCTGCACGCATGAGATAGGCGGCCATCATCGGGGTGATGAGGCGCGCGACCATCAACGAGAAGAAGACCGAGAAGGCGACGGTCAGGCCGAACTGGATGAAGTATTGGCCCGGAATGCCCGGCATGAAAGAAACCGGCACGAAGACGGCGATGATGGTGAAGGTGGTGGCGATGACGGCAAGGCCGATTTCATCCGCCGCCTCGATCGCCGCCCGATAAGGCGTCTTGCCCATCTTGATGTGACGGGCGATGTTTTCGATTTCGACGATCGCATCGTCGACGAGGATGCCGGTCGCGAGCGTCAAGGCAAGGAAGCTGACGAGGTTCAGCGAGAAGCCCATCATGTCCATGATCCAGAAGGTCGGGATCGCAGACAGCGGAAGGGCGATTGCCGAAATCAGCGTCGCGCGCCAATTCCTCAGGAACAGGAAGACGACGATGACTGCGAGCAAGGCGCCTTCAAGCAGCGTGTGGATGGCGGCTTCGTAGTTGCCATAGGTGAAATAGACCGAATCGTCGATGAGTTCGATCTTCACGTTCGGGTTTTCAGTCCGGACCTTGTCCAGACTCTGAGCCACGGTCTCGGCGACGCTCACTTCGCTGGCGCCCTTCGAGCGGAAGACGCCGAAGGTGACAACGGGCGTGGCGTCGAAGCGCGAGAAGGATTTGGGCTCCTCATAGGTGTCCTTGATGACACCGAGATCGGACAGCTTGACGAAGCGGCCATTCGGCAGCGCGATCGTGGTGTCGGCGAGTTCGGCGACATTTCGGGCGTCGCCCAGAACGCGGATCGCCTGTTCGCTGCCGGCCACCTGGCCGCGGCCCGAGCCGAGGTCGATGTTGGTGCCGCGCAGCTGCTGGTTCACGCTTGCGGCGGTGATGCCATAGGCATCGAGCTTGCCGGGAGTGAGTTCGATACGCACTTCGCGTTCCGCGCCGCCGTAGCGGTCGACGCGGCCGATGCCGGCCTGGCCCTGGAGCGCCCGCTTGACCGTATCGTCGACAAACCAGGAAAGCTCTTCCAGCGACATATCAGGCGAGGAAACGGCGAAGGTCTGGATCGCTTGGCCTTCGACATCGACCTTGGTGACAATCGGTGCTTCGGCGGTTGCCGGCAAATCGCTGCGGATGCGATCGATCGCGTCCTTGACGTCCTGTACCGCCTGTTCCGTCGGCACTTCCATTCGGAACATGACGTTGGTCTGCGAGCTGCCGTCGGTCACCGTCGACTGGATTTCGTCGATGCCGGTGATGGAGGCGATCGCATCTTCGATCTCCTTGGTCACCTGCATTTCGAGTTCGGCCGGCGAAGCACCGCTCTGCGTCACGCTGATCGAAACCAGCGGCACGTCGATGTTCGGGAAGCGCGTGATCGGCAGCTTGTTGAAGGACTGCATGCCGATGAAGATCAACAGGCAGAAGGCCAGGAGCGGCGCGATTGGGTTTCGAATGGACCAGGCTGAAAAATTCATCGGTTGGTCTCTTTAGTTGGAAGCCGGGGGCTGTTCACGCACCGGCGTGATGTGGTCGCCATCACGGACATAAGCGCCCGCCTTGGCCACGACCTCGTCGCCGGTCTTCAATCCATCGACGATCTCGACATAGGCGCCGTCCTGGATGCCGGTCTCGACCTTGGCGAATTTCACCACGCCATCCTCGACCTTGCGGGCGGACGAGCCTTCGTTACCGGTCAGCACGGCGGTCAGGGGAAGCGATACGCCTTCGGTCTCGCGGACGATGATCTCGGCGCTGCCATACATGCCCGAACGCGCCTTGCTATCGTCGTCGATGGAGATATGGACGAGACCGAGGCGGGTGGTGGGATCGACAGTCGGCGATACCAGGCGCACGGCGCCGGAAAGCTTCTCGCGGCTGCCGGAAAGCGAAATCGCCGCCTTCTGGCCGGCCATGACCCTGACAATGTCGCTTTCGGCGACCTCTGCGACAAGCTCGACATCGCCGTCGCGGATGAGGGTGAACAGCGGGTCGCCGTTGCCGGCGGCAATGGCGCCGACCTTGGCATTCTTTGCCGAGACCGTGCCGGCCACTGGCGTCTTCACATCGGTGCGCGCCAGCTTCAGATCCGCATCGGCGATCTGGCTGTCGAAGACCTTGAGATCCGCTTCGGCGACCTCGATCGCCTGTTCGGCTGAGACGACGCGAGCATTGGCGGCGGCGGCGGTCGCATCGGCCTGTTCGACCTGGGCAGTGGAAACCGTGCCCTTCTTGCCCATTTCCTGGGAGCGGGCCTGCTGCTGCCGGGCCTGTTCAGCATTGGCCTGCGCCTCGATGAGCTGGGCGCGCAACTGGGCCAGGCTTGCCTCGCCCTTGGCTTTGGTCGCCATCATCTGGCTTTTCTCCAGCACCAGCGCATCATCGTTGAGCGTCGCCAACGTGCTTTCCGCCTGAACCCTGTCGCCGATATCGGCCTTCAGCGTGCGGATCGACAGGCCCTCGACCTGCGGCTGGATATAGACTTCCTCGACGGGCTTGACCGTTCCCGTACCGATGACACGGTCGACGAGGGTGCGGTTGACAGCCTTGGTAACGACGATTGCCGGCAGATTCTGTTGCGGCTTTTCAACCGGCTTTTCCTGCGAAAATGCAGTGGATGCGGCAAGAGCCGCTGCAAAAAGGGTAGAGGCGCCTAGAATTCCAATCGGCTTGCGTGCCATGCGTTTTCGTCCAATCTTGTAACAAGCTTAGCCGAACTCGCGCGTCTGCCACTCAGCTCGCGACCAGGCCACTGCCTTTCCTGCATTCTCAGGGGTATCCACACATCATTGCCGTCTTGTCCCTCGTCGGCAAATCGGCTTCTAGTTGGTATCGAATTGCTCGATATGCAAGCCCGGCAGAAAACAATTCCCCATGAGCCGATAATAATTACCATCAGAACCTGAATCAATCACCGCAAGGTTATGCGAACATGACGATGATTGATCGCGCTTCTACCCCAATGACGTTTGACGCCCGATAAATGCGACAGTTGCAAGGCATTTTTTTCATCGACTTGAAAAAAGAAACGCGCGGAAAATCTTCCGCGCGTTTCGGTTTGGAATATCGCGGCGATTACTTGGCCGCCGCGTCCGTGATGTCATGCGTCCAGGCGCCCGAGGGCTCCTTGCTGATGATCTTCTGGTCGAGCAACGCCTTTGCCGTGCGGGCATAGAGCGCCTCATCAAGCTTGCCCGAGCCGTCGCCGACCAGCTTTGCGACTTCGCCCATCATTCGCTTCTGGTGGTTCTCGTCCTGGCCGCCGTTGTCCATGACGATCTCGGCGGCTTCGTCGGGGTTTTCGGTCGCATATTTCCAGCCCTTCATCGAAGCGCGGACGAATTTGACCATCTTCTCCTTGAAGGCCGGATCCTTCAGCTTGTCTTGCATCGCATAGAGGCCGTCTTCGAGAAGGTCATTGCCCATCTCGGTGTAGTTGAAGACCGTCAGTTCTTCCGGCTTGAAGCCGGCATCGATCGCCTGCCAGTATTCATTGTAGGTCATCACCGAGATGCAGTCGGCCTGCTTCTGAACGAGCGGCTGCACGTCGAAGCTCTGCTTCAGCACGGTGACGCCGTTGGCGCCGCCTTCAGTGGACAGGCCCAGCTTGTTCATCCAGGCGAAGAAAGGATATTCGTTGCCGAAGAACCAGACGCCGAGCGTGTGACCCTTGAAGTCGGCTTCGGTCTTGACCGGGCCATCCTTGCGGCAAATCATTTCCAGGCCCGACTTCTGGTAGGGCTGGGCGATGTTGACGAGCGGAACGCCCTTTTCCCGGGCAACCAGCGCGCCGCCCATCCAGTCGACGATGACATCGGCGCCGCCGCCGGCGATCACCTGCTCGGGAGCGATATCGGGGCCGCCCGGCTTGATGTCGACGTCGAGGCCTTCTTCCTTGTAGAAGCCCTTGTCCTTGGCGACGTAATAACCGCCGAACTGGCCCTGCGTGACCCATTTCAGCTGCAGCACGACCTTATCGGCGGCCATCGCATGGGCTGCTGCAAGCGACATCGCGCTTGCCATCATTGCAACCATCAACTTTCTCATTTTCTTATCCTTACCCTCTGAAGTTATGCCCGGGCTCATTTCCGAACCCCGTGCGCGCCTAGCCACCACGGATAGACGGATGCCAGAACGTCACCGCCCGTTCGGTCAGGGCGATGATGCCATAAAAAATCGAGCCGGCCAGCGCCGCGACGGCAATTTCCGCCCAGACCATGTCGACATTCATGCGGCCGATCTCGGTAGAGATGCGGAAGCCCATGCCGACGATCGGCGTTCCGAAGAATTCGGCAACGATGGCACCAATCAGCGCCAGCGTCGAGTTGATCTTCAGTGCGTTGAAGATGAAGGGCATGGCTGCCGGAAGCTTGAGCTTCAGCAGCGTCTGCCAGTCGCTTGAGGCATAGGTGCGCATCAGATCGCGCTCCATGCTGCCGGAGGCGGCAAGGCCGGCGACGGTGTTCACCAGCATCGGGAAGAAGGTCATGATGATGACGACGGCGGCCTTGGACGGCCAGTCGAAGCCGAACCACATGACCATCACGGGGGCGACACCGATGATCGGCAGGGCCGACACCATGTTGCCGATCGGCAGCAGGCCTCGGCGCAGGAAGACGACGCGGTCGGCCAGCACCGCGACGACAAAGCCGCTGAGGCAGCCGACGATGTAACCGATCAGCACCGCCTTGAAGATCGTCTGCCTGACGTCCGCGCCGAGGATCGGCAGGGAGGCCATGATGCGGGTGCCGATGGCGCTCGGCGGCGGCAAGATGATGAACGGGATGCCGCCGCCGCGCGTGACCGCTTCCCAAAGGATGAGGATCCAGGCACCGAAGATTGCCGGGATCAGCAGCTGGAGTATCGATTTGCCGAAGGTAGTGACGGGCTGCAGTTTTGAGAGCTCCGTCACGCATCGCCAGGCCAGCAGCCAGCAGGCAAAGAGCAGCAGGAAGAAAGCCCGTGTCGCCATGCCCTCGTTGCCGGAGAGAGCGGAAAGCAGCATCCAAGCGGCGCCATGCGCGCCGATGAACAGCACGGTGGCGCGGTAGGCCGGCGGTTGCGGCGCGAAAGACAGCAGGGCGGCCGCGATGACGATGATGAAGACGAGGCTGGCCGTGCCGTCGGTGAGCGGCCGTGAAGCCCCCTCGGCCAGCAGCGGCAGGCTGATCCGCGCCGCCAGGCAGAGGAGGAGAGCGGTCAGGCCCTGCCAGGAAGAGCTCAGATGTCTCATGCCGGCCTCCCGCCCATGGCACGGTCGACGATCTTTGCGGCAATGCCGACAATCGCAACCAGGATGCCCGCCAGCAACGATCCGGCGACGAGGGCTGCCCAGATATCGATGGTCTGGCTGTAATAGGAGCCGGCAAGCAGCTTCGAGCCGATGCCGGCAACGGCGCCTGTCGGCAACTCGCCAACGATGGCGCCGACGAGGCTGGCGGCGATCGCGACCTTCATCGAGGTGAAGAGAAAGGGGATCGAGGCCGGAACACGCAGCTTCCAGAAAGTCTGCGTCGGGCTTGCATAGTATGTGCGCATCAGGTCGAGATGCATGATCTCAGGCGACCGCAATCCCTTCACCATGCCGACGGCAACGGGAAAGAAGGAGAGGTAGGTGGAGATCAGTGCCTTGGAGACGAGACGGGAAGCGTCGGAATCGAGGTTCAGCAAATGGGCGATCGCATTGTCGCCGGTCAGCACATTGTAGGAGATAATGACGATCATCGGGGCGATGGCGAGGATCGGTATGGTCTGGCTCGCCACGAGCCAGGGCATCAGCGAGCGGTCCATGGCACGGTTGTGCACGATCAGCACCGCAAGAAGGATGCCGAGCAGCATGCCGAAGCCAAAGCCGAGCAGGGTCGAGGAGAGCGTCACCCAGCTGTGATAGACGAGGCTGCGATTGCTCGAAAGGCTGCGCAGAAATGTGTTCTCATAGACGTTCTGCGCCACCTGATGCGGCGCCGGCAGGATCGGCTTCGGCTGCGCGAGCGTTTTGCCGATGAATTCCATCGTTGTCGGCGCGACGCCGGCGCGGCTGTCCATGTCACGCTGAAACGGCGCGTTCATCAGGACGGCGGCGGCATACCAGATGGCGATAAGGGCCAGCAGGATCGTGGTAACGGGGATGATCTTGCCTTTGAAGGTGTCTGGTTTCAAAGGGATTGCTCCCATGTATCGGCGCCGAGTGGGCGGTTACCCCCCTCTGCCCTGCCGGGCATCTCCCCCACAAGGGGGGAGATCGGCAAGAGGATGGCGGGTCGTTCCCAGTTGTCTCTGTAGGGAGTTGCTCCCTTGATCTTGTTTGCAGGAGCCTTCGCCACCTGCTGATCTCCCCCTTTGTGGGGGAGATGCCCGGCAGCGCAGAGGGGGGTGGCCTTGGAACTCAACCGCCTAAACCTCATGACTATGCCCCGTCCTCAGCCCCTCGCGGACGCGATGGGCGATTTCCAGGAATTCTGGGGTGTCCCGGATGTCGAGCGGGCGTTCGGCCGGCAGGGGCGAGTCGATCACGTCGGTGACGCGGCCCGGGCGCGGCGACATGACCACGATCTTGGTGGAGAGATAGACCGCTTCCGGGATGGAATGAGTGACGAAACAGATCGTCTTGTTGGTGCGCGCCCAGAGCTTCAGCAGTTCTTCGTTCAGATGGTCGCGGACGATCTCGTCGAGCGCGCCGAAGGGCTCGTCCATCAGCAGCAGGTCGGCGTCGAAGGCAAGCGCGCGGGCGATCGAGGCGCGCTGCTGCATGCCGCCGGAAAGCTGCCAGGGAAATTTCTTCTCGAAACCGGAAAGGCTGACGAGATCGAGGGCTTCGGCGATACGCCTCGTGCGGTCGGCGCTGGAATAGCCCATGATCTCCAGCGGCAGGGCGATATTGTTTTCGATGGTGCGCCAGGGATAGAGCGCCGGCGCCTGGAAGACATAGCCGTAGGCGCGGGCCTTGCGGGCTTCTTCTGGCGTCATACCGTTGATCAGGATCTCGCCCGAGGTGCTCTTTTCGAGATCGGCGATGACGCGCAGGAAGGTCGTCTTGCCGCAGCCGGACGGGCCGATGAAAGAGACGAAATCGCCCTTGCGAACATCGAGATTGACATCGCTCAGTGCACGCACCGGGGCGTCATTCGCCTGGTAGGTAAGACAGAGTTCCTTGGCGGATACGACGGAGGGTGCTTGCATCAATGCGACCGATCTTGTTTTCGCCGCCGGAAGGCGGTTTGCGTGCTACCATCGCCGCAGGCCCTGCCGGCGGCACAATTCATGGAGGAAAAGAATGGACGCGACATCACAGCCCACCTGCCACATCGTTCGCCCCAATCACGCCTATAACGGCAAGCAGGGGCTCAGCTATTTCGAAGGGATCGCGGCCGAGACGGTCGGCGCCAAGGGCATCTGCATGCACCTCCTGACGATCCCGCCCGGCGTGCGCGCGAAGGCGCATTTGCACGAGGCGCACGAAACGGCGATCTACGTGCTCTCCGGCGAGGCCCATACATGGTATGGCGACCGGCTGGAGCATCACGCCATCACTCATGCCGGCGAACTGTTCTATATCCCGGCCGGCGTGCCGCATATGCCGGCGAACCTCAGCAGCACTCCATGCACGGCGGTCATCGCCCGCACCGATCCGCACGAGCAGGAAAGCGTCGTGCTTCTGCCTGATTTGGACGCGCTGGTGCCTGCGTGACGTCATCCGCATGGGGGCATCGGTCCGTAGTTGATGGCCGTATCGTCAGGAGCCATCGTCACACGCCGCTTGCCGGGATGCCCGTGCGTTCCACCCTGCGCGGAGAGGTAATCTCCTTCCAGGTGGACAGCGCCTTGCTGACGGCCGTCACCGGTTCGCGCCGGACGAATTCACCATGGCCCTCGCGGGTCTTGACCGTGCTTTCCTCGATTGCGACCACACCGCGCGTCAGCGTGTAGCGCGGCAGGCCGGTAACTTCCTTGCCTTCGAAGACGTTGTAGTCGATCGCCGACTGCTGTGCCTTGGACGAGATGATCTTGGAACGCTTCGGATCCCAGACGACGATATCCGCATCGGCGCCGACCAGGATCGCGCCCTTCTTCGGGTAGATGTTGAGAATCTTGGCGATGTTGGTCGAGGTGACCGCGACGAATTCGTTCATCGTCAGCCGGCCGGTATTGACGCCATGCGTCCAGAGCATCGGCATGCGGTCTTCGAGGCCGCCGGTGCCATTCGGGATCTTGGTGAAGTCGCCTACGCCAGAACGTTTCTGCGCCGTCGTGAAGGCGCAATGGTCGGTCGCGACCACCTGCAGCGAGCCGGAGGCAAGGCCGGCCCAGAGGCTATCCTGATGCTGCTTGTTGCGGAAGGGCGGTGACATGACGCGGCGGGCGGCGTGATCCCAGTCTGGGTTGGAATATTCGCTCTCGTCGAGCGTCAGGTGCTGGATCAGCGGCTCGCCATAGACGCGCATGCCCTTGGCGCGGGCGCGGCGGATCGCTTCGTGTGCCTGCTCGCAGGAGGTGTGGACGATATAGACCGGGCAGCCGGCCATGTCGGCGATCATGATGGCGCGGTTGGTGGCCTCGCCCTCCACTTCGGCGGGGCGGGAGTAGGCATGCGCCTCGGGGCCGTTATTTCCCTCAGCCAGCAGCTTTGCCGACATGGAGGCAACGACGTCGCCGTTTTCGGCATGCACCAGCGGCAGCGCGCCGAGTTCGGCGCAGCGCTGGAAGGATGCGAACATCTCGTCGTCATCGACCATCAGCGCGCCCTTGTAAGCCATGAAGTGTTTGAAGGTGTTGATACCCTTGTCGCGGACGATGGTCTCCATCTCCTTGAAGACCTGCTCACTCCACCAGGTAACCGCCATGTGGAAGGAATAGTCGCAATTGGCCCGCGTCGACTTGTTGTCCCACATGGTCAGCGCTTCGAGCAGCGACTGGCCGGGGGCAGGAAGGGCGAAGTCGACGACCATCGTCGTGCCGCCGGAAAGCGCCGCACGCGTGCCGCTCTCGAAATCGTCGGAGGAATAGGTGCCCATGAAGGGCATTTCGAGATGGGTGTGCGGATCGATGCCTCCAGGCATGATGTAACAACCGGAGGCGTCCAGCGTTTCGTCGCCCGAGAGGTTCGGGCCGATCTCGATGATCTTGCCGCCGTCAATCTTGACGTCGGCCTTGTAGGTGAGGTCGGCCGTGACGATGGTGCCGTTCTTGATGACTGTGCTCATTCTCCGAACTCCCTATCGCTGCGCGGTGCCTGCGCGAGCTGGTTATCCAATGACTGGCGGTAGCGGATGCAGCCGCGCATGAATTGAGGCCAATCGGGCACGATTTGACCGCCGATCGGGGCGTCGGGCAGAAGTGCCCAAAGATCGGGGTGATGCCAACAGAGTCCGTGGCCGGACGTGTCCCGATGGCTGCGGATCGCATCACGCATGGCGCGTGCTGCCGACAACAGCTCGGCATGGCTCATGCTGTTCAGATCTGCATCCGGATCAGGGCTCACGGAACGATCTCCGCCGTCTCAACCACCGCATGGAACAGCACATCGGCGCCCGCCGTCGCCCATTCCTTGGAAATGTCTTCTGCCTCGTTGTGGCTGAGGCCGCCGACGCAGGGGCACATGACCATCGTTGCAGGCGCCACCTTGGCGGCCCAGCAGGCGTCGTGGCCGGCGCCGGAGATGAGGTTCATGTGGCTGTAGCCGAGCCGTTCGGCGGCTGAGCGAACCGAGGTGACGAGCTTTTCGTCGAAGGTGACCGGTGCGAAATGGCCGATTGCCTCGACCGAACAGCCGACACCAAGCGCGTCACAGATGCCAGGCGCTGCGGCCTCGATCTTTGCCCGCATGCGATCGAGCTTGGCCTTGTCGGGCGAGCGGATATCGACGGTGAAGACCACTTTGCCCGGCAGGACGTTACGGGAATTCGGCGAGAAGAAGACCTGGCCGACGCCGCCGACGGCGCCCGGCTGTTCGCCCATCGCCACACCCTGAACCATTTCCAGGATGCGCGACATGGCGAGACCCGCATTGACGCGCATGTTCATCGGCGTCGAGCCGGTATGGGCCTCCTTGCCGGTCAGCGTGAATTCCAGCCACCACAGGCCTTGACAGTGGGTGACGACGCCGATCTGCTTGTCTTCGGCTTCGAGGATCGGGCCTTGTTCGATGTGATATTCGAAATAGGCGTGCATCTTGCGAGCGCCGACCTCTTCTTCACCGACCCATCCGATGCGTTTTAATTCGTCGCCGAAGAGATTGCCGTCGGGATCCCTGCGGTTATAGGCGAAGTCCAGGCTGTGCACGCCGGCGAAGACGCCTGAAGCCAGCATGGCAGGGGCAAAACGTGCGCCTTCCTCGTTCGTCCAGTTGGTGACCACAATTGGATGCTTGGTCTTGATGCCGAGGTCGTTCATGGTGCGCACGACTTCAAGCGCCGCAAGCACGCCGAGCACGCCGTCATATTTGCCGCCGGTCGGCTGGGTGTCGAGATGCGAGCCGACGTAGACCGGAAGGGCATCGGGATCGGTTCCGGGGCGAGTGGCGAACATCGTACCCATGCGATCGACACCCATGGTGAGGCCGGCTTCGTCGCACCATATCTTGAAAAGGCTGCGGCCCTCGGCATCCGAATCCGTCAGCGTCTGGCGATTGTTGCCGCCTGCAATGCCGGGGCCGATTTTCGCCATGTCCATGAGACTGTCCCAAAGACGGTCGCCATTGACGCGCATGTTCTCGCCTGGTGCTGCCACCATTCTTCAAACCCTCACCTGTTTGCGGCAGTCATGCAAGGGGCATGCCCGCCTGTTCCCGTGGTCTGTTCCCGCGCCTCTTATTGGTTTTGTCGAGCGCCGGAAAATCGCCAGTTGCCTTTGTTTTTCATCTGGCGGATATTTGACCGATTGGTAAACATTACAACTTCCACCGCCGGGCTCAAGACGAAAATCACGAAAATTGCCGATAAAAATGCGGGCAGTTGCTCAGGAAAACGGCAGGGGTGTCTCTGCTGAAACTTGAGGGAAGAAGTTGAATTTCAAGGGGAAACAATAGCCGATGGCTATTCCGAGAGCAGCGAAGACCCTGAGGCGAACGCGAATCCAGGAGGAGAAGGAAGAGCAAATTCTGGAGGCGGCGCTGGACGTGTTTTCGGCACGCGGTTTTCGCGGCTCGACGATCGATCAGATCGCGGAAGTGGCCGGCATGTCGAAGCCCAATCTGCTCTATTATTTCCGCACAAAGGAAGCCATGCACCGGGCGTTGATCGACCGGGTGCTCTACACTTGGCTGGAGCCGCTGCGCGCCTTCGATGCCGACGGCAATCCGGAAGAGGAAATCCGCAGCTACATCCGGCGCAAGCTGGAGATGGCGCGCGATTTTCCGCGCGAGAGCCGGCTTTTCGCCAACGAGGTGCTGCAAGGCGCGCCGCATATCGAGGACGAGCTGAAGGGGCCGCTGAAGGAACTGGTCGACGAGAAGGCGGAGGTCATCCGCGCCTGGACGAAATCAGGCAAGATCGCCGAGTGCGACCCCTACCATCTTATCTTCTCCATCTGGTCGACGACGCAGCATTACGCGGATTTCGACGTCCAGGTGCGTGCCGTGCTGGGGCAGGAGCATGCCGGCGAGGGGCGTTTCGAGGATGCGGCGCGGTTTCTGGAACAGCTCTTCATCGGCGGGCTGCGGCTGGATCGCTCCGAGAGCTGAGGTCTATTGCCTTTTAGGGAGCGGCACGCGGCCCAGGATGTTCGTCACGCCTTCCATCGTATAAGGCTTCTGCAAGACCGGCGCGTCCGAGTGGCTATTCGCCTGGGCGATGCCTTCCCCATAACCTGTGGCAAAGAGGAAGGGCACGCCCTCGGCTGCGAGCCGGTCGGCAATGCCGAAACTCGTCTCATCGCCAAGGTTGACATCGAGAAGCGCCAGATCGAAGGACTGGCTGGCCAGGGTCTCCATTGTTTCGGCAACACTTGGCGCCGTTGTCACTTTGCCGCCAAGGCGGCGCAGGATGTCCTCTCCATCCATGGCGATGATCAGGTTGTTTTCGACCAGCAGAACGTTCAGGCCGGAGAGCGGCTGGTGATCGTCGGCGATCGTCCTGCGCTCAGTCGCGCCGACCGGAGCTGAATTTGGCGGTTCGCTTGTCGGCTCGACGACATAGCGCGCCGGAATATTGAAATCCGCCTCGAGCCCGTCCCTGACGTAGCGGATCTCCGCCTTGCCGCCGAGATCATAGGGGATGGAGCGCCGGATAATCGTCGAGCCGAAGCCGTGACGTATGGGCTCGACGACGGGCGGGCCATCCTTTTCGCGCCAGCCGATGTGCAGATTGCCTTCGTCATCGCGGTGCCAGCCGAGCTGGACGGTGCCGCTGCCGGCTGCCGAAAGGCTGCCATATTTGGCGCTATTGGTCATCAGCTCGTGGAACACAAGGGCGGCGGTGGAAAAGGCCTGCGGTTCCAGGAGCACGTCTTCGCCGTGCATTTGGATGCGCTGCGCATTTTTCCCGAAATAGGCGGCCGTCTCAGCCAGCAGCAATTGCCGCAGCGAAGCCGGCGCCCAATGATCCCTGGTGATCTGGTCGTGGGCGCGAGCGAGCGACTGGACGCGGCCCTCGATCTGGCGGATGTAGTCGCCAACGCTGACCGACGTCGTCTGCGATTGCCGAATGATGCCGGTGATGAGGCTCAATATGTTGCGGACACGGTGGTTCAGTTCGGCGATCAGCAGTTCCTGGCGCTCGTTGGCGGCCTGGCGCGCCATGCTGGCCTCGTCGGTGAGACGCAAGACCACCTCGATCAGCGTGACCCGGATCGTTTCGGCGACATGGCGCTCAGCCTCAGTAAAGGGCCGGGAGCGGCCGCGCACCAGTTCCGACCAGGCCTCGAAACTCTTGCGCGGCGTTAGCCGGGGACCATTGGGGCCGTATTCCACCGGCTTGTGCGGGTCGCCGCCCCAGCGGACAGTGCGCACCAGTTCCTGGCGGAAAAGCACGACATAATCGCGCGGCGAACGCGAGATCGGGATGGCGAGCATGCCTGCGACGCCGTCGTCGACGGCAAGATCCGGATAGGTGTCGGCGAGCCTGTCGACGGCATAGATGCGGCCGGCGGCATTGCGGTTGAGATGGCGGACAAGGGCCGCGAAGCTTGTCTCATCCGGCCCGATGCCGGCAAGCGCCAGCCGGCCGTTGATCCAGACGCCGATGCCGTCGGCAGGAATGACGTCGGCAAGCGCCTCGATCAGCCAGGCCGGATCGTCGAGCAGGCTGGCATTGTCGGCGACGGATGTGAGAAGCCGGTCGGCGATGCGGCGGGCCTTGGTCTCGTAATCGAGCGCCAGCCGCCGTTCGCGGCTTTCGAGGCGCGAGGCAAACATCTGGCCGAACAGTTCGGCGGTGGAGCGGTTTTGCGCCGAAGGCAGGTGGGGGCCGTAATGATGGCAGGCAAACAGACCCCAGAGCTTGCCGTCGACGACGATCGATATGGAGAGCGAGGCGCCGACGCCCATGTTTTTCAGATATTCGATGTGGATCGGCGAGACCGAACGTAAAACCGACATGGAGAGGTCGAGCGGCTGTCCGTGCTCGTCGAGCTGCGGGAGGACCGGCACGGGCACCGCCTCGATATCGGCGATGATGCGGAACAGGTTGCGCAGATAGAGCGCCCGCGCTTGCACCGGAATGTCGGAGGCCGGATAGTGCAGACCGAGGAACGAGCCAATGCCGCTGCGGGCGGCTTCCGCCACGACCTCGCCGGAACCGCCTTCATCGAAACGATAGACCATCACCCGGTCGAAGCCGGTGAGTGCGCGCGCCTGCCGCGCGCCCTCGCGGAAGAAAGCCTCTATCGTTTCCGTCTGGTCGAGGCGGGACATCATGCCGCGCATGGAGAGCGAGGGGGCGTTGCGCCTGACTTCCTGGCCGGGTTCGCCTTCGAGGATGACCTGATTTTCATTGAAATGCACGGCAAGGTCGAAGCGCGACTGATCGGGCATCAGAGCAATGTCGAAAATGCGTTCGCCGACATCGGGACCGCGCAGCGTGGTCAGCTTGTTGCGGATCGTGTGGAGCGCCTCCGGCGTGATCACGGAGGAAACGGGACGGCCCAGCGCGTCGGGCTGTTCCACCCCGAGAAACTCCGCGAGGTTGGCCGAGGCGCGGGTGACGATCCAGTCCGAAGATATGGCCAGCAGGAAGCCGAAGGGCTGGATCGCTCCGAGCTGGTGGATCGGCTCGCGGTCGCAATTGGTGAGATCGATGGGTTCGCGTGCGCCGCTCATGCGACGGCTTCCAGTTCGAGCTGTCCGGCCTCGAGGAAAAGATCGAAGATGCTGCGGGCTGCCAAGACGGCGGCCTCGGGATCCTTTGGATCGCTGGCGTCGAGGCTCTCCATGAAGGTTCGCATGGCGGCCTTGGGGCCCTGCGGCGTCAGATATCGGCAGGGCAGGTGATCGGGCACGGATCTGGCGAGCATGGCGCCGCCGAGCTTGGAGCCTTCCAGCACATAGGCGGCGCCCCAGATTGCCGCTTCGCCACGCAATGCCGGTGGCGGAAGCAAATCGGGCAATTGATCGCCGAGTTCCCTGATGTCGGCCGATATCAGCTGCGCGCGCCCTCGTTCCGGCCAGTCGGGCAGCAGCCGAGCTATGCCGGCCTCCTCGAGGGCATGTTCGATTGATGGCACGACCCGGGCATGCGCGCGCAGGAACGCCTTGTAATCCTGTGTGCGTGAGAGGTTGAAACTGCCGAAGAGAGCGTCGACCGCGGCGTGGCAATCTGCAGTTTGTGCGCGGAGGGCGCTGCGAAGTGACATGCTGAGCTTGTTCCGAGTGATATGGCTGCCGTCGGGATGACGAACTAGCGGATATACTGCGGCATCGGGTTATTTCCAGAGAAACGCCTGGGAATTACATGCGTTTCTCATCACCTTGCGGCGGCAGCCCGCCAACGGTGACCAGCGCTGGCCGCTCAGCCCATCACCGCCGGCAATCTGGCGGCGAGCGTATCGATCGCAAGCCTCACCTTCGGCAGCATGACGGGGGAGCGCAGCCAGATGGCATGGGCATCGAAGACATTGGCGGGTTCGTGCTTGAGTACCTGAACGAGCCGGCCGGCCAGCACCTCCACGCGCACCAGCCAGCAAGGCAGCCAGGCAAGACCGCGCCCCGCGACGGCCGCATCGGAAATCGAAGCCAGATCGTCGAGCCGCAGTCGCGCCTTGGGCGCTATCCGTCGCCAGGGATCGGCCGACGTGGGAAAGATCCAGCCTCTGTCATAATCGCCCCGCCTGTAGACGATGCCTTCATGCAGCTGAATATCGCAGATCGTTTGCGGGGCGCCATGTCTGTCCAGATAGGTGGGTGACGCGCAGACGGTCATGCGCTGGCGGGCAATCGTCCGAGCCATCAGATCGGGATTGTCCTTCAGCGGGCCGTTGCGAATGGCAAGGTCGAAGCCATCCTCGAGCAGATCGACGATCCGGTCGTTGAAGGAAAGGTCGAGTTCCAGATCGGGATGTTCATCGAGCAGGCTTGCGAGGATCGGCGCGATGCAGTGGCGGCCGAAGAGCACGGGCATGGAGATGCGCAGCCCTCCCCGAACCTCACGCCGGCCGGATTCCAGCATGGCTTCGCCGAGGCGAATTTCCTCGACCGCCCGCAGGCAACGCTCGTAGAAGAAGCGGCCTTCCTCGGTGAGGCTCTGCATGCGTGTCGTACGGTTGAAAAGGCGGACGCCGAGGCGCTGTTCGAGGCGCGCGATGGTCTTGGCGACGGCCGAGCGGGTGAGGTGGAGCCGGTCGGCGGCAGCCGAAAAGCCGCCGGCCTCGACGGCTTCCACGAAGATCGAGATACCCTTCAGCTGCTCCATTTGTTTCCTCCATGGAACCATTCAGGCGAATTAATATCGCAACTGGCGCGAAATATTCAACGATATGTTTTTGCTCCCTGCAATGGACAAGGAGCAAGACAGTGCAGACAACACGGCAATGGCAGATTGACGCGATCGGCCCCGACCGCCGCCTCACGATCGGCGAGCGGACACTCGAACCGCTTTCGGGAAACAAGGTTCTGGTCCGGACAGAAGCCGTCTCCCTCAATTTCCGCGACCGGCTGGTGCTGGAAAGCGGCATGGGGTTGCCGCTGCAATTCCCCTTCGTACCGGCTTCGGATATGGCGGGGATCGTGGAGGCGGTCGGACCTGATGTCACCCGTTTCAGGCCGGGCGACCGCGTCATCTCGACCTTTTCGCCGGACTGGGTCGACGGGCGCGGTCTAGGCGATGCGCGCACCCCGCCTTACAAGACACGCGGCGGCTTTTATCCGGGCGTCCTTTCCCAGTACGCCGTGCTTTCCGAGGAATGGTATGTGCGCGCGCCTGACACGCTGGATGCGGGTGAGGCGAGCACCTTGTCCTGCGCCGGGCTGACGGCCTGGTTCGCGCTGATCGAACGCGGCTGCCTGAAGGCCGGCGACAAGGTGCTGGTGCAAGGCACCGGCGGCGTGGCACTCTTCGGCTTGCAGATCGCCAAGGCGCATGGTGCGGAGGTCTTCATCACCTCGGGCAGCACCGGGAAGCTCGAGCGCGCCGTTGCCCTCGGGGCGGATCATGCGATCAACCGCCATGACGGCGACTGGGTTGAGCAGCTCTATCAGTTGACCGGCGGCTACGGCGCCGATCACGTGCTCGAAATCGTCGGCGGCCCGCATTTCGGTCAGGCACTAAAGGCGGTCGCGGTCAACGGCCGAATTTCCGTCATCGGCGTGCTCGAAGGGTTCGAAGTCTCCGGCCCGGCCGGCCTGCTCCTGCTCAAGGCGCCGGTGGTGCAGGGCATCTCGGTCGGCCATCGCCGAGCGCTTGAGGACCTGGTGCGCGCCGTCGACCAGACCGGGCTGAAGCCGGTAATCGACAAGCGTTATGCTTTCGAGGAATTGCCGCAAGCGCTCGATCATCTCTATCGCGGCCCGTTCGGCAAGGTGGTCGTCGAGTTCTGAAACATACGCTCCCCTCGCACTGCTGAGGGGAGCATTCTGCCAAAGCGTGTCGCATCGAGCGACATGCTTTATTTGGCGGCAACGGCTGCGCTTTCGAAGGCCAAGCCCTCGTCGGCCCAGCCGGTCATGCCACCGATCATCAGCTTGGCCGTGAGGCCGAGCTTGGCCAGGCGGAAGGCGGCCTTGTCGGCGCCGTTGCAGTGGGGACCGGCGCAATAGACGACGAAGAGGGTGTCCTTTGACCATTCCGACATACGGTGCGCGGTCATTTTGCCGTGTGGCAGGTTGATCGCGCCCGGCACGTGGGACTGCGCAAATAGCGCCGGCGTGCGCACGTCGAGGAGTACGAAATCGACCTTGGCGCCAGCAAAGGCGGCATGGACATCCGAGCAGTCGGTTTCGAAGGCGAGCTTGGCGGCATAATGGGCGACGGCGAGATCGGGCGCGGCGGCAGGGATTTCGGAGGCGGGGCTTGGCATCGGTCTTTCCTTTCATGTTGTAATTGCCGTCTGGTATTGCCGATGCTACAGCTTTGCGAAATTGGCCATCGTGACTGACAGCGTAAAGATCATGCCAAATCACTTCCCACAGCAGACGAAGGGACCGTTGGTCGCAGCCCTTGCCTATGACGGGCTCTGCACCTTCGAATTCGGCATCGCCTACGAGGTCTTCGGTCTGTCGCGTCCGGAAATGGGCGAGGACTGGTATCGCTTCTCGGTCTGCGGCATCGAGCCGGGGCCGCTTCGCGCCGCGGGAGGGCTGACGGTCGGGGTCGACAAGGGACTGGAGATCCTTGATGAGGCGGATCTGATCGTCGTACCCGGCTGGCGGGCGATCGATGCGCCGGTGCCCGAGCCGCTCGCCCAAGCGCTGAGAGCAGCGCATCAGCGCGGCGCGCGCATCATGTCGCTCTGTTCCGGTGTCGCGGTTCTGGCCGGGTGCGGACTGCTTGCCAACCGCAGAGCGACGACGCATTGGCGTTACGTCGCCTCGATTGCCGCCCGTTATCCCGATATCGCGCTCGATGCCGGCGTTCTCTATATCGATGAGGGCAGCCTGCTGACGGCGGCCGGCAGTGCCGCCGGCATCGATCTCTGCCTGCATGTGGTGCGGGGCGATTTCGGTTCGGAGGCGGCCAACAGCGTCGCCCGCCGCCTTGTCGTGCCGCCGCACCGCGAAGGCGGACAGGCGCAGTTCATCAGCGCGCCGGTTCCTGAAGAGCGTGAGGGCATCCGCCTCGGGCCGCTGATCGAATGGATGCGCGAAAGCCTTGCCGAGGAGCAACCGATCAGCCGGCTCGCCAAGAGGGCGGGCATGAGCATGCGCACCTTCCAGCGCCGCTTCGAAGCGACGACGGGTCTCAGTGTCGGCGAATGGCTGCTGAAGGAGCGGCTGCGCCATGCCCGCGACCTCCTCGAAAAGGAACTTGCCGTCTCGCTCGAGGACATCGCGGTATCAAGCGGCTTCGGCACTCTGGCAACGATGCGCCACCATTTCCGCCGGCGGCTGGGAACGAGCCCGCATGCCTATCGGAAGTCATTCGGAGGCTGGGGCGCGTCGTGCTTGCATTTATGTCCGACTTCACCTAAAGGGGCGCTCTCTATTGTTCTGGATAAAGGGAGCGCCACGATGACGACTATCTCCGCACGCCCCGAGAGGGTTTCGGCTTAACTCGGCCAATGAGCTGATGAATGCCGGTTGAACATCGCCATATGCAGCGATGAAAGGCCACTCATATCCAGAGTTCATTATCATGGGCAATTCTATCGGGAGCGGGAGCTCCCCGATGACGTCGGCATCAGATCCGGCGGTCATCAACCGTTTCTTTTCCGGTTCCGCCTGGATCGAAGGCGCTGCCTTGGACCAGCTCGACGAGATGTCGCGCCTGCCGGGCGTCCTGGAAATCGCTGCCTTTCCGGATCTGCACCCCGGAAAATATGGTGCGACTGGCGTCGCCCTGCTGTCGTCGCGGCTGCACCCGCTGCTGATCGGCAACGATATCGGCTGCGGAATGTCGCTCTTCGGTCTCGATCTGCCACTGCGCAAGCTGAAGATCGATAAGGCGGCGGAGCGGCTTCGCCGGCTTGAAACGCAGGCAATCGGAGAGGCGCGCGAATGGCTGGCCGAAACCGGACTGCCCGCCGACCTCGCCCCCGATGCCTTGGGCACGATCGGCGGCGGCAACCATTTCTGCGAGCTGCAGGCGGTTGAAGATGTTGCCGAGGGCGGACACGTTGCCGGTCTTGACGATCAGGGTCTTTACCTGCTCGTTCATTCCGGCTCACGCGCCCTTGGCGCCACAGTCTTCTCGCAGAGCCTGGCCGCTCATTCGGGACTTGCCGCCGGCCTCGATCCCGGTTCGGAGGCGGGGGCCGCCTGGCTCGGGAGCCATGATCACTGTGTCGCCTGGGCATCGCTGAACCGGCGGCTGATCGCAGTGCGGGCCGCTGCGGCGCTTCGTGCCGATCTACGCCTCATCGCCGACATACCGCACAATCTCGTTCGTCGCTCAGATCGCGGGTTTGTGCATTATAAGGGCGCTGCGGCCGTCGCACCCGGCGAATTCGCGCCGATTGCGGGATCTCGGGCCAGCCTCAGCCATGTGGTTGTCACCAGTGCCGAGATCGGTCGTTCGCTCGGCGGCATCTCTCATGGGGCCGGACGCAAATATGACCGCGCCACCATGCATGGGCGGGTCGGCCGCAACCGATCCGAACGCGAACAGCTGCTGCGCAATTCCTGGGGCGGGATCGCCATTTGCGACGATCGGGCTCTCGTCGTCGAAGAAGCAGCATCGGCCTACAAGGATGCGGGGCAGGTCGTGAGCGACCTCGAAAAGGCCGGCCTGATCATTGGGCTTGCTAGCTTGCGGCCGCTTGTCACCTTCAAGAAGGCGGTTGATGAGGCGGAGGTGGAACAGCGTCGGCGAAAGCCTGACTATCGCCGAGAAGGAGGGCGCGGCCATGAACGCTATTGATCTTCTCGTGACGTCGGGCAACGGACCGGTGGAGTGCCGTATAGCGCTCACCAAACTTCTCGGCATCCTCGAGCGCGAGGCGATCGAGCTTGGCTGTTCTTTCGAGGCGAACCTCGGTCCGATGCCGGATCGGCACGGTGCGAAGTCGGCGATCATCAGCCTCGATGGTCTCGAGGCGGAGCGGATTGCCAGCGGCTATTGCGGCTCGATCAGGTTCACCTTCAAGAGCCCGGTGCGTCTCGGTCACAAACGGCAGAACTGGTACGTTGGGGTTCAGCGTATCGAGCCCGGCCCGGAGGGTGGCGTGGTGATTGATCCCGCCGACCTGCGTTTCGAGACGCTGAGAGCCGGCGGTCCGGGTGGGCAGCATCAGAATACGACAGACAGCGCGGTACGCATTCTGCATCGGCCAACCGGTCTCATGGTGACGGCGCGTGACGAGCGCTCGCAACACCGCAACAAAGCCCTGGCGCTTCGGCGGCTTGAAGCGATGCTGCATCAAATCGAGGTTGAAAAGCAGGAGGTGGCCAAATCCGGACGCTTCATCGCCAATCGGACCATCGAGCGGGGCAACGAGGTCAAGGCTTTTAAACTGTGATCCGGCTGTGGGTCCGACCACAACAATAAACGGCGCCCTTCGACAAAGGGCGCCGTCACGTTCAATCACGGTCTCTAAAAGTAGTGATCCCGCTCTATGCCGTCATAACGGCCGGATTGCAGGCAGCAGTTCTTGAAACCGCCTCCTGGAACCGCAGGGGCAGGGATCGTTGCGGCCGAGTTTTTCGATCAGTTCGACACCGCCATGAACGATCTGCGAACCGGTTTTGACCCGGGCTTCGGACGGGAAGGATTTACGTCGTTTCGACGTGACCTCAAAAACTGAAGTCGGTGAGGTGTTTGCGAGCCATGGCTGCCTCCTCTTCGTGATACGCTGCGATCGTGCAACATGGTCGGCATAAATCCATTGCCGGTTCAGCGCAACGCCGCGGATCGATCTTCTCCGCGGCGTTGCAGACCGATCACTCCGCTGCCTGGCGGGCCATCGGGTTGTTCGGATGCGTCGTCCAGTTGGCGTAGTTCGGGTCGACGGTGCGGCCGGTGCGCTTGTCGAGGGTGCCGGCGGCAAGCGGCTCCATGGTGATGCAGTTCTCGACGGGGCAGACGTTGACGCAGAGATTGCAGCCGACGCATTCCTCTTCGATTACCTCGAAATGGCGCAGGCCGTTGACGACGTTGGTGATGGCCTGATGCGAGGTGTCCTCGCAGGCGATGTGGCAGCGGCCGCATTTGATGCAGGCGTCCTGATCGATCTTCGCCTTGGCGATATAGTTGAGGTTCAGATACTGCCAGTCGGTGACGTTGGGCACGGCGCGGCCGGTGATGTCGTCGAGGCTGCGATGGCCCTTTTCGTCCATCCAGTCGGAGAGGCCGGTGATCATCTCCTGCACGATTTTGAAGCCATAGGTCATCGCTGCGGTGCAGACCTGGACGTTGCCGGCGCCGAGAACGAGGAATTCGGCGGCGTCGCGCCAGGTGGTGATGCCGCCGATGCCGGAGATCGGCAGACCGTAGGTTTCGGGGTCACGGGCGATCTCGGCCACCATGTTGAGGGCGATCGGCTTGACCGCCGGGCCGCAATAGCCGCCATGGCTGCCCTTGCCGCCGACCGTCGGATTGGGGGCGAAATTGTCGAGATCGACGGACACGATCGAATTGATCGTGTTGATCAGCGAGACGGCATCGGTGCCGCCGGCCTTGGCGGCGCGGGCCGGCCGGCGAACGTCGGTGATATTCGGCGTCAGCTTGGTGATGACGGGCATGCGGGTATATTGCTTGCACCAGCGCACGACCATCTCGATATATTCCGGCACCTGCCCGACGGCGGAGCCCATGCCGCGCTCAGACATGCCGTGCGGACAGCCGAAATTGAGTTCGATGCCGTCGGCGTTGGTCTCTTCGACTAGAGGCAGGATCGACTTCCAGGCCTGCTCCTCGCAGGGCACCATGATCGAGGCGATCAGCGCCCGATCCGGCCAGTTCATCTTTACCTGCTTCATTTCCCGGAGGTTGGTGTAGAGGTCCCGATCAGTGATGAGTTCGATGTTGTTCAGGCCAAGCAGGCGGCGGTCGGCGCCAAAGATCGCGCCGTAGCGCGGGCCGTTGACGTTGACGACAGGCGGGCCTTCCTCGCCCAGCGTCTTCCAGACCACGCCGCCCCAGCCGGCCTTGAAGGCGCGCTCAACGTTGTAAGCCTTGTCGGTCGGCGGCGCCGATGCCAGCCAGAACGGGTTCGGAGATTTGATGCCGACGAAATTATTGCGGAGATCAGCCATTGTTCTCTCTCCCCTTCAGGCAACCGCGACAGCCGGAGCGGCTGCTGCGGTGAGGGTGCGATGGATGGATTCGGCCGCGTCGCGACCGTGGGCGACGGCGGAAACCGTGAGATCGTCGCCGCCGAAGACGCAGTCACCGCCGGCCCAGACGCCGTCGAGCGAGGTGTGGCCTTCGACATCGACGGCGATACGTCCGGATTCCATGCGCAGCAAACCGAGGCCCGCAGCGTCAAAGCTCTGGCCGATCGCCTTGAAGATCTGGTCGGCGGCGATCACGCCGGTTTCGCCGGTGCCGATGAGGCGGCTTTCGACAAGCTTGGTATATTCCACTTCGATCGCGGCGACCTTGCCGTCCTGCGACAGGATCGACTTCGGCGCCAGCCAGTGGCGGATGATGACGCCCTTGGAGCTTGCCAGATCCTGCTCATATTCGGAGGCATTCATGTGTTCCTTGCCGCGGCGGTAACAGATCGTCACCTCCTCGGCGCCGAGCAGCTTTGCCTGGACGGCAGCGTCGATCGCCGTCATGCCGCCACCGAGGACGACGACACGGCGGCCGATGGCGATATCGCCCTTGTCTTCGGCCTGGCGCAGTGCCGCGATGAAATCGACGGCGTCGTCGACGCCGGGGAGGTTCTCCCCGTCGATGCGCAGAGCATTGACGCCGGCAAGACCGATACCGAGAAAGACGGCGTCATACTGCGCCTGCAGATCGGCAAGCGAAAAATCTCGGCCGAGAAGAGCGCCGTGGCGAACCTCGATGCCGCCGATTGAGAGGATGTAATCGACTTCCTGCTGGGCGAAATCGTCGACCGTCTTATAGGTGGCGATGCCGTATTCGTTGAGGCCGCCGGATTTTTCCCGGGCGTCATAAATGGTGACGGAATGGCCCTTCACGGCCAGGCGATGGGCGGCGGCAAGACCGGCCGGTCCTGCGCCGACGACGGCGATGGTCTTTCCGGTCGGCTCGGCCCTGGCGTAGAACTGCCTGCCGGCCTGCATGGCGGCATCGGTCGCATAACGCTGCAGGCGGCCGATCTCGACGGGGCGTTCTTCGGCGGTGTTGCGCACGCAGGCCTGCTCGCAGAGCTCTTCGGTGGGACAGACGCGGGCGCACATGCCGCCGAGGATGTTCTGGTCGAAGATCGTCTTTGCCGAGCCAAGCGCATTGCCGGTCGAAATCTGGCGGATGAACAGCGGGATGTCGATAGAGGTGGGACAGGCCGTCATGCACGGCGCGTCGTAGCAGAAATAACAGCGGTCGGCGGCGACCAGCGCCTCATGATTGTCGAGGCGCGGATGCAGATCGGAAAAATTAGCCTCATAGTCGGCAGGCGAAAGCCGGCCGGCATGAATCCCAGTTTCCAGTCGTTCCATTGAAGTTCCCTCATTATTGGTAAACGGCCTGTGAGGAAAAAGGTAACTCAGGTTTAAAAATTTATCAAACGGTAAAATTTTGACGGACCGACCTTGGATGCCATCGGGTAAGTAACTGTTTTGTCGCCATAAATTCTACAGGCGCCTGCCGGCGAAATGATTGGGCGAGCGGCGGGAGGAGGGCATCCGAAAAAAGATTGAAAAAAGTCGAATTTTTTTTGTTTGGCGGGGAACCAATGTTCGATGTCGTCGTTATTGCGATATCCGGATGGTGATCGCATCGACCCAACATGCGCGCCCCCAACCCACTATCCGGACGTACTCACGGTCCCCTCCCGGTGAGTGAAGACAGCCGGTGCGCCGCCCTCGCACCGGCTGTTTTTCCGTTCGCCAATCCCGTTTCACGCGCAGTTCCCGTTTTCACGCACGCTTGAAGATCTCGAATTCGGTTTCCGGAATGGTCAGACGATATTCAATGCGGCCGGGAACGAGGTTCAGCTCCGCCCTGCCGTTGACCGATGAGGGCACGACACGCTCGAGCACGGTGCGGCCGAAGCTGTTGTCGCTGAATTCGTGGACTTCCGTCTGGTTCTGTAGAACCTCTGCCCATGTGACTTCGATCGCCTGCCTGTCGCCGATCATGGCGTCGCGGCAATTCAACGTGATCGAGGAGGCGCCACCGGAGATAGCGCCATAGGAGGCCGAGTTGACGATGAGTTCGTGGAGGGCGAGTCCCAGATGCACGGCGGCATTCGGCGTCAGATGGGCGTTGATGCCGTAGATCGGCATGGAACCGGCCGTTTCCGGCCAGTAGGGAGCGAATTGCTTTTCGGCAAGTTCGAACAGATAGGCGCCGCGCCAACTCGAATCCGTGATCAGATCCTGCGAGTTGGAAAGCGATTGCAGCCGTCCGCGGAATTTAAGCAGGAAACTGTCGAGGGAGAGTGTGTTGCGCGCCGTCTGCGTGGCGATCCCCTGGATGATGGCGAGAAGGTTCTTGGAGCGGTGCGAGAGTTCGCGCAACAGCGATTTCAGCACTTTTTCCCGATGCCGGCTTTCGGTGACTTCCGCCATCACCGACAGAAGTCCATGGGTGCCGCGTTTGCCGGTGCGCTGGATCTTCAGTTCATAGGTGCGCATTTCGCCGTCGACGTCGATCTCGACCTCGGCATTGTTGGGGATTCCGCTTTCCAGCACCTTTTGTTTCAGCGCCGTCAGGTACCGGCCGTGCGTGTCGCCGAACAGGACGGCATCGCCGCCGCCCGGCGTGAAGAGCGCTGCGAAATGCGGCGGCAGATTTTCGGCATAGAAGATCGACAGCCGGGCGTCCTGGCAGAGGATTGAAATCCCGGCGCTGCCGAGCGCGCGTTCCATCATTGCGGCTTTGCCTTCGAAGGTAAAAGGCATGCCGGACAATGGTTCAGTCGTATTCACTCGGCCGCCTTTCCTTGTGACATCTTGAACCTCGCTGAAGGGAGCGCCCTCGAGGCCCCGCCTGTCAACTCTAGAACAAAGCGCTGCAAAAACCGTTAAAGCCACCGGAGCGTCCCGGTTAGCACCGGAACGTCTGTTTTAGCGATTTGGTTCCGAAGGCCGGAAAATTGCGTCTCAGGCGGCCACTCTGGTCGATTCGTTGAAGAAAAGAGCTTGGCTGATCAATGCCTTGACCATGTCTGGGTTGAAGGGCTTGGTGACAAGAAATGTTGGTTCTGGGCGCTCGCCGGTCAAAAGCCTTTCCGGGAAAGCGGTAATGAAGATCACCGGCACGCTCGACGTCTTGAGAATGTCGTTGACGGCGTCGATGCCGGAGCTGCCGTCGGCCAGCTGGATGTCGGCCAGCACCATGCTCGGCTTGGTCTTGTTGTAGAGCGCCACGGCCTCGGCATGGGTGCGGGCAATGCCGGTAACGCGATGGCCGAGGCTTTCGACCATTTGCTCGATATCCATGGCGATTAGCGGTTCGTCCTCGATGATCATGATATCGGTCGCAACCTGACGGGAAATCTCCTGCGAGGCCATGTCGAGCAGACGCATGACATCCTGTTCTTCGAGTTCCAGGATTTCGCCGATCTCGGCGACGCGAAAATTCTCTACGGAGGCAAGCAGGAAGGCCTGTCTGGCGCCCGGCGAAACCTTCGAAAGGTTCAGGGTGGCTCGCTGTTCCCAGGCATAGGGTGAAGTCGGCTCCGGAATCTGGACGGCGGTGGAACCAAACAATTGTGTAAACAGTTTGTAGAGTGCCACCCGGTCATTCGCCGTATCCGGGAAAATGGTGAGATCGGCGATGATAGCTTCGAGAACGGCGGCGACATAAGCGTCGCCCGAAGTCTGAGTGCCGGTAAGGGCGCGGGAATAGCGGCGCAGATAAGGAAGGTGCGGCGCAATTCGAGTGGAAAGTGTCATTAAGGGCTCCCGTATGCAGGCCGGTCATTGGTCCAATGAGCGGTTAACGTCGCCTTGCTAAAAAAGTTCCGGAACGGCAGGAACTTTTTTTGTCGCGCCGCATTATTCAAGCCGACGAAGAAAGGGCGTAGCGTTTTGACCCATGCAGTAAAAAATCCCGGCGACAGCGACAGGCGAAGGGTCGGTGTCGATGGTTGAAATCATGATCAGCCCCATGCACGCCCCAACAGACAACCGGCGAGAAGACGAATTGATGACGACACGCAAGAAAGAAGCAGCCGATCAGCGCAAGCTGGAGCTGCGGGCAAGCGACATCCTGGACCCGAACAATCAAATCGGCGTCCGGTTGCGGTCGCTCTATGCCTCCGCGCAGGAGGAGGCGATCCCGGACCGGTTTCTCGACCTTCTCGAAAAGCTCGACCATGCCGAAATGATGGCTTCTGCCAAGATGGCCGAATAGGATCGTCCGCATGGAAGATAAAGCGCAACCCAGCTTCAAGCGGGAATTGCTGGCGGCCCTCCCAAGTCTCCGCGCCTTTGCAATTTCGCTCATCGGGCGGCACGATCGTGCCGACGATCTCGTCCAGGACACCATCATGAAGGCCTGGGCCAAACAGGATCATTTCGAGATGGGCACCAATATGAAGGCCTGGCTCTTCACGATCCTGCGTAATGAACTGTATAGCCAGATGCGCAAGAGCGGCCGCGAAATCCAGGACAGCGACGGGCTGTTCACAGAATCGATGGCGATGCACCCCTCGCAATACGGCGCGCTGGATCTGCAGGACTTCAAGAAGGCGCTCGACCAGTTGCCGCCGGATCAGCGCGAGGCGATCATCCTCGTCGGCGCCTCGGGTTTTTCCTACGAGGAAGCCGCCGAAATCTGCGGCTGCGCGGTCGGCACCATCAAGAGCCGCGTCAACCGCGCCCGCCAGCGCCTGCAGGAGTTGCTGCAGATATCAGGCGAGGCCGATTTCGGCCCGGATGCAACGTCCGCGCCGCTGACCTCGAAGGCGTTTGCGTTCTGAGAAAGTTATAATTGCGAGGAAGGCCGGTTGCCCTTGGGGCGCCGGCCTCTCGGTCTTTGCCGCGGGGAAGGACCAGAATCCGCGGATGCGTTGCCATTCGGGGACTCACCTCTCATTTCTGTGCCTGTCACAGGAATCCAGTGCGCCTAAGTCCTTGGGCGCGAGAGACTACTTTGAAGGACGTATGGAGTTACGCACGGCGCGGACGCGCCGTGCTGGATTCCTGTGACAGGCACAGAAATGAGGAGGAGAGGTGGGTGCTCCGTATCAGGGAGCGATCTGCACCCCTAGTCTTCCTCCCGCTTCGACCCCACCAGATTGGCCGCGACGATGGCCGCCAGCACGCCGGCGGTCAGGAGCGGCTGGGCGCGGATGAGGCCGAGGCCGACAGTTGCCATAGATTCCATCGCCGCACGGCGCTCGCGGGCGCGACGCTTTTCCCGGGCATTCATGACCGCCATTACCACCAGCGCGATGATGGCGATCAATAGCGCGCAGACGGCGAGGAAGAGAACGGCGCCGAACGCGCCGTAGATGCGAGCGAGCCAGATGGCGCCTGCTGTGACAGCCAGCGCGTAGGCGGTGAGGAGAAAAAGCGCTGCGAGCGCGATGAAGATGCTATTGCGCTTGGCGCGTGCAACGGTTCGGTGCACGCTTGCGCCCGTTACGAGGCTGAGGATCGAGAGCATCGCGCTTCCTCAGCGGCGGGCGAGGAAGGCGATGGCCAGGCCGAAGACGGCTGCAGCGCCGATGGTTGCCAGCGGATGTTTGCGCACGGTCTCGCGCATTTCCGTCGTGCCGAGTTCATAGCCGCGCTGCAATTCGCGTAGCAGATCCTCGCTGCGGCCGAGCAGTTCTTCATATCCGACGCCGGCCTGGCTGCGAATTTTTTCGCCCTGGTGGCGCGAACTCTTGCCGACGAGTCGGGTCAGTTCCGCGAGCTCGTCGCGCAGCGCCTCGATCTGCTCCTCGATGCCGGATTCTAAATTGTGGAAAGTACCGTTGCGGCGGCTGCGGCTGGACTGGAAAATCGAATAGCTCATGGCTGTCTCCATTGGCTGGGGCGCGCGCAAGCCCGCCTAATTCGCACCTGGGTCACCATCGTCCGTTGCATGAATTATATCGCCCGGCATTGACCCAGATCACTGCCGAAAAACGTGCCGGACGATCAAAAGTTCCGCCGGCGGTGGTCAGGCCTGGGAAACGGCGCTGTGGGCGAGCACAAAGGGCGTGCCGTCGGCCGGCACCTGGTTGATCCTGAGCGCGCAGCCGAACACCGACAGCATCGTTTCGTCCGTAAGCACGTCACCAATACTGCCGGCGGCGGCGAGGCGGCCGGATTTCATCAGCACGATGCGGTCGGCAAAAAGCGCCGTCAGGTTGAGATCATGCATGACGGCGATGACGCCGCCGCCGCGTTGGCAGAAATTACGGGCAAGCGTCATGATGGTCAGTTGGTGGCTGATGTCGAGGCTCGAGACCGGCTCGTCAAGCAGCAGCCAGCAGGGCTTGCCGTCGACCACGGGCGCGGCGATCTGGCAGAGCACGCGGGCAAGCTGCACCCGCTGCTGTTCGCCGCCGGAGAGCTCCTGATAAAAACGGCCTTCGAAGCCGGTGAGGTCGACCGAGGCAAGGGCTGCTGCCGCCGTCTGCTCGGCCTTGTCGGGATTGAGGTTGAGGCCCGATGTCAGGCCCATGCGGACGATCTCGCGCACGGTGAAGGGAAAGGAGATGGTGCTTGCCTGCGGCAGCACGCCGCGGATGGCGGCAAGCTGCCAGGGTTTCAGCCCTCGCACCTCATCGCCGCCGATGCGCACCGAGCCCTCATAGCCGAGTTCGCCGGAGATGGCCTTCATCGTCGTCGTCTTGCCGGAGCCGTTCGGCCCGGCGATCGCCGTCAGCTCGCCTGATTTTGCCGTGAAGGCGACGTCGTTGATGATGGCCTTGCCGGAAAGGCGCACCGAGACGCCGGAAACTTCGATCATCTGATTACCATTTGCAACGTCGCTCACAGGGCAAGGCGCGAACGCTGCTTCAGCAGGATCCACAGAAAGAACGGCCCGCCGACCGCCGCGGTGATAATGCCGATCGGCAGTTCGGCCGGGGCAACCAGGGTGCGGGCGAGCACGTCCGCAAAGATCAGCAGCGAGCCGCCGAGCAGCGCTGCGGCCGGCAGCAGGAAACGATGGTCCGGGCCGACCGCCATGCGCAGGATATGCGGCACGACGATGCCGACGAAACCAATGCCACCGCTGACGGCGACGGAGGCGCCGGTTGCCGCTGCGACACCGATGATCGCGATATTCTTCAGGCGCTGCACCGGCACGCCCATATGAAAGGCGGCGGCCTCGCCGAGCGTGACGGCATTGAGGCCGCGGGCCATGAAGGGCAGGGCGATGAAGGACAACAGGATGATCGGGGCGGCGGCGGCGATCTTCGTCCATGTGGCGCCGGCCAGTGAACCCATGCTCCAGAAGGTCAGGTCGCGCAGCTGCTGGTCGTTGGCCATGTAGATCAGCAGGCCGGTGAGCGCCAGCGCGAGCGCGCCGAGCGCGATGCCGGCAAGCAGCATCGTCGCCACCGAGGTCTGGCCATGACGGGTGGCGATCCTGTAGAGCAGCAGCGTCGTGATGAGGCCGCCGCTAAAGGCGGCCGCCGGCAGGGCGTAGATGCCCAGAAGTGCCTGAAGCGGAGCCGCAAGGCCGCCGCCGAGCACGATTATGGTGACTGCACCGAGGCTTGCGCCGGAGGAGACGCCGACGAGGCCGGGATCGGCGAGCGGGTTGCGGAACAGGCCCTGCATCACTGTGCCGGAGACGGCCAGCGAGGCGCCGATCAGGAAGCCGAGGATCGCGCGGGGCAGGCGGATATCGAAGATGATGATCCGGTCACGCGTGCTGAGCGCTGCCTCGGAGCCCGCCATATTGGCGATGACGTCGAGGATCGAGGCATCCGAGGCGCCCGTCGTCACCGAAAACAGCATCGCGAAGATCGAGCCGGCGGCGAGCAAGGCGATCGCCAGCAAGGCGAGCCGGGTTCTGTCGCCTGCCTGCCGGCTTGCGCGGATCTCTGCCATCGGGAAGTGTCGCCCTCGTTCCATGGCTTGCGACAGGGCCATGATCAGCCCCCGTAGATCGCCGTGTTGAGTTCACGCGCGGCGGCGGCCGTGCGTGGACCGAAGCCGAGCAGGTAAACGCCGTCCATGCGGATGATCGCTTTCTTCTCTCCGGCCGGCGTCAGTGCGATTGCTGGCTGCGCCAGCAGGTCCTCGTTCTTGGTGCCCGCGCCATCGCCGCGGTTCATCATCAGGATGATGTCGGGCTTGGCTTCGATGATCGCCTCGTCCGTCAGCGGCTTGTAGCCCGGGAAGACGCCGACGGCGTTGACGGCGCCGGCGAGCTTAACGATGCCATCGGCCGCCGTGCCGGTGCCCGATGCCATGATCCGGCCGTTCTGGGCGCTGAGGATGAAGAGAACGCGCTTGCGCTCGGCCTCCGGACGCTTTTCGGCATCGGCAATCGCCGCGTCGAGATCGGCCGCGACCTTTTCTTCAAGCGCCTTCGCCTTGTCGGGCACGCCGAGCAGCGCGCCGACTCGGTCGATCTTGGCGACGATCCCGTCGCGGGTAAAGGTGTTCGGCACGGTCTCGAAGGGCACGCTGGCATTCTTCAGCACGGTCAGCGCCTCCGGCGGCCCGGAACCTTCGACAGCGATGATCGCGGTCGGGTTCATGGCCAGGATGCCTTCCGGCGAAAGCGCGCGCATGTAACCGACATTGGGCAGCTTCAGCGCCGCCTCCGGATAGAGGCTCGTCGTGTCGCGGGCGATCAGCCGATTTTCCTCGCCGAGCGCATAGATGATCTCGGTGATGTCACCGCCGACCGAAACCAGGCGCGACGTGTCGAGCTTCTTTTCCTCGCCCTGTGCGGCACGGACGAAGGCGAAGCCTTTGACTGCCGGCGCCGCGGGGATCAGCGGCAGTGCCATGACGGCCGCCGTCAGGGCTAGCTGCCAGGGGCGGCGCAGATTGTTACGCATCGTCATCGCACTGATCCTTATGCTGCCACGCTTGCTGCGCGCGGCAGGTTTTCCATGATCTCGCGCCATTCGGCGCGCTCGTCGGAGCCTTCCTGCCGCTTGCCGAAGAACTGGATGATCATCTCGCCATCGGCATTGTAAGCCTCCAGCGAGGTGACATGGCCGTCCTTGGTCGGCTTGCGCACGGCCCAGGTCTCGGCGATGTGATCCTGGCGCAGATGCAGGTGGAAGGTCGGGTCCATGATGTTGATCCACGGGCCCATCGCTTGCACGTTGAAGATCGGGCCGGAATGGATCTGGACGATGCCGTCATTGGCGACGAAGCACATGATCGGCAGGCCTGACTTCACCGAGGCGTGCATCATCTCAGCCGTCGCGGTGTCGTCGAGCTTCCAGGCATAATCGTCGCCGACGTTGCGGATGGCCGCCTGACGGCCGATCTTCAGCCGCTTCAGCATGCCGAAGAACTCGTGGGTATCGTTGAGCTTGCTCCAATTGTCGCGCAGCTCGTCGCGGCTGACATCGGCGGCTTCGTCGACGGCATTCGAGACCCTGGCCTCGACCAAGTCCTGCGACTGGTCTTCGAGTTTCAGCTCGGCGACGATCGCGTGATAGGCTTCCACATTCGAATTCGGGCGCAGGTGCACCTTGTGCACGGCAGTGCCGGCCTTGTCGAAATATTGCAGGCTGAGGCGCACCTGATCGCCATCCTGCTTTGAGACGGCAAAACCATGTTCCCAGCGGCTCGGGAAGATGCGCAGGTCGATATTCTCGCCGAGAACGATTGCGGCCTGTGCGCCTGATTTGATGTTTTCGAAGATGCCGATCTTTTCATGCACGGCACTTTCATTGCGCGACAGCGCCATCACTTCGCCGAGGCCGGCCACGCGTTCGAGAAGTTTTGTCGCGCTGCCGTCGATGCGGGTCACGCTGATGCCGGTTTCGGCGGCAACGAGGGCCGCCTCCGAGATCTTCAGCTGGGCGGCGATCTCGCGCTCGCGCATCTTCGGATTTTCGGCGCGAAACGCACGGATTTCGGCTGGCGTCGCTCTTGTCTGCTCGGTCATGTCTTACCCTACTTATTGAGAATGAGCTTGCCCTGACGGGTGATCTTCAGGCGATAGAGCAAGCCGTCATGTCTGATCATGATCTCGTTCGTGCCGCGGAAAAGATCCGCGCTTTCGACGGTCCGGTGCTGCGCCGCAGGCTCGCTCTGCAGCGGCGCGTGCTTAAAGTTATCTGGCTTTTCAACCATCATTTCGGTTTGGCAATTCCGTGGGGCCGGGGATCAGGGGTCCCCGGTTGTGATGACAATTATCTTGACTTTCTTACTCATAGTTTTTTAAAGACGCAATAGGAGACTAATAAAGTCAAGTTTTTGAGATTGCCGATTTGAGGCCGCATCGAGGCGGTTCGCGACAATGGCGGAGAAGATGATGACGGTGAGGTTTGCGGCTGTTGCGGCCGGCATAGTGATGGCAGTTTCAAGCGTAGCCCAAGCGCAGGATGCGGCAAGCGCGAAGCTGGATGTTGAACTCAATGCGCTGGCGCCATCGCAAAAGGGCTGCATGATGACCTTCGTTGCCGAAAACGATCTTCAGGCGCCGATCAACAAGATCTCCTTCGAGCTTGCCTTTTTCAATGACAAGAACGCCGTCGACCGCATCACCGTGCTCGATTTCCGCGACCTGCCGCAGGGCAAGAAGCGCGTGCGCCAGTTCGATATGCCGAATGTCAAATGTGAGAGCGTGACTCGCATCCTCATCAACGACACGCCGGTCTGCGACGGGCCGGCTGCCGGCGAATGCATGAAGGGTCTCGTTACCCGCTCGCAGATATCCGTTCCTTTCGAGGGCTAAGATAACGCCGGGGATGATCCCCGGCGGACTTGTTTCCGGCTGTCCGAGGCGTACACAATGGCGATTTCAGCGAAGTCCAGATCGAGACAGGTGCTCATCGGGGAGGCGGACGCCGACAGCAGCCTGAACGACAATATACCAGGCATGCACCCCGGCCACGAGCTTCCCGAACTGCGCAACGTACAGAGGCAGCCGGCCGGCGAGACGGTGATCCACTACACGCGATTTTCGCAGATCGCTTCCTTTCCCGACCATCCGGAAGCCGAACCGACCGCTCCCGCGCCCGCGCCGCCGATGGATGCGGCGGTCGAGAAGCAGGAAGACGAGCCGAAGGCGGTGCGACGGCGGGTGGCGCTGACGTGTGTTGGCTCGGTGATTTTCCACGCGGCGTTGGCCGCGGCGCTGCTCGCCATTATGCCCATGCCCTCGGACGAGACGCTGATGGAAGCAGGCGAAGCGATCAGCATCGTTATGCTCGGCAGTTCCGACGCCGAGCAGAGCGCAGCCGGCCAGACCGACGTCACGATACAGGAAGAGATCGTTCCAGAAGCTGTCGAGCCGGATGAGGTCAAACCAGTGGAGACAGCGGAGGTACAGGCCGCCCAGGCGACCGATGCGGAGCCTGTCGAGGCTGTTCAACCGACGCAGGAGATTACACGTCAGTCAGCGGAGACGATGACGGCCGCGGAGCCGGAAGTTCTTGTATCGGAAAAGCCTGCGGAAACTTCCGTCGCACAGCCGATGTCAACGGTGGTGCCCGAGCAGCCGGTAGAGACCCCGGTAATATCAGCTCAGCCGCCGATGGTGGCCGCTATGCCCTCCAAGCGGGAGGAGATCAAGCCGGTCGAGATGGCTGAGATTTCTGCTGAGCCGGAACCGGTAGAGATTGCGAAGCCGCAGCCGAAACCGAAGCTGGAAAAGCCCGCTGAAATAAAGCCGGTGGAAAGAAAACAGCCGGCGAAAAAGGCCCAAGGTTCGGAGGGGGATGCCAAACAGGAGGCGCGCAGAGGCGCTGCAGACGGGCAAGTAGACGCCAACTCCAGTGAGAATTCGCGCACTTCGGGTGGAAGGAATGGATCTGGCGGCGTGTCGGAAGCCAATTACAAAGGCAGGCTTGTGACGCGATTATTCCGCTGCGTCGACCGGATGGAGGCGCGGTATCGGACCGCTCATGCCAGCTTAACGGTCCGCATCACGATCAGTCCCAGCGGCGATATTACGGCATCGGGCATCGTCCGGGGGTCAAGCTTGCCTGAAGTGGATCGGGCCGCTCTTAGCAGGGTGGCTTCCTGCAATCTTCCGGCTATGCCGGACAATATGGTCGGATCCTCGCGCACTTATACCTTTCCGGTTGAGGTGACACCGCGATAATATGACAAAAATAATCAACTTTATACTTTACTCTAAAAATCAAGTTTAATAAGGTCCACCCGCACACGCAGGAATCGTGTGACGATCAACGAGCGAACGGGTGGCATATGGCTCGCAAGGGCAAGAAGGGTTCGAACCGGGAGGTCCGCGACAGCGCGGGCGAGGAGGCCAGCCAGGCATCCAACGGACGATCCAAACTGGATGGCCGCAGTTTCCTCTATGTCGGCGGGCGTGACTGCCAGGTGGCGCATCTGCGCCAGATCGCCAGCAATTTCGGCGCCGAGCTCATTCATCATGACGGCGGCCTGCGCGAAGCGGTTTCCCGCATCGATACTTTGCTTCCCTCTGTTGATTGCGTGTTCTGCCCGATCGACTGTATCAGCCACGATGCCTGCCTGCGCGTGAAGACCGGCTGCAAGAAGTTCAGCAAGGCCTTTATCCCGCTTCGCAACGGCAGCAAGTCCAGCCTGGAACGTGCGCTGCAGACGATGAACGAACGAGACAATTCCCGATGAACGACCAGCGTCCCGACGGTTTCACCATGATCGGTCTGCACAAGCTCGCCGCCCAAAATGGCGAGGGCCTTGTGCCCGAGCTCTTCGAAGTTTTCCGGCAGCATGCCGAACGCCAGCAGATCTATCAGAATGTGGCGCTGTTCCCGACCTGGGAAGCGCGCATGCCTGGGGAGGCGGCCACAAGGCCGCTTGGCGAAGCGACGGCAAACGGCAATAATGTTCTCGCCTTTCCCTCGCGTGCCGCAAGGGCCGGCAAGAGGAAGGCGTAAGGAGATCGCATGTATATCGCAATGAACCGCTTCAAGGTTGCGACCGGGAGCGAAGGTGATTTCGAGACGGTCTGGCGCAATCGCGACTCCAGCTTGGCTGAGGTGCCCGGTTTCGTCGAATTCCGCCTGCTGCGCGGCAAGCTCAACGAAGAGGAAGGCTATACGCTCTATTCCTCGCACACGCTGTGGAGCAGCGAAGCGGATTTTCAGAACTGGACGAAGTCCGAGAGTTTTCGCGCGGCGCACCGCAATGCCGGCGACCGCAAGGCGATGTACAAGGGACCGCCGGTTTTTGAGGGTTTTAACGTGATTGAGGGCATATGAACGAAGACCCCGACCGCATCGAGGTTCTGCCGGTCCTGCCGTCACTCGATATCAACGAGACGCTCTCCTTCTATCGCGATAAACTCGGCTTTGCCAATATCGTCTACGAGGCGCCGGATTATCTCATCCTGCGACGCGACGATATGGAGCTGCATTTCTGGCGTACCGAGGATGTTAGTCTCTGCGAGAAGACCTCCGTCTATCTCCGCGGCGGCGGCATCGGCGCGCTTCATGCGGAATATCGCGAAAAGGGCGTCGAGCGCCTGACCGAAATGGAAGTGCGGCCGTGGAACATGGAGGAATTCTACATCCACGATCCGCATGGAAATCTCCTCCGCTTCGGCCGCATACCGCAGCCGCGCGATTAGGTTCGGACGCGAAACAGGGCGCCTGCCGCAACGGCCAGCCAGCCGAGCATCATCGCCCAGCCGCCGGTCGGCGCGGCATAGGGGAAGAGGCCGGAACCGGCAAAACGCAGGGTGACGAGGTCGCCGGCAAAGAGCAGCGTCCCGATGATCATTAACAAACCGGCCAGCCAGGCGGTTCTGAGCCTGGCGGTCCCGAGCGCCAATGCCAAAAGGGCAGGGGCGTGGGCAAGACACATGGCGGAGGCGGATGCGGCAAGATTGGCCTCGCCGCCGCCATGGGCGGCAAGGGCGGCCAGCGCCACGCCGGCGACGCCGAACAGGCCGGCAAACAGATAAAGCGCCGGCTCCAGGCGCGCGTTCGGGCTCATGACTATTCCTTGTTCTGCAGGTGATGGGCGAGGCGTTCGACCGGCGCCCAGATGAGATCGCGCAGCGCCTGGCTCGATATCGTCTCGTCGAGCGCGCGGCGGAAGCAGAGCAGCCATTCGTCGCGCTCGACAGGTCCGATCTCGGCGACAAAGTGGCGGCTGCGCAGGCGCGGATGGCCGCGTCTGTCGGTATAGAGCGGTGGGCCGCCGAGATAGCCGCTCATATATTCGTAGAATTTCACCTCGCTGCCCTCAAGGCTTGCCGGATGCACCGCGCGCACGTTTTTTGCCTCCGGTAGCGTATCCATCAGCGCGTAGAAGCGGTGCGTCAGTGCCCGCACGGCAGGATCGCCGCCGATCGCTTCATAGAGTGTGGTGACCTTTTCCGTCACGAAGTCATCCCCGATGCCGTCCCATTCGCTTGGCCATTCCCCAAGCCATTCCCCAAGCCATCCCCCGATCCTTCATGCACCTGATGGAAAATGATCGCAACTGTCATCAAGCTGCCGCGGCATTTCGCGCATAAATGCCGGGATCGTAGGGAGTCCAGGCAATTCTCCTTGACAAAACCGTCCAGACGGTATCTTTTATCTGCATGTCGAACGCTCATCACCGCAAGAAACAGCCCGCTCTCGTGCGCCAGCAGTTGCTGGATGTCGCGGCGCGTCTTGCCGCCAGTGAAGGCATGGCGGCAGTGACGCTCGATGCAGTCTCTGCCGCCTCCAGCGTCAGCAAGGGCGGGCTGCTGCATCACTTCCCGACCAAGAATGCGCTGCTCGATGCCTTGTTCGAGAGCCTGCTTGAAAAGTTCGACGCCGATATCGACGAATTGATGCGCGGCGATCCGCTGCCGCAGGGCCGCTTCACCCGCGCCTATGTCAGTGCGGTGTCCGGTCTGAAAGATCGTCCCGATGATTCCAGGAACTGGACGCAGGTGACGATCGCGCTTCTTGCCGAACCCCGGTTGCGCCGTCGCTGGCGTCAGTGGGTCCAGGCGCGGGCGGAGGAATATGTCGGTACCGACTCCTCCCTCGATGCACAGATCGTGCGTTTCGCCGCCGATGGTCTGTGGTTCGCAGATACGCTGGAAAGCCACGATATTGACGGCGCCCTGAGGCGGAATCTGATCGGCCGCCTTGTGGAACTGACCGGGAAGTAATCCGAAAGGGAATTCGTCATGAGCCAGGCCGCCGTCTACGGGTTGCTTTTTGCAGCCATCGCGCTCGAAGTCATCGGCACGACCGCGCTGCAATTGTCGCAGCAGTTTACCCGCATCGGGCCGACGGCGCTCGTCGTCGCCTGTTATGCGGCCGCCTTCTATTGCCTGTCGCTGACGCTGAAGAGCATCCCTGTCGGCATCGCCTATGCGATTTGGAGCGCTTTGGGAATCGTTCTAATTTCCTCGGTCGGCTTGATATTCTTCAAGCAGCGGCTCGACCTGCCGGCCGTCGTCGGGCTCGGGCTGATCGTATCGGGCGTGCTCGTCGTCAACCTGTTCTCGAAATCCGTTTCGCATTGATATCGCTGCAATATTTCATAGAGCTTTTTCGCACCTCACTAGAGAGATTTTCCCCTTTGTCAAATTCCTGACAAAGGGCTATGTGTTGCTTGGACGCGGCGGAGACTGAGGCGCAGCCAGCGCCACTTTCCAAAGCGCTTTGAATTCTTTTGCTTCCCGCCTATCGATACTTCCAGGTTACACAGGAGCACATCATGGCCATTCGCACCGTCGTCTGGGGTGAAAACATCCACGAGAATACCAATGAGATCGTCCGGGGCATCTATCCCGAGGGCATGCACACGGCGATCGCCAATGCCTTGAACAGCGATCCCGCGATCTCCGCCACCACGGCGACGCTGCAGGAGCCGGAACACGGATTGAGCGAGGCCCGCCTGGCCGAAACCGATGTTTTGACCTGGTGGGGCCACAAGGACCACGGCGCAGTATCCGACGACGTCGTCGAGCGGGTCGCCAAGCGCGTCTGGGAGGGCATGGGCCTGCTGGTGCTGCATTCCGGCCATTTCTCGAAGATCTTCAAGCGGCTGATGGGCACGCCCTGCGCGCTGAAATGGCGCGAGGCGGGCGAGCGCGAGCGGCTGTGGACGATCAACCCGCGCCATCCGATCGCCGCCGGCATCGGCGAGCATTTCGAGCTCGAGAACGAGGAAATGTATGGCGAGCAGTTCTCGGTGCCGGAGCCGCTCGAAACGGTGTTCATCTCCTGGTTCCAGGGCGGCGAAGTGTTCCGCTCGGGCCTGACCTGGCGGCGCGGCGCCGGCAACATCTTCTATTTCCGTCCCGGCCACGAGACCTATCCGACCTATCACGACACCACCGTCCAGAAGGTGCTGATCAACGGCGTCAAGTGGGCCTATAACCCTGAGGGATCGTTGACTGGTATCACCGACGCTCCAAATGTGCCGGTAGAAAAGGCACTGGAGCCGATCGTCGAACGCGGCCCGAAACTGCACCAGGCCGGCGAAGCCGGTTACCGCTGAGGAGCATCCATGCGACTACTCGTTCTTGGCACGGGGGTGATGGCGAAAAACCAGCTCGCCCGCTTTCCGCTCATCGACGGCGTGACGGTGGTCGGCGCCGTCGACACCGATCCCGAGCGGCTTTCGGCCTTCGCCGACAAGTTCAACATCGAAAAGCGGTTTCTTTCGCTGGAGGAGGCGATCGCCTGGGGTGAATTCGATGCGGCGACGAACGTCACGCCCGACCGGATCCATCATCCGACGACGATGGCGCTGATTGCCGCGGGCAAGCATGTGTTCTGTGAAAAGCCGCTGGCGGAGAACTATGCAAAGGCGCTGGAGATGACGGAGGCGGCTGAAAAGGCGGGCGTCATCAATATGGTGAACCTGACCTACCGCAATGTCGCGCCATTGCAGCGCGCCCGCGAGATGGTGCTATCAGGCGAACTCGGCACGATCAGGCATGTGGAAGCCTCCTATCTCCAGAGCTGGCTGGTGTCGCGTGCCTGGGGCGATTGGCGCACGGAATCGACGTGGCTGTGGCGGCTTTCCACCGGCCACGGCTCGAACGGCGTGCTTGGCGACGTCGGCATCCATATCCTCGATTTCGCCGCCTATGGCGCGGCGACCGATATCGACCACGTCTTTGCGCGGCTGAAGACCTTCAACAAGGCGCCGGGCGGCCAGATCGGCGAATATCTGCTCGATGCCAATGACAGCTTCACCATGTCCGTCGATTTCGCCAATGGCGCGCTCGGCGTCATCCATGCCAGCCGCTGGGCGACAGGGCATCTGAACGAGCTGAAGCTGCGCATTTATGGCGAGAGGGGCAGCCTCGAGGTCATCCATCGTCCCGGCGGTTCGGAGCTGCATGGCTGCCTCGGTGAGTGTGTCGAAACCGCCACCTGGACGCAGATCGAGGTTGAACCGGTGGCGACCAATTATGAGCGTTTTGCCGAGGCCGTGGCAACCGGCGTCCAGCCGGACCCGAACTTCCGCCACGCCGCCAACCTGCAGAAGGTGCTCGATCTCGCCATGGTGACCGAGCGCGAGCGGCGCGAACTGAAGGTCTGATCTGCCTTGGGATGAGGTGTAACGGGGCAAGGAACGCCGCATGAAAAGCCTTATGACAAGCTGGCCGCTTTGGGCGCTTCTTTCCGCCGGCTTTGCAGCGCTCACGGCGATTTTTGCCAAGGTCGGGGTCGAGAACGTCAATTCCGATTTCGCGACCTTCATTCGCACAATCGTTATCCTGCTGGCAGCGGGCATGATGGTCTCTATCTCAGGAAATTGGCAGGAGCCGTCCTCGGTGTCGAGCCGGAGCTGGCTCTTCCTGGTGCTCTCCGGCCTTGCCACCGGCGCATCCTGGATTTGCTATTTCCGGGCGCTGAAGCTCGGCGATGCTGCCCGGGTCGCCCCGATCGACAAGCTATCCGTCGTCTTCGTGTCCGTCTTTGCGGTGCTGTTCCTGGGCGAACGCCTGACGCTTCCGAACTGGCTTGGCGTCATCATGATTGCGGCAGGTGCCGTGCTCGTCGCCTACCGGGCCTGAATCAACGACAAGCGTCATGCGTTTTCACAAAAGCAAAAAGGCCCCGCCGAAGCGGGGCCGAAAGTTGCCGAGCCGCAGCAGGCGGCTTCGGTTGGTTGATTATTCTATCACCTGCACCACGCGGTGGGTGCGGGGCTCGACAATCACATGTCGATTGTTGATGACCGTATAGGCATATTTCGGATTGTCCGGCACCGGCGTCACGACGACATCAGCCGGAAGCGGCTTGCCGACGACGATCGGTTGCTCAACCACTACGGAAGCGGTCGGAGCAGGCTGCTGCTGGACATAGGTGACGACCTCGCGCGGCGGCGGATCGACGACGGCGCCGGCAACACCGCCGGCTATGCCGCCAACGGCAGCACCTACGGGACCACCGACGATCGCGCCGGTGATGGCGCCGCCGGCAGCGCCGGTCACGGCTCCGTCAGCCAGAGCATTGGTGGCAAGCGACGACAGCGCAAGGGCGCTGGAGACAAGTAGAATCTTGTACATTTTGCTTCTCCTTTGCTGGGGTTGCGTTTGAGTAACGACCGCGCCAATCGGAGGTTCCGGTAGGAGAGAGTCACGCTTTGGAAGGCCGGTTCACATTCTGTGAGGCGGCTCAGCATGCGTGGGATGGGATTATTCCAGCCGCCGGCGGAAGAGCCAGGCGGCGGCGCTGAGGGTGACCGTGGCGATCAGCGCCAGCGGGATCGTCTGGTTTGCCACCTCGCTCAAGGGAATATCCTTGAGGAAAACGCCTTTGACGATCACCAGGAAATAACGCAGCGGATTGATCAGGGTGATCGGCTGCAGCCATGCCGGCATGTTCTCGATCGGCGTCGCGAAGCCCGACAGCAGCATGGCCGGGACCATGAACAGGAAAGCGCCGAGGATCGCCTGCTGCTGGGTCATCGACAGTGCCGAGATGAAGAGGCCGAGGCCGGCGACCGAGCCGAGGTAGAAGATGGCGCTGCCGTAAAGCAGGAAGAGCGAGCCGCGCAGCGGCACCTCGAACAGGAAGACGGCAGCGAGAATATAGACGGTGATGTGGAAGAGGCCGATCATCATCGGCGGGATCAGCTTGCCGATCAGGATCTCGTGCAGGCGCAGCGGCGAGACCATCAGCTGGTCGAAGGTGCCGAGCTCGCGCTCGCGGGCGATCGACAAGGCCGTGACGATCAGGCCGATCAGGAGCGCGATGCTGGCGATCAGGTTCGGCACCATGAACCATTGGTAGGTGAGGTTCGGGTTGAACCAGTTCCGGGGCACGGTCGAAACAAATTCGGTGCCGGCGCGCTTGCCGACCGGGGTCTCGGCGGCAAGGGCCGCGCCGATCTGCGAGAGGTAGCTCGCGACGATCTGCGAGGCGTTGGAGCGGCGGCCGTCGAGCACGACCTGCAGGTCTGCGGGGCTCCCGGCCTCAATGTTGCGCGAAAAATCCGGACCGATCTCGACGGCGGCGATCACGGTCTGGTTATCGATCGCTACCTGGATTTGCGCCTGGCTCGCGGCGAACGCGATGTTGCGAAAGGTCGTCGAACCATCGATACGCTCGATCAGTTCCTGGCTCCAATGACCGCTGTCTCGGTTGAGGACCATGACGTCGACATTGCGCACTTCAAGTGTGGCAGCATAGGAAAAAACGAGAAGCTGAACGATCGGCGGGCCGATCAGGATCGCGCGGCCCTTGGGATCGCGCAGCACGGCGAGCAATTCCTTGACGATGAGGGCGTAAAGCCTTGTCCATCCCATCTCAGCCGATCCTCTTTCGGGTGCTGCGTGCGGCGAGCACGAACATGATGCCGCCGATCGTCAGCATCACGAAAATGGCCTTCCCGAACATCGGCCAGATGTCGCCGGCCAGGAACACCGTCTGCAGGCTGGGGATCAGGTAACGCGCCGGCACGATGAAGGTGATCCACTGGATGACTTGAGGCATCGAGTTGATCTCGAACAGGAAGCCCGAGAGCAGGAAGGCCGGCAGGAAGGCTGATATCAGCGCCAGTTGCGAGGCGAGAAACTGGTTCTTCGTCGCTGTCGAGATTAGCAGGCCCTGGCCGAGCGCCGGGATCAGGAAAGCGGCCGACAAGGCGTAAAGGGCGGCGACGGAGCCACGAAACGGCACGCCGAAGAGAAAGACCGACAGCAGCACGCAGAGCGTCATCGAGGTGAGGCCGAGCAGGAAATAGGGCAGGATCTTGCCGGCGAGCAGTTCGACCGCCGTCACCGGCGTCGCCATCATCGCCTCCATCGTGCCGCGCTCCCATTCTCGGGCGACGACGAGCGAGGTAAGCAGCGTGCCGACAAGCGTCATGACGATAGCGATCGAGCCCGGCACGAGGAAATTGCGGCTGGTGAGTTCCGGGTTGAACCAGAAGCGCTGCTCGACCGCGATGGCGGGATTGCGCTTGGCGACATCCGCCTGTCTCTGTTGCTCCCAGTTGGCGACCGCGCCCTGCGCATAATTCTGCACGAAATTCGCCGTGTTCGGGTCGGAGCCGTCGACGATCACCTGGATCGAGGGACTGTTGCCGGCGCTATAGCGCGTGGTGAACTCGGCCGGGATAATGACGATGCCGCGGACCTTGCCGATCACGAGATCTTCCTCGAATAGGCGCCGGTCACGGCCGATCGCCACATCGAAATAGCGCGAGGCCTGGAAACTGGCCGACAGATCCTGCGTCAGCGGCGTCATCGCCTCGGTCACCAGGCCGATGCGGGTGCGGCTGGTATCGAGCGAGACGCCGTAACCGAAGAGAAAGAGCAGGATGAGCGGCAGCACGAAGGCAATGAGAATGCTGCTCGGATCGCGGATCGCCTGAAAGCTCTCCTTGCGCACGAGGGCAAACAAACGCCGTCGCCGGCCGGAAGACGCGCTCATGCGGCATCCTCCGCTTCCGATTGTTGTACTAGTGCGATGAAGGCGTCCTCCATTGTCGGGTCCGGCTGCTCCTTGGTCGCCACGCGGGCCTTCAACTCATCGGGGGAACCGAGCGCGATCGAGCGGCCGCGATAGATCAGCGAGATGCGGTCGCAATATTCCGCCTCATCCATGAAATGGGTGGTAACGAGCACGGTGACGCCCTTTTCGACCAGCGCGTTGATATGCGTCCAGAATTCGCGCCGGGTGATCGGATCGACGCCTGAGGTCGGTTCGTCCAGGAAGAGGGCGCGCGGCTCGTGCATGACGGCGCAGGCAAGCGCCAGGCGTTGTTTGAGGCCGAGCGGCAGGTCCTTGGCGGGTTCACGGGCGTGGCGTCCGAAATCGAAAATGCTCACCATCAGCTCGATGCGATCGCGCTTGCGCTGCCCGTGAAGGCCATAGACGCCGGCGAAGAATTCGAGGTTCTGCATGACTGTGAGATCGCCGTAGAGCGAAAATTTCTGCGCCATGTAGCCGAGCTGGTTGCGGGCTTCGGCCGCATCGCGGCGGAGATCGAAACCCGCGACGCGGCCTTCGCCTGCTGTCGGCTTCAACAGCCCGCAGAGCATCTTGAAGGTGGTGGACTTGCCGGCGCCGTTCGGGCCGAGCAGGCCGAAGATTTCGCCGCGGCTTATATCGAAGCTGATGTCGTCTGCGGCGGTGAAATCGCCGAAGCGCTTGGTCAGGCCCTTGGCCTCGATCACCGGCCGGTCGCCCTCGGCCTTCAGCGGCTCTTGCGCTTCGGCAAGCCTGGATCGACCGCCGGGGCCGCCGCCCAGCATGTCGACAAAAGCATCCTCGAAGCGGGGCGGGGCAGGGGCCAGCGATGCACCGTCGCCGGCCTTGCCGATATCGGGCTTTTTGTCCTTGCCGGCCACCAGACGGATCGCCTCGCCCTGGATGACGCCGTCGATGACACCATCGGCCTGCAGGAGTTCGGCGAGCACCTGCCGGCGCCGTCCGGCGACACCGGAGACCCGGAAGACGCGGTCGTTGACACGCTCGGTCATCTCCTGCGGTTTTCCCGAGAAAAGCAGTTTCCCCTGGTTCAGCAGCAGCACATGGTCGCAGGCTTCGGCCTCGTCCAGATAGGCGGTCGACCAGAGCACGCCAATGCCTTCCTTCGTCAGGTTTTCCACCATCTTCCAGAGGTCGCGGCGCGAGATCGGGTCGACGCCGACACCCGGCTCGTCGAGCAGCAGCAGACGCGGCTTTTTCAGCAGCGCGCAGGCAAGGCCGAGCTTCTGTTTCATGCCGCCGGAGAGTTTGCCGGCGAGCCGGCCGGTGAAGCGCTTGAGGTCGGTGAATGTCAGTAGCTCCTCGAAAGCGCCGGCGCGTTCGCTCTTCGGCAGGCCGCGCAGATCGGCATAGAGGTCGAGGTTCTCCTGCACCGAGAGGTCCTCATAGAGGCCGAAACGTTGCGGCATGTAGCCGATCGCCGCCTGGATGCCGGCGGCATTCTTCCTCGTGTCGAAGCCCAGAACCTCGACCGTTCCGGCGTCTGGCAGCATCAGGCCGGTCATCAGGCGGATGAGTGTCGTCTTGCCGGCGCCGTCAGGACCGACGAGGCCGGTGATGGCGCCGCCGCCGATCGCCCCGGAGACTGCGTCGAGGGCTGCGGCCGCGTCGCCGAAGCGCTTGGTGACGCCGTCGATCCGGACGAGCGGCTCGTCGCCCCGATGGGTTTGAGCGGCGGTCATCGTCCGTCTGCCGCAGGCGTCGAAAGCCGCACGGTGACCGGCATGCCCTGGCGCAGATCCGGGCCGGGTTTGTCGATGACGATCCTGAGGCGATAGACGAGGTCGGTCCTCAGCTCCGGCGTCTCCACCGATTTCGGGGTGAATTCGGCGACCGGCGAGATGAAGCCGATCGTGCCTTCATAGGGCTTGTCGGGTGCCGTATCGGAGGTGACGGAAACCTTCATGCCGGGGTGGATTCGCCCGAGATCGGGCTCGGCGACATAACTGCGCACCCAGACGGGCTCGGTCAGGGACAAGACGAAGACGGTATCGGCCGGCGAGACGATCGCGCCGTTCTCCCGCACACGCGAGAGGATGACGCCGTCGTTCGGGGCGCGCAATTCGGTATCGGCGAGCGAGGTGCGGGCCGAGGCGAGCGTCGCCTCCGCCGCCTTTACTTGCGCATCGGCTGCGGCGATATCCTCGACGCGAGAACCCTCCTGCAGCAGCTTCAGCGCCTCGTTGGCGGACTGGGAGCGGGCGGCGGCCATTGCCTTCGCGGCGGTCGCCTGGTCGAGGCTTGCCTCGGAAATCGTGCCCTGGGGGCGAAGCTGGCGGGCTCGGTCGTAGGCAAGGTTGGCATTTTCGAGATCGGCGAGGCTTTCATCATAAGCGGCGCGCGCTTGGGCGATCTCAGTCGGGCGCGGGCCTGCCTTCAGCTTGTCGAGCGTTGCCCGAAGGGCCGCGGCATTGGCCTCGCCGGAGCGGACGGCGAAGTCATAGGGCGCGGCGTCGAGCTTCGCCAAAACCGTTCCGCTCTTGACGACATCGCCCTCGTCGACGCGGAGTTCGGAGAGGCGTCCGCTGACCCGGAAGCCGAGCGAGACTTGGCGAATATCCACATTGCCGTACAGGACGAATTCGCGGCGAGCCTCGGGCAGCCAGCCGAGCTTTTCGGGCAGGCCGTACCACCAGGCAGCGCCTGCCGCAACGAGGAGAAGCAGGGCGAGGGGGAGGAGACGTTTCATGCTGCGCCTCCTTTGGTTGACGGGCCGAGCATGTCGACCAGTTCAGCTGTAAGGCCGCGCAGGATTTCCACCTGTTTCGGGCCGACTCCGTCCCATTCCATCTGGGCAAGCACGGCGGCATGGGTGACGCGAAAGACGAGGATGCCGCCAATAAGGGTGAAGGTGCGCAGGCGTACATGCTCCGAGGCGGGATCTTCACCCAGAATGGCGCCGATCAGCCGCCGGCCCATCTCGATCATCGGCCGCATGATGCCCTGATAAACACGGGTGAAGGCTTCGGTCGGCTCCATCTGCTCGCGGATCAGGAAGCGTGCCCAGGATTCGGATTCCTTGCCGACAAAAAGCGTCACCATCGTCTGCAGAATTTCTGTGAGGAAGAGACGGGCTTGGGTTTCGCCGAGTGTTTCGCCGGCGGCATCGAGCGCCATGAGATGCGTGCCGATACGCGCCCGCATGTCGCCGACATGTGTATCGATGCGGGCCATCAGATATTCGGCGGTGGCGATGTAAAGTCCTTCCTTGCTGCCGAAATAATAGGGGATCGCCTGCAGATTGACGCCCGCGGCTTCGGTCAGCTGGCGTGTCGAGGCGCCGTCAAAGCCGTAGCGCCCGAAGACGTCGAGGGCGGCGGCCAACATCTTCTGCCGCGCGGCCTCGGCGCGGGCGGATGCTGGCGGGGTTTGGCTGTCGTGTTCTTGGTTCATGATATTTTATAACGCAGGTCATCAAATAAGTCAATCGATTGATATATTTTTCGGGGAAAGGCTTTAGCTGTGGGCTTTTCACTCAGGCTCGTCGGCCAAAAAAGCATAGAGGCCCGTGGCGAACGGAACTTTGAGGGTTTCAGGGTGGGAAACCAAGCCTCGGGGTTGGCTGCTAACAGGTAGCCACCCATTGTCGCTGATTTTCGCGACACTAATATGTCTGCCCTCAAACGCAGGGGCGAAAACTCCGCCGATTTTTTCTATTTCCGCGGTCATTTTTTGACACAAAACTGCCTTGCTCTTTCCGTATCGGCGATGAGATGCGTATTCAAATTTATATTATTGCGCTGCTCTTGAGCGCCATCATGTGGTCGATCTCGTTCGATGCGGCGCGCGAATCCTATCACGCCGCGCAGAGTGCGGGATTGATGCCGAACCTGCATATCAACAAGAAGCTGGATCGCGTTCTTTAAGATTGCGATCAGCGTCCATCGGCACTCCGCCGATCTCGCCTTGGCGAGAGCCGTGGAAGCGTTTTCCGGTCTGGCCAGAGACGATCGGGAGAGAAAATCAAATTTCGTAAAATTTGACCGATCCGCTTAAAAGCCCTGCAAATACTGATGTGTAGAGTGGTCTCATGAAAGCGAGCGGAGCGTGGACAGACGCGTCGATCGTTTGGAGAGGGGCGAAGCAGCGCCCGCCAATCCGCAAACGGGGACTTCGACATGCACAAGATTCTTGCCGCCATCGCTTTGACTCTGACCATCACGGCCGCGGCCGGGCCGGCGCTTGCCATCGGCCCCGCCAGCCTTGGCCGCGACCTGATGTACACCTCCGCCATCGGCCATTCGTCCGAAATTCCGCTGACGACGCGCGCGGGTTTCGTGCGCCCGGGAATGCCGTTCGTTCTGCGCAGCCCCGCGACGGTCGAAGGTGAAAACTATCGGCTCAAAACCTATTCGCAGAGCCTGACCGTTGTCGTCGACTACGTGTTTTCGACGGCCGTAGACATCGTAGAGGCGGTGACGATTCTCCGCTGACATCCTGATGCATGTCGGCCGGAAGCGCGTAGCGGTTCCGGGATAACGACAGGCATAAGAACCACGAGCTAAAACGCGCTTGAACCACGTGTCACGCGACGGCTTGAGACCGGCCGCAGCTAGAGTATTTCCGTTCTTCTTCGAATCACGAAAATGCCCTATCTCTTTGTTTTCACGCAATTCCGGACGCAAAACCGTTACGCACTTTTGCTGGAATTGCTCTAGTTCGGCAAATGAGTTAGGCGTCGAGTTCGCCGCGCATGTCGAGATACCAGTCGACGAAGGCTTTGACGCCGACATCCAAAGTCGTATCCGGCTTGTAACCCGTCAGCGCCACCAGCAGATCCGGGGCTGCGAAGGTGCGCGGCACGTCACCCTTCTGCATCGCCAGCATCTTGCGGATGGCCGGACGGCCGAGCGCTTTTTCCACCGTCTCGACGAAATCCATCAGGCTGACCGGCTGGCCGCCGCCAATATTGACGACCCGAAAAGGCGCCTGGCGCGAGAGCGTTTCGACAGCCACGTTGTCCAGGCGGTTATCTTCGCCAGGGGCGATTGCCGACAGCCTGACGATCCCCTCAACGAGATCGTCAATATAGGTGAAGTCACGGCTCATATTGCCTTCGCCGTAGATCTCGATCGGCTGGCCTTCGAGCATGTTCTTGGTGAATTTGAACAGCGCCATGTCGGGCCGGCCCCATGGGCCGTAAACGGTGAAGAAGCGAAAGGCCGTGGTCGGAATCTTGTGCAGATGAGCATAACTATGCGCCATCAACTCCATCGACTTCTTCGTCGCGGCATAGATGGTCAGCGGCTCGTCGGCGCGGTCGGTCTCGTGAAAGGGCACGGTTGCATTGGCGCCGTAGATCGATGATGTCGAGGCCAGCATCAGGTGACGGATTTCGACGCGCCGGGCGATTTCCATGATGTTCCACGAGCCTTCGACGTTCGATCGAAGATAGGCCTCCGGATTTTCCAGGCTGTATCGCACGCCGGCCTGGGCGGCAAGATGGATCAGGATGTCGGGCTTGGCCGCCACAACAGCCGCTTCCAGCGCTGGCCGGTCCTCGAGCATTGCTATGACCGGCTTGAAGGCCGGAAACTGGGAGAGGGCCGCATGACGCATCTCCTTGAGCTTGACGTTGTAATAGGGAGTGAGGCCGTCGAAACCTGTGACCTCGTGCCCTTCCTGCAGCAGGCGCCTGGCCAGATGAAAACCGATAAAGCCGGCTGTGCCTGTAATGAAGTAGCGCATTCCCATCTTTCTCGACTCCTGCCGACGGCAAAGAGCCGACTCCGTATCACGTGACCCCACTTACAAGATAAGAAGAGGCCGAGTCGATAGGTCTTTGAAAGAGAAGGCGGCGGCCGTCATTGCCGCGGTCGTCGGCCTATCCCTTCACCGCCCGCCGGGTGGCCGAAGCCGTCTATATGGTTTGCGGGTCAGCCGCAGCCACCGGCTGTTATGCTGCATTGCGGCATGGCCGCCTGCATGTTATGGCCGGCGGGTCGTCTGCAAGCAGGTCGGAATCGATGAGAGAGATTGTTTATTGGATTCTCTGCGCGTTTCTGACCGTTGCCATCGCGATCGTGTCCTTGCGCTATGTCACGAACTTCTGGCTGCTGTCCTTTCTCTACAGCTTTCAGGTTCATTTCGGCGTCCTCTTTGCTGCCGCCAGCCTTGTCATCCTGGCTGTCAGGCGACAGATTTACGGCTTCGTCCTGCTGTTTGTCTCGCTTCTTCTCATCGCTCACGGCGTCATCATGCTGCGCGAGTTTTCGGGGGACGACAGAGGTACAGACAGGCTACCGCTTTTTCGTCTGATGTCGTTCAACATCGCAATCGACAACTGGACGAACTCGACTGCCATCACAAACATGGTGATCGCGTCGAATGCCGATGTCGTCAATTTGCTCGAAGCCAAGCCGCTGACCTTCCATCTGCAGCAATTGTTCAAGGCCTATCCCTATCATATCGGCTGCGACACCGGGAAGGATACGTGCGATACGCTGGTGCTGTCCAAACGCCCGTTCGTCAGCCGGCAGGTCGCAAGCATGGGCAGTCTGCGAAAAAACAGGCTGGTCATATCCAGCGTCGACTTCGGCGGCGAAACCATCAATCTGGTCTCGGCGCATCTGAGCAAGCCATACTTCGACGATTTCCAGATGGCTGAACTGGAAGATCTCGCCAAAGCGCTTGGTTCGATCGACGGCCCTGTAGTGCTGTCAGGGGATTTCAACTCATCGTCGATCGCCCCGAGCATCCAGGCTTTCCTGCGTAAACAGGGATTGAAGACGATTGCGCCTGAACCGGCGACATGGCCGATAGCTGCCGGCTCATTGGGGATCGCCATCGATCACGTATTTGCGCGCCCCCCGCTTCATCTGATATCGCTCAGACGTCTCGATGACAATCTTGGCTCGAACCATTCCGGTCTAATCGCCGAATTCGTTCTCGACAGGAACGGTGAGACTTCACCGGCAAAATAAGCCTGCCGGTCAAAGTCAAAATCTCGTCCTGCCGCCCTTCTTGTCGATCATCTGAAATTTCTCGCCGTCGGTCTTTATGTTGACGCAGTCGGTCGACTTGTTGGGAAACCGGACGCACACTTGGCCATTGGTTATTTTATAGCCATTGGCGTTGCCCTGGCGATATTCGTAACCGTTGCTGCTTTCTTTCAGTTCCGACGTGCCCGGCAGGTGCTCGCGGATTTCAGCCTCGCTTGCGGTTCGCATCTTTCCGGTTTCGGCAAACGCCATTCCCGGGGCCATGATTGAAAGAAATCCGGCGAGGGCGGGCAAGATGCGCATCAGTGGATATCTCCGGTCATGTCTTCGGTACGTGCATTCTACGAGAGTTCCGATAGCGAACTCAACAGCGATCGCACCGGAAAGGTGACGCACCGTCTAGGCCTCGCCGCTGGTTCGGTTAGGATCTTACGTTCTTCCGAACTCATCGACAATGCGGATGATGTCGTCCTCGCCGAGATAGGAGCCCGTCTGCACCTCGATCAGTTCAAGGAGAATCTTGCCGGGGTTGGCGAGACGATGGACTTCGCCGAGCGGGATATAGACGCTCTCGTTCTCGCGCAGCATCCGCACGCTCTCTCCGACCGTCACCTCGGCCGTTCCCTTGACGACGACCCAGTGTTCGGAGCGATGGTGGTGTTTTTGCAGCGAAAGCTTCTTGCCGGGCGTGACGAAGATGCGCTTCACCTGAAAACGGTCGCCGTTGAAGATGGACGTATAGCCGCCCCAGGGGCGGTAGGATGTCGGGTGGGTTTCAGCGAATTTGGCGGTGGCGGAAGAAGAGGCCAGCATCTTGACCAACTGCCCGACATTCTGGCTGTCTTTAAGCGGTCCCACGTAGACCGCGTCTTCGCTGGCGATGACGGCCACATCCTCCATACCCTGGACGGCAAGATGCACGCCATGCGTCATGACGAGGGAGTTACGGGTGTTGACGACGGTCGTGTTTGCAGCGGCGACGTTACCATTGTCGTCGCGTGCGCCTGATTTCCAGACCGCATCCCAGCTTCCCATGTCCGACCATTTGAACGGCGATGGGACGACCGCGGCTTTCGAGGTCTTTTCCATGATCGCGTAATCGATGGAGATATCGGGGCTCTTGGCGAAATGATCGGCGTCGAGGCGGGTGAAGTCGAGGTCGCGGCTGGCCTTCGAAACGGCCTTGCTTGCCGCCTTCAGCACGTCGGGCGCATATTCCTGCAGTTCGGCAAGGAGTTCGGTCACCGGAAACATGAAGATGCCGGAATTCCAGTAAAAGCCGCCGTCGGCGAGCATGCGCTCGGCGTCTTTCAAGGCCGGTTTCTCCACGAAGCGGCTGACCTTGTGGGCGCCGTTCTTGAGTGCATCGCCGATCTCGATATATCCGTAACCGGTTGCCGGCTCGGTGGGGTTGATGCCGAAGGTGACCAGCTTGCCATCGGCCGCAGCATCGCGGGCGATGCGGATGCAATCGAAATAGCTCTTGTCGGCGAGGATCTCGTGATCCGAGGCGAGCATCTGGATGATGGCGTTCTTGCCGAAGAGTTCGGCGGCAAGTGTGGCGGCGGCGGCCACCGCTGCGGCGGTGTTGCGGGCGACCGGCTCGAGCAGCACCGCGGCAAGCGGGACGCCCAGCGCGCGGGCCTGTTCGGCGACTAGGAAGCGGAATTCCTCATTAGTGACGACGATCGGGGCTTCATAGAGCTCCGGGTTGGAAACGCGTGCGAGGGTTTCCTGAAACAGCGTCTTGTCGCCAACGAACTGGATGAACTGTTTTGGTGCGGTGGCACGGGAAAGCGGCCAGAGCCGAGTGCCTTTGCCGCCGGCCATGATCACGGGAACGATTTTCTGCGTCATAGGCGGGTTCCTTGAAGAAAGCTTGTTCGTGGCATGCTGGCGGGCGTCTGCCCAGTCCGTTATTGTCTTGAGCCCTGTCTTCAGCAGATCCAGGGCTGCGGTTTCGCTTCCGGCTTCCACGTAGCAGCGCATCTCAGGCGCATTGCCGGAGGGCCGGAAATGAATGATCCTGCCGTCCTTCAGCGTCACGCGAAGTCCGTCGATGTCGGATTTCGTCGCCAGCTCCCCGATCGGCTGCAGGAAAGCGACGAGATTTTCATCGGAGGCGCGAAGATATTCCATCAGTGCCGCGCTCGTCTCAACCGGAAAATTCTCCAGGCGATCGGCGGCGGCAAAGGGCAGGCGATAGGAGGCGGCAACGGCAGATAGCGGCTGTCTGCGAACGGCGGCGAGCGACAAGATCGCCAGTATCGGCACGAAACAATCGCGCGTCGGCAGGGCGCGCACGACTCTGCCATTGATATCGAAAGGGGTTGCGGTCAGCAGTCCGCCATTGGCCTCAAAGCCCATGACATGATCCGCGCCGGCGGCCACGGCCTCTTCCATGCCTGCAATGACGAAGGGCGAGCCGACGCGGGTGCGCTTGACGGCGAAGGAGCCCGCAGCCTCAATGCCGGAATTGGAGGTCACCGGTGTCACCGCCGTGCCGGCGCCGAGAAAATTGGCTGCGACAAGGCCGAGGAGGTCACCGCGTAGCGGCGTGCCGGTTTCGTCTGCCACCAGCGGGCGGTCGCCGTCGCCATCGGTCGAGACGATCGCATCCAACGTGTGCTTGGACGCCCAGCGCTTCATCAATGTGACCGTCTCGTCGGAAACAGCTTCGGTGTCGACGGGAATGAAACTCTCCGAACGCCCGAGAGCGATGATTTCGGCGCCGTAATGGGCGAGAACCTCGACCAGCAGGTCGCGGGCGACGGTGCTGTGCTGGTAGACGCCGATCTTCAGGCCGGAGAGCGCGCCCTGCGGAAGCAGGCCGGCATTGCGTTCGAAAAACAGTTGACGGCAGATCGCCTCATGATCTTCGGTCTTGGCCGGCGCCTCCGCAACGGCCTCGCCGGTTCGTTCGATCTCGGCCGCTCGTGCGGTGATATCAGCTTCGTCCGATTTGTCGATCTCGCCGTCGGGGCGATAGAACTTGATGCCGTTGCGGTCTGCGGGAATATGCGAGCCGGTAACCATCAGGCATGCGGCGTTGCTCTCGAGGCCATAGAGGGCAAGGGCGGGTGTCGGGACATTGCCGCAGTCCAATACCCGGAAGCCGAGCGCGGCGAGTGCGCCGGCGCAATTTCCCGAGATATCGGGACTCGAATCGCGAAAATCGCGGCCGACCAGAATGGCGTCGCCGGCCTGTGCCTTGCCGGTCTGCAGCAGATATTTGCCGAACGCCGTCGCATAAAGCGCAGAGGCGCGTCCCTTGAGATCCACTGAAAGCCCGCGAAGACCGCTCGTGCCGAATTTCATTTGAAGACATGTCTCCAGTTTATCATCAAAGTTCTACTCAGGCCGCCTGCCGGCGTAAATACCAAAGCCGTCATATAGTTAAACACGGACGACCGTGTCTCGGACAGCCTCTTGTCATCTTCTCCAGTCGATTCCGAAGTCGTCGACCCATTGCCGCGCCGACAGGCATTGCAGCGTAGATCGATTTTGTTAGAACCGTGTGTCCGTTGTTTCGTCATATGCGAAGGGTTTGCTGGATGAGCGATACATCAGTCAGTCTCGAAGAGAGCTGGAAAGCCGCTCTGGCGGGTGAGTTCTCAAGCCCCTATATGCAGCAGCTTAAATCCTTTCTTGTCGCGCAGAAGCAGGTCGGTAAGCGGATTTTCCCCCGAGGCAGTGAATATTTCCGCGCCCTCGACCTGACGCCGATCTCCAGCGTCAAGGTCGTCATTCTCGGTCAGGATCCCTATCACGGGTTGGGGCAGGCCCACGGGCTGTGCTTCAGCGTGCGACCGGGCGTGCGCATCCCGCCCTCCCTCGTCAATATCTATAAGGAAATGCAGACGGATCTTGGCATAGCGCCGGCGCGTCACGGTTTTCTCGAACATTGGGCAAGACAGGGCGTGCTGCTGCTGAACAGCGTGCTGACGGTCGAGGAGGGCCAAGCGGCGGCTCATCAGGGCAAGGGGTGGGAGAAGTTCACCGACGCGGTCATCCGCAAAATCAACGACGAGTGCGAATCCGTCGTCTTCATGCTCTGGGGCTCCTATGCCCAGCGCAAGGCCGCCTTTGTCGATACGACGCGACATCTCGTGCTCAGGGCGCCACATCCCTCGCCGCTTTCGGCCCATAGCGGGTTTTTCGGTTGCCGGCATTTTTCGAAGGCGAATGATTTTCTGCAGTCGCGCGGGCGGTCGCCAATCGACTGGCAATTGCCGGCCGATCCCCAAGAACATCCAGTTGTGAACGCCTGTTAACGTTCGTTCACCAAAAGTAGACAATGCGTTTTGGTCTGAGGGACTGTTCCCACGGAGTTTCAGCGCGCATCTTAGCTCCATCGAAAGCCCGCCCGCCGCGGGCAAGAAAGGGGTATCACATGCTCGATCAGATCAAGGGTCTGCACCACGTCACGTCGATGGCGGAGGACGCCCGAACCAACAACCAGTTCTTCACCCACGCGCTTGGCCTGCGCCGCGTCAAGAAGACAGTGAATTTCGACGCGCCCGATGTCTATCACCTCTATTATGGTGACGAGACCGGAGCGCCCGGTTCTGTCATGACCTATTTCCCGTTCCCGAAGATGGCGCAGGGCCGTCCCGGCACCGGGGAGGTCGGCACGACGGTGTTTTCCGTTCCGCAAGGCTCGCTCGGTTTCTGGAACGATCGCTTTGCTGCGCTCAATGTCAGCGGCCTGAAGGCCGAAGAAAGCTTCGGCGAGAAGCGGCTGAACTTCTCCGGTCCCGATGGCGACGGCTTTGCGCTCGTCGAGGTCAAGGACGATGCCCGCCAGCCCTGGACGCATGGCGGCATCAGCGAAGATCACGCCATTCGTGGCTTCCACTCCGTCGCCATGCGGCTGCGGGACGAGGGCGCCACCGCCGAGCTCCTGAAATTCATGGGCTATGAGCTCGGAGAGCAAAGGGACGGCGTCAAGCGGCTGATCAAGCCCGAAGGCAACGGCGCACATCTCATCGATCTTGAGACGATGCCCAACATTGCCCGCGCGCTTCCCGGCGCCGGCTCCGTCCATCATGTTGCCTTCGCTGTCGAAAACCGCGAGAAGCAGCTCGAAGTCCGCAAGGCGCTGATGGACACCGGCTATCAGGTCACGCCGGTGATCGACCGCGATTATTTCTGGGCGATCTATTTCCGCACGCCGGGTGGTGTGCTGTTCGAGGTCGCGACCAATGAGCCAGGCTTTGACCACGACGAGGATACGGCCCATCTCGGCGAAGCCCTGAAGCTGCCGCAGCAGCACGCCCATCTTCGCGCGCTGCTCGAGCAGCACCTGCAGCCGCTCGAAGCGTAAGGAGTGGGCGATATGACCGAAGCTGGATATGTGCACCGGCTGCATGCCGGTGCGCCTGATAAACCCATCCTGCTGGTGCTGCACGGCACCGGTGGCGACGAGAACCAGTTTTTCGAATTCGGTCGGCGCCTGCTGCCCGAAGCGACGGTTCTCTCGCCGCGCGGCGACGTGTCAGAACATGGGGCGGCGCGGTTCTTCCGGCGCACCGCGGAAGGGGTCTACGACATGGCCGACCTCTCACGGGCGACGGAGAAGATGGCCGCCTATGTCAAGGCATTGGCTGACGAACACCAGGCTTCCCAAATTCTCGGTCTGGGTTTTTCGAATGGCGCAAACATTCTTGCAAATGTGCTGATCGAAAAGGGCATCTTCGATGCCGCCGTTCTGATGCACCCGCTCATTCCGTTTCAGCCCGAAACCCATGGAACTCTTGCGGGGAGAAAGGTGCTGGTGACGGCCGGGAAACGGGATCCGATCGCTCCCGTCCCGGTGACCGAGGCGCTGTCGGTGCATTTGAAGGATCGCGGCGCGGACGTCAGAACGGTCTGGCATCCCGGCGGCCATGAAATTGCGCCGCTCGAGATCGATGCAGTTCGCGATTTCTTCAGTGGCTATTGATGGATTGCGCCGCCGGTCGGTGGCGCTGATTTGCGGGGCCGGTGAATGCCGGTCCCGCATCCTAGCTGGAATGATAGATCATCAGGGACGGGGAGGATATTTGCCCCTGATTGCCGTCATATAAAAATTTCCCGGGGATTCCGCCATCGTCAAGCCGACGACAACGCCCTTTGGAACGCCTTCATATTCCCGCCTCTGACCGTTTGTCAGATAGACCCGTAGATGCCGGCTGTCTTCGTCGTAGGTGATCGCCTCGATAAGTTTCGAATCAACCGCAGTTTCCACTTTGCACCCCGCAGTTTTGGATCTGAGATTTCCGGTAAAGAAAGTCATTCACGCTCGCAATACGCCATCATCATGCGCCGCTGCAGTAGCGTCAAGCATGATAAGCTTAAACGTTCATTTTTTTCTACTGGCTCTCTCTATAGTTGATTTTTGCAGCTTTTTCGGAGGTGTCCCCTGTGGAAATCCCGTTGCCGAAAATTCTGTGGTCCGGAGAACTGGCGACTGACACAGCCGTTGCTGGAACGAATAATACGGCTTAACCCTGAATTAACGCTCATCTACCAAAATACAGCGCAATATTAACCGTGATTCCCTTCCAATGGCGGAATAGAGATTACCGTTTCTCGCAATCGTAATTTCGCTGTCGCGGGTGCGTTGCGTAAAGGGCGAGACGATGTGCCTCGGAAAGCCGATCTGCATGATTCGACGCGAGGCTGAAGTGCCCGCGGTATAGGCTTTTTCACGCCGGGTTCCGGTTACAGTTTGGATGAGGCCGTGATCACGCCAATTTCTTTTTGAACAGTGAGCCTGATACTTTTGCAAGGATGGGCAGGAAATCGAGCTTTTCCGACAACCTCGCGGGCTGTCGGACCTCATAAATGGGTTACATGTTTAACTATCTCGCGCCGTGGCGACAACAGATACCGATACTGGCCGGCAGCCGCAAAGGACGCGCTCGGCTGACGTTTGCCGAAGGCGAATTCGCTGCCGTCTATGCGATGAGCGATGTTCACGGATGTTATAAAGAGCTCGTCGAGGCGCATCGCCGCATTGAGGAGGATGCCGCGCGCATTCCGGGGCCGAAACTTATCGTCATGCTCGGCGATTATGTCGATCGCGGGCCTGATTCGAGCGCGGTGCTGGAGTTCCTGAGCAAGAACCCGCCGGCGGGATTTCAGCGTTTCGCTCTGTGCGGCAATCACGACGCGGAGCTGGTGAAGCTCTATCGCAAACCGGCGCGCATTCTTGAATGGCTCGGCTTTGCCGGGACGGAGACACTGCACTCATACGGTATCGATATCGAACACCTGCTGCAGTCGGCGGCTGGAAGCGAAATGATTACCCGCGTCATTCGCAACATGATCCCCGAGCGGCATATCCAATTCCTGGAATCGCTGCCGATCATGCTGCGGATGGGCAGGGTGGTCTTTGTCCATGCCGGCATCAAACCGGGCATCGACCTCAAGAAGCAGAAGGACAGCGACCTGATGTGGATCCGCCAACCCTTCCTGGATGACGGGCCGCAGCTTCCCGTCCTGGTGATCCACGGGCATACTCCGGCGCGAACCCCGACATTCGGTCCGCAACGGATCGGCATCGACACCGCAGTCTCGGCGACGGGCCGGCTGACCGTGCTGACGATAAAAGGAACGCGGGTCGGGCTCCTTAATTAGATCTGAAGGCGTGATGCCGACCGAACCGTTCAGGCTTTTCGGCGCGGTGCGCCAAAAACCAAAACGCCGCGGTTTTTTGCTCCGCGGCGTCAGGATGATTATCGGTTCACCAGAACCTATCAGGCGTTTGTCGAATCCTGATAGAGATTGGTGCCGATGCCGGTATAGGCGAAGCCGTGTTTGCGGACCTCGTCGCTGCGGTAGATATTGCGCAGGTCGACCAGGACCGGAGCGCGCATCGACTGCTTCAGGCGATTGAAATCGAGCGCGCGGAACTGGTTCCATTCGGTGACGATGACAAGCGCATCCGCACCCGCGGCCGCTTCATAGGGGCCGCTCGCATATTCGATGTTCTCGATCACCTTGCGGGCGTTCTCCATGCCCTCGGGATCATAGCCGACCACTTGGGCGCCGGCGTCCTGCAGGGTCTGGATAACGGCAATCGCCGGGCTGTCGCGCATGTCGTCGGTGTTCGGCTTGAAGGTCAGGCCGAGAATCGCAATCTTCTTACCGCGAATGTCCCCGCCGACGGCCGAGATGACCTTGCGTCCCATCGCCCGCTTGCGGTTATCGTTGATCGAGATCGTCGTCTCGATCAGACGGACCGGCGCGTCGTAATCCTGAGCCGTCTTGGCAAGAGCAAGCGTATCTTTGGGGAAGCAAGAGCCGCCGTAACCCGGACCGGCATGCAGGAACTTGGCGCCGATACGGCCATCGAGACCGATACCGCGCGACACGTCCTGGACGTTTGCGTCGACCCGCTCGCAGAGATCGGCAATCTCATTGATGAAGGTGATCTTCATCGCCAGGAACGCATTAGCCGCATATTTGATCAGTTCCGATGTGCGGCGGGTGGTGAAGACCAAGGGAGACTGGTTGAGGTAAAGCGGACGATAGACCTCGGTCATAGTTTCGCGTGCCCGGTCGTCATTCAGCCCGACGACGATACGGTCGGGACGCTTGAAATCTTCGATTGCCGCGCCTTCGCGCAGGAATTCCGGATTGGAAACAACGGCGACATCCGCCGCAGGATTGGTTTCGCGCATGATGCGCTCGACTTCGTCACCGGTGCCGACCGGTACGGTCGACTTTGTGACGATCACGGTGAAACCTTCCACATAGGTGGCAATCTCGCGTGCAGCCGCATAGACATAGGAAAGATCCGCGTGGCCGTCGCCGCGCCGGGATGGCGTGCCGACCGCGATGAACACGACGTCGGCGCCACGGACGCTTTCGCCGACATCCGTCGAAAACGACAGCCGACCGGTGCTGGTATTTTCGGCCACCAATTGTTCCAGACCCGGCTCGTAGATCGGAATGCGGCCTTCGCGAAGGGCTTCGATCTTACTCAGATCCTTGTCTACGCAGATGACGTCGTGGCCGAAATCCGCAAAGCAAACGCCTGAAACGAGGCCGACATAGCCTGATCCAATCATCGTGATGCGCATAGTTCCCTCAAATCATTAGAGTAGGACATCATGCTGCGTCGCAGCATGGCGTCCGTCATACTTAATCTGGGCGAAAAGACAATATCGAAGATCGCTTTGATACCCACATCGAAAATCGAACTGGGTGCACGGCAATTCGTCGCCGGCCGCCTCTCGACAGCTAAAATCATAGGTTTGTGTGGGTAATGTGACAAGTCGAGCCGTTCGTCAGAGACGGCTCGACTTCAATTCCGGACGGTCAGGTTTGGTTCTCCCGCAGCCGAAATTTCTACAGCCGGTACCAGACATAAGGGTCTGTTCCCGATTGAATCTTGTCCCAGCGCAGATCGGTGTCCCGCCAGTTCTTGATGCTGCTTTGCCTGTTGTCGAGCACGAGGTCGCCCTTGTCCGTTCTGACCACCAGGACGGCATGCCCTTCACCGGAGGGCGTGTATGCCGTCGCAATCCGCAAAGCGCGCGACGACCAGCCCATGGCAATCAGCCGGCTGCGCTTGGTGAGTGCGAAATCTTCGCAGTCGCCGCTGCGGACATTGACCTTCCAGACGTCGCCGTTCAACTCGTTGCGGGGATCGTTGCGACCGATCATCGTCCGATTGACCGTGCTGTTCACGTTCTTCAGTTGCAGCATCTGCTCATCGGTGAGCGTGACGACCGCGAGACCGTTATTGTCGCGACATTCGGACGGGTTTTGGGCGCAGAACAATACCTGGGCGAAGGGCGGAATGATCTTGCCTTTTTCAGAGATATAGCTGACCGCCGAACCGCCATTCAGGCCGCGTGCGAAACCTGCGGGACCGGCGGCAAATGCCGAGCAGGCGTTTCCTGCTGTAAAGGCCAGAGCCAGAAGTGTAACGAATGTTTTCTTCATCTCTTAAATCCCGGTTCAGGGCCACCGATTAAGATCAGGCTTGCCTTTTTTCTCGGTCAATGGCATGGCCGTCTGATGATCTTCCAAGTATTGGACGCAGAACTTCTGTCCCGTTTCTGCTGCTTGGAAGGAGCATAGCCGGGTCTTGTCTCGATTGGCTTAAGCCTTTTGCGACAATTTTAAACGATGTGGAATTCTGTTACACTTTAGCACGCAAGTGTTTGATGTTCAACCTATGTTAGTACGAGTAAATTAACCGCTTCGGTTGCAATGGCTTGGGCTCCCGCCTACTCTGGTAAACGAATTCAAATGTCATCCAACCTCATCAACCGGTCGATCTTGCAAGAGGTTGTTCTCTTCGCCTTTATCGGACTGGTTATACTGACACTCATTCCGTTCGGGAGCGTCACGCCCTTTCCTTTCGCCTTCGCGGCGATCGGAATGTTTGCTCTGGCATTTATCTCGGGACTTCTGTTCGGTGAGCCGAGGCAGAGTAGATGGGTATTCGACATCGCGTTGTTTCTGCTGATCGTTCTCACGGGGTGGACGTTGATTCAGACGATCGAACTGCCGTCGCACTGGCTGGCTAATCCCGCTTGGAACGCCGCCCGTGACCTGGCGGGCGCCGATTACGCGGCGATCTCCGTCGAGCCCGCCGACACGCTTGCGTCGATCCTCTGGGTGGCGCTGCCCTTCGTCACGTTCCTAACCGGGCTTCTCTTATGCGATACTGATCGGCGCGCTAGGAAAGTGCTGGCCGGCCTCGGGCTTGCTGCGGGCGTCATTGCTGTTTTCGGCCTGCTGCAGTTTTTACTGTTTCCCAACATGCTGGTCGTCGTGGAGAAACACGCCTACCTCGACAGCCTGACGGCGGTGTTCGTCAACCGCAATACCGCGGCGACCTTCCTCGGGCTTGGAACACTGCTGATGCTGACTTTGGTCAGAGACATCGCCCGTTCCTATTCGAACCATCCACCTGGCGAGCCCGGCCGAAACACGCTTCTCGTGAAATCGTGGATCTACATGCTGCTCTTGTGCGCATGCTTCACCGCACTGATGCTGAGCCGCTCGCGCGCCGGCATATTCGCGACCTTTGTTGCCGCTCTCATTTATTTTCCCTGGCTGGTCATGAATTGGAACGGCTCGCGGCGCTATCTGAAATCGGCGCCGGGATGGCGTTCGATGCTGAAGTTCCTCGCGGCGATCGGTTTCGTCGTCGGGCTGCTGACGGTATTTGCAGGTCGGGCGATTTTGCGCGCGCAAGAGCGGCGGCTCGAGGATGATGATCGGTTCTGCATCCTGCCGGGCATATGGCGTGCCATTTCGGATCATTGGTTAACCGGGACCGGCCTCGGAACCTTCCGGACGGTATTTTCCGCCTACCGCGATCCAGCCTGCGGAATTTTCGGGATCTTCGACCGAGCGCATAATTTCTATCTCGAAGGATTTCTGGGCCTCGGGATATTGTTCACGGTTGCGGCGATCATTGTCTTCTCAGTGCTTGCCAGGGTGTTCTGGCAGGGGCTCGCCCAAAGGCGGCGTCTCAGGCATTGCGTTCTTCTTGGCATCTCCGCAACGGTTCTGGTCGCCCTTCACGCCGTAGTCGATTTCTCCCTGCAAATACCTGGTTTTGCAGTGTTTTATTCCGCCATCCTCAGTGCGGTTGTCGCCATAAGCCTTGGGCGCAGCAATGGAGGGGCGGATGTGGCATATGAGCGGCCGCTTACCAACTGAAATTTAAATGGATGGTTTATGAAGGTTTTTGAAAAATAGCGATTGTGCAGGTGCGAACTGTTGACTCTGAAACGCAAGAAATTTTATAGCGGGTCTAGCCTTCGGGTTGTTACGACACCAGAAAAGTTGGACTGGGTCGTTTTTCGCTTCCTCAAGGGCTTGGCGTTGCCAGCCTGCCACAGTTAGGGGAATGTTAATCGGCCTTCAGTGTTATTGATCGGGGATTGTCTTGTATTTTGCCAGATTGCGGGGCAGTAGCTTCAGGGGCGTCAACACAGGTTATTCTATGGGTTGTTCTCGTATCGTTAGTACACGCGTCGCCATTGTTGTAGCGCTAACCACTATATTAGCAAGCTGCACGTCGTTGCCAAGATCCGGACCCGATCATAAAGATGTTGATCGAGATGCGGCGGTGAAAGTGACAACGAAGGAGCGTCGCGTCGGCATCGACTACGCCCTGATCGATCTCAGCAAAAATGTTCTGCCCTATTTTACCTCTCCGCAGCCGACGTCTTTCAAGGGGTTCGGCGGTGGTCGCGGTGGGCCGCCTGAAATTCCGCTCGGTTTCGGTGACGTCGTCGAAGTCGCCATCTTTGAAGCTCAGTCCGGCGGTCTGTTCATTCCGTCCGATGCTGGCAGCCGACCTGGCAATTATATCTCCTTGCCAAGCCAGACCATTGATAGAAACGGAACGATCACAATTCCTTATGCGGGTCGTGTTCCGGCTGCCGGTCGCCTCAAGGAGACTGTGGAGCAGGATGTCGAAGATCGCCTGGCGAGCCGCGCGATCGAGCCGCAGGTGGTCATCACCACCACGACAAGCCGCTCCAGCCAAGTTGCCGTGCTCGGCGACGTCAACAATCCCCAGCGTGTCGAGATCAGCCCGGCCGGTGAGCGTGTTCTCGATGTCATTTCCGCTGCGGGCGGTTTGACGACCAACAATATCGAAACGAATGTAACGCTGCAGCGTCGCGGCAAGACGGCGACCGTCGCCTATAATACGTTGTTGAAGAACCCGGCGGAAAATATCTATGTTGCGCCTGACGATACGATCTCGATCGATCATGAGCGCCGCACCTATCTTACGCTCGGCGCCGCAGGCGTCAGCGGCCGCTTCGATTTCGAAGAGTCTAACCTGACCCTTGGAGAGGCGATCGCCAAGGCGGGCGGTTTGCGCGACGACCGTGCCGATCCGGCCCAGGTCCTGCTCTATCGCCTGGTCCCGAAGAAAACGGTTGCAGCGATGCAGGTCGACACGACGAGATTTGCGGGTGAGACGGTTCCGGTGATCGTCCGCGCGAATCTGCGGGACCCGGCAACCTTGTTTGCCGTTCAGCAATTCAAGATGGAAGACAAGGACATTATCTATATTTCCAATTCGGACTCGGTTGAATTGGTCAAGTTCCTTGACATCGTAAACTCGGTATCGTCCACTGTTTCCGGAGTAACGGACGACGCGAGGGATACCCGCAACGCGGTCCAGGATCTCGGCAATTGATTGAGATAGGCGGGCTGGTGCCGGTTGCAAACAATCGGAGCCGGCCGTCTACGCCGGGGATTTTATGAAAGAAAGCGCAGTTATGGCAAGGTCGAGTGTGTATCGTAGGCTTGCATATAGCGGAATCGCGGTGGCAGCGTTTGCCGGCATGAGTTCGAGCGCTTTCGCGGCAGTTTGCGTGAGGCTTTCAAGTTTGACTTCCATCGACATCAGTGGATTTACGACCAATCCCGCCTCTCTGCTCGACGTGTCCGACCCGCTGGTTTTGTCATCGCGCGTTCGCGCGTTGGTCGGGAGCAGCAGTGAGGCGCTTGCGCCGGTAATCGAGCAGGCCAAGAAAGCCGATGCCGCACAGATGGCCGCTATCGGTGCCGGCCTTGGGCGCGCCGCAAATAGCTGCCAGGTAACAGATCCGCTATCTAAGCTGGCCATCGAAAAGGCTGTCGCCGAGGCGAGCACCGATCCGAACCTTGCGCCGCTGCTGGCCGCCTTTGCGAAGGTCCTCGCTGAAGGGGGAACCGCGGCGCTCGGCCCGGGTGGAAGTACCGCAGCGGCCGCATCCGGTATCGGCAATAATGGGTCGATTGGCCGGACAGGGCCGGGTTCGGACGACGGAACGCCGTTTGAAGGCGCCGCCACGACTGCCGGTAAGCTGAGGGTTTCTCGAGGCCAATTGTCCTCCGACACGACGCAGTCGACGAGTCCGAGTGTCGCGGTCATACAATAGCTGGAATTGCCCTTAGATCTTAGCGCTTGATTTGTTGGAGATCGAAATTGCTATCGCCAGATAAACTTACGCCGCGTATCGACCCCTCCCGCGATACGGGAAACGAAGCTGACTTCATCGATTTCGACAAGCTCATCGCGATTGCCCGCCGACAGTGGCGGATGGTTGCGGCGTGCGCGTTTGCCTTCGCCATTCTCGGCGTTGTGTATGTCCTGACGTCGGTGCCTGTCTACACCGCCGACACAAGCGTGCTGATCGACCGCAGCGACAATCAGGTCATCAACCAGCTGGCGGCTTTCGGCCAGATGGACGATGACGAAGGAACTGTGCTCAGCCAGGTCGAGCTGTTGAAGTCCGACACGATCGCCTATGCTGTCGTCGACAAATTGAAACTGGTCGACGATCCGGTGTTCAACGCACAGCGGAATTCGTTGTTTTCAGTCGCAACGCTGAAGTCTTTATTCAATTTCAAATCATGGTTTGCCGACGACGCGGCGGTCGCCCCCGATATGGAAATGAGGCGGCGGTGGGCTGCGGAAACTGTGGCCGGCAATATCGATGTCGAACGTGTCGGAAAATCCTACGTTCTCGATGTCAGCTATACCTCGCAGTCACCCGACATGGCGCGTCAGATCGCCGCAGCCATTGCCGATGTCTATCTGGTCGACAAACTCAATTCGAAATATGAGGCGACACGCCGGGCCGGCGAATGGCTGCAGGAGCGTATCGAAGAACTCAGGCAGCAGGCGCTGGACACCGACCTTGCGGTTCAGAAATTCCGCAGCGAGCATGGGCTTGTAGAGGCCGGATCCGGTACGCTGATCAGCGAGCAGCAGCTTACCGAGATCAACACGCAATTGATCAATGCCCAGGCCGAGACTGCGAAGGCCGAGGCAAAATATGCGCGCGTCAAATCGATCATCGACGCCAAGCAGACCGATGCGATCGTCACCGATGTGCTCGACAGCTCCATTTCCAACGACCTGCGCAAGAAATATCTCGAGGCTTCCAAGCTTGAGACGGAAATCGAGGCGCGGCTCGGTCCCGATCACGTCCAGGCGGTTCGGCTGCGTGCGGAGATGGAAGAATATAAGAGACTCATGTTCGATGAGTTGAACCGCATCGCCGAGAGCTATCAGAGCGAGCTGCAGGTCGCGCAGTCACGGGAAAATTCTTTGCGTGACAGCGTCACAAAGGCGACTGGCATTGCCGCGACAGCCGGTGAAACGCAGGTGCAGGTTCGAGAACTCGAGCGCACGCGCGATACCTACAAGAATCTTTATCAGAGTTTCCTGACGCGTTACCAGGAAGCCATTCAGCAGCAGAGCTTCCCGATTACCGCTGCGCGCATCATCACGATGGCGGAGACGCCGACGAAGCCGAGTGCTCCGAAGAGAGCCCTTGTCGTCGCTTTTGCGATGTTCCTCGGATGTGCGGTCGGAAGCGGCATAGGTGCGTTCCGGGAATTCCGGGATCGGTTCTTCCGGACCGGTGATGACGTCAAGGAAGTGCTGGATGTCGAATCGCTTGGCGTCATGCCGCTGGTTGACGATAACGTCGATGATCCGACGCTCGTCGATCCCAGCAATCCTCGAAGCATCGCCAGGGGTAGCAAGACTACGACCTATGTCGAGGAGCACCCGCTCTCGGCCTTTGCCGAGACGCTTCGAAGCGCCAAGATTGCGATCGACCTCAGCGCGGCCGATCAGCGCTGCAAGGTCATCGGCGTGGTATCAAGCTTGCCCGGCGAGGGGAAGTCGACGACGTCAATCAATTTTGCCAAGCTCCTGGCAATGCAGGGGGCCCGCTGTCTGCTAATCGACGGCGACATGCGCAATCCCGGTGCCACCCGGGCGATCGGCCGCCATGCCGAGGCCGGCTTGCTCGAGGCGATCGTCGATGGCCGTCCACTCAAGGATCTAATCCTTCTCGATCCCAAAACAAAGCTTGCATTTCTGCCGACGGTTGCAAGGTATCGTGTCCCGCATTCGTCGGAGCTGCTTGCATCACGCGGCATGGACCAACTTCTTGAAATAGCGCGTCAAAGCTTCGATTACATTATCGTCGACCTGCCGCCCCTGGCGCCGGTCGTCGATGCGCGCGCCATCAACTCGAAGCTCGATGCGGTGGTTTTCGTTATCGAGTGGGGAAAGACATCGCGCAAGGTCGTGCAGTCGACGCTGCTGTCCGAGCCGGAGCTCTATGCGAAATGCGTCGGCGCCATATTGACCAAGGTCGATCCGTCGCAGATGAAGCTTTACCGGACATTCGGCTCCAGTGAGTATTATTATAAGCGTTACTCGCGATACTACACTGAAAGCTGATGCTTCGCGGTCCGTTCGTTTCGGTCACACGGATTGCTTTCCTTGTCGCCACCGCCGCCTTTGCGGCGCTGGCCGGCAGAGAGCTGTACGCTTCGATTAGAACCGCCAGTATTTCGATCGTCGCTGAACGGATCGAGCGCGGCGAGACCGTCAGCGATGATATTGCAGCCAAATACGCAGCGCGGACTATCGACATTGTCGATGGACATTATTGTCGCTCCGATATTGTCGCCGCCGGTGTGACACTTGTTCTGGCGCAACTCGATCGCCAGAACGTGAACGTCGAATATGACGCCTGGGCTGCCGCGGCATCGAGCGCCCGACACTATCTGCAACATGCGTTATCCTGCATGCCGACGAACAGCAACTTTTGGCTTCGTCTCGCCGCCGTCCAATCTGTAATTGCTGAAGAGCCGCTTTCAGTTGCGGAAATGATGACGCGGTCCGTCGCTCTTGCGCCCCACGACGAGGCGATAATTCTGACCCGATTTTACTTCTGGAACGATCTTACCAATGCAACGCTTGCAGCAGCAAAGACTGCGCTCGATAGCGATCTCCTGACGATGCTGAAACTTGGCGACCGTTGCAGGGTCAACGCCACCATCAAAGAAATCAGCCCCCAACTGCGCCCGATCTTCGATCGAACCTGGACAGAGCTTGGGGACGGAGCGACAGCGCGATTCCGGCAGCGCTGCAGCAAGTAATCGTCGGTAACTCTACGGAAAACAGCTGCGGAATCAGAACGGCCGTCAGCCACGGCTTGATGGGCAGCAGCGCCCGCCGCTTGAGCGGCGGGCGTCGTCAATTGATTAGATGAATGATCAGACGCTGGCGCCCGAAACAAAATCCGTGCCTGTTATATTGAGCGTCAGCACGCCGGCATCCGTGTGACCTTCGCCGTCGGAGATCTTGTAATATTGAATTGTTTCCGTGACGTGATCGCCCGGAGCGATATCTGCCGCCAGATCATAGGTGAATGAACCGTCCGCCTTGACGTGGAACGTGCCATAGGTGCCGGCGACGTCGGTCGTTGCGCTCGGGTTGCCGTTGACGTTCGTCCCGGCGAACTGACGAAGGAATAGATGACCATTGTCGCCGGCAATGTCATTGTCCAGAGCGTTGCCGCTGATGGCGCTGCCTTCGTTGAAGCTGTAGTGGTCGTCGACTGCGATTGGCTTCACCTGGGTGACACCCTGAATGTTCAGAGTGAACAGGCCAACGTCGGTATGGCCGCTACCGTCGGAGATCTTGTAGGAGACCTTCTCCTGAAGCAACTCACCGTTGGTGAAGTTGACCTTGGCAGCGTCGCTCAGAACATAGGTGTAGCTGCCGTCCGGCTTGACGAAGAAAGTGCCGTAGTCGCCCTGGATTTCGGTGACCTGGCTGTTGCCTTGCTTGGCGCCAACGCTCTGCTGATCGAAAGCCCGCAGGAATAGGTGGCCGTTGTCGGATGAATCGTTAGTAAGCAGATTTCCCGAAATGACGTCGGTTTCCAGAAATGTGGCAGTATCGTCGGTTGCGTGAATAGCCATTGTTGTCTCTCCATGAATTGATCTTCGCTGGCCAATTTTAACCTTAGCGACGTGTGGGATTAAGGATGTGTTAATACATCGAGTCAAGGCTAAGATTAACTGAGGATGAACATTAATCGTGCGATGTGTGCAATAATGGCACACATGCAACCGAGTTAAGGGGACGAAGCACTTGGAGCTTGGCGCACTAATAATAAGCGAATACGCGGGGATGCCGACAACTACGTTGATTTCTTCGAAAGGTAATAGATTTTATTCGGAGATGATCAATAGGAATACAGATATTCACCTCCATGAAGGTGAGAATGTCAAATAATCACATTGGGCTACCATTCTTCACTCGTAATTTTGGTGCGTTGCCCGGACTTCGCGACTGCACATCATCCCAGCTTCATCACTGTCATTTCCATCGCCGGATACGCCGCGGCAGAAACCTTCGCCGTTGTGGCGCCATGACCACAGCAATCCGCCGGATACATAAACGGCTGCTATTAAATTGAGGTTCTAGTAGAGATGTATTTCTTTCGTGTGATACAACTTTAACGCCATGAAGAATATGTCACCGACGAAGAAAATACGCCAGACGGTGAAGAATATCGACAGATAGAAAGAATTTTAGTGTTTCATTTTAGCTGCCGGAGAGGGGTCCACGCTTAGAAGATTTCCATTACCTTGGGGGAGATCAAAGCATGACCGTCTACTACGTGAATTCAGCGACAGGATCCGATCATAATAGCGGAACCACGGAGAACTCGGCTTTTGCGACGTTGTCTGCCGTCGAATCCCTGAGGCTGAACCCTGGCGACAGCGTGCTGCTTGCTGCCGGTAGCGTGTTCAATGAACAATTCGATTTGAAATACTCCGGAAGCGTCACGGCTCCGATCACCATTGGCAGCTACGGTCTTGGCGACGCCCCGGTCATTCACAGCAGCAACGACGGCATCCACGGTTCCAAGGCCTCGAATATCGTTATCGAGAATATCAAGATCGCTGATACTGGAGCGAACGCGATATATGCAGGGAACGTGTCGAACTGGGTCGTACGGAATGTCGAGGTAACGAATACGGGGCTTGCCGGAAAGCCCGGATCCGTCAGCTTCCAAAGCAGCCAAAACATCACCATCCAGAACAGCACGCTGACCGGTGTCCATTCCGACGGGATCTGGATGGAAAAGGTCAACGGCGTCACCCTGATCAACAACACCGTCACCAACAGCCAGGGAAGTGCCGCAGACGCAATTCAGCTCAACGACAGCAGCAACATTCTCGTCAAGGACAATCATCTGGAGCAAACGCAAACCAATAGCGCCAAAGGGGTTCTGGTGCTGGTCCGAGCTCATGATGCTCTGGTCGAGGGCAACACACTGGTCGGCGGCGGCTTCGGGTTGAGCGCTCAGGCGGGCACCAATATATCCATCCACGACAACGACATCTCGGGATATGGCGGCTACAGCTGGTCCTATGGCATCGGCCTTGGCGATCAGGGCGATGCCAAGAACTACGACATCAGCGGGAATTATATTCACGGCGGGGTGTATGGGGTTCTGGTCAGCGCCGCCGGCAATCCCGTCTATATCCGCGAGAATATCGATGTTCATGACAACGTCTTTGACGATCTGTCCTCCTCGGCGCTTAAGGTCGACCGGCCTGCATCGGGCTCCTTCTACGATAATATTATCGACAGCGATGTATCGACTCTGACGATGCCGCCCGCAATCGCCGCCCAAAACACGTTCTTTGTCGGCGACAACAAGACATTCGAGCAAGCGCAGGCCGAGCTCGACAGCGCCGGCACCACGGGTGGTGACACGTCACCGAGCCAGGAGCAGACGCCTGCGGCACCGGTTGTCGAGCACCCTGCGGAAATACCGCCGCAGCCCAGCACCCCAGTGCCGGTCACGGAAACGCCGACAGCGCCTACGCCGACAGTCGCCGCGCCGAAGATTGTCGCAGTCCATGACAGCCTGAAGATTTCCGCCGATACCGGTGGCGCGTATCATGGAAACCTTCTCGAAAACGACAGCGCCGCCAACGGAAGCGTGCTGCTCCGCCGCTTTGGCGACAGTGCCGTGGACAAACACGGACTGACGGTTACGGGGAAATACGGTGTCATCCATATCGAGAGCGATGGCGATTACACCTACACCGTGGACGCAGCGAAGCTCGCCGGCCTCAGCGGGAAGGTCAGCGAATCCTTCCAGTACAAAATTTCTGACGGCGCTTCGCACATCGATACGGATTCGCTGGGTGTTTACATCAATGTCGACGCATTCCATTCCAGCCAAGCCTCGCATCTGTTGGTGTGAAACACGCCAAGACGAGATAGCGTCGGTCGGCCACCTTCGTCCGGCTGACGTTTCTCGATTTCGATGCACGGTGATGAATTGCTGCCGGTTGTAGAAATCGGGCTAAAGGATGACAATATTCCCGCCGCCATAAGCAGAGCAACTAGATTGAATCTATAGTTAACGTCCTAGTAAACAGGGTGTCTATGCGCGCGATGCTGCCCGCGCTTTGATCCGTTATTGGGCGGTTCTTGGATTTTCACTTGCTTGGGCCGGTATATTTATCGTAGTGTCAAGTCAGGGTCCCTGAAGTCGCGCGCTAAAAATTTCCAATTTTCGGTCATCTTTCGGTGGGATTCTTATATTAGTTGTGAACTTGCAAGCGGAGATTCGGCACGGGTGCCGACATCCAGATGCGACTATGTCAATGATCGGGCTTGATGTGGCCTGTAACTGCAATGGGCGCTGGTGTATACCTGCGTGCGATGCGGTAAGAGAGGGATTACTTGGTGTTTCAGAGTTCAGCGGCGGACGTTAGCGAGCCATCCAAAGCCTTGCGAAAATGCAAGGGAGGTCTTGTCTTTATTGGCATAGCCAGCGCGCTCATCAATATTCTCTATCTCACAAGTTCATTCTTCATGCTTGAGGTGTATGACCGCGTCATCCCAAGCAAAAGCATACCGACGCTGGCAGCCCTCGCAATACTTGCGTTAACCCTTTACGCTTTTCAGGGCGCGTTCGAAGTTCTCAGAAGCAGAATGCTCGTGCGCGTCGCCGGTGCGCTCGACGAGATGGTAAATGGACGGGTGTTCCGGGCGCTCATCAAGGCGCCGTTGAAGGTCAAGATCGGCGGGGACGGGCTTCAGCCGTTGCGCGACTTCGACCAGATCAGGACCTTCCTGTCCGGCATGGGCCCGACGGCGATGTTCGATCTGCCCTGGCTTCCCTTCTATATCGTCATCTGCTTCATGTTTCATCCGGCGATCGGCTATATCGCGATCGGTGGATCGCTGGTTCTCGCCATCCTGACGTTCATGACCAACCAGGGAACGCGGACGCTCTCAAAACGGCAATCCGAAGCCGCCAATATGCGCAATGCCTTTGCGCAGAGCTCGATCCGCAACTCCGAGGTCATTCACGCCATGGGCATGGCCGGCACCATGGCTGAAATCTGGGACCGCAAGAATAGTGAATTCCGGCTCATCAACCGGCAGGCGTCGGATGTCGGGAACGGATATGCGACCTTGTCGAAGATTTTCCGTATTGCCCTGCAATCGGGAACGCTTGCGACCGGCGCGATCCTGGTCATTCAAGGGCAGGCCTCCTCGGGCATCATCATCGCGGGCTCCATTCTGACGTCGCGTGCTCTGGCGCCGGTGGAAGCCGCGATCGGGAATTGGCGCGGTTTCGTTTCCGCCCAGCAAAGCTGGGCGCGGCTTGCGAACCTGTTGAAAACCATTCCGGAAATTCCGGCACCGCTGGCGCTGGCGGCGCCTTCCAAGCAGGTGACGGTCGAAGGGCTGGCAAGCGGGCCGCCCGCGGGCCAGCGCCTGGTTGTTTCCGATGTCAGCTTCGGATTGAGAGCAGGAAGCGCCCTCGGGGTCATCGGTTACAGCGCCTCGGGCAAATCGTCGCTGGCGCGGGCGATGATGGGCATCTGGCCGACCGTCAGGGGATCCATCCGCCTCGATGGCGCAGCGCTCGATCAGTGGGATGGCGACGCGCTCGGCCGCCACATCGGTTATCTCCCGCAGGATGTGGAACTGTTTTCTGGAACCGTTGCGCAGAATATCTGTCGTTTCGCCAAGGAGATGTCGCCTGAGGCGGTGGTTGCCGCGGCGCGGGCGGCGCGTGTCCACGATCTCATTCTTCGTCTGCCGAACGGTTACGAAACCGAAATCGGCGAAGGGGGTGCCGCGCTTTCGGCCGGCCAGAGACAGCGTATCGCGCTTGCAAGAGCGCTTTACGGCGAACCCTTCCTCGTCGTGCTCGACGAACCGAACTCCAATCTCGATGAAGAAGGCGAGCGGGCGCTGAGTGCCGCGATCATGAGCGTGCGCGCACGCGGCGGCATCGTCGTCGTCATCGCACATAGGTCCGGCGTACTGGCGGTCTGCGACTTCGTGCTGATGATGCAGGACGGCCGGATGATCGCATTCGGTCCGAAGGAGGAAGTTCTGGCGCGGGTCAGCCGGCCGGAACCGGCGCGTACATCGATTGCCGAGCGCGTGGCGCAGCTAAAAGTCGTCGTCGACGGCAACGCGGCCGAATAGGCCGGAAGGAAGATTGTGAGCAAAGTCATCAGTGAATCGAAACGCTCCCTCAATCGTCATGTCGCCATTGTCGGCGCCTTGTCGATCGCACTCGTTTGCGGCATTGGCGGTTGGGCGGCAACGACGGAACTTTCGAGCGCCGTCATCGGCGAAGGCGTGGTCGTCGTCAATGGCGATGTCAAGAAGATCCAGCACCTGACCGGCGGCATCGTGTCGAAACTGCTGGTCTCCGAAAATGACCATGTGACGGCTGGGCAAGTCCTGATACAGCTCGATGGCACGACGACAAAAGCACAGCTCTCGATCGTTGAGAGCACACTCGCTCAGCTTTATGCGCGCCGGGCCCGGCTGAAAGCCGAACGGATCGACGCCGAGTCGTTTAATGTCACGGAAAACATCAGCGATCTGACATCCAGCACCGCGGCACGGGATCTGCTCGACGGCGAGACGAAGTTGTTCGACAGCCGCAGATCGGCGCTGGTCGGCATGAAAAGCCAGTTGGCGTCGCGCAAGGATCAGCTGGCCGAGCAGATCAAGGGCTTGGTCGTTCAGATCGACGCGACCCATGATTCGCTTGGGCTGATCGAACAGGAGCTCGAAGGCGTCGATACGCTCTACAAGAAGGGGCTGGTCACGCTTCAACGGCTGAATTCGCTGAAGCGCGCCCGCGCCGATCTCCAGGGCAATAGCGGCCAGGAAATTGCCGCAAAGGCGGAGGCCGAAGGCAAGGCAATCGAGATTGATCGCCAGACGATCCAGCTGGACGAGGATCGCCGTTCGGAGATCGCCAAGGAACTGACCGATGTTGAGGCGAAGATCGCCGAAAATGAAGAGCGCCGAGGCACCGCCCTCGATCAACTTCGCCGTCTCGACATTACTGCGCCGCTCAGTGGGCGCATTCACGAGCTTTCCATTCACACGGTGAACGGCGTCATAAATCCGGGTGAGACGCTGATGCTCGTCGTTCCCGAAAATGACGATCTTACGGTTCAAGCGAAAGTCTCCACTCGCGATATCGACCAGCTTCATGTCGGCCAGTCCGTCGATGTGCGTTTCAGCGCCTTCGATCAGCGCACGACGCCTGATGTGCGCGGCGAGATCACGTCGATCGCGCCCGATATCGTCAAGGATGAGCGGACGGGCATCAGCTATTATCCCGTTCGCGTCCAGCCCGAAGCTGCAAGCATCGCCAAGTTGAAGTCGATCAAGCTCTACCCCGGCATGCCGGCCGAAGTCTTCATCAAGATCGCCGACAGAAATGTTATCTCCTATCTGACGAAGCCGCTGACCGATCAGATGCAGCACGTATTTCGCGAGGAGTGATGGCGGCTCGGCCGCCGTCACTACCGGCATGAGCTCATCTTCATGAATTTGCCTCGAGCCTGCTGCAGCTTGGGTCAAGAACGGCATGGCTGCCCTTTCAACCGGATTTCCGAAGCGTGACCTATCGGTTCCGCCGAGATATGGTTGCTCTATGACAAGTTTGCGGCTTTGGCGAGCGGTGCCAATTGAGAGACGATCGGCCTATGGATGGCTTCTGCTTTTGGTGTGTCTGGTGATGTTCACAACCCCCAAAAGCGGCTATGCCGGGAATTCCCCGCCGTTGAAAATAGTCGCTTTCGGAACATCTTTGACGGCCCGGGGAGGGTGGCAGCCCGCTCTCGAGACAGGGCTTGCAGCCTGCCTGCAGAGGCCGGTGAAAATCGGGAGCGTTGCAAAGAGTGGCGAGACGTCGCTATGGGCTCTGACCCAGATTGATCGGGTCGTTGCCGAAGAGCCGGATATCGTTCTGATCGAACTTTATGCTAACGACGCAGCATTACAGCGCTTCGTGTCGCTTGCGCAAAGCCGAAAGGATATCGGCGACATCCTAGACCAGCTTCGGCAGCGCCTACCAAAATCGCGGATCATCGTCATGGCGATGAATCCGTTTTCGGGACTGCGCGGCCTGATCCGCCCCTTTGTCGGCAGCTACATCTCGGCCCATCAGGCGGAGGCAGAGAAACGGGGTCTGGAGTTTGTCGACCACCGGCCGAACTGGCAGCGTCTGACGCCGGGGGATCTGGCTGCGGCTATTCCGGATGGCGCCCATCCTCTGCCTGACATTGCATCCGACATCATCGTGCCGGAACTTGTCAAACATATTGCCGGCGGCAATTGCAAAGAATGAAGACCTCCGCTGCCGAGAGCGCGTTATCGCGCTCTCGGGTTCAGACTGTCGCGAGATAACCTTTAAGATAGTTGACCAGCGAAGCGCGTCCAAGCTCGGACGGGTCCTCGCGAGAGGGGCTGTCCAGATCGTCGAGAAGATAGTTTTTTAGATCCTCGTCGCTATGCGCGACATAGATGCCCGGCCGGCCGGCAAGCTGGCCTACCGTTGCGAGCTGATGATCGTTGCGATGCTCGCCGAGCGACGCCTGCCGGGGCACGAGAATGATCGGTTTTCCAAAACGTTTCGCAGTCAGCACAGTGCCAATCCCCGCATGAGAGACGATGACCGTCGCGTCGCGAAAGACGCTATCGAAGTCCGCAGGCTCGATATTCTTGATCCATTTCATATTCTGTGGCGTGTAGCTGCCCTTGCCGATCTGCGCCAGAACCGGCCTGGTCAAATCCTTTGCGAAGGTGTCGACGGCCTTGACGAGGCGATCGAACGGCAGCTGTGTTCCGACGGTGACAAGGATCAAAGCACAGCTCCTGCGTAGTGGGGACCATCAGGCCGCGACAAATGCTGCCATTGCGTCAGCCACAGTGTCGCGATGCGGCCAGCCAATTTTCCCGACAGGGACAGCTTCTCGACATTGGCGACGCTGTCGATCCAGATCGTCCGCTTGCCCGTCAATTTGCCGGCAAGCAGGCAAAAAAGCCCGGGTGCAGCACCTGTGGAAATGACGACGTCGGGCCTTTGCTTGATAACGATGGCGAAGGCGCTGAAAAAGCATCGGATCGACATGGTAATCGAGTCGCGGCTGCAATCGGGAAGGACCAGCCCGTCGCGAATATCATATTTGGCAAGCAAGCCGGGGATGGTCGTTGCAAAAACGATATCGCAGCCCTCGAAGGCGCCGCGCATCGCCATCAGCTGCTCCCAATGGCCGCCGCCTGACGAGGCAGCGAGAACCTTTAATTTTTTCTCAGTCATAGACAGGCATCTCCTATATTTGACCGACGGAAAGAGCGAAAAACCGTTTTGTTCGAACAGCGGTTGTGTCCCGAGCGTACCGTTGAACTGTACCATTCTTGGCAGGGTTGGTCGAAGCCTTGACGTTCATGCGGGGGCCAATCAAAAATGATGTTTTGGTTTGGAACATAAGATGCGTTAAAACTCGTCCGAAACAAGCTCCCGTAAACAATATTAGAGAGCGGCATTGGGCTTATATTCCTGGTATGCATGTCCGAGGATCCCATTGACCATGCCCGCGCCGCGCAGAACATGGGTGAGGGCTCGCATGCCCCAGTAGGGTGAAATCAGGATTGCCGGCAGCATCGCCAGTCCAAGTACGACTCTCGTGGCGCCATATGCCGCCCGGTAGACCCGGCGTTTGAGGTTGCCATGCAAAACCTCGCTGACTGCGAAGGTATTGCCAAGTCGGTACTGTCTTTGCAATACCCATTTCCAGGTCATCCGGTTCGCAGGAACGATGTCATAGACAAGTGCCTTGTCAGCCCAGAAAATCTGCATGCCGCGGCGAATGGCCTGATTGAAGAAAAGATAGTCCGTACCGCCGGTGAAGCGCATCTTCTCCTCAAAGCGAAGATTCCATGAGCGGATCAGCGGATAGTCGAACATGACGTTGTTCGAAGCCGCATAACCGATGCGCTGGCCGTCGATGTTCTTCTTGCGCTCGAATACCCGGGCCTTGATGAAATATTGCGGCGGATTTTCGGGATAGACTGGCTGGACGGGGCCATAGACGCAATCGGCGCGGTTTTTCTCGCGGGTCTCCAGCATAGCGTCCAGCCAGCCGTCGACCGGCCATTCGTCGTCGTCGAGAAAGCAGAAGAGGTCGGTGCCGGGAGGCGCCGAATCCAGCGCGCGGTTGCGCGCAAAGGGGATGCCCTGGTTTTGCTCGACGACATAGATCAGGTCGTAGGCGCCGGTTTGGCCAAAGCCCTCCACCGTTGCCTTTGCGCTGCCGGCCGCATCATTGTCCACGATCACCATGGTAAGATGATAGGGGCGGGCCGGGTGCCTGATCTGGCGCGTCATGACGTCAAGCAGCTTGGCGATCCCGTCCAGGCGCCGATAGGTCAGCACGCCGACGGCAATCTTCAATGGCGCATCAGCTGCCTGATCGGTGCCGAGGGATGCGTGCGGCAAAGTTTCCTGCTGGGTCATGACTGTCCCCTCCGCAGCATATTTCCCAAACGCTTGCGCGCCGCCATCAGGGCCACCTCGGTTGCGGCAGCATCGCCGAACGGACCACCGGCGACCGTGTTGCGCGCTTCGCTCCGGAGCTTCAGCAGCGATGTAGTCTCGGCGATGCCGCCGGCCACAAGGCTCTTGCCGAGCATCTGCAGCCCATCATAGCGGCGGGCCAGTTCCAGCCCTGTCGCGATCATGATCCGCGGGCGCAGCGTCTTTGCCCTGCTTGTGCCCGTATAGCGGTTCGACGCATGAATGCGCTGGAAGGTCAGCGGTGTTTCGACGATGGCGCCGCGGCCGAGAAAGGCTGCGGCAAATTTGATATAATTGTCGCTGAGGACGACATCTGCCGCGACGGTCATCGGCAATATCTGCGACAGCAGGCTGCGGCGAAAGCTCAGGCCCGATGTTGGGACCGGAAGCGAGGGAAAGCCTCCCTTGCGAAGCGTGTCCCGCTTGTCGAACAGCGTCACCTGCAATTCTGCAGAAGGCTGGTCGCTTTCCTCGGTCGTCACCCGGTCGAAACACCAGTCGATCTCGTTGCGATCGTAGATCTCGGCAATCCGTGCGAGTTTGCCCGGCAAAAACGCATCATCGGCGTCAAGGAGAAAGAGGATATCGCCGCTTGCCGCCGCAAAACCTGCATTGAAGCTCGAGGCTTGACCGCCGTTTTCCTTCAAGACAGCCAAAATCCGATCCCCGTAGGAGGCAAGAATCTCGCGGGAATCATCCGTCGATCCGTCGTCGACCACCACCACTTCGAAGTCGGGGTAGGCCTGCGACAGGACGCTATCGATGCATGGGCCGAGAAAGCGGCCATAATTGAAATTATTGATGAGCACCGAGAGTTTCAAATTACCGCCTCCTGGATCAATCGATCACCGCGCCAGCGTCTGCGGCGCATATCGGCGAATTCCCGCACGATAACCCCGCATGTAGTAATATTTCCAGATCGCCCAGAAACGCTTCTTGGACTGCGGCAGGAGATAAAGCGTGGCTGCCCGGAATGCCCATTGCGCGCTTTCGATCCAGGTCGGAAGCGGAACTCCGCTCAGCCGCACTCCTCCAGGCACCTCGTCGGGAAAGAGCGCCGGCATGCCATAGCCAAGACGCTCACCGCGTTTCTGCACCCAATCCTCGGTGACACTGGATGCAGGAATCCAGTGATGAACCACGGCTTCGGCGCATCGATAGGATTTGGCGCCATTTGCCGCCAGACGGATGATGATCTCCGCATCTTCCCCCATGGCAAATATCTTTCCCGGGAGAGGACCGATATCTTCCCGGTAGCGCACACTGGTTCCCAGCAGTTCCCGCCGGATGATCGTATTGGGGCCCCAGACCTTTGTCGGGTCACACGGCCCGCTTTGCGTTTCATCCACGATTGCAAAGGTGGATCCCATCGGAATCCACTCGATGAAGCGGCCTTTCGGCTGCTTTTCCCAATCGGGGACGATCCTGCCGCCGAAGACGCCATAGCCCGGATGGGCGACGGCGCAGTCGACGATGGCTCTCAGCCAGTTCGGTTCGGCCCGTATGTCGTCATCGGTAAAGACAACGAGATCTCCCTTCACCCGATCCAGAGCCAAATTCAGCGCCCCGGACTTTCCCGGCTTGCGCTGCTGCAGGATGGTGATGGGGAGCTTGTCGCTAAATGACGTCAAAAGATCGAACGTGTCGTCATTGCTGTTGTTGTCGACAGCAATCAGTTCCCATCGATCATGAGGAAGCTCCTGGCGCACCAAGGAATCCAAAGTATGGCGCAGCCGGCGGCTGGCGCCATTGTAGGAGGAAAAGAGTACGCTGACGAATAGATCCGACATCAGTGACCAACCCTCTTGGTGAAGTCGAAAGCGAAAAGCCTCATATTTTGAACTGCCTGTGCGATGTTTGAACGGGATCGGCGCCTTACGCGGGGTTCGACCGTGTTTTGCCGAAAAACTCGCGCCGGTGATTTTCGCCGAGAACCCTCAGCTTGCGAAGATTACGCAACCACCGCCGCGGTTTGGTGAGCACGCCGCGGTTCAGGAAATACTGCCGCAGCAGGCTCGGTGCCTGGCTGTGCGAGCCGCCATGGGCAACCCGATAGACTGCCCCGCGAAAGGGAAGTTTCGTCAGCGGCGCTCCACGTTGGGACAGGATGTTCGCAATGCGGACATGGCTGCCCAGCATCGACTTGATCCAGTCGAGCGAAGCATCCTCGAAGCGACCGGGGAGTTCGTAGAGATCGGCACGAATGATCAGCGAAGTGCCGCAGAGATGGCTGAAATCATCGTGGCCGAACAGGAAATTGCCGCCATCGTCCCAGATATAACCATGGTCGATCGTCCACCCGTTCGCGTCCCGATTTTCGGATGCGTGCTGCACGATGCGAGAGCTGACGAAGTCATCGTCGTCGACAATCATGAAAAAGCGACTATCGGCGGCGGTCAACATGCCGCTCAGGACGCGCCGGCCTTTGTCTGCCCGGAAGGCGTCGAGGAAGTCTTCCTTGCTGCCCTTGCCGAGTTCATGCAGGTCGTTCGGCGGAAAAGTCACCCGCACGGCGGAAAATTTTTCCGGCAAATCAGGCAGGTCGGCACCTTCGTTCGCCACGATAATCCCGCGCCAATCTCCATTGGTCTGATTGGAAATGGAGGCCACGGTTTGGGTGAGATTTGCCTTCAGCCTGCTCCAGTCGCGGGCATTGTCCTGATGTCGGACCGGGATAATGAAGGTGACAAGTGGCATCGAATAACCCCCTTAAGCCCGCAGGCTCATAGCTTCTTTGTTATCGATACGCCGTTGGGCCGCCTGGTGACGCGCCCACTCGATCCCGTCCTCGAGCGAGGTCGCCTTGTAGGAAAGATCCGTGCCGCCGGAGAAGGCATTCATGAAGCGGCGGATCTTTCCGTAGCTGTTGTCCAGCACGGCATGCGGACGGCCGAGCAGCACCGAGCAGATATGGACGTGCAGGCGGTCGGTCACGATTGCGCGGGCACGCGAGATTTGGCTGATGCCGCGTTCGAAGCGGTTGTGCGCGGCGGCGTCCAGCCTGCGCAAGGCAACTTCGCTTGGCTTCAATGCGAGATAGGCCGAAGCTACGCCCAGCTTCTTGGCGATATTCACCTTCCGTTTTGACTCCGTGATCCAGTCTTCCACAGGAATGTCGGAAGGGATATTGCGATCGGTGCCGCCAACCCGTTCCGCATCCTCGCGCAGCATGGCTAGGACGGGAATTTGCGTCGCCCTTTGCGGAAGCGCGCCGATGGCGAAAGCCATATCGGGGCATAGCCGGACCGTGCAGTCAAAATGTTTCTCGGAAAATTCCTTCGATTCTTCGTCGCGCACGAGCAGCACGAAATTCTTGTGGCGCCCGATTGCCCGTTTCGACTGCTCGATGCGCTCAGGCGAACTGTAGTGGATCGACTGCGGGAACTGGATGATCTGCCGATCCGGGAAACGCTCCATGATCGCCTCACGGAAATCCTGATGGGCAACCCAGATATCGCCGAAATTGCCGCCGCCGTGGATGAAGATCGGGCCTGTGGGAACTCGCCGTTTCAGCTCTTCCGCGGAAAAGTCGTATAGTCTGGAAACATAATCCGGGCGCTTGCCGAAACGATCCTGGAGATAGGCCATCTCACCCAGCCAGATCGCCGAGTCGCCACAATTGCGGATGTCGGGGAAGTCGAGAATGGCGAGCGGCTCGTCGCGCGAGACATAGTCCTTCAGGCAATCATGGATCATTCCATTGAGTTTTGCGATCAGCTCAGATCTGGATAGGCTGGTCATTTTGCCTCACTTGTTAATGTTCGTTTTTGCTTTAAGCCGACTTGGGAACGGCAATACGCTTGGCTTTTGACAGGAACTTGACGACGATACGCTGAACTTCGGTTTCGGGGCCATTTGGCTTCTTCATTGCGAGCCAAAGGACAAAGCTGGAACCGATATAGAGAATACCGCCGGTGACGACGAGGACGGCAAGGTGCAGGGCCAGCGCCGGCTTGTCGGTGGGGGTGTTCAAGACATGCGACAATCCCCAGACGCCGGCGGCCATCAGGGCGACGCTGGCAAGCGCGCGGAAATTTGCCGCGAGCTGCTGGAGGAACGGCAGATTGATCAGCCGCTTGACAAGAAGCATGTTGACGACGGTGGAAATCAGACCCGTCAACACCCGCGCGTAAACGACGCCCGGAAGCCCGGCCATCATCAGGCCGGCGATGATGATGGGAACGCGAACCACCAGCATCTGCGTGTCGCGGATGAACAGCATTTTGGTATGGCCCTTCGCCATGCCCAGCGGCTGGACGAGCGAACCGAGCGTCTGCAAGGCGAAGACCGATGCGAGTGCCTGGACGATGAAGATCGCAGGAGCCCACTTCTCTCCCAAGGCCAGCCGCATCATCGGATCAGCCACAACAGCCATGCCGATACCTGCCGGAAGCGCCACCGCAGCCAGAAGCGCCTGCGCGCGCTGATAGGCTGCGATGAGGCGGACCGGATCGTTGCGGACCTTGGAAAAACCCGGATAAATCGTCTGGTTCAACGGCGCCGTCGCCTCGCGCGTCGGCAGTGTCGAAAGCGTATTGCCGACGGTATAATGACCAAGCTGCGTGGCGCCGAGCATCTTGCCGATCAGCAGATACTCGATCCGCCAGTTCAACGTATTGACGATCTGTCCGGCCGTCAGCCAGACGGAGAAGGAAAACAGTTCCCGGGCATGGCGGAAGGTTATGCGCGGCCAGAATGGCAAGACGGTGTAGGACACGATGATATTGGTCACTTGATAGGCAAGCGTGCCGATAACGAGCGCCCAATAACTTTGATAGATGGCGGCAATTGCCACTGTCACGACAAAACCGACCAGCTTTTGCGAGACGTTCAGCACGAATTCCTGCCAGAAGATCAGATCGCGCTGGAGCATGACGCGCCGCGGATTGGCGAGACCGCTGAGAAGCAGGCTGAAACTCAGGGCAAGCATCACGCTGGTCAGCCGAGGTTCGTTATAAAATTCGGCGATCGGATAAGACGCGGCGGCAAACAGCAGCGCCAATATGGCGCTTCTTGTCACGCTCAATGTCCAAACCGCGCTGAAGTGGGTTTCGCTCGGAGACTCGTGGCGGATGAGCGCCTGATTGAGCGAAAGTTCGGTGACCGAACTCAAGATGACCTGGATCGTCGTCGCAATGGCGACGAGACCGAAATCCGCCGGTACGAGATACCAGGCCAGCACAAAGGTGCTGAGTGCCGAAAGCCCGTTGACGATGGCGCGAGACAGGCTCAGCCAGATGCTGCCCTGAATCAGTCGGTCGGTCACACTGCTCATGGGCGCACCGCTCCCGCCGTCTGGAACATCGACCATTCAAGCGGGCCGCATACCGATCCAAAATGCCTCTGCCCCTTGCCGGCGCAGAGAGGATTGATGGAGTTGGAAAGCATCATGCTTTGTTGCCTCATCGCGAAACCGATTGCGACCTTAAAGGGCGCTTGCCGTTTTCTTGGAAAAATCTTGCTTCAGCCGGTTCAGTTCGACCAGCATTCTCTCGTGTGCTCTTGCGATAGCCTCATCAGTGCTGAGCTGACCCGGCTTCTCCGCCACCCGCTGCAATGTCTTGACTGTCGATCCGAGGACGTAATTTCCGGTCAGCTGCCGGATCCGGCGGTGACGGAACGTTATGTTCTTCAACAGGGTGGTATTTTTCCGTACCAGCGACGCTCCGACTTCGACGAGGTTCGACGGGCCGATCGGGTCGAAATCAATCTCCAGATCGAGCGCACTCGCCCAGTCGTACCACTTGGCACGATTGCCCGGCGCGATCGGGCGGATCGCCCGCCATGGAACGCGCAACGCATCTGATATGATGCAGCCATGCATCGCCTCGGAGACGACCTTATGCGACGCGCTGATTTCGGTCAGAACCTTGTCCACCGACCAGCGCGGATCGATATAGTGGATGCCGGCGAGATCGCAGACCTTATCCCAACTGCCGTACATGGCGCTTTCGTAGTGCGGCATGAAGGAGACAGGATAGCGCTTCTCGATGCTTTTGGCATCCCAGCAGCTGCGCGTCAGGATGCCCGAATCGCCGATGGCGTAGCTCGGATCGATGCCGAGGACTTCGGCGGTCTTTTTTCCGCGCACGAAATAGAAGGTCCAGTTGCCGTCGACCTTCGGCGGGTTGGTATAGCCCCCATAACCTGAGCCGAAGACGATCTTCTGCATGTTCGGATCGAAATTGTCGTAGAGGATCGAACCGATGCCGAGAAAGAGCTGCCCTTCGTCCTCGTCGAAGAAGCCGGGCAGCAGGCGCTCCCAAAGCCAATGGTTCAGCTCGTCGCCAAAATTCTCGTGTTTCCCGCGGTAGGCAAACATCTTCATCGTGCTTCTCCAGTCGGCAAATGCGTGACGACCTGCGAGATCGCCTCATCCTCGCGTGCCATGCGTCCGTAACGTGAAATGATCTCGATGTTGCTGCGAATAACCTTTGCCGGATTGCCCGCCACAAGCGAGCGCGGCGGAACGCTTTTGGTCACCACCGAGCCGGAGCCGATGACGCATTCGTCGCCGATTTCAACGCCGGGCAGGATGATGCTGCGGGCGCCGATGAAGCAGCGTTTGCCGATTCTCGTGTGAAGGTAGAGCCCGCGCGTGAGATCATGCGTCAGGATCGCCGCCTCAAAGGCGACATAGGTTTCCGCGCCGATATGCAATCCCTTCGGGTTGGTCTTGTCGAACCGCACGCTGAGCGAAAAGCTGGCGGTCGGATCGATGTCCATTCCCCAGAACTTCGTATAATAGAGCCATTTGGCCGTCACAATTCCATTCCGCAGCGGCCGAAATACATTCAGTCCCCACTTCGGCTTTTTTCCCGTCTGCACCATCAAGTCCGACCCCGGCTGGAATATTCGTCTAGCACGGAACTGTAATAGTCCTCGAGCATCCCCGTCTGACGACGTAAGTCGAAGCGCTCGGCCACCAGAAGCGGTGCCCGCGCGCTGAAGGCTGTCCACAGGGCCCGGTCGTTGAGCAGTCTTCCGACCGCTTCCGCCATTCCTGCGACATCCCGCTCCTCCACGAGATAACCAGTTTTCCCCTCTTCGATCGCTTCGCCCACGCCTCCCGAGCGAAATGCGACGACCGGAGTCCCGACGGCTTCCGCCTCCAGATTGGCGAGGCCGAAAGCTTCGGCGTGACCGTTGTCGAGGGTCACGCTGCCATGGAGATAAAGCTCTGCACTGGCGAGCAGATCCCTTATCTCAGTCTGCGACAGATTTTCATGGATCGTGACGCTTGGCAAGGAACGACGCGCCAGTGCTTCGATTTCCTCTTTCAACGGACCCTGGCCGACCATGACGAATTCGACCGGCGTGCCGGCCGCTGCCACGCGGGACAACGCGTCGATCATGAATCGATGGCCCTTGTAGTCGACGAAGCGGGCAATTGAAACCACTAATCCCTTTTTTCGCGGACGGGGCTCCATTTTGAAGAGATCGAGATCGATGCCGATATGATGGCGAAAGACCCGGTCGGCGCGAAAACCGAGAGCCAGCAGCCGGTCACGGATGAAGTCGGAAACGGCAATATTCCAGCTGTTCCAGCCGGCCATTTCACTGCGGCCCTTGGCGAAGAAGCGCACCTGGTTGAAGCCGCCCGGCTTTTTCGGATCGCCGCCGTAGGTGGCGTCGAAGCCGTGGAAGGTCGTGACCAGCGGTTTGCCTGCGGCACGAGCTAAGGGGCCTATGACATAACCGTTTTTGCCGAAATGGGCGTGAACGAGATCGGCATTACCGATCGCGGGAAAGAGAAAGGGAAGGCCGATCTGCGGGATTTTCAGAAGCAGTTCACCGGCCCGCGCAACGGGAGACCGACGGATGTCATGAACCGGAACAGTGGATTTTTTGGTATGGGCGGAAGAAATTCGCGAACCGGCAAGAATTTCAGCTTCGAAGGAACGAAACGCCACCGCCTGATTGAGAACAAATGCCTGGCTGGCAGGCAAAAACTTTTCCACGTAAATAACGGCTTTTCTCATGAATCTGTCGACGTCTCCGTTGTCTTGCGCATCACATCGCCTCTATTGCCCGTCGGATGCCATCAACCGCACTTCTCGGCGCATTGTTTTCGTCGTAGAGATTAACGCGCTTGGTGCAGACCGCGCCGGGACCGGCGTCCTTCTCATCGTGCTCGCCGTATTTTTCCGACATGCCCCATACCGTCACGCCTTTCAAGTCGCCATGTTCGGCCGCCACGGTGATCACGTCGCTGAAAATATCGGCGTATGACGCCGGCGTGAAGCTTTTGTCGCGGTTCAAAAAGTGGCAGGAGGCATCGAGTTCGGTGATGAAAACGCCGACACCCATATCCTTCAGCGCCGCGCAGAAACGGCCCATTCCTTCCGGATCGATTCGGTCGAGGCCGGGGCGGAAATGCGACTGCAGCCCGACGGCGCCGATCGGCGTCTTCTTGGCGACGAGATCCTCGACGATCTTCAAGATGCGCGCGCGCTTCTGTTCGAACACGTCGGATTTTTTCTCCAGATGCGTTTCGTTGAGCACCAGCGTCGCCCCGGGATTGGCCTCGTGCGCCATGTCGAAGCTCATACGGATATAATCGTCGCCAAGAAGGCGTCGGAAAACACAATCCCGCATATCCGGCGCATCATATTCCAACGGCTCGTTCACCACATCCCAAGCGTCGATCGAGTTCTTATAGCGAGTGACAACCTGTTTAATATGACGGTTCATCGCCGCCTGAATTGTCTTTGCGTCGTCGATGTCCGAGACCCACTCCGGGACGCGATACCAGATCAGCGTATGGCCATAAACCCTCATGTTGTTTTTTCGCGCGAATGCAACCATAAGGTCGGCACTCTTGAAATTGAAAACACCCGGTCTCTTTTCTGTGGCATTCCATTTCAACTCGTTTCGCGGCGTTATCGAATTGACGTTGTCGGTGTAAATCCCGGAAGCGATTGGGTCGGTGATGTTCTGCAGGTCGATTGCCGATCCGAGTCGGAACGCCTTGCTGTCGGCAAGGGGGCGCAACCCGCTCGCCGGAGGCACCTGTGCCAGGACGTCGCCGGCATTGGCATACAACAGAGCAAGCGGAATCGAGGCGAGGAAACGTCTTCTATTCATTTTATCTCTCACTGTTGGCTTTTTTCATGTCCGCGGCGCAATTTTGAGGGGCTGGACTAGCCGGCAACGATCCATCGCGGGGTTCGCGTTCAATTCAATAAAGTAATGCAACCTCAAATATACTTTCGAACCAGGGGATATTGTCAGTATATGCTAGACTTTCCAGCTGTCCTCCAAGACACATACGGTTCTAGAGGGCGCTCGCGATGGAAGATCGGTTTAGCTATCTGATGAGCTGTTTTCATATGGCATTTCAAAATGCCGTTTTTTTATGGCGACTGTCCGAAACGATTTATCTCTGCTCGATGTCCGGCCGTTCACAGCCCTTGTCCTCGGCGTCGCCGGCGTCATTGTCATCCTGTTTGCAGCGCTGATCAGAGCCTCCTTGTGGTTGCATTGAGGCATCACGAGGGTGCAAGTTACATGGTGTGATAGCCGCCGCATAATCTCGGCAGCCCCTAGAGCATATCCGTTTTTTCGGAATCACGGATATGCTCTTTTTCTTCGTTTTCACGCAATTCGCAACGGCATACCGCTCCGCATTTTTGCTGAAATTGCTTTAATGCGGATGGTCCGGCTTTGTTGCCGGTCCCTCGGCATCGGCAGGCGTGGATGCCGGTGCCGAGCGTACGTCGTTCTCGGCCGTGGGCTCCGGCGATGGAAGCCATGTTCTGTCGGAAAAATAGCTTCTTGTTCTTTTCTGCGGTCCCGAGGTCGCATCCAGCGACAGCGTGAAATTATAGCGCCCGGGATTGAGCACTTCACGGGTGAAGTTGATACTGGCTCCGAAGCCGTCTTCCTTGATGTCTTTCAAATCCCTGATCGCGTTCAGCGTCTCATGGAAATCGAGCCATTGCGGTTGTCGCAACATGGTTTCGAAGATCCGCAGAATGCCGGGATCGAGCTGGCCGTTTTGATCTGTCTCGGGATTGATGATTTTCACCCGCATATTGTTGATCGCGCCAGCGGCGTCGCCGCGAACGATGACGAAGATGGAGCTCGGAAGCTGATCCTTCTCCCGCTTGCCGCCATGTTCGAAAAAGCATTCGAACGTATCGGCGTTAAAGCTCGCCGCCACCCAATCGCTGGTTGCGATGCCGGCATCGCGTAGCGCGGCACACATTGCCGGCCCGGATATTCGCCATGTGCGTAGGAAAGTCGCCGCGGTCTGTGCCAATGGCGGTTCGATGAGATGCAAGGGGAGCTTGAAGGCGGCAGGCGGCGTCGGGCGCGGAAGAGCTTTGGGGGGAGGCGGCCTAACATCAGCGGGAAAGAGCTCGAAGCCAAAATAATGGCTCACCGTCTTCAAGTGTTTCATATCGTTGGAAAGAAGCACCGTCCCCATGACCAGCGAGAGGGAGATCGTCAGCAGCAACCAGAAGACCACGGGAATCTTCGGTTTTCCCAATGGCTGTTTTGCATTTGCGGACGAATTCTCGGGCAAGCTTGTCTTCTCCGGTGCGAGAAGGGTTTCGATCGGGCTGTCTAAATCCAGCAGTATACATTTATCCGTTAAATATCTTTGGCTTCATGTCGGCAATTGGGCGCCTTTGTGCATCACCATCAGGATAGACGCGACAGATTCGGCGAAGGCGCATCACCGATTCGATCGCGAACGGTTTGCCCTGTCGCTCGTCGCTCTATGAAGCAGTTGCCGCTGGTTTTGTCTTTAATTGTAAAACTCCAGATTATATATTTTGCTTGTTACTTGAGGGATGATCACTTCATGCTGCTGAAACAAGTTCTGGTCGAAAACACCCTAAGCACGCTGCTTCTGGATACCGGCTTAGACAAGGCCCGTTTGATTATGTCGAAAGCATGCCGTTTTTGCCGAGTTTGCCGTGGCTCAAAAGGCCTCTTTAGAAGCAGGTGTCCCGCAGCCCTGATTTCGAGCAGCAGTACGCGCGACAGTGCGATGCGCATCCGCTCCAAGGGCATCCGCTGCAATAATCCACAGGTTGTTTTTACTATGCGCAGCGCCCAAAAAAATCCCTATGAAATATTTACTTTTAGTTGCATTTTTGCTTAAACTCTCCATTATACGGCTGGGCATGCTGATAAAGTGGGAGACTTATTCACATGAAGGCTAAATCCCCGAATTCGATCGACGTCTATGTTGGCAACCGCGTGAGGGTCCGGCGAAAGACGCTCGGGATGACCCAGCACGGTCTGGCCGAACTTCTGGGCATTACCTTCCAACAGATCCAGAAATACGAAAAAGGTGCAAACCGAATAGGTGCCAGCCGTCTTCAGCGCATATCCGAGATTCTTCGTGTGCCCATCGGTTTTTTCTTCGAGAACGGTGGTTCCGGACCGATCGAAGGCGAGACGAGCGAATTGAACAGGTTTTTGTCCTCGAAGGAGGGGCTGGCGCTCAACAAGGCATTCATCGCCATCGAGGATCCGAATATCAGGCAAAAACTGGTGGCACTGGCGAAAAGTCTGGCCGTCGCGGGGCTATCGGAAATCGACGGTGAGTTGCAGGATCCGGTTATTAACGGCTGAGGGCGCATCGTGCCGCCTGCAGACTTTCGGCGATCTGCCGTTGAACGAGACGAATGGCGACCGGTCCGCTCTTCGATCAAGGAGCTGTTGATGATAACCCATCGCTATGCCGGTGCGCCATGAATTCAGCCCTTATCAATTGGCTTAGCTTCTGCGGAGTGACGGCGACGGGTGAGGCGGCATTCTGACACACCGGGCCCACTATTCCGATAGGATCATATCGCCGGGGGAAACTCTTTCCCGTGTTGAACCTTTTTTGGAAAAGTTCGGCATCACCAGGGTTGCGCGACATACTGGATTGGACCACATCGGAATCCCTGTCTGGTGTGCCTATGCCCCGAATTCGCGGTCGATCGTCATTGCTCAGGGAAAGGGCGTGACCGATCTGGACGCCAAGGTATCCACGGTCATGGAGGCGCTTGAACGGGCGGTTGCCGGCGAACCCTTCGTCAAGCGCATCCATGGTTCCTCTTCCCGCCTCCAGACGACGGGCTACCAGGTCGACCGGTTGAACTGCCTGACCGCCGTCCATAAACCCGATCTCGGGCCGGATGACGAGACCGAATGGGTTGCCGGCATCAATCTCCTCACGGGCGGCGAGATCCACATTCCTTTCGAAACGGTGGTGCTCGACCGGACGCGTGACGCGCGATACTGGATGTCGTCGGATGGCCTGGCTTCGGGAAACAGCGCTGAGGAGGCAATCTTTCATGGCGTGCTGGAGCGTATCGAGCGTGACGCTCAGGTGCTGTGGCAGGTGAGCGGGGAAGCCGATCTCTATTTCGGCTGCGTCGATCCCCGCGGCTTTGAGGACGATGCCCTTAACGGGCTGGTCGACAAGATCGAAGCATCGGGATTGGCGCTCAGGCTGTTCGATATCACCAGCGACATCGCAGTCCCCTGTTTCACCGCCATGCTGGGTCCTGGGGAGCTGGTTTCGGGCTCCAGCCATCTTTACGCTGACAGGGGCATTCGCCTCGTCGAAGTGACGGGCGGCACCGGGGCGCATCCGTCTCCCGTCCGCGCCGCCATTCGGGCGGTGACGGAAGCCGTGCAATCCCGGCTGACCTATATCAGCGGCGCCAGGGACGATATTTCTCCTGCAACTTTCTCGAGATCCCTTCCGCCGCTGATGCGGCAAGCTTTCGATGCGGTTGCCGCACCGTCAGCCGCCCTCCGCCGTGAGGGGGCGCCAGGATATCGGCAACAGGATTTGACGCAGTTGCTGCAGCATGTGCTTGACGCTCTGCGCAACCGAGGGATCACTTCGGTGATCCGAGTTCTGCTCAGCAACGACACGCTTCCCTTCAGCGTCGTCAAGGTGGTTATCCCCGAGCTCGAAAATCCGGAGGGAGGGCGCGCTCGGCGATTTGGAACAAGGGCTCTGGCCAAGGCGATAGGATTTTGAAGATCGTTTTCGCAGGTCCCAGTCTTCCCGATGCGGCATCGCTTGCTGGCGAGGCGCTGCGCGTTCTGCCGCCCGCCATGCAGGGCGATGTCCTGGCTCAGGTGGAGCAGGGCGCCAATGTCATCGGCTTGATCGACGGCGGTTTTGAATATGCCGCACCGGTTCGACATAAGGAAATTCTCCATGCTCTCTCGCTCGGCGTGGCGGTTTTCGGGGCAGCAAGCATGGGCGCCTTGCGGGCGGCGGAATGTCATTCATTCGGGATGATCGGGATCGGCCGCATTTTCGAAGACTATCGCACCGGCCGGCTGGTCGACGATGCCGCCGTCGCACTCGTGCACGCGCCGACGGCACTCGGCAGCAAGCCGCTGACGATACCGCTCGTCAATGTCAGCGCCACCCTCGATTCGATGGAGGATGGCGGACTGCTGGCAGTTGGGCTGCGCCAGGAACTCGAAGATGCGGCAGATGCGACCTTTTTCAAGAAGCGGACGTGGCGGGCGATCGTCGAGCAATGTGCCGGTATCGCTGAGCCGGACCGTCCGCGACTGCTGGCGGCACTCCTTTCGAATTCCGTCGATCAAAAACGCATCGATGCCCTGGAATTGCTGAAAGCCGTGCAGGAAGCCCCCAACATCCGTTCGAAGGCCGATCTGCCCGGGAAACTGCACGCAACCGCGTTCCATACGCGTCCTGCATTGTAAAGCGAAGGCAGCAGTCTTCACCAAGGGTTGTGTCACGCTTTTTTCACGGGCTCGACCCCGTCTACGCGCGTATCATTCCTTCAATTCGTTGGAGAAATGGTCATGGACGTGACATCGATTGCCAAGATAAATGCAGACCAGGGGGCGCAGGACGGTCTGAACGAACTCATCGCGCTGGCGCGGATGATCGCCTATGCGCGGCAGGTCGCACAGGATGTCAAGCTGCCGTTCGCGACGAATTGCCTCGATCTGGCGCTCGAGGCGGTGAAGCAGGAACTGGGGGAGGGGTTGCCCAGGGAATTGGCAGAATTGCGTCCGCCGGTTCCGCAAGCGAGTGTGAGAAGCCATTAATGCATGGCGTCGGGTAGCGTAGAGCGTGGGGGACGACATGCATTAAAACAACGGCGCGTCGCTTGACGCGCCGTTGAATGTTCACCGTTCAAGCTCATGTGGATGACCGCGAAAATCAACCGGTTTTCGCGATTTTGCGTGCGCTGGTGCAAAAGCGCAGTCATCTCCCGAAGCGGGCGTTCACTCGATTGCGGGGAGGATCAGGCGCAGAGACGGACGCCCGTGGCTCGCCGAGGTTTTTCAGTCGGTCCTGAATTGTAGGTGGAGAAGTCTGATTGTCGCCGGTCGGTTTGAGCCTGAGGGTTTAATATAGCGCGTGATAAACGATCACGTTGACGTTACCTCCTGGCAGGGAAGCGGCGGCGACTTTGCGTTCAGCTGCCGGGCGATCGGCCGACCAATGGTCGATCCCTGATCAATGGGTCAGATTACGCTTCTGAGCCAGCAGGAGAATGTAATCGTCGGCTATGTCGGCGATGGCCATGGCGACCTCCGCCGGATCGCATCCGTCAACCTTCGTGTTTGCAATGAACTGATAGACCGCCTTTTCGATCTGCTTCCGGCAGATCATGACGCGCTCATCGTAACCAAATTCCGGAATATGCGATGCCATATCACTCATCAGGTCGGCTCCCTCACTACTTACAGTCACCATGACACAAATTATAAGTTGAGCAAGCAAATGCTTTATGAAGGGTTAATTCGCTATCGAGGTGCGACCATTTCGACACAGGTTTGGCATACCATAAGACCTTTGCGGCGGACGAAACGGGACGACGTCGCATTGCCAACTATCGATTGTCTCGGATCGGGAAACGCGTCAGCGACGGGTCGGCATCCCGATGCCGCGAATTTTCCGTTGGAGGCGCCAGATCCTGTGCCAAGGTTCGAAACGATAGGCCGACCATCGCCGCCGAACCTGGTCCGGTGGGACGCAGTGAACTATAAAATCGGTTGATTATCAGTATACTATAGATCAATGCTTCTCCAATGTCGTCATCGCGCCACGGCGAACTGCATCGGCACCTATGCGGCGTGCGGCCATCCCCAGCTGTTGGTCCTTCAGCCGTGACACACTCATCAGCGATACCGCAAGCTTTCTATGTAATTGAAAACCGTGGATGGTTTTCCGGAAGTTTTCTTCTCCTTGGGAAGCGGTCATGCGGATATCCGTAGAAATGTAATGGTCAATGAGTTGGGTTCGAAAATCGGATAGAGCAAGTCGAAATTTATCAAAAGGTAAAATTTCTAATTTCAGATAGAGGTTGTGTTTCAATATAAATTGCATGACTATTAAATTAAGTCTGGTCATGATTATGAGATGCACTGTTGTTACGCATGGATATTATACTTTTTGATGTCTACCTGATAATAATATCGACTTAATGACAGTTTCCTGTCGGCCAGATAACGTTCCTGCTCGAAGGGGATTCAGTTGTGAGTTGAAGCATCGGTGGAAATATTCCCGGGATAGACAGCGCTTCCATCTTCATTTGCCGGTGATGGAGGTTGCTCATCACGGCGACCGCACCAATGAAATATCACCATCCGAAACAAGATGTATCGATGTTGAGGCAGCAATACGGGCGCGCGCCTGCGGCGATTTGTCGTGAAACAAGTTGAGAACCCGCCGGGGTGGTGGCGGGTCCTCCAGTAGGAAGTTTTGCACAGTGCAAAGGTATGATCGCAGGCAAATCCTTTATTGTCACATGTTATTATTGGGGTGAATGCTTTTTCCCCGAATTAATCTCTATTTTTACTTACTGATATTCGGGGACATTTCAAATTTCGGAACATAATATGACGGCGGTCGAATGAGGAGATCTCTAACTTTGGATATTTGACAATGCTCGGCCGCCAGGCATCAGGCCGGCTGACGAGGTCGCCGCACAGCATCCACCAGCCCGATCGATTTCCGACAGGCGCCGGAGCAATGCTTTCGTTCTGAAGCGTGACCAACCGCCCACCAAGGGGGAAAGCGGGTCTATCTCTTCGAATTTCTTGACATTCCTTTCTGTTTTCCGCCCGACCGGCCAGGCTTTGCGCAAGGTCCTGCGTGCGGCTCTCCTGGCTTTCGTAAGGATCAATCTGACCAGCACGCTGGCAGCGAGCGTCGGGCTATGATCATAGATGTATTTCAGCGAAGTCGCGGCGCTCTGCCAATCTTTCAAACTGGCATATTTTGAAAATGCATAGAGATGCGCCGAGGCACGGGCGCAACTGACGACATAAGCCGGCAGTTCTGGATTGCGGGCAATGCATTGCTCGCTCACCGCCAGTAGCGATCGAGCCATCCGCGATTTGTCGGCAGACATGGCTTCCGCGTGAAGGCGGTATCCCACCAGACCCAGCGGCACCGTCTCGATTTTGAAATGCTCTGCCGTACGGAGTTCGAAATCGAAATCCTCGCATCCGCCAATCCCCTGCCTGGCATAACGCGGATCGTAGCCGCCGATCTTATCGACGACAGCGCGGCGAACCATGAAACCGCTGCCATTGCCGACGAAGCGGAAAACGAGATGACGCGCTAAAATGCAGTCCCGGGCGTTCACTGACGAGCCTGATTTCGTGCAATATCCCTCGGTGTCGATAAAGCGGTGAAGAGCGTAGACCGCCCCCCAGGCCTCTGGGAGGGGATGGAGAGCCGAAAGCATGCGCTCGACATAGGTCGGATGCCAGAGGTCGTCCGCATCGAGAAAGGCGATATAGTCTGAGGTCGATGACGCAATGCCGATATTACGGGCCGCAGCGACGCCGCGGTTTTCTGTCGACAGAAGCTTGATCCTTGGATCGGCGGCGGCGAAGCGGCGACAGATAGACGCCGTCTCGTCGGTTGAGCCGTCGTCAACAATGATGATTTCCAGGGCCTTATGGGTTTGATCGACAACGCATTGGAGCGTCTGGGCAAGGTAGGGGCTGGCATTATAGGCGGGTATGACGACCGCCACCTCAATCCCTGATATCGTCACGAGCTTCATAGCCGTCACCCCAGCCTGGAGGTCGGTGAGGGCGGACGGAGATCGATCCGGTTCTTCATCAGTCGGGCGACGGCGGGCCGATGGCTGACAACGATCAGCGTCCTGCCGGCGTCTTCCTTCATCGCGGCAAACACCCGCATCTCGGTATCCTCGTCGAGCGCGCTCGTGGCTTCGTCCAGCAGCAGGATCTGTGGCCGGCCGGCGAGGGCGCGCGCCAGGCCGATGCGCTGCCTTTGCCCGCCCGAAAGCCGGATCGCCTCGTCGCCCAGCCATTCATCGAAACCATACGGTAGTTCTTCGATGAACTCGGTTGCGCAGGCCATATCGGCGGCCCAGCGGATATCATCCTCCGAGATATCGCGACGAAATCTGATGTTGTCGAGCACCGTGCCCTCCATCAGTTCGACGTCCTGGCCCGACACGGAGAGTAGTTGCAGCCAGCTGGAGCGGTCGATTGTTGCGAGATCCCTGCCGTCGACCGTGATCCTGCCTTGGGTCGGCCGGGTGAGGTCGAGAATCATGTTGAGGATCGTCGTCTTGCCGGAACCGCTTGGCCCCGTCAGCGCCGTTGTCTCACCGGCTCGGATCGAAAAATTGAGATGGCTGACAGCCGCGGCGTTCGCACGCTCGTAGGCGAATGAGACATCGTGGAAGACGATCGCATCTGCCAGGCGGGTTACAGGCTGCCCTTTCGAGGTCTGTTTGGTGTCGTCTTTTTCCGATAGCAGCGCCAGCACGTTCTGCAGCGAGGCTTCCATCTCGTAAAGGCTGAGGATCTGGGAATCGAATCCCTTGATATGCGGCTGAAGCCGGTAAAGAAGGATGGTGGCCGAGAGCGCCGCCTTGAAATCCACCGGCAGGAATTCCGAGGACAGGATGATCGTCAGAATGACTCCGAAGGTCAGGACCTCGCTGAGGAGCGAGGTCATCGCCCCCATCCGGTCCGATTTGCGCCAGGTCTGGCCGACGTCGCGGGAAAGCGCTTCGAAAAGCTGCTGGTGGCGCGGTTCCAAGCCGAAGCTTTTGACGGCCTTCAAGGTCTGCAGCGTTGTCCAGCTCAACTGGGTCAAGGCTTCCACCGCCGCCAGTGCCGAGGCGCCGAGGCGGCGGTAGGCGCCGGCAAAAAGACCGAGCGCGAAATTATGGATGAAGCCGAAGGCGAGCCCAAGCAGGGCGATCGGCCAGGCCATGACCAGCATGCCGATGCCGAAGATAACGATCGTGCCGAAATTGACTCCCAGACGCACCAGGTTGGCATGCGCCGACGATACCGCATAAGATTCGGTTGCAATGACGTTGATCAGGTCGCTGCGCTCGTAATCCTGAAAGCGCTGGAAGGGTATGGTCAAGACCTTGGCGTAGAGACGATCCCGCACGCGATCACTGATGCGGTGGTTGATGGCGCTTGCAATCAGCGCATTGGCACATCCGAGAAAAATCCGTAACAGGATGGAGCCGACGAGGATCCCGATCAGCACTGGCTTTGAAAGACTGAGGTCGATGCTGCCGAAAAAGGCTGGAAGCCATGCAGCGCCGGAGCCGGAAACCGGGCCTTGCTGCCCGAGAAGAAAGACGAGGCTGACCAGAAAAGTGATCCCCACCATTTCCAAGAAACCTGTCAGAATGCCGAGGATGATCATCACCGTCATCTTGAGGTGCAGCGCCGGTACGAGTTGCCGGAGCTCGCGGAACCGAGCCGCGATGATCAGATTATAGGCGCCTGTCGGTTTGGCGGGAGCGGGTTTTCGAAACCTATTCATGGTCGGCTGCCCCCGGTCGGCTTCACTGCGTCCTTGACGGGGACGGTCGTGAAACGATCGCTGAATGCCGTTCCAGGTTGTGGAAGGACTGCACCTGCGAAGCGGGTTTTCGGCCGGGCCGGGGGTCTGCCAAGGGCGCGCTTTGCCATCGCGATGCCTTGGCGTTTGGCTTGGCGCCAGCTGTCCCGCATGCCGTAGATGATCAGCTGCGGGGTGTATTTTCCGGCCATCATCGGCGCCAGCTTTTTCACCTGGGGGTAATCGCCGTCAAAAAAGGCCTTCTTGAAATACCAGCGCGCCGTGTTGAACTGGGCCGCCCGGATATCGCGCGCAAGCTGCGGATAACGCGCAGCGATCGGTGCCATTACCAAGGCATGGGATTTCAGCATCCGATGGGCGTTGCTGGACATGTTCCCCCGGGTGAAGCGATAACCGGTGAGGAAATCCGGAACCAGCGCGAACGGCAATTTCTCGGCCAAAGCGAGATAAAGTTTCAGATCCTCGCACCCTTCGGCGCCGGCATCACGCAGGCCGGCGTCATAACCGCCGCAGGCAAGGACATCCGCCCGCGGCATCAAGGGCGTGCTGCCATTGCCGATGAAGTTTTCCCGGAGCAGGAGTTCGAAGATATCGCCTTGATGCAGGACCGGGCGTGAATGGCCGAAGATGATGCCGTTTTCGTCGATCGCCGCATACCAATTATAGGCAACCCCGTGTCCGTCCGGAAACTTTTTCAGCGCCTGAAGCTGAAGCTCGATTTTCTCGGGATGCCATATGTCGTCGGCATCGACGGGGGCGATATAGAGGCCGCGCGCCTCTCTGATCCCATGGTTGCGCGCACGCGCAACCCCGCCATTGTCCTGGCGGAGAACACGAACCCGGTCATCTTTCAGGCCATAGTCGCGGGCAAGATCGAAGGTGCCATCCCGCGATCCGTCGTCGACCACCAGGATCTCCAGCTTGTCGTAGGACTGACTGGAGACGCTTCCCAATGTTTCCAAAAGCGTTTTCTCGGCGTTGTAAGCCGGTATGACGATGGTGATCAAAGGGGCTGTAGCAGCAGTCATGGCGTCGTCATCCGATAAAGGCGCCCGGTAGGCCCATGAGTTCAGGGAAGGCGTCAAGCGGACGATCGCCGCGGACCTCGATGCGTGGCAGAGCGAAGAGATTGTCGGAGAGGGTGGCTTTTGCCGGTCGTGTCGTGAAGCCGAGGCCATAGCCCGCCAGGGCAAGAATGCCCGGCACCCTGAAATCCGTCGCCCCATAGGGCAGCGCGATTGCCTCCACCGCTCCGCCAAGCCGGCTCTGCAGCGCATTGCGCGACAGCATGGCTTCGGCCAGCAGCGATTCGTTGTCAATCGCACTGGCTGGCCTGTGGGTGGCGAGGTGGGAGCCGAAGCTGATGCCCTTTTGATGCAGCACCTGAATATCTGCCCACGTCATCAAGGCGGCAGTTTCGCCATAGGCTGAATCCCAATCCGAGCGGCTGCCGACTTTATCGCTGACGACGAAGACGTCGGCGCTGAAATCATTCTCGGTCAGGATCGGGAAGGCATTCGCCAGGAAATCGACATAGGCGTCGTCGAATGTCAGCATGACGGGCCGGCCTTGGATCGGCTTGCCGCTGCGTAAAAGATCGGCGAGGGTCGGCGCCGTCACGGTGTAAAAACCCTGCCGCCGCAGGAACTGCATCTGCTTGCGAAAAATCTCCGGCGGCGTGCGGAAGCGCTGGAGTGCGGCGGGTCCTTCCTCTGCGATCCGATGATACATCAGAACGGGGACCGAGGTCGTCAGCTCGTTCGTCCAAGCCACCTCGCGGTCGACGCCGTCGGGGCCCCAGATGACGTGCTTCGCGACATCGACATCCAACGGCGTTCCATGCCGCTCGATCCGCAGGGCAGGACTGGCGACGGCGCCTTTCCGGAAGCGGTGGATCGCGTAGAGCTCGGTATCGACAGTCTCTTCCAGGGCGAGCCCGGCCTGTTCGGCGAAAACCCGCTTGATCGTCCCGACACCGAAAGGATTGCCCCAGTCGAAACCCGTCCGGTTGGGTTCGTCGCGGCGGATATGCGCATGGGCGGTAACCAGATAGCCGCCCGGTTTCAAAGCCGCCGCCATTTTTCGGCAGACGGCGGCAAGCATCTCCTCATCCTTCATGTAATAGAGGACCTCCGAACAGACGATGAGATCCTGTTCGGGCGGAAGATCTTGTCTGACGAAGTCGAGAACGAGAAGCTCGACGTTGTCTTGGCCATGGCACCGCTCGACCGCCCGGTCAATTGCCCGCTGCGAAATATCCGTGGCCGTCATCCGGCCGACCTTTGCCGCCAGCTTTTCGGTGAAAATGCCTTCGGCACAGGCAAGCTCCAGCGCCTTGTCGATCCCCTGCGGGATCAGGCTCAACGTCTGCGCATATTTGACCTGTTCGTAGACCGAGACGTAATTCCATGGATCGGGACGTTCGAAGATATGCTCCCAATATTCTTCTTCTGATCGAACGGGCGCAGTCCCTTCGTTTTTGTCTGACGGCAACTGAGGTGAATCTCGAAACAGTGGCGCCAAACGGCGCTCGATATCCCGCAGGATGTCGGACAGCCGAGCATCGTAGTCCTGCTTGTCGCTTGGCGCGCTGGCCAGCAGGGCGTTGCGCCCGAGGTGGACCATCAGTCGTTCGAAACGTCCTCGCCGCCGGCCATTGTGGATGATCAGCCCGCCGAAGGCTCTGTAGCCACGCAGCGCTTCCCTTGTCCAGGAACTGAAATAGGCGAGCGTATGCGGATTTTGCAGATGTTCTGCAGCTTTCATCTCATACATGATCAGTCGGATCTGCGCCCGGATCGAAAGATCCCCCCAGAATGGCCCGACAAAGGAGCCGACATGCTCTGCACCGGCAAAGCAGTGCATGATCAGCGTATCGGCTTGCTCAGTCTTGGGGATCCTGGAAAGCGCGCCGATCTCGACACTGGCCACCTGAATATTGCCGAGCGTGAAGGAGCGCAAAAAGTTCGCGGCGGAAAGTTGCCAGCAGGCAGATTCAGTGATCTTGCGCCCGGTGCCGGGGAAGGAATGACGCTGGATCAACTGGATGAGCCGAAGGAACGTCGGCTGCCATTTGTCGAGCGCATCGATCAGATCGTCGGTCCGGTCGGGGAGCAGGCCGGTCTGCAGGCCGTGCAGGATCACGCCGGCAAAGAAGCTCTCGTAGCCCGCAGCGTCCGGTATTTCGGGCAGGAGTGCTGCCAGGGCTGCAACATCCAAGGTCGAATCGAGCTTGGCCGCGACGACCCAGGCAAGCATGCGCAACTGGCTGACGGCGGGCGTGATCCAACCCGCCTCCGGCTCCTCGGCCGATAAGCCGTGCTGCACGCGCAGCGCTTCTGCCTTACTCGTCACGCAAATGGCGTCACGAACCATTTTGACCGGATCGCCGGACAGCGATCCCGCCTTCATGCGATAGAAAGCCAGGCATTCGTCCACACGGCGAAATTCGGCGCCTGCAAAGGCCATGCGCAGCCACAGATCCCAGTCCTCGCAGGTCTGCAAGCTCTCATCCATACCTCCGAGTCTGTCGAAAAGGCTTTTGGGAAAGACGACCGTATGGACGGCAAGCGCACAAAAGGAAGAGAATTCGCGCTTGGCGATATTCCCTGCCAGGAGCGGAGCCTGTTCGACCTGCATCTGCCGGCCATCCGGCGCGACACGGCGGTAGGAGCAATAGGCAATAGTCGCTGGAGATGCATCCGCTGCCACCGGCAGCAGGGTTTCGACGAAGCTCGGATCTACCCAGTCGTCGGCATCCAACATGCAGAGCAGGGGGGCGGCCGCCAATCTGGCGGCGTGGTTCCGCGCCGCGGCTGCGCCGGCATTCGGTTGGCGGGCAGCGAAAATCCGATCGTCCGTTGCTGCGATGCCCTGAAGTATCTCCCAGGTGCGGTCGCTCGAACCGTCATCGACCACCACGGCCTGCCAGTTCGATCGGGTCTGCCGCTGCAGGCTGGCAAGACATTCGGCAAGTGTATCGCCTGCATTATGGGCAGGGATGAGGAAGGAGATATCGGGCGCGGCCGTCGTCACCATGCTCGCATCTTCCATCGGCGCAGAACATAGAAGGCGCCATTGATGCTTCCGAGCATCTCCTGCTTCAAAAAGAAGTCGTCCGACGTCGCACCTTTGCGCAATCTTTTGCGCAGCCTGCCGGCATAATATTTCGGAAACGAAAGCAGAATGCGTCGGAGATTGCCGCCATTGCCGGTATGTTGATACTGCACCAGCAGTGCGGCGATATGGCCGCTCATATATTGGTAGATCTGTTTGGCGAGCCCCTTCATATCCTTGCGGTGGAAGTGCCACGAGACCGCCGTCGGCTCGTAGCGGCAGACATGGCCGTGATGCAGCAGCCGGTTCCAATATTCTGAATCACCCGAGCAGCCGGCCGCACCCATATCGAGGCGGACATCGAACAGGCCGATCTCGTCGAAAACCTTGCGGCGGAAGGCCTGGCTTGCGCCGGCGCCGATCGTCCAGACCGGAGCGCCGTAACGTTTGTGAAGGCGATAGAAATCCTGGTCGAAATCCTGCCGGAGATAACCCCTGCCGAAACTCCAGTGTTTTTCAAAGATGAATTGCGCGGGCGTTGCGAGTTCTCCGGGCAGCACCAGCCCGGTGACGCAGGCGATCTCCGGCCGGTCGAATGCCTTCATCAGGTTCTCTAGCCATTGGCGGTGAAGCACCACGTCATCATCGGTAAAGGCGACGAACTCGGTTTTCGCCGCGCGAACCGCCGCGTTGCGGGCAAAATCCAGCCCGACCCGATCTTCGCGGACGTAAGTGACGCCAGCCTCTTCAACCACGCGACGCGTCGCATCGCCAGCCGACGCATTGTCGACGACGATGATCTCTGCGGGGCGGAGCGATTGTTCGGGGATCGAGGCCAGGCACCGGCGCAGTTCCTCCGGCCGGTCCTTGGTGCAGATCAGAATGCTGACCTCGCGATTGCGAAGCGGCGTTTGCGCGACTTGAGCGATATGCTCGAGCGTATCCGGCCGCACGACACGCTCGGCCAGTGCCGCTGCAGTTTCCAGTCTTTCGATGTAGGCTTGTCCGACGGGAAGACCATCCGACAGAAAGACCACCAGCCCATTGGAGAGCGGAGACGACGCAGCGTCGATATGGTCGGATGCCAGATCGAGATAGTGGATCGGTACGGGGAAATTCACATCCTTCAGATCGGACGGTATTGATTCACGCATTACCACTCTCTCAAATCGCACCCCTGAGTATACGCCGCTCGCGTCTAATGACGCGAGCGTTGAAAGTCGTGATGGCTTATTCCGCCGCGCCCGCCGTCAATCTTTCCCTGAACCAGTCGAGCGTCATGGCCACGCCCTGTTGGTAGGAGACCTTGCACGACCACTCCGGCATGACGTAGTTCGCATTGGTCAGATCAGGCCGTCGGTTTGTCGGGTCCTGCGGCGGTGATGGCTCGAAGACGATCGGCACGCCGCCGACCAGTTTGGACACATATTGCGCGACTTCGAGAACTGAAATCTCGCGATCGTTGCCGACGTTCAGAGGTCCCTTGTAGTCGGTTTCATTGATCCAGAAATATCGCGCGAAACCATCGACGACGTCGTCGACATAGCCCCAGCTGCGCGACTGCTTGCCGTCGCCGAACACGGTGATCGGTCGGCCTGCCAGCGCCTGGGTGATGAAGTTGGAAACGGCGCGGCCGTCATCGGGCCGTGTGCGGGGGCCGTAAATGTTGAAGGGACGCACGACCTTGAGGTCGAGCCCCTCGGTGCGCTGCATTTCGAACAGCAGCGATTCCGTGCAGCGCTTGCTCTCGTCGTAGGACGAGCGAGGTCCGGTGCAGTCTACCTGGCCCTTATAGGATTCCGGCTGCGGCGACACCAGCGGGTCGCCATAGACTTCGGAGGTCGAGGTGAAGCCGAAGCGCCCGCCCTTCTTCAAAAGCTCCAGCAGCCGGAGTGCTCCGAGAAGATTGGCGGAAATCGTCCTCTTCGGTTCCTTCATATACCAAGGCGGCGATGCCGGGGACGCAAGATGGTAAATTTCATCGAATTTTTCAGAACTGCGCAGCGTCTCGACGTCCGACTTCACGAAGTGAAAGCGGGGATCCCGGATGTGGGCGATATTGCCGAAAAGTCCGGTCCAGAGATTGTCAACGACCACCAGTTTCTGGACGTCGGTTCTAAGTAAAAGCCGGTCGCACAGATGCGAGCCGATAAATCCAGCACCGCCAGAAATCAATACGCTTTTCATTGCATTGTGCCTTGTGACGTTAAGAATGTGAGCGTTTATTAGCATCACCTTTAAGTCGTGGCAATTCATTAGAAATATTCCAGGAAATACTCCCTTATTAATCTTAATTATTCATAGGTTTTACTTAAAGTAGTGCCCGTCGATTCGGCATCGGATTATCTGCGCCGGATCGCATCCGTCGATCGCACTGGTTTGTGTATCACGAGGGCGCCAGCTCGGCATCGGGCTAAAGTCCTACTCGATTTTCGCAAGCGCGACGCAGAATTTCCGTAATTCAGTTGATGCCGTGCGCTCTGCTCGGACCGCCCGGTCCGGCATGCACTTAAGTCGGCCGGCCGTTCCGCTTCAGTCGGCCGAGAGCGCGGTCAATATCTGATAGGCTGCGGCGACGCGATCCTCGTTGGGATAGTTCTTATTGGCCAGGATGACGATGCCGAGCCGCTGTTTGGGGATGAAGGCGACATAGGCGCCGAAGCCGTTGGTCGAACCGGTCTTGTTGATCCACGCATCGGCGCGCGGCTTCATCGGTGGCTGCAGTTCCGAAACCGGCATGGTCTCCAGCATCGCGGGTGAATTGCCCTGCAACAGGCCGTTCAAGCTCGGCGGATAGGCATATTGCTCCCAGATGAGATCCTGGGTCATCGCCCCTGCTTTGAAATATCCGATATGGGTGTTGGTGATCGCTTGCTGGAATTTTTCGTCGAGCTTGACCAGGCCCATATTGGCGCCGACGAAACGGATCATGTCGCCCGCGGTGGATTTGACGCCATAGGCTTCGGCCGAAAGCATGGCCGGCGTCATCCGGGCGGGCTCGCCGCTGCGCTTATAACCTTGCGCATAATCCGCCAGCCGCGCTTTCGGCACGTCGATATAGGTGCTTTTTAAACCGAGCGCGGCAAACAGCTTGCCCTCCATCAAAGCCGCAAAATCGCCGTGCATGGCTTTCGCCACGACATAGCCGAGCATGCCGATGCTGGGATTGGCATAACTTCTCTGCGTCCCAGCGGCATAGGAGGGCTGCCAGGCTTCGAAATAGCCGAACAGCTGTTTTTCGGTTTTGACCTCATCGGGAAGCTGCAGCGGAAATCCGCCAGCCGTGTGGGTTCCCAGAGTCATCAGGGTGACATCGCCAAATGGCTTTCCCTTCATCGCCGGCAGAAACTTGCCGACCTTGTCCGACAGTGAGAGTTGTCCGCTTGCTTCCGCATAGGATGCCAGCGTCACCGTGAAGGTCTTGCTGATCGAGCCGAGCTCAAACAGCGTGGTCGGCGCCACCGGCCTGCCGGTGTCCTTGGATTCGACGCCATAGTTGAAGATGTGGTCCTGGCCGTCGGCGGTGATGGCGACGGCAACGCCGGGGATGGCATATTTCTCGATGATCGGCTTGATCGCGGCATCCGTGATCGTCTTGATCTTGGTTTCGTCGGCGGCAAAACCGCTTGTGGCAGCGCAGGCCATGAGCATAGATGCCGATAAAATGCTTATCCCAATGCTTTTCATAGCCGTCATCCTCCAAATCGACAGGCATCCAAAAGCGGCGCAAAGGCCGATGGCGACGACGTTTAACGGCGCTATTTTGCAATCACAAATGATGATATCTCGCAGCAGCCAAAAGAAAATCTAGGGCTCACAATGGTTCGGCAATTCCTCCCCTTGAATGGCCTGCGCGCCTTCGAGGCCTCCGCGCGGCATCTGAGCTTCACCCGCGCCGCGATCGAGCTCTGCGTCACTCAGGCGGCCGTCAGCCAGCAGGTCAAAGGCCTGGAGAGGCGATTGGGGGTGGCCCTGTTCCAGCGTCTCCCCCGCGGTTTGAAAATCACCGCGGAAGGCGAAGCGCTGCTCCCGACGGTGACGGCGTCGTTCGACCAGATGGCGACGACGCTGGACAGGATCGAAGCCGGGCAGGTGCGGGAATTGCTGTTCCTCGGCGTTGTCGGGACATTTGCCGTTGGCTGGCTGTTGCCGAGGCTCTCGGATTTCCAGCGCCGGCATCCCTTTGTCGATCTCCGCATTTCCACCAACAACAACCGGGTCGATCCGGCCGCCGAAGGGCTGGATTTCGCCATCCGCTTCGGCAGCGGTTCTTGGCACGGCACCGAGGCGCAACGCCTGTTCGAAGCGCCGTTGTCGCCTCTCTGCATCCCCAAGCTGGCGGAACATCTGCAATCGCCCGCAGACCTTGCCGGCGCGACGTTGCTGCGCAGCTATCGAACCGATGAATGGAGCACCTGGTTTCAGGCGGCAGGCGTTCCGCCGGCAGCGCAGGTCAATGCCGGCATCGTCTTCGATTCCTCCGTCGGCATGATGGAGGCCGCCCTCCAGGGGCTCGGCATCGCGCTCGCGCCGCCATCGATGTTCACACGGCATCTGGCGTCAGGCGCGGTCGTCCAGCCCTTCGCCACCGCCATATCGCTCGGCAGCTACTGGCTGACGCGCTTGCAATCGCGGCCGGTCACGGCGGCGATGCGCGCATTTACGGATTGGCTGGGTTCGCAACTGACCCCGGCATGATCATCGGAGCGCCCACACGCGTGGACGCTCCGAGCCGCGTCATTTATCGAATGCCAGCATCACTTTTGAATGCAGGTGTCGACAGTATCCTTGGTGCATTCATCCAGCCCGGTAAACACCGGATCCTCGACCTTCTTCCCAGCGATCAGGTCCATCATCACGGTTGGCGCCTTATATCCCATTTCGAACGGCCGCTGGCCGACGAGCGCGGTGACCAGTCCCTCCTTGGCGATCGCCACTTCGTCGCCGATCGTGTCGGCGGCGCCGATGACGAATTCGTTCTTGGCGATCTTGTCGGCCATCGGTTTGAACAGGTCGCGATAGGGCTGCGGGGCGCCGAACAGCGGCCAGCCGCCCATAATGCCGAAGGCGTCGAGGTCGGGATTGGCGGCGAGGATGTCGGTCATCGCTTGAACGCCCTTGGCGCCATCGTCATTGGTGAAGACAGGGCAGCCGGCAACCTCCGTCCAGCCGCCTTCACCCTTCAGGGCGGGGAGATCCTTCTGGCCGCTCAGCGTGTCACGCATGCCCTGGGCGCGGCGCAGGATGTTGTCGGCGCCGGGATTGCCTTCGATAGTGCAGATCTTGCCGCCGTTCGGCTTGGCCTTCTTGATGTATTCGCCGATCTTGGCGCCCATCAGATAGTTGTCGGTGCCGAGATAGGTCTTGCGCAGCGCTGCGTCGTCAGCTGCAAGATCGGCATCGAGCGTCATGACGGGAACGCTCGGATTGGCCGTCTTCAGCGTCTGGGCGATCAGCTTGGCGTTCGAGGGCGAGATGGCGATGGCGGCGGTATCGGCTTTCCCCAGCATATCCTGGACGATCTGCGCCTCGCCGGCTTCATCGGAGGTCGATGCCGGGCCGGTGTAGAAGCATTCATATTCGGCGGATGCGTTTTCCTTGTTCCACTTTTGGCAACCCTGGTTGATCGCCTCGAAGAACGGGTTGTCGAGGCCTTTGACGACGATGACCAGCTGCTTCTTGGCGGCCAGGGACTGACCGGCCGTCAGCGCCAGGACTGCAGCTGTAAGCAATAATGCCTTCCTCATAGCTTCCTCCCATTGAAAAAGACGGGCGCTTCTGCACCCGCCGCGTCATCAACCTGGATACCAGACGACCCGAGGCTCCTCCTTCGAACGCTGGTAGTCCCAAGCCGAATTGATCAGCTTCTCCAGATCGTAGACCGGTTCCCAGTCCAAGAGATATCTGGCCTTGCTGTTGTCCATCCAGTTCGAGTGAAACTGGCTTGATATGTCGACCGAACCGAGCCCGCGGGTGCGGGCCAGGTGTGCTGCGACCTCGCCGTAATCGACGGGTCGATCCATCGAGATGTTGAAAAGCTCGCCCTTGGCGCGCGGATTGTCGATTGCCGCAAGGATCGCCGCGACGAGATCATCGACATGCACGAAATTGCGCTTCAGCGGCCGGCCGTCGGCATCGCGTAGCAGCGGCACCGTGCCATCATGCGCGTAACGTTCGGCATCGGCCGGCGGCACCAGCGTCTTCCAGTCCGGCCCGCCGAAGACATCGTCGCCGAAGGACAGCGTGAACCTGAAATCGTCCTTCTCCATGATCCACGGCGCCCGCAGGCAGCAGCTGTTGATGCCGTACTGGATGGTGAACTGCTCGAGCATCACCTCTTCCAGCACCTTGGAGAGCGCATAACATCCGGGATAGGCGCGATGCGGCGTCTGTTCGGTCACCGGTCCGTCATGGCGATAGAAGAAATGCCCGATGCCGGCATCGCCGCCGATTAGGATGAACTGTTTTGCCGTGGGGCTGGTGCGGAACGCCTCGAGCAGCCAGAACAGGCCCTTGACAGTGATATCCATGACATCGGCAGGGATTTCCTTACAGGTGGCGAGGTGCACGACATGGGTGACACCGGCCATCGCCGCCGCGACGACTTCGCTGTCGGCGATCGAGCCCTTCACGACACTGATGCGGTCGGTCTCCGCAAGCACGCGATTATGGCAAAGCGCGCGAATGCGTGCTTTGGAAAATCGTGGCTCGTCAAGCAGCCCAGTAATGAAGCGCCGCCCGACCTTGCCGGTAGCCCCGGTGACAAGGATCAGCATACCTCTCTCCCCAGTAACAGCTAATATGCACGCGTTTCCGGCGTCAATCTGTATTTGTCGTACAAAATAGATTTTTGTGATGAGGGGCTATTTTAGCCGACATTTGATTGACGATTCCTGGCGCTTTTGCATTAATGAACGCAATCGCTTTTCCGGGAGGAGATCGGCCGAGCGAGATCGCAGGCGTCTGACTGGCAACCGGCAACCGGCGGCGAAGGCAGGCCTGCAGGTTCCGGGGAGGGTAGTCGGCTGGTCGCGGTTCTCGAACTCACCAATATCTCAAAACATTTCGGCGCCATCCAGGCGGTCAACGACGTGTCCTTCGCGCTTGAAGCCGGCCAGGTCGTCGGCCTGATGGGCGATAACGGCGCTGGCAAAAGCACGCTGGTCAAGATGATCGCCGGCAATTTCCGGCCGAGCGAGGGCACGATGCGTCTGGAGGGGCGGGACATCGTCCTGCACCGCCCGGTCGAGGCGCGCCAGCACGGCATCGAGATCGTCCATCAGGATCTGGCGCTCTGCAACAATCTGACGGCGGCCGCCAACGTCTTCCTCGGGCGGGAACTCCGCCGCGGCATCGGCCCGTTTCGCGTCCTCGATTACAAGACGATGTACCGGCGCGCCGGCGAGATCTTCAAGGAGTTGAAATCGGAAACTCGCCCGCGCGATCTGGTCAAGCAGATGTCGGGCGGCCAGCGGCAGGCGGTGGCGATCGGGCGCACCATGCTGTCGGAAGCAAAGATCGTGCTGATGGACGAGCCGACTGCGGCGATCTCCGTCCGCCAGGTGGCCGAGGTGCTCAATCTGATCCGCGAGCTGCGGGACCGCGGCATCGCGGTCGTGCTGATCAGCCATCGCATGCCCGATGTTTTCACCGTCGCCGACCGGGTGATCGTCATGCGCCGCGGCCGGAAAGTCGCCGACAAGGCGATTGCCGCGAGTTCGCCTGAGGAAGTGACGGGTCTGATAACAGGCGCCATCGAACAGGTTTGATGCGCGCCGCTTATCCCGCGGGAGAAATACCGCCGACGGGAATGTCTATCTGGAGTGAGAGGTCGAAATGGCAGTGACACTGGACCAGACAATTGCACAGAAGCAGCGAAGCCGGCTTGCGGAGTTCGTCGGCGGCCAGACATTCTGGGTGCTGATCGCCGTGCTTCTGGCCTGCCTTTTCCTGTCCTTCGCCACCGATTCCTTTGCGACGGCGAAGAACCTCTACAACATCACCCGCAACGTCACCTTCGTCGCCATCATCGCGCTCGGCATGACGCTTGTCATCATCACCGGCGGCATTGACCTGTCGGTGGGATCGGTGCTCTGCCTCTGCAGCATGGTGCTGGCGGTGACCATGAACGCCGGTTACTCCATTGAGATCGGCATAACGGCGGCGATCGTCACGGCGCTGGTGATCGGCGCCTTCAACGGCGTGCTGATCGCCTATCTCAATTTCCCGCCCTTCGTGGTGACGCTCGGCATGCTGTCGATTGCGCGGAGCCTAGCGATGGTCGCCTCGAACAACACCGTCGTCTTCCAGTTCGGCCCCGATCACGACAAGCTCCTGGCACTCGGCGGCGGCGCCTGGTTCTTCGGCATCGCCAATCCGGTGCTCTACATGGTCATTCTGGCGCTGCTCACCGGCTTCGTGTTGCGCTGGACGCGGTTCGGCCGCTATATTTTCGCGATCGGCGGCAACGAGCATGCCGCGACCCTGACCGGCGTTCCCGTGCGCCGTATCAAAGTCGCCGTCTATATGATCTCGGCGCTCTCGGCCGGCATTGCCGGCATCGTCCAGACCGGCTGGCTCGGCGCCGTCACCACCAATATCGGCGCCGGTATGGAGCTTCAGGTGATCGCCGCCGCCGTCATCGGCGGCGCCAACCTCGCCGGCGGCGTCGGCACGGCCTTCGGCGCCCTGGTCGGGGCGGCGCTGATCGAAGTGATCCGCAACAGCCTCGGCCTGCTCGGCATCAATGCGTTCTGGCAGGGGACGTTTATCGGCGGAGCGATCGTGCTGGCGGTGCTGTTCGATCGGATCCGGAATTTGCGGCAGAGCGAGTAGACGAAGACGCCTCGATCCGACGCCGCAAAATAGCAGCGAACTGGCCGTCGGTGAGGGGCCAGCCCGAACAGATTGATGAACCCTTAGCCTCGCAAATCGCGCAACACTGTGCAGCGATCTTGCGACGCGACTCTTGAGCGCGAGGGCGGTCCGAAAGATCGCGGTGCTGCGGCCTAGTTGCCGGTGGGCCATCGATGCGTTGTCAGGCGCCTCCCACAAATTCCACCCGTCAACCTCGCCGAAGACGTACCAGAACCCATGGAGTTTGCCGTTTAGTTGCGAGGATCTGTGCAGGCGATCCATTAACCTTCCCCGGGCGGTTTGAGGTGCCGGAACTGCCATAGCAGCAGCAGGTCATAGGTGATTTTCAGTGTGGCACAGATGAGGAGTGGCCAAGCCCGATAGGATGCAGCGAAGAGAGCACCTGCGAGTGCTGGGCTGGCCGCCGCGGCGAGGCTTCGCGGCACCGACGTGAAGCTTGCGGCTGCGGCACGCTCCGCCTCGGTGACAACGGCCATCACATAGGAAGAGCGGGTCGGCACGTCCATCTGCGAGAGCGCGGCTCGAATGAGCAGCAATATGACCGTTAGGGGCAAGGTGGGTGCGAATGCGGCGAGGCCAAGGGCAATGCTGGACGGAACGTGGGTGAACACCATGGTATTGATGAGCCCCACCCGCTTCGATAGCCAAGCGGCGACAGGAAATGAGAACGCCGACAGCAGACCCGTCCAGAAGAAAAACACTCCGGCTTCGGATAGTGAAAGATCGAAACGTTCGAACAGCCACAGGGCGAGCAGGGACTGAACCACGAAACCTCCAGCAAAGGCGTCGAGACTAAAGAGCGCGGCGAGCTTCAGGACGATGGCGCGTGAAGGTCCGAGTGCCGCCGGTATGTCGGTTTCGTGACGCACCGGACGCGGCGGTATGCGTGCATAACAAAGGCTGCCGAGAATGCCGACCAGCGCATAGACAATGAACATCAGCTTGATCGAAGTCAGTTGCGCCATCCCCAGCCGCGTCATCACATCGGGCAGCGCTGCGGCGAGGCCGCCGCCGGCGCTCGCGAGGGCCCCGACGAGGCTGTAGCGAGCGAACATCATCGTGCGATCGGCGCTGGTTGCTTCGCGGGCAACGACCGCGTGCTCAAGGGGCACGAAGATGCTCACACTGCCGGCCGAAGGATTGATCGTGCCGGCAAAGGCGACCACCAGCAGCAACCCATAGTCGGTGATCATGGGTACAGCGATACCAGTGGCGACCATCAAGCCAGCGGCGGCCAGAAGCAGGCGGCGGAGATCATGATGCGCGCCAAGAAATCCGATGATGATGGTTAGGAGCGCAGAGCCGAACAGGGATGCGGTGGCAACGACGCCGACCTGCAGCGGCGAAAAGCCGAGAGCCAGCAGATAGACCGGCAACAGGATGGCGACGAACCCGTCGCCGAAGTCGCGCAAAGAACGGGCTGCGAAAAGCCATGTCATCGGCTGAATGCTTCGCACCTCTTTCATCGGCCTCGATCTCATCTTGCTTTTGAGAAACCGGCTCGGCGCCGGCAAACACTGTTACTCTCCTGATCTGGCGCTCGGTTTTCCGACACCTGCTTCGATCGATCTCGGCGCTAGCCCATCCCCGGCATCGCGGCGATCGGCAGCGCTGCTGACGGCATCAATCTTTTACCGGCTCGCCGAGCGTGTGCATCAAGCGGTTCGCCCAGCCGAAGATGGCAGACGACAAGACGAGGTCCAGGGCTTCAAGCTCGGAGAGGCCGATGTCGGCGATAGCCTGCGCGTCCGCCTCCGCCGCTTCGGGCGGCGTCGCGGAGAGACGGGCGGCGAAGTCGAAGATGGCCTGGAGGTGCTCGTCAAGCTCGGCATCGAGCCCGTCGGCGAAGATGGAGTCAATCACATCCGTCCGCTTGGTGTGGCTGATGAAGCGGGACGAATGGACGGCGGCGCAATAGACGCAGCGGTTGACGATGGAGGCGGCGGTGGCGCCCAGCTCGCGTTCACCCGGAGACAGCCCGTCCTTGCCGTACATGATCAGATTGAACAGCGGCGAGCGGACGGCGAGCGATTCCGGATCGTGAGCGAGCGTCAGCACATAGGGCGAGATGCCCTTGTTGGACGGCGTCACCTGCATCGCCGCGCGCTGCTCCTCGGTCGCGGTCGCGAGATCGACGGGCACGACATAGGGCTGCCAGCGGGGAACCGTTGTGGTGAAGCTGTGGATGACTTCGCTCATTGTCTTGCTCCGATCAGCGCCAGCCCTGCGATGACGCGCACCTGATAGTTCACGAAGGCCGCCAGTTCCGAGAGCCGGACGATGTCGGCGTCGCTGACGCCGACGCTGCGCAGTGCCTCGATGTGAGCACGCGTCGCCTCGCGCGGCGCGACGGTCAGGCGGTCCGCATGGCGGACGATCTCTGCGATGCGCTCGTCGGTTACGCTCGTACCCAGCCTGGCGAGCGGCGCTGTCGATGCCTCGGCGGCATCTTTAACGAGCTCATCGTAGTGCTTCGCCAGTTTTTCGTCGTGGTTGTGACGGGCCATACGGGCGGCAAGCGCCGCCCTGAGGCCATGCGACAGGCCGCCGGCGTCCCGCGGAAGAAGGACTGCGTCGTGGGCGGCTTCGCTGAGGCGCAGGATCTCCGCGCGCTTTTCCATGGCCTCGCCCAGGGCCGAGCCGGGTCTGACGGCGGCAAGAGTTTCGATGAGCGTCAAGGCAAGCTCCTTTGCTTCTCGCGGGAGAGCATTAGATAGGTCTGAAGTTCATTATGTCAAAATAGCATGAAGGCTTGCAATCAATGTGAAATAATTATCTATTGTCCACTCAAATTATAGAAACGTCATGCTTCCAAAGCATGGATGGCGGTGGTTCATGTTGAATATGAATAAAAACCCGATCGACATCCGGCAACTCGAAGCTTTTGCGGCGGTAATGTCGGCCGGCAGCGTCACCGGCGCAGCCCGGCTGCTCGGCCGCTCGCAGCCGGCAGTGACGCGGCAGATCCAGGACCTGGAAGCCGATCTGGGCTACGCGCTCCTTCACAGAAGCGGTCCGCGCATCCAGCCGACGTCGCGCGGTCTGCGCTTCCATGCCGAGGTCGAACGTCATCTCGCCAGCCTGACCCACATCCGCGAACGGGCCGAAGCGATCGGTCTCGACGAGCCCGCGACCTTGACCATCGCGGCGACGCCGTCTCTTGCCGCGGGAATCCTGCCGCAGGCTTTGGCCGCCGTCTCACCCGACCTGATCCCGCGTCATCTCCACATTCAGGCGCTCGCCGCCGAAAACGTCGTGCAGGCTGTTCTCGCCCGCTCGGCCGATCTTGGAATATCGAGCCTGCCGCTCGAACATCCCGGTCTCGACATCCACTGGATCGCGGAAGCACCGTGCGTGATCGCAATCGGCGCCGAAGATCCTCTCGCTGCGAACGACGTCGTTCGCCTGGCCGATCTTGCCGAGCGTCGCATTATCACGCTTGCAAACCCGTATCGGCTTCGTCATCGCGTCGACGAGGCGTTGGAACGGGCAGGGGTGGCCCCCGATCGCATCATCGACGTCAACGCCTCGCTGACTGCGCTCTCGTTAGTGCGCGCAGGCCTTGGCATTGCCATCGTCGAGCCCGCGACCGTCTGCGGCGTGCCTCTGGATGGCATCGTCATGCGAGTGCTCGACCAGGCCATTCCGTTCCTGTTCGGTGCGATCTCCGCGACGGCGTTGCCGCTCGCACCGACGGTCGCCGCCGCAATCGATGCCGCGCGGCTCGAAGCGTTGAAGATGCCGGGCTGCCGCCTGCTGGAGGCAAATGGCATCGAAACCTTGGCGGACACCGTCTACGGGCAGGCTGCGATCTCCGAAGGAGCGCCCGCATGAGCGACCTCTCCAGAAATCCTCACAATCTTGATGCCCTCGAAGCGCGTCTTCGCCAGGACCTTTCCTGGCTGGAGCTGCCCGCCAAGGCGTGGGTTCCCGCCCGCGAAATTGATGGCCAGCCCGTCATCGACGTCGTCATCATCGGCGGCGGCATGGCGGGCCTCGTCGCTTCCGGAATGCTGAAGCGCCTTGGCGTCGCCAACCATGTCGTCCTCGACAAGGCGTCGGCCGGGCAGGAAGGGCCGTGGGTCACTTTCGCCCGGATGCGCACCCTTCGATCTCCCAAGCAACTCACTGGCCCCGCGATGGGACTGCCGGCGCTCACCTTCCGGGCCTATTATGAAGCGCGCTTCGGCAGCGCAGCGTGGGTGGCGCTCGACCGGGCGCCGCGCGAGACGTGGATGGACTACCTGATCTGGTATCGGAAGGTGCTCGAGCTGCCGGTGCGCAACGGCGTCTCGGTGGATGCGATCCTGCCGCGCGACGATGGCATGCTCGACCTCGCCTGCAGCGAGAATGGCCGTAGAGAAAAGATCATCGCCCGCCACGTGGTTCTCGCAACCGGCCGCGACGGTCTCGGCGGCCCCTTTGTGCCCGACATTGCCGAAAATATCGATCGCAGGTTCTGGGCGCACACCGCCGATGCGATCGACTTCGCCGCGCTGCGCGGCAAGCGGGTAGGGGTGATCGGTGCGGGGGCGTCGGCGATGGACAATGCCGCGACCGCGCTCGAAGCCGGTGCCGGCCGCCTCGACATGTTCGTCCGCCGGACGGAATTGCCGCGGATCAACAAGTTCACCGGCATCGGCAGCCAGGGCGTCGTCCATGGCTTCGCCGGACTGCCGGACGAATGGAAGTGGCGCTTCCTCAACTATGCGATGGGCCAGCAGACGCCGCCGCCGCGTCCGAGCGTCATGCGCGTCAGCGCCTTCGAACAGGCCCACCTTCATCTCCAAAGCCCGATCACCGGGCTGCGGCAGGACGGCGACAAGCTCGTCGTGACGACGTCGAAGGCCAGCTATTCCATCGATTTTTTGATCTTCGGCACCGGTTTCAAGATCGACCTGACGACCAGGCCGGAACTCGCGGCCTTCGAACCGCACATTCGCCTCTGGCGCGACCGCTTCCCGACGCCGGCCGGAACGGCGAACGCAGAACTCGAGGGATCGCCCGATCTGGGGGATGCATTCGAGTTCCTTGAAAGGGAGCCGGGTTCATGCCCGACTCTCGCAAGCCTCCATTGCTTCAATTTCCCGGCGACGCTCAGCCACGGCAAGCTCACGGGCGACATCCCGGCGATCAGCGAAGGCGCGGATCGCCTTGCCCGTGGCATCGTCCGATCGCTCTTTGTCGAAGACCGGGAGACGCACTTCGAAAATCTCCAGGCCTTCGACACCCCGGAACTGCTCGGCGACGAATGGGCGGACGGCGAAACCGAAACGCTTGCCCAAATCTCCTCCGAAAGGACCTGAGACTGAAATGCTCGAGATCAACAACCTAAAGCTCTCCTACGGAAGCACGCAGATCCTGAACGGCGTCGATCTCTCAGTGAAGCGCGGCGACGTGGTGTCGATCATCGGTCCGAGCGGCACCGGCAAGACGACGCTTCTCAAATGCATCAACCATCTGGTGAAGCCGGCATCGGGAACGATCGCGTTCGACGATATCAGGATGGACTTCGCCCGCCCGGACAAGGCTGCGGTGCAGGCGATCCGGCTGCGCACTGCCATGGTGTTCCAGCAGTTCAACGTCTTCAAGAACATGACGGTCATCCAGAACGTCATGGATCCGCTCGTCGTCGTGCAGGGCAAATCCAGGGACGAAGCCCGCACGATCGCGCTGCGGGAGCTCGAGCGGGTCGGCCTTTCCGACAAGCTCGACAACTACCCGTCACAGCTTTCCGGCGGTCAGCTCCAGCGAACCGGCATCGCCCGAGCGCTGGCGGTCAAGCCCGATGTCATGCTCTTCGACGAGCCGACGTCCTCTCTCGATCCCGAACTCGTGAACGAGGTTCTCAAGGTGATCAAGGACGTGACGTCCTCCGGCATCACCTCGCTTCTCGTCACCCACGAGATGCAGTTTGCCAAGAACATTTCGAACCGCATCGTCTTCATGGACCGGGGCGTCGTCGCCGCCGACGGCAGCCCGACAGAAATCTTCGATACGCCTTCCAACCCACGCCTTGCCCAGTTCCTCAATTCCGAGCGTGCAATCCAATAGAGAAAGGATTCCAGAAATGACTTCTTCGAGTTCACTTTCCCGCCGCAGCTTCGGCCTCGCCGTTGCCGGCGTTTCCATCGCTCTCGCAACCGCGGGCGCAGCCTTTGCCGAGGACGCTTTCCGGACGATCAAGATCGCCACCGCGGCGGAATCGAAGCCGCTATCCTGGGGCGCCATCGGCGTCGAGCCGCAGGGCTACGAGCCCGACGTCCTGAAGGCGATCAACGCCAAGCTGCCCCAATACAAGTTCGTGATGGAAGGCGCTGCCGACATCGCCCAGGAGACGGGTCTGGCGACCGGCAAATACGACATTGCGACCGGCGGCTACTATCGCGCGCCAGCCCGCGAGAAGCAGTTCCTCATTCCGGAAGCGCCGATCGGCGCCAGCCTGATCAAGATCTACAGCCGCACCGACAGCGGCATCAAGGAGATGAAGGACCTCGTCGGCAAGAAGATCGTGCCGGTGACGGCGGGCGGCGGCATCTACAAGTTCGCCACGGCGTGGCAGGAAAAGAACCCCGACTATAAGATTGAGGTAACGGCTTCGAGCGCAGGAATTCCGTACCCGGACCGGCTGAAGGAGGTCGAGAACGGCAAGTACGACGCGCTTGTGCTGCCGTCGAACCTCGGCGAGCAGACCGTGATCGACCAGCAGAAGCTGAAGGTCCAGGCGAGCGAGCCTGTGGCGATCAACGAGACTTTCGTCCTGATCCACCGCTCCGAGGAGAACAAGGCGCTCGCCGACGGTGTCGACAAGGCTCTGAAGGAACTCAAGGCCGATGGCACGCTCGCCAAGCTCTCGCAGAAATGGTTCGGCGAGGACATCACCGCATACATGAAGTGACGCCGGGCTGCGATACCGGCGATCAGGCCAAAGACTGAAAGAAGGAGCGTTCCAAAGTGGACCTGTCCATCATGATTCCCGAGCTGCTTTCGGCCCTGCCGCTGACGCTTGCGATCACCTTCACGGCCATGGTCGCCGGCTTCGTGCTGGCCCTGATCGCAACGACGTTCCGGGTGCGCAGGATACCGGTGATCAGCCATCTGGCCGATCTCTACGTATCATACGCCCGGAGCGTGCCCGTCGTGCTACAGTTGTTCGTCGCCTTCTACGGGCTTCCGGTGTTCGTGGACATTTTCGGCGTCGAGGATTTCGTGTCGCCGACGGTCGCCGCGATGCTCGGCCTCAGCCTCTATCACGGCGGCTATCTCTCCGAAGTCCTAAGGCCGGCCTATCTCGCCGTCGAGCGTGGCCAGCACGACGCCGCCGACAGTCTCGGATATTCCTTCCGGCAGAAGCTCCTGCGCGTCTTGGCCCCGCAGGCCGTGCATATCGCGCTGCCGGGCTACGGAAACGCGATCATCTATCTCATCCATAACGTCGCCCTGGTCATGTATATCGGTGCCGCCGACGTGATGGCGACCGCCCATCTCGTCATGGAGCGCGACTACAACCAGTATCAGTTCGAAACCTATCTGGTACTGGCTGTGCTCTATTCGGTGCTGTGCCTGGCCGCATGGCTGATCGTCCGCTACTTCGAGCTCCGTTCGGCGAAGTTCGCTCCGAGGGCTGCGCCGGCTCGGGCGACGCTGATCGCAAGCGTCTGAGTGAAGGAAGGAGCGCATAATGTTCGATATCGACGTTCTTCTCCCCGATCTCCGGGAAATCCTTGGCGCGGTGCCGCTGACCCTTGCAATGGCGCTTGCCGTCTTTGTGCTCTCGACGATCATCGGTAGCCTGTTCGCCATGGTCGAATACCGCCGCGTTCCCGTGCTTCGGCAGCTCGTCGTCGCCTACAAGGTCGCCTTCAAGGGCGTCCCGATGGTGGTCGTCATCTTCCTCGCCTATTATGGCCTTCCATCGACCCTGCAGTTCCTGACGTCACTCGTCGGCGTCGACTATAATGGTCACTCGACCCCAAACTGGGTCACGCTCATCGTGGCGCTCACCGCCTGTGTCGCCGCATTCCAGGCCGAAGTGGTCAAGGGCGCCCTGAATTCCTTCGACACCGGCCAGGCGGATGCCGCCTATTCGCTCGGCTACAAGAAGAGCCAGCTCTTCCGCCGGGTCATGCTGCCGCAGGTGATCGTCGCGGCGATCCCGGATCTGGCGAACTCGTTCATGGTGATCATGAAGGCGCTGTCGCTCGGCTTCGCCATCGAAGTGGTCGATATCTTCGCGCAGTCGCAACTGACCGCCGCGCTGAACTTCTACTACCTCGAGGCTTTCCTCGTCGCCGTCGTGATCTACATGGCGATCGCCTATGCCGTCACCCAGATCGCCGATAGAACCGAGCGGGCGCTTCGTGTGCGGACCTGAGGCTGGCCAGCGAACCGGCGTGCGCGTCGCGCAGATGTGGTCATCGGCTATGCGGCAATCTGCTCAAGCCGCTTCAATTCACGACCCCGACTTGCTAGAATGGCCAGCGGCGCGGATGCAGGCAGGGATGCACGGGACGACGTGCCGCAGACTGGCCCGATCGGTCGCCAGTCGAAGGGCGGCGGGAGATGGAACGACAGCAATTCAGGCATCGCCTCGCCGGCCACAGTGATTTGGCCGACCTCAAATCCCTGATGGATGCCGCCATCGCGGAGAACCAGAGACCTTTTCTCAGCCCCGAACAGATTGCTTCCAGCCGAGCCATCATGGGGCTGGATAGCCAGTTGATCGAGGACGGGACCTATTTCATCATCGAGATCGACGGCGGTTTGGCGGGCTGTGGTGGCTGGAGCCGGCGAGCAACGCTTTACGGCGGCGATAGCACGTCCGGCCGCAATGCGGCTCTGCTGGATCCGGCAACGGACCCGGCGCGCATCAGAGCGATGTACACCCACCCGAACGTCACGCGTCGCGGCGTCGGACGGCTGATCATGGCCCTCTGCGAGGAAGCGGCGCGCAATGAAGGTTTTCGGGACATCGAGATGATGGCGACATTATCGGGCGAACCGCTCTATCTCGCCTGCGGATATCGCGCCGTTGAGCGAGTGGAAGACGCCCGCGGCGGCGCCAGCGTTCCTCTGATAAGAATGAGGAAGTCGCTCGAAGCGTAGATTGACGCATCCCTGAAAAGTCACGCGCGCGGCAGGGCAAAGTGTGCCGCGGGGAACGCGGCAACTCGCAGGAAGACACAGCCCTGCGATTGGCCAATTAACCCACTAATTCCCCCACGGGGCTCAGGAAAACCGTACGGCAACCAGAGCCGAGAGACATTCCCGGCGACCAGCCGACCTGCCTGGCGCTCGATCTACGCCGCATCATTTTTCGCAGAGCCGTCGGCCGCCGGAATATGGCTGATAGGTGCAGTCGGATGGGCGGAAGGACCGGTAGCTTCGCGCGCAGGCGGTGATGTTGCATGACAGCGGCGCGCTTTGGCCGTCGGTCACAGCCTCTGTCGATCGCACTCCGATCGTCGGTTCGGCCATCGCCGCGCGCATGAAGTCCCGCCAGATATGCGCTGGCAAGGCGCCGCCCGTCACCCCTTGCATTGGCGCGTCATCGTCATTGCCGACCCAGACGCCGACGACGAGCGTTTCGGTGAAGCCGACGAACCAGGCATCGCGATTGTTCTGGCTGGTGCCGGTCTTGCCGGCCGCAAACGTGCCGGGGTCGGCTCCACGCCCGGTGCCGCGCTCGACCACCAACTGCAGCAGACCGAGGAGATCGGACTGGTAGGGTGAAAGATCGACATTCGGCTTTGCTTGCTGGCCCACCCGAAACGTCTTCGGCTGTCCTGCCGCCTGAAAGTCGATGATGCCCCAGGGTGTGACGGGCGCCCTGCCGAGTTGGACGGACGCATAGGCGCTGGTGAGGTTAAGCAGATTGACTTCGGATGTGCCGAGCGCCAGGGACGGGGTATTGGCAAGTGGCGCATCGATGCCGAGCTCACGCGCTGCGGCAATCACATTGTCCAGCCCGACTTCTTGGGCAAGCGACACCGAGGCGGCATTGAGCGACCGCGCGAAAGCCTCGGCAAGTGTCACCCAGCCGCGATAGTTGCCGCCGGAATTTTCCGGCGACCAGCCGTCGATGTCGATGGGTGCGTCCAGAACCTGGTCGGACAAAGTGAGCCCGGCCTTCAAGGCTGCGTAATAGACGAACAGCTTGAAGGTGGAACCCGGCTGGCGCATCGCAGTAACGGCGCGGTTGAACTGGCTGGCCTTATAGTCGCGCCCGCCAACCATGGCAACGACCGCGCCGTCCGGCGTCATCGCCACCAGCGCGGCCTGCGATGCTCCGACTGTCTTTCCTTCCCCGCCCAGGCTTCTTTTCACCACGCTTTCGGCGATCTGCTGCAGCCGCGGCACCAGCGTCGTGCGCACTGTCGTTGAACCCGGCGAGGAGCCGGCGATTTCGCTCGCCTGCGGCGAGATCCAGTCGGCAAACCAGCTTCCCGAGCGCGGCGTCGGCGTCGTTGGATTCAGCTTGGCAAAGCTCGCCTTGGCCTCAACCGCCGCTGGCGCGGTAATCTTGCCATTCGCAGCCATCGCGTCGAGAACGACGATGGTGCGCTGCCGGGCGCCTTCGAAATTGTCGATCGGATTCCATTGGCTCGGCGCCCGCAGCAATCCCGCCAGCATCGCCGATTCCGGCAGGTTGAGGTCGCCGATATCCTTGTTGAAATAGATCCGCGCGGCGGCAGGCATGCCGGTAGCGCCCGCTCCAAGGTAGACGCTGTTGAGATAGCGTGTCAGGATTTCCCGCTTGCCGAGCTTCCACTCCAGCCAAACGGCGATGACAAACTCCTGTATTTTCCGTTTTATGGTTCGATCGCTGTCGAGATATTGCAGCTTGATGAGTTGCTGGGTAATCGTGCTGCCGCCCTCTACCACCGAGCCGGCTTTCAGGTTCCGCAGCAGCGCCCTTCCGATCCCCCGGGGATCGATACCGAAGTGATCCATGAAGCGGCGATCCTCAATGGAAAGAACGGCATCGATCAGATCGGGCGGAAACTGGTCGTATTGAGCATAGGGGCCTTGATATGGTCCCTGCCTTACCAACGGTGCGCCGTCTGCAGTTTCCAGCACCACGACGGGCTTCAACGTTCCGTCGCGGATCTCGCTCCACGGCACATCCTTCAGCGCCCACACCAGAACGCTTGCGACGAGGAGACAGACGACAAAGACCAGCCCCATCGTCAATTTCCACCAGCGGCCAGCAAACGGAGCGCGTCGGCCGGAGTGACGCCACTTGGTGCGCAGGCTGCGAATACCGCGCCCGGTTTTGATCAGTGCGGCTGCCGCAGCTGATGGCTTTTCCAGCCGGGTCAATCCTCCCAGATTCGTCCTCAGGTTCGAAGCGACCGTCTTGCTCTTTCGCAAGGCGGAACTCGCCTTCAAATCCTGGCGCAGCGCATGAAACAGTTTTCGCACAGCCTGTCGACTTTGGCCGAACGATCCGTCGGGCTGTTGCCGGTCGCCAGCCCGGTTGGATTCTGGCGAATCCGGTGCGTCCACCGGCGCTGCCGAATCCGCTGTCTGATGGCCAGCCTGGCTCGAGTTGCTGACGCTTTCGTTGGAGGATTTGGGAGGATTAGGCATCGGTTACCGCAAGAGGCTCCTTCCCATCAAGCATTAGCTTCATAATGGGGCGACGCTGAGTGTTCTACCGCAAAGGGGCGGCCTGAATATATAGGCGCAGTTGCCCGACAGGCGCCAGGACAGACTTGGCTACCAAATGTCGGCCAAGGGCGAGACAGCCGGACCATTCAAAGCGGTGCCGTCGACAGCGAAATGTGAGCCATGGCAAGGGCAGTCCCAGCAGCGTTCAAGGGAATTCCAGTGCACGTGGCAGCCTATATGGGTGCAGGATGCCGACCGTTTGTAGAGGGTCCCATCCTCTGTTCGGAAGGCGGCGATCTTGGCGAGGCCCTCTCGGACAATGGCGCCTTCTCCGGGCCGTAGCTTGTCGACGGACTCGCGTTCGCCGGGCGCGACATATTCTGCGAAATTCTTGATCGCCGTCGCATTTTCCATCAGGTAATCGCCGATCGCCCGGGGCGTCTTGCGCGAGGGCTCGTAAAGTTCCCGCCACGGACTGTCGCCATCGAGAACGAGATCGCGGATCAACAGCGAAGCGACCACGCCATGGGTCATACCTTCGCCGGAATCGCCGGTGACGACGAAAACCCGGTCATTGCCGGGATTGCGGCCGATGAAGGCGGCGTAATCGATCGTCTCCATGACCTGGCCCGACCAGCGATGGGTCTCGGCGCCAATATCGGGCACCAGACGCCTGGTCCAGGCGGTCAAAGCGGCGAAGCGCTCTTCGGCATCGTCGATGGCCCCTGTCTTGTGGTCTTCGCCGCCGACGATAAGAAAATCCGTCGCGCCGTCACGGGGTTGCAGGCGCACGTAATGGTAGGGATCTTCCATGTCCCAATAGAGCCCATCGGCGATCGCCCCGCGGTCGATCTCGAAGGCCATCGCATAGGTGCGATAGGGCGCTTGCTTGGTGTGGATGGCGACACGGTCGTTGATCGGCGAATTGGTGGCGACCACGGCCGATTTTCCGGTGACGGTGAAGCCGGAACTCGTCGACACGCGCACACCGCCTTCGGTCTCCTCGACCGCCTCGACCACTGTATCGCAGAAAAGTTTGCCGCCGCGAGCGCGAATGCCCGCAGCCAGCCCACGGAGATATTTGAGCGGATGGAATGTCGCCTGACTGGTGTAACGAAGGGCGGGTGTCGCAGAAAATTCCGCAAATGGCAGGCCCGTGACTCGTTCGACCGCGACGCCGATCTGCAGCGCGGCGTCGAATTCTCGTTTGAGATCGGCTTCCTGTCCTTCGGACGATGGAAACAGAAACCCGTCGACGCGTCTGAAATCACAGGCGATGCCTTCGGTCCCCTGGATCGCCTCGATACGATCGATCGCGGCCGATTGGCTCTCGTAGAATTGCCGCGCCCCGTCCCGCCCGCGGAGGTCGATCAACTTGGAGAAATAGTCGTCGCATATGGATGATAGATGCGCCGTCGTGCGCGCCGTCATACCGCTGCCGATCTGGCCGCGATCGATGACATCAACCTTCTGCCCCGCAAGGGCGAGCTCGTAGGCTACCGACAGGCCGGCAATTCCGGAGCCGATGACAACGGCATCAGCCTCATCGTTCCGCGTGAGTGGTGTCGCGTCGGGCATAACCCTAAGCGCAGCCCACAAGGAGACGGTTCTTTCGTCGCTCACATTCATGGCGGACATCTCCGAACAACTACTAGCTAAATTGGAGAAGGCACACAAAAGTTCCGCTTGGAGCAACGGGACTTTCTTCATGCTACTGCACGCTGCTTACGAGCAGGCAGGATCTCTCACCCAATCGGATAATTGCAATCGCTGGTCCGGGCTATAGTTGAGAGTGGCGACGGGGTCGATCTCCACGAAGTCAGTGAGATCACGCCCGAGCAAGCAGAAATGGCTGGTGTAAAGGAACCTTCGTGGCTGGACCAGCCTCGATTAGTCATCGGATGATGATTAAAGGTGACGCCATGCGCAAAATGCTAGCAGTCGGCGGGGCCGCCATGATCGCCATGTACCTTCTCGGCGGCATGAGCGCGAGACATGAGATCTTTCCTTGGCCACAACTTTCCGCGCTGAAGAAAATGGTTGGCGGAGAGAAGGCAGCGGCTCCAAGCCGATATAGTTTCGACGACAAGGAACGGCTCATCGGGGATGACTCAAAAACGCTTGTGACCTGCCCGGTTCAAACCGATCGAACGGCTGTCTTGCTCATTCTTGGCCAATCGAACGCGGCCAACTACGGTGGACAGCGACACCGGTCAAATTACGGCGCTCGCCTTGTCAACGCCTTTGACAAACGGTGCTTCATCGCGGCGTCGCCCCTTCTTGGATCGAGCAATACCAAGGGAGAGTACTGGACGCTTCTCGGGAACAATTTGATTGCATCGGGACAAAATGACAGCGTCATCCTCGCACCTCTCGCATATTCGGGATCTGCGGTCGCCCGGTGGGCGGCAGGCGGTGACCTCAATCCTGTGCTGGTCGATACGCTGAAACAGCTTCAGGATTCCGGTTATCGCATAACCAGCGTCCTCTGGGTGCAAGGAGAGGCGGATCTCGTTATCGGCACCACCGCGGAGGCCTATCGGGATCATTTCATGTCGATGGTCGACACGTTGCGTCAGCACGGCGTCGTAGCACCCGTTTACATTTCGATCGCATCGAAATGCCTGGAACCGAGCAATGGCGGCTTCAAGGAGCATATTCCGGACAATGCGATAGTACGGGCCCAACTGGCCCTGTCAAAAAGCGGCCACGGTATCCGGGAGGGCGTTAATTCCGACGCGCTACTCGATGGAGACGACCGCTACGACGATTGCCATTTCGGGGGCACAGCCGGAGAGAAAGCGTCGCAGGCCTGGCTGAACCTTCTGCGCAGCGACGGCCGCCTGGAAACCTCGCGATAGTCTTGCCTGAACCGGTTTTCGCACCGTCGCACGCTTCGGCCTCGGCCCCGGGCAAAGACGAGGCGCGCTCAATCCAATTGCCCCACCGGGAGAATGCAGCGCCCATTTGCCGAGCGACCGGCCGCGGCTGTTTGCCGCGATCGGCGCGGTTGCAGCCCCGGAATTTCCTGCTTCGGTGATCAGAAAAGCAAAATGCCCCGCGGAGTTTGCGGGGCACTTTGTATCAGGGGTTTTCGCGACCGGGGGACGCGATATGCAGAAGAATGACATGGTTCTGAAGCTATTCAATTAGCCTTAAGTTACTAATCTAATTGCAGAACCCGTTCGGCGCTGGATCAATTTTGATCAATGATGCCAGCTCCAGGGTTTCTCACGGTTTTTACGCGGGGGAGGCGATCACCCAAGTCATCGACGTCACCTCGCTCAGCGAAAGCGAAATTTCTTGCCATCTCGTCAAACGCTTGATCGATGTAGATCCGGCGGCACATGCGAAACTCCGTCTGCACTCATAGTCTTTCGATATGTGTCTTCGATGAATGACGTCAATATCGAGTGATGCTTGGATTACCCCTATTGCATAACTGGACCGGCCTTGATTAGTCCAATAGGCTCCATGTCATTGTGTGATGAGTAAAGGGTAACGAGATGCGTAACACGCTGGCAGTATGCGGGGGCGCCTTAATCGCCATATACTTCCTTGGCGGCATGAGTGCGAGACATGAGATCTTTCCTTGGCCACAACTTTCCGCGCTGAGGAAAACGGTTGTTGGAGAGAAGCCGGCGGCCCCAAGCCGATATACTTTCGACGACAAGGAACGCCTCATCGGGGATGAATCAAAAACCTCTGTGACCTGCCCCACTCAAACCGATCGAACGGCTGTCTTGCTCATTCTTGGCCAATCGAACGCGGCCAATGACGGTGGACAACGACACAGGTCGAATTATGGCGCTCGCGTCGTCAACGCCTTTGACAAACGGTGCTTCGTCGCGGCGTCGCCACTTCTTGGATCGACCGATACCAAGGGAGAATACTGGACGCTCCTTGCGAACAATTTGATTGCATCGGGACAGTATGACAGCGTCATTCTCGCGCCTCTCGCATATTCTGGATCCGAGGTCGCACGATGGGCGGCAGGCGGCGACATCAATCCAGTGCTGGTCGATACAATGAAACAGCTTCAGGATTCCAACTATCGGATAACGAGCGTCCTCTGGGTGCAAGGTGAGGCGGACCTCGTTCTGGGCACCACTGCGGAGGCCTATCAGCAACGTTTCATGTCGATGGTTGACACGCTGCGTCAGCACGGCGTGGAGGCGCCCGTTTACATTTCGACCGCATCGAAATGTCTGGAACCGAGCAACGGCGGCTTCAAGGAGCATATTCCAGACAATGCGATAGTGCGGGCGCAACTGGCCCTGTCAAAAAGCGGCCACGGTATCCGAGAGGGCGTAAATTCTGACATGTTGCTCGATGGAGATGATCGCTACGACGATTGCCATTTCGGGGGCACTGGCGCGGAGAAAGTGTCGCGCGCCTGGCTGAACCTTCTGCGCGGGGGTGGCCGCCTGGAAGCCTCGCGATAGTCTTGCCTGAACCGGTTTCGCACCCTCGCATGCTTCGGCCCCGGCCCCGTCGGGTATCGGCCCCTTATCACTTGTCATTGATTTCACCCCGCTCTCCGACGAAGTGGACGGTGGCGAAGATGATGTCGTCCAGCGCGCCGATCTATCCGCCGCCAGACGTGACGACTGAAAAGGAAGCAGAGGACCGGCTTACTGATCTCATCGGATCAAGCTCTGATGATGGACGTCAGCCCTCCGGAGGCGAGATAAACCGGCTGGCATCGAATGGTCCTGCGGCGGCGACCGGAATGACAGCCTCACCTGGGGTCGCGACATTCGCCTGACGATGAACCGTACGGGGCGAGACGCGAGGCGCGCTCAACCCGATCGCCTTGCCGGGAGAATGCAGCGCCCATTTCATCAGCGCCGCTTGGGATGTCGATCCAAAGAATCTCGCTTCTTCCCAGGACGCGGTCATCGGCAGCGAGGCGATCATATCGACGCCCCGCCTGGAACTCTCCTGTGCGGCAACGAGGGGATGGAAACGGGCGTGGGCCGGCAATACAGGCGGCCGTCTCTCCGGAAGGGCATCGGTCGGGCCGATCGACGCAGTCACCAGTGTGTCGGCCGCGCCCGCATCATGCGCCAGGGGGACCGGGCGCATCGCCGGTATCGGAACCGGGAAAGCTGGAACATCACCAGCCGGGCCCTTGTCATCCCGCTCGACCACGCCGGTCTGCTGCGCCAGCGCATTCAAGGCACGGCTTTTCGGCGCCGGCAGCAGCGCCGTCACCAGCTTGCTATCTCCAGTGTTGCCGCCAGGCGTGCTCGATCCCGCCACATCTTCGTCTTCTCCAGCGCTGCTGGCGATCTGGATCGAGGCGGCGGCGCCGCGTTTCTTGTAGCTCGCAACCGCCTGATTGTATCCCGGCAGCGGCCGGCCATCGGCCGGAAGATGCATCGTCTGCCCATTGGGGAATATGCGCGCGAGTTCCTGCCGCGACATGCGCGGCCAGGCCCTGACATTGCCGACGTCGAGATGCACGAAGGGCGATCCCGAGGTCGGATAATATCCGACACCGCCGACCTGCATCTGCATGGCAGTTGCCCGCAACGTCGCAAGCTTCACGCCGGGCACGTAAAAATCCATCGCCTTGCCCAGCATGTGTTGGCTCTTCTTGGCGACACCGGTGCTGCGCGAGCGGTTGCGCAGCATGTTGTTGGTCGCGGGCGAACGATAGGCGGAGACGATGTGGATATAATCCTTGCCGCCGCTGCGCTTATACACCTCCCAGACCAGGTCGAGCAGCCGCGGATCCATCCGAGTCGGCTCGTTCCGTCGCCAGTCGCGCAGAAACCGATTGATCTGGGCAAGGCCCTTGGGATCGAACTTTCCGTCCCGCTTGTAGGTAATCGTCGCCCTCTCGCCCGTATGGGTAAAGAACAGCTTTAGGGCACGATCTTCCGCTGAGGCAAAGGATGCAGAGCCGACAAGAGCCGGCAGCGCAAACAGGGCTGGCAGAATGGTCTGCGCTGCGAAGCGTTTTGCTCGCGACAGGAGCGTGGCAACTCCGCCCAAGGCTCCGCTCGACAATCCCTGCAGTGGATACTTCAACACGAACAACCCGTCCTACACCAAACATTCGACGACGAGCGGAAACCTCCGCATCCATCAGGTCCAGTAAAGCCAGCTTATGGTCAACAAATTGCTAACGAGGAGAAGCGGAGGTGCCGTGAAGTTGAGGGCGCGGGCCATCGAGGCGTAATCGGACGGTGCACCCATTCGTCGGACGCTAAGCACAAATCGGCCTTTCCGCCGGTCAACGAGGAGGGCGCTGGCCGACCGTGCCGGATGCGACAAAGCCGGGATGGCGACTGCAGTGCGCCGGGAAGTACCCATTAAGGAGAATTGACAGCGGTCCGAATTGCGGCTTTCCTAAATCAACCAGGCATTGCAGTAGGGCAATCACGCTTGAGCAAACTCGCGAAGTACAGACACCGCCGAAAGCGGCAAGCATTCGAGCTTCAGGGCGGGCAATGCGGTATTTGCGAGGCCCCAATGGTTTTTCCTGGATTTCATAACAAGGATCGCAAACGCAATAGGCTCGCCGCGGTCTCAAACTTGGCCACATGGGATCACATCAAGCCCGCAAGCCAGGGCGGAAACAGTTGCCTCGAAAATCTTCATCTTGTTTGTTTCGCCTGCAATCAGGAGCGTCGGACCAAGAAGGCCAAGCCGACCTGGCTGTCTACCAAAGCTAGATTGATGCGAGCTTTGGCGACTAGCGCCGCGACGTGCGTATAGCATGTGAAGTATGGCCCTCGCAGGAGCCGGAGCACCCCCAGCGGCGGACAAATCGACCCTCGCAAGCGCTGATGAGGACAAGAAGGCGCTAACGTGAGCTTACTCGAGCAGTGTGATGCCGCGATGTTTGATATATATCGTTGGGCCAAGGAGGAGGCGGGCTAAAACGCCTCTATGCTCTTGCAAATGCTGACCGCAGAAAGAGCTCGGCCACGGCGAAGCAGCTCCTCAACGCTTAAAAGCTGACGGCTAATCGTTCATTCGCTAGTCGGCGAGCACGAAGTTGACGAGACGCCCGGGGACGACAATTTCCTTCAGCACGGTCTTCCCCTTGAGCCTCGCCGCAACGTCAGCTTCTCTCGCAGCCAGCGCCACGAGTTCGCCATCGCTGATCGTCGGAGCGGCCTGAATCCTTCCCCGCAGCTTGCCGTTCACCTGGACGATAATTTCGCGGATACCATCGTCGGCGAGAGTGGGGTCGTATGTCGGCCAGGGTTCATGCGACAGACTTTGCGGATGCCCCAGCATTCGCCAGAGTTCCTCGGCAATGTGAGGCGCGAATGGTGCCAGCAGCAGAACGAAGGATTCGACTGCTGGCCGTGGCTTGATGTCCAGACCCGTCAATGCGTTTGACAGCTCCATCAGCTTGGAGATCGCCGTGTTGAAACGCAGGGCCTCGATGTCGTTGCCGACAGCCTTGATCGTTTTGTGAAGAACGCGCGCGATCTCTCGAGACGGCTCCGCGTCCAGAATCTTGCTCGACAACGTGCCATCCTCTCCAATTGCGATCCGCCATACGCGATGGAGGAAGCGGCTGACCCCGGCCACGCCGGACATTTGCCACGGCTTGGCAACGTCCAATGGTCCCATGAAGAGTTCATACAGACGCATGGCGTCGGCGCCGTATCGTTCGACAACCTCGTCAGGATTGACGACATTGAGCCTCGACTTCGACATCTTCTCGACCTGGCGCTCGACCTCGATTTCTCCGACATACCAGCGGCCGTCGCGCTCGGCCGCGTCCTCCGGGCGATAGTACCTTCCAGCCGCATCCTTGTAGCTGAAGGCCAGGATCATTCCCTGGTTAAACAGCTTGCGGAACGGTTCTTTGGACGTCACGACGCCGATGTCGAACAGGACTTTGTGCCAGAAGCGCGCGTAGAGCAGATGCAGCACCGCATGCTCGGCTCCTCCGACGTACAGGTCGACGGGCAGCCAGTATTTCTCCTTCTCGGGATCGATCGGCGCGGTCACGTTCCGAGGATCGGCAAAACGCAGGTAATACCAGCACGATCCCGCCCATTGGGGCATCGTGTTGGTTTCCCGCAGAGCTTCCATGCCGGACTTTGGATCGACTGTTCGAACCCAATCGCCCGCCCGTGCCAGCGGCGGCTCCCCGTCCGGCGTTGGCCTATATTCGTCCAGTTCGGGAGGCAGCAATGGCAGGGCGTCTTCCGGCAGGGGCACGATACTGCCGTCGGCGGCATGCAGAATAGGAAAGGGTTCTCCCCAGTATCTCTGCCGCGAGAACAGCCAGTCGCGCAGCTTGTACTCGACGCGCCCCACGCCAACGCCTTGCGCGGTCATCCACGAGATCGCTGCCGTTCTTGCCGTCTTCGTCTCCATTCCATCCATGAACCCGGAGTTGATCATCGAGCCTTCGCCCGTCCACGCGGCAGGCGGCACTTCGCCGGAGAGGGAGCCGGATGCCGACACGACTTCGACGACCGGCAGCCCGAACTCCTCAGCGAAATCGCGGTCGCGGTCGTCATGGGCGGGAACGGCCATGATTGCCCCTGTGCCGTAGTTCATCAGTGCGTAGTCAGCGACCCATACCGGTATCCGCGAACCATTCGCCGGGTTGATCGCATACGCTCCGGTGAATACGCCGCTTTTGGACTGGGCTTGCGACTTCGCTATCGCACTCATTGCCGCCGCGCGGGTGCGGTAGGCGTCGACCTCTTCGCGTTGGCCGACGGAAGTGATGGCATCGATAGCAGGGTGCTCGGGGGACAGGACGATGAACGTCGCGCCGAAGATCGTTTCCGGACGCGTGGTGTATACGGTCATGGAACTCTCTCTGTCCTCGATGGCGAAAGTCACTTCAGCGCCTTCCGATCTTCCAATCCAGTTGCGCTGCATCGCCTTGATGCCTTCCGGCCAGTCCAGTTCATCCAGATCCGCGAGCAGGCGGTCGGCATAGGCGGTGATTTTCAGCATCCACTGGCGCATCGTGCGACGTTCCACCGGGTCTCCGGTTTCCACGTAGCGGCCATCCTTCACTTCCTCGTTGGCCAGCACCGTACCTTGTGCTGGGCACCAGTTGACAGCAACGTCTGCCTGGTAGGCCAAGCCGGCCTTATACATTTGCAGGAAGATCCATTGCGTCCACCGAACGAATTCGGGATCGGTGGTCGAAATCTCCCGACTCCAATCGTAAGAAAAGCCCAGACGCCGGACCTGCTGCCTGAAATTCGAGATATTGCTCCGCGTGGTGATTGCGGGATGAATGCCCGTCCGCACGGCGTATCGCTCGGCGGGCAGCCCGTAGGCATCCCACCCCATGGGGTGCAGGACATTGAAGCCCATCATGCGCTTGTAGCGAGCCACCACGTCGGTCGCGGTATAGCCTTCGGGATGGCCTACATGCAGGCCGTCGCCGGACGGATAGGGAAACATATCAAGGACATAATATTTCGGGCGGCTTGTGTCGTCCTCGGTTTTGAACGTCTGGCTTTCTTCCCAGTATCGTTGCCATCGCGGCTCGATCGTCTTGGGGTCATATGGCATTGCGAATTCCCTTCTGTCTATTCGGACGGGTCCGGGCGGGGCCGGAAGCTGAATTTCTGACCGAAGAGGAATGGCAACAAAAAAACCCGCCTCTTCGGCGGGTTGCTGCATCTTAGAAACGCAAGCGCGTGCTAACCCACCATCGGAATGATGGCGAGTAGGAGCTGTGAGTTGGTGCGCGCAGCGTTCATGTCTTTTTTGATGCCACGGAACCGCTTTCCTGTCCAGACGCCGGCGGCGCGGTTAGTGTTGCAGAGGTGCTGGGAGGAAACTTGGACGTTTTGAGTTTAATTGCAATGTCCGGAACGGACCCTTCCTTGAATGACTTGCGAATTAGAGCAAGCGGAACCGCTCTTTGCTGTCGTTGCGCAATGGCGGTGATGGATCGATCGTCAGCCCGAAGAGTAAATCCTCAATCTCTTGAGTGGGTATGAAAAGATCACGCGCAATATGATTTTTTGATACGCCTTGCTTCCACAGATCCTTAAGCACCATTTCCCACACTGCGGATTTTTCGTGGGGTAAGCCATCCGGCTCAGCGGACCGATAGCGGCGATTGATCTGGACATATTGCCACTCGGTCAATCGTCCCAGCTTATTCAGCCGATATGCAAGAGCAACCGCAGCAACGCCCCAACGCTTCTTAGCTCTTATGATCTGCTCGACACTGCTCACATAAGGAACATGAGAAACCAGATCGTCATGCGGCATGAGAAATGCCGATGCAAAGGCGTTCGCCTCGTTTTCAGCCTCACGCCCCTGCGGCCCTCCGTGCTTGTGCATTACGAGATGCCCAAGCTCATGGGCGGCGTCAAAGCGGCTTCGTTCTGCCGATTTGAAGGTGTTCAAGAACACGAAGGCTTCGTTGTCACGCCAGCAGGAAAACGCATCAACTTTTTTCGTTTCCTCGGCGAGCGAAAAAACCCTGACGCCTTTGGTCTCGAGCAACTTGATCATATTGCTGATGGGCTTCTCACCTATCGCCCAGTGCTGTCTTAAAAGACGTGAAGCTTTGCTGGGGTCTCGCTCATGGCTGAGATCGATGAGATCGATGGGTGGCAAATCGTATCTTTGCTTGACCCATTCCAATACAGCAAACGCCAACACGCCTGCCGAAAGAGCAGCATCCCGTTCCCTTGCGCTCATTGACGTCAAGCTGCGAAAACTGGCAGCCTGAACATCAATAGGGTTCACATCATCGAGAAAGAAGAAATCACGGGGATATTTCAAGGCCCTTGCCAACGCATCTACGGTGCTGTCGTCAGGCGTTTGCTGAGCGTTGACAATGCGAGACAACGTGACAGGTGCGATGCCAGCCAATTCTGCCAACGCCTTCGCCGTCACTCGTCGCCGCTGTCTAGCAAGTTCCAACCTTGTGAAATTGAACATTTTCCTACTTGCGGCGTATTACGGGTTCGAACTCAACACCGTCCGGCTCAATGTCTCCCTTCACACGAACACTTTCCCACTCACCCTTGCGGATGATGAAAATACGTTCTTCAAACTGCCGGAAATTTCCGTTTGAAACCCCAGCAGCCTTTGAAAGTTCTGCACGTACGTCTTCCCCATTGACGGACACGCAGAAAAACCAAACACCGGACGGCGCAGCCGTTACAGGCTGGAACGTCACCGCGTCAAGCTCGCCGTCTGCGAAAAGGCTCCCCTGAGCCTGATCAATAGCCCGCTCTGCCCCGCTCCCTTTCCCGGAAATTGCCTGCGGCACGTGTTTCTCGTCACACGCCACGTCAACGCTTTGATAGATCACCTTGAGATTGCGCTCAAAGTGCCTAACCGCTTCGATGTTTTCCCTGCGCTCGTGCCGCCAGCCTTTGGAGCGAAAAAGCGCGCGAGTATTGCGGGTGCCATGAATGTAGGCAAACAAACCAGCGGCGGTTATCGGATCATCATCGACGGCGTCCGCTCGAGCACCAACAACTTCCCTGACGACATTGATCAACTCTTTGCGGGTTACATCAAACGCCGAAAGGCGCGTGTTGATTTCAATTTCGTCGACGTAAAGATGGATAGCGACCATGTGAGCCTCGATAATATTTTCGACCTCATTTGTGCTCGAAAAAATTATCGCCGTCAACTTTTAAAGTGGCCATTCAGAAAAGCGGTTGTTTTCCGCGTAACCGCCTTCAGGCGTCATATTTTAGACTTGACCTATTCAAGGCGATGTTGAACCGTCGTCAAAAACAGGGACTCAGATGCAAAGATTATTGGTTGTTGGCGTTAGCGCCACCGCTCTGACCGTTTGGTTTGGATGGGCAATGCTGCCCTATATTGCGCCGGTAATCGGCTTTGATTGGAAACCAGAAATTTTGGGCCAATGGGGCGACGCGTTCGGCGCACTTAATGCTCTTTTCTCGGCCCTCGCATTCGTCGCAGTACTTTATACATTACGACAACAGCAGAAGCAGATCGATGATGCAGCCACTGACCAGCATTTGCAGCGGTTTGAGCGCACGTTCTACGAGTTGCTAAGGCTTCTTCGCGAAGCGCGAGACGATGTCGAATTTCGTTACAGCGACAATTACAAAGGGAGTTCTCGCGAAAAAGAACCTAATTACGGTGATCGGGTCACCGGTACCGAAGCGTTCAAACGTGCTCAGTTCGAAATGAAATATTGGGTGGAAGCCGACCGTCTGGACGCAGATCATTTCACGACAGAATCAGTCGCAGACATCTATCTTCAATGCGTGCACAATCGATACGAGAGTACATTTGCGCCATATTACCGCCTCCTCTACACCATTCTGATCAGGATCAAGACCGATACTAAGCTTACACCCGATGAAAAGCATCGATTTGGCAATTTACTCCGGAGCCAGCTGACAAGCCACGAAGTTGCCCTTTGCTGCTATAACGGCCTCGCGGCAGTGTCAGGCAGCTTTCGAAGTCTGCTTATCGAATTTAAGATACCGAAATATCTCCCAAAAGCATTCGGCAGGGATATTTTTCTCTCCTATTATCCAGCATCCGCTTTCGAAGGAAGGGATGGTGTGTCCTTATTGCGGTAAGTGATGGTTGTCGACGTTGGCTGGTTTGTGATTCGGCCTTAATTGATTCTCGGCCCCCCGCGCTGGCTTGGCTATGGCCAAAAATAGCGCACCGACTAGATGGCGCCGCCGGCTTGAAAAGGGTAAAGCGTTGTTTAAAGCGCTTCGCCGCGGCAACAGGGGCTTCGACTGCTAGTTGGTAGCACACCCCTGCGTTAAAGCAATCGCATCCTCGGGATGCGTGACGTTGCCAATCTACTTCGGTAGGGAGGTAGACGGATGGCTGAATTACGTGCCTTCATTTGTCGAGAGGCAGTCGAGGCTGCCCCGCCTTCTTTCGAGCGGCATTTCCGCGTCCAGATTGACCAGTGCTGGTATATCCTTCGGCGCCAAGTCTATCTTCAATCAAAGGCCAAAGAGCGTCGACTAATTGATCCAGTTCTCTCGACGACCTGGGAGGAGTACCTGCTCTATTCAAATTTGATGCTTGCTCGACAGCCTCGGGCAACGGAACAGAAATGTTAACCCCAGGATAAAGGGCCACTGAAAGGAGCCGCTGCTGCTTTACCTTCAAGTGCACGAGCGGGTCAGAAAGCTGCCGATCAACAAGGTACATTGCTTCGTCGAAAGCGAAATCACATGTAGGCGGCTCGTCGAGATAGAGGGGACGCGTTAGTTCACGCCAGATTAAACGGCCAAGCCCTGCGAAACTAGACGTCCACGTTATGCGCTCGCCAATGCCGCCAATAACATACGCCCAAGCCAAAACCTCAGGCCAATCATTCGACACTTGCTCGGCAAGGCCTAGACTTGGTGTCCCCCCCGCGGCAACGGTTGCAACATACGCTGCCGCGAACGCAAGGAGTTCCCTCCGTTCCCCCGCTTTCCCGCTCGACCTTAGCTCCCTTATCAGATGGTCAAATAGATGAACTCGATCTTCAGGGCCGAGTGTTTCAAGCTCTCTTAGAAAAGAAAAGTCGGGCCAGCTATCGAATACCTCGGCAAGTGAAAAGTGCTCACGATCAGACCGGTTCTCTCGCGCTTGTCGGAGAGCCAGAATTGCGCTCGTTGTTCGGCTAACTGGATATGCTGCACCTTCCCCGGCTTCCAACAAGGACATCCATATCGGTTCGAGACGCTTCGTTACCTGCGGATTGGGCGTTGCCCCTCCGCGGATAAGGCGGTTACAGCTATCATATTTCTCCCGAACCTCGGTAGCTGACAAGCTTGGCCACAGCGCAAACGCACGGGAAACTGCAAAGGTCGCTGTCGCAAAGCAGCTTGCAATCTTAAGCTTATCTGGCGACCGACCCGATAACAAAACTGCTTCCGCGACAACCAGCCCACTCCAGCTAGCTTCCAAGTTAGAAAGGGACGGAACCCTTTTGGTTGACTCTAAATGCTCAAATAAACGACGATTTACGATATGGCTCCACGAGGTCAGCGGCGAAAATTCGCTGCGTAAGCTCGCAAACCTCGTGAAAAGTCGCCTTTGGGCATCCTCTGGCACCACGAAAACCAGTGGCTGCACATGGTCTGAATGACTGTTTCCTTTGGCAACGATGCCAACTTCGTTGCCCCCTATTTTTGAGTACTGACGATAGGACCACGGTTGTGATGCGCCCGAATAAAGGCCTGTTACAACATCGTTGACTTGATTTTCTTCGGCTACAAAAAAAAACAGTTCGTCCAAACTCATTACCATAGGCTCCCCGCCGGAGGTGCATACGAACGAGCGATCTGGTTCGGCAACGCTCCAATGTGATAGATGTCGAGGCTCGTCTTAGCACGCGTGACAATGGTGTAATAGCGTTCGTCGGTTCGGTGATGAGCGAGATCATCAACGAACATCCAGTGAAGCGCCCTGAACTCAAGACCTTTGCAGGCCTGCTCGGTCATGACCAAGATCGGACGGTCAGCATCCAATGCCGGATTGTAGTCTCGGTCTGATGTGTCACCCGTCCTAGATCTGACAATCTGCCACCGGTCCTGCAGGTCCGGGTCGGCCTCCAGTGAACTTGCTATTGCGTCGCGATCGTCTCGTCGCGGTACAACTACCCCCAAGCGATCGCCTTCCGCTATTCGGTCTCCGTATGCTCTGAGTTGTGTCTTTAAGCTTTGCACTAACTGCGCTAAGAGGCCAGCGCGATCGCTTTGATGTGGTAGTATCCGCGCCGGGCGAGGCCCATCGTAGTGGCAGGTTTCAGAGAGGGTGCGCCCCGTTCCAGTGCTTAATATACGATCTGCCATAGAGCAAATTTCCGGGGCTAGCCGGTAATGAAACGACAACCTTTGCTCTTCAGGTATCGGATTGAGAGATCGGACAGCTTCAAGACCATCCGCTCCTTCATAGATTTTCTGCCTGTCATCACCAACGAAGAAGAGTTTATCGGCTCTGGCGGCCAGAAGCTCGACTTCTTCAGGAATTAGATCCTGCACCTCGTCGACGAATAAAACGTCCAGCTTAGGTCGCCGGATGCGCGTCATTAAATCCAAAGCGCCTCGCGCCAGAAGAACCTTCCTTTCGGCAAAATCTCCATGATCAGGGATATCGGCTTTTTCGCTGCGATAGATTTCGCGTACCCAGCTTTCAAGCGTATTCACCAGCGAAGGAGGAAATATTTCTGCTCCATTTGCGTCAAGGCATCCTGTCCTCAGGAATTCGGCTAATGCTCGGGTAAACGTGAGAACCTGGACATTTGGCTTTCCTTGCATGCGAACGAATTGAGCTCGGCGCAGCAGGACGTTTGTCTTTCCTGACCCTGGTGGGCCCGGCACGAAATAATTACCCTCCAATCCCAAATTCTCGATCAAGCGAACTTGATCGAGATCGAGTTGTTCACGTTTCGCCCACCACAATGACATCTCTATTTCCCTTCGAGGTCTGCGCCTACAAGCATTGCAGCTAGGTCGCCGACCGCCCCCACACACGTGCTGAACATCAAGTCTGCGGTATTGTCTGCAAAAGCAATTGCGGGAAGATCAAGCTCAACGCTTCGCTTTGAAGTGCCCATGTGACCAGATAGACTAGCTGTAGCGGCCATCGCCCATCCTTCCGGTGTTTCGACAGGAGCGATTTGGTATCGTAGGTGCAGATGCTGGAACTCGCTGTCCCCGCCCGCCGGCAAGTCCCACTCAAAATTAAGCACCTGTTCGTGCTCCCGTGGTCCGGCCGTTATTTTGTGAATTGAGGTAATGCCCAGGTCTCGCTGGTAAGCTCGAATTTGTTCGTCAAGATTCTGGGCGTAGCCAAGAACCTGTTGTCGCAATTGGGCTGGGTGCTCTACGGCGTTGTCGCCTGCTGAGCGTTTAGGGAGAAAGCCAATAGCTGCGAGGCCAATCTTTTTCTGGTTTTCCTTGCTGCGCTGGAAGTCTTCCAGCGCTAGTGCCGACCTGCGCTTCCAATCCTTATCGAGAGCTCGCCGTCCCAGCAAAAGTAAGCTTGGCTCAACATCTTCACTTGAAATCACAGGAGTTTGGGTAGCAACGATCCACGCAAAGCGGTAGCGATTGGTGCTCGACGCCTGATATTCCGCCTCGAACATCTCTGACCTCATAACAAGGTCATGTATCAGCCCTCCGAGCTGATAAATATCAACTGCGTGCCACAGTTCTGGGCTCGCAGGTAGAAGGCGAAACAGATATTCCGGGGGCGAATAACGTGAGGTAGCCACAACCGGTAACTGATTGCCGTGATCAGTACCCAGCCCCATTGGATCATGAATTTCCCGGGCTACCGAGACATCAAGCAACGTTGCGTGAGAAAAATCATCGGAAACGAAAATGTTAGCCGATTTAATATCTCGATGGCAGAGCCCTCTGCCGCGGAGGAAAATGCAAGCCTGCGCAACCTGATCGATGATTGTCGCTATGTTATTACGAGGCACCAAGGGCAGGCAGCTAGCAAGTTCACTTCCCTCAGCCTTGTTCATCAAGATGTATAAACGATCTTCGAACCTCCCACCGTCGTAAATCTTGACTAGGAATGGGCAGTCGTGATCGCCAATTACTTCAACTTGCTTGGCTATCCGCTTTTCAGTCTCGGCACCACGCTCGCCAACCGAGAATTCTTTGTCGAGCACCTTCAGCGCCAGGAGGCCGTTCGGCGATTTGACAGTAAATACCGGAGCAGTGCCTCCTCGTCCTGCCGTATCCAGCAGTTCCCAATCTGGTCCCTTATTCGCGCACCAACGATTGGCGATCTCTAGGTTTTCTTGTTCATCCAAGGTCGTAACCGCCATGCGCAATTGAATTACCCTATTGCAATTAATAGTAGAATATCGACTGCTGGCAATAGCCCGTCAAAGCTCTATTCTCGCTATCCACAGTGACAGCTTTATGATCGGACGCCCGAAGGCAAAGGAGACCGCTTTGAGAGCATGGTGATATCTGGCTGTCGGGAAGTCGTCCTGATTCTTTATTCCACTCACTAGGATCGGAAATATTATCATCGCTAAGGTGCCTGGTGATTTCCGGGCCTCAAGCTTCGCGTAATTTCAGTACTCAACAAACGCTACACAACCGAACTCAGCGGCATCTTATATAAAAGACGCGGGCCAAAAGAAGCTTGCAAAAGTTTGGATACAATTTGCAGCATTGCTGTAGCGCGTGACCAGTTGGTGCCGCCACGCTGGAAAAGGACGAAGGGAGTGTCGGCTTTGAGACGCTACAAGAGGCAACTCTTCCAATGGTGTATGGGTGGCTCGCGCTAACACTGTGCTAACACCGGCCTCGGCGACGAATCGCAGACATTGAAAACAAAGAGTTTTTTCGGAGACGGTAAGCGTTGTGCTAGCCATATTGCCGTATCAGAGAAGGGTAAGCAAAAACTGATAGATCAATAAAATTAGTAAGTTGGGAACCGCACCCGACAGGATTCGAACCTGTGACCTTTGGAATCGGAATCCAACACTCTATCCAGCTGAGCTACGGGTGCATGCCTGAGGCGGTTTGAATCGCCTGTCCGATGGGTGGTTCTTAGCCTAGCTTGCGGCCGGCTTCAATCGCGAAATTCTCAGAAATACCGATGCTTGCGGTTTGGCACGTGTTTTTATCCGTCAGCCTGTGTGAACGGATAAAAAACTCCGCCGGCCTTGCGGGCGGCGGAGCTTGGTTGTCTGGGGGAGGGCGCCTGCGGCGCTCAGATCTGCATGGCGCCGGGGCCGGGGATGGCTTTCGGCGGCACCTTGCCGAGGATGATCATCCCCAGCACCTCGTCCTTGGTCACATCCTCGGTGCGGGCGTGGCCCACGAGCTGGCCGTTCTTCATCACCGAGACGCGGTCGGCGAGGTCGAAGACGTCGTGGATGTCGTGGCTAATGAGGAAGATGCCGATGCCTTCCTTCTTCAGCTGCTTGATCAGCTCGCCCACCTGTGCCGTCTCCTGGGGCCCAAGGGCCGCCGTCGGCTCGTCCATGATCAGAATGCGGGCGTTGAAGAGGATGGCGCGGGCGATCGCCACCGATTGCCGCTGGCCGCCGGAAAGCGCCTTGACCGGCTCCTTGAAGCGCTTGAAGTTGGGGTTGAGCCGCCCCATCACCTCGCGCGCCGAGGCTTCCATCGCCACGTCGTCGAGCGTGCCCCAACGGGTTTTCAGCTCGCGGCCGAGATAGAGGTTGGCGGCGGCGTCGACATTGTCGGCGACGGCAAGCGTCTGGTAGATCGTCTCGATCCCGTATTTCTTGGCATCGCGCGGATTGCGGATGTCGGCCGGCTCGCCGTTGATCAGGATCTCGCCGCCATCGCGCTTGTAGGCGCCGGAGAGAATCTTGATCAGCGTCGATTTGCCGGCGCCGTTATGGCCGAGCAGGGCCACCACTTCGCCGGGGTATAGATCGACCGAGGCGTTGTCGACGGCGTGGATGCCGCCGAAGGAGATCGAGATGTTTTTCAGTTCCACGAGGGGAGTGCGTTGATCAGCCATATCTTTAGCTCCTCTCACTTGGCACGGGCGCGGTAGACGGTGTCGAGCCAGACCGCCACGACAAGGACGGTGCCGACGACGACGCTCTGCAGCGGTGTGTCGACATGCGCCAGCACCATGCCCGATTGCAGCGACTGCATGACGAGCGCGCCGAGCATGGCGCCGGCGATGGTGCCGGTGCCGCCTGCCAGCGACGTTCCGCCGATCACGGCGGCGGCGATGGTGTAGAGCTCGTCGAGCGTGCCCTGCGAGTTCGTTGCGGCGTTAAGGCGGGCGGTGGAAATCGCCGCTGCGATCGCAGCCAAAATTCCCATCAGCGCGAAGATGCGCACCGTCACCCAGCGGGTCTTGATGCCGGCAAGCTCGGCCGCCTCGGGGTTGCCGCCGATCGCGAAGACATAGCGGCCGAAGCGCAGCCTTGTGGCGATGAAGGTCATGATGATGCCGACGACGATGGCGATCAGCACCGGCACGGCGATGCCATAGGGAATATCGAGGCCGGTTTCCGGCCAAGGGATATTGTTGGTCTCGGCATATTTCTTGGCGATGTTGATCGGCCAGTAATAGCTGTTGGCGATCGAGACGGCCCCGAGGATCAGGAAGCAGCTGAGGATGGCGAGGAAATATTCCGCCCAGATCGGCCGGCGCGGAAAGCCGAAGCGGCGGCGCTGATGACGCGAGCCGATGATGCTGGCGATGACGAAGAGGCAGGCGGCGATGCCGACCACCCAGCTCCAGGTGGCGCCGATCGAGCCCTCGGCGCCGCCGCCCATGATGCGGAAAGTCTGGTCCATCGGGGCAACCGTCTGGCCGCTGGTGACGAGCCAGGTCGCACCGCGCCAGACGAGCAGGCCGCCGAGGGTGACGATGAAGGAGGGAACGTTGAGGAAGGCGATGATCATGCCCTGGAAGGTGCCGATCAGCGCGCCGGCAATGATGCCGATGAGCAGCGTGATCACCCAGGTGAACGGGCTGTCGAAGCCGATATATTCCGGCAGGATCTTCGCCTGGGTCACGCCCATGATCATGCCGCAGAGGCCGAGCACGGATCCGACCGAAAGGTCGATGTTGCGGGTGACGATGATCAGCACCATGCCCGTCGTCATGATCGCGATATCGGTCGTCTGGACAGAGAGGTTCCAGAGATTGCGCGGGGTCAGGAACAGGCCGCCGGTGATGATGTGGAAGCCGATCCAGATGATGACCAGCGCGCCGATCATGCCGAGCAGCCGCGTGTCGATCTCGGTCGCCCGGAAGAAGCGGGTGACCGGGCTGGCGTCCGCCGTTCGCGGTCCGCTCGATGTTGTGGATTTTACCATTTCGGCCATGGGTTTGCCGTTCCCCCATTCTTGTTTGGACGGACGCGCCGGCGTGCGAAGGGCTGCCAATGGCGTCATCAGTCTGTTCTTCAACTGACCATCGCAACGCTTCCGGAAGCCGGTCGCGTGGCGACGCGACGCTCTTCCGGCAGGGAATGCAAGTCCGCGATGGTGCGGCGAGGCGGAGAAAACTGCATCTCTGGAATTCTCATCCGCATCCGGCGCCGCAGCGGTGTTCCGCTGCGGCGCCGGTTATTCTGGTTCAACGCTGGCTTACTTGCAGGCAGCGACGGTGTCGGCCTTGACGCCCTGGCAGGCTTCAGCCTTGGAGATCCAGCCGGCGTCGATGACGACGTTGAGGTTTTCCTTGGTGATCGCCAGCGGCTTCAGGAAGACCGACTGCATTTCCACGCCCTTCGGGCCGCCCTTGAAGGCCTGAGCGCCGTCCACCTTGCTCATGTCCTTGCCGCCGGCGAGGTCGAGAGCGATTTCAGCGGCGCGCTTGCCGAGTTCGCGGCTGTCCTTCCAGACGGAAACCGTCTGCGTGCCGAGCGCGATGCGGTTCAGCGCCGCCTTGTCGCCGTCCTGGCCGGAAACCGGAACGGAGCCGGCGAGGCCCTGGGCGTCGAGCGCTGCGATCGCGCCGCCGGCCGTGCCGTCATTGGAGGCGACGACGGCGTCAACCTTGTTGTTGTTGGCGGTCAGGAACTGCTCCATGTTGCGCTGGGCGTTCTCCGGCAGCCAGCCGTCGGTATAGGCTTCGCCGACATTCTTGATCTTGCCGGCGTCGATCGCAGCCTTCAGCACTTCCTGCTGGCCCGAGAACAGGAAGTCGGCATTCGGGTCGGAAGACGAACCCTTGATGAAGACGTAATTGCCTTCCGGCTTGGCCTTGAAGACGCCCTCGGCCTGCAGGCGGCCGACTTCCTTGTTGTCGAAGGTGATGTAGAAGGCAGCCGGATTTTCGATCAGGCGGTCGTAACCGACGACCGGGATGCCTTCGGCAGCGGCCTTTTCGATCGCCGGGCCGATAGCGTCGGAATCCTGGGCAAGAATGATCAGTGCGTTGGCGCCCTGCGAGATCAGCGATTCGACGTCGGTCAGCTGCTTGGCGGCCGAGGACTGCGCGTCAGCGGAAATATACTTGGCGCCCTTGGCTTCGAGAGCCTTCTTGATGGCGGCTTCGTCGGTCTTCCAGCGTTCTTCCTGGAAGTTCGACCAGGAAACGCCGACGACGAGATCGGCAGCCATGGCCGCGGTATGCACGGAAACGAGAATGGCCGCGCCTGCCATCAATTTCAAAATAGACTTCATAATGTCCTCCCGAGTGAGTTGCGACCGGCCCAGCCCATGCTTCCTCCGGCCACCGCGAAAAGCTGTCGAGGAAAAATCGGATTATTTTCTCGACAGTCGAGAAATTTGATGTCAGAGATTTTTTCGGCTGTCAACACTGGGCCGTCAGCTTATTTTCCTTGCGGAACGGCGGTCGGCGATGCAGTGGAAGCGAGGGCGGAACAAGCATTGGGAAGAGGGCGGCATTCATGCTGACCAAGTCGAGCACGGAGCTGGTCCGGCAGAGAAACAGCGTGCTCGTGCTGTCCGTGCTGCGCCGCCACGGTCAGCTGGCGCATACCGAGATGTCGGACTTCACCGGCCTTTCCTCGGCCACCATTTCTGCGATCACGGCCGATCTGGAACGCGCCCATATCATCGAAAAATCCGAGCAGCAGGCGGCAAGCGGCCGCGGCCGGCCACGCGTTCTCTTGCGCCAGCGCCGCGATTGCGGCTACTTGATCGTCGTCATCATCTCGTCGGATGCGGTGCAATATTCGCTGGTGGATTATGCCGGCAAGCTGATCGACCGCTTCAGCGAGGAGCGCTCGCAGGATCCCTCAGGGGCCGCCCGCTTTGTCCAGGCGGTGCGCGCCGGGCTGTCGCGCATTCTCGATCGCTCCAGAATCTCCCAGAAAAAGGTGCTGCTGATCTCGATCAGCAGCAAGGGCCTGGTCAATTCCACCGAGCCGGTGCTTGTCTGGTCGCCGATCTTCGGCAGCGACCAGATCGATTTCGAATCGGTGCTGCGGCCGGAATGGCAGGCCAAGGTCATCCTCGACAACGAGACGCTGTTGGTCGCCGCCGCCCTCGGGGCCCGCGAGGAGATCGCCAAGGGCGCCGATTTCCGCTCGCTGGCGGCGCTATCGCTCGGCCACAGCATCGGCCTTGGCATCGTCCGGCGCGGCAATCAGACCGGTCAGGAGATCGCGGCGCCGAATTTCGGCCACATGCTGCACATGGCGGGTGGCGGCCTGTGTCGCTGCGGCACCCGCGGCTGCATCGAGGCCTATGCCGGCTTCTACGCCATCCTGCGCAGCGCCTTCGAAGTGCCGCTCGATACCATCCCCGCCAAGTTCGTGCCGGTGTCGGAGTTGGACAAGATCGCCGCCAAAGCCCGCCAAGGTCACCGCACCTCCGCCTTCGCCTTCCGCCAGGCCGGCCTGGCGCTCGGCAACGGCCTGTCGCGCATGCTCAGCCTCACCGAACGCATGCCCATCGCCATCACCGGCCCCGGCACGCGCTACTACGACCTGCTGCGCCAGGGCATCGAAGAAGGCCTCGGCCAGTCCCATATCGTCCGCATGGAAGGCATGCCCGAAATCCGCGTCGTCCCCGACGAACCGATCCTCGTCTTCGAAGGCCATCTCAACCGGGCGCTGTCGGTGATCGACCAGGATATCGTGCTCTCAGGCGGGCAGGGCGGGGATTGAAGACGCACTCCTCTCGCTCCCTCATTCCTGTGACAGGCACAGGAATGAGGGTGGGAGAGGTCGCGGCTTGACCCCGGTCGGTGGCGGCAGGTTGATGGGCCGGTCTCGCCGCTCTCCTTCTCTTCTCCTCGATTAGGAGATGGAATCGAGAGCTCGCGGCATATCGCCTTCGTCCCGTTCGCGCGGGTCCGAAGAAGGGGTCGGATAAGGGCCATATCGTGCCGCGTTGGACAGGAGGCGTGGCGCATCGATCCGTGCCGACGGTGAGTTTGGCAGAAAGGCACCCCCACTCCGTCATCCCAGGCCTTGAGCCTGGGAACCATTCTCGTTGCTGACTGAGGTTAATGTGGGTCCTCGGGTCAGGCCCGAGGACGACGGAGGGTGGGATGGATTCTGGAGCAGGATAGCGCGAATACGGCCGCAGCTGCGATGGCTACGTGGTCTTTGCCGGTCGCCTCATCGGCCCCAAGGACAAACTAGGTACCAAACGCAAATGGCCGGGCAAAGCCCGGCCATCTCACAGTCCACTCGGCAGAGACCTCTCAGCCGATCTTGACCAGCTTGCCTTCCTTGACCGACTGCACCGCGGCATCGGCGAGCGCCAGCGCTGCCAGACCATCGGCGCCGGAGGGGGAAATCTTCGTGCCCTTTTCGATCGCGGCGATGAAGGCGGCGATTTCGTTGGCATAGGCTTCGGTGTAGCGGGTCATGAAGAAGTCATGCAGCGGCGGGCGGGTGTAGCCGTCGCCGTTGGCCACTTCGATCGAGACCGGGCGCTGGTTTTCGGCTGCCGCCATGCCCTTGGCGCCGTGCACCTCGATGCGCTGGTCGTAGCCATAGGTGGCGCGGCGGGAGTTTGAAATGACGGCCTGCTTGCCGGATTTGGTCTGCAGGATCACCGAGACGCTGTCATAATCGCCGGCTTCGCCGATCGCCTTGTCCACAAGCACGGCGGCGGTCGCCAGCACCGAGACCGGCTCTTCGCCGAGCAGGAAGCGGGCCATGTCGAAGTCGTGGATGGTCATGTCGCGGAAGATGCCGCCCGAGCGCTTGATGTAATCGACCGGCGGGGCGCCGGGGTCGCGCGAGGTGATCGTCACCATCTCGACATCACCGATCTTGCCGTCGTCGATCACCTTGCGCACCGCCATGAAATGCGGGTCGAAGCGGCGGTTGAATCCGACCATCAGCTTGGCGCCGGTCTCTTCCACCACCTTGATGCAGGCCTTGACGCGGGCGACATCGAGATCGATCGGCTTTTCGCAGAAGATCGCTTTGCCGGCGCGGGCGAAGCGCTCGATCAGGTCGGCATGAGTGTCCGTCGGCGTGCAGATCACGACTGCGTCGATATCTCCAGCGGCCTCGATCGCCTCGATGGTGCGGACTTCGCAGCCATAGGCTGATGCAATCGCCTCGGCCGCTTGCGGAAAGGCATCGGCGACCGCAACCAGCTTCGCATTGGCGTCGCCGCTGACGGCTTTCGCATGAACCTTGCCGATGCGGCCGGCGCCGAGAAGACCAAATCTCACTGTCATCGTAAACCTCCCTTGAATTCGGAACAAATGAACCGAATTGCCAAAAATCTGGAATTTTCATTCCACCATCTCTGCGCCGCGTCAAGCCCGCGGCTCTTTCACATTTGCAAGATTCGAACTAAAGACAAGCGCGGCGCAGGCCGAAGGCAAGCGGCGCGTACTAAAGGCACGTGCGACATATCCGACCGCGGAGCAGGAATGCAACTCATCGATCCGAATCATCCGGCATACCAGCGCCTTTGGGTGCGCATTGCCATCGTTGCTGTCTGCTTCGGCTGGGCCGGGGTCGAGCTCGTCACCGGCGATCCGTTCTGGGCGGTGCTGGCGGGGGGCGCGGGCGCCTATTCCTTCTATATGCTGTTCTTGACTTTCAAGCCGAAGCCGCCGGTCGCCGCGGCAGCAGCCGAGGCCGACGCCGCGGAAGAGAGTGACGCCGAGGAGACGTCTGCGGAGAAGCCTTCCAAGGACGGGCAGGCGGAATAATCAGCGCAACCGCCGCAGCGCCTCATCGATTAGCAGATTGGCCAGCATCATGCGCTTGGTCGCATTGTCGCGAAAGGGCAGGGCGACGCTATCGGGGTGATTGGCGCGGGCGAAGGCGCGGCGCTTTTCGCTGAGCGTCAGCGGTGTGTCGGCCGCCGAGATCGCCAGTTCGGCGGCAACTTCTTGCGGCGCCGTGCGGGTGAGATGATCCGGCATGACGGGCTCGGGCGGAAGCGCCGGCGCGGGTTGCTCGACGCCGGCGGGTTCGTGTTCAAGATTGTCGAAATAGGCCTGGCCGACGCGCTGCGAGGCGACCGAAACACCCTCCAAGACGTCGAAGGCAAGCCCGGTGCCGAGGCCGGAGACGCGATGGGCGGCCGGCGCTTCGACCTCTTCGGCCGTCTCGTCCTCCGCCTTCAGCCGCTCGAGGACTGATTGAAATACCGACTGTCCGAACAGCATCCGCCTTCCTCAAGAGCATTGCGTTTTCTTCGAAACACCGACGTGCTCTAATTTTTCCTCGCAATTTCCGGACGCAAAAACCGCTGCGTCTTGTACTGGAATTGCTCCAGCGTGCATTAAAGATGGGCAAGATGGCGCCGGGCTTGCGGATTTAATCGTTGGAGCATGATGTCGCCCGAAAACCGCTGACACTTTTCGGCATCATGCTCTCTAGCCCGCCTGCTTCAGGCTCTCCTCCAGAATGATGTCATAGAGCAGCCTGGCGCTTGGCGGCAGGGCCCGTTCTCTGGCGGTGATCAGGCTGTAGGGTTTGACGTTGATGTCGAAATCGATCGGCAGCATGCGCACGTCGGAAGCCTTGGCACTTTGGCTCGCCAGGAACTGGGCGACGTCGGTCGCAACAGGAGCGATCGCATCGGTTCCGCAGACGATAGCGCAGGTCAGCAGCAGCGACGAGGTGTTGACGATATTTTCCGGCAGCGCCACGCCGCGCGACAGGAAAATATCCTCGATCGTCCGGCGCAGCAGCGTGCCCGGCGGCTGGAACACCCAGTCGTAATCCCTGATATCGGAAAGGCTGCTGGTCTTTTTCTTTTTCAGCAGCGGATGGCGGTTGCGCACGATCAGGCAGGCGCGCTCGATGCCGATCTCCTTCACCTCGAACAGTCGCGGGTTGAGGTCGTCGGGGATGCGGCTGATGATGAAGTCGTGGCGGGCGGCGAGCAGCTCGCGGGCGAGCACATTGCTGGTCTCCACCTGGATGTTGATCTCGATGCCGGGATAGGCCTTGCGCACCCTGTTGATCGCCGGCACGACGAGGCTCATGGCCGGCGCCGTCACCGCGCCGATGAAGACCGGGCCGCCCTTGCCGCTTTTCAATTCGCCGATCTCGCGGCTCGCCTCGCGCAGCTCCAGCAGGATCTTTCGCGCCCGCCTGGCGAGCGCCGCGCCGAAGGTGGTCAGCACCACGCCGCGGGCGACGCGCTCATAGAGCGTGGTCTTGGTGATCGATTCCATTTCGGACAGCATGCGCGACGCAGCGGGCTGCGAGATGTTCAGAACTTCCGCGGCAGCGGAAATTTGTCCGCTATCTTCGATTGCGACGATCATCCGCAGGTGATTCAGCTTAAGTCCTGCACGCAGAAGGCCGTCGTCGCCGAAACTATCGCTGTGGATATCGACGTGATCCATCGAAATTGGCTCTGAAACAATCGTCATGGTTGCGGCCTCCTCGCCGCGCTCCATCAAAAGTAATACTTTTTAACGATATACCAAAATTGTTATGCACTTTACCAGTTATTCTATTTGACAGTTATAGGAATCCATACCAGTTTGCCGCCGTGTGCTGGTTGGCACTCAACACGTGTGAGATCGTGGAGGAGACCTACTTCGTTTCTCACCATCTGAAGTAACTATCCAATACGGAACCTGCCACAGTTTCGGGGCGGGCGGTTTTTTCGTCCGCTGCACTATTAACAAGGGAGAGAGAAATGAAGTCCATTATCTCATTGATGGCTGCGGCTGCCTTCGGCGTCGCTTCGTTCGTTGCGCCGGCAATGGCTGCCGACAAGGGCACCGTCGGCATTGCAATGCCGACCAAGGCTTCGGCTCGCTGGATCGACGACGGCAACAACATCGTCAAGCAGCTCGAAGCTGCCGGTTACGCCACTGACCTGCAGTATGGCGACGACGATATTCCGAACCAGCTTTCGCAGATCGAAAACATGGTCACCAAGGGTGCCAAGGTTCTCGTCATCGCTTCGATCGACGGCACGACGCTTTCCGACGTTCTGCAGAAGGCTCATGACGCCGGCATCAAGGTCATCGCTTATGACCGTCTGATCCGCGATTCGGGCAATGTCGATTACTACGCGACCTTCGACAACTTCCAGGTCGGCGTTCTTCAGGCTAACTCCATCGTCGACGGCCTCGGCCTCAAGGATGGCAAGGGCCCGTTCAACATCGAACTGTTCGGCGGTTCGCCGGACGATAACAACGCCTTCTTCTTCTATGATGGCGCAATGTCGGTCCTGCAGCCCTACATCGACTCGGGCAAGCTGGTCGTGAAGTCCGGCCAGACCGGCATGGACAAGGTCGGCACGCTGCGTTGGGATCCGGCAACGGCCCAGGCCCGCATGGACAACCTGCTTTCGGCTAACTACACCGACGCCAAGGTCGACGCCGTTCTGTCGCCTTACGACGGTCTGTCGATCGGTATCATCTCCTCGCTGAAGGGCGTTGGTTACGGTACGGCTGCCCAGCCGCTGCCGATCGTCACCGGTCAGGACGCTGAAATCCCGTCGGTCAAGTCGATCATCGCTGGCGAACAGCACTCGACGATCTTCAAGGACACGCGCGAACTCGCCAAGGTCACCGTTGCCATGGTCGATGCCGTCATGTCCGGCAAGGAGCCTGAGGTCAACGACACCAAGACCTACGACAACGGCGTCAAGGTCGTTCCGTCCTATCTGCTGAAGCCGGTTGCCGTCGACAAGACCAACTACAAGCAGATCCTCGTCGACAGCGGTTACTACTCTGAAGACAAGCTGAAGTAAGACGTTAAGCAAGAGGCCGGAGCCCGCGCTTGCGGGTTCCGGCCTTCGATTTTATGATCGCCAAGCCGCTTGGCGGCGCAAGGCGCTGGAACTTTGACTATGGACAACACCATCCTCGAAATGCGGAGCATCACCAAGACGTTCCCGGGCGTCAAGGCGCTGGAGAACGTGAACCTCAAGGTTCGCAAGGGTGAAATTCACGCGTTGGTCGGCGAAAACGGAGCCGGCAAATCGACCCTGATGAAAGTCCTATCGGGCGTCTATCCCACCGGAAGTTATGACGGCGACATCGTCTATGAAGGCGAGACGCGCAACTTCAAGGTCCTGAAGGATTCCGAAGAAATCGGCATCGTCATCATCCACCAGGAACTGGCATTGGTGCCGTTGCTGTCGATCGGCGAAAACATCTTCCTCGGCAACGAGAATGCCAAGAGCGGCGTCATCAGCTGGGACGAGACGTTCAACCGCACCAAGCAGCTGCTCAAGAAGGTCGGCCTATCCGAATCTCCGAACACGCTGGTGACCGACATCGGCGTCGGCAAGCAACAGCTCGTCGAGATCGCCAAGGCGCTGTCGAAGAGCGTCAAGCTGCTCATCCTCGACGAGCCGACGGCTTCGCTCAACGAACGCGATTCCGACGCGTTGCTGACGCTGCTCATGGAATTCCGCAAGCAGGGCATCACCTCGATCATCATTTCCCATAAGCTGAACGAGATCCGCAAGGTCGCCGACCAGATCACCGTCCTGCGCGACGGCATGACGGTCAAGACGCTCGACTGTCATGCCGACGAGATCAGCGAAGACATCATCATCCGCAACATGGTCGGCCGCGATCTCGAGGACCGCTATCCCCCGCGTTCGGTGCCGATCGGCGAAACCATTCTCGAAGTGAAGAACTGGAACGCCTATCACCAGCAACACCGCGACCGTCAGGTCCTGCACAATATCAACGTCACCGTCCGCAAGGGCGAGGTCGTCGGTATCGCCGGGCTGATGGGGGCAGGGCGCACCGAATTCGCCATGAGCTTGTTCGGCAAGGCCTATGGCCACAAGATTTCGGGCGAGGCGCTGATGCACGGCAAGCCGGTCGACGTCAGCACGGTGCGCAAGGCGATCGACGCCGGTCTCGCCTACGTCACCGAAGACCGCAAGCAGCTCGGCCTGGTGCTCAACGACACGATCCAGCACAACACGACGCTGGTCAATCTGAAGGCGGTATCGAACGCCTCTGTTATCGACAGCGTCAAGGAATCCAGGGTTGCGACCGACTATCGGTCGAAGCTGCGCATCCGTTCCTCCAGTATCTTCCAGGAGACGGTCAATTTGTCCGGCGGCAACCAGCAGAAGGTGGTGCTGTCGAAGTGGCTGTTCTCCAATCCCGATATTTTGATCCTCGACGAGCCGACGCGCGGCATCGATGTTGGCGCAAAATACGAAATCTATACTATCATCAACCAGCTTGCCGCCGATGGAAAGGGCGTTCTGATGATCTCGTCGGAAATGCCTGAACTGCTTGGCACATGTGACCGCATCTACGTCATGAACGAAGGACGCATCGTCGCGGAACTGCCGAAGGGAGAAGCAAGCCAGGAAACCATCATGCGCGCTATCATGCGCTCAGGGGAGAAGAAACAATGACGCCGATCAATCAACCCATCGCTGAGCAGGGGCGTGTCGTCTCCATCGGAGACTACGTTCGCGGCAACATCCGCGAATACGGCATGTTTATCGCGCTCATCGCGATCATGGTGTTCTTCCAGATTTCGACCGGCGGTGTTCTCTTCAGGCCGCTCAACCTGACAAACATCATTCTGCAGAACTCGTTCATCGTCATCATGGCGCTGGGCATGCTGCTCATCATCGTCGCCGGCCATATCGATCTTTCGGTCGGCTCGGTCGTCGGTTTCATCGGCGCCATCGCCGGCGTGATGACGGTGCAATGGCACGTCAATTATGTCGTCGCAGGCGTCGTGTGTCTTGCCATGGGCGCGCTTGTCGGCGGCATCCAGGGATATTTCGTCGCCTATCACAAGATCCCGGCCTTCATCGTCACGCTGGCCGGCATGCTGGTCTTCCGTGGCCTGACGCTGTTCGTGATGACGGCATCAGGGACCGGCACCAGCATTGGTCCTTTCCCGCCGGAATTCCAGCTGATCAGCATCGGCTTCCTGCCGAACCTGTTCGACATGGGCGGCATCAACTCGACCTCGATCATCCTGACCGTCGTCGGTGCCGTCACCCTCTTCTATCTGGCGTGGCGCAAGCGCCTGTCGAACGAGAAGCATGGCAATGACGTCGAGCCGATGGGCTTCTTCCTCGCCCAGAACATTATTGTCTCGCTCGCCATCCTGGGGCTCGGCTACCAGCTGTCGATCTATCGCGGCTTCCCGAACGTGCTGGTCGTCATGCTCGTTCTCGTCGCAGCCTACGCTTTCATTACCCGCCGCACGACGGTTGGCCGGCGCATCTACGCCATGGGCGGCAATGAGAAGGCGACCAAGCTTTCCGGTATCAACACCGAGCGGCTGACCTTCCTGACCTTCGCGAACATGGGCCTGCTGGCTGGCCTCGCCGGCCTCATCGTTGCGCTGCGCCTCAACTCGGCGACGGCCAAGGGCGGTTTCGGCCTCGAGCTCGACGTCATCGCCGCCTGCTTCATCGGCGGCGCGTCGGCCCAGGGCGGCGTCGGCAAGGTGACGGGTGCGGTGATCGGCGCGCTTATCATGGGCATCATGAACAATGGCATGTCGATCCACGGTCTCGGCACCGACTCGCAGCAGATGGTCAAGGGTGCGGTGCTTCTCGCTGCCGTGTTCTTCGACGTCTACAACAAGAACAAGGGCTGAGCGCCTCAAGCGCAGCCCGGGCATTCGCAGTCATAAGAATGATCAACTCCGGCTCCCGAGGGAGCCGGACAGGCGGAGCTTTTTGTTAAGTCTCCGCCGGAACGAGAAGGATCAAAGTCGTGCTTATTTCCCAGATCAAAGGTGCCAACGGAGAGATCGTCGTCACCGTGCGCGAGCAGGGCGGGGCGGCCAGGTCGGTGAAGAATGCCGGCAGCGTCTATGCGCTGGCGATGGAAGCCGCCGACGGCGGCAAGTCGCTTGCCGCTGTTATCGAGGCGCATGGTTACGGTGATGCCGTCGATCTCGATAAGGTCTATGCGGAAGGCCGCTTCCTGCCGCCGATCACCCATCCCGACGCCGCCCACCTGCATCTGACCGGCACCGGTCTGACGCATCTGGGTTCGGCCGCCACCCGCGATTCCATGCACAAGAAGACCAGCGAGGCGGCCGAGGAAACGCTGACCGACTCGATGAAGATGTTCAAGATGGGCCTCGAGAACGGCAAGCCGAAAACCGGCGAAAAGGGCGTGCAGCCGGAATGGTTCTACAAGGGCAACGGCTACGGCACCGCTGCCCCCGGCGCGCCGCTGGTCTCGCCTTCCTTCGCGCTCGACGGCGGCGAAGAGCCTGAAATGGCCGGCATTTACGTCATCGCCAAGGACGGCTCGCCGTTCCGCATCGGCTTTGCCCTGTCGAACGAGTTTTCGGACCACGTCACCGAACGGATCAACTATCTCTATCTGGCCCACTCGAAACTGCGCCCGGCCGCCTATGGTCCGGAAATCCGCATCGGCGCCGCACCCGACGATATTCGCGGCACCTCGCGCATCAAGCGCGGCGACAAGGTGATCTTCGAAAAGCCCTTCCTGTCGGGCGAAGCGAACATGTCGCACACCTTCGCCAACCTCGAATATCACCATTTCAAATACGGCATCTTCCGCGTTCCGGGGGATGTGCATGTCCATATGTTCGGCACGGCGACACTGTCCTTTGCCGACGGCATCAAGGCGGAAGAGGGCGATGTCTTCGAGATCGAAGTCGCCGAATTCGGCCTGGCGTTGCGCAATCCGTTGAAGGTCGCCGCCGAGGAAGAGATCGCCGTCAGGCAGCTCTGATTTTTGAGATCCGGCCGCCTTGGCGGCCGGATCGTGATGTAAACGGTAAAGGAGGCTTGTTCAGCCCATGACCATTTATCAAAACCTGATCGCCGGCGAATGGGTCGGCACGAACGCGACGAAGAACATCAACCCATCCGACACGAACGAAGTCGTCGGCCTCTATGCCGACGGCAGCGCCGAAGACACGAAGAACGCCATCGCCGCCGCCAAGGCGGCCTTCCCGGCCTGGTCGCGCTCGGGCATCTGGGAACGCCACGTCATCCTGAAGAAGGCCGGCGACGAGATCATGGCGCGCAAGGACGAGCTCGGCGCGCTGCTTGCCCGCGAGGAAGGCAAGACGCTGCCTGAGGCGACCGGCGAAGTCATCCGCGCCTCGCAGATTTTCGAATTCTTCGCAGGCGAAGCCCTGCGTCTGGCCGGCGAGGTCATCCCGTCGGTCCGCCCGAACATCGGCGTCGAAATCACCCGCGAAGGCCTCGGCGTCATCGGCATCATCACGCCGTGGAACTTCCCGATCGCGATCCCCGCCTGGAAGATCGCCCCGGCGCTCTGCTACGGCAACACCGTGGTCTTCAAGCCGGCCGAACTGGTGCCGGCCTGTTCGTGGGCGATCGTCGATATCCTCAACCGCGCCGGCCTGCCCAAGGGCGTGTTGAACCTCGTCATGGGCAAGGGCTCGGTCGTCGGCCAGGCCATGCTCGAAAGCCCGGACGTTCACGGCATCACCTTCACCGGTTCCACCGGCACCGGCCGGCGCGTCGCCGCCGCCTCCATCGAGCATAACCGCAAGTTCCAGCTGGAGATGGGCGGCAAGAACCCGATGGTCGTGCTCGATGATGCCGACCTCAACGTCGCCGTGGAGGCCGCCGCCAATTCCGGTTTCTTCTCGACCGGCCAGCGCTGCACGGCCTCGTCGCGCCTGATCGTCACCGAAGGCATCCACGACAAGTTCGTCGCAGCCCTCACCGACAAGCTGAAGACGCTGGTCGTCGACAATGCGCTGAAAGCCGGCACTCATATCGGTCCTGTGGTCGACGAGCGTCAGCTGAAGACCGATACTGATTATATCGAGATCGGCAAAAAAGAAGGCGCCAAACTTACCTTCGGCGGCGAGGTCATCTCCCGCGAAACGCCCGGCTTCTACCTGCAGCCGACGCTGTTTACCGAAGCGACCAACCAGATGCGCATTTCGCGCGAGGAGATCTTCGGGCCGGTGGTCTCGGTGATCCGCGCCAAGGATTACGACGAGGCGCTGGCCATCGCCAACGACACGCCGTTCGGCCTTTCGGCCGGCATCGCCACGACCAGCCTGAAACATGCGACGCATTTCAAGCGCAATTCCGAAGCCGGCATGGTGATGGTCAATCTGCCGACGGCAGGTGTGGATTTCCACGTGCCGTTCGGCGGCCGGAAGGGTTCGTCCTACGGTCCGCGCGAGCAGGGCAAATACGCCGCCGAATTCTACACAACCGTCAAGACCGCCTACACGCTGGCTTAAACAAAGTGTGATGACCCGGATCGTACGAGGCGGTCCGGGAATATGCTGAAGGACAGAGACGATGAAAAAGAAAGCCGAATGGCCGCGCAGGCTGAGGTCGCAGGAATGGTACGGGGGCACGAGCCGCGACGTGATCTATCACCGCGGCTGGCTTAAGAACCAGGGTTATCCGCACGACCTGTTCGACGGCCGGCCGGTGATCGGCATCCTCAACACTTGGTCGGATATGACGCCGTGCAACGGTCATCTCAGAGAGCTCGCCGAGAAGGTGAAGGCGGGCGTCTGGGAGGCCGGCGGCTTCCCGCTCGAGGTGCCGGTTTTCTCGGCATCGGAAAACACCTTCCGCCCGACCGCGATGATGTACCGCAACCTCGCCGCGCTGGCGGTGGAAGAGGCGATCCGCGGCCAGCCGATGGATGGCTGCGTGCTGCTCGTCGGCTGCGACAAGACCACGCCGTCGTTGCTGATGGGCGCCGCTTCCTGCGACCTGCCGTCGATCGTCGTCACCGGCGGGCCGATGCTGAACGGCTATTTCCGCGGCGAACGCGTCGGCTCCGGCACGCATCTGTGGAAGTTCTCCGAAATGGTGAAGGCCGGCGAGATGACGCAGGCCGAATTCCTCGAAGCGGAAGCCTCGATGAGCCGTTCGTCCGGCACGTGCAACACCATGGGCACGGCCTCCACCATGGCCTCCATGGCCGAAGCGCTCGGCATGGCGCTGTCCGGCAATGCCGCGATCCCGGGCGTCGATTCCCGCCGCAAGGTTATGGCCCAGCTCACCGGCCGTCGCATCGTCCAGATGGTCAAGGACGACCTGAAGCCCTCCGAGATCATGACGAAACAGGCTTTCGAGAACGCCATCCGCACCAATGCGGCGATCGGCGGATCGACCAACGCGGTTATCCATCTGCTCGCCATTGCCGGCCGCGTCGGCATCGATCTGTCGCTCGACGATTGGGACCGCTGTGGCCGCGATGTTCCCACCATCGTCAACCTGATGCCGTCGGGCAAATACCTGATGGAAGAGTTCTTCTATGCCGGCGGCCTGCCTGTCGTGCTGAAGCGCCTCGGCGAAGCGGGCCTGCTGCACAAGGATGCGCTGACGGTCTCCGGCGAAACGGTCTGGGACGAGGTCAAGGACGTCGTCAACTGGAACGAGGACGTCATCCTGCCGGCTGAAAAGGCGCTGACATCTTCGGGCGGCATCGTCGTGCTGCGTGGCAATCTGGCGCCGAAAGGCGCGGTGCTGAAGCCGTCGGCTGCCTCGCCGCATCTCCTGGTGCATAAGGGCAGGGCAGTCGTGTTCGAGGACATCGACGACTACAAGGCGAAGATCAACGACGACAATCTCGACATCGACGAGACCTGCATCATGGTCATGAAGAACTGTGGGCCGAAGGGTTATCCCGGCATGGCCGAAGTCGGCAACATGGGACTGCCGCCCAAGGTGCTGAAGAAGGGCATCCTCGATATGGTGCGCATATCAGACGCCCGCATGTCCGGAACGGCCTATGGCACCGTCGTGCTGCACACCTCCCCGGAAGCGGCCGTCGGCGGGCCTCTGGCGGTCGTCAAGAACGGCGACATGATCGAACTCGACGTGCCGAACCGTCGCCTGCATCTCGACATATCCGACGAGGAACTGGCGCGGCGTCTCGCCGAATGGCAGCCGAACCATGACCTGCCGAAATCCGGTTATGCCTTCCTGCATCAGCAGCATGTCGAAGGCGCCGATACCGGCGCCGACCTCGACTTCCTCAAGGGATGTCGCGGAAACGCGGTCGGCAAGGACAGCCACTGAAGCGAGATTTCGGCGAAAGGCTTCTCGATCGGCCTGAGATCTGGGACGTATCGCCGAAGAATGAATATCCGGGCGCCATCCCTGCCGATGGCGCCCGGATATCGTTGCCGCAAAAACGCTGCACGGTTTTGTGCGACCTGCCTTAGCTGGTTATCCGCGGTGCGCTGACGATCTTCAGGAACAGGGCCTCCATGGCCTCTTCAATGCCGTCGGTTGGACTGACCGCAAAATAGAAGCCGGGGGTGGCGCACTCTTCCATTTTCGTGGCGATCTTGCTCTCGAAAGGCTTTACCCAATCGTTGTAAAAGCCGTTGTCGGGCAAGGGCAAATAGGTCGTATAGAGGACGGCGACTTTGATGCCGCGGTCTTTGAGCTTCTTGCAATAATTGGTGTCAATGGGTTCGATGCAGCGTCCGCCGTTTGTTCCCTTGGGGCTGGTGCATCCAGCCGGCTTGTAGCTATCCCCAACACCGTCAGCGACAAAAAACACGATCTTCTGGCGGTCGGCATTGCTGGTGCCCGCGCCGATAGTGCCCTTGATTTCGCCTTCAACACCTTCCAACGCTTTGTCAAAGCTCGTCTGCTGGTCGTTATAGTAGTTCTGAAAGGGAATGCTCATAAGATTGATCATGTCGGTGGCGACCGCCACGGCGCCAAGATCATAGTCCAGGTCGGAAACCTTGAAGAGCTTCGCGTTTTTGGCGTCCTGGGCAGTCTTGCCGAACGTGTATGCGGCGACCCGGAATTGGTTCGGCATGGACTGCGTGTCCTTTGCCTTGGCCATCAAGGCTTTGATGGCGGCGGCCACTACGTCGATACGAATGGTCACGTTGTTCTCGCGCGCGACATTGTAGTAGCTCTTCTTATCCTCCACGCCTTTTTCAGAAACAATGTGGCATGCGAACGCGCAGTTTTTATCTTTGCCGCCATCGTGGCCATTGGCGGTCGCTTTTTTCATGGCGGTGATGTCGTCAGTGGTGGCCGCAACACCCATTGATGGGGTGTTATCCAACAGCATGAAGAAATCCATGTAGGACGGGGTGTCATACTGCGCTGTTGCCGTCCCGGAAACGGGGATCTGCGGAAATCCCAACACCTGCATGAATGTCGTCGGCATCTGGGCGCTAAAGGATACGGTCGAGGTGAGAGTAGCGCCCTTTTTTTGAACGCTGATGTCGACAGCAACGGGAACGTCGCCCTGTTTTTTGGACATCTGCGAAAAGAAGATATTCTGGGCTTCGGATTTTCCGAGCGTGAGCGATCCGTCGCCTGACATCGCGGCGGCTTGCGTTGCCGCATCTGAAGTCTGCGAAATGGATCCCACCGCGGCGGCGTCCGCAGCGGCGTACAATTCGGTCCGAAGCGATAGGGCAGTGCCAAAATCAATGGCCGTACCCGCAGCACCTAGCAGGGGTATGACGAGCAGCGCCGTCATAATTCCGAAATTACCGGATCGGTCAAAAATAAAACGATGCAACATATAAGGCCGCTCTTCCCGGTAGCCGTGTTCGTGGCTGCGTCGCAACCAAATAGCTAGAAGGGATCACTAGCAGGGGAGCATAAACCAAACGAAAACACGTATGGTTGCGTTCTCATTAAATCGCATTCCGGGTGAGGCTGAAGCCCGGGACTCCGGCGCTTCCGCGCGAGATGATGTCGGCGCCTCCGCGATCGAGCTCTCGCAACGAGGACATCCTTGACCCGCCCCTGAGAAACATAAGATAGAAATAATAGGCAGGTTTATTGATGAGGCCAGCAATCTTGTTTTCCCAGTGGGATATCGACGTGCAGAACATGCAGCCGACAAGGTCACTGGAATCCAGAATCTATTCCGTCTATGCCGGCTCGGCAATTCCTCCTATCCCGAAGCCAAACGCCAGTCTGCTTCGCCTTCCGCCGCCGGTCAGCTCTGGCTCTGGCTTTGCATCTGTCCGCCGTCCTCGACCTTTACGGTGACTGACAGCGTTTCGCCCGGCGTGCCGATGCGCATGCCTGAAATCGGGGCGGCGTCGCGGTAGCAGAGACCGGAGGCGATCCTGATGTAACGCACATCCGGGCAGATCTCGTTGGCGGGGTCGAAACCGACCCAGCCGAGGCCGGGAATATGGGCTTCGGCCCAGGCATGGGTCGCCGCCTGTTCGACCTTTTCCTCCATCATCAGATAGCCCGAGACATAACGGGCCGGCACCTGAAGGGCGCGGGCGGCGGCAATGAAGATGTGGGCATGGTCCTGGCAGACGCCGCTCTTCTTCTCCAGCGCCTGTTCGGCCGTCGTCTCGGTGTTGCTGGTGCCCGGTCTATAGGCGACCGACTCATGGATTGCCGCCATCAGCGCATGCATGCGGGCGAGCTCGTTGTCGCCGCCGATGCCCTTGATCAGTTCCTTGACCAGCTTGCCGCTCCTGGTCAGCGGTGTCTCCCGCAGGAAGAGCCAGAGCGGGCAGAAGCCGGTATGCGGGCCGGTGACGCCGTTATTGTCCGCCGTCTCGACCTCGCCTTCGGCCAGAATGCGCGTCACATGCTGGGCGCCTTCCAGCGAGACCAGATTGACGTGGTTGCCATACTGATCGTCATATTCCACCTCGGGGATAGCGCCCTCGACGTTCAGCGACCAGCTGAGCACTTTCTGGACGGCTGAGGTCGGCGGCGTTAGCCGCAGCCGTTGCAGCGAGAATTGCGCCGGTTCGTCGTAGCGGTATTCGGTGAGGTGGCTGATCTTCAGTCTCATGTTCTGATCCGCTTAAACGTAGAACCGGTAGCCGTCGGAAATTTCGGCGCCGAGCTGATTGTTGCGCGAGACGAAATCCTCGAGGAATTCATGCAGGCCTTGATCCATGATGTCGCGGATCGCCCGCGTCTGCAGTGTGGTACGGATCGCATCGGCCGTATCGTGGGCAGGCAGTCGCGCCTCATAATCCTGGGCGAGATAGCCAAGATTACTGACGATCTTCTCGTAACAATAGGCAAGCGAGCGCGGCATTTGGACGTTCAGCGTCAGGAAGTCGGCGATGTTCATCGCCCGGTATTCGCCGTCATAGGCCCAGCTATAGGCACGGTGGGCGGAAACCGAACGCAGGATCGATTCCCACTGGACGTTGTCGAGCGAGGAGCCGACCGCCGAGACTGAAGGCAGCAGGACGTAATATTTCACGTCAAGGATGCGGCTCGTATTGTCGGCCCGCTCGATGAAGGTGCCGATGCGGGCAAAATTATAGAGTTCGTTGCGCAGCGTCGAGCCATGAAAGGCGCCGCGGATGAGGCCGGCGCGACGCTTGATGGCGTCGATCACCTCCGGCATTTCGGCCGGCTTCACGCGCTTTTCGAGCAGCGACTTCAGGTCGATCCAGCATTCGTTGGTCGCTTCCCAGGTTTCCCGCGTCAGCGCCGTGCGCACCATGCGGGCGTTGTTGCGGCCGGACTCGATGCAGGACATGACGCTCGACGGGTTGGCCCGATCGCGCAGCAGATAGTCGATTGCCTCGGCATTGGTTAGCTTCGTATGGCTTTCGTCATAGGCCTCGCGCACGCCGGCACTTTGCAGCACGCCATCCCAGTTGTCGTCGCCGGCGCTGCTGCGGGTCAGCGACATGCGCAGTCCGGCATCGACCAGGCGGGCGATATTTTCGGCGCGCTCGATGTAGCGGAACATCCAATAGAGGCCGTTTGCAGTTCTTCCGAGCATCAGTCCTCCAATACCCAGGTGTCTTTGGTGCCGCCGCCCTGACTGGAATTGACCACCAGCGAGCCCTGCTTCAACGCGACGCGGGTGAGCCCGCCCGGAATGATCTGAACCTTGTCCGACACGAGCACATAGGGGCGAAGGTCGACATGGCGTGGCGCAATGCCCTTGTTGACGAGGATCGGCACGGTGGAGAGCGACAGCGTCGGCTGGGCGATATAGTTGTTCGGCTTGGCCTTCAGCTTCTCGGCGAAATCGGCGCGCTCCTTCTTCGATGCGGTCGGTCCCACAAGCATGCCGTAGCCGCCGGAGCCGTGTACTTCCTTGACGACCAGCTCTTCGAGGTGCTCGAGCACGTATTTCAGGCTTGATGGTTCCGAACAGCGCCAGGTCGGCACGTTTTCGAGCAGCGCCTTGCTGCCGGTGTAGAATTCGACGATCTCCGGCATATAGGAATAGATCGCCTTGTCGTCGCAAATGCCGGTGCCCGGCGCGTTGGCGATCGTGATATTGCCGGAGCGGTAGACATCCATGATGCCGGGGATGCCGAGCGCCGAATCGGCCCTGAAGGTCAGCGGATCGAGGAAATCGTCGTCGACGCGGCGATAGAGCACGTCGATCGCCTCGTAACCGCGGGTCGTGCGCATCTTCACCTTGCCGTCGATCACGCGCAGATCCGAGCCCTCGACCAGTTCGACGCCCATCATGTCGGCAAGGAAGGAATGCTCGTAATAGGCCGAATTGTAGATGCCTGGGGTGAGCACCGCGACGCGCGGCTTGCCGGCGCAGCCGGGAGGCGCGAGCGAAGCGAGGCTCTGGCGCAAGAGATAGGGATAGTCCTCGACGCGCTGCACCTTGTTCTTGTGGAACAGCTCCGGGAACATCTGCATCATGGTTTCCCGGTTTTCCAGCATGTAGCTGACGCCGGAAGGCGTTCGGGCATTATCCTCCAGCACGTAGAATTGATCCTCGCCGGTGCGCACGATATCGGTGCCGACGATATGGGTGTAGACGCCGCCGGGCGGGCGGAAGCCGATCATCTCTGGGATGAAGGTAACGTTGTTTTCGATCAGTTCGCGCGGCACGCGGCCGGCGCGGATGATCTCCTGCTTATGATAGATATCATCGAGAAAGGCGTTGAGTGCGATCACCCGCTGCTCGATGCCCTGGGCAAGCTTGCGCCATTCACGAGCGGAGATGATGCGGGGAATGATGTCGAAAGGAATGAGCTTTTCGGAGCTGTCGGCATGGCCGTAAACTGCGAAGGTGATGCCGGTCTTCCGGAAAATATTCTCCGCATCGCGGGACTTGGCAATCAGATGCGACCGGTCTTGACTGTTGTACCACTCAAAATATTTTTCATATGGCGGGCGAGGACTTTCGTCCCCGGTAATCATTTCGTCAAATGCCAAAGGTGCGGCTCCCCTTTTTTGTTCATTTGAATACAACGCAAATTGCAATGCAAGAACCATGCGCAGTTCGAGGAAAAGATTTTGCGTTGCGGGAAAAGGGGAGGATGCGGGCGTTTGAAGTGGTGCGGCGCAGTGGTTGTTCCGCAATGGCTGCGCAAAATGTGGGCAGGTGATGGTTTTTCGGTCGGTCGCGATGGTTAGGCTGGCGGAACCGCACACATCCTGTGACGAGGAGGGGGCACACGGCGCGCCCGTTCTGCACTCGTCACAGGAACCGCGCCGGTTCCACTCGTCGCTCGTACCCACCCATCAGCTAAATTTCAAATAAGCATCAATGCTTCGCCTTTGACTGCGACTGCCGGGTGCGGCTATCAGCACGGCGAAACCTCCTCTTCCCGAGCAGCCTTATGTCCCTCGATCGCCTTGCCCCCGCTCTCTTCGTCCTACTCTGGTCCACGGGCTGGGTGGTGGCGAAATATGCGGCGCTGCATTCCGAGCCCTTCACCTTTCTTTCAATACGCTATGGGCTGTCGGCGCTCGCTTTCCTGGCGCTTTGCCTGGTGGCGCGGGCGCAATGGCCGAAGAGCCGGGCGACGGCGCTGCGTGCCGTCTATTCCGGCTTCTTCCTTCACGGTTTTTATCTCGCCGGCCTCTGGTGGGCGATCGCCAATGGCGTGCCGGCCGGCATATCGGGCATCATCGCCGCGCTGCAGCCGCTGATGACGGCGATGGCGGCGCCTTTTCTCGTCGGCGAGCGGTTGCAGCAGACACAGAAATTCGGCCTTGGCCTCGGCTTCATCGGCATTGCCATCGCCATTTCGCCGAAGCTGTTCGATTCGGCGACTGCCGATCTCACCCATGCCGCTCTGCCGCTGGCGATCAACCTTATCGCCATGGGTTCCGTCACCTACGGCACGCTCTATCAGAAGAAACACCTGCAATCCGGCGACCTCCGGACCATCGCGACGCTGCAATATATCGGCGCACTGATCCTCACTTTGCCGCTGTCGCTGATCTTCGAACACCAGTATTTCGACGGTACCGCGCGGGCCTATGGCGCGCTCGTCTGGTCGGTCTTCGGCCTGTCGATGGGTGGTGTCGGGCTGCTGCTTTATCTGATCCGCCGGGGGCAGGTCTCTCGCGCCGCTTCGCTCATCTACCTGATGCCGCCAGCCGTGGCGCTCGAAGCTTTCATCGCCTTCGGGGAGCCGCTGACCCTGCCTTTGATTCTGGGGACGGTGGTGGTGGTGACGGGCGTCTATCTGACCAACCGTAGGACAGTCGAGCGTAGGCCTGCCGAGGCGTAAGAAAAGGCCGGGACATGCCCGGCCTTTCCGATTTTCAGTCAACTGAGACTCACGCGCGTTCGCGACGCTGGCCACCGCCATTGCGGGCGCCGGAGCCGCCACGGCGATTGCCGCCGTTGCCGTCGCGGCGTGGTTCGCCGCCCTGGGCCTGTTGCGGGCCGCGGTCCTCGCCGTGCTTGCGGGCCGGACGGCCGTGGGCATGGCGGCCGTTGCCGCGGTGATGGCCGCTCGGCTCGCCATTGGCATGGTGGCCATTGGGGCCGTTATGGGCAGGACGCTGAGGCTTCGCCGAGGGGCGGAAGTCGGAGGTCGAAACCAGATCGTTGTCGGGGCCGAGATTCGGGGCGGCTTCGCCGCGGCGCTGGCCGCGGAAATCCTCATTGCGAGCCGTGCGTTCGGGCCGCGGACGGCGCTCTTGGCGGTTGCCGCGATGCTCGGAGCGACCTTCGCCGCCGCGGCCTTCGCCACCGCGACCCTCGGCGCCGCGACCCTGGCCGTTGCCGCGATTGCGGTTGTTGCCATTGCCGTTGGCGCGGCGCGGGCCGGCGGCGCCGATATGTGCCGGCGCTTCGCCGCTGGCGACCGTGATGTCGATGCCCATCAGGCGCTCGATGTCACGCAGCAGCCTGGCTTCGTCAGGAGCGCAGAACGCAATCGCGATGCCGTCGCGGCCGGCGCGCGCCGTGCGGCCGATGCGATGGACATAGGCGTCCGGCACTTCGGGCAGGTCGTAGTTGTAGACGTGGCTGACGGCCGGAATGTCGATGCCGCGGGCGGCGACATCGGTGGCAATCAGCGTCTTGATGCTGCCATCACGAAAGGCTTTCAGCGCCCGCTCGCGCTGACCCTGGCTCTTGTTACCGTGGATGGAGGCGACGGAATAGCCGATATTCTCGAGATGCTTCATCAGCTTCTCGGCACCGTGCTTGGTGCGCAGGAAGACGATGGCGCGGCCGTCCGGGTTTTCGGTCAGCGACTTGCGGAGCAGTTCCGTCTTGTCGTTCTTGCCGCCGACGAAATGCACATACTGCTCGACCTTGTCGGCAGCCTTGCCGGGTGGCGTGACTTCGACCGTAACGGGATCAACCAGATACTCGCCGGCGAGATCGGCGATCGACTTCGGCATGGTGGCCGAAAACAGCATGGTCTGGCGCTTTTTCGGCACCAGCTTGGCGATCTTGCGCAGATCGTGCACGAAGCCGAGGTCGAGCATCTGATCGGCTTCGTCAAGCACGAGATAACGCACTGTCGTCAGCGTAATCGCACGACGGTTGACGAGGTCGAGTAGTCGGCCGGGCGTGGCGACCAGGACATCGGTGCCTTTTTCGAGCTGAAGCTGCTGCTTGTTGATCGAGACGCCGCCGACGACGACGTTGACGCGCAGATGCGACTTGCGGATAAACTTCTTCAGGTTTTCGGCGATCTGGTTCACCAGCTCGCGGGTCGGCGCGAGGATGAGGGTCCGCGTCGTGCGGTTGTCGGGACGGCGTTCGTCGGCGAGCAGCTTTTCGATGAGCGGCAGGCCAAAGGCGGCAGTCTTGCCGGTGCCGGTCTGCGCAAGGCCGATCAGGTCGCGGCCTTCAAGCAGGAGGGGAATGGCCTGTTCCTGGATCGGCGTCGGCGTTTCGATGCCGAGCTGGAACAAGGTGGCGACGATCGGCTTGGAGACACCAAGCGATTCAAAATTAGTCAAGGCATAACCTTTCGGGGCGCCACAATGACTAGCGCCGGAACGCACCATGCGATCCGGTTTCATTCTGGCGTCAAGAACCCCGCGTGAAGTGGGAACTTGCAAGTTGGAAAAAGCTTTCCAGCGCTTCTGGCCGCTCATTGGGAGTGCGGCGCTCTATCGAAATGCGCTTTTGTCCCTTCTTCCTGCGTTTCGTATTTTCTAGCAGGGGCACGCTCACGCGGCGGCCGGAAGGGTGAAAGCTGAGCCGCATTTGGGCTAGTTTGCTGGAAAAGTCAAGTGCAGTGCACAAAAAGCATTAGCTTCGTTCGGGCGAGGGCATTCTCAGGACGAAACTTTCCGATGCGCTTTCCGCGCCGTTGATCAGGATGGCGATGCGGTGTTCGCCGGGATAATAGCGCCGTGTCGTGATCGGGCGCATGGCGTGGCGGCGCTCGATTGCGTGGCTCTGCCCGGGTGCCAGTGTAACCGTCTTGCATTTGAAGACCTTGGGCGAAAGAGAGCCGTCGGCCTTCACGTGGTGGATGGCATAGTCGATCATCAGCGAGTGCGCGGTCTCGCCGGCATTCGTGACGCGGATTTCGAAATCCAGCCCCTCGCCGAACATCACCTCACCATTGAGGAGGCGCAACTCGCATGCAAGTGACGCGGCCGCACCGAAACCGAAATTGGCAAGCGCCCTCGCATGGCCTTTCTTCAGGAGAGTGCGAGAGGCATGTTTCAACAGCCGGCGGCGCTCGGCGGACGCGCCCACGATGTGGTCGGCGATGAAGGCGGCGACTAGGTCCGGATGATCTTTGGCGATATCGTTCAGGCTGTTGGCGACCGAGCGGCGCACATAATCCTCCGGATCATCCATCAGCGCGGTCAGGATCGGCAAGATCGGCGCCGGGTCCTTCACCAGCTGCGGCAGGCGTATGGCCCAGGGCAGGCGCGGCCGCGTTCCCTCGCTTGCCAGCCGGCGCACATGATAGTCGGGATCGTCGACCCAGGTGGAGATGGTGGCGAGCGCACGCTGCTGGTCGCGATGGATGAATTGCCGGATGCCGAATTCCGCGGTGAAATGCGGCGTCAGCGCCTTGAGGAGATCGAGGCCGAGATCGAAATGATCGGGGCCGTGGGCGGCAATGAACTGGTTGACCGGCAGCAGCATCCAGCCGGAAAGTCCGGGCTTGCCATCGGCGGGCAGGCTCGCCCTCAGGATGGCGGCGGCGTCGGTAAAATCATCAGGAAGCGTGGCGAACAGGGCGTCGCGGATCAAGGCGGAGCGCTCCATCAGTTCCAGTGCCCCGAGGCCATCGGTTGCCAGCGCCACAAAACGGCTTCTGTCGTAGAAGGGTGCGTTGGCGGCGATGCGATCGGCGATGTCGGCGATCAGCGCTTCATGCAACAGGTTCTTGAGCGGTTCCGGCATGCTGCCCTCTCTCCATTCTTCAGCGTGCCGGCGCTGTCGATTTCCTTGGAATGAGTGTCGGAGCCGATATTCGGATGCGGTCGTCGTCTGAATCGTCACCCGCAAGAAGATCTAGGGCGTTTGAGGCAATTTGCTCGAACGGCACACGCAACGTCGTGAGTGGTGTGGGGAGGTGACTAACGATCGGAATGTCGTTGTAACCGACGATCGAGATGTCCTGCGGCACGGAAAGGCCAAGTTTCGTCAGCCCCGACAAGGCGCCGATGGCGGTATTGTCGTTGACGGTGAAAATAGCGGTGGGGCGTGGGCTGAGGTTCATCAGAGTCTCGACGGCGACCGCGCCGGACTCGATGCCGAATGTCGAGGGGATGATGTAGGCGGGAGTCGCAGACAGCCCCGCTTCTTCCAGTGCCTGCTTGAAGCCCTCCACGCGGCCTCGCGAGCTGGAGGCATAGGATGGGCCGGCAATGACGCCGATCCTGCGATGGCCGAGATCAAGGAGGTGGCGGGCCGCCAGATAGCCGCCCAGCCTGTCATCGCCGACCGACGAGAGGCTGTGGCCATCGGTCCGTAGTGCCAGCACGTAGGGAATGCCGCGTTTGGCCAGGTCGTCCGGAAAGTCATCGTCTTCCCGTGCCGTCGAAAGGATCAGTCCGTCGACGCCGCGTTTCAGAAGAGACTCGGCCGCCAGCCGGTCCGCCTTCGGTTTGTCGTCTGTGGTGGCGACGATCGCGAAGCGCCCGGTACGGCTGCAAGCCTTGGCGAGCGCTTCATAAAGCATTGCCATGACCGTGTCGGTGAGCCTCGGCACGATCACTCCGATGGTCATGGTGTTGCCGCGCCGGAGGCTCGCTGCAGAAACGTCCCGGACATATCCAAGCTCTTCGGCTACTTTGCGCACACGGCGCGCGGTTTCGCTGTCGGAGCGCGGAAGCCGCTCATCCAGAATGCGGGAAACAGTGGACTTGGAGACGCCGGCTGCGGCGGCCACGCTGTGAATGGTGATCCGCGGCTGACCGAAAATCTCATCTGCTTTTGAATTCATTGAACCTTTTCCGTTCGAGTCGGCAATCGACGTCCATTTCCGAAGATGCACCAAAAAAGACATTGACTCCAGGGAATTCAAGAACGATAGTGGGAACGTTCCCGCTAACGATCCTAATGGCGATTGTGGTGAACGTCGAACGCATAAGGAGGAGACCAAGATGCAACCGATGGATTTGCGCGGGCTGAGCCCGGCCCCCGTTACCGCTTTCATCCGAGATGGCGAAGTCGATCACAAAGCCAACGCAAAAATCGCCAAATGGCTGGTTTCGATAGAGGGCGTCAAAAGCCTCGTCATCCTCGGCCATGCCGGCGAAGGCACGTTCCTCACCGAAGAGGAGCGCCTTGCTCTCATTCACACTTATGTCGATGCGGTTGACGGTGCTGTACCGATCATTGCCGGAATTACCGGTGAAGGCACGAAAGTCGCTGCTGAAGAGGCCAAGAAGTGCAAAGCCGCAGGTGCTACCGGCGCACTCGTCTATCCCAACCACGGCTGGCTGCGTTTCGGCTTTCAGAAGGGGGCGCCCCAGGATCGTTATAAGGCGATCTGGCAGGAGTCTGGCCTCCAGTGCATCCTGTTCCAGTATCCCGATGCCACCAAGGCGTCCTACGATCTCGATACGCAGCTGGCAATCGCCACCCAGGAAGGCGTCGTTGCCACCAAGAACGGCGTGCGCAACATGAAGCGCTGGTACGTCGAAATTCCCGAACTGAAGAAGGCCAATCCAAATCTGCAGGTCCTGAGCTGCCACGACGAATGGCTGCTGCCGACCATGTTCGACGTCGACGGCTTGCTCGTCGGTTATGGCAATATCGCGCCCGAGTTGCTGATCGACCTGATCAAGGCCGGCAAGGCGCAAGACTATCCCGAAGCGCGCAAGATCTTCGAGCGCCTTCTCCCGGTGACGCGTGCCGTCTATCACCGCGGCTCCCACATGGAAGGCACCGTGGCCTTGAAACTCGGCCTTGTGCACCGCGGTATCCTTGATCACGCGACGATCCGCGAGCCGCTGAAAAATCTTGGGGAAAAGGCCGAAGCGGAGATCTTTGCTGCCTTCGGCGCCGCCGGTATTGGTCGCGTTGACCAACTCCTGGCTGCCGAGTGACCGATTTGCCGCCCCTGCACATGTCGCAGGGGCGCATTCAGATGGGGAGCAGGGAACCCATGGGAGCCCGCAGATGCCGGCACGGCAGCGGGCAAGCTTGAACGTCTGTGAGGCACCGGCGTCAGCGGCCCTGGAGCCCATTGCCCTGATAGGACGAACCGACACGCAGCAGTAACCATCAAGCAGGAGCGCGCCTGGCCGGGAGAGTGGTAGGCTACGGGGCGAGAAGGAGGAACCAATGAATGTCATGCAGCCTATGCAGGCTGACACGGCGAATGTCGCTGATCGTCAGGCCGAAATCAGCGCTCGTCTGGAGCGCCTTCCCATCACCCGCGAGGTCTTCTGGGCGCGCAACATTGTCGGCGCCGCAACATTCTTCGACGGCTACACCGTCATTGCCATCGCTTATGCCATGCCCGTCCTCGTACGCGAGTGGGGCCTGAACCCCGCGCAGACCGGCATGATCCTGTCAATGGGCTATCTGGGACAATTGATCGGTGCGATCCTGTTCGGCTGGCTCGCCGAGAAGGTCGGCCGGCTGAAGGTTCTTTTGTTCACCATCCTGATCTTCGTCAGCATGGATGTCGCATGCCTGTTCGCGGCCGGGGCCGGCATGATGATGGCCTTCCGTTTCGTCCAAGGAATCGGCACCGGCGGCGAGGTCCCCGTCGCCAGCGCCTATATCAACGAGTTGATCGGGTCCAAGGGACGCGGCAAGTTCTTTCTCCTCTATGAGGTCATGTTCCTTCTGGGCCTCGTTGGCGCCGGGCTGATCGGCTACTTCATGGTACCGGTTTACGGCTGGAAGGCGATGTTCGTCGTCGGCCTCGTTCCCGCAATCCTCATGATCCCGTTGCGCTGGTTCCTGAAGGAGTCGCCGCGTTGGCTAGCCGCAAACGGCCGCTACGAAGAAGCAAATGCTATTGTTACCCGCATGGAGGAAAGTGCCCAGGCAGCCGGCAGGGAACTACCGGAACCGAAGCGCGTGCAGATATCGGCCCATCGCAAGTCTGACTGGCGTGAGCTCTTCCAGGGCATTTACCTGAAGCGGACGCTCTCCATCTGGGCGATGTGGCTCACGGCCTATACAGTGGCCAATGGGACGATCACCTGGCTGCCGACGCTATACCGTCAGGTCTTCAACCTCCCGCTTCAAACGAGCATCCTCTATGGGTTCTTGACTTCGCTCGGAGGCGTGATCGCCGCCGTCATCTGCGCGCTGCTCATCGACAGGGTGGGGCGCAAGCGCTGGTACACTGGCGCCCTGCTTCTCGCTCCCTTGCCGCTTCTGGCTCTCGCGTGGCTCGGAGCAACTTCCGCCTTGCAGGTTCTGATCCTTGGCGGCCTTGCTTACGCCATCGTTCAGACCGTCACCTTCTCACTTTATCTCTATTCGGCGGAGATCTATCCCACCCGTCTTAGGGCGATTGGGACGGGAGCCGGCAGCGCCTGGCTTCGCCTGGGATCTTCGCTCGGACCGATCATCGTGGGCACGCTGATGTCTTCCTTAGGCATCCAGTATGTCTTCGCGACCTTCGCCGCCATTCTGATCGTCGGCGCCATCGTCACGATGTTGTTTGCCGTAGAAACCAAAGGCCGGGTTCTGGAGGAGCTTTCCCCGTAACAGATGGAGTTCTGGTCGGAAGCATCGATCTGGCGGGTCAATGCCCGTCGGATCAATTGGTCGTAGTCGGCGGCCCGGCGCCGCCGGGAGGTCAAGCGGCGCCGGTGGCGGCTTTATTTATTCCGGGCAAACTTTGACGCGATAGGGGTTACCCCAATCGTCGTGCCGCCATTCGATATGGCAATAGGACGGCCGGTAGTAGGTCCGGTAGACCGGATAGGGGCGATAAACGGGGTAGGCAGGATAAACAGGGTAGGCGGGGCGGGTGGCTTCGGACAGCAGGGCGCCGCCGACGACGCCGGCGGCAAGGCCGCCCCAGAAGGCATCGCGCGGACGGGCATCGGCGGTGGTGGCGGTGGCGAGCGAGGCGCCGGCAAAGGTCAGCGCGATCAGGCCCGTCGCCATGGTCTTATGAAGAACGGACATATGCTATTTCCTTTCTAGACTGGCTTCCATAAAGCCAGGTTCAGACTCCGCCCGGATCGCGGCGGCGCGATGGCCGCGCAAGTGCTTCCCGCATTAAATTTTCGTCATGATTTCAACAGATACCGGCGTGCCCGGCATGTGGGATTGCCTGTCATGGCAATGTTCATTCAGTCTCGTGGAGGCCCGGGCTGCCAATGTGACGTATCTTCTGCGTGTTGAGCCGGCCCGTAAAATTTCCCTGCTGAAATTTATGGTTAAAACCTTGTTAAAAGCCTTGGCCTTATAGTCTTTGTAGTTGATATTTCATTCATTGCGGGAGCGACCATTTCTTGAAATCAGCCGGGGACATTCTGGAATTGGCTTGCCGCCGGATCGCCGATCTGGACACCCCGGCCTATGTCAAGAACAGCGAACTGCGCTATGTCGCCGTCAACGAGGCCTATGCAGATTTCCTCGGCCGCGAGATTTCCGATTTCATCGGCAGGCGCAGCCGCGAACTCTTCGACCGTCCCGAGGAAGAGGAGCGCGAGGACAAGGAGCGCCGCGCGCTGGTGTTCGGCACCGAGGAAAACGCCATCTGTTTCGATGCCGCGGGCCTCGGCCATGAGCGCATCCAGATCGAAAGCTTCTCGCCATCGCCGGAGCGGATCTATGTGCTCGGCATCTTTGAGGCCCGCGAGCGCCGCGCCGTTACCAATAAGGAGACCGCCGACAGCTCTCGGACTGTAAACGATTTCGGAATTGCCGCCGATTTCGCCCAGCTGCGCGCGGCGCTGGAAAAACTCGATCATCCGATCGGCATCTTTGCCGATGACGGCCGGCAGCTGGTCGTCAATGCCGCTTATCGCGACGGTGGAAGACCTGCGCCCGCCGGCGATTCGGCCTGGGGTGAGAGCGTCAACGAACTGGACGTTCTACGCACCGTGCTCGAGGACCTGCCGGTTGCAGTCTTCGTGCGCGACGACAGGCATCGCCTGGTCTACGCCAACAAATATTACGACACCTTCAGCGGCCATAGCCGTTCCGAAGTCCTGGGACTGACCGAATATGAAATGTTCGGGCGGGAAGGTGGTGAAGCGATCTACCAGGAAAACCTGCTGGCGTTGAAGCACGGCACGTCGGTTGAGATCGAGAGCGAAATGCCGAGCAAGAGCGGCCACCTCTATCCCGTCATCTCACGTGTCAACCGCGTCATGACGACGGATGGGCGAACCTATGTGGTCGGCTCCTTTTCCGATATTTCGGCGCTCAAGGAGCGCGAGAAGGCGCTGATCGCGTCGCGCAAGCAGGAAGAAGTGCTGCATCGGGATATCGAGAGCATCCTGCGTTCGCTGCCGGTCGGCGTGCTGATCCTCGATAACGATCACCAGATTCTCTACGTCAACGACGAATTCTACAGCATCTGGGAGCTGCCGCTCGACGATCCCTTCGACGGCCGCCCCTTCATCGACGTCATTCGCCGCAATTTGGAGCTCGGACGTTACGACGGCACGCAGACGCCGGAGGAGATCTACTCCTTCCGCAAGCATCTGTTCGAGGCCGAAGTGCCCGAGCCGATCGAGCTCGGTTGGGCGGGCGGCAAATCCGTCATCTTCGACAGCCGCCGCATCTCCAAGGACCGTATCCTGCTCACCTATGCCGACATTTCGGCAGTGCGCGAGCGGGAAAAGGAAATCCACGAAACCCGCGCAGCGCTCGAGCGGGTCGGCGAGATGATGCGCGATGCGACGCATGCGATGTCGCAAGGTCTTGCCATCGTCCAGGACGGCATCATCAAGATGTCCAACGAGGCAATGGCCAATATCCTGCAGATCCCGCCCGCCTATATCGAAGCCGGGCAGGGCTGGCTCGGCATGTTCGAATTCTGTGCGGCGCGCGGCGATTTCCACGACGCGGCGGCCGAGATCCTGCAGGGCTGGCGCGACAATATTGCCGCCAGGCTGCCGATTTCCACCGTCTTCCATGTCGGCGGCGAGCGCTGGGTGAACATGGATGCGACGATCAGCGCGGGACAGCATTGGGTAGCGCTATTCACCGACGTGACCGAGCTCAAGAGCCGCGAGGAGGAGTTGCGCCATCTCTTGTCGCGCGCCGAAGCCGCCGACCGCGCCAAATCCGAATTCCTCGCCAATATGAGCCACGAGATCCGCACGCCGATGAACGGCGTGCTTGGCATGGCGGAGCTGCTTGCCAAGACCAACCTCGACACGCGGCAGAAGACTTTCGTCGACATCATCGTCAAATCGGGCAATGCGCTGCTGACGATTATCAACGACATCCTCGACTTTTCGAAGATCGATGCCGGGCAGATGAAACTGCGCAAAGCCGCCTTCGATATCACCGAAGCGGTGGAGGACGTGGCGACGCTGCTCTCCTCGCATGCCGCCGAGAAGAATATCGAACTGTTGGTGCGGGCAGCACCGGATCTGCCCGCCGCCGTGATCGGCGATGCCGGGCGTTTTCGCCAGATCGTCACCAATCTCGTCGGCAATGCCGTCAAGTTCACCGAGCGCGGGCATGTCTTCGTCGATGTCGGCTTCCAGGCGGCTGCGGGCGGCGAGATCATGGCGAGCATTCGCATCGAGGATACCGGTATCGGCATCCCCAGTGAAAAGCTCGAATCTGTCTTCGACAAGTTCTCGCAGGTCGATGCCTCCTCGACCCGGCGGCATGAGGGAACGGGCCTCGGGCTGGCGATCACCGCCGGGCTCGTCGACCTTTTCGGCGGTTATCTCAACGTCGAGAGTGAATGGGGCAAGGGCTCGGTCTTCACCGTCAACCTGCCGTTTGCGGTGGCTGCGGCCCGGCTCGAGCCGAAGCCGCTGCCGATCAACGTGCAGGGGGCGCGCATTCTCGTCGTCGACGACAATGACGTGAACCGGCGCATCTTGACCGAACAGCTTTCGCTCTGGGGATTCGACGGCGTTGCCGCCGAGGGGGGCGGCACAGGTCTTGCGATCCTGGAGGCGGCGGCCGATCTCGGTATCACCGTCGATGCCGTCGTGCTCGACTATCACATGCCTGATATGAACGGCGCCGACGTCGCGCGCCGGCTGCGTGCCGATCGCCGCTTTGCCGAGCTGCCGATCATTTTCCTGACGTCGATGGATATTTCGGGGACGGAAAAGGAATTCGCGGCGCTGAACGGCCAAGCGCATCTGATGAAACCGGCGCGCGCCAACGTGCTGCGCAATACCGTCGTCGAAGTGGTGCGCGCCAGCCGCGTCAAGCAGGCTTCGGAAGCCGAGATTGCCCGGTTGCAGGCGCAAGCGGCCGCACCCGTACCGCCTCCTGCGCCTGCGCCGCAGCAGCGGGCGGCCGAATTCGTCGATGTGCTGGTCGCCGAAGACAATGAGGTCAACCAGATCGTCTTCAACCAGATCCTGCAGGGAACCGGCCTTTCCTTCCTCGTCGTCGCAAATGGCGAGGAGGCGGTCGCCGCCTGGGAGCGGCATACGCCGCGCATCATCATGATGGACGTGTCGATGCCCGTCATGAACGGCCATCAGGCGACCCAGACGATCCGCGAACGGGAAAAGGGGCAGGGGCACCGCGTGCCGATCATCGGCGTCACCGCCCATGCGCTCGAAAGCGATCGCGAGCTCTGCCTCGACGCCGGCATGGACGACTATATGTCGAAGCCGATCAGCCCGGAATTGCTGGAAGAAAAGATCCGGCAGTGGCTCGGCAAGGACGAACAGCAGCCGGGGCGTACGAGCTACTGATTGGGGATAATTCGGCAGCGATGGTGGTGTCGAGCGTCAGCGCTTTGTGCCGCAGAGCATTTCGCGTTTGCCGGCAAAGCCCTGGCGGCGCTCGACTGCAAAACCCGCGGCGATGAGATTGCGGCGCACGAAGCCGGCCGCGGCATAAGTGGCGAAGGTTCCGCCCGTCACAGTCTTTTCGGCGACCTGGCGCATCAGTTCCTCCGACCACATGTCGCTGTTGCGCGATGGGGCAAAACCGTCGAGATACCAGGCGTCGAAGCCGGGCCTTGCGGCTGCAACGCCGTCAAGTGCTCGGCCGCAGACGACGCTGAGCCTGGTCTGGGCGTCGAGATCAAGCGAGACGGTATCGGCAGGCGTTTGCGGCCAGGCTGCTGTTAGCGCCTCGCGCTCGGCATCGATCTCCGGCCAGTGCGAGAGCGCCCGGCCGATTTCTTCGCCGCGCATCGGGTGGAGTTCGAAAGAGATGAAATGCAGATGCTGGCCAGCCGCGCGGTGCAGCTTCCATTGCCGCCAGGTCTCGGCGAAGTTCAGGCCGGTGCCGAAGCCGAGTTCACCGATGACGAATTTATGCCGGCCGTTCCAGCGTTCGGATAAACCGTTGCCGGCGAGAAAAACGTGGCTGCATTCCACCCGCCCATCGGTCTGGCAGTAAAAATGATCGCCAAAGGCGGTGGAATAGGGCATATCGCCGTCGCGCCATTCGAGTGGCTGCGGCGCGCCCGCGCCAATCTGATCGGGGTTCACGTCTGTCATGGGAAAAGCCGATAATCCTCAGCCGGTCTCAGGTCAATCATCCTCAGGACTGCTGATCGTCGGCGGCGGCATCATGGGCCTCTGGGCAGCCGTTCATGCCGAGCGCCGCGGCATCGATACCCTGATTGCGGATGCCGGCAGATTCGGCGGTGGAGCGAGCGGCGGCCTGCTCGGCGCGCTGATGCCGCATATGCCTGACCGGTGGTCCGAGAAGAAGCAGTTTCAGTTCGATGCATTGGTATCGCTCGAAGCCGAAATCGCCATGCTTGAAACGGCGACCGGGCTTTCCGCCGGCTATCGCCGTTCGGGCCGACTGATCCCGCTGCCGAAGCCGCATCTCAACAAAATCGCACGCGGCCATTGCGAGGACGCCGAACGCCATTGGCAAGCCGGCGACCGCCACTTCCACTGGCATGTGCTCGACGGCCCGCCGGTCAGCGGCTGGATCGACCCCTCTGCCGGCGAGAGCGGCTTCGTGCACGACACGCTCGCCGGTCGTGTTGCGCCCCGCTTGCTGATTGCGGCGCTCGTCGCCTTCCTGAGGCAGGCAAAACATGTGCGTATTCTGGAACATGCATCGGTTGTCGGCCTTGATCCCGATCGCGGCATGGCCGAGATAAACGGTGAAAGCATTGGGTTCGGGCATTGCATCCTGGCTGCCGGCCATCAGTCCTTTCCGTTGCTGCAGGGCCTGACGCCGGGGCTGAAGCGACCGCTCGGCCAGCCGGTCAAGGGACAGGCGGCGTTGCTGAAAGCCGACCTCGACCCGGCGCTGCCGACGATCTTTCTCGACGGGCTCTATGTCGTTGCGCACGAGGGCGGGCATGTGGCGGTCGGCAGCACCAGCGAGAACCGTTTCGACGATCCCACGTCGACCGATGCCCAACTCGAGACACTGATCGAGATGGCGCGCCGCATCGTGCCAATCCTTCTCGACGCGCCTGTTGTCGAGCGCTGGGCCGGGCTTCGCCCGAAGGCGATCGACCGCGATCCGATGATCGGCCGCCATCCCGATCACCAACGCCTGATCGCACTGACCGGCGGCTTCAAGGTCAGCTTCGGGCTCGCCCATCGGCTGGCAGAGGCGGCGGTTTGTATCGCCAGCGATGCAGATTGCGGATTTTTGCTGCCGGAGAGCTTCGCGATATCAGGCCATATCGCGGCGGCTTCACGTTAAACGTGAATTCGTTGCAGCTTCGTTTCGTTATTCTGTCATGCAAATCACCTATTTGCTTGCGCATCGACAGCGCCTGAAATCACTGGCGCTGCTTTTCCTGATGGAGGAAATCGCATGCGCTATGCCATTTGCTTCACGCCTCCGGCGAGCGACCCGCTATCGCTCATGGCCGCCCATTGGCTTGGCCGAAACGCATTTTCAGGTGATATGCTGGAGCCTCCGGCAGTTCGTGGTCTGGGCATTCATGAGATCGCCTTCCATACGGCCGTGCCGCGACGCTATGGATTTCACGGCGTTTTGAAGGCACCGTTCCACCTGTCGTCGGATCTGTCCGAATCGCAACTCCTGCGCGATCTCATGCGTTTTTCCGGAACGGTCCTTCCCTTCCAGATTCCGCGCCTCGAAGTCGCCCGGCTCGGCAATTTCTACAGTCTGTTGCCGCACGTTCCCTGCGAGCAGATCCAATATCTCGCCTCGGTGATCGTGCAGGAATTCGACCGTTTCCGCGCGCCGCTCAGCGAGGCCGACATCGAACGCAGCGATCCGGATGGTTTGTCGGCGGCGCAGTTCTCAAACCTGCATCGCTGGGGCAATCCTTACGTTATGGAGGAGTTCCGCTTCCATATGCCGGTGACGGGCCCGGTCAACGCGATCGACATGCCGCGCATCGAGCCGGCGCTGCGGACGATTTTCGAGCCCGTGCTCAGGGAACCGGTCATGGTTTCGAATGTCGCGCTGATGATCGAGGAAGGCACCGGCGGACCTTTCCGGGTTCATTCGCTGCATCCCATGGGCAAGGTCAGCGCCCGCAAGATCGCTTGACTTCAGATGAGCTAACTTATTGCGCACAAAGGATAAAATTCCGCTGCGCAGTTTCCGTCTCGACATTCCGGCTGCGGATGCTACCGTTCTCCGTCTTTTCAGAAGGTGATTTGATGGTATCCGAGACTTATCCGCGCAATCTGGTCGGCTATGGGCGCCAGACGCCCGATCCGAAATGGCCGGGCGAGGCGCGCATCGCCGTGCAATTCGTCATCAACTACGAGGAGGGCGGCGAAAGCTGCATCCTCGAAGGCGACCCGGCCTCCGAAAACCTGCTGTCGGAGATCGTCGGCGCGGCCGCCTGGCCGGGGCAGCGCAACCTCAACATGGAATCGATCTATGAATATGGTTCGCGCGCCGGTTTCTGGCGGCTCTGGCGGATGTTCACCGGTCTCAAGGTGCAGGCGACCGTCTATGGCGTGACACTGGCGATGGCCCGCAATCCCGAGGCGGTCGCCGCTATGAAGGAAGCCGGTTGGGAAATCGCCAGCCACGGTTACCGCTGGCTGGAATACAAGGATTTTCCCGAAGAACTGGAACGCAAGCACATCCTCGAAGCTGTGCGTCTGCATACCGAACTCACCGGCGAGCGGCCCTATGGCATGTATCAGGGCAAGCCTTCCGACAATACGCTGCGGCTGGTGCAGGAGGAGGGCGGCTTTCTCTACTCCTCCGATTCCTATGCCGACGACCTGCCTTTCTGGGTCAAGGGCGTCGACGGGAAGCCTTTCCTGATCATTCCCTATACGCTGGAAACCAACGACATGCGTTTTGCCACGCCGCAGGGTTTCAACACCGGCGATCAGTTCTTCACCTATCTCAAGGACGCCTTCGATACGCTTTACGACGAAGGCAAGGACGGCAGCCCGAAGATGATGTCGATCGGCCTGCACTGCCGTCTCGTCGGGCGCCCCGGCCGGGCGGCAGCGCTGAAACGCTTCATCGAATATGTGCTGAAGCACGACAAGGTCTGGATCCCGCGCCGCATCGAGATTGCCGAGCACTGGCACAAGCACCATCAGCCGGACGCGATCTGATGCTATCGCGCGAGGATTTCGTTTCCCGCTTCGGCGGCGTCTTCGAACATTCGCCTTTCATCGCCGAGCGCGCCTATGACGCCGGCAGCGTGATCGAGCCGCTAACGGCATCAGGCGTGCATGCGGCGCTTGCCGCGGTCTTCCGCGCGGCAAGCCGGGAGGAACGCCTCGGTGTGCTTCGAGCCCACCCCGACCTTGCCGGGCGTCTTGCCATATCCGGCGAACTCACCGAGGACAGCCGCAGGGAACAGTCCGGCGCCGGTCTCGACCGCTTGAGCCCCGCCGAGCATGCCCGCTTCACCGAACTCAATTCGGCCTATGTCGAAAAATATGGCTTTCCCTTCATCATCGCCGTCAAAGGACTCGGCAAGGAGGATATCCTGGAAGCTTTCGAAACACGGATCGGCAATGGCCGGGACGAAGAATTTTCAACCGCGACCGCGCAGGTCGAAAAGATCGCGCTGCTGCGTCTGACCTCGATGCTGCCGGAGGCGCAATGAAGGAGAGGCGTGCCATCGACTATCTCAATGACATGCAAAAGGCGGCATCCGAAGCGCTGTCCTTCATCGGCGGAATGGATGAGGCGGCTTTCGCCGAGGACCAGCTCACTTTCAAGGCCGTGGCCTTCTGCCACTTCACCATCGGTGCTGCGGCATCCCGTCTACTGGTGACGCATCCCGAATTTGCCACCGAGCATCCCGGCCTGCCTTGGACGAAGATCTGCGGCACGGGCAATCGCATCCTCGACGATGTCTTCGATCTCGATCCCGCGGATATCTGGGAGGCGACCTATCGGACGCTGCCGGAGCTTCTTCGCGAGATCGATGCCGTCCGTAACTGGCATGCCCAAGGTGAGTGAGGCCATGCCCAAATTTCTCGACATACGCCCGCTCACCAGCTCCGCCTTCGCTCCCTTCGGCGAGGTGATCGAAGCCGATCCGGCCTCGATGCGGCTCATCAATGGCGGCACGACCGAACGGTTTCACGCGCTGGCCGCAGCGGAGGCGGCGGGCGAGGGCGCCCGCGTCATCATCAGCCTGTTTCGCGGCCAGCCGCGTTATTTCCCCTATGACGTCGACATGATGGAGCGCCATCCTTTCGGCAGCCAGAGTTTCTCGCCGGTTTCCGGCCATCCATTTCTCGTCGTCGTCTCCGAGGACGAGAGCGGACGCCCGGGCAGGCCGCAGGTGTTTCTGGCGCGTGGGGACCAGGGGGTGAACTACCGCCGTAACATCTGGCATCATCCGCTGATGGCGCTCGGGCAGGTCTCCGATTTCCTGGTCGTCGACCGTGACGGGCCTGATAATAATCTGGAGGAATTCTTCTTCGAAACCCCCTTCATCATCAGAGAGCCAGCCCTATGACCGGACTGACCACGCATGTTCTTGATACCGCCCTTGGCAAGCCGGCCGAACGGCTCAGGATCGATCTTTTTCAGCTCGACGGCGAGGTCCGCAGACATCTGAATACGGTCGAGACCAATGCCGACGGCCGGGTCGACGGCGGCCCTATTCTCGTCGGGGAAAATTTCCACGTCGGAACCTACGAACTTGTCTTCCACGCCGGCGATTATCTGCGCCGCACCGGCACGCCACTGCCGCATCCGGCCTTCCTCGATCTCGTGCCGATCCGCTTCGGCATTGCCGATGTCGCGGCGCATTACCATGTGCCGCTGCTGCTTTCGCCCTACGGCTACTCCACCTATCGAGGCAGTTAACGATGCGTTTTGCCGCGATCGCCGACATTCACGGCAACCATCTGGCGCTTGAAGCGGTGCTTGCGGATATTCAGGCGCAGGGCCTCGAGGAGATCGTCAATCTCGGCGATTTCTTCAGCGGCCCGCTGGAGGCCGCCCGGACGGCCGATATGCTGATGCCGCTTGGTCTGACCTCGGTCCGCGGCAATCACGACCGCTATCTGATCGAGCAGGATCCGGCCGCCATGCATGCCTCGGATGCGGTCGCCTACGGTCAGTTGACGCCATCCCATCTCGATTGGATCCGCAGCCTGCCGTTCGATGCCGTCTATCGCGGCGAGGCCTATCTCTGCCACGCGACGCCGAAGGACGACAATCTCTATTGGCTGGAAGCCGTCTCGCCGGAGGGCATCGTCTCCCTTAAGCCGATCGAAGCGATCGAGGCGCTGGCCAAAGGCATCGACCTGCCGCTGATCCTCTGCGGCCATAGCCATGTGCCCCGCGCCGTCCGCCTCTCCGACGGCCGGCTGATCGTCAATCCCGGCAGTGTCGGCTGCCCGGCCTATGACGACGTCCTGCCTTATTACCACAAGGTCGAAGCCGGCCATCCGCTGGCCAGCTATGCCATTCTGGAAAAGATAGCTGGGGGATGGACATGGCAGTTCAGGAACGTCGCCTATGACCATCTGGCGATGTCGGCACTGGCCGCCGAAAGGGGCCGTGCCGACTGGGCGAGCGCGTTGGCGGCAGGCTGGGTGAAATAGCCCGGGCTTGTCCGCGCTGCGATCACTCCTTCTTCGGTGCCGGCGGGATGATCGTCTGTGCCGGGGCTGCCGGCTTTGCCGAAGCCGTGGCTGGTATCGCAGGCTTTGCGGGAGCCGCGACCGGCTTTGCCGGTTTTGCGCTATCGAGATTTCCAAGGAGCGCTGAGATCGCGTTATCGCCGTCGAAGCCCGCTTCCCGCAGCAGTTTGTCGAGGATCGGCTTGTTGGCTTGGTATGCAAGCAACTGGCCGGCCAGTCCTTCGCCCATGCCGATGCCGCCTTCTCCGTTCGCGCCGTTTCCGCGGCCGAGCATGCCGCCAGTATCGAAGATCCTGATGTCGGAGATCTTCTCGATCGGCTTGACCGCCTCGGCAAGCGCCTCGGGAATGATGCGGATACGCTCGCGGGTGATCTCGAACTCGATGATGGTCTGGCTCAGCTTGTTGCGGGCTTCGTTGAGCAAAGCCTCGCTTTCAGCCTGAGCCCGACCGGTTTCGAGAACGCCCTTGGCCTTGATGATCGCCGCATCCGCTTCGGCGTTCGCCAGCGTCTTGATGGCTTCGGCCTGGTCGATCGCTGCCTGTTTCTCGGCCTCGGCGCCGACGGTGACGGCGGTCGCTTCGGTTTCGGCCTTCTTGCGCGCGTCGATCACGGCAATCTGTTTTTCGCGCTCGGCAATTTCGATCGCCTTGGCGGTGCCGACCTTTTCCTCTGCCGCGATCGCTAGCGCCCGGGCGGCTTCGGCGGTGGCCTTCGCCTCGGATTCCTCGCGGCTTTTATTGGCGACGGCGATCGCGCTTTCCTGCGCGACGATCTGAAGGTCGCGCTTGGCTTCGGTTTCGCGTTGCTGGACGGCGCGGGCCGCGTCGATGTTTGCGCTTTCGCGGGCCTGCTTGGCAGATGCCTCGCGTTCGGCGATCGCCTGTTCGGAGGCGATGCGGGCCTCCTCCTCGGCGCGTTTTGCCGCCTGTTCCTGCTGGGCGGTTTCGGCGCGGGTCGCTGCGGATTTGTTGGCGATGTCGCGTTCCTGGCTGAGCTCGGCTTCCCGCTTGGTCCGCTCAATGGTCAGCGATTGCTGCCGGGCTTCCAGATCTTTCTGGGCGATGGCGACTTCGGTGTCGCGAACGATCTCGTTGCGTTCCTTCTTGCGGCCCTCGGTGATGCGGGTCAGGGCGGCCAGACCTTGCGCATCGAAGAAGTTGTTGGCGTTGAAATGCTTGATATCGGTCTGGTCGAGGCGGGTCAGCGACACGGATTCGAGCTCGAGGCCGTTCGATTGGAGATCGGCGCCGACAGCTTCCTGCACGGCCTTGACGAAGTCCATGCGCTGTTCCTGCAGCGCGTCGAGGTTCATCGTTGCGGCCACCGAGCGGAGGCCGTCGACGAATTTCGCCTCGATCAGGATGCGGAGAGCCTCGGCGTCGTTGGTGCGATTGCCGAGTGTCTGAGCTGCCAGCGCAATCGAGGAAGCATCGGGTTTCACGCGCACATAGAATTCGGCGCCGATATCGACGCGCATGCGGTCCTTGGTGATCAATGCATCGCCTTCGCCGCGGCGAACCTCGAGCCGCAGGGTCTTCAGGTTGACCCGGGCGGTTGAATGGAAGATCGGCAGGACGACGGAACCGCCGTCGAGCACGACCTTCTGGCCGCCGAGACCGGTGCGCACATAGGCCTCATCGCGGCTGGAGCGCGTATAGAGAGAGGCGAGGACAAAGCCGATGCCGAAGATCAGAACGATGCCAATTCCGGCCGGCAGAATAATATCATACATCATGGCTTCTCCCTGAAAGATTGATTGTCCGCTGCGGCGGGGTCCGCCAGCGCGGGAATGGCGATAAATACATCTGCCGTGCGGTCGACGAGGAGAACCTCGGCGCCGACCTTGAGAGGCTCCTGATCTCTGGCGGCCTTGGCTCTCAGCACGTGCCAGTTTCCGTGCTGGTCCTTGACGCGCACGCGCCCGGGCAGCCCCTGATCGAGCGGGCCGAGCGAGACTTCGGCGGTCCGGCCGATCAGTGCTTCGAGATCGACGGCATAGGTCTCGTCGTGTGGAACGATCCGCGCCACCGTCCGGCTCGACGCCCTGACCATGGGGACGGCGACCAAGATGGCGGGAATGGCGGCGACGGTGGCAGGAAGCGGCGCCCAGAAGGCGTTGGCGACGGCCTGTATGGCAAAGCCCGTCATGGCGAAGAAGCCGAGCGCCAGCATGATGAGGATGAGCAGGGGAACGCCGCCGACATTGAGCCAGGATAGATAGCCCGAAAACCCGTCATGGCCATGGAAATCCGGTTTTCCCAGAAATTCCATGATCGAAAAACCCATGACGGTCGCGAGCATCTCGATCGCGGTCAGACCTGCGAGCACAGCGGCGGCGATGGCGAAGGGGGCACATTCGGGGGCGAAGAGAAGTGCCATCGGCGTTACCGGTTATCCGCCTTGAAGCGTGCGAGGCGCGCTTCGATCGCCTGTTCGCGGTGCAACCGGTCGAGTTCGTCCAATTCGGAACTATTAGCATGCTCACCCGAGGGAACGCCAGTCAGCCGCGAGACGGCCGCCGCAGCGCGGGCAGCATCGACACCTGGCGCGGGCCGGCTGTGACCGGGTGCGGCGTCTTCGGGATGCCTGGCGACGCTGCGCTTGAAGTCGGCAAGACGGGCGTCGGCCTCGCGGCGCGTGGCGAGCACGGCCTGCAGGGCTTTCTGACCTTCGTCCAGCTGTTGCCTGGCATCGGCCAGAGCCTTGTCGAGTGCGGCGATCTGGGATTCGAGATCGATCTGGCGGGCGACGCCAGCCTTTGCCAGGTCATCGCGTCCCGAAGAGACGGCGAGGCGGATCTTCGCGTCGAGCGCGTTCATGTCTGCGACGATCTCGTCCCTGCGGCTCTGGATGCGATATTCCTCGGCGCGCGCCTTGCCGAGATCGGTGCGGGCTTCCTCCGCCGCCGCATCGATCTCGCGGATCGCCTGTTCGATGACGGCGATCTTGTTAACGCCTTCAGCCTTGTCGACCGCTGCATTGGCGATGCCCGCGATCAGGCGACCCATGCGGGAAAGAATGCCTTCATTCGTCATGTTTTCCTCCATCCGAGCGGAATTCGGCGTGACGCCGATGTGAATCTCGTAATGATCCTGGCCGGCCACAAGGTAGGCGGGAAAAATACTCTCCCACCCCTTGCTATAACCCGCGACATCGAAGGGCACGGCAACGCGTCCGTGCACCGTGGCGATGGTGAGGTCCGAGGGGCCCTTGATGGCGAAGAGTTTGTCATCGAGCGGCAGAAGCGGCGGATCGGCGGCCGCGCCGCGATTGGCAGCGAAATCGCGAAGGCCGAGCGTCACCAGCCGTGCCGGCAGGCCGGTCTCTACGCGGACGGTTTCATAGGCAATGTCATGCAGCACGACCAGATTGGCACCGGCCCTGTCGTCGATCAGTTCAGCCAGGATGTCGATCATCCTGCGATAGGCGACGACAGTATCGTCCAGCGCCTGACGGGCATGATCATCCGGCGCCAGCGTGTAGCGCAGCAGCGAGGGATGCGGTGTTTTGCCTGTGTTCGCCATAGGGTAAACATAAAGCACCGCTTTAGTGCTTTCAAGATGGCGCGCTAGAAATACAACCTAAGTTTAACATGCAGTTAAAAGGAGAGAGCAAGTTGCGGCGATGGAACCGGCAGCAGTCGGCTTGGCTCCCTAACGCGCGGCCGCGTGCGCCTCGCGAATACCGGCTCTGATACGGTTGATCATGGTCCATACGAGAAGCAGAGCCACCATTGCCCAAAGCCACGAAGTCCATGCTGCAAACGTACCACCAACTGCGATAAAGATGCCGAGCGCGCCAAAAAGCACCGCACGGTCACTCTTGCCCAGCGGCCCGTCGTAACGCCGGCTTGCGCCGACCGTTTGACCCAAAACGCCGGCAAATTCCGTCAGCGCCGAAAGGAATATGACTGCTATCGCCGGCATTACACCGTTCGGCTCGATGAGCGCAAACGGCACATACAGGGCGACATCCGAGACGACATCACCGATCTCGTTCAGATACGCGCCCAAAATGCTCTTCTGCCCATGTTCGCGCGCGAGCATGCCGTCGATGGCATTGAGGCCCATGCGCAGGAGAAACCACACAGGCACCAGCAGGAACCAATGCGGAAGTGGGGCGATGCTCAGGAAAAGGCCAAGTGCAACCGAGACGGCGGCGGCAACTGAAGTCACCTGATTGGCGGTGACGCCTCGTGCCGCGAGCGAGCGCACCAGAGGGCGAAGAATATTCTGAAACCGGGACTTCAATTGATAAACAGACATGCGACCTCAGTGGAATTTCGCGGCATTTGAACAGTCTATTCCGGCTCCGGCAGTGCAGATCGTCGTAACTGTGGGAAAGGCCGCAGTTCATATCGGTTCATGCAAAGGACTTATCATTTGCAACTAGACTTTTGCAATGAAAGCAACTCACTGTTGCCGCCAACGGATGCAACCTATCCACCGATTAGAATTGGAGACGACCGTGCTGCAGACTGCCGATAGTGTGCAACCGTCCTCGACGGCCAGGCCAATGCATGAATCCGAATTCGCATCGCATGATGGCACTCGACTGTTTTATCGGATGTGGCCTGCGACCGGTGCTTCACCGAAGGGCGCAATCATTCTTCTCCATCGCGGCCACGAGCATAGCGGCCGCGTCGCCCATCTCGCCACCGAGCTCGGCCTCGATGATTTTGCCTTTTACGCCTGGGACGCACGCGGTCACGGTCGTTCACCGGGAGAGCGCGGCTATTCGCCGTCCTTTGCAGCCTCGGCGCATGATCTCGATTGCTTCGTCCGCCATGTCAGCGAGACCAGCGGTACTGCTGTCGAAGACATCGCCGTCATTGCGCAGAGCGTCGGCGCGGTGCTGGCCACCACCTGGGTGCACGATTATGCACCGCCGATCCGTGCGCTCGTGCTGGCTTCACCGGCCTTCAGCGTCAAGCTCTACGTGCCTTTTGCGAGGGAAGGCATTGCGCTCTGGGACAAACTCAAGGGGACGTTCTTCGTCAATTCCTATGTCAAGGCGAGGTTCTTGACTCATGACCCCGAGCGCATCGCCTCGTTCGAATCCGACCCATTGATCACCCGGCCGATTGCCTCCAACATTTTGTTGCAGCTCTATGAGGCGGCGGCCCGCGTCGTCGGCGACGCCCGCGCCATCACCGTTCCGACCCAGTTGCTGATCTCCGGCAGCGATTGGGTGGTGCGACATGCGCCGCAGCACCGATTTTACGAAAACCTCGGCAGCCGCATCAAGGAACGGCATGTGCTTGCCGGCTTCTACCATGATACGCTTGGCGAAAGGGATCGCGCGATTGCGCTCGCCGAGATCCGCCGCTTCATCGATGCGCGTTTCGCCGAGCCCCGGACGCCTGCTGACCTCAGTACCGCCCATATCCAGGGCTATACCAAGGACGAGGCTGACCTGCTTGCGAGCCCTCTGGACGCCGCATCCCCACGCGGCATCTACTGGGCGCTCAGCCGTCTCAATATCAGGCTCGGCGCGCTGGTCTCCGAAGGCATAAGGACCGGGGTCAAGACCGGTTTTGATTCCGGCTCGACGCTCGATTACGTCTACGAAAACAAGCCGCGCGGGCTCGGTCCTGGCGGGCGGATGATCGACAAGGTGTTCCTCGAGGCGATCGGTTGGCGCGGCATCAGGCAGCGCAAGCTGCACTTGCAGGAACTGATCGACCGTGCGCTGCAGCGCCTGAAGGCAGCGGGCCGCAGTACCCACATGCTCGACATAGCGGCCGGGCACGGCCGTTATGTTCTTGATGCGATCGAGATGGCAGCCGTGCGTCCCGATAGTGCGCGCCTGCAGGACTATTCCCCGATCAACGTCGATGCCGGTCGCAACAGCATTGCCGCGCGTGGACTGGGTGATTTCGTCAGTTTCCGCCAGCAGGATGCCTTTGACGGCGAGGGGCTGGCTGCAATCACGCCGGCTCCGGATCTGGCGATCGTCTCCGGCCTTTACGAGTTGTTTTCCGACAATGCGATGATCACCGCTTCGCTCGACGGGATCGCCCGCGCGATGCGGCCCGGCGGTCTGCTTGTCTACACCAACCAGCCATGGCATCCGCAATTGGAGATGATCGCCCGCGCTCTGACTTCTCATCGCGGCGGCGAGGCATGGGTGATGCGGCGGCGCACGCAAGAGGAAATGGATCAACTGGTCGCGGCAGCCGGTTTCCGTAAGATCGAACAGCGCATCGACCAGTGGGGCATTTTCACTGTCTCCCTGGCCGAGAGAATCTGAGGGCAAAGGGTGGAGAAGGCACGTTCTACCTTTTTGCAACCAGGGCCCGTCCCGAAGCGGGCGGCGCTCTGGCTCGTCTTCCTGGGGCCGTTCTTCTATCTGAGCTATGGCGGCGCCAATTGGCTGGCATCGCAACACGCTCATGTGCCGAACGTCGCCTTCGCATGGGAAAGCGCCATTCCGTTCTTCGGATGGACGATCATTCCCTATTGGTCGATCAATCTGTTCTACGCGCTCTGCCTGTTCATCAACACGACGACACGCGATGTCGATGTGCTGGCGAGACGCTATCTGACGATCCAGATAATAGCCGTCACCTGCTTTATCGCGTTTCCGCTCGAAGCAATCTTCGTGCGGCCGGCAACGAGTGGCCTGCCCGGTTTCATGTTCGCCGTGCTCGGCGGCTTCGACAAGCCGTTCAACCAGGCGCCGTCGCTGCATATCGCGCTGCTGGTGGTGATTTGGGACCATCTGCGCGGCCGGTTGCCGCGCGGGGCACGGCTGCTCTGGCACGCCTGGTGCTTCCTCATCGGCGCCTCCGTGCTGACGACGTGGCAGCATCACGTCATCGACATACCGACCGGCATGCTGCTCGGCCTGTTTGCCGCCTGGCTTTTTCCGCGCGATGCCGGTTCGCCTCTTGCGAATTTTGCAGCGAGGGGCGATCCGAAGTCGCGCCGTCTCGGTATCTATTACCTTTGCAGCGCCGTCGCATTTCTCGGCCTTGCAGCGCTCTGCACTCCGCTGTCGGCCGCAGCGCTGCTGCTGCTCTGGCCGGCTGTTGCGCTGGCGATCGTTGCGCTCGGATATTTCGGCGCCGGCCCGCAGATATTCCAGAAACGCGCCGATGGCCGGGCCACGCTTGCCAGCCGCTGGCTGCTGGCACCCTATCGGCTCGGCGCCCACATCAACATCTGGCTCTGGACTTGGAGAATGCCGGCATCGGTGGCGATCGCCGACGGCGTCCATCTCGGCCGTTTTCCGCGCCGCGATGAGGTCGACCGTTTTGCCACGGTCATCGACATGACCGGCGAACTTCAGCGCCCAAGTGGAACATCAACGCGCTGGTGCAGCTTCCCGACCCTTGACCTTACGGCCATCGACAAGACCCAGACGCTCGCCGCGGCGAACCTCATCGAGGCTGCGCGCCAGCAGGGACCGGTTCTCGTCTGCTGTGCGCTAGGCTTCCAGCGGAGCGCTGGCGTCATCGTGCGGTGGCTGCTCATCAGCCGGCGTTGCGAAGATCCAGCCGAAGCCGTGCGGCTGATCGAACGGGCCGGACGGCGGGTTCATCTGCCGGCGGAAAGCATCCACGCCGTGACGGAGGGCATGCAATGACGGAGTGGAGTAGCACCGCCTCGGCGGTTGCGCGAAATCTCGGCCGCAATTCGATCTTCTGCGGGCTGACAGCGCTGTTGCCACTGATTGCCGGCCCGATCACCGCGGGATATCGCGGTTTCGCTCCGTCGCTCGGCTGGCTCTTGATGCTCGTTTTCTGCCTGATTGTCCTTGCGCTGGCGGTCCATCTTCTCTTCGATGCGCTGTTGTTTCGCGTCGCGTCGAGCCACGAGACCGAGGCCGCCGGTCTTGCCGCCGTCGACAACCTGCTGTCCCGGATGCAGCTTCGCAAGCCAGAGAAGTCGCCGGCTGGCCTGGAGAGGCGGATTGCCGGATCGCGCCGTATCGTCTGGCGGCAGCGTTTTGCACTCGCCGCCTGTCTCGTGATTTTCGCGATCCTGCTGTTCAATGCGGGTGACGGCCAGCCGCTGTGCTGAATTGCATGCTGCTGCGTATATCGCAGGTTCGGCCGACGCCGTCTGCTGTTCAGCCCGCGCCGATTTCTCTCAGCCTCGTCCTGATATGATCGACGCGTTCACGTCGTTGATGTCGCGCTTGCCGCAGAGCGCCATGGTGATGTCCATCTCGTTGCGGATGATGGAGAGCGCCAGCGTGACGCCTTCCTTGCCCATGGCGCCGAGCCCATAGAGGAAGGGACGGCCGATATAAGTGCCCTTGGCGCCGAGCGCCACGGCCTTCAGCACATCCTGGCCAGAGCGGATGCCGCCGTCGAGGTGGACTTCGATGCGGTCGCCGACGGCGTCGACGATGGCGGGCAGCATGCTGATCGAGGAGGGTGCGCCGTCGAGCTGGCGACCGCCGTGATTGGAGACGACGATCGCATCTGCGCCGGTGTCGGCGGCGGCCCTCGCATCCTCCGGATCGAGGATGCCCTTGATAATCAGGGGACCGCCCCATTGTTCCTTGATCCAGGCGACATCGGCCCAGGAGAGCCGGGGGTCGAACTGCTCGTGCGTCCATACGGCCAGTGAGGTGATACTGGAGACGTTTTTGGCGTGGCCGACGATATTGCCGAAGGTGCGGCGCTTCGTCTGAAGCATCTCCAGGCACCAGAAGGGCCGAGTCGCCATCTGCCAGAGATGTTTCGGGGTGAATCTCGGCGGCGCCGACAGGCCGTTGCGCAGGTCCTTGTGGCGCTGGCCGAGGATCTGCAGATCGGCCGTCAGCACCAGTGCCGAACATCCGGCCGCCTTGGCGCGGTTGATCAGCCCGAGGACAAAATCCTTATCCCGCATCACATAGAGCTGGAACCAGAAGGGGCGCGTCGTCACCGAAGCGACGTCCTCGATCGAGCAGATGCTCATCGTCGAAAGCGTGAAGGGAACGCCGAATTCTTCCGCCGCGCGCGCCGCCAGCATTTCGCCATCGGCATGCTGCATGCCGGTCAGGCCGGTCGGGGCGAGAGCCACCGGCATCGACACAGTCTGGCCGATCATCGTCGTTTCCAGCGTGCGGTCGGTCATGTCGACCATCACCCGCTGGCGCAGTTTGATCCCGCTGAAATCACTCTCGTTCGCCGCGTAGGTCGACTCCGTCCAGGCGCCCGAATCCGCATAGTCGAAAAACATCTTCGGCACACGGCGTTGCGCGCGCTTCTTCAGATCGGCGATCGTGAGCGGAGTGGCCATGAATTGAACTTTCACATCTGAATGCGGCTACCGGCCATAACATGAACTGCAAAAGGAGCGTTATGGGAAACTAGCCGCGTCGGACGGCTTTCGCGTTCCGCTCTGGCAGCGGCCGAGATCGTCAAAGCCTTGCTTTCAAAGCAATACCGGCCACATAGGTCTCAGCGACCGCTCGATCGTCGCCCATCGTTTGCAGCAGGAAGAGTTCCTCTGGCAGCGTCTTGACCACCTCCATCTTCAGCGCCATGGCCGGGGTGGCCGCAGCATCGAGGACGACGAGGTCGGCTTCGGTGCCGGGTTCCAGCGTGCCGATCCGGTCCGAAAGCGACAGTGCCTCGGCGTTGCCGCGGGTCATCAGGTAATAGCTTTCCAGCGGGTTCAGCCGCTCGCCGAGCAGCTGCTGGATCTTGTAGGCCTCGTCCATGGTCTTCAGCATCGAATAGCTGGAGCCGCCGCCGATATCGGTGGCGACACCGATGCGGAGCGGCTTTTCGCGGCGCGCCAGCGCCTTCAATGGGAAAAGGCCGGAGCCGAGGAAGAGGTTGGAGGTGGGGCAATGGACGGCGACGGAACCCGTCTCGCTCATGGCATCGGCTTCACGCTCGGACAGGTGGATGGCGTGGCCGAAGAGGCTTTTCGGCCCGAGCAGGCCGTAGCGGGCATAGATGTCGGTATAGTCGATCGCGTCCGGATACAGTTCGCAAGTGAATTTGATCTCGTCGTGATTTTCCGAAAGATGCGTCTGGATGTGCAGGTCGGGAAATTCGCGGGCGAGCGCTGCTGTCGCTTCCATCTGCGCCGGCGTCGAGGTGATGGCGAAACGCGGGGTGATGGCGACGTGGTTACGACCCTTGCCGTGCCAATCTGCTATCACCTGGCGGGTCTCGTCGTAACCCATCTCCGGCGTGTCGAGCAGACCCTGCGGGGCGTTGCGGTCCATCATTACCTTGCCGCCGAGCATGCGCATGTTGCGTTTCATCGCCTCGGCGAAGAAGGCGTCGGCCGAGGTCTTATGCACGGAGCAATAGGCGACCGCTGTCGTCGTGCCGTGGCGGATCAGCTCGTCGTAGAAATGCGTGGCGATCCTTTCAGCATGCGCGCTTTCGACGAAACGGCATTCCTCGGGAAATGTATAGGTGTTCAGCCATTCGAGCAGGTTGGCGGCATAGGAGGCGATCACCTGCATCTGCGGAAAATGCAGATGCATGTCGATGAAGCCGGGCATGATCAGATGCGGGCGGTGGTCGATCTCGGCCGTGCCTTCGGCGGCTTTCGCCTTGACGTCGGAATAGCGACCGATGGCTGCGATCAGCCCGTCCTCGATCAGCAGGCCACCGTCTTCCTCGTAGAGATAACTCTGGCTGTCGGCGAGACTCAGCGGCGCGCGATGGAAAGAGAGGAGCCGGCCGCGGAGAAGGGTCGTCGTCATTGTTTCTTGCCTTCGACTGCGCTTTCGAACCAGGCGACGAGCAGCCTGCGTTCGTCCGGCGTAATATCGGTCACGTTGCCGGGCGGCATGGCATGGCTGCGGCCTGCCTGTATATAGATTTCTCGGGCATGGGCGGCGATTTCCGCGTCGTTTTCGAGGACGACGCCCTTCGGCGGCCGCACGATACCTTCATAAGCGGGCTCGGCGGCATGGCACATGGAACAGCGCGTCGAGACCAGCTGCTTGACGGCTGGAAAATGCGGATCGCCGGCGAATTGCTGGAAGGCGGGGGCGACTGCCGCCGCATCAGTTTCACTGGTCAGCTGTTTCGGCACGGTCGAAAGCCACATGATCAGGATGAAGAGGATGAGGGTGACGATCCAGGTCCAGGTCGGCCGGCCTTTTCTGGCATGGGTGGTGTTGAACCAGTGGCGGATGGTGACGCCCATCAGGAAGACGAGCGCCGCGATCACCCAGTTGAATGCTGTGCCGAAGGCCAGAGGGTAATGGTTCGACAGCATGAAGAAGATGACGGGCAGCGTCAGGTAGTTGTTGTGCAGCGAACGCTGCTTGGCGATCTGCCCGTATTTAGGATCGGGCGTGCGGCCGGCGATCAGATCGGCAACGACGATCTTCTGGTTCGGAATGATGATCATGAAGACGTTGGCCGACATGATCGTCGCGGTGAAGGCGCCGAGATGCACGAAGGCGGCACGGCCGGTGAAAAGCTGCGTGTAGCCCCAGGCCATGAAGACGAGCACGACATAGAGCAACGCCATCAGGCCCCAGGTGTTGCGGCCGAGCGGGGATTTACACAGCAGGTCGTAGACGAGCCAGCCAAACGCCAAAGATGCCAACGAGATCGCGATGGCGACCGGCGGACTGATATCGAGCACATGCCGATCGATCAGGAAGAGATCAGCGCCGCCGTAATAGACGATGCAGAGCATCAGAAACCCGGAAATCCAGGTGAAATAGCTCTCATATTTGAACCAGGTCAGGTGCTCGGGCATTTGCGCGGGCGCCACGAGATATTTCTGGATATGATAGAAGCCGCCGCCGTGGACCTGCCATTCCTCGCCATAGGCGCCGGGCGGCAGATGAGGGCGTTTGACCAATCCGAGATCGAGCGCGATGAAATAGAAGGACGATCCGATCCAGGCGATCGCGGTGACGACATGGAACCAGCGCGCCGCGAAGGCCAGCCATTCCCATGCTATGGCATATTCGTACATCGAGTTCCCCTATCTTCCTCCGACTCGTGACATTGCGAAAATTTTGGCGGAGAGGGAAGAGGAGATTGAGGACTGCACTCACGGGGCAACGTTTGGTGCGATCAAAGGAGCAATGGAATGATCACCGCGCTCTACAGCGATCAGCTCATCGCCGAAAACGCGCCGATGGACCGGCGGCTTGCCGCGCTCACCCGCTCGCGTGGTAACCGCATCGGCTATATCGCCTCCGGCCCGGAGCCGCAGCGGGAGTTTTTCGACGAGAAACGGCAGTATTACGCCCGATACGGGCTTTCCCTCGATCTCTTCGTCGATCTCGACGCGCTTTCCGGCGACGCGGAGATCAGCCGGCTGTTTTCCTGTGACGCCATTCATCTGACCGGCGGCCACACCGGCGATTTCCTGCGGCGGCTGCGTCAAAGCGGCATGCTGGAGAAACTTCGCAGATGGGCATTGGATGACGGCATCCTCGTGGGAACCAGCGCCGGGGCGATTTTGATGACGCCGACGATCGCTGCAGATGCGCTGTTTTCCGGCGGTTCGCCCGATGCGGTGCGGGATGGCGTGGCTCTCGATCTGGTGCCCTTCGAGTTCTTTCCGCATCTGAACGACGATCCCGGTTATCTCCCTGCGCTGCTGCGCTACAGCGAGACGACGGCAAATCCGATTCTCGCCTGCCGGGACGGCGAGGGTCTCATTCTCGGCAACGGGCTCGTCGAAATCTTCGGCACTCCGTTGACGATTTCGGCCGGGTTTGCCGAAGCTGCCGATCGCGTCCGGATCGCCGATCTACTGTCCCGTGCCTAAAAGCTGCCGAGAATGCTGTGCATTATCCCCGCCTTATACTCGATCTGCTAATGTAGCGGATCTTGAAACGATCAAGACTCGATGACAGTTATGTTTAAGGCCGCCGGAATAAATAAGAACAGTTAGATCATCGGCGGCGCATTCATCAACGGAGAAGATGCCCATGCGCAGCATTCTGACGTGTGTGATGATTGCATATGCGTCGCTGGCGACGGCCCACGACGCACCCTCGGGATGGAGTTATGACCCCTATTGTTGCAATGGCGACAGTCATAACGGCGACTGCCAGATGATCCCTTCGAAAAGCGTGGCGGTGACGCCGGGCGGATATCGCGTAACCCTGCTGCCGGGCGATCACCGGCTGGTCACGCATGCTCATGTCTTCCTGCTGCCGATGACGAAAGCGATGCAATCCGGCGACAACGACTATCATCTTTGTCTGTTCCCGAACGAGGATACGCCGCGCTGTTTCTATGCGCCTGAGATGGGGTATTGAGGGCCATCCACATGCATCAAGTGCTTCAGTTTTCGGCCGCCTTCATCTCTTCGAGGATCCAGTTGCGGAAGGCCTTGATCTTCGGCACGTTGCGGCGATTTTCGGGATAGGCAAGCCAGTAAGCCTTGCCGTCGCTGCGGGTCAGCTCGAAGGGCTGGTAGAGACGGCCGAGCGCGATCTCGGCCGCATAGAAGGCCGGGTTGAGGATGGCGACGCCATGTCCTGACATCGCCGCATCGGCTTCCACCGCCTGCGAGCCCAGCTGATTACGCGGGCGGCGATCGAGATCCGTCTCGGTGACGCCGGCTGCCTCGAACCATTGTTTCCACCAGATGTCGCCGGCATCGAAGAGATCGAACTTCAAGAGGTCGCGCGGCTCCTTGATGCCGCCGGCCGACTCCGCCAGCTTCGGGCTGAGCATTGGAGTGAACTCCAACCCCATCAGCCGGTGCAGGGTCAGCCCCGGCCAGTTGCCGTCACCCCAACGGATGCCGACATCGATCTGCTCGCGGGAGAAGTCGATGATGTCGGAGGTCGCCTGAAAGCGCACCGCGATCGCCGGATGCTTCAAATGGAAGGAGCCGAGCCGCGGCGCCAGCCATTTCGAGGCGAAGGTGTGGGTCGAGCTGATGGCGAGCGTGCCCTCGACGCTATCGCGCGCCGTCGCCATCGCGTCGTGCAACATGGCGAAGGCCTCGGTTACCTTCGGCGCCAGCCGCTCGCCGGTGTCCGTCAACTCGATCTGGCGGGGGCGGCGCAGGAAGAGCGGCTCGCCGACATTCTCCTCCAGCAGTTTGATCTGGTAACTGACGGCCGTCTGCGTCATGCCCAGCTCGTCACCCGCCTTGGTGAAACTGCCGAGCCGGGCGGCGGCCTCGAAGACGCGCAGCGCATTCAGCGGAAACTGTTTCGAGAGTTTCATGGATAAGTTCTCTTGATGCAGGCAGACGGTCGTTCGATTGGAATTGCAGCATTTTTGGCAGCAAACTGCAACTCATACCATCAATCTATCGAGGTGATGTCATGGATTGCTCTACGATCGAAGAGAACCGGCCGCAGCAGAGCACCAGTGCTTTCCGGCGGGTTGCCAGCTGGCTGGTCGGCAGCGCCGGCCGTGTCTGCCGTCTGCCTCGGCTCGATCTTTCCGTCATGCCGGACCGTGTCAAGCGCGACCTCGGTTTTCTCGATGGGCGCGATCCGTATTACGAGGACGAGCGCATGCGGTAGGCAGCAAGCGCCGTCAGGATCTCGGCGGCGGTCATGGCGGCGATCACTTCAGGGCGTTTGTCCCTGACGGCTGCGCCGCCGATCGGCAACGTCAGGCGCTCCAGCCAGCTACCTTCGCCGCCGCCTTCACGGGAAAGCCAGTTTGTGAAGGTGGCGCGCTTGGTCGCCGAGCCGATCATGCCGGTATAGGCAAGATCGGTTCTTTCAAGCGCCTCGCGGGCGATAAGAAAATCCAGCGCATGGTCGTGGGTGAGGATAACGACCGCGCCGCCGGCCGGAATATCCTTCACCAGTGCTTCCGGCATCGGCACGAGCCTGGTCGTCGTCTGCACCGGCAGATTGGTCAGTTCCTCCTGCCTCGTTTCAACGACTGTCACCGACAGCGGGAGCGGCGCGAGGGCCGCCGCCAGGGCCCGGCCGACATGGCCGGCGCCGAAGAGAAGCACTTCGGGCAAACGCTCGATCTCGCCAGCAAGCTTTGCTTCGAGTTCGTTTTTCAATGGCTGCGTCAGCCGCCGGAACCTAATCTGCGTCCGCCCGCCGCAGCACTGGCCGATCTCGGGGCCGAGCGGGATATCCATGGTTGTCGCGCCGCCGGTTCCCGCAAGCATCTCCCGGGCATTGCGGATGGCCATGAACTCGAACTGCCCGCCGCCGATCGTGCCCCATAGCGTGGTTTGCGAGACAAGCATGAAGGTTCCGGCCTCACGCGGGGTGGACCCTTGTGTGCCGGTAATGTCGACGAGGATGCTGTCGGGGTGGGTGGCGAGAAAGGTGGGGAGCTCGGTCATGGGAGGACGGCCGATGGGTGTGCGGCTGTGGCACCCCCCTCTGTCCTTTCAAACAACAAATCAGCCGGACGCATCCTACACCCGCTTCATCCGCTCCACCGCCATCAGCACCCGTTCCGGCGTCGCCGGCGCATCGAGCCTCGGGCAGACCTTATAGTCGGCGACGCTGGCCACCGCCATCGACAGCGCTTCCAGCACCGAGATCGCCAGCATGAAGGGGGGTTCGCCGACGGCCTTCGAGCGGCCGATGGTGGCCTCGGTGTTCTCCGACCATTCGGCGAGGCGCACGTTGAAGATCTTCGGGCGGTCGGAGGCGAGCGGGATCTTGTAGGTCGAGGGCGCGTGAGTGCGCAGCCGGCCCTTGTCGTCCCACCAGAGCTCTTCAGTCGTCAGCCAGCCCATGCCCTGGACGAAGGCGCCTTCGACCTGGCCGAGGTCGATTGCCGGGTTCAGCGAGCGACCGACATCGTGGAGAATGTCGGTGCGGTCGACCAGATATTCGCCGGTCAGCGTGTCGATCGAAACCTCGGTGCAGGCAGCGCCATAGGCGAAATAATAGAAGGGCGTGCCGCGGCCGGCCTTGCGATCCCAGTGGATCTTCGGCGTCTTGTAGAAGCCGGCGGCCGAGAGCTGGACCCGGGCGAAATAGGCCTGCTTGATGAAATCCGGGAAGGGGATCTCGATTTCGCCGACGCGCACGCGGTTCGGCAGGAACACGACCTCGGAGGGCGCCACATCCCATTTCTCGGCGGCAAAGGCCGTGAGCCGTTCCTTGATCTGCCGAGCAGCGTCATAAGCGGCCATGCCGTTGAGATCGGAACCGGATGAGGCGGCGGTGGCCGAGGTGTTCGGCACCTTGGCCGTCGTTGTCGCGGTGATCTTCACCCGAGAGATATCGACCTGGAAGCTGTCGGCCAGCACCTGCGCCACCTTGGTATAGAGGCCCTGGCCCATTTCGGTGCCGCCATGGTTCAGGTGGATGGAACCGTCCTGATAGATATGGACGAGGGCGCCGGCCTGGTTGAAGGCGGTCATGGTGAAGGAGATGCCGAATTTGACCGGCGTGAGCGCGATGCCCTTTCTGATGTAGCGGCTGTCGCGGTTGAAGCCGATGATGGCATTGCGTCGCGCCCGGTATTCGGCGGTCTCCTCGAGCTCCTCGACGACGCGGGCGATGATGTTGTCCTCTACCTCCTGGTGGTAGGGCGTTAGCGTGCGCCCGGAACCCGGCTGGCCGTAGAAATTCAGCTTGCGAATATCGAGCGGGTCTTTGCCGAGGGCATAGGCGATTTCCTCGATGACGCGTTCGGCGCCGAGCATGCCCTGCGGCCCGCCGAAGCCGCGGAAGGCGGTGTTGGAGACGGTGTGGGTTTTCAGCGGTTTCGACTGCAACTGCACATGCGGGTAGAAATAGCTGGAATCGGCATGGAAGAGGGCACGGTCGGTGACCGGTCCGGAGAGATCCGACGAGAAGCCACAGCGCGCCGCATAAGTGGCGTCGACCGCGTGGATGCGGCCTTCGGCATCGAAACCGACCTCGTAATCGACGAGGAAATCGTGGCGCTTGCCGGTGGCGCTCATATCCTCGTCGCGATCCGGACGGAACTTGATGGCGCGGCCGAGCTTCTTGGCGGCGATTGCGGCAAGGGCTGCGAACTGATTGCCTTGCGTCTCCTTGCCGCCGAAGCCGCCGCCCATGCGGCGCACGTTGACGGTGACGGCGTTGGACGGGATATCGAGCACGTGGCCGACGATGTGCTGGATTTCGCTCGGATGCTGCGTCGAGGACCAGACGATGACCTCGTCGTCCTCGCCGGGGATTGCCACGGCGATATGGCCTTCGAGGTAGAAATGCTCCTGGCCGCCGATGCGTATCTGACCTTTGAGCCGCATGGCGGCATTCGGCATTTCCGTTTCCGGCTCGCCGCGATGGAGCGTCATCGGAGCGATGACGAGAGGGCCGCCATTGGCGAGTGCGCCGTCGATATCGCTCCAATGCGGCAGGTCTCGATAGTCGATCTTGGCGAGCCGTGCGGCGCGGCGCGCCGCGTCACGCGTTTCAGCGATGACGGCAAAGATGGGCTGGCCGTGGAACTGAACCAAAGTTTCGGCGAGCAGTGGCTCGTCATGGCTGCCGTTGGAACTGGTGTCGTTGATGCCGGGCACGTCCTTGCCGGTGAAGACCCAGACGACGCCGGGATAGGCGGCGACCGCGGAAAGATCGATGCCGGCGATTTCGGCATGGGCCCGGTCGGAAAGGCCGAGCGCGCCGTGTAGCAGGCCGGCGGGTTCGGGAATATCGTCGATATAATCGGCAGTTCCGGTGACGTGTTTATGCGCCGAGTCATGGCGCAGCGAACCGTGCATCGGGCCTGATATGACGACCTTGCGGTCTTCGAAGGTGGATTTGTCCATCAGATCAGGCCTCCGCCGAAGGAGTGATGGTATGCGGCTACTCCGCACTCCCTCATTCCTGTGCTTGTCACAGGAATCCAGCCACCGCGCGTCGGCGCGGGGAATGACTCAACTGACCTTAAGAAAAAGTTTCCCGCGCCCAAGGACTTGGGCGCACTGGATTCCTGTGACAAGCACAGGAATGAGGGAGGGGAGGAGACCGCGACTGTTGCCATCAAAGCCTGCATTCCGGGCGTGCTGATTAGTGTATCCATCACGCCACCTCCTCGAACCGCTTCAGCTCCGCCGGCGCGCCGACCGTTTCCAGGTAGAACCGCGTCAGCAAATTCATTGCCGTCAGCTGGCGATATTCCGCCGTGGCGCGCCAGTCGGTGAGCGGTTGGAAATCGGTGTCGAAGGCGGGACGGGCGGCTTCGACGGTGGCTTCCGTCCAGGGTTTGCCGAGAAGTTCGGCTTCCACCGTGCGGGCGCGTTTCGGCGTTGCCGCCATGCCGCCGAAGGCGATGCGGATGTCGGTGATCGTCTCGGCGTCGTCGAGCGTCAGCAGGAAGGCGCCGAGCACGGCGGTGATATCCTCGTCGCGGCGCTTGGTGATCTTGTAGGCGGCAAAGCGGCTTGTTGCCTTGGGATAGGGCACGAAGACACTTTCGACGAATTCGCCGGGCTTCCGATCTTGCTTGCCGTAGGCGATGAAGAAATCCTCGATCGGCATTTTGCGCTGGCCTGCCAGGGAGCGCAGCGTCAGCGTCGCGCCGAGCGCGATCAGCGGCGGCGGGCTATCGCCGATCGGCGAGCCATTGGTGATATTGCCGCCGATGGTGCCCATGTTGCGCACCTGTTCGCCGCCGATGCGGTCGATCAGCCGGCCAAGCGCCGGGATCTTTTTCGAGATCGCCGCAAAGGCGCCGGTATAGCTGACGCCGGCGCCGATGGTGATGCCGTCCTCGCTTTCGGTGATTGACTGCAATTCGCTCAGGTGATTGATGAAGACGACGGGGCTCAGCCGCCGCATCTGCTTCGTCACCCAGAGGCCGACATCGGTCGCGCCAGCGACGACGGTCGCGTCGGGCTCCTGCGAGAGGATTTCCGTCAGAGCCTGGACCGAAGCCGGCACGATCAGCCGGTCCTCGTCCTTTCCGATCCTGATGGTGCCGCTCGCCTGCATCGCCCAAAGCCGGGCGACGATTTCCGAACGTGTCCGCTCCAGCGGGTCGAAGAGCGCGCTCGGCCGCGTCAGGCTGACCTGCTCGGCGGCTTTGACGATGGGCTCGTATCCGGTGCAGCGACAGAGATTGCCTTGCAGCGCCTTTTCGATTTCGCGGCGGCCGGGCTTTTCCATCGTCAACCACAGGCCATAGAGCGACATGACGAAGCCCGGGGTGCAGAAGCCGCATTGCGAACCATGACAATCGACCAGCGCCTGTTGCACCGGGTGCAGCGCTCCGTTCCGGCCGGCCAAGTGCTCGACCGTCACCACATGGGTGGCGTGCAGCGAACCGATGAAACGGATGCAGGCATTGACGGATTCATAGGAAAGCTTGCCATCGGCAAGTCGGCCGACGAGCACAGTGCAAGCGCCGCAATCGCCTTCTGCACATCCTTCTTTCGTGCCCGTGAGCCGTCGCTTCAACCGCAGAAAATCGAGAAGCGTCTCGGTCGGCCCGACATCGGTGAGCGCGATGTCCTCGCCATTCAGGATGAAACGGATGCTGTCTTTCATGATATTCCCGGTTGTTTTTTCCAAATGGTTAGGCCGCCGTCCAGCCACCGTCAATCGAGATGTGCGTTCCGGTCACCTGGCGGGCGGCATCGCTGGCAAGATAAAGCGACAGCGCGCCAATCTCCTCGGCCTTGACGAATTCACGGGTCGGCTGCGCCTTGAGGATGACCTCGCTCTTCACCTGCTCCTCGGTCATGCCGCGGGCCCTGGCGGTGTCGGGTATCTGCTTTTCGACGAGCGGAGTCAGCACATAGCCGGGGCAGATGGCGTTCACGGTCACGCCGAATTCGGCAAGTTCCAGCGCTGCCGTCTTCGTCAGTCCTAATATACCATGTTTTGCCGCGACATAGGCGGATTTGAACGGGGAGGCGACGAGGCCGTGGGCTGAGGCGATGTTGATGATGCGGCCGTTTTTCCTAGCCTTCATCAGCGGGATTGTAGCGCGCATGGTATGAAAGGAACTGGAAAGATTGATCGCGATGATCTTGTCCCATTTCTCGATCGGGAAATCCTCGATCTTCTCGACATGCTGGATACCGGCATTGTTGACCAGGACATCGACGGTGCCGAAGCTCTTTGCTGCCGTTTCGATCAGGTCGGCGATCTCTGCGGGTTTGGTCATGTCGGCCGGATGATAGATCGTCCGGCCTTTCGACACTGATTCAAGCCGCTCGACGATCGCCTTGATTTCATCGGCATTCCCGAAGCCGTTGATGACGACGTTGTCGCCGGTTTCGGCAAAGGCCGTGGCAATCGCAAGGCCGATGCCGCTGGTGGAACCGGTGACGACGACTGTTCTGCTCATGCTGTTCTCTCCTGAGATCGCGATGCTGCGTTGCAACGTTGTTGGCGAGGTTATGCCCAAAGGCGCCAGGCTGGCAATTCCGCTTTATTCGCTTTTCTCGCCTGCATCCGTGTCCTATTGATTTGTCACGATAATCGGTATGCTTGAGGAGGGATTTTATGAGCGGATATGTTCTGGCGATCGATCAGGGGACGACGTCGACACGGGCAATCGTTTTCGATGGCGACATGCATGTCGCCGGTAAGGGCCAGAAGGAATTCACCCAGATCTATCCGCGCTCCGGCTGGGTCGAGCATGATCCCGAGGAAATCTGGGATTCGGTCGTCTCGACGGTCCAGATGGCGCTGCGCGATGCCGGAATCACGGCCAGGGATGTTGCAGCACTCGGCATCACCAACCAGCGCGAGACGGTCGTCGTCTGGGAGCGCGAGACCGGCCGGCCGATCCAGAATGCCATTGTTTGGCAGGACCGGCGCACCGCAAGCTATTGCGATAATCTGAAACGGCAGGATCTCGAACGGCTGTTCACCAAGAAGACCGGCCTGCTACTCGATCCCTATTTTTCCGGCACGAAGCTTTCCTGGATGCTCGCCAACGTGAAGGGTGCCAGGGCACGCGCCGCCAGGGGGGATCTCTGCTTCGGCACGATCGACACTTTCCTCATCTGGCGGCTGACAGGCGGCAAGAGTTTCGTCACCGACGCCACCAACGCCTCGCGCACGCTGATGTACAATATCTCCGACAATGCCTGGGACGATGACCTGCTCGATATTCTGAGGGTGCCTGCCGCCATGCTGCCGGAGGTCAAGGATTGCGCCGCCGATTTCGGCACGGTCGATCCAGAGATTTTCGGCGCCGCGATCCCGATCCTCGGTGTTGCCGGCGACCAGCAGGCGGCGACCATCGGCCAGGCGTGTTTTGCACCGGGCATGCTGAAATCGACCTACGGCACCGGCTGTTTCGCGCTGCTGAATACCGGCGTTGATATGGTGCGGTCGAAAAACCGGCTGCTGACCACCATCGCCTATCGCCTGAACGGCGAGACGACCTATGCGCTGGAGGGTTCGATCTTCATCGCCGGCGCGGCGGTACAATGGCTGCGGGACGGGCTCGGCGTCATCGGCAGCGCCGCCGAGACCAGTGCGCTTGCCGAGAGGGCCGATCCGACGCAGGAGGTCTATCTCGTGCCCGCCTTCACCGGCCTCGGCGCACCGCACTGGGATGCCAAGGCGCGCGGCGCGATCTTCGGGCTGACACGCAACAGCGGCCCGGCGGAACTTTCCAGGGCGGCGCTGGAAGCCGTCTGCTACCAGACCCGCGACCTGCTCGATGCCATGCAGAAGGACTGGAAGAACGGCACCGACGACACCGTGCTGCGCGTCGATGGCGGCATGGTTGCCTCCGACTGGACGATGCAGCGGCTCGCCGACTTGTTGGAGGCGCCGGTCGACCGTCCCGTGATCCTTGAGACGACGGCGCTTGGAGCGGCCTGGCTTGCCGGCAGCAGGGCTGGGGTGTGGCCGGACAGGGAGAAGTTCTCGGCGACCTGGAAGCGTGATCGGCGCTTCGAGCCCTCGATGGACGAGAAGACCCGAGCTGCTAAGCTTCGCGGCTGGAAGAATGCGGTGAAGCGGACACTCAGCGAACTTTGAGGGATATCTGAGGTTAAGCTTCGGGGAGGCGGTTTTGCTGCCGCCTGCCTGTTCCCATCACTTCTTCAGCCAGGGCGTTTCCGTGCTCCAGAAGATCACGTTTGCGCCGAGATAGTCCTGGGCGAAGGCGGTGAATTCCTCCTTGGTGAAGGGCTTCTTGGTCGTCGGGTTCTTGTAGGTCAGCGTTGGCTCCTGCACGGCGAGGCCGACATAGGAAAGCCTGCCCTTGTACTTGTTGAAGTAGGGGTAGGAGTTCTTCATCTGCGCCTTGCGGTTCGGCACGATATCAGGGCCGCCAAGGCCAACATTGTTCCTTTCGGCGTAATCGAAGAGGCGGCCCATGTAATTATGGTCGTTCTCCCATTCGCAGGGCCAGAAGTTCACATATTGCACGACCAACGACTTTTCGAAGGCCTTGCGGGCGAAGGCAAGGTTTTCCAACTCGGCCGAGAAATAGGCATCGCACGAAAAACCCTTCGGTTCATGCTTGGGATCGAGGTCGATGGAGGTTTCCGGCAGGTTTATGCCGTAGACCTGCCCGTCGAACTTTTCGGCAAGTGCCTTCAGGAGCGCCTGGTACCGTTCGCGAACGGCTGGGTTCCACTGCTGGGCGACCCAGCCGGAACCCACAGGCTCGTTCTCGCCGGGATTGTCGAATTGCGGGGTCAGGCCGCCGTCATATTCCGGTTCGGTCAGCATGTAGTCCGGAATGTTGCGCGCCTTCAAGTCGAAAAAGCGGTCCTGCACTTGGATGAACATCTTCTTGTTCAGGCTTTTAGCGATGGCAAGGTCCTGTTCGATTGCCGAAAAATCATAATGCTCCTTCGCCGTTTCCAGGCTCTTCCAGTTATAGACGACCTGCACGCCACCGATATCGGGCCGGGCGAGCTTCGCCTTTGCGGCCACGAGGTCGCCGGAGCCCATATAGAGGAAGTTTTCCGGGGCGGAGGCGGCATGGGCAGCCTGCGTCGACAACACGAGTGTGGCAAGCGCAACGAGAAGTCTCGGAGATTTGTTCATGGGGCTCTCGAATGGAAAGGTGATGGAAAGCGCGCACAGCTCTCTGGACCAAATTGGGCAACTCAATGGCGGCGATTGCAGAGCCCTTGTGGATAGGTAAACGCGCTGCATTCATCAGACTTACTGATTTAATTTTTTGATGCGGCCTGTCGGCCAAACGGTTACTCCTTCGTCATTCGGAAAGAGGAGCCACCGATGCTTTACGCAATCCTTTGCTACGCCAATGAGGAAACCGTCTTCGCCTGGACCGAGGAGGAAGAGGCTGCCGTCATGGGGAACCTCCATGCCGTGATCGAGCCGCTCGCCGCTGCCGGCAAGCTCGGCCCGACCGGCCGGCTGATGCCGACGACGGCCGCAGCAACCGTGCGCAAGGGCAGGGACGAGGCCTTCGTTGTCGACGGTCCGTTTGCGGAAACGAAAGAGGCGCTTCTCGGCTTCTATACGGTTGATTTCGAAACACTGGATGAGGCAATCGCCTTCTCCAAGCAGCTTTCCGCGGTCAATCCGGGTTCCACCTCTTACGAAATTCGGCCGTTCTACACCTTCAGGCCGGGAGAGATCGCGTCATGACAGACATCGCCTGGATCGACCTCGCACTTGCCTCTGCCCGGCCGAAGGCGCTCGGTGCGCTGCTGCGCTATTTTCGCAATCTCGATATTGCGGAAGAGGCGTTTCAGGAAGCGTGCCTGAGGGCGATCCGGACCTGGCCGGAAAAAGGGCCGCCGCGCGATCCGACCGCCTGGCTGATCTTCGTCGGCCGCAACAGTGGTATCGATGCGGTGCGCAAGCGGGCGAAGATCCAGGCCCTGCCGGACGAGGATCAGATTTCCGACACCGAGGACGCTGAAAGCAACATTGCCGACCGGCTGGACGATTCCCACTATCGCGACGATATCCTGCGGCTTCTCTTCATCTGCTGTCATCCCGATCTGCCGGCGACCCAGCAGATTGCGCTGGCGCTGCGCATCGTTTCTGGCCTGTCAGTGCCGCAGATCGCCCGCGCCTTCCTGGTCTCCGAAAGCGCCATGGAGCAGCGCATCACCCGGGCCAAGGCGCGCGTTGCCAAGGCAGGCGTGCCTTTCGAAACGCCGAGCCCAGAGGAAAGGGCCGAACGTCTGTCGATCGTCAGCACGATGATCTATCTGATCTTCAACGAGGGCTACAGCCAGGCCGATCCCAGGCATGAGGCGGCTGCCTTCAGCGACGAGGCGATCCGGCTGGTACGGCTGATGCTGGGGATCTTTCCATCCGAACCGGAGTTGATGGGGCTGCTTGCTCTGATGCTTCTGCAGATCTCGCGCCGGCCGGCGCGCTTCAGCGCCGAAGACGAGATCGTGCTGCTCGAAGATCAGGACCGCTCGCTGTGGAACCGACCCTTCATCAATGAGGCCTTGGCGCTTCTCGACAAGGCGCTGCGACACCGCCGGCCCGGCCCGTATCAGCTTCAGGCGGCGATTGCCGCCATCCATTCTCGGGCAAAACGCGCCGCAGACACCGACTGGGTGGAAATCGATCTGCTCTACCGCGCGCTGGAGCGTTTTCAGCCGTCTCCCGTCGTGACGCTCAATCGCGCGGTCGTGGTTTCCAAGCTGCACGGGCCGCAAGAGGCGCTCGATCTCATCGATCCGCTCGGTGAGAAGCTCGGCGGCTATTTCTACTATCACGGCTTGCGGGGCGGGCTGCTGAAGCAGCTTGGTTTGACCCGTCAGGCACGCGAAGCCTTCGACCGCGCCATCGCGCTTGCCCATTCGGCAGCGGAAGCCGCCCATATCCGCCGGCAGATCGATAAGCTGCAGGAAGAGACGACGATCGCCAAATAAAAAATCGATGCGCTGTCGGAACGGCGAGCTTCGACACGTCCTTGTAACAGCCTGACAGCAAACAGGTTTATTGAAACGGAGAGATGTCGCAATGACCGCCAGCACACAACATGAACTCGTCCTCGTTCGTGAATTCGACGCACCGCGCGAAAAGATCTACAAGGCATGGACCGATCCTGACCTGCTGAAGCAGTGGTTCGTGCCGCGTCCCTGGAGTGTGGCGGAAGCAACGCTCGACGTCCGCCCTGGCGGATCCAGCGTCGTCGTCATGCAGGATCCCGAGGGTAATCAGTATCCGAACCGTGGCGTCTATCTGGAGGTTATCGAGAACGAGAAGATCGTCTTTACCGACGCCTATAGCAGCGCCTGGGTGCCTGCCGAAAAACCCTTCTTCACCGGGGTCATCCTGCTCGAAGATCTCGGCAACGGCCGCACGAAATATACGGCCAAGGCGCTGCACTGGCGTGCCGAAGACAAGGAAGCGCATGAGAAGATGGGCTTCCACGAAGGATGGGGCAAGGCGGCGGATCAGTTGGCGGAAGTGCTGGCTTCAGGTAAGGTCTGAGGCGGCTTGGAAGATAATTCCGCCGGTGGTTGGAAGTCGTTGAATTCAGATTCGAATTGGTGGTTTCGGGTTCGTTGGTGTCTGTCGACGCAGGACTTATCCTAATGCCAATCTTCTGAGATGAAGGCTACGTCTACATCCTCGTATCCGGACGCAATGGCACGCTCTATACCGGCGTGACACGCGACCTTGCTGGCCGGCTATACGAGCATCAGAATGAACTGACGCCGGGGTTTACGTCGAAGTATGGCGTCAAGACGCTGGTTTGGTTTGAGGAGCATGATTTGCTAATCACCGCGATCACCCGTGAGAAGACCATCAAGAAATGGCCGCGGCAGTGGAAGCTCAATTTGATCGAAAGGGAAAATCCTGAGTGGGAGGATATTTCGTTTCATCTCTTGGGTCTGTGAGGGATGAGTCTCTTGTCGCGCAGACGCGCGACTGCTGGATTCCTGTGACGAGCACAGGAATGAGGGAGTTCTTAGCGTTCGTGGAGTTCAACAACGATAGCCTACCCAATCCAGAATCCGACGACAATACTTTGAACGATAGGAGGTATGAGTGGCAGGGTGCTTACCCCTCGCACCCTCATTCCTGTGCTTGTCACAGGAATCCAGCAGCGCCGTGTCTACGGCGCAAAGACTCTGTAACACGCGTTCGATCAGCCAACTGACACGAGCATCGGCCACTCAAACACATACGGACGCCTATCGAAATTCTCGAACGTTCCGTTCCAGAATTTGTATTTGCGCTCCATCCCCGCCATCCTTATCTCCGGGCTGAGTTCAACAGGATGCCGACGATGGAATTGGGCCTTTACACATTCGCCGATGTCAATCCCAACCCTTCCCGTAGCAAGGGAGCGGAAGGGGCCGAGCGGCTGAAGCATCTGATCGAGGAGATCGAGCTTGCCGATCAGGTGGGACTCGACGTCTTCGGGCTCGGCGAACATCATCGGCCGGACTATGCGGCGTCGGCGCCGGCCGTCGCGCTGGCGGCGGCGGCCGTCAAGACGAAAAACATCCGGCTGACCAGCGCCGTTACCGTGCTGTCCTCCGACGATCCGGTGCGCGTTTTCCAGCAGTTTTCGACGCTCGACCTGATTTCCAACGGCCGGGCCGAAATCATGGCGGGGCGTGGCTCGTTCATCGAGTCCTTCCCGCTGTTCGGCTACAATCTCGAAGATTACGACCAGCTTTTCGAGGAGAAGCTCGATCTGCTGCTGGCGCTGCGCGATGGTGAAGTCGTGGAGTGGAAGGGTGAGATGCGTGCACCGATCAACGGGCGCGGCGTCTATCCCAGGCCGCTGCAGGATCCGCTGCCTTTGTGGGTTGCCGTCGGCGGCACGCCGCAGTCGGTGGCGCGCGCCGGTGCGCTCGGCCTGCCGGTGGCGCTGGCGATCATCGGGGGCGAGCCGCGTCGATTCGCGCCGCTGTTCGATCTCTACCGCGAGGCAGCGCGCCGGGCAGGGCAGGACCAGGCGAAGCTGAAGACGAGCATCAATGTCCACGGCTTCATTGCCGAAACGACGGCGGCTGCCGCCGAGCAGTTTTACGGGCCGCAGGCCGAAGTAATGAACCGCATCGGCCGCGAGCGCGGCTGGGGTCCGACCAGCCGGGCCCATTTCGACATGTCGCGCGGACCGAACGGGGCGCTCTTCGTTGGCGATCCCGAGGTGGTGGCCGAAAAGATCATCGCACAGCACGCGCTTTTCAAAAACGACCGATTCCTGCTGCAAATGGCGATCGGCCTGATGCCGCATGACCAGATCATGCGCGGCATCGAACTGTACGGCACGAAAGTGGCGCCGATCGTCAGAAAGGCATTGACTGAAAAGGGCGAAGGGGCGAAAGCCACGGCTTGAGGCGGCCGCGGCGGCCGGTGCAAGGCCGGAAGAGACGAATGGTTATCGCAAATGACGACGAACTGGCAAAGCTCAAGGAAATCGGCCGCATCTGCGCCAACGCCATCCAGGTGATGGCGGCGGCGATGGAGCCCGGCATGACGACGCTGGAACTCGATCGGATCGGCCGCAAGGTGCTAGAGGATTCAGGCGCGCGCTCGGCGCCGGAGTTCTGCTACCAGTTTCCGGGTGCGACCTGCATCAGCATCAACGAGGAAATCGCCCACGGCATTCCCGGTCCCCGTGTCATCCGCGCCGGCGATCTCATCAATATCGACGTTTCGGCGGAGAAGGACGGCTTTTTCGCCGATACCGGCGCCTCCTTTGCGATGCCGCCGGTCAAGCCGAAGATCGACAAGCTCTGCCGCGACGGCAAACGGGCGCTCTGGGTCGGGCTCAACCAGGTGAAATCAGGTGAGCCGCTGGCAAAGATCGGCACCGCCGTCGGCGCCTTTGCGCAGAAGAACCGCTATACGCTCGTCGCCAATCTGGCGAGCCACGGCGTCGGCCGCTCGCTGCACGAGGAGCCGGCCGAGCTTTCGACCTGGCCGGACCCTTCGGAAAAACGCGTGATGACAGACGGTCTCGTCTTCACGGTCGAGCCCTTCCTGTCGCTCGGTGCGACATGGGCCGAAGGCGGCGACGATGCGTGGACGCTCTATGCCGATCCGCAGGCACCGACCGTGCAATATGAACATACGGTGGTCGCGACGCGGAATGGTCCGGTGATTTTGACCTTGCCGGATGGCCGGGCGTAGGGTTGGAAGTGGCGTTTTGCCGGGAGCGCTCACTTCTGCTCCCTCATTCCTGTGCTCGTCACAGGAATCCAGCCACCGCGCGTCTGCGCGGTGAATGAAGCAATACCTTAGGGGGAGAGTCTCCCGCGCCCAGGACTTGGGCGCACTGGATTCCTGTGACGAGCACAGGAATGAGGGAGGTCGTGGTGAGCGTGCTCTTTAACTCATTGAGCTTGGCGGCCATCGTCCTCTTCACCCGGCGTTCCGACATGCCGTCTTCGCTTTTCGGGGGGCGAGGAATTTGCCCTTTTACGAAATTGATGGATCGATCAGAAATACTCGTTTGCGGTGCAGCGATTGCGGCGCGATAAGCGCTGCATGCTTTCCCGTCCGCCGCGCTCCCCGCCGAACCTCGTTGCCACCGCTGCTGCCGGCGCCGTTGCGATGGCGGCGGCCATGGGTTTCGGGCGTTTCTCCTACACGCCGATCCTGCCCGGTATGATGAGCGGCGTGCCGCTTTCGGCGGCGGACGCTGGCTTTATCGCCTCGGCGAATTTCGTCGGTTATCTCGTCGGCGCCGTGCTTGCCGCCTATGGCTGGGCGGCGGGGCGCGAGCGGCTGGTGGCGCTGCTGGCACTGCTGGCCACCGCAATCCTGCTCGCCGCTATGGCCGCCACGGACTCCGTCGCAGTCTTTGCCGTTATCCGCTTCCTCGCCGGCCTCGCCAGCGCCTTTGCAATGGTGTTCACCTCGTCGATCGTGCTGAGCCACGGGGCTGCCGCCGGCAACGACCATGTGCAGGCGGCGCATTTCGGCGGGCCTGGGGCGGGCATCGCGTTGTCCTCGGTGATGGTGCTGCTGATCGGTCTTAACTTTCACGACGGGCCGGACGGCTGGCGCGCCGACTGGATCGGCGGGGCGCTTTATTGTGCGGCAAGCCTCGTATTCGTCTGGTGGCTCCTGCCCTTGGCGCCGGCCCAATCGGCGCAAGCCGGAAAGGAGCCGGCCCTCGTCTGGAGCCGGCCGATGGTTCTGATCACGCTGTCCTACGGCGTGTTCGGCTTCGGCTACGTCATCACCGCGACCTTTCTCGTCACCATCGCCCGCCTGTCGGCAACCGGAGCTTTCGTCGAGTTCCTCTGCTGGTTCATCGCCGGCCTGACGGCGGCGGTGGCGCTGTTTGCCTGGAAGCCGCTGGTCAGGCCGATCGGGCTTGGCGGCGTCTATGTCGCAGCACTGCTGATCGAGGCCGCTGGCGTGCTGGCGACCGTGATGCTGCCGCCCTCTGTGGCACCGCTGATCGGCGGCGCGCTGTTCGGAGCGACATTCCTGGCGATCACCGCTTACGGGCTGCAGATCGGCCGCAAGCTTTCCCCGGAGAGCCCGCGGCGGATCCTGGCGATGATGACGGCCGCCTTCGGTGCCGGCCAGATCGTCGGGCCGATCGTTGCCGGCTGGATCGCCGAACGCTCGGGCAGTTTCACCGTCCCGACCGTGATCGCCGCAGCCGCCCTTATCGTCTGCGCTGCGCTGGTGATGCCGGTGATCAAGAAAATCGCTTAACCCGTTACATCTCCGTAACAATCGGCCGAACCCATTGCTGCTTCCTTCGAACTGCCTTAGTTTCCGGCAAAATCAGTGTTCCATGACACTCCCGAGACTCACAGTTCAGGAAAGCATAGCTCCCCGTGTTTCATTCCTTTTTTCCGCAGCCAAAGGCGTTCTTTACTTCGCTCGTCGTTTGGACCCTGATTTCCATCGCCGGCTGGTATCTCTTCGCCGCTCATCTCGGTGTATCACTCGGCTACGGACCTGTTCCGGAAGAGCAGCAACCGATCGATCTTTCGTTCTTCCTGCTGCCGGAAAACGTCTGGTTCTACAGCTATTTCTTCCTTTCAGCCGTGATTTTCTGCGGCGCCTGGCATCTGAAGGCCCTGCATCATCCCTGGAAGCTGTGGTCGGTCTGGGGGTCTGCGCTGATCATCTTTGTGACCTATTTCGGCGTCCAGATCAGTGTGGTGATCAACAACTGGCGCCGCCCGTTCGGCGATCTTCTGCAGAACGCATTATCGAAGCAGCCGGGCATAACCGTTGACAATTTCTACAGCCTGATGTGGATCTTCTGTCAGATCGCGTTCCTCAGCATGTTCGTGTCGATCATGACTGACTTCTTCACCAGCCATTACATCTTCCGTTGGCGCACGGCGATGAACAACTTCTACATGTCGAAGTGGGAAAAGTTGCGCCATATCGAAGGCGCTTCGCAGCGCGTTCAAGAAGATACGATGCGCTTTTCAAGCACGCTCGAAGGTCTTGGCATCAGCCTCATCAACTCGGTGATGACGCTGGTCGTGTTCCTTCCGATCCTGTTGACGCTGTCGCATTATGTGACGGAACTGCCCTTTATCGGGCCGGTGGCGAATTCGCTCTTTTGGCTGGCGCTCTTCTGGTCGGCATTCGGCACGCTGTTGCTCGCGATCGCCGGCGTCAAGCTGCCGGGGCTGAACTTCCGCAATCAGCGCGTCGAGGCGGCTTATCGCAAGGAACTCGTTTATGGCGAGGACCACGCGGAGAGGGCTCAGCCGCTGACCGTCCGCGAGCTCTTCGGCAACGTTCGCCGCAACTACTACCGCATGTATTTCCATTACATGTATTTCAATGTCGCCCGCTATTTCTACATCCAGGCCGACGCGCTCTTCGTGGTTTTCATGCTGGTGCCGACAATCGTGGCGGGCACGATCACCTACGGTATCTTCCAGCAAATCTCGACGGCGTTCGGCCAGGTCAGCAACTCGTTCCAGTATCTCGTCAATTCCTGGACAACGATCATCGAGCTCCTTTCTATCCACAAACGCCTCAAGGCCTTCGAGGCGGCAATCGATGACGAGCCGCTGCCGGAGATCGATCAGCGTTACCTAGAGCGTGAGGCGGGCGCCGTACACGCTGATGGTTGATGGATAGGCCTGTCTGGATGGGGTGCGCAGGCGAAGGATTCGACGCCGGCACCACAACTCATTCCAAAAGCCTATTATAGGCCCGATGTCTGCTGCAGTTTCCTGCGTGCTTCGATCATCGGGATCGCTTCGGAATAGCTCACGCAAGCTACATCTGACCGGTGGCAGACGTCCGTGACCAGCCGGTCAAGGGCGCGCCAGTAGGCGCCGCCGTTCATCTCGACGAAATGGAAGCCGAGCTGGAGGGGGATGCGGTTGCCGGCATGTTGCTTGTCGAAAGCCTCTTTGAAGGCTGAATAGGCGCGCTGCTCGAAGGCAGCGCTGTCTGCGCTGTCTTCTTCACCCTTGGAATGGCGGACGAAGAGATTGTAATCCATGCCGATGATCGGCTTTTCGTTCGGGCCCTCTGGGATCAGCGGCAGGCCGAAGCGGATGATGCCGTCTTCCTCGGCCGGCATGGCCGGGCCTTTGGTGACGAGGCTCGCATCGTAGCGGAAGCCCGCCTTCTTTTCGGCGGCGATCATGTCGGCGCCCGCGGTTGCGGAGAGGTAGGGGGCGCGAAAGCCCTTGATGCCGTGATCGACCAGATCCTGCCAGCCGGCCGGCTCGTCGAGGCCGACGCTCTTCCAGGCGTTTTTCAATGTTGCGTGGAAGGTCGCGTATTCGGCCGACCAGTCGGCGGCGCTCCAGTCACGGCCGTCGAAATGGCCGCAGGCATGGCTCGATATGTCATGGCCCTCGAGATGGGCGTGCCAGATATTGCCGAGGCGTTCGCGAATTTCGTCGTCGCTCTGGGCGAAGCCGACATTGGATTTTCCGCGTTTCTGGTGCGGCGCCTGATAGGCCTTCTTCGCCGTCTCGTTCATCAGGAAGGTGCAGGAGAGGAAATAGGTGAAGTGGGCGCCGTTCTTTGCTGCCATCTCGCGGCTCTTCAGCCAGAGCGCGTTGTCGTGGGCGCCGTCGAAGGAGATGATGACCAGCTGTTTCGGCCGGTCGGCCGCCTCTGCCATGACGGGAAGAAGGAACGAGGCCGCCAGACAGGTGGAGAGGAGAGAACGAGACATGGACACCGCGACAATTTGTTCGCGGTTTCCCTCCGATAGAATTGCGGCGAAGCTGCGGTCTTGCTGGCATTTTTTCCCGCCAGCCGATAAGTCATTTAAAACGGCACGGAAGGGACGCACCAATGACTTTGCTTATCGTCGGCATCATACTTTTCCTCGGGGTGCATCTGGTGCGGGTGGTGGCCCCCGGTTTTCGCCGTTCGATGATCGCCAGCCTCGGCGAGAAGGGCTGGCGGGCGGCCTATTCGATCGCGAGCATCCTCACGCTGATCCTTTTGATCTACGGCTTCGGGCAGGCCCGGCAGGTGACCGGCATGCTCTACAGTCCTCCGGTCTGGACGGCGCATATCGCGATCACGCTGATGCTGATCGCGATGATCTGTCTCGTCGCCTCGCTGCTGCCGGCGGGGCATATCGCGACCAAGACCAAACATCCGATGGTGCTGTCGGTGAAAATCTGGGCGCTGGCGCATCTGCTCGCCAATGGCGAGACGTCGTCGGTGCTGTTGTTTGCCGCCTTCCTCGCCTGGGGCGTCATCGTGCGCATTTCGCTGAAAAGACGGCAGCGGGCGGGCGAGATCGTGCTCCGGCCGTTCGTCGCGGCCAAATATGATCTCTATGCGATCGTCATCGGCATCGTCGTCTGGGCGCTGATCATCTGGAAGCTGCACGAATGGCTGATCGGCGTTTCGCCGCTCGTCATGTAACGAATCTTTCATATCCCCCTTACAACGGCGGGAAAATGGGGTAGAAGGCCCGACAATGTGCGTCTTGCACAACGTATGGGTATTTCCGCGGCCGGAGACGAGAATGGCATTCAACGACGACAGCTTCATCCGTGAAGTCAATGAGGAACTGCGGTCCGACCAGATGAAGGGCGTCTGGCGCCGCTTCGGCCGCTATATCATCGTCGTCGCCATCCTGATCGTCGTCGGCACGGCCGGCAAGGTTCTCTACGAATATTGGGACGACAACCGCTCGTCCGGCGCCGGCGATCAGTTCCTGGCGGCGATGAAGCTTGCCGACGAGAACAAGAACGACGAGGCGCTGGCCGCCCTCGACAAGCTCGAGAAGGAAGGCCATGGCGCCTATCCGGTGCTGGCGCGGATGCGGGCCGCAACCGTCCAGGCACAGAAGGGCGACGCTGCTGCGGCGGTCGCCGCTTTCAACGAGATCGGTAAGGACAACGGCGTTCCGGCCGCCGTGCGCGATGCCGCCAAAATGCGGGCCGGCTGGCTGCTGATCGAAAACGGCTCCTACGAGCAGGTTTCGGCCGCGATCGAGGAAATGGCAGTGCCCGGCAATGCTTTCCGCCATTCGGCGCGCGAAGCGCTCGGCCTTGCTTCCTATAAGGCCGGCAACATGGCGCAGGCGCGGCAATGGTTCCAGTCGATCGTCGACGATACCGACAGCCCGCGCAACGTTTCCAATCGCGCCCATATGATGCTTGATCTCATTACCGCATCCGGCAAGGCACCCGCCGCGCAGGGCTGAGTTTTAAGGAAAAAGAATGAGTTTCACGGTCGCGATCGTCGGTCGTCCGAATGTCGGCAAGTCGACGCTTTTCAATCGCCTGGTGGGTAAGAAGCTGGCGCTCGTCGACGACACGCCGGGCGTGACCCGCGACCGCCGGCCGGGCGATGCCCGGCTGATGGGTCTGACCTTTACCATCATCGACACCGCCGGCCTCGAAGAGGCCGACGCCGAGAGCTTGCAGGGCCGGATGCGGGCGCAGACGGAAGCGGCGATCGACGAGGCCGACCTGTCGCTTTTTGTCGTCGATGCCAAAAGCGGATTGACGCCCGTCGATACGGCGCTCGCCGAAATGCTGCGCCGGCGCGGCAAGCCCGTGGTGCTCGTCGCCAACAAATCCGAAGCGCGCGGCTCCGACAGCGGCTTCTACGACGCCTATACGCTCGGCCTCGGCGAGCCGACGCCGATTTCGGCTGAACACGGACAGGGTATGATCGACCTGCGCGACGCGATCGTCGCGGCGATCGGTGAGGATCGGGCCTATCCCGCCAAGGAGGATGTCGCCGTCACCAACGTCGACGTGTCCGACAGCGAGGGCGGCGATGAGGACGAAGAGCCTGCCTATGACGAGACCAAGCCGCTCAGGGTGGCGATCGTTGGCCGGCCGAATGCCGGCAAGTCGACACTGATCAACCGCTTCCTCGGCGAGGACCGGCTTTTGACCGGGCCGGAGGCGGGTATCACTCGCGATTCCATCTCGGTCGAATGGGACTGGCGTGGCCGCACCATCAAGATGTTCGATACCGCAGGCATGCGCCGCAAGGCGCGGGTCACGGAGAAGCTGGAGAAGCTTTCCGTCGCCGATGCGCTGCGCGCCATCCGTTTTGCCGAAACCGTCGTCATCGTCTTCGACGCGACGATCCCTTTTGAGAAGCAAGATCTGCAGATCGTCGATCTCGTGCTGCGCGAGGGGCGCGCGGCGGTGCTTGCCTTCAACAAGTGGGATATGATCGAAGACCGGCAGGCGGTTCTTGCGGATCTTCGCGAAAAGACCGACCGGCTGCTGCCGCAGGCGCGCGGCATTCGCGCAGTGCCGATCTCGGGCCAGACCGGCTGGGGCCTCGACAAGCTGATGCAGTCGATCATCGACACCGACAGGGTCTGGAACAAGCGCATCTCGACGGCGCGGCTGAACCGCTGGCTGGAGACGCAGCAGATCCAGCATCCGCCACCGGCCGTTTCCGGCCGCCGGATCAAGCTGAAATACATGACACAGGTCAAGGCCCGCCCGCCGGCCTTCATGATCTCCTGCACCCGCTCCGACGCGCTGCCGGAATCCTATACACGCTATCTGATCAACGGGTTGCGTGCGGATTTCGACATGCCGAGCGTGCCGATCCGGATTCATTTCCGTTCAGCCGACAATCCGTTCGAAGGTAAGAAGAGGCGGACGTAGGGTTTGGGGCGCTGGCTGGCGTCGCTACGCTTGGCACCCCCTGTGTCCTGCCGGACAGAGGGGCGTCCCAGGCACGACGGTGCTATCCCGCTCGTCTAGCGCTTAAGCTACGCTTCTATTCAGCGCCTCGCGAGCGCCACGATCTCGGCCTGTAGCCCAGTGAGGTCCATCGCTTCGCGGCCGCTGGCGGCGGCGATGCAGCCGGGGATGCCGGTAGCTTTTTCCTTGAGGCGCTTGCCTGCCTCCGTCAGATGGAGCACGACGACACGTTCGCCCTCGCGGCCGCGTTCGCGCCTGATCTAGCCGGCGCATTCCAGTCGTTTGAGCAGCGGGGTCAATGTGCTCGATTCCAAGAAGAGTCTTTCGCCGAGCCCGCCGACGGTCAGGTCATTCCGCTGCCAGAGTGCGACCATGGCCAGATATTGCGGATAGGTGAGGCCCAGCGCGTCGAGAAGCGGCTTGTAAACGCGGTTCAAGGCATGGCTTGCCGTATAGACGGCGAAGCAGATGAAATCGTCGAGCTTCAGCTGATCCTGCGGGCGCCCAGACGGGCGAGGTCAAGAAACTCGCAGCGCGGGAAGAGGACAAGGTCATCAAGGCGGGTCCGACAGGCAGCATCAAGCTGCGCATCGACCGCCTGGAACATGCCAAGGGCACACTGCCGGTCATTCTCTATTTCCATGGCGGCGGCTGGGTGCTCGGCGATGCCGAAACGCATGACTGGCTGGTGCGCGAGATCGCCAATGGCGCCGATGCAGCCATCGTCTTCGTCGATTACGAGCGCTCGCCGGAAGCACGTTATCCCATTGCCATTGAGCAGGCCTATGCTGCCACCAAATATGTCGCCGAGCATGCCAAGGAGTTCAAGGTCGACGCGTCGAGGCTCGCAGTCGCAGGCGACAGCGTCGGCGGCAATATGGCGGCGGTGGTGACGCTGCTTGCCAAAGAGCGCGACGGTCCTGCGATCGATCAGCAGGTGCTGTTCTACCCTGTTGCCGACGCCAATTTCGACAATGGTTCCTATAACCAGTTCGCCAACGGCCCGTGGCTGACCAAGGAAGCAATGAAATGGTTCTGGAACGCCTACCTGCCTGATGAGGCCAAGCGCAAGGAGCCGACGGCTTCGCCGCTGCAGGCAACGCTCGAGCAGCTGAACGGCTTGCCGCCGGCCCTTATCATCACCGATGAAAACGACGTGCTGCGCGATGAGGGCGAAGCCTATGGCCGCAAACTCAGCCAGGCCGGTGTCAAGGTCACTTCGATCCGCTACAACGGTATGATCCACGACTTCCTGCTACTGAATGCGATTGCCGCAACGCCGGCCGCGCGCAGTGCAATTGCAGTCGCCAGCGACACGCTTCGCAGCACCCTGCACAAATAAGGTCGATCAATCTCCGGATGGGAGAGGCCCGGCGGTTTCGCCGGGCTTTCTGCTTCTTGGAAGCGACTTGGCAAACTGCCAGGCCTTCTTCCATTTCGGCGTGATGACGCCGTTTGCGGCGCGGATGTTGTTGATGAACTGCAGCGTCGCCGCTTCCCAGGAATATTGCATGGCGAGCGCATGCGCCTTCTGCCGCGAAGCGGAGAGGGCGGCGAGGCAGGCGGCGCGCAGGTCCATGTCGAGCGCACCGACCTCGCTGTCTTCGCCGATGATGTCGAGCGGGCCGGTCACCGGATAGGCGGCGACCGGCACGCCCGATGCCAGTGCTTCGAGGATGGTGTTGCCGAAAGTGTCGGTGAGCGAGGGAAAGACGAAGACGTCGGCCTGGGCATAGGCCTGTGCCAGCTCCTCGCCGAACTTCACGCCGGCGAAGAAGACTTGAGGATATTGCTTTTCGAGCTCGGCACGCGCCGGGCCGTCGCCGACGACAACCTTCGAGCCCGGCAGATCGAGATCGAGGAAGGCCGGCAGGTTCTTTTCCAGCGCCACGCGGCCGACGGTCATGAAGATCGGGCGCTGCAGGCCGAAGGGTTTTTCTTCGAGCGCCATCGGGCGGAACTGCGTGGCGTCGATGCCGCGGCTCCAGGGCATGAGATTGCGGATGCCCTTTTCCGACAGCTCACGCGCAAGGCTCGGTGTCGCCACCATGCAGCCGGCGCCGCCATTGTGGAACCAGCGGACGAAAGAATAGAGCCAGCTCTTCGGGATCGGTAGGCGGGCGGCAACATATTCCGGGAACCGCGTGTGGTAGCTCGTCGAAAACGGCATACGGTTCTTCAGGCACCAGCGGCGGGCGGTCAGCCCGAGCGGCCCTTCCGTGGCGATATGCACATAGGAAGGATTATGCTTTTCGATCTCGCGGGCGATACGGCGATAACCGGCGATCGTCAGGCGGATCTCGGGATAGGTGGGGCAGGGGATACTGTTGAAGCGCTCCGGCGTCACCATCGACACCTCGACGCCCATCTTCGCCAGTTGGCGATTGGTGTTTTCGATCGAACGCACCACGCCATTGACTTGTGGGTGCCAGGCGTCGGTGACGATTACCAGCCGTTCCGGCAGTTTACCGGCGGAGGCGGCACTGGCCCAGCTCTCGCCGCTGTAAGTGTTTGCCGGACGTTGTAGCATCTTACGATTCCATCCGCGTTGCATCGATATGCCAACGCTCAACCCCAAAGCGGGGTTCCGGAAGGGCGATTCCCGCTTGCCTATTTTGAGGCATGACCATGATGGAAATATTACAGCCGCTTGCCAGAATTTTCAGGCTTTTAACAGCTCGATCGCCGCGAATATGTCAGCGGCCCGATCGGAATGGCAGAAAGAATGACGGCGCCGGTCGGGGACCGGCGCCGCTTGGGAGGTTAGGCGGCGGCGGAAGCGGAACCAGCGAGCGGAACTTCCGAGATCGTCTTCAGAACCTGCGAAGCGATCTGGTAGGGGCAGCCCTGCGAGTTCGGGCGGCGATCTTCCAGATAGCCCTTGTAGTCGTTCTTGACGAAGGAATGCGGGACGCGGATGGAGGCGCCACGGTCGGCAACGCCGTAGGAGAACTTGTTCCACGGTGCCGTTTCGTGCTTGCCGGTCAGACGCTTGTCGTTGTCAGGACCATAGACGCTGATGTGGTCCATGAGGTTCTTTTCGAACTGCGCCATCAGCGCTTCGAAATAGGCCTTGCCGCCGACTTCGCGCATGTACTTGGTCGAGAAGTTGCAGTGCATGCCCGAACCGTTCCAGTCGGTGTCGCCGAGCGGCTTGCAGTGATACTCGATGTCGATGCCGTATTTTTCGGTCAGGCGCTGCAGCAGGTAGCGTGCCATCCAGATCTGGTCGGCGGCCTTCTTGGAGCCCTTGCCGAAAATCTGGAACTCCCACTGGCCCTTGGCCACTTCGGCGTTGATGCCTTCGTGGTTGATGCCGGCAGCGAGGCAGAGGTCAAGATGCTCTTCAACGATTTCGCGCGCGACGTCGCCGACATTAGAATAGCCGACGCCGGTGTAGTAAGGGCCCTGCGGAGCGGGGTAGCCCTGCTCGGGGAAGCCGAGCGGACGGCCGTTCTGGTAGAAGAAATATTCCTGCTCGAAGCCGAACCAGGCGTCTTCGTCGTCGAGGATGGTGGCGCGGGCATTCGATGCATGCGGCGTGACGCCATCGGGCATCATGACTTCGCACATGACAAGCGCGCCGTTGGTGCGGGCCGGGTCGGGATAGATGGCGACCGGCTTCAGCACGCAATCGGAGCTGCGGCCTTCGGCCTGCATGGTCGACGAACCGTCGAAGCCCCAGAGCGGAAGCTGTTCCAGCGTCGGGAATACGTCGAATTCCTTGATCTGCGTCTTGCCACGCAGGTTCGGTACCGGAGTGTACCCATCGAGCCAAATATACTCGAGCTTATATTTTGTCATCGTGACTCTCTCAATGCGACGAAGGTGAGCAAACCCGGAGACGAGCTGGGCGCGCAAGCGCATCCGACCGCCAGGGGATGCACCTATTAAAGCATGTAGCGTGCCAGTTTGGCCTCCAGCCCAAAAAAATCGCAGACCGGGCCGCCTAGATCCATTTTTTTCTTTTGCCCAAACAGCGTTTTGGGGCGGCTTCAGCCCTTATCGTCCGGAGGTAAGCGGATTTCCGCCGCGGAACCAGATGAAAAATTCGGCGTTAGCGTGAAATGATGAAGTGTTGAACAAATAGGCGGACGCCCAAGGCGGAGTCAGCATATTGATCAATCATAATATTAATGTGCATATATATTGTGCAATTTGCATAAACTATGTGCATCATGCTATGGTCGAGTTCTTGAATGTCGATGCGCCGAACTGAATGGAGGCGATCTCATGCCCACCGGTTTCCATCGTGAATCCGCAACGATCTATCAGTTCCCCGTCAAGCCGACGCGGGCCGCCAATCGGTTCGAACGCGCGCGGCTCATGGAACGCGAGGCCGCTGAGGTGTGCGATGCGCTCGACAGCTGCTGGTATCATGACGAGGCGGTTCGCGATTCCGATCGGCCGACGAAGTCCTGATTTTTGCCTTTAACGGGGTCGGAATGCCGAGTGGCCGCTCGCGTGGCGTTCGTTCGGGATCTCGCGGGGCTCAGCCTCCGTCCAATCCCAGCTTTTCCTTTGCCACCAATGCGCCGTGTTCACTGACGACGCGGGCTGCCACGCCTGCGGCGAAGCGGGCGGCTGCGGTTTCATCCGCTGTATCCAGATAGTGTGCGAGGAAGGCGCCGTTGAAACTGTCGCCGGCGCTGGTGGTATCGACCACTTGCTCGACCTTCTGGGCCGGAACGAAACTCTCCTCGCCGGCGAAATTCAGCCTGACGCCGTCGGCGCCATTCTTGACCACGATATGGACAGCGCCCAGCGCGCGATAGCGGTGGACCGTCGCTTCGATGGAATCGTCACCGAAATGGGCGGCTTCGTCATCGAAGCTCGGCATGACGATCACTGAGGAGCGGGCGCCCTCGCTGATCGTTGCGTGCATGATGTCATAACTCGACCAGAGGCGGGGACGGATGTTCGGGTCGAACACTACGAGCTTGCCGGCGGCTTTGGCGCGGCGGATTTCGGCGAGCAGCGTCGTGGCATCCTCTTGCGGCAGAATGGCAAGGGTGATGCCGGAGAAATAGACGACATCAACGCTCTCCACCGCCTCACGCAGGCCGTCGGGATCGGCGGCGAGGCTGCGGGCGGCCGAATTGTCGCGCCAGTAACTGAAGGAGCGCTCGCCATTCTTCAGATTGATCATGTAAAGGCCGGGCGTCTTGCCCTTGATGCGGCGGATGAGGCTGGTGCCGATGCCTGCCTTGTCGATGAAGGCCACCATTTCATCCGACATGGCGTCGTCGCCGAGCGCTGTGAAATAATCGACCGACCAGTCGGGGCCAAGGCAGGCGCGGGCATACCAGGCGGTGTTGAAAGTATCGCCGGCAAAGCCCTTGCGCAGCAGGCCGTCACCCGCCTGCGACAGCTCCACCATGCATTCACCGATCGATAGAAACCGTCTGCTCACCTTGTCCTCCCGGCATTGCTCTTCATCGCTGATACGCGGAGCCGGGCGGAGTGACAAGCGTTGATCTCGCGGCACACGAAAAGCCCGCCTTTGCGAACTAAAGCGCCCCGCATCGAAATTGATTCATGCCACGCGCTTTAGCTCTTTGCTTCTATGCATGTCGTTATCCCGGAACCGCTGTACACTTCCGGGCGACATGCATTAGGCGAAGGCGGGCGCAGGAGAGGGATGCTCATTCGTGGATGGTATAGCTGCCCATCTGGCAAAGATCCTGCGTATCTTCGGTGGTGGCGAGGTTTGAGCCTTCCTCGAACTCGAAGCGCATATCGTATTTGCAGACGGTGCGGCCATCGGCAATGGTGATGTCGATGCTTTCGCCCGGATTGAGAACGTCGTCGCCGAAGACGTCTTCTTCCCAGTTGTCGACGCCGGTCGGCGCGCTGTAGAAGCGTTCCAGCACCGAATTCGTGCCGTTGGTGAGCTTGAATTTCAGATCTTCGGCATGCACCGAAACGGCGGAGGCAGCGATGATCGCAGTCGCAACTGCGATCAATCCGGATAATTTCGATTTCATATATGCGTTCCCCAAGCCCATGATCGGGCGGGAACGAGATAACACGCGCCCCTATAAATCTTCCTTATCAGGGGATTTTAATCCCAAAATAAGTCCGCTTTTGCAGCGTTTCACGGCCTGTCCATATGATAGCAGGCGGCCTTCTGCCCGAGGCGGACTTCCTCGGTCGGCGGCATTTCGGTGCGACAGATATCGGTCGCCTTCCAGCAGCGGGGAGAGAAGACGCAGCCTTTCGGCGGGTTGAGCGGCGAGGGCGGATCGCCCTGCAGGCGGATGCGGGTGCGCAGGCGCGCGAGCTTCGGGTCCGGGATCGGGGCGGCGGAAAACAGCGCCTGTGTATAGGGGTGTGCCGGATGATCGAAGACGGTGGCGCAGTCGCCTGCTTCCACCACGCGGCCGAGATAGAGCACCAGCACATCGTCCGAGATCAGCCGCACGACCGAAAGGTCGTGGCTGATGAAGATCAGCGTCAGGCCGAATTCCTTGCGCAGCTTGCGCAGAAGTGTGATCACCTGGCCCTGGATCGAAACGTCGAGAGCCGAAACCGGCTCGTCGCAGATGATGAGCTTCGGTTTGGTGACGACGGCGCGGGCGATGCCGATGCGTTGCGCCTGGCCGCCGGAGAATTCGTGCGGATAGCGGTTGATCATCTCCGGTACCAGGCCGACGGCGGTCATGATCTCGCGGACACGTTCGGTGCGCCCGGCCTTCGAAAGCTTCGGCTCGAAAACGGTGAGCGGTTCGGCGATGATGTCGCCGACTGTCATGCGCGGGTCGAGCGAGGCGATCGGATCCTGGAAGATGATCTGCATGTCGCGGCGGGCGGCGCGCATTTCCTCCTCCGAGAGGTCGAGAAGATTGCGGCCCTGCCAGAGGATCCGGCCCTTCTGCGATTTCAGCAGCCGCAGGATGGAGCGGCCGAGCGTCGATTTGCCACAGCCGGATTCGCCGACGACGCCGAGCGTGCGGCCTTCGGCGAGGTCGAAGCTGACATTGTTGACGGCGGTGAGGAAGACCGGCGGCTTGAACAAGCCCTTCGCCGGCAATTCGAACTGGGTCGTCAGGTTCTCGACCCTCAGAAGCGATCGGTCAGCCATGGTTCAGCAACTCCTCACGGCGCGGGAAGGGGTGATAACAGGCGGCGCAGTGGCGCGGGGCCAGGATTTCCAGCGGTGGCGGACGGTCGATGCAATCATCCTGGACCTGCGAACAGCGCGGTGAGAAATTGCAGCCCTTCGGCAGATGCTGCAGGTTCGGCGGGCGCCCGGGGATGACGACGAGGTCGTCGACGTCCTGGTCCGGCCGCGGAATCGAGGCGTGCAGCGCCGCCGTATAAGGGTGGGCCGGATTGTCGAAGAGTTCGTCGACCGGCGCTTCCTCGACGATACGGCCGGCATACATGACGGCGACGCGGTCGGCGAGACCGGCGACGACACCGAGATCGTGAGTGATCATGATCAGCGCCGTGTTCATCTCCGCCGTCAGGTCGTTGAAGAGATCGAGGATCTGCGCCTGGATGGTGACGTCGAGCGCCGTCGTCGGCTCGTCAGCAATCAGCAACTTCGGCTTGGTCAGCAGCGCCATGGCGATAACGATGCGCTGGCGCATGCCGCCGGAGAGTTCATGCGGATAGAGGTGGAAGCGCCGCGTCGGGTCGGGGATGCCGACGCGTTTCAGCATGTCGAGGGCGGCGTCGGAGGCGGCGCGCGCCGTCAGGCCGCGGTGAACCTCCAGCTGTTCTGTCAGTTGCCGGGAAATCTTCAGCGACGGATTCAAGGCTGTCATCGGGTCCTGGAAGACCATGGCCATGTCCTTGCCGCGAATCTGATCGAGCTCACGCGGTTTCAGCGTCAGCACGTCCTTGCCCTCAAGCTGCGCCTGCCCCGTCGTTTTGCCGTTCTTGGCAAGCAGGCCCATAATGCCGAGGAAGGTCTGGCTCTTGCCGGAGCCGGACTCACCGACGATTGCGATGCGTTCGCCGCGCCGTACGGTGAGGTTCATGTTCGAGACCGCCTTCACCTCTCCGTCAGGCGTTTGGAAGGTGATCGAATAGTCCTTGAGTTCGAGAAGGATGTCTTTTTCTTGGGGCATTCTATCGATCCTTCGGGTCGAACGCGTCGCGCAGGCCGTCGCCGATGAAGAGCAGGCTCAGTAGCAGCGCCACGAGGAAGCTGGCGGGGAAGATCAAGAGCCACGGCATGCTTTCCATGGCATCGGTTCCCTCGGCGATCAGCGTGCCGAGCGAGGTCAGCGGTTCCTGCACACCGAAGCCGAGATAGGACAGGAAGCTTTCGGTGGCGATGATTTCGGGGACTGTCAGCGCCGCGAAAATGACCACCGGTCCGACGAGGTTCGGAATGATGTGCTTGACGATGATCTTGAACGGCCGCTGGCCGGAAGCACGGGCCGCCTCGATGAATTCGCGATGTTTGATCGATAGCGTCTGGCCGCGCACGATGCGGGCCATGGTCAGCCACTCCAGCGCACCGATCGCGGCAAAGAGCAGATAGACGTTGCGGCCGAAAATGACCATCAGCAGGATGACGAAAAGGATATAGGGAAGCGCATACATGATGTCGACGAAGCGCATCATGATCGCATCCAGCCTGCCGCCGATATAGCCCGAGATTGCGCCGTAGAGCACGCCGATGACGACGGAGACGACGGTGGCCGTCAGCGCCACGGCGAGCGAGACGCGGGTACCGTAGAGCACGCGGGCGAGAAGATCGCGCCCGTTCGGGTCGGTGCCGAAATAATGGCCGGTCTCGATCGACGGCGGGATGCGGAAGGCGGCCCAATCCGGATCCTCATAATTGAAGGGAATGAACCAGGGGCCGAGGAAGGCTGCGAGGATCAAGAGCGCCAGAACGACGGTCGACAGGACGGCCGCCTTGTTGCGACCGAGACGGCGCAGCGCATCCTTGGTGAGCGAACGGCCTTCGGGTGCCAGGCCCTCCGCCTCCAGAAGCTCCTGGGCCAGCAGCTCGCGTTTTGCGGGATTGAGGATCATCGGTTTCTCACTTTCGGGTCCAGCCAGGCATAGGCGATGTCGACCAGAAGGTTCAGGAACACGATCAGCACCATGTAGAAGATGACTGTGCCCAGAACCATGCCGTAATCGCGGTTCAGCGCTGCGTTGACGAAATAGCGACCGATGCCGGGCAATCCGAAGATGCTTTCGACAACAAGCGAGCCGGTGAGAAGGTAACTTGCCGCCGGTCCGAGATAGGAGACGACAGGCATCAGGGCGGGCTTCAGCGCATGGCGCATCACCGTCAGGCGCGGGCCGATGCCCTTGGCCTTGGCGGTGCGGATGAAGTTCTGGTTCATCACCTCGATCATCGAGCCGCGGGTTATGCGCGAGATGCGACCGGCATGCGGCAGGGCCAGCACGACGATCGGCAGGATTAGGTATTTGATTGAACCGTCACCCCAGCCGCCGACCGGAAACCAGGCGAGGTGGATGCCGAAGATAAGCTGCAGGATCGGCGCGATCAGGAAGTTCGGCAGCACGACGCCGACCAGGATAAGGGCGCCCAGAATGTAATCCGGGGCCTTGTTCTGGTAGAGCGCCCCAAGACAGCCGACGGCGACGCCGACGATGATGGCAATCAGGAAGGCAGCGGTGCCGATGGTGAAAGTGTAAGGCAGACCGATCATAATCTGCTGGGCGACGGTAAAGTCCTCACTGGCGAAGGAGGGGCCGAGATCGCCTCGCAGCAGGTCGCCGACATAGATCAGGTACTGCTGGATCAGCGGCTTATCGAGGTTGTAGTGGACGGCAAGGTTTTTCAGGATCACCGGCGGCAATGGCCTTTCGCCATCGAACGGGCCGCCGGGGGCAAGGCGCAAAACGAAAAAACAGGCTGTGACGGCGATCCACAGAACCGGGATCGTCGATAGCAGACGACGGAGAGCGTATTTGATCATGGTCGTGGGCCGGTCCTTCCCGCAATGTGCGGGAAGGACCGTCTTCCCTTACTCTTTCATCGACAGCCAGCGAGTGCGGTGGATGTCCTGAATATTATCGACGAAGCCTTCAATCTTCGGCGAAACGACGTTCTTCGAAACATAGTAGTAGATCGGTAGGGCGGCAGAATCATCCAACGCAAGCTGCTCGGCCTTCTTGAACATTGCAGCGCGCTTGGTGAGATCCGTCTCGGCGTTTCCGTCCTTGATCAGCTTGTCGTACTCGGGATTAGACCAGCGGCCGTAGTTCATCTGAACGCCTGTCACCAGGAGGTTCAGGAAATTATCCGGATCGTTGTAATCGGCGAGCCAGCCGGCGCGGCCGATCTGTACTTCGCCGCGCTGCAACTGATCATAGTGCACTTTGGTCTCGGCATTGACGAGTTCGACATTGACGCCGAGCGGCTTCCACATGGAGGCGATCGCCACGGCGATGCGTTTATGGTTGTCGTTGGTGTTATATTTGAGCTCGGCAGTCAGCGGATGATCCGGACCGAAACCGGCTTCCTTCAGCAGCTTCTTGGCCTCTTCGACCTTGTCCTTATAGGGAAGATCTTTCCAGGAGACATAGGCCGGCTCGCCGTAGTTTGCCGTGCCCGGCGGAACCCAGGAGTAGGCCGGCAGTTCGCCGGTGCCGAGAATCTGCGGGCCGATGACTTCGCGGTTGATCGCCATGGAGAGAGCCTGGCGCACGCGCTTGTCGGCGAAGGGCGGCTTGGTCGAATTGATGACGTAGTAGTAGAGGCCGGAGAAGGGCGCCACATGCGCCTGGCCAGGCAAGTTCTTCTTCATCCACTCGTACTGGTCGGTCGGGAAGTCGGTCAGGATGTCGAATTCGCCGGCGCGGTAGCGTTTCAGCGCGGCTTCCTGGTCCTCGAGCACGAAGAATTTGGCGCCGTCGATCTTCAGGTCCTTGGTGTCGTACCACTGGTCGTTCTTAACAGTCGTGACATGCGAGCCCGGCACCCATTCGACCGGCTTATAGGGGCCGTTGGTGACGATATTGCCGATCTTGACCCAATCCTGTCCCTTCGCCTCGACGACATGTTTGGGCAGCGGATAGGCGGTGTAATGCATCAGTGCATTGAGGAAATAGGGGGTCGGATTTTCGAGGGTGATCTCCAGCGTCTTGTCGTCGATCGCCTTGACGCCGAGCTGGTTGAGATCGGTGATCTCACCCTTGTTGATCTTTTCGGCATTCTTGATGGTGAACTGCAGATAGGCATAGTCGGCGGCGTTCTTCGGGTCGACGAGGCGCTGGAAGGCGAAGACGAAGTCTCCTGCCGTTACCGGCTGGCCATCGGACCACTTGATGCCGTCGCGAAGCTTGAAGGTGTAGACCTTGCCATCCGGCGAAATCGTCCAGCTTTCGGCCTGGCCGGGGACCGGATTGTCCTTGGCGTCCTCGGTGACGAGGCCTTCGAAGATATCGCCGGCGATGCGGTTTTCCCAGTCGCCCGACAGCTTCTGGGGATCGAGCGACTGCGGGTCGCCACCATTGTGAATATTGAGTGTGGCCGCATGCGCTGAAAACGCCAGCAATGTGCCAAACATTGCGGAGGCGAGAAATTTTTTCGTGAACTGGTTCATCGTGGGTTCACCTTTCTAGGCTTTGCGCCCTTATTAGACATCTGTTCCCGACATTTGACCTCTTACGTGCAGGTCAGTGCGCACCTTATCGCAAAGGAATCGCGTTGCAACCCCAAATCCGGAAGCTGGAGACGGGTTGTGGACAAGCCTATATACGTCTCCCCCTTGTCGGATCGCGACGGCATGCCGCGACATCGGCAGCACTCTCATAACGGCTTGATGTGGTTGTCTTTTGTTTCGTCCGCTTTAGTGTGGCGAGCACAAACAAGCAGGAGACGTAGCCGATGGTATTGCAGACGGGCGGGAATGCGGATTGGTGGCGCGGCGCGGTGATCTATCAGGTCTATCCGCGCTCGTTTCAGGACACCAACAGCGACGGTCTCGGCGACCTCAAGGGGATCACCCGCCGGCTGCCGCATATTGCCAGCCTCGGTGTCGACGCGATCTGGCTCTCGCCCTTCTTCAAGTCGCCGATGGCCGACATGGGTTACGACGTTTCCGATTACTGCGACGTCGATCCGATCTTTGGCACGCTTGATGATTTCGACGAGATGATGGCCGAGGCGCACAGGCTCGGCCTCAAGGTCGTCATCGACCAGGTCATCTCGCATACGTCGGACCGGCATCCCTGGTTCGTCGAAAGCCGGACGAGTCGGACCAATCCTAGGGCGGACTGGTATGTCTGGGCCGACCCGAAGCCGGATGGTACGGCGCCAAACAACTGGTTGTCGATCTTCGGCGGGCCCGGCTGGGAGTGGGACGGCGTGCGCCGGCAATATTACCAGCACAATTTCCTCACCTCACAGCCCGACCTCAATTTCCACAGCAAGGCGGTGCAGGATGCAGTGCTGGAGACCGTGAAGTTCTGGCTCGACCGCGGCGTCGACGGCTTCCGGCTGGATACGGTCAACTATTATTTCTGCGACAAGCAGCTCAGAAGCAATCCGCCGCACGAGCCCGATGAGAATGATGCCGGCCTCGATGCGCCCGACAGCAACCCCTACGGCATGCAGAATCACCTCTATGACAAGACGCAGCCGGAAAACGTCGATTTCCTCAAACGCTTCCGGGGGCTGCTCGACCAGTACGAGGATCGCACGACAGTTGGCGAGGTCGGCGACGGGGCGCGTTCGCTGAAGACGGTGGCCGCCTATACGAGCGGCGGCGACAAGCTGCATATGTGCTACACGTTCGACCTGCTTGGGCCCGATTTCACCGCCGAGCATATTCGCGGCTGCGTCGAGGCTTTCCAAAAGGCGGTGACCGACGGCTGGGTCTGCTGGGCTTTTTCCAATCACGATGTCATGCGCCACGTCAGCCGCTTCGCGCTGACGGCGGAAGAGCGGCCCGTCATCGCCAAGCTGGCGATCTCGGTGCTTTCGGCGCTGCGCGGCTCGATCTGCCTCTATCAGGGCGAAGAACTCGGGCTGCCGGAGGCCGAGCTTGCCTTCGAAGATCTGCGTGATCCCTACGGCATCCGCTTCTGGCCAGCCTTCAAAGGCCGCGACGGATGCCGCACGCCGATGCCCTGGGAGGCGGGCAAGGCGCATGCGGGCTTCACCTCGGCCGAGAAGAGCTGGCTGCCAGTGCCTTACGAGCAGGCAGCACTTTCCGTGGATACGCAGGAGGGGAGTGACAGCTCGGTGCTCAATCACTACCGCAAGACGCTCGCATTCCGAAAGCAGCACCCGGCGCTGATCGATGGCGAGATGACCTTCATCGGCACCAACCAGGATCTATTGGCCTTCACGCGCGAAAAGGGCGGCGAAAGGCTGCTCTTCGTTTTCAACCTGACACGCAAACCGGCCGAATTCCGCCTGCCTGACGGCATGGCGCTCGGGGAGGCGTTCGCCATTCCCGGGTTTGAGGCGGTGGCGGGCTCAGGGTCGGTGAAGCTTGCGGCGCTGGATGGGTTTTGTGCACGGGTTTCGGCAGGCGGCGCCAGTGGCGACGGTCTAGCGAAGCTGCTCGACAAAGTATCCGATGCGGAGCCGGTCGAAGGCGATGAATTGCCGGAAGGATGGCGATAGGTGTCGAAGCCTCGACCTGCCGCTCATTCTGCGAGGGCTCATCACCCGATCAGCGCGAACTTGTCCACATCGACCATGCCGCGATCGGATATCTTCAGGTGCGGGATGACCGGCAGCGGCAGGAAGGCGAGCTGGAGGAAGGGTTCTTCCAGCGTGGCGCCGAGTGCGAAGGCGGCCTTGCGCAGATGATGCAGCGTATCGCGGACTGTCTCGTAGGGTTCGAGGCTCATCAGGCCGGCGATGGGCAGGGCGATTTCGCCGGTGACCTTGCCGTCCTCCACCACGACGAAGCCGCCCTTGATCTCGCCGAGGCGGTTTGCGGCGTGCGCCATGTCGTCCTCGTCGACGCCGACGACGCAGATATTGTGGCTGTCATGGCCGACGGTGGAGGCGATGGCACCCTTCTTCAGGCCGAAACCCTGGACGAAGCCGTTGGCGTGGTTGCCATTCTTGCCATGGCGCTCGATGACGGCGACCTTGATGATGTCGTTGGCAAGATCGACTGATGTCTCGTTGCCCCTGACCGGCAGGCGGTAGCGGCGATGCTCGGTGATGATCTTGCCCGGCATGACGCCGATGACCGATGTTTCACCCTCTCTGGCCGGTACGCCGAAATGGGCGGCATTGACCGTCCGGGCCTTGACGCTGTCGAGGCCGATCGGGGCAACCGGCCTGCGCTTGGAAAAGAGCGCGTCGGTGACGCGGCGGCCGGCTGAGAAGACCATTTCGGCGCGGCAGCTTTCCAGGCTGTCGAGAACCACGAGATCGGCGCGCCAGCCGGGCGCCACCAGGCCACGGTCCCGCAGACCGAAGGCGCGGGCGGCCGAGATCGAAGCGGCGCGGTAGATCGCCAAGGGCTCGACACCCGCGGCGATCGCCGTGCGGATCATGTGATCGAGATGGCCCTGTTCGGCGATATCGAGCGGATTGCGGTCGTCGGTGCAGAGCGCGAGATAGGGAGAAAGCCGCTCGGTGATGATGGGGATCAGCGCCGCGAGGTCCTTGGAGACCGAGCCTTCGCGCACCAGGATATGCATGCCCTTGCGGATCTTTTCCAGCGCTTCCCTAGCAGTCGTGCACTCGTGCTCGGTGCGGATGCCGGCTGCGAGGTAGCCGTTCAGGTCGTTGCCGGAAAGCAGCGGCGCATGGCCGTCGATATGGCCGCCCTGGAAGGCGTCGAGCTTGGCCATGCAGACGGGATCCTTATGGATCACACCGGGGAAATTCATGAACTCGGCAAGGCCGATGACTTTCGGATGATGGCGGAAGGGCAGGAGGCTCTCGATCGGCAGGTCGGCGCCTGATGTTTCGAGATGAGTAGCCGGGACACAGGAGGAGAGCTGGACACGGATGTCCATGATCGTCTCGAGCGCAGATTGGAGAAAGAATTCGATACCGGCGGCGCCGAGCACATTGGCGATCTCGTGCGGATCGCAGATCGCGGTGGTGACACCATAGGGCAGGACGCAGCGATCAAATTCATGCGGCGTCACCAGCGAGGATTCGATGTGCAGATGCGTGTCGATGAAGCCCGGAACGACGATCCTGCCGGCGATATCGATCTCGGTCTCGCCCTCATAATCGCCTGAGGTGCCGACGATGCGATCGGCGCCGATGGCGATATCGGAGCGGACGATTTCGCCGGTGACGAGATCGAAGAAGCTGCCGCCCTTCAGCACGATATCGGCCGGCTCGCGGCCGACGCCCTGGTCGATCAGACGTTCGAGACTTGCGGTCATGGCATTGCTCACATTGGACGATTCCAACGTTATAACCGATCTGCGCCGACATGCGATGCCCGCCAACGAAATCGGGCGCCGATGGCGCCCGATCGTGTCTCAGCGTCGCGCTTATTCGGCAGCGACGATCTTACCGCCTTCCCACTTGTAGAGCGAGAAGCTCTGCGAAGTCAGGTCGCCGGTTTCGCCGTAGGTGACCTTGCCGATGGCGGTCTGGATTTCCTTGCCGTCTTTCAGTGCGGCCGCGACGGCTTCCGCATCCTCGGCGCTGCCGGCCTTCTCAATGCCGGCTTTCAGCACTTCGACGGCGGCATAAGCGTTGAGCGTGAAGGCTTCTGCCGGGATGTTCTTGGCAGCGAGCGCATCGGCGGCGGCCTTGGAATCCGGGTTCTTGGTGGCGTCGGAGGCATTGGTGAACAGCGTGCCTGCCGCCGCATCCGTGCCGATCGCCCAGAATTCGGTGTTGGAGAGGCCGTCGCCGCCGATGATCGTCGCGTTGGCGGCGAGGTCATGCAGCTGGCGGGCGAGCAGACCGCCTTCCGGGTGGTAGCCGCCGAAATAGACCACATCGACCTTCTCTGATTTGACGCGGGTGGTTAGCGCGCTGAAATCCTTGTCGCCGGGCGTGATCGCGTCATTGACGACTTCGGTGACGCCGCCGGCGTTCAGCGTCGCCTTGAAGGCGTCGGCGAGACCCTTGCCGTAGGCGCCCTTGTCGTTGACGATGGCGATGCGCTTATCCTTGAAATTCTTCAGCACGTATTTGGCGGCAACTTCGGCCTGCTGGTCGTCGCGGCCGCAGGTGCGCAGCACGTTGGTGAGACCGCGCTTGGTAAGGTCAGGCGCTGTCGCGGTCGGGGTGACCATCAGCACGCCATTTTCTGCCAGCACGTCCGAAACCGGAATGGCAACACCCGAGGTCACCGGGCCGACGACGAAGCGGATGCCGTCGCCGACAACCTTGTTGGCAGCGGAAACGCCCTGCTTCGGTTCGCCGGCATCGTCGGCCAGTTCGAGAACCACTTTCTCGCCGAGAATGCCGCCCTTCTTGTTGATCTCGTCGACGGCGGTCTGAGCGCCGTTCTTCACCTGGTCGCCATAGGCGGCGACGGGGCCGGTCAGCGGCGCAATCAGGCCGATGGTGATATCGGCATGGGCAAGCGGCGCGAAGGCAAGCGACGCAACGAGCGTCGCCGTCAGTGTCTTGAGGGTCATTATCTGTCTCCTTGGGTGGGGTCCTTCGACCCGCGATGAGGTGTCGCGCCGGTTTTTCCGATCATTCAACGGCCCTTTGAGCCGTGCCAAGGACGATCGACAAGGGCGCGATCCGTGAGCCTGCCGGCCATATTTGACTCGGGAAGGCTCATGGCGAGATTTCTAAGAATTTTGGCGGGTTTGCGCAAGTTCATAACAAAACGGAAGGGAAATCGGATCGATCCGGGCGGAAACGCGTTCGAAGGCGATCATTTTCTTCGTTTTTCGGCGATTTCCCATAAGGAAGTTGCAGAGGGCGGCGCCTCCGCCCAGACGAAACCACCTCTGTAATGGTTCTTTATCTTTCCCATTAACCGTTAGTTTGGCCCGTGGCGGTAGTATCCCCGATACCCAAAATACCGCAGCATTGAAAAAGAGACTCTTACAAATAATTAGATAAAGACATCGGGAAACAGAGACTGGATGCTCAAGCGTATCGACGCCAGCCAAGTGTGTATCGGAATGTTTGTGGAGGCCGTTGAGGGCCTGTGGCAGGATCCGCTTTTGTCCAAGCGCAGATTTTCTCTGCGGCGCGAGATCGATGCCGCGAAAATTCGCAAATGCGGCACTGCCAGGGTCGTCATCAACACCAGCAAGGGGCTCGATACCAACGGCTTGCCGGCCCGCGACATCGAGATCGATATCCAGGCCGCGCGCGAAACCGTCCAGAAATCCGTGCAGGTGCTGGAAGAGGCTTTCGCGAGGCTGCGGAATGGCGATGCAATCAGTGTCGCGCATGTGGCGCCGGTGATTTCATCCGTCTCCAAGTCGATGGAGGAACATCCCTCGGTTTTCCTGAACGTCACGCGTTTGAAATCAAAAGACGAAGTGACCTTCCTCCATTCCATTTCGGTGAGCGCGCTGATGATCCTGTTCAGCCGCCATCTCGCACTCGACGAGCATACGGTCCAAATGCTCGGTACCGCGGGGTTGCTGCATGATGTCGGCAAGCTTGAAATTCCGCTTGAGGTGCTCAACAAGGCCGGGCCTCTGGAACAGGACGAGATCAGCTTGATCCGCGGCCATCCGGAGAAGGGGCACGCTTTCCTGTCGCGGCAGGAGGGCATGTCGGAGATCATTCTCGATGTCTGCCTCAATCACCATGAGCGCATCGACGGCAAGGGCTACCCGCGCAGGCTGTCCGGCAAAGAGGTGAGCCTCTACACGCGAATTGCGACAATCTGCGATGTCTATGACGCCATCACCTCGGTGCGGTCATACAAGGCGGCTTGGAGCGCGAGCGACGCACTGAAATGGATGCTCGGGAATGAAGGGCACTTCGATCGCCGGCTCCTGAAAAAATTCGCCCTCTGCCTTTCCGTCGCCTCGGTGACCTGAGGTCAACCCGTCACGGCGGCAAAAAGCCTGCGTGGGCTTGCACCCGCCGCAGGCCATGATGCGAAAAGCGTGAGATCTCTCAGATGTTGTTCTGCAGGATGGTGCGTAGCTTGCCGAAGAGTTCGTCGATATGGTGCTTCTCGATGATCAGCGGCGGGGAGAGCGCGATGATATCGCCGGTGGTGCGGATCAACAGACCGCTTTCATAGGCTTTCAGGAAGGCGGTGAAGGCGCGCTTGGTGGGCTCGCCGGCGATCGGATCGAGCTCGATCGCGCCGATCAGGCCGGTGTTCCTGATGTCGATGACATTGGGGCAGTCTTTCAGCGAATGCAGCGCGTCGGCCCAGTAGTCGGAAAGCTCGGCGGCGCGTGTCAGCAGCCCTTCTTCCTTGTAGGTGTCGAGCGTGGCAAGCGCTGCGGCGGAGGCGATCGGATTGCCGGAATAGGTGTAGCCGTGGAAGAACTCGATCATGTGCTCCGGGCCGTTCATGAAGGCATCATGGATCTCGGAGGTGACGAAGACGGCGCCCATCGGAATGACGCCGTTGGTCAGTCCCTTGGCGGCGGTGATCATGTCGGGCTTGACGTCGTAATATTGCGCGGCGAAGGGAGCGCCGAGGCGGCCGAAACCGGTGATGACCTCGTCGAAGATCAGCAGGATGCCGTGCTTGGTGCAGATCTCGCGCAGTTTCTGCAGGTAGCCTTTTGGCGGGATCAACACGCCGGTGGAGCCGGCCACCGGCTCGACGATGACGGCGGCGACGGTGGAAGCGTCATGCAGGGTGACGATCCGCTCCAGTTCGGAGGCGATGTCGCCGCCGTGTTCCGGCTCGCCGCGGGTAAAATTGTTCTTGCCGGGCTGGTGGGTGTGCGGCATGTGGTCGACGCCAGTCAAAAGCGTGCCGAACATCTTGCGGTTGGTGACGATGCCGCCGACGGAGATGCCGCCGAAATTGACGCCGTGATAGCCGCGCTCGCGGCCGATCAGGCGGAAGCGTGAACCATTGCCCTTCACGCGGTGATAGGCGAGCGCCACCTTGAGCGCCGTCTCGACGGATTCGGATCCGGAATTGGTGTAGAGGACGTGGTTCAGGCCTTCCGGGGCGATGTCGACCAGGCGGTTCGCCAGTTCGAAGGCTTTGGGATGGCCGAGCTGGAAGGCCGGCGCATAGTCGAGCTCGCCGGCCTGCTCGCGGATCGCCTCGGTGATCTTCGGGCGGCAATGGCCCGCATTGACGCACCAGAGGCCTGCCGTGCCGTCCAGCACCTGACGGCCGTCATGGGTCGTGTAGTACATGTCCTTGGCGCCGACGAACAAGCGTGGCTCCTTCTTGAACTGGCGATTTGCCGTGAACGGCATCCAGAAGGCGCGAAGATCGTTCGGTGCGTTGAGGCGGTTGGACATGCTGTTCTCCTGGCCTCTGATGGCCGGTTCCCGGGGCTTCACGCCCATATTTTGACTGCCTGGTCAAATTATCAGGGCTGCTCGAAGCGTCAACGGTAAAACGCCCGGGGGTGCCGCTCGCGACAGGAAGCCTGGGGGAAATTCCGGGACCGGCAGGTCCAGCAAAAAGGGCACGACCGGCAATCACAAGGTTTGCCGGTCGTGCCATAAGGTTCAGGTGCTGAAATTTCGTTGCCGCGCCTCCGGGAACATCCCCTTGCGGCGTGGCATCGGCCGACATTCATGTCAGCGCTATCATCAAGCGGCGGATCTGTTCCTGTTCGCCACCAAGTAAATGTCTTCGAGCGTTGCCAGGATCTTCATCACCGGCTCGGAGGTGCTGGAATAGTAAATGGTCTGTGCGTCACGCCGGGTCTTCACCAGCTTCTGCGCCCGCAGTTTCGACAGGTGCTGAGAGAGTGCGGACTGGCTGAGGCCGACCTGCGTTGCAAGTACGCCGACGGCCACTTCACCCTTCACCAGGCTGCACAGGATCAGCAATCTCTTGGGGTTTGCCATTGCCGACAATAACGCTGCCGCCACATTGGTGTGATCGGCCAAATTAGTGGTTTCCATATTATCATCTTCCTAATGCGAAACGTACATCATGCGTGCTGGCACAGGCCGTCAATCGCGATTTTTCCCCACGCTCAGAAACTAGCAACTAGGGTCGAAGATTGTATATACCTAAATTTAAGGTATCGAGTATGCTATTTTAGATATGTTTGAACAAATGTGATCGGCATCCCCGGCGAGGGTTTCGAATTCGTATCGCAGCAGAAAATCGCCGGAAACGAGGTCAAAACCTGAGGAATCGATACCACAAATGCGCCAGGAAGCCGATTCCGGCGCGTTTAATCGGGTAGCGAGGGCCTCGGCCACATCAGGGTGGCGTTCTACTAAATCTCGCACTGTTTCTGCCGCGCGGGCGGCGATCTCCTCATTGGCTGCCGACTGAATGATGAGATCGCTCCCATCGAGCTGGTAGGCGCGGCCGAAGCCGCCATTGAGGCTGGCCTGCTCCGGTTTGAGACGGAAGAAGAGGAAATCGGGAAAGTCGATATAAAGCTTTGCCTTGGTGTGGCGAGCGAGAAAACGCGTGCGGATACGCTCGTGGACGGCGCTGCCACGCTCGACGGGTTCTGCCAGGCATTGGGTCGTCAGGCGAGGGTGGGCGAGCGGATCGCCCTTGCCGGGCTCGCCGGTCAGGAGCGAGGCGCGCGCGTCTCCGGCGAGCGCTTTGGTATGGGCAGAGAGCTTCGAAACGAGAATGACGGGGGTGCCGTCAATATCGGTGGCGACGAGCACGCGGCTGGCGAAGGGAAAGCCGGTCTCGGGGTCGAGAACAGCAATCGCCGCGTGCCGCGCGGAGCGCAGAAGCACGCGGGCGAGTTTGCGGGCATCGTCGTCGGTTTCACGTATGGGCGAGGGCTGATCCTTCATATCCGCTTTGTGACAAAGCGGATTGAAAACATCAAGCGTCCTGCCTGCGGCGATGGCGGGTGAGGCCGGCGACGATATCCTGGGCCGTGATGGTGCCGATCACCGCGCCGTTTTCCACGATGCCGATGCTGCCCGGCTGGCGGGCAAGCACGTCGAGGATATCGACGAGCGGGGTCGCGGCGCGGGCCGTGGCGCTGACGCTCATGCCGGCGGCCGTCTGACCGAGGCCGGGCTGCATCACGTCGGCCGCCGTCAGCATGCTGATCGGGTTGAGATGCTGCACGAAATCGGCGACATACTGGTCGGCAGGATTCTTGACGATGTCATGCGGCGTTCCGCACTGGATGATGCGGCCGCCCTCCATGATGGCAATGCGGTTGCCGATACGGAAGGCTTCGTCGAGATCGTGGCTGACGAAGAGGATGGTCTTCTTCAGCCGCCGCTGGAATTCCAGGAGCTCGTCCTGCAGGCGGGTGCGGATCAACGGATCGAGTGCCGAGAACGGCTCGTCCATCAACAGGATCGGGGCGCCGGTGGCAAAGGCGCGGGCAAGCCCGACGCGCTGCTGCATGCCGCCTGAGAGTTCGTTGACCTTGCGGTCGGCCCATTTCGTCAGGTTGACGAGTTCGAGCTGCTCGCCGATGCGCACCTTGCGTTCGGCCTCCGGCATGCCGGCGAGCTCGAGGCCGAAGCCGACATTCTCGGCGACGGTGCGCCACGGCAGCAGGGCGAACTGCTGGAACACCATGGAGACGGTGTGGGTGCGCAGGTCGCGCAGCGCCCTGGCATTGCATTTATAAGGGTTGACGGGCCCGGTGGAGGTCGAGACCGCGACATCGCCGCGCACGACAGGAGCGAGCGCGTTGACGGCGCGCAGCAGCGTCGACTTGCCGGAGCCGGAAAGCCCCATCAGCACGAGGATCTCGCCCTCCTCGATCGTCAGCGAGGCATTGGCGACGCCGAGCACCAGGCCGGTCGCAGCACCGATCTCGTCGCGCGTTTTGCCCTGGTCGGCCATGGCAAGCGCGGTTTCGGGCTTGTTGCCGAAGATAATGCTGACGTCCTTGAAGCTTACCGCGGTCATGCACCGTCTCCTTCACCCGCCGTGCGGAACATGCGGTCGAGGATGATCGCCAGAATGACGATACAAAGACCGGCTTCGAAGCCTTTCGCGACATTGACGGTGTTCAGTGCGCGCACGACAGGCACGCCGAGACCGTCGGCGCCGACGAGGGCGGCGATGACCACCATCGACAGCGACAGCATGATGGTCTGGGTGAGGCCCGCCATAATCTGTGGCATGGCAAAGGGAAGCTCGACCTTGCGCAGCACCTGCATCGGCCTAGCGCCGAAGGCCACGGCGGCCTCGACGAGGGATGGCGGCGTCGAGATGATGCCGAGGCGCGTCAGCCGGATGGGGGCAGGGATCGCGAAGATGACGGTTGCGATCAGGCCCGGCACCATGCCGAGGCCGAACAGGATCAGCGCCGGGATCAAATAGACGAATGTCGGGATGGTCTGCATGAGATCGAGCGCCGGGCGCATGGCGGCATAGACCCAGGCGCGGCGGGCCGCTGCAATCCCGAGCGGAATGCCGATCACCATGCTGACGAAAGTGGAGGCGAGCACGAGAGCGAGCGTCTCCGTCGTTTCCTTCCAGTAGCCCTGGTTGACGATGAGCAGCAGCCCCAGACAGGTGAAGAGGGTGATCGCGATCGATCGGCGCAGCCAGAAGGCGATGGCGGCGATGGCGGCGATGACGATCAGCGGGTGAGGCTTCTGCAGCACGAAGAGCAGCCCGTCAATCACGTGCGACAGCAGCGAGGCGAGCTGGTCGAAGAACCACGCGCCGTTCGAGGTGAGCCAGTCCACGAAGGCTTTGGCCCAGGAGCCGATGGGAATTTTAAATTCGGTGATCCAATTCAAGGGAGCGCCTATCCAGAAAAAATCAACAATCGGACAAAAATGAAACGGGGCGGCGAGCCGCCCCGTTCAGACCATCAAAGGCCGAAGCCGGTCTTGGAGGCCGCCAGCGCGTCGCCCTTGCCGTCGCGGGTCTTGACGCCGGCGAGCCAGGGCTCGAGCGCAGAAGGGTTCGCCTTCAGCCATTCGGTCGCGGCAGCTTCCGGCTCCTTGCCGTCGTCGAGGATCTTGCCCATGATCTGGTTTTCCATCTCGAGGGAGAACTTCAGGTTCTTCAGCATCATGCCGACATTCGGGCATTCGTCGAGATAACCAGCGCGAACGTTGGTATAGACTTTGGCGCCGCCGAAGTCAGGACCGAAGACATCGTCACCACCTGTGAGGTAGGTCAGCTTGAAATTGGTGTTCATCGGGTGCGGTTCCCAGCCGAGGAAGACAACCGGCTTGCCGGCTTTCTCAGCGCGGGCGACCTGAGCGAGCATGCCCTGTTCTGAGGATTCGACGACTTCCATTTCCTTCAGGCCGAAGGTGTTCTTTTCGATCAGGTCCATGACGAGACGGTTGCCGTCATTGCCCGGCTCGATGCCGTAGATCTTGCCGTCGAGATCGTCCTTGTGGGCGGCGATGTCCTTGAAGTCCTTGATCCCGAGTTCGGCGCCCTTGGCGTTGGTGGCGAGCGTATACTTGGCGCCGACCAGGTTGGGGCCGAAGGATTCGACCGACTTGTCCTCAATATATGGGCGGACGTCCTTTTCCTGCGTCGGCATCCAGTTGCCGAGGAAGATGTCGATGTCCTTGTTCTTCAGCGAGGTGTAGGTGACCGGCACCGAGAGAACCTTGACGTCGGTCTGATAGCCGATGCTCTTCAGGACGACGGATGCGGTGGCGGTGGTGGCGGTAATGTCAGTCCAGCCGACATCGGAAAAATGGACGGTGGAGCAGCTGTCGGGGTCGGCGGCGAAGGCGGCGGTCGCAACGGAGAGGGCGGCGACGGCAGTTGCAGTGACGAGTTTGAACGTGCTTGTTGTTTTCATTTTAGACTCCCAGTCTTTAAGTTCCCAAGCCAACCACCAATAGCCGAGTTTGACAAGCGACCTCAGTGCGTTTGCGTCGTATCGACCCATGCGATTGCGACGTCGGCGGATTTTTTGCGGCACCCTGTTTTCAGGCCGCCCGCGATTGTCGGGCTGGGATTCCTGTGATTATCGCCTTCAGGGGCTTTCCTTTGCCGTTGTGAGCTTTCAATAAACCGATCTAGGAGAGATCGGATGGCAAAACTCTATTTCAACTACTCGACGATGAACGCCGGCAAGTCGACGATGCTGCTGCAGGCCTCCTACAATTACCAGGAGCGCGGCATGCGCACGGTGCAATTGATCGCCGCTTTCGACGAGCGCACCGGCCGCGGCATCATCGGCTCGCGGATCGGGCTGGAGGCGAGCGCCATTCCCTTCGAGCCACATGAGGACCTGTTCCGGCTGATTTCGACGCTGAGCGGGGAAGGGGCGCCGATTGCCTGTGTCTTCGTCGACGAGGCGCATTTCATGACGCCTGTCCATGTCTGGCAGCTTGCCCGCGTCGTCGACAGGCTCGGCATTCCCGTGATGGTCTATGGGCTGAGAACCGATTTCCAGGGCAAATTATTTCCGGCTTCGCAGGAACTGTTGGCGATCGCCGACGAAATGCGCGAGGTGCGCACGATCTGCCATTGCGGGCGCAAAGCGACCATGGTGGTGCGACTCGACGCGGAAGGGAAAGTGCTGCACGAAGGCGCGCAGATCGAGGTTGGCGGCAATGAGAAATATGTCTCGCTCTGCCGCAGGCATTGGGACGAAGCGATGAACGGAGCCTGGATCGCCGAGCCGGTCTGAGGAGGCCGCTACCGCCTGTTTCTTTGGTGCCGCAGGCGACCTGATCCATTTTACGCAATCGCGGACGGAAAACCGCTTCGCACTTTTGCTGAAATTGATTTAACGTGAGAAGCACGAGATTCCCTGGAGAGGCCGGGTGCGCAAACCGCCGCCATTCGACAGCCAGTACGAAACTGCAGACAGCCTTGCCGAGAGGGTTGCGGCCGACGGAGCCTATTGCGTGGCGGCGATCAGTGCCTTCAGCGGCGATGAAGCACTGTCGGCCGACGAAGTTTTCCTCGAGCAGAATGCTCGCTTCCAGGCGTATATCGCCGAGGCTGCCGCACTCGACGCCCTGCAGGCCGAGTTGGTCTTTTCCCTCGACCGGCTGACGGCCGAGGTTTCCGCCGATCTCGACAGCTTCCGGGGGCTGACGCTGCGCGAGAAGATGGCCGGCTGGACGTCGCGCCAGCGGATGTGGCGCATGCATACCGAACGCGTGCGCGAGGCCCCGGTCATCGAACGGTTGCTCGAGCTTCTGTCCAAATCGGATGCGCTTGCCAGGCTGATCGCCGGCCAGCGCGCTTCGATCATCGAACGCCACAGGGCTGCCGAACGCGGTCTCGTCGACATCGTCGAGCAACGGCGCCGGCTGGTCGATTCCATCGATCTCGCCCGCCTCAAGATGAAGGAGCTCAACGCCAAGGCGCTGACGACGCAGGGGCGTATCGGTGTCTACGGCAATAAGGCACATTGGGAGCAGATGGAGACTGAGCGGCGGGCGCTGAAGGCGGAGGCCGAGCGGATTTCCGCCGGGGAGCACGAGATGCGCGACGACAGCCAGCGGCGCGAGCGCTTCATCGGCCTGTTCCAGGCCTTTGTCGATTCGCTGAACGCCCGGATCGCCGCCTGCAACGTGCTGCTGCGCAAGCTAATGATCGACGTCGAGGAGCGGCTGATCATCTACCAGGCGCAGGTCGATACCGACCGGCCGGGCATGAAGATGCGGATCAAGCCGGAATTCTTTCCCGATATCGCCGCGCCGATCAGGCTGTTCGAGAAGGGCATGCTGGTCGCCCAGGATCTGGAGCGGCGCAAGAACCGCGCCGATCTGGAATTCACCGGCAGGTTTCCGGCCTATGCCGAACCGCTGCCGGAGGCATCGGGAGCGCCGCTGATCGACACGGCGCGCAGGGCCTTCCGCTTCAGCCTGCCGTTCCTGCGGTCCTGATCCGCCAGGCGCCGGTTCGCGCTGCTTTCAGTCGTAAAAATCGCGAGGCTCATGTTGTGCTCGGCCTACCGAGCGCATATGTGGATGCAACGGGGCGGCGACGTCCCGATGTTCGCCTCGCCTGACAGGAGACGACGATGCTTGACCGGATTGCCGGTTTTTTCAGGCTGATCGGCCAGACGATCGGCCGCTCGGCCCGACTGTTTTTCGCCTGGGCCTTCTGGCCCTTCCTTGCCGCGCACGGCTGGTATCAGCGTCGGAGCTGGATGATCCGGTTGCCGGTTATCGCGTTCGTGGCGCTCTTCGTCGTGCTCTACGGCTATTTCTTCTGGCAGACGCAGGTCTGGTCGAATTTCAACACCGCCTTCGTCGATCAATACAGGCTCTCCGAACGCAAGGTTGCCGCCGGCCAGGAAGTGCCGGTCGCCGCGGGCAGCAGCGCTACGGCTGCCAAGACTTGCCAGCGCTCGGCCATCGTCGACGTCACGGCCGATCTGACCGATTTCAATGTCAATCAGAACGCATGGATTTCCTCCATGCTGCTCTACAAGATGGGCTTCTTCGGCGTCGACTGGGATCACACGCCCTTCCTCGACAACAAGGCGTCGTTCCAGCGCGGCATCAATCAGGCGGTCCGGCGGACGTCGGCGGAGCTTGTCGATACGCTCGGGCGCGTGCGCGGCACCTCGGGTATCAACAATGATCTGCAAAGCGCGCGCGGCAACTTGCAGTTCGATGAATACAGCTGGTATTTCGGCCTTAATCCCTTCGGGCCGAAAACGCCAACGCCCTCCTATTACCGCTCGGCGATCGGCAGTCTGCGCAAGTTCAACACCGATCTTGCCGCCTGTAACGTGATTTTCGACGGCCGCGCCGATAACCTGATGCAGTTCATCGACCGCATCGCCAACGATCTCGGCGGCACGTCCGACATGCTCGCCGAGCGTTCGGAAAACCACAATCGCGGCTGGTTCGATACGCGCGCCGACGACCGGTTCTGGTTCGCCTACGGCCAGCTCTACGCCTATTACGCCATCCTTGCCGCGGCGCAGGCGGATTTCTCGCAGGTGGTGCAGGAGCGCAATCTCGGAGCGGTCTGGGGCAGCACAATGCGGCAGTTCCAAGCGGCGCTGCGAATCCAACCGGCGATCATCTCTAACGGGCGTGAGGACGGCTGGATCATGCCGAGCCATCTCGCCACCATGGGCTTCTATATTCTCAGGGTGCGCTCGAACCTCGTCGAGATCCGCTCTGTGCTCGACCGCTAAAATTTCCGGGAGTCAGCGCGGTCTCGTATCGTCCTCGAAGCCGACGACGCGCAGCTTCTCGAACTCATAGGTGACGCCGACGATGCCGCCGCCGCTTTCATCGTCACGAAAGCGGCCAACGCTGCGCACCAGCTTGTAGCCGCCAAGCCGGTTGTCGACGCGGTGAAACGATTCCCTCAGATCACGGCACGACGTGCCATCTCTCTTCCGATTCCTCAGTTGATCAGCTTCAATCGAATTGCCTTGGCTACCAACTGGGTGCGGTTGACGCAATCGAGCTTTTTGATCGCGTTGGTCATGTAGGCGTTCACCGTATGATCCGAGAGCGCCAGGATCTGGCCGATTTCGATCGAAGTCTTGCCCTGGGCAGTCCAGCGCACAACTTCTAGTTCTCTGGTCGACAGCGCGTTGTGCGCGCATTCCTCATTCCGTTTGACTGCATTATATGCATCGAGTGCATGCAGGATGATCATGGCCAGTTCGTTGACCTCGCTCTGGCTCAGTGCGGCGCGCTCGCCGCAGAACCAGAAGACCAGGCGCTGGCCATTGGCCGCAATGGTCGGCATGGCAACGCCTGCCGGAATGGCATGGCGCAGCATCAGGGCGCGCAGTTCGGCGGGAAAGGCCTGACCATTGGCGGCGTCGTTGAGGTGCCAGGCCGGCGGGACGGCGGACTCCCTTAGCCGTAAGCCGAACGGACAGCCGCGCATCATGTGGGCGCGGTCGAACTCCTTGATGTAGGCGGCCGGAAGCGAGCTTTCGATCAGCAGGGGCTTCAACAGCAGGTCTTCCGGGGACGGAGCGTGCATCAGGGTCGCATGCGACAATCCGAAAGCGGCGGAAACCCGGCCGAGCGCTTGCGCAAACAGGCTGCGCGTTCGAGCAGTGGCAAGCTCTGCCGAGAGCAATGACTGTCTTTCAGAGGTGGTCATATAAGACATCTGTACGCCTCCGGCTGCCCCAATGTTAACGCTATCAAACACAGAAAGCCGGCCGGATGCTAGCCCCAATTGACTTAGCGTCAGCTGATTTACTCGAATTGTGTAAAATAATTGACAGGTGATCGCGCTTTAGTTGAGTTTTGACTTGCGGATATAGCGTTACGGTATCTTTGACTTCCCCCATGCCGCATAGCGATGGCCCTTGCACAGTCGAGCAAGAGAATCACTTTGGGTAGAGTTCGAGGAGAACTCGCGCCCAGCTTTATGCTGGAGTCGACGCGCAAGCACTGCGGCAGCCGGTCGCATGTAGTGATGGACGAACAAGACAAGAGCGCGGCAACAGTTGGAAATCCGGCTTGCTGCCGTTCAATTCAATTGCTAAGCGTAATATCATATAAAGTTGGGGCAATTTAATCGTGCGCTTTGGAATTTCCTTTTTGATCAAGTGTTTATGTTCCAGCTTATTACTTGTTTTTCTGCTTTTGACCTTTCCATTGGGAACGGCAATCGCGCAGGCTGCCGAACAGAAACAAGCAGCGCAGCCCCCCATGAAGTTCATCCTCGTGCGCAGTTTCCTCTGTGAGGAAAACTGTGCGGAATGGATATCGGCGGAGGGGCGCATAACATCCGATACGCCCGCTCAGTTGAAAAAAGTCCTCAAGAAGATCGGCGGCCGTAAATTGCCTGTCGTTTTCCGTTCGGAGGGTGGTGACGTCGACGCTGCCTATGCGATGGGCAGGATGATCCGCAAGGCCGGGCTGGAGACGGCAGTGGGCGGTACGCTGCTGAAGGGGTGCCCAGTTGAGGATACGCGCTGCGAAGCCGCTATTGCAAAGGACGGCCCTTCGGTCGGCGACACTTATTCGGCCGGTGGATATTGTTTTTCCGCCTGTCCATTGGCGTTGGCGGGCGGCACGTCGCGTGTTTCGTCACAATGGGCCGCGATCGGCGTCCACCAGATCACGACGATCTATAACAAGGTGCGTGTCTCCTACCGCATCGAATACAAGATCGTGAACGGCAAGAAGAAGGAAATCTCCCGCAAGGAGGTTGGACGCAAGTCAGCGGGGCAGAGCAGTTCCACCAAACTTGGAAAGAGGGCCAGCACTGCCTTGACGGCCTATCTGAAGGAAATGGGCGTCAGCCAGGATGTCATCGGCCTGATGATGAGCGCCACGCCTGACAACATCAACATCGTATCGTCCGCAGAGGCGCTTCGGACAGGTCTCATCACCGACATGCTTTCCTACAATGAATGGCCCGGCATGCCGCTCTGCGCGCCGGATGCAGCGGCCGAGGCTGTCTGTCACGGCCATCCGGTGGCCGAAGCGCCCGTGGCGGCGGCGACGCCTTTATCCACGGCGCCGCCGCAGAAATCGGCCATGGTTACAAGCGAGACTCTGCCGAAAACCGGTCCGATGGACTTTCTCCTGATGTACCACGGCAATTGCCAGGAGGAATGCACGCAGTGGATTTCTGCCGATGGAGACATCACGCCGGAGACACCGGCTCGGCTCGAGGCGCTCTTGAAGACGCTCGGCGAACGAAAGCTGCCGGTCGTCCTTCAGTCTAACGGCGGAGACATGGATGCGGCATTCGCTATGGGGCGTATGATCCGTGCTGCAGGTCTGGAGACCTCAATCGGCAGAACCCAATTGCCGAATTGTCCAAAGCTGGATCCGCGTTGCAAGGCGAGCATCGCCAAAAGCGGACCGACCGAGGGCGAGGTTTTTGCGGGGGGTGGATACTGCCTTTCGACCTGTACTCTTGTCTTGATGAGCGGAACGCCCCGGATGATCGGATATTCCACTATCGGCCTGGTCAGGCCCACCACGGCTGAATATACGAAGTTCTTCGCCTATTTCGACGAGATGGGCGCCAGTGCCGAGACATTCGAGACGATGATGCTCGCGACATCGATCGAGCGAAAGACCATACTTCGTTCCCAGGCGCTCGATCTTGGCATCATCAATGGCATCATCCCTTATGGCGATGAACCCGGTGATCGCCTATGTGGACCCGATGCCAAGGAAAGTCTTCGATGCCCGAGAAAGATTGAGGGAGCGATCGTTCCTGCTGCTGCGGCCTCGAATTGATGCGGAAAGAACGCCTTAAAAGCCGGTCTGCCCACTCACCGACGTGACAACCAATTGGTCGTCCCTCTATGCCTTATCCTTCAAATCATTCTTCGACGTCGCGCTCATTAGCTTCTCCAGGAAGCCGAGCATGACGGCGGAGGCGACGAAGGCGAGGTGCATCAGTGTCAGCCACATGATCTTGCCGTCCGCGTATTTGTCGGCGTTGAGGAAGACCTGCAGCAGGTGGATGGAGGAGATGGCAACGATCGAGGAGGCGACCTTGATCTTCAGGCTGCCTGAATCGAGCTTGCCGAGAAAGGAGACTTCGTTGTCGGCTTGACTGGCCTCATCGAAGCGGCTGACGAAATTCTCGTAACCCGAGATCATCACCATGACGATCAGGCTTGCGACGAGGGCCGCATCGATCAGGCTAAGCATGGCAAGGATCATCTCCGCCTCGTCGAGGGCGAAGACGTCGGAAGCGATCTTCAGGAGCTTGTAGCCGAAGGAAACGGCATAGACGGCGAGTGCCGCGACCAGGCCGATATAGAAGGCGACGAGGATCCAGCGGCTCGACAGGATGATGCGCTCGATGATCAGTTCCAGTGCTTTCATGTCTTCATCCTGTAAAACCGCGATCGTTGATCGCCACATAAACATCCGGCGTGGCGACCGCAAGGCGCAGCGCTATTCACACCCCGCCGATATTTCGCTATCCCGATGAAGACAGAGCAACGCCTCCGCGCCCTGCGGAAGGCCGGGACGGGGAACATCCATGCCATCGATCAAATCCGATATCGAAATCGCGCGCGCTGCGGCCAAAATGCCGATCTTCGAAATCGGGGCGAAGCTCGGCATTCCGGTCGAGCAGCTCGTCCCCTACGGTCACGACAAGGCAAAGGTCAGCGCCGAATTCATCGCCGGGCAAGCGGGCAAGAAGGACGGCAAGCTGATCCTCGTCACCGCGATCAATCCAACGCCGGCCGGCGAGGGCAAGACGACGACGACCGTAGGCCTCGGTGACGGGCTGAATCGGATCGGCAAGAAAGCCATCGTCTGCATCCGCGAGGCTTCGCTCGGCCCCTGCTTCGGCGTCAAGGGCGGAGCGGCCGGCGGTGGTTATGCACAGGTCGTGCCGATGGAAGACATCAACCTGCATTTCACCGGCGATTTCCATGCGATCACCTCAGCGCACAATCTGCTGGCGGCGATAATCGACAATCACATTTACTGGGGCAACGAAGAGAATATCGATATCCGCCGCATCACCTGGCGGCGGGTGATGGACATGAATGACCGGGCGCTCAGAAGCATGGTCTCCTCGCTCGGCGGCGTCGCCAACGGCTTTCCGCGCCAAGGCGGGTTCGACATCACAGTTGCCTCCGAAGTGATGGCGATCCTTTGCCTCGCCACCGACCTCAAGGACCTGGAGCGGCGGCTCGGCGACATCATCATCGGCTATCGCTTCGACAGGACGCCGGTGCATGCGCGCGACCTGAAAGCCGACGGCGCCATGGCGGTGCTGCTCAAAGATGCGATGCAGCCGAACCTGGTGCAGACGCTGGAGAACAATCCCGCCTTCGTGCATGGCGGGCCCTTCGCCAATATCGCCCATGGCTGCAATTCGGTGACGGCGACGAAGACGGCGCTGAAGCTCGGCGACTATGTGGTGACGGAAGCGGGCTTCGGGGCCGATCTCGGCGCCGAGAAATTTTTTGACATCAAATGCCGCAAGGCCGGACTGAAGCCGGACGCGGCGGTCATCGTCGCGACCGTCAGGGCGCTGAAGATGAACGGCGGGGTGAAAAAGGAGGATCTCGGCACGGAGGATGTCGTCGCACTGAAGAAGGGCTGCGCCAATCTCGGCCGGCATGTGGCGAATGTCCGTCGTTTCGGCGTGCCGGTCGTCGTGGCGATCAATCATTTCGTCTCGGATACCGAGGCCGAGGTCGCGGCCGTCAAGGAATTCGTCTCGCGGCTCGGCGCCGAGGCGATCCTTTGCCGCCATTGGGCGCTGGGTTCGGCCGGTATCGAGGAACTGGCGCACAAGGTGGTGGAACTGGCCGAGTCAGGACAGGCGAAATTCCAGCCGCTCTATGGCGACGACATTTCGTTGTTCGAGAAGATCGAGATCGTCGCCTCGAAGATCTACCATGCCGGCGAGGTGACGGCCGACAAGGCTGTGCGCGACCAGCTGCAGACATGGGAGGAGCAAGGTTACGGCAAGCTGCCGGTCTGCATGGCGAAGACGCAATATTCTTTCTCCACCGACCCGAACCTGCGCGGCGCCCCGGAAGGGCATATCGTCTCTGTGCGGGAGGTGCGGCTTTCAGCCGGCGCCGGCTTCGTCGTCGCCATCACCGGCGAGATCATGACAATGCCCGGCCTGCCGAAATCGCCCTCGGCGGAACGGATTTTCCTGAATGACCAAGGTTATATCGAAGGGTTGTTCTGATCGGGGGACAGCTTGCCGGAGTGCCGGGTCACACGATCGCGGCGCTTTCCATAGTCCGGGTCGACGAACAGCCAGATGAAGAGCCGCTCCAGGCCGAAGAGAAACACAGCCAGACAGGCGAACCAATACGGTTCGCCGGTGACGAGATAGCCGATACCGAGGAAAAACAGATAGACGATCAGGTAGCCTGCGATCGTTTTCATCCGTTAGCGGCCTTCCCCTCGCGTTTCACAGCTTCGATTTGGGTATTTTACGGCTTGATTCAAGCTAGAATCGCAAGCGCGTTAAATGATTAGTGACAATAGCGATAGCCGCCTTTCCTCTCGATCACGTCGAGATGGAAATGGGTCTCGTGGGCGGCGTCGCTTTCGGGGTCGAGGACGGTGGTGAAATAGAGGCAGCCGGCGGCGCTGACGGTGCGTTGGAAGGCGCCGGTCAGCGTCGCGTCCTCGCGGCGGGAGCGGACGGTGACATCTTCGCCTTTCTCGAAATGGAAGCTTGCAATGTCGATAGCATTGCCGCGGGCATGTTCGGAGATCTTGCCCGTTCCGGCGCCGTTGCGCAGGCGGCACATATAGGACGTTGCCTGGTTGACTGTCATGAGGCGGCCCTGTTCCGGCAGGGCGGCAGAGGCTGCCGGAATAACGCTCTCCTTCACCCAGCGGGCAAGGGCAAGGGCTGCCGGGCAGCGGACCGTCGCCTCCGGCTTTAGCCTGATGCCGGGCAGCGCTTCGGAAACGATGATCGGCTTGTCGATACCGCAGCCATTGCCGTCGTCGATGCGCGGAGCGTCCTTGAAGACGACGCCCAAGGCCTTGAGCGCAGCGGTGCATTCGGCGTGCTCGGGATCGCTTTCCGGTTCGATCGTCAGATGCTGCTCTTCGAGCGTCTGCTCGGCGGGTGGCATATTGTCTTCCTCCGGCGTCTGCGGGCCTTTGCCCGGCGGGAGCGGCGGGCCCTGCATCGGTTCCGCCGGCGAGGGCTTTACCGTTTCGGGCTTTGCCGGTTCGGTCGGTCGCGCCGACGGCTGGTCCGGCGCCGGCGCTTCCGGCTCCTCCTTCACGCCAGGCTTTGGCACATTAGGCTTTGGCTGAGGCGCGGGCACATCATCCGGTGCAGGCAGTTCAGTCTTATCGGGGAGCGGGGCGGGAGCTGTCATCTCCCCAGCATCTGGTCGAGGTTGGGGTAACGGGCCGTGCGGGGGGAGGCGGGCGCCGGCAAGAAAGGCGGTAGCGGTGAGGATCGCCAGTATCGAAAATTTTCCCAACGCATCCGGTTCCGTCATATCGATAACGGAAGATATAACGCATCGTGGCGGTTTTCGTTGCAATTGCGCAACGTCCGGAAAGATCGTTAAAACTTAAATTTAATATTCAACATAAACTACCGCTTTATCTTGACATAAATCCTCATGTTTTTTATGCGGCGGAAAGAAGGCGGAATTCTGCGCCTTCATCCGCAAAGCCCAGCCAGCCCCTCGAGCGTTCGACGCGCCACGACCAGCCAGCCCGGTAATCATCATGAGAGGGTAGGTTATGATCGTCCGGCATTGGCGCTCGGTTCTCCTGGTCTGCACGGCAGCCACAGTTGTTCTTCCTGTTTCGCAATCTCTAGCGCAAAGCGCTCCGGCAACGGCGCCGCAGGCCAGCGCGGACGGCACCGTCCTGCAAAAGATCGTCGTCAAGGGCAAACGCGTGGCGCCGGGCAGCGTCGCCGACACGCCGCTTGCGACCGAGATCACCAGCAAACAGCTGGAAGAAAAACAGGTCACCAGCTATGACGATATCGGCCGCAGCGTCGATGCAGGCGTGAACTATTCGCGCGCCGATTCTGGCTTCAACCTGCGCGGCCTTTCCGGCGCTCGCATCCTGACCACGATCGACGGCATTCCGATCCCCTATATTTCGAACAGCGCGCGCCAGGGTGCCTTTGCGCCGGCCAACGCCAATGGCGGCGGCGATACCTTCGATTTCGATTCACTGTCCTCGCTCGATATCGTGCGCGGCGCGGATTCGAGCAAGGGCGGTTCCGGCATGCTCGGCGGCGCCATCGTTCTCAATACGCTGGAGCCGGAAGATCTCATTCCAGAAGGCCGCGATTGGGGTGCGATCGTCAAGTCGACCTATGATAGCGAAGACCGCAGCCTTTCCGGCTCGGCCGCCGCTGCCAAGAAGATCGGCAACACGTCGATCCTGTTTCAGGGCGGCTACCGCAAGGGCCATGAACGCGACAATTTGGGCGACAATGGCAGCTATGGCGCCCTTCGCACCGAGGCGGATCCGGCTGATTTCGATCAGAACAACCTGCTCTTCAAACTGCGCCAGGATCTGGAAGGCGGCCATCGCATCGGCGTGACGGCGGAACGCTTCCGCCGCGATCTTACGACCGACCTGCGCGAACTCCAGGGGGGTACTGCGCCCCGCAACTTCATGATCGACAATTTTGACGGCCGCGAACGGCGCGACCGCGACCGCGTTTCTCTCGATTACGATTATGAGGCACAATCTTCCGACGCGTTCTTCAGCAGCGCGCGCGCCACGCTTTATTGGCTGGACTTGAAGAAGGAAGCCGGCAGCAGGGGCCGTACGACCGCCAATGTGGCCTATGGCCGCAACAACGAGATCGAAAGCCAAACCTGGGGCTTCACCGGCACCGCGACGAAGGACTTCGAATATTCCGGTCTCAGCCACTCCCTTCGCGTTGGCCTCGACGTCGGTGTTGCGAGCTGGAGCCAGTATAGCTGGGCACTTTGCCCAACGGCGACAACATGCCCGGCGCTGAACAACCAGGCGGAAGTACCCAATGTGGACAGCCAGAGCCTTGGGCTTATTGTCGAAGACAAGATTGAAATCGGCAATACCGGCTTTACGCTGACGCCAGGCATCCGCTTCGACTGGTTCAACTACGACCCGTCGACCGACGGCGGTTTCGCCAACAATACCGGGCTTACCCGTTTCGGCGATCTGCGCGAGCGAACGGAAGCCGGCATGTCGCCGAAGATTCTTGCGACATACGACCTGACGCCCGATGTTCAGCTCTACGCGCAGCTGGCCGTCGGCTTCCGTGCCCCCACGGTGGACGAACTCTACAGCCGCTTCTACAACCCCACGGGCCGCTACGCTCAGCTCGGCAATCCTAACCTGGAACCGGAAATCGGCCGCGGTGTCGAAATCGGCGCCAATTTCGACACGGGCGATTTCACCGGCCGGGTCGCAGCGTTCCACACCCGCTATCAGAACTTTATCGAGACTGTGACAACCAGAGACGCCACCGGCTTCACGCAGTTCAATTACACGAACGTGTCGTCAGCCGTGATCTCGGGTATCGAAGCCAGCGCCGCCAAGACCTTCGACAACGGCATCAATCTGCATGCTTCGCTTGCCTATGCCTATGGCCGGAATGAAGAAACCACCCAGCGTCTGCGCTCGGTCGCACCCTTCAAGGCGATTGTCGGCGGCGGCTGGAGCAATGAGACCTTCGGCTTCGATCTTTCCTCGACGCTTTCGGCCGGGATGCTCACCGACCATCTCAACACCGTCGGCTCGACCGCCGATACGACCTTCGATGCGCCCGGCTATGCGATCGTCGACCTCACCGGCTGGTGGACGCCGGAACAGTTGCCGGGCCTGCGCGTGCAGGCCGGCGTCTACAACATCTTCGACCAGGAATATTTCAACGCGCTTGCCGTGCGCGAGGTCAATCTCAGCTCGGCGACGGCGTCGCAGCCGCGCGATTGGTATTCCGAACCTGGCCGCACCTTCAAGGTCTCGCTCTCCAAGACGTTCTGATTACCGATCATGCCTTCAAGGCTGGGGAGGGGCGGCTTTCGGGCCGCCCTTTTTCATTCCCGCGATCGCCTCTTGCGCAATGCCTGATCTCAGGCTAACTATTTTTCCCATGATCAAGTCCTTGAACATTGCTGTTTGGTGGTGGGCTCGCTAAGGCGGCCTCGACCAATCGTGTCCAAAGACGACGACGAGTGAGCCGCCCGAAACTTCGAGGCGGCTTTTTTATTTTATCGCCGCCTGTCGTCCGGGCCCGATAACGGAGTGGAACAATGGTAACGATCCTGCGGGATGATGGTGCGGAAATCTACGAGACCAAGGGCGGCATATCCGTCACGCGGCAGCGGCGGGCAATCCCCTACGGCGATGCGGTCTCTTCCTATATCGACAAGCTCGACGAACGCCGCGGCGCGGTGTTCTCGTCGAACTACGAATATCCGGGCCGTTATACGCGCTGGGATACCGCCGTCGTCGATCCGCCGCTCGGCATCTCCTCCTTCGGGCGCGACGTCTGGATCGAAGCCTATAACGAACGCGGCGAGGTGCTCCTCGGCTTCGTGGCCGAGCGGCTGAAGACTGTGTCCGAACTCGTGCTCGGCGCTTCCTCCGCCCGCCGCCTCGACCTTTCGGTCAAGAAGCCGGACCGGGTATTCACCGAGGAAGAGCGCTCGAAGATGCCGACGGTTTTCACCGTACTGCGCGCCGTGGCCGACCTCTTCTATTCGCAGGCGGATGCGAGCCTCGGGCTTTACGGCGCTTTCGGCTACGACATCGCCTTCCAGTTCGACGCGATCGATCTGAAGCTGACGCGGCCGTCCGACCAGCGCGACATGGTGCTCTACCTGCCGGACGAGATCCTGGTCGTCGACAATTATGCCGCCAAGGCCTGGATCGACCGTTACGATTTCGAAAAGGGCGGCGTGACGACCGAGGGCAAGGCGCAAGACATCGCGCCCGAGCCTTTCAAGCACACGGATGCCATTCCACCGAAGAGCGATCACCGGCCGGGCGAATATGCCGATTTGGTCGTCAAGGCGAAGGAAAGCTTCCGCAAGGGCGACCTCTTCGAAGTCGTGCCCGGGCAGAAATTCATGGAGCGCTGCGAAAGCAAGCCTTCCGACATCTCCAAGCGGCTGAAGGCGATCAATCCGTCACCCTATTCCTTCTTCATCAATCTCGGCCACCAGGAATATCTGGTCGGCGCCTCGCCCGAAATGTTCGTGCGCGTTTCCGGTCGGCGGATCGAGACATGCCCGATCTCCGGCACGATCAAGCGTGGTGACGACCCGATCGCCGACAGCGAGCAGATCCTCAAGCTTTTGAATTCGAAGAAGGACGAATCCGAGCTGACCATGTGCTCGGATGTCGACCGCAACGACAAGAGCCGCGTCTGCGAACCTGGCTCCGTCAAGGTGATCGGCCGCCGGCAGATCGAGATGTATTCGCGCCTGATCCACACGGTCGACCATATCGAGGGCAGGCTGCGCGACGACATGGACGCCTTCGACGGGTTCCTGAGCCACGCCTGGGCCGTTACCGTCACCGGCGCCCCGAAGCTCTGGGCGATGCGCTTCATCGAGAGCCGTGAAAAAAGCCCGCGTGCATGGTATGGTGGGGCAATCGGCATGGTCGGCTTCAACGGCGACATGAACACTGGCCTGACGCTGCGCACAGTGCGCATCAAGGACGGTATCGCCGAGGTGCGCGCCGGTGCGACGCTGCTGAATGATTCCATTCCAGAAGAAGAAGAAGCCGAAACAGAATTGAAGGCCTCTGCCATGCTTTCCGCTATCCGCGATGCCAAAACGGGCAATTCCGGCAAAATGCAGCGCGACGTTGCTTCCGTCGGCAAGGGCGTCAGCATCCTGCTTGTCGACCATGAGGATAGTTTCGTTCACACGCTCGCCAATTATTTCCGCCAGACGGGGGCGACGGTTTCGACCGTGCGCACGCCGGTGCCGGAGGAAATCTTCGACCGGCTGAATCCGGATCTGGTCGTGCTGTCGCCCGGGCCGGGAACGCCGAAGGATTTCGACTGCAAGGCGACGATCAAGAAGGCGCGGGCCCGCAACCTGCCGATCTTCGGCGTCTGCCTCGGCCTGCAGGCGCTCGCCGAAGCCTATGGCGGGGAACTGCGCCATCTGGCGCTGCCGATGCACGGCAAGCCTTCGCGCATCCGGGTGCTGGAACCGGGCATCGTCTTCTCCGGCCTGTCGAGGGAAGTGACCGTCGGCCGTTATCACTCGATCTTCGCCGACCCTTCGACGCTGCCGCGCGAGTTCATCATCACGGCGGAAAGCGAAGACGGCACGATCATGGGCATCGAGCACGCCAAGGAGCCGATCGCCGCGGTGCAGTTCCACCCGGAATCGATCATGACGCTTGGTGGAGATGCCGGCATGCGGATGATCGAAAATGTCGTGGCGCATCTGGCGCGCAAAGCGAAGACGAAGGCTGCGTGATTGCAACTCCGGTTCGCCCTTCCCCGTCACGGGAAGGGCGGGGCGGGGCATTCATAGGTTGACTTTGTCAGTCAAATCAGAACATTTCAGGAACGATCAATCGGAACCCATCGCCGTGGCCAATGCTGAAAAGTTCATCGTGCTCCCTTACCGCAAGAACCGCGGCAATCTTGTGCCCGGCGAAATGCGCCAGGCGTCGAATTCCGTCAGTGCGGAAAAGATCGCCTCGGCGATGGCTGAGCGGTATGTCGGTGTGGCGGCCTATGCCGTGATCGTCGACGAGGAAACCGGCGACATGTCTTCGCCGCGACTGCTCGCCCGATATGGCGAGATTGCCGATCTCAACGCTGCCTGAGGCGCCGTTTTCACTGTGGAAACGTCGCTTTACCTGCCGGTCAAAACCTTCCTGGAAGCGGCCGGCTATGTCGTGAAGGGCGAGGTCGGCGGATGCGATCTCGTCGGCTTGAGCGAGGGCGAGCCGCCGGTCGTGGTGGTCTGCGAACTGAAACTTTCCTTCAACCTCGAACTGCTTCTGCAGGCGGTCGACCGCGCCGCTATGAGCGATGAAGTCTGGATCGCGGCGCGCGTTTCGGCCAAGGGGCGCGGGCGGGAGGCCGACAGGCGCTTTCGCGACCTCTGCCGGCGGCTCGGTATCGGCATGCTCGGCGTCTCCGACGGCGGCGAGGTCAGCGTCATCGTCAGTTCCGTCTCGCCGATGCCGCGCACCAACCCGAAGCGGCGCACGCGTCTTGTCAATGAGCATCAGCGCCGTCGTGGCGACCCGGCTGTCGGCGGCGGCTCGCGGGCGCCGATCATGACCGCCTATCGTCAGCAGGCGCTGCTTTGCGCTTCGGCACTCGATCGGGGAATCGTAAGGCCTCGAGATATGAAGGCGCTTACATTAAAGGCCGGTCCGATCCTGCGCGACAACGTCTACGGATGGTTCGAGCGCATAGAAAAGGGCATCTACGCCTTGACGCCGGCGGGGCAGGCCGCGCTTTTGCGCTGGCCGCAGCCCGTCCTCTCAGACCCGGCTCACTGAGCGCCGCAGCGGGATCGCGAACGTTCACCGTCGCTGCTTTCCAGTTGTGGGTGACAACAGTCGTGAAGACACCTGTGAAGGAAGTGTCATTCTCTTTGACAAATCCTGCATCATCGCTCATATCACCCTCAAACTGGACCGCCTGCGCGACATTCGCGTGGGCGGTTTTGCATTTCAATGGCTTGGACCCTGCAATTCATTCGCAACCGCAGGAGGACGATATGAGCGACAACGGCGATCTTACGGTTCGCAAGCTGGCGATGTGGGGCATTCCGCTGTCGCTCGGTGTCATGGGACTGAAGATGGTGGCCTGGTGGGTTACCGGATCGGTGGCGCTGTTGTCGGATGGGCTCGAATCGACCGTCAACGTCGTGGCCGCCTTCATCGCCTTTTTCGTCATCCGCTACGCGCAGAAACCGGCCGATCACGACCATCCTTTCGGCCATCACAAGGCAGAATATCTGTCCGCGGTCACCGAGGGCGTGCTGATCGTGGTCGCCGCGCTGCTGATCGTCAACGAGGCGGTGGGGTATCTCGCAGCACCGCGCATGCTCGATGCGCCGGTGCTCGGCCTCGCGATCAATTTGGCGGCCGGTGTCATCAATGCGGTCTGGGCGCGGCTGTTGATCCGGACCGGGCGTAAATACCGCTCGGCGGCGCTCGCAGCCGACGGGCAGCATATCTTGTCCGACGTGGTGACCTCCGCCGGCGTGCTCGTCGGCCTGTTGCTGGCGCTGGCGACGGGTTATGCGATCTTCGACCCGGTGCTCGCCATTCTCGTCGCCGTCAACATCCTCTATCAGGGCTGGAAAGTGATCTCGCAATCGATCGGCGGGCTGATGGATCAGGCGGTGGATCCGCTCGACGAAGAGGCGATCAAGCAAGCGATCGCCACCCATGCGGCGGGCTCGATCGGCGTGCATGACCTGAAAACAAGGCGGGCGGGCACCGTCACCTTCATCGATTTTCACATGGTCGTGCCCGGCACTATGTCGGTGCGGCAGGCGCATGATATATGCGACCGCCTTGAGGATGCCATCAGTGCGGCGCACGAGGGCGCTAAAATAGCCATTCACGTGGAGCCGGAGGGCGAAAAGGCCCATGGCATCCGCGTCAAAGTCGTCAAGGAGGCATGATGCCGAATACCGATGTTTCCAGCCTGTCGATGCTGGGTCAGCAAACCGAAACCGCGCAATCGCCGGAGGCGGCGGTGCTTGAAAAAGTGCCGTCCAATCATGCCGGCACCGATTACGTCGTACGCTTCACCGCGCCGGAATTCACCTCGCTCTGCCCGATGACCGGGCAGCCGGATTTCGCCCATATCGTCATTGATTACATTCCGGGCGAATGGCTGGTGGAATCGAAGTCGCTGAAGCTCTTCCTGCATTCCTTCCGCAACCACGGCGCTTTCCACGAGGACTGCTCGATCTATATCGCCAAGCGCATCGTCGAGCTGCTCAATCCCAAATGGTTGAGGATCGGCGCTTACTGGTATCCGCGCGGTGGTATTCCGATCGACGTGTTCTGGCAGACTGGCAAACCGCCGGAAGGTGTATGGCTGCCGGATCAGGGCGTCGCCACCTATCGCGGACGTGGGTAAGCTGCGGCGCCGCCAAAGGCGCCAGTGAATCGATTGCAGCAGCGAACGCCCTGAGCTAGAGCGAAGGGCCGGGATACGGTGCGGCGGTGTAAAATCAACCGCCAATTTCTGCCCGTCAAACATCCGTAACGTCGCCGGACGAGTCATCGCTATAATCGTCGCCGTCGTCATAATCGGCCTGCTGCACATTGTCGTCATTGTCATTGCCGGCAATATCCGAGGCCTGGCGGGCGTCGTCATTGCCGTAATAATTGTTGATGATGGTTTCCTCGGTGGGCGCGCTGGCATTGCCGAAGGGGTTGGCGCCGAAAGGCGAGCCCCAGCCGAGCGAGGACATGTGATTGCCGAAAATGCCGCTCAGTGAATTGGCAAGCAGCATGCCGCCGGCAACGCCGGCGGCCGTGCCGAGCGCGCCGCGCAGGAAACTGCCGCCGGCTGATGGCGCACCGGCCTGCTGGTTCCAGGGACCGGTCGGCTGCTGCTGCTGTTGGCGGCCATCGCGGTCGTAGCCGCGGGAATCCTCATAGGAGCGCGATTGCTGACCCCAGGGACCGGGATTGGAGGGAACCGGTGCCGGCTGCTGCGTCTGGGTGTTGCCGAAGATCGAGCTCAGGAAGCCGCCGCCTTGTTCGGCCTGGCGGTGATCGCTCGCCCCGGCTTCCAGCTGGCGGACATGCTCTTCGAGTTCCTTGATATGGTTGGCGGCCGCTTCCAGCCCCTTTTCCTGCACGATGACGGCCTGGGCGAGATAATAGGTGGCGGAGGGCTGTTCGCGCGTCGCCTGGTCGATCAGGGCCTCGGCGTCGCGGTCGCGCGGCTGCGCCGCTGCTGTGCGCACGCGGTCGAAGAGGGCGGTCAGCAATTGGCGTTCTTCGGGTGACATGTTCTGCCTCCTGTTGGTCCGGAGCGCTCTCGTATCCGACCGGACGCGTAAAGCGCTCCATGGTTTTTCGCTGCAGCTATCGCTGCGTAAGGTTGAGGTAGGAACCGATTCAGGCTTTTCAAAGCCTTTCACCGTTACATTTCAGTAAGGCTTGCAGAACGGCGCGCGGCTTCTTAAGGATATCTCCATCGCTTCGGTGCCTTGTGTTTTTCCCGCATTGTTTTAGGCATTGAGTCGCACTATGTGCGGGGAAGCCGAATTCATCTCCAAGAGGTTCGAATGAACGACGAAGACCAGGACGACAAGACGAAGGAACTGCCGCTCGGCAAGGAAACGGAGGCGAATCTTTTCAAGTCGCGTTCGATCTTCATCTACGGACCGATCAATCAGGAATTGGCGCAGAAGGTCTGCTCGCAGCTTGTGGCGCTTGCCGCGGCCGGCGACGAAGATATCCGCATCTATGTGAATTCGCCCGGCGGCCACGTCGAATCCGGCGATTCCATCCATGACATGATCAAGTTCATCAAGCCGAAGGTCTGGATGATCGGCACGGGCTGGGTCGCCTCCGCCGGCGCGCTGATCTATGTCGCCGCCCCGAAGGAGCGGCGCCTGTGCCTGCCGAACACCCGCTTCCTGCTGCACCAACCCTCGGGCGGCACCCGCGGCATGGCATCCGATATCGAGATCCAGGCACGCGAGATCATCAAGATGAACGAGCGCCTGAACAAGATCATGGCGGAGGCCACCGGCCAGCCGCTCGACAAGATCGCCAGGGATACGGATCGCGACTACTGGCTGTCGGCCGAAGAGGCGAAGGACTACGGTCTCGTCTCGCGGATCGTGACGTCACAGGCCGATATCTGAGTTTTTCATTTGAAGCTTTTGAACGCCCTCGCCTGCAACATCAGGCGAGGGCGTTTTGTTTCTGCCGGTCTTGGCCGGCATGGAGAGCCTGACGGATAGGAAGACGCGGGTGCTGAACGGAAAGAGCTGAGTTCGGGCTTGCGCCAGCGGCAACCATCATGCTCCATGCGCCATTCCCGCAGATCGCCGAGTCCCGCCATGCTCAAAGATTTTTCCGTCCAAGCCCTGTTCATGGGGCTGCTGACCGCCTTCGTCGGTTCCGCCAGCTCGTTTGCCGTCGTGCTGCACGGGCTCGAGGCGGTCGGTGCGACAGATGCGCAGGCGGCGTCCGGGCTGATGGCATTGTCGATCTCCATGGGCGTCTGCGCGATCGTGCTGAGCGCCGTGACGCGGCTGCCAATCAGCATTGCCTGGTCGACGCCCGGGGCGGCATTGCTGGCAAGCACCGGCGCGATCGACGGCGGTTTCAATGCTGCGGTCGGGGCATTCCTGATCTGTGCAGCGCTGATCATCGTCGCGGGGCTGTTCAAGCCGCTCGGCCGGGCGGTTGCTGCCATTCCCGCGCCGCTTGCCAATGCGATGCTTTCCGGCGTGCTGATCGGCCTCTGCTTCGCGCCGGTGAAGGCAATCGGTTTCAATCCCGTCCTCGGCCTGCCGATCATCGGCGCCTGGATCGTCGTCGGCGCCTTCAAGCGCCTCTGGGCGGTGCCGGCGGCACTTGCGGCCTTCGTGCTGGTGCTCACCTTCGGTGTCGATATCCCGGACGGCGCGCTTAGGTCGCTCGAACAATCGCTGGTGCCGACGGCGGAAATCGTCCGGCCGGTGTTCAACCTTGCCGGTCTCGTGTCGATCGCGCTGCCGCTCTTCATCGTTACGATGGCATCGCAGAACATTCCCGGTATCGCGGTGCTGAAGGTCAATCACTATGATCCGAAGCCCGGCCCGCTTTTTGCGGTCACCGGCTTCTTCTCGCTGCTGTCGGCGCCGTTCGGCGGCCATGCCGTCAATCTGGCGGCAATCACAGCGGCAATGTGCGCGGGCCAAGATGCCCATGCCGATCCCAAGCGGCGCTACTGGGCGTCACTGATCGCCGGCGTCGGTTATATCATCCTCGGCTTGCTCGCCGGCGTGGTGACGGCTTTCGTCGCCTTGGCGCCTCCTATCCTGATCGAGGCGGTGGCGGGACTGGCGCTCGTCGGTGCCTTCTCGTCGTCGGCGATGTCGGCCTTCCAGGCGCCGGAATCACGTGAGGCGGCGGCGATCACCTTCCTCGTCACCGCCTCCGGCATCTCCTTCGGCGGCATATCAGGCGCCTTCTGGGGATTGATCGCCGGTGGGCTGATGCTGGCGCTGTCACGGCTGGTGAAGATGTCGAAGGATCGGGCTCAGCCACGGTGATGGAGGTTGCCGTGCCGCAAGGGCTTGCCAGTTCCGCCGCCCAAGGTTATAAGCGCGGCCATGAAGACCACTGGCGCCAGGATTTCCAACACGATTGCACGCGGCCGCATCGCCTTGCGTGACAATACGCGCGCCCTGACCTCGCTTCTTCTCCTCGGCCTTACGCGCGGTTGCCGGGTCCTTTGAGGAGCGCCCGGCGGCCGAAAGCCCGCCCGGCCATCGCTCCTCGCGACTCATTTTCAAAATTGACCTAACGACCGACAAAGGTCCGCATTTGTTTATCGCCAAGCCTGATGTGATCGGCTAAGAGCGGGGCAAATGCCGGGACGAGGAGACGATACCATGGACGCGAAAACGCAATCCTCCAAAAGCGCGACGAGCCCTGCAAAGGGCATGCCCGACGCCGCGGTGAAATACCGGCCCTATCCGCAGGTAAACATTCCAGACCGCACTTGGCCAACAAAGATCATCACCAAGGCGCCGGTCTGGTGCTCGGTCGACCTGCGCGACGGCAACCAGGCCCTGGTCGACCCGATGGGCCACGACCGCAAGGCGCGCATGTTCCAGCTGCTGCTGGAGATGGGCTTCAAGGAAATCGAGATCGGCTTTCCCTCGGCTTCACAGACGGATTTCGATTTCGCCCGCTGGTGCGTGGAGGAGGGCAATGTGCCCGCCGACGTCTCCCTGCAGGTGCTGGTGCAGTGCCGGCCTGAGCTGATCACACGCACCTTCGAAGCGCTGGAAGGCGCAAACAGGCCGATCGTGCACTTCTACAACTCGACCAGTGAGCTGCAGCGCCGCGTCGTCTTCGCCAAGGATGTGCAGGGCATCAAGCAGATCGCCGTCGATGCCGCCAAGATGATTACCGACATGGCCGTCAAAGCCGGCGGCGGCTACCGCTTCGAATATTCGCCCGAGAGCTTTACCGGCACGGAGCTCGAAGTGGCGCTGGAAATCTGCAACGGCGTCATCGAGGTCGTCAAGCCGACGCCCGACAACAAGCTGATCATCAACCTGCCGTCCACCGTCGAGATGGCGACGCCGAACGTCTATGCCGACCAGATCGAGTGGATGTGCCGCAATCTCGACAACCGCGAGAACCTGATCATTTCGCTGCATCCGCATAACGATCGCGGCACCGGCATCGCCGCTGCCGAACTGGCCTTGCTGGCAGGCGCCGACCGCGTCGAAGGCACGCTGTTCGGCAATGGCGAGCGCACCGGCAATGTCGACATGGTGACGATGGCGCTGAACATGTTCACGCAAGGGGTCGATCCCGAGATCGACTGCTCGAACATCGAGCGTATCAAGGAAGTGTTCGAATATTCCAACCAGATGGCGATTTCCGAGCGTCACCCTTACGTTGGCGAGCTGGTCTATACGGCCTTCTCGGGTTCACATCAGGATGCGATCAACAAGGGCATGAAGGCGGCGCAGGTCGCCAATCACCCGGTGTGGGAAGTCCCTTACCTGCCGATCGACCCGCGCGACGTCGGCCGTTCCTACGAGGCGATCATCCGCATCAACTCGCAGTCCGGCAAGGGCGGCATCGCCTATATCCTGCAGCAGGATTACGGGCTGAACCTGCCGCGCAACCTGCAGGTCGAGTTCCGCGAGGATATCCAGCGCATCACCGACGTCGAGGGCAAGGAGCTTCCTTCGAGGCGGATCTACGATCGTTTCATCGAGCGCTATGTGACGCAGCCCGATGCACGCCTGAGGTTTGTCGATCACCACACCTATCCCGACACCGAGCGCAAGGGTCAGCGGATCGTTGCGGCCGAGATATCAGACAATGGTGAGATCAAGCGCATCGAAGGCCGCGGCAACGGTCCGATCGACGGCTTCATCAACGCACTGTCGCACTATCTCGGCATCGAGATGTCGGTCGAGGATTATTCCGAGCATTCGCTGCAGCACGGCTCGAACGCAGCGGCGATCTCCTATGTCGAGACCTCCTATCCCGGCGGCAAGCTCTTTGGCGCCGGCGTCAATACCAACATCGTCGCTGCATCGCTGGAAGCGATCGTCTCGGCCGCCAACCGCGTGCTCGACGTTAAGGCTGGTAGAGTCTGATCAGATAGGGTCCAGGCCGCGATCGCGTCGGTGCCGCGCGGCCTAACGATGCAGTCGGCGATCTCGCCGGCTTCGTTCCTCGCCTCGGCGTGGCGCTGACCCCATTGGCAAAGCGCCAGCAACACCGGTTCGAGATCAAGGCCAAGTTCAGTCGCGCTGTATTCGACGCGGGCTGGTACTTCGGCGAATACTCGGCGGGCGACCAGCCCGTGTTCCTCCATCTGGGCTCAAGGTCATCGACGGCGGCCGCTTTCCGATGCATCAAGCGGCGGGGTTACATCGCGCCATCGAGGAACGCAGAGCGGTGGGCAAGGTCGTGCTTGTGCCTTAAATCGATAAAGCAGAGCAGGGAACCATGCTCTGCCGTCAGATCGCCGTAGCGATCTTCATGGCGAGCTGGCCTAGCGTCGCTTCGGCGGAGGGGCCGGCAAGCACGTAGGACGTGCCGGCATTGTGCCATGTCACGAGACCGATCTCGTCCTTGATGGTTTCCTTGAAGTCGTCGGTCTCCGGTGGCTGCGCATCCTTGCGGAAGCAGATGGAGATGACGTCGCCGTCGGCGTTGGAATAGACGAGCTGGCCGACAGGGCGGCTGTCGCCGAGGATGACGCGTGCGCCCTGGAAGGTCCAGGACTCGCCACTGAGATCGGGCACGCGGAAAGGCACGCCGATCGCGGTCGTCAGCCAGCTGGAGATTTCCTCGGCCTGCGAGGCGGGCACTTCGACGAGATGCCGCGGCTGGCGGATCAGCAAACGCTGATAGGCGGTGACGTCGCCCAGCCAGTCGTTGGTATTGGCAGGCGCCGTGGCGGAGGTCGTGGTGGCGATTTCATCGGCATCCGGGCTGATGCCGACGAAATAGCCGATGCCGCAACCGACGGCGAAGAGAATAAGCGCGGCGGCCAGCGCCTGCGGGCCGCTCGGCGCCAGCTTCACCGGCGGACGCGTGGCGCGCTGGGCGATCGGCGTCTTCGGCGGCTGCGTGCTCTTGATCGAGCGGACGAGGGCAAGCGGCACCGGCTCCTTCAGGATGTCGTCGAGGCGGCGGCGGCCGAAATCGGCGCCGTGTCGAAGTTTCTCGTGCAGCCGCCGCGCTTTCTCGTCCTCTGCCAGGCGCTGCTCCAGCTCGTGGCGCTGTTCGGGCGAGACCTCGCCATCGAGCAGAGCGGTGAGTTGGGCTTCGAGCGGCAATTTCCTGAGATCGGGCAATTCAGTACCTGTGGATCGGGTGGGAGCCGGCAAGCCCGGCAAAATGCAGCCTGGCGGTTGCGATCTGCGAAACGACATTTGCCACCGGAACGCCCATGATGTCGGCCGCCTGCTGGTAGCTGTGGCCTTCGACATCGACAAGCAGGAACATGCTGCAGATGCCGTCCGGCATCTCCGCGATCATGCGATGGATTGCGTCGGGATCGACCGCAGCCGAGCGTTCGCGGGCGGCCTCTCTGATATCGGTGACGTTGCCGCGGACGGAGGCCTTCGGCTTGCGCTTGCGGCTATCTTCGGTCCATTGCTGGCGGGCAAGCGTGTAGATCCAGCTTTCCAGCCGGCCTTCTCCGCTCCATTGATGGCCCTTGGCGATGGCGCGCTGACAGACGGCCTGGACGAGTTCGTCGGCCATGGCAGCCTCACCCGCGAGCGTGATCGCGAAGCGGCGAAGGCGGGGCAGAAGGCCGACGAGATCACGCCGGAGATCGATGGTCGTTGCGGGTTGACGCATTGTCTATCCAAGAAGCATTCACGATGGTTTCGCGGACGAAGGGTTTGCCCTCGGGCGCGAAGCCGGCCTTATCGACGCCGACGCTGCATGTGCTTTATGAAGCAAGTCTCCTGCACTTCGCAAGCATCCGGCTGTCTTCATCCCCTTTTCTCAAGGGATTTTCGTATTATGGGCCACAAAACTTGCGTCAATATGTCTTGTAGCCATTCAAGCTTTGCAGCAGAGCGCGATAGGCCCATGTGCCTTCGCCGCCGCGATCGCGGATTTCGACGAGCTGGACGCGGGCTCCCTGGATATCTCCCTGTTCTACCAGCGCCATGCCCATGTAGGAGCGGGCGAGGATATAGTTCTCATCCGCCTGCAGCGCCTTGCGGTAGTAGGACATGCCGAGCTCCATGCGGCCGGCCTTGCGGTTGGCGTAGCCGAGATAATTCAGGATGCGCGGGTCGTTCTGATTGCGGGCGAGATTGAGCACGGTGATGGCGTTCTCATATTGGTCCGCATAGGCAAATTCCCGTGCGAATTTAAAGAGATCGTCGTCGTTGAAGCTGCTCTTCTTCGGATTGACGCATTCCTTCTTGGCCTTGTCCCAGACCTTGCCTCCGGTGCAGGTCTTCGTCGTCTCGGTCTTCGGCGGCGGATTGGTGTCATCATTACCGCCGCCGACCGCAAAAGCGGCCGTGGCGATGCCGAAGGCAAAGCCGGCGGCGAGCGAAAGTCTGGACAGGTGACGGAAAGAAGAAGTCATCGGCGGGCTCCGTTCTGAGGCGATGCGGTTGGGCCGGATTGTACGCTTACCGCCAAAAATACCAAGTGGGGTAAGCAGCCTCGACAGCAATTGTTGCGACGATCGCCTGACCTCCTCTCAGATCGGTTCAAGTGCTAGAGGAAAGGAGTCCGGAACCGATGCTAACGTACGAAAATATCAGCGCTTTCCCGCATTACTGCGTCGCCTGATCTGTTGATGCTGAAACGCTCGCCGCTGAGTTCCCAGGCGCCGGGAGAACCGTCGATGAAGAAGAGGTTGTAGGCAGCGGGCGGCTTGATGCTGCCCGGTCCCTGCGAAGCCGAAGCGATGCCGACGACGGGCACCGGCTGCACCTGGCCACGCAGCCAATGCAGCGTGTTCAGGTGGGTGTGGCCGTGCAGCACGAGTTCGGCGCCGCCGGTCGAAATCACCGCGGCGAAGCGGCGAATGCCGATCATGCGCTTATAGAAGGTGGTGGCGCCGCGGATCGGCGGATGATGGATCATGACGACCCGGAAGAGACCGGCTTCGCCGGCTGCGCGCAGCATATTGACGGTGTCGCGGGCCTGGCGCGCGCCGAAGAAGCCGGAGGCTGCAAAGGGCGGCGTGGCGACCGCGGTCGAGCAGCCGACAATCGCGACTTTGTCGCGGATGCGCAGATAAGGGAAGATGTGGCGATCCTCCTGCCATTGCGGCGGGGAGAGATCGCCGCGGACATAATCGTACCAGGCGCGCATCGACTTCTCGTAGGCGCCGGGCACATAGGCGTCGTGATTGCCGGGAACGACCGAGGTGTCGGCGGGGTCGCCGAGTTCGCGCAGCCAGGCGGCGGCGGCGCGGATCTCAATGCCGCTCGCCAGATTGACAAGGTCGCCGGTGACGGCCAGATGATCGGCCTGATGGGCGCGGATGTCGTCGAGCAGCAGATCCAGCGTGCTGCCGAAAAGGTGCTTGCGTCGGTTTCGATGCCAGTTCACAAAGCCCGTTATACGTTTTGAAAACAACTCCTGGATGGAAAGACGGGGCAACGGCCCAAGGTGGACGTCGGAAATATGCGCGAGCTTGAACATGCTACGAGACATAGACCAGCTTATTGACAAATCAAACACATCCGGCGCGATGAAGGTCTGAAACGGAACGATGGTGGATAAAGAAAAGCGGCCCCTACACATCAGGACGGCCCTGCGCCTTCTGCATGTCTATTTCTCCTTCGCCCGCGGCATGACGATGGGCGTCAGGGCTGCCTGCTTCGATGCGGAGGGGCGAATTTTCCTGGTGCGCCACAGCTATGTCGGCGGCTGGCATATGCCAGGCGGCGGGCTGGAGCGCAACGAGACGGTCGAAGAAGCGCTCGCCAAGGAATTGCGCGAGGAGGGCAACCTCAGGATCATCGGCAAACCGCAGTTGGTCCAGGTCTATTTCAACACCACGACCACCTGTCGCGACCATGTGGTGTTCTACCGGGCGAGCGTCGAGCAGACGGCGCCGCGCCCGCCCGACTGGGAGATTTCCGACAGCGGCTTCTTCTCGCTCGACAGCCTGCCCGAGGGCACGACCGAGGCGACGCATCGCCGCCTCGCCGAGCTTCGGGGCGAGCAGGAGCCCGATCACCGCTGGTGAGAGGCAAGTCTCAAGCCGCGGCAAGCCGCTGCATAATTTCTTAAATCGGAATCGATTTAAGAGTAAATTATGCAGCAATTTAAAGTTTTACAGCGTCCTTTGCGCGTCTAAAAAGACGCGCGGCGCTGTAGCGCGACCGTGCGGGCTGTCGAGATCGAGCGCCGGGCCGACGGGGACGATGCCGGTCGGATTGATCGTCTTGTGGCTGCGGTAATAGTGGTGCTTGATGTGCGTCAGGTTCACCGTCTCGGCAATGCCCGCCGTCTGGTAGAGATCTCTCAAGTAACCGGGCAGGTTGCGGTAATCGGCGATCCGTCGGATGTTGCATTTGAAATGGCCGACATAGACGGGGTCGAAGCGCACCAGCGTCGTGAACAGGCGCCAGTCGGCTTCGGTCTGACGGTTGCCGAAGAGATAGCGGCCCTTGCCCAAGCGTTCGTCGAGCCTATCGAGGGTTTCGAACAGCTTGCCGACATTTTCCTCATAGGCTTCCTGGGTGGTGGCGAAGCCCGCCTTGTAGACGCCGTTGTTGACGGTGTCGTAGAGGGTGGCGTTTAGCGCATCGATTTCGGCGCGGAGATCCTCGGGATAAAAATCGGTCCTCGCGCCGGTCAGCCCGTCGAAGGCGCTGTTGAACATGCGGATGATCTCGGCGGATTCGTTGCTGACGATCGTGCCGGTCTTTTTGTCCCAAAGGACGGGAACGGTGACGCGGCCGGAGTAATGCGGATCGGCCTTCGCATAGATCTGCCAGAGCGTGGCTGAACCGTAAAGCTGGTCTCCGGTGGCGCCGTCGCCGACTTTGAACTCCCAGCCGTTATCGAGCATCAGCGGGTCGACGACCGAGACCGAGATCAGATCCTCCAGCTTCTTCAGCTTGCGGAAGATCAGCGTACGATGCGCCCAGGGGCAGGCAAGTGAGACATAGAGATGATATCGCCCGGCTTCGGCCTTGAAGCCGCCGCTGCCGGATGGGCCGGCTTGACCGTCCGACGTCACCCAGTTGCGGAACTGCGAGGGCTGCCGCTTGAACTGGCCCTTGCTCTCCTTCGTGTCGTACCAGACATCATGCCAGACGCCGTCCACCAGCATTCCCATGATCTTCATTTCCTTTGGTTGCGTGTCGGGGCCTGACTTAGCTGAGATAGCGGGGCTTTGCAGGCGGTAAAGGTTGAACAGTGTGTCACGCCGTTCGAGCACTGCATAGTTTCGAGTGCCGTCCCTTGCATTTTGCGTTGGACTGCGGAAATTTTTCCTGCTATCCGCCTTTTCACGATTTTAGGATCCTTGCCTGATGTTCATTTCCAGAAACCCGCGACGACGCTGATGCTCCCGAACGCCCAAGGCGTGTTCGAGAACCATCAATTTGTCCAGCCGGTTTCTGTCATCATGTACAAGCACGATCTCGTCTACCTTACAGAAGACGCGTCTCATGACGCCGCCATCGAACACATCAACGAAGAAGCCTTCGGTCCCGGTCGCTTCACGCGGGCGGCTGCGCGCATCCGCGAGCAGGGGCCGCATGACCTGTCGCTCTCCTTCATCTGCACCGATAATGGCGAGACGATCGCTTCCGTGCGGATGACGCCGGTGTTGGCCGGCAGCGTGAAGGGTCATCTGCTCGGCCCGCTCGCCGTGCGTCCTTCCCACAAGAACCAGGGCATCGGTCGCGAACTGGTGCGGATTGCGGTGGAGGCGGCTAGACGCAAAGGCTCGGAAGCCGTCATCCTGGTCGGCGATCCGCCCTATTACGGCCCACTCGGCTTCGAGAAAGTCGCCTATAACGCGCTTGCCTTTCCAGGCCCCGTCGATCCCGGCCGCGTCCTCGTCGTACCAATTGCCGAGGGCGTGCACGAACGGCTGACCGGCACGATCGCGTGGCAGGGATGATTAAAGATTCTTCCGGAGGAAGCTGCGTGTGCGGCCTTCCGGGAAATCCTCAAGCTCCCCGAAAACCTCATAACCCTGATTGATGTAGACATGCAGAGCCTGCGGGCTGAAGGTGTCGATCCAGGCGCCGTGGCAGCCCCGGGCCTTGGCCTCTTCTTCCGCTCTTGCCAGGATTCTGCCGGCGAGACCGCTGCCGCGCAACGTGTCGGGAATGTAGAGCATCTGGGTAAAGAGCCAGCCCCAGGCGGTATAGCCCGAAAGACCGCCGGTCACCTTGCCGTCGGTATCGCGGATGAGAACGGCAAGCGGCCGACGATCCGAGGGGCCGACATCGCTGTTGTTGAAGGCGGAGAGCGCATCGGTGATCGCCGCCAATTCCTCCGGCGAGGGGGAGGCGGTCAACTCGAATTCCCGCATCAGATTACCGCCCCTCGCGCCACCACATGGTTCCGAAGGCAAGCAGCAGGATGCCGACGCCGGCAAAACCGGCAAAGAGCGGCAGCGTGTTGATGCCCTTCAAGACCGTCTCGCTGGTCATGCGGATCATCATGCGATCGTTGTCGGCGACGCGGACCTGGCCGCGCACAGGCAGGATCGGCGGCACGTTGATCCTGCCGTTTGCGTTGGCGACGCGGGTGACGAGACCCTTGCTTCTGTCGGCGACAGGCTTCAGCACATCCGTCGTCGAGATCATCGCCTTGAATTCCGGTGCGTCGACGGCGCCGATATGGACCAGCGTCGACAGTTTGCCGTTGCGGATTTCGAATAGGCCGATCTCGTCCATCCGCTTTTCGGCCTTGTAGAGCCCGGGTTCGGATTGGATGAGCGGCAGGGTTTCGGTTTTGCCGGATGGATAACGCACCGTGGCGTTGCCGGGATTGTCGCCGATCGTCTGGCGCGTGACTTCAAGTGTCCTGCCAGAGGCGCGCGCCGTCAGCGCTTCTTCCTCGAGCGCCGGCTCCTTCATCAGCCAATGGGCGATGCGGCGGTAGAGCGAGACATTCGGGCCGCCGCCTTCGAAACCGCGCGCCCAGAGCCAGCCCTGGTCGGAAAGCAGCATGGCGACACGGCCCTGGCCGGCGCGGTTCAGCACCAGCAGCGGGTGGTTGTCGGCGCCGAGCATGATTGTCTCGCCCTGCGGCCGGTCGACGTCGACGCTGCGGAACCAGCGTCCCCAATGCGGCGGTTCCTCAGCCGAACCGTCGAGGCCGCGTGTGACGGGATGCTTGCGGCCTTCCTCGGAAAGGCGAGGATAGAAGGCCTTCTCGATCATCTCGCCGGTGGGCGTTGCCGGCAGGACCGTGGAAAGCGGCGTTATTGCAATCGAATCGGGGCCAGCATGCTCAGGCCCGGCGGCGATCAGCAGCGCGCCGCCGTTTTCGACATATTGCGAGATGTAATCGTAATAGAGCAGCGGCAGCACGCCGCGATGCTGGTAGCGATCGAAGATGATGAGGTCGAAATCCTTGATCTTGTCGACGAAGAGTTCGCGCGTCGGGAAGGCGATCAGCGACAGCTCGTTGATCGGCGTGCCGTCCTGTTTTTCCGGCGGGCGCAGGATGGTGAAGTGAACGAGATCGACGGAGGCATCGGATTTCAGCAGGTTGCGCCAGGCGCGCTCGCCGGCATGCGGCTCGCCGGAGACGAGAAGGACGCGAAGATTCTGACGGATGCCGTCGATGACATGAACGGCGCGATTGTTGGCGGTGGTGACCTCGCCGGGGAGTGCTGCGACGGAGAATTCCAGCACGTTGCTGCCGCCGGCCGGCACCTTGAAGGAGAAGGGCGTATCCTGGCCAGGTGTCGCCTGCAAAGTAGCAATCTCGTCACCGTTCAGTTTCACCGTGACATTGGCGGTGCCGCCGGGGCTCGGGCCGTCGTCGAAGACGCGCAGAACGACCTGCTGCTCCTCGTTTACGATGCCGAAGCGCGGCCCCTTGATGACTTCGATGCGGCGATCGAATTCGTTGGCCTTGCCAGTGATGAGGCCATGGATCGGCGCGTCGAAACCGAGCGCCTGGTTGGCGGCCGGAACATCATGAACTTCGCCGTCGGTCAGCATGATGGCGCCGCCGATACGGGCAGGCGGGACATCGGCGATGTTGGCTGACAGCGCGTCGAACAGGCGCGTCGACGGCACGTCGGAATTGACGTCGCCTTCGACATCGACGAAACGAGGCTCGATCTGGGGGAAGCGGGCGACCTGTCCCTTCAGGGCGGCCAGCGCATCGTCGGTCATCTTGATGCGATCGGGCGTCTGCTGGCTCTGGCTTCGGTCGACGAGAACCGGGACGATCGTCGACAGCTGATCCCGGTCCTCCTGCAGCAGCACCGGATTGGCAAGCGCGGTCAGCATGGCGAGCGCCGCCAGCGTTCTGATCCAGGCGCCGCGAATGCCGCGCCAGATCGCGAAGGCGGCGATGATGACGCTGACGGTGGCCAGTGCGGCCAGAACCGGCCAAGGCAGGAAGGGCGAAAAGTCGAAGGTCATCTCACTGTCCTAACCGTTCGAGAAGGTCGGGAACATGGACCTGGTCGGTCTTGTAGTTGCCGGTCAGCATGTACATCATGATATTGACGCCGGCACGGTAGGCATATTCGCGCTGCGCTTCATCGGACGGCACGGTCGGCAGCATTGGTACGCCGTTGTTGTCGACTGCCCAAGCGCCGGCGAAATCATTGCCGGTGATCAGGATCGGTGACACACCGTCGGCCGTCGCCGCCGATTTTTCGGTCGCTTCGCGGCTGCCCTGCCGGGCCTCGATCCACAGGGGACTGCCCGTGTAACGACCGGGAAAGCTCGACAGAAGATAGAAAGATTTCGTGAGCACGTGATCGGATGGCACAGGTTCCAGCGGCGGAATGTCGAGATTGCCGAGGATTTGCTGCAGCCTCTCGCCGTTGGCGCTGACATTGCCGCCATTGTCCAATGCGCTGATCTGATCGCGCGTATCGAAAAGCACGGTGCCGCCGTTGCGCATATAGGCGTCGATGCGGCTGATCGCAGCCGAAGACGGCATCGGCGCCGTCGCCGAAACCGGCCAGTAGATGATCGGGTAGAAGGCGAGCTCGTCTTTGGTGAGGTCGATGCCCACCGGCGGCGCCGGTTCCAGCGTCGTGCGGAAGGTCAGGAATTGGGTGAGGCCCTCGAGGCCGCGCTCGGATATATCGTCGACATCCTGTTCACCGGTGACGACATAGGCAAGGTGCGTATTATCAAGCCTCTGAAGGATGAGGTCGTCACCGGGCTTAGAGTCGTCGGCGTGAAGCGTACCGGGTTGCATCAGAAAGCCGGCACTGAGCGCAATGGCGATCATCGCGGCGGTGCGGACAGCGGGGCGCGAGCGCGAGAACGCGCCATTCATGAAGAGGACGATCAGGCTGTCGGCCAGAAGCAGCAGAAAAGCTACGAGGAAAAGAGCGGGCTTTGCTGACCAGCTTTCGCCGCCGATTAGGCCTTCGCGCACGGCATTGGTCCCCGTTGTGTCGAGCGGCATCAGTTCGGCATTCTCCGGCAGTACGTTGAGCGAGGTGAAACCATCTTCCGAACCATAGAGCCCGGGCGGGTTGTCGAAATTCGCCGTCGGTTCGGCTCCCGCCTGCGGAATGAGGGGCCGCGCCGAACCCGTCTCGGAGACGAGTGTGCCCTTGGCCGTCAGTATCCGGAATGGCGGCAGGGTTTCGGAGACACGCGCATTGCCGCGGGCCTCCGACGTTACGCCGCCCGAACGCGATATCTGCAGGAGGTGGCGCAGCATGTCGACGAACGTGCCTGAGATCGGCAGATCGGACCAGGTCGCTTCCGCCGTGACATGAAACAGGACGATCTGGCCGGATGCGAGTTGTTTCATCGTCACCAGCGGCGTGCCGTCAGCCAGGCTCGCCCAGGTGCGTTCGGCAAGATCGGGCGTCGGTTCGGCAAGCACCTGCCGCTTGACGACCACATCGGCGGGACGCGCAATGCCGGCGAAAGGCCCCAAGTTCGGAAATTCGGCGAGCGACTGCGGTTCGCTCCAGGACAATGTGCCGCCGAGCGCTCGTTCTCCCTGGCGCAGGATGACCGGGATCAGCGGATCGTCCGCAGGGGCTGCGGCCATACGCGGACCGGCGAAACGCAGCAGCATGCCGCCATTCGATATCCAGCGTGTCAGCGGTTCGTAGGTCTCCTCCGGCAGACGGCCGATGTCGGCCATGATGATGATCGAGGGATTGCTGGCGAGAAGTTTCGGTATGGCGACCGAAAGATCGGAATCGCTGGGCTGGATCAGATCCGCATAAGGCTGCAGCGCCCGCTGGATATAATAGAGCGGCGAGAGCAGCGGCTGGAACTCATCACCTCCTTCACCCGACAGCAACACGACACGGCGGCGCTTGAACGCGTCGTCGAGAAGGTGGACGGCGCCGGCCGTCGCGCCGTTATCGACACTGACGCGGGCGAAATCATTGCGCATTTCAAAAGGGGCGGTGATCGAGCTCGTCGCGACGCTTTGGCCGGGGCTGAAATCCACCCTGCCGTTTGCGATCGAGCGCCCCTGGCTATCGACGGCGTTCAGCGTCACGGATGCGGCACGCGAAGCGTTGAGCCGCGTGACTTTGACGGTCATGGCGTCAGCGGCATTGTTGGCCGCGGTGATCGCGACCGTGCGAGCGGCATCGCCCTCGATCAAGCGGAGATCGGCGGGCTGGAGTTCAGCGAGCCTGCGCACCGTCGCGTCGTCGGCTTTGGCGGCGGCGCCGTCGGTCAGGAAGGCGAGGGTGCCGGGCTTGAGGCCGTTCAGCGCGGCGCGCAGCGCTGGAAGGCGCGCTCACGGTCCGGCACCAGCGGTCGCGGCTCGGCGGCGCGCAGCTTGTCGCGGGCGCTCGCGGCGGTGCCTGGAACGGCGTTGTTGGTCGGATCGGCGGTGAAGGTGATCGACACAGGCGTGCCGGCGGATTCGGCGTCGTCTATCAACGCGTCGGCCGTCTGGATGCGTCGCTCCCAGTCGGGTGCGGCCGCCCAGCTGTTGTCGACGAAGAGGACGAGCGGGCCGCCGGATGCGAGCGAACTGGTGCGCGGATTGAAGACCGGATCGGCGATCGCAAGAATGACGATGGCGGCGAGCAGCATGCGCAGCAGCGTCAGCCACCACGGGCTTTGCGCCGGCGTCTCCTCGCGTTTCAAGACGGAGGCGAGGATTTTTAGGGGCGGGAAGACCTCGGTCTTCGGGCGCGGCGGCGTCAGCCGCAGCAGCCACCAGATGACCGGCAGGGCGATGAGGGCGCCGAGGATGGCGGGAAAGGCGAAAGCGAAGGGAAGGGCGTTCACAGCTGCCCTCCATGCGTTGCCTTGGCCGGCATGCCGGAGAGGTACATGTGCACCGCGACTAGCGCCTCCGAGGCGAGATGATCGGTGCGGTGCGTCGCAAAGGTCCAGCCGAGATGACGCAGCGACTGGCCGAGGCTGTCCCTTCGGGCGAGATAGGCGTTGCGATAGGCCTCGCGGATGTGTTCGGCGCGGCCGGCGATCAGCTTGGCGCCGCTCTCCGGATCGGTGAATTCGGTGCGGCCGCTATAGGGGAATATCTCTTCGGCGGGATCTGCTATCTCGACCACGTGGCCGCGCAGGCCACGGCGGGCAAGTGGGCCGAGGCGTTCCATGATCGCCGGGGCGTCGTCGAGGAAATCGCCGATTAGGACGAGGTCGCTCCAGCCGCGGATCATCGCCGTTTCCGGCAGGCCACCGGTTAGCGGCGTGTGCATCAGCGCGGCTGCAAGGCGCTCAGCGGCGTTGCGGGCGGAGGCGGGTTCCATGATGCCGGGGCAGCCGATGCGCTCGCCGGAGCGGGCGAGAATTTCGGCCAGCGCCAGCATGACGACCAGCGCGCGGCTTTCCTTGGAGACGCTGCCATAGCTCGACTTGTACATCATCGAGGGCGACATGTCGCACCAGAGCCAGATCGTATGGGCCGCCTCCCATTCCCGCTCGCGCACATAGGTATGGTCGTCGCGGGCGGAGCGGCGCCAATCGATGCGCGACAGGCTTTCGCCCTCGGCATAGGGGCGGAACTGCCAGAAATTCTCGCCGATGCCACGCTTGCGGCGGCCATGCCAGCCGGCGATCACCGTGTTGGCGATGCGCTTGGCTTCCACCAGGCAGTCCGGTACCAGGGCGGCCCGCTGCCTGGCGCGGGAAAGGGCATCGCTGCCTGACGTCGGGTTGACGATCTGTCCGATAGATGCCACGCGTCCGGCTTCCTTATCCCTTTGCCTGCTTGACCAGTCCGGCGATGACGTCGCGCACCGACATGCCTTCGGCGCGAGCAGCGAAAGTCAGCGCCATGCGGTGCTGGAGAATGGGTTCGGCGAGCGCAAAAATATCATCGAGCGAGGGCGCCAGGCGGCCTTCGTAGAGCGCCCGGGCACGCGCGCAGAGCATCATCGCCTGGCCGGCGCGAGGGCCCGGACCCCAGGCGACGTTCTTGTCGGTTGCGGCATTGCCCTGGCCTGGGCGGGCGGAACGCACCAGCGCCAGGATGGCATCGACGACGGTGTCGCTCACCGGCATCTGCCGCACCAGGGCCTGAATCTCGATCAGCCGCTGCGCGTCGATGACGGCTGCCGGCCGGCTTTCGCCCAAGCCCGTTGTCTCGAGCAGGATCTGGCGTTCGGCGGCGAGTTCGGGATAGTTGACGTCGACCTGCAGCAGGAAACGATCGAGCTGGGCTTCGGGCAGGGGATAGGTGCCTTCCTGCTCGAGCGGGTTCTGGGTGGCGAGCACATGGAAGGGGGCCGGCAGGTCATAACGCTGGCCGGCGATGGTGATGTGATATTCCTGCATCGCCTGCAGAAGCGCCGACTGGGTGCGCGGCGAGGCGCGGTTGATCTCATCGGCCATCAGCAGCTGAGCGAAGACGGGGCCCTTGACGAAGCGGAAAGAGCGGCGTCCACTGTCGTCCTGATCCATCACCTCGGAGCCGAGAATATCGGACGGCATCAGGTCCGGCGTGAACTGGATGCGATTGGCGGCAAGGCCGAGGACTTCGCCGAGCGTCGTCACCAGTCTGGTCTTGGCAAGGCCGGGGACACCGACGAGGAGGGCATGGCCACCGGAGAGGACGGCGAGAATGGTGTTCTCGACGACGCTTTCCTGACCGAAGATCACCTTCGAGACTTCTCCGCGGATGGCGGCGATATCGGAGAGCGCCTTTTCGGCAGCGGCGACGATCGCCTTTTCATCGAGGCTGGCTTCGGTCTTCATCATACCCACGGGCATCTCCAACGGCTGAAATCATTCGGCAGCGAATCGGCGGACTTATACATCTGCCTCATACTCGATAGAGTTATGGAGATGCGACGGGCTGACAAGTTCGTTGCGAATGACTATCTCGTGACTTTACTTCGTTAAGGACAAACCGGGACGGAAGAATGGCAGCCGAGGAAATCAGCGGACAGGCGGATGCGGCAGGACTTGCTGCCATGATTTCGCGCGCGTCTGACGAAAGCGGCGGAAAAAAACGCGGGTTACCGCCGGTCGAGCGGTGGAATCCGCCGTTCTGCGGCGATATCGATATGGAGATCAGAGCCGACGGCACCTGGTTCTACATGGGCACACCGATCGGCCGGCCCGCGTTGGTGCGGCTGTTTTCGACAGTTTTGCGGAAAGATGACGACGAGAAGACCTATCTCGTAACTCCTGTGGAAAAGGTCGGGATCAGGGTCGTCGATGCTGCGTTCATCGCCGTGGAGATGAGCGTGACGGAGAGGCAGGGCCAACAGCTGCTGACCTTCCGTACCAATGTCGGCGATGTCGTGGAGGCGGGAGGAGAGCATCGGCTGCGCTTTGCCATTGCGGACGGCAACGCCGAATTGAAACCCTATCTGCATGTGCGCGGGCGGCTGGAGGCGCTGGTGTCGCGTGCGGTGATGTATGAACTGGTCGCGCTCGGCGAGATTCTCGACCTGGAGGGGCAGGCGATGTTTGCGATCCGCTCCGCCGGCGAGGTTTTCCCGGTCATGCCGGCCGATCAACTGGATGCTCTTTGCCGATGAATGATGCGATCACCCACCGTTACCCGCTGTTCTCAGCAGCCGAATTCCGCCGCCGGGCGCTCAACCAGAACGGCGGGCCGGTCGATCATGCCTGGCGCGATCATGGCGACCATATCCTCAATCCCGATATCGTAGAGGAGGTCGCGACCTTCAAGCTGCGCGACGCCGCCGTGCTCGTGCCCGTCGTCGACGACGGCGAGGAAGCGCATGTGATCTTCACCAAGCGCACGGCGACGCTGCGCAAACATTCCGGGCAGATCGCCTTTCCCGGCGGCTCGATCGATCCCGCCGATATCTCGCCTGAGATGGCGGCGATCCGCGAGACGGAGGAGGAGATCGGTCTCTCCGGTTCCTTCGTCGAGACCGTCGGACGGCTGCCGAATTACCTTGCCTCGACCGGCTTTCGCATCACGCCGGTGCTTGGCGTGGTCTCGCCGGGCTTCGCGCTGACGCTGAACCCGGCCGAGGTGGCCGACGTGTTCGAGGTGCCGCTTTCCTTCCTGATGAACCCTGCCAATCATGCCCGCGACAGGCGTGTTATCGACGGCATCGACCGGCATTTCTACCGCATGCCCTATGAAACCCGAATGATCTGGGGCATTACCGCCGGCATCGTCCGCACGCTTTATGAAAGGCTTTATGCATGACCGGCCTTGCCGACCAAGCATGGTTCCGCGACCCGGCGCTCGGCCGGATTCTGGCGCTTCTCAATACCGATGGCGGCGAGGGGCGGGTGGTCGGCGGCGCCGTGCGCAACAGCCTGATGGACCTGCCGGTCAGCGATATCGACATCGCCACGACACTCAGACCGGAGACGGTGATGGACCGGGCAGAAGTCGCCGGTATCAAGGCGGTGCCGACCGGCTTGCAGCACGGCACGGTGACGCTCGTCATCGACGGCAAGCCTTTCGAGGTGACGACGCTTCGCACCGACGTCGAGACCGATGGGCGCCGTGCCAAGGTCGCCTTCAGCACCGATTGGAAGGCAGATGCCGAACGGCGGGATCTGACGATCAATGCGCTTTATGCCGATGCCGAGGGTGAGGTGGTGGATCTGGTCGGCGGGCTTGGCGACATTGAAAGGCGCAACATCCGTTTCATCGGCGATGCGGCAAAGCGTATTGCCGAAGATCATCTGCGCATCCTGCGCTTCTTCCGCTTCTTTGCCTATTACGGCTCCGGACGGCCAGATGCCGAGGGGCTGAAGGCGTGTTCGGCGGCGCGTTCGAAGCTGAAGACGCTGTCGGCGGAGCGAGTCTGGTCGGAACTGCGGAAATTGCTGAGTGCTTCCGATCCCGGCCGGGCACTGCTCTGGATGCGGCAGGTGGCGGTGCTGACGGAAATCCTGCCGGAATCGGAAAAATGGGGGATCGATGCGATTCCCTCGCTGGTCGCCACCGAAAAGGCGCTCGGCTGGACGCCGGATCCGTTGCTGCGCCTTGCGGCGATCGTGCCGCCCGATGCGGTGCGGCTGGAGGGGCTGGCAGCCCGGCTCAAGCTCTCGAATGCGGAGGCGGCCACTCTCAGGGCCTGGGCAATGGCGGCACCTGTTAACGACGACATGTCGTCGGCGGCCTTCGAACGGTTGCTTTACCGCAACGGCGCCGACGGTATCTTGTCTCGGCTGAAGCTGGCGCTCGGCGTTGCGCGTGGGAAGGCTGAAGGGGATTTCGACGAAATGGCACGATCGGCGCGGCTCACCAAGCTGCTGGATCAGGCCGCGAACTGGAAGAAGCCGCAATTTCCGCTGAACGGCGGCGACGTGATTTCTGCGGGAATCGCGTCCGGCCCGCGTGTTGGCGAGTTGCTCGCCGGCCTGGAAAACCAGTGGGTGGAGGAAAATTTCGTTTCCGACCGGGCGGCGCTGCTCGCCCGGCTGCAGGAACGGGTGCAATAATTAGGCTGCATTGACCTCGTCTCGGATGCGAGCCTTGATATTATCCACCATGTTCTCGCGGATCGTGGTTTCCCCGTGAGCGTTTTTCAGGTGCTCGACGGCGCGGCGGACCACCTCGGCGTCGCTATCGGCCCGCGTATGCCAGGCGCAGCCCGGGACGAGAGTGCCGCATTCGAAAAGTCGCATGGTCTTCTCCTCTGTTTAAAACACAAAGACGATCGCGATCTGACGCGATTTATGAATGTGCGGGGGGAGGGAAGGTTCCGGCCGGCATCGACATGCCGGCCGGTAAAGGCCGTGTCAGTCGGGCATCGCCCAGGCTTTGTAGGTATCCGATAGTTGGCCGGGCATGTTGCTGTTGGCGGCCGCGGCTTCGTTCTGCAGCTGTTCCGGCGACTTGCCGCCGGCCAGTTGCAGCTTGACCTGCTCGATGAAGCAGGACAGCGGCAGATCCGAGCCGCTCTTGGCCCGCAGCTTCTCGGCGATGCGCGTCAGAAACTCGGATGTGTCGATTGCGCGGGATGTTTCCTGGACATCCGTGGACGCAGGCGAACCACTTTGTATCGTCATGACAATCCTCCTCCGATTGTTACGCACATACATATTAAGTTAGGACGCGCTTAATTTTCGTGAAGGTCAATCAACTCGAATTTATCGACGAGTTATTACAGTCTCATGGCCAGCGGACGACGGGAGGCAGCGATGAGAGTATGGATTCAACGTTGCCGCCGGTCTTCAGGCCGAAGATCGTGCCGCGATCATACAGCAGATTGAATTCGACGTAGCGGCCCCGGCGGATCAATTGTTCGTCGCGGTCCGCCTCCGTCCACTGCTTATTGAAGTTGGAGCGGACGATCTTCGGATAGACCATGGCGAAGGCCCGGCCGACATCGCGGGTGAAGGCGAAGTCGGCGTCCCAGCCGCCGGCATCCTCGCCCGAATGCAGCCAGTCATAGAAGACGCCGCCGATGCCGCGGGCCTCGTTGCGATGTTTCAGGAAGAAATATTCGTCGCACCAGGCTTTGTAGGCATCGTAGTCGGCGACGGCATGATTGCGGCAAGCGATCTCCATCGCCTTGTGAAAGAGTTGGCTGTCCTCGTCCTCCTGGGTGCGGCGGCGCGACAGCACCGGCGTCAGGTCGGCGCCACCGCCGAACCAGCGGCTGGTGGTCACCACCATACGGGTGTTCATGTGCACGGCCGGGACGTTGGGGTTCACGGGATGGGCGATCAGCGAAATGCCCGAGGCCCAGAAACGGGGATCGTTCTTGGCGCCGGGTATCTGCGCCCGGAAGTCCGGGGAAAACTCGCCATGGACGGTGGAGGTGTGGACGCCGACCTTCTCGAAGACCCGGCCTTCCATCATCGACATGCGACCACCGCCGCCGTTTTCGCGCGACCAGTCCTTGGCGGCGAAGCGGCCGGGCTCCTGATCGGAGAGCGGGCCTTCCAGTTCGTCTTCGAGGGCCTCAAAGGAGGCGCAAATCGTGTCGCGCAGTCCTTCGAACCAGCTGCGGGCGGCGGCCTTCTTCACTTCGATATCGTCAGGCAGGCCGATCGGCAGTTCCGGTCTTTCCATGTCACGCCTCCGGCGGTCGGCATCTCCATAGGAAGCGACTCGCTCATTCTCGATTGCCCGCCCCGTTTAGCAGGTGGCGCCGCATGTCGCCAAGCCAAGGCGCACTCCCAAGCGCTTCCAAGATTCGACTCGCAAATCCCAGATTTCGATATTACCTTTTCCGAAGAGGTAGGTTTGATGAAAAAAGTTCCAGGGCCTCCGTCCTTTGACGGCCTGAAGCGCAGGATAGCGAGACATCGGGCGGAAACGTCCTCCCGCAGGAAAGACCATTTCGTGCGTGAGACATATTGCCTCGGCCTCCTCGACGCACGCGCCAAGGCGCGCGAATGGTTCGACGAATATCCGAAAGCCGCCTACTGGACAGAAGTGGAGAGCTGGCGTCAGCTCGACGGCGATCAGATCGAATTCACTATGCGCCGCCTGCCATCGGCCGACTGACCATCACTCTACAGCAGTCCGCACGCGGCTTTCGATCAGCAGGCCGCTCTCATCCATGATCGGATGCGCCACCGAGACGATATGGGCGTTGATGCGCTTCAGGTCGCGCAGCATATCGAGATGCAGCGAACTCGTCTGCAGGCTGTCGGCGCGGCCGTCGCGCAGGCGTTCGAGATGGCGCTCGGCCGATTGCTTTTCCATCCGGCGCACCTCAACCTTTATCTCCATCATCTGCCGCGCGAGATTGAAATCGCGGGTGACGAAGATCGTCTGGGCGACGCGCAGATTGTCGATCGTCAGATCGAACAGCTTGCGCAGTTCCTGATGGCCGTCGTCGGAAAATTTCAGGCCGAGCGAGATCTTCTTCGCCACCTCCTCCCGCAAGCCTTTCTCGATGATGTCGCCCATATGTTCGAGATTGATCGCGTAGTCGATGACGACAATCGAGCGGCGAGCGTTTTCATCGCTGAGCCCCTCGCGGCCGAGCTTCGAGAGATAGATCTTCACCGCCTGCTGCAGCCGGTCGACGCGCTCTTCGAGAGCTGGGATTTCGGCAAGTTTGCCGGCATCATTCTGCTCGAAGGCTTCGGAGACCCTGACGAGCATGCGCTCGATGAGGTCGCCGACGCCCAGCACTTCGCGGGTGGCGCTGGTCAGGGCAATGACGGGTGTCGAAAGCTCCTGCGCATCGAGATATTTCGGGGCGTTGTCAGGTTCCGGCTGATCCGGCACCAGCCGGGCCATCAAGGTGGCGAGCGGTCGGGAAAAAGGCCAGGCCAGGGCGGCGAGCAGAAGATTGAAGGCAAGATGCGCGTCGACCGGCAGCTTCGCCGGGCCAAAGGGCAGCATCCGGATGAATTCGGCGCCATAGCCCGCCAGCGGCAGGGCGATAAAGCATCCTAGCGTGCGCACCGCGAGATTGCCGAGGGTGACGCGCCGCGCCGAAACCGGACCGGATAATGTTGCGATGACGGGCGGGATCGCACCGCCGAGGTTGGCGCCGAGCACAAGCACGATGACGAGTTCGGCCGAAACCAGGCCCGCCGAGGCGAGCGAGAGGATAAGCACCACTACGGCCAGGCTCGATGAGGATAGGAAGGCGAGGGCTGCCGAGAAGAGCAGCGCCACGGGCAGCGCGCCATCCAGCAGGCCGATAAAGGCGGCGAGAGCGGGGGAGGCGCGCATCGGTTCTGTCGCGAGGCCGAGAAGATGCAGCGACAGCAGCATCAGCCCGATGCCGATCAGCGCTGCGCCGCCGCCCTGGCGGGCGCTGGAACGCCCGCGGTAAAGCACGATGCCGAAGAGGATCAAGAGGGGAGAGAGCCATTCGATGCCGGTGGCGACGATCCAGGCGGTGATCGCAGTGCCGACATTGGCGCCGAGCAGGACGATTTGCGCCATGCGCGGCTTGATCAGATCACGCTCGACGAAGGATGCGGTCATCAGCGCCGTCGCCGTGGAGCTCTGTAGCGCGATGGTCGCGACGAGACCGGACAGAAAGGAACGGAAACCGCCGCGCGTGCCGGTCGCCAACCCTGTCCTGAGGCGTGCGCCGAATGCCCTGGACACGCCGTCCTTCACCTGCGCAAGGCCGAATAGCAGCAAGGCCACGGCGCCGAACAGGTTGATCATGATGACTGTGGAATCCATTTTCTTGCTTTTATTCTTCTTTCATCTGTGTGCAGAGGCGCTGGCCTGGGTGAAACCTCCCAAGCTGTTGAAATAACGGAGGCTATGCGATATTTTTGTTTGCCCGGCTAATAAATATAGACCGATTTGGCGGATTCGCAACGTCGTTTTGCGACATGTTCTGGAGCGGATCGGTGGTTGCTTCGAAGTCGATATCGATCAAACCCAGACCGTCTGGCGCATCGCTTCGCCGACGATCATCGCGGCGGAGACGGCGACGTTGATCGAACGATGGCCCTCGACCATCGGGATCAGGATGCGGGCATCGGCGGTTTCATGCACATGATCCGGCACGCCGGCGCTTTCGCGACCGAAAAGCAGGATGTCATCCGAGCGGAAGACCAGATCGGTGTAGCGATCGGCCGCCTTGGTCGAGGCGAGGATCAGACGGCGGCCGGTCGTGGCACGCCACGCCACGAAGCGCTCCCAGTTGACATGGCGGGTCAGCGCGGCGGCGGCGATATAATCCATGCCGGATCGTTTCAGGTTTCGATCCGAAACGTCGAAGCCGGCCGGTTCGATCAGATCGACCGCAAAGCCGAGGCAGGCAGCAAGACGCAGGATCGTGCCGGTATTGCCGGGGATATCCGGCTGATAGAGTGCCAATCTGAGGTCGGTCATCACACGCCGCTTATTTCGTTAAGACGCGTGAGACCTAAAGCAACTGCCGTTTCGCCGCAACAGGGCGCGTTTTGGCCGAGAAACGTTCTATTTACGCCATTATAGGGCTGGAAATTTAGCGATTTTCGCGTTATCCATGCACATCTTTCAGTCGCCAGCAGGGAGGGCCGTCATGAATATTTTGCTCGATATGCGCTTTCCCGGCGTGATGCCGATTAAGGCGACACGGCGCCGCTAGTGCGCCTTTCCTACTGAATCCCCCTTTTTGATCCATTGTGCGGCTGTTTCAGCCTCGCCCCTTGAACGTTCGGTTCCCATATGTGCTTGCGTAGCACCGGGATGGCGCGAAGCCGGGAGCCGAAACGCTGACGTTTTGGAGCAATTTCATGTTTGGCTGGTTCGAACAGCGACTCAATCCCTTTCCGAGCGAGGAGCCAGTCGCTCCGCCGAAGGGTCTTTTCGCCTTTTGCTGGCATTACAGCAAGCCGGCAGCACCCTGGCTCGGCCTGATGGCGATGCTGACGGCCTCAATCGCCGTCGGCGAAGTGGCGCTCTTCCAGTTTCTCGGCGATATCGTCGACTGGCTGACCAATGCCGACCGAGCCACCTTCCTGCAGACGGAGGGCCACAAGCTTTTCTGGATGGCGGCGCTGGTGCTGGTTGGCTTACCACTGGCGGCTGGGCTCGATTCCCTCATCATGCACCAGATGCTGCTCGGAAATTATCCGATGAGCGCCCGTTGGCAGATGCATCGCTTCCTGCTGCGCCACAGCATGACATTCTTCGCCAATGAGTTTGCCGGGCGTGTCGCGACCAAGGTGATGCAGACCTCGCTTGCCGTGCGCGAAACGGTGATGAAGATCCTCGACGTCTTCGTCTATGTCGTCAGCTATTTCCTGACGATGATCATCGTGATTGCGGCGGCCGATTGGCGGCTGATGATCCCGATCCTCGTCTGGCTCGCCATCTATATCGGCATCGTCGCCTATTTCGTGCCGCGGCTTCGCAAGATCGCGGCGGCGCAGGCGGATGCACGCTCGATGATGACGGGGCGCGTGGTCGACAGCTACACCAACATCGCAACCGTCAAGCTGTTTTCGCATGCCGGCCGCGAGGAGGTCTATGCCAAAGAGGGCATGGACGAGTTTCTGCAGACCGTGCACAAGCAGATGCGCAAGGTGACGCTCTTCCACATCAGCGTCTACCTGAACAACTGCATTGCGCTCTTCGTCGTCTCCAGCATGTCGATCTGGTTCTGGCTGAACGGCGCGATCTCGGTCGGCGCCATCGCCATCGCCATCGGCCTTGCCATGCGCGTCAACGGCATGTCGCAATGGATTATGTGGGAAGTCTCGGCGCTGTTTGAGAATATCGGCACCGTCTATGACGGCATGGAGATGATGAGCAAACAGCACGACATCGTCGACAAGCCGGGCGCGCCCTCGATGACGGCGAAGAAGGGCGCGATCCACTACGACCGCATCCGCTTCCACTACGGCAAAAGCAAGGGTGTCATCGACAGCCTGTCGCTCGACATCAAGGCGGGCGAGAAGGTCGGTCTCGTCGGGCGCTCCGGCGCCGGCAAGACGACGCTGATGAACCTGCTGCTGCGCTTCTACGATCTGGAGGGCGGCCGCATCACCATCGACGGGCAGGATATATCAGGCGTCTCGCAGGAGAGTCTGCGCTCGCTGATCGGCGTGGTGACACAGGATACTTCGCTGCTGCATCGCTCGATCCGCGACAACATCGCCTATGGCCGCCCCGACGCTTCTGATGCTGAGATTATCGAGGCTGCCAAGCGTGCGAATGCCTGGGAGTTCGTCGAGGGCCTCGTCGACATGCAGGGCCGCCAAGGGCTCGACGCGCAGGTGGGCGAACGCGGCGTGAAGCTCTCAGGAGGCCAGCGGCAGCGCGTCGCGATCGCCCGCGTCTTCCTGAAGGACGCGCCGATCCTGGTGCTCGACGAGGCAACCTCGGCGCTCGATTCGGAAGTCGAGGCGGCGATCCAGGAAAACCTCTTCGCCCTGATGGAGGGCAAGACGGTGATCGCGATTGCCCACCGGCTGTCGACGCTGACGGAGATGGATCGGCTGATCGTGCTCGACAAGGGGCGGATCATCGAGGCCGGCACGCATGCCGAACTGATCGAAAATGGCGGCATCTACGCCGACCTCTGGAACCGCCAGTCCGGCGGCTTCCTCTCCGATCATACCGAAGAGGCGGAAGAAGCGGCTGAATAAAAATCAAATTGGCCCTCCCTGCGAACGCGAGGAGGGCCGTTTGATTTTCAGGGACTATTTTAAAAGCCACGCGGTTGATGGGGAGGCGGGATTATCGCCTGACCGCCCACGTGCGTTCAAAGGCTGTCTGCCCAATCGATCACCCGGTCATGTCCAACGACCACGATGGTGTTGGCTGCGGCGATCGTGCGCAGCGCCACGATGCGGCGGCGGTCTTCCTGGTCGAGCCAGGCGGCAAGGGCCTCGGTGACGATCTCGTCGCGCGGCAGCGCCAGGTCGATGGCCAGGGCGTCAAGCCTTTCCGCGAGCGGAAGCGGAATATGCGCGTCGAGCATTTTCGTTTCCATGGGCCTCTCTCCGGTGAGCCGTGATCATAGTGTCAGATTGTGACCGGTTCGGGAGCAATCAATAGCGATGCCGCCGATGTTATCGATCATTACAAAAATATAAGGTTGGTCGGCATTTCCTTCTCTTTGCCGCTTCCGCCAATCCGCCTATATCGCTTCCATGTTCCTGCGCCCCATTCTTCGCCTGTTTGAAACCTGGATCGATCCGTTCCGTCCGCGCGCCAATCTTCAGCCGCCGGGCTCGACGCTCGGATTCATCCGGTTCTATATCGGCCAGGCGAAGATGCCCTTCGTCGCCATGCTCGTTCTCGGCGGCACATCGGCGGCAATCGAGGCGGCACTTTTCTGGTTCGTCGGCCGGCTGGTCGATATCCTCGGCAGTATCACACCCGGCGCCGGCTGGAGCGGTCTTCTGGCAGCCCATGGCGGCGAGCTGTTCGGCATGCTCGCTCTCATCGGCCTCGTACGTTTCGTCGTCGCTTTCCTGATCGCGCTCGTCGATCAGCAGGTGATCACGCCGGGTTTTTACAATCTAGCACGTTGGCAATCCTATCTCCATGTCTCCCGGCAGTCTTTATCGTTCTTCCAGAGCGATTTCTCCGGGCGCATCGTTACCAAGGTCTGGTCGGCCGGGCAGGCGGCCGGGGATCTCGTCACCTCGCTGATGGAAAGCGTCTGGTTCGTCGGAATTTATGCCGTGACGACGCTCGTGCTCGTCGCCCGGCTGGACTTTTCCCTGGCCGCCGTCGTGCTGTTCTGGCTTTGCGCCTTCAGCCTGCTTGCCCGCCACTTCGTTCCCAGGATCCGCCATCATTCCCGCGAAACGGCGGAGGCCGGATCGATGCTGAACGGCCGGATGGTCGATTCCTACAGCAACATGCAGACGCTGAAGCTGTTTGCGCGCGCCGAGGAGAGCGACCGCTACATGCGGCAGGGCTTCGATATCTATCAGGATACGGTGCTGCGCTTCACCCGCTTCATTACCGGTGTCCGGGCCTCCATGGCGCTGCTCTCCGGCCTGATGATCGTGACGATGGCGGGGCTGAGCGTCGATCTCTGGCTGCGCGGCCTGGTCAGCTCGGGTGCCGTGGCATTCTCGCTGGCGCTGGTGCTCAGGCTGAATTTCCTGTTGGGGCGGCTGATGACCCAGTTCAACGGCATCATGCGCAATCTCGGCACCATCCAGAACGCCGCCGAGCTGATCTCCCAGCCTCTGGGGCTCGTCGATCGGCCGGATGCGAAGAGCCTGATGATCCGGCAGCCCGGCATCCGCTTCGACAATGTTTCCTTCCGCTACGGCAAAGGTCACCTGCCGGTCGTCGAGAATTTCTCCCTGACAATACACCCGGGCGAAAAGGTCGGGATCGTCGGCCGTTCCGGCGCGGGCAAGTCGACGCTGATGAACCTGCTGCTGCGCCTCTATGACATTCAGGACGGCCGCATTCTCATCGACGGCCAGGATATTGCGGCCGTGACGCAGGAATCGCTCAGGATGCAGATCGGCGTCGTCAGCCAGGACACGTCGCTGCTGCATCGTTCGGTGCGCGACAATATCCTGTTCGGACGGCCGGATGCCGGTGAGGAGCGCTTGGTCGAGGCAGCCACGCGCGCCGAAGCCATCGACTTCATCGAGCGCCTGCAGGATCAGCAGGGGCGCAGCGGTTTCGATGCGCATGTCGGCGAACGCGGTGTGAAACTGTCAGGCGGCCAGCGGCAACGCATCGCCATTGCCCGCGTCATGCTGAAGGACGCTCCGATCCTTGTCCTCGACGAAGCGACCTCGGCGCTCGATTCGGAAGTGGAGGAAGCGATTCAGTCCAATCTCCATCGGATCATGGAAGGCAAGACCGTGCTTGCGATCGCTCATCGGCTGTCGACGATTGCTGCGCTCGACCGGCTGATCGTTGTCGATCTCGGCCGCATCATCGAGGAGGGCACCCACGATCAGCTGCTTCGCCGCGGCGGGCTCTATGCCGAGCTCTGGGCGCGCCAGTCCGGCGGTTTCCTCGCGGCGGACGAGGATGCGGTCTCAAGGGTCGACGGCGAATTCCGCCATGAGGCCAAAATGATTTGAACCGAAGCCGTCTTTGATGCGGCTCACCGATTTCAGCCGCAGCGGCGCTTTGCTGAAGACGTGATCGATCGGAATTCCGAAGGCGCCGGCAGCAATCGGCCATGTCGCCGGCTCCAATGCTACCGTGCCCAGGCCCTGGCTGCGCATGAGCCACTGCACGTCGGGCGCCAGGATGGAGGTATTGAAATCACCGGCGAGGACAAGCGGTCCCGGCAGGGTGGGGATAATCTCGGCGAGATCTTCGATCTCAAGGCCGTGGAATTCGTCATAATAAGGTTTGGTCAAATGCGCGGCGAGGAAATTGATCTTTTGACCGTAAAAATCGATCGTCGAGATCGTCAGTCGGTTGCGCCAGAGCAGGCCGAGATTGCGGATGCGGGGCTCGATCAGCGGGCGCTTCGACAGAACCAGGGTATCGCATTCCCGCATGCCGACGCCGCAGCCGATGTAATAGGGATATGTCTTCAGGAGCCGCGGCAGTTCCGACAGCAGCGGTTCGGCCTCGAGGATGTTGACGACATCGGCGCCGGAGGCGATGGCCATGTCGGCAATTGCCGGGCCGTTGGCGAAATTATCGTTCTCGATATTGAAGGACATCAGCTTGAAGAGGGCCGGGCGATTTTCTTCGACGGCGGGCTCGACGAATTCGCGCATCATCATGACACCATGGACGGCAAGGACCACAGATACGCCAAGCGTCAGCAACGCATACCAGTGCCGTTTGACGATAAAGGCTGCGATGGACGCCGCTGCTGCTGCCACGGCCAGATGGACCTGGAAGCTGTAAAAGAAGGAAAGCAGATAGAAATCCTTGACGTAGCGCAGCGAGACGATGGCAAGTACAAGGGTCGTGAGAACGCTGAATACGCAATAAATCGTGTCTCTCATCCGCTTCGGTCCGGCTCGCTGGCTTGGTTGCGCCTGCGCCTATCACGGTGGGGTTTTTGTTGCAATGCAGCATAATGGCAAGCTCGTGTTTGCCTTAAAAAATTCATCGGAAATTCCCGCGACATTGTGCCCCCGTCCCCTTGCCAAGGCTGGACATAATTTGCGATCAAGCTTAGAACGCGCCGGATTGCCGGGGAATCTATGGCCGAATTGTGTCTAGATCGATTCGCCGGCAGAGGGGGCAGGGCGGAATTCCGCAATAATTGCGCAGAGGATGGTTAGGCCGTGAGCGAACACGTAACGACAAGCGAGGCTTCGACAGAGCCTACTCGCCGTGATTTCCTTTATCTCACCACTGGTATGGCGGGCGCTGTCGGCGCCGTCGCGGTTGCCTGGCCGTTCATCGACCAGATGCGCCCGGATGCGTCGACGCTGGCGCTGGCCTCCATCGAAGTCGATGTCACGAGCCTCGAGCCCGGCATGTCGCTGACGGTGAAATGGCGCGGCAAGCCGATCTTCATCCGCAACCGCACGCCTGAGGAAGTCAAGGCCGCGGCCGATGTCCCGATGTCGGATCTCAAGGATCCGGTGGCCCGCAATGCAAACCTTCCTGCCGACGCTCAGGCAACGGGCGTCGACCGCTCGGGCGGCCAAGGCAAGGAAAACTGGATCGTCATGATTGGCACCTGCACCCATCTCGGCTGCGTCCCGCTCGGCCAGGCCGGCGAATACAATGGTTGGTTCTGTCCCTGCCATGGCTCGGTCTACGACACGGCCGGCCGCATTCGGAAGGGTCCCGCGCCTCAGAATCTGGCGATCCCGACCTTTTCATTTGTGTCCGATACCAAAATCAAGATCGGTTGAGGGGAGACTGATTCATGAGTGGCCATTCCAGCTACGAACCATCAACCGGCTTCGAGAAATGGGTCGATGCGCGCCTTCCGCTGCCGCGCATGGTCTATGACAGCTTCGTAGCATATCCGGTTCCGAGAAACCTGAACTATGCCTATACTTTCGGCGCCATGCTCTCCGTCATGCTGGTCGTGCAGATCCTGACGGGCATCGTGCTCGCCATGCATTACGCCGCCGACACGACGATCGCCTTCAACTCCGTTGAAAAGATCATGCGCGATGTCAATCACGGCTGGCTGCTGCGCTACATGCACGCCAACGGCGCATCATTCTTCTTCGTCGCCGTCTACCTGCACATCGCCCGCGGTCTCTATTATGGTTCCTACAAGGCTCCGCGCGAAATCCTTTGGATCCTCGGCGTCGTCATCTACCTGCTGATGATGGCGACCGGCTTCATGGGCTACGTCCTGCCCTGGGGCCAGATGTCCTTCTGGGGCGCGACCGTCATCACCGGCTTCTTCTCGGCCTTCCCGATGATCGGCGAATCGCTCCAGCAGTTCCTGCTCGGCGGCTTTGCCGTCGAACAGCCGACGCTCAACCGCTTCTTCTCGCTGCACTACCTGCTGCCCTTCATGATCGCCGGCGTCGTCGTCCTGCACATCTGGGCATTGCACGTCACCGGTCAGACGAACCCGACGGGCGTCGAGGTCAAGACGAAGACGGACACGGTGCGCTTCACGCCCTATGCGACGATGAAGGATGCGCTCGGCGTCTCGGTCTTCCTGCTGGTCTATGCCTATTTCGTCTTCTACATGCCGAACTTCCTCGGCCATGCCGACAACTACATTCCGGCCGACCCGTTGAAGACGCCGGCCCACATCGTTCCGGAATGGTACTTCCTGCCGTTCTACGCGATGCTGCGTTCGATCACCTTCAACATCGGCCCGATCGACTCCAAGCTCGGCGGCGTGCTCGTGATGTTCGGCGCCATCATCGTGCTGTTCTTCCTGCCCTGGCTCGATACGTCCAAGGTTCGCTCGGCGGTCTACCGTCCCTGGTACAAGCTGTTCTATTGGCTGTTCGTGATCAACGCGATCATCCTCGGCTGGCTCGGCTCTCAGCCGGCGGAAGGGAGCTTCGTCATCATCTCGCAGATCTGCACGCTCCTCTACTTCGCCTTCTTCCTGGTTGCCATGCCGGTGCTCGGCCTCGTCGAGACGCCGCGCCGCATCCCGAACTCGATCACCGAAGCGGTGCTCGAGAAGCGCAACAAGACAGCTGCCGCCAGTGCAGCGGCCAATGCGTAAGCGCGAGACGGAAGGGAACAGAAACATGAAAACGCTTGTTGCAAGCATTCTCTCGCTCGCTTTCGTTGCCGGTCTCAGCGGCGCGGCTCTGGCCGAAGAGCCAGGCCCGGCCGGTGCGGCTCCGGCCCATCACGCGGAAGGCGAGACACCGCATTATCCCCTGAAGCATCCGAAGCAGCAGGAATGGACTTTCGCCGGTCCCTTCGGCCATTACGATAAAGGCCAGCTCCAGCGCGGCCTCAAGGTCTACACGGAAGTCTGTGCAGCCTGCCATTCGATGAAGCTCGTGCCTTTCCGCACGCTCGACGAACTCGGCTATTCCGAGGGGCAGGTAAAGGCCTTCGCCGCGAATTACGAGGTGCAGGACGGTCCCGACGCCAGCGGCGAGATGTTTACCCGCAAGGCGGTTCCTTCCGACTACTTCCCGTCGCCTTTCCCCAATGCCGAAGCCGCGGCTGCTTCCAACAATGGCGCCGCTCCTCCCGATTTTTCGCTGATCGCCAAGGCCCGCGGCGTCACGCGCGGCTTTCCGCAGTTCGTTTTCGACATGTTCACGCAGTATCAGGAAGGCGGCCCGGACTATATCTATTCGCTCCTGACCGGCTATGAAGAACCGCCAGCCGGCACCAAGATAGCGCAAGGCGCGCATTACAATCCGTATTTCAACGCCGCTGACGTGCTCGCCATGCCGAAGCCGCTTTCCGATGGTCAGGTGACCTATGACGACGGCGCGCCCGCGACCGTGGACCAGTATGCCAGGGACGTCACCGCCTTCCTGATGTGGGCTGCCGAGCCGCATCTGGAGGAGCGCAAGCGCACCGGCTTCATGGTCATGGTCTTCCTGGCGATCTTCACTGTGCTGATCTATCTGACGAAGCGCTCGGTCTACGCCAACAAGGAACATTGAGCGTTCCTTGTCTGAATTCGAAAGGCGGCTTGCGAGCCGCCTTTTTTGTTGCCTGCCGCTTTGCGTCGACTCCGGCCGGCAATCCCTTCGGAAAACCGCTTACACTTTTCGGCTTCATGATCTAGGGTGCGGGCCGTTTCATGCCCTCGCAGAATATGGACTTTCCATGAACAATACGCTTTCGGAGCTCGCAGCCAGCATCCGCTCCATCCCCGACTATCCCAAGCCCGGCATCATCTTCCGCGACATCACCACGTTGCTCGGCAACCCCCGCGCGTTCCGCCGGGCGGTCGATGAACTCGTGCAGCCCTATGCCGGCACGAAGATCGACAAGATCGCCGGCATGGAAGCACGCGGCTTCATTCTCGGCGGTGCGGTGGCGCACCAGCTTTCCTCCGGCTTCGTGCCGATCCGCAAGAAGGGCAAGCTGCCGCATGAGACCGTGCGTATCGCCTATAGCCTGGAATATGGCGTCGACGAGATGGAGATGCATCGCGATGCGGTGCAGCCCGGCGAGAAGGTGATCCTGGTCGATGACCTGATCGCCACCGGCGGTACGGCCGTCGGTGCGACCAAGCTGCTGCGCCAGATCGGCGCTGAGGTAGTCGGCGCCTGCTTCGTCATCGATCTGCCGGATCTCGGCGGTCGCAGGAAGCTGGAAGAGCTCGGCGTCGTCGTGCACACGCTGGTCGAATTCTCTGGCCACTGACCGGCATTCCGCCAGCGTCGTCAGTCGAATTCCAAGACGCCGCTTTCGAAGCGCATGACGGCATCGCCGTTCTGGTTGACGCCCTCGCAGAGAATGGTGTTGACGTGCCAGCCCGGCCGCGACGCAAGCGGCCGGCTCGAGAGCAAGGCGACCGAATAGGTCACGACGTCACCCGGGAAAATCGGCCGCAGCCATTGCAGTTTCTGGAAGCCGGGCGAGGGGCCGAGGTTCGGCGCCGTCAGACCCTTTTGCGCAAGCGCGATACTCTGGCTTTTCCAGAAGGCAAGGAAGGTCCGCATCCAGGCGGCGGTGGTATGCCAGCCCGAGGCGCAAAGTCCGCCGAAGAGGGTCTCTTTGGCGGCTTCCTTGTCGACGTGGAAACGCTGCGGATCGTAGCGTCTGGCAAAGCGGACGATGTTTTCCTCGGTAAAGGTGTAGCTGCCGATCTCGGCCTTTTCGCCGACGGCGTAAAGCTCGGACATTCTCATGCCGATGCCTCCGCCCGCATGCGGATCATGACCGAATTCTCCGAGAGACAAACGAGTTCGCCGCGCTGGTTTTCCACCTCGTGGCGGAATCTGGCTATTCCAATGCCGGGGCGCGAGCGCATCGGCCTGGCTCCGAGCACGGTCGAGTGGCCCTGCAGCGTATCGCCTGCCAGCACCGGCTTTCGCCATTCCATCAGATCGATGCCCGGCGCACCCTCGCAGAGGGCGTTCAGAATATAGCTGTCGGCCATCATGCGCATCAGCATCGAGGACGTATGCCAGCCGGAGGCGGCGAGCCCGCCGAGAATGCTGGCGCGGCCGGCGGCCTCGTCGAGATGCATCGGCTGCGGGTCGAATTCCCGGGCAAACTCGATGATTTCCTCAGCCAGCACCAGCTTCGGGCCGAGGGTGAAGCGGCGGCCAGGCTGGAAATCCTCAAGGGAAAGCTTTTCTGCCGACATTCGCTCCTCCGCCATATGCAGCCTAGAACAGGATGTTTTTAGGCCGGTCGGCCTAAAATCTGAATCCTGTTCTACATTAAAGAGTTAGAGCAGGATGTCGTCCGAAAACCGCTTACACTTTTCGGCATGATGCTCTAGTGCTTACAACAGCATCCGCATGGGCTCAATGATTCCGGGGAGATAAACCGGTATGACTGAACTAAGGTCGATCCTCGACGAGGCGGTGCGCCGGGAGCTGATTTCGCCGGAGGCGGGCGGGCGGCTTCTGCCGTTCCTCATCGAGCGCGGCGTGGCCGTTGCCGCTGGGCAGCCGGCGATGGCGGCCGAGGAGCAGGCCTGGTCGGATACGGAGACGCCGCGTTTCGTGCGAGGGTTCCACGACGTGCTGATCACCATCGGCGTGATCGTGGCGCTTGTCGGCCTCTGGGGCCTTGCGCCGCTTTATGCCGTGCCGCCTGCCATCATCGTGCTTTCGGAAATCCTGGTGCGCCGCCAGCGGCTGGCTTTGCCGGCCGTCAGCCTGACGATTGCGCTGTTCTGCTGGACGTTCTTGCTGATGTCCCGCGTCTTCACGCCGTGGACTTCCCAAATCGGGGCTGAGCTGACGCAGTTTGTCGCCGGCTTCCCGATCCTTCTCGGCATCTACTATGCCCGCTATCGCGTGCCCCTGTCGCTGGCGCTTTCCATCATGTCGACGCTGGCCTTGGTACTCACCCTGCTTTTGCGCTTGGTGCAATGGCTCAGCGGCAATCCTGCCTTTTTCGTCGATCATCTTGCCGTGCTGGCGGCAGTCTCCCTCGTTTGCGCACTCGGCCTCTTCGCGACGGCGCTCTATTTCGATCTCGGCGACCGGCTGCGCCGCACGACGCGCTCGGATATCGCTTTCTGGCTGCATCTCGGCGCGGCGCCGGCGCTGCTTTACAGCACTGTTTCCTTGCTGTCTCTGGGGGAAGGTGGCCGTATCTTCGATTTGGCGAACGTATCGGCCCGGACGCCCGTGGTCGTCGCGACCGTGGCGGCGCTGATGCTGATCGGTCTCATTATCGACCGCCGCGCCTTCGTCACCTCGGGGCTGCTGTCGCTCGGCGTTGCGATCTTCAGCGTCTTCCGGCACGGAAGCGCGACCGTCGACACCTACATCTTCACGACGCTGATTGTCGTCGGCTCGATCGTGCTCATCATTGGAACGGGATGGATGCCGCTTCGGCGGCTGGTGTTGCGGGCGCTGCCGAGCGCGATTTCAGAGAGACTGCCGCCCGGTTGAGGCGGCAGCCCGTTATTTCTTAGGTGTTGAAGCGGAAGTGGATGACGTCGCCGTCCTGGACGACGTATTCCTTGCCTTCGTCACGCGCCTTGCCGGCATCCTTGGCGCCGACTTCGCCGTTGAATTTGATGTAGTCGTCATAGGCGATGGTGTTGGCGCGGATGAAGCCGCGCTCGAAATCCGAATGGATGACGCCGGCAGCTTGCGGCGCCTTGGTGCCGCGCTCGATCGTCCAGGCGCGCGTTTCCTTCGGACCGACGGTGAAATAGGTGATGAGGTGGAGCAGCTTGTAACCGGCGCGAATCAGCCGGTCGAGGCCGGCCTCATCAAGGTCGAGGGCGGAGAGGAATTCCTTGGCCTCATCCTCGGGAAGCTGAGCAACCTCGGCCTCGATCGCCGCTGAGATGACGACGGTTTCGGCACCCTGTTCCCTCGCCATGACAGCGACGGCCTCGGTGAATTCATTGCCGGTCGAAGCCTCGGCCTCGGCGACGTTGCAGACATAGAGCACCGGATGCGAGGTCAGGAGATTGAGGCCCTTGAGGATGACGATTTCCTCGGCATCGAGCGTCGACAGCAGCGTGCGCACCGGCTTGCCTTCGTTGAGCAGCTTCAGCGACGCTTCCATGATCGGCAGCATCGCCATGGAATCCTTGTCCTTGCTGGTGGCGCGCTTGCGCGTCTGCTCGGTGCGGCGCTCGAGGCTTTCGAGGTCGGCGAGCATCAACTCGGTCTCGATCGTCTCGGCATCGGCGACAGGGTTGATGCGGCCTTCGACATGGGTGATGTCGCTGTCTTCGAAGCAGCGCAGCACATGGACGATGGCATCGACTTCGCGGATATTGGCGAGAAACTGGTTGCCGAGGCCTTCACCCTTCGAGGCGCCGCGCACCAGGCCGGCGATGTCGACGAAGGAGATGCGGGTCGGGATCAGTTCCTTCGACTTGGCGATGTCGGCAAGCTTGCGCATGCGCGGATCGGGCACGGCGACTTCGCCGGTATTCGGCTCGATCGTGCAGAAGGGGTAGTTCGCCGCCTGTGCGGCCGCCGTCTTGGTGAGCGCGTTGAAGAGGGTCGATTTGCCGACGTTCGGCAGACCGACGATGCCGCATTTGAAGCCCATGGCTTGATCCATATCTATTGGTAACTTTGCCCTGCCTATGCGGGAATGGCCGGCTTGGGTCAAGGGTTTGCGGCATGAATTGAAAAGGTAGCGAGATTAGGATGGTGATTGAAGGCCGCAAGTTCGCCCGGAAGATAGTCGCGATCTTCGATGGAAGGCGGGCGAAAGATCACTCCTGCTGTCGGCCCAGTGAGATCAACGTCATTGAACTGCCGTGCTTACGGTGCAATATATTGTTGGCGGATGTTTCTTCCGCCTTTTCATGTCATCAACGGCTGGATTTTCCGATGAGTGACAATGACGTTGTCCTGAAACCGAAGACCAAGGTGAAGCCGAAGCTGGACAAGCCGAAGCTCTACAAGGTCATTCTCGTCAACGACGATTACACGCCGCGCGAATTCGTCATCGTGATCCTGAAGGCCGTCTTCCGCATGAGCGAGGAGACCGGCTATCGGGTGATGATGACGGCGCACAAGCTTGGTTCCTGCGTGGTCGTGGTCTGTGCCAGAGATATTGCCGAGACCAAGGCCAAGGAAGGCATCGACCTTGCCAAGGAGATGGGCTTTCCGCTGATGTTCACCACCGAGCCCGAGGAATGATGTTGTGCAGACACGCGTAGCGCGGCTCAGGGCCGGCGGATCTGATAGCCGGTCTTGTCGCTGACGAAGCCGCAATTCTCGTAGAAGCGCAGGGTCGCCGGGTTCTTTGAGCCGGTGAGCAGCATCACCTTGTAGCAGCCGGTCTTCCAGGCCTCGGCCACCGCATGGCCGATGATGGCGCCGGCATAACCGCGCTGACGGTGGTCGGCGTGGGTGACGACGTTCTCAATCAGCGCATAGGAGGCGCCGTTCCGCGTCAGGTTCGGCACGACGATCAGGGTAGCGGTTGCTGCGGCGAGATCGCCGGAAAAGCCGATGAATACGGTCATGCCGGGCTGGGCGAGGATGGCGGAGAACCGCTCTTCGGCCCTGGTTTCGTCGAGAGCCGGATCCGTCGGGTTCAAATGCCGGTACAGGGTGGTCAGCCCGGGAAGATCGCCTGATGCGGCGGGACGGATGGCGAAATTCTGATCCGGCACCGCCTCAGTCTCCCTTGTTACCGAACATCTTCTTTAGAATATCGGCCATCGGGCCGGTGGCCAGCACCTTTGGCTGATTGTGATTGCGGGCCTGGTGTATGTGCGACTGGCCGGCCGGCTTTTTTTCGGTATTTTTGTTGTCCTTCCGCGGCTTCTCCTCCTCGGCCTTGCCGCCGAGCGCCAGCGCGATCTTGTTCATCAGCTGCGAATCCTCGTTTCGCACCAGCATATCGGCATTGTCGGCAAGCGTATCGAGAAGCGGCTCCACCCAGGCCTTGTCGGCCTTGGCGAAATCGCCGAGCACATGATTCTGCACCATTTCCTTGATGCCGGGATGGCCGATACCGAGCCGCAGCCGCCGGTATTCCTTGCCGCAATGGGCGTCCAGCGACTTGATGCCGTTATGGCCGCCATGGCCGCCGCCGGTCTTCAGCCGCGCCTTGCCCTGGGGCAGATCGAGTTCGTCGTAGATCGCGACAAGATTGGCGGGCTGGAGCTTGTAGAAGCGCATCGCCTCGCCGACGGACTCGCCAGAGAGGTTCATGAAGGTCTGCGGCTTGATCAGCAGCACCTTCTCGCCGCCGAGTTCACCCTCGGCGATCTCGGCCCTGAATTTCTTGGACCAGGGCGAAAAGCTATGGCGCCGATGAATAGCGTCGACGGCCATGAAGCCGATATTGTGGCGGTTGCCGGCGTATTTGCCGCCGGGATTGCCGAGACCCGCGATGATCAGCATGGTCTGTCTTCCCTCGCTAGAACTTCCCGCCGTTCACCATCTGGAAATGAACCTAAAGTCAAGTCGAAAGGGCAGCATCCGTCGGTGTCATTCCGACAGGTTCATGCCGTATTTCAGGAAGATTTGCTTCTGGACGCCATCGGCGATCAGCTTGTCGAGGGCCGCCTGCATCCTGGCGCGCAAATCGTCCGGAAAACTCTTCTCGCAGGCGATGCTCATCGGCTGGGCGGAGAGCACGGTCACCATTTCCAGCGGCTGATCGGCCTTCAGCTTTTCGAAATAGAGTTCGGAGATCGGCATCATGTCGATGCGGCCGCCCAGCAACTTGCGCAGCGTCGCGTTGAAGTCGCTGGCGACATCGAGCTTGGTGAAACCCTTCTCCTTCAGGATCGTCTCGGTATAGTCCTCGCGCTGCGTGCCGATCGTATATTTCTTCGCTTCGTCCAGACTGCCAGCTGTAACGCCGGAACCCTTGCGGGTGATCAGGATGTTGCGATCGATGAGCAGCGGTTCGATCCATTTGAACAACGGGTCGCGTGCGCCGTTGTGGGCGGTCGCGAAGACGCAGGTCATCGGTGCCGTGCGGGCAAGGCCGAAAGCGCGCGCCCAGGGCATGATCTCGATCGTGTAGTCGACGCCGATCGCGGCCATCACCTTTTCGACCTGCTCGACGGTCGCGCCCTTGATCTCCTTGCCTTCGCGATAATTGAAGGGCGCGTAGTCCTCGGTGGTGAAGGTCACGGTTTGCGCATGGGCGGTGCAGGGCAGCGCCAGGCATGCAAGAAGCAGGAGCTTTTTCATCATAATCATCTCCCTTATCCTTCGTTCAAGAAGCTCGTGCGACGGCCGATTGCGAGGCCGTCAGTTCCTCGATGAGGACGGCTGCGTGCTGCGGGCGATGGAAGAGGTAGCCCTGGCCATAATCGAGCCCCATCTGGTGGAGCGTGCGGCATTCCTCTTCGGTCTCGATGCCCTCGGCGATGACGGTGCAGTTCATCTTGTGCGAGAGCGTGGTAATGCCTTCGATCAGCATGCGGCTCTTCTGGCGCACGTCGTCGTCGCCGTCATTGATTGCGCGGGTGAAGGACTGGTCGATCTTGATGATGTCGACAGGGAAGCGGTTGAGGTAGCTCAGCGACGAATAGCCGGTGCCGAAATCATCGAGCGCGATACGGCAGCCGAAGCGGCGAAGCTCGGTGACGATCATGCGAATCTCAGGGTTGTCGTGCATCAGCACGGCTTCGGTAATCTCGACGACGATACGCTCGGGACGGATGCCATGGCGACCGACAATGGCGGCAAGACGGGCAGGCAGTGCCGGCTCGAACTGCAGCGGCGAGAAGTTGATGGCGAGATAAGTGTCCTGCATGCCTGATATGCGGGAAATCTTCGCTAGGTTGGCGACCGCCTTTTCCATGATAACGTTGCCGACGCGGACGATCTTTGCCGTCTCTTCGGCGACGCTGATGATCTCGGCCGGCGGCATCAAGCCTTTCTGCGGATGGTTGAGGCGCATCAGTGCTTCGAAACCTGATATACCGCGACCGTTCAGACTGACGATCGGCTGCAGGAAGGCCTCGAACCAGTTGTCGACGAGACCGGCTTCGATATTGGCCTCGATCTCGGCGCGGCTGCGGGCACGGTCGAGCATGGCGTTGTCGAAAAGCTGCGCGCCATTCTTGCCGTCGCGTTTCTTGGCATACATCGCCAGGTCGGACTTCTGCAGCAGTTCGGCCGCGGTTGCGGCATGGTGCGGATAGATGGCGATGCCGACGGAAGCACTCAGATGCATGTCGGGGGCGAACGGCGTTTCGAAGATCGAAGCGATCTGCTCGCACATTATCCTGGCGCGTTTTTCGGCATCTTTCGCCGGCAGCAGGATGGCAAATTCGTCGCCGCCGAGACGGGCAGCCTCATCGGAGGGGGCAAGGTAGGCCTTGAGGCGTTCGACGAGCTCGACCAGCGCCACGTCGCCGGCAGCGTGGCCCATATTGTCGTTGATCCACTTGAAGCGATCGAGATCGACGAAGAGGCAGGCCAGTTCCTGGCCGGCCGCATCGGCGGCGGCGATCTTGTTGTCGAGGACGGCTTCGAAGCCCTGGCGATTGAGCAGCCCGGTCAGGTGATCGGTGATCGCCTGGCGGTGGTTGCGGTCCTCGGAGGCCTTGAGCTCGGTCACATCGGTCATGACCGACAGCGAGAGGCGGTCCTGAGCGCCGGCTTCCGCCTCCGATTCCATGATGAGGACGTCCATGGTGCGGCCATCCAGGCAGACGAACTTGACGGTGACGGTCATGCCGCTTTCGGCCCGACGGCGCTTGACGAATTTGTCGCGGGTGGTCGATGTGACGAGATCGGCGAAGTTGCGGCCGATGACGGCGGCGCGGTTATAACCCGTGGCCAGCAGCCAGTAATCACTGACGGCGGTGATGCGATCTTCCTCGTCGAGCGAAAAGAGCATGGCGGGTGTCAGATTATAGATGTCGGTGGCGCGGCGGTGGGCGACCTTCAGCTCCTTTTCCTCGCTTTCGAGCTTGGTCTGCATCTCGTTGAAGCTGCGGGCAAGCCGTCCCATCTCGTCGTTCGACTGCCAGTCGACATGGTGGCGTGAGCCGAGTTGACGAGTGGCCTCGATTGCCGCCGTCAGCCGCATCAGCGGCTGAATGACGAAGAACCGGTTGCCGATCAGCGCCGTGCCGAAAACGGTCAGCACGGCGAAGATGAAGATCGAGATGAAGACGACCTCTTCCTGCTTCAGGCCGGAAAACAAGCCGAGCGCGGGATAGTAGACACTGATGCTGCCGAGATGCTTCGGGCCGTCGACGGTGTTGTAGATAATGGCGCGCGACACCTGGACGAGCTTGCCGTCGAAGGAGCGCGGAATGGTGGACTGACTGATGTCGAGCTGGCCCGACTGGTCACGCACCTCGACCTTGACGATAGCGCCCTGGGAAACCACCGTCGCGCTGATCTGGGTGACGCTCTCCTCGTCGAGATCCCAGAGCGGCTTTGCCAGCGCCTGAGCATTGGCGACAAGAAGAACGGAAATATGATCGCGTATTTCCTTGTCGGCCCGTTCCGAGGAAAGAAAAAGGAAGAGAACAAAGAGGGGAGCGACAAAAACGAGCAGCGCTCCGCAAACAATTCCAAAAAATCTGTTCTCAACGGAATTGTTCATGGTTCCGTCTACTCCCCCAGGCCGACCCTACCTGCTGTCGCGCGCTTAGGCGGGCTTCTTCGCAGCTGACGAAGCATGCTTTCACGAATACGTTAAATGTTGCTGAAACGGGAGCTTGCCGGGCAAAGAAAAGCCCGCTTTCCCAGTTCACGGGAAAGCGGGCCGTATGCTTTACAAATGGTCGAAGCGATCAGGCTTCGGCTTCGCCTTCCGCGGCGCTCTCGTCGATGCCGGCAGCCGGAGCGATGATGGTCGCGATCGTGAAGTCACGGTCGATGACGGTGGTGACGCCCTTCGGAAGGGTGACTTCCGAAATATGGATGCTGTCGCCGATCTTCTTGCCGCTGAGGTCAATGTTGAAGAATTCCGGGATCGCATCGGCCGGGCAATGGACTTCGACTTCGTGACGAACGATGTTCAGCACGCCCCCGACCTTGAGGCCCTGGGACTTATCTTCGTTGATGAAGTGAACCGGGATTGCGACGGTCACCTGGGTGTTGCCTGAGACGCGCAGGAAATCGACATGCATCGTAAAGTCGCGGACCGGATCGAGCTGGTAGTCCTTCGGCAGAACCTTGTACTTCTTGCCGTCGACTTCGATCGTCGCCACGGTGGTCATGAAACCACCGGCATGAATGCGCTTCGTCACCTCATTGGTGTTGAGAGCGATGGCAATGGGGGCCTGCTTGTCACCATAGATGACAGCGGGAATCAAACCGTTGCGGCGAAGTTCACGGGCGGACCCCTTACCAACCCGTTCGCGCGCCTCGGCCTTGAGCTCGTAAGTTTCCTGGCTCATGGCTATTCCTTTCGAGGTTATTTGGAGAGTTCGTCGGCGGGCAAATGCCTTGTTCCGTCAAACCGGAGGCGGGTTTCCCCATCCTCATCCGCGTTGCCTCCAAGGGTGTCTACACGGACCGGTGGCCTATATTATAACTCGCTCTGAAACGCAAGTTGCGGATTGCCGCGGTTTTTGGGTGATATACAGGCGTCCGCCGCGGCGCTCAATTGTTGAGACGGCAAATCTGCTTGGATCGACTGCGTGCCATCCGCGCCGGGCCGTCTCGACCAGAAGAACCTCGTTGAAATGTTTGTAATCCACGCCCACCCGCGTGGCAAAATCGCCAGTACCTGCCGCCACTTGGCTTGACATGAGCGCAGTTGGCATCTTTGGATGCCGCAATCAAAAAAGCGGCTGAGGAGAAAAACAGACTATGCGTCTCAAACATGTCACGGCAACGAGCTTGCTTGTTCTTTGCCTTTTCACCACGGCCAAGGGCGCGGAGATCAACCAGGACGGCGCCAATGCGGTCAAGGAGACTCTGACGAAGCTGCTTCCTGACGAACTGGCGAAGAGCGGCTTTATAACCGTCAATCCGGCGGGCACGCGCTACGAAGTCATTTACGATCTGGCCAAGCTGGTTGCCAAAGCTAATCCGGCGACGTTCACGATCAACGGGCTGACGCCGTTCTCGATGTTCGCCACGCCGCTCGACAGCGGGCTCTGGAATGTCGAAGGCGACAACAAGTTCAACGTCTCCGGCCACTTCAAAGGCCCGGATCAGAAGCCGACGGATTTCACCTATTCCATCGCTTCGCTTGTTTATACCGGCGTCTTCGACCCGGCGATCAGTTATCTGCGCTCCGGCACCTTTGCGGCCAAGGACATTAAGATGGCCAGCAAGTCCGAAACCGAGGAGGTCCATGCCAGCATCGCCAGCATGGACCAAAAGCTGAGTTCGACGGACAGCGCAGGCGGCAATGGACGTATCGATTTTGCCGGCAACGCCTCGATGTCAGGTTTCGTCGAGCAGGTTTCCGGCCTGCAAATGCCGCCCGTCGAATTTCGTGCCGGCTCGATCAATGTCGATGCCAAGGTGGACGGCCTGCCGGCAAAGCAAATACGCGACATGGTTTTCTTTGTCCTCGATCATCTCGATGAGAAGGAACTGAGCCCGGAGAACAGCGACAAGATCAAGGGAATAGTGAAGGAAGCCTTCCCGCTTCTGACCTCGTTCAGCGAGACGATCGGGGTCAACGACCTGATCGTCAGCAGCGAGATGGGTAAGGGCGGCGCCAAGGCACTCGGCTACAATCTCGCCATCGACGGGCCGAGTGACGCCATGCGTTTCGGCTTCGGCATGAACGCCCAGGAGATCAGCCTCGACACGCCGCTGATGCCGGCAAACTATTCGGCTTTCATGCCGACCAGCTTCGATTTCCAGCTTGCTGTTCCGAACCTGGATTTCGCAAGCTTCGGCGACGCCATCATGGCGTTGGATTTCAACGATAAAACGCCGGAGAAGACCGGCGAGGAGATGGCGAAGAAGCTCTTCCACGACGGCCGGCTTGCCGTCGAGTTTCCGAAGATCAGCGCCAAGTCTCAGGTCTATGATGTCGATATGACGGGCAAGATTGAGGGGCGCGTCGACACCCAGAAGGACTATTCGATGGAGGCGACGATTCTTGCTCGCGATCTCGACAAGACGATCGCGGCGGTTCAGGAGCTTGCCAAGACGGATCCCGATCTCAACCAGGTCTCCTTCGGCATCATGATGGTGAAGGGATTCGCCAAGACCGATGCGGACGGTCGCTCGCGCTGGGACATCAGCGTCAGCCGCGATGGTTCCGTGGCGGTCAATGGCCAGCAGATCAAGGGACCGGATGGTCCGGATCAGGATCCCAGCCTCGAGACAGACCAGGATCAGGATCAGGGATTGGAACCAGGGCAGGAGCCGGATCAGGGTCAGGACGCGGTACCGGCACCGCCGCAGCAGCCTTGAGCGTTATCAATCGGAAATGAAGAGGCCGGCCTTGTGCCGGCCTTTTTTGTCAACGATCGGCGCGGCAGTTTATTCCGGGCTTTCGCCGTCAAGGAACGCGGCTTCGCGACAAGCAACGGCCAGCGATTCATGCGGCTCGGAGAGCATGCCCGGGAATAGCTGGTTTATCTGATGCTGAAATTGAAAGAGCCGGACGAATGCCGGCTCTTCTTAGTCGAAGAGGCTGGAGACGGACTCTTCCTGGGCCGTTCGGCTGATGGCTTCGCCGATCAGCGGCGCCGTCGTCACGATGCGGATATTGTGCGCCGAGAGTACGGCTGTGGTCGGCTGGATCGAATCCGTAATGACGAGTTCACGAAGCTTCGAGGAGGTGACGCGGGTGACCGCGCCGCCGGAGAGGACGCCGTGGGTGATATAGGCGGTGACGCTCGATGCGCCCTGGGCCAGCATCGCGTCGGCGGCGTTGCAGAGCGTGCCGCCGGAATCGACGATGTCGTCGATCAGCAGGCAGTCCTTGCCGGTGATGTCGCCGATGATGTTCATCACTTCGGATTCACCCGGCCGATCGCGACGCTTGTCGACGATGGCCAGAAGACAGTCCAGCCGCTTGGCAAGCGCACGGGCACGAACCACACCACCGACATCAGGCGAGACGACCACGACATTGCTGAGGTCGTAATGGCTTTTGATGTCGCGCGTCAGCACGGGCATGGCGAAGAGATTGTCTGTGGGTATATCGAAGAAGCCCTGGATCTGCCCGGCATGGAGATCGAGCGTCATGACGCGGTCGGCGCCGGCCTCGGTAATGAGGTTGGCGACCAGCTTGGCGGAGATCGGTGTGCGGCCGGAGGCGCGACGGTCCTGACGCGCATAGCCGAAATAGGGAAGCACCGCGGTGATGCGACGGGCTGAAGAACGACGCATCGCGTCGATCATGATCAGCAGCTCCATCAGGTGGTCGTTGGCAGGAAAGGCGGTCGGCTGGACGAGGAAAACGTCTTCGCCGCGCACATTTTCCTGGATTTCCACGAAGATTTCCTGATCGGCAAACCTTCGAACACTGGCTCTCCCCAAGGGAACGTTGAGATAGGTGCAGATCGCTTCGGCGAGTTGCCGGTTCGAATTGCCTGCGAAAACCTTCATTTTGGTCCGCCTGTTATGCGCTGATAGCCGCGCTTTTTAGCCAGCTTCCCCGTGAATGCAAGGGCAAAGGCGCCACAGGCTTTGATATTTGCAAAAAGTTTGTGACTAACCGCCCCGCGTCTGCCGCCAGGAGGAGAATTCCGCGATGGTTTTCGAGCCGATCTGCTGCATCACCGAGGCGGGAACGCCGGCCCAGGGGTCGGCTGCCGCCGTCGGCACGCTTTCCTGCCCCTGGATGCGGTGCAGGCGGCCGCCGCCGCTGTCGAGAATGTCCCAGACATAAACCACGGTGACCTTGCCGTCGTCGCTGAAGGCGGAGAGATAGCCTTTGAGAATGTAGTCGCTGCTCGCATCGGTCGAGCTCTTGATGGAAAGGCCGTGCGCGCGCGCCTCGGCGCCGAGCTGGCGCGAGAGCGGGGTCACGGCCTGCACCGGCGCGCCGATGATCGGCAGGAAGCGCACGGTATTGCCGCGAGCGGCAGAGGAGCCGGCGCTGAGGGCGGCGGTCTGCCGCGGCTGCTGCGCTTCGGCCGCCGGAGCGGCAGGTTCACCGCCGCTTGACGGCGGCGGCAGCGATTGTCCCTCGATCGGGGTGGAGGCGGCGGGCGAGGAATCGTTGCGCGACAAAGCGTCAGCCTGCTCCTGCATCGTCGTCGGCGGTGCACCGGAACCGGGCCGATAGGTCCGTTGCGTTTGGTCATAGGCCGGGTGATACCCGCGCTGCCGTGTGTTTGCGGCGAAGGCCGGCTGACGGGTGCCTGCCAGGCCCTCGGCCTCGCCCTGCGTCACCGGGCTCGATGGCGCACTGGCTGAGGAACTGCCGATGTCGACCAGCGGCGTCAGCGCATCGGTGGTATTGCAGGCGGTCAATAGAGCCGTGAAGACCAGGAGCGTGGGTACAATCGCAGCTCGCGTCATCCCTTGATCCGTCCTTCCCACAATCGCATCAGCCCCGCCCGAATTTATGCGGGCGGGGGCGGGCGTCTGTCAATTCCGGATTCTCATCGGTCAAAGACCGATGAAATCGAGCGGATGGCGGGATAGCGCGCGCGGCGCATCCGTCGTCGTCAGATAGGTCTGGCCGAGCGTCATCGCCGTGCCGGTGTCGGAATCGGCGATGATCATATGCACGAAGAGCGACATGTTCGGCTCAATCGGCTGCGGATTGCCGACATGGAACATCTGATGCTCCATCCAGGAGGGCGAGAAGCGGGCGCCGAGCGAGTAGCCACAGGCATTCAGCCGGTGGCGGGCGAGGCCGCGTTCGTCCATGATCCTGGCATGCATGTCGAAGACGTCGCCGAAGCTGTGGCCGGGCTTCAGCACGGTCTCGATCGCCTCGATGGTTTCGCGGCAAGCATTGTAGAGTTCGCGGTGGCGTTGCATCGGCTCGCCGATGACGATCGTGCGCATCATGGCGGCATGATAATGCGCGTAGGCGCCGGCCCATTCGAGCGTCAGCTGATCGCTGGCGTCGAGCTTGCGGCGGCCGGCCTTGTAGCGGCAAAGCAGGGCATCGGCGCCGGAGCCAATGATGAACTCGTTGGCGGGATAATCGCCGCCGCCGGAAAAGATCGCACCCTGCATGGCGGCGAGGATATCGGCCTCGTCGGCGCCGGGTTTCGTCAGCCGGGTCGCGGCATCCAGCGCATCGTCGGCGAGAACGGCGGCGCGCTCGACATAGGCAACCTCAGTCGGGCTTTTGACAAGGCGCAGGCGGCTGACGAGATAGGATGCATCGGAGATCTGGCCGAAGGTGGTCAGCTGCGCGTCGAGCAGGCGCGAGATACGGCCGGTCATGCCGTGCGTGTCATATTCGATACCGATGCGGGCGCCGAGCAGATCCATCTCGACCAGCAGGTTCTTCAGGTCGAGCGTCGGATCGGCATTGACCCGATCGACCCAGATATGGATGTCCTCGAGGATCGAGGTGTGCCTTGCCTGGCGAAGATCGGCCGAGCGGGTCAAAAGCGCCATGGTGCCGTCGCTCTTGACGACCAGCGTCTGGAAGAAGCAGTAGCCGAAGGTGTCGTAGCCGGTCAGCCAGTACATGCTTTCCTGAGCGAAGAGCAGCAGGGCGTCGAGCTTTTCTTCCTTCATCTTCTCGGTGAGGCGCGCAAGCCGGCTTGCGAATTCGGCCTTTTCGAAGTGCAGTGCCATTCTGCTCACGTCTCCCTGATTGATATCGCGGAAATCTGGCGGCCGTAGTCCGGCTCCTTGCGATGTGTCGTCCTGCGGTACGAAAAGAAGCGCTCACTGTCCGGATAGGTGCAGAGGCCGAGGCTTTCGGCCCGCACGCCGGCTTTCGTCAGCCGGTCGACGGTCAGCGCCGGCAGGTCGAACATGGCGTGGCGGGATGTTGCGGAAGGCGCGAAAAAACGCGCATCATCCGGGTTCCCGGCGACGAAACGCTCGACGAACTCAGGACCGACCTCATAGCTTGCCTGGCTGATCGAGGGGCCGAGGCAGGCGATAATGCGCGCGCGGTCGGCCCCCAGCGCTTCCATGGCGGCGATGGTATTTTCGAGCACGCCCGTCAGCGCGCCCTTCCAGCCGGCATGGGCGGCGCCGATGACGCGATTGTCCGGGTCGGCGAACAGGATCGGGCCGCAATCGGCGGCAAGCACGCCAAGCGCGATGCCGGGAGTGCGCGTCACCATCGCATCCGCCTCGGGGCGCGCGCCGTCGTAATCGGCATCGACGGTCACGACATCAGGGGAATGGACCTGATGCACGGTCGCCAGCCGCTCGACCGGCAGGTCGAACCAGGCGGCGACGCGGCGGCGGTTTTCCAGGACCTTGTCGCGTTCGTCATTGGAGCCGAGGCCGACATTGAGGCCGCGATACAGCCCTTCGGAAACGCCGCCGGCGCGGGTGAAATAACCGTGGCGGATAGTGCTGCCTGCCGCTGCGTTCAGCAGCGCGCTTTCGATCGGTGCGGGAGAGGCCGCGTCCTGCATCTGTGCTTCCGGGGTTTTTTAAGGGGTTTGTTGTTATCCCAAGCGCATCGCACAGGCGGCGCGCTTCAAGTTCTTGTTCGCTGGGATGTTGAACCAGCCGCGTGCGCCCTGTCAATCCACCGGGCGAAAGGGCATGAGATCGACGGCGGGATGCGAGACCGCCATGACCTTGAAGAGTTCGCCCATCCGGCCTTCGCCGGCGCCGGCGAGCCTGTCGACCGCGGTCTGGATGACCTGCTGGGTTTGCGGCTCGCGATCCTTGCCGAGGGCGGCGGCACGTTCGAGGATGCCGAGGCCGGTCAGAAAATCACCCTGATGCAGGGCGCCGTTCAGATGAGCGCCGGCCGCAAGCGCCGTTTCGGCGAGCTGCTGGAAGTCGACATGACTCGTCAGATCGGCTTCACCGGGATGGGCGAGCGGCGGATCGAATTCATGCATGCGCACGGCCTGCAGCGTATCGCCGAAGCCGGTGACGAGATGGCCGTAATCGATTACAAGCGCCGTGCCGCCGAAGGCGCGCAGGCGTTCGCAGATTGCCATCATGACAGCCTGGCGGGCAGGCGAGATTTCGAAGAGCGTGCCGAGCGGCAGGTTCTGCACCGGTTCGGGCAGCAGTGCCGGATCGAGGCCGGCGACGCCGGCGGCGAAGGTCAGCTCGCCATCGGAATCGAGGCCGATCATGCGCTCGCGAAAACCGGTCGGCATGCGGACGAACTGGCGGATCGGGATTGCGTCGAACAATTCGTTGGCGGCTATCAGCGTGAAGCCTGGCGGTACTTCGTCGAAGCCGTTGTGCCAGGCGATCTTTTCGCCGTGAGCTTCGAGTGTCTGGCTCTGGACGTCGCGCAGGCGCTCGCTGGTTTCGACGAGATGCACGGTCACGGCGTCCAGCAGCGGCGGGGCGATGCGGGAAATGACACGCAGCATATCCGCCATCATGGTGCCGCGGCCGGGGCCAATCTCGACGAGGCGGACGCCTGCGGGCGTGCCGTGACGCTGCCAGGCATGAACGATAAAGACGCCGATCATTTCGCCGAAGATCTGGCTGACCTCGGGCGCGGTTACGAAATCACCCGAACGGCCGAAGGGCTCGCGGGTGCGATAATAGCCGTGTTCGGGATCGGCCAGGCAGAGCGAGAAGTAATCGGTGACGCTGATCGGGCCGTTAGCCTGGATGATCGCCTTGATTTTTTCGCCTAGAGCGGTGGTCATGTCGTGCGTCCTGCCGTTATCAGAGCTGCAGCGCAGCCTGGCGGCGGGCCCGGAGCATCGCCCAGAGGCCGAGCAGGATCATCGGGGAAGAGAGCACCATGCCCATGGTCAGCCAGTTCGTGCCGAGGAGATAACCGAGCTGGGCGTCAGGCTCGCGGAAGAATTCGACGAAGATGCGCGACAGGGCATATCCGCAGACGAAGACGCCCGTGATGAAGCCGGGGCTTTTCAGCGCGCGCATGCCGTAAACCAGGGCGGCCAGCACCAGCAGAAGAACGATGCCTTCGAGGCCGGCTTCGTAGAGCTGGCTCGGGTGGCGGGCGAAGGGGCCGCCTGTGGGGAAGACCACGGCCCAGGGCACGTCGGTCAACCGGCCCCAGAGCTCGCCATTGATGAAATTGGCGATGCGGCCGAAGAAGAGGCCGAAGGGAACGACCGTGGCGACGATGTCGAACAGGCTCCAGATCGGAATGCCGTTGCGGCGGGCAAAGACGATCATGGCAATCGTCGTACCGGTCAGGCCGCCATGGAAGGACATGCCGCCGTTCCAGATCTCGAGCGCACGGACCGGACTGCGCAGGACGGCGGGGAGATCATAGAAGAAAATATAGCCGAGGCGACCGCCGAGGACGACGCCAAGGGCCGCCCAGACGATGAAATCGTCGATCTGCGTCCTTGTCATTGGCGAGGTATTGCCGGGCCAGAGACTTTCATTGGCGGCGAGGCGGCGCGCATAGGCCCAGCCGAGCAGGATGCCGGCGACATAAGCAAGACCGTACCAATGAATCGCCAGCGGGCCGATCGAAAAGGCGATCGGATCGATGTCCGGAAAAGGCATGATGGCAAGGAGATTGGCTGCTGTCGGCAAGGTTTTCCCACCTGTTTGGTTGCGCGGAACATGCCGCTGCGATCCCGGACGGTCAAGTCCATTGTTCGTGATGGCTCTTTGCCGGCCGGTTCCGGCAAGCCTATCCCGTGCAAAGCGCTTGCATCGCGGGTGGCGAAGCCCTACCTCAATCCTTGAGGCCCCGAAGGGCTGAATTCACCTCATGCGAAGGGAGAAAAACGCCATGACGACCGGAACGAACCGCATCATGGATGAATTCGCCAAGCTGATGACCGATGCGGCGGGTGCCGCCCAGGGCGTCCGCAAGGAGATCGAGACCGCCTTTAACGCTCAGGCCGAGCGTTGGCTGAACAGCATGGATATCGTCAAGCGCGAGGAGTTCGAGGCCGTGCGCGAGATGGCGATCAAGGCGCGCGATGAGAACGAGGCGCTTGCCGCCCGCATCGCAGCGCTCGAGGCGAGGCTTGCCGGGGAGGGGCACTGAAGCGCGTCGCGATATGACGCAGATGCGGCATGGCCTTCACCGCACATGCCGCATCTTCCATAAAAAAATCAGGTGAGTTTTCCACCTGTGGACACTGCCAAAAAAGCCAATTCGCAGAGTCGCTTATTCTCCCTTCTGAATTGAATTTCGAAGAGCCTTTCCACAGTGGCCCGGCCTATTTTCCCCTCAGGGGGCTGGCAGGGGGCAAGGGGCATTATACACTGATTTTAAATGATGATTCGAAGCGACTTGGTAAGCTCCGGGCAGGTTATCTGCGTTAAGTCTGGCAGCGGTTCAACGATCATCCGAGTGGTGGTTCCGGTATTTGCGTGTGTCTTTTCTTGTGTTTCTACACCAAGTTAGCCGCATTCATTCCGGTCAAGAAGGTGCTGCATGAACCTGATGGAATTGGAAGTCGAGCGTCAGTCGAACCCGGTCGACATGATCGAGTACGTTGCCTCCAACAATGATTGGTCGTTCGAACGGTCCGGCGAGGACGAGATCGCGATGACGGTCGAGGGGCGCTGGACGGACTACCACGTCTCCTTCTCCTGGATGGAGGAATTCGAGGCGCTGCACCTTGGCTGCGCCTTCGATATCAAAGTTCCCGACATCAGGGTCAACGAGGTGGTCAAGCTGCTCTCGGCGATCAACGGGCAGGTGCTGATGGGGCATTTCGATCTCTGGCGCCAGGAAGATGTCGTCATCTTCCGGCAGTCGCTGCTGCTCGCGGGCGGTGCGGAGCCTACCAACCGCCAGGTGGAAGTGCTGCTTTCCAGCGCGCTCGATACTTGCGAAGCTTATTTCCAGGCATTCCAGTTCGTCGTCTGGTCCGGCATGGAGGCGACGAAAGCGATGGAAGCCGTGTTGTTCGAAACAGTCGGCGAGGCATAAGATGCCCGCGAATAGTTTCTCCTCGACAAATCCCGTCGTGCTGATCGGCGCCGGCAACATGGGCGGGGCAATGCTCTCCGGCTGGCTGAAAAGCGGCGTTCCGGGCTCGGCCGTCGTTGTCGTCGATCCCGGCCCGTCGCCGGCAATGCTTGCGACGATCGGCGAGGCCGGCGCGACGCATTTGGTCGCGATTCCCGCGGATTTGAAGGCAAGCGTCCTGTTTCTCGCGGTCAAGCCGCAGGTGATGGAGACGGTGCTGCCGGCGGTAAAAACTGCCGTCGGGCCGGAAACGGTCGTCGTCTCGGTGGCTGCCGGCAAGACACTCGGTTTCCTCGAGAAACATCTGGGCAAAGCCGCCATGGTGCGGGCCATGCCGAATACGCCGGCCATGGTCGGGCGCGGCGTCACCGGCGCTTTTGCCAATTCTGGGGTCAGCAAGCAGCAGCGTGAGCGCGTGCATTCCCTTCTCAGCGTCTCGGGTCCGGTCGAATGGGTGCCTGAAGAGGCCGATATCGATGCCGTGACGGCGCTTTCGGGCAGTGGTCCTGCCTATGTGTTCTATCTCGTCGAATGTATGGCGGAGGCAGGCCGTAAACTCGGCCTGCAGGCGGACCTCGCCATGCGTCTTGCGCGGGAAACAGTCGCGGGGGCTGGTGAACTCTTGCACCAGTCCCCCGACGACGCTTCGCGTCTGCGGCAGAATGTGACCTCTCCCGGCGGCACGACGGCGGCCGCACTCGCCGTACTGATGGCCGAAAACGGCATGCAGCCTCTGTTCGACGCAGCACTCGCGGCGGCGCGCAAGCGGGCCGAGGAACTGGCCGGCTGACGGAGACGATATGGCCGAAGAGATCACCTACGCCGATTTCGAGCGTGTCGACATCCGCGTCGGCACGATCATCGAGGCCAGTCCCTTTCCGGAAGCACGCAAACCGGCATTCAAGCTGGTGATCGATTTCGGCCCCGAGGTCGGCACGAAAAAATCCTCAGCCCAGATCACCGTACATTATACGCCGGAAAGCCTGATCGGCCGGCAGGTGCTCGGCGTCGTCAATTTCCCGCCGCGCCAGATCGGGCCGTTCCGCTCGGAAGTGCTGACACTGGGATTCGAGGACGAGAATGGCGCGATCGTGCTTGCGGCCGTCGGGCAGCCGGTGCCGAACGGCCGGAAGATGATGTGAGCGTCAGCTCACATCGTTTTATCGGTCGTTTCGGCTGATGCGCCCGCGCCGGATGCCCCACTGGCCCTGATTTCCTGCAAAAATGGATTGCTGCGCCGCTCATCGCCGATGCGGCTGCCGGGGCCGTGGCCGCAGATGAAGCCGACGTCGTCGCCGAGTGGTAGCACCTTGTCGCGGATCGAATCGAGAAGCTGCTGATGATTGCCGCCCGGCAGGTCGGTGCGGCCGATCGAGCCGTTGAAGAGCACGTCGCCGAGATGGGCGAAATTCTGCGCACGGTTGAAATAGATCACGTGGCCAGGGGCATGCCCCGGCGCATGATAGACCTCGAATTCGTGGACGCCGAAAGCGATCTTGTCGCCATCCTTCAGCCAGCGGTCGGGCACGACGTTGCGCAATCCCGATATGCCGTATTTTTCGGCCTGGGTCTCGATCCGCTGCAGCAGCGGCAGGTCGTCCTGATGCGGGCCGACCACGTCGATGCCGAGGGCTTCCTTCAGTTCGCTGGCGCCGCCGGCATGGTCGAGATGGCCGTGGGTCAGCCAGATTTCCTTGATGATCAAGCCGTTTTGCGCGATCGCCTGCAGGATGAGCGGCACGTCGCCGCCGGGATCGACGACGACACCTTCCTTGGTCTCGGGATCGAAGAAGATCGTGCAGTTCTGCTGGAAGGGTGTCACCGGAATGATGCCGGCCTGGAGCATGCCCATAAGCGCCTCGCTTGGTGTCTCGGATGCTCAGGGTATAGTCCGAAACGGCGGGAAGGGCAGCTTGATTTTTCCGCTTCTGCGGTGTGTTTCACGGCAAAATGACCGGCTGCAACAAGAATTTATGCGTTTCTCTGTCCTTGCGAAGGAGCGGAAAATTCCATTTTTAGCAAGCTGTTTCAATTACTTGCATGAAGTCGCTCGCGAGCGGCCTTTCCCCGTGAGAAGCACAAGGGAACATCGTGGAACGCCGTGCGTTGTCCGGCCATCGAAACCAAGGAGACGCTCACATGACCTTGAAAAGAAACATTCTGCTGGCTGGAGCCGTGCTCCTGGCGAGCGGTGGTCTTGCGCAGGCGGAGATGGTGGCGACGACCGTCAATGATCTCAACGTCCGCGCCGGTCCCGGCCCGCAATATCCGGCAGTCGGTCTTGCCACGCGTGGCTCGACCGCAGTGCTGGACGGCTGCATCGAAGGCAGCCGCTGGTGCCGCGTTGACGTCAACGGCATGCGCGGCTGGGTCTATGCCGATTATCTGCAGGTTGACCGCGGCGGCACACCGGTCATCGTCGAACAACACCGCGCCGAGATCGGCGTTCCAGTCGTGACCTACGAGTCGACCGCCAGCGTTGTTCCCGTTGACCCGCAGCCGGCCCCGGGCGACGAGTTGCTCGGTCCTGTCGGGGCTGTCGAGACCATCACCCCGCCGGAGACTGTTCGCACCTATATCGAGACCAATCCCGGCCAGACGGTGCAGCTCGGCGGCGATGTCGTCGTCGGCGCAGAGGTGCCCGCCGACGTTACCTTCCAGTCGATCCCGGACTACGAGTACCGCTATACCAGGATCAACGACCGGCCGGTGCTGGTCGATCCCGGCACACGCCGGATCGTCTACGTTTACCAGTGATGTAACCGGTAAAAGCACAATGAGGCGGTCGCTGGCCGCCTCGTTTTCAGCCCGTCCGCCTGCTCCCTTGCCTCCCGCATCGGTTGATTTTTTCTTAACGCTTTCTTCCTTAATATGATAAAATGCTAATATGCTGAAGGTTCGGCATATAACGGCGATCGGGGAGATCGCCAGAGGAGGAAAGTCATGGAAGCGCTACTTCCGCTCGTCATACAATTGATATCGGGTGCCATCGGCGGCAATGCCGCCAGCGCCGCCTTGAAGCAGCATGCGATCAATGTCGTTGCCCGTACGATCGCAGGGGCGATCGGCGGTGTCGCCGGCGGCATGCTGCTCGGCATGGTCGGTGGAGAAGCGGCTATGACCGGCCTGATCGCCGACGGCATCGGCGGCCTCATCGGCGGCGGCATTCTCTCGACGCTCGCCGGACTGGTCATGGCACGGGCGCATCGGTAAATGCCCGGCTATCCAGCCGGACCGATTGCGTGAAAAGTCTTATCCGGCGGTGATCGCCGCCGGATCGCGCGCTCGACGACCCGTCTGGTGGGTGATGCCGTCCAGGAAGCAATCCGGGGTCGGCGCGTCTATGACGCCGTCCCCGACGAGAAGACGTTGGCCCTGTCGCTTCGGCGGCCTTGCCACGATAATCGAGCATCCCCGCATCCGCATAGCCGATGGCTTCGGCGGCGTGCTGAACCTCCTCAGGCGCTTCAAGCGCCATTCCTGTTGATTGTTATCCCCAATACGTTTTATCCACAGACGCAAGAGGAATTGTTTTATTGCATCGGAAGTTCCGGGCGAGCCTTGGTTTCCGAACATGCCAGAAAAATGAGAGGTCGGGCGGGTTCCCGCAAAGTTCGGCAAAGCAGTTTCCCGCAATATGCGGAATGAGAAAGGGAATGCCGCGTGTCACGACAGACCGGCCCGAAAACAGCCAAGCCAGAGCCGCTGGCCACGCCGATGGAAGATACTGACATCATCGATTTCGAGATCATCGAGCTGTTCTTCTTCGCCTATCGCGACTTCGTTTCCGATCCCGACGCCATCCTCGAAACAAGCGGCTTCGGGCGGGCGCATCACCGCGTCGTGCATTTCGTCAACCGCAACCCCGGCATGACGGTGGCCGATCTTCTCGATACGCTGAAGATCACCAAGCAGAGCCTTGCAAGGGTGCTGAAACAGCTGATCGATTCAGGCTATATTCGCCAGGTGGCAGGGCCTGAGGACCGGAGGCAGCGCAAGCTTTATCCAACGAAATCGGGACGAGAGCTGGCGCTTGCCCTTGCAGAGCCGCAATCGCGCCGCATTGAGCGGGCATTCGAAGGGGCTTCTGCGGAGGTGCGGGAGGGCGTAAAAGCTTTCCTCAGAGGGATGCGGGACAGACAGAAGGCGGATTGAATGGCGGTCAAGACAGGTATTTCCGACGATGCGGCGCATCTGCTGGTGGTCGACGACGATTCGCGCATCCGCGCGCTGCTCAATCGTTATCTCGCCGAGAACGGCTTCCGCGTTACCGTCGCCGCTGACGGCGCCGAGGCGCAGCGCAAGCTCGCGGGTCTCGATTTCGACCTGATCATCATGGATGTGATGATGCCCGGCGAATCCGGCATCGACGTCACCCGCGGGCTTCGGGCCATCAAGAACGTGCCGATCATCATGCTGACGGCGCTGGCGGAGTCGGGCAACCGCATCGAAGGCCTCGAGGCCGGTGCCGACGACTACCTTTCCAAGCCCTTCGACCCGCGCGAACTGGTGCTGCGCATCAACAACATCCTGCGGCGCAATGCCGGCGGCGAGGGACCGAAGATCGAACAGGTGATGTTCGGCCCCTACACCTTCTCGCTGACCCGCAAGGAGTTGAAGAAAGCCACCGAGGTCATCCGGCTCACCGACCGCGAGCAGGAGATCATGCTGCTCTTTGCACGGCGCGCCGGCGATACGATCCCCCGCCATGAACTGATCGGCAACGATACCGAGGTCGGCGAGCGGACGATCGACGTGCAGATCAACCGGCTGCGGCGTAAGATCGAGGATGATCCGGCCAATCCCGTCTGGCTGCAGACCGTGCGCGGGATCGGATACAGGCTAAGCATCGACTAGGATAGAGGCCAGGACCGGCGCTGATGGTGACGATCGACAGCTTGCGGCGGGAAGACCGCAGTTCTGCGCCGGGTTGGCGCTGGATCGTCCGCTGGCTGCGCCGGCGGCTGCCGACCGGGCTTTACGCGCGCTCGCTGCTGATCATCATCATTCCGATGGTGCTGCTGCAATCCGTCGTCGCCGCCGTCTTCATGGAGCGCCACTGGCAGATGGTGACGGAGCGGCTGTCGCTTGCCGTCACTCGTGACATTGCCGCGATCATCGAGATCATCGAGACCTACCCGCAGAACTCGGATTATAGCGAGATCATCCGCATCGCCCGCGATCAGCTCAGCCTGCAGATCTCGATCGAGCCGGACGGCGACCTGCCGCCGCCGCGCGTCAAGCCGTTCTTCTCGATCCTCGACGGCATCCTCAGCGACGAGATCACCGACGAGATTCACCGGCCTTTCTGGATCGACACGGTCGGCAACTCGAACCTCGTCGAGATCCGCATCAAGCTCGACAACAAGATTCTCAGGGTGCTGACCAAGCGCAGCCAGACCTATGCCTCGAACACGCATATCTTCATCGTCTGGATGGTCGGCACCTCGCTGGTGCTGATCGGCATCTCGATCCTCTTCCTGCGTGGACAGATCCGGCCGATCCTGACGTTGGCGCGCGCGGCCGAAAGCTTCGGCAAGGGGCAGAAACCCGATAACTTCTATCCGCGTGGTGCCGACGAGGTTAGGCGCGCCGGCCTTGCCTTCATCCTGATGCGCGAGCGAATTGAACGGCAGATCGAGCAGCGCACCGCGATGCTCTCCGGCGTCAGTCATGATCTGCGCACCATCCTTACCCGCTTCAAACTGCAACTCGCGCTCGCCGGCGATAATCCCGACCTGCATGGGCTAAGCGACGACGTCAACGATATGCAGGCCATGCTGGAGGCCTATACGGCCTTCGCACGCGGCGAGGTCGAAGAGGATGTCGGCGAGCTGAAACTCAGCGAGATCTTCAGCAAGCTGGAATCCGATTTCGCTCTGCACGGCAAGACATTCAGCTATTCCATCGAAGGCGATGACGACATATCCGTCAGGCCGAACGCTTTCATGCGTCTTGTCACCAACCTAGCCTCGAATGCGCGTCGTTATGCCGGCAGGCTCGACATCGAAGCCAAGCACAATGCCAAATGGCTGACCGTCATCTTCGACGATGACGGACCGGGCATTCCGGAAAAGAGCCGCGAGGACGTGTTCAAGCCGTTTTTCCGGCTGGACGCGGCGCGTAACCTCGATGCGTCTGGTACCGGCCTTGGCCTTGCGATCGCCCGCGACATTGCCCGCAGCCATGGCGGCAACGTCACGCTCAGTGACAGCCCGCTCGGCGGACTGAGGGCAACGATCCGCATTCCAGCCTAATCATCGGCAGCATTTAGCTTCACGGCTTTGCGTGCATCGAAATCGTCCAGTCGCTCGACGATCCAGCGCCAGAGCGTGACGACCTGCATCAGGAGGTCGCGGCCGAGCGGCGTCAATTCATACTCAACGCGCGGCGGAATCTCGGGATAAAGCGTGCGAATGACGAGGCCGTCGCTTTCGAGGGTGCGCAGCGTCTGCGTCAGCACCTTCTGGCTGATACCCTCGACCCGCTCCAGTACGCGCGAGAAGCGCAAGGGCGCGCCGGCATCGGAGAGCGCGTGCAGGATGCGCAGCGGCCACTTCGCCGCCGCCCGCTCGATCAAGGCGCGCGCCCGCGCATCCTGTTCATCGGTCATGTTGCAGCAGAAATCGAAAACGTCGCTGGTCAAGTTGGTTACCTCCCGGTGCGTATGGATCTTCCTGGTACCTTCTTTCGATCGGAAACAATAGAACATACATGGGCCGGGAACCAATCAAGGAGAGGTTTCCGATGTCGAAGGTGTGGTTGATTACGGGGAGTTCGCGCGGTCTTGGCCGGGCGCTGGCGGAGGCAGTGCTCGCCTCAGGCGACAATCTGGTGGCGACGGCGCGCGATCCCGCCCAGCTTGCCGATCTTTCCGAGCGTTATGGCGGCCAGGTTCTGACGCTGGCGCTCGACGTGACGGACGCGGCGGCGGCGGCTGCAGCCGTCGAGGCGGGCGTCAAGAGATTCGGCCGCATCGACGTGCTCGTCAACAATGCCGGCTACGGCAATGTCGGCTCGATCGAGGACACCAGCCTTGCCGATTTCCGCGCCCAGATCGAAACCAACCTGTTCGGCACGATCATCATGAGCAAGGCGGTGATCGCCCTGATGCGCGAGCAGGGGACGGGGCATATCATCCAGTTCTCATCCGTCGGTGGTCGCATCGGTCCTGCCGGGCGCGGCGCCTATTCGACGGCGAAATTCGCTGTCGAGGGTTTTTCCGAGGTGCTGGCGAAGGAAGTGGCGCCTTTCGGCATCAAGGTGACGGTGATCGAGCCCGGCGGATTCAGGACGGATTTCGCCGGCGCCTCGACCGTGCTTGCCGAGGGGCGGGCGGAATATGCGGAGACGGTCGGCGCAACGGTGCGCTTCCAGCGTGAATATGACGGCCGCCAGCCCGGCGATCCCGCCAAAGCGGCTGCGGTCGTCATCCATATTGCCGGTCTCGACCAACCACCGCTCCGGCTTCTGCTCGGCAGCGACGCGGTGCGTAATGTCGAGAAAGCGGATGCTGCGCGCATCGGCGCCGATCGGGAATGGCGCGCCGTCAGCGTCTCGACCGATTTCGACCCGGATGCCGAGGCGGGACTGATGCCTTGGGACAAAAAGGCCGGTTGATAAGGCACAAAACAAAAGCGCCGCTGAGGAGCGGCGCTTGGTATCAGGGATCGTCGAGCGATCAGCCGGCGGTGCAGAAATGGCTGCGGCCGTCATTGCCGATATAGGTGCCGCTGCGCGGATCGAAGGAGCGGTAGCGGTAGGAGCAGTAACGCTCCCATTGCGGCGTCCAGGGTTCGACGGCGGTGCGGACCGGCGCGTAGTAGCGCGGCTCCTCGACATATTGCGGCTGCTCGACATAGACGCGGCGCGGGGCGCGGTAGACCGGGGCGGGCTCGTAATAATCCGGCTCGTAGGCCGGGTCGATGTAGCGGCGTTCTTCGTAAGCCGGACCGTTATTGGCGTTGGCGATTGCCGAGCCGACGATCAAGCCGGTGGCGAGACCGACAGCGCCGCCGACGAGGGCGTCGTTGTTGTTATGATGGCGCCAGTGGCGGTCGCGGGCCGAGGCCTCACCGATGACGGAGAGAGTAAGCGCAGCAGCCGTTGCCGTCAGCAGAAGAGTTTTGGCGAGCCTGTTCATAACCATCAAGTCCTAATCCCGGAAACCGAACGCCGGCTCCTTCTCGATGGTGTTAGTCCTAAGGAGCTATAGCTGAACGAAGGCTGAACGACAAAACCCGGCATTGCTGCCGGGCTTCAACTCGAATTCGACAGCCTTGTTAAGGGCTCAGCCCGCAATCTGCAGATTGACGGCCTTGGGGCCCTTGCCGCGGCGATCCGGCTCCGTGTCGAAGCTTACCTTCTGGTTTTCCGTCAAACCGGCCAGCCCAGAGGCCTGAACGGCAGAAATGTGAACGAAGATATCGGCGCCGCCCCGGTCCGGCTTGATGAAGCCGAAGCCCTTGTCGGTATTGAAGAATTTTACAGTCCCAGTCTCTGCCATGCTTCAGGTCCTTTTCTCTCTGCCCGCCATCCACACGGGCAGCATCATAGCATTGCCTCCTTGCGGGGAGGTGTTGGCAGGCAATTCTTGAAATGTGAGAAAAAGGTCCCCTCTACCTCGGCCTGTTCCAGACAGGACTTTCGCCCACCATTTTCGGAACCGGCTGACCGGGATATTAGCGTTCCCGGCGCGCAAATACTTAAGGACTTCCCATGCTCGCAAAATGCCCGAACGCGCCGAGATTGCTGCGATAAACGAATTTTGGCAAGTAAAAGTTTTTTGCCGTGTCGTTCGTGGCACACCTGCTCGGATAGCCAATTTGCGCAAAAACGCAAAATTTCCTTCGCCGATAGGGAATGATTAACGTTTTATATCGTCTGCAATATAATTTTCGAGGAGATTTTCCCAAAAGTGCAACGTGAACGCGTCTTTTCGAATTCGACAAATTTTTTCTGGAGAGGCCATTAACCCATATTTGGACGCGTGTTCAGGCGGCTGGCAGAGGTCGCCGGACGAGTCCGGGCACGAGTTCGACTACAAGCATAGCGATAAACATGAGCGCGCAACCAGCATAACCGCTCGCCGGCATTGTCTCGCCGAGCAGCAGAGCGGCAAGCGAGGCGCCGAAAAGCGCTTCGGAGGAGAGGAAGATCGCGGCCTGCGAGGGCGTTGTGTAACGCTGGGCGATCACCTGCAGCACGAAGGCGAGGCCGGAGGAGAAGATACCGACATAGAGGATTTCAGGTCCTGCGGCCCATATTGCCGATAGAGTGATCGGTTCGACCGCTGCGGCAATCGCGAGCGCGCAGGCCCCGGTGACGGCGAATTGCGTGGCCGAGAGTGCGAGTGGCCTTCCGGTCGCAGAAACGGTTGTGCCGGCAAGGGTGATCTGGATTGCCCAGAAGAGGGCGCAGGCGACGGTCAGAAAATCACCTGATGTGAGGGCCGAGAGATGACCGCCAGACAGGAGATAGATGCCGGCGACGGCCATCAGCGCGCCCGGCCAGATGATCCAATGCGGGGCACGGCGCAGGAAGAACACGGCGATCAGCGGAACGAAGACGACATAGAGGCCGGTGATGAAGCTGGAATTCGTCACCGTCGTCGTCTGCAACCCGACCTGCTGCGTGGCTGCGCCGCTGAAAAGGGCAAGGCCGGTGAGGATATAGAGTTTCGCATGGCGGGCGCTTGTCTTCGCCTTAGCTTTGCGCGCTTCAAAAACGACGAAAGGCAGCACGGCCAATGTGGCGACGACAAAACGCAGCGCGATGAACCAGAAGGGCCCGATCGCCTTCATCGCCGTCGATTGCGCAACGAAGCCGCCGCCCCAGATGGCGGCTGCAAGCAATAGCAGGAGGTTCGCCTGAACGCGCGTCATGTCGTCCTCGATGGGAAGGGGTGGCACAAGCGGTTAGCAGTTGTCTTTTCTCTAGGCAAGGCTCAAGACGTCAAAGCTGACGATGGAGGTGAGGGCATGCGAGGCGAAGAAGGCCGGCCGGCCGGCGGCATGGCGGCGGCACCCGGGACGGCAGGCTACTCGGGCACGCCGCTCGTCAGGAAGCTCGGCCTTGTGCCCGGGCAGACGGCGGCGCTCCTCGGCGTTCCGGAAGCGATCGGTGACATCCATGGCTTCGGTGGGTTTGCCTCGGTCGCCCTTGCGCTTCCCGAAACGCCTCGGCGGGCATTCGACTATATGCATCTGTTTGTGACTGAACGAGAGGCGCTGGATTCTATCGCGCCGACGCTCTTCGGTGCTCTGAGGCCGGACGGTATGCTCTGGATCTCCTGGCCGAAGAAGAGTTCGCGGGTGCCGACCGATGTCACCGAGGATGTGTTGCGAGAGATCCTCCTTCCCACTGGGCTTGTCGACGTCAAGGTCTGCGCTGTCGATGAGATCTGGTCCGGACTGAAATTCGTCATCCGCAAGGAGCTGCGCGGCGCCTTGTGATCTTTCAGCCGTTATTGGCCTCAGCGCGTGAGACCCTGAGCAGCGCGCCGTTATCCTCGTCCGTCACCATCAGCAGTGCGCCGTCGGGCGCGACGATGACATCGCGGATTCGGCCGTATTCGCCCTCGAACAAGCGCTCTTCGGCGACGAAGGCGCCGCTTTCGTCACGCTGCATGCGCGAGAGCAGCTGGAACTTCAGCGCCGCGACGAGGAAGTTGCCGTCCCATTCGGGAAACATGGCGCCGCGATAGACGGTCAGCGCACCAGGGGCGATCGACGGATCCCAGTAATGCAGCGGCTGTTCGAGCCCTTTCTTGGCGGTGCCTTCGCCGATCTCGGCGCCCGAATAATCACGGCCGTAGGTGATGATCGGCCAGCCGTAATTCTTGCCGGCCTCGGGCTGATTGATTTCGTCGCCGCCGCGCGCGCCGTGTTCGACTGTATAAAGCTTGCCGTCCTTGGTATCGAAGGTGATGCCCTGCGGGTTGCGGTGGCCTTTCGACCAGATTTCCGGCAACCCCTTGCCGCCGTCCTTGAAAGGATTGTCGGCCGGGATGCTGCCATCGGCGTTGATGTGGATGATCGAGCCGGCGTCGTCCCGCCAGTCCTGCGAGCGGTCGCGGTCGCCGCGGTCGCCGACGCTGATGAACAGCGAACCATCACGGGCAATGGCGATGCGCGAGCCGTACTGGATGTTGCCCGAGGTGAAGCGCCGCATGGTGAAAACCGGTGTTACGGCATCCAGTCTCTTTTCGTCAGCGGAAAGCGTGGCGCTGAAGGCCTCGGTCCCCGAGCCCTGTCCATTGGCGATGGCGGCGGTGAAATAGAGCTTTCTCGACGTCGCAAAGTCCGGAGTGAGCGCCACATCCATCAGGCCGCCCTGGCCACGGGCGCTGACCTTGGGCACGCCGCCGATCGGGGCTGAGACCTTGCCCTCGCGGACGATCCGCATGCGGCCCGGCCGCTCGGTGACGAGATAGGCGCCATCGGGCAACACCTCGACCGCCCAGGGATGTTCGAGGCCCTCCGCCAGTTTTTCGACACGAACCGTGGGACCCTGCGTGCTGACGGTATCGGCCGCGTTGGCCGATAGGGCGCCCGCGAAGACCAGCGCTGCGGCGAAATGGATGGCGGATATTCTCTTCATCGTTGCTCCCTGTCGTTTCTCATCCGGAACGTGGAGCGGGCAGGGGACGGGTTCAAGCCTCATTCGGTCTGCAATAACGGCTTTGTGTTTGCCGGTTGAACGGAGCCGGTTGCCTCGCCGTCGACCAGTTCGGCTTCCAGGATGTAGCGCAGCGGCCCGCGTTCGGTCGCATCGAAGGGCCAGCAGGTGGTCAGCACCAGGCGGCGGCCGTTGGACGAGGGGTCGATGCCGCTGGCATCCCATGCGGCGATGCGGCCTTCGCCGGCTTTGAAGGTCAATAGTTTGCCGTCACGGCGGGTGACCACGATCGTGTCGCCGGGCTTTACATATTGCAGCCAGCGGAAATGCGTGTCGCGATGAGCGGCGATCACCGAGGTGCCTTCCTCGCCGGGCTGCGGCGTATCGGTGAGCCAGGCCGGGCCGAAGGCGAGGGCTTCGCCGGAGGCGCCGGAGAGCACGATCGCCTCCTTGCCGAGGCGCGGTGCGCGCACCTTGGCCTCCGTGCTGAAATCCGCCCAAGGCCAGGGTTTTGTCTCCTGGCCCTTGAGTTCCGCGGCGAAGGCGCGCTTCAGCAGGATCTGAGAGAGCTCGGCCTTCGCCTTCATCAGGAAGCCGTCGCCGATCAGCGCCAAGCCGTAAAGGGCAAGACCGGCGATGGCGACGGCGATCGCTTTTTCGATCGAGGAAAGACGCCAGAGAAAGAAACCCTTCCTCTGGCGCACCTTGGGCCTGTCGTGGGCCGTGGCGGCGGCCATGGCGAGTTCCAGATAGGTCGGAAGCGGCTCGAATTCGGCCGCTTCCTCGTTCCGGCTTGCTGAGAGCCTAGAGACCATTTGGCTTGGCTCCGACCGCAATCATGCGCTTGATGCGCCGGCGCCAGACGGCCAGCCCGCTTGCCGCCGTCAGCGCCAGGAGCAGCATGGTAAGCCCGCGGATGATCTGCTCATCGGCGCGCGTCGCCGTTTGCGGCAGGTTCACGGTCGAGCTCTTCTGCGCGATCAGGGTGGCGGCCTTGGCGGTCGGGGCTGCGGCCATCATGTTTGCGATCTCAGGAGATGCAGCGAGATCCTGCGTTTCGGCCGCGGCTTGCTGCGGTCCGGCGCTTCCTGCAGGGGTAGCTGCGCCATGACGTTCTCCGCCGCCAGGAGGAACAACGTTTTCGCCGAAGACCTTATCGAAATCCCAACCCTCAGGCAGGTTGAGCGGCAGCTTCGCCGAGTCCAGCGGCTCGCCTGCCGGCCGCGACGGAGTGACGTCCACGGCGACCAGGCTGGTGAGGCGGGAGACGAGATGGTGGGCGAGCGCCACCGTCTCGATATCCTTGTCGAGCCCGGCCGGATCCTGGCGCTCATAGGCGCGGGCTTCGAAATCATCGATCTTGCGCCGCGCCCAGAGCTTGGAGATGCCGCTGCCGTCGGCGGCATTGGCGATATTCATTTCGACCCGCCAGGGCTGGTCGCCCGTCTTGCCGATGATTTCAAGCTTGCCGGCGGGCTTATCCTCAGGCAGTTCCGCGGTCAGAACGACAGGCTCGCCGCTATAAAGGTCCGGCATCGGGTTCGGCGTGATATCCTCGGCAGCAATGCCTTCGAAATTTGCGGCAATATCGGTCATGGCCGGGTTCTGCAGCTTGGCAAAAAGCTCGCCCATACGGCTTGCCACCTGATCGGTGGAGCCGATCTGAGTGAAGGTACCACGGCCGATTTCGGCGGCCTTGGTCATGAAATAGGTGTTCGGGGCCGAGCCGATGCCGACGGTGAAGACGCGGGCATCGCCGCGGTTTGCGGTGATTTCCTGGAACAGCTGCTGTTCGTTGCCGATCGCACCATCGGTCAGGAACACGATCTGCCGCAGTGCGCCGCTGGCGACCGACCCCTGATTGCGCAGCGCGTCCTCGAGCGCGGGCAGCATCTCCGTACCGCCGTCGGCGGTCAGGCCCCTGACATAGGCAATCGCCTTTTCGCGGTTGTCTGGGGTGGCAGGGACGAGACCCTTGAAATAGTCGGTCATCGTGTCGTCGAAACGGATGACGTTGAAGCGGTCGTCGGGATTCAGCCTCGAAATGGCGAGCGCCAGGCTCTGCCTTGCCTGCTCGATCGACGGGCCGGACATCGAGCCGGAATTGTCGATGACGAAGACCACTTCACGTTTTGCCAGGGGCGCTGCCGCATCCGGCGCCGTGGGCGGGGTGACGAAGGCGAGCAGATAGGTCTTGCCGTCCTTCACTTCGCGGAAGAGGCCAGCGCTCGGCAGCTTGCCGGGCGCGGGCTTCCAGGTGAGCTCGAAATCCTTGTCGGCGGGAACGGCTTCGCCCTTCAGGCTGATCGTTCTTGCCTGGTTGCCGTCTTGGCGGATATCGACCTCGTGGAAGGAGGATTTGACATCGCCGAGCAGGAAGCCGGCCTTGAGGTCGACGGTCAGGGAGACCGGATTGATCTTCGCGTTCTCGCGCGGATCGAGCACCGGGGCTTCGATCTTGTCGCGGTTTTCCACCGGGTCGCGCGGCGTGGCGAAACCGGCGCCATTGTTGAACTCGACGGTCTGGACGATCGGCGCCGGATTGTAGCGCGGGGCGACCACCATCGGGAAGCGCAGCGAGAACTCGCCACCAGACTGGTGGACGGTCTGCTGATATTCGACCTGCACGACGATCTCTTCGCCGGGGCCGATATTGGCGACCTGGTTGGTGAAGATGTTCGGCCGCTGCTGTTCGAGCAGCGCCGTCTTCTTGCCCTCGGCCTTGGCCTGTTCGTAAATTTCGCGGGCTTCCTGGCGCGGCTTGATCTGGCCTTCGATGAAGCGTTCGCCGATCTGCATCTTCAGCACATCGACGGCGGAATTGTCCGGCAGCGGGAAGACATAGGTACCCTCGACCCAGCCCTGGCTCGGGTTTCGGAAGCGCTGCGTCACCTTCACTCTGGCGATCGGGCCGGAAACATCGATTGCAACGTCGGTCTTCAGCCGCGGCGCTTCGACATAGAAGCCCGGCTCCTTCGACGGAAAGAGCAGCGAGCCGCTGTTGACGTCGTTCGGCCGGACGAGGGCCGCGAGCTGGCCGGAGGCCTGTCGCGCCTCGGCGCGGGCGCTGGAGGCAAGCCCCAGCATCGCCGTGACACAGGCGACAAAGGCGGTGATGGCGACAAGAAATGAAATGGAAATCCGGCGGGCGCGTATGCGCCCTATGGCATATTCGTCTTCCAGAAACATTGGCATACCCTCAATAACCAATTTTGGATAACGCAATGATGCGGCTTCGATCTCGGCGCGCTCGCGACCGAATTGCGGCGCGGCCCGGCATTTGTTGCGGCTTATTCGTGGCGACGACGAAATCCGACGATCTCTCTGATTTCAAAAGACATAGGGGAGGAAAAAGCGCGATCGTCGCTACCGCGAAAGTGCCGGATGCCGCCGAGGCGTCACCGATCATTCGCCGCTGTCGCAGCTCTCATGGACGGGTGATCCGATAGACCAGGAAATCCGCCGAATCCACAAGCTTGGTTGCGGTCTTGTCCAGATATTTGATGACGCCAACATGATGCTCGATGAACCGCAGATTCTGATGATCGGTGGCGTTCTTTGTCACGCCGAACAGATCCGCGCCTTGCGCGCGCAGTTCCTCGAGTTGCGCAATCGCAGTGGCGTCATCCGCGACGAATGTCGACCAATCGGCGTCGCCTCCGCCGGGCGGGAACACCCAGCCGCGCGTCCTGCTGTAATAGACTGCGACGGGATCGCCGACGTCTGGCGCGGTGGCGACGACGAGATCGCCCGGTTTCGCCAACCGCGCCAGTTCCTCGCCAAGCAGCTTGCCGTTCATGGCGATTGGCTTCTTCATCGTCCTGACAAGGGGAAGGGTCGACCAGGCAAGCGCCACGGCTACGATGCAGACCGCGCGAAGCGCCACAGCCGGCTTAACAATGGCCCTCGATGAAAGCGTTGCCAGGAGAAGCGCGCCGTGGCCCGAGAACATCGCGACCGGCACATGGAAGATGTGGAAGTTCCACACATTGGCGGTGATCTCGCCCGCCGCCGCCAAATAGAGGATCGTGGCCGCTGCCAGCCAGACATACGGAATGGCCGAAAGTCTGCGTCGCTCCGGATCATCGGCAGGTCTGGGTGGTATCCATAAGCCGACCGCCAGCAGCATCAAGAATGGGTAGCCGTAGAACCACCAGACCGACGTGTTCCACGCCGATTTGATGTAGAACCTGTTCTTCACGTATGCCCAGAAGCCGCCATCCCAAATATAGCCGCCGCTGCCAGCGATATGAAACGGCGGATAATTACGGCCGAGATAAATGGCCCAGCTGTAATAAGCGGCGACGATAGCCAAGCTCACAAGCCCCCATAGGAACACCCGGGTCGCCTGCTTCTGCTTCTTCTCCAGAACCCAGCAAACCATCAAATAGAAGATGACGGCGCCGGCGACGAGGCCTGGCGGCTTTGACAGTGCACCGAGCGAGACGCTCGCCGTGGCGAGGGGCAAGAGCCAGCCGCTGCCGCCGGCCCAGTATTTGACGAACAGCCAGACGCCGAGAGTCACGAGGGCCAGCATCGCGGGATCTGGAAGAAACGAGCTGTCGATCATGATCGCCGCCGGCATCAGCGCATAGGCAAGCGCCGCCGCATGGGCGTGCATCTCGCTCCAGCATTGTGCCGTCAGCCTATGCAGCGAAAACACGGTCACCAGCCCGAAGAAGGCCGCAACCACGCGGCCGAACCAGTCGTGCCAGCCGAAGAGTTGGTAGAGCAGGGCAGTGAGATAGCTGACGATCTGGAACTCGCGGCCTTGATAGCTTGGCCCTGGCCCGGTCCAACTGACCTCCGGAAAGAAGATGTTCCAGCTGCGCTGATGGAAATTGTCGGCCATCATCGCGGTGCTTATCTCGCGCCAGCTGAAGCCATCGACCAGCGGCAAGGTGATCTTGTGGAACCTGAAGACGATCGCAATGATCAGGATCCCCAGTAGGATCGCCGTGTCGAGGTTCAGATAGTTGCGACGAGCCATGTTCCGGCCGATGGTCTGTTGCGGATATCGCTGATCTTCGGCCTGGTTCAAATCCGGACCGTCTGGCGCGATACGCAGCGGCGTGGAAGGCTGGCGGGGCAGCTTTGTCATGCCGGCAGTTCATCAGCAAAGTCTGAAAAAGCAATTCACCCAGATTGATTAGTGACTCCATCCCTCGTGCAAACGGACGGCTGGCCTGTTCACCGGTGCGGCAAAAGGATCAATAAGAATCATTGCCCCCATCACGCCTTTGCGCTTGAAATGCCGTGATACATTGGACATAGAGCTAACCGCAGAACTCCGGTCGCGGCTTTCTGCCCGTTTCAACCATTAGGACCGATATCATGGCCTTCCTTGCCGATGCTCTTTCCCGTGTGAAGCCTTCAGCCACCATCGCCGTTTCCCAAAAAGCGCGCGAGCTGAAAGCAAAAGGACGCGACGTCATCGGCCTCGGCGCCGGCGAGCCTGATTTCGATACGCCCGAGAATATCAAGAAGGCCGCCATCGACGCGATCAACCGCGGCGAGACGAAGTACACGCCGGTTTCCGGTATTCCTGAGCTGCGCAAGGCGATCGCCGCCAAGTTCAAGCGCGAGAACGGCCTGGAATATTCCTGGGAGCAGACGATCGTCGGCACCGGCGGCAAGCAGATCCTGTTCAACGCCTTCATGGCGACGCTGAATCCCGGCGATGAAGTCGTCGTCCCGGCGCCTTACTGGGTGTCCTATCCGGAAATGGTGGCGCTTTGCGGCGGCACGCCGGTTTTCGTTTCGGCCACGCAGGAGCACAATTTCAAGCTCCAAGCCGCCGATCTCGAAAAGGCGATCACTCCGAAGACCAAGTGGTTCATTTTCAACTCGCCGTCCAACCCGACGGGTGCGGCCTATACGCATGACGAGCTGAAGGCACTGACCGACGTGCTGGTCAAGCATCCGCATGTCTGGGTGCTGACCGACGACATGTACGAGCACCTGACCTATGGCGACTTCAAGTTCGTTACACCGGTTGAAGTCGAGCCCAGCCTCTACGACCGGACGCTGACGATGAACGGCGTCTCCAAGGCTTATGCGATGACCGGCTGGCGTATCGGTTATGCTGCCGGCCCGCTCCAGCTGATCAAGGCCATGGACATGATCCAGGGCCAGCAGACCTCGGGTGCGACCTCGATCGCCCAGTGGGCGGCTGTCGAAGCGCTGAACGGCACCCAGGACTTCATTCCTGCGAACAAGAAGATCTTCGAAGGCCGCCGCGATCTCGTCGTTTCCATGCTGAACCAGGCCAAGGGTATTGTCTGCCCGGTGCCGGAGGGCGCCTTCTACGTCTACCCCTCCTGCAAAGGCCTGATCGGCAAAACGGCTCCGTCGGGCAAGGTCATCGAGACGGACGAAGATTTCGTTTCCGAGCTACTGGAAACAGAAGGCGTCGCCGTCGTTCACGGCTCTGCCTTCGGCCTCGGCCCGAATTTCCGCATTTCCTATGCAACGTCGGAAGATCTGCTTGAGGAAGCCTGCCGCCGCATCCAGCGCTTCTGCGGCGCCTGCAAGTAAGCTGTTTGCCGTCATATCGATCCAAGGCCTGCCGGTGACGGCGGGCCTTTTCTTTGCCCGGCGTTGACGATGTGGCTGCATCCTCCGGCATTGCGACTATAGCTCACATCCCGATTCAAGGCGTTGCCGCATTGAATCTGCTTCGCCTCGCAAGTCGTTGAATTCCGATTCAAATCGTGACAGGGGAGTGCTGGTGGGGCGGGTGATCGGCGGTTGCGGGCGGACGCCAAACCAACTAGATATCCGGCATCAAGTTCAATTTGCCGCTTCGGGGGGCCGGATTTTGCAGCAGAGTGCCGTCATCGTCTGTTCGGATGTCAACATGCTGCCGGCCGCCTGCTGCACCCTGCTGTCCGTCAAGCGCAATTTGGCGAAGGCCGGTGTAGAATACCTCCTTCTAGGCATCGACCTCAAGCCGAACGAGGTCGCCGAGATCGACAATTTTGGGCGGCTTCACGGGATGGCGATCAGGGTACTGCCCTATAGGACGCCGGATGCCGGCCTCCAGGCGCGGGGCCGCTGGTCGGCCGCCACGCTGGCGCGGCTCTACATGGACCGGGATATACCCGACCATATCGAGCGCCTGCTTTACCTTGACGCCGACGTACTGGCGGTTGCATCAGTCGATGAACTCTTCACCCTTGATTTTCAAGGCAGGGCGCTTGCCGCCGTCGATGACTATGTCATGGCCTTTCCCGGGAAATCAGGCGCCCGGCAGCGCAAGATCGGCGTAGGCGAGGGCGGCCGCTACTTCAATGCCGGCGTGCTGCTGTTTGACTGGTCGGCCTGTCGGGCGAAGGGGCTTTTCGCCAGGACCCGCGACATCTTCGAGGAGCGGTCGCATCTGTTCGAGAACAACGACCAGGATGCGCTGAACGTCACTTTCGACGGCGACTGGCTGGTGCTCGATCCGCGCTGGAACACGCAGACGGGGCTGCTGCCTTTCGTCGCCCAGCCGGCAATCTTCCATTTCACCGGCCGGAAAAAACCGTGGCAGGCGACCGTTCCTTGGGTGCACCGGCGGATGGCCAAGCACTATGCCGAGGATCTTCACAATACGCCCTGGGCTTCCTTCTGCAGGCAGCCGTCGATGACGGGCCGGGTGGCGGGCTTCCTCGCGCATTTGGGAAAGCAGATCGGCGGGCTGGCGCGGCTGGCACGGATGCGCGCCTATTTCAGCAACAACTAGTCGCGCGGTCAGAGCGCATCGTCCTTGGAAAGTGCATGTGAGGCGATATGGAAGCAATCCCCAGCGATAACAAGGCTATGACCGGATTTAATTCCCTGACGCCGGACGCGTGGAGGGCACTGCTATCGCGCTATTCCCATATCGTGCTCGTAGCAAACAGCGAGGCGGTCGATCTTGAGCGGCTGCGAAGCGAATTGCCGGAGACGACACTCTACGTCTTCTTCAACAAGGTCTACAAGGTGCTCGACGAGCCATTTATCGGCCATTCGATGCTGGTTGCCCGCAGCGACGTGATGGGCGCCCATATCGTCCACCGGCGCGAGGTGGCGGATGTCCTGCGCTTCTTTGGCGGCGATGATTTCCTCGGCGTCGTCAACATTCGGGTATCCGCGGAGGAAAATCTCAGCGAAAGCGGCCGCTTCGAAGGCGCTCAGGTCCGTCACCTTGATCTAGCGCAAATGCTCGTCGGCCTCTATCCGATCGGTAAGATCGCGACGAGTGGCTTTGCGGTAGCGCTGTGGCTCGCCGATCTGCAACTGCCGGCCAAGATACTGCTTTCCGGCTTCTCCGCAAAACGGAGCGAGAAGTGGAAGGTCTTCGACGTTCACGACTGGACGTTCGAGCAGATCTTCCTGCGTCTCTTTGCGCGCATGGGTTCGATCTCGATGATGGGCGGCGTCGATGCCAGCCCCTATTCGGCGCTCGCCAAACGGTTTCCTGAGGTGCCGCCGATCGAGATCGCGATGACCGCGGCGGAGGTCTTGTCGGAGAGGCTCGACAATACGAACACGCAGATCGACAGACTGATGTCAGTTACCAAATTCATCCGGTCCATCGACAATTTCTTTCGACGGTTCAAACCAAAAACCCGCAAGGAGCGTTTTCTCGAAAAATCGAAGGAATGACTGTCGTAATCCGTTGCTTACAGGTGTGGTGGCCAAGAAAGGCGTTTCCGATACCAATCAATTCATCTCTCTGTACTGGCCTTGGAGGTGGACAATGCAACAACACAACGTCCGAATTTTCGTCGGCTTCGACCCTAAGGAAGTGGTTGCCTACCACGTTCTCGTGCAGAGCATCATCGAGAAGTCGTCAATCCCGGTCGAGTTCTCGCCCATTGCACTTTCCAATCTTGGCGGGATTTTCACCCGCGAACGCAATGCGCTGCAATCGACGGAATTTTCCTTCTCGCGCTTCCTAGCGCCCTATCTCAGCGATTACCGAGGCTGGAGCCTCTTCATGGATTGCGACATGCTGATGCGTGCCGATATCGCCGAGCTTTGGGCATTGCGAGACGACCGTTACGCCATCATGTGCGTCAAACACGATTACCAGCCGAAGATCGACACCAAGTTCCTCGGCCAGACGCAGACCAAGTACGAAAAGAAGAACTGGTCGAGCTTCATCCTCTTCAATAATGACGAATGCCGCGCGCTGACGCCCGACTACGTCAATACGGCGACGGGGCTGCAACTGCATCAGTTCAAGTGGCTGGAGAACGAAGACCTCATCGGCGAATTGCCGGTGACCTGGAATTACCTCGTCAATGAATACGACTACCGCGAAGACGCCAAGAACATCCATTTCACCGATGGCGGACCGTATTTCGAGGAATACAAGAACGACGATTACGCCGAGGAATGGTTCGCAGCCCGCGAACGCCTGCTTTTCGTCCAACCGCGCGCCTAACCAGCCTGTTCTTTGCCATTCTCTGCGGGGACGGGGGCGGTCAAAGCCCGAGCGCCGTCAGCATAACGAAGGTGGCGAAGAGGATGAAATGCGTCATGCCTTCGATGGCGTTGGTCTCGCCGTCGTTGAGGTTGATCGCGGCCGCAATCAAGGTGATTGTTACCATCACCGTCTGCACCGGGGTCATCGCCATGACGAAGGGCTGGCCGGTGAAGAGGGCGATCGCCTCCATGACCGGGACCGTCAGGATTACCGTCGACAGCGAGGCGCCCATGGCGATGTTGACCGTCGCCTGCATGCGATTCCTCAGTGCCGCCCTCAAGGCGGTCAATATCTCGGGGGCGGCTGAAATCGCTGCGACGACGACGGCGGTGACCGCGATCGGCGCACCGCTGTCAAGCAGACCCTCGGTCATGAAGGCGGCCATAAACTCGGCCAGCAGGCCGATGATGACGACGCCGACGAGAATGGTGGCGATCGACAGCGCGGCCGGCTCGTCTGAGCCATGCTTGTCCGGACTTTCTTTCTTCCGTTCGGAGCGCGGGTAGCTGTAGCTGAAGAAATAGCTGTGCTGGCCGACCTGCATGCGCAAGAAAAGGCCATAGAGCGCAATCATCGCGACGATGGTGAAGGCGGAATAATAGTGCCATTTATCATGAGGCACGAATTCCGGCACGATCATCGAGATACCCATGGCGGTGAGGATCATCACGCCGTAGGTCTTGCCCGAATTATCGTTATAGGGCTGTTCTCCATGCTTGAGGCCGCCGAGCAGTGCGGCGAGACCCAGAATGCCGTTGATATCGAGCATCAACGCCGAATAGATCGTGTCGCGCACCAATGTCGGCGAACTTTCTTCGCTCATCATGATGGCTAGGATGATGACCTCGACGGCGACGGCCGACAGCGTCAGGATCATCGTGCCATAGGGGTCGCCGACCTTGAGGGCGAGCAGTTCGGCGTGATGAGCAACGCGGATCGAGGCGAGAACGATGGTGCCGACCAGGGCGGCGGCGGCGATCAGCGCGATGCCGCGCCCCATCTCGATCACCGCATGTTCCAAGAAATAGGCGGTCGCTGCAACGGCAAGTGCAGCGACCAGAAATTTCTCTTCTCTTAAGCGTGAGGCAATCGCCAAATTTCAGCTCCTGTCCCGATTCATGCGTTTTATCTAAGCCGCTGATTTCGCATATCAAGGAAGCCGTGATCCGGTGCCATTTGCAGTCTTCGGCGTTTAATGGAATACTGAACACAATCGGGGCCGGAAAGCAGATCGCGGCGCCCTCGAATTCTCGTCACGCGGCCGCGATGATCCGGACCCTGTCCGGAAGCATGCGAATGCGCAACAAGAAGGATGAGGAGACGGATGCATGATCAAGGTGGTCTATGAAGTCGTGCCGCATGACGGCGGCTGGGCCTACAGGCTGGGAGGCGTCTACTCCGAAGCATTCCCGACCCATGCCGAGGCGCTCGAAGCTGCGCGCATCGTCGCGGCCGAACAGCAGGTCGGCGGCGATTCCGCCGAGATCAGCTGGCAGGACGAAAACGGCAAGTGGCATGAGGAATATGCCGAGGGCGGCGATCGGCCGGAAACCGAGGTGGTGGACGGCCAGTGGAAGGGCCGCGCGGCCGAGGCCTCGCAAGGCATTTGATGTTAGCGATCGTCCGCCAATTCCCGCGCGACGATCGCGTCGACGAATTCGCGCTTATGCGCGGTATAGCCGTCGCCGTCCATCCTGAATTCGCCCGCTAGTCTGCGTTTCAGTGCGGCATATTCGGCCGCAGCCTCGGGATGCGCGATGAGATGATCCCGGAAAGCCAGCCTGTTTCGATGCGTGCCATTGCCCGCAGGACAAAGGTAGACCCGCTCCCGCGGCACCAAACCTCTCGATAAAAACGCCCAGACCTCGTCGTCGTAACGATTGCCGCGCGGTTCGTAACCTTCTGCCAGAAGCACATCGGTGGCAGCCTCGATATGCCCGAGGCCGGGAAGAACGATGTCGATATCGATCAGCGGCTTGGCGGTCATCCCTGATATGGAGGTGCTGCCGATGTGATCGATGGAGAGCGCCTGCGGCAGCAAGAGGAGTAGCTTGTCGCGGATGCGCCGGAACGCGTGCGGCCATTGCGGATCGTAGGGCACGAGTTCAACCGGATCGTGGCTCATCATTTTCTTCCGCTGCAGCGCCGCGCATCCGACAGGACAGGTTTCGGATGCTCTCTTGCGCTGAAATTTGCGCATGATTCGCTTCGAAAATCGATTGCGGATTTCGAAGTTAAGCGCGGGTCGAATATCGGTGATAGTCCTGAAGCCCTTTGACCAGTGCGTCGAAGGCGGCGCGGCAGCGCGGCGAGGTCTTCAGGCTCTCATGCATCGCCACCCACGTGCCGAGCGGGATCCTGAACGCGTCGGGCAGAAGATGAACCAAGTCGGGATCCTGCCGCGCCAGCCCAGTCTGGCAGATGCCGATGCCGATGCCGGCGCGGATCGCCGAAAGCTGGGCAAGATTGCTATCGGTTCTATAGGAGAAGTTGATGCCCGGCACTTCATAGCGTTTCGTTACCATGCGGACATAGGCCGTCTGCCGGTCGAAGCCGATGAGCCGGTGGTTTGCGATCTCACCCAGGGTTTGCGGAATGCCATGTCGTTCGAGATAGCGGCGGTGAGCGTGGAAACCGAGCGGGATATCGCCGATGCGGCGCACGACGAGCGCACCTTGCTTCGGCTCGGCTATGCGCACGGCGATATCGGCCTCGCGGTTCACCAGATCCTCAATCGCATCGGAAGCCGAGAGCTCGATCTGGAGTTCTGGATAGGTCTCCTGCAACGGTCCGAGAATTCCGGGCAGCACTTCGACGGCGATGACCTCGCTGGCGCTGACCCTGACGGTTCCGGCGACGCGCTGGCGCTCACCGGATGCGGTGCGCAAAAGAGCGGCGGTCGTTGCCGCCAGCGTCTCGGCATAGGGCTTCAGCGCCAATGCGGCGTCGGTCGGCAGCAACCCGTTCGGGGATCGGGTGAAGAGTTCGGCGCCGATTGCCATTTCCAGTGCGTCGACATGTCGGCCTATCGTCGGCTGCGTCAACCCCAACTCGCGGGCGGCGGCCGAAAGCGACCCTTGCTGGAGCACGGTCAGGAAACTGCGGTAGAAATCCCAGTTCGGTTCAATGTTCATATATTTTTGTATAGCTGATGCATTTATTTCGTCAATTTTGTTTATTCCGGGCCGGTGGCATAGTCCCTCCAGTCAAGCGAAGGAGATGATTGTCATGAGCAGCGAAATGAAGACGACGGCGCTCGTTCTTGGCGCCACGGGCGGTATCGGCGGCGCAGTTGCCCGCAAGCTCTCGGCGCGTGGCTGGCGCATCCGGGCGCTCAACCGTGATGCGCTCAAGGCGTCGAGGTCCGAGCCGGCATTCGAATGGGTGCAGGGCGATGCGATGAATGCCGGTGACGTGTTGAGGGCGGCTGAAGGCGTCAACTTGATCATCCACGCCGTCAATCCGCCCGGCTACCGCAATTGGGAAACGCTGGTGCTGCCGATGTTGGACAATAGCATCGCCGCTGCCAGAACCGTCGGCGCGCGCATCGTACTGCCTGGAAACGTCTACAATTTCGGCCCCGATGCCCTGCCGGCGCCGACGGAGGAAAGCCCGCAGCATCCGCTGACGAAGAAGGGGGCGGTCCGCGTCGAGATGGAGAAGCGGCTGGAGGCGGGGTCGCAGGCCGGTGTTGGCGCGATCATCCTCAGGGCCGGAGATTTCTTCGGCCCGGGTGCAACGGCCAATAGCTGGTTCTCATCGGGGTTGGTGACGCCGGGCAAGCCGATCGGCACAATCAAGAATCCGGGGCGGCGCGGCATCGGCCATCAATGGACCTATCTGCCCGATATGGCGGAAACCGTTGCCCAGCTTATCGACCGGGCTGAGCGGCTGCCATCCTTTGCCGTCTATCATATGGATGGCTTCTGGGATGCGGATGGCATGCAGATGGCGGAAGCAATCAAGCGCGTTGCCGGCGGTAAGGCGAAGATCGGGCGATTTCCCTGGTGGATCGTGCCGCTCGCCGCGCCTTCCGTTCCGATCATGCGGGAGCTCAAGGAAATGCGCTATCTCTGGAAGGTCCCGCTCAGAATGAGCAACGCCAAGCTTGTGGGCGAACTCGGAAAGGAACCGCAGACGCCGATCGACGAGGCGGTCAGGGCTTCGCTTGTGGCGCTCGGCTGCCTGCCCGAACAGCATCGCGACGCGGCGGTTGCCTTCATCGGTCATTCGCTGCAGAAGGCGCGTTAAGCGGCAAGTTCGGCGAGTGCCATCCGGGCAACCGTCAAGGCCGTCTCGGCCTGCTCGACGTTCGGATCGCCGAGGAACCACGCGGCGGAAAGGCCGGAATAGGCGGCGATCCATTGCAGCAGCCGCCTCGGTTCCAGCCGGGCCTCGGCAGAGACGACGGCGAGTTGGCGGCGGAAGCGGGTGGGGTCGGTAATTGTCGGCAGTTCCTCATTGGCGAAGATGTTTGCGAAGTCGAAACCGCGCTCGCCATGGAGCCGCTTCGGATCTATCGCCAGCCAGCCGCGCTCCTCGAAATCGAGAATGTTGCCGTGGTGGATGTCGCCGTGGAGGACGGAGAGGTCCTGTGGATCGGCAAGGAGCGCATTGGCGACCGCCGAGCAGTCGGCAAGCGTGCCGCCATGTTTTTTGGCTGCTGGTTCCAGATCGCGAAACCAGCGGCTGAGGGGTATGGGATCGGGAAGCGGTTTTTCGCGCGGCGCATGCAGCCGTGCAGCCGTCCGGCAGAGGATGCGGCTTGCCTCATCGTCTTCGCCGTTCATCGCCATGGCAAGCAGCGAGCGTTCTCCCATCGCCCGTTCCAGGAGCACCGCGTCGCCCTCATGGGCATAGACATGGGCTGCGCCGTCGCCATCCCACCATTGCATCAACAGCGCCCCATATCGTTCGTCGATATCGGCGGCGACTTTCAGCATGGCGGGCTTGTCCTGCCAGAGAACCGGAAGCAGGTGGCTCGAATGGGTGATGATGGGCTCGCCGTCTGATATGAGCGACCAGCGATCGAAATAGGGAGCGAACATTGAGCACAGCCTACAAAGATGCGAGGGAAATGGAAATCCCGCCTTTCGGCGGGATTTCGCGGCTCGCATCCGAAAGGCTCAGGCGACCTTTTCGAGGACGGGATAGTCGAGATAACCCTTGGCGGTGCCGCCATAGAAGGTCGATTGGTCGGGCGTGTTAAGCGGCAGGTTCTTCGCCAGCCGTTCGACGAGATCGGGATTGGCAATGAAGGGTTTGCCGAAGGCGACGAGGTCGGCACGGCCGCTTTCGACAGCGTCGATCGCGAGATCGCGGTCGTAACCGTTATTGACCATCCAGTTGGCCTTGCCGCCGGCCTTTTCATAGGCCTGGCGCAGCGCCGTGTAATCGAAGGAGGGGTTGTCGCCATGGCGGTAGTCACGCTCACCGCCGGTCTGGCCTTCAATCACGTGGAGATAAGCGAGGCCGTATCTGGCCAGCCCCTCGACGACATGGGTAAAGGTCGCCTGCGGATTGGAATCATAGCTTTCACCCGACGGCGTCACCGGTGAGATGCGGATCGCGGTGCGGCCTGCGCCGACCTCCTTAACAATGGCATCGACGACTTCGAAGGTCAGGCGGGTGCGGTTTTCGACCGAGCCGCCATATTGGTCGGTGCGGTCGTTGACGCCATCGCGAATGAACTGATCGAGCAGATAGCCGTTGGCGCCGTGGATTTCGACACCGTCGAAGCCGGCATCAATGGCGGCGCGGGCAGCCTTGCGGTAATCCTCGATAATGCCGGGGATTTCAGCGGTTTCGAGCGCGCGCGGCTCTGAAGTGTCGGCAAAGCTGCCGCTGCCGTCGCCATTGACCAGATAGGTTTTGGCCTTGGCAACCCGGTCGGTCGAGGAGACCGGCTTGCCGCCATTCGGCTGCAGCGTCGCGTGCGAGATGCGGCCGACATGCCACATCTGGACGACGATCCTGCCGCCGGCTGCGTGGACGGCGTCGGTCACGCGCTTCCAGCCGTCGAGAGCCTCTTTGCTGTAGAGGCCGGGCACGTCGGCATAACCCTGGCCCTGATGGGTGATCGCTGTCGCTTCGGTGATGATCAGGCCTGCCGTGGCGCGCTGGCGGTAATATTCGACATTGAGGTCGTTCGGGATCGCGCCCGGCGAACGGTTGCGGGTAAGCGGCGCCATGACGATGCGGTTCTTGATTGCGATGTCGCCGATCTTGGTGGGTTCGAAAAGCTTGGCCATGATGGTCCTTTCTTTGCGGGAGGATCACTCGGCGGGGGCAAGCGCGGCTCGGCCCCTGGCAGAGAGATAGGTGAGCGTTGTCGCGCCAAGGCCGATGAGAGCCATCAGGGCTGCGGCGAGGGGAACGCGGGTGAGATCGAAGCCGGCTTCGATGACCAGGCCGCCCGCCCAGGCGCCGAGTGCATTGCCGGTGTTGAAGGCGCCGATGTTGATTGTTGAAACCAGGTTCGGGGCGTCCTTTCCGAAGCCGACGACGCCGACTTGGAGCGCCGGCACGGCGGCAAAGTTTGCGAGTGCCCAGAGGAAAAGCGTGATTTCCGCCGGGATGAAGAAGCGGCTCGTAAAGCTGAAGGCAATCGAGGTGAGGGCGATCGCGACGAAGACGCCGGCAAGCGTTGCGCCAAGGCGCCAGTCTGCCAGTTTGCCGCCGACGAGATTGCCGATGGTCAGGCCGAGGCCGATCAGGAACAGCGTCCAGGTGACGCCTTCCGGCGAAACGCCGGTGACGTCACGCAAGAGCGGAGCAATATAAGTGAAGAGCGCAAACATCGAAGCGGCGAAGAAGACGGTGGTGGACAGCGCCAGCCACAGGCCGCCGTTTCTGAGTGCCGCGATCTCGCGCAAGATGCTGCCGTTTTCCTGCTGCTTATCCCGGGGCAGGATGGCAATCAGGCCGAGAATGGTCACGACGCCGATGACGGTGACGACGCCAAAGGTGGCGCGCCAGCCATAGGCCTGGCCGATCGCCGTGCCAATCGGCACGCCGAGGACATTGGCCAGTGTCAGGCCGGTGAACAGCAGTGCGACGGCCCGGGCCTTGCGGTCTTCGGTGACGAGGCCGGAGGCGACGACCGAACCAATGCCGAAGAAGGCGCCATGACACAGCGCGGTCACGACACGGGCGATCATCAGCACCCAATAGTCGTTCGCCAGAGCGCACAGCAGGTTGCCGGCGATGAAGAAGGCCATCAGCGCAATCAGCGCGGTCCGGCGCTTCAGCTTCGCGGTCGATATGGCCATTAACGGGGCGCCGATCGCGACCGCCAGCGCATAACCGGTCACCAGCCAGCCGGCTTGCGGGATGGTGACCGAGAGGTCGGCGGCGACCTCCGGCAGCAGACCCATGATGACGAATTCCGTTGTGCCTATCGCAAAAGAGCTCAAGGCAAGGACGAGAAGGGCGAGGGGCATTCTAGAGATCCTGTGTCAGCTGCTTGAGGAAAGCAGCAATCATTTCTTCGTTGCGCTTGTAGAAGATCCATTGGCCGACGCGTTTGGTGGTGACGAGGCCGGCGCGCTGCAGGGTTCCGAGATGGGCAGAGACGGTGGACTGCGATAGGCCGCAGCGCTCGAACTGGCTGGCGCAGACGCCCATCTCGAAGGGATGCTCCTGCGTGGGGAAATGTTCTTCGGGATTTTTCAGCCAGCTCAAAATGTCCATCCGGGTGGGATGGGCGAGGGCCTTCATGATCTCGTCTTTGTCCATCGTTGTTTACCGAACTATAAATCGTGTTTGGTCGATATATTGATCGCCGGATGGCGATATGCAAATCACGGAGACGTGAGGCCGCGGCTTTTGGCGATTGGGCAAATTTTGGGCAAAAAAAAGAGGGCCACTGGAAAACCAGGGCCCTTTGAATTGTGAAGGTCAAAAACCTCCAGAGGGGAACAGCTAATGCGGTGGTACTGGGAGAGAAACCACGAAATGCATCAGCTGGATTGGATATGGTGCTTCCTTAGGCAGGTTTCAATGCTTTTTTGTGCATGCCTGCTATGCGCCGCACAATTTTTTTGCGGTGCGGCATTTCCCGTCGACCCAAGGCAAAAAAAGAGGGCCGCTGGAAAACCAGGGCCCTTTTAAGTGTGAAGGTCAAAAACCTCCAGAGGGGAACAGCTAATGCGGTGGAACTGGGAGGAAAAGCCACCATGTGCATCAGCTATGTGCGATATGGTGGTTTAATGGGCAAACGGCAACCCTCATTTGTGCATGCCAGTCATGCACTCACCGCATGGTATGGAAAGCATTCCATAAAACTGGCTTAAAAATTCCAGTTTCTCGCCTTGCTGACGATGAAATCACGAAAAGCTTTCAGCTTGGCGGCGTTCTTGATCTCGTCCGGATAGCAAAAATAGGTGTCGAAAGAGGGGACGTCGGCATTGATCGCCAGCTGAATCAGGCCTGGATCGCGGCCGACGATGTAATCCGGCAGGCAGGCGACGCCGATTCCGAGCAGCGCGGCGCGCTTGATCGAAGTCTGGCTGTTGATCTGCAGATGCGGGATGCGTTTGTTGTCCGATGAGCGGCCGGCGACCTCAAGCCAGTTAACATCGAGCAGATAGCTCGGCGCCGGCTCGCCGAAGGTGATGATTCGATGACTGTCGAGATCCTCTATCTTCTGTGGCTCGCCATGGCGGTTGATGTAGGAGGGAGCGGCATAGACGTGCATGTGCACGGTGAAGAGCTTGCGCTGGATAAGGTCGGACTGCTGCGGCTGGCGCAGTCGGATTGCGCAGTCGGCATGGCGCATGTTCACATCCACTTCCTCATTGTCGAGGATCAGCTGGATCTGCACATCGGGATAAAGCTGGAGGAATTCCTGGATCTTGTCGGTCAGCCAGCCCTGGCCGAGGCCGACCGTGGTGGTGACGCGCAGCTTGCCGGACGGCGTCTCATTCGTCTCGGTGAGCTGCATCTTCACGGTTTCGAGCTTTAGCAGCACGTCATGGGCGGTGCGGTAAAGCAGTTCGCCCTGTTCCGTCAGGATCAGGCCGCGCGCGTGGCGGTGAAACAGCTTGGTGCCGACATCCTGCTCCAGCGCGCTGACCTGGCGGCTGATGGCGGATTGGGACAGATGCAGTTTGTCCGCCGCATGCGTAAACGAGCCCGCCTCGGCAGCTGCGTGAAAGATACGCAGCTTGTCCCAATCCAATGGCATTCCCCCACCCCTCATGCCGATCTTACTCCGCGGCCACGGCGACGGGCATGTGGCCCGTCAGATATCGCTCGGCTTCAAGCGCTGCCATGCACCCCAGGCCGGCGGCAGTGATCGCCTGGCGGAATGTATCGTCGGTCACGTCGCCGGCGGCATAGACCCCCTCCAGACTGGTCGCGGTCGAATCCGGCGCCGTCCAGAGATAGCCATTGTCCTTCAGCTTCAGTTTGTCCTTGAATAGCTCGGTGGCCGGCGCATGGCCGATGGCGACGAAGACGCCGTCGATCGGCATCTCGGTGATCGCCCCGGTTCTGACGTCGCGCAGGCGCGCGCCAGTCACGGATTGCGGCATTGGCGGCTTGGCCGGCGTGCCGGTGATTTCGGCAATTTCGCTGTTCCACAGCACCTTGACGTTTTCCTTGGCGAACAGGCGCTCCTGCAGGATCTTCTCAGCCCGGAAGAAATCGCGGCGATGCACCAATGTGACCGACTTGGCGATGTTGGAGAGATAGAGGGCTTCCTCGACGGCGCTGTTGCCGCCGCCGACCACGATCACATCCTTGTTGCGATAGAAGAAACCGTCGCAGGTGGCGCAGGCCGAAACGCCAAAACCCTGGAAATGCTGCTCGCTCTCGATGCCGAGCCACTTGGCCTTGGCGCCGGTAGCGATGATCAGCGTATCAGCGGTCCAGACCTGGCCGCTGTCGGTACGGGCGACGAAGGGACGCTGGTTCATGTCGACTTCGGTCACGAGGTCGTTGACGATCTCAGCGCCGACATGTTTTGCCTGCTGCAGCATCTGTTCCATCAGCCAGGGACCCTGGATCGGATCGGCAAAGCCCGGATAATTTTCGACATCGGTGGTAATCATCAACTGGCCGCCCTGTTCGAGCCCGGCGATCAGAACCGGCTTCAGCATGGCGCGCGCGGCATAGACCGCGGCGGTATAGCCTGCGGGTCCGGAACCGATGATGAGCACCTTGGTGTGGCGGGCGGGCATGTCATTTCCTTTCGACTGGGCAGGAGGCGGCGGCTCAGTGGCGATTGCGCCGTTCGCGGTCCACGCGCCATTTATGAACGTCCAATGCTTTTATTCAAGGGCAGCCTTGCGTTACCAACAAGGCAAATCACCCGGATGTGCAAGAATCCGTCATCGGCGTGAAACATTCTTGCGTATTCCGCGGCTTTATATAGAAGCTCCCCGCGGAGAATTAAAGAAAGGCAATGATGTGGGTCGCGCCGAGCTCGACGTCATCGACATAAAGATCCTCCGGGAGCTGCAGGCCGACGGCCGCATGACCAATGTGGAGCTTGCCGATCGCGTCGGCATCTCGGCGCCGCCCTGCCTGCGCCGGGTGCGAAAGCTCGAGGAAGCCGGCATCATCGAGGGCTACCACGCGATGCTGAACAGCCCGAGGCTGGGCTTCGATCTGGTCGCTTTCTGCATGGTCGGCCTCAAACACCAGTCGGAAGGCAATCTCAAATCATTCGCCGCCGCCACCACCGAGTGGCCGCTGGTGCGCCAGGCCTGGATGGTCTCGGGCGACAGCGATTTCCTGTTGCATTGCGTGGCCGAAAATCTCACCCACTTCCAGGATTTCGTCATCGAGGTGCTGACGGCGAACGAACATGTCGATACCGTGCGCACCATGCTGACGATCCGCCAGGTGAAGAAGCTCGGATTGGTGGAAGTTTAAAGCCGGTTATTTTCGCTGAATATAGCCGCCGCGGTTGATGCCGTGGCGCTGGAGCTTGTCGTAAAAGGTCTTTCTCGGAATGCCGAGCGCCTCGATTGTGCGGCGCACGTCGCCGTCATTGGCCGTGAGCGCATCGCGGATGACCTCCGCCTCGTAGCGTTCCAGCCGTTCGGGCAGCGTGCCGCCTGTCGGCTGCGGGGGGGCGAGTTCTGCTCCGCCGCCTTCGACGCCCAGCACCACGCGTTCGGCATAATGGGAGAGTTCGCGGACATTGCCCGGCCATGCGTGCGAGGCAAAGTGCCGACGCACCTCTGGCGAAAGCTCAGGTACATCGCGGCGGAAGCGCTCGGCGGCGCGGGCGGCGAAATGGGAAAACAGCAGCGGAATATCGTCGCGTCGCTCCCGAAGCGGCGGAATGGAAATCGTCACCACATTCAGCCGGTAATAGAGATCCTCGCGAAAATCGCCGCGCAGTTCGGGATCGCCGAGGTCGATCTTGGCGGCTGCGACGACGCGCAGATCGACCGGGCGCACCTCGTTGGTGCCGAGCGGGGTGATTTCGCGCATTTCCAGCACCCTCAGCATCTTGACCTGGGTGGCGACAGGCATGCTCTCGATCTCGTCGAGGAAAAGCGTGCCGCCACTAGCATGTTCGATGCGGCCGGTGCGGCGCTTTTGGGCGCCGGTAAAGGCGCCGGCCTCGTGGCCGAATAGTTCGCTTTCGATCACGGTTTCGGGGAGCGCCCCGCAGTTCAGCGCCACGAAATTGCCCTTCCGGCGGTGGCTCCATTGATGCAGGATCTGAGCGACCACTTCCTTGCCGCTGCCCGTCTCGCCGGCAACGAGCACGTCCACGTCGGTATCGGCGATGTGGCGAAGGATCTTTCTCAAGTTTTCCATGACCGGCGTCTGGCCGATCAGCGGCGAATTCTCCTGCGCATCTTCGGCAGCCTTGCGCAGCATGCGGTTTTCCAGGATGAGCTGCCGCTTCTCGCTGGCGCGACGCACGCTCTGGACGAGCCGGTCCGCCGCAAACGGTTTGGCGATGAAATCATAGGCGCCGTCCTGGATCGCCTGAACGGCCATCGGAATATCCCCATGGCCGGTCATCAAAATCACCGGAAGGTCGGCATCCATGCCCTTGAGCGTGGCGAACAGCTGCAGCCCGTCGATTTCAGGCATGCGGATATCGGTGACGACGGGGCCGGCAAAGTCCAGCGGCAGGTCGGCCAGCGCAGCTTTCGCACCGTCATAGGCCGAAACGGAAAATCCGGCGAGTTCGAGCGTCTGGGCCGTGGCGCGGCGCAAATCCTTGTCGTCGTCGATCAGCGCAACGGGCATCGGTGTGGCCATGATCTCAAACTTTCTTCAGATGAACCATGGATCGGGTACCCCTGTCGTCGCTCTCAACCTCCATCCGGCCGCCGTAGTCGCCGACGATATCCTTGGAGATGACCAGCCCCAGGCCGAGACCGCTTTCCTTCGAAGTGTTGAACGGCGTGAATAGGCCCTTGCGGATCTCGGGGGAAATGCCCGGGCCGTTGTCGGCGACCGTCAGGGTCACCATCTCCACATCGATTGATATCCTGACCTCGACGCGCGCCTCATCGGCCTTCGGCGCCACCGCTTCGAGCGCATTCTGAAGCAGATTGATGAGCACCTGCTCGAGACGGATCCGGTTTCCCATGACCTGCAGTTCGGCCGGCGGCAGGGCGATGTCGAGCGTATCCATGCGGCCGGCAAACCGGCTGCGCAACAGCATCACCGCGCCTTCGATGACGTCTTTCAATCCCGTCGGTTCGGCGTTGCCGCGGCCCTTTCGGGCAAAGGTCTTCAACTCCTCGGTGATCGAGCCGATGCGTTCTGTCAGCGCCGCGATGCTTTCGAGATTTTCACCGGCAGGCGCCGTCTGGCCGCGATCGAGGAAGGTGCGGGCATTATCCGCATAGGCGCGGATGGTTGCGACCGGCTGATTGATCTCATGGGCGACGCCGGCGGCCACCTGACCGAGGATTGCCAGCCGGTTGGCCTGCACAAGATCCTGCTGCACCGCCTGCAGCTTCTGCTCCGTGCTTCTGTGACCCGTGATTTCCGCCTGCAGCCGGTCGCGGGCCTGGCTGAGATCCAGGGTCCGCTCGGCCACGCGCCGTTCCAGTTCCTCTCGCGCCTGCTGTTGCCTGAAAATTTTGAGGGTGACCACCTGGCGGCGGCGCAATAGGAAGGCTGCGACTGACAACAGGGGCAGAAGCATGAGCAATGCCAGCATTCGGGCTTCGCGAATGCCGGCATCAACGGACGGCCCCAGCGCCACTAGGTGCTGCAAATGCCATGCTGTGGCGGGAACCGGCATCCCGACATCGAGAAACCTGGTTTTCCCGGCGCCGCCCGGCATGACGATCTCGACGACATCGAGCCTGTCGCCGAGGCTCCGGACCGTATCGAGCGGCAGCGGCTGAAGCGGCGCATCGCCGAATTGCAGGCTTTCGCGGATCGCCGTCAGCCGGTCGTCGGCGATCCGGCCGATCGTCATGAACCGCCACGAGGGAATGCTGGTGATGAGGACGATGCCGCGATCGTCGATGACGTAGGACGGCGCGTCCGAGGCATTCCAATCCGCCTCGACGTCGTCGAATTCAACCTTGACCACGACGACGCCCAGCAGCCCGCTGCTGCCTGATATCCGCTCGGAAATATAGAGGCCGGGTTTCTTGCTGACGGTGCCGAGCGCGAAGTGCTCGGCCTGTCCTTGCGCGACCGCCCCCTGAAAATATTCCCGGAAGCGATAGTCATTGCCGACGAAGCTCGTCGGTTCGTGCCAGTTGCTGGCCGAAACCGCCATGCCGTCCTTGTCGATGACATAGATGACCGCAGCCTTCGTACCCGCCGCCAGCGTCTCCAGCTTCTGACTGAGGCGCTCGAAGGTCCCCGCATCGTTTCCCGCCAGTGCCGCGGTGAGTGCCGCGTCCTGCGACAGCACGAAGGGCAGCGCCCGGTATTTTTCGAGAACTGTGCGCAGCAATGCCGCATTCAGCCTTGCATCCGTGCGCGCCTGCTCTTCGAGGGCGGTCTCGGCCCGGTAGCGGCCGATTTCGCCGCCGGCCCACAGGCTTGCTGCGACGGCGACAAGCGCGATTGCCGCAAAGGCCCACCACATCCGGCGGATGCGGTGCTGCAGGGGCAGGGAAGACCACAGCGGCGATAGGGACAAGGACATGGCGGATTTGTGCATTTTTCTGCACGGTATGCAAATGGATTTGTGCGGATTTCCGCATTCCTCAGCGAGCTGCTGACGACGTCTGAAGGTTTTTATTTAGTAAAATCAATTGTTTAATGTGGATCGCCGAAACTGGCACGGTGATTGCGAGGGAGATGGCAACAACGGCTGAGCTGTTGGAGTGAAGCGAACGGCTCGGGAGGCCGGAGTTCTTTCCGGACGGGCCCTTAGGAGGATAACATGATCGCAGCACCATTCGATGCAGTCGCAGACAGCAAGGGCAAGAAGCCCTTTTATTCCCATCTTTACGTCCAGGTTCTCGCGGCCATCGCCGCCGGCATCCTGCTCGGCCATTTCTACCCCGAACTCGGCGCGCAATTGAAGCCGCTCGGCGATGCCTTCATCAAGCTCGTCAAGATGATCATTGCGCCGGTCATCTTCCTGACGGTTGCGACCGGCATTGCCGGCATGAGCGACCTGAAAAAGGTCGGCCGCGTCGCCGGCAAGGCGATGCTTTACTTCCTGACCTTCTCGACGCTGGCGCTCGTCATCGGCATGATCGTCGCCAATGTCGTTCAGCCCGGCGCCGGCATGAATATCGATCCGGCTTCGCTCGATCCTACCGCGGTGGCCAGCTATGCCTCGAAGGCTCATGAGCAGAGCATCGTCGGCTTCCTCACCAACATCATCCCGACGACGATCGTCGGCGCCTTTGCCGATGGCGACATTCTGCAGGTGCTGTTCTTCTCGGTGCTGTTCGGCATCGCGCTCGCCATGGTCGGCGAAAAGGGCGAACAGGTGGTCGGCTTCCTCAATGCCCTGACGGCTCCGGTCTTCAAGCTGGTCGCCATCCTGATGAAAGCCGCCCCGATCGGCGCTTTCGGCGCCATGGCCTTCACCATCGGCAAGTATGGCATCGGATCAATTGCCAATCTCGCCATGCTGATCGGCACCTTCTACATCACTTCGCTGCTCTTCGTCCTCGTCGTTCTCGGCGCCGTCGCCCGCTACAACGGCTTCTCGATCCTGGCGCTGCTGCGCTACATCAAGGAAGAGCTGCTCCTGGTTCTCGGCACCTCGTCTTCGGAGGCCGCACTTCCCGGGCTGATGAACAAGATGGAAAAGGCCGGCTGCAAACGCTCGGTCGTTGGCCTCGTCATCCCCACAGGCTATTCCTTCAATCTCGACGGCACCAACATCTACATGACGCTGGCGGCGCTGTTCATTGCCCAAGCAACCGGCATCAATCTCTCCTGGGGCGACCAAATCCTGCTGCTGCTGGTGGCGATGCTGAGCTCCAAGGGTGCCGCTGGCATCACCGGCGCTGGCTTCATCACGCTGGCCGCAACGCTCTCCGTCGTGCCCTCTGTGCCGGTCGCCGGCATGGCGCTCATCCTCGGCATCGACCGCTTCATGTCGGAATGCCGGGCGCTGACCAACCTCGTCGGCAATGCGGTCGCGACGATCGTTGTCGCGCGCTGGGAAAACGAGCTGGATACGGCCCAGCTTGCCAGAGCGCTGGGCGGCCAGGCAGAAGAGGGCGCTCCGGCTGCCGGGCTTCAGCCGGCGGAGTAATCGGCCGGATTGGTCATCATTAAGAAATCTTGCGGCGGCTCGTTCCGAAACGGGCCGCTTCTCTTTTCGGCGTTAGCCGCGGTTGTCGCTGAGAAGCCTGGTGTAAACGGCGCCGATCGCGTTTGCTTCTTTTTCCAGCGCAAAATTTGCCCTGACATGCCGCAGCGCATTCTCGCCATGCGCAATCGCCAGCGCGGGCTCTGCGATATAGGGGGCGATTGCCCGCGTCAGCGCCTCGCCGTCGCCGGCGACGACGACCGCGCCGGTCTCGCCCTCGGCGATCAGTTCGGCATAGGCCCCCGCATCCGATGCCACCACGGCGGTCCGCGAGGCCATGGCTTCGAGTGGCGTCAGGCCGAAACCCTCGTTACGGGAAGGGGCGACGTAAAGCGTCAGGCGGCGATACCAGACCTTGATATCGGGCACTTCGCCAAGGAAGACGATACGGTCACCGAGCCCGGCGGCGGCGACATCGGCCTTGAGCTTTTCGCCGAAGGCAGCGTGCTCGGCCGTCACGCGGCCGGAGACGACCGCCGTCCATTCCGGGTGCTGCGGCAGCAATTCGATCATTGCTTGGACGAAAAGATCGGTGCCCTTCTGATGGCGTACGCGGCCGAAACAGCCGACGAGATAGCGGCCGGGCAGGCCGCTGGCGGCAATGCCGTCCTCTGCGGTTTCCGGTGGGTGGAACAGGGAAAGGTCGACGCCGTGCTGGATGACCGTATGCGGCACCTCAAGGAACGAACCGGAACGGTCGCTGGTTGCGATCACCGCGTCCATGCGGCGGATCAGCCATTTCGTATAGGCAGTGTGGCGGCGTTGCGCGGCCGAGGTGAAAAGCAGCTTTAATGGCATGCGCAGGAGATGGCGAAGCAGGATGCCGACGGCCATCTCATTGTTGCGGCGGGCGTGCCAGACACGCTGGCGCCGGCGCGCCGGCGGACGCCAGAGGCCGGCGAGCTGCGGCCACTTCAGTTCCGGCAGACCCTGCGGCAAGCCGGGGCCAAGCGTGGCGATCCTGAAACCGAGGCGGACCTGGCATGGGATGAGCTGGATGATGGTCGACGTGACGCCGGAGAGCCGGCGCTTGAAATTGGGCGCGATGATCTCGACGTCACGAATGTCCGGCAATGGATGGATCTCTGGTGGGCGATCAGCCCCAGGAAACCTGGAGGATTTCGTAGGCCTTGGAACCACCGGGCGCATTGACCTCGATGGAATCGCCAACTTCCTTGCCGATCAGCGCGCGGGCGATCGGCGAGGAAATGGAGATGCGGCCGGCCTTGACGTCGGCTTCCTGGTCGCCGACGATCTGATAGGTCTTTTCTTCCTCGGTGTCCTCGTCGACAAGCTTCACCTTGGCGCCGAACTTGATCTTGTCGCCCGACATCTTGGTGAGATCGATGACCTCGGCGCGCGCCGTCAGGTCTTCCAGCTCGCTGATGCGGCCTTCATTGTGGCTCTGGGCTTCCTTGGCGGCGTGGTATTCGGCGTTTTCGGAAAGGTCGCCATGAGCACGGGCTTCGGCGATCGCCTCGATGATTCGCGGGCGCTCCTCCTGCTGACGCCAGCGCAGTTCTTCCTGCAGCTTGACGAAACCACCCGGTGTCATCGGTACCTTTTCAACCATTTCTCTGTCCTTCACTCCTTATGTTCGCGCAATCAGGCGCGGACACAAAAGAAAACAGGTCCCGAAGGGGAGCTTCGGAACCGTGCCACAATTCTAGTTAAGTGCTTATAGCAGATCGGCAAGGCCGATTTCCAGAAAATTCGCATAGACGAAACGCAAGCCGCCGCAATAGCGGGTCGCGCGCCGTAAAAATGGGCAAAGGCGGGATCGCCGTGATTGACTTTGCGGTGCGGAACATATAGTGAACACACTAATGAAGAAGTCGCTAACAGAACGCTTGGCCATCCTTTCCGACGCCGCCAAATATGACGCTTCCTGCGCCTCCAGTGGCACGGTGAAACGTGATTCCGGCGCAAGCGGCGGGCTCGGCTCGACCGAGGGGTCCGGCATCTGTCATGCCTATGCGCCGGATGGGCGGTGCATTTCGCTTCTCAAAATATTGCTGACGAATTTCTGCATTTACGACTGCGCCTATTGCGTCAATCGTTCGTCGAGCAATGTCGAACGGGCGCGTTTTACGCCGGAAGAAGTGGTCTGGTTGACGCTGGAATTCTATCGCCGCAACTATATCGAAGGGCTGTTCCTATCCTCGGGCATTATTCGCTCGTCCGATTACACGATGGAAGAGATGGTCCGCATCGTCCGCGAATTGCGGGTGACGCATAATTTTCGCGGTTATATCCATCTCAAGTCGATCCCCGAGGCGTCGCCGCGTCTGATCGAGGAGGCGGGACTTTATGCAGACAGGCTGTCCCTCAATATCGAATTGCCGACGGATACCGGCATCAGCCGCTTCGCGCCGGAAAAGAAACCCGCCAATATCCGGCGATCGATGGGCGATCTGAGGCTAAAGATCGAGGCGGCCGGCGAACCGACGCTGCGGACCAAGAAGCGTCAGCGATTCGTGCCCGCCGGCCAAAGCACGCAGATGATCGTCGGCGCCGATGGCGCCAACGACGCGACGATCCTTGCCACTAGCGGACGGCTCTACAGCAGCTACGGCCTGAAGCGCATCTATTATTCCGCCTTCAGCCCGATCCCGGATTCGTCGAAAAACCTGCCGCTGATCAAGCCGCCGCTGATGCGCGAACACCGGCTCTATCAGGCCGACTGGCTCTATCGCTTCTACGGTTTCGGCATCGACGAGATCACCGCCAACCAGACGGGCGGCATGCTCGATCTGAACCTCGATCCGAAACTTGCCTGGGCGCTTTCCAACCGCGCCGAGTTTCCCGTCGATATCAACAGGGCGGAGCGTGAACGGTTGCTGCGTGTGCCCGGTCTCGGCACCAAGACGGTCAAAGCGATCGTTTCGGCCCGCCGATTTCACCGCCTGCGGCTCGACGATCTCTCGCGGCTCGGCATTTCGATCAGGAAAGTCCAATCCTTCATCTCAGCGGAAGGCTGGTCGCCGCGCCGGCTGATCGACCGGCCGGACCTTCGCGCCATGTTCGAACCGCAACCCGAACAATTGTCGTTACTGTGATGCGCCGGGTCGTACTTGCCGGGCGGGGCGATCTTGCCGAGTGGCGCGACGCCGCGCGTGCGCTTGCGGCCGCCGGCATCCTGCCCGAGGAGATCGACTGGCGGGAAAAAAGCCCCGAGGCCGATCTTTCATTCCAACGCGACGCCATGCCGCCGGCACCCGCGGCGACACGCAGGCCGATGACGGTGCCGCCCGTCTTTGTCGAGCTGGCTGAGACGGTTCTCTGCCATTCCGATCCGGTGCGGTTTTCCCTGCTTTATCGCCTCCTCTGGCGGCTGCAACTCGACCGGCAACTGCTCGAAGTGGCCTCCGACGAGGATGTCGTGCGTGCCCGGCTGATGGCGAAAAATGTCCGGCGCGACGCGCACAAGATGACGGCCTTCGTCCGCTTTAAGGAGACTGGTGCGGCTGCCGCAGGGCGTCGAAAATTCATTGCCTGGTTCGAGCCGGACCACCATATCGTCAGGCGTACGGCGCCCTTCTTCCAGCGGCGCTTCACTGACATGGATTGGCTGATTGCAACGCCCAAGGGCTCTGCCGCCTGGGACGGCGAGCGGCTGACGATCAAGGACGAGCCGTGCGAAAAGCCCAATCTCAGCGATGTCACAGATGAACTCTGGCGCACCTATTACGCCAGCATCTTCAATCCGGCGCGATTGAAGGTGAAGGCGATGCAGGCGGAGATGCCGAAAAAATACTGGAAGAACCTGCCGGAGGCCGATCTCATTCCAGGGCTGATTGCATCGGCCGAGAGCAAGGTGCGTGAGATGGCGGCGCGCGAGGCGACGCAATCGCTGCCTTTTCACGACCGCTTACAGCAGGCCGCGCGCCATCTTCCTACAGAAGCTGCGGCTCCCGCCGGCACACTCGATGCACTGCGCGCGGAGGCCGCGATCTGCACGCGCTGTCCACTTCACGCCAATGCGACCCAGACAGTCTTCGGGGAGGGGCCGCCCGATGCGCAGGTGATGTTCGTCGGCGAGCAGCCGGGCGATCAGGAGGATATTGCCGGGCGACCCTTCGTCGGCCCGGCTGGCAGGCTGCTCGATCAGGTGATCGCGGAAGCGGGCATCGACCGCTCGAAGCTCTACATCACCAATGCCGTCAAGCATTTCAAATATGAGCCGCGCGGCAAGCGCCGGATCCACCAGAAGCCCAATATGGGCGAGGTGAAACATTGCCGCTGGTGGCTGAACCTGGAGATGCAACTGGTCAAACCGAAGCTGATCGTTGCCATGGGAGCGACGGCGCTTGCGGCGCTGACCGATGCGAAGCAGCGTCTCCAGGATATCAGTGGGCAGGCGATGGCGATGGAAGGCGGGCGGACGCTGTTTGTGACAGTGCATCCGTCCTATCTGCTGCGCATTCCAGACGAGCGGTTGAAGGCGGAGGAATTCGCGCGGTTTCGCGACGATATGCTGAATATACAGCAGCTTATGACAGCGATTGGATAGTTTGATTCCGGACTGTGGCACTTCGGTCAGAACGACCGGTGCCATCGCTCATCGAGCGATGGCACCGTTGATCGCGCGCTGTCTCAGGTGAAGTAGCTCTGCAGCGGCCGCACTTCGAGATTGCCCGCCTTCAGCGCCTTGATCGCCTGGGCGGCGGCTTCGGCGCCGGCCATCGTCGTGTAGTAGGGCACCTTCTGCATCAGCGTGGCGCGGCGCAGCGACTTCGAATCCGAGATCGCCTTGTTGCCGTCGGTGGTGTTGATGACGAGCTGGACCTGGCGGTTGCGGATCGCGTCCTCGATATGCGGACGGCCTTCCAGCACCTTGTTGATCTTGGTGGCGGTGATGCCGTTTTCGCCGAGGAAGCGGGCGGTGCCGCCGGTTGCCAGCACCTTGAAGCCCTGTTCGACGAGGATGCGGATCGCCGGCAGCACGCGCGACTTGTCTTCATCGCGTACGGAGACGAAGACCGTGCCGTCACGCGGCAGCTCAACGCCAGCGCCGAGCTGTGATTTGGCGAAGGCCAGGGCGAAATCGGTATCGAGGCCGATGACTTCGCCGGTCGAGCGCATTTCCGGGCCAAGCAGCGTGTCGACGCCGGGGAAGCGGGCGAAGGGGAAGACCGCTTCCTTGACGGCGATGTGCTTCAGCCGGCGCGGATCGGGCTTTTCACCATAGGCGGCGAAGGTCGCATCGAGCTTCTCGCCGGCCATCACCCGGGCGGCGATCTTGGCGATCGGCGCGCCGATGGTCTTGGCGACGAAGGGCACGGTGCGCGAGGCGCGTGGATTGACTTCGAGAACGTAGACGGTGCCATCCTTGATGGCGAACTGGACGTTCATCAGGCCGCCGACATTGAGCGCCTTGGCCATTGCCTTTGCCTGGCGCTCCAACTCGTCGAGCAGTTCGACGGGCAGCGAGCGCGGCGGCAGCGAGCAGGCGCTATCGCCGGAATGGATGCCGGCTTCCTCGATATGTTCCATGATGCCGGCGACATAGACGTCGGTGCCGTCGGAGAGGCAGTCGACGTCGACTTCGATGGCATGGCTGAGGTAGCTGTCGAAGAGCAGCGGGTTCTTGCCGAGCAGGGTGTTGATCTGGCCGGTCTTGTCGTTGGGATAACGCTGCTTGATGTCCTCCGGCACCAGTTCCGGAACTGTGTCGAGCAGGTAGGTCTGCAACTGGCCTTCCGAATGCAGGATCTGCATGGCGCGGCCGCCGAGCACGTATGAGGGACGCACGACCAGCGGGAAGCCGATTTCCGCGGCGACCAGGCGGGCCTGCTCGACCGAATAGGCGATGCCGTTGTTCGGCTGGTTGAGATCGAGCTTCATCAACAGCTTCTGGAAGCGGTCGCGATCTTCGGCGAGATCGATCATATCGGGCGCGGTGCCGAGGATCGGAATGCCGTTCTTTTCGAGCGCCTCGGCGAGCTTCAGCGGCGTCTGTCCGCCGAACTGGACGATGACGCCGACGACTTCGCCCTTTTCCTGCTCAGCGCGGAGGATCTCGATCACGTCTTCGGCCGTCAGCGGCTCGAAGTAGAGGCGGTCTGATGTGTCGTAATCGGTCGAGACGGTTTCCGGATTGCAGTTGATCATGATCGCTTCATAACCAGCATCCTTCAGGGCGAAGGCGGCATGGCAGCAGCAATAATCGAACTCGATGCCCTGGCCGATGCGGTTCGGGCCGCCGCCGAGGATGACGACCTTCTTGCGGTCGGACACTTCGGCCTCGGAGCGGGCAGCGCCGACGAAGGGCGTCTCATAGGTCGAATACATGTAGGCGGTCGGCGAGGCGAATTCGGCAGCACAAGTATCGATCCGCTTGAAGACCGGGCGGACGTTCAGGCTGTTACGGAATTCGGCGACCTGCTTGGGGCGCTTGCCGGTCAGCGTCGCCAGGCGGGCGTCGGAAAAGCCCATAGCCTTTAGCATCCGCAGGTTGGCGGCATCTTCAGGCAGGCCGTGCTCGCGGATGCGGGCTTCAGTGTCGATAATGTTCTTGAGCTCAGCGATGAACCACGGATCGATCTTGCAGCCCTCATGCACCTCTTCGATGCTGAGGCCCATGCGCAGTGCCTGGGCGACCATGCGCAGGCGATCCGGCGTCGGCGTGCCGATGGCGGCGCGGATGGCGTTGTGGCTGGATTCGCCTTCCTCGGAGTCGGGGATCTCGATCTCGTCGAGGCCGGTCAGGCCGGTTTCGAGGCCGCGCAGCGCCTTTTGCAGCGATTCGGCGAAGGTGCGGCCGATCGCCATGACTTCGCCGACGGATTTCATTGCTGTCGTCAGCACCGGCGAGGCGCCGGGGAATTTCTCGAAGGCGAAACGCGGGATCTTGGTGACGACATAGTCGATCGACGGTTCGAAGGAGGCCGGCGTGGCGCCGCCGGTAATGTCGTTGTCCAATTCGTCGAGCGTATAACCGATGGCGAGCTTGGCGGCGATCTTGGCGATCGGGAAGCCGGTGGCCTTTGAGGCCAGCGCCGACGAACGCGACACACGCGGGTTCATTTCGATGACGACGAGACGGCCGTCTTTCGGATTGACGGCGAACTGGACGTTCGAGCCGCCGGTCTCCACCCCGATCTCGCGCAGCACCGCGATCGAGGCGTTGCGCATGATCTGGTATTCCTTGTCGGTCAGCGTCAGCGCCGGGGCGACGGTGATCGAATCGCCGGTGTGGACGCCCATCGGGTCGATGTTTTCGATCGAGCAGATGATGATGCAGTTGTCCGCCTTGTCGCGGACGACCTCCATCTCATACTCCTTCCAGCCGAGCACCGATTCTTCGATCAGCACTTCGGTGGTCGGCGACGCGTCGAGGCCGCCGCCGACGATCTCGAAGAATTCCGAGCGGTTGTAGGCAATGCCGCCGCCGGTGCCGCCGAGGGTGAAGGAGGGGCGGATGATGGCGGGCAGGCCGACATGGTCGAGCGCCTGGGCGGCGATCGCCACGGCATGGTTCATGTAGCGCTGCTTGCGGTCGCTCTCGCCGAGGTTCCACTGGTTTTCCAGCTCGTCGAGCGCCTTGTCGAGGTCGGATCCGGAGAGGCTTTCGCGCAACTTGTTGCGCTCGGCCTCGTGCGTCTTGCGATCGAGGTCCTTGATGTCGGTGGCGTTCGCCAGCATCGAGCGCGGCGTTTCCAGCCCGATGCGGACCATCGCCTCGCGAAACAGCGCCCGGTCCTCGGCCATGTCGATGGCGGCAGGTTTGGCGCCGATCATCTCGACATTGTAGCGGTCGAGCACGCCCATGCGCTTCAGGGAGAGGGCGGTATTCAAAGCCGTCTGGCCGCCCATAGTCGGCAGCAGCGCGTCCGGGCGCTCCTTGGCGATGATCTTGGCGACGACCTCAGGGGTGATCGGCTCCACATAGGTGGCGTCGGCGAGGCCCGGGTCGGTCATGATCGTTGCCGGGTTGGAATTGACGAGGATGACGCGGTAGCCTTCCTCCTTCAGCGCCTTGCAGGCCTGGGTGCCGGAATAATCGAACTCGCAAGCCTGGCCAATGACGATCGGTCCCGCGCCGATGATGAGGATCGATTTGATGTCTTGGCGCTTCGGCATGAGTGCTTCCGTTTTCTGGCTGCGCAGAAAGCCGGCCAAGGTGGGGAGATCACCGGGTCGGGTCGCGCGTGCTGGGTCTTTTCAGGCTAGAAGCGGCTTATAGGCAAATGTATTTGCAAACGGAACCCCATAAATCGAGGAATCGACAGGAATCCAACATAGCGCGGCAGGCTATTTTCCGTCAGGCTCGATCAGCACCCGCATTTTGCCGCCACGCGCCGGATTGGCGATGGCGGCGTTGGCGCCGCATGATGACGGCGCGGTCGGTCTTGGTCTTTACCCGGCAAACCATTTTTGGGCTCTTGCTGCGACCAGTGCTATTCGCGATTTACGCCCACTTTACAAGCTGATAGTCGATGCTCTGGGTGTGAGGTGCTGGGGGGCGCAAGGTGTCATATTCACAGGAAATCGATAAGCTTTTGATCGCCATCGCCGCACAGGGAGGTCGCGTAACCGGTGTCGGCCTTGCAGAAGATGATGCAGTCAAAGCGGCGGAAGATCTCGGCTTGGTCGATGTTGCTATCGGTGATGCGTGGACCCTCGTCGATACCGTGTCGCTCGCGCCTCAACAGCGATTGAAAATGGGTCTGCCCCCGGTCATTCGGAAACCCTCCGTACTGGCGTCGGCGGCAAACGCGATCATGTTGACAGTGAGCAAAGCCTTCGGAAAACACAGCCGGCAACGCTGAATCCTGCATTCGCAGTTGATGATAACGTGGCGACAGGCTTAGGCCGCAAATCCCGCCGTCGCGAGCCAGGGGCATTCTGCCCGCAGGGATGAAGGCCAGCGCCTCTGGTTATTGGGGCACACCCAACCGTCGCTCTGTCCGGCACCTCGCGCGACAATGCCGAGATCAGGCGTCGCGTCCAGCGTGTCGTTTCGCCGTGAAAGGCGCCGCAGCGGTCCATGGTGCTCGCGGCAGGGGTCCGATTGTCCGATGAAGTCGCTGGAATTCCGCCCGTCGACGGATATATAGATTCCTAAAGTGCAAGCACAGGCATTGCCGGGGAGAACGAAGATGGAATGGAGAGGCCGGCGTCAGTCCGACAATGTCGAGGATCGCCGCGGCGATCCCACAGGCGGCGGTTTCGGCCGCGGCGGTGGCTTCAACTTTCCTTCGGGCGGCGGCGTTCGCCGCGCCGGCGGCGGCTTGAGCATCGGCACGATCATCTTCCTTGTCGTCATCTATTTCATCTTCAAGATGATGGGCGTCGATCTGCTGCAGGTCCTCGAAGGCGGCGGCATGACGAGCGGCCCCGGCTACGAGCAGAGCCAGTCCGAAGGCACGCGCACACCGGCCAATGACGAGATGACCGCCTTCATGCGCACGGTGCTTGCCGAGACCGAGGATACCTGGCAGGGCATCTTCCAGGCGCAGGGCCGGACTTACGAAGAGCCGCGCCTCGTGCTGTTTTCTGGCTCGACGGCATCGGCCTGCGGTTCGGCGTCGGCGGCCACTGGGCCATTTTACTGCCCCGGCGACCACAAGCTCTATCTCGACACCCAATTCTTCCAGGAACTTTCCAACCGGTTCGGCGCCTCGGGTGATTTCGCCGAGGCCTATGTCGTCGCCCACGAGGTCGGTCATCACGTGCAGAACCTGCTCGGCATCCTGCCGAAGTTCAACCAGGCCCGCCAGCGCATGAGCGAGGAAGAGGCCAACAAGATGTCTGTGCGGGTCGAGCTGCAGGCCGATTGCTTCGCCGGCATCTGGGGCAAGTATACCCAGCAGAAAGGTATCCTGGAGGCCGGCGACCTAGAGGAGGCGCTGAACGCCGCCCAGCAGATCGGCGATGATACGCTGCAGAAGCGCTCGCAGGGCTACGTGGTCCCTGAGAGTTTCAATCACGGGACCTCCCAACAGCGCGTCAGATGGTTCAAGCGCGGGTTCGACAGCGGACAGCTGTCGGCTTGCGATACGTTTTCGGGGCCGGTTTGAGGGGCTGCACGGCAGAACGTTTCGGCCCCTTTGACCCAACTTTATTTCTCACTATCCATATGCTGCAGCATATGCTCGGGATAACGTCCGCCGGCGGCTGCGTCCTTCGGCACGGCACGTTCGATGGCGGCGAAGTCCTCCGGCGACAGGTCGACCGCGCGTGAGCCGAGCGCCTCGGTCAACCGGTCGCGGCGGCGGGCGCCGATGATCGGGACGATATCCCCGCCCTTGGCAGCGACCCAGGCGATGGCGATCTGGGCGACCGAGGCACTTTTTGCCACGGCAATTTCGCGCAGCTTTTCCACCAGAGCGAGGTTCTGATCGACATTGCCTTCCTGGAAGCGGGGGCTGTGGGCACGGAAGTCGCCGGCCGCGGCCTGGCCCTTTTGCCAGTGGCCGCTGATCAGGCCACGCGAGAGCACGCCGTAAGCGGTGATCGAGATGCCGAGTTCGCGTGTCGCAGGCAGGATCTTCTCTTCGATGCCGCGCGAGATCAGCGAATACTCGATCTGGAGGTCGACGATCGGGGCGACCGCTGCGGCGCGGCGGATGGTGTCTGCGCCGACCTCGGACAGGCCGATATGCCTGACATAGCCTGCCTTTACCATGTCGGCGATGGTGCCGACCGTGTCCTCGATCGGCACGTTCGGATCGAGGCGGGCCGGGCGGTAGATATCGATATAGTCGACGCCGAGGCGCTGCAGCGTGTAAGCGAGGAAATTCTTCACCGCGACCGGGCGGGCGTCGACGCCGCTCCAGGCGCCAGCGGGATCGCGGAGCGCGCCGAACTTGACGCTGATGACGGCATTCTCGCGCTTGCGGCCTTTCAATGCCTCGCCGATCAGCATCTCGTTATGGCCCATACCGTAAAAATCGCCGGTATCGAGCAGGTTGATGCCGGCATCGAGCGCGGCATGGATGGTCGCGATGCTTTCGGCGCGGTCGGAGGGGCCGTACATGCCAGACATGCCCATGCAGCCGAGACCGATGGCCGAGACTTCGGGTCCGGTCTTTCCCAAACGATAGGTTTGCATTGTCTTCTCCTTCGTCCGCGCGGCGCGCGCTCCCGAGCGGCGCTGCCGATGTCGTTCTACCGCTTTCGCATCCCGGCGATAATCGTACGGCATCGAACAGGCTGTGCGGAGAAATGCACAATGAGCGATCTTCCCTGAGTGATCTGGATGCCGTCGCGGCAATTGCAAGGTGACGTGCGGCATGGCGATCGCTGGGCTCGATCTGCTGAGGAGCGCTCCCTGCGGTTGAGGTCTTGCGTAAATTTCCCGTACGGCAGCATCAAAAACTTTGAAATGTTCACGGATTGTTTCGGTCTCTTTTCTGAGTTATGTCACTTTCTCGGCGACGAGATCGTCTTTTCAGAACCAACCGCTGTAGAGATGCCTCATGCTTGACCCTAAATTCGTCCGTCGTGGCCTCTTCCTGGTCTTCATCATCCTCTTCCTCGACATTATCGGCATCGCCATCATCATGCCGGTGCTGCCGGCCTATCTGGAGCAGCTGACCGGCGGCGGCATCAGCGATGCGGCGATCGATGGCGGCTGGCTGATGCTCGTCTATGCCGGCATGCAATTCCTGTTTGCGCCGTTGCTCGGGAACCTCTCCGATCGGTTTGGCCGCCGGCCGATCCTTCTGCTGTCGGTACTGACCTTTGCGATCGACAATTTCATCTGCGGCATCGCCACCAGCTTCTGGATGCTGTTCGTCGGCCGCGTACTAGCCGGCATCAGCGGCGGCAGCTTCGCCACCTGCTCGGCCTATATCGCCGATATCAGCACCGAGGAGAACCGGGCGAAGAATTTCGGTCTGATCGGTATCGCCTTCGGCGTCGGCTTCACCATCGGTCCCGTCATCGGCGGTGTCCTTGGCGAATTCGGCCCGCGTGTGCCGTTCCTCGGCGCGGCAGCACTCTCGCTTGTCAATTTCATCGCCGCCTGCTTCCTGCTGCCGGAAACGCTGGAGGCGAAGAACCGCCGCCGCTTCGAGTGGAAGCGCGCCAATCCGCTCGGCGCGCTGCGGCAGATGCGCCATTATCCCGGCATCGGCTGGGTCAGCCTTGTCATGTTCCTGTTCTTCCTGGCCCATGCCGTCTATCCCTCGGTCTGGTCGTTCGTCTCGACCTATCGCTACGGCTGGAGCGAGGGGCAGATCGGCCTGTCGCTCGGCATTTACGGCATCGGCGCGGCGCTGGTGATGGGACTGGTATTGCCGCGTGTCGTGCCTCTGCTCGGCGAATGGAAGACAGCGCTTCTCGGCCTCTGTTTTTCGGCGGCAGGGCTGACCGGCTATGCCTTCGCCTGGGAGGGCTGGGTGGTCTATGTGGTGATCGTTGCGACAGTGATGGAAAACGTTGCCGATCCGCCGCTGCGCAGCATCGCCGCCGGCAAGGTGCCACCCTCAGCGCAGGGCGAGCTGCAAGGCGCGCTGACCAGCCTCAGCAGCATCACGACCATAGTCGGGCCGCTGATCTTCACGCAGTTGTTCAGCTATTTCACCCGGCCGGAGGCGCCGGTCACCTTTGCCGGCGCGCCCTATCTGACCGCCGCTTTGTTCATCCTGGTGGCCGCCGGCGTGTTCCTCGTGCGGGTCCGGGTCCGTCAGCCGGCCGAGGCGCTGGAAGCCGCGGAGTAATCGATCAGGAATGCTGATGTGATGATGAATTTTTCATCATCTGCCTGTTTTGGGGTAGTTCTTCGCCGGGCTTTGATCTAAGCCCGGCATGATATTTTGCCGCGAGCTGCGGCGATGCGATTTCAATCACAGGACTAGTGTCATGGACACGCCGATCGACGCGCGCAGGCTTGCGCCGAAAACCGATAATCGTTGGGGCGCACATTTCCGTGCCACGCTGGCGCTCGGCATTCCGCTGATCGGCGCGCAGCTCGCCCAGCTCGGTATCAACACCACCGACGTGATGATCGTCGGCCGCCTCGGCGCCGAACATCTGGCGGCGATGGTGCTGTCGGCCCAGTTCCTGTTCACGATCCTGATCTTCGGCTCGGGTTTTGCCATCGCCGTCATTCCGATGGTGGCGCAGGCCTATGGCCGCGGTGACGTCGTCTCCGCGCGCCGGGCGCTGCGCATGGGTCTGTGGGTGGTGATTGCCTACTGGCTCATCATGCAGCCGGCCTTCTTCAATTCGGAGCAGATCCTTCTCTTCGCGCAGCAGAAGCCGGAGGTCGCCAGGCTCGCCCACGGCTACATCAGGATCGGCCAGTTCGGCGTGCTGCCGGCCCTGCTTTTCAACGTCATGCGCGCGCTGGTCAGCGCCATCGGCAAGGCGGGCATCATCCTCAACGTTACCATTGCCACGCTGGCGCTGAACGCGATCTTCGCCTATGCCCTGGTGCTCGGCCATTTCGGCTTTCCTGCGATGGGGCTGGAGGGCGCGGCGATCGTTTCGGTCGTCGTGCAGACGGCCGGCTTCCTCTTCATCCTCGCTTTCGTTCAGGGGCGGGAGGAGACACGGCGCTACGAGATCTTCGTGCGGTTCTGGAAGCCCGACTGGCATGCGCTGCTGGAGGTCATCCGGCTCGGTTTTCCGATCAGCGTCACCATCCTTGCCGAGGTCAGCCTGTTCACGGTGGCCTCGCTGCTGATGGGCTATATTGGCACCATCGAGCTTGCCGCCCACGGCATTGCCCTGCAATGGGCCTCGATCGCCTTCATGATCCCGCTCGGCCTCAGCCAAGCGGCGACGGTGCGCGTCGGCGTTGCCCATGGGCAGGGCGATTATGATGGCCTGGTGCGGGCTTCGCTCATGGTGCTCATCCTTGCCTGCGCCATTTCGGCGGTGGGCTCGGTGCTCTTTGCTACCATGCCGCAATTCCTCGGCAGCTGGTTCCTCGACGTCAACTCGCCGGAGGCGCCCGCGGTGCTTGCCTATGCCGGACCGCTGATCGTCGTTGCCGGGCTTTTCCAGCTCGTCGACGGGTTGCAGGTCGTCGCCAACGGATTGCTGCGCGGCCTCAAGGACGCACGTGTGCCGATGATCATGGCGTTGATTGCTTATTGGCCGATCGGCTTCTTCCTTGCCTGGGCCTTTGCCTTCCCGCTGGGCTTCGGCGGCATCGGCATCTGGTTCGGGTTCCTCGTCGGACTGGCGGCGGCGGCCGTCATGCTCTGCTGGCGGTTCTATCTTCTGCTTCGTCGGGAAGGAGCGATGGCCGGCGCCTGAGCCGGCCGTCTTGCCCTCAGGCCGAGACAGGTTTGTAGCTGGCGATATCGGCGCGAATGCCGAGACGGCTAAACATTTCCTGCGGATCGAAATTGGCAGCCTCGTGGGCAGCCGCGACGGCTACCCGTACGCGCTCGACGACCTCGGCATTTTCCCATTCGGCAATGGTGACGAAATTGAATTCGCCGGGACCGGCGACCTGCTCCAGCACCCTGTGATCGACGAAACCTTCCTGCGCCTCCAGCAGCTTGTGTGTCATCATCACTTTGACGAGAAATTCCTCACGCGCCGCGGCCGGCACGACGAACTTATCGACACGAAAGAAGGCTTCGCTCATCCATTTTCTCCTACATGAGATCTGCAGGCAATTCTGTAATTCCTCAAGTTAAGTTGAGGTCAATAGGCGAAGCACAGAAAAAGGCCCGGTTGATGGGGCCTTTTCGAAATCGGTATTCCTTAAGATCAGCGTTCAGCGAGCGCCGGTTCGCCCTTCTTCTCGCGCACCATGTTGATGAAGCGGCGGAAGAGGTAGTGGCTGTCCTGCGGGCCGGGAGAGGCTTCGGGATGGTGCTGGACAGAGAAAACCTGCTTGCCGAGGACGCGCAAGCCGCAATTGGTGCCGTCGAAAAGGGAAATATGGGTCTCTTCAACGCCATCGGGCAGCGACTTCGAGTCGACCGCGAAGCCATGGTTCATCGAGACGATCTCGACCTTGCCGGTCGTATGATCCTTGACGGGATGGTTGGCGCCGTGATGGCCCTGATGCATCTTCTCGGTCTTGGCGCCGAGGGCAAGGCCCAGCATCTGATGGCCGAGACAGATGCCGAAGACCGGGATATCGGTTTTAACCAGCGTCTTGATCACCGGGACGGCGTATTCGCCGGTCGCCGCCGGGTCGCCCGGGCCGTTCGACAGGAAAATGCCGTCCGGCTGCATGGCGAGCACGTCTTCGGCGCTGGTTGCGGCCGGCACGACCGTCACCTTGCAATCCAGACCGGCAAACAGCCGCAGGATGTTGCGCTTGACGCCGTAATCGAGGCAGACGACGTGGTATTTGGCATCCGCCGCGCCGAGTTGACCGTAACCTTCGTTCCAAACCCACGGGGTCTCGGTCCATTGCGAGGACTGGCCCGACGAGGCGACCTTGGCAAGGTCGAGACCTTCGAGGCCGCTCCAGGCTTTGGCTTCGGCCTTCAGGGTCTCGATATCGAAGACGCCGTTCGGGTCGTGGGCGATCACCGCGTTCGGGGCGCCGTTCTCGCGGATCCAGGCGGTTAGTGCGCGCGTGTCGATGCCGCAGAGACCGATGACGCCGCGCGCCTTCAGCCAATGGTCGAGATGCTTGGCGGCGCGATAGTTCGAGGGGTCGGTGATATCGGCCTTGAAGATGACGCCGACGGCGCCGTGGCGGGCGGCAGGCGTCAGATCCTCGATGTCTTCATCATTGGCGCCGATATTGCCGATATGCGGAAAAGTGAAGGTGACGATCTGGCCGAGATAGGAGGGGTCGGTCATGATCTCTTCATAGCCGGTCAGCGCGGTGTTGAAGACCACTTCGGCCTGGACCTTGCCGGTGGCGCCGATGCCCTTGCCTTCGATGATCGTGCCGTCGGCAAGAACGAGCAGGGCGGTCGGCTTTTCGATTGTCCAGGGTGCTGTCGCGGTCATCTTCATCCCGTTTCCGGCGGTCGGTGCGCGTTGCCGCGCTCGTCGCCATTTGATCTCGCAGGCGTGTGGACACGGCAATGCCGCGCGCTTCAGGCCTGATCACGAATTTTGGTGCAGGTGGCGGTAAATAGCCACGCAATCGCTTAGCGTCAATCTTTCTAGCCGAGATTGCCGCTGTTTTCCTGCGCTTTATCGCGGCGACCGCGCAATTTATTTGATCCGCCACATCAGCGTGGTTTATGAAGCGGCATCAAAACAGGAGTGAAGACCATGCTGCGCGATCAACTCGCCACCCAGCTGAAAGAGGCGATGAAGGCCAAGAACGCGGAGCGGCTTTCCACCGTCCGGCTGATTCAGGCTGCGGTCAAGGACCGCGATATCGCCAATCGCGGCACCGGCAAAGAGCAGGCGAGCGACGATGAGATCCTGCAGATCCTCGCCAAGATGGTGAAGCAGCGCGACGAATCGGCCAAGATCTACGAGGAGAATTCCCGCCCGGAGCTTGCCGCCAAGGAGCGCGCCGAAATCACCGTAATTCAGGATTTCATGCCGAAGCAGCTTTCGGACAGTGAGGTACGCGCCAACATCTCGGCGATCATCGCCGAGACCGGTGCCGCCGGCGCCAAGGACATGGGCAAGGTCATGGCAGCGCTCAAGGAGCGTTATGCCGGGCAGATGGATTTCGCCAAGGCGTCGGCGACCGTCAAGGAACTTCTAAACTGATGCGTCTTTAGACCACGCGTCTTGCCTGCGGTTCTTCCTGAACCGCAGGCCCGAGCACCGCTTCAGCGGCAGCATCGATGATGGCGAATTTCGCCGCCTGATAATTCCAATATTCCATGATGAAGCGGCCCGACAGCCAGAAGTCTCCCTTGCGGGAGGGTTCGGTCCAGCCGACGCTTTCCATGGTCGCTGCCTGCGTCAGAAGCCGCTTCAGGTGAGTGTTGGAAATCATGAACTGTTCGCGGATTTCCCGGAGCGACAGCGGGCCAATCACGACACGTTCGGCCGTGCGGGGAAATTCCGGAAGGCGTGAGATCAGGTAGTCCATCACCAGGCCGCCGGTATTTGCCCAGTTGAAGAGGTTGAAGGTGGGGCCGGGGTTGCGCACCGCTTCGCTCCCGATGATCGCCTTGGCGATCCGCGGCTGGATCGCTGCCATCATCGCCGAGGGATCGGCGGTGACCTTGCCGGCGCGTTCACCGCCGTCGAGGCTGTCGAGGATCATCAGATGGGCGACGAGCCAACGAGTGAAATGTTGCTCGGCGGTTTCCGTGGGCTCCAGGTAGCGTGTGCGCCTGTCGGGGCCGGGAACCGGCCGCAGGAAACGATAGGCCAGCATTTCCTGCATGAAGGCTGCGGCCGTGTTGCGGCTGGCGATATCGTTCCTGATCGCGAAATCGATGAAGCGGCCGGAATAGAGACCGCTCCTGCCATCGTCGGGGTGACCGTAGTGAAGCGCAAAGCCGGCATGTGCCATCAGCCAGCGCTGCTGTGCGGCGAAAATCGAGGCGATGCGCGGGCTCTCACGATAGATCGTGAGCATCTGATCGGCGCAATGCAGGATCGCAGCGAGAAAGCGATCGTCTGCTGCAAGAGTTTCTGCGGTAAAAGCCATGTGGAAGCGGTCCAGGGAATTCGGCGCATACTTCTTTCACGCAAGCGCTGCCTGTCAACGACTTTGTCAATAATCGGTTAATTTCAAAAGGGAATTTGTATCAGGGGAAGCCAAAATTTAAGAAGGCAGGAGCTGGGGGCGCTCCTGCCTTCTTGCTCTTTGCTTCCGCCGGCAAACGCAGGGCCGAGGCCCAAGCCGGAGGGTATTTGCAAAGGCACCCTTGCGAAGCGGCGCCGGGGGTAGGGATGGTGCTTCGCTCGGGGATCGCTTTGTTGAGATCGAACCTATTGCGGGATGGCGGCTTATTCAAATTACAAAAAAATAATGATTGCCGAAAACGTCGGTTTTGGAGGCGTCGAAGCGAAGGCTCGGGTGGCTGCGCCGGGATAAGGTTGCGCCATCGAAGCGGGTGATAAGTATATGTTTCAAAACGGTTTACCTCCGCCCCAACAACGCCGGCACCTTTGCCAAGACTTTTGCGGAGGGGGGAATTTCAGTGCTCGAAGGACAATAGTGTCGCACCCTGTCGCAGGGGGCGATAACGTGTTTTTGATTGGATAACCGACGCCGCTGATGACGGGTGCACTTGCCTGTGAATAGCGGGTTTTCATGACAAGTTTCGTGGCATGGGGCGGCAAAGCAGCTTATATGGAGGCTGGCCAAGAGGTTTAGATGCGCTTTTCCAACACCTTTCTCGATGATATTCGCGACCGCGTTCCGATTTCGAACGTGATTGCGCGCCGCGTCAGCTGGGATAAGCGCAAGACCAACGTGTCGCGCGGCGATTACTGGGCATGCTGCCCGTTCCACGGCGAGAAATCGCCGAGTTTCCACTGCGAGGACCGTAAGGGCCGCTATCATTGCTTCGGCTGCGGCGTCACCGGCGATCATTTTCGCTTCCTCACGGAGCTGGAAGGCTTGAGCTTTCCCGAGGCGGTGCAGCAGGTCGCCGATATGGCCGGCGTGCCGATGCCGCTTGCCGATCCTGTGATGGAGAAGCGCGAGAAGGAGCGCGGCTCGCTGATCGACGTCATGGAAATGGCGACACAATTTTTCCAGGATCAATTGCAGACGGCGAATGGGGCGAGGGCGCGCGCCTATCTGCGCGACCGCGGACTGACCGGGCGCACCATCGAGACCTTCCGTCTCGGCTACGCGCCTGACAGCCGCAATGCGCTGAAGGAATATCTCGCCGGCAAGGGCGTTCTCAAAGAGCAGATCGAGGCCTGCGGCCTGGTCGTTCATGAAAACGTGCCGGTGTCCTACGATCGTTTCCGCGATCGCATCATGTTCCCGATCCTTTCGTCGCGGGAAAAGGTGATCGCCTTCGGCGGCCGCGCCATGTCATCAGATGCACCGGCGAAATATCTGAACTCCAACGAGACGGAACTCTTCCACAAGGGCAATGTCCTCTACAATTTCGCCCGCGCGCGCCGCGCCATCCAGGGGCCTGGCCGCGGTGATCCCCAGGATGACAATGCGAGCGGCACCATTATCGCTGTCGAAGGCTATATGGATGTGATCGCGCTCTATCAGGCGGGTATCGAGAACGCCGTCGCGCCGCTCGGCACGGCGCTCACCGAAAACCAGCTCGAACTGCTCTGGAAGATGGTGCCGCAGCCGGTGCTCTGTTTCGACGGCGACGGCGCCGGCATTCGCGCCGCCAACCGCGCCGCCGAACTGGCGCTGCCGCATTTGAAGCCCGGGCGTTCCGTCCGCTTTGCGCTACTGCCCGATGGCAAGGACCCCGACGATCTGGTGCGCGATGACGGCCGTGCCCCCTTTGACAAGGTGATGAGCCAGGCAAAGCCTCTATCGGAGATGCTCTGGAGCCGAGAGATCAATACCGGCAAGTTCGACACGCCCGAAGCGCGCGCCGAGCTCGAGGCGCGGCTGAAGCAGCTGGTGGCGGTCATCGCCGACGAGAATGTCCGCCGCCATTATCAGCAGGATATACGCGACCGGCTGAACGCCTTCTTCCAGCCGCAGTTCCAGAACCGCAATAATGGCGAGCGCCGCGCCTTTAACGGCAACGGCAATTTCCGTGCGGGCCGCGACAATCCGTCCAAGGCAGGGCCGAAAAGCCCCAGCATCATTTCCGACCGGCTTGCCCGTTCGGGCCCCGTTCGCGGCCACCAGGCCAATACGGCGCTGCGCGAAAGCGTGCTGGCGCTCACCGTCGTCAACCATCCGGCCTTGATGATCGACGATTATGATGAGATCGCCGCAATCGAATATGACAGCCGCGAGCTGCAGCGGCTCTGGTCGGCGATGCTTGGGGCCGCCGCTGCCGTCGCCGGCCCGCATCTGACGCGCGAGTATCTGACCGAACGGTTGGAATTCGAAGGCTTCGGCCCGCTCATCAAGAGCCTCGACCAGCAGGTGCGCAATGCCCGGCTGTGGATCGCCACCGAAGAGGCGGCGATGGAGGATGCGCGTGAGGGATACCGGCAGGCGCTGGCCTCCCATAAACGGGCAAAAGCGCTGCGCCGGCAGAAGAACGAGCTCGAACGCGAGATCGCGCTGGCGACCGAAGCCGGAGACGGCGAGGCGATCGTTCAGCTGATGCGGGCGCAGCAGGAAGTGCATTTCGAAGGCGTGCGCCTTGAGAACCAGGAGGCGATCATCGACGGCTTCGGCGTGCTTTCCGGCCGCGTCAAAGGGGCGGCGAACCACTGATGCCGCTGACCGAACGGAACGAACCAGGCTTTTCCGCCGCCGATGCGCTGTTTTCCGCCGGCCGCGCGCCGCTCGATATTCTCAAGCAGGTCTACGGCTATTCCTCCTTCCGCGGCAAGCAGCAACAGGTGGTCGAGCATGTGGTCGCCGGCGGCGATGCCGTGGTGCTCTTCCCCACAGGTGCGGGCAAATCCCTGTGCTTCCAGATCCCGGCGCTCTGCCGTGACGGTGTCGGAATCGTCGTTTCGCCGCTGATTGCGCTGATGCGCGATCAGGTCGAGGCGATGAAGCAGCTCGGCATCCGCGCCGCCGCGCTCAATTCGTCGCTGTCACGCGAGGAGTTCATCGAGGTTCGCCGGGCGCTTTCGGCAGGCAAGCTCGACCTTCTCTACGTCACACCCGAGCGCATCCTGTCCGACGGTTTCCGCGAGCTGATCGCCAACGAAAAGATCGCGCTGTTTGCGATCGACGAGGCCCATTGCGTCTCGCAATGGGGCCATGATTTCCGCCCGGAATATCGAGCGCTCGGCCAACTCGGCGAGCAATATCCCGGCGTGCCGAGGGTGGCGCTGACGGCAACCGCCGATCCGCATACGCGCGACGACATTATCGAGCGGCTGGGGCTCGACGCTGCCGAGATCTTCACCACCAGCTTCGACCGTCCAAACATCGCCTATGAAATCGTCGAGCGGGACCAGCCGCGTCAGCAGCTGCTGCGGTTCCTGTCCGGCCACAAGGGAAACAGCGGCATCGTCTATTGCCTGTCGCGCGCCAAGGTCGAGGATACGGCCGAGTGGTTGAACGGGCAGGGAGTGCGCGCGCTTGCCTACCATGCCGGTATGGACAGGGCGGTTCGCGACGCAAATCAGGATGCTTTCCTGAAAGAGGAAAACCTCTGCCTGGTCGCCACCGTCGCCTTCGGCATGGGCATCGACAAGCCGAATGTACGTTATGTCGCCCACCTCGACCTGCCGGGCTCGGTGGAAGCCTATTACCAGGAGACCGGGCGCGCCGGGCGCGACGGCCTGCCGTCGGAGGTCTGGATGGCCTATGGTATGGCCGATGTCATCCAGCGCGGCCGGATGATCGATGAGGGCGGCGCCGCCGCGGAGATCAAGCGGGTCGAGCGCGCCAAGCTCAATGCATTGCTGGCGATCTGCGAGACCGCCTCCTGCCGCCGCCAGGCGATCCTTGGCCATTTCGGCGAGGCGCATGCCGGCCAATGCGGCAATTGCGACACTTGCCTGAAGCCGGTCGAGACCTGGGAAGGCACGGAAGCGGCGATCAAGGCGCTGGCCGCGGTCTACCGTACCGGCGAGCGTTTCGGCGCCGGCCACGTCATCGATGTGCTTGTCGGCAACATCAATGAAAAGACCGAGCGTTTCGGCCATGTCGATATGCCGGTGTTCGGCGCCGGCAAGGATATTCCATCGCGCACCTGGCAATCCGTCTACCGCCAGCTGCTGGCCATGGGGCTGATCCGTGTCGATCATGAAGCCTATGGCGCGCTGAAGCTGGAGCCGGAGGCGCGCGCCGTCTTCAAGCAAGAGCGGCAGGTGTTCTTCCGCAAGGACCGACCGGCCTCGGAACGGCGCACGAAGAAGGCGGAACGCAGCGAGCGCAAATCAGGGCTTTCGGGGGCTGACGGCAGTCTGTTCGAGGCGCTGCGGGCCGAGCGCATGGCGATCGCCAAATCGCTCGGCGTGCCGCCCTATGTCGTCTTCCCCGATACGACGCTGATCGCCTTTGCCACCGAACGGCCGAGGAGCCGCAAGGAACTGCTTGCCATATCCGGCGTCGGGCAGGCGAAGCTCGAGCGCTATGGCGATGCGTTCCTGGAAATCATCCTGGCGCAGGATAACGGCTGAACGAGGTCGGTTGATCTCCGTTCAGCACTGAACAAGACAAGCCGGCGGCGGTATGCTAACCCGAGTGCTATAAAAAACGTCAGGAAGGGCCGCCCATGACCTCGCCATTTCTCTCCCATCTCCGAGCCGAGATTTCGGCGCTGAAGGATGCCGGCCTCTACAAATCCGAGCGGGTCATCAGCTCCAAGCAAGCCGGCGAGATCGCGATTTCCACAGGCGAGCGGGTGCTGAATTTCTGCGCCAACAATTATCTCGGCCTTGCCGACAACGAGGAACTGGCCGAGGCCGGCAAACAGGCGCTCGATCGCTACGGCTACGGCATGGCTTCGGTGCGCTTCATCTGCGGTACGCAGGAAGAGCACAAGCAGCTCGAATCGCGCATTTCCGCCTTCCTCGGCATGGAAGATACGATCCTCTATTCCTCCTGCTTCGATGCCAATGGCGGCCTGTTCGAAACGCTGCTTTCGGAGGAGGACGCGATCATTTCGGACGCGCTCAACCACGCCTCGATCATCGACGGCGTCCGGCTTTCGAAGGCCAAACGCTTCCGCTACGCCAACAACGATATGGCGGCACTCGAAGAGGAACTGAAAAAGGCTGAAGGCAGCCGCTTCAAGCTGATCGCCACTGACGGCGTCTTCTCGATGGACGGTATCATCGCCAATCTCGGCGGCGTTTGCGATCTCGCCGAAAAATACGGCGCGATGGTCATGGTCGATGACAGCCACGCGGTCGGCTTCGTCGGCAAGAATGGCCGCGGCTCGCCGGAACATTGCGGCGTCGAGGGCCGGATCGACATCATCACCGGCACGCTCGGCAAGGCGCTCGGCGGCGCGTCCGGCGGTTATACATCTGCCAAGGCTGAAGTCGTCGAATGGCTGCGGCAGCGCTCGCGGCCCTATCTGTTCTCGAACACGCTGGCGCCTGTTATCGCCGCCGCCTCGCTCAAAGTGTTCGACCTCATTGAAAACGGCAATGCCTTGCGCCAGCGCCTGTCCGACAATGCCGATCTCTTCCGCCGCGAGATGACCAAGCTCGGCTTCACGCTTGCCGGCGAAGGCCATCCGATCATCCCGGTCATGCTTGGCGATGCCAAGCTCGCCCAGGACATGGCGGGCCTGATGCTGAAGAAGGGCATCTATGTCATCGGCTTTTCCTTCCCGGTCGTGCCGAAGGGCCAGGCCCGCATCCGCACGCAGATGTCGGCGGCGCATTCCAGGGCGGATGTGGAGCGGGCGATTGCGGCCTTTGCCGAGGCTGGGCGGGATCTGGGCGTGATTTGAGACTGGGGCTGCCCCTCACCCTAACCCTGCGGGAATAGGCACTGGCCAAGGATATAGATATGTCGAACATGATGAAGGCGCTGGTCAAGTCGAAGCCGGAAGTCGGGCTCTGGATGGAGAATGTGCCGGTGCCGGAGGTCGGGCCGAACGATGTGCTGATCCGGGTGAGGAAATCGGCGATCTGCGGCACCGACGTCCATATCTGGAACTGGGATCAGTGGGCGCAGAAGACCATCCCAGTGCCGATGGTCGTCGGCCATGAATTTTCCGGCGAGATTGCCGAGATCGGTTCGGCGGTTACCCGTTATCATGTCGGCGAGCGGGTTTCGGGCGAGGGGCATATCGTCTGCGGCAAGTGCCGCAACTGCCGGGCGGGCAGGGGGCATCTCTGCCGCAACACGCTCGGAGTCGGCGTCAACCGGCCGGGTTCCTTCGGCGAGTTCGTCTGCATTCCCGAAAGCAATGTCGTGGCGATCCCGGAGGATATTTCCGATGAGATCGCCGCGATTTTCGATCCGTTCGGCAATGCCGTGCACACGGCACTCTCCTTCGATCTCGTCGGCGAGGACGTGCTCGTCACCGGCGCCGGGCCGATCGGCATCATGGGGGCGCTGGTCGCCAAACGTTCGGGCGCCCGCAAGGTGGTGATCACCGATATCAACCCGCACCGGCTGGCGCTGGCGCGCAAGCTCGGCATCGACCACGTCGTCGACGCTTCGAGCGAAAACCTGGCCGACGTGATGAAGGCGATCGGCATGACGGAGGGTTTCGACGTCGGGCTCGAAATGTCGGGGGCCGCACCCGCCTTCCGCGACATGATCGACAAGATGAACAACGGCGGCAAGATCGCCATTCTCGGTATTGCGCCTGCCGGTTTCGAGATCGACTGGAACAAGGTGATCTTCAAGATGCTCAATCTCAAGGGCATCTACGGCCGCGAGATGTTCGAGACCTGGTACAAGATGATCGCCTTCGTCCAGGGCGGCCTCGACCTTTCGCCGATCATCACCCACCGCATCGGCATCGACGATTTCCGCGACGGCTTCGAGGCGATGCGGTCAGGCAATTCAGGCAAGGTCGTGATGGATTGGATGTGAGGAGGAAGACATGCTCTATGAAGGAAGCTGCCATTGCGGAAAAGTCGCTTTCGAAGTCGAAGGCGAATTCACCGAGGCGCTGGACTGCAACTGTTCGCTCTGCCGCCGGCGGGGCGGGCTCCTGGCCTTCGTGCCGCGCGACAAGCTGGTGCTGAAGACGCCCGAAGACGATCTCTCGACCTATACTTTCAACAGGCATGTCATCCGGCATCACTTCTGCGCCAATTGCGGCATCGCGCCGTTCGGCGAAGGCGTAGGACCGAATGGCGCGGCCATGGCGTCGGTCAATCTGCGCTGCATTCCTGCGGTCGATCTCGGCGCGCTGAAGGTGACGGCCTATGATGGTGAGGCAAAGTAGCCAGTATTGTCCGTACAGAGGCGAATAGACCAACGACAGGACGCAAAAAAGCCGCGAACAACTGGCACGGGGAGCAAAATCTGTGCTGCCCTTGTCTTTTGTTCGCCGCATCTTAAATAAGGGTTCGCAATCGCTGCCGCGGTTCAAAGCCTGTGGATAAGGCTTTTTCCGATATTTCGTGAGCTTTTTTTCTGGAAAAGCTTGACGAGAGCAAAAAATGTGGGAATCACCGTTCGACTTGTTGAAACGGTGAATTGGGTCAAGGCGGATCGCGCAACCATGGCCGGAAATCCAAAAGCAAAAAAGCTTTGCTATCCGGTGCCGGCGATCGTGGTTAATCAGGCTTTAAATGTCATCCCGTTAGGTGGGCAAAGGTGATTCTAGGGCGACGCGTGCGGCGCGTCAGGCCCGGAGACGGCCCATTCACCGTAGCGAGATTGGATAGCGTCAGGAAGGCGACGATATAAATGGCAACCAAGGTCAAAGAGAACGAAGACGCGGAAGTCGAACGCGACGGCGCAAGCGACGGCCCTCTTCTCGATCTTTCCGACGACGCGGTCAAGAAGATGATCAAAGCCGCCAAGAAGCGCGGCTATGTGACGATGGACGAGCTCAACGCCGTCCTGCCGTCTGAAGAAGTGACGTCCGAGCAGATCGAAGACACGATGTCGATGTTGTCGGACATGGGCATCAACGTCATCGAAGATGAAGAGGCCGAGGAAGCCGGTGCTTCCGGCGGCGGCGATGACGACGATAGCGGCGGCGACGAAGAGAGCGAAGGCGGCGAACTCGCACCTTCGAGCGGCACGGCGCTCGCGACAGCCAAGAAGAAAGAGCCGACCGACCGCACCGACGATCCGGTGCGCATGTACCTGCGCGAAATGGGCTCGGTGGAGCTTCTCTCCCGCGAGGGCGAAATCGCCATCGCCAAGCGCATCGAGGCCGGCCGCGAAACGATGATCGCGGGCCTCTGCGAGAGCCCGCTGACCTTCCAGGCGCTGATCATCTGGCGCGACGAACTCAACGAAGGCACGACGCTGCTGCGCGAGATCATCGATCTCGAAACCACCTATTCCGGTCCCGAAGCCAAGGCTGCGCCGCAGTTCCAGAGCCCCGAGAAAATCGAGGCCGACCGCAAGGCGGCCGAGGAAAAGGAAAAGACCCGGCGCGCCCGCTCCGGCGACGACGACATCACCGATGTCGGCGGCGAAGGCCTGCCTCCCGAGGAGGAGGAAGAGGACGAGGACGAATCCAACCTTTCGCTGGCGGCAATGGAAGCCGAGCTTCGCCCGCAGGTGATGGAGACGCTGGATACGATCGCCGAGACCTACAAGAAGCTGCGCAAGCTGCAGGACCAGCAGGTCGAGCAGCGCCTGTCGGCATCCGGCACGCTGTCTTCAGCCCAGGAGCGCCGCTACAAGGAACTCAAGGACGAGTTGATCAAGGCCGTCAAGTCGCTGTCGCTCAACCAGAACCGCATCGACGCTCTGGTCGAGCAGCTCTACGACATCAACAAGCGCCTCGTTTCCAACGAAGGCCGCCTGCTGCGTCTGGCCGAATCCTACGGCGTCAAGCGCGATAGCTTCCTGGAACAATACCAGGGTGCCGAGCTCGATCCGAACTGGATGAAGTCGATCGGTAATCTGGCCGCCCGCGGCTGGAAGGAATTCGCCCGCGGCGAAAATACGACGATCCGCGATATCCGTCAGGAGATCCAGAATCTCGCCACCGAGACCGGCATTTCGATTTCGGAATTCCGCCGCATCGTGCACATGGTGCAGAAGGGCGAGCGCGAAGCCCGCATCGCCAAGAAGGAAATGGTCGAAGCGAACCTTCGCCTCGTCATCTCCATCGCCAAGAAATACACGAACCGCGGCCTGCAGTTCCTCGACCTCATTCAGGAAGGCAATATCGGCCTGATGAAGGCGGTCGACAAGTTCGAATACCGCCGCGGCTACAAGTTCTCGACCTATGCGACATGGTGGATCCGTCAGGCGATCACCCGTTCGATCGCCGATCAGGCCCGCACGATCCGTATTCCGGTGCACATGATCGAGACGATCAACAAGATCGTTCGTACCTCGCGCCAGATGCTGCACGAGATCGGCCGCGAGCCGACGCCGGAAGAACTGGCCGAAAAGCTCGCCATGCCGCTCGAAAAGGTCCGCAAGGTGCTGAAGATCGCCAAGGAACCGATCTCGCTCGAAACCCCGGTGGGCGACGAAGAGGATTCGCATCTCGGCGATTTCATCGAGGACAAGAACGCGCTGCTGCCGATCGACGCCGCCATCCAGGCGAACCTGCGCGAGACGACGACCCGCGTTCTCGCCTCGCTGACGCCGCGCGAGGAACGTGTGCTGCGCATGCGCTTCGGCATCGGCATGAACACCGATCATACGCTCGAAGAAGTCGGCCAGCAGTTCTCGGTCACCCGCGAACGTATCCGCCAGATCGAGGCGAAGGCGCTGCGCAAGCTGAAGCATCCGAGCCGCTCCAGGAAGCTCAGAAGCTTCCTCGACAGCTGAGGTTTCGACGACGCCGATCATTGGAAAAGCCGGGCCTGCGCCCGGCTTTTGCTTTTGTAATTAACACCAATGATCGGGGCGATTTTCTTGTCCCCTCATGGTGACAGGGCTATAATCCGGCCACGGGGGAAGGGATCGATCGCGAGGCGCGAACCAAGGTCGACGCATACCTGCGTGGACTGGCTCCTCCGTTCAGGAGGTACGACATGACCACTTACATTCTTTTGATCGATTGGACGGATCAGGGCATCCGCAACGTTCGCGACTCGGCAAAGAGGCTGGACGCGGCGAAGAAATTGCTCGCCAGCGTGGGCGGTTCCTTCAACCAGTTCTTCCTGACAATGGGCGGGCATGACATGGTTGCCGTCTGCGAGGCGCCGGATGACGCGGTGATGGCGCATTTTACCCTCTCTCTTGCCATGGGCGGCAATGTCCGGACCGAGACGCTGAAAGCTTTTCCAGAGGCTGCCTACCGGGATCTGATAGGCTCGCTCGGCTAGGTGCAAATTATGGTTGTGTGATTTATATGTTGCAGAGCCTCGGCTGTGCTGGCAGTGTCGCGCCGTGCTTCAATTTCCGCGGCAGGTCTCCCGGCCTGATTTTCGGCAAGCTCCATGATCAAGGCGCTCCTCAGTTTCATCATCTCCGCCGATCATTCAACAGCTGCTTACTGACCGATGGAACTGGCGGCGGGCAAATGGGATGATGGGATCCAGCGCGGCGCTGCCGCGTCATTTGCGCTGCATGCCGTTGCAATCCTGCTTCTTCTGCTGCTGATGCCGAAGACCGAGCCGCCGCTGCCATTACCTGATGATGGTCTCTCTGTGGAGATTGTTCCGCAGTCTGTGGAGCCACTGAAACCGACCGAGCCGATCAAGGCGCCATCACCGGGACCGGCAAAACCTGAAGCCGCGCGGGCTCAAGCCGAAAGACCTGCGCCGGTTACCACTAACGCGCCCGCTGCGGCAATGCCGTCTGTGACGCCAGTCGCTCCGCCGGCACCGAGGCCGGCGGAATTCGTCGCGGCAAGCCAGCTGTTTTCCGACAAGGTGCTGGCCGATCCGCGCAGCCGGGGCGCCCGCGAAGCGCTGCGTGGCCTTGCCGGCAGTGAGCGCAATCTGCAGCTTTGCGACCTCGAGGCGCTGGAGCAGGTCCGCCGCGCGCGGCCGGATCTGCGGCCCGATACGCTCGCCCCCTACGCGATGGCGGCGGAGAAGGTCAGCGGCAACAATGTCGAGGTGAGGGGCGGCGCCTTCCGCAGCCAACGCAAGTGGTACAACATCCAGTTCAAATGCGGGCTCGATGCCGGCTCCGGCAAGGTCGTGTCCTTCGCCTTCCTCGTCGGCGATGCCATTCCAGAGGGTGAATGGCAGGCGCACGATCTGGTGGCGGACGACGGTGCCGCCGACCAATGACCACCACGATCACGAGGTTTTTTTGTTTCGTGGCTTGATGCTGCCGGCTTTAACAGCCACATCGCTGCTGTGACAAACGACGTGGAAATGACAGAGACGAATCACGCAACGGCAAAACAGCGGCCCGAATTCCGCTGGGGTGTTGCCGTGTCGGTGCTTCTGCATGTGCCCATCGTCGCGCTGCTCATTTTCGGGCTGCCGAAGATCGAGCCGAAGCCGCCCGAAGACGAGAGCGTGAAAGTAGAACTCGTCCCGCCGCCGGAGGAGAAGAAGCCGGAGGAAAAGCCCAAGGAAAAGCCACCGGAGCCGAAGCCCCCGGAACAGGCCAAGAAACAACCGCCGCCGCCACCGCCACCACCGCCTCCGCCACCACCGCCGCGCCCCGTTGAAAATAAGCAGGCAGAGCAAGCCAAGCCCGCGGCCCCCATGCCCAGCCTGAATCCTGTCGTCGAGTTCGGAGACAGGGATAGCGGACCGAAAAAATCGCCAGCGGGGAATTCTTCTCAGGGTGAGGTAAAGCCTGCGACGACGGCGCCCCAGCACGGAGCGAAGCCGGAACAGGCGCCTGCAGAGGTTTCGGCAGAAAAGCCGCAGACGGAGACGCCTCCGGCAAGGCCAGTTCCTGACGATGTGCAACTTCCAGAGGTCGCGACGGCCGACGTTTCTCCTGAGCGCAACGCGCCTCTTGCGGAAGCGACCGGTGAAGCCAAGACAGATATCCAGGTGGTCAAGCCGCCAGAACGGAAGCCTCCTGAGACAACGAAGACGGACGCAGAAAAGGACGATCTCGTAAAGGCCAAGACCTTGTTTTCGCAGTCAGCCGATGACGATCCTGTGGCGAAAATCGCGATGAATGGCGTGCCGCGCCGTAAACGTGTTGCCCAGCTGTGTAGAAGCGAACTCCAGCAACAGCTGATCCACGCTTCGCCAAGCTTTCAGCCAATTATTGTACCCAGTCAGGGTTTGTCACAGGGCACCGTTCTGGATCTCCGAGCCGCCTTCCGCACGGCTGAGGGCTGGTACGACGTCCACTTTCGTTGTGAAGTGGATGATGACGCTATGAAGGTTGTCTCTTTTGCATTTGATGTCAGCGGAGAAATTCCGCGCAGCCAATGGAAACGTCGGGGGCTTCCTGACAATTGAATTTGGAATCTGGATGTCAACAAGCCACACACAAGGAACCGCATCTAGCCTCTCCTCACGGCCGTAATGATACGGTGAAGAAGGGACAATGATATGTCGAACGAGATCGAGCGTTTTTTGGAGCGTCAGGATGAAGCCGTCAGCGCGCTGTTCCTGGAACACAAAGGCGACGAGCTGACCGATATTCTGGTGGCGGCACTTGAAGAGGCCTTCGAGATCCTTCTCGAAGCTGCCCCCGCCGAAACACTTCATTGACATTTCCCTGGACATTGCCGGCCGGACCGTTTGGCGACCGGCTGTCGGGCTACCGGTTGGAGCGGGATGGGCTCGGCCGTTCGGCGGCAAGCGTCTTCCGGCTGGAAGGCGAGGGCTTGTCGGCGCTCTATCTGAAGGTCGAGCTGGCGGGGACATTCGGCGAGATTGCCGATGAAGCGGCCCGGCTCGGCTGGCTCAAGGCCGCCGGTTTGCCATGCCCCGATGTGATCGCAGAACAAAGCGACGGGGAGCGTAATTGGCTGCTGATCGGCGCGCTGCCAGGCGCCGATCTCGCCAGCGCCTCGACGCTGACGCCGCTTGTGCGGGTCGAATTGCTGGCTGCGGCGCTTCTCGACCTGCATCGTCTGCCAATCGCATCCTGTCCCTTCGATCACCGGCTGGAGAACCGCGTGGCGGTGGCCAAAGCGCGGATGCAGGCCGGCATCGTCGACGAGACCGATTTCGACGCGGCGCGGCTTGGACAGAGCGCTGCGGCCCTATTTGCCGAACTGCTGCGCACGAGGCCCATCGACGAGGATCTCGTCGTCACCCATGGCGACGCTTGCCTGCCGAATTTCATTACCGCCGAAGAGCGGTTTTCCGGCTATATCGATTGCAGCCGGCTCGGCGTGGCCGACCGCTATCAGGATATCGCGCTCGCCTGCCGCAGCATCGCCCATAATTTCGGCGAAGCGCTGCTGCAGCCATTCCTCGATCGTTACGGGCTGACGGCGCCGGAACCGGCAAGGCTCGACTACTATCAACTGCTCGACGAGTTCTTCTAAGCGCCACGCGCTTTAGCTCCCTGTTTTTACGCATGTCGTGATCGCAAAACCGCGGCAAACTTTTGCGCGCCATGCTCTAGTCATTGCGCCATCTGCGCCCGGCTGGCAAAGTGGGCGGCGATCGGACCTGCGGACGAAACATGCCGAAAAACCAGTTCAGGATGCGGCGCTCGGCGCTGACGGGCGTCGAAGCGATGGAAGCGGAAACGCATCGCAGTTTCATCCGCCACACCCATGATCAGTTCGGCATCGGCCTCGTCTCATCAGGGGCACAGAAATCGCTGAGCGGCCGCGGCATGGTGGAGGCCGAGGCCGGCGATATCATCACGGTCAATCCGAACGAGGTGCATGACGGTGCGCCGATCGGCGAAGGGCGGTCGTGGCGCATCCTCTATTTCGATCCGGAGATCGTCACTGGCCTGTCGCAAGAGTTCGCCGAGGGTGGGGCAGGGCGGCAGGAAATCCCTTATCCCGTCATCCGCAACAGGGCGATCGCCGCCCGTTTCGAAATGTTGTTTGGCGCGGTGACTGGCGGCGGAGCGGCCAACGGGCTGCTCTGCGAGCAACTGCTGCTGCAGCTCGTCGCCGATGTCATGCGGGAACGCGCCGGCGGCCACGAGCGGCCGCCGGTGCCGGGCTCCATCCGCGCGGCCCGAGACCTGATTGACGACGATCCGCTTGCCGCCGTCTCGCTCGCCGATCTCGCCAGGGAAAGCGGGCTCAGCCGCTTCCAGGTGCTGCGCGGCTTTGCCAAGGCGACGGGATTGACGCCGCATGCCTATCTCGTCCAGGCCCGCATCCATATCGCCCGGCGGCTGATCGCCAAGGGCATGCCGCTTGCCGAAGCAGCCTTCGCCAGCGGCTTTGCCGACCAGAGCCATATGACACGGGTCTTCGTGCGCAAATACGGCCTGTCGCCGCGGCTCTATGCCAGCGCCTTTCCGTAAGAGCCGGCGTCGCGCCTGCAATTTCGTTCAAGACCGCGAGAAGCCCCTGCTGTTTGCTCTGCGCTCCCAACAGGAGGCGTTTGAATGTCGAGGCAGGTTCAAGGATATCTCTATCTGGCGCTGGCCATGGTGACGGTGGGAAGCACCGTCATTGCCAGTAAGCTCATCGCATCGGGCTTCCCGCCATTTACCGCCACAGCCCTGCGTTTTGCGCTGGCTTTCCCTGTCCTCCTCGTGCTGATGCGGGCAAGCGGCGGCCGGCTGCCGAAGCTCTCCGGGCATGACCGCCTGATCCTCGCCATTCAGGCGGGTGCCGGCAGCGTTGGTTATACGACGCTGCTGATATCAGGCCTTGGCCTGACCTCGGCCGCCGATGCCGGCGTCATCATCGGCACGCTGCCGGTGGTCTCGGCGGCCATTTCCATCCTGCTGCTTCGTGAAAGCCCTGGGCGCGGTCTGCTTGTTGCCGTGGCGCTTGCGACGGCGGGCGTGTTTTCGATCGCCTTCACGCCGGGTGCCGCCGGCGGGTCGTTCGCCGGCAATGTGCTGATCTTCTGCGCCGTCGTCTGCGAGGGTTTGTTCATCCTGCTGAACAAGAGGCTGAAGACTGACATTCCGCCGCTTGCCCAGTCGACTGTGATGGCCGGCATCGGCTTTGTCGTCGCTGTCATCCCGGCGGTTTTCGAGGCGCCTTTTGCACGCGATATGTCCACAAGCGCCGTTATTGCCGTCGTTTATTATGCGCTGGTGCCGACGGCCGGCGGCTTCCTGCTCTGGTATGCGGGGGCGGCAAGAGTGAGCGGCACGGAAGCCGCGCTCTTCACTGCGGTCGCTCCGGTCTCCGCCGTCATCCTTGCGTTCCTCATCCTCGGCGAACCGATCGGGCTCAATCAGATCGCCGGCATTGCCTGCGTATTGGCGGCCATGCTCGGGCTTGCCTTTGCCGGCAGCCGGGCGGCGATGAACATATCTGGAGGGAGATAGGCCATGCAGTTCCATCATTCCGATGCGATATGGCAGGCGTTTCCGGAGCTTCGTGCCGGCGCGCTCCATGTGGACGATATTCATGCGGATGCCGAGGTCGAGAAGGCGATTGCGGGCTTCAGCGCGACCGCCAGCGCCCGGCTGGCCGCCGCGCAGGAGGGCGAATTTCCTGAAATACAGGCGTGGCGGCGCGGCTTTTCCCGCATGGGGCTGAAGCCGACGCAATATCGCTCGGCCTCCGAGGCGCTGCTGCGCCGCTTCCGCCAGGAGCATGGCCTGCCGCGCCTGCATCCGCTCGTCAATCTCTGCAATGCGATTTCGCTCGCCTTCGCCATTCCGATCGCCGTCTTCGACACCGAACGGATTGCGGGCGATCTCGAGGTTCGGCGGGCCGGCGGCCACGAGACCTATCTGACCTTCGGCGGAGACATCGAGCATCCGGAACCTAACGAGGTGATCTTCGTAGACGGTGAGGAGAGGGCGCATGCGCGGCGCTGGACAAACCGGCAGAGCGGTCTGTCGGCGGTGCGGCAGGAGAGCCGCTCGGTGCTGATCGTTGCCGAGGCCCTGCATGCTTCTGCCGACGAGGATATTGGCAGGCTGGTCGCAACGCTGGCAGAGGCGCTGGCGCATCACTGGCCGGCGGCGCCGAAAACCGCCATGCTGAGCCTGACATCGCCGCGTTTCGAATTCTGATACATGTCGTCGCGAAAGGTCTTGGGCTGGCGGCATGCCCGCCCTATCTCGGTGAGATCGATATCTCGTGGAGACGAACCTCATGTCAGACAAATCGATCAAGATTCCGGGCCCGGATCATCCGATCACCGTCGAGCACAATCCCTGCCGTGTCGTCGTCACGCTTGATGGCAAGGTGATTGCCGACAGCCACGATGCGCTGACGCTGCGTGAGGCCTCCTATCCGCCGGTGCAATATATTCCGCGCCGGGATGTGGAGATGTCGCTGCTGCAGCGCACCGATCATGCCAGCCATTGCCCCTATAAGGGCGACGCCGCCTATTACAGCATCATTGCGGGCGGCGAGCGCTCCAGAAATGCCGTCTGGACTTACGAGGCGCCGAATGCTGCCGTCAGCAGCATCAAGGACCATCTCGCCTTCTATCCCGACCGCGTCGACGGCATCGAGGAAATGGCCTCTCCGGAGGCCGGCACCTTCTGACCATGGGAGATGGGCCACGGTTGCGGTCGGGAACATGTTGCTTGCGGGATCGTTAGACTGATCTAGCGGGGGATGGGTCGTGCCGAAATTCTACTTTCAGCTCCTTGATCGTGATGGCGTCGGGGCGACCGAGACAGGATATGAATTCGCCTCCATCGAGGCCGCGAAAGCGGAGGCGCGGCGCGTGCTGGCGGAGATGGCCGCCGAAGGCCTGCCGGCGGAACCTCTGAACATGCTGTCGGTGGAACTCTTCGACGAAAGCCGGCGGCCGCTTGCGGAAATCCGGCTGATTCTCGAGGAAATCGCCAAATAGCCGCGGCCGGTGTACTGCCTGCTATGTTGGCCAAGCGATGACGCGACTATGTCAAATTTAATTGCCGGCCATGAAGGCGGGTCTTAGCGTCGCGGCGACCGAGTCGGATGGTGCGGAGAAGATCGGTGTCAAGCCTGAAGCGGCGAATCTATCAGAGGACGTCGAGCCATTCATTGTTGAAGACCAGGCTGGCAACCGTCACCGGGTCACCGCTTTCGTTGCGAACGGTGACGGCGATGATGGTGCGATCACCCGCCGGCAGTTCGTCGCGGGCCACATCCAGCAGGATGCGGGTGACCTCTTTGGGAATATCCTCGCGTGATCTGAGCTCGGTGCCGTGCTCGTCGCGTGTGGGACCTTCGCCGTTATGCAGATCGAAAAAGTAGCGAGCCATGTTTTTTCCTGTGCGTCACAGGGAGAAATTACAGATGAAGACAATTGTTCCCGAGGCTAGGCATTGATTCTTATAGAAAATACAGGTCGCATAGTCATGGTCTCCTCGTGTGCCATCGGTGGGCAAGCCCGTGATTGAAGCCCTGCTGCTCAACCTTGGAAGCCGCGATGTGCTTTCGGCCGAGGAGGAGAACCTACTCCGGTCGATCCTGATCAAGGACAGGCACTTCGCTGCCGGAGAAGATATCGTCCCCGAAGGCAGCCGCCCGCCCTACAGCACGCTGCTGCTCGATGGTTTCGCGGCGCGCTACAAGGTCATGGCCGATGGCAGCCGCCAGATCACCGCGCTGCATGTCGCCGGCGATTTCGTCGACCTGCATGCCTTTCCCGTCAAGAAAATGGATCACGGCATCGTCGCGCTGTCGTCCTGCCACGTCGTTTTCGCCGACCACGGCGATCTCAGGGCGATCACCGAGCGAATGCCGCATCTGACACGGCTGCTCTGGCTCGATACGCTGGTCGATGGCGCCATTCACCGCGAGTGGATCGTCGCCATGGGCCGGCGCTCCAAACGCGCCCATATCGCCCACCTCGTCTGCGAGCTCTTCGTGCGGCTGCAGGTCGTCAAGCGGACGCGGGGCGCGAGCTTCCAGTTTCCGTTGACGCAGATCGAGATGGCCGACGTGCTCGGCGTTTCCGTCGTCCATCTGAACAAGACGCTGCAGGCGCTGAGGCGCGAGGGCGTTTTCACCTGGGAGAACCGGACGATCACAATCGTCGACTGGGAGCGCCTGCAGGAAATCGCCGAATTCGACTCCGCCTACCTGAACATCATAAAGGAGCCGCGCTAAGCGCGTCGCATGCACAATCCGGTGACATCGGTTCATTCCAATTGACAAACCCTCTATCGGGGCAGAACACCATTCGCACATTCACGAAAAATCTCCTGAAGGCCGCTGCCTCCCACGTCGGCCGGTGACATCGCAACATGGACATATCCCAAGGCCCGCGGAGCGTTCTTCGCCACCCCGGCTATCTGAACTTCGCTGCCTCCCGCGTCTTTTCCTCGCTTGCCTTCCAGTCGATCGGCATCGCCATGGGCTGGATGATCTACGACCAGACGCACAGCGCCTTTGCGCTCGGCCTCGTCGGCCTCTGCCAGTTCCTGCCGATGGCGGCGCTGACCTTCGTCGTCGGCCATGTCGCCGACCGGTTCGACCGGCGGCGAATCGGCCTCATCTGCCAGTTGATCGAGGCGGTGACGGCGCTGGTGCTGGCGGTTGCCACCTGGCAGCAATGGCTGACGCCGGCCGGCATCCTTGCCGCCGTCACCGTGCTCGGCGCTGTCGTCGCCTTCGAGCGGCCGACCATGGCTGCGCTGCTGCCGAACATCGTGCCGGCTTCGCTGCTGCAGAAGGCGGTCGCTACCTCCACCTCGCTGATGCAGACGGCGCTGATCGTCGGCCCCTCGCTCGGCGGCCTGCTCTACGGCCTCGACCCTGTGGCGCCCTTCGCTGTTGCCGCGCTGCTCTTTGCCGTGGCGAGCTTCAACGTCATCTCGATCCGCATGCAATGGGCGCCTTCCAAACGCGAGCCGGTGACACTTGCCTCGGTCTTTGCCGGCGTCTCCTTCATCCGCAGCCGGCCGGTAATGCTCGGCACGATTTCGCTCGATCTCTTTGCGGTACTGCTCGGCGGCGCCACCGCGCTCCTGCCGATGTTCGCCCGTGATATTCTGCATGCCGGCCCCTGGGGACTGGGCCTCCTGCGCGCCGCACCGGCGATCGGCGCGCTTGCCATGTCGATCGTGCTTGCTCGCCGGCCGCTCGAGAGCAATGTCGGGCGCAAGATGCTTGCCGCTGTCGCCGTGTTCGGCCTCGCCACCATCGTCTTTTCGCTCTCCACCAATATCGTGCTTTCGGTCGCCGCCCTTCTTGTCGTCGGCGCCTCCGATACGGTGAGCGTCGTCGTGCGCAGCTCGCTGGTGCAACTGCTGACGCCGGACGAAATGCGCGGCCGCGTCAGCGCCGTCAACTCGCTATTCATCGGCACCTCCAACCAGCTCGGCGAATTCGAATCCGGCATGATGGCGGCAGCACTCGGCCCGGTCGCCACCGGCCTCGTCGGCGGGCTTGGGACGATCGCCGTCGTGCTGCTGTGGATGCGGCTCTTCCCCGCTCTTACCAAGGTAAAGACGCTGCAGGGCTGAAACATGCATGGCGCGTTGAAAGTAGTGGCGGCTCCCGTTAGGGTCCGCGCGAACGATTATTCGGCGGGGCAACGCGTGACGAGAGCTTTTCTACCCTATGCATTGGCGGCGGTTTTCGCCTGCGCGCCCGTTGCGGCGCAGGCCGAGTGGCAGGTGGTCGAGGAAGTGCGGCCCTATTCGATATCAGGCAAGTCAGGCACTGAGCTCTACGAGTCGATCGGGGCGCGGGGACCTCAGGTCGGCATCGGCCGGGTCATCGCACATACGACGTTCAAGCTGACCTGGACACGGAAATACGAAGCGCAGGGCACTTCCTGCGTCATCACGACCAACCGCCCGAAGCTGATCATCACCTATACGCTGCCGAAACCCTCGGCTGCGCTGCCGCCGGCCGTTGGCGGCAGCTGGGGGAGCTTCATCGCCGGCGTGCAGGCGCATGAGCGGGTGCATGGCGACACCATCAAGGAGATGGTCAAGGAAATCGAGGTGATGAGCATCGGCCTCACCGTTGCCGACGACCCCGATTGCAAAAAGATTCGCATAGAGCTGACCCGGCGCCTCGGCGAGATCTCGGCGAAGCAGCGTCATCGCGGCCGCGACTTCGATAAGGTGGAAATGGGCGACGGCGGCAATATCCAGCAACTCATCCTCAAGCTGGTCAACGGGCCCTGACTGCCCTAACGAGGCTGGCGGGCGCGTCATCCCTGGACCTGCCCCGCCGCGCTCCTATCTCTCACCCCAGCGCGAGAGGGAGGAGCAGTGTGATGTCCTATATCGACGGTTTCATCGTGGCGGTGCCGAAGGAGAATATCGAAGCTTATAAGGCGTTCTCGACGTTTGCCGGTTCGATCTGGAAGGAATACGGCGCGCTCGAATATGTCGAATGCATCGGCGACGACGTGCCTTATGGCGAGCTGACCTCCTTTCCCCGCGCCGTGCAGGCCGAGGAGGACGAGGTGGTAGTGTTTGCCTGGATTGTCTACCGGTCGCGGCAGGAGCGCGACGATATCAACGCCAAGGTGATGGCCGATCCGCGGCTCAAAGGCGATCAATGGCAGATGCCCTTCGATGGCAAGCGAATGATCTACGGTGGCTTCGAGACGCTGATCAAGCTTTGACACGGTGTTCGCTTTGACTTGCCCCGGCAAGCTTGACTTGCCCCGGCAAGCTTGACTTGCCCCGGCAAGCTTGACTTGCCGCCAGTGACGCGCCACCTCGCTGCGATAAGATTTCGAGACGGGAGAGCGCCTTGCCCCAGACGATCCTGACCCTATCCACCCGCGGACAGGGCCTTTATGAATTCACCGATCAGGCGGACGCCTTCGTCAACACCTCGGGGCTGGAGGAGGGGCTGCTCACCGTCTTCGTGCGTCACACCTCCTGCTCGTTGCTGATCCAGGAAAATGCCGATCCCGACGTGCGCACCGATCTTCTCACCTTCTTCCGCCGCCTGGTGCCGCCGGCCACCGATCCTGCGATGGGCTGGGTCGTGCATCGGGCCGAGGGGCCGGACGACATGCCGGCGCATATCAAGGCGGCGCTGACGCAGGTCACGATCGGCATTCCCTTCGCGCGCGGCCGGCTGATGCTCGGCACCTGGCAGGGGCTCTATCTCTTCGAACATCGCGACCACCCGCACCGGCGCGAAATCGTCCTGCATCTCAGCCCCTGAAAGGATTAATCCTTGTGAATGAAAACTGAATGGGTGGTTCGAACACCATTCAGTTTGCAGCGTCTACTGTCGAGGCAATCCCTGAAGGGAGAGCCTATCAAACCGACGGAGACACTCCATGACGCATTTCCTCGCCAAGGCCTCGCTGGCCGCATTGCTCGCCCTCTGCTCCATTCCGGCCACGGTTTCCACGGCGGCAGCCGCCGGGCCGCAGACGAACTTCGTCGTCGAGGCGCAATATCATCGGCCGATCCGCGGCTGCTCGCCGATCCATGCCGTGAACAAGGCGCGTGATTTCGGCCTCCGGAGAGCCCATATCACCCGCATGTCGCCCCGGGTCGTCGTCGTCGCCGGTCGCGACCGGCGCGGCTGGGACAGAATGGTCTTCGCCAATGTCCGCGGCTGCCCGCTGATCCGGCGCTGAGCATCGAGCGGCGAGCGCCGACAGGCGCTTGCCGCCGTTTTGCCTTGACGGCGCCACTTTCAGCCGTCTCTTCTCTAACCCGTATGAGTGATTCCCGCGGAGAGCGGGGGAGGGCGGCTCGACCGCACCGACTATAGAATGAAAGGTTTTTCGATGATGCAGTTTTTGGCAAAGGCGGGTCTTGCCGTCATGCTGACAGCCGGCACCCTTGCCGGCACGGTGGCGCCTGCCGCCGCGCAGTTGAATATCATTATCGGCGATCAGGACCGTGACGCGCCGCGCGACTACCGCCGTCCGCCTCCGGGTTACGAGCGTCCGGGCTTCGACCGCCGGCCGCGCGGCTGCGATCCGCGTATGGCCGAAGATATGGCCCGCGATTACGGCTTCCGCCGCGCCCGCGTCGTCGACGTCACGCCCCGCCGCGTCATCGTCCAGGGCTGGACCCGCCGCGGCCCCGGCGAAATGAGCTTCGCCAACGTCCGCGGCTGCCCGGCGATGCGCCGCTGATATCAAGTAGAATACCGCCTCGTCTCCCCGATGCGGCGGCACTGCATAATTTCTTAGATCGGAATCGATCTGAGGATAAAATTATGCAGCAATTCAAAGTGTTGCGGCGTCCTTAGCACGTCCGAAAGACGTGCGGCGCTGCAAAACCGCCTTTGCCAGTCTCCCCGGATCGGCAAGGGCGGTTTTCTTTTGTGAGTCCGGCGTCGTCTTCGCCTACTGCCATAGCTGCGGTTCGACCGCACGACTGCCCCTCACCCTAACCCTCTCCCCGTAAAAAACGGGGCGAGGGGACGTGCCAAAGGCAACGTGGAGATGGAGGAGGCCGGTGCGCCATATCCCCTTCGCCCCGCAAGCGGGGAGCAACCATGTTTAATTTTTGCTGTATTGTGGCGTCCATTCGGTCTTTCGAAAGAGGATTGTGTTGGCGAGAGCGATGAGTTTTCGGGCGACGGCTATGACGGCGCACAGGTGCTCCTTTCCGCTCTGACGCAAGCGCGTGTAGAAAGCGGCGAGATCCGGATTGTGCCGGGTTGCCGTGAATGCGCACATGAACAGGCTCTTTCGCAGGCGTTCGCGACCACCCTGGATGCGGCGTCTGCCATGATGTTTTCCGCTATCGTCGTCATAGGGTGCGACGCCGGCAAGGGCGGCGATCTCGGCGCGGCCGGCATGGCCGAGTTCGGGCAGCCGAATGATCAGGCACAGTGCGCTGCGCAGCCCGATTCCCTTGATTGAGATCAGCAGATCGAGCCGTTGCGCCAGGTCACAATCGTTGCGAACCGTCTTTTCGAGCCGCAGCAGATGGGCCTTGCGACAGGTTTCGAGGCGGGCGACCTCGCGCGCGTGACGGCGTTTGATCGGCTCCGACAAGGCGGTCTCGGCAAAGGTCTTGACCAGGGCGATCTGCTGCTCGATCTGTTCCAGATAGGTCAGTTCGGCGGCCAACTTGTCGAAGCGTGCGTCCGGCAGCGCCGGCAACTGCTCGAGACTTGCCGTGAAGAGTGCAATCAGCGCGGCATCGAGCCGGTCGTTCTTGGCTCGCTTGAGCCGGCTCTTGGCGAAGAAACGCAATTGTGCCGGCTGCAGACGCGCCGCCGGCCGCTCGCCGGCCCGCAGATGCGCCAGCAGCCGCCATTCATAGCCGCCAGAAGCTTCGAAGCCGATGCGGCTGACGTCATGCTCTCGAAGAAAGGCGTCAAGCGCCGTCAGGCCAGCGGTGTCGTAAGTGACCCTCAGCCTTGCGTTGCCGGGATGGAGGGCAATGTCGAGATGGCTTTTGCCGACATCGATTCCGGCACAGATCATGCTATTATCTGTCATCTTCGTCGTCCCTGTCTTGGATACGAACCCCAAGGTTCCTGCAACCACACGGGCCAGATGAAGAGCCGGTTGCGATCCTGCTCCCCACAGCCCCAAACGGCTAAGAAGGTGACGATCCGACAACCAGCTGCCGGGCGGGCGGCCACCCGCCCGGCAAGCATCAATATCCTACATTTTCATCATCCAAGAAGGTGCCGGCAGGCGGATGAGGGGCTGATCTCACCGATCTCCGAGGCCGGACGGGCCGTCACGCTGAACTCTTGCTCGTCAATTGTCAGCAGTCTGAGCGCCGCGCGTCCTCAAAGACACCGGCACCCTCATTTTACTGCTCAATCGCAAAAGTCACAGTGACGCTGACACTGTAATTGTTCTCGCCGCCCTGGACGGGAACGGCCGCATCTGAGGCTTCTTTCATCATCGTGGCGCGATAGGCCGGCTGCGGCATCGGGCGAGGAACATTCTCGTTGATCTCGATGATGCGGCCGAGCTTGACGCCGGCCGCTTCGCTCAGCGTCTTCGCCTTCTTCACCGCCTCGGCGACGGCATTCTTGCGCGCCTCTTCGAGGGCTGCTTGCGGCTTGTCGTTGGTGAACTGGATGTCGCCGCCCTGGTTGATGCCGAGGGTCACGGACTGGTCGATCACCTGTCCGAGCTTGGCAAGATCGCGCAGCCTGATGGTGATGGAATTGATGGTCTGGTAGCCGATCAGCTGCGGCTGCTGCTGCTGACCATCGACTGGCTGCGGATAGTTGTATTGCGGCTGGATGGAAAAACCGGAGGTCTGCAGATCGCGCTCGGCAATGCCGCCGTCCTTCAGCGCCTTCAGCACCTCGTTCATCGCCTTGTTGTTTTCGTCGAGCGCTTCACGGGCGGTCTTCGCCTGCTTGACGACGGCGAGGTTGACGACGGCCATATCGGGCGCGAGGGCCGATTCGCCATCGCCCGTCACCGAAATCACCGCCTCACGCGGCTTTGCCTCCTGCGCCAATACCGGCGCGGCGGAGCCAAGCGGCAGGGCCAGAAGGGCAGTCATCAGAAGAGTCTTGGAGAGAATCGGCGCCATGTTTCATTCCCTAGTTGTCGTTTCCCGGATGAACTTTCTGTCGGTTGATTGTGAAGCTATTGCGGCGGAAGGGAACCGTGAGCCTCATCGCGGGAAAAATATGTGGGTCCTCAGGGGGCTCCTCCTTCCCCTCTCTCATTCCTGTGCTCGTCACAGGAATCCAAGGCGCCCAAGTCTTTGGGCGCGGAAAACTCGGCTTTCACATAGAAGGGTCATTCACCGCGCAGACGCGCAGTGGCTGGATTCCTGTGACGAGCACAGGACCGAAGGAGGTTGAGGGTAACGCCTTCGTCAGGCGCCGTTTATGGACGGCATGACCATCTACCGGCATATGGCGCCGGCCGCGAAGACCGAGACCGGCACGAATTTCGCCGGCCTGGTCGGCAGCTCCACAGTTTCCGAGAATAATCGGTTTTCTTATTTCCTGGTGGGCGGATGGCGACGCCCGCGGTCAACTGAGGGCCCGCGCCAGCCAGGATAAGGCGTTTGCCTCACCCGGCGGCCGGCGGACGCATTGTAGGGTCAGGCGCCGAAATCATCCATGAAGGAGGGATGGATCGCAGGCTTGCGCTCTTCGCGGGTTTCGCGAAAACGCTGCGGAACCGCACCGAGACCGGTCACAAAACGGGTCAGGAGATTGCGGTTGAAAAGTTTCTGTATGGCACTCATCACAGGTCGCTCATTCTTCTTTTTGTTAGCCCGCGGCATATATTTTGCTCAGGCTGCCATAACAATGGGCAATTTTGCATGACAGTTATGTGACGGTGCATAGGCTTGAAAAGATGGGCTGAAAGGCGATCAATTTAGCGTTACGCGAGGCCGCAGAAGGCAGTCGATTGCCATCAATCAATGCCTGCATTCGCTATGGCGTGGTAGATTGCTTGGCCGGGGCAAAGCCACGCCCCTCCGAGGAGACGCTCAGATGAACCGATTTTTCGCATTTATCGCGACCGGAACGCTGATCAGCCTTGCCACGATCACTTCGGCCTGCACATCCACAAGCCCCGATCAGACTTCGTCGATCGGCGGCGGTTATTACCATTACGAGAGCCAGCCGCTCAATCCGGCCTGTGGAGGCGGGTTCAGGCCCAGCGACGGGCGGTCTTGTAGCTATTAGAAAAGAGGGCCAATCAACACAACGCCGTGGGACGACGTCAGCAGGTTTGCCGGCATCGCGCGGGAGCCGATGTTCGCCCCGACATCGTCCTTATGGCCCAATCCATGCTTGGCTTTCCCGAGGCCGAGCGATCGGAATCTCCACAGGTTTAGACTGCGGCTGGACGATTGCGACCAGCTGTCTGCGGCCGGCGCGCCGAGATAGTCGGATCTCCGGCTTGGAACGTCTCGTCCGACATCACCGCTTTGGACTTCTGCGTCTAAAGTTATCAGTCAGTGAAGCCCTTGCAGTCTGTTCCGTCGCTCTGCCAGCAGTTCATTTCGAACCAAATTCCTGGCATTGTCCGAGAGACCGTCCGGCCCGAACAGACCAAGTTCGGTAAATCGCGCTTCGATTTCCTTTGGAATGCTATCTGCCTCGTGCTGGCAAAGGCGCACAAGCCATTTCCATTCGTCGCTAGTCATATCCCTGTGCACGACCATGAATTGCTACCCCTCCCGAGGACAACGACATCCATCAAACAGTACCACAACTTCGATCGAAAGGCAGGTGGCTCGACGACCGGGTCAATCACGCGCATATCCATGCGCAAAGCGCGACCTCGCTAGGATGACCAAGCGCCTCAACGGGGAAGCGCGCGCTCTGCGCTCAGCATATTAAAATGAAATCAAGGCCCTGCCGAAGTAGCAGGGAGCCAGACCCGAGCTGATGCCTGATGGCCTGATGACAGTGCCAGGCTGCCGACAATTGCGACCATGGCAATCAGGATGACGATGATGGGAAACGCGAGGCCGGACGGCTTATCTTCATGGTAGATCATTGATTGCTCCTGCGGCCCGGCGACGCATAGGACGCCGCCGGGAAACGCGTGTTAGGCCTCGATGATGTAGACAATGGTGAGAGCGTCGGGATCGACGATGACGATCCTGCCATCCGCAAGGATGAAGAAGCGGTAGCCTTCATACTGCGGAACGATCTTCACGATGCGCGTCGGCAGCCGTTCAAGCCGGACCTTCTTCGGGATCGCCGTACCGACAGAGATGGTGAAGTCGACCTCCTTCACAGGCGCAACATGAACCTCCTTCACCACCGTTCGAATCTCGGTCTGCTGCTCGACCGAGATGTTGACGCTGGTCTTGGTGTTCGTCGTGGTGTTGTCGACGTTGGTTTCAGAAGAGCTCTTGTTTGTTGTCGTGGCGTTTTGGTCTGTCGACTGCTTCGACGCATCGCCGCTTTCCGAAGTGCTCTTCGTGCCTGTGGTGGCCGAGCCGCTGCTATCCGTGGTGCCGGACTTGCCGGCGGGCTTCTGTTCTGTCGTGGTGCCACCGCCGCCGTCTTTCGATGCAGGCTTGGTTTCTGTCGAAGTCTTGCCGGATGCACTTCCGCTCGTCGCGCCATCGGTCGAAGGCTGCTCGGCACTCTTTTTCACGTCGGAGCCCTGACCGGATTTCTGCTGCGATGACTGGCCCTTGCCTGGGCAGGCTCCGGAAGCGTCGGGGGTGCAGTCGGCGCCGGTCTTGGCAGAGCCCGACTGGGCGCCAGCCTCCGTGCTAGGCTGGGCCTGTCCGCTGCTCTTTGTGTCCTGCTGGGCCGCCACCGGCAATGTTGCAAGTGGGGATACGCTCAGTGACAGTGCTGCCACGAGCACGGCGAGATGGTTGCCTTTCATGATCGATCTCCGAGGTTTGTGCATACGACGACCCGCATTCGATGCGGTGCAGGCATGCCGTCATTTTTTGGAAGGAGGCGGCTGGAGCCGCCCGTCGGTCACTGGATGACCTGGATGACCTTCCGCGAGGAAGGTTCGACGATCACACGCTGATCGTTGACGATCGCATATGCATATTTCGGATCATCGGGAATTGGCGTCACGACGACGGTCTCCGGCAGGGGCTGGCCGACGACGACCTTCTCCTTCACCACGACGCGTTCGGTCGGGGTCGGAGCCTGCTGAACATAGGTCACAACCTGCTGAGGCGGCGGATCAATGACGCTACCTGCCACGCCGCCAACAATGCCGCCGACAGCCGCACCGACCGGGCCGCCGACGATCGCGCCCGTTGCAGCCCCACCAACGGCGCCTGTCACCGTCGATGACTGTGCAAAGGCGGATGTCGATGCCAACAGGACACCGACGGCAATACCTACAACTTTGATATTCATTTGTTTTCCTCTTTAGATGCGGTTGGTTCCGCTGCAGAGCCAAACCGTCGAATAGAGGAACTGTTCCAAAGCTAAGACTTGATGCCGGGGCTCAGCCCGACCTTGGTCCTAACCGCATTTGGATATATTACTGCGTGGGGAAGCGACTCAGCATCCGATCCTGGACGTTCTCGCGGCCAACGATCATCGCTGCAAGCGAGATGGCTTTCTCGCGGTCTGCGGCGTTTGTTATGTAGCCTTCGAGCAGGACCACCGGGCCGAGCATCCTGATCTCGATGGCACTGCTGTCGATATCCTGATCAGCGGAAAGCGCCGCTTCGATCGTCGCGATGGTCGAGGCCGAACTATGGCCTTGGGAGCAGCACTCTTCATGGTTGGTGTTGTCGGAACCGAACTTCATATCGTCCTCCTGTTCCGTCCCTCCACGGACCGTCATGTTACCTCAAATCTAATATGAGAAGCGGGGTCTAAGGCCGCCAGCCCGACTTAAGTCTGTCTTTCCTTCGGCGCCATCCGGCTTAGGTTCTCCTGATCCTTGTTGAAAGGACATCAGGGAGGTTTTAGCCATGTTGCTGAACTCCAGTCAGAACCTCCCTGATGAAGCGTTGTCGATCCATGTCGGGCGCTTCTTGGGCATAAAGGGCGGCTATTAATGCAAACGGTTGGTATCGTGGATTGGCATGGAAGCGAAGATTTCGCCCCTCTTATGCTTGTGATGAGCGGTCAGGAAAAGCATAGGCTGATCCGATCACTTGGCGAGGTTGCCGAGGCCCTTGTCGCCGCATGGCCGGCAGACGACGGCAGGGAATATATTGCGGCCGTAAAAACCTGCCTGGATGCCATTCAAGGCAATATCCCCGCAAAGACAGCGCGTGACGCGCTCATTCGCGCGGCGGAGGAAGCCGGAATTCCCGTGATTGCCGCCGTCCACTGACGAGATGCCGCAGACCATATTTGTCAGTCGGGGCCGTTCGGCCGTGGCTTGGCTTATCTTCCAGATGGGCCTGCGCAGAGAACTCGCGGGCCTTGGAAGAGGCCCGCGGTTCTTTCAACTTATTCGACGACCTCAATGACTGCGCGGGTCTTCGGATTGACGAGCACACGCTTTTTGTTGACGACCACATAACCGTAATCAGGTTGATCGGGGATTGTGTGGATCTCGACTGTATCAGGAAGCGCCGTGCCGACTGCAACGTCACCTTCAAACATGACGGATGGCGTTTCCTGTTTGAGGACGTAGGTTTTGACCTCGCCAGGAACGACGACCGTCGTAGTCTGCGCGACCGCCGCTCCCCCGAGTGTCAAAAACAGCGATGCGGCAGAGATGAGCAGTATTTTCATGTTATCCTCCAGGACCTTGAGTGTCCGGGCACAACGCTGCCGATAAGCTATCGTTCCGCCCCTACACGAAATGCCTGCGGGCATGTTCGGAATACTCATGTCTGCCTTTGTTTGTTGGCAACCCGCGCGAGTAACTGTTCCAAGCTGTCTTCGTTCGTGACGCCATGCTGATAGAAATAGATGATCTGGGTTGCGAGCTCGTCGCAGGCGTCGCCGCCCGTTATGTGTCCGGTCGCGCAGATATGATCGAAGACCCTTTTGCAGATCACAATATCTTCGTTCTGCAATGGTGCATCGATCGCAGCGAAATGATCTCTGGTCATGGTGAACACCCCCAAGAAGACGCGTCAGTTTCTACCATCGAGCCTGAACGCAGGATGAAGGCGCCCACGCCAGTCTGTATGGTAACGCGCAGCCCCCGCCTAACGTATGGCGTAGTAGAGCTGTGCTTCACGTTGTTCATCTAGCGTCGGAACGCGAGTTTCAACCAATAGAAATTTCGTGCCACGCCGTCGCATGACTATGCCGCCAAGGTTTCCATTTTCTTCGGAAGGGAAAGGCGTCCATTCATTCGAACAATTCATCCAGGAAAGCCACGCGAAAAGTTTCAAAGCGAATTATCTCCGATGATTTGGGCGTCTTCGCTGACTTGTTCGCAAGTGAATATCCCAGCACGTCGAAATGATCGAAATAGCGCCAAAAGACAATCGTGATTTTTTGGGAGATTTTCCGTGAGCGCCAGATCTTTATTGGGGAGCCACGAGTAAAGTATATCCTGCCCTTGGCGTTAGACGAGCGTTTGGCTGCAAAAGCGCTCAATTGTCGCGCACGACCCTGCGATGCGCAGCCACCCCGGACTTAGCATTCGATTCTGCTCTGTGGCGGTGGAATTGCTGTATTGATTTTACAACCACGGCTTTGGTCGTCGGGGGCATGCGGATCGCGATCATGGGCTCGGGCGCTATCGCCGGTTATCTTGGCACTATCGCCGCAGGTGGGCATGTCTCGTGACGGCTTCTTGCGCACTCTGGGGAAGAACCATTGCTGTTCCTCGCCGGCGGTGGCCTCTTAGTCGAGAGCGGCGTCGCTTTACGGAGACAACCACCGTCAGACGCACATTGCGTTTGACGCCCGGTAACGGGAGAGCCTGAACCTCGCAGGAGCCGCGCTCACCGTCATCACTATCCTTGTTCAAGCAGTATTTTTGTGGCGGCATCGATGGAGCGAATTCGGGCGTCCGCTCAAAGGTAGTAGTGCCGATCTCAGGTAACATCACGAATTGCCCGAATGTCTGAAACGCCGCCGCGGCGATTGCCCCCGGCTGGTAGGAGGCGCTCATCGCCTTGATGGCAGGGTTCGCCCGTGACGACGAGAAGAACTTGCTGTGGCTCCCCAAATGATCGCCGGTCGACTGGTTCGAGGCTACCGTCACGTCGGGCTCTGGTTTGATGTCCCTGAGACGATCACCCTTCGTGACGTAAGAAGCCATAAGAAAAGGCATATCATGTCCGTCCGAGCCGGCGCGGCCTACATACTGGACCCGAACATAGGCCGTGCCATGGTGCTTCAGGTCCAGCAAATCTGCCGCCTTGCTGGAAACGTCGATGATGCGGCCCCTATGGTAGGGACCGCGATCGTTAACACGCACGATGAGCGAAGAACCGTTTTCAAGATTGGTCACCCTCACGTAGCTGGGCAAAGGGAGGGTGGGATGCGCGGCGGAAAGGTGATCCCTGTCGTAAACTTCGCCGTTTGCAGTCAGGCGACCATGAAACGCTGAGCCGTACCAGGAAGCGACACCATTCCTGTCGTAACTCGGGTCCTCCTTCGGTGAGTAAAGTTTGCCCTTCACCACGTAGGGCTTGCCGACGGTATAACGGCCACCACCCTTGCGAATATTCCTGCCGTGGGCGTGTCGCGGGCTCGTCTTCACACCGTAAACCTTCTCGGAAACATATCCTTTGCTGCGATACGTGTTCGGTGTTTGTGTGGTCGTACAGGCACAGCATGCGCAGACGGCCATGATCGCCAGCCATCGCAAGCCCTTTGCAGCACTTAAATCAATAGCCATCCGTTCATCGTTGACAACAGTCTTCCATGTATCCGCGCCATGCGTCGATACAAACGCTCATCCCGGCCGCGCAGAAGTTTGCTACGCGTGGGGTCGAGAGCCAGACGGAATAGCCGCCCGAGCGCACTTCGATGCGCTACTACCTTCTGGGATTGTGCCGTCAATTCGCTCCATCCCTGAGATAATTGTGAAATCTGGCCTGAGGCCAATAGTTCCATGGGGACATGCGATTTTACGCCGTGCTTTGCCAGGTAGCTGAACCGGCTAAACCAACTAAGGCTAGCCTAGCGCCAGCTGCAGCTTGGAGAGGGGGTCAGCTGGGGGCTCCACCCGATCCGATCACCGCTGGACGATCACTTGTGTCCCCGGCTGGACCAGATTGTAAAGTTCCTCGACGTCCTCGCGGTACATCCGAAAGCATCCGCTCGACGCATTGGTGCCGATGGAGGAGGGGTCGTTGGTTCCGTGGATGCGGAGCAAAGTCGGCAAGGTAGATGGCGCGGGTTCCAAGCGGATTTGCGGGGCCGGGTTTCACAACTTCCGGAAGCCTTGGGTTCTTCTGGCGCATACCTGCCGTTGGCCGCCACTCGGGATGCAGTCGCTTCGACACCACCCGCGTTGTGCCGTACCATTTTGCTTGCCTTCGCGGCCGACGGCGATGGGATAGGCGAACTGCTCGCCCCACGACGTCGTGGTGGGGCAAAAGACCTGATACGTTGACCATTCCGTTGACCAAACCGCTCGACCTCCGCCAGCGGATTCCTGTCTAGCCACGGCGGGGCGGGGCGGTTCGAACTGCGGCTCGAACGCTAATCCGGCGCTCCATGGCTCAAACAGCTCCGCGGCCTGATCGAGTGACCAATCCAGCGGTTCGCTAACCGTTGAAAAACCGTGTACTTTCTATACAATGCGCGCCACAGGAGGCGATATATAGCCGTCTGCCTGTTGACCAGATGAAGCCAGCGCGGGCCGCACGGCGCAAAACCCTGGAAAAAGTGGTGGGCCCGGAGGGACTCGAACCCCCAACCAAGCGGTTATGAGCCGCCGGCTCTAACCATTGAGCTACAGGCCCTCAGCGTCGGATGTCCGGCGCCTTGATGCCGGAGGCCGGCACCGTAATGCCGGGGCAATGGTTCCCGCAGCATCGGTTCGCTCTAACGCAAATTGCAGGGAGCCACAAGCGCAGAGCGCAAGCATCTGTGGACGATGCATATTTCATGGATGCGGGCACTGGAACCTTGTGGCGCCGGCGACAATTACAGAGATTGGATTCGATGAGGAAGGCGATCGTAGATGGTGGGGTTGAACAGTGCCGTGGTGCTTATCGTCGAGGATGAGCCGCTGATCCGTTTCAGTGTCCTCGATGTGCTTGAAGATGTTGGCCATATAGCGCTGGAGGCGGCCAATGCCGACGAGGCGATGGTGGTGCTGAAGGGCCGGCAGGATGTCGATATCCTGTTCACCGATGTCAACATGGCCGGTTCGATGGACGGTATCCAGCTTGCCAAGCGGGTGAGGGCGATGCGGCCGAATATCCGCATCATCATCACCTCGGGCATGGTGCGGCTCGACCCGATGGCGCTGCCCGCCAATACCGCTTTCCTGCCGAAGCCCTACATGCACGACGCGCTAATCTCGACCATAGATTCCTTGATGTCATGAGGGCGATTCCTTGATGACATGATAGGGGCGCGCAGCCGCAAAACGGGGACTGGTTTTGCGGCTGCGCGCGAGGCGCCGGGAGACTTGCCTCCTCTTCAGGCGCACGGAGGGGGTCACGCCCTCAGCTGAAGTTGCTCTTCAGCGCCTCGTTCTCGTGATGGGCCTTCTTCTCGTAGATCGTGAACAGCGCCATCGAGAGAAGATAGGAGAGGAAGGGATCCCCAATTTGCGTGGCGATGTCGCGGGAGGCGAGCACGTGGCGCTCCAAGGCGCCGATATCTTTCTGCAATGCGGTTTCAACGATGCGGCTCATGCTGCCATCTCCAGGAATTGGGTTACGACCGAGCGGGCCGGAACATGTCTGATGAAAAGGGGTAGGGTCAGGCCGAGGGCTGTGCGCATCTTGCGCAGCACGCGGTCCGACACTTCGAAGGCGCCGCAGCAGACGGGGTACTTGCCGTAGCCGTCTGCGCGGCCGAGTTCTTCCACTTCGGCGCCTGCGCGTTTGTAGACGCGCTTGAGATAGGGCTCGTAGTTGGAAATCATCGTATGGATGCCGTGATCGAGCGCGCATTCGCAAAGCGCAAGCAGCATCATCGAAAAGGCGCGGGCGGCATCGATATTGGGGAAATCCTTGGCGATCGCCTCCTCATCGATGCACATGCGCGTGCCCTCCCAGATGCCCGGCGCAATGAGATCGGCGGCATCGGGGAACGTCTCACGGAAGACGTCGTAGAGAAGGGTCGGGCCGGTCGTCGGCATCAGGCGCATGCCGCCGTAAAGACGGGTGCGGCTGTCGTTGCACCAGACCAGATAGGCGGGAGCCAGCGCGTCGTAGCTGTCGCGTTCGTAAGGGCCGATGACGGGAACGTCCCAGCCGAGCGTATCGGCGAACACCTTCTTGCGCAGGCGAAACATCTGGTCGAGTACGGCAGCGTATTTCTGATACTCATGTGCCTGGATGATAACGAACATTTTGCCCTCCAGCGTTTTCAAGTTCGTGGAGAGCAGAATGGTTCAGCCGGGCCGGATCGGAAATTCCCTCAGATGGGCCCCCCCAGATGAGGGGATTAGCCCGAAAGTATCAGGAGTGGTCACGACACGCGAAAACGAGGCGCGGCCGGGAAGGATCGCGATCCTTCTTTGGATCGACACATCTTGTTTTCGCAAAATCGATTGCGATTCTCAGGGATTGATGATGCGCAACTGCACCGCCCGTGAGGCGGCCGCCGAAATCGTGGCGCAGCCGAGCTTGAAGCGGGCGGTCTTCAGATAATCGCGCGTGGTGTGCTCGGATATGCCGAGGATGACCGAGATATCCTTGTAATCCTTGCCGAGTGCCGTCCAGTGCAGGCACTCGATCTCGCGCGGCGACAGCGCCGGCACCGGGTCGTTTTCGCCGTGCAGCTCGTAGACGGCCTTGCGATGGATCAGATGGGCGATCTCGATCCATTCGTTGCGGCAGCGGCGCACAAGCTCGGTCCATTCGTCGACCGGGATGCGGGCATTCACCGACAGCAGCGCGCGGCGCTGCGCCTTGTCGGCGACGGGAATGGAATAGCCGTTGCCGCCGATGCCATGCTTCTGGGCGTCGACCAGCATGGCATAGGCTTCCGGCGTCGGCTCGACCTCGCTCCAGTCGAAAGGCAGCTGACGCTCGAAGCCTTGCTTGACGATCGGATCGACCTTCACATAGCTGTTCAGCAGATAGCGGGAGACCCAGGCATCCGGATAGGTGGTGCGCACGAAGGGCGAATCGATCTTGCTGGCGATCGTCTGGGCAAGGTGGTAGGTGACGAAATCGAGCCCATACTCCGCCTGCAGAATGCGGATGGCCGCATCCACGTTGGCCGCGGCCTTGATCTGTTCGAAGGCGGGTTCGAACTTTTCGCTATAGGTATTCTCAATCATTTCCACTGCCCCAATTCCCTCAATCCTACCGTGAGGACTGTCTTAAATACAAGGCATCCCCACATATGCGGGGAATGACAACCCCGGCTCCGCCTGCTAGCGCCTTTCCACGAGGAGACCTCATATGGACAGCAAGAGACCCTTCGAGATTGCCGAATGCCAACAGGCCGCAAAGGGCCTGAAATCAAGCTGGCAGGACATGGCGGGCTCCGAAGCGCTGATCCGCGCCCTCGTTGCCGAACGCAACGGCGACACCCCCCTGGCGCTATTCTGGACCGAGGTCCACAGGGCGCTTAGCGTGGAAAACAAGGTTTTCTGACATGGCCGCCCCCGGCAGGGCGTTCAGGCTTTTCCCCGAGATTACAGCACAGGCCTGGCGCCGGGATTGGCCACGGCGAGATGAAATCCGTGTCCTGCGAGCGACCGCGTTTCCATTCCCATCCGTTTCCGATTTTGCGAAGAGAGTGTCGAGCGGCAATGTCGCGGGCGGACAGACGGAAAGCCGGTACTCCATGGATTTATGCCAATATGCTTGATGAATCGTTTCGAGCCGGAGCAGTGGCGGTCGGGGAATCGGTTGCGCTGTATCATTGCGGGCAGTTTCTCCCCACTGGGAAGAAGGGCGCAAGTGCACGGTCATCATTCCTGTAGCACAGGCTTAAGGGGAACGAGGCGCTTCCACGATTCTCCTCTCCCCAGCGGGCGAGATGCCGGCAGACAGATGAGGGTGAGCGGTGCAGCCGCGAATGCACGCAGGGATAGCGAATCCGCGGGGCGTAGCCTCGAAGGATCGGGCTGGCCATCCGCCATTGTCCTTCGAGGCCCCTTATGGTGTAGCCAAGAATGCGCGCTGATCGGTGTGCCGTTTAGCGGCCACCGGGTGCCATATGATGCCGAGCGCTGACAACGCGATTGGGATCAGCCAACCTTCGTCGATGGATTGACCCAATCCTGGCGGGGCAGTTCGGGCCGCGGCGGCTTTGGTCGGAACTTCACCAACACCTCGCGGCCGTCGACAGAGGCTTGCGTGCGTTCCAGTGCGTTGCGTTCGGCCACCGCCTGGCGCCAGTGATCGTCACCGCGTCCGTCGGGACGGCCCTGTTCTTCCCAGATGGCGTAGGCTCTCTTGCTGATCCATTCGTGACGTCGGTCGCTCATCTGTTAATTCCGTTCGATCAAGGTGTTATTCGGCAATTCTGTCCTGCGGAATTGGTGCGTCCTGCCGAACGGGCAGGCGGCGCTTGGCGGCCATCAGCAGGTCGAGTTCGATCGAGGAGGGCCCGAAACGGGTGAAAAGGCTTTCGGCCTGCTCGCCACCCAGGCCATATTTGGAAGCGAATTCATCAAGGCTATAGGGGCGGCCGCGCAGGATTCTGCTTCGGCGCTCCGGTTCACGGATTTGCGTCATCGGTGGTTACCCCAGACTGTTTTGCAAAGTGTGAGGACAAAACAAATTACAGCGGCAAAAGTTCCGTGAATTTTCAGGGTTTTTTCGCCTGATCGTGCCATTGCGGGGCGATCTGCAGGCGGCGGCATGGATTTTCAGGAAGGGTCGTCGTTGAGAAAATTTCGTCTAAAACGCGCAAGAAAATCAGTGCGTTATGGAATTGGCTTCCGGAATGGCGCATAATTGGGCTTTACCCCAGCGCGTTAGTCTATAGAATCAATAGTGTTATTCGGTTCGCAGGGGCAGCAAAACCTTCCATTCCCCGCGTTGGCGCGACCGATACCGGAGGACTTTGGCCTCAACCCATCAAGAGGAGACAGACATGATGAATGCCCTGCCGCCACTTCATGACGGCCACGCGCCGTTTACCCTCCAGCAGCTGTTTCGTGAAGCGCTCTACGCCTTCGAGGAATGGGACAGCGAATTGACCGAACCGATCGTAACATACGAAGGACGAGTCATCCCCATCGGTTTCGTTTTCGAGGCTATGCGCGAATGCACCGACATCGTGCCGATGAACATCGTCGGCGCCGTCACCGAGCGGCTGACCAAGCCGTGGGAGGGCGAAGGCCCACTCGACCAGATGACTTTCTCGACGGCGGCGCGCGTCATGCGCGTGCTGGTGCGCAAGCGCCTCCTTGCCAATGGCACGGTCGATCTCGTCGCCGTTTCGGCCCACGCGGCCGAAGATCAGAGCCGCGACTGACAGGATGAGGATCGCGGCCAGGGCTGCGATCCTTTTCCGCTCCTTGGCGGAACCTCGCTCATTGCCAGCCGTTTACCGGCATGCCCGCCGCCAGTGCGGGTGAGGAATGAGCACCATGCTGAAATCTATCGTTCATGAAATCATCGGCACGCCTCGGCGTGAGCCGGAACTTCCGCAGTCGCTCGAGCAGTTTCGCGACAGGAAGCGGGTGCTGATCATCTTTGCCGACGCCCAGGACGACCGGGCCGTCATCCAGGACGAATGGCTGCGCAACGCGCATATGCGTCTCATCGAGGAAGACGTCGAGGTCTTCATCATCGCCGGCGGCGGCGCTTTCTCGCTGCTTGACGACGGCTCCGAACTCGATGCCGACGATGTCAGGGAGCGGCTGCAGGGGCCGCCGTCCGGCGAGTTCGGGCTGATCCTGATCGGGCGCGACGGGACGGTCAAACTGCGCTCCAGCGAGCCAAGGACCGCGGAGGATATCTTTGCGGCCTTCGAGATGCTGCCGAAGCAGACGCCTTGGTAGGGATTGGGCCTGCGCGTAACGCGACGGGGCGTGGCGAAGCTGTGTGTCCGGCGTCTCCGCATGCCGATTGTCTGGAGTAACTCCAGGAAAAGTGCGAAGCGGTTTTCCCAGGCAAAGCGCGAAGCGCTTTTGCCGGGAATTGTGCAAATACAAAAGGTTAGAGCGATTCTGCGCTTCTACGAAAACCTGAACTGCTCTAAAGGGTATTGCTAAAGCTCGAAGGCTTCCTTGAGGCCGAGACTCTTGCGTTCGCGCAGGTCGAGATCGGCCTCGATATGGGCGATGTGATGCAGCATCAGCCGGCAGGCGCGGTCCAGTTCGTCGCCTTCGATCGCCGCAATGATGTCGCCATGTTCGGAATGGCCGCAGCTCGATACGGTCGACTGGCCATAAAGCGCAATCACCAGCGATGAGCGGGCAACGAGCTCTTCCATGAAGCGCTGCATGATCGCGTTGCCGGAGATTTCCGCCAGCCGCAGATGGAAATCGCCGGATGCCTTGATCTCGGCGCGGCGTGCCGTCTGGCCACGCTCGCTCATCAGGCGGCCTTCCTCCAGCAGAAGCTGTTTCAGCTGGCTGATGTCATCGGGGGTGATCCGCGCCGCCGCTTCGCGCAATATGCCAGGCTCGACTAGGCGGCGGGCGGCAAAGATCTGGCGAGCCTCATCGGGCGAGGGATAGGCGACGAAGGCGCCGCGGTTCTTCGCGACGCTGACGAGGCCTTCATAGGATAGTGCTTGTAGCGCCGCGCGGGCAAGCGTGCGGCTGACATTAAAGAGATTGCCGACATCGTTTTCCGATAGCTTTGTGCCGGGCGAAAGTCTGCGCTCGACGATTGCTACGCGAATGGAATCGCGGATCAGTTGTGTGCTGGTTTCAGCGGAGTCTTCGGCCTGCGTGGCCTTGGCAGCGGATTTCATGAAAATCGATTTCCTGATGATCGGCAAACCATATCCGGCTTCCTCGCAAAAGTTAAACGGAATTTGTGCTCGAAGCTTGGGACGTATTGTATACGATCATCTGCATAAATTGCAGACGATAGCCTAAATCCTGTGCAGACGCATTTCTGCTCATAAATTACCTTTCCCGGATGTGTGGCAGATAAAGCCGCTGATTATCAACACGTTGAGAAGTTGTCAGCGAATTGGCACGGCATGTGCATCGCCTTTTCCCAAACAGGGGAAGGCATGATGTCGAAAGCGGCAGAGATCGATATAGTATCCGTTTCGAAGGTTTATGGGGCGACGACCGCGGTCGATGCGATCAGCCTGAAGATTCCGGCCGGCTCCTATTGCTGCTTCCTCGGCCCGTCCGGCTGCGGCAAGACCTCGACGCTGCGCATGATTGCCGGCCATGAGAGCATTTCGTCGGGCGATATCCGGCTCGGCAGAATAGTCGTCACCGATTTTCCGCCGGCCAAGCGCGGCACGGCGATGATGTTCCAGTCCTATGCGCTGTTCCCGCATCTCGACCTTATCGACAATGTCGCCTTCAGCCTGAAGATGAAGGGCGTCGACAAGGCGGAGCGGCGAACCAAGGCGCTCGAAATGCTGAGGCTGATGCAGATGGAGCCCTATGCCAATAGGCGCCCGGCCCAGCTTTCCGGCGGCCAGCAGCAGCGCGTGGCGCTGGCGCGCGCGCTCATCACCGATCCGGAGGCGCTGTTGCTCGACGAACCACTGTCGGCGCTCGATCCGTTCCTGAAGATCCGCATGCGCGCCGAACTCAAGAAACTGCAGAAGTCGCTCGGCATCACTTTCGTGCATGTCACCCACAGCCAGGAAGAGGCGATGGCGCTCGCCGATATCATGGTGATCATGAATGACGGCCGGATCGAGCAGGCGGCCGCCCCGCGCGAGGTCTTCGAGAAGCCGGCAACCGCCTTCGTCGCGCGTTTTATGGGCGATCACAACGTGCTTTCCGGCCAGGTAACATCGAGCGAGAACGGCGTGCTCGTCATGACCGTGCCGGAGGGGCAGAGCTTTTCCGTACGGGGCGAGCGCAGGGAGGTCGGCGAGGCTATCGATATCGGCATCCGCACCGATCGCGTGCTGCTGAAGGTGGCAACCGAATGGACGCTCGGCTTCAACGGCATCGTCTCCAATATCGAATATCGCGGCTCTTCGGTGAAGATCACCGTTCTCGGCGCCGGCAGCGACGACTTCACCGTCATATCAGACGACGGCGATTATTTCGACCGGCCGGTCTCGGTCGGCGATACCGTCGCGCTCAGCTGGGCGCTCGACGATGCCGTGCTGCTCGGCCGACCTTCTGCATAAGCCATCACCATCAATAACCATGTACCTTCCATATCAAGAAAAGGGGAACTGACATGACGACTGAAATGACATCGACCAAGGCGGAGAAGGGTCTTTCCCGCCGCACGCTTCTGAAGACGGGTGCCGCTGCCGTCGGCGCCATTGCCGGCTCCGGCGCCATCACCGGTTTTCCCACCATCTGGGCGAAGACCAACATCACGCTTCGCCAGTTCGGCACCGGCGTTTCCAACATCAATGCCATCGCCGAGAAGTGCAAAGCCGATCTCGGCATCACGCTGGAGATGACGGCGACCGATTCCGACGCCGCTGCCCAGCGCGCCGTCACCCAGCCCGACAGCTACGACATTGCCGACATCGAATACTGGATCGCCAAGAAGGTGTTTCCAACCGGCGTTCTGCAGCCGATGGACGTCAAGAAGCTCAAATATTACGACAAGATCGTGCCGCTGTTCATCAACGGCAAGCTGAAGGCAGACAGTGTGATTGCCCAGGGGACGGCGCCGCACACGGTCGGCTTCGTCGAGGCGCAGGGTTCCAAGAAGTTCGCCAAGGAGCCGACGCAGTGGATGACGATGGTTCCCACCATCTACAATGCCGATACGCTCGGCATCCGCCCCGATCTCACCGGCCGTCCGATCACCAGCTGGGCCGATATTCTCGATCCGGCCTTCAAGGGCAAGACGGCGATCCTCAACATTCCGTCTATCGGCATCATGGATGCGGCGATGATCATGGAAGCCGCCGGCAAGATCAAATATGCCGACAAGGGCAACATGACGAAGGAAGAGATCGACAAGACGATCGAGTTCCTAATCAAGACCAAGGGCGACGGCCAGTTCCGCGCCTTCTGGAAGTCGTTCGATGAGAGCGTCAACCTGATGGCCTCGGGCGAAGTCGTCATCCAGTCGATGTGGTCGCCGGCTGTGGCCGCCGTCCGCTCCAAGGGCATCGCCTGCACCTTCCAGCCGCTGAAGGAAGGTTATCGCGCCTGGGGCGGCGGTCTGGGCCTCGCCTCGCATCTCAAGGGCGCCGAGCTCGATGCGGCTTATGAATATATCAACTGGTACACATCAGGCTGGGTCGGCGGCTACCTCAACCGCCAGGGCTACTATTCCGCCTGCATGGACACCGCCAAGGAATTCATGTCGGCCGACGAATGGGGCTACTGGATCGAAGGCAAGGCAGCGACCGGCGACATCCTGTCTCCTGAAGGCAAGGTCATGGAGAAGGCCGGTGCGGTTCGCGACGGCGGCTCCTTCGAAGCCCGGATGGGTGCCGTCGCCTGCTGGAACTCGGTCATGGACGAAGACCGCTACATGGTCCGCCGCTGGAACGAGTTCATCGCGGCTTAAAGCCAAGTCGGCGTTTGCCGTTTTCCCCTCCCCAACCCTCCCCACAAGGCGGAGGGGGTCAGGTGAGGCAGTGCGGCACAAAGCTCCCTCCCCCTTGTGGGGAGGGTTGGGGAGGGGTCTTTTGTGAGCCCTCCTTTCATCACTTCGACGAATGAAAGGGCAAGGGATGGCGACCATCGCTTCAGAGCAGACGGATCCGGCTTCGCAGCCGACGCGCAGCCGCGCCCTGCGCCTTTCCCCCTCGGCGATCTCCTATCTCCAGGCGACGCCGCTGTTCGTCATTCTCGGCTTCTTCTTCCTGCTGCCGATTGCGATGATCGGCATTGTCAGCTTCTGGGATTACGATTTCGCCGGTCTCTATCCCGATTTTCTCACCATGAACTACACCGATACGCTCGGTTCATGGGTGACGTGGAAGACCTATCTCAACACGCTGAAGTTCACCGCCATCGTCTGGTTATTGACGCTCGTCATCGGTTTCTGGGTCGCCTATTTCCTGGCCTTCCACATCCGCAAGACCTCGACGCAGATGATCCTCTTTCTCGTCTGCACCGTGCCGTTCATGACATCGAACATCATCCGCATGATCTCGTGGATCCCGGTGCTCGGGCGCAATGGTCTCGTCAATTCGTCGCTAATCAAGATGGGTATCATCCCGCAGCCGATCGAATGGCTGCTGTATTCCGATTTCGCCGTCGTACTCGCCATGGTGCATCTCTACACGCTGTTCATGGTGACGCCGATCTTCAACACGCTGATGCGCATCGACCGGTCGCTGTTCGAGGCGGCGCGCGACGCAGGCGCGTCGGGCTGGCAGGTGCTTTGGAACGTCGTCATTCCGCTGGCCAAGCCCGGCATGGCGATCGGCACGATCTTCGTCGTCACCCTAGTCATGGCCGATTTTTCGACGGTGCAGGTGATGTCCGGCGGCCAGAGCGCCTCGGTGGCGCTGATGATGAAGAACCAGATGTCGTTGCTGCAATATCCGGCGGCTGCCGCCAATGCCGTGGTGCTGCTCGCTGTCGTGTTGCTAATGGTCGCGGCGATCCTGCGCGTCGTCGATATCCGCAAGGAGCTTTGAGATGAGCCACGAGAAACGCGGCCTGGAATTCTATCTGCTGGCGATTTTCTTCGCGGTCTTCGTGCTGTTCCTCTACGGCCCGCTTTCGGCGATCCTGATCCTTTCCTTCCAGGGGCCGGACGGCGGCCTGACCTTCCCGATGAACGGCGTTTCCACGCACTGGTTCTTCAACCTGTTCGAGAAGCAGGCGGTCGGCGATTTCGGCGCCTCGTTCCGCCGCTCCTTCACCCTCGGGCTGATGGTAATGGCGGTGACCGTCGTTGTCTCGCTGCTTGCCGGCCTTGCCTTCCGCCGCCGTTTCCGCGGTTCGACGGCGCTGTTCTACGCTACCGTTGCCAGCCTCGTCGTGCCGTCGATCATCATTTCGCTCGGCATCGGTGTCGTCTTTCAGGAGGGAGGGTTGAAGCCCGCCTGGTATTCCTCGGCCTTCGGCGCGCATCTGACCTGGACGCTGCCGTTCGGCGTATTGATCATGTTTGCCGTCTTCAACCGTTTCTCGCCTGCTTATGAAGAGGCGGCGCGCGACCTTGGCGCTACCTCCTGGCAGACGTTCCGCCACGTCGTTCTGCCGATGATCGCGCCGAGCCTGATCGGCGTCGGCCTGTTCGGCTTCACGCTCTCCTATGACGAATTCGCCCGCACCTTGATGACCTCGGGCAGCTACAATACCTTGCCGCTGGAAATCTACGGCATGACGACCAACGTCACGACGCCGGTGCTCTATGCGCTCGGCACGGTGACGACGCTGTTTTCCTTCACCATCATTCTCATCGCGCTCGGCATCATGACCATGCTCAGCCGGCGGCAGGCAAAGATTAGCTGACATGCGCATTCTCATCATCAATCCGAATACCACCGCCTCCATGACCGAGAAGGCCGCGGCCGCCGCCCGCGCGGTGGCGGCATCCGGCACGGAGATCATTGCCGCGACATCCAGCATGGGGCCCGTTTCGATCGAGGGCCATTATGACGGGGCGCTGGCCATCCCCGGACTGATGCACGAACTGAAGGAGCGGCAGGCGGGCTACGACGCGGCGGTCATCGCCTGCTTCGACGACACCGGGCTCGAAGCGGCGCGGAGTTTCGCCGATGTGCCGATTCTCGGTCTTTGCGAATCCGCCGTCGTGACCGCCGGCTTCCTGGCGCAGCGCTTCACCGTGGTGACGACGCTGGAGCGGTCGCGGGTGCTGATCGACAATCTTGTGCGCCGCTACGGCATGGGCGACCGGGCCAAAGTGCGCGCCTCCGATATTCCGGTGCTGGAGCTGGAGAACGCTGCCTCGGATGCGATCGGCAAGCTGAGAGCCGAGATTGAGCGGGCGCTTGCCGACGGCGCCGAGGCGATCGTGCTCGGCTGCGCCGGCATGACGGATCTGGCGAGGCAATTGCAGGCGATCTATGGCGTGCCCGTCGTCGACGGTGTGGCCGCCGCCGTCAAGCAGGCCGAGGCGCTGGTCTCGCTCGGGCTTTCCACCAGCAAGCGCGGCTCCTATGCCTCGCCGCTGCCGAAACCTTTTGTGGGCGCGTTAAGCGCCTTCTCGCCGGCGCTGAAAATCGGCTGAGCCTCATGGCGGTTTCCTTCGATTTCAAAAAGCTCGGCGAGCGCGAACGCTATAAGCTTATGATCGGCACGATCATCCCGCGGCCGATCGCGCTGGTGACGACGGTCGACGAGCATGGCCGGATCAACGCGGCGCCCTTCAGCTTCTTCAATTGCCTGTCGGCCGATCCGCCGATCCTGGCGATCGGCGTCGAAAACAATGCCGACATGTCGTTCAAGGATACCGGTCACAATATCCGTATGACCGAGGTCTTCACCGTCAACATCGTCTCCTTCGCCATCGCCGAGGCAATGCATGTCTGCGGCAGCAAGTATCCGCGCGGCGTCGACGAGCTGAAGGAGGCCGGATTGACGGCGGTGCCGGGCGAGAAAGTCGCTTCGCCCTTCATCGCCGAGGCACCGGCTGCCTTCGAATGCCGGCGGCATGTGACGCTGGAGCTTGGCCGCTCGCGGCAGATTATCCTGGGTGAGATCGTCTATGCCCATTACCGCGACGGCGTCGTCGATCCGGAGCGGCTACATGTCGATCCGGCTGCGGTCGATGCCATTGCGCGGCTCGGTGGCGACACCTGCGCCACCATCCGCGATCGTTTCGAGATGCTGACGCCGAAGCTCTGAGTCATGGGGTAGCCCCAAGTTTTTGCTTTACTTTTTTGCTCCCGGCAAGAATGGTCCAGCGGATCATCACGGCAGAGGAGTGCTTAGCCATGACAATCGAACAGGATCTCAGCCGGATCGCCGAGCAGGAGAAGGCGCTGAGCTTCGACGCCTTCGATCTGACGACGGCATGGCAGCTCGGTAAGCTCCTGCAGGAACTCGCCACCGAGCGCGGCCTCGGCATCGCGATCGATGTGACCCTGCATGCGATGCCGGTCTTCTATGCCGCCTTGCCGGGCGTGACGCCCGATAACGTCAATTGGGTCCGGCGCAAGCGTAACATGGTGCTGCGCTATTTCCGCAGCAGCTATGCCTCCGGCCTGAAGCTCGCGAAAGACGGCAAGACGGTCGAGGATAACGGGCTCGATGGCGCCGACTATGCGCCGCATGGCGGCAGTTTTCCGATCAACGTCAAGGGCACCGGCTGCATCGGCGCGGTCACCGTCTCCGGCCTGCCGCAGCGCGACGACCACAATCTCGCGGTCGAGGCGCTGGCGCTGATGCTTGCCAAGGATCTGGATACGCTGCGGCTCGCCGCGCCGCTCTGAGCGGGCCGTTGCTGCGCCGGCGGGCGTCGAACCACTGACCTCAGAGCTTGCCGCCGGCCTCGGCGATGCCCTTCGTCAGGCTGCCGGTTGCGGGGAAGAGTGGGATGAGGCAGGCCTGCAAAGCATGGTAAATGTCGCCCTTGCCGGGGAAGAGCGAATGCGAGGGAACGAGATCCTCCGTCAGTTCCTCGTGCCAGCCGCCGTTCTTGTGGTCGATGAAGGCGCGTTCGATCACGTTCCAGATCTTGCGGTAGCTCTCCTCGTGGAAATCGCTCGGCAGGTGTTCGTTGAGGAAATGGGCGGCAGCCGCACCTTCGCAAGCCGGCCACCAGAGCTTGTTGCGCTTGGCGGGCTTGTCGTCCCAGTCGAGCGTATAGAAAAAGCCGCCCTTGTCATTGTCCCAGCCGAGCGCCATGGATTGCGCAAAGAGCGCCTTCGCCGCGTCCGGCATCCATTCGATGCGTTTGCCGCCGAGCGCCCAGAGCTGCAGGATCAGGCGGGCCCATTCCAGCCAGTGGCCGGGCGTCGTGCCGGCCGGGCGGAACATTTCGTTCGGATGATAGTAGGTCTTGTCGAGCTTCCATTCGGCGTCGAAATGCTCGGCGACGCGCCAGTCGACGGAACCGGCCAGCCGGCGGATGACGAGATCGGCGATGCTTTCGGCTTTGGTCAGGTACTCCCGGTCGCCGGTGGCCTCAAAAGCGGCCATCAGCGCTTCGGTCAGATGCATGTTGGAGTTCTGGCCGCGATAGGCGCCGCCGTCGAGCGGCTGCCAGTCGGCGGTGAATTCCTCGGCGATGGCGCCGTGCCGCGCTTCCCAGAACCTGGTGTTCAGGATCTCGGTGATATCGTCGAGCATGCCGTCGGCGAGTGGGTGGCCGATCGTCTTGGCGGATGAGGCGGCGAGCAGCACAAAGGCGTGGCCATAACCCTGTTTGTTGGTGTCGACAGGACCGTCATTGTTAAGCGACCAGAAATAGCCGCCGTTTTTCCGGTCGCGATGGTGGTTCCAAAGGTAGTCCATGCCATGGTCGACGAGATCGCTAGCACCCGGACGGCCGAGCAGCGTGCCGATCGAGAAACAATGCACGGCGCGCGCCGCGATATGGATGCTGCGAACCTGGCCCTCGGCATCGAGAGGTTGGCCGACATTGTCGAGGTCGTAGAAGCCGCCCTTGGGATTGCGAGAATTATGTTGGAAGAAATCGAAGAGGCCGTTTGCCTGGGCAAGCAGCCAGCCGCGATGATAGGCACGGCTTGTCCAGTTTCCAAGCACGGGGCTGCCGGTTGCGGGTGCCATGATGTTCCTCCGATTTCGTGCACAGGCGTCGCAAACGCCTATATAGAGGTCGGGCGAGCCTGTCATCGCTGAAGACTTGCGAAGCACGAAATCGATAGGCATTTATTGACATAAAGATATCTTTATGTGATCTGGAAGACTGGTCTTACGACGTCTAGGAGCCCTCCCGTGTTTGATACCCTCTTTGGTCCGGAAACGGGCAAACGTGACGGCAATGAAGTTTTCGCAGCTTTGAGAAAGGCCGCGAGCGAGCGCATCCTTGTCCTCGACGGCGCCATGGGCACGCAGATCCAGGGGCTCGGTTATGACGAAGACCAGTTCCGCGGAACCCGTTTCATCGGCTGCGCCTGTCACCAGAAGGGCAATAACGACCTTCTGATCCTGACCCAGCCGGATGCGATCGAAGAGATCCATTACCGCTACGCCAAGGCCGGCGCCGATATCTTGGAGACCAACACCTTCTCCTCGACGCGCATCGCGCAGGCCGATTACGAGATGGAAGGCGCGGTCTACGACCTCAACAAGGAAGGTGCCGAGATTGTGCGCCGGGCCGCCCAGCGCGCCGAGCGCGAGGATGGCCGCCGCCGTTTCGTCGCCGGCGCCATCGGGCCGACCAACCGCACCGCCTCGATCTCGCCCGACGTCAACAATCCCGGCTTCCGCGCCGTCACTTTCGACGATCTGCGTTCCGCCTATGGCGAGCAGATCGACGGGCTGATCGACGGCGGCGCCGACATCATCCTGATCGAAACGATCTTCGACACGCTGAACGCCAAGGCGGCGATCTTTGCCTGCGAGGAACGTTTCGAGGCCAAGGGTATCCGCCTGCCGGTGATGATCTCCGGCACGATCACCGACCTTTCCGGCCGCACGCTGTCGGGCCAGACGCCGTCGGCCTTCTGGAACTCGGTGCGCCACGCCAATCCCTTCACGATCGGCCTCAACTGCGCACTCGGCGCCAATGCGATGCGCCCGCATCTGCAGGAGCTTTCCGGTGTCGCCGACACTTTCATCTGCGCCTATCCGAATGCCGGCCTGCCGAACGAGTTTGGCCAGTACGACGAAACGCCGGAACTGATGGCTGCGCAGATCGACAGCTTCGCCCGCGAAGGCCTCGTCAATATCGTCGGCGGCTGCTGCGGCTCGACGCCTGAACATATCAAGGCGATCGCCGAGACCGTCGCCAAGTACAAGCCGCGTCCGATCCCCGAGCATCGCCCCTTCATGTCGCTGTCGGGTCTCGAACCTTTCGAGCTGACCAAGGACATCCCCTTCGTCAATGTCGGCGAGCGCACCAACGTCACCGGCTCGGCGAAGTTCCGCAAGCTGATCACCAATGCCGATTACACGGCGGCACTCGATGTCGCGCGCGACCAGGTCGAGAACGGCGCCCAGGTGATCGACATCAACATGGACGAGGGCCTGATCGATTCCGAAAAGGCGATGGTCGAGTTCCTCAACCTGATCGCCGCCGAGCCCGATATCGCCCGCGTGCCTGTCATGATCGATAGTTCGAAATTCTCGATCATCGAATCTGGCCTGAAGCGTGTCCAAGGCAAGCCGATCGTCAACTCGATCTCGCTGAAGGAAGGCGAGGAAAATTTCCTCGCCCAGGCGCGGCTCCTGCACAATTATGGTGCTGCCGTCGTCGTCATGGCCTTCGACGAGACGGGACAGGCAGACAGCTATGAGCGCAAGGTGGAAATCTGCACGCGCGCCTATAAGTTGCTGACCGAGAAGATCGGTTTCCCGCCAGAGGACATCATCTTCGACCCGAACATCTTCGCGGTCGCGACCGGCATCGAAGAGCACAATAATTACGGCGTCGATTTCATCGAGGCGACGCGGACGATCCGGGAGCGCATGCCGCTCGTCCATATCTCCGGCGGCGTTTCGAACCTGTCCTTCTCGTTCCGCGGCAACGAGCCGGTACGCGAAGCGATGCACGCCGTGTTCCTCTACCACGCCATCCAGGCGGGCATGGACATGGGCATCGTCAATGCCGGCCAGCTCGCCGTCTACGACAATATCGATCCCGAACTGCGCGAGGCCTGCGAGGATGTGGTGCTGAACCGCCGTCCCGACGGCACCGAGCGGCTGCTTGAAGTGGCCGAACGGTTCCGTGGCGCCGGTGCGAGGGAAGGCCGGGTTCAGGATCTGTCGTGGCGCGAATGGAGCGTCGAGAAGCGTCTTGAACATGCGCTGGTCAACGGCATCACCGAATATATCGAGGCTGACACCGAGGAAGCGCGCCAGCAGGCCGCCCGGCCTTTGCATGTCATTGAAGGCCCGTTGATGGCCGGCATGAATGTCGTCGGCGATCTGTTCGGCTCGGGCAAGATGTTCCTGCCGCAGGTGGTCAAGTCGGCGCGTGTCATGAAGCAGGCGGTCGCCGTGTTGCTGCCCTACATGGAAGAGGAAAAGCGCCTGAACGGCGGCGAAGAACGTCGCTCGGCCGGCAAGATCCTGATGGCGACGGTCAAGGGCGATGTGCACGATATCGGCAAGAACATCGTCGGCGTCGTGCTTGCCTGCAACAATTACGAGATCGTCGACCTCGGCGTCATGGTGCCGGCGACGAAGATCCTCGAAACGGCGATTGCCGAAAAGGTCGATATCATCGGCCTCTCCGGCCTGATCACGCCGTCGCTCGACGAGATGGTGCATGTCGCGGCCGAGATGGAACGTCAGGGCTTCGAAATTCCGCTGCTGATCGGCGGGGCGACGACCAGCCGCGTGCATACGGCCGTGAAAATCCACCCCGGCTACAATAAGGGGCAGGCGGTCTACGTCACCGATGCCAGCCGCGCCGTCGGCGTCGTCTCGGCACTGCTGTCGCCGGAAACGCGCCAGGGCTATGTCGACGATACAAGGGCCGAATATGCCAAGGTGGCGGCCGCCCATGCGCGCAGCGAGGCCGAGAAGGTCCGCCTGCCGTTGCCACGGGCCCGGGACAATGCGCATAAGGTCGATTGGTCCGCCTACCAGCCGACCAAGCCTGAGTTCTTCGGCACGAAAGTGTTCGAGGATTACGATCTGGCCGAGCTTGCCCGATATATTGACTGGACGCCGTTCTTCCAGACCTGGGAACTGCGCGGCCGCTACCCCGCCATTCTCGAAGACGAGAAGCAGGGCGAGGCTGCGCGTGCGCTCTGGGCCGATGCGCAGGCGATGCTCAAGAAGATCATCGACGAAAAGTGGTTCCGCCCGCGCGCCGTCATCGGCTTCTGGCCGGCCGGCGCCGTCGGCGACGATATCCGCCTGTTTACCGACGAGAGCCGCAGCCAGGAGCTTGCCACTTTCTACACGCTGCGCCAGCAGCTTTCGAAGCGGGATGGTCGGCCAAACGTGGCGCTCTCCGATTTCGTCGCGCCTGTCACAAGCGGCGTGCAGGATTATGTCGGCGGCTTCGTGGTGACGGCTGGCATCGAGGAAATCGCCATCGCCGAACGCTTCGAGCGGTCGAACGACGACTATTCCTCGATCCTGGTCAAGGCGCTGGCCGACCGTTTCGCCGAAGCCTTTGCCGAGCGCATGCATGAGCAGGTGCGCCGGGAATATTGGGGTTATGCCAAGGACGAGACACTCAGCAATGAGGATCTCATCACTGAAGCCTATGCCGGTATCCGCCCGGCGCCCGGTTATCCCGCCCAGCCCGACCACACCGAAAAGGCGACGCTCTTCAAGCTGCTCGACGCAGAAAAGGCGGCGGGCGTGAAGCTGACGGAGAGCTATGCGATGTGGCCCGGCTCGTCGGTCTCCGGCCTCTATATAGGCCACCCGGATTCCTATTATTTCGGCGTTGCCAAGGTGGAGCGCGATCAGGTCGAAGACTACGCCAAGCGCAAGGGCATGGAGGTTTCCGAAGTCGAGCGCTGGCTCGGGCCGGTGCTGAATTATGTGCCGCGCAAGACGGATGAGGAGATCGACGACGCGGCGTAACGACCGCTTGCCGCGTCTTAATGCAATGAATCAAGAGACGATGAAGCCGGAAAGTGATTCACTTTCCGGCTTCATGCTTTTGATGTGGCTTGATAACTTCCCGTGGTCAGACTGTTTGAATTCGATAGCGGGAATGACGATGGAATGGCATTCTTAGGAATGAGGCCGCAATGCAAGTAACCATCCGCGCAACAAAGGCCGACCTGTCGAAATTGATCGATGCCGCTCTTTCAGGTGATGAGGTGATCATCGCCAAAGGGGGCAAGCCCGTGGCGAGGGTCGTTCCGATTGAAAGATCTTCTTTCAAAATCGGCCTACTCAAAGGGCGAATCACTGGAGACGGGCCGGATTTCTTCGAGCTGATGGACGAAGGGGCGCTCGCGGCCTGGAAAAGGAAATAGTGAATTCCTTCTGCTTGATAGATGTTCAGCCTTAGCTCACCCCGATCGTCAGCTCGGCGACGAAATCATAGGCGTCGCCGCGATAGAGCGAGCGGGTGAACTCTACGGCGCGGCCGGAGCCGAGATAGGAAATGCGTTCGATCGACAGGCCGGCCGCACCCACGGAAACGCCGAGAAGCTGGGCGTCGGCTTCCTTCATATTGGTCGCCGAGATGCGCTGAACGGCGCGCACCGGGCGGACCTGCAGGCGTTCGAGCTCGGCATAGAGCGACGTGGTGACGACGGAGGGATCGGGGAGGAATTCGCCGGAGACGCTGGCATTCTCGATTGCCAGCGGCTGGTCGTCGGCGATGCGCAGGCGGGAGAGGCGCGAAACTTTCACATCGGTGCCAAGACCGAGGATCATCATTTCATCGGGTGAGGGAGTATGGATGCCCTTATGCAGCCACTCGGAGCGAGAGGACATGCCGCGGCGCGCCATGTCCTCGGTGAAGGAGGTGAGCTGCGACAGCCGCTGCTCGACCCTGGACACCGGCTTGGCGACGAAGGTGCCCGAGCCGTGGCGGCGCACCAGCAGGCCGTCGGCGACGAGTTCGTCGATCGCCTTGCGCACGGTGACCCGGCTGACGGCGGCAAGTTCGGCGATGTCGCGCTCCGGCGGCAGCGCATCGCCGTGGCCGAGCGTGCCGGTGCGCACGGCCTCTTCGAGCGTGCGGCGCAGCTTGACATAGAGCGGGCCGGTTCCGGCCGCCTGCAGGCGTTCAAGGGAGAGGATTGTCGCGAGGTCGTCGGTCATGCCGCACCTCTCTGTCGATCGTTCAGAAGCTTGACCGCAAGTTCCACGGCGCCGTGAAGGGCATCGTTTTTCGGTTTGGCAAGCAGCGGCCTGTAGCGGGAAAGCCAAGGTTCATAGGCTTCGGCAAGACCGCCAAGCAGGCAGATCGATGGGCAATTTGGCCAAAGCAAGGCTTCGAGGCTCTCGCCGATCGCCGTTGCGGCATCGGTGACGATGCCCGCCGCAACCGCATCGCCCTTGGCGGCATGTTCGAAAACGACAGGCGCGTAACGGGCAAAATCCGTCGGTCGCGCCGAATGGGCGAATTCGACGATGCGCTCGGGATCATTGCCGTATTCGGCCATGACCGCATCGGTGATCGGCGATGCCGGGCGCACGCCGTCATGGGCGAGCAGCGACCGCTCCATGAGGTCGCGACCGAGGCGGGCGCCGCTTGCCTGGTCGCCGACGACGAAGCCCCAGCCGCCGATGCCATTCAGCCGACCATCTTTCCGGGCATTATAGACCGAGCCGGTGCCGAAGGCGCCGACGATGCCGTCGGCATCGCCGAGTGCACCCTGCAGCGCGATCAGTGCATCGGTGACGACGCGGCCTCCGGCGAAGGGCAGGGCCTGTTCAATGCGTCGGCCGTAATCCGTGACGTTGGCGCCGGCGACGCCGACCACCGCTGCAACGGAGGAGATGGTTTCCGCGGCGAGCCCGGCATCGCGCAAGGCCTGCCGGGCGGATTCGACGATATTGAGGAGAGAATTATCCAGATCAGACAGAATATTGGCTGGCCCCGATTTACCGCGGCCGATGATGTTGCCGTTTCTGTCCGCGACCGCGGCCCGGCAGCTCGTTCCGCCGCCATCTATGCCGATTGCAAGCTCAGTCATCGGACCTCCGAATGCGCCGTTCCCTTGGGTTTTGATACAATACCAAAAAAATACCATTTACCAAGTGGGAACGGAGGAGAAATATCATCTTTTTATCTATTTGATTTTATTTGATAAAAATTTTTAATGTAGCTTTGCAAGCCAAAAAGTTAAAATTCGGCTGGACAATTGGTATTTTTTTGGCCTTAATTCGACAAAAGGGAACAGCGTTTCGAAGCCCACGAAAACCGGCAGCAAAGCCAAGCCGGAACCGCTTCGAGGATGATTGCCAGAATGCCAGCGGCCCTGTCGGGCCGGCGTGGAATTCAGGCATGCATCGGCTTTCCGTCATTTTCGGCGCGTCCGGTGCAGGTCACCGAAATGCGCGTGCAGTCCGGCCGCAGGCGATCCGCCTTCGCGTCCATCGAGCTTTCGGGACCGGCAGTCGCTGGCGGTCCTCCAAGGGGCGTTTGGGTGTTTCCTCAGGCACGCCAACTGCTTGTTTCAGATCAAAACAGCGCCGTCGGGCGCTTAAAACACAGGAGAGGGAAATGAAAAACACTGCTCTGAAAAGCTTCCTGCTTGCCTCGAGCCTGCTGACATCGGCAGGTCTCGTCCATGCCGCCGACGTCACGCTGACGCTCGAAAGCTGGCGCAACGACGACCTGCAGATTTGGCAGGAAAAGATCATTCCGGCGTTTGAAGCGAAGAACCCGGGCATCAAGATCGTCTTCTCGCCGACCGCGCCGACCGAATACAATGCTTCGCTGAACGCCAAGCTCGATGCCGGTTCCGCAGGCGACATCATCACCTGCCGTCCGTTCACGTCGCTCGAGCTCTTCAACAAGAAGCAGCTCGTCGACATCACCAGTCTGCCTGGCATGGAGAACTTCTCTCCGGTCGCCAAGGCCGCCTGGTCTACGGACGACGGCAAGTCGACCTTCTGCGTGCCGATGGCATCGGTCATCCACGGCTTCATCTACAACAAGGACGCCTTCGACAAGCTCGGCATCTCCGTGCCGAAGACGCAGGACGAGTTCTACGCAGCGCTCGACAAGATCAAGGCCGACGGCACCTACATCCCGCTCGCCATGGGCACCAAGGATCTCTGGGAGGCCGCCACCATGGGCTACCAGAATATCGGCCCGAACTACTGGGAGGGTGAGGAAGGCCGTAAGGCCTTGATCGAAGGCAAGCAGAAGCTGACCGACGCCGAATGGGTCAAGCCTTATGAAGAGCTTGCCAAGTGGAAGCCCTATCTCGGCGACGGTTTCGAAGCCCAGACCTATTCGGACAGCCAGAATCTCTTCACACTCGGCCGCGCCGCCATCTACCCGGCCGGTTCGTGGGAAATCTCGCTGTTCAACAGCCAAGCGCAGTTCAAGATGGGCGCCTTCCCGCCGCCGGTTCCGAAGGCCGGTGACACCGGCTACATCTCCGACCATCCGGACATCGGCGTCGCCCTGAACGCCAAGAGCACGCATGCCGAGGAAGCCAAGAAGTTCCTCAGCTGGGTGGCTTCGCCCGAGTTCGCCGACATCTATGCGAACTCACTGCCGGGCTTCTTCAGCCTGAACTCCACCCCGGTCAAGATGTCCGATCCGCTCGCTCAGGAGTTCGTCTCCTGGCGCGGCCCGTACAAGTCGACCATGCGCTCGACCTATCAGATCCTGTCGCGCGGCACGCCGAACCTCGAAAACGAGACCTGGGTGGAATCGGCCAACGTGATCAACGGCACGGATACGCCGAAGGTCGCCGCCGAGAAGCTGCAGAAGGGCCTCGACAGCTGGTACAAGCCGGCCAAGTGATGTGACGAGGGGCGGCGTTTGCAGCCCTCATCCGGCCTGCCGGCCACCTTCTCCCCGCGAGCGGGGAGAAGGAGACTCGCAAGCGACCTCCCAACCCGACTGGCATTCAAGCAGGGTATATTGCCTTCCCCGCCAAGCGGAGAAAGGCTGAGGCGAGGCGCAACGTTTTCCATCTCAGCTGCGCCTTGCGGCCAGTCGACAAGAACAGGCAGAAGCCATGAGCCAAACCGACAACGCGATCGATATCGTCCCGATCAAGCGCCCGGTGCGCTGGCACATCTTCGTCTTCATGCTGCCCGCCGTGATCGTCTATTCCGCCGTCATGGTGCTGCCGCTCATCGAAACGCTCAGGCTTTCGCTCTACAATATCGTCGACGGGCAGCCGGCCTTCGTCGGGCTGGCGAATTTCAAGGTGCTGTTCGGCGACCCGCGCTGGGCGCATGATTTGTGGAATGCCCTCGTCAACAACCTGATCTTTTTTGCCATCCATATGTGCGTTCAGAACCCGATCGGAGTGGCGCTTGCCGCCCTGCTTTCGGTGCCGAAGCTGCGCGGGGTCGCCTTTTACCGCACGGCTATGTTCCTGCCGACGCTGCTCTCCTTCGTCATCGTCGGCTTCATCTGGAAGCTGATCCTTTCGCCGATCTGGGGCGTGGCGCCTTGGCTTATGAGCCTTGTCGGTGCGAAATGGCTTTTTGCGCCCTGGCTCGGCCAGTCCGGTCCTGCGCTGATCGCCGTTTCGCTGATCTCTAACTGGCAATATATCGGCATTCCGATGATGCTGATCTATGCGGCGCTCCTCAGCATTCCCGAAGAGGTGATCGAGGCGGCCGAATGCGACGGCATCACCGGCTGGGCCCAGTTCTGGAAGATCAAGCTGCCGCTCATCCTGCCGGCGATCGGCATCATCTCGATCCTGACCTTTGTTGGCAATTTCAATGCCTTCGACCTGATCTACACCGTGCAGGGAGCGCTTGCCGGACCTGACATGTCGACCGATATTCTCGGCACGCTGCTCTACCGCACCTTCTTCGGTTTCCAGCTTCAGCTCGGCGACCGCTCCATGGGCGCGACGATCGCCACGGTGATGTTCCTCATCATCCTCGCCGGCGTCTCGCTCTATCTCTTCGTCATCCAGCGGCGCATGCGCCGCTACCAGTTCTGAGGAGCGCGCATGTCCAAAGCACGCACATCTCCCATCCGCACCGGCCTCGTGCACCTGGCGCTCAGCGCCTATACGCTGGTCGCGCTGTTTCCGGTATTCCTGACCATCGTCAACTCGTTCAAGGATCGCGCCTCGATCTTCCGCGAGCCGCTGATGATCCCGACGCCGTCGACCTTCAGCCTAGTCGGCTATCAGACGGTGCTGGGTCAGGGCGATTTCGCCGTCTATTTCCAGAACAGCTTCGTCGTCACGATCGTCTCGATCTTGCTGGTGCTGCTCTTCGGTGCGATGGCAGCCTTCGCGCTCTCGGAATATCGCTTCCGCGGCAATATGCTGCTCGGGCTCTACATGGCGATCGGCATCATGATCCCGATCCGTCTGGGCACGGTGGCGATCCTGCAGGGCATGGTGGCGGCGGGCCTCGTCAATACGCTGACGGCGCTGATCCTCGTCTATACCGCGCAGGGCATACCGCTGGCGATCTTCATCCTGTCGGAATTCATGCGCACGGTTTCGGACGATCTCAAGAATGCCGGGCGCATCGACGGGCTCTCGGAATATGCGATCTTCTTCCGCCTGGTGTTGCCGCTGGTGCGCCCGGCCATGGCGACGGTCGCCGTCTTCACGATGATCCCAATCTGGAACGACCTCTGGTTTCCGCTGATCCTGGCGCCGTCCGAGGCGACCAAGACGGTGACGCTCGGCTCGCAGATCTTCATCGGCCAGTTCGTTACCAACTGGAATGCGGTGCTGGCGGCGCTGTCGCTGGCGATCCTGCCGATCCTCGTTCTCTACGTCATCTTCTCGCGGCAGCTGATCCGCGGCATCACGTCAGGAGCCGTCAAGTGAGTCAGGAAAAACCGATCCGCGTCCTCGTTGCCGGCCTCGGCAACATGGGCCGCAGCCATGCGCTTGCCTATCACAACAATCCGGGTTTCGAGATCGTCGGGCTCGTCAACCGCTCGACGCCGAAGCTGGAGCCCGAGCTGCAGGCCTATACGATCCATCCCGACTTCACGACGGCGCTTGCCGAGCTGCAGCCCGATCTCTGCTCGATCAACACCTATTCCGACAGCCATGCCGATTATGCCGTCGCCGCCTTCGAGGCCGGCTGCGACGTCTTCGTGGAAAAGCCGCTGGCGACAACCGTCGCCGACGCCGAGCGCGTGGTCGCGGCCGCGAAGAAGGCGGGCCGCAAACTGGTGATCGGCTATATCCTTCGCCATCACCCTTCCTGGACGAAGTTGATCGAAGAGGCGCGCAAGCTTGGCCCGCCTTACGTTTTCCGCATGAACCTCAACCAGCAGTCCAGCGGACCGACCTGGGCGACGCATAAGTCGCTGATGCAGACCACTTCGCCGATCGTCGATTGCGGCGTGCACTATGTCGACGTGATGTGCCAGATCACCGATGCCAGGGCAGTCGAGGTGCGCGGCATGGGGCTGCGCCTCTCCGACGAGATCGCCGCCGACATGTATAATTACGGTCAGCTGCAGGTGCTGTTCGAAGACGGTTCGGTCGGCTGGTACGAGGCCGGCTGGGGACCGATGATCTCGGAGACGGCCTTCTTCGTGAAGGATGTGATGTCGCCGAAGGGCGCGGTCTCGATCGTCATGGATCCGAACGCCAAGTCCGACGATATCGACACGCACACCAAGACCTCCGTGATCCGTCTGCATACCGCCGAGACCGGCCCGGACGGCAAATTCATCCGGCCCGACCAGGATATGAAGATGACGGGCGAGCCCGGTCATCAGGCGCTCTGCGACCTGGAACAGGGATTCGTGCTGAGGGCGATCCGCGAGGATCTCGACCTCAATCGCCATATGGCGGATGCGATAGCGTCGCTACGCGTCTGCCTTGCCGCCGACGAGAGCGTGCGTACCGGCCAGCCGGTCAGATTGTAAGGAAAAATCAGTGGGATCACTTCAACTCAAATCCATCCGCAAAACCTATGGCACGCATGAGGTGCTAAAGGGCATCGATCTCGAGGTCGAGGACGGCGAATTCGTCATCTTCGTCGGGCCGTCGGGCTGCGGGAAGTCGACGCTCTTGCGCAGCATCGCCGGCCTCGAGGACGTCACGTCGGGCGCCGTCGTCATCAACGGCCGTGACGAGACGCTGACGCCGCCGGCCAAGCGCGGCATCGCCATGGTGTTCCAGTCCTATGCGCTTTATCCGCACCTGACGGTCAAGGACAATATGGGGCTCGGCCTCAAGCAGGCCGGCACTGCCAAGGACGAGATCGACAAGCGCGTCGGCAAGGCATCTGGCATGCTGTCGCTGGCGCCCTACCTCGCAAGGCGGCCGGCCGAACTTTCGGGCGGCCAGCGCCAGCGCGTCGCGATCGGCCGCGCCATCGTGCGCGAACCGGAACTCTTCCTGTTCGACGAGCCGCTATCGAACCTCGATGCGGCCTTGCGCGTCCAGACCCGCCTCGAAATCGCACGGCTGCACCGCAGCCTGAAGGCGACGATGATCTATGTCACCCATGACCAGGTCGAGGCGATGACGCTTGCCGACAAGATCGTGGTGCTGAATGCCGGCGCGATCGAGCAGATCGGCTCGCCGATGGAGCTTTACAATCGCCCGGCCAATGTCTTCGTCGCCGGCTTCATTGGTTCGCCGCAGATGAATTTCATCGCGGCCGAGAAGGTCGGCGACCACAGCGCCAAGACGATCGGCGTGCGTCCCGAACATATGACGCTGTCGCGCGAGCAGGGGACCTGGGCGGCGAAGGTCGTGCATGTCGAGCATCTCGGCGCCGATACGATCATCTATCTGGAATCCGATCAATGCGGCCTGCTGACGGCGCGCCTCTTCGGCGAACACCAGTACGAGCCCGACGAGATCGTCTATGCGACGCCGGATCAGGCTCGTGTCCACCGTTTCGATGTGGACGACCAGGCGATCCGAGCATAGGCCGAAAACCGGGTCCTTTTCGGAAGGCATTGGCGCAAATTCCAAATCACGGCGCGGTGATGATCGGGTCGGTGTCGGCACTGCTGACGTCGCACGCCTCCGGCGCGCGTCGCTGCGGATGCCTGCGGGAGAGACAGGCAGGCCCCTCTGATGCCAAGGGTGTCCGACTCTGCATAAGCGCTCCCGGCTTACAAACGGCACTGCGTCCATTCCTTTAGCTGGTCGACCTCAGGTTACCAGCGAAAGTCCTGTCGGAAGCCGCCGTCTGGCATCGGCTATCGCTCTGCCCGGTAGACTTACGCTTGACTCCGTTATTGTAGATCGTATACGTTATTCTAATTGTCGCAGCATAACCTCCTTCATGAGATTTTCGTGCGCTGCGGCTGCAAAACTGCTGCGACGCTTGCTGGAATTGCTTCGGTCTCGATCAATAAGAGCGGGGAACACCAATGCGTACTTCCAAGATCGTGCATATCGTCAGCTGCCATGCGGAAGGTGAGGTCGGTGACGTCATCGTTGGCGGCGTCGCGCCGCCACCCGGCGCAACGGTGTGGGAGCAGTCGCGGTGGATTGCTAAGGATGAGACGCTTAGAAATTTCGTACTGAACGAGCCCCGCGGCGGCGTGTTCCGCCATGTCAATCTGCTTGTCCCACCGAAGCACCCCAAGGCGCAGATGGGCTGGATCGTCATGGAGCCGGCCGACACCCCGCCAATGTCGGGTTCAAACTCCATGTGCGTATCGACTGTGCTGCTCGATACCGGCATCATCCCGATGCAGGAGCCGATCACGCGGATGATCCTCGAACCCCCAGGCGGCCTGATAGAGGTCGAGGCCGAGTGCCGAAACGGCAAGGCCGAACGCATCCGCGTCCGTAACGTCCCGTCCTTTGCCGATAAGCTCGATGCCAGGATTGAGGTAGAAGGTATCGGCACGGTCACGGTCGATACGGCCTATGGCGGGGACAGTTTCGTTATCGCCGATGCGGCGTCCGTAGGGCTCAGCCTTCGACCGGACCACGCCCGCGATATCGCCCGCATGGGCGTCAAGATCACCGAAGCCGCCAACGAGCAGCTTGGCTTCAAGCACCCAGGCAATGATTGGGGCCACATCTCCTTCTGCCAAATTACCGATCCGGTTGAGATGAGGGATGGCGCGTTCTGGGGTAAGAACGCGGTCGCCATCCGTCCGGGCAAAATTGACCGTTCCCCCTGCGGCACGGGATGTTCGGCTCGCATGGCCGTGCTCCACGCCAAGGGTCAGATGAAGGCAGGCGAAAAATTCGTCGGCACGTCGCTGCTGGACACGGAGTTCCATTGCAGCATCGATAGCGAAGTCGACATCAACGGCAAGCCCGGCATCATCCCGATTATCTCGGGTCGTGCATGGGTCATCGGCACAAAGCAGCTCATGGTCGATCCGGCCGATCCGTTCCAGGCCGGCTACCGCCTCTCCGATACCTGGCCGATGGACCTGTAAGGAGACGGGATGCCATCGGAACATGGCCGCACCCTTAGATTCACCGATACGGGTTCATCTGAGTAACGGAAAAGGCGCCGTTTTTGCGGCGCCCTTTGCATGCTGGTCTGTCAAGCTCAGTCGCGGATGACCAGCAGATCGGCCGCCATGAAACGCAGCGTCACAGTCTCGCCGGCCTGCGGCGGAGTTACGCCCGGGCTGTTGAACATATCGAAGGAGATGACGTTGCCGCCGACATTCATGCGGGTACGGATGACCGAGCCCAGGAAGTGAGCCGAGACGACCTGGCCGGTCAGCGCGGTATCGCTTCTGGCGGTGTCGGAGAGCGATCCCGCTTCCGGGCGCAGTGCCAGCGAGATGGTTTCGCCGGCCTTTTGGGCTGCGACCGACTGTTTTAGCGTGATCTTCTGATCGCCGATCTGGATGAGATTGGCGTCGGGATCGACGACTTTGGCTTCGATCAGGTTCAACGTGCCGACGAAGGAAGCGACGAAGCGTGTTGCCGGCGTGTTGTAAATCTCGAAAGGCGAGCCGATTTGGTCAGCCTTGCCCGCATTCATAACGACGATGCGGTCGGAGATCGATAGCGCCTCCTCCTGATCGTGGGTGACGAAAACAGTGGTGATGCCGAGCTGCTGCTGGATCTGACGGATTTCCTCGCGCAACGACACGCGGATCTTGGCGTCAAGTGCTGAGAGCGGCTCGTCGAGCAGCAGCACCTGCGGCTTGACGGCAAGCGCGCGGGCGAGCGCAACGCGCTGCTGCTGGCCGCCCGACAATTGGTAGGGGAAGCGGTCGGCCAGGTGATCGAGCTTGATCAGGCCGAGCATTTCCTTAACGCGGGCGTCAATCTCCGGCTTGGGGGCGCCGGCGACCTTAAGGCCGAAGGCGACGTTGTCGTGCACCGTCATGTTGGGAAACAGCGCGTAGGCCTGGAAGACCATGCCGATATTGCGCTGGTTCGGCTTCAGCGCGCTTTGGTCCTTGCCGTTGATGGTCAGCGTGCCGCCGGTCGGCGTTTCGAAGCCGGCGATCATGCGCAGAACGGTCGTCTTGCCGCAGCCCGACGGTCCGAGGAAGGAGACGAACTCACCCTTCTCGATGTTCATGTTGAAGTTCTTGACGACCTGAACCGGGCCGAAGGACTTCTGGATGTTGTTCAGAGTGAGAAAAGACATGAGCCGGATACCTTAAGCCTTTGCCGGGCGGGCTTTGCCGAAGCGGGAAACGAGGTTGAGCAGGCCCATGCTGAGCCAGGTGATCGAGAAGGCGATGACGGCGAGCGCTGAAGGCTCGTAGGCCTTGTTGGCGCCGACAAGCTGCAGGTAGGGGCCGAAGGCCGGGCGGTTGAGCAGGGCGGCGAAGGTGAATTCGCCCATGACGATCGCCAGCGTGATGAAGGCGCCCGAGAGCACCCCGCTCATGACGTTGGGAAAAATGCACTTGAACATGATCGTCGTCCAGCGGGCACCGAGGCTCTCGGCCGCTTCCGTCAACGTGCGGACATCGATGGCGCGCATGGCGGTATCGACGGCGCGGTACATATAGGGCAGCGACAGCGTAATATAGGAGAAGACCAGCAGGATGTTGGTGCCGGTCGTCGAACCGGTCATCGGCAGGTAGGATGACGAGTTGTACATCCTGAGGTAACCGAAGACGATGACGATCGCCGGAATAACGAGCGGCAGCAGCGTGATGAATTCGACGACGGGGCGCATCTGCGGCAGGCGCAGCCGCACCCAATAGGCGGTCGGCACGACGAGCAGCATGCCGAAGACAATGGTCAGCAACGCCATCAACATCGAATAACCGAAGGTCTCGCGGAACTGAATGTCTGAGAAAACCGACTCATAGGCATCCAGGCTGTATTCTCCGCGGCGCATGCGCAGCGAAAACTCGATGGTGCCGATCAACGGAATGACGAAATAGGAAGCGCCCAGAATGATGGCGAGCCAGGCTCCGAAACGTTGAGCTTTCATTTCTGCCACCGTTCGGCGCGCATGCGCAGCATGAGGTACAGGATGTTCGAGACGCCTGTTATGACGATCATGCCGAGCGCGATGGCATAGCCGAGGTTGGCATTGTGCAGGACGTCGCCGCGGATCTGTGCGTAGAGCAGGATCGGCACGATGTTGAGCGAGCTGCCGGTCAGCGCGAAGGCGGTGGCAATGGCGCCGAAAGCATTGGCAAAGAGCAGCAGCGTCGTGCCGAGCAGGCTCGGCCACAGGATCGGCAGGGCAACCATGGTCCAGTATTGGCGGTTGGTGGCGCCGAGAATCTCAGAGGCTTCGCGCCATTCCTTCTTCATGCCGTCGAGGGCCGGCGTCAGGATCAGCACCATCAGCGGGATCTGGAAATACATGTAAGTGATGGTGAGTCCGAGGAAGGACAGAAGGTTGAAACCGGTGCCGTAGAGATTGAAACCGAACCACTCGCGCAGGAACATCGTCACAAGACCGGTGCGGCCGAGCGTTGCGAGAAAGGCGAAGGCAAGGGGCACGCCGGCAAAATTCGAGGCGACGCCGGAAAAGGTCAGAAGCGTCGAGCGGACCGAGGGGGGCAGGCCACCGAGCACAACGGCCCAGGCGAGAAAGAAGCCGATCAGTGCACCGCCGAGCGCGGAGGCGACCGAGACGCGGATACTGATCCAGTAAGCGCTCATGATGGACGGAGTAAAGAGATCGCCGATATTCTTCAGCGTGAGATTGCCTTCGGGCGTCAGAAACGCGCCCGCCACAAGATAAAGCGTGGGGATGATCAGGAACAGCAAAGAGAAAATAATAAAGGGTGCAATGCCCAGCCAGTCGATCACGCGATCTCTGTTGATCAAGGGGGCACTGCGCACCATAGGCGTTGAAACGGTGCTCATGGAAAAGCTCATCCTGGGGCGTCGGAGTGAGAAAACCTCCCCGCCTTTTGAGCGGGGAGGCCGGATCGGAGATTACTTGACGGCGGCGCCGACGACGGAATCCCAGTTCTTGGTGATGGCTTCCTTGCCGGCGGCCTGTTCTTCGAGCGTCGGGAAGACGGCCTTTTCATAGGCAGCTGCCGGCGGCAGCTTGTCGAGCAGGTCCTTCGGGATCTTGTTGTTCTTGGCAAGATCGTTGAAGCGGATCGGATGGCAATAGCCCTTCAGCCAGCCGAGCTGACCTTCGTCGGAATAGAGGTATTCCATCCAGAGCTTGGCAGCGTTCGGGTGCGGAGCGAAAGCCGAAATCGCCTGGACGTAAACACCGGCAACGACGCCCGTCTTCGGAACGATGACCTCGAACGGAGGATTGCCCTTGAGGCTCTGGCCCCAAGAAAGGGCGTTGTAGTCCCAAGCGACGATGATTGGCGTGGAGCCCTGTGCGAACGGAGCCGCCTTACCGACAACCGGTACGAAGTTGCCGGCCTTGTTGAGTTCGGCGAAGAACTTCAGACCTTCTTCGCCAGCCTTGGCTGCGTCACCGCCGGATGCGGAAAGACCAGCAGCATAGACCCCCTGGACAGCCTGGTTGGCGGTGCGCGGATCGCCTGCGAGGGCGACGGTGTTTGCATAGTCGCTCTTCTTCAGGTCGGCCCAGTCGGCCGGTGATTCCTTGACGAGGTCCTTGTTCACGAGGAACGAGAGGACGCCGTAATAGTCACCATACCAGTAGCCTTCGGCATCCTTGGCGCTATCCGGAATGGAATCCCAGGTTGAGACCTTGTAAGGCTGGATCAAGCCGTCTTTCTTGGCGGATGGGCCGAAGGAGAGGCCGACGTCGATGACATCGGGAGCCTGCGGTCCGGTGTTGCCCTTGTTGGCCTTGATGGCTTCGACTTCGTCGCCCGAACCGGCATCCGGGTTCAGTTCGTTGACTTCGAGGCCATACTTGGCCTTGAAGCCGGCAATGACATCGCCATAGCCGCACCAGTCGTGCGGAAGAGCGATCGTCGTCAGTGTGCCTTCCTTCTTGGCGGCAGCGATAAGTTCAGCGCTCGGCTCAGCAGCGGCAATCGCGGTCGAAGCCACGATCATCGCAGTAGAGAGCGACAGAAGTCGAGAAATGTTAGAGATCACTGTTGTTCTCCTTCGGGTTTTCAGTGTCTGGCGATGCTGTTAATCAGCTTACATGAAGCTTGTGTGACGGGTGGATGACGTTAACTTTGCTATGAATAGCAGGCGTTTGCGACACGTGTTTTATTTGCGACGGCACTACCTGTTTCTGCGAAAATCCGTCCTTCATTCCCCTCTGTTTGTCTTGTCCCTCCTAACCCGGTTTGCGGAAAAGCTTGGTCTGCTCGAACAAGCCCTCAAGCGTCTTCATGCGCTCCTTCGTCTCGTCCCAAGTGGAATTCTGAACGGCCTCGATGAGCGCTTCGACGATGAAGAGGGTGACCACGGAGGAATCCCAGGCCGACGGCGCCTCGATGCGGACGCGGAAGGCATGTCGGGCGAGCTTGGCGGCGGGCGAGCCCCATTGATCGGTGAAGACGACGATTTCGGCCCCGCGTTTGCGGGCGGCGGTGGCAAGGCTCGCCATCTCCTGCTCGTAGCGGCGGATGTCGAAGATGATCAGGATGTCGCCGGCATTCATGTTGAGGGCATATTGCGGCCAACTGCTGGAGTTCGACGATAGCAGCGTCGTCGCCGGCCGAATCACCTGCATGTGGGTGAAGAAATACTCGGCAAGCGCGCCGGTGATGCGGCCGCCGACGAAATAGAGGCCGCGCTTGCGGTCCGACAGCAGCGCGGCGACGCTGTCGAAGGTCGCGGTGTCGAGATCGGTCAGCGTCTGGCGCAGATTGCCCATGATGGCATCGGCGAAACGGTTGAGGATGTGAGTGCCCGGCGCGTTCTGGGCCCAGCGATCGTGCTTGGCGATGGGGTTCGAGATCGTCGCCTCGACCTCCAGATGCAGATGCGCCTGAAAGTCCGGATAGCCCTTGAAGCCAAGCTTCTGCACCATACGCACGACTGTTGGCGTCGAGACGCCGGCGTTCTCGGCGATGGTGGTGATGCTGCCGAGGCCGGAAACCGGATAGTTGTCGAGAAGGCTTTCGGCCAGTTGTTTTTCGGCGCGCGTCAAGACCCCGAAATGCGAGTGTATAACGTCCGAAACCGTCTTCGACGCAACTGTCACCTAAATGCTCCCCGGGATGGTCTAGCGCCACTTTCCCAACCAAATTTAACAACGCTGTCATAATCCATGTCAACTGCTGTCATGAAAAGAAATTTTCAGAGGACGCTTGACAGGGGGCGAAACCTGAAGAATTCTTTTCTTAAATATTTTATTAATGGATAAGGAGTGGCGCCTTTGGTGCTGGCCCGGCCGAAAATCCTCAGCGAAGCGGACGGCGACTGCGTCGGAATGGAGCGGGTCGACGGCCGGAGCCCGGTGTTGATCGTCTGCGAGCACGCTTCGAACGCGCTTCCCGCATCTTTCGGCGATCTCGGCTTGCCTGACGAAGCCCTGTCGAGCCATATCGCCTGGGATCCAGGGGCTCTCGCAGTCGCTCGCGGCATATCGGAAGGCCTTGACGCGACGCTCGTCTATCAGCGGTTCTCACGGTTGATCTACGACTGCAACCGGCCACCCAGTTCTCCCGGCGCCATGCCGGAGACGAGCGAGATCTACGCCATTCCCGGCAACAAGGATCTGAGCGCCGAAGAGCGCCTTACCCGTACCGACGCGCTCTACGTGCCCTTCCACGACGCCATTCGCGGGCTGATCCGCGATCGCCGGGCGAGGGGGCAGGACAGCATTATCGTGACGGTCCACAGCTTCACGCCGGTCTATCATGGCCGCGAACGTGCCGTCGAACTCGGCATATTGCACGATGAGGACAGCCGGCTCGCCGACCGCATGCTGGCGGCTGCGACCGAGGCGCCGCTCTACAGGACGGAACGCAACCAGCCTTACGGGCCCGAGGACGGCGTGACCCACACGCTGATCCTGCACGGGCTTTCGAACGGCTTGCGCAATGTGATGATCGAGGTCCGCAACGACCTCGTCGCAGACGATGTCGGCCAAGGGGTCATGGCCGACTATCTAAAAGGGCTGATCCAGCAAAGCCTGGACGCCTGATAAAAAGAAGACCCGAGGGAGCAGTCTAACTGCGGACGTCCGCACGGCGCAAATGCCGCGGGCAATTTGGCACTGAACCGGCCCGCAATCCCGCGGCCGATCGTGAACAGGGGGAAGTCATGTCGGACTATACCGATCTGGACAAGAAGCAGGATGTGCACATCCTGCATTCCATGGGTTATGCCCAGGAACTCGAACGACGCATGAGCTCGTTCTCGAACTTCGCCGTCTCATTTTCCATCATCTGCATTCTTTCCGGCGGCATCAATTCGCTGGCGCAGGCCACTTCCGGTGCCGGCGGAGCCGCCATTGGCATCGGCTGGCCGGTGGGATGCTTCATCTCGCTCGTCTTCGCCATTGCCATGGCGCAGATCAGCTCGGCCTATCCCACGGCCGGCGGGCTCTATCATTGGGGCTCGATCCTCGGTAACCGCTTCACCGGCTGGCTGACCGCCTGGTTCAACCTGCTCGGTCTCGTCACCGTGCTCGGCGCCATCAACGTTGGTACCTATTATTTCTTCATGGGCTCCTTCGGCACCACCTATTTCGGCCTGACCGACACGACGACGGTGCGCATCATCTTCCTGGTGATCATCACCGGCGCGCAGGCGCTCGTGAACCACATGGGTATCGGTTTGACCGCCAAGCTGACCGACTTTTCAGGTTATCTGATCTTTGCGAGTTCGATCGCGCTGGCAGTGGTTTGCCTGGCGGCGGCACCCTCCTATGAATTCGGCCGTCTCTTCACCTTCGCCAACTATTCCGGCGAAGTCGGCGGCAACGTCTGGCCTTCCACCTCCGGTGCCTGGGTCTTCCTTCTCGGCCTGCTGCTTCCGATCTACACCATCACCGGCTACGACGCCTCGGCGCATACGTCGGAAGAGACGGTCAAGGCCGCCGAATCGGTGCCGCGCGGCATGGTCGCCTCGGTCCTGTGGTCGGCGCTGTTCGGCTACATCATGCTGTGCGCTTTCGTTCTGATGCTGCCGAATATGGATGATGCGGCAAAGCAGGGCTGGAACGTGTTCTTCTGGGCGATGGACAGCCAGGTCAACCCGATCGTCAAGGACATTCTTTATCTCGCCATCCTGGTCAGCCAGTGGCTGTGCGGCCTTGCGACCGTCACCTCGGTCTCGCGGATGATCTTCGCCTTCTCGCGTGACGGTGGCCTGCCAGCCTCGAAGGCGCTGTCGAAGGTCAGCCCGCAGTACCGCACGCCGGTGGCTGCGATCTGGACCGGTTCGATCCTGTCGGTCCTGTTTGTCTGGGGCTCCTCGCTCGTTACGATCGGCGACACGCCTGTTTATACGATCGTCGTCTCCTGCACGGTCATCTTCCTGTTCTTCTCCTTCGCGATCCCGATCACGCTCGGTCTCTTCGCCTGGGGTACATCGAAGTGGGACAAGATGGGTCCGTGGAACCTCGGCGAAGGGGTCTTCAAGCTGTTTGCCGTGCTGACTGTGATCGCGATGATCCTGATCTTCATCCTCGGCATTCAGCCGCCGAACGAATGGGCGCTCTACATTACCGTCGGCTTTCTGCTCGTCACCGCGATTGTCTGGTTCGGCTTTGAAAGCCGGCGCTTCAAAGGCCCACCGATCGGAGCCGACGTAGCAAAACGCCAGGCCGAGATCGCAGCGGCCGAAGCAGCCGTCGGTGAAAGTGGCGGACACTGAGCATCGAGGCTTCCCTCTCAAGTGGTGGGGCCGCTTTCGCGGCCCCACCAGCGGTCCAACGAAAAGGCATCCGGCCGGGAAAAGCCGGCAATGGTATGCCGTTTCGTTGCCCCGATTTCCGATTTTCCCATTTCTCGTTCAGGCGGATCAATCATGAGCAGCTACACAATCGACGATCTCAGGAAGGATGTTGCCGAAGGGCGCATCGATACGGTTTTGGCCTGCCAGGTGGACATGCAGGGCCGGCTGATGGGCAAGCGCTTTCAGGCGGAATATTTCGTCGAGAGCGCCTGGAAGGAAACGCATAGCTGCAACTACTTGCAAGCTACCGATATGGAGATGGAGACCGTCTCCGGCTACAAGGCGACGAGCTGGGAGAAGGGCTACGGCGATTACACGATGAAGCCGGATCTTGCGACGCTGCGCCGCATTCCCTGGCTCGAAGGCACGGCGCTGGTGCTCTGCGACGTGCTCGATCATCACACCCATGAGGAAGTCGCCCATTCGCCGCGTGCGATCCTGAAGAAGCAGGTGAAGCGGCTCGAAGATATGGGCATGAAGGCCTATATGGCCTCCGAGCTCGAATTCTTCCTGTTCGACCAGAGCTACGAGGCCGCGCATACCGCGGGCTACCGAAATCTCAAGCTCGCCAGCGCCTATAACGAGGACTACCATATCTTCCAGACCACCAAGGAAGAAGAGGTGATGCGGGCGATCCGTACCGGGCTGCAAGGCGCCGGCATTCCGGTCGAAAACTCCAAGGGCGAGGCTTCCGCCGGCCAGGAGGAGATCAACGTGCGTTACGCCGACGCGCTCGCGATGGCCGACCGGCATGCGATCATCAAGAACGGCTGCAAGGAAATCGCCTGGTCGAAGGGCAAGGCCATCACCTTCCTGGCCAAGTGGAATTACAACGCCGCCGGCAGTTCCTCGCATATCCATCAGTCGCTCTGGAGCCTGGAAGAAAAGCCGCTGTTCTTCGATCACACCGGTAAATATGGCATGTCGCCGCTGATGCACAATTACATCGCCGGGCTTCTCGCCCATGCGAGCGAGATCACCTATTTCCTGGCGCCCTACATCAATTCCTATAAGCGTTTCATGGCCGGCACATTTGCGCCGACCAAGGCGATCTGGAGCAAGGACAACCGCACTGCCGGCTATCGCCTCTGCGGCGAAGAGACCAAAGGGATCCGCATCGAATGCCGCGTCGGCGGCTCTGACCTCAACCCTTATCTCGCCTTCGCCGCGCTGCTGGCGGCCGGCATCGATGGCATCGAGAATAAGCTGGAGCTCGAAGCTCCCTTCGTCGGCGACGCCTATGGCGGCAAGGGTGTTCGCGAAATCCCGCGCACGCTGCGTGCGGCGACAACTGAGATGACCGAATCGGCGATGCTGCGCAAAGCCTTCGGCGACGACGTCATCGACCACTATACGCGTGCTGCCGAATGGGAGCAGGAAGAATACGACCGCCGCATCACCGATTGGGAAGTGGCGCGCGGGTTCGAAAGGGCTTAATAGCGTTTTGCGGGATTGCCCCTCACCCCAAGCCTCTCCTCGTAGAAACGGGGAGAGGGGACGTGCCCTGCGCGGGGTTGGCGGTTGAGGAAAACGGTGCTGCATATCCCTTCTCCCCGTAAGCGGGGAGAAGGTGCCGGCAGGCGGATGAGGGGCTGCGGCCTCACTCAATTTTTTGATGAATACGAGGACAGGAAATCGATCATGGCAATGATCCAATGCATTTCACCGGTCGATGGATCGGTTTACGCGGAGCGCGCAGCGCTTTCGCTCGATGCCGCCAAAGACGTGGTGGCGCGCGCCCGCAAGGCGCAGAGGGCCTGGGCGAGACGGCCGCTTGAAGAGCGTGTTCAGCTTGTCCTGAAGGGTGCCGCGCGGCTGAACGAGATGTCCGATGTCGTCGTGCCGGAGCTTGCCTGGCAGATGGGCCGGCCGATCAAATACGGCGGCGAATACAAGGGCTTCAACGAGCGCTCCAACTATGTCGCCTCGATCGCGGCGGATGCGCTGGCTCCTGTTGTTGTCGAGGAGAGCGACCGTTTCGAGCGCCGTATCGAACGCGAAGCGCATGGCGTCGTCTTCGTCGTTGCACCCTGGAACTATCCCTATATGACGGCGATCAACACGATCGCGCCGGCATTGATGGCCGGCAATACCGTGGTGCTGAAACATGCTTCGCAGACGCTTGTTGTCGGCGAGCGGCTGGTGCAGGCCTTCGTCGAGGCCGGCGTTCCCGAAGACGTCTTCCAGAACGTCTTCCTCGATCATGCCACCACATCGGCGCTGATTGCCGCCGGCAGCTTCAATTTCGTCAACTTCACCGGATCGGTCGAGGGCGGGCGTTCGATGGAGCGGGCCGCTGCCGGCACCTTTACCGGCCTCGGCCTCGAACTCGGCGGCAAGGATCCGGGTTACGTCATGGAAGACGCCGATCTCGAGGCGGCCGTCGATACGCTGATGGACGGCGCGACCTACAATTCCGGCCAGTGCTGCTGCGGCATCGAGCGCATCTATGTGCACGAGTCGCTTTATGACGCCTTCGTCGAAAAATCGGTCGCCTGGGTGTCGAACTACAAGCTCGGCAATCCGCTCGATCCCGAGACTTCGCTTGGACCGATGGCGAACAAGCGCTTCGCCAAGGTGGTGCGCGAGCAGATTGCGGACGCGGTTTCCAAGGGCGCCAAGGCGCTTGTCGACCCGAAGCTTTTTCCTCAGGATGACGGCGGCGCCTATCTCGCGCCTCAGGTTCTCGTCAATGTCGACCATTCGATGGCTTTCATGCGCGAAGAGACCTTCGGTCCGGCGGTCGGCATCATGAAGGTGAAGAGCGACGAGGAGGCGCTGGCCTTGATGAACGACAGCCAGTATGGGCTGACCGCCTCGCTCTGGACCAAGGATGTCGAGCGGGCGGCGCGGCTTGGCCGTGAAATCGAAACCGGCACCGTTTTCATGAACCGCGCCGACTATCTCGATCCGGCGCTCTGCTGGACCGGCGTCAAGGAGACCGGCCGCGGCGGCTCGCTGTCGATCATCGGTTTCCAGAATCTGACGCGTCCGAAATCCTTCCACCTGAAGAAAGTCACAGCATGAGCAGCAACATCACCGCAAACTGGAGCTACCCGACTTCGGTCAAGCTCGGCCGGGGCCGGATCAAGGAACTGGCGGACGCCTGCAAGAGCCTCGGCATCAAAAAGCCGTTGCTCGTCACCGACCGCGGTCTCGCCTCGATGGCGATCACCAAGAATGCGCTCGACATCCTCGAAGATGCCGGCCTTGGCCGGGCGATCTTTGCCGATGTCGATCCGAACCCGAACGAGAAGAACCTTGAGGCCGGTGTCAAGGCTTTCAAGGATGGCGGTCATGACGGTGTCGTTGCCTTCGGCGGCGGCTCTGGTCTCGATCTCGGCAAGTGCGTCGCCTTCATGGCCGGCCAGACCCGGCCGGTCTGGGATTTCGAGGATATCGGCGACTGGTGGACGCGGGCGAGTATCGACGGCATCGCGCCGATCGTCGCCGTGCCGACGACGGCCGGAACCGGTTCGGAAGTCGGGCGCGCCAGCGTCATCACCAATTCCGAAACGCATGTAAAGAAGATCATCTTCCATCCGAAGTTCCTGCCCGGCGTCGTCATCTCCGATCCAGAACTGACGGTCGGCATGCCGAAAATCATCACGGCCGGCACCGGCATGGATGCCTTCGCCCATTGCCTGGAGGCCTATTCTTCGCCCTTCTATCACCCGATGTCGGCCGGCATCGCGCTCGAAGGCATGCGGCTCGTCAAGGAATTCCTGCCGCGCGCCTACAGGGAAGGCACCGATCTCGAAGCCCGCGCCAACATGATGGCGGCTGCCGCCATGGGTGCGGTCGCCTTCCAGAAGGGGCTCGGCGCCATCCATGCGCTGTCGCACCCGATCGGCGCCGTCTACAATACCCATCACGGCATGACCAATGCGGTGGTGATGCCGGCGGTGCTGCGCTTCAATCGCAAGGCGATCGAGGAGAAGATTTGCCGCGCCGCCGCTTATCTCGGTATTTCGGGCGGCTTCGACGGCTTCTACGACTATGTATTGAAGCTCCGCTCCGAGCTCGGCGTGCCGGAGACTGTGTCGGCGATGGGAATCGCCCCCGACCGCATCGACGAATTGTCGGCCATGGCAATCGAGGATCCGAGCGCGGGCGGCAACCCGGTGGCGTTGACGCTCGAAAATACCAAGGCGCTTTTCAGGGATTGCTTCTGAGCTAGATGCCGAGCCTGCGGATAGGCCCGGAAGGCTTTGGTCTTCCGGGCTTTTTTGTAGTGGCGGCATCCCCAATATTATGGATGTGAAAAATACAGGCTGCAATTTCGGCGGGCGCGTTTGGGATTTGTTAACCATGATTGTAAAGGATAGCTTAACCGCACGATGCTCCGACAGTGCGTAAGAGAGCGATACCGGCTCGCGCTATTTCCTCCCGAGGACCGAACATGCCTGTCATTACATTCGCAAACACCAAAGGCGGCGCCGGCAAGACGACCGCTGTTCTCCTGCTCGCCACCGAGCTTGCCCGCAAGGGTTACCGCGTCACCGTTCTCGACGCCGATCCGCAGCACTGGATTTCGCGCTGGCACGACATATCCGGTCATGTGCCCAATGTTTCGGTGATCGATTTCGTGACCACGGCCTCGCTGCCGCTGCATATCAGCGAGAACAAGCACAATACCGACTATTTCATCGTCGACCTGCCGGGTGCGCGCAATCCGCTGCTTGCCACAGCCGTCGGCCTTTCCGATCATGTGCTGATCCCAATCCAGGGCTGTGCAATGGATGCGCGCGGCGGCGCACAGGTGCTCGAGCTGCTGCAGTATCTGGACGAAAAGGCGGGCATCAAGATCGGTCATTCGGTGGTGCTGACCCGCGTCAACTCGATGGTGACGACCCGGGCGCTGCAGCTCGTCAAGTCGCTGCTCAGCGAGCGGCATGTGCCGGTGCTGGACACCGCGATCATCGAACGCTCGGCCTTCCGCGACATCTTCGACTGTGGCGGCACGCTGCACACGGTCGACCCCGCGCGCGTCAGCAATCTCGACAAGGCGCGTGAGAATGCCACATGCTTTGCCGAGGAAATAATGAGCAAAATGCCGGTCAGGCTAACGGCCTCGGCCCGTATGGCCACGGCGGCCTGAACATCCTTCGCACGAAAAAGGCCGTCGAAGCGATCCCCAGCCCCTAACCGAAATGTGAAATCCAGTAGATACTGGTGCCGAATCCCTTGTGGCATGGGACGCAAAACTGTCGCTTTGATTGGGTTTTTTCCGACAAGAAGGGAACCGCAATATGGAAGCGATTATTGAGGCTGGGACTATAAAGGATGTTGAGCCATGGGCGCAGCTTCGCCTTGCGCTATGGCCGCATCACTCGCTTGAAGATCATCGAGCAGAGTTGGGCCGGGCGTTTCTTTCAGAAAGTGGAGAAGCCGTCGCGTTCATAGCTCGAAATGCTGCGAATGAAGCTGTCGGGTTTGCTGAGGCCACTCTGCGACATGATTATGTGAACGGATGCAGCAGTTCACCCGTTCTGTTTCTCGAAGGCATTTATGTCCGCCCCGTTGACAGGCGAAAGGGTATCGCACGGTTGCTTTGCAATTCCGTTGCCGATTGGGGGAAGTCGCTTGGCTGTGTCGAGTTTGGCTCTGACGCGCTGCTTGAGAATTCAGCCAGCCATGCGCTCCATACCGCTTTAGGGTTTGAGGAGACGCAGCGCGTCGTGTTCTTCCGAAAGCCATTGTAGGCCGTCGAGAAACTCACTCGCAACGGTTGGAGTTTCGCGACACATTTCAGTTGCGGTCTGTGGAGCGATCCGGCGGCCACATTGCTGCAATAGGGTTCAATCGACGAATTCGACCGTCACTCCCGGCTTAACCATCTTGGCAAGCTCGGTCGCATCCCAATTGGTCAGGCGGATACAGCCGTGGCTCTGGGTGCGGCCGATCTTGGAAGGCTCTGGCGTGCCGTGGATGCCGTAGGTCGGCCTGGACAACGCCATCCAGACGGTGCCGACGGGGCCGTTCGGGCCGGGCGGAATGTTGAGGATCTTGTCGTTGGCGCCCTGCTGGAAATTGATCTTCGGATTATAGGTGTAGCCGGGATTGAATGCGACGCGCTCGACCGTCACGGTGCCTGACGGCGAGGGCGTGTCGGTGGAGCCGATCGATGCCGGATAGGCGGCAATGAGATTGCCGGCGCCGTCATAGGCAAAGACCTGCTTGCGGGCTTTGTCGGCGATGATGCGGGCGACCTCGCCGCTCTTCGGCTCGCCCGGATTGACGACCTTGATGACGGTGCCGGCAACGCTGAAATCGGCGCCGGGGTTCATCTCCTTCAGGAAGGCCTCGTCCATGTGGAAGCGCTCGGCCAGCATTTCGGTGGTCGATGTATAGGCAAGCGACGGTAGCAGCGCCTTATGCGAATAGTCTTCCGGGATCTGTGCGACGAAGGGGCCTGCCGCATCGGCCGGGGTGATCGTGTAGCTGACGACGGGCAGGCCTCCGTTCATGCGTAGTTCTTCCAGAATGGCATCCGTGTCGTTGGGGTCGAGCTTGGAGCCGGTCATCTGGTCATAGGCATAGATCGACTTGGTGACATTCGAGCCCATATGGCCGTCGATGACGCCGGGCGAGATGCCGGCGCGATCGAGAAAGACCTGCAACGCGACGATCTCGGGCTTCGACTTGTTCTTCAGCGTGATAACCGGTTCATCAGGCGCGGCCGTGGGCGCGTCGGCGGGCGGGATCTGCTGGTCGGGGTCGATCGAGGCATAGTTGTCGCCGGACTGCGGATTGCCGATGCTGTTGTCCTGGGAATAAGGCTGCTCGCCGAGCGGCCGGCGTTCGATCGCCGCATCGCGCGGGATGCCGCCGGTGACCGCACCACGCTCGGAATAACGCGTGTCGCCATAGGTGTTGTCGTCGGCATAATAGGGATCGTTGCCGCCCTGGTCGGCATAGACATCGCGCGGACCGGGCCGCGGCGGATAGTAGCCGCGGGCGCGCATCTCGGTGGCGACAACGTTGCCGTAGTCATCGATCAGCACGCGGTTGCCGCTGCGGTCGCGGGCGTAGTTATAGCCGCGCGGGACATAATCGAGGATCTCGCCGGTCGGCGTCACCAGCACGACGTCGCTCTGGCGGCGGTCGCGGAACTGTTGCGCGCCGGCCTCCGGTGCTGCACCCGTAATGGCTGCCAGCACGGCCGCAAGCGAAAATGCCGACTTCAAAAAGCGATTCACGTCTCACACCTCGAACAGTGACTGGCCGACACACACCTGCGAATTTTGACGCTAGTGTGGAATTTATGAAAGCGTGCTGAACAAAATATGAAAATCACTAAGATTTCCTTTTACTCATAAACGTTTGCGTCTCCGTGTCAGTTCCGCAAAATCCCTGGTTGCGGCAAAAACACAAGATGGGAATGGCGCCGATTGACGAATGACGGCGCAAAACCTAACGCTGAGGCGGGCATAAACCCTCAAGGAGACTGCGATGATCGAATTTGCCGCCGCAAGCGGGCCGCGCCTGATGCTGGATGAAACATCGGTGCTGGATATCGGCGGATGCATCGTCGAAGGTGTCGACATCGCGCCGAAGCGCGCCATTCCCGACGACGGCGATCCGCGAATCGATCACTCGCTCGAAGGCTTCCTCTTCACCTGCGGGCCGGACCATATCCGCCATCGCCAGCCGATCGCCGGCCGCGCCCACGGTAATGTCTATCCGCTGCACGGATCGGCCTCCGGCCATGCGGCCAAGGTGCTGTGGACGAAGTTTGAGAAGGGCAATGCCGAATGCCGCGCCGACATCGACATCGTAACCATCGAGGGACTGCCGCAGCGCATCGAGCGGCTATGGCGGATCGACGGGGCGACCGGTGAGGTGCAGCTCGAGGACCGGGTCGTCAACACCAGCGACCAGACGGTGCCGACCTTCCTGATGTACCACATGAACACCGGCGGCAAATGGCTGGACGAGGACACACGGCTCGAAGGCCAGATGCTGGAAAATGGCGGTTTCCCCTGGACGTTCGGCGAGGAGCCGGGCGGCATCTTCTGCGTGCCGGCGCCGGCGACGGAGGAGGGCTTCGCGGAAATCCGCCTCGGACCGATCGCTGCGATCGGCGGCAGGACGCTCCGTGTCCGTTTCCGCGCCGACACGCTGCCCTATCTGCAGGTCTGGCGAAACCAGAAGGCGCCGGCTCATATCATCGGCATCGAGCCGGTTTCGCATCGCTGGGTGTTGCGCGACGAGCTTGAGGCAGCCGGCGAGTTCAACATGCTGGCGCCCGGCGAAAGCCGCAGCTACGCGCTAACCTTTGCCTTTGTGTAAGTGAAGTGTTGTTGACGCTTGCCGGCCTCCCGTCGTAGACCTTCAGCCCACGATTTTGAGGAGACAAGACGATGGATATTCGCCAGATCGACGATGAATATTCTGTTTCGGGCCAGATCACGCTTGAGGAGCTCGACGAGATCAAGGCGCTGGGGTTCAAATCGATCGTCTGCCATCGCCCCGACCATGAGAGCCCCGATCAGACGTCGTTCTCGGTCATCGAGTCGCGCGCTAGAGAACTTGGACTCGATATCGCTCATGTGCCTGTCGGGCCGATGGGGGTGACCGAAGAAGCGGTGCAGGGTATGGTCGATGCGCTCGACGAATTCCCGCGGCCGATGCTCGGCTATTGCCGCTCCGGCGCCCGCTCGACGGCGATCTACCAAAAGACCCACCATATCCGTAGCTAAGCTCGTTCCGGCTGCCGATTTTCCGGCGCTGGACCGCAGCGCCGCCACCTTCCATTCACTCAGGAGACTACAATGAGCATTAAGCGTATCGACGTCGGCGCGCGCATGAGCGGCGCCGTCATTCATGGCAACACGGTCTATCTCGCAGGCCAGGTCGGCGAGGGCGAAAGCGTCACCGATCAGTGCAAGTCCTCGCTTGCCGAAGTCGACCGGCTGCTGGCTGCATCCGGCAGCAACAAGTCGAAGATCCTGCAAACGATCATCTATCTCTCCGACATCGCTTATTTTGCCGAGATGAACGCCGCCTGGGAAGCCTGGATCGATCCGGCCAATCCGCCGGCCCGCGCCACCAGCGAAGCCAAGCTCGCCGCCCCGAAATACAAGGTCGAGTTCATCGTCACGGCCGCGATCGACTAAAGGTCGCCGCAGGTCTGTTCCTCGAAGCCGGTGGGTGCGTGAACTGACCCTGATTGGGGTCAGTCACGGACCTACCGGCTTTTTGTTTGCGCGATTTCCGACAGCGTGCGTGTCGGCGTGATCGCTTCAGGATCGAGCTTCACCTCGATGATCGCCGGCTTGCCGCTTTCGCGCGCCCGCAAAAAGGCGGGCGCGAATTGCTCCGTGCTTTCCACCGTCTTGCCATGGCCGCCATAGGCGCGGGCCAGGGCTGCGAAGTCGGGATTGGTCAGATCGGTATTGCTGACGCGGCCGGGATATTCGCGCTCCTGATGCATGCGGATCGTGCCGTAGATACCGTTATTGACGACGACCGCGATGATTGGCAGGCCGTAGCGGATGGCGGTGGCAAATTCCTGGCCGTGCATCAGGAAACAGCCGTCGCCGGCAAAGCAGATGACTTCACGTTCGGGAAACAACCGCTTGGCGGCGACGGCGGCGGGTAGGCCGTAACCCATCGATCCGGAGGTGGGGGCGGCCTGGGTATTGAAGCGGCGAAAACGATGGAAGCGATGCACCCAGGTGGCGTAGTTGCCGGCGCCGTTGGTGAAGATCGTGTCCGGCCCGGTATTGGCCTCCAGCCACTCCATGATCGGCCCCATATGGACGGCGCCTGGGCCTGTCGCCGGCGGCTTCGACCAGGCGAGATAGGCCTGGTGCATGCGCTGCGTGCGTTCCGCCCAGTGCGGCTCGGCCGGTGCTTCCAGATGGGCAAGTGCCGCGACGAAATCGGCAGGTGCGGCGCAGATCGCAAGATCCGGGCGGTAGAGACGGCCGAGTTCGGAGGCATCGGGGTAGATATGCACGAGCGATTGCTGGGGGTAGGGGATGTCGATCAGCGTGTAGGACGAGGAGGGCATTTCCGACATGCGGGCGCCGAGCAGGATCAGCAGGTCGCTCTCCTTGATCTCCTTGGCGAGTGCCGGATTGATGCCGATGCCGACATCGCCGGCATAGCAGCGATGGAGATGATCGAACAGCATTTGCCGGCGGAAGGAGCAGCCGACCGGCAGTTGGAAACGCTCGGCAAAGATGGCGAAATCGGCGACGGCATCGGCATCCCAGCGCGTGCCGCCGAGGATCACCATCGGCCGCTCGGCCTTCAAGAGTCTTAGATAAAAGTCGTCGATCTGGCGGCGGCCGGGATGGGCCTCGACGCTGACATAGTGTTTGGCGCGGGGCACTTCGACCTCGTCGCGCAGCATATCCTCCGGCAGCGTCAGCACCACGGGGCCGGGGCGGCCGGAGGTGGCGATCGCGAAGGCGCGGGTGACGAATTCGGGGATGCGGGCGGCATCATCGATCTCGCCCACCCATTTGGCGAATTCGGTGAAGGCGCGGCGGAATTCGACCTCCTGGAAGGCCTCGCGCTCGCGGGCTTCGCGCTGCACCTGGCCGATGAAGAGGATCATCGGGATCGAATCCTGCTTCGATATATGCAGGCCGGCGGAGGCGTTGGTGGCGCCGGGGCCGCGGGTGACCATGCAAATGCCGGGTTCTCCGGTCAGCCTGCCCCAGCAATCCGCCATCATCGCCGCCCCGCCCTCCTGGCGGCAGACGAGCACGTCAATCTCGCTGTCGCGCAGCGCGTCGAGGACGGCGAGGAAACTCTCGCCTGGTACGCAGGACAGACGCTTGACGCCGTTCGCCTTCAGCGCCTCGACAATCAGTTCCCCGCCCGTCTTTTTCATAGTGATGCCTTTTTCATGACGATGCCTTCCTCTCAAGCTCGGTGAGTTCCGCCAGAATTTCTGTTTGATGCTCGCCGAGACGCGGGCTTGGCCTGGTGTAACGCAACGGCGTCTCCGACAGCACCACGGGCGTCCTGACCCCGGGGATTACGGTGCCGGCGGCGTCCGTAAGGTCGATGCGCAAGCCGCGGGCCTCAATTTGCGGGTCGGCGAACATCTCCTCGATCGTATTGATCGCGCCTGATGGAACCGCATTCTCCTCGCAGGCTTTCAGGAGATCCGCCTTCTGCCATTTCAGCGTCTCGGTGGAGATGAGAAGGCGGACATCGCCGCGATTGGCGACGCGGGCCTTGTTGGTGGAAAAGCGCTCGTCGCCGGCAATTGTCTCCAAGCCGAGGATGGTGCAGAGGCGGCGAAACTGGCCGTCGTTTCCGACCGCGAGAATAAGATAACCGTCCGCCACCGGCACGACCTCATAGGGCGAGATATTCGGATGGGCATTGCCGAGGCGGGTGGGTGCTGCGCCGGAGACCAGGTAGTTCATGTTCTGATTGGCGAGCACGGCCGATTGCACGTCGAGCAGCGCCATGTCGACGAGCTGGCCTTCGCCCGTTTTCAACGCGTGGATCAGCGCAGCTTCGATCGCCGAGACGGCATAGATGCCGGTGAAGATATCGGCGACGGCAACGCCGGCCTTCATCGGCTGGCCGTCCGGTTCGCCTGTTATCGACATGAAGCCGGACATGCCCTGGACGATGTAATCATAGCCGGCGAGGCCGGCATAGGGGCCTGTCTGGCCGAAGCCGGTGATCGAGCAGTAGACGAGCTTCGGATTCAGCTTGCGCAGGCTGTCGTAATCGAGGCCGTATTTGACGAGGCCGCCAAGCTTGAAATTTTCGATCACTACATCGGCAGTCGATACGAGACGGCGGACGAGATCCTGGCCTTCGGGGGTCTTCAGATCGGCGGTGATCGAGCGCTTGCCGCGATTGGCGGCGTGATAATAGGCGGCCGAGAGGTTTTTGCCATCGGCACCTTCGACGAAGGGGGGGCCCCATTGGCGGGTATCGTCGCCGCCGTCCGGGTTTTCGACCTTTATGACGTCGGCGCCGAGATCGGCGAGCATCTGCCCCGCCCAGGGGCCGGCGAGCACCCGGGCAAGCTCGATCACCCGGATGCCGGCAAGCGGCGGCTTCTTCGTCGTCTCCGTCATATTCCCTCGTCCGTTTCTACGGCGCCAGCGTCACCTCAGATGTATCGGATACAGGCTTTGAAGCAAAGCGGCGCTCGCGCCAGAGGATGTAGAAGCCCGATGCCATGATGATCATGATGCCGAGCCATTTGACCGCATTCGGAAAGTCGCCGAAAACCAGCCAGGCAAAGATCGTCGCCGAGACGATCTCGAAATATTGCAGCGGCGCCAGCGTCGAGGCCGGTGCTGCGCGATAGGCATAGACGCCGAAGATGCCGGCGATCGCGGCCATGGCGCCGACGCCGGCGAGGTAGAACCAGGCGCTACCCACCGGCATGACGGGGTCGAAAAGATCGGAGCCGCTTCCTTCGCCGATAAAAAGCAGGATAGTGCAGAAGAGTAGACCCCAGATGCCCATCTGGAACTGCATCGCCCAGGGATCTTCCCGGTGCGAGAGGACGCGGGTCATCAGCACGAAGATCGCGATGCAGAGGGCGCTAAGGACAGGCAGAAGGGCGATAAAGCCGACCTCCTGGAAACTCGGCTGGATGATCAGCATGGCCCCGAAAAAGCCGACGCCGCAGGCGGTATAGCGCCGCCAGCCGATAGTCTCCTTCAGGAAAATGCCGCCGAGGATCGTCACCATGATCGGCTCGACGAAGAAGATCGCAATCGCGTCCGCAACCGCCATGTATTTCAGCGTGGTGACGAAAGAGATCATCGAGACGGTGATGATTAAGCCGCGGATAGCGTGGAACAGGCTCTGGCGCCAGGAGAAATCAGCAAAGCTCTGCCGCCAGATGACGATCGGCAGCATGAACAGCGCCTGCACGACGAAGCGGCCGGCGGTGACCTCGGCGGACGGGATGGTGACAACCGCAAGCTTGGCGAAAATATCGATGAGCGGCGAAAACATCACCGACAGAAACATCAGCGCGAGCCCCGTCGTCACCTCGGAGGCTGAGGAAGCAGGGCGGGCGGAGGTGCTGCTCATGACGGAATCTCTCTCGCTCAGGATCTTACGACGGCCTCGTCGCACCATTCCGCGAAGGCTGCAATCGCTGCATCAGCGCCGATCTCGTTCAGCGTTTCGTGCCGCATGTCCTGATATATCTGAGTGCTGATACGAGAGAAGCCGCAGGCTTTCAAATGGTTTGACAGCCAGAGGATGGCTTTTCCACGTTCGGTGGCCGGATCCTCTCCACCGCCGACAAGATGGATCGGCATATCGCGCGGCAGCCGGTCCAGATAGAGCTTCTGCGGCGCGCGAAACGTCAGTTCGAAGAGATCGAGCCACAGCGACACCGAAGCATCGAAGCCGCAGAGCGGATCGGCGATATATTTGTCGACTTCACCGGGAAGGCGCGACAGCCAGTCGAACTCGGTGCGGCGGCCCGGAATCGATTTTCCCCAGGCTGCGAAGGTGAGCTTCGGCAACAGGCCGCTCGGCACATCGGAGCCCTTCAGCATGCGCTCGGCCAAAAGGATCGCCTGGGCGGCGCGGCCGGCCAGGCCGACGGCGAAATTCGAATTCCAGACGGCGACGGCGTCGAAATCGGCCGGCGCCGTGACGGCTGTATTGAGGGCGATGAGGCCGCCCATCGAATGGCCGAAGAGGATGACCGGCAGGCCGGGATGGAGCATGGCCGCGTGGGCGCGCATGGTAAGGACGTCGCCGATCACCCTGTCGACGCCGCCCCGCCGGGCGAAACGGCCGACCGGCGCGTCGGGCGCCGTCGTCTCGCCGTGGCCGCGGTGGTCATGGGCATAGACGTGATAACCGCGCGCCGCCATCGCTTCGGCAAAAGTGAGATAGCGTTTCGAATGTTCGGCGAGACCGTGCGATATCAACAGGATGCCGCGCCCCGGGCCGGCGGCCTCGGCATGGTGATAGGCGAGCGATGCTCCCGGCGCCGCGAGCCTTTGCGTTTCAGAAAACATCTGGATCCTCCCCGACGCAACAGACCAGATCAGCGTCCAAAAGCAACATCCATTCCGGGTTCATCCGATAACAAAATGCGGCAACGCTACGATTCAGGGTTGCGGGCTTTTCATCTTCGTGCTTATTTGTTCCTGTATTGTTCTTTTTTGGGGGTTGAAATGAGCAGCATGCAGTTGCGTACCTTGACGGTCGCCGTATCGATGGTAATTGCCGGCGCCGCCATGGCGCAGGAGGGCGGCGGGACGACCCGCTTTATTCTGGCGGCGAGCTGGCAGCCGGCCTTTTGCCAGACGAACCAGAAGAAAGCTGAATGCGCCAGCCAGACCGGCGAGCGCCCCGATGCGACGAATTTTTCGCTGCACGGGCTCTGGCCGATGCGGCAGGATTATTGCGGCGTGAGCGCCGAGCAGAAGGCTGCCGACAAGGACGGCAAGTGGAACACATTGCCTGAGGTGACGCTTTCGGCCGAGACGCAGGCGGCGCTGTCCAAGGCGATGCCCGGCACACAATCCGGCCTGGAACGGCATGAATGGACGAAGCACGGCACCTGTACGAAAATGAGCGCCGAAGATTATTTCGGCGTCGGGGTGCATCTTCTGGGCGCGCTCAACACCTCGGCCGTGCGCGATCTCTTCGCCGCCAATATCGGCAAGCCGGTTAAGGCCGAGGCAATCAAGGCGGCTTTCGACAAGAGCTTCGGCCCTGGTGCCGGCGATCGCGTCAAGATGAGCTGCCGGCGGGCCGGCAATGTCAAAATGGTCAGCGGGTTGACGATCGGGCTTTCTGAAGCCGCCGGGGCGGCGTCGGCGAAAAGCGCCGGCCTTGCGGATCTGATCCAGGGCGCGGGAAAAACGACGTTCGGCTGCGACGAGGGCGTCGTCGACGCTGCGGGCTTCTGACCGGAAATCCTGCCTAAACCGGGTTTCGGCGTTGCCCGCAGGCGCTGTTTCGCCTACATAGCGGCACAATCGAAGTTTCCCGCCCGGAGCAGCGCAGCATGGCACGTCAGTTCATCTATCATATGTCCGGCCTCAACAAGGCCTATGGCAACAAGAAGATCCTGGAGAACATCCACCTTTCCTTCTACCCGGATGCCAAGATCGGTATTCTCGGGCCAAACGGCGCCGGTAAATCCACTGTGCTGCGCATCATCGCCGGCCAGGACAAGGAATATACCGGCGAAGCCTGGCTCGCCGAAGGAGCGACGGTCGGCTACCTCGAGCAGGAGCCGCACATCGATCCCAACAAGACGGTGTTCGAAAACGTCATGGAAGGCGTTGCCTCGAAGACAGCCGTACTCGAGCGCTACAATGAGCTGATGATGAACTATTCCGACGAGACGGCGGAAGAGGGAGCAAAGCTCCAGGACATCATCGACAGCCAGAACCTCTGGGATCTGGAAAGCCAGGTCGAGATGGCGATGGAAGCCTTGCGCTGCCCGCCACGCGACGCCGATGTCACCAGCCTGTCGGGTGGCGAGCGCCGCCGTATCGCGCTCTGCCGCCTGCTGCTTTCGCAGCCGGACCTGCTGCTGCTCGACGAACCGACCAACCACCTGGACGCCGAGACGATTGCCTGGCTCGAAAAGCATTTGCGTGACTATCCGGGCGCCGTGATGATGATCACCCACGATCGCTACTTCCTCGACAACGTCACTGGCTGGATCCTCGAACTCGACCGCGGCCGCGGCATTCCCTACGAAGGCAATTACTCGGCCTACCTGCTCGCCAAGGCCAAGCGCATGCAGCAGGAAAACCGGGAAGAGGCAGGACGCCAGAAGGCGATCAGCCGCGAACAGGAATGGATCGCCTCTAGCCCGAAAGCCCGTCAGGCCAAATCCAAGGCGCGTATCAAGTCCTATGAACAACTGGTGGAAGCGGCTGAAAAGCAGCGCCCCGGCGACGCACAGATCATCATCCCGGTCAGCGAGCGCCTCGGCCAGGTGGTCATCGAGATGGAAGGCATCACCAAGGGCTTCGAGGGCCGCACGCTGATCAACGACCTGTCGATCAAGCTGCCGCCGGGCGGCATCGTCGGCATCATCGGCCCGAACGGCGCCGGCAAGACGACGCTGTTCCGGATGATCACCGGCCAGGAAAAGCCGGACGCCGGATCCGTGCGCATCGGTGAGACGGTCCATCTCGGTTACGTCGACCAGAGCCGCGATGCACTGGATGGCAGCAAGACCGTCTGGGAGGAAATCTCGGGCGGCGCCGAAATCATCAAGCTCGGCAAGTTCGATATGAACTCCAGAGCCTATTGCGGCGCTTTCAACTTCAAGGGCGGCGATCAGCAGCAGAAGGTCGGCAACCTCTCGGGCGGCCAGCGCAACCGCGTTCACCTTGCCAAGATGCTGAAGGCTGGCGGCAACGTTCTGCTGCTCGACGAACCGACCAACGACCTCGATACGGAAACCCTGGGTGCGCTGGAAAGCGCGCTTGAGGCGTTCGCCGGCTGCGCCATCATCATCAGCCACGATCGCATGTTCCTCGACCGTCTGGCGACGCACATTCTGGCTTTCGAAGGCGAAGGCCATGTCGAATGGTTCGAAGGTAACTTCGAGGATTATGAACAGGACAAGATTCGCCGTCTCGGTCCCGACGCGCTCAACCCAGGCAGCCAGGCTCATAAGCGCCTGACGCGCTGATCGCAGCCGTTTTTGCAGTCGAGAAGCCCCGGTTCGGCCGGGGCTTTTTTTGTATTCCCGCTGTCGCAATTTGAGCAGGCAATTTCGCTCAAGTGCGAATTGTCGCTTGTCACCGTAATCCAAATCACATAAAGATATCTTTATATCTTGATTGGACTAGAGATGAGCGAACCCTTGAAGCTAGGACTGGATGGCCTGGTGGACGTCATGAAGGCGGCCGGCGAGCCCACGCGCCTGCGTCTTCTGGCGCTTCTCGACGGCGGCGACCTCACGGTGACCGATCTTACCGAAATTCTCGGCCAATCCCAGCCTCGCATCTCCCGGCATTTGAAGCTGCTCGGCGAGGCCGAACTGATCGAACGCTACCAGGAAGGCGCCTGGGCCTATTTCCGCCTCAAGCAGGACGGCAAGGCGGCCATGCTGGTGCGGGCATTGCTCAAGCATGTCTCCGAAAACGATCCGACCGTGCTTCGCGACGGCGAACGGCTGTCGCAGGTTAAGCGTCAGCGGGCCGAGCGGGCACAGGCCTATTTCAGCCGCAACGCGGCGGAATGGGACGAGCTTCGCCGCCTGCATGCCGCCGATGAAGAGGTCGACGCCGCCGTCATCCGGCTGCTCGGCAGCCAGCCGATCGATTCGCTGCTCGATCTCGGCACCGGCACCGGCCGCATCCTCGAGCTTTTGTCGGGGCTCTACCGCCGGGCGATCGGCGTCGATGCCAGCCGCGACATGCTAAGCGTGGCGCGCGCCAATCTCGACAAATCCCGCATCACCAAGGCCACCGTGCGCCACGCCGATATCCTCAACCTGCCGTTCGAAGGCCAGGATTTCGACCTGGTGACGATCCATCAGGTACTGCATTTCTTCGACCAGCCGGAGATTGCGATCGCCGAAGCGGCGCGCATGCTGCGGCCGGGCGGCAGGCTCGTGGTCATCGACCTTGCGCCGCACACGCTCGAATATCTCCGCGACGAGCATGCGCATGTCCGTCTCGGTTTTTCGCACCAGGCGATATCCGACTGGCTGCACAGGGCCGGGCTCGACGTCGAGCAGGTCGTCGATCTTCATCCGGGTCAGCAGAGCGGGCAGGGGTTGACGGTCACCGTCTGGCTCGCGCGCGATCCGAGGCGCCTCATGGCTTCGCAACTAAGCGAAGGCGCCGAACCTACATTTGCCGGGAGAGTATGACATGGCTTTGAATAACGAGGCACGCGGCCGCAATATCGGGATTTCCTTCGAATTCTTTCCGCCGAAATCGGAAGAGATGGAGGGCCAGCTCTGGCAGACGGTCAGCGAACTGCAGGATTGGGATCCGGATTTCGTCTCGGTGACCTATGGGGCCGGCGGCACCACCAAGGCGCCGACGCTGACTGCCGTCACACGGTTCCTGTCGCAGACGCCGCTTGCCACCGCCTCGCACCTGACCTGCGTCGGCGCGACGAAGGAAGAGACGCATCAGATGATCGAGACCTTCCGCAAGGTCGGCGTGACGCATTTCGTGGCGTTGCGCGGCGATGCGCCCGGAGGCGCAGGCGCGCCCTACCAGCCGCATCCCGGCGGCTACGCCAATGCGGCGGAGTTGGTGGCTGGCCTCAAGGCGGTCGGCGATTTCGAGATTTCGGTCTCCGCCTATCCTGAAAAACACCCGGAGAGCCGCGATACGGCTGCCGATATCGACATGCTCAAGCGCAAGGCCGATAATGGCGCCGACCGGGCGCTGACGCAGTTCTTCTTCGACAACGACAATTTCGAGCGCTACCTGGAGAAGGTGCGCGCTGCCGGCATCTCGATCCCGATTGTGCCGGGTATCATGCCGATCCAGAACCTGACGCAGTTGAAGCGTTTCGCCGGTGCCTGCGGCACGATCATCCCGGCCTTTCTCGACGAGCGCTTCGCCGGCTTCGACGACAAGCCCGAAGAACGGGCGAAGGTCGCAGCCGATGTCGCCGCCGAGCAGATCGACGATCTCGTCCGGCGGGGCCTTCATGAGTTCCATCTCTATACAATGAACCGTTCGCCGCTGGTTTCCGCTGTGCTCGACAATCTCGGTCTCTCGCGGCGGGCGGCGAAAAGTGCGGGCGCGGCCGCCTGATCTTTCGAGTTCAAAAGTGAAAAGCGCATGTCGGGCGGGACATGCGCTTTTTTATTGGCGGATTGATCAGGGGAGTTCAGGTACTACCAGTCATTACGCCTCGGTATCGGCCGGCTCAGATGAAGAGCATGGACAAGACGAAAGCAAACGCTGCACTGACCAACAGAACATTCAAGGATTGCGTGAGTCCCATGTCTGTCTCCTCGCGTTAACCGGTCGATAATATGTCTGAAATATGTCGGTTGGAAAGCGAATTCTATGCTGCGCTGCAGAGGGGTGCGGTGGATAAGTCGAACAGCGTTTCCGCAAGCCATTGAAATCAATATGTAATTATCGCGAAATTTTTGTTCACAATTTTTAACGTGGCGTTAAATCCGGCGATCCAGATTTACCTATGCGCCTAAAACATGGCCGGCGCGCAAGCGGTTGAAAATATAGGGAAACTGCAACCGACTTTCAGGCGGTGCGTATCAGCAGGCGATAGGCGCGGCCATCGAGAATGACGAGGCCGAAACCGATCAGCGCCATGCCGGCGAGTTCGCCGAGTGCCAGCCTTTCGCCAAGGAATAGCACGCCGAGGAGGATGGCGCTCGGCGGCACCAGCAGGGTGACGAGCGAGGCGTTGGTGGCACCGGCTGCCGCCATGATCCGGAAATAGAGAATATAGGCGAATGCGGTCGATACCAGCGCCAGCGCCAGGATGGCGAGGAGGATATCGACTTCCGGCAAGGGGAGCGTCCAGGGACGATCGGCCAGCAGCGATAGCGGCAAAGTGATCAGTGAGGAGGCGGTCAGCTGGCCGGCGGCGGTGACCGGGGCGGGAATAGTCTTGAAACGTTTGCCGTAAGTGGCGGCGAAACCGTAAGAGATGGCGGCCAGTACCGGCAGAAGCAGCGCCCAGAGCGGCGCCTCGCCACCGGCTGAGATGCCGGGGCCGATCAGCACGATCGTTCCGGCCAGGCCGACGAGGCAGCCGGCGATTTTTGCCGACGACAGCTTTTCGTCTGACGTGAAATAATTGGCGATGAGCACGGTCCAGATCGGCGTCGTCGCGTTCAGGATCGCCGCGAGTCCGGCGCCGATGCGGGTCTGGCCGAAGAAGATCAGCGCATGCGGCAGGGCATTGTTGATCAGCCCGAGGATCAGGAATTCACGCCAGCGGGCCTTGAGGATCGAATAGATGTCGAAACGGCCGGCGATATAGAGATGCAGCGCCAGGGCTGCAAGCAGCAGCCTGAGGAAGACGAGGGTCAGTGGCGGCACATGCTGGACGGCGATGCTGGCAAAGAAGAAGGAGCCGCCCCAGATCAGGCCGAGCAGGACCAGCAGGCTCCAGGTCCAGGCATTCATCCTGCTGTCCATGCCGGTTCCTCCACGCAAGGCCGCTTCGCCGCCCTATCGTCTGCCGATAATGGGCGGCGATTCTTCACCACTATGTTTAGGGCAGACTGCGGCCAGCGCCACCCGTTTCTTGCGAAGCGGGCAGCGGTGCGACATCCGTGGGATCAGAGGGCGTTGAGCAGGGCAGGCGTCGCCCAGCCGTCGGCCGGAATGCCGAGACGCTGCTGTTCCTTCTGGATCGCGACGCGCGTGCCGGAGCCGAGGATGCCGTCGATCTCGCCGACATCATGACCGAGCGACTGCAGCTTGGTCTGCAGCGTCTTCATCTGGTCGTTGGCGAGCCCCTGTTCCGGCACACCCTTGAGATAGGTCGGAGCGCCGGAAAGCCGGGTCCCGAAATAGGCGGCCGAGGTCGTGTAGATGAACGACTTGTTCCATTCGAGATAGATTTTGAAATTCGGGTAGGCGATGAAGGCCGGTCCCATGCGGCCCTGCGGCAGCACCAGGTCGCCTTCGAGGTTGCCGAAGGCGGTATTGCCGTCGCGCGGCTTGACGCCGAGCGCGAACCATTCGCCTGCCTTCATCGTGCCGCCGAGGCCGGATTTCTCCCAGGGCAGATTATCGGGCAGGGTGACTTCCTGCAGCCAGGGCTGGCCGCGCTCGAAGCCGAGATGCTGGATGAATTTCGCCGCCGTCAGGATGGCGTCCGGGCCGCTCTGCTTCAGGCGGACATGGCCGTCGCCATCGCCGTCCATGCCATAGGCGATGATGTCGCGCGGCAGCATCTGAACCTGGCCGATCTCGCCCGCCCAGGCGCCGGTATTGGTGGCGGGGTCGAGATCGCCGTGCTGGACCATCTCGATGAGGGCGATCAGCTGCGGGCGGAAAAGCTCCGGGCGGCGGCAGTCATGCGACAGCGTCACCAGGGCATTGCGGGTGTTGAAATCGCCCTGGACAGCGCCGAAATCGGTTTCCATCGCCCAGAAGGCGGTGATGACGCCGGAGGGAACGCCGAATTCCTGCTCGGCGCGGGCAAAGACGTCGGCATATTGCTTCATCTTCTGGCGGCCGATGTCGAGGCGGGCCTGGCTGACGGTGCGCTGGGAGAATTCGAGGAAGGTCTGTTTGAAGACGCCCTGGGCCCGATCCCGGCTGAGGACCTTGGGGTCGATCTCGGCGCCGGCAAGGGCCGCGTCGGCGGCTGCAGCACTTGCGCCGGTGGCAACCGCATCTTTCTTGACGCCGTCAAGGAAGGCGGAAAGATCGCCGCCGCAAGGCGCGGCCGGGGCTGCGTCCGGCGCCTGCTGGGCGGCCGCGCCGCCGGCGAGGGCGAGGGCAAACAGAAGGGCGAGTGCAGAGCGGCTTGCGAGCGAGCGGTGCATGGATGCGGTCCTTATATCAAACAGATTGCCGTCGCTTTCACAGAGGAATGTGACGGAAGCAAGAAACATTGTAAGACGTTACTAAGAATTTCTATCCTTGGAAACGGCCGCGACCCAATTGTTCCAGTTCTTTGCACTGCCGGCAAAGACGTTGATGTCGGTCGGCCCCTTGATGCCGGGAATGACGCCGGTCGAGGTATATTGCCAGAAGGCCCAGCGGCGGTCGGAATAGGTCACTTCGGGGTGTTTTGCCACCGAGCGGACCCAGAAATGATAATCCTGGAAGTAGCCGGCGAGATTTTCACGGTGGAAATCGACCGAGGTGTAGATGATCGGACGCTTGCCGTAGTAAGCCTCCAGCCGGTTCATGAAACGCTGCATTTCGGAGCGCACCGTTTCCGCGTCGGGGCGGTAGCGGCAGGTCTTCGATTCGGCGTTCCATTCGACGTCGAGCACCGGCGGCAGGCGCATGGCCTCCTTCGGCACGTTGCGGATGAACCAGTCGGCCTGCTCGTCGGCCGAAGAACAGAAATAATAGAAATGATAGGGGGCGTGCGGGATGCCGGCGGCGCGCGCCTCGCGCCAGTATTCGTCGAAGCGCGGATCGACCCTGTCCTTGCCTTCCGTCGCCTTGATGAAGGCGAAGCCGACGCCGGAATTCCTCACCGTCGCCCAGTCGATATCGCCCTGCCATTTGGAGATGTCGATGCCATGGATCGCATTCTGCTGCGGATGCTTTGGGCCGAAGTCCTGAGGATCGGTGTCCTTGAAGCGCGTCTTGGGCTTGATCGATGCCGTTTCGAGATAGTCATGACCAGAGGAGGTGCAGCCGGCCAGCATGATGGCCAGGGGCAAAACGCAAAACAAAAGCCGGCGCATGGGCGTCCCGTCGTAACTCGAATGATCTCTTTGCCCCACAGCTTGACCTTCGGAAATGACGAGTCAGCAGAGGATAACCCTCTTTTCACCATATCAACGTAAAAAAACGGTTAGTTTCAAGTGAATTATGAGCGCTTGCTGACAATCGCCGCCCGCCAGGCATAACCGCCGCCGACGGTTTCAAACACCAATCTTGCGCTGTTTTCATGGGCTTGCGCTTCCAGGACCTCGCGCATGTCGGGGCGCGGGGTGACGTGGAATTTCGCAAGCCATGACTGCAGCATGCGCCGGAACCAGCCCGGCAGGCCTTCCTGCTGGCCGAAATCGACGATGTGCAACTGGCCGCCGGGATTGAGTGCGGCGATCGATGCATCGACGGCGCGTTCCCAGTCCGGGATCATCGACAGGGCATAGGATATCAGGATGCGGTCGAAGCCGCTGACGCCGAATTCGCGCGGCGTGAACGCCGTGGCGTCGGCGACGCGGAATTCCGGGATCGTCGCCTTGATGGCGAAGGTCTTGCGCGCCGAAATCAGCATTTCCTGAGAAATGTCGAGGCCGAACAGCTTGGCGGTCGGGAAATGCCTGTGGGCGAAGGCCATGTTGCGGCCGGTGCCGCAGCCGACCTCGAGCAGGGTGCCGCCGTCCGGCACGTCGAGATTGCGGATCGTGCTGTCGCGGCCGAGAAGGTAATATTTGCGGGTGAGGTCGTAGATATGGCGTTGGTAGCGGTACATGCCATCCATCAGGCTGGCATGTTCGTTGCTCTTTCCTGCCGTCTCGGTACCGACCTTGCTCACGCCTTCTTCCCGTAAATGTGGAAGCCGCCGTAGATTGCCGAGCGATCGAGCGCCGTCAGTTCACGCGACTTCTCCTCGAAATAGTCCCACTGGTCGCGGATCGAGGGTGACAGGCGGCCTTCGATGATGCTCTTTTCGGCGGCAGTGCGGAAGATCACGCGGGCGCCGTCACGCGCCGTGCGGGTGATTTCCCGCCAGACGTCGTTCAGCTGCTCGTCCGTCATCCAGTCCTGCGCGTCGAGCAGGATGTAGCGGTCGCGCGAGGCGGCCGGCTCGCGGGCCAGAAGCTCGGTGAAGCTTGCATGATGGACGTTGACGCGATCGACATTGGCGCGGATCACCTGGTAGTGCTCCGACTTCAGATAAGTCGGCAGCGGGCCTTCCTCTTGCGTGCCATAGCGGCGGCCGAAGGCCTGCCAGGCGAAATAATTGTCGCGCATCGGGAAATGACAGGCGAGCTTTTCCAGGCGGTGCTTCAAGACCGGGGCGATCGAATGATCGGCGGCGAGGCTTGCGAGCTCGTCATATTGCTGCGGCGGGATGCCGAGGCCGAAGAGCGAGCTCTTGCGCCCGGTGATCCAGCGGACCACCGGCTTTTCGAACAGCGGCGCGATCTGCTCTTCGAAGAACTGGCGCTGCTCGCGGATCGAGCGGGTCTTGGTCATCTCGCGCAGCTTGACGCCATGCAGGCGGGCAAGAAGGTGGGCTGCGCCGATGAAGCGGCCGAGCAGCCCGGTTTCGTAGATGTTGCGGTCGAAGACGGTGACGCGGCGGCGGCCGAACTTGCGGCCGTTCCAATAGCTGCGGGTCGCCTCGTCGAGCTGGGCGGCGAGATGCTGGTCATAGGCGCGGCTGTTCGACTTCTCGTTCGGCATGGCCAGGAAGCGGACGAGATCGGTATGGCCGGGAAGATGCTTGAAAGTGGCAAGCTTCAGGCGGTTCAGCGCGATATGGTGCGGGTTGAGATCGACGACGTCGATCGAGGCCGGTGCCTTGGAGAGATAAGCGAGCATGTTGCAGCCGCCGGAGCCGATGGTGACGATGCGATGGTTGGGCTTCAGCTCCATTGCCTGCATGTCGAGATCCGGATCCTCCCAGATCTGCGGATAAACGAGGCCGGAGAAGAGAAGGCCGAAGAGACGCTCGGAAAATCCATCCTTCGAAAAAGCCTTGTGGCGGAGAAGGGCGTCCTTGAGTTTCCGGTTCTTGCGGAAGCCGGCATCCGGTGCAAATTCTGACATGAGTCTGTCACCTTTTTAGCGTTCAGGGCGTGTAGCGCGCCACTGCTACAGTTTGATGACGTGGGCTGTGTGGCGCCGTTCTCCGGAAAGATCGCCCTCCTGGTAAAGTGATCGCAATGGCGGCTGTTCTTGGCTGCAGCCTCTTTCCGGCGCCTGTGATTCCTGCTTCTCTCACGGCATGGAGGAATGCCATGCGATTTGTTCTGCGTATTCTGAAGGCGCTTGCTCTCCTTGTCGTACTCTTCGTTATCGGCGACGGCGGCTGGCTCTTCGTCCGGCCGCCGGAACTGCTGCGTGTCGGCGACGGCTATGCCGCCAAGATCGTCTGTTCCAATGTCTTCATCGCCGGCCGGGAGGCCGAGGAGGTGCTCGAAGATGATGTTCAGGCGCCCGGAAATCCGCTGCTGCGGCTGGTGCGCGTCAGCGTCGACCGCGACAACGGCCGGGTGACGGCGCGTTTCCTGGGACTGTTTGCACCGAGTTATGCGCTCTATCGCGGCGCTTTCGGCTGTACGAGCGTGCCAGATGGCAATTTCGAGGCGGCGGCAAATGCGGTGCCTTTCGATGTGCCGGCGGGGGTGGAGGTGAACGAGGCCCTATGGCCGGAGGGGGAGGGCGCCGGCGATCGGCGTGACGCGAAGATCGCCGCTCTGCTTACCGATGCCCGGCTTGCCGGCCCGACCATGCGGGCGATCGTGGTGGTGCGCAATGGTCGCATTGTTGCCGAAGCCTATGGTCCCGGCTTTTCCGCGAAGACGCCGCTGATCGGCTGGTCGATGACGAAGACGGTGAATGCTGCGATCGTCGGCCGGCTGATGCTCGACGGCAAGATTTCCTTCGACGACGACGATTTGCTGGCGCAGTGGAAGAACGACGGGCGCGCCAAGATCAAGGTCTCCGATCTGCTCGGCATGGAGAGCGGCCTTGCCTTTAACGAGGATTATGGCGATGTCGCCGATGTGACGCGCATGCTCTATCTCGATCCCGGCATGGTATCGCTGCCGGCCAACGCACCGATGGACGCAGAGCCCGGCAAGCGCTTCCGCTATTCGAGCGGCACGGCGGTGCTTTTGTCACGCATCTGGATGGATAGGGTCGGCAATGCACAGGCGGCCTTTTCCTATCCTGGCGACGCGCTGTTTTCGCCGCTCGGCATGACGAGCGCCGTCTTCGAACTCGATGCGCGCGGCACCTTTGCCGGAAGCTCCTATCTCTATGCGACGGCGCATGACTGGGCGCGTTTCGGGCAGTTCCTGCTGCAGGACGGAGTTTGGGACGGCCAGCGGCTGCTGCCGGAGGGTTTTGTCGGCGCCATGCGCACGCCGACGGCAGCGTCGAACGGCCGCTATACGCAGGGCCAGGCTTGGCTGGCGCCCGGCGGTTCAAATGCTAAATCTGGGCTGCCTGAGGATACGTTCTGGCTGACGGGGCATGATGGGCAGAGCATGGCGATCGTGCCGTCCGCCGATCTGGTCGTCGTGAGACTCGGCCTGACACCGAGCTGGCTCGGCTATCAGCCGCAGACGCTTCTCAAGGCTGTTCTGGGGGCCTTGCCGCAAACGGGAGCACCGCAACAGCAGGCCGTGTCGCAACAGCCAGCGCAGCCGCAGCCATAGGCGACTTCCGTCGTTCCAGTCGTTTATTGTTTAATAGTTGCCCTGGGCGATGTCGGTCATGCCCTTGCGCTTGGCGTCGTAATAATAGCCGCGCGCATAGAGGCGCACGGCATCGTCTTCCCTGCTGTCGGAGACAAGCCAAGCGCCGCGCAGATATTTTGCGGCATATTTGATATTGGTCTCGGCATCGAAGAGACCGCCCGGAGCGCCGTCATACCCCATGGACTTGGCCGTATTGTACTTGATCTGCATCAGGCCGAAATAGCCGCGCTTGTTGTAAGCCTTGGGATTGTAGCGGCTCTCGCGATGGACAATGCGGTGGAGCAGGGTCTCGGGAATTTCGTAGAGCTTCGAATATTTCTGAATGAGCTTGGTGACGAAGCTCTTTTCGACCGTCGGCGCATCGTCTTTGTCGTCGTCACTGAACATCGGCGGTGCCGTCGGCGGATCGATCGGCCCGGATTCGTCGAAACCGTAATCCATGCTGGCACGCGGTGTGGTGTCGACTGCGGCAAGTGCTGCAAGCGCACTGTTTTGCGGTGTCGCCGCAAAGGCGAGCTGCGTCGTCGGCTGCGCCGGGGTTCCCGGACGCGGCGTCGGCACCACGGACTGGATCGCCGTCATCTCGGGCGTCAGCGGGATCTGCGCATAGGCGGCCGGCTGCATGGGAAGATCGGCAGGCTGAGAGGCTGTCACGCTCGGCATCGCCGTTGCGGTCAGGGAGGGGGATGCCTGGGGAATGGTGGCACCGGCGACCTGACCGGCCGCGCCCTCCGCTGTCGGGATAGCCGCAAGTGTGGCATCTTCACCGGGTTTCGGCATCGGCACCACAGTCTGGGCGGCTGTCAGTTCGGCCTGGGAGGTGTATTCGACGCTGGCGCATCCCGTCATCACGCCGCAGAGTATCGTCGAAACGACAAGACTGCGTTTCAGGCCGGACAATCCGATCGCTACCATTCCGCCACTTTCGTGAAATCGCGCCGCCCCGGCAGCGTTAAAAAAGTTACTAAAAAGCTTAAACCCTGCCGACCCCATTAACCTATTTGTGGCATTCCGGCAACCACGGATTATTTCCAAGCTGAAACAGGGCGATACCCGGATTTCTAAGCCGCAATGCGGCGATAGCCGGCCGTTACGGCGCCTGCGGCGATCAACAGAGTGCCGCCCGTCCGGTTTACGGCGCGCTGGACGCTTGCCTTGCGAATCAGTCCACGAGCGGAATGGGCGAGAAACGCGTAGGTGGCGGCGTTGAGGATCGCCAGCACCAGGAAGGTCGCTTCCATGATCGCCATCTGCCCGAAGAAGGGTAAGGCGGGATTGAGGAACTGCGGCACGAAGGCGACGAAGAAGATAATGCTCTTCGGATTTAGCGCCGTGACGACATAGGCGTGGAGGAAAATCTTGAGCGACTTTTCCTCCGGCAGATTGTCGTTGTCGGCAACAAGTTCGCCGATGATTGGAGCCCGCCACAGCTTGATTCCCAGCCAGATCAGGTAGGCGCCGCCGATCCACTTCAAGACGGTGAAAAGCGCGGCGGAGGCGGCCAGGACGGCGCCGAGCCCAAAGAGAGACGCGGTCATTGCGGTGAAGTCACCAAGTGCCACGCCGCCCACCGTCGCAAACGCAGTCCTGCGTCCATGACCGAGCGCATAGGAAACGACGAGCAGTATCGTCGGCCCCGGAATGGCCAGCATGATGGCGGATGCGGCCGCAAAAGCGAACCAGGCTTCAAGTGACATGGTGTCTCCTCCTATTCCTCAGGAACAAGCAAAGACACCATATTAACCATCCGTCAATCACGCTTCTTTGTATTTCTGGCCTATATTGTCCATGACTTCGGCAAACCATGCCGTCGACAGGTCGAAAGCCTTGCCGCCCTTGATGCGCGGGAATTCTATAGTGCGCAATTTACCGTTTTGCGCTTCATCGTGGCCGGTGACGCCGGAGACTTTGTTGAGCGCGCTTTCGACGGCGAGATCGACCATGCTCTGGATCAGCCGGAGGTCGTCGCTATTGGCAGGCGCCGAGCGGGCGAAGTAGCCTGATTTCTGCACGAGAGAACGCTCGGCGTTCAGCAGGCTGGCGAACTGCTTCTGGAACCAGGCGCCGACGTTGATCGTGTCGATCTTCACATGGCCGAAGGCGTCGCGCTTGACGGTCTCGCCGGCGGCTTCGCGCTCCGCGACGATGGCGTCGAGGCAAGCGCCCTCGGAGACGAAGACGGTGGCGTGGCCGTTGCGGTCCATGCTTTCCTTCAGGCGGGCGGCCTCGGCGTCGAGGTCGAAGGCCATTTCAGGCAGGTAGACGGCGTCGATGCTTTTGAGACGCGCGTCCATCATCAGGCCATCGACATACTGGTTGCGGCTGGTGCGCTGGAGATAGGCGCCGGCGGTAGCGGCCGTCAGCCAGCCGCAATGGCGGCCCATGACCTCGTGGATGACGAGGGTGCGGGGCGCGGCCGTCTGTTCATTGCCGACATTGTCGAAGAAATGTGCGCCGACCTCTGCGGCCGTCCAGGCGCCGAGCGACTGGCGGATCGGCACGACGTCGTTGTCGACGGTCTTCGGCAGGCCGACTACGGTGAGGTTGTAGCCGTTGGCGGCGAGATAGGCGGCAAGGTCGGCGGCGGTGGTGTTGGTGTCGTCGCCGCCGATCGTGTGGAGAATGGTGATGCCGTCATTGGCGAGGCGTTCGGCGGCGACCCTGAGCGGGTTGTCGCCTTCCTTGACCAGGCCGCGCTTGACGCAGTCGGCGGCATTAGTGAGCTTGACGCGGCTATTGCCGATCGGCGACCCGCCATAACGATGCAGCAGTGGCGCCTTTTCGCGCATCTCGCGGGTGATCGCGATGCTGTCGCCGAGCAATACGCCCTGGTAGCCGGACTTGTAGGCGACAATATCGAGGTCGGGGGCAATGTCGCTGTAGCGTTCGATGAGGCCGCCGACGGCGGAGGAAAGACAGGGCGCCAGGCCTCCGGCGGTCAGCATTGCAACTTTCTGCTTGGCCATGATCCCTCCTATGGCGTTTCGGTGCGGCGGCGTCAGCTATAGGCGTCGCATCGAATTCGACTCGAGTGACGCGCTTCAGTGCATTGTTTTCATGCATGTCGTTATCCCGGACCCGCTGCACACTTCCGGGCAACATGCATGAGGGCATGGATGCGGCAGGGAAAGGAGCCTGTAAAGTAAAGAATTTACGAAAAAGCGCCTTTCTGCCGCGCGGCGACCCTAAGAGCTGATATAATCGTTTCAAGCCCGTTCTGACTGCCGAGAACTCTTGTGGAAATTGCCGGCGCGGCGCGCTGCGAAGCGGAGGTGCCGAGCGCACGAGGAACCTTTGCTGCGTTGCGACAATTACCAAATCGTGAAAACTGTGTTCGGCCCTACGACCAATAGTCGCCTTGCAAAGGCTACGATTCTTTGGTCAAGCTGTTTGCATATAAGTCGACAAGCATGCGAGAGATTTCGATGTCCTTCTGGGAAAAACTGTTGAATGCCATTGGCAATACCGCGGGCAATGCGCTGTCTGCGGTCGTCGAGGCTATCCGAACGGTTTTCGAAGGCGATCCCGAGACCCGGCGCAAGGTGGCTTTCTCCGTGGCGATCATCGCGTTGTCGGCCAAGATGGCCAAGGCCGACGGCATCGTCAGCGAGAAGGAGGTCGAAGCCTTCCGCGAAATCTTCGAATTCCCTGAAGACCAGGCAAAGAACGTCGCCAGGCTTTACAACCTCGCACGCCAGGACGTGGCCGGCTACGAAGCCTATGCCGAACGGCTCTCGACGCTCTGCGTTACCTGCGCGGCCAATTGCACGGTACTGGAAGACGTGCTCGACGGTCTCTTCCATATCGCCAAAGCCGATGGGCTGATCCACGAGAAAGAATTGAATTTCCTCAGTCATATCGGCGAGATCTTCCAGATGAGCGAGACGCGCTTCGAGCAGATTGCCGCCCGTCACGTCTCGTCCGGCGGCGATCCCTACAAGGTGCTCGGTGTTTTGCCCTCGGACGATTTCCCGACCATCCGCCGCCGCTATCATGGTCTCGTCAGCGAACATCATCCGGATCGGCTGATCTCGCGCGGCGTGCCGAGGGAGTTCCATGTTATTGCCAATGAGCGCATGGCGGCGCTGAACGCCGCCTATGAGGCGATCGAGAAGGAACGCCGCGCCGCATGACCTCTTTCGAGGCCGACTGCGGGAGTGCCCGCGTGCAGCCTTCGCCGAACCATGGCGAGCGCGCGGACGGGCGTCGTCCGGACATGATCCTGTTGCACTATACCGGCATGCCGACGGCTTTCGGCGCGCTCGACTGGCTCTGTCGCGCCGAGAGCCAGGTTTCCAGCCATTACTTCGTGCATGAGAACGGCGAGGTGGTGCAGCTCGTACCGGAGGTCCGGCGTGCTTGGCACGCGGGCAAGAGCAGCTGGCACGGCGAGACGGATATCAATTCGCTATCGATCGGCATCGAGATCGCCAATGCCGGCCACCCCGGCGGGCTTCCCGATTATCCGAAAGAACAGATCGCCGCGGTAATCGAATTGTGTCGCGACTGTGTCAAACGTTGGTCGATCGCACCGGAACGAGTCCTTGGGCACTCCGATGTGGCCCCAGTCCGCAAGGTCGATCCGGGCGAAAAATTCCCCTGGGCCGAGCTCCACAGGGCGGGCATCGGGCACTGGGTCGAGCCGGCAACGATCACCGGCGGGCGCTTCTTCCAGCGGGGTGATGCCGGCCAGCCTGTCGAAGCGCTGCAGTCAATGCTGTCTCTCTATGGATATAGCACTGAAATCACAGGCCAATTTTCCGACAAGACGGCGGGCGACGTAGAAGCTTTCCAGCGCCATTTCCGGCCTGAACGGGTGGATGGCATCGCCGATTTCTCGACGATCGACACGTTGCATCGGCTGCTGTCGGCGCTGCCGCGTTATTCCTGATTCCTCGGCAATTACTGAAACGCCGAATTTCGCATTGCAGCGCGAAATTCGGCCTGCCACATCATTTCCCTATTATCTCCTCATTGCGATGGTCTAAGAACGTCCGCCAAGCGGTCTCGTGGTTGTTTTCGAGTTAAACCGCGGGCGTTATGTGAAACGATAAGAATTACCGTGAATTCAGATCGCTCTTTGATCTAGAATTCATTATGACAGCGAGGCGCGCCGTCTGGAAATTCTTTGGGTCGGAGTGTTCAAGACTACATGAGAAAACTGATTGTTGTTGCTGCAACGTGCGTTGGCATGGTGCTGGCGGGAAATAGCTTTGCCTTCGCGAATGATTGGGGTGTGCGATCCGATGCGCCGGTGAAGAAGGTCGAGCGTCCTTCGAAGAAGGCAGAGCGTCCGTTGAAGAAAGCGGAACGTTCGGTCAAGCCGGCGAAGCGTCCGCTCAAGACGGCGGAACGCCCGCTGAAGACGGTCGAGCGCCAGAGCGGCTATCCCGTCGCCGATGTTTCCGCCAATTCCTATTCCGCGCTGATCAGCAAATATGCGAACCAATATAATGTACCTGTTGCCCTGGCGACCGCGGTCATCCGCGTCGAAAGCAATTTCAATCCGAATGCGCGCGGCAGCCACGGTGAAATCGGCCTGATGCAGATCAAGCCTGCAACGGCCCGCATGATGGGTTATTCCGGCGCCGCCAAGGGCCTGTTCGATCCGGAAACCAACATCAAGTACGGCATGAAATATCTGGCTGCCGCCCATGATCTCGGTGGTGGCGAGACCTGCAACACCATCCTCAAATACAATGCCGGCCATGGCGCCACGCGCATGAACCCGGTGTCCAAGTCCTATTGCGGCAAGGTTCTGGCAATACTCTGAGCCTGAAGCGTTTATCCCTGACAAGAGCTGGATGATTCAGGATGATTGCCATGGTATCGCTCGAATTTAGCGAGGTGCGATATGGCAGTCGATTTCAGGTTCATCGTTATCGGCCGCGGCATGATGGGTGCCGCGGCCGCAAAATATCTGGCACGCCAGACGGATGGCGTCGCCGTCATCGGCCCTGATGAGCCCGATGACCGCAGGAGGCATCAAGGCGTCTTTGCCAGTCATTACGACGAAGGCCGCATCACCCGCACCATCGATCCGGATCGCGACTGGGCGCTGCTGGCCAATCGCTCGATCAGCCGCTACGACGAGATTGCCCGCGACAGCGCCATCGACTTCTATAGAGAAATCGGCTGTGTCGTTGTCGCGCCTGACGGAAGCGACTATCTCGAAAGAACCCGGCAGGCCGCCGTTTCGCTCGGCGTCGAGACCAGTCTTCTCGACGCGGCCGGATTGAAAACCGCCTTTCCCTTCTTCGTCTTTCCCGATGGCGCCGCCGGTGTCTTCGAGGCGAAGGGCGCCGGCCATATCAGCCCGCGCAGCCTGGTCAAGGCACAGTCGCTGTTGGCGGAAAAGGCAGGTGCCGCCATCATTCGAGACCATGTCGTCTCGATCCGCAGCGAGGGCGGGTCGGCTGTCGTCCGGACCGCAGGCGGCAGGAGCTATCGCGGTGAAAAGGTGTTGCTGGCAGCGGGCGGATTTTCCATTGCGCAGAATCTGTTGGCGCGTCCGGTTGCGATGACGGTTTATGGTCGGACGGTAACGCTTTTCGAGGTGAGCGAGACCGATGCGGCGCGTCTTGCGGCCATGCCCTCGCTCATTCTCGATGTGCCCGGTATCCATATTTATCTGCTGCCGCCGATCCGTTATCCCGACGGCAAGTACTATCTTAAGATCGGCGGTGACCCAGACGATCTGGCGCTCGGCGACGAGATGGAGATGCGCGCCTGGTTCAGAACCGAGGGGCGCGAGACCGTTCGCGCATATCTCGAACGCATCGTCGAAGCTCTCGTGCCCGACATGGCGCCGCTCTCGATTTCGACGGCAGCCTGCGTCGTGTCGCAGACGCAAAGCGGCTACCCGATGATCGGTTATACTTCATCGCCTGGAATCGCGGTGCTGACGGGCTGCGCCGGCACCTCGGCCAAGAGCTCGGACGAAATCGGCCGGCTTGGGGCCGAGCTGCTTTTAGCAGGCAGAATCACTGAACAGGGCTACTCCACGGATTTCACACCGCAATTTCGCTAATTAAATTCTGATTTCGGTGGCAATTACCGTTTCTGTCGTTTATGGGAGCCCTGCCAGTTGGCTGGGCAGCCGCGCTTTATCAATGCCGAAAGGCGGTAGGGTGAGGAAAGTCCGGGCTCCACGGAAACACGGTGCCGGATAACGTCCGGCGAGGGCGACCTCAGGGAAAGTGCCACAGAAAGCAAACCGCCTGTCATGACAGGTAAGGGTGAAAGGGTGGGGTAAGAGCCCACCGCATCTCCGGCAACGGAAATGGCACGGTAAACCCCACCGGGAGCAAGACCGAATAGGGATGACGCGGGCGGCCGAAAGGCCTTCCGGCCGGTTTCCAGGCCAGTCATCCGGGTGGGTTGCGCGAGGCAGCGTGCGAGCGCTGTCCCAGAGGAATGGCTGCCACGTTCCGGTTCACGCCGGAGCCATACAGAACCCGGCTTACAGGCCAACTGGCGATTAACTCTTGTGGCGCGATCAAGCCCTGACTTCAAGAATCACTTCCCCGTAAACTGCTGAAATAGAATGTTTTCAAGTGGATGCTTATGCACTCCGCCTGTTGAAAATTCTTTTTTTAAAAGCGCCGCTGCGCGCCATCGCGAGAGGGCGATCCTAACCCTTTGTTAAACTTAACGGCTTATAAATTTTTGATCATGCGTCTATTGCAAAATGGGCGTATCCCATTGACGCCCATATGGTCCCATGCTATCCCAAATGTGCACTGCACCGGGGCAATCACCTGCCCATTCATCGCAAAGCAAAGGCGTCTTCCTCTCCGGAAGCGTCGGAGGGGTTTTCACTCGTCCGGCTTGCGAAGCTGTGCCTGATATCGGGAGTTTCGGGCGTCTTTTGGTCCGGATCCCTGCGGGAACGGATGTTTCGTGTGATGAGCCGCTTCCTTTCGAATGCGACCAACAGGATCGATGCCAAGGGCAGGGTTTCCGTGCCTTCGGCGTTCCGTTCCGTGCTGGTGCAGCGCAATGTTCTGGAGCTCTATTGCTTCCAGGACTTTGTGTTTCCGGCGATCAGTGTCGGGGGTCCGGATCTTCTCGAAAGATTCGAACGGCAGATTGCTGCGGAGGATCCGTTTTCGCCGGATGCGAACGAGATGTCGCTTCTCATTCATGGAGGCGGGGTCTTCATGAAGCTCGACGCCGAGGGGCGGCTGATGGTCACGGATTTCATTCGCGGCTTTACCGGCATCTCGGACGAAGTGACTTTCGTCGGTCGGGCGGATCATTTTCAGCTCTGGCAGCCGCAGGCTTTTGTGGCTGCGCAGGCGCAGGCACGAGGGGAGCGCAAGCTGGCGGGCAAGCGTTCCTGAAAGAACGAGGGAACGGAATGGTGGCGAATCCTGGCGGAGGTTCAACTGATGCCGGTGGCGGACCGGTTCGTCACATTCCTGTTCTTCTCGATGAGGTGCTTTCAGCGCTGGCGCCTGCGCCCGGCAAGCTCATCCTCGACGGTACCTTCGGTGCGGGTGGTTATAGCTTCGCCATTCTTGCGGCCGGCGCCGAGGTGATCGCGCTCGACCGTGATCCCAGCGCGATTGCATCGGGCCAGGCAATGGTTGCCGCCCATGGTGGCCGTCTCAAGCTCGTTCATTCGCAATTTTCGCATCTTGCCGATCATGCGCCGCAAAGTGGGCTTGATGGCGTCGTGCTCGATATCGGCGTTTCCTCCATGCAGATCGATGAGGCCGAGCGCGGCTTCTCTTTCCAGAAGGACGGGCCGCTCGACATGCGTATGTCGGCTGCAGGCGTTTCGGCGGCCGATGTCGTCAATCGCGCCAAGGTCGCCGATCTCATCCGCATCTTTCATTTCCTCGGTGAGGAAAGCCAGTCGCCGCGCATCGCGCATGCGATCGAGAAGCGCCGCGAGGAAAAGCCGTTCGAAACAACGCGCGATCTTGCCGGCCTCATCGAGCTGGTCACACCGCGCAAGATGAAGGACAAGATCCACCCGGCAACGCGCGTCTTCCAGGCTTTGCGCATCTTCGTCAACGATGAGCTCGGCGAACTCGCGCAAGCGCTGTTTGCGGCGGAAGCGGCGCTGAAGCCGGGCGGCCGGCTCGTTGTCGTCACTTTTCATTCGCTCGAAGACCGCATCGTCAAGAAATTCTTCTCCGACCGCGCCGGCAAGGCATCTGGCTCGCGGCACCTTCCGGTCGCGCACGAGCGGGCGGCAACTTTCGCGGCGATCGGCAAGCCGATGGTTTCGGCAAGCGAGGCGGAGGCGGAGATCAATCCGCGCGCCCGCTCCGCCAAACTGCGCGCCGGCCTGAGGACGGATGCCGCCGCCGAGGCTGCGGATATGTCGCTCTTCGGGTTTCCCAATCTCGCCAGTCTCGGAAAGCTTGGAGGTTGATATGCTGAAAACGTTCGATCTCGTACTCATCGGCGTCATGACGGCCACCGCCGCCGTCACCTACACGATCAAGCATCGCGCCGAATTGAAGCTCGAGGAGGTTCATCGCCTCGAAGCCGAGATCAAGCTCGAGGAAGACACGATCGACCTTCTCAAGGCCGACTGGGCGCTGCAATCGCAGCCGAACCGGCTGGAGCGGCTGGTCAAGGCCTATGACGACGAACTGCAGCTGCAACCGACGCAATCGACGGCGCTGGTGCATGCCAAGGAATTGCCGATGCTGAAGTCCGAGGTTCCCGTGCCCGACGTGACCGAGGCCAAGGCCGGCGCCAAAGGCGCGAGCCTGGCCGGCGCGACGGTCGCGACGAAGGCGCAGCCCGTTCCCAAGCCCGCGCCGCGCGCCGAGCCGGAGGACGATGCAGACGAGATCGAAACGGGGTCGGTGGAATAATGTCGTTTCTTTCCCGCATCATGGTTTTGAAGAGCCAAGCGCATTTCTCCGCCGGCGTTTATAACCGGTTCGGCGGTCCTTCGCCCGCCGGCCTAGCGATCGAAGGATCCCGCAAGAAGAAGTCGGGGCAGGCAAAAAGCCGTGTCGGCCTGCTGATCCTCGGCTTCATGGGGATTTACGTGATTATCGGCGGCCGCCTCGTCGAATATGCGATGAAGGATCAGGAAGTCGTCTCCAGCATCCTGCCGCCCGATCGGCTGATGGCCTCGCGCCCCGACATACTCGACCGCAACGGCGAGGTGCTGGCGACTGACATCCGCACCGTCTCGCTGTTTGCCGAACCCAACAAGATCGTCGATGCCGACGAGGCGGTCGAGAAGCTTGCGACTGTTCTGCCCGAACTCGACGTCCGGGATACCTATAAGAAGCTCTCGGTCAAAACCTCGCATTTCGCCTGGCTGCGCCGGCAGCTGACGCCGAAGCAGCAGAGCCAGATCCTGGCACTCGGCATTCCCGGCATCGGCTTCCGGCCGGAAAAGCGCCGCTTCTATCCGGGCGGTTCGACCGCCGCGCATATCCTCGGCTACGTCAATATCGACAACCGCGGCGTCGCCGGCATGGAGAAATATATCGACGATCAGGGGCTTGCCGATTTGGCCTCGGTCGGCATGACCAGCGACCAGCCGCTTGAACCGGTGCGGCTTTCGATCGACCTGCGCGTCCAGAACATCGTCCGGGACGCAGTCGTCAACGCCGTCAACAACTTCCAGTCTAAGGGGGCGGGTGCTGCCGTCATCGACGTGCATACCGGGGAAGTGCTGGCCATGGCCTCGGCGCCGGATTTCGATCCGAACGATCCGCAGGAAGGGGCTAAAGAGGGCTGGCTCAACCGGATGACCAACGGCACCTTCGAAATGGGATCGACCTTCAAGACCTTTTCGCTGGCGATGGCGCTCGACACCGGCAAGGTGAAGATGACCGACACTTTCGATGCCAGCAAGTCGATCTATATCGGCGGCTTCACCATCCACGATTTCCACGGTCAGCGCCGCTGGCTGACCGTACCCGAGATTTTCCAGTATTCCTCGAATATCGGCACGGCGCGCGTCATCGACATCGTCGGCATCGACGCGCAGAAAGACTATCTGACCAAGTTCGGCCTGCTGACCAAGATGCAGACCGAACTGCCTGAGGTGAAGATGCCGAGCCAGCCGAGGGTTTGGAAGAAGATCAACTCGATCACGATTTCCTTCGGCCACGGCGTCTCGACGACGGCACTGCAGACAGGGGTGGCGGCCGCGGCTCTCGTCAATGGTGGCAAGCTGATCGAGCCGACATTCCTGCCGCGCACGCGCGACCAGGCCGATGAGATCGCCACGCAGGTCATCAAAAAGACGACCAGCGACGAAATCCGCTATCTGCTCGATTTCAATGGATACAAGGGATCGGGCCGCGTCGCCCGCGTGCCGGGCTTTGCCGTCGGCAGCAAGACCGGGACGGCCGACAAGGTGGTGAACGGCCGCTATTCCGCGACCTTGAACTTCAACTCGTTCATTGCCGCATTCCCCATCAACGATCCGAGATATGCGGTGATCACCTTCTGCGACGAGCCGAAAACCGGCGAGAAGCAATATGGCGGAACGATCTCTGCCGGTACCGCAGGCCCGATCGCCCGCGAGATCATCAGCCGCGCAGCTCCTATCCTCGGCATCGAGCCGAAATTCGGGGAGGGCGGATCGGCCTTGCTGGTGTCTTATTGAGTGTGAATGAATATCGACGCCGATTCGCGAGGGGTGGACCGGCTTCAAGAGAGAAAAATGCATTCGATGAAATTGCGAGACCTGGCCGGAGATCAGTTTCCGGAAATTGAAGCACAGCTCGAAGGCCCGGCAGGTCTGCTCGATATTTCAGGCCTGTCTTCAGATAGCCGTCATGTGGCGCCGGGCAATGTCTTCGTGGCGGTCGCCGGCACCAAGGCTGATGGTGCGGGCTTCATCGCCGATGCCGCCGGCCGGGGTGCCGCCGTCGCGGTCGCCTCCCAGGCCGTCGAGGCTTCCATCCCGGTGCTTGTGGTCAGGGAGCCGCGCCGCTTCCTGTCGATCGCCGCTTCGCGCTTTTTCGGCAGACAGCCGGAGACCATGGTCGCCGTCACCGGCACGGCGGGCAAGACTTCCGTCGCTTCCTTCACCCGGCAGATCTGGGCGCATGCGGGACATGCGGCGGCGATGATCGGCACAACCGGTGTCGTCTCGCCGACGCGCAACGAATATGGTTCGCTGACGACGCCCGATCCGGTGTCGCTGCACAAGCTCCTGGCCGAACTCGCCGGCGAAGGTGTCACGCATGCGGCGATGGAGGCTTCCAGCCACGGTCTCGACCAGAGCCGGCTCGACGGCGTCAAGCTTGCCGCCGCCGCCTTCACCAATCTCGGCCGCGACCACATGGATTATCATCCCACGGTCGAGGCCTATATGGCCGCCAAGATGCGGCTTTTCGATACGCTGCTGCCGAAGGGTGCGCCGGCGGTGATCTTCGCCGACGATCCGTGGTCGGCTGAGGCGATCAAGGCGGCTGACGAAGCCGGTCACGACGTGCGCACCGTCGGGCGGAAGGGCGATTACCTCTCGCTGAAACGCGTCGAACACTTCCGCCACAAGCAGACCGCCGAGATCCATATCGGCGGCGAGATCTTCGAGGTGGACATTCCGCTGGCCGGCGATTTTCAGGTGGCCAACGCGCTGGTTGCGGCAGGGCTTGCCATGTCGACCGGCGTAGCGGCGAAGGTTGCGATGGCCGCACTCGAGAAACTCGTCGGCGCGTCCGGCCGTCTCGAACTGGTCGGCCATACGAAAGACGGTGCGCTCGCCTATGTCGACTACGCCCACAAGCCTGACGCGCTGGAAAACGTGCTGGGCTCGGTCCGGCCGTTCACCACAGGCCGTGTCGTTGTCGTCTTCGGCTGCGGCGGCGACCGTGATCGCGGCAAACGGCCGATCATGGGCGAAATCGCCTGCCGACTTGCCGACGTCGTTATCGTCACCGACGACAATCCGCGCTCGGAGGAGCCGGCCTCGATCCGGGCGGAGATCATGGCGGCAGCATCGGGCGCCTCGGAAATTGCCGATCGCGCCACCGCGATCCGCGAGGCTGTGGGCATGTTGAGATCCGGCGATACGCTGATCGTCGCCGGCAAGGGGCATGAGGAAGGGCAGACAATCGGCAGCGTGACCCTGCCATTCTCCGATCATGCGGAGGTGCGCAAGGCCTTGGAGGAACTGCAATCTTGAGCTGGCTCTGGACGACCGAAGATATGATCGCAGCAATGGCGGGGCGCCCCTTCGGCACCCTGCCCGAAGGCATCACCGGCATTTCCATCGACAGCCGTTCGATTGCTCCAGGCGAGGCCTTCTTCGCGATCAAGGGCGACCGAGTCGACGGTCACGACTACGCATCGATGGCGATGGCGAACGGCGCCTCCCTTCTCGTCGTCAGTGAGGCGAGGCTTCCGGCCATGGGCCGGCTGACGGTGCCGATGATCGTCGTCGAAGATGTGCTCGCCGCACTCGGCCGGCTCGGCCTTGTCTCGCGCCAGCGCTCCAAGGCCCGGATCATTGCGGTGACGGGATCTGTGGGAAAGACGACCACCAAGGAAATGCTGCGGCACGTGCTGTCGTCCTCCGGCAAGGTGCATGCTTCCGTCGCCTCCTTCAACAACCATTGGGGCGTGCCGCTGACGCTGGCGCGCATGCCTGAGGATACGGATTACGGTGTCTTCGAAGTCGGGATGAATCATCCCGGCGAGATCCGGCCGCTGGTCGAGATGATCCGTCCCGATGTCGCCATCATCACGACAATCGCACCGGCGCATCTCGGCAATTTCAAGAACATCAAGGAGATCGCTGCCGCCAAAGCGGAGATCTTCGAAGGGCTCGAGCCCGGCGGCCATGTCGTGCTCAACCGCGACAACGACCAGTTTAATTTCCTCGATCGTACGGCGCAGTCGCTCGGCATCGAGCATATTCATTCTTTCGGCCAGCACGCCAAGGCTGAATTCCGGCTGGCGGAATTCAACGGCTCGGACGAGAATTCGACGCTGTGGCTGACGATCGGCGGCGAGACGCTGGAGGTCGCGATCGGCGCGCCCGGCCGCCATATCGCCGAAAATGCGCTCGCAGCACTCGGGGTCGTCAGGATCGTCGGCGCCGACATGGGAAAGGCGATCGAAGCGCTGGCGACGCTGAAGCCGGAAAAGGGCAGGGGCAAGCGCCACCGCCTTTCGATCGGCAATGGCAGGGACAGCTTCACGCTGATCGACGAGAGCTACAATGCCAATCCAGCTTCGATGCGGGCGGCGATCGCACTGCTGGCGGCCTCCGAGCCGGCCGGCCGCGGGCGCCGTATCGCCGTGCTCGGCGACATGCTGGAGATGGGCGACTATGCGCAGAAGGTCCATACCGATCTCGCCGTGCCGCTGCTTGCAGCCGGCATCGCACATGTCTGGCTCGCCGGCGCAGAGATGGCGGCGCTCAAGGAATCATTGCCGGAAAGCGTCCATGTCGAGTATCGCGAGAACACCGGCGAATTGACGGATTATGTACTGGACTCGGTCGCACCGGGCGACGTGTTGATGGTGAAATCGTCTCTGGGCATCGGTTTCGGCAAGATCGTCGCCGCGCTCCTTGACAAGTTCCCGCCATTTTCCGACACGCAACGCGAACTTTGATCGGGTAAACAAGGGGCCCTGAATGCTGATCTGGCTTGTCGAACTGTCGGAATATTTCAAATTTCTGAACCTGTTCAGATATATTACCTTCCGTACAGGCGCCGCTCTTTTCACCTCAGCGCTGATCGTCTTCCTGTTCGGGCCGACCATCATCAATTCGCTGCGCATCCGGCAAGGCAAGGGCCAGCCGATCCGCGCCGATGGGCCGCAGACCCATTTCAAGAAGGCCGGCACGCCGACCATGGGCGGGCTGATGATCCTTGCCGGCATCGTCGGCGCATCGCTGCTCTGGGCCGATCTCTCCAACGTCTATGTCGTCGCCACCTTGCTGGTGACGCTCGGCTTCGGCGCGATCGGCTTCTACGACGACTATCTCAAGGTGACGAAGCAGAGCCATATGGGCTTCTCGGGCAAGGCGCGCCTCGGCATCGAATTCGTCATTGCCGGCATCGCCGTCTATTTCATGATGCGCACTGCCCTTGCCTCGGGCGTTGCCGGTTCGACCTTCGGCTCGTCGATCGCCTTTCCTTTCTTCAAGGACTTCATGATCAATCTCGGGATCATGTTCGTCGTCTTCGGCGGCTTCGTCATTGTCGGTGCCGGTAATGCCGTCAACCTGACGGACGGCCTCGACGGGCTCGCCATCGTGCCTGTGATGATCGCCGCCGCCTCCTTCGGCGTCATCGCCTATCTCGCCGGCAACGTGGTTTTTGCGAACTACCTGCAGATCAATTTCGTGCCCGGCACCGGTGAGCTTGCCGTCGTGCTTGGCGCTGTCATAGGCGCCGGCCTTGGCTTCCTCTGGTTCAATGCCCCGCCGGCCGCCATCTTCATGGGCGACACGGGGTCGCTGGCCCTCGGCGGTACGATCGGCACCGTCGCCGTCGCCACCAAACACGAGATCGTCATGGCGATCATCGGCGGCCTCTTCGTCATGGAGACGCTCTCGGTCATCATCCAGGTCGGCTTCTTCAAGATGACCGGCCGGCGCGTCTTCCTGATGGCGCCGATCCATCACCACTTCGAGAAAAAGGGCTGGACCGAGAGCCAGGTGGTGATCCGCTTCTGGATCATTGCCGTCGGTCTTGCCATGCTCGGCCTCTCGACGCTGAAACTCCGGTGAGGCGGCGATGATCCCGATCACGACGCTCAAGGACAGGAAGGTCGCGCTCTTCGGGCTCGGCGGCTCCGGCCTCGCCACCGCCCGGGCGCTGATTTCAGGCGGCGCCGAGGTGACCGCATGGGATGACAATCCGGACAGCGTCGCCAAGGCTTCGGCCGAAGGCATCAGGACGGAAGATCTGCACACTATCGACTGGAGCCAGCAGGCGCTGTTCGTGCTGTCGCCCGGCGTGCCGCTCACTCATCCGAAGCCGCACTGGACCGTCGATCTTGCGCGCGCCGCCGGCGTCGATATCGTCGGCGACGTCGAGCTCTTCGTGCGCGAGCGCCGCGCCCATGCGCCGGATTGCCCGTTCATCGCCATCACAGGCACCAACGGTAAGTCGACGACGACGGCGCTGATCGCCCATATTCTGAAATCATCAGGCTACGACACGCAGCTCGGCGGCAATATCGGCACGGCGGTGCTGACGCTCGATCCGCCGAAGGCCGGGCGTTACTACGTCGTCGAATGCTCTTCCTACCAGATCGATCTGGCGCCGACGCTGAACCCCTCTGCCGGCATCCTGCTCAACCTGACGCCCGATCATCTCGACCGTCACGGCACGATGCAGCATTATGCCGATATCAAGGAACGGCTGGTCGCCGGCAGCGATGTGGCGATCGTCGGCATCGACGACAGCCATTCGGCCTTGATTGCCGACCGCGTCGAGCGGGCAGGCGTCAAGGTGGTGCGCATTTCGCGCCGCAACGTGGTGGCATCAGGCATTTACGCCGAGGGCACCAGGCTCATTCAGGTAGCCGGTGGCGCCATGCTGCCCTTCGCCGATCTCGACGGCGTCCAGACGCTGCGCGGCAGCCATAATGCGCAGAACGCCGCCGCAGCTGTGGCCGCCTGCCTTGCCGTCGGGGTTTCCGCTGACGACATCCGCGCCGGCCTTGCCTCGTTCCCCGGCCTCAAGCACCGCATGCAGCCGGTGGGGCAGCGTGGCCGCGTCGTTTTCGTCAATGATTCCAAGGCGACCAATGCCGATGCTGCCGCACCTGCTCTTTCGAGCTATGATCGCATCTACTGGATCGCCGGCGGCCTGCCGAAATCAGGCGGCATCACCACGCTTGCTCCCTATTTCCCGCGCATCGCCAAAGCCTATCTGATCGGCGAGGCGGCGGCGGAATTTGCAGCCACGCTCGGCGAGGCCGTGCCTTACGAGATCTCGGGCACGCTGGAGCGAGCGGTCGTGCATGCGGCGGCCGATGCCGAGCGCGACGAGGCGGCCGCTTCGGTCGTTATGTTATCCCCGGCTTGCGCAAGCTTCGACCAGTATAAGAATTTCGAAGTCAGGGGTGAAGCCTTCGTCGGACACGTGGCAGCACTTGACGGAATTGCGATGCTGATCGGTTCGGCAACAGGAGAGAAATGACATGGTAAGCCGCGCGGAACGTGGGCCTCTGGCCGATTGGTTCTGGACCATCGACCGCTTCTTCCTGGCGATGTTCATTTTCCTGATGGGCATCGGCTTCATGCTGTCGTTTGCGGCTTCTCCTGCGGTTGCCGAGCGCATCGGGCTCGAGCCCTTCCACTTCGTCAAGCGCCATGCCGCCTTCATGATCCCGTCTATCTCCGTCATGCTCGGACTGTCGTTCCTGACACCGCGGCAGGTGCGGAGAACGGCGATCCTGCTGCTGATCATCTCGCTCGCGATGATGGTGCTGGTGCTGTTCGTCGGGCAGGAGGTCAAGGGCGGCAGGCGCTGGATCTGGATCGCCGGCCTTTCCATCCAGCCGTCGGAATTCATGAAGCCCGCCTTCGTCGTGGTTTGCGCCTGGCTGTTTGCCGAACATGCGCGCCAGCCGGAAATTCCCGGCAATCTCTTCGCCATCATCCTGTTTGCCATTGTCGCGGCGCTGCTCGTCGCGCAGCCTGACCTCGGCCAGACCATCCTGACGACGGCCGTCTGGGGCGGGATGTTCTTCATGGCCGGCATGCCATGGATCTGGATCATGCTGCTCGGCATTGGTGGTGCTGGCGGCCTGCTCAGCGCCTATTACGTCTTCCCGCACGTGGCGTTGCGAATAGACAAGTTCATGACCGGCGAAGGCGACACTTTCCAGATCGACACGGCGCGCGAGGCGATCATCCGCGGCAGCTGGTTCGGCCAGGGACCGGGCGAGGGCATCGTCAAGCGCATCATTCCGGATGCGCATACCGACTTCATCTTTTCGGTCGCGGCTGAGGAGTTCGGCATTGTCTTCTGCATGGCGCTGGTGGCGCTGTTTACCGTGCTGGTGTTGCGCGGCCTCTCGCATGCCTATCGCGAGCGCAACGACTTCAATCGCTTCGCCGTTGCCGGCCTGGTGCTGCAGATGGGCATCCAGTCGATCATCAATATCGGCGTCAATCTCGAACTGCTGCCGGCAAAAGGCATGACGCTGCCGCTGATTTCCTACGGCGGCTCGTCAATGGTGGCGATCTGCGTCACCGCCGGCTTCATTCTGGCGCTGACGCGCCATCGACCGGAAAAACGTGCGCAGGATCGGAGCCTTTTCCGCGTCCCGCACGGCATGCCGGCGGAGTAAAAGCTTATGAGCAAAGGCATCGTGCTGCTTGCCGCCGGGGGAACCGGCGGCCATGTGTTCCCGGCGGAGGCGCTGGCCTTTAAGCTGAAGGACCGCGGCTATTCGGTGCATCTCGTCACCGACAGCCGGGCCGAGCGTTATGCCGGCAAGTTCCCGGCCGAGGAGATCCATGTCGTGCCGTCGGCAACGATCGGCTCGAAGAACCCGGCTGCCGTCGCCCGTTCACTGTGGACGCTGTGGAGCGGTATGCGGGCGGCAAAGAAGCTGATCCAGCGGCTGAAGCCTGTCATCGTCGTCGGTTTCGGCGGATATCCCACCGTGCCGCCGGTGCTGGCCGCCACCCGGCTTGGCGTGCCCGCGATGATCCACGAGCAGAATGCCGTAATGGGCCGCGCCAACAAGGCCTTGGCGACCCGCGTGCAGGGTATCGCCGGCGGTTTCCTGCCGGAAGGCGGCGGCGCCTTCCCGGAGAAGACGGTGACAACAGGCAATCCGGTCCGCCCGGCAATCATCGCCGCCGCCGAGGTGCCTTACACGCCCTCGCATACCGGCGAAGCCTTCAATCTCGTCGTCGTCGGCGGCAGCCAGGGTGCGCAATATTTCTCCAAGGCGATGCCGACGGCAATCAGCCTGCTCGAAGACGCGCTTCGCCTGCGGCTGCGCATCACCCAGCAGGTGCGCCCCGAGGATATGGAAATGGTCGGCGGCTGTGTCGCGCAGTTGGAGATGGAGGCCGACATCGCCCCCTTCTTCACCGACATGGCCGAGCGGCTGGCAAAGGCGCACCTCGTCATCTGCCGTTCCGGCGCTTCGACCGTTTCGGAAATCTCGGTCATCGGCCGGCCTGCCGTGCTCGTGCCCTACCCGCATGCTCTCGATCACGACCAGGCGGCCAATGCCGCCGCACTGGCGGCCACCGGCGGGGCGAAAGTGATCTCCCAGTCGGAGCTTTCGCCGGAGAAGATCGCGGCGATCCTGACAGCTGTGATGAACGACCCGGAAAAGCTTGCGCATATGGCGGCGGCGGCGAAACGCGCCGGCAAACCCGATGCCGCGAACTTGCTTGCCGACATGGTTGAGGCTATTGCCGCCAAACGGACAATAGCGGAATTCAAGAGGACACGCGCATGAAACTGCCGAAGGCGATCGGTCTCGTCCATTTCATCGGTATCGGCGGCATCGGCATGAGCGGTATCGCCGAGGTGCTGCACAATCTCGGCCATAAGGTGCAGGGATCGGACCAATCAGACAGCGCCAATGTCCAGCGCCTGCGCGATAAAGGCATCGAGGTGTTTGTCGGCCACCGGGCGGAAAACCTCGGTGATGCCGAAGTCGTCGTTGTCTCGACGGCGATCAAGAAGAGCAATCCGGAACTGATCGCCGCGCGCGAAAAGCTGCTGCCGGTGGTGCGTCGTGCCGAAATGCTCGCCGAGCTGATGCGTTTCCGCAATGCGATCGCCATCGGCGGCACGCATGGCAAAACGACCACCACCTCGCTGGTCGCCACGCTGCTCGAAGCCGGCGGTCTCGACCCGACCGTCATCAACGGCGGCATCATCAACGCCTACGGCACCAATGCCCGTATGGGCGAGGGCGAGTGGATGGTGGTCGAGGCGGACGAATCGGACGGCACCTTCCTGAAGCTTCCGGCCGATGTCGCCGTCATCACCAATATCGACCCGGAGCATCTCGACCATTACGGCAATTTCGACGCCGTGCGCGCCGCCTTCCGGCAGTTCGTCGAGAATGTGCCGTTTTACGGCTTCGGCGTCATGTGCCTCGACCATCCCGAGGTGCAGTCGCTGGTCGGACGCATCGAGGACCGCAAGATCATCACTTACGGCGAGAACCCGCAGGCCGACGTGCGCTTCACCAATGTGCGCATCGACGGCACACGCTCGATCTTCGATGTCGCCATTCGCCGCCGCCGCACCGGCCAGGTGATCGAGCTCAAGGGGCTGGTCATGCCGATGCCCGGGCGGCATAATATATCCAATGCAACCGCGGCGATCGCCGTCGCCAACCGGCTCGGCATATCGAGCGCCGATATCGCCAAGGGGCTCGCCTCCTTCGGCGGCGTCAAGCGCCGTTTCACGCTGACCGGCGAATGGAACGGGGTGCAGATCTTCGACGACTACGGCCACCATCCCGTCGAGATCAAGGCAGTGCTGCGCGCTGCCCGCGAAGCCTGCAAGGGGCGCATCATCGCGGTTCACCAGCCGCACCGCTACAGCCGCTTGGCAAGCCTGTTCGAGGAATTCGCCGCCTGCTTCAACGACGCCGACAGCATTTTCCTGGCGCCGGTCTATGCGGCGGGCGAAGATCCGATCGAGGGAATCGATTCCGTGTCGCTGGTCTCGCGGATCAAATCCGGCGGCCATCGCGACGCCCGATTTCTCACCTCGGCGGAACTTCTGCCGCAGATGGTTGCGGAGGTTGCAAAGCCTGGCGATTTCGTGGTTCTGTTGGGGGCTGGGAGCATCACATCCTGGGCGGCGGCGCTGCCCAAGCAACTGGAAGGCCTATCGGGAAAGTCCGCATGAAACAGGTGAATGGGGAAAAGCTTCTCGCGTCTCTTGGAGACGGTGTAAAGGGTATTCGCGGTCGTATCACCCCGGATGCCCCCATGGACCGCGTCACCTGGTTCAGGGCCGGCGGCTTGGCCGAACTGATGTTCCAGCCGCACGACATCGACGATCTCGTCGCCTTCCTGAAGATATTGCCGGAAGAGGTGCCGCTGACGGTGGTCGGCGTCGGCTCCAACATCCTGGTGCGCGACGGCGGCATTCCTGGCGTCGTGCTGCGCCTGTCGGCCAAGGGCTTCGGCTTCGTGGAGCTTGCCGGCGAAAACCGCATATTGGCCGGCACCATCTGCCCGGATAAACATGTGGCGGCGATGGCGATGGACAACGGCATCGGAGGCTTTCATTTCTTCTACGGTATTCCGGGCAGCATCGGAGGCGCGGCGCGCATGAATGCCGGGGCCAACGGCGTCGAGACGCGCGAGCGGCTGATCGAGGTCAACGCGGTCGACCGCAAGGGCAACAAGCACGTGCTTTCCAATGCCGAGATGGGCTACTCCTATCGGCATTCCACAGCGCCTGCCGACCTGATCTTCACCTCGGTGCTGTTCGAGGGCTATCCTGAGGATCGCGCCCAGATCCGCGCCGAGATGGACGCCGTTCGCAATCACCGCGAGACGGTACAGCCGATTCGCGAAAAGACCGGCGGCTCGACCTTCAAGAACCCGGCGGGCCATTCGGCCTGGAAGCTGATCGACGAGGCGGACTGCCGCGGTCTCGTTATCGGCGGTGCGCAGATGTCGTCGCTTCATTGCAACTTCATGATCAATATGGGGCAGGCGACCGGCTACGATCTCGAATATCTCGGCGAACAGGTGCGCCGCGAGGTCTTCGAGAAAGAGGGCATCAAGCTCGAATGGGAAATCAAGCGCCTCGGCGTCTTCATGCCCGGCCGCGAAGTGCGCCCGTTCCACGGCGTCACCAGCGAATAAGTATTACGTCACGGCAAGCTTCAGACCTTCGCGCGGGGTGACGACGGGCGACCAGTCGAGCACGTTGCGGGCGTGGGATATGTCGACTTGCAGGGAGCCGCAAAGGCGCTGGTAGACGGCGTCTTTTCCCGTTGCTCTCGCGCCCAGCTGCAGCAGTGCGGGCGGGAAGGGGAGCAGCATCGGTTTGACACCCAAGCCTGCGGCAATCCCTTCGATGAGCCCGGGCGTTGAAAGATCTTCTCCGTCGCCGGCGAGAAAGGTCTGGCCGGCAGCGCCCCGGTGCGTCATCGCCGCGACGATCAGATCGACGAGATTTGGAAGCGCAACCAGCGTTCGGCGGTTCTTCAGTGACGCGAAGGGGAGCGGTATTCTTTTGCGGACAAGTCCGACGAGCAGGGCGAAGTTGCCCCTGGCGCCGGGCCCATAGACGAGCGGCGGCCGAATGATGACGACTTCGATGCCTGTACGCTTGGCGATTTCATGCAGCCCGATTTCACTTTCCATCTTCGAAACGCCATAGGGATCAAGCGGCATCGGCGTGTCGTCGTGGCGGAAGGGCCTGTCGTTCTCTTCACCATTGACCTTGATGCTGCTGATGAAGACGAACCGCTTTACCCCGGCGCGTGCGGCCTGTTCGGCGAGGTTCAGCGTGGCGGCGGTGTTGATCCGGCGGAATTCCGTCAGGGGATCGGCTGCGCGGTCATTCATGATGTGCACGCGGGCGGCGAGATGGACGACGACATCAACACCGTCGAGAGCTGCCGTCCAGTCCGTTTCGCTTGTTATGTCGATGGGGAAATTCCGCATATCTGCCGGAAACCTGGCGGTTGCGGATCGCGTCGTCACCCGAAGCTCCCACAGCCGCTCTCGATGCAGTCTGTCGACGAGAGGCCCGCCGACAAAGCCGGCCGCGCCGGTAATGAGGCATCGCATGATCTGTTCCCCGCTTTACCTGAATGCTCCGGTTACCCGGAAGTGTCGGCCGCATCAATAAAAAAGCCGCGCTGGCCGTCAGGCTTCCTCGCAAGCGCCGTTTCACGATCCTTGCGTGAAGCTTGCCGAAGTATTTCCCGCCGGCTTGACCGGACTCGAATTGTGGCGGATTCACTGTGACCTCTCTGGTTGAGGTTGAGGTTGAGGAGGCGCGCATGCAAAAGAGTCTGGTTGCCGAGTTTCTCGGCACGTTCTGGCTTGTCTTCGGCGGATGCGGCAGTGCCGTCCTGGCCGCGGCCTATCCCGAGCTAGGTATCGGTTTTGTCGGGGTGGCCTTTGCTTTCGGCCTGACCGTGCTCACCATGGCCTATGCCGTGGGCGGCATTTCGGGCGGCCATTTCAACCCCGCCGTCTCCCTTGGTCTGACCGTTGCCGGACGGTTTCCCGCCGTGCGCCTCCTTCCCTATATCGCCGTCCAGCTTGTCGGCGCCGTCGCCGCGGCAGCGCTGCTCTATCTCGTTGCCACCGGCAAGGCGGGTTTCGAACTCGGCGGCTTTGCCGCCAACGGCTATGGCGATCATTCCCCGGGCGGTTATTCGCTGCTTTCGGCACTGCTGATCGAAGTGCTGCTGACAATGTTCTTCCTGATCATCATCCTGGGATCGACGGGCAGCCGGGTGCCTGCGGGCTTCGCGCCGCTGGCGATCGGCCTCGGGCTGACGCTGATTCATCTCGTTTCCATCCCCGTGACCAATACCTCGGTCAATCCGGCACGTTCCACCGGCCAGGCGCTTTTCGTCGGCGGCTGGGCGTTGCAGCAGCTCTGGCTGTTCTGGATTGCACCGCTTGCGGGCGGCGCGCTCGGCGGTCTCGTCTGGAAATTCCTCGACGACGCCGACTGACTGCAGGATCCGGAGCTATCCCGTTGAGCCCGCGCGATTTTTTTGCGCGGGCTTTTTTGTCGGCACGGACAAATGCCGCGCATGGGAAGAGGAAGTTAACGAAAGTAAACACTTCATTAACCATAATGATGCTCTAATGCATTCGGGTCGGGCAAAGGCCTGACGCGGCGCCGACAGCTTCGCGCAAGCGTCTATTTCGAGAATGAAAGTTATTTTTGGGGGTGTTGATGAGTCGCAAGCATGTCGCGGTCCTGATGGGCGGATTTTCCTCGGAACGGCCTGTCAGCCTTTCCTCGGGAAAGGCTTGCGCAGGGGCCCTCGAAGCGGAAGGCTTCGACGTGACATGCATCGATGTCGCGCGTGACGTTTCCGAGAAGCTTGCTGCGCTGAAGCCCGATGTCGTCTTCAACGCGCTGCATGGGCCTTTCGGCGAAGACGGCACCATCCAGGGCATCCTCGAATATCTCGAAATCCCCTATACGCATTCGGGTGTGCTTGCCTCGGCGCTGGCAATGGACAAGGACAAGGCGAAGCTTGTCGCTGCCGCCGCCGGCATTCCGGTCGCCGAATCACAAGTCATCAATCGTTTCGCCTTTCCCTCGACGCACCCAATGAAGCCGCCTTATGTGGTGAAGCCGGTGCGTGAGGGTTCGAGCTTCGGCGTCGTCATCGTCACGGAAGATCAGGCGCATCCGCCGCAGGTCGTCAGTTCGCCCGAGTGGCACTATGGCGAAGCGGTGCTCGTCGAGCGCTACGTCTACGGCCGCGAACTGACCTGTGGCGTCATGGGTGAGACGGCGCTCGGTGTCACCGAGGTGGTGCCGCAGGGCCACAATTTTTATGATTACGATTCCAAGTACGCGGCGGGCGGTTCAAAACACGTCATCCCGGCGAAAATTTCACCGAATATTTACCAAAAAATACAAACATTGGCCCTAAGGGCGCATCAGGCAATCGGTTGTCGCGGCGTCAGTCGGTCCGACTTTCGTTACGACGATCGTTTCTCCGAAGACGGCGAAATCATCTGGCTGGAGGTCAATACCCAACCAGGCATGACTCCAACCTCGCTTGTGCCCGAAATGGCCGGTCATGCCGGTTATTCCTTTGGTGAGTTTCTCCGGTGGATGGTGGAGGACGCGTCTTGTTTGCGTTGACAGTCAAGAGGATAGGGCGCCCCAGCCATCATGCCGTGCTCCCGGTCATGGAAGCCGAAGAGCGGTTCGTGCTGCCGCGTCCGCTGCGCCGCGTCACCCGTTTCCTGATCAGCCTCGGCAGCGGCCGCATCTACATCCCGGCCCATACGGGCACGGTTTCGGCGTTGGCTTTCCTGGCTGCGACCGGGCTTTACGGCATGTCGCTTGGCGGCCACACCGAAGCCGTCGCGCAGGCGACGACGACGGCGGCGGGTTTTGCAATCGAGGACGTGAAGGTCTCCGGCAATTCGGAGACCTCCGAAATCGAAATCCTGCAGCTGATCGGCCTCGACGGCACCACCTCGCTGGTTGCCCTCGACGTTGATGCCGCCCGCCGGAAGATCGCGCATCTGCCCTGGGTGGAAAGTGTCGAGGTCCGCAAGATCTATCCGAAGACGATCGAGGTAAAGCTCAAGGAGCGCCAAGCCTACGCGATCTGGCAGCACGGGCAGGAGCTGTCGCTGATCGAGAAGAATGGCAGCGTCATTGCACCGCTACGCGACAACAAGTTTTCGGCGCTGCCGCTCGTCGTTGGTCGCGATGCGGAAACGGCAGCGGCGTCGCTCGACGACGCCTTCGCCAAGTGGCCCGACGTGAAGGCCCGCGTGAAGGCCTATGTCTGGATATCAGGCCGTCGCTGGGACCTGCACATGGATAATGGCGTCGTCGTCAAGCTGCCGGAAGACGGTATCGACCAGGCGCTGGCAACGCTTTCGAAATTCGACAAGGAGCACCAGCTCCTGGAGCGGGACATTGCTGCGGTCGACCTCAGGCTGTCCGACAGGACCGCAATTCAGCTGACGCCGGAGGCTGCGGTCCGCCGGCAGACGGCGGTGACGGAGCGTACCAAGGAATTGAAGAAGGCGGGGCAAAATATATGAGCTTGTTCGGTTCATCCCATTTCGGATTGCCGCGCCTGAAGCCGCTTTCGTCGAAGCGGTCGCATGTCGTTTCGGTGCTCGACATCGGCTCGACCAAGGTCGTCTGCATGATTGGCCGGCTGACGCCGCGCGAGGAAAGCCAGATCCTGCCGGGCCGCACGCACAATATCGAGATCATCGGCATCGGGCACCAGCGTTCCCGCGGCATCAAGACCGGCGTAATTGCCGATCTCGATGCGCTGGAAGGCGTCATTCGCCTGGCCGTCGACGCGGCAGAACGCATGGCGGGGCTGACAGTCGAGAGCCTGATCGTCAATCTGACGGCCGGTCGACTCGGCAGCGACATCTACACCGCGACGATCGATCTCGGCGGCCAGGAAGTCGAACTCAATGATCTGAAGAAGGTGCTGTCGGCCGCCTGCCAGCAGTCGCTGCGCCAGGACCGTTCGGTGCTGCATTCGCTGGCGACCGGCTTTTCGCTCGACGGCGAGCGCGGCATCCGCGATCCGCTGGCGATGTATGGCGATGCGCTCGGCGTCGATATGCATGTCGTGACGGCGGAGCGCTCGGCGTTGAAAAACCTCGAGCTCAGCGTCAACCGCGCGCATCTGTCGGTCGAGGGCATCGTCGCGACGCCCTATGCATCGGGCCTTGCGGCTCTCGTCGACGACGAGGTCGAGCTCGGCTGCGCGGCGATCGACATGGGCGGCGGCACGACGACGATCTCGGTCTTTGCCGAAGGCAAGCTCGTTCATACCGATGCCGTCGGCCTTGGCGGCCATCACGTCACAACCGATCTGGCGCGCGGCCTTTCGACCCGCATCGAGGACGCGGAGCGGCTGAAGGTCGTGCATGCCACGGCGCTTTCGAATTCTTCCGACGAGCGCGAGCTGATCTCGATCCCGCCGATCGGCGAGGATGATCGCGACCAGCCGTCGCAGGTGCCGAGGGCGCTGGTTTCGCGCATCGTTTCGGCCCGGATCGAAGAGACGATGGAACTGATCCGCGACCGCATCCAGCGCTCCGGCTTCAGCCCGATCGTCGGCAAGCGCGTCGTCTTGACCGGCGGCGCGAGCCAACTGACCGGCCTTGCCGATGTGGCGCGCCGCATCCTTGCCCGCAACGTCCGCATCGGCCGTCCGATGGGCGTCTCGGGACTGCCGACGGCGGCCAAGGGCCCGGCCTTTTCGACGGCCGTCGGACTGATGATCTATCCGCAGGTCGCGGACATGGAGACACATGCGTCACAGAGCGGTCTGCTCATGTCGCTTGGGGGAAATAACAGCCGCATAGCCCGGATGGGCCAGTGGCTGAAGGAAAGCTTCTGAAATTGAGTGATTGGCCGGCGTGGCGATGCGGCCAGAGAGAGAAGGAACAGGTACCATGACCATCAAGCTGCAAAAGCCTGACATCACAGAGCTGAAGCCGCGCATCACCGTATTCGGCGTTGGCGGCGGTGGCGGCAACGCCGTCAACAACATGATCACCGCCGGTCTCCAGGGCGTCGACTTCGTCGTCGCCAACACGGATGCCCAGGCGCTGACCATGACGAAGGCCGAACGGGTCATCCAGCTCGGCGCCAACGTCACCGAAGGTCTCGGCGCCGGGTCGCAGCCGGAAGTCGGCCGGGCGGCCGCCGAAGAGTGCATCGACGAGATCATCGATCACCTGAACGGCACGCATATGTGCTTCGTCACCGCCGGCATGGGCGGCGGCACCGGCACCGGCGCTGCGCCCGTCGTCGCACAGGCCGCCCGCAACAAGGGCATCCTGACGGTCGGCGTTGTCACCAAGCCGTTCCATTTCGAAGGCGGGCGCCGCATGCGCCTGGCCGAGATGGGCATCCAGGAACTGCAGAAGTCTGTCGATACGCTGATCGTCATTCCGAACCAGAACCTCTTCCGCATTGCCAACGACAAGACGACCTTCGCCGATGCCTTCGCGATGGCCGACCAGGTTCTCTATTCGGGCGTTGCCTGCATCACCGACCTGATGGTGAAGGAAGGTCTGATCAACCTCGACTTCGCCGACGTCCGCTCGGTCATGCGCGAAATGGGTCGCGCTATGATGGGCACCGGCGAAGCCTCCGGCTCCGGCCGCGCGCTGCAGGCCGCCGAGGCCGCAATCGCCAACCCGCTGCTCGACGAAACCTCGATGAAGGGCGCCCAGGGTCTGCTGATCTCCATCACCGGCGGTCGCGACCTCACCCTCTTCGAAGTCGACGAAGCCGCGACCCGCATCCGCGAGGAAGTCGATCCCGACGCCAACATCATCCTTGGCGCCACCTTCGACGAATCGCTTGAAGGCATTATCCGCGTATCCGTCGTCGCAACCGGTATCGACCGGGCGATCAGCGAGGCAGCCGAGCGCAACCTTCAGCCGGCCGCGAGGCCTGCTATCCGTCCCTCCGCGGCTGTTGCTCCGGCAGCGGCCGCAGTCCAGCCTGCCCCCGTGATGCAGGCACCGAAGGTCATGGATCCGATCGCGCAGACCATCCGCGAAACCGAGATGGAACGCGAGCTCGAATTCCCGGCCCCGCGTGCCGCCACACCGGTACAGCAGCCTGTGGTCCAGCAGGAAACCTTCCGTCCGCAGAGCAAGATCTTCGCGCCTGCACCGGAAGCTCCGGTGCTGCGTCCTCAGGTGCAGCAGCAGGCTCCGGCGCCCGTCATGAGCCAGCCGGTCATGAGCCAGCCCGTCCAGCAGCAGCCGGTCCGGCAGGAGCCGATCATCCGCCAGGCGCCCGAACCGATGCGCATGCCGAAGGTCGAGGATTTCCCGCCGGTCGTCCAGGCCGAACTCGACCACCGCACGCAGCCGGCTTCCGCGCACGCAGCGGAAGAGCGCGGTCCGATGGGCTTGCTGAAGCGAATCACCAATTCGCTTGGCCGCCGCGACGACGAAGCCGTTGCCGCCGACATGACTGCCGCACCGCCGGCCGCTTCGCAGCAGCGCCGTCCGCTGTCGCCTGAAGCGAGCCTCTACGCACCGCGCCGCGGCAATCTCGACGAGCAGGGCCGGGCGGTTCCGCAGGCCCGGATGATGCAGGAAGACGACCAGCTGGAAATCCCGGCGTTCCTGCGTCGCCAATCGAATTGAGCGGCTGATCAGCAGCTTTTATGCCCGGGATCCAGGTCCCGGGCATTGCTGTTTTTCAGCCCGTGATTCGCAAGCGATTTCAATCGTGTGACTTCGTAACAAAGCGAAAGAAACAGTGATTTGGATTGGAGCGCCGGCACACGTAAGTATGGTGCAAGGAAACTGCCCCACGAGTCCTTTCCACAGGCTCGTTGTATAGAATGAACGATGACCGCGCCGATTGGGCAGACTGCCGGTGCGGAAGAATAAAGGCAGAATTTATGGCAATTGGCTTGCTGGGTTTTCAAACGACGGTATCGCGTCCCGTGACGCTTTCGGGCATCGGAGTCCATTCTGGCGCTAATGTCTCGATCACTCTGAATCCGGCCGAATCGGATACCGGCGTCGTTTTCCAGCGCCTGCATGCCAATGGCGACATCACCGAACTCAAGGCCGTCTCCTCGCAGGTCGGCAATACCGACCTCTGCACCGTGCTCGGCTTCTCTCCCACCCATTCGGTCGCGACGATCGAGCATGTGATGGCGGCGATCTATGCGCTCGGCCTCGACAATGTTGTGATCGAGGTGCAGGGCTCGGAAATGCCGATCATGGACGGCAGCTCGCTGCCCTTCGTCGAGGCGATCGAGCAGGTCGGTCTGGTCTCGCTCGGCGTCAAGCGCCGCTATATCCGGATCACCAAGCCGGTTCGAATCGAACACGGCGGTTCCTGGAGCGAATTCCGCCCCTATGACGGCACGCGCTTCGAAGTCGAGATCGATTTCGACTGCCCGCTGATCGGCCGGCAGAAGTGGGCCGGCGACATGACCGCGGCGGTCTTCAAGACCGAACTTTCCCGCGCTCGCACCTTCGGCTTCATGCGCGACGTCGAGCGCCTTTGGGCCTCGGGCCACGCGCTCGGCTCCTCGCTCGAAAATTCCGTCGTCATTTCGGACGACAATACCGTCATCAACGTCGAAGGCCTGCGTTACGCCAAGGACGAATTCGTCCGCCACAAGACGCTGGATGCCGTCGGCGATCTGTCGCTTGCCGGCGTTCAGTTTATCGGTTGCTACCGTTCCTATCGCGGCGGCCATAAGATGAATGCCAATGCACTGAAGGCGCTGCTCGCCGATCCCTCCGCCTATGAGGTGGTGGAGACGTCGATACCGCGCCAGCGCGTCGCCGCCCGCGAACTGATCGCGGTCAACGCTTCGGAATTCGCTCCCTGGTCGGCATGACCTCCAGCACATTCTCAAGACCAGGCCGCCTCTTTCCCGGAGGCGGTTTTTTTATGTCCACCGGGTCAGATGCTTTACTGCCACAGGTCGGGGAAGAAGAGGAAAAGCCGGTCATTCCCCGGCTGCTGCCACAAAAATGCGTTAATGCCTTATCATTGCGTTGCTCTTGATGCACATTTATGGCTAGAAACGCCAGCGAGGCGTGGCTGCCGTGGAGCGAGCGGCGGCAGTGGGGTTCTTTCGAATGGGTTATGCAGGATCTGACGGTATGATGAAGACAGCGCGCGCTTTGTTCGCATCGCTTCTGGTGCTGAGCGCAGGCGCCGCGATATCCGGTTGCCAGTCCGATCCCGATATCGACATCACCAAGCTCGGCCTCGAAACCGATCCGCCTGACGTGCTCTACACCCAGGGCCTTGCCAACATGAAGGCCGGCAACATGGCGGAAGCGTCGCGCAAGTTCGATGCCATCGACCGCGAGAACCCGTTCTCCGAATGGGCGCGCAAGGCGCTTGTGATGAGCACCTTCGTCAAATACCGCCAGGGCAAGCTGGACGATGCGCTTGCCTCCGGCAACCGCTACATGTCGCAATATCCGAAGTCCCAGGATGCCGCTTATGTGCAGTATCTCATCGGTCTCACCTATTCCAAGCAGATCGTCGACGTGACGCAGGATCAGCGCGCCTCGGCCAAGACGATCGAGGCAATGCAGGCCGTCATCGACAATTATCCGAACTCCGAATATGTCGACGACGCGCAGGCCAAGATCCGCTTTGCGCGCGACCAGCTCGCCGGCAAGGAAATGCAGATCGGCCGCTACTACATGGAGCGGAAGGAATATCTCGCCGCGATCTCGCGCTTCCGCATCGTCGTCGAGAAATATCCGAACACGAACCAGATCGAAGAGGCCTTGGCGCGTCTCGTCGAGGCTTATTACGCAATGGGCATCGTCGACGAGGCGCAGACGGCGGCTGCCGTCCTCGGTCACAATTATCCCGACAGCCAGTGGTACGCCGATTCCTACAAGCTGCTGCAGACCGGTGGCGCCGAGCCGCGGGAAAACAAGGGCTCGTGGATCGCTGCAGCAGGCAAGAAACTCCTGCTCGGTTCATAAGCCCAATGCTGATCCAGCTTTCGATCCGCGATATCGTCCTGATCGAGCGGCTGGATCTTGCCTTCGAGACCGGCCTCTCCGTGCTGACGGGCGAGACCGGGGCGGGCAAATCCATTCTGCTCGACAGCCTGTCGCTGGCCCTCGGTGGGCGCGGCGACGGCGACTTGGTGCGCCATGGCGAGGACAAGGGCCAGGTGACGGCGGTGTTCGACGTCGGCATGGATCACGGCGCCCGCAGGCTTCTGCGTGAAAACGGCATCGACGACGAAGGCGACCTGATTTTTCGCCGTCAGCAATCGGCCGACGGGCGCACCAAGGCCTATGTCAACGACCAGCCGGTCAGCGTGCAGCTGATGCGGCAAGCGGGTCAGATGCTGGTCGAAATCCACGGCCAGCACGACGATCGCGCCCTGGTCGACACCAATGCCCATCGCACTCTGCTCGATGCCTTCGCCGGCCTCACCGACGAGGTTTCGGAGGTTTCCCGACTGTATCGCCTGTGGCGCGACAGCGAGCGGGCGCTGAAGAAACACCGCGAGAAGGTGGAAGGTGCGGCGCGCGAAGCCGACTATCTGCGCTCCTCCGTCGCGGAACTGGAGAAGCTTTCGCCGCAAGATGGCGAGGAGGACGAACTCGCCGATCGCCGGCAGAAGATGATGAAAGCCGAGCGAATCGCCGGCGATATTGCCGAGGCGTCCGAGTTTTTGAACGGCAATGCCTCGCCAGTGCCTCATATCGCCTCGCTGGTGCGCCGGCTGGAGCGCAAGAGCCATGAGGCGCCGGGCCTGCTCGAAGACACGGTGACGCTGCTCGATGCCGCGCTGGACCAGCTCTCTAACGCCCAAATGGAAGTCGAGGCGGCGCTGCGCAAGACCGAATACGATCCGAGGGAGTTGGAGCGGGTGGAGGAGCGGCTTTTCGCGCTCAGGGCCGCCTCGCGCAAATATTCCGTGCCGGTCACCGAACTGCCGGCACTTGCCGTGCGCATGATCGCCGATCTTGCCGACCTCGACGCGGGCGAGGAGCGGCTTGCCAGGCTCGAAGCCGAGGTCGGCCTGGCGCACGAGAATTACGATGCGGCAGCGCGCTCACTCTCCGACAGGCGCCATCACGCCGGCACCGCACTGGCTGCGGCCGTCATGACGGAGCTGCCGGCGCTGAAGCTCGAACGCGCCCGTTTCATGGTCGAGATCACCACGAACGGGCAGGAGGCGCTCGCCGAAGGCATCGACATCGTCGAATTCCATGTCCAGACCAATCCCGGCACGCGGCCGGGCTCGATCATGAAGGTCGCCTCCGGCGGCGAACTCTCGCGTTTCCTGCTGGCGCTGAAGGTGGCGCTCGCCGATCGCGGATCGGCCCCGACGCTCGTCTTCGACGAAATCGACACCGGCGTCGGGGGCGCCGTGGCCGATGCGATCGGCCAGCGGCTGAAGCGGCTATCCGATCGGGTGCAGGTATTGTCGGTGACGCATGCGCCGCAGGTCGCGGCAAGGGCGGCGACGCATCTTCTGATCTCCAAGGGGCCGGCCGCCGAGGGATCGGAAAAGATCGCCACGCGCGTGGCGACGATGGCGCAGAAGGACCGCACCGAGGAAATCGCCCGCATGCTGGCCGGCGCTTCGGTAACCGAAGAGGCGAGGGCGGCCGCCAAGCGGCTTCTGGCCGGCAACGGTTGATCGCCAAAATCGGCCGCACCGGCAACGGTGACAAATATTCCGCTTCACGCTATCCGCAGTATTCCGATCAGCGGCGATCCGTAGCCCATGCGTCTTTTCCACTTCAGCGATGATCCCGATATCGCCGTGTTCGAACCGCGCCCGGTCCGTATCGCCTCCGTCCGCCCGGTCGGCCGGGAATGGCTGAATGGTCCGCTCGTCTGGGCGATCGATGGCGATTACGACTTCATGTATCTCTTTCCCCGCGACTGTCCCCGCATCCTGCTCTGGGCGACAGCAGAGACGTCGGAGCCAGAGCGACGGCGCTGGCTCGGCGATTGGCGGGCTGTGGCCTTCATCGAGCGTCATTGGCTGGAACGGCTCGAGGCGCAGGCGATCCATCGTTATGAGCTTCCGGCTGAGGATTTCGAAGACCTCAATGATACGGGCATGTGGGTTTCCCGCAGACGCGTGATTCCCATGGGGAAGAGCGTTATTACACGGCTCGATCGGGTATTTGCGCCGCGCAGGGTGGAACTTCGGGTGGTCGACAGCTTGCGGCCGCTGAAGAGCCTCTGGGACACCACCCTGCATGTCAGCGGCATTCGGCTGCGCAATGCGAGGGATTGGGAATAGGGCGGGGCAAGCGCCTGCACATGCTCTGACCCATTAGTGCAGTCGGCGGCTGTAAGTTTGGCGTGCGCTGCTCCACACTCCCTCATCAGGGATCCAGCGCGCCCAAGTCCTTGGGCGCAAGAGACCCTTCTTATTAAAATAGTCATTCACGGCGCAGACGCGCCGTGGCTGGATTCCTGTGACGGGCACAGGAATGAGGGCGGAGGGGTTAGGGGCCTGTCAATGCTGCAAGGCAATCTTCCCGGCGCGACATACTCCGCCTCTCTTTTCATCCAGAAATTTTGCTCTAAAAACAATCGAGATTTTCTGGCCAGATTCCCTGGAGTGATATTCCATGTCCACCGAAGGTTCCGCCGTCGACACGTTGACGATCGAAGAGGCTGCCGCCGAACTCGAGCGGCTGGCAAAGGAGATCGCGCATCACGACGCGCTCTACCATGGCAAGGACCAGCCGGAGATTTCCGATGCCGATTACGATGCGCTGAAGCGCCGCAACGATGCGCTGGAGGCGCGGTTTCCCGAGTTGATCCGCGAGGACAGCCCGTCGCGGCATGTGGGGGCAGCACCCTCCGTCACCTTCTCGCCCGTCGTCCATGCACGGCCGATGCTGTCGCTCGACAACACGTTTTCGCAGGAGGACGTGCAGGATTTCGTCGCCGGCGTCTATCGTTTCCTCGGCCGCCTGCCGGACCAGTCGATCGCTTTTACCGCCGAACCGAAGATCGACGGTCTGTCGATGTCGATCCGTTATGAGAACGGCAGGCTGGTGACAGCTGCGACGCGCGGCGACGGCACGACGGGGAAAACGTCACCGCCAATATTCGCACCATTGCCGAAATCCCGAATAAACTGCCGAAGGGTGTCCCCGCGGTCGTGGAGATCCGCGGCGAAGTCTATATGGCCAAGAGCGACTTCCTGGCGCTGAACCGGCAGATGGAAGCGGAGGGCAAGCAGACCTATGTCAATCCGCGCAATACGGCCGCCGGATCGCTGCGCCAGCTCGATGCCAAGGTGACGGCGAGCCGCAAGCTGAAATTCTTCGCCTATGCCTGGGGCGAAATGTCGGAAATGCCGGCCGATACGCAGTTCGCCATGGTGCAGACCTTCAAGGATTGGGGTTTTCCTGTAAACCCGCTGATGAAGCGGCTGAATTCGGTCGCCGACATCCTGGCGCATTATGACGAGATCGGCCTCGAGCGTCCGGATCTCGATTACGACATCGATGGCGTCGTCTATAAGGTCGACAGTCTCGAGCTGCAGGCCCGTCTCGGCTTCCGCTCGCGTTCGCCGCGCTGGGCGACCGCGCACAAATTTCCGGCCGAACAGGCCTTCACCGAGGTCGAGAAGATCGAGATCCAGGTCGGCCGCACCGGGGCGCTGACGCCGGTGGCGCGGCTGAAGCCGATTACCGTTGGCGGCGTGGTCGTCACCAATGCGACACTGCACAACGAGGATTACATCAAGGGTATCGGCAATAGTGGCGAGCGCATTCGGCCGGAGGACCACGATATCCGCGAAGGCGATACCGTCATCGTCCAGCGCGCCGGCGACGTCATTCCGCAGATCCTCGACGTGCTGATGGAAAAACGCGCGGCTGCGGCCAGCTCATATGAGTTTCCGAAAACCTGCCCGGTCTGCGGTTCGCATGCGGTGCGCGAGGTCAACGAGAAGACCGGCAAGATGGATTCGGTGCGCCGCTGCACCGGCGGTTTCATCTGCCGGGCGCAGGCGACCGAGCATCTGAAACACTTCGTTTCGCGCAATGCCTTCGATATCGAGGGGCTGGGTTCGAAGCAGATCGACTTCTTCTTCGAACATGAGGACGCGTCGCTGCAGATCCGCACCGCGCCCGAAATCTTCACGCTGGAGAAGCGCCAGCAGCAATCGCTGACCAAGCTGGAGAATATCGACGGCTTCGGCAAGGTCAGCGTCGGCAAGCTGTATGCGGCGATCAACGAACGGCGCAGCATTGCACTCCATCGCTTCATCTATGCGCTCGGGATCCGTCATGTCGGCGAGACCACGGCAAAGCTGCTGGCGCGCTCCTACAGCACTTACGAAGCCTTTGCCACGGCAATGACGGAGGCAGCGCCGCTTTCCGGCGACGCCTGGAACGATCTCAATGCCATCGAGGGCATCGGCGAAGTGGTGGCGCGTGCCATGGTCGAGTTCTACAAGGAACCGCGCAATATCGAGGTGATCACCCGGCTGCTTGAGGAAGTGACGCCTCAGCAGGCCGAACAGCCGGTGACGACAGGCAGCCCGGTCGCCGGCAAGACCGTGGTCTTTACCGGCTCGCTGGAAAAATTCACCCGCGATGAGGCGAAGGCGAGGGCAGAAAGCCTCGGCGCCAAGGTCGCGGGATCGGTGTCGAAGAAGACCGACATCGTCGTCGCCGGCCCCGGCGCCGGCTCCAAGCTCGACAAGGCGCGCGAACTCGGCGTGCAGACGATGGACGAGGACGAGTGGCTGGCACTGATCAGCGGGTGAGAGGCCGACGGCGGTGCCGCCAGCCTCGCGTAGCTCATAGCCTGAGCCGGGCCATCGTATAGGCGTCGACATACTGTCCCGATCGAAAACCGAAGGCCCTCAGCAGGCCTTCCCGCTCGAAGCCGCACTTCTCGTAGAGGCCGATGGCGACAAGGTTGTCAGTGTAGACCGTCAGTTCCAGCCGTTTGATATCCAGCCAGTCGTCGGCGGCGTCGGTGAAAGCGCCGAGCAGGATCCGTCCGAAACCACGGCCGGTAAAATCGTCATGCACGCCCATGCCGATGCTGGCGACGTGCTGCCTGCGGCCGGAGAGGCGGTTGAGACCGCCATTGCCAACGATCTTACCATTGAGGGTAACGACCAGGTTCAGCGCATCCGGCGACGGATTTTCCATGTATTTGCGGACCTCTTCGACCCTCTGGTACGGCGGCCGCAGGGTGCCGGCGCGATAGCCCGGCAGATTTATTAGATCGGTGATCTCTTCCGCATCGGAAAGGCGGACGGCGCGGACAAGGACGCCGTCCGGCAGGCGCGCTCGGCGGCCAGGCTCATTCTCTTCATTTTCGGACATGGCTGCTCTCCGTTGGTTTCAGGAGGAGAGCCCGAGTTTCTGAAAACCCTAGTCGCCTCGGCAGGGTTTTCGGGATGATCGGATCGCTGCTAACGCGCCATCGCTCCCACGTACCCTTCAAGGGTGGTGGTGTGATGGATAAGCGCTGCCATGGTCACGGAACCGATCATGGCGGAAAGTTTCGATATGTCGGTTGAAAAGTCAACCGTGCGTCGTGTCGAATTTGCGCGGCCGGAACCGGGACGGTATTTCTGTTCTCCGGGAAATGATTCGGATAACTGATTTGAAGACCATCGCGATTGACTTCGAGACGGCGAACGAACAGCGCGGCAGCGCCTGTTCCGTCGGCCTTGCCTGGATCGAGGAGGGCAGGGTCACTCGTGTCGAGGAACGGCTGATCCGGCCGCGGGACATGCGCTTTTCCGGGATGAACATTGCGATCCATGGCATTCGGCCGGAGCATGTCGAGGATGCACCTGAATTTCCCGAGGTGATGGACGAGTTCCACGACGATATCAGCGGCGCCACCATGATCGCCCATAATGCCGCTTTCGATTTCAGCGTCTGGCGGGCGAGCCTCGATCACTACCGGCAATCCTATCCGGAGCTGACCTATCTCTGCAGCTTGAAGATGGCGCAGCGGATCTGGCCGCACTTCCTCTCGCATCGTTTGAACCTGATCGCCGAGCATCTCGGCCTGCGTTTCGTGCACCACAACGCCGCCGAGGACGCCGTCGTCTGCGCGGCCGCTGCCATCGAGATGGCCAAAGCGGTCAAGGCCAATGCCGTTCACGCCATACCCGCGCTGATCGGCATGCGGCCCGGCCGGCTGACGGCGCAGGCCTACGAGCCCTGCACGTGCCGGAAAGGCTGATCGCTTCCTCAGGCCGCCATTTCTTGCAAAGCATCGGGGCGCACTTATCTAGAATGCGGATCACTCAGGGAGCCGCCATGTCCAAACCGCGCAATCTTCTTCTCGCCGCCTTTTCCTTCGCTGCCCTTTCCGCAGGTGCTGCCTCGGCCGAAGTCGTCGGCAAGGTCGGCGTCGACTGGATCGGCAACGACATCATCGTCGAGGCGGTCTCCGATCCGGAGGTAAAGGGCGTCACCTGCCACGTCACCTATTTCGACCGCAGCCTTATCGACCGGTTCAAGAACGGCAACTGGTTCGAAGATCCCTCCAACAATTCCATCGCCTGCCGGCAGACGGGGCCGATCGAGATCGGCAATATCGACCTGTCCAAGGATGGAAGCGAAGTGTTCCGGCAGGGCATGTCGCTGATCTGGAAGACGCTGGTCGTCAACCGCATCTACGACAAGACCAATGACACGCTGATCTATCTCGCCCATTCCAGGGAATTGACGGATGGCTCGGCGAAGATGTCGATTTCGACGATTCCGCTCTATGGGCAGAACGTGACGTGGAAGAATGGGAAGCCGTAGGCGGAAGGTTCTGGTCGGAGAATATGCCGCCCTAATCCCTGCCCACAAGAGAGTCTGAACCCTGCCACGCTCGCGCACCGCACCAAACAAAAAAGCCCGGACGAGCCGGGCCTTTCAACATCAGTATAAATAATATCAAGCCGCCTGCGTCAGTTCGTCGGCAATAACCGTATCCAGGTTCAGGAAGCAGACCATGGTCTTCTCAAGCGCGACGATGCCGCGGCAGAAGGCGCGCTGGGCTTCCGGGATGATTTCCGGCGGCGGCTGCAGGTCTTCGCTCTTAATGGTCATCATGTCGGAAACCTGTTCGACGAGCAGGCCGACCAACTTGCCGGCGATATCGGTGACGATGATCGCCGAGCGCTCGGAAGGCTCGGTCATCTTCATGCCGAGGCGGCAGGCCATGTCGATAACGGGGATCACCGCGCCGCGCAGGTTGATGAGACCGAGCACGTAAGGCGGGGTATGCGGCATCGGCGTCACCGGCGCCCAGCCGCGGATTTCGCGGATGGCCATGATGTCGATGCAGAATTCCTGATCGCCCAGGTGAAACGAAACGATTTCGAGATAAGAGCCCGACTGCTTGATGGCATTGTTGTTGTTCATGATCAGAATTCTTCCCAGTTGTCCCCGGCGGGAGAAGCGATGGCTTTTAAATATAGATGTGACGGCTTAAGTCTTTCCTAACGATATGTATTTTGCGATTGCCCGCCTCTCGAACGCATGTCGCCCTGAAATGTGCGGCGGGGGATGACCACATGCGTGAAAACAAAAAGCCAAAGCCCGTCGTATGAGGCAAGTTTGATACGACGCGCTTTAAAGGTAAGCTGTTGAAATGCGTGGGACTTTTTGTCCATGCAGGTTCCGCAGGGACTTCGTTACCGTGGCAATTTCTACCGGTGAGACAATTCATCACGGCTTGGGAAACATATTCTTGAATTGCGTGCGTCCGATCGGGACTATATCACGCGGGCAAGGGCGGGCGGCACATCCGCCTGGAGCGAGGATCACGCCAATGAAGACATTCCGCATCGCCGTCTGGGTCGGCGTCCTGATACTTGCCGGCGTTCTCGGCGCGGTTCAGTTCTACCCCACGAAGTCCGGGGATGTCGTGGCGGAATCGCCCTACGGCGTACCCTTCACCTTAGTCTCGCAGAGCGGGCAGCCGATCACTGAGCAGGCGCTGCGCGGCAAGCCGACGGCACTGTTCTTCGGTTTCACCCATTGCCCCGAAGTCTGCCCGACGACGCTTTTCGAGCTGAACGGCTGGATGGAAAAGGTCGACCCGAAGGGCGACAAGCTGCAGGCTTATTTCGTCACCGTCGATCCTGAGCGCGACACGCCCGAGATCATGAACGAATATGTTTCCAACGTCTCCAAGCGCATCACCGGCATTTCAGGCGCGCCCGACAAGATTGCCGAGGTCATCAAGGGTTTCCGCGTCTACGCCAAGAAGGTGCCGATCGACGAGAAGGATACGAACGGCGACTATACGATGGATCATACCGCCTCGGTCTTCCTGCTCGATTCGGCCGGGCGATTTGCCGGAACGATCGCCTATGGCGAAAATCCGGACACGGCGGTAAAGAAGCTGGAGAATCTCGTCAACAAGGGGTGATGGCTTCAGGTGATGAGGCGTTGACTCGACCCGTGGCGGGCAACGGAAACGGGAAAGACCGCCTATCGTGAGTGAAATCCGCCTTTACGTGACGACGACCGAGAGCAAGGCTGAAGAGATTCTCGACCTTCTGAGCGAGGTCTTCGGCGAAGAAGACTTTGCCATCGGCACCACCGAAATTGATGAGAAAAAAGATATTTGGGAAGCCTCGATCTATATGATGACCGAGGACGAGGCCGATGTGCGCTCCCGCGTCGAGGCAGCTCTCAAGAGCGCCTTTCCTGGTGCCCGCCTGGAGCGGGAAGTCATTCCAGATGTCGACTGGGTGGTGAAATCGCTGGAGGGGCTGAAGCCCGTCAGGGCGGGGCGCTTTCTGGTGCACGGCTCGCATGACCGCGATAAGGTGCGCCCGGGCGATATCGCCATCGAGATCGATGCCGGCCAGGCCTTCGGAACCGGCCATCACGGCACGACGGCCGGCTGCCTCGAGGCGATCGACGCCGTGGTGCGCTCGCGCCCGGTCCGCAACGCGCTCGATCTCGGCACCGGCAGCGGCGTGCTGGCGATTGCGGTGCGCAAGCTTAAGAACATACCGGTGCTGGCGACCGACATCGATCCGATTGCGACGCGGGTAGCGGCGGAAAACGTGCGCCGCAACGGCATCGCCTCAGGCATCGTCACCCGCACTGCGCCGGGCTTTCATTCGACGGCCTTTTCCGAGCATGGTCCCTTCGATCTGATCATCGCCAATATTCTCGCCCGGCCTCTAATGCGCATGGCGCCGAAGCTTGCGACGCATCTTGCGCCCGGCGGATCGGTCATCCTTTCGGGGATTCTCGCCGCACAGCGCTGGAAGGTGATCGCCGCCTACAGCGGCGCGAGGCTTCGGCATGTCCGGACGATCTGGCGGAATGGCTGGGTGACGATCCATTTCGATCGGCCGTGATTTTGGGCGGTGAGGCGAGGGGATTATCCTGCGCTTCTCGCACTACCCTGAAGGAAAGTCTTCCGAATACAACAAAAAAGGCGGTGCCGATGGCACCGCCTTGGACCGGTCTATCCGGTCAATGCCCGCGAGCTCAAGGGGAGGAGCGCTCGAGCGGGCTCTACTGCATTCCAATAGGCCGGTCCGGGAGGGAGGAGACGGACGGGCTTTCAGACTTAGAACGCGTAGCTGGGGGCGCCGTTGTGGCGCGTGGCGCGCTGGCCGGCGCCGAGCAGCTTCAGGCTGTCGTCGTTCTGCGGCCGGCGGGCGCCGATGACGTGACGTACGGTCTGGCGTTCGCCAGCCTGCACCGGGCTGCTATATGCGAAGCGCGAGAGAGAGGCGGTCATTTCAAAAATTCCTTTGTTGCAGGTTCATCGCGAACCGTTCGATGTCGCCTATATAGCTATTCTGAAAAGCGGAGGCAGAGGGTTTCGCTCATGGGAGCCATGCGGCCAATGCATAAAGCGTGCCAAATTAACTTTTAGCGTCACAGTTCAGTCAAAATATTGGGCGGCACCGAGGGTTTCGACTCGTTTCGTCGCTTTTTCTCCCCATCGATTGAAATTTCGCTAACATAGCCGCCATCCCATTTACCGGATTCGTCTCAACCATTCGGGTTTCCAGCATGTTCCAGTCCTTCGAAGTCACCTCCACGCCTCAATTCGGCAGGGATCGGGTATCGGCGCTACGCGCTGCTTTCGATTCGCTCGGCATCGACGCCTTCCTCGTACCGCGTGCCGACGAGTTCAACGGCGAATATGTTCCCGCATGTTCGGAGCGCCTGGCATGGCTGACGGGCTTCACCGGCTCGGCCGGCGTTGCAATGGTTCTGCGCACGCAGGCGATCGTCTTCGTCGACGGGCGTTATGTGACGCAGCTTGCCGAACAGGTCGACGGGTCGGTTTTTTCGGGTGGCGATCTCGTCAACGAGCCGCCGCATCTCTGGCTGGCCGCAAACGGAGCCAAGGGCCTTCGACTCGGCATCGATCCCTGGCTGCACGCGGGTGCCGAGGTGCGCCGTCTGGAACGAGCGCTGTCCCAGATCGGTGGCACGCTGGTCTTCCTGCCGCACAATCCACTCGACAAGCTCTGGAGCGACCGGCCGGCCGAGCCGCTCGGCGCGGTCAGCATCCAGAATGTCGGCCAGGCCGGCGTGCTTGCCAGGGATAAAATCGCCACGATCGCCGCCGATCTTTCGAAGAAGAATCTGGCGGCAGTGCTGATCGCCGATCCCTCCTCGGTCGCCTGGACCTTCAACATTCGCGGCGCCGACGTGCCGCATACGCCGCATCCGCTGGCGCGCGCCATCGTCCATGCCGATGGGCGGGCCGATCTTTTCCTCGACAAGCGCAAGACCGGCATCGAGCCCGAGGCCTATCTCGCGCAGATCTGCACACAGCTGCCGCCCTCGGCGCTGGAGGAGAGGCTCGCTGCCGTTTCCAGGGATGGGGGCCGTGTTCTGATCGACCCGGATATCGCCTCTTATGCGCTGGCCGAGATTATCCGCAAGGCGGGCGGCGAAGGGGTGGAGGGTGCTGATCCCGCCAAGCTGCCGCGCGCGGTAAAGAACGACGTTGAAATCAACGGCTCGGCCGCCGCGCATCTGCAGGATGGGGCGGCGATGGTTGAATTCCTCTATTGGCTTTCGCAGGAAAAACCCGGCACGGTGAGCGAAATTGCTGCCGCCGAGCACCTCGAAGCGGTGCGTGCCCGCGTCGGCCAAAGCATGCAGAACCCGCTGAAGGACATTTCCTTCGACACGATTTCGGGTGCCGGCGAACATGCGGCGATCATGCATTACCGCGTGACGACCGAATCCAACCGGATGATCGAGGCGGGCGAGCTCTTCCTGATCGATTCCGGCGCGCAATATATCAACGGCACGACCGACATCACCCGCACGGTCGGCATTGGTGCGGTGTCGGAGGAGCATCGCCGGTTCTTCACGCTGGTGCTGAAAGGCATGATACAAATCAGCACGGCACGTTTTCCGAAGGGGACGCGCGGCTGCGACCTCGATCCGCTGGCGCGCATCGCGCTGTGGCGGGCAGGGGCCGATTTCGCGCACGGCACGGGGCATGGCGTCGGCTCCTATCTCTCGGTGCATGAGGGGCCGCAGCGCATCTCCAGGCTTTCGACGCAGGAATTGCTGCCCGGCATGATCCTGTCGAACGAGCCGGGCTATTACCGGCCCGGCAGCTTCGGCATCCGCATCGAGAACCTGATCTATGTGCGTGGAGCCGAGGAGATCGAGGGCGGCGACACGGCTATGCTCGGTTTCGAGACGCTGACCTTCTGCCCGATCGACCGCAGCCTCGTCATTCCAGAGCTTCTGACCCATGACGAACTGCACTGGTTCAACGACTATCACAGCCGCACGTGCGAGGCGCTGATGCCGCTGATCCACGATCACGATGTCAGGGCATGGCTCGAGAACGCGACGCTGCCGCTGGAATACTGAGAAAACGGCATTACAGTGTCGCCGACGCTGTAATGCCTTGAGTTCTGCGCCGGCTTTAGGCCGGTGCTCAGGCGCCGATCGTGTGGCGCCAGCTCATCACGACGATCCAGGCGGCGACCAGCATCCACGTATGGCTGAAGCGCAGGCCGATGAAGAGGGCGACGATTAGCGCCAGTTTCGATTCCCAGCCGCCGGTGAAGAAGGCAGGGGCAACCAGCGTCGTCAGTACGGCCGCCGGCACGGCATTCAGCGCCGCCTCCACGCGCGGGGGAATGCTCTTCATTCGGGTGATGAGGATATAGCCGCCGATGCGGGTGGCGAAGGTCGCGGCTGCTGCGGCGAGGATGACGAGCGCCATGTGAAGATCGAATTCCATGGCTCAGACCTCGTGCATTTCGGATTGAAGGGCGTCGGCTTCGAGATCAGGCTCTTGCGGCGGCAAAGGCAGTACGGCGGCGAGTACGATACCGGCAGCAGCCCCCAGGCTGACATGCCAGGGTGAGCCGACATAGCGATAGGCGAATACGGACGCCACCGCGCTGACGAGTGCCACAGGCAGGAAATTGTCTCGCTTGCGGAAGCCGAGGACGATGCCGAGGAAATAAGCCGGCAGCAGGATGTCGAGGCCTATGGCCTTGGGATCGCCGATGAAGCCGCCGAGCATGCCGCCGGCGACGCTGATCAGCACCCAAGGAATGTAGATGATGATGGCGAAGCCGAAATACCAGGCGAAGGCGAGTTGCCGGCCGGTCTCGGCGCGCTTTACCGCTTCGGCGAATTGCGGATCGACGAGCAGGAAGAAGGTGAAGAATTTCTGCACCGGCGTGAAATGGCCGATGTAACGCGCCAGCGCCGCCGAGTAGAGCACGTGACGGAAATTGACGGCGAGGATCGACAGCACGATCAGCCAGGCGTGGACATTGTGACCGAAGAGTTCGATGCCGACCATCTGGCTGGCGCCGGCATAGACGGTGGCGCTCATGAAGGCGGCTTCGGAGAGCGACATGCCGTTTTCGACCGCCAGCGCTCCGAAGAGAGCGCCAAAGGGCGCCGATGCAAGCGCAACAGCGGAGCCGCCCCGCAAACCTTCAACAAAGTCGGCGCGATTCATATAGGTGATCCTGTTGGAAATTCAGCTTTCACTTATGGTCTAAGGGTAGCCGCGGCAATTGAATTTCGTTGATTGACCAATCGATTTCGCTGAACCATCAAAGCCCTGATCGCACCGGCAAAGAGGAACCCATGAAGAAGATCGAGTTTTCGAAGGAAGAAAAGGCTGAAATCGTTTCGCGCATCCGCGCCTATTTCGACCGGGAACTCGACCCCATCGGCGCCTTGCCGGCCGAATTCCTGCTCGATTTCTTCACCGAGGAGATCGGGCCGTACCTCTACAATCGAGGGCTGAGAGATGCTCAGGCCGCCCTGTTGAAGAGAATAGAAGACGTGGCCGAGGACATTCATCTTCTCGAGAGAGAAAACAAAAACTCTAGCACCTGAAAATAAAATCAGAGCCTTCACTTAACGCCAAATTATGTCGCTGCCGATATGGTCGTCACGCTGTCATTCACCGGGTTGCGTGTCATTTGGCCTTGATTGTCTCTGTTGTTGATGAGCCGCGTTTTGCGAAGCTCGGCAAGCCGTTGATTTTTTTGGTCTGGCTTGCGCTTGCGTCTGCACTTTGCTGGTCCGAAACCGTCTGGCGCGACGAGGTCCGTGCATTGTCGCTGGCCCTTCAGGGCGACAATTTCGCCGATATGCTTCGCCAGCTGCATGGCGAGGGGCATCCTGCTCTTTGGTATATCCTGCTGCGCACGGCCTATGTCGTGGTCGGCTCACCCGTCGCCCTCAAGGCCGTGGCGCTGGTGATTGCGGCGGCAGCAGCCTATCTCCTTGTTTTCAGGCTGAAACTGCCGCTTCCCATCATGCTGCTTTCGCTGTTCGGCAGCTTTTCGATTTTCGAATACGCTGCGATGTCGCGAAATTACGGCATCAGCATGTTGTTGATTTTCCTGATCGTCCTGACCTGGGAGAAAGGAGCACGCAACGGACTATCGATCGGCCTGTTGTTTGCCTTGCTGGCGAATACCAACGTCCATTCGGTCGTCCTTGTCGGCGGCTTCCTGGCCTATTGGTTTTTTGATCTGGTGCTGGTGCGGCCAAGGCCTCCTTTGAGGGAATATCGAGCCCTCGCGACAGCCGCTGCCGTCGCCGCGGTTGGCATTGTTCTGTGTTTCCTCACTGTCTATCCAACCTTCAATGATACGGGGCAGAACGATCTCAGCGGCGAGAATTTCGCTGTGCTTGCCCTTCGTGCTCTGGCCCTGCCTAGTTCGCATTTTATGTCCTTCTATCCCGACAGCATTCTTGAACTGATGATGGCCTATCCGTTGGCGTTCCGTATCTTCGCCGCGTTGATGTCCGTCCTTATCTACGGCAGCCTGTTCGCGTTGGCAAACCGACGGCCGGCAATGATCGCAGCTGGACTGGTGCTGGTAGGACTGTCGCTGCTTTTTACGCTTGTCTATCCCGGCGGATACAGACATCAGGCGCTCTGGCTGGTTTTCATGACCGCGATGACCGCCTCGACCACACCCTTCCAACGTGTAGGAGCGGACGTTGCCGCCATCAAGGCTGCCGGCGGCGGCGTAAAGTTCGGGCGCCTGTGCTTCCTGGTACTGCTGGCACTGCAGGTCGTGTCCGGTATCGAAAAGGTCAATCGGACCTTCGTGGCCGAAATACCCTTCAGCCGGAGCAAGGATTTCGGTGCGTTCATTCAATCGCGCCCCGATCTCAAGGATGCGATCATCATGGCAGATCCCGATTATCTCGTGGAAGCGCTGCCTTATTATGTTTCCAATCGCACCTATCTTCTGCGGGAGGAGCGGTTCGGCGCCATCGTGCGATATACCCGCAACGCGCGGCTTTCGCTCAGCTTTGCCGATATACTGCAAGCGGCACGTCGATTGCAGCAGGGTGAGCAGGTGCCTGTCGTCATTCTTCTTTCGCAGCGGCTCGACCAGATTGCTGCACCCGTCTCCTTGCGGGAAAGCTACGTTTGGCGGTTGTCCCTGACGCCGGAGGATATTTCTGCTTTCCAGAATGCGACAGAGTTCGTCAAACGCTTCGGCCCGGCTGCCGGGAGCGATGAGACCTACGACGTCTATGTTATGAAGTAAGATGGTCTGAAAGATTGCGACGCGTTTTAGCGTGAGTTAACCGGTCAGCACCTTAGAGCTGTCGATGATCGCGATGCCGTGCGAGCGCATTTCGTCGATGGCGGCGGCGACGCCGTCGGGGGTGATGCCGCGACTTGCATCCTCGATGAAGCGGACGCGGACACCGGGGATCATCTCCAGCGCGTCGAGCGCGGAGAACTTGACGCAATAGTCGGTCGCCAGCCCGCAGACGTCGAGATCGGTGACACCCTGGTCCTCGAGGAAATCGGATAAGCCTGTCGAGGCATCGCGGTCGTTGTCGCGGAAGGCCGAGTAGCTGTCGATATCGGGATCCTCGCCCTTCTGCTGGATCAGATCGATCTCAGCGGATTTCAGCGCGGGATGAAATTCGGCGTCGAGCGTACCTTGGACGCAGTGGTCGGGCCACATCATCTGCGGCTTGCCGGAGAGTTCGCCCATCTCGAAAGGCGCCGCGCCCGGATGGGCAGAGGCGAAACTGCCATGGCCCGGCGGATGCCAGTCCTGCGAGGCGACGATCAGGTCGTATGTGCCGCTGTCGATCAGGCTGTTTGCGATGGGAACCACCTTGTCGCCATCCGGCACCGGCAGATTGCCGCCCGGGCAGAAGCCGTTCTGAATATCGACGAGCAGCAGCGCTTTCATCAAGGCCAATCCCTTCGCTTATTTCAGTGTAAGACGCCAAGCACATTGAACATATAAACTAGTGAATTTCCGGGGGCGCAGATGCAAGTGCTAATTCTGGTACTAGCGGTAGCGAATGACTGAAACAGCATATCCTAATGCAATCATTGAGAGAATCCGGAGTGGCAGTCGTGCTGAAATGGAGGGCAAGGCTCAAATGAGATGCGGGATCGCAGCTAGCAGCAAGCCGGCAGAGCCGGCGACGGCCGCAAACGCGGCTGCCTGAAAGGGCGCGCTTTTTTGCGGTAAAGAAGGATCGAGGCTCCCCCCGGCGGAGCCTTATCCCGGCCGACTAGGCCGCGGTCACCTCGTCGGTTGCCGTATCGGCCGCGGCGGCGGAAGAGCCGTAGGTATTGTGGTAGGCCTGAAGGGCTGTCTGCATGTCGCTCAACACCTTGGTCAGGAGCGGATCGCTGTCGCCTGACGTATTGATGCTGCTCGGATCGGCCGCGAGGAGTTCAGACTCGGTCAACTTGCCGTCGCCATTCGTATCCATCGAGGCGAAGACGCCGTTGGAAGAGTCGTCGCTTTGATCGCTACCGTCGTTTTGATCGTCGCTGCCCTCGGTCTTCTGCAGGGACAGCATCAGCGACAGGATGTCGCCGGTGATCTTCTTGAGGATATCGGCACTGCTGTCGCCGCTGTCGGTGGGGGTCGCAGCCGTGCCGGATGACGAGGACTGCGATGCGGCGGCGAGTTCGTCCGCCGAAACGACGCCATCGCCATTCTTGTCGAGGCTGGAAAGCGGAGACTGGTACTGGGATAATGTGCTGCCGAGAGATGAAACACTGGTCACTTGAACCTCCTTCGAAAAGTTCGTCGTGAAGCCCGCCTTTCATGGACGGGCGTCTTCCGGGCTAAGCTGATTTGCGGAAAGCGTCAAAGCGACGTTTTGACACGTTAACTTTTCGGTTACCAAAAATAACACGTTGGAATTATTGAATTTTTATAATTATCCGGGTTCAGCAAAACGAGTTAGGCGTCGCTGATCACATCAGATCTCTTCGGCGCGGCTCGCGGAAAGGACATGGAGCGGTGCGCCGGCTCTTCACCGCGACGGCATTTCGTCCGCCGCGCCCGAAGCGCGATACTAGTCTAGAACAGGAGTCAGAGCATGACGTCGCCCGAAAACCGCTTTCACTTTTCGGCATCATGCTCTCGGCCGATCTTGCTCCCGGCCGAGATTTCTGCCTTTCTTGCTCAGACGCAAGCCGGAAGCGAAACCATGTCCGAGGCAGAGCCGAACGAGAAGATCGATGCGACGTTCCGCAACGGATCGCTGACGGCGGCCGGGATTATCCTCGGTTTCTCGCTTAATTTCATCAGTGTCTGGGTTTCCAATCCCAATGACTGGAGCCGCATCGATATCCCGCCGATGTTGTTCCTGACCATCGGCATAGCCATTCAGGTGAAGGTCTTTGCGGACCTCTTGTCACGCGACTCCCTCTTTGCCGTCAAATACGATCGATCGCGCCGGCTCTTTCTGATCGGATTGGGAATCGTTGCCGCGGGCATAGGTATCGCGCTTGTCAACGACGTCCTGGGTCTTGGAAGAATGCGGATGCTCGGGTGAGCGTTTTCACGCCATGCTGATCCCGAGTCACACGCGCTCGACGAACCCGTCCAGCACCCGCTTCTGCCCGGCGCGGTCGAACTCGATCGTCAGTTTGTTGCCTTCTATGCCGGTGATATTGCCGTTGCCGAACTTCATGTGGAATACGCGGTCGCCGAGGGTGAACTTCGACGGTTCCGACGAGGTGGATTTCGCTACAAGTTCGCCTTCAATCGTGCGTCCCTTCGGGCCGCTTTCGCCATAACCGATGCGTTCGACGGCGTGGCCGGAGCGGCTGCCCCAATTGTCGCGCGTGGCGTCGGTCTTGTTGGCCTGGGCGCGTTTCCAGCCGGGGGTGGAGTAGGAATTGGCAAAAGGCTCCGCCTTGTCGAAGCGGGACTGGCCGTAGCCGCCACGGCCGTAACCGCCGTAGCTCTGCTCCATTTCGGCGACCTCGACATGGGTTTCCGGCAGTTCGTCGAGGAAGCGCGAGGGCAAGGTCGATTGCCAGAGGCCATGGATGCGGCGGTTGGAGACGAACCAGATGTGGCAGCGGTGCTTGGCGCGGGTGATGCCGACATAGGCGAGGCGACGTTCTTCCTCCAGTCCGGCGCGGCCGCTCTCATCGAGCGAGCGCTGGTGCGGGAAGAGGCCTTCCTCCCAGCCGGGCAGAAAGACCGTGTCGAACTCAAGACCCTTTGCCGAATGCAGCGTCATGATCGAGACGGCATCGAGATTCTCGTTGGTCTCGGCATCCATGACAAGAGAGACGTGTTCGAGAAAGCCGCGCATCGACTCGAAACTTTCCATCGAGCGGATCAGTTCCTTGAGGTTCTCGAGGCGGCCGGGCGCTTCGGCGCTCTTGTCGTTCTTCCACATATCGGTATAGCCGGACTCTTCGAGGATCTGCTCGGCAAGTTCGGTATGCGGCGTGTTTTCAAGCAGTTCCTGCCATCGGCGGAAAGATTGAATCACGTCGAAGAGGGCTTTTCGCGCCTTCGGCTTCAGCTCGTCCGTCTCGATGATGTCGGCGGCCGCCGCCAGCATCGGGATATCGCGGGCCCGGGCATAATCATGCAGCGCACGCACCGTCGTGTCGCCGAGGCCGCGCTTCGGCGTGTTGATGATGCGCTCGAAGGCGAGATCATCGGCGGCTTGGGCGACGAGGCGGAAATAGGCCATGGCATCGCGGATTTCGAGGCGCTCATAGAAGCGCGGGCCGCCGATGACGCGGTAGTTGAGGCCGAGAGTGACGAAGCGGTCTTCGAACTCGCGCATCTGAAAGGAGGCGCGCACGAGGATCGCCATGTCGTTGAGCAGATGCTTGCCGCGTTGAAGCTGCTCGATTTCCTCGCCGATGGCGCGGGCTTCCTCCTCCGAATCCCACGAGGCGTGGACCTGCACCCTGACGTCGTCGGGATCGGAACGGTCGGTGAACAGCGTCTTGCCAAGCCGCCCTTCATTATGGGCGATCAGATGGGCGGCGGCCCCGAGGATATGTTCGGTCGAGCGGTAGTTGCGCTCGAGCTTGATGACCTTGGCGCCGGGAAAATCCTTTTCGAAGCGCAGGATGTTGTCGACTTCGGCCCCGCGCCAGCCATAGATCGACTGGTCGTCGTCGCCGACGCAGCAGACATTCTGCTGCTCTCCCTTGGCGCGCTGGGCGAGAAGCCGGAGCCACATATATTGGGCGGTGTTGGTGTCCTGGTACTCGTCGACGAGGATATAGCGGAAGCGGCCGTGATATTCCTTCAGGAGATCCGGGTTCTTGCGGAAGATCGCAATCGGATGCATCAGCAGGTCGCCGAAATCGCAGGCGTTCAGCGTGGTCAGCCGCGCCTGATAGGCGAAATAAAGGTCGCGGCCGCGGCCATTGGCGAAGGCGCGGGCGTCGCCCTCGGGGATATCGGCCGGCGCGAGACCCTTGTTTTTCCAGGTGTCGATCATGCCGGCGAACTGCTTGGCTGGCCAGCGCTTGTCGTCGAGGCCTTCGGCCTGGATCAACTGCTTGATCAGGCGGACGACGTCGTCGGTATCGAGAATGGTGAAATCGGAACGCAGGCCGACGAGCTCGCCGTGGCGGCGCAGAAGTTTGACGCCGATCGAGTGGAATGTGCCGAGCCAAGGCATGCCTTCGACGGCGCCGCCGACCAGTAGCGCGATGCGCTCCTTCATCTCGCGGGCGGCCTTGTTGGTGAAGGTGACGGCGAGGATCTGTGATGGGAAGGCACGGCCGGTATTGAGGATATGGGCAATGCGCGTCGTCAGCACGCGCGTCTTGCCAGTGCCGGCACCGGCAAGCACGAGGACAGGGCCTTCCAAAGTTTCGACGGCTTCGGTCTGCTCGGGGTTCAGACCGGCGAGATAATCCGGCCGGCTGCCGCCGTCGCGGGCCGCCATGGCGCGGGCGGCAATGCCACCGGTGGCAGGCGGCCTTCCGGCGGGCGCGGCAGGCGGCTGCGGCTTGCGCGCCATCTCGCCCGGCTCTTCGTCGAAGAAGGGGATATCATCGAAACTATTGCTCATGGCGCGTAATGTAGTGATTCGGGAAGGAAAGACCAGAAAAGATGTTCTGCTTTCATTCCCAAGTCGCCGCTATCCCAAGGGGTTTGCATGGCGGCCGGGCCGCTGGATACGGAAGCGGCGACACGACCGAAAAATTTCAGCCGCCCTCTGTCGGAACCCACGCCGGCGGGGCGTCCTTGGATCATCGGACAGTGGTCCGGATCAATCGTCAACAAGGAGGCTGTATCATGGCGAAGGTCGTTTCAAATCTCTGGTTCGCTGAGGAAGCGCGCGAAGCCGTCGAATTCTATGTGTCCATCATCCCGGATTCCAGGATCGGCCGTACGACCATCCTTCCGGCGGAAACGCCGAGCGGACCTCCTGGCAGCGTCGAGCTGATCGAGTTCACGCTTGGCGATCAGGCCTTTCTGGCGATGAGGGCCGGCCCGCTCGATAGCTTCAACCATTCTTTTTCGATCGCGATTCTGCTGGAGAGCCAGGACGAGATCGATCGGGTCTGGGATGCCTTTCTCGCCAATGGCGGCACGCCGGAGGCCTGCGGCTGGCTGAAGGACCGCTGGGGTCTATCCTGGCAGATCGTGCCGCGCATGCTTTCCGAAATGATCGCCGACGACAATCGCGAGCGGGCCAGGCGCGTAACCGAGGTGATGCTCGGCATGGTCAAGATCGATGTCGCCGCACTGGAGAAGGCATTCAACGGCTGAACTGCGCCGGCGGCGACCGATTCGAATGATTGGCTTACGGCCGTATGCGGCCGTTTCCATCACCTCAGGCGCGGATCGGCACGTGCTGTCCGGCATCGACTCTGTGCAGATTTGACTGCCAATCGTCGATTTTCCGAAACTCGAATCACGGGCGACATTGCACACCCTTTTCATCTTTCTGTCACGTCGCGAAATGTGCTGATACCGCACGGGTGCTTTTTTCAACTATAATGAGAAACAGTTTCGTAGAGTAAAAATAACCGGTGCATGCACGTTTTTGTGCGTTGCAAGAAACGGCCGGTGAGCGTCGAATATACCTACGAAATTATTGATTCTTAGGAACGTCGTAGCCATCTCGATGGTTATACGACTTTGAGCCTGCGGCATAACCTTACTGGAGGGCCCATGCTGAACGAATCCGTATTCGATGCGTTTACGCGCAGTTACGAAGCGCGCCGCGAAACCGATATGTCGGTGGCCGAGTATCTCGATCTCTGTAAAAAGGACCCGATCGCCTATGCCAATGCGACCGAGCGCCTGCTCGCCGCGATCGGCGAGCCGCAGATGGTCGACACCGCCAGGGATGCGCGGCTCGGCCGGATTTTCATGAACAGGACCATCCGGATCTATCCAGCCTTTGCCGGCTTTCACGGCATGGAAGAGACGATCGAACGCATCGTTTCCTTCTTCCGGCACGCGGCGCAGGGGCTCGAGGAGCGCAAGCAGATCCTCTATCTGCTCGGGCCGGTCGGCGGCGGCAAGTCGTCCCTGGCGGAACGGCTGAAGCTGCTGATGGAGGTTCATCCGATCTACGTGCTAAAGGCGGGCGACGAGATCAGCCCCGTTTTCGAAAGCCCGCTCAACCTCTTCGATCCGGAGACAATGGGTTCGCTGCTCCAGGAACAATACGGCATTCCGCTACGGCGCCTGAACGGGCTGATGAGCCCGTGGTGCCTGAAGCGGCTCGACGACTTCGGCGGCGACATTTCCCGCTTCCGTGTCGTCAGAGTGCAACCTTCGCGGTTGCGCCAAATCGCCGTCGCCAAGACCGAGCCCGGCGACGAGAACAATCAGGATATTTCGTCGCTGGTCGGCAAGGTCGACATCCGCAAGCTCGAAACTTACTCTCAGAACGATCCCGATGCCTACAGCTATTCGGGCGGGCTCAACCGCGCCAATCAGGGCATCCTCGAATTCGTGGAGATGTTCAAGGCGCCGATCAAGATGCTGCATCCGCTGCTGACGGCGACGCAGGAGGGCAACTATATCGGCTCGGAGAATATCGGCGCCATACCTTTCTCGGGTATCGTCTTGGCGCATTCGAACGAAGCGGAATGGCAGACCTTCAAGGCCAACAAGAACAACGAGGCCTTCATCGACCGTATCTGTGTGATCAAGGTGCCCTATTGCCTCCGGGTGATGGAAGAGCAGAAGATTTACGAGAAGCTGATCGAGGGATCGGAACTCGCGAATACGCCATGCGCCCCGGCAACGCTCGAAATGCTGGCTCGCTTTTCGGTGCTTTCACGCCTACGCAAACACGAGAATTCGACGTTCTTCTCGAAGATGCGCACCTATGACGGCGAGAGCCTGAAGGAAACCGATCCGCGCGCCCGCAGCGTTCAGGAATACCGGGATGCTGCCGGCATCGACGAGGGCATGGACGGGATTTCGACCCGCTTCGCCTTCAAGGTGCTCGCCTCCACCTTCAATCACGATACAACGGATATCGGCGCCGACCCTGTCCATTTGATGTATGTGCTGGAGCAGGCGATCCGCCGCGAGCAGTTTTCCGACGATGTCGAGAAGCGTTATCTGGAATTCATCAAGGCCGATCTTGCGCCACGCTACGCAGAGTTCATTGGCAATGAGATTCAGAAGGCTTATCTTGAATCGTATGCGGACTACGGACAGAACCTGTTCGACCGCTACGTCGACTATGCCGATGCCTGGATCGAAGACGTCGACTTCAAGGATCCCGATACCGGCCAGCTTCTCGACCGCGAGCTCCTCAATCAGGAACTGACGAAAATCGAAAAGCCGGCAGGAATTGCCAATCCGAAGGATTTCCGCAACGAAATCGTCAAGTTCTCGTTGCGGTCGCGGGCAGCAAACGGCGGAAAAAATCCGTCATGGACGAGCTACGAGAAGATCCGGGAAGTGATCGAGAAACGTATGTTCTCGCAGGTTGAGGATCTTTTGCCGGTGATTTCCTTCGGCTCGAAGAAGGATTCGGAGACAGAAAAAAAGCACAGTGAATTCGTCTCGCGCATGGCCGCGCGGGGTTACACGGAGAGGCAGGTTCGGCGCCTCGTCGAATGGTACATGCGCGTCAAACAGGCAAGTTAATGTGGAGCCACTATGCACATTGTCGACCGTCGGCTAAATCCGCGCGGTAAAAGTCTGGAAAATCGGCAACGGTTTCTTCGGCGCATGAAAGGCGCCGTGCAGCAGGCGGTCAAGCGTTCTCTGCAAAACCGAAACATTCGCGATGTGCTCGACGGCGGTGAGATCAGCCTGCCGATCGACGGAATGGCCGAGCCGAGCCTTCGAAAGGGCGAAGGCGGCACCGCCGATCACATCCTGCCCGGAAACAGGGCCTTCGTCGAAGGCGATATCATTCCGCGGCCGCCGGGCAGGAATGGCGGAAAACCAAAAGATGCCGGCGAAGGTGATGGTGAGGACGGTTTCCGTTTCGTGCTGACGCGCGAGGAGTTCCTCGATGTATTTCTCGATGACCTGGAACTGCCTGATCTTGCCAAACGGCGTCTAGCCGAAACTGAAGAGGAAACGCCGTTCCGGGCCGGCTATTCCGTGTCCGGATCGCCGTCCAATATTGCCGTCGGTCGCACGACGAGGCTGGCGATGATGCGGCGTGTCGCGCTTCACCGTCCACGTCGTGAAGAGATCGAAGCCCTGCAGCGACAGATCGAGGAGTGCGAGGATGATGAGACCCGCCTAGGGCTGGAGGTAAAACTCAAAGCCCTGACGGAAAAGAGCCGGCGCATTCCCTATATCGATCCGCTCGACGTCCGATATCGCCGTTTTGAGAACGAGCCGAAGCCAGTGGCCAAAGCCGTGATGTTCTGCCTGATGGACGTCTCTGGCTCGATGTCGGAACACATGAAGGACCTTGCGAAGCGGTTCTACCTGCTGCTCTATCTTTTCCTGTCTAAGCGCTACAAGAAGGTGGAGATCGTCTTCATCCGCCATACCGACAAGGCCGAAGAAGTGGACGAGGAAACCTTCTTCTACGGTCCGGCGACCGGCGGCACGCTGGTCTCCAGCGCGCTTGCGGCCATGCGCGGGATCATCGCGGCGCGGTTCGATCCGGCAGAGTGGAATATCTATGGCGCCCAGGCCTCTGACGGCGACAACGCCCATTCGGACGGCAACCTCAGCGGTCAGCTGTTGCGCGAGATTTTGCCGCTGTGCCAGTATTTCGCCTATATCGAGGTCGGCGAAGAAGGCGGCGATTCGTCGGTATCCCGTTCACCGCTTTGGATGCTCTATGACGGCATCCGCTCCGAGCTGCTGCCGCTTTCGATGCGCAAGGTCTGCCGGCGAAGCGAAATATTCCCGGTTTTCCACGATCTCTTCCAGAAGCGTGACGCGCAGTCGAGGGTGACGCCATGACCATGACAATGAGGCCGAAAGAGCGGCTGTTGTTCGAGGGGGCCGACTGGGACTTTTCAACGCTGCAGCGCATCCACGACGCCTGCGAGGAAATCGCGCTCGGCGAACTCGGCCTTGACGTCTATCCGAACCAGATCGAGGTCATCACTTCGGAGCAGATGCTGGATGCCTATTCCTCGACCGGCATGCCGCTGTTTTACCGCCATTGGTCCTTCGGCAAGCACTTCGCGCATCACGAAGCCTTTTACCGCCGCGGCATGCGCGACCTTGCCTATGAGATCGTCATCAACAGCTCTCCCTGCATCTCCTATCTGATGGAGGAGAATACGGCGACGATGCAAACGCTCGTCACCGCGCACGCCGCCTTCGGCCACAACCACTTCTTCAAGAACAATTATCTCTTCAAGCTTTGGACCGATGCCGAAGGAATCCTCGATTACCTCGATTTCGCCAAAGGATATATCACCCGCTGCGAGGAGCGTTATGGCGAGACGGCCGTCGAGCGGACGCTCGATGCGGCGCATGCGCTGATGTCACATGGGGTGCATCGATATGCGGGCAAGACTACCATAGACCTTCGCCAGGAGGAGAAGCGGCAGCAGGAGCGCCGGGCCCACGAGGAGCAGATGTTCAACGATCTGTGGCGCACGGTTCCCGTCGGCAAGGCCAAAAAGGCGAGCGACGGCGGCCTGGAAAAGCGCCGTGCCGCGCTTGGTCTTCCGCAGGACAACATCCTTTATTTTCTCGAGAAAACCGCCCCGCGGCTGCAGCCATGGCAGCGCGAAATTCTTCGCATCGTCCGCCATGTCGCCCAATATTTCCATCCCCAGCGGCAGACCAAGGTGATGAATGAGGGAACCGCGACCTTCGTCCATTACCAGATCATGAACCGGCTTCATGAGCGGGGGCAGATCAGCGACGGAAACTTCCTCGAATTCTTGAAATCGCACTCCAACGTGGTGTTCCAGCCGAGCTATGACGATCGGCGGTTCTCGGGTTTCAACCCTTATGCGCTCGGTTTTGCGATGATGCAGGATATCGAGAGGATCGTCACGAAGCCGACGGAGGAAGACCGCACATGGTTCCCCGATATATCAGGACGCGGCGATGCGATGGCCGTGCTGCGCGACATCTGGGCCAATTACCGGGACGAGAGTTTCATCAGCCAATTCCTCAGCCCGAACCTGATCCGCCAGTTGCGGCTGTTCCATCTCTACGATGATCCGGAGCAGACTGAAGGGGTTCTGGTTTCGGCGATCCACAATGAGCGCGGATACCTGCGCATCCGCCGTCAGCTTTCCCGCGAATACGACATCGGCTGGACCGATCCGGCCATCGATATCGTCGACGTCGACCTCGCCGGTGACCGCCGCCTGCTGCTGCAACATATCATGATGAACGGAAGCTATCTTCAGGAGGCCGACACGAGGCTTGTCCTGCAGCATCTCGCCGATCTCTGGGGCTACGACGTGTTGCTTCAGGAGATCGATAGTTCGAACACCGTGGCGAGGGAGCACACGGCGAGCCCGCGCAAGATCGTTCAATGATCCCCGATATGTCTCCAAGCCGCGTTGTTTGCCGACGATAAGGTGCAATTATCGATGGTAACGAAGACAAAGGCTTAGTAGTTTACCGCCGCTGCAATCGCCCATCACTCACCGACATTCGACGTTTGCAGCGACCTTCCGGGAGCGGACAGCGCGGAGACGAGAGACCATGGGTGAAACGCGGCGCAAGCTGACGACGATCTTCTGTGCTGACGTGCAGGATTATACCCGTCTGATGGGGGCCGATGAGGAGGGGACGCTTGCGGCGCTGAAGCGCTGCCGGGAGGCGATGGGGCGCCTGATCGAAAGCCATGGCGGCCGTGTCATCAATACCTGGGGCGACGGGCTGATCGCTGATTTCCCAAGCGTGGTTGAGGCGGTGCGCGCCGCTGTCGATACCCAGAACGAACTTGCCGGTTTCAACGCCCGCCGCCCGGAAGACGGGCGCATGCTGTTCCGCATCGGTATCAATCTCGGCGACGTAATCGTCGAAGACGACGACATCTATGGCGACGGCGTCAACATCGCCGCACGGCTTCAGGCCTCGGCTTCCGCCGGCGGCATCGTTATATCAAGCACCGTCTACGATCAGGTCCGCAACAAGGTCGCGGTCGGTTTTGAATTTCTCGGGCCGCTGATGGTGAAGAACGTCGATGAAGGCGTGCCGAGCTACGCGGTGAAGATCGGCGATGCCAAGGACGAGATGCCGCCTCCCCAACGACCAGGCCCAGCACGTCCGCAGCCGGCGGCTGAGATTGCCGAAGCAAGCCCGCGACCTGGCAGACGCAGGCTGTTCGCTGTGCTCGGCGTCATCGCGGCGGTGCTGATCGGCATCAATCTTTTATCGTGGCAGGGCGTTTTCTGGGCGCGCTTTCCGGTGCTTGCGCTCGCCGTCGTCGCGGCTTTCGCCTGGAATCGCAATCAGATCCTGTTCAACCGGAAGATCACCTCGCTGGCGATCGTGGCGCTCGGCATTGTCGGCATCAACCTCTTCACCTGGACGGGGCAGTTCTGGGCGGTGTGGCCGATACTGGGGATTGCGGCCGTCATCGGTTTGCGATGGTCGATGCGTCGATAGACATTCAACCCGCATCGGCAGAGATTTTGCACGGCATCCCGCCCGTCAATCGGCGGCGTCAAAGACATGGCGAGTGTTCGTTCAAGCAAAAGTGAGCGGCCGGGTTATTTCCATTCTTTCCTGATATTACAAATCGGTAATGCCGGCTGCTTATGCTTGCCGGTAAGCTGTAAACGCGCGATATTGTCGCATCAGTCGGGACCTTGATCCCGCAGCGCCTCTTTCGACCGACCCTGGTCCGACCTCGAGTCCCTCCGGAGACGTGAATGGCCTTTTGGAAGCAGTTTATACTCTCACTCATCGTCATCGCTGCCGGCTTTGCCGCGTGGGTTTTCTTTGTGCCCGGTGCCGGCGATATGATGCGCGATGCAGGTATTCCAGACGGCATCGTTTCCAAGATCGCGCCGAAGGCTGAGGAGACGGCGGATGCCGACGCTCCCGCCCGGGTGCAAGGCCAGCAGCGTGGCGACGGACAAGGTCAGGGGCAGAACCGCCGCAATGGCGGCGGGCGCAACAGCGCCATTCTTGTCGCGACTGAAGCCGTCGTCCAGGGCGTCGTCAACGACCGGCTGAACGCCATCGGCACCGGTGATGCGATCCGTTCGGTCGCTGTGACCGCACAGGCATCGGGCACCATCCGCGAAATCCTCATCAAGTCGGGCGACAAGGTCAAGGCTGGCCAGGTGCTCGCCAAGCTCGACAGCGAAGAGCAGGTAATCGCCCGCGGCCAGGCTGATGTAGCGGTCAAGGCCGCCGTCGAAAAATCCAATCTCTATCACAACATCAAGTCCAGCGTGTCGCGCATGGACGTGTTCGATTCCGAGATCGCCGAGCAGGGCGCGCGACTGCAGCTGCAAGCTGCCGAACTCAATCTCGCACGGCGCAACATCATTGCGCCGATCGACGGCATCGTCGGCATCGTACCAGTCAATATCGGCGACAACGTCACGACGAGCATCCCGATCGTCACGCTCGACGACCGCTCGGAAATCCTCGTCGATTTCTGGGTGCCGGAACGCTTCGCCAACACGGTGTCGGTCGGCCAGCCGGTCGAGGCAATGTCGGTGGCAAAGCCGGGGCAGATGTTTTCCGGCGTGGTCGAAGCCGTCGACAACCGCATCGACGCGGCAAGCCGTACGCTGCGCCTGCGCGCCAAGATCGACAACAGTTCGGATGAACTGCGCGCGGGCATGTCCTTCAGCGTCAGCATGAAATTTCCCGGCGACAAATATCCGGCGGTCGATCCGCAGTCCGTACAGTGGGATTCGCAGGGGTCCTTCGTCTGGCTGGTTAACGACGACAAGTCACACAAGGTGCGGGTCAGCGTCGTGCAGCGCAATCCGGATTTCGTTCTCGTCAAAGCCGATCTCAAGGACGGCGACAAGATCGTGACCCAGGGCCTGCAGCGCGTGCGCGAGGGCGGGGCGGTGCGCGTTTCCGCTGAAATGGCCTCGAATGGGGAGGCCGTCACCCAATGAGCGTGACCGAGATTCATCAGGACAGGGCCTCGGGCAAGCAGAGCTTCACCGCGCTTTTCGTTCGCCGGCCAATCCTGGCGCTGGTGTTCAACACGCTGATGGTCGTTGCCGGCCTTGCGGCTTACGTCGGCGTCGAGGTGCGCGAACTGCCGGATGTCGACCGTCCGGTCGTCACGGTGCGCACGACCTTCGACGGCGCATCGCCGCAGACGATCGATCAGGAACTGACCAAGGTGATCGAGGGCGCGGTCGCGCGCGTCAGCGGCCTGAAATCGATCTCTTCGACCTCTTCCTTCGGCCAGAGCCGGGTGACGCTGGAATTCTCGGATGCGATCGATCTCGCGGTTGCCGCAAACGACGTACGCGACGCGATCGGCCGCATCACCCAGAACCTGCCCGATGAAGCGGACGCGCCGCAGATCGTCAAGGCGGATTCGGATTCCTCGGCGATCATGCGACTTGCCGTCACCTCCACCAAGCTCAACATGGACGACCTGACGCAGCTCGTCGAAAACGAGGTGATCGATCGCCTCGCCTCCGTCGACGGCGTCGCCGATGTCGAGGAATATGGCGACCAGGAGAAGGTCTTCCGGGTTGATGTCGACCAGGGGGCGCTGGCGAGCCGCGGGCTGACCATCGGCGACCTGACGAAGGCGCTCGATAATGCAGCTCTCGACGTGCCGGCGGGATCCCTGAAGAGCAATACGCAGGATATCGTGGTGCGCGCCACCGCAAACCTGCAGACGCCGGCGGATTTTTCCAACGTCATACTGCAGGATCGCGTCCGCCTCGGCGATGTCGCGACGGTGACACTCGGACCGCGCGACGGCGAAACGGCGCTGCGCTCCAACGGCAAGCCCGGCATCGGCCTCGGCATCATCCGTCAGGCGCAGTCTAACACGCTCAACATCTCGACCGGCATCAAGGCCGCCGTCGAGCAATTGTCGAAGACGCTGCCCGAGGGCACGACGATCGCGATCACCAGCGATGATGCCGTCTTCATCCAGGGTGCGATCCACGAGGTGGTACTGGCGCTGGTGCTCGCCGCCGTCATCGTTACCGCTGTCATCTATCTCTTCCTGCGCGACTGGCGGGCGACGCTGATCCCAGCGGTCAGCATGCCGGTTGCGCTAATCGGAACGCTGGCGGCGATCTATATGGTCGGTTTCTCGATCAATATCCTGACGCTGCTGGCGATCGTGCTGGCAACCGGCCTCGTCGTCGACGACGCGATCGTGGTGCTCGAAAACATCGTGCGGCGTCGCGCCGAAGGCATGGGGCCGCGGGCGGCCGCCGTGCTTGGAACGCGCGAGGTGTTCTTCGCTGTTGTCGCGACGACTGCGACGCTCGCGGCTGTGTTCATCCCGCTCTCCTTCCTGCCGGGACAGGTCGGCGGCCTGTTCCGTGAATTCGGCTTCGTCCTCGCCTTCTCCGTCGGCCTGTCGTCGATCGTGGCGCTGACGCTCTGCCCGATGCTTGCCTCGCGTATGCTGACGAAGCCGATGCTCGAGGATCATGGCGCGCTCGGCCGCTTCGGCGGCGCGCTCGCCCGGCTCTACAAATGGGCGCTGCACGGCTGTCTCAATGCGCCCTTCGTCGTCCTGCTGTTTTCGGTGATCTTTGCCGGTGCAGCCGTTATCGCGTTTTCGACCGTCAAGAGCGAACTGACGCCGGAAGAGGACCGGTCGATGGTGATGATGCGGCTGACGACGCCGCAGGGATCGAGCCTAGAATATACCCGTGACAAGATGCAGCTCGTTGAGGAAAATCTGCAGCCGCTGGTGACCAGCGGCGACATCCGCAACATCTTCTCGATTTCCGGCCAGGGCGGTTCGCTGAACAGCGGCTTCATGGTGCTGACGCTCGCCCCCTGGGGAGAGCGCCACAGGACGCAGGCGGAGATCGTCGGCGACATCAACCAGGCGGCAGCAAGGGTGCCGGCGCTGCGCGGCAACGCCATCTCTTCTAACAGCCTGCGCATCCGCGGCGCCGGCAGTGGCGTGCAGATGGCGCTGATCGGCAATGATCACGAGGCGCTGACGGCGGCGGCCGCCAAGCTGGTCCAGGCGCTCGATGCCACCGGCCAATACGATACGCCGCGCCTGACCAACGAGCCCAGCCAGGCGCAGGTCTCGGTGGCGATCGACCGTGAGCGTGCCTCCGATCTCGGCATCGACATAACCGGCCTTTCGACGGCGATCCAGTCGCTGCTCGAAGGGCGCTCGGTGGTCGACGTCTTTGTCGACGGCGAATCCTATCCCGTGCTGCTGACCTCGACGACGCGGCCGATCGACGACCCCACAGACCTCGAAAACGTCTTCCTGAAAACCGGCGACGGCAAGATCGTGCCCATGTCGGTCATCGCCACGATGAAGGAAGGTTCGGTCGCGCCGCAGCTGAACCGCGAGCAGCAGTTGGCCTCGGTGGCAATCACCGCCGGCCTGAAGAACGGCATGTCGCTCGGCGATGCGGTCAAGCAGGTCACTGAACTTGCCGCGCCGCTACTGCCAGCGGGCTCGCGTCTGCTGCCGCTCGCCGAAGCTGCGACGCTGGAAGAGAATTCGAGCGGCATGGCGCTGACCTTCGGTTTTGCCATCGTCATCATCTTCCTGGTGCTGGCGGCGCAGTTCGAAAGCGTTCTGTCCTCGCTGATCATCATGTCGACGGTGCCGCTCGGCCTAGCCTGCGCCGTCTTCGCGCTCATCATCACCGGCTCCAGCCTCAACATTTACAGCCAGATCGGCCTGGTGCTTCTGGTCGGTGTCATGGCGAAGAACGGCATTCTGATCGTCGAATTCGCCAATCAGCTGCGCGACCGGGGCGAGGACGTGCGATCCTCGATCGAAAAGGCCTGCGCGTTGCGCCTCCGCCCTGTGATGATGACGACGATCGCCACCATCCTCGGTGGCGTGCCGCTGGTCTTTGCCCATGGCGCGGGTGCGGAAGCGCGCGTCGCACTCGGCTGGGTAATCGTCGGCGGTCTCGGCTTCGCGACGCTGGTGACGCTGTTCATCACGCCGGTCGCCTATCTGCTGCTTGCCCGCTTCGGCAAGCCGCACGCCCATGAGGAAGCCCGGCTGCACGAAGAGATGGCGGTCGCCACGCGGCCACGGGCCGTGCCCGACGAGGAGCAGTTGCAGGCCGCCGAATAGGTCTTTGTCCGAATTGAAACCGCTGCCGGGTCCCCATTCGGCGGCGTTTGTTATGATGTATGAAACCTTGTAAAATAAGATAAATTTCTTCTGAAGTTTAGCCGTTTGTTAAGCATAAACGGCAATGATCGTGGCCAGCAACCGGCTGGTCTTCTTCGTTTTCCTGAAGGCTGCAACGCGCTGGACTCCCAGCGACCCCGGACATGAATGTCCGCGCGGCAACGGTTCATTTCTTGTGCAGTTTGCGTCCTGTTTGCGTTTTGGAGTTTAGTTCCCGTGAGTATTTATCAGCGCGTCTCCGTGGACGCGGCGCTTCATGTGCTGCGCGATATCAACCGGAATATGACGGTCACGCAAAACCACATCACGACCGGCACGCGTGTCGCTAAAGCCGCCGACAACGGCGCCTATTGGTCGGTCGCCACCACCGCCCGCACCGACAACAAGGCTGTTTCGGCGATCCAGGATGCGCTCGGCATGGCGGCGGCGACGATGGGCACGGCCTATACCGGCGTCGAGAACGTCATCGACGTTGTCTCCGAGATCAAGGCCAAGCTGGTTGCCGCGACCGAAGACGGCATTGACAAGAACAAGGTCAACGAAGAGATCAAGCAGCTGCAGGAGCAGCTGCGCAGCGTTTCGGAATCGGCAACCTTCAACAGCGATAATTGGGTGATCCTCAACAACGACGCGACGCCGACGCAGCCGCGCCAGATCCCGGCCTCCTTCATCCGCAATGCCGACGGCACGGTCTCCGTGGGTATGCTGACCTACCATATCGACAATACGCCTGTGGGGGCGACGACCTCCAAGGACGCGCGTTATTTGATCGACGATCGCGCCACCGGTTCGGGGGAATACGGCGTACTGACATCGGCCCATTTCGCCACCGAGCTTGGCGCCTCGCAGAATTATGTGCTGATGGAAAGCAAGAATGGTACCACCACCGGGCAGGTAGTCATCTCGCTTTCGGCCGCCACGACGAAGGGACAGATCGGCGAAATGATCAGTGTCGTCGATGCGGCACTGACACAGCTGACGACGGTCGGCTCGGCCTTCGGCGCGCTGGAGAAACGCATCAACCTTCAGAACGATTTTGCCACCAAATTGCACGACAACAACACCGCCGGCATCGGCCGGCTCGTCGATGCCGACATGGAGGAAGAGTCGAGCAAGCTCAAGGCGTTGCAAACGCAGCAGCAGCTCGGCCTGCAATCTCTGAACATCGCCAATGCCACTTACGATACCGTACGGCAGCTGTTCCGGAATTTCTGAGTGGTGTGCCCTTACCAGCCTCGTGGCTGAGGGGGCCTTAGGCCTCCTCACCATGAGGGCTGACCGTCTTGCCTGCCGGCTGTAAGCTTAGTCGAGTTGCTAAAACTGGTGATATCAGCGCATCGCCGCAACACGGCTGCTGTTTTGGCGCCTGAAATTCCCTTATCAAGAGAGCATCTTCATTTTCTTGCCGCAATCCTTGCCATTTGCTCGCATCAGCTTCGAACGGAGACCATCCTGTCCATGATCAAGAAATTCCTACTTCTGGCTGTTGCAGCAAGCTATCTCAGCGCCTGCACCACCACCGACCCCTATACCGGCGAACAGAAGGTTTCCAATACGGCGGGTGGCGCGGCGCTTGGCGCGCTTGGCGGCGCTCTAGTCGGCGTGGCTGTCGGCGGCGGCGGCCACGGTAAGCGCAACGCGGCGCTGATCGGCGCCGGTGTCGGCGCGCTCGCCGGCGGCGCGATCGGCAATTACATGGACCAGCAGGAATCCGAGCTTCGCGCCCAGCTCGAAGGCACCGGCATTTCGGTAACCCGCAACGGCGACAACATCATCCTCAACATGCCGTCGAACATCACCTTCGACGTCGACCAGGACGCGGTGAAGCCGGGCTTCTATCCGACACTGAATTCGGTGGCGATCGTGCTGCGCAAATTCAATCGCACGCTGATCGACGTCAACGGCCACACGGATTCGACCGGCAGCCTGCAGCACAATCAGGACCTGTCGCAGCGCCGCGCGCTTTCTGTTGCCGATTATCTCGGCGGCCAGGGTATCGACCAGCGCCGCGTCTCCGCTGTCGGTTTCGGCCCGTCGCAGCCCGTCGCCTCCAACGCCAGCGAGGCCGGCCGCGCCCAGAACCGCCGCGTCGAGATCCAGATCGCGCCGATTACACAGGGCTGAGCCGGATTTTTCCGTCTTTGAAGCGGCCGGGCTATGCCCGGCCGTTTTTATTACTGCTGCATCGTCGCACCCTTGGTGATCTTGTCGACGATCTTTTTTTCGGCCCGTATTGCGATGCCGACCACCTTGGCATCGTCGGGCGTAAATTCGGCGAAGACGGCGCGGTTGGCGGCATCATGGCCAGTCGCAAACATCTCCTCGATGAAGAGAGAGGCGGTGACGTCACGTTCCAGCGCACGGCGATGGATGGTCGACATCGCCGCCTCGTCGGCCGAGAGTACGATGATCGGCTGGATCGACAGCGGATTATAGAGATTGCCGGCGCGGTCCTTGTAGGGCTCGCCGATGATTTCGGGATGCCCGCCGGCGATGCCGGTCATCAGGAAGGCGGTAACGTTCAGCTTCTGCCAGCCGGCAAGATTGTTTCGCAGTACGACGGCAATTTTGGTATCAAACATCTGACTGTCTTTCACCTCGGGTTATGGAGTATCGGGCGCATTGAGCCAGGATCTACATCCGCAGGCCTTCGAAGGTCTTGAACGTTTGTGCGCGGGACCGTCCGGCAACGCCATCCTGGCGGCTCCGGCCTTTCCCGGCATCGAGCGCATCGAGGCGCAGTTTTCAGGCAATGCCTTCGAGCCGCACCGCCACGACACCTATGCACTTGGCGTGACGCTGAAGGGCGTGCAGACTTTCCGCTATCGCGGCGAGCGACGTTTCAGCCTGCCGGGCCAAGTGATCGTGCTGCATCCCGATGAGGAGCATGACGGCGGGGCCGGGACCGAGGACGGCCTGCACTATCGCATGCTTTACCTGGAGCCGTCGCTGCTTCTCGAATGCCTGGAGGCCGATGGCGTCGGCCTGCCTTTCATCGGTGAACCCGTCATCGGCGATCCGGCGCTGGCGGGTGTGCTGCTTGCCGCACTCGGCGAACTCGATCGCGAGCTGGACGAGCTTTTCGTCGACGATTTCGTGTCGAGGGTGGCGGGCGGGCTGTCCAGGCATGCCCAGATGCCGCGCCGGCCGCTCGGAGCTGTCGCCTGGCGGCAGGCACGGGCGGCGCGGGATTATCTCGAGGCGCATGCGACCCGAGCGGTATGCTCAAGCGAGCTGGAAGCGGTGACGGGTCTCGACCGTTTCGCGCTGTCGCGGCATTTCCGGGTGGCCTTCGCCACCAGCCCGCACCGCTATCTCCTGATGCGGCGGCTGCAGCGGGCCCGCGCCATGATCGGCGCAGGAGAGGGGATTTCGGACGCGGCGGCGGCGACCGGCTTTGCCGACCAGAGCCACCTCAACCGGCATTTCAAGAAGGCCTATGGAATGACACCTGGGCAGTGGGCAACGCTCGCCCACAAGTCCGCCCCGCGCTTTATGCGGGATTTTCCGCAAGTCCGGACCGGCTGGCGATGAAGCGGGCCAGCATCGGGCCGATCATCAGGATCACCAGGAAACGGCCGGTCTGCATCGCCATCACGAAGGGCACGTCGACATCGCTGGAGGCGGCGATGATGGCGACGGAATCGGCGCCGCCGGGGCTGGTGGCGAGATAGGCCGTCAGTGGATCGATGCCGGCGAAGATATGGAGGGCGGCCGCCATGCAGCCGCAGAGCGCCATCAGCAGCACGATGCAGGCGGAGACCCGCGGCAGGGCGCGTGCCACATGCTCAAGAATCGAGCGGGTGAACCGCAGGCCGATGCTCCAGCCGACGAGCGCATAGGCGAGGGCGAGCAGCCACATCGGCAGCTCGATCTTCAAGAGACCGATGCCTTGCAGAAAGGCGCCGAGAAAGAGCGGCACGATGATCGTGCCGCCCTGGATGCGCATTCGGCGGACGCCATAGGTGCAAACGGCCGCAAAAGCCATCGTTGCCGCAAAGGCCATCCAGTCGACCGCGGGGAAGAGGATGAGCGGCGGCGGTTCGGCGCCGTCGGCCGCCACCCAAAGACGCGAGATCACCGAGGCGCCGACGGCAACGAAGACGACACGCAGATATTGCATGAAGGCGACGAGGCGGGCATCGGCGCCATAGGCTTCCGACATGATGACCATGGCGGAGGCGCCGCCGGGCGAAGAGCCCCAGACCGCGGTCGTGCCGGGTAGCACCTGCCAGCGTGTCAGCAGCCAGCCGAGGCCGGTGGCGATGGCGATGACCGAGAAGATGAACAGCAGGAAAAGCGGCGCGTCTTTTGCCATGGTGCCGAGTATGTCGGGAGTGATGGTGCGCGCCATCATCAGGCCGACGAGGATCTGGCCGAACTGCAGCGGCCAGAAGGGCACGCGGAGCTTTCCCTTGCCGACGGTAAGCGCCAGCAGGATCGCTGCCACCATCGGCCCGATCAGCAGCGAGGCGGGCAGGGCGAAGAGTTCGAGGAAGATGGTGAAGGCTGTGGAAAGCGCGAGTAGCAGCGCCCATTTCGACAGGCCGGCATCCCGCAACAGGCGGCGTGCGTCGCTGAATGGCATGAATCCCCGTATCTTTCCTGGCCGGTGCCAAGCCCTGAGGCTGAAGATGGGAGGAAGCTCCGGCATGACGAAGAGAGGCCGGCTGCAAGGACCGGCTGGCGCGGGTCTGGTATAGGTGGGTGAAAGGCGCGCGGTCAATTGCGAAATCTGGCTTCTCGCCGACCGCGGGGATGCCAAACTGATTCATCCGGCCGCTTCAAGTTATTGTTTTTCCAAGTCGTCGCTTGAGAGCGGTTTGGGCGAAATTTATCAGAGGCGCACATGGCCGGCGAGAAAATCGAGCAGGGCGCGCACGCGCGTCGGCAGCGGGCCGCCCTGGCCCATATAGACGGCGTAGAATTCTTCGAGATCGCCGGGATTGGCCGCATCGAGCACTGGCGTCAATCGCCCGGCGTCGATATCGGCGCGCACGGTGAAGGCGGTCAGCCGCGCAAGGCCGGCGCCGGATAATGCCAGATACCGCATGGCTTCGCCGTCCCCGACCTGGACGCCAGGGGTGATCGGGATCGTTACCGTTTCGCCGTCCTCGCGCAGCGGCCAGCCCTCGACGGCCCGGGCATAGGAAAAGCCGATGCGGCAATGGCGGTGGAGATCGGCGACGCTGCGCGGTTCACCGTGATGCTTTAGATAATCCGGCGAGGCGACGATGATTTTGCCGGTGGCGCCGAGCTTGCGGGCGATTAGGCTGGAATTCTTCAAGGGGCCGGCGCGGATCGCGACGTCGGCGCGCTCCTCCATCAGATCGACGATTCTGTCGGTATGGGAAATATCCAGCGTGACGGCGGGATGAAGCGCCATGAAGGCCGGCACTAGCGGCGCCAGCACATGATTGCCGAAGGAGCCGCTGGTGTTGATGCGGATGCGGCCCGAGGCTTGCTCGCCGGTGGAAGCCTGGCGTTCGGCCTCGGTGATATCGGCAAGGATCGCGATGCTGCGCTCATAGAAGGCGCAGCCTTCCGGCGTCAGTTGCAGCTTCCGCGTCGAGCGATTGACAAGGCGGGCGCCGAGGCGTGTCTCCAGCCGGGCGACGAGCTTGCTGACGGCCGACGGCGTCATGCGTCGCGCCGTAGCGGCCGCGGAAAAACCGCCGCGCTCGACGACGCTGACGAAGACTTCCATTTCGCCGGAGCGATTGATGTCCTGACGGCTCACGATGAATTCATGTCACAGATGATTTGCTTTAAGGCAATCTATATCACCGAACGGGCTGGGTCTATCTCTTAGGAAACAAAGGAGACAAGTCCATGGAATACAGGAATCTCGGCGCATCCGGCCTCAAGGTGCCGGCCTTGAGCTTCGGCGCCGGCACATTCGGCGGCAGCGGCCCGCTGTTCGGGGCCTGGGGCACTACCGATGCGGAAGAGGCCCGTCGGCTCGTCGACATCTGCCTCGAAGCCGGCGTCAATCTGTTCGACACGGCCGACGTCTATTCGGCCGGTGCTTCCGAAAACGTGCTCGGCCAGGCGATCCGCGGCCGGCGCGATGCCGTGCTGATCTCGACGAAGACGGCACTGCCGATGGGGCAAGGGCCGCAGGACTGGGGGACGTCGCGGGCGCGGCTGATCCGCGCGACGGAAGATGCGCTGCGCCGGCTCGGCACCGACTACATCGACCTTTTGCAGCTTCACGCTTTCGATGCCTCGACGTCGGTGGAAGAAGTGCTATCGACGCTCGACGGGCTCGTTGCGGCAGGCAAGATCCGCTATGTCGGCGTTTCCAATTTTGCCGGCTGGGAGCTGATGAAATCGCTCGCAGCCGCCGAGCGCCACGGCCATCCGCATTATGTCGCCCATCAGGTTTATTATTCGCTGGCGGGGCGCGATTACGAATGGGAGCTCATGCCGCTCGGCGCCGACCAGGGTGTCGGCGCCCTGGTCTGGAGCCCGCTTGCCTGGGGACGGCTGACCGGCAAGATCCGCCGCGGAGAGCCGCTGCCTAAGGCAAGCCGGCTGCACGACACGGCACAATACGGCCCGCCCGTCGACGACGAAAAGCTGTTCGACATCGTCGAGGAGCTGGATGGCATTGCGCAGGATACAGGCCGGACGGTGCCGCAGATCGCGATCAACTGGCTCCTTGGCCGACCGACGGTATCGAGTGTCATCATCGGCGCCCGCAACGAGGAGCAACTCAGGCAGAACCTCGGCGCGGTCGGCTGGAGCCTCTCGAAGGAGCAAGTCGAAAGGCTCGACGCCGTCAGCGCCGTGACGGCGCCCTATCCCTATTTCCCCTATCGGCGGCAGGAGGGTTTTGCGCGGCTCAACCCACCGATCGTCTAGGCGCAGGACGGGCGTATAAGAAAAGGGGAATGAAATCTTCTGCCATTCTTAACTGGACAGCCGCTTTGACTTGCCGCATACCCAGCCTGCTGCATAATTCCTTAAATCGAAATCGATTTAAGGATGAAATTATGCAGCAATTTGAAAGTTCTACAGCGTCCATTGCGCGTCTGAAGAGACGCGCGGCGCTGTAGCAGGGAGATCAAAGGGATGGCGCTGAAGGACGCGAAAGCCGGCACACGCAACGAGGCGGGGATATCAGCCGTGCTCGGCATTCTCAAGCAGAGCTTCGGCGAGCGCTTTCAGACCGGCCGATCCTTCCGCGAACAGCATGCCCACACGACGACCTACATCCCGCCGCAACTGCCGGACGGCGTACTGTTCGCCGAAAGCGCCGAGGACGTGAAGGCGGCGGTCCGGGCGTGTGCGACCCATAAGGCGCCGGTGATCGGTTTCGGCGTCGGTACCTCGCTGGAGGGCCAGGTCAATGCCGCCAATGGCGGTATTTCGATCGATTTCAGCCGCATGAATCGGGTGCTCGAGGTCAATCCCGAGGATCTCGACTGCACCGTCGAGCCGGGTGTGACGCGCGAGGCGCTGAACATCCATCTGCGCGATACCGGCCTGTTTTTCCCGATCGATCCCGGCGCCAATGCCTCGATCGGCGGCATGGCCTCGACGCGGGCCTCCGGCACCAATGCCGTGCGCTATGGGACGATGAAGGACAATGTCCTTGCCGTCACCGCCGTCACCGCGAATGGCGAGGAGATCCGCACGGCCCGGCGCGCCCGCAAATCTTCCGCCGGCTACGATCTCACGCGACTCTTCGTCGGCGCCGAGGGCACGCTCGGCATCCTGACCTCGGTGACGCTGCGCCTGCAGGCGATCCCGCAGAAGATCGCCGGCGGCGCCTGCGCCTTTCCGAGCGTGAAGGCTGCCTGCGATGCCGTCATCATGACGATCCAGATGGGCATTCCGGTGGCGCGCATCGAACTGCTCGATACGATGCAGATGCGGGCCTGCAATGCCTATTCCAAGCTTTCCTATGCCGAAAGCCCAACGCTCTTCCTCGAATTCCATGGTACCGACGAGACGGTGCCGCTGCAATCGGCAGCCTTTGGCGAGATCGCGGCGGAATGCGGCGGGGGCGAATTCCTGTGGACCGCCAATGCCGAGGAACGGACGAAGCTCTGGAAGGCGCGCCACGATGCCTATTGGTCGGCAAGGGCGCTGGCGCCCGGGCTTGCCGCACTTTCGACCGATGTTTGTGTTCCGATATCGCGGCTTGCCGATTGTGTTTCCGAAACGCAGGCCGATATCGAGGCCCATGGACTGCTCGGCCCGATCGTCGGCCATGCCGGCGACGGGAACTTCCATGTGCTGCTGCTGTTCGATGACAAAAGCGCCGAAGACATCGCCAAGGCCGAGAGTTTCGTGCAGCGGCTCAATCGGCGGGCGCTCGACATGGACGGCACATGCACCGGTGAACACGGGATCGGGCAGGGTAAGATGGCGTTCCTCGAGCAGGAGCTGGGAGGCACGGTGGATTTGATGCGACAGGTGAAACAGGCGCTCGATCCGGACAATATCTTCAATCCCGGCAAGATTTTTCACCATGGCTGAAAACGGAATACTCTCATGAACTTGGGCCTTGCCCCCGATATGAATAGCGCTAGTGTCAGCAAGATATTCCCGAATGGAGAATCCTTGCATTGGTAGGCCGGTTCCTCGTCTTTCTGGGGGGAGTGATCGTCGTAGTGCTGTTTGTGGCGCTGCTTGCGCCGCTGTTCATCGACTGGACGGATTTCCGCAAGAATTTCGAGGATCAGGCAAGCCGCATCATCGGCAAGAAAGTCACCGTCTACGGCACGGTGGATGCACGACTCCTGCCGTTTCCGTCGGTCACGCTGCATGACGTGCGCGTCGGCCAGGAAGCTGACGGCACGCCGATCGTCAAGGTCGAGCAGTTCTCCATGGATGCGGAGCTTGCGCCTTTCCTGTCGGGCGAGGCGCTGATCTTCGACATGCGCGTCGTCAATCCGAAGGTGCGTCTGAGATTGCTCAAGGACGGCACGCTCGACTGGATGCGCGGCAGCCGCGCCGAAATACCGGCGAAAAACGTCGTTCTCGAAAACGTGCATGTCAATGGCGGCGAAGTCGAGTTCATCGACGACCAGTCCGGCCGCTCCCGTCGCATCACCGGCCTCAACGCGGAAATGTCGGCCAAGTCGCTGGCCGGTCCGTGGCGCATCGAAGGCGATGCGGCGCTTGACGGCGAGCACGGCAGCTTTTTGATCTCGAGCAGTCAGCCGGACGAAAAGGGCGTGCTGCGCATGCGCACAAAGCTTTCGCCGGACAGTCACCCCGTCAGCATCGATCTCGATGGTGAACTGAAGCTCGTCGACAGCAAGCCGAACTATCAGGGGCAGCTTTCGGCGGCGATCGAAAACCGCAACAGCGCCAAACCCGCCAACAAGAAGGAGCAGCCGCCACGCGTCAAGGGCCGCTTCGAGCTCACCAATGAACGCATCCGTATTCCCGAATACCGGATGGAGATCGGGCCGACGGACGACCCCTACGTCATATCGGGCGAGGCGACGCTCGATACCGGCAATGCGCCGGAATTCCTGTTGACAGCCGACGGGCAGCAGATCGACGTCAACCGCATCGGCAATCAGGGCGCGGCCGGCAAGACGACGCGCGATGCGGCGGTTTCGGCGCGCCAGCGACTGAACTCGCTGATCGATGTCATCGGGCAGGTGCCGATCCCGCAGGTGCCGGGCAAGGCAAGTGTCAAGCTGCCGGCGATCGTCGCCGGCGATACGACGCTGCGCGACGTGCAACTGGAGCTCGAACCGGCCGGCACCGGCTGGATGATCGACAGCGCCACCGGCACGCTGCCGGGGCGTACGCAGGTGGAAGGCAAAGGCAAACTCCTGCTTCAGGGCGAGGCCTCGTTCAATGGCCAGATCGTGGTCGCCTCCAGCCAGCCGACGGGGCTTGCCTCCTGGCTTGCCGGCTCGGTCGATCCGGCCATCCGGCAATTACGACAGGCGGGCTTTTCCGCCAATGTCAGCCTGACGCACGAGTTGCAGCGTTTCGAAAATCTTGAGATTGCCATCGGACCGGCGACCCTGAAGGGCAGGCTGGAGCGGCAGGCGATCGAGGGTAAGACGCCGACCCTGTCGGTGGCGCTGAACGGCGATACGCTGGATCTCGACGCGCTGCAGGCGCTGAGCGGGCTCATGACCGGCCAGGATGCCGGTGACAATGTGCTCGACCACAGGATCGCCGCCCAGCTCAAAGCCGACAAGTTCACCGCCTTCGGCGTCGAGGCCGAGAATGTCGATACCACCTTCACGATTGCCGACGGGGCACTGGCCGTCGACAGGCTGGCGATCAAGAATATCGCAGGCGCCGAACTGACGGCGACCGGCAAGGCGGAAGGCTCGCTACTCGATTACAAGGGTGCGGGCGAGATCACCTTCAAATCGGCCGATCCCGGCGGCTTTTTCACCATGCTGCGCGAGCATCTGCCGCATCACCCGGTGCTCGACCGGTTGGTGCGCAATGCCGGCTGGTACGGCAATACGGCGCTGCGCGGCGCGTTGACGCTGGGCGGCGATGAGGGGAATGCGTTGACGGTGACGCTTGCCGGCGTGTCCAACGGCAGCCGCGTCAATCTCGACTACCGCATGTCCGATCTCCTGGCGCTGACTGGCAACGGTACGACGAGCCTCGAGGCGACGCTCGAAAATGCTGTGCCGTCGGTCCTGTTCGGCCAGGCCGGGCTCGACCCGCTGCCGGTCGATGTCGGCGCCAACGGCCGCCTGACGCTGAAGGTCAAGGCATCGGGCAATGATCCCGCCGACGCTGCACTGACCTTTGCGACCGACCGGACCTCGTTCACCGCTAACGGCAAGGTCGATGTCCGGCCGGAGACTTTCATGAACGGCAAGATCGCACTCTCGCTCGACAGCGCCGATCTCGACCCCTATCTCATCATGAACGGGATCGCCCTGCCGCAGACGGGAGCCGGGCTGCCGTTCGGCCTGCAGGTCGATGCCGATGTCGATAGCGACAAGATCGTCCTTTCCGATCTCAAGGGGCATGCGGCCGACAACGAGTTTTCAGGCGCGCTGAGCTTCGACCGGAAGGCTGTGAAGACGACGGCTAACGGAGAGCTGACGTTCTCCAAGGCCGATGCCGGCTGGCTTGGCGAGGCGGTGTTCGGTCAGATCGTCGATCCCGCCAGTGGCGCGCTGACGACGGCGCCGCTCGGGCTGCCCGTCTTCAAGGATCTCGACGTCAAGGTCAAGCTGACGGCCAAGCAGTTCTGGCCCGGTCTGCCGGAAACGGCGGTCACCGACTTCACCAGCAACGTCGCCTACAAGGGCGACGAGCTGCAGCTCAACGACATGGCCGGCAACTGGGACGGCGGAAAGCTCTCCGGCAATCTACTGTTCACCAATGCCGACGGCACCGGTTTCCTGCAGACGAAGCTCGCGCTTGCCGATTCCGATCTTGCCGGCGTCGTCTGGCTGCGCGACGGCGCGCCGATCGCCAATGGCAAATTCGGATTGTCGCTGTCGATGGAAGCCTCGGGCAAGACGATCGCCGAGATCGCCAGTTCGCTGAACGGTTCGGGGGATCTGAGGCTCGGCGATACCAGCATACGCGGGCTGAACCTTTCCATCCTTCCGCCGCTGCTTGCCGCGACCGATACGATGCAGGAGCAGATCAATGCCGGCAAGGTGCATCCGATCGTCGAGACCCTGCTCAGCAACGGCGAGGCGAAGCTGCCGCCGCTCGGCATCCCCTTCAATATCACCGACGGGACGCTGCGCGTGCAGAATGTCACCATCGCCAACGATCTCGCCCGCATCACCGCCGATGCGCAGATCGCGCTGCCGGAGGAACGGATCAGCGCGACGCTGGGGGTTGGGCTCAATCCAGGCGCAGAAGCGCTTTCCGGCGCCGAGCCGGCGCTCAGGCTGAATTTTTCCGGCATGCTGCCGTCGCCCGGCAAGACGATGGATGTGACCGATATCACCAGCTATCTGTCGTTGCGCGCCTTCGAGCGCGAGCGCCGCCGCGTCGAGCGGCTGCAGGCAATTGTGCTCGAAAAGCAGCGGCTGCGCCGCGAGGCGGCGCTCTACCGGTTCAACGACGCCCAGCGCATCAAGGCGGCCGAAATCGAGCAACAACGGCAGGCGGAGGAAGAGCGGCTGCGCGCGTTGGCGCAGGCAGCCGCCGCGCAGAAGGCTGCTGCCGAGGCGGAGGCTGCACGCGCGGCGGAAGCCAAAGCCAAGGCGGATGAGCAGGCGAGGGCTGCCGCCGAGGCGGAAGCAGCGCGACGCAGCGGACCGCCCGGTTCGCTCAATTTCGACCAGGTGCCGGGCGTCCAGGCGCAATAGCGGATCGAGTTTAACCCTCCGGGCCGCTAGCCGCTTGGTTCGCTGACCTCCTGCTCCCAAAGTGCCGCGTGTTTCGAGCGACATGGGAGCAGTCCCCGCGTTACGGCTGGGGGTTGGCGGCGGCCTTCGCCCAGGCCAGCACGTGGAGCCGCAGCGCCGAGGACAGATTGCTGTCCGGCGGCCGACGGTCATCGATTTCGGAAATCAGCGCGGCGAGCGGCATCGAACGACTGGCGGCGATCGTCTTCAGCTCGGTCCAGAATTCATCCTCCAGCGAAAAACTGGTGCGATGGCCGTGCAATGTCGCCGAATGCTTGCGGATCATGAAGCGGCTTCACACCTTGATTGGTTGGCAGATCGATTCAAGGAAGCCGCGCAAGTGGCTGATCTCTATGGCTGTCGCCTGAAAGCGTGCAGAGGCCACGACAGGAACCATTCCGGCTGTTCAAGCTTTGCTTGAAAGCTTCACGCGCCGTCATCATCGGTCTCAAGCCGGCCGTCGCGATGGGCCTTGTCGGCCTTTTCGTTCAGGCTGCGGGTGAGTTGTTTTTCCGCCTTGGTGCGGCCGAAGGAAATGCGATTCTGTTCGGCCTGCGCCTCCTTTTCGGAGCGGGCTTGCTTCTTGCGGAATTGGCGCAGATTGACGATCTCGGCACTCATTTCGGGGCCAGAATCCTTATGAAAAAGGGAGGCTTTGCCTCCCTTCAAATCACTGCTTCTTGCGGAAGGAGTCGAGCGAGACGACGGAGCCCGGCTTTTTCTCTTCGCCATCGGCAGGTTTTGCACCGGCGGCCTCATCCGGCTTTCCAGCCGCGTCGACAGGGTAGGCGGTAATTTCTCCGGACGGCAGTTCCTCGCCATCGGCGAGCGGCACGTCGAATTCGAGCTCGAAATTGACGGAGGGATCGTAAAAGCCGCGGATCGCATTGAACGGGATGACCAGCTTTTCGGGAACGTCGGAGAAGGAAAGGCCGATCTCGAAATGCGTCTCGGTGATCTTCAGGTCCCAGAACTGGTGCTGGATGACGATGGTCATCTGCTCGGGATATTTCGATTTCAGGTGCTGGGAGATGCGCACGCCGGCAGCACCGGTGAGGAAGGTGATGAAGAAGTGATGGTCGCCGGGCAGGCGGCCCGTCGCTCCGACTTCCGCCAAAACTTTGCGAATGACGCCGCGAAGTGCATCCTGTGCCAGAATGTCGTAGCGGATATGGTCCTGCCCCATGCTTTTCCTGTCTTTCGTCGGTTCGGAAGTCTTTTCACAAGGTTATATGCCACGTCCGGGCGCCTTGGGAAAGGCCGGAGCCGAGTCACGTTTTTCAACAGCATACATGATTTCGGCGGCAGGGAGAAGGTGAAGGCTTCTGTTGCCAGGTGCCTTCGGACCCCGCCTAGAGGTGCGAACCACTAGGGCTTGATTTGAAGTGTCACACTGCGATTAAGCAGCGAGACGAGCTTCCGCATAGTTGTCGTTTGCAACTACAATTTTAGCCCGATAACGGCGGTACAATGCCGAGCAAAAAGACGATCTTTACACCCTTGTCGATCCTGTTTCGCCCCCATCAAAAGCCGGCCTTCAGACCGCCGGTTTTTGGTGGAGGCGCCGGGTACCGCCCCCGGGTCCAATAGGTTTATTACACCGCTCATTTATCGCCATAGCCAGCCCGAAAGCCGGCAAGGCTGATATAGTGGTTTCCTCAGCCCAAGGAAAGAGCAAACGTCATAAAAGCGTTATGCGCCCCATCAGAAACATTGGGAAAATGCTTGCCGGTGATTGGTTTCCTGCTGCCAGGAGCTTAAATTGGGCGAAACGGAATCAGCGCGCCATGAAGCAATATCTCGATCTGCTTAGCCATGTAATGGAAAAGGGCTCCGACCGGGGCGACCGCACCGGCACCGGCACGCGATCAGTGTTCGGTTATCAGATGCGTTTCGACCTCGAAGGGGGCTTTCCGGTACTCACCACCAAGAAGCTGCATCTGCGCTCGATCATTCACGAGCTTTTATGGTTCTTGAAGGGCGAGACGAATATCCGCTATCTCAAGGAGAACGGCGTATCGATCTGGGACGAATGGGCCGACGAAAACGGCGAGCTCGGGCCGGTTTACGGGGCCCAGTGGCGCTCCTGGCCGGCGCCCGACGGCAGCCATATCGACCAGATCGCCAATCTCGTCAAAGGCATCGTCCACAACCCGAATTCGCGCCGCCACATCGTCTCTGCCTGGAACCCGGCCGAAGTGGACCAGATGGCGCTGCCGCCCTGCCATTGCCTGTTCCAGTTCTACGTGGCCGATGGCAAGCTTTCCTGCCAGCTCTACCAGCGCTCGGCCGACATCTTCCTCGGCGTGCCCTTCAACATCGCCTCCTATGCGCTTCTGACGATGATGGTGGCTCAGGTGACAGGGTTGAAACCCGGCGATTTCGTCCACACGCTGGGCGACGCCCATCTCTATCACAACCATTTCGACCAGGCGAAGCTGCAATTGGCGCGCCGACCGAAGCCACTGCCCTTCATGCGCATCAACCCCGATGTGAAGGATATCTTCGGGTTCACCTTCGACGATTTCGAGCTGATCGGCTACGAGGCGGATGCCAGCATCAAGGCGCCGATCGCCGTCTGATCCGGGATATTCCATGGCCGACATTCTGAAGACCATCATCGTCGCCGTTGCCCGTAACGGCATCATCGGCCGCGACGGCGATATGCCCTGGCGGCTGTCGAGCGATCTCAAGCGCTTCAAGGCGCTGACATTGGGCAAGCCCGTGGTGATGGGCCGCAAAACCTACGACTCAATCGGCAAGCCGCTGCCGGGGCGGCCGAATGTCGTAATCTCCAGGCAGGCGACGATAGACCATCCAGATGTGCAGACGGCACATTCGCTGTCCGAGGCGATGACGGCGGCCGAAAAGCTTGCGCGCGAAAGCGGCGCCGACGAGATTTGTATTATCGGCGGCGGGCAGGTCTACGCCCAGGCAATCGGCCATGCCGACCGGATGTGCATTACCCATGTCGAGGCCGATCTCGCCGGGGATGCGTCGTTTCCTGCGATCGATGCCGATATCTGGCAGGCCGGGGAGGCGATCGCGGTTCCTGCCGGCGAGAAGGATACATATCCCACGCACTTCGTTGTCTATGAACGCCGACGCGCCTGAAAATGAACTATTTTCCAATTAAATTGACCAAGTTTCTCACGTTGCGTTGAAAGCCGATGCGGCGATACCTATAACGGTCACCAACGCACCCGCCGGTCAGCCCCCACGGTTCCGGATGCGTGGAAGACTTAACGAACAACGAGGTTTTGATGCCCTGGAGCAATCAGAATGGCGGCGGCGGCCCTTGGGGCGGCGGCGGCGGTAATAATCAGGGACCATGGGGCCAGGGGCCGAACCGCCCGCGTGGCGGCGGCAAGGGCGGACCGCCCGATCTGGAAGACATTATCCGGCGCGGACAGGACCAGCTGCGCAATATCGTGCCCGGCGGTTTCAACGGCGGCGTGGCGGTGATCGTCGCGGCGGTCGTTGCCGTCTTCTGGCTGATCCAGTGCGTCTACGTGGTGCAGCCGGACGAACGCGGCGTCGAATTGCGGTTCGGCAAACCGAAGGAAGAGATTTCGATGCCCGGCCTGCATTTCCATTTCTGGCCGATGGAAAGCGTCGAGACGGTCAAGGTGACCGTGCAACAGCTGAACATCGGGGCGACCTCGGCATCGTCTTCGAACGGGTTGATGCTGTCCAGCGACAAGAGCGTCATCAACGTGCAGTTCGCAGTCTTCTACACGGTCAGTGATCCGATGGCTTATCTCTTCAACGTCGAAAATCCGGCAGAGACCCTGCAGCAGGTTTCCGACAGCGCGATGCGCGAAATCGTCGGGCGTCGTCCGGCCCAGGATGCCTTCCGCAGCAATCGTCAGCCGATCGAAGTGGATGTGCTGAATATCGTGCAGGATACGATGAACCGCTATGGCGCCGGCGTGACCGTGACCGGCGTGACGATCCAGAACGTGGCGCCGCCGCGCGAAGTCGCCGATGCCTTCGAAGAAGTACAGCGTGCCGGCCGCGACCGCGACAGCACGATCGAAGACGCCAACCGCTACACGAACCAGAAGCTCGGCCAGGCGCGAGGCGATGCGGCGCGAATTCGTGAAGATGCAGCCGCCTACAAGAACCGTGTCGTGAAGGAGGCCGAAGGTGAGGCACAGCGCTTCAGCGCGATCAACGACGAATATTCGAAGGCTCCCGAAGTGACCCGCAAGCGGCTGTTCATCGAAACGATGGAACAGGTACTAAAGAGCTCGAAGAAGGTCATCATCGACGAGAAGCAGGGTGTGTTGCCTTATCTGCCGCTCAATGAGCTCAGCAAGCCGGCTCAGCAGGGAGGTTGAACCATGACATCGAACAGACTTCCCATCATTCTCCTGATCGTCGCCATCGTGCTGGTCGGGCTCTATTCGTCGATCTTCGTGGTGAATGCACGCGAGCAGGCGATCGTCGTCCGCTTCGGCCAGATTCAGTCGGTCAAGACCGAGCCCGGCATCTATTTCAAGCTGCCCTTCGGCTTCATGGATGCCGACCGCGTCCAGCTGGTCGAAAAACAGGCGCTGAGGCTCGATCTCGACAATATCCGCGTTCAGGTTCAGGACGGCCAGACCTTCGACGTCGATGCCTTCGTGATCTACAACATCTCGGATGTTCGCCGCTTCCGCGAAACGGTCTCGGGCGATCGCGAGGCTGCGGAAGCGCGGCTGAGGGCGCAGCTCGATTCATCGCTTCGCCGCGTCTACGGTCTGCGCGACTATAATGCAGCGCTCTCGGAAGAGCGTGTCGCGATGATGCTGGAGATCCGGGACGACCTGCGCACGGATGCCGAAAATCTCGGCCTGCATATCGACGATGTTCGCATCCGCCGCACCGACCTTTCTCCCGAGGTAGCGCCCAACACTTACAACGCCATGCGCTCGGAACGCCTGGCCGAAGCCGAGCGCATCCGCGCGGAGGGCAATGAAGAAGGCCAGCGGCGCCGGGCCGTCGCCGACCGCCAGGTCGTCGAGTTTACCGCGGGTGCCCAGCGCGACGCGGAAATCCTGCGCGGTCAAGGCGATGCGGAACGCAACCGTGTCTTCGCGGACGCCTTCAGCAAGGATCCGGCTTTCTTCGAGTTCTATCGCTCGATGGCCGCCTACTCCTCAGCGCTATCATCGCAGGACACGACGCTGGTGTTGTCGCCGAATACGGAATTCTTCCGTTATTTCGACAATGCCGCCGGCACCCTGAAAGCGCCGACAAATCCGGCTGCGGCAGCTCCCGGCGCGGCTGCTCCGCCAGCACCCCCCCAGCCGGCGAACTAACGGCAAGGGGCGCCACCCGCATCCCCGACGATTCCGAAGGGCCGGCCCGAGAGCCGGCCCTTTTTTCGTGGAATGATTGAGACAATCGGGTTTTTGCGAGGCGACGTCACATTGCACGGGGATTTCGCGAAAAGGTGATTTCGCCCTCCATCATTCCGCCTTATGCTGGTGCTCAATGTGCGCATTTACCCCCTATGAGGATGCTTAATGGCCCCCACGAATCGCTCGCCCTTCAGACGAACGCTCGCGCTTATGGCCAGCGCTGCAATTCTTGCGCATGCCGGCATGAATGGGGTGGCCTATGGGCAAATCGCGCCTGAGACGACAGCGCCCGGCGTTGCTACACCCGCTCCGGCTACTCCTGTGCCCACGCCGCCTGCAACAGCTGCACCACAGCCGGCCCCCTCAATTCAGGCCGGTGCGCCGAACAACGGTCCGGCTTCGGTCGCCGATCTCGCCGAAGGGCTGCTCGACGCCGTGGTCAACATCTCGACCTCGCAGAACGTGAAGGACGACGAGGGCGTCGGCCCGGCGCCGCGCGCGCCCGACGGCTCGCCTTTCCAGGAATTCTTCAACGACTTCTTCGACAAGAAGCAGGGCAACAAGGGCGGCAACCATAATGTCAGCTCGCTCGGCTCTGGCTTCGTCATTGATCCCACAGGCTATATCGTCACCAACAACCACGTGATCGAGGGCGCCGACGATATTGAAGTCAACTTCGCCAATGGTTCGAAGCTCAAGGCGAAGTTGATCGGCACGGATACCAAGACCGATCTTTCGGTGTTGAAGGTCGAGCCAAAGTCGCCGCTGAAATCGGTGAAATTCGGCGATTCCAGCACAATGCGCATCGGCGACTGGGTGATGGCGATCGGCAATCCCTTCGGCTTCGGCGGTTCGGTGACGGTCGGCATCATTTCCGGGCGCGGCCGCAATATCAATGCCGGCCCCTATGACAACTTCATCCAGACGGATGCGGCGATCAACAAAGGCAATTCCGGCGGGCCGCTCTTCAACATGAAGGGTGAGGTGATCGGCATCAATACGGCGATCATTTCGCCGAGCGGCGGTTCGATCGGCATCGGCTTTTCCGTACCCTCCGAACTTGCCTCCGGCGTCGTCGATCAATTGCGCGAATATGGTGAGACGCGGCGCGGTTGGCTCGGCGTGCGCATCCAGCCGGTCACCGACGATATTGCCGACAGCCTCGGCCTCGACACCGCCAAGGGTGCGCTGGTCGCCGGCGTCATCAAGGGCGGCCCGGTCGATGATGGCTCGATCAAAGCGGGCGACGTCATTTTGAAGTTCGACGGCAAGACCGTCAGCGAAATGCGCGACCTGCCGCGCGTCGTGGCGGAAAGCACGGTCGGCAAGGAAGTCGACGTGGTGGTGCTGCGCGACGGCAAGGAGCAGACCGTCAAGGTGAAGCTCGGCCGGCTCGAGGACAGCGATCAGGCGGCAGCATCCGGCGACGCGGCGCCAGACGGTTCGCAGGATGACGGTGTGATTACCCCGGATCCCGGCGAAAATAATGACATGGACGAGCCGGATTCCGGCGATCAGGCCCAGCCCGCACCGGGGGCGCCCGCGCCGGACCAACACCAGGGCCAGGTGTCACCGGATGCGGCCACGCCGAAGAACGTGCTCGGCCTGTCGCTGTCGCTTTTGAGCGCCGAAACGCGCAAGGCTTTCGGCATTGCGGAAAGCGTCGACGGTGTCGTCGTGACGGAGGTGACGCCCGGCTCCGCTTCGGCCGAAAAGGGTCTGAAGCCCGGCGACGTGATCGTCGAGGTGGCTCAGGAGTTCATGAAGTCGCCGGACGCGGTCGCCGCCAAGGTGAAGTCGCTGAAGCAGGAAGGCCGCCGCAACGCCCAACTGATGATCGCATCGGCGAATGGCGATCTGCGGTTTGTGGCGGTGCCGATGGAATAGGAGGTAGGGCGGCAACTAGCCGCCGCCTTCCTGTTCTCGCTCAACCTCTCCTCCGTCATTCCTGCGCTTGTCACAGGAAGCCAGCCACAGCGAGTCCGCGCGGTGAACGAGTTTCGAGAGCTACCGGATCTTCTCCGCCCAAGGACTTGGGCGCGCTGGATCTCTGTGACGAGCACAGGGATGAGGAGATTGGGGCGAGCGTTTGCGCCATATTTCATGCCGACGCATTCGACAGTGTGCCGGTGGACCGCAATCGACCGGGTTTCTGATTTAGTAACCGCGCAGAGATGATGAGCGGAGCTTTCAAAGTGTCACAAAATCCGTCTTCCGATAGCCCTGGATATAGAGCAGCGCGGTGAGATCTCCGTGGTTGATGCGCATCTGCGCCTCGGCGGCAACGGCGGGCTTGGCGTGCAGGGCGACGCCGGCGCCGGCAAGGTGCAGCATGCCGAGGTCGTTGGCGCCGTCGCCGACGGCGATCGCGTCTTCAGGCGAAATGCCGAGGTGAGCCGAAATCTCGTTCAGCGCATCGACCTTGGCCTGCTTGCCAAGGATCGGTTCGGCGACGAAGCCGGAGAGGATGCCGCCATCTTCGAGCAGGGTGTTGGCGCGGTTCTCATCGAAACCGAGGGTGGCGGCGATGCGGCTGGTGAAGACGGTGAAGCCGCCGGAGACCAGGGCGGTATAATGACCTTTCGATTTCATGGTGGCGATCAGTTCCGGGCCGCCCGGTGTCAGCGTGATGCGCTTGGCGATCACTTCATCGACGACGGATATCGGCAAGCCCTTCAAGAGGGCGACACGTTCGCGCAAAGCGGGCTCGAAAGCGATCTCGCCGTTCATGGCGCGGGCGGTAATGGTCGCGACCTTCTCCTTCAGGCCGACTTCGGCGGCCAGTTCGTCGATGCATTCCTGGCCAATCATGGTCGAATCCATGTCGGCGATCAGCAGCTTCTTGCGGCGGGTCTCCTGCTCCTGGATGACGAGGTCGATCGGCGCGCTCGCTATGACGGCAAGAATATTGGCCTCGGCCGCTTGCGCATCCGTGCCGTCACGCAAGGCGATATCGCAGGCGATACCGTCGGCCAGCCAGTAGAGGCCGGAAGCGTCGACCGCCTCGGCCGCCTGTTCGGCGATCTTGGGTGTCAGCACGGGATTTGACGGATTGGCAACAAGCGTGGCAACGAGGGCCATGATGGAAAACCTTCTGAGCACAGTGAACGCGATCCTGATAACCGGGCCGACCGCCAGCGGCAAGTCCGCGCTCGCCGTCGAATTGGCCAAGCGCCACGATGGCGTGGTCGTCAACGCCGATAGCATGCAGGTCTACGGTACGCTGCGGGTGCTGACCGCGCGCCCGTCGAAAGACGAGATGCAGGGTGTGCCGCATCATCTCTACGGCCATGTGCCGGCGGGTGCGGCCTATTCCACCGGCGCTTGGCTGCGCGATGTCTCGGCGCTCTTGCCGACGCTGAGGGCGGCCGGACAGTTGCCGGTCTTCGTCGGCGGCACCGGGCTTTATTTCAAGGCGCTGACTGGCGGTCTCTCCGATATGCCCGAGATACCGGAGGCGCTGCGGGAGGAGCTGCGGACCCGGCTGCTGGAGGAGCGGCCGGAGGGTCTCCATGCGGAACTCGCCGAGGCTGATCCCGCCATGGCGGCCAGTCTCAACCGCCAGGACGGGCAGCGCATCGTCCGGGCGCTTGAAGTGGTGAAGGCGACGGGACGGTCGATCGCCGATTTCCAGGGCCGGTCGGGACCGGTGGTGATCGACGGTGCTGAGGCCCGCAAGATCGTCGTGCTGCCGGACCGGGCAGTGCTGCATCAGCGCATCAATGGGCGATTCGAACAGATGCTGCAGCAGGGCGCGGAAGACGAGGTGAGGGCGCTGCTTGCGCTCGACCTGCCGGCCACGGCGCCGGTTATGAAGGCGATCGGGGTATCGCAGATTGCGGCGATGCTGAATGGCGGGATAACGCGCGACGAGGTGCTGGAGAAGGGTGCTGCGGCGACGCGGCAATATGCCAAGCGGCAAATGACATGGTTCCGCAACCAAATGGACGACAGCTGGGAACGGCTGGCGGTTTAGAATGAGGAGCGCCGCGCCCCCGCTTTCCGGCGCCGGATCGCGCCTGCTGTTTTCACATTGACTGCCTTTCAGAGGACCACATCATGACTTCAGCTTCGCCGTTTCATGGTCTTTCAGCCTTTCCGCCAACGCCGGCCGATATGGATGGCCGCGTGGACACCGATTCCCTCTGCCGTCTGCTGGAACCGCTGTGTGACGCCGGCGTCGCCTCCATAGGCCTTCTCGGCAGCACCGGGATCTACGCCTTTCTCACGCAAGCGGAGCGACTGCGCGCCGTTCAAGCTGCGGTCGAATGCGTTAGAGGTCGTGTTCCCATCGTCGTCGGCGTCGGAGCTCTCAGGACGGACCATGCCGTCGATCTCGCCAGGGATGCCGCGACCGCTGGTGCAGACGCGCTTCTGCTTGCGCCCGTGTCCTATACGCCGCTGACCCAGGAAGAAGCCTACCAGCACTTCCTTGCGGTCACCAAGGCGGTGACGCTGCCGCTTTGTATCTACAACAATCCCGGTACGACGCATTTCACCTTCAGCCGGGACCTTCTGCAGCGTCTCTCCGATATCGAGACGATCAAGGCGGTGAAGATGCCCTTGCCGGCCGACGGCGATGTGCGGGGGGAACTCGCGGTATTACGTGAGAAGTCCGGTCTCGCGATCGGCTATAGCGGCGACTGGGGCGCGGCCGAAGCGCTGCTTTCGGGCGCCGACGCCTGGTACAGCGTCATCGCCGGTCTGCTGCCGCGTACTGCCCTTGCCTTGACCAAGGCGGCGATTGCAGGCGACGACAATGAGACGCGCAGGCTCGATGGGCTGCTGGAGCCGCTTTGGAAGTTGTTCAAGGAATTCGGAAGCGTCCGTGTGGTCTATACGCTGGTCGAGTACCTTTTGCTGGCCGCAGCAGAGCTGCCGCGGCCTCTCTTGCCGCTTGGGCCGACGGAGCGGCAACGCGTACTCGACGTCGCCGAGCCGCTCGCAGCTCTGGAGCGTCAATCCTTGGTGTAAAGGCCGCTCAGCGGTTTTTTCAGAATGCTTTCGCGCAGCGACGTGCCGGGCTCCCTGCGGGTGACCGCGGGCTGGTCGGCTGGAGGTGCGGGCCGGGGAAAGACCGGCTCTTCGCGGCGCATCTCGCGGCGGAGCGCGTCCAGCCGGGGATCGATCGCTGGCGGTGCGGCGGGGTCGAGCCGCGGCGTCTGCGGCAGCAGTTCCCGCCGGTAGGATTCGAGCGGCGCGGCCGACGGGGCAGGCGGAGTGTAGGGCTTGGCGTCGATATCCTCGTCGGCCGCCTCAACCTCGTCGGGGACTGCGGCGGACGCAGCGTAACTCTGCTGGAAATTCGAAATGTCGGGCCCGACGCTCACCGCGCGCATGCGGGTGACGATCTTGCGCAGATCGACCGTATCCGGATCTTCCTCGCTGTGCTTGCTGTTGGCGCTGGCAGCCTTCGGCAGGAGGCTTTCGTCGACGCGGGAAAAGCGCATGCGCATTGGCACACTGATTGCCTCGCCGAAGGCAATCGCCTCGCCGTTGCCGATCGAGGAGATGAAGCTCGTCGTCGAGATCGACGAATTCGGGATCGCCGAGCGGATGATTTCCTGGTCGCGGTCGTTGGCGAGGCGCATGGCAAAGAGCGTCGAGCACTGCGAAAGGATCGTCTGATCGAGTTCGCCCGGCCGCTGGGTGATGATCCCGAGCGAGACGCCGTATTTGCGGCCCTCCTTGGCGATGCGGGCGATCGCCTGGCGCGTCGGCACGAAGCCGAGCGTTGGATCGGAGGGGATGTAGCGGTGAGCTTCCTCGCAGACGACGAGCATGTGGATGGCGCCTTCGCTCCACAGCGCCACCTCGAAGGCCATGCGGCAGAGCACGGAGGCGACGGAGTTGACCACCTCGGAGGGAATGCCGGCCAGTTGGAAGGTGCAGATCGGCCGATTCTCGCCGGGAATGCGGAAGATCTGCGCGATCGTCTCGGTGATCGTGTCGCTGATCGTGTTGTTGGAGAACATGAAGTGATAGCGCGGATCGTTGATCGCTGCGATGAGGCGCATCTTCAGCGAGCGCAGGAAGGGTTTTTCCGAGCGCCCCTCCAGGCGGCCGATGCGCTCGTCAATCAGCGCCAGCAGATCGGCCATGCGGTAGGGAACCGGCGTATCCGCGGTGATCGAGCTCTTTTCCGTCGTGCGACGCACCAGCGAATTGTCGCTGCCGCGGAAGGCGCGTTTGGCCTCCGGCAAGATATCGCGCAGCATGTCGAGCTCTTCCGGCACCGGAGGGCGGCCGCGAAAGACGACTTCGGCGAATTCTTCCAGCCGCATCAGCCAGAAGGGCAGGTCGAGTGTATCGGTGTCGATCGTGACGGCGTGCTTTGGAAATGCGGCGGCAAATTCGTTATGCGGATCGAGGATCAGCACCCGCAGCTTTGGGTTGGCCGCGATCGCCTTGTGCAGCAGCAGCGACACGGCCGTCGATTTGCCGACGCCGGTGGAGCCGACGACGGCGAAATGCTTGGAGAGCATCGAGGGGATGTGGATCGCCGCGTCGATGCTTTCGTCCTGGGTCAGCTTGCCGATGATGGCGGTCGTACCCTCGCCGGCATCGTAGATGCGCATCAGGTCGGCGGAGCGGATGCGGTGGGCGATGGCGCCGAGATAGGGATAGCGCGAAATGCCGGTGGAGAATTCCTCACGCCCGTCCTCATCGACACGGACTTCGCCGAGCAGTTCGGTCTCGATCTTGAAATTGTTGTCCTGGCCTTCGCCCCAGGCATGGCCGCCGGTGTTCATCTGATAGACGAGGGCAACGACACGGTTGCGGCCGACGCTGATCGAAATCAGCCGGCCGACGGACCAAAGTTCGGTGAGATCGGTGCCGCCTTGTTCGGCGACGGCGGCAATCGTTGCCCGCGAGCCGCTGCACGCAACGACGCGGCCGAGAAAGCGATTTCCCGGCGCATGGCCATCGCGGCGATCGTGATCGCCTGCCGTGGCTGACATGCGCAAGTCGTTGTTGAGCAAAGGGCTACTCCTTGCAATGGGGCCTAAGGATAAAGCCCATCCTTTAACAAATCCTTCATCCTATCGATTTGTCGGGACGCCAGCGGGGGGTAGTTTTTTATCGCGTCATGCGTTGACGCTGCGAAATTTTCTGTCTATCACTTCCGACCATGAAAATCGCAACGGCTCTTATCGTGGTGGGAAAGCGCATGGGCAGGATGGTGTAACCATCCGGCGGTAGCCACCCATGCGCTAGATGACAGGCTCCTTCGGGGCCTTTTTTTATGCCCGAAATTCGGGCTTCCGGCCACAAACGCAAATCCCAGCATCAAACGGAACAGACAGATGAGCACGGACAACCAGGCGGCAGGCAATCGGATGACGGGAGCGGAGATCGTTCTCAAGGCGCTGAAGGACAATGGCGTCGAACATATCTTCGGCTATCCCGGCGGCGCGGTCCTGCCGATCTATGACGAGATCTTCCAGCAAGACGAGGTCAAGCACATCCTCGTCCGCCACGAGCAGGGGGCAGGCCACGCGGCCGAAGGTTATGCCCGCTCCACCGGCAAGGTCGGCGTCATGCTGGTCACCTCGGGTCCGGGCGCTACCAATGCGGTCACCCCGTTGCAGGATGCGCTGATGGATTCGGTCCCGCTCGTCTGCCTGACCGGTCAGGTCCCGACCCCGCTGATCGGCTCCGACGCCTTCCAGGAATGCGATACGGTCGGCATCACCCGGCCCTGCACCAAGCACAACTGGCTGGTCAAGGACGTCAACCAGCTCGCCGCCGTCATTCACGAGGCCTTCCGCATCGCCCAGTCCGGCCGTCCGGGCCCGGTGGTCGTCGATATTCCGAAAGACGTACAGTTTGCCACCGGCACCTACACACCGCCCGCGGATTACACGATTCAGAAGAGCTATCAGCCGAAGATCCAGGGCGACCTCAACCAGATCCATGCGGCGATCGAACTGATGGCGAATGCGCGCCGTCCGATCATCTACTCCGGCGGCGGCGTCATCAATTCCGGCCCCGAGGCCTCCAAGCTGCTGCGCGAGCTGGTCGAGCTCACCGATTTCCCGATCACCTCGACGCTGATGGGCCTCGGCGCTTATCCTGCTTCGGGCAAGAACTGGCTGAAAATGCTCGGCATGCACGGCTCTTACGAAGCCAACATGGCGATGCACGACTGCGATGTCATGGTTTGCATCGGCGCGCGCTTCGACGACCGCATCACCGGCCGCCTCAACGCCTTTTCGCCGAACTCGAAGAAGATCCATATCGACATCGATCCTTCCTCGATCAACAAGAACGTCCGCGTCGATATCGGCATCCGCGGGGATGTCGGCCAAGTTCTCGAAGATATGGTTCGCTTGTGGCGGGCGCTGCCGAAGAAACCGGAGAAGGGTCGTATCGAGGAATGGTGGACCGATATCGCCCGCTGGCGGGCGCGTAACTCCTTCGCCTATACGAAAAGCAGCGATGTCATCATGCCGCAATATGCGCTGGAGCGGCTCTATGCCCACACTAAGGACCGCGATACCTACATCACCACCGAAGTCGGCCAGCACCAGATGTGGGCGGCGCAGTTCTTCGGGTTCGAGCAGCCGAACCGTTGGATGACCTCGGGCGGCCTCGGCACGATGGGCTACGGCCTGCCCGCTGCACTCGGCGTGCAGATCGCCCATCCCGAAAGCCTGGTCATCGATATTGCCGGCGACGCGTCGATCCAGATGTGCATCCAGGAAATGTCGGCAGCGATCCAGCACGACGCGCCGATCAAGATCTTCATCATGAACAACCAATATATGGGCATGGTGCGCCAGTGGCAGCAACTGCTGCACGGCAACCGTCTGTCGAACTCCTATACCGAGGCGATGCCCGATTTCGTCAAGCTGGCGGAAGCCTATGGTGCCGTCGGCCTGCGCTGTGAAAAGCCGGAGCATCTCGACGACACGATTCTGGAGATGATCGAAGTCAGAAAGCCGGTCATTTTCGATTGCCGTGTTGCCAATCTCGCCAATTGCTTCCCGATGATTCCCTCGGGCAAGGCCCATAACGAAATGCTGCTGCCGGACGAAGCCACCGACGAAGCGGTCGCCAATGCGATCGACGCCAAGGGCCGCGCGCTCGTCTGATAAAGGAAAGAACCATCGCCATGAACGCACACCTACAGCCCACGGGCTCCGCCTATTTCATCTCGCCCGAAACGGCGGCGATCGAAAGTCACACGCTTTCCATTCTCGTCGACAACGAGCCGGGCGTTCTTGCCCGGGTCATCGGTCTGTTCTCCGGCCGCGGCTACAATATCGAGAGCCTGACGGTCTCCGAAACCGAACACCAAGCGCATCTTTCCCGTATCACCATCGTCACGCGCGGCACGCCGCACGTGCTGGAGCAGATCAAGGCGCAGCTCGAGCGCATCGTGCCGGTGCATCGCGTCGTCGACCTGACGGTGCGCGCCCGCGAACTCGGTCAGGAACGGCCGATCGAGCGCGAAGTGGCGCTGGTCAAGGTGATCGGCGAAGGCGAGATGCGCGCCGAGACGCTGCGTCTTGCCGATGCATTCCATGCCAAGGTGGTCGACGCGACGATCGATCACTTCATTCTGGAGATCACCGGCAAGTCGTCGAAGATCGACCAGTTCGTGGCAATCATGAAGCCGCTCGGCCTGATCGAGGTCTGCCGCACGGGTATTGCCGCGATGAACCGTGGCGCGCAGGGGATGTGAGTCCCCAATATTGACTCGACGTTGTCCTCGGCCTTGTGCCGACGATCTGCTGCGTATGGAACGGCGCAGATCCTCGACACAAGCTCGAGCATGACGGAAGAGGAGTTGGCGGGCTTTGGGAAACAGTTCGAGCCGCTGGCGATCAAAGCATCTCCAGCGGCTTTTTCCTTGCCGGCGGCGGGAAGGCGGCGTCCAGCGCTTCCCAATCCTCGTTGGTGATCTCAAGCGAGACGCAGTCGCGGTTTTCGCGAACGCGTTCGGCATTCGAGGTCTTCGGGATGACGATGACGCCGTCGCGTTCGAGCAGGAAGGCCAGCGCCAACTGCGCTGGCGTTGCCTGATAGGCCTTAGCGATGCGGATCAGCTCCGCAATATGCAGTATGTTTCCTTGCTCGATTGGCGAATAGGCCATGACGGGAATGCCGCGGCTCTGGCACCAGGGCAGCAGATCGAATTCGATGCCGCGGCGGGCGAGATTGTAGAGCACCTGGTTGGCGGCGACATTGGCGCCGTCGGGCACGCCGAGCAGTTCCTCCATGTCGTCGGTGTCGAAATTGGAGACGCCCCAGGCGCCGATTTTGCCGGATGCCTTGAGCCTTTCAAAGGCCGCGACGGTCTCGGCGAGCGGATAGTTGCCGCGCCAGTGCAGGAGATAGAGATCGATGCGGTCGGTGCCCAGTCGTTCGAGGCTGTGCTCGCAGGCTTCGATCGTGCCTTTCAGGCTGGCATTCCATGGATAGACCTTGCTGACGATAAACACCTCGTCGCGCCGCCCGCTGATCGCCTGGCCGACGATCTCCTCGGCGTCGCCGTCGCCGTACATTTCGGCGGTGTCGATCAGCGTCATGCCGAGATCGATGCCGGTCCTCAGGCTTTCGATCTCGGCGCCTGCATGACCGGCATCCTCGCCCATGGCCCAAGTTCCCTGGCCGAGCGCCGGCACTTGCGCGCCGTTCGGGAAGGTGATTGTCGGGATCGGGTCGTCTTGCATGATCTTTTCCATTTTGGAGGAGATTGCGGCCAATTCCTATCTTTCAAGTAATCCTGTCACCATGACAATGATGGAATGGCGTCGGCACTTTAGGACAGCTAGATTGACCTAAATAAAACCGGCTCCGAAGAATGGCCGGTCCCCGGGAGGTTTCATGCCGCTGGATACGTTTTTCGCCCTCGTCCTCTTTGCCTTCACGACGTCGATCACGCCGGGGCCGAACAATATGATGCTCTTTGCATCGGGCGTGAATTTCGGCTTCCGCAGGACCGTCCCGCATATGTTCGGCATCGGTGTCGGCTTCTTCTCGCTGCTCATCGGCGTCGGCTTGGGGCTCGGCGCGCTGCTGCACGCGGTGCCTGTCGCCTATACGGTGCTGAAATTTGCCGGCGGCGCCTATCTCGTCTGGATTGCCTGGAAGATTGCCTCATCGCGGTCGCTGAGTGAAGGCAAGAGCGGCGTAAAACCGATGTCTTTTTTCGCGGCAGCCGCCTTCCAGTGGGTCAATCCGAAAGCCTGGGTGATGGCGGTCACGGCGATGGCGACCTATACCAATCCTCAGCTCTATCTCGTCAGCGTGCTGATCGTCGGCCTGGCCTTCGCGGCGGTCAATATTCCCAGCGTTTCGACATGGGCGGGCTTCGGCTCGGCGCTCAGGGAATGGCTTTCCGACCCGGTGCGGCTGAAATGGTTCAATATCAGCATGGCGGTACTCTTGGTGGCGAGCCTCTGGCCGATGCTAAAATAGAGCGATCGCCGGTTTCGTCAGCATCAGCCAGAGAATGCCGAGGACGGCTGCGAAGGCCGGAAAGCCGCAGGCAAACCAGATGCGGTAGAGGCTGAAATAGGCAGGCGGCAAGGGGCTTGCGGAAGCCGAGGCGGCGCGGGCGAGATCGCGAAGCTGGATCTGGATCCAGACGACCGGCAGCCAGAACAGGCCAGTGACGACGTAAAGGGTCAGCGAAAGCGCAATCCAGCCTTCCGAAAGCTCCCAACCGATCGAGCGCGCCAGCAGATAGCCGGTCACCGGCTGGAGTACGGCGGCTGTGGCGGTGAAGACGGTGTCGGCGACGACGACGGTCGCGGCGACATGGGCGATCAGGACGGGATTTCGCGTCCGGTGTGCCATCACCATGAAGAAAGCGATGCCGGCGCCGGTGCCGAAGAGCGCGGTCGCGCCGATGACATGGGCAAGCAGCAGCCATTGTTCCAGCATCAGCGTTCATCCAGCGTGGCAAGCGCCGTCAGCGTCAGCAGGATCGACGGCAGCACCTTGACGAGGACGCCGAGCGGATCGAGCCAAAGCGCCGGTTCGAGCAGGCTGGCGCCGATGAGGTAAGCGAAAGAGACGGCCAGCATGCCGAGGAGGGCGCGTTTGGCGAGCGGACGGACAAGCACGGCGGCGCCAAGTGCGATGTCGATGAGGCAGGTCGCAAGCGTCAGAGCCGTGGCCGTCGCGTCCGGCATGAACGGCAGGAAGTGGGCCGATGTCTTCTCCAGCGCCAGCAGCGGGATCAGGCCGGAGAGCAGCCAGAAGACGGAGAGGCCTGCTATAGTCAGCGGCTTCAGGAGATAGAGCCGAGCGAACCAGAGGTCCTGCACGCCGGAGGGATTGGCCGAGAGCGCTGCGGCCGCGGATGTCGTGGTGAGGCCGCTTTCTGCCTTGGCGCTTCGTATGCCCTCCGACATGACCGTCATCGCCGTCGAGCGCAGCGGCGAACGCCAGCCGAGCAGCCCGGCCATATCGGCAAGCCACGTCACGGGCCTCGCAAGCCACGGGGCAAGGGAAAAGACGCGGGCAGCCGGCAGGCCCAGCCATTGCCGGTGCAGGCGGACGAGCTCGGCGAGCGTTAGGATTTCATCGGCGGCGAGATCGATATTCCCACGGAGGTCACCTGTGACCGCCCGCGATACGGCTTCCGCCACATCGTCCACAGCAAGCGTTTCGACCGGACTGTCGGCATGGATGAGCGGAAGCACCAGGGGACTGGCGGCGAGCGCCCTGAGCAGCGACGAGCCGCCATGGGCATTGCGGCCGAGAACCAGGGCAGGGCGCAGGATGAGATAAGGCAGACCGCTTGCCGCCAGCGCCTCATCGGCCCGCCGCTTGGTGGCGAGAAAAGGCAGATTGCCCGCCGCGCCCGTCGTCCTTGCGGAGATTTGGACGATCAGAGGCCGCGACGTCCGTTTGGCCGCGGAATAGAGCGCCAGCATTGCATCGGCCTGCGTCGCCGCCACGTCATCGGAAAGACCGTCCTGCAGCGCACCGGCGCAATTGACGACGACGTGCTGGCCCTCAAGGAGATCGCCCCAGTCCTCGGGTTTGGCCATACGGGACAGATCGGCCCGCCGCCAATCGATCGCCGGCTGTTTCAAGCGGGCACGCGCGGGATTGCGGCCGAGCCCGGTGACGGCATGCCCATCGGCCGCAAGCCGGGCAGCGACGACGGAGCCTATGAAGCCGGTTGCGCCGAGAATCAGGATGTTCATGGCAGGAGATTAGCGGAAAAGCTTGAGGCGGATAGGAGGGCTTGGCGGAGTTGTGGTGTATGGTAGAAAAAGGGGCGACGGTTTAAAAAAGGGCGAGACGTTTCCGCGATTCCCCTTCTCCCCAGCTGGGAGAAGATGCCGGCAGGCAGATGAGGGGGTGAGCGACAATAGGAGCGAATGCGCTGAGCGTAAGCGAAGGGCAACAATGAATGGTGTGCCGTGCGGCCCCCTCATCCGACCCTTCGGGCCACCTTCTCCCCGCTGGGGAGAAGAGGGAGCAAGACGCGGACTTCGCTCACTTTTCAGTCGCCGTTTCGGGAGGACATTGCCTTGCACGACCATGACGAACATCATCACGATCACGACAACCACTACTCCGACATGCAGGCCCGCGTAAAAGCGCTGGAAACGCTGCTGACGGAGAAGAGGTTGATCGATCCGGCGGCGATCGATGCGATCGTCGAGACCTATGAGACGAAGGTGGGGCCGCGCAATGGTGCGCATGTCGTCGCCAAAGCCTGGAGCGATGCCGATTTCGCCGACTGGCTGAAGCGCGATGCGACGGCGGCGATTGCGAGCCTCGGTTATGCCGGCCGGCAGGGCGAGCATATGCGCGCCGTTTTCAATACGCCCGAGACCCATAACCTCATCGTCTGCACGCTCTGCTCCTGTTATCCCTGGTCGGTGCTCGGCCTTCCGCCGGTGTGGTACAAGGCGCCGGCCTATCGCTCGCGCGCCGTCATCGATCCGCGCGGCGTGCTGGCCGAATTCGGGCTGACGCTGCCTGAGGGCAAGAAGATCCGGGTCTGGGATTCGACGGCGGAGTTGCGTTATCTCGTGATCCCCGAGCGGCCGGCAGGCACGGAAGGCATGGATGAGCAATCGCTTGCCGGTCTAGTCAGCCGCGATGCGATGATCGGCACGGCGGTTGCAGGCAGCTCGAAGATTTCAGCAGCCGGCAGCCCGGAGGTTCTGCCATGAACGGACCGCATGATCTCGGCGGTCAGATGGGCTTTGGGCTTGTCGCGCCCGAAAAGGACGAGCCCTATTTCCATGCCGAATGGGAAAAGCGGGCGCTCGGCATCACGCTTTCCTGCGGCGCTTTCGGCGCCTGGACGATCGATGAAAGCCGGCATGCGCGCGAGAATATTCCGCCGGCTGCCTATCTCGCGGCGAGCTATTATGAGATCTGGATGCGCGGCGTCGAGACGCTGCTGGAACGGCACGGCTTTGCGACGCGCGAGGAGCTCTCGTCCGGGCGAAAATTGAGGGAGGGGACGGGGCCGAAGCGGGTGCTGAAGGCGGATATGGTGTCGGCGGCTCTGGCGAAAGGCGGTCCTTGCGATCGTCCTGTCGAGGTCGCGCCGCTCTTTGCGGTGGGTGAGGCGGTGCGGACGAAAAATTTCAATCCGGCGACCCATACGCGGCTGCCGCGCTATGCGCGCGCCAGGACAGGTGTCGTCGAGGCTGTGCAGGGCTCTTTCGTTTTCCCCGATGATAATGCCCATGGCAAAGGCGAGAACCCGCAATGGCTCTATACCGTCGTCTTCGGCGGCGCTGAGATCTGGGGCGAGGGAGGCGATCCGTCGCTGACGGTCTCCATCGATGCGTGGGAGAGCTATCTTGAGCGTGTGTGAAACGCGGTCTCAGCTGGCGCAATCGCCAGGTTTGCCGAGGTCGCCGGAGGGTGATCCGGTTTTTCCCGAGCCTTGGGCTGCCGACGCTTTCGCCATGACGGTGCATCTGCATGAGAAGGGGCTGTTCGCCTGGGGCGAATGGGCCGAGGCCCTGTCTAAGGAGTTGCATGAGCCCGGCCGCGCGGAGGATGGCAGCGACTATTTCGACTGCTGGGTGGCGGCCCTTTGCGAACTGCTGGTCAGCCGCGGCATAGCGGATGCATCCGTCATTCTCGACCTGCAGCAGAGCTGGCAGCGGGCCGCGGAAGCGACGCCGCATGGGCAGCGGATCGAACTCATCAACGATCCGTTGCGCTGATCTTCACGACGGAAACTGCCTGTAGCACTCCTCGGCTATACCGCGCAGGGTCTCACGCGTGATCTCGCCGGTGACGGCATAACCGAGTTCGCCGTCGATCCAGTAGAAGGTTTCGAGATTGCCCGAGGAGGCGAAGCGGAAGCTCGTCGTGCGGTTTTCCTTGTTGCGGCCGACCATGACGGTCAGGCGTTCGCCCCCTTGGTTCTCGTACATGAACATGGCGCCGGGCCTGCCATCGACCGGCAGCAGGCGGCCGCCGACCAGCTTGAAGCCGAGCGGCTGCAGGTTCGGGATCTTCAGGTTCTGGATCGCCAGGCGCTTGCCGAGCCAGGTGGCGAGATGGGCCTCCTCGTCGGCGAAGACCTCGACCGGGTGGCGAACCTCGGCGGCGTAGACCATGAAGGCGGTCTCCGCCTGTTTCGGCAAGGTTTCGGAGCTGGCAAGCTGCAGGTCCGGCCTTGTTAGAAGTGCCGGGCCATAGTGGCCGCTGACGGTCCCGAGCGCGAAGACGACGAGAGCCGCGGCGGCGATCGCCCAGCGTTTCGGCGGAGAGGAGACGGCGCGTGTGTGGGCGACGAGCAGGGGGTCGGTGTCCTTTGCCTTCTCGTAGACTGAGAACAGTGATCGGATGCCGCTATTCTGCGCCTGCCATTCGGCGACCATCGCCGCCTCGCCGGGATTATCCGCAAGGAATGCTTCGATCCGGGCACGCGCGGTTTCCGGCAGCTGGCCGTCGGCATAGGCGTGGAGATCGGCTTCGGTGACGATCGGGTTGGCTTCGTTCATTTCGGTCTCCGAAGCGTAATGACGTTGTCGGCCTTCAGCCGCTCGGCAACGCGCCGGCGGGCGCGCGACAGCCGGGACATGACGGTGCCGATGGGAATGTCGAGGGAAGCGGCAACCTCGCTGTAAGTGTATCCTTCGATGACCACGAGCATCAGCACGGCGCGGTGTTCCTCCGAAAGGCTGTTCAATGCATTATCGAGCCGTGCGCGCTCCAGCGGATCGGCCGGGGGTTCGGGAGCGGCCATATCCCCGGCGGCATCAAGCTCGACCAGGCCGTCGCGCGCCTTGCCGCGCCGGCCGTTGCGGTAGAGATTGGTCATGATGGTCAGGACCCAGCCGCGCAGGTTGAGGCCGCGCCATTGGCCACGGCGCGCCAGCACTTTCTCGACGCAGTCCTGGAGCAGATCCTCGCCATCGGCGTCCGAACGCGTCAGGCTGCGCGAATAGCGCCTGAGCGAGGGCAGGAGGGCCAGGATCTCGCCCTCGAATGTTTCGGGTGCGGGTATCTTCACTCCGGCTTCCTTGGCTTCAAGGCCCAGACTATCAAGGTTTGGCGAGATCCCAATTGCCGCCGACACCGTCGCCGGTGATGTCGCCGGCCTTCTTGTCCTTGACCCAGTAATAGAGCGGCATGCCGTCCTTGGCCCATTGCTTCGTGCCGTCCTTGCGTTCGATGATCGAATATGCACCATCGGCCTTGGCACCGGAAGCGGCCATCAGCGGCGGCCAGTTCTTGGCGCAATCGTCGTTGCAGTTGGAAACGCCCTTGGCGTCCTTCTTGAAGGTGTAGAGGGTCATGTCGTTTTCGCCGGCAAGCACCTTGCCCTTGGCCGATTCGACTTCCTTGACGGGAGGGGCGGCGAAGGCGGCGGTCGCGGCAAGGGCGGCTGCCGCCACGACGGACAGGAATTTCACGGATGTCATGATGTCTCTCCTTGAGGTTGGGCACGCAATTCTGCGATACCTGAGATGAGACACCGGACGAGGCGGTTTTATTCCCCATCCAGCGAAAATAGTCGTGGCAGGGGAAGCGCGCCCCCAGTTCAACGCTACAGTCTGCCCCGTCAGATCATTTACATCATGCTGTTTTGCGGATATTCTATATCCTTAATTCGGTTCGCAGAACCAGCCATGACGAGTTGCTGAATGATCCTGAAAAGCCAGGTCGAGTGGGCGCTGCACTGCTGCGCCATTCTCGCGGGCCTGCCCGAGGGCAGGTATCTCTCCACCAAGGCGCTCGCCGAGCTTCATGGTCTGCCGAAGGAATATCTCTCCAAGGCGCTGCAAAGCCTTTCGCAAGCCTCCCTCGTCGATACCACGCTCGGCCCGAGCGGCGGCTACAGACTTGCGAGATCCGCCTCCGAGATAAACTTCCTCGACATCGTCGAAGCGGTCGAGGGAAAGGCGCGCAGCTTCACCTGCACGAACATCCGGGAGAACAACCCGTGCCGGCCGGCCGGCTATTGCGATAGCAAGCCTTGTGCGGTCGCGCGCATCATGTGGGAAGCCGACGAGGCCTGGCGCGATACGCTGAGGCGCGTCCGGCTCTCCGATCTAGTCGGCATCCTATCCGAGGAGGTGCGACCCGACCTCTGGCAGAGCACCTTCGAATGGGTGCTGAAGCGCGCCGGCTGAGGGCGCCGTCTAAATTTGGGTCCGGTTGACAAATAGAGATGACCGCTTTTTTGAATGACGAAGATGTGTGATTTTCTAGAAACTTTCCTCATGCAAGTCTCGGGAGCTCTGGCGGAGGTCCGTATTGCTGATAGCGATATAAGAAAATGGGCTGGCTTTATGGCCAATTGGGAGTTTTACAATTCCACGGCTCTTCGGATTGCGCAAAAATATCAAGATCGAGAGCTGTCTTATGAAGTCTGTGATCGACTCATGAACGACCTATGGTCTGGCGTGCTGACGGGCTTGGGAGAATCCAATGCGACAGAGCTACCGGAACCATTTTACGGGATATATGAGGCGTTTGATGCAGGTGAGTATCATCGAAAAACAGACATCAGTGACGATCCTATTGCGGATTTCACCGATCCTATGATCTTCGAGTTATTGCGTCGTCATCGACTGTAAAGCCAATAGCTACGCCCTGAAGATGGTCCTGATGGTCTTCAGGATGGCGTGGGCGTTGCGGGCCTGTTCAGTAGGCAGGGCGGCGCCATCGCGGAAGCGTTCGGCGCGGCCGGCGAGGGCTTCGGCGATCTCTTCGGCCAATGCGGGGCGTTCGGCGAGCAGCGGCGCGAAGGCCTCCTGGTCGATTTCATAGACGGTCACTGGGGTCAGGGCCTCCAGGGCGCAGACTTCCTGCATGCCGGCAAGCAGGCCGGTCTCGCCGAAGAAATCGCCCGGCGCAAACCGTCCGCGCTCTTCGCCTTCGCGCCGCGCCACGATGATGCCGGCGCGCACCATCATCAGCGAGGGCAGCATTTCGCCCTCCCGCGCGATCACATCGCCCTTGCGGAATTGTCGCACGGCGGTGGTTTCGGCGAGTTTCTGCTTTTCATCGGATGTCAGCGTTGCAAACACCGGAATAGCTTCGATCAGCGCGAGCGGCGTCACGCTCGGCGGCTTGGCGTTTTCTTCCGTCGGCAGATCGGCGGTCAGGACACTGGCTGCGGGCGGAACGGCCAGAAGCAGGCCGGCGGATTTGCAATGGCGATAGACGAGATCGAGCACCTCGTTTCGCGCCGGCACGCGCTGGCTGGGGCTCGTTACCCGGAATTGCAGCTCGACTTCGAGCGCGGTGGCATCCAGCCCCTTCAAGGCGACGACCGGCGGCGGATCGCGCACGATCGTATTGCAGCTCGTGAGAGCAGAGAGCATGATCTTGCGGACCGATGCCGGCATCCGCGTCGGGGCGATACGGATTGTGAGGATCAGGAGATGGGTCTCGTCCGGCCGGCTGACATTGGTCAGGCCGAGCTTCGCGAGAAAACTGTTCGGCAGGACGACGATATTGTTTGCGCTGGTCAGGATGTGCGTCGCGCGCCAGTTGCTTTCGACGACGCGCCCTTCCGTGCCGTCGCTCAACAGGATCCAGTCGCCGATGACATAGGGCCGGCCGAGCGTCAGCGCGATGCCGGAAAAGACGTCGGCGAGCGTGTTCTGCAGCGCCAGACCCAGAATAATGGCGACCACGCCTGAGGTCGCGACGAGGGTTCCGATCGGCACGCCGAAGACGAAGGCGAGGATCGAGAGCGCCATGCCGATATAGACGACGCCGATGACCAGATCCTGCAGCAGGCGCGCCTCGCGCGGACTGCCCTCCAGCACCAGATAAAGCCTGATGAAACCGATGACGGCCCATGCTAGGTGGACCCACCAAAGCGATTTGGCGACAATGACGAGCAGGGCCTGCGGGTCTTCGGACTGATAGCCCTGAAAGCGGTGGGGTTCCATGCCGCTACCGACGAGGATCAGCGTCATCACGGCAAAGAAGAGGATCTGCACCACCAGACGCGTCGTCGGCCGCTGACTGGAGAGGAAGTACCAGACGAGGATGCCGGCAAAGCCTACCACGATGAGGGATATTAGCGGCTTGCCGAAGAGCGCGTCGTAGATCATCTCTGTCTGTCTCCGGAAGGGGGCGGGCGGCACATGATTCAGCATGTCGGCCAGCCGCGCAAGCATCGACTTGCGCGGGGGACCATCAGTTCTGCAGCGGGAATGTCAGTTCTTTCTGGTCGGTGTCGACGACGAAGACGGCGAGCAGGCGGGCGGGTTTCGTCTCGCTGCCGTTGGCGCTGACGCCATGGCGGTCGCCCGGCATTTCCGAGAAGCTCTCTCCGGCCTGAAAGACCTTGACCGGGCCGTCATTGACCTGGCTGCGGATCGATCCCTCGAGCACAGTGGCGTAGATGAAGGCCGAGTCCGGGTGGGTATGGCCTTCGGAGAAGCCGCCCGGGCCGTATTCGACCAGCACGCCCTTGATGCTTTTGCCCGGTACGTTCGGCAGTTCGTGCTCATAGACGAGCGTCACCTTCGCGGATTTGCCGCTGTCGTGGGCGGCAGCGCCGGTGGCTGTGAGAAAGGCGAGGGCGGCGACGATGACTGATGCTCTGATCATGGGAATCTCCTTTGTTGCTGGGATGGAGAGGACGCGCCCGAGCGGCCGCGTCCTGAGGCAAGGCAATCACTTCGACTGGGCTGATCTGGCGAACCACTCTTCGAAGGTGATCGTACCGAGCCGCGGATTGTCGTCGGAGACGAGCGACCGATCGTTCAGCCTTGCGCCGAAATATCGCGCCTCGGCGTCGGCCTCGACGGTCCTCGGGTCTTTCGTCGCCTTCAGGTAGCGGGCAACGAGTTCGCTCAGGCGGGCCCGTTCCGGACCTGCTATCTCGACCGCCGTATTGGCTGGGGCGGAGAGCGCCACGTCGGCCATGGCGTCGGCAACGTCGTCGGAAGCGATCGGCTGCACATAGGCCGGCGACAGGCGGACCGTCTCGCCGACCGTGCCGGATTGGGCGATGCCGTTCAGGAATTCCATGAACTGCGTCGAATGCACGATGGTATAGGGAATGCCCGAGGCTTCAATCAGCTTTTCCTGGGCGAGCTTGCCGCGGAAATAACCGCTTTCCTGCAGGCGGTCGGTGCCGACGACCGAAAGCGCGATATGGTGCTTGACGCCCGCGACCTTCTCGGCGGCGAGAAGATTGCGCCCCGAGGTTTCGAAGAATTCGAGCACGGCCTTGTCTTCGAAGGACGGCGAATTGGCGAGGTCGAGCACGACTTGGGCGCCCGCAAGCGCTTCTGCCAGCCCTTCGCCGGTGATCGTGTTGACGCCTGAGTTCGGCGAGGCGGCAATCACCTCATGCCCGCGCTTGCGCAGGCGTTCGACAGTCTTCGAACCGATGAGGCCGGTTCCGCCGATGACGACGATTTTCATAACGGATCTCCGTTCGCTGCCGGGATGCGGCAGCGTCAAAGGTGAATCTTCTCAATGAATTGTAAGGTTTAGTTCAGGCCCGCTTTATCGAGGCCGTAGGCTTTGTCGGCAGAACCGGGAACGGTCTTGAAGCCGACATTGACGCGGTTCCAGGCATTGATGGCCATGACGACGAAGGTCAGGTCGGAGATTTCCTTTTCTGAAAGCTGGCCGCGAACCCGTTCATAGACCTCGTCGGGAATGCCGCCCTCGGGAAGTTTCGTCAGCGCTTCGGTCCAGGCAAGCGCTGCGCGCTCGCGGGGAACGAACAGGTTCGATTCCCGCCAGATGGCGACGTGATGGAGACGCAGCTCGCTCTCACCATGGATTTTTGCCTGCTTCACATGCATGTCGAGGCAAAAGCCGCATCCGTTGATCTGCGAGGCGCGGATCTCGATGAGGGCCTGCAGCTTTTCGTCGATCACGCTGCTACGCAGCGCCATGCTGAATTCCATGAACTTCTTGAAAAGCTCGGGGGACTGCTGGGCGTAGTTCAATCGCTGGGTCATGTCTTTCTCCTCTAATTAAGGATATTCAATATCCTTATGGATAAAAGATATCCTTAATTGCTGGACTGTAAAGCCATTCTCGCTTAGTTTGGCGACATAAAGCCTATGTGCAAAAGTATGAGGGGGCAGGGATGGATATCGTTTCGGCATTGCGGACCTTTCAGCGCGTCGTGGAGACGGGCTCGTTTTCGGCGGCGGCGCACGATCTCGACGTGACCCAGCCGGCGGTGTCGCGGCAGGTGGCAGCCCTCGAGGGCCATTTCAACACCCGCTTCCTGCACCGCACGACGAGCGGCCTGTCACTGACGGCGGAGGGGGAGCGCATGCTGCCGATGGCCCTAAGGATACTCGAAGCAGTAGAGGAACTCGGCGATGCGGCCGGATCGGAGGGCGCCATGGCTTCCGGAAAGGTCAGGCTCAGCGTTCCGGCACCACTCGGCCTCTATCTCAGCGATCTGCTGGGCGATCTTCTATCCGCCCATCCGAAGCTCTCGGTGGAACTGCTCTTAAGGGAGCAGAGCTCCGATATGATCGAGGAGCGCTTGGACCTCGAAGTGCGCCTCGGCTCCGTCGCCGACAGCAGCCTCGTCTGCCGGCGGCTCGGCTGGACGACGGCCTTCCTCGTAGCGTCTCCCGCCTATCTCGCCCGCAGGGCGGCGCCGCTCGCTCCGAAGGACATCAAGGACCATGAATGCCTGTGCTACAGCAGGGCAGGCGGGGCCAACATATGGTCGTTCTCGAACGGCTCGGAAGACATTTCGGTTCGGATCTCGCCGCGGCTGACCGCCTGCAACGCCGTCGCCATTCACAGGGCGGCGCTTGCCGGCGCCGGACTGGCGGTGCTCTCCCATATCATCGCTATGCCCGATATCGCCGCCGGCCGGCTGATCCCGGTGATGGAGGATTTTCGGCCGAGCCGCCTGCCGATCACCGTCGTCTATCCCTCGAGACGGAACATGCCGCTGCGCGTCAAGACGGTTCTGGATTTTCTGACCGATGCCATCGGGCGGGACCCGTCGATGGCCACGAGCGGCGCGGACCGAGGCTGGAACGGCTGAGCGCCGGGATCTGCCATCATCGGCTCTGCCGCATCAGTTTCCGCCTTGCCTAACGGCTGCGAATCCTGCCAAGTCGTCCGATCATGCAATTTGCGCCGCAACAAGACGAAGCCCTCAAGGCTGTTTCGAAATGGCTGAATGAAGGGCGTTCGCCACTCTTTCGCCTGTTCGGCTATGCCGGAACGGGCAAGACGACGCTTGCCCGGCATTTCGCCGAGAATGTCGATGGCGACGTATTGTTTGCCGCCTTCACCGGCAAGGCGGCGCAAGTGCTGCGTTCGCGCGGCGCCTCCAACGCCAAGACCATTCATTCGCTGATCTATCGCCCGCGCGGCGAGGAAGCGGTGGAGGACGAGGAAACCGGCAAGACCTCGATCGCGCCGATGTTTTCGATTAACCGGCAGAGCCCGGTCGCGAAAGCCGCGCTGATCATCGTCGACGAATGCTCGATGGTGGACGAGGCGCTCGGCAAGGATTTGATGAGCTTCGGCACCCCGATCCTGGTGCTCGGTGATCCCGGCCAGCTGCCGCCGGTCAGCGGCGGCGGTTACTTCACCAATCAGGACCCGGATTACCTGCTCACCGATATCCACCGCCAGGCGCGCGACAATCCGATCATCAAGCTTGCCATGCAGGTGCGCGAAGGCAACGAGGTGATGTACGGCGATTACGGCACGGCCAAGGTGATCTCGAAGCACGAGGTTACCCAGGATCTCGTGATGAAAGCCGACCAGGTGCTTGTCGGCACCAACAGGACGCGGCGGCGCTACAATCAGCGCCTGCGCGAGTTGAAAGGCTTCAATGCCGAGTATCCGCAGACCGGCGACAAGCTCGTCTGCCTCCGCAACGATCCCGCCAAGGGCCTGCTCAACGGCTCACTCTGGCAGGTGATGACCTCGTCCAAGGAAACGACCAAACCCGGCATCAATCTGCTGGTCCGTCCCGAAGACGACGACATGGACCGCGGGGCAGCGAAGATCAAGCTCCTGAAGCAGGCCTTTGAAGATGTCGAGGGCGAGATCCCCTGGAACACCCGCAAGCGCTACGACGAGTTCGACTACGGTTATGCGCTGACCGTTCACAAGGCGCAGGGTTCGCAGTGGAACGACGTCGTGTTGTTCGACGAGAGCTGGGCCTTTCGCGATACACGGGAACGCTGGCTCTATACCGCGATCACCCGCGCGGCGGAGACGCTGACGATCGTTCGCTGAGCGGATTGGAGGGGAAGCGACGGTGGCGGCCGTCGGGGACGTCCAGGCTTGTATGCGGCGCGTCAGGCCTGCACGATGCCGAGCAGCACTGCCTTGGCGATCGCCTGGAAGCGGTTGTTGGCGCGGAATTTCAAGATGATTCCGGCTTCGAGATCCCGGGTCTCGTCATGCTTGAGGTCGAGCGCCCGGGCGATCCGCTGGGTGGAATAGCCTTCCGCCATCAGTTCCAGGCAGCCCCGCTCCTGTGGGGTCAGGCCGGCGCTGTCCTGGTTGTCGTTCAGCGGCGGCTCTTCGATGCTGCCGTCGAAATCCAGGAGGTCGCCGACCTGCTGGAGCTGGCGGTGCAGCGTCGACATCTCGGCCGTCAGCTCGCGCTTGCGCACCTGCAAGGCCTCGCGGAACATCACCTCGGCCCTTTCCTGCGAATCGGCCTTGCGAAGCTCGTCCATCAGTTCCTGGATAACGGCAATCGGCATGCCCGTCTCCCGGCAGACGGTGATGACCGCCATGCGCATCACGTCGTCCTGACCGTAGACCCGCATCAGGCCGATGCGATTGGCCGAAATCAATCCCTTTTCTTCGTAAAAATGCAGTGTCCGGTGCGTAACGCCGAATGCGTTGGCCATATCGGCGATTGGCACCGGACCGTCCGGTAGATCCGGCGGCAGCGCGGCCGAAGGCAGAAACCGGTATTTCGACCGGGCCTCCGACGCAATACCGGCGGTAGCAAACAGGCGTTTGGAACCGTCTGGCATGAACCCTCCTAGGGCATCGTGTTGCACCTCATGCGGATTTGCCAGTTGCTTCCCGGGCGCGGCGAGTGGGGTTTTCCTCTAGGCATTTCTTATCGTGGGAAAGAAGCAGTACGCGGCTTACGTTTACGCGACACAATGTCCACGTTATGCGTGAACGATCTTTTTTATAAGTGCTAAAAATAATCTCTTTTAAATGGGATAGCAACGCGACGGCATATTTTGCACCGGTTGCCTTGTGTGTTTGCAGCAAAACATCTGCTGCGCTGCAGTATTTCCGGTCGTTTTCAAAGGCGACGGGAATTGCTGTTTGCAGTACGCGCGCGGGGTGGACGCCACGTTCCATGAGCGATCTGCATCGCATCCATCTGGGAATCTCGTTGGCCATCGCGCGGCACTTGGCTTAAAAGCAGGGCCTCTTATTCCCGTGACCGATGGATATAAATCATGCCCGCCAAGCTATCCGTGAACCTCAACGCCATCGCCATGCTGCGCAACCGACGCGACCTGCCCTGGCCGAGCGTCGAAGCGCTCGGGCGTATCGCGCTGAAGTCCGGCGCCAGCGGGTTGACCGTGCACCCGCGCCCCGACCAGCGGCACATCCGTTTTTCCGACTTAGCCGTCATCCGCAACCTGATCGACGATGAATTCCCCGCGGCCGAGTTCAACATCGAGGGTTACCCCACCGAGGAATTCTTCGAGCTCTGCGCCGGCGCCGCGCCAGAGCAGGTGACGCTGGTGCCCGACGATCCCGCGCAGGCAACCTCCGATCACGGCTGGGATTTCCGCAAATACCAGGCCTTCCTGACCGATGCCGTTGCGCGGCTGAAGGCGATGGGATGCCGGGTCTCGCTGTTTGCCGATGGCGATGGCGATGCGCAGGCGGTCGAGATCGCCAAGGCGGTCGGCGCCGACCGGATCGAACTCTACACCGGCCCCTATGGCGGCTGCTACGACGCGCCGGAACGGGCGGGCCCGATTCTCGAAGCGCTGGGGAAGACGGCGGATGCGGCTCTGGCGATCGGCCTTGCCGTCAATGCCGGGCATGATCTGACGGTCGCAAACCTGCCTGAGCTGGTGAAGCGCATTCCTGATCTGGCTGAGGTTTCGATCGGCCACGGACTGACCGCCGATGCACTGGAATATGGCATGGCGGAAACGGTTCGGCGGTTCCGCCGGGCTTGTGGGCAGGTGGTTTGACAGTATCGTCCAGCAGTGCCTGGGGTTACCCCCTCTGCCCAGCCGATCTCCCCCACAGGTGGGGAGATCGGCTGGGCGCGATGGTTTCCCCAAATAACTACCGTATAGCTGCTGCGCTACGGCAGTGGGGGAACGAAGGTCCAACCTCTTGCCGATCTCCACCCTTGTGGGGGAGATGCCCGGCAGGGCAGAGGGGGGCCTACACGGCACTTCCTCTCCTCCGTCATTTCTGTCCTCAGGGCTTGGCCCGCGCGATTTTACAGGAATTCACGCACGGCGCGTCCGTGCCGTGCGTAACTTATTTGACGTGAAGCTTCCTCACTCGCACTGCATCCCTGCGATGTTGCGCGGGGATGTATGAGAGATCAATGGCTGCCGGCCGCCGTCAGCGCAGCCTTATGCGCCACGAAGAAATCCTTCAGCGTCTGCGGCTGTTTGCCCGTCAGCTTGGTGAAGTCCCCGGTGACGATGTCGAACTTGCCGGCGCGGATATTGGCGTCGGCTGACACCAGCATGTCGGCGACGAAGCCGGGGAGACCGGCGCCGCGGATACCCTGGCCGAGCTGTTCGTCATTGACGTTGATCACGTCGAGTGGCTTGCCGGCGGCTTCGGAAACGATGGCGGCGATCTGCCGGTTGTTCAGCGATGCCGTGCCCGTCAGCGTATAGGTGGCGCTCTCGGATGTGCGGGAGGCAAGAGCTGCGGCGATAGCCAGGGCGCAGTCGTCTCGCGCGATGGTCGAGACCTTGCCGTCGCCCGTGGCGCTGTACCATTTGCCGCCCTGCAGGTTGTGCGGCATGCCGTGCAGGTAATTGTCGTGATACCAGGCGTTGCGGAAGATCGTATAGGCGATGCCGCTTGCCTTAACGGTGTTTTCGCTGCCGAGGTGATCGGGTGCGAAGGTGACGAGCGAATCGTCTGGCGCCGGCATCGAGGTATAGGCGATGTGCTTAACGCCTGCCTTGGCGGCAGCAGTGACGGCGGCCTTGTGCTGGGTGAGGCGTTTGCCGGGGGTATCAAGCGCATCGGTGCTGATGATCAGCAGCCGGTCGACGCCCGAAAAAGCCTTCTCCAGGCCGGCTTGATCATCGAAATCGGCCTTGCGGGTAACGACGCCCTTGTCTTCGAGAGCGGAGAGCTTCTCGGGGCTGCGCGTTGCCGCGACGATCCTGCCCGGGGCGACATTGTAGGTTTCGATGAGGTGGTGGATGACACGCTGGCCGAGCTGTCCGGCAGCACCGGTGACCAGGATGGTTTCGCTCATACGTCATTTCCTTCTGCGTTTGACGGCGGTCTCAAAAAGAGACTAACACTAGAATAGGAATTGACTTCGCGGTGTAAAGGAGGCAGTTTTTCGGCTGCAAGTTACCAAAAGGGAACCAGCAGATGAGCGGCGAGGTCTTCAGCCTCAAGAACAGGATGCCGGGGATGCGGCGCGAGATCGATCTCGCCGGCCTCGATTTTTCTAACTGCCCGGTCAGGGACATGATGCAGCACATCGGCGGCAAATGGTCGACGCTGCTGCTCGAAGTGCTGGCAGCCGAGCCCCGCCGCTTCGGCGAACTGCGGCGCATGCTTCCCGATATTTCGCAGCGCATGCTGACGCAGACGCTGCGCGACCTTCAGAGGGATGGTTATGTCAATCGCGAAGTCTTCCCGACCAAGCCGCCCAGCGTCGAATACTCGATGACGGAACTCGGCCGTTCGCTCTACCAACCGCTGTCGCAACTGTTGAACTGGGCGGAGGCGAATCATGATGCCGTTCGCGCCGCCCGTTCGCGTTTCGATTCTGCCGACATCTAGGCCGATTTGCCGCGGCCCTCCGTCAGGAACAGCAGGAAGGCGAGGGTCGGGAAGGCGAAGCCGATCCAGGCGGTCATCGTCCAGCCGCCGGTCGCATAGGCCCAGCCGCCGAGCGCCGAGCCGATCGCGCCGCCGGCAAAGAAGGTGGCCATGAAGAGGCCGTTCAGCCGGCTGCGGTGTTCCGGGTTCAAGCCGTAAATGGCGCGCTGGCCGCAGACGAGATTGGTCGTGACCCCGAAATCGAGCGTGATCGCGGCCACGGTCAAAAGGATCAGGGCGGTGAGCGAGCCGTCGTTTGCGAAATGACTGATCAGGAAGGACGCCATGCCGAGCAGCATGGCGATGGTCGAGGCGATCTTCGTCATGCCGCGGTCGGCAAGTCGGCCGGCGATCGGTGAGGCGATGGCGCCGGCGGCGCCGGCGAGCGCGAAGAGGGCGATGCCGTTCTGCGTCAGGCCGAAAGCCGGGCTTGCGAGCAGCAGCGGCGTCGTCGTCCAGAACAGGCTGAAGGCGCCGAACATGCCGGCCTGGTAGAGGGCGCGGCGCTGCAGCACACGCGAGGTGAGCGCCAGATGGGCCATAGAGGCGAGCAGCTCGCCGTAGCGCAGTTTCGTCTTCGGCCGCCGGACCGGCAAGTTGGCGCGCAGGACGATGGCGAGTACGAGCATCAGCACCGCGGTGATGTAATAGACCATGTGCCAGGAGGAGGCCTCGGCAACGAAGCTGGCGAAGGGGCGGGCGAGCATGATGCCGCAGAGCAGGCCGCTCATGACATTGCCGACGACCTGGCCGCGCGTTGCATCCGGCGCCATGTTCGCGGCGACGGGAACCAAAACCTGAACGGCGACCGATGACAGGCCGATGCAGAGCGAGGCGACGAGGAAGGCCGTGGGCGTCGACGACAGTGCTGCGCCGATCAATGCAACGGCAGAGACGGCGATCAGCATAAGCACCAGACGGCGGTTTTCCGTGAGGTCGCCGAGCGGCACGATCAGCAGCAGGCCGAGGCCGTAGCCGATCTGCGTCAGCGTGACGATCAGGCCGGTGGCGGCCGGCGTGAAGCCGAGTTCGGCGCTGATTAAGCCGGCAAGCGGCTGGCCGTAATAGAGATTGGCGGCCACCAGCCCGCAGGCGGCGGCGAAAAGAAAGGTGAGCCAGGGAGATAGCGCCCGTGGAATGGCCTTATCCGGCGTGGTGGCTGAAACGCTCATTGGAAACTCCGGTATGAATGAAAAATGTAGTCGCAAATCGTCTTGCCGCCGGCCACCCATTTCCCGCCGGGGAATGCCGGGCATTTCTCCGGAAAGTATCAGGTCACCAGCTTCATCGCGGCTTCGGCAGCCGCCGCCATTTGCTCGCCGCTGCGTCCCGCCTTGCCGATAACGCGCATGCCCTTGGTGAGGCAGAGCAGGGCAAGTGCTACCCCCGAGACATCGAGATCCGCCGAAATCGAGCCGTCGGACTGGCCGAGGCGGATGAGGTCGGCGAGAAGCGTCTCGTCGGTCGTGAAGGCGGTGGCGACCCGCTCGGCCGCCTCTTCGTCGAAGAGCGCGAGATCGCCGGCGCTGCCGACGACGAGGCACCCCTGCCTGCCGATTTCACCGTGCGAAGAGCCGGCAAAGAAGGTGATCAGCGCATGGAGCTTTTCGCGGCCGGTCTCGACGCCGGCGAGTTTCGCGTCGAGCAGGCCGCGGCGTACGGCGCGGTAGCGATCGAAGGCGGCCAGGAAGATGCCGCGCTTGTCGCCGAAGGCCTTGTAGACGCTGCCTGATGCAAGCCCCATGGCGTCGGTAAGTTCGCTGATCGATGCGGCGTTGTAGCCACGCTCGGAAAAGACGCGGAGGGCGGCGTCGAGGGCGGCCTCCGCATCGAATTCCCGCGGACGGCCGCGGCCCCGGGACTTCGCTTGATGGTCGAGGGTCATTGTGTTCATGCCCCTAATTAGGAAACGATCGTTTCCAAATCAAGCAAAATTTTGCGCCGCGGCAAGCGGGAGGTGAATCACAAGATCAGAACCCAGTTTTGGCCGTTGGCTTCCGGACCGAACATTCGATGTCTCTCCTCGGAGACAAGGCGGAAGCCTGTTTTGACGTAGATGGCGCGGGCGGTTTCCAGCATGTCGTTGGTCCAGAGCTGGAGCTCGCTGTAGCCCTTCTGCCTGCAAAAGCGGATGCATTCGTCGACCAGCAGCTTGCCAAGCCCGAGGCCGCGGGCTGATTTGTCGACATAGAGCAGTCGCAGCTTGGCGATGCCGTCGCCGCCATTGGTGACGAGGACCGAGCCGACATTGACGCCGCCGCGTTCGGCGATCCAGCAATATTCGAGCGCAGGATCGAAATTGGCGAGGAATTTTCCGGCGACCTCGGCGACCAGCGCCTCGAAGCGCAGATCCCAGCCATATTCCGCGGTATAGAAGCGGCTCTGGCTCTGGACGATCCAGCCGATATCCCCGGCGCGGTGGGCGCGGATGATGGCAGGCGCCGGTTTTGCGGTGGGGTCGAGCAGGGCACGGATCGTGCCCATGGCACGCACCGCCACCTCCGGTTCGCCGCTCGCCAGAGTGTCGAAACGGGCGGCGATCTGGGCATTGGCGCGCCGACCGAGTTCCTCGAACTCCTCGCGTCCCCGGTCGGTGACATTGATGATTAGGCTGCGCAGATCGGCCGGATCGGGATCGGTCCTGATCAGCCCTTCGGCGCGGAAACGCTTGAGGATGCGGCTGAGATAGGCGGCGTCGAGATGCAGGTCGCGGACAAGTGCTGCGGCACTGACGCCGTCATGCGAGCCGATCTCGAAGAGGATGCGGGCATCCGTCAGCGTATAGGGCGAGTCGAGATAGGCCTTGTTCAGGAGGCCAAGGAAATTCGTATAGAAGCGGTTGAAATCGCGGGCTGTTTCGATGAGGGCGATGTCGGACATGGTGATCTCCAAAGCGAGATCTTGTCAGGTTGGTGACAAGCCCCGCTCCTTGCTCGCCGTCATCCTCGCCTTGTGCCGAGGATCTGCTGCACGATCAACCGGAAGCAGAGGCTCGGTGCAAGCCCGAGCATGACGAAAGAAGGGTTGGCCGACGGTGTCAACAAACTGACAAAAGTCTCCGAATGAAGACCTTTGTCATGCATTTAGTTGACTGAGTCAACTAAATTGTCAGCCACCTCAGGCGGCTTCCTCTTCCACTTCTTCCTCTGCCCCAAGAGCGAATTCCACCGCTGCCCGGGCATGGATCGCAGTCGTATCGAAGCCCGGCAGCGGCAGGCGGTTGGGGTCGAGGATCAGGCAGATCTCGGTGCACCCGAGGATGATGCTGTCGGCGCCGTTGTCGACAGCGCGGTCGATGATGTCGATCAGCTTTTCGCGCGAGTTGTCGTGTACCCTGCCGGCGCAGAGCTCATTGAAGATGATGTCGTGTACTGTGGTGCGGTCGGCGGCGTCGGGCACCATGATGTCGATGCCAAGGCCCTTCATGCGCTCGGCGTAGAAGCCGTGCTCCATCGTGTAGCGGGTGGCAAGCAGCAGCGGGCGCTTGCGGCCGGCCGCATGCAGCGATTTCGCCGTCTCGTCGATGATGTGGATCAGCGGCACGGAAATCTTCGCCGCGACTTCATCGGCGATCAGGTGCATGGTGTTGGTGCAGATCAGGACGCAGCCGGCGCCGCCTACCTGAAGGCGCAGAGCCACGTCGGCGAGGCGGCGGGCGGCCATATCCCAGTCGCCGGCCTTCTGAAGAGCGACGATCGCTTCGAAATTGACCGAATGCAGGATGAGCTCGGCCGAGGCGAGGCCGCCCTTGCGGGCGCGCACCATCTCGTTGACTAGGCGGTAATAGACCGCCGAACTTTCGAAACTCATGCCGCCGATCAGGCCGATCGTATCCATCTCTTCATGCTCCTCATGCTTCGAGTTGCGAAAATAATGCCGCAATGCCCGCGCGGTGTGTTTGCTTTATTTGTCCTGCGCGTCCAATACATGCTATTATTTTGCGCGATTTGGAGAGAACGCGCAAAATTGGGGCGGGAGGTGATTTACGCATGCTTGACGATCGCGACAGACGCATTCTCGACATGCTGCAGAAAGATGCAGGCATATCCGTGACCGATCTGGCCGAGCGCGTGGCGCTTTCGGTGTCGGCCTGCTCACGGCGGATCCAGCGGTTGGAAGACAGCGGCCATATCGCCAGACGCATCGTCGTGCTCGATCGGGAGAAAATGGGTGTGCCGACCACGGTCTTCGCGCTGGTAAAGACGGCGCACCATTCCGATGAATGGACGGAAACCTTCCGCCGGATCATCGCCGACATTCCCGAGATCGTCGAGGCGCACCGGCTGACCGGCAATCACGACTACATCCTGAAGATCGTGCTGCCGCGCGTCGAGCATTACGACGTGATCTATAAGCAGATCGTGCGCAAGCTCGAACTCTTCGACGTCTCGGCGTCGATCTCGATGGAAGAATTGAAACATGGAATGGCGATACCGGTGGGCTACGCTAGGTGAAGGTGTCATGCTGGAAAAAACAAGGTTCGATTGCGGGAAAAGCCGATAGTACTCGGCCCTATCGATAGCGATTTATTTGTCTCGATACGGAACGTTTTTCGATATATTATGTTCACCTTTGGTTCAGGAGGAGGGGAGGATATTTCCTTCTCTTGGAGGAGCAGAGGAGAACAGTCATGAGAAAGCTAAGCGTCGCCGCGTTATGCTTGATCATAGGTGTCCCCGGCATCACGCCGGCTCAGGCATTTCCGGCTATCAACCCACCCAGGATCGAAGCACAGCAGCAGATAGAACATGTGCAATGGCGTGGCCGTGGTGGGCACTGGGGTGGCGGCTACCACGGAGGCGGCGGCTACTACCGCGGAGGTGGGTATTACGGCCATCATCACAATGGATCAGGCTGGGGCTGGGCCTGGGCGGCCTCGCCGTCGGCACCATCATCGGTGGCGCACTGGCGCAGCCCTATTACGGTTCGTATTACGGGTCGCCTTACGGCTATTATGGCTCGCCCTACGGCTATCGCCGGCCTTACGGTTATTACGGCGGCTACTATGGCAGGCCCTATCGGGCCTATGCGTCGTCCGCCTATTATGGAGGGGGCGGCAGCCACGAGAGCTGGTGCTATGCCCGTTATCGTTCGTACAGGGCGTACGACAATAGCTTCCAGCCCTATCACGGACCCCGTCGCCAGTGCGTCGGTCCCTATTGATTTGGCACGTTAAGCATATGCCGCTGTGAACGGGCTGCAGGCGCCGTCTTGCGACCCCATTCACAGGGGCATGTCTGCGTCGCACCCAAGCCGAAGCTCGCTCTGGGCAGCTATGACGCCGCCGGACTTCCGCTCCAAAAGCCCACAATCTCAGCGCCGTCGACTGCGATCGGCGCAGGGGAGACATGCCGAAACGGCGGTTGCAACCATTGGGCCGATGGCCACATTTGGTTTTGAGCAAAATGGCGCAAAGGGGCATGTCATGAGCGATCATCACGTCGTCGTTGTCGGCGGCGGTTTCGGTGGGCTGCAACTGGTCAACGGGTTAAAAGGGGCGGGTGTGAAGATCACGCTCGTCGACCGGCGCAACCATCATCTCTTCCAGCCGCTGCTCTATCAGGTGGCGACGACCATCCTCTCCACCTCGGAGATCGCCTGGCCGATCCGCCGCCTGTATGCCGACCGGCCTGATGTGACGGTGTTGCTCGGCGAAGTCACCGGCGTCGACAGCGACGCGAAGACGGTATCCCTACGTAACGGCATGACTCTCAGTTACGACACACTGGTGCTGGCGACCGGGGCGACGCATGCCTATTTCGGCCATGACGAATGGGAGCCGGTGGCGCCCGGCCTGAAGACGCTGGAGGATGCGACGACGATCCGCCGACGCGTGCTGCTCGCCTTCGAGAAGGCGGAGATGGAGAGCGATCCCGCCGTGCGCGATGCGTTGCTCACCTTCACCATCGTCGGGGCCGGGCCGACTGGTGTGGAGCTTGCCGGCATTATCGCTGAGCTGGCGCATTTCACCCTGCCGAAGGAATTCCGCAACATCGATACGCGCAAGACCCGCGTCGTGCTGGTCGAGGCCGGCCCGCGGGCGCTGCCCAGCTTCGCCGAGGAGCTTTCGGCCTATGCCGAGAAGGCGCTGGAGAAACTCGGAGTTGAGATTCATCTCGGCAGGGCGGTGACCGAGTGCAGCGCCGACGGTGTGAAAATCGGCGAGACCTTCGTTGCCAGCCGGACGATCGTCTGGGCTGCGGGCGTCACCGCCTCGCCGGCGGCCCGATGGCTTAACGTGCCGGCCGACCGGGCGGGGCGCGTCGCCGTCGAAAAGGGTCTGAGCGCGCCTGGCTTGCCCGATGTCTTCGTCATCGGCGACACCGCCTCCGTCATGGGCGAGGACGGCAAGCCGGTGCCGGGCATCGCGCCCGCCGCCAAGCAGCAGGGCGGCTACGTCGCCAAGGTCATCCGCGCGCGTCTCTCGGGTAAACCGGCGCCGGGGCCCTTCCGCTACCGGCATCAAGGGAGTCTTGCGACGATCGGCCAGAGTGCGGCGATCATCGATTTCGGCCGGATCAAGCTGAAAGGCTGGATCGCTTGGTGGATCTGGGGCCTTGCCCACATTTACTTCCTGATCGGCACCCGCTCGCGCTTCTCTGTCGCCTGGAGCTGGCTGTGGATCTATCTCAGCGGCCAGCACAGCGCTCGGCTGATCACTCAGCGGGAGACGATGCGGGAGGAGGCGTAGGCGGGAGACTAAAGGCTGTGCCCCTAATCGGCTCGTGGAACGATGCTGTCTGATGTGCCGCGGGTGAGCGGCATGGATAGCGTTAGCAGTATTGCCATTGATCGGTGAGGTTTGCTGTCAGCAGGGCATCCCCACGGATCCTTGTTGCAGTGCTCCACCTTTCCTCCCTCATTCCTGTGCCTGTCACAGGAATCCAGTGCGCCCAAGTCCTTGGGCGCGGGAGACTCTCTTCCCGAACACGGTGAGTTATTCACCGCGCGGACGCGCGGTGGCTGGATCCCTGTGACGAGCACAGGGATGAGGTGGGTGGGGTGACGTCTCCACGCTAGATTTTCTGCCACAGGCCTGAGCTGGTTTTCGCCATACGACGGAAGGGTAACATGGCCCTGCTTGACTTATCTTTATACACGCCCTTAGGTTTGGCCCGCGTTTCCCAAAACCACTGGGGTGACGCAGCCGTCGTTTTTAGCCGACAGAGGTTCCAATGCGCCAACGCACTTCTCACGAAAATCACATCCGAATTTCTGAGAAGTTGGTGGTTCATGCGCACATTGAATCTGGGCATCCTCGCCCATGTGGATGCAGGCAAGACTAGCCTTACCGAAAGACTGCTTTTCAACGCCGGCGTCATCGACCAGCTCGGCAGCGTCGATACCGGCAATACACAGACGGACAATCTCGAACTCGAACGGCAGCGCGGCATCACGATCCGGGCCGCGGTGGTGTCGTTTGCGATCGGCGACAGGATCGTCAATCTGATCGATACACCCGGCCACCCCGATTTCATCGCCGAGGTCGAGCGGGTGCTGGGATTGCTGGATGCCGCGGTCGTCGTCGTTTCGGCGGTCGAAGGCGTGCAGGCGCAGACTCGCGTGCTGGTGCGGGCGTTGCGGCGGCTGAAGATTCCCTTCGTCTTCTTCGTCAATAAGATCGATCGCCGCGGTGCCCGATATCTGGGGGTACTGGAGGCGCTTGCCGCGCAGCTCTCGGTCCGGCCGATCGCCATGTCGTCCGTCGTCGATGCCGGCAGCAAATCTGCCCGGGTGGAAGCGCTCGTTGCGAGAGACGAGCCGCTTTTTTCGACGCTCTGCGAGGTGCTCGGCGAAAATGATGAGGCACTGCTTGATGATTATGTTCTCGCGTCCGATCGGCTGACTGGGGAAAGGCTCAGGCGCTCTCTGGCCGATCAGGTGGCGCGCGGTCTCGTCCATCCCGTCTTTGCGGGGGCCGCGATGACCGGCGTCGGCATACCTGCCCTGGCATCGGCCATTGCGACGATCCTGCCCGAGCGCTGCCCCGACCCGGATGGGCCGATTGCCGGCAGAATCTTCAAGATCGAGCGCGGCTGGGGCAGGGAAAAACTCTGTTATCTCTCCCTGGCCTCGGGCACTGTCCGGCTCCGGCAATATCTGGATCTGCCGAAAGGCCCGGAACGGGTAACCGGGATCCAGGTCTTCGAGGACGGCCGGGTCCATGGCGCCGATGGCCTCCGCGCCGGGCAGATCGCACGCGTCAGCGGTCTCGCCAGCGCCCGCATCGGCGACGTGGTGGGCGGCGATCCCGTTGGCCCACAGGCTCACTTCGCGCCGCCGACGCTCGAAACCCGCGTCCTTGCCCGCCGCCCTTCCGAGAAGGCGGCGCTGTGGCTGGCGCTGAACCAGATGGCCGAACAGGATCCGCTGATCAATCTGCGCCGCAACGAGGAGACGGACGATGTCTTCGTCTCGCTCTATGGCGAGGTGCAGAAGGAGGTGATCCAATCGACGTTGCTGACGGATTTCGGCCTCGAGGCTGGGTTCGAGGAGAGCACCGTCATCCTGGCCGAGAGGCCTGTGGGGATCGGAACCAGCCTGCAGATCCTCTTCAAGGAACCCAATCCGTTTTTCGCCACCATCGGCCTGCGCGTCGAGCCGCGTCCTGCCGGGGCGGGCAACAGCTTCGCGCTCGAAGTGGATGTCGGCCAGATGCCGGTCGCCTTTTACCGGGCGGTCGAGGAAACCGTCTTCGAAACGCTGAAACAGGGTATTTCAGGCTGGCAGGTCATCGATTGCCACGTAGCGATGACGGCGGCCCGGCATAGCTCGCCGGCAAGCACCGCCGCCGATTTCCGCCAGCTGACGCCCTGGGTGCTGGCCACGGCGCTATCGGCGGCGCAGACCGTGCTCTGTGAGCCGGTCGACCACTTTCATATCGAGGCGCCGGCGGAAAGTTTGAGCCGTGTTCTCACATTGCTTGCGAAAGCGGCCGCGACGACGACGGATTCGGTGATCGCCGACGGCGTCGCCCGACTGGACGGCACCCTGGCCTCTCAAATGGTGCGGGGCGTCCAGCAGCAATTGCCAGGCCTGACGAGCGGGGCGGGAACGATGGAAACCGCTTTCGATCATTACGCTTCGGCGGCGGGTCCGCCGCGCTTGCGTGGGCGTTCGGGGCCTAATCCGTTTAACGGGGCGGAATATCTGCTGCGGTTGCGGAGGAGTGTGTGAAACGTGATTTTGATCTGGGCGTGCCGGATCCCGGTGCCGAGCGCAATTGAAGAGAGGGCATGCAGTGTGGTCACCCCCCTCTGGTCGGCAGGGCAGAAGGGTGACCCCACGGCATGCAGGCTCGAATCCGGCTGCGGCGTTCCGGGGGGGGCGGGCGAGATTGGCGCTTGCGGGTGACGCTTTGAGTCCCTTCGGATCGCACCTCAGCATGAGGGTGGTGAGTCCGCCTAAAAGGCGGCTCTTTCGAGCCACCTTCTTACTATCCTCAGGCCGCCAGCGAGGCGATGTCGATGACGAAGCGGTAGCGGACGTCGCTCTTCAGGACGCGTTCATAGGCTTCGTTGACCTGATCGATGTTGATCTTCTCGATCTCGGAGACGATGTTGTGCTTGCCGCAGAAATCCAGCATTTCCTGGGTTTCCTTGATCGAGCCGATCATCGAGCCGGAGATGCTCCTGCGGCCAGGAACGATCGAGAAGGCATGCACCGGGATCGGGTTCTCAGGCACGCCGACGACCACGAAGGAACCATCCACCTTCAGGAGGCCGAGATAGACGTTCCAGTCGATCTCGGCGCTGACGGTGCAGATGATGAGATCGAACGTGCCGGCAAGCTTCTTGAAGGTTTCCGGGTCGTTGGTGGCGTAATATTCCTTGGCGCCGAGCTTCAGCCCGTCTTCCTTCTTGGAAAGGCTCTGGGAGAGAACGGTGATATCGGCGCCCATGGCTGAACCCAGCTTGACGCCCATATGGCCGAGACCGCCCATGCCGACGATCGCGACCTTCTTGCCGGGGCCGGCATTCCAGTGGCGTAGCGGCGAATAGAGCGTGATGCCGGCACAGAGCAGCGGCGCGGAGGCATCGAGCGGCAGATTGTCAGGAATGGACATGACATAGCCCTCCTTGACGACGATCGAGTCGGAGTAGCCGCCCTGGGTGCGCGTCTTGCCGTCGGCTTCGAAGTCATTATAGGTGCCGCTGAGACCCGGCATGTACTGTTCGCGATCGAGGTCGCGCTCGGCGCAGCCGATGCAGGAATCGACGAAGCAGCCGACGCCGACGCGGTCGCCGACCTTGAATTTGGTGACGGCAGAGCCGACGGCCGAGACGATGCCGGCGATCTCATGGCCGGGCACGATCGGATAGACGGCGTTCTTCCATTCGTTGCGGACGGTGTGGATGTCCGAATGGCAGATGCCGGCAAACTTGATGTCGATGACGACGTCATCGGGGTTCGGGTTGCGGCGTTCGAAGGTGAAAGGGGTCAGCGGTTTGGAAGCATCGGTGGCGGCGTAGCCTTTTGCAATAGGCATGGGAACCTTCCTTTTCGTCTTTGGGAGGGGTTGAGCGGGATGGCGGACTATTGCCCGGATATTGGCAAGGGCGTTAGAGCGATCCTCTCAGCTTCTTGCACGATCCTGCAAAAGTGAGGCGCCAGCCTGTTTGCGAAATGGCAAAGACACTCTAAATAGGGGCGTATCGCCCGCGTCAGACAGCTGACAGTCAGACAGCTGAAAGAAAGAGTTGCCGCATGACTTTGCCCTTCAGCCCCTATCAGGAAATCGTCGACATCGCGATGCGCTTTGCACCTGGCGACGGTGAGTTCTCGACTGCCATCGGCAATCTTCATGTCAGCCGCCGGTCCAAGCCCAGCGATCCCTTGCACAGTAGCTACCGCCCGTGTTTCGCCTTCGTGCTGCAGGGGGCCAAGAGCCTGCAGCTCGGTACGGAGCAGATCAGCTACGGCACCGGCGACTATCTTTTGACCTCGCTCGACCTGCCTGTCGCTTGGCGGGTCACCGAGGCAAGCCCCGAAGTGCCGCATCTCTGTCTCGGGCTGGCAATCGATTCCGAGAAGCTGTTGGAGTTGCTCAGCCGCATCGACATTCCACGCCCGGCCGCCCATACCGACGGGCAGCGCGGGATGGTGGTGAACGTCGCGCCGCCGGAGCTGATGGATGCCGCTGTCCGCCTGCTGCGCTTGCTCGATCGTCCGGGCGATATTCCCGCTATGGCGCCACTGATCGAGCAGGAAATCCTTTACCGGGTGCTGACCGGCCCGCACGGCGCCCGGCTGATCAATATCGCCACGGCAGACAGCCACAGCAACAGGATTGCGCGCGCCGTCGCCTGGCTTAAGGAGAATTTCGCGCGGCCGCTGCGCATCGAAGACCTTGCCGAGCGCGTAAACATGAGCGTGTCGTCCTTCCATCACCATTTCAAGTCGGTCACAGCGATGACGCCGGTCCAGTACCAGAAGCAGCTTCGTCTGCACGAGGCGCGCCGGCTGATGTTCGTCGAGCGCCTTGATGCGGGCACGGCCGGCCACCGCGTCGGCTATCAGAGCCCGTCGCAATTCAGCCGCGAATACAGCCGCCTCTACGGCGCGTCGCCGGCCCGCGATGTCGACGGCGGGCGTGAGATCATGGCGGCGGAATAGAGTTCACGGACGCTCGGCGGCGACCAACCGGCCATTAAAGGATGTTTGACGTTTCCCGGCTAGGCTGGCGCTATCAATCAAGCAGGCACCGCCGTCCGCATGACGCAAGCACCGTCTCTTTCCATCGTCGCGCCTTGTCACAACGAGGAAGAGGGGCTGCGCGAGTTTTGTCGCCGCGCTGCCGCTGCCGCGCATAGCGTTGTCGGCGACGCCTTCGAACTCATCCTCGTCGATGACGGCTCGTCCGACGGAACCTGGGAGATCATTTCGGATCTGGCGGCAAGAGTGCCGCAGGTGCTCGGCGTTCGTCTCCTGCGCAATCACGGCCATCAGCTGGCATCGACGGCGGGGCTGTCGGCGTCGCGGGGCGAGCGTGTGCTCCTGATCGACGCCGATCTTCAGGATCCGCCCGAACTGCTTTTGATGATGATGCCGATCATGGAACGTGGCGCCGACGTCGTCTACGGCCAACGCACGCGCCGCGAGGGCGAAAGCTGGTTCAAACTCGCCTCAGCTTCGCTTTTCTATCGCGCTCTCTCCAGGCTCGCTTCCGTGACCATTCCGCGCGATACCGGCGATTTCCGGCTGATGCGCCGGCGCGTCGTCGATATTCTGCTGGCGATGCCGGAGCGTGATCGTTTCATTCGCGGCATGGTCAGCTGGATCGGCGGCAGGCAGGTGGCTCTGCCTTACGAGCGGGACGCCCGTTTTGCCGGCACGACGAAATATCCGCTGCGCAAGATGATCAATTTCGCGCTCGATGCGATCACCAGTTTTTCCACGACGCCGCTGCGCATCGCCACATGGCTCGGCATGATCAGCGCCGGAGTCGCGATGGCGTTGCTCGTTTTTACCTTCGATCGCTGGCTCCAGAACGAGACGGTCACCGGCTGGTCATCGATCATGGCCGCCGTCAGCGCCTTCAGCGCCATCCAACTGATTTGCATCGGTATCATCGGCGAATATCTCGGCCGTCTCGTGCAGGAGAGCAAGCGGCGGCCGATGTTCATGATCGAGACGATCCTGCGGGGCGGCGATCAGGCCGAACTGCCGACGGCTTTCTCGGAGATGAGCGCCGGCGACAAGCGCTCCGCGCTGGATGCGGCCTTTGCATCCGGCGAGCCGCGCTCGCAAAAGAACAGCCGGATCGGATGATGGACCGGATTACTGCGCCTGTTCACGCGGCAGCCGGGCCCGAAGAACTGGTTGCCAGGCAGGATTCCACGATTGCGATCATTGCTTTTGTCGCGCTTGCCACGGCCCTGGTGGTGCTGTTCCGCTTTCCGCCGGTTCTCGACTATGCAAATCACTACGCCCGTATCTGGCTTCTTTCGGGCGGGATCGGCGAGCAGCCGTTTCCTGAAATCTACGCGATCGATTGGAACCGCACCTTCACCAATGTCGGGATCGATCTTCTGGCGACTTCGGTAGGGCCGCTGGTCGGCGCCGACAGGCTGGCGCGGGCTTTGCTTTTCCTGGCGATCGTGTTGCCGCCGCTCGGGGCGATCAGTCTGCACCGCGCGCTTTTCGGCGGCCGGTACTATTGGCAGATCGCCATGCTGTCGCTTGGCTGGTGCGCCACGATGATCGGCGGCTTCATCAACTTTCAGATCGGCCTTGGCATGGCCTTGTTCTTCGCCTGCGCCGACCTGCGGCTGCAGCGCCGAAATCCGGTTCTGCTTTTTGCCTGGCGGCTTGCCGCAGCCCTGCTGCTGACGGTGATGCACATCTTTTCGCTCGGCTTTTATATGGCGATTATCTGCGGCCTCGAATTTTCCTGGCGTCTCGACATATTGCGATCGAAGGTGAGTCTGGTCAGGCTCGCTTGCCGGTTGACGCTGGCGTTGGGCGCCTGTGTCCTGGCACCGTTCGCACTCTACCTCCGTGCGCCAGCTTTGCCCAATGCCGGTGGCAACGGCCTTGCTCTCGCTTGGAACGACGGCGTTGTCCTGATTGTCATGAATTTGCTCTCCGCCATCACCACATATATCCCCATTATAGACGTGGTGCTGGTCCTGCCGCTGATCCTCATCTGCACGCGTGCCGCGCGCGCTGGCGATATCCGCGTACATGCGGGGCTTGCTGTGGCCTCCGGCGGACTGCTGCTGCTCTCCTGTGTTTCGCCTCGCCACATGCTCGGCACCGGATGGATTGGTTGGCGCTTTCCGATCATGACGGCGCTCGTCGCCATGACGATGGTGTGTCCTTTCGCCAATCTCGCGCGACGGCAGGCGCTGTTGCTGGCGCTTGTCATCAATCTCGCGGTTTTCGGCCGCACCGGCTGGATCGGCTGGAACTGGTGGCTGGCACAAAAAGACGTCGCTGCCGTCGAGACAGTGCTGAAAAAGGTGCCGTCCGGCGCGGCCGTTCTGCCTCTGGAGCATGAGCTCGGGACGGTGAGCGGCTTTGCCCATTCGAGCCGGTATTTTTTCATGAGAGAGGAGACCTTCTGGCACCTGCCGACGCTTGCCGTGCCCTTCTCGCACGCGTTCGTGCCGACTCTCTTCACCGCAGAAGGCAAGCAGCCGTTATCGGTTCTGACACCATGGTCTGAAATCGCGGTTCCCGAGGGAAATCTGTTTTCAATCGGCGTGCTTTCGTGCCCGGCAATGTTGCAGGAGTATGAAGTCTTCACGCCTTATCTCTCCGACTGGCGCAGCCGTTTCGATTTCATCCTCGTCGCCAATGCCGATATTCCCGACCGGTATGTCGGCGCCTTGATGCCAGCGGGGCTGACGCTGATCGAGGATGCCGGCTTCGCGAAGCTCTACGCCATCGACAAGGTGATGCCGGCAGAACCTTCCTCGGTGCCCGCCGGCTGCTCTGCGGCTCTATGAACCGCTGCCTGGCCGGAGATCGAGCGCAAGCTGCCGCGCTTGCCGGGCCGTGTCTTCGTCGCAGATCAGCACGTTCCCCAGGCCGGACAGCAACACGGCGGCAATAGCCTGCGCCTTGTTCAGGCCCCCCGACGCGAAGATGACATTCGGAATGGCGCGCAGGGCTTCGAGCTCGGGAGCGATTGCGCATCTGTTGATCGCGTGTTCGATCGGGCGCCCGGATTTGTCGACGAACTGGCCGAGCACGTCACCACAGGCGCCGGCTGCGATCAGTTCCTCTATGTTGATGCTGCTCGGCAAGCCGTAACGCATCAGCAGCGAACGTTCGGTCATGTCACCGATGCTGAGCACGATAACGTCATTGGTCTCGATCTGCCGAAAGGCCGTCTCGAAGACATCCTGCCTGATGATTGCCATCCGCGACTCGGGGCTGCCGGCATAGATCGGTGCCGCGAGATAGGAGCACTCGGCGTTCAGCTGGCGGGCAAGATCGCTCGCAATGTCGAAGGTGTTGATTTCGATGCCGTGGGTCAGCCCCCCCATGACCGAGTTGACGCAGATATCAGGCCGTCTGAGCGACGGCATATGACGCACCATTTCGCGAAGCGTCGCTCCCCATCCGACGCCGACGCCGCTTATCTCGCCGCCGTTCAACAATTGGACGAGATAGTCGGCCGCCGCCTGGCCGAGCAGAACGGGGATCAGCTCCTCGTCTTCGGGGGTCGGCACGATGATCGCCCGGTTGAGCGAGAACTCCGCCGCCAGCTGCTGCTCCAGGGCGACGCAGGAGGTCAGTCGAGAATTGAGGGTGATTGTCACCAGGCCCGATCGGCGCGCCTCGGCGATGATCTTGTTGACACGAAGCCTGTTGGTCGAAAGCGCTTCTGCAATCTCACCCTGGGTGCGTCCCTCCATGTAATAGAGCCAGACCACGCGCACCTGCATCTGCTCATCGGGGAGCGCTATGGGCTGGAAAGAAGCACCTCGGTTCTGTGACATGCAATAATCTGCGCCTCCAATTCGATGGCCATGGATCTCAAATCCCTGACGCTTGTCAATCGCAAGGGTCAGTCGTCCTCTGCTTCCTCCTCCTCAATCGGTTCGCCGGCCTGTCGTGCTGTTGAACGGATGCAAACCGCCCCTTTTTACATGGCACGAAATGCGATCGCCTTCCTGCAGACGCCGATCGGTGGGGACGCTCGCCACGATGCGCTTGTCGCTGCCATCGATGCGCAGATGCACGTTGTTCTCGTCGCCAACGGTTTCGATCAATTCGACATTGGCGTCGAACCGGAGATCCTGGGTTGACCCGTCGCCGAGGCTGATCGCACTCGGCCGGATACCGATAAGATCCGTGCTCTTGGGTAGCGCGAGGTCACAAGGTCCCCACTCGTCGAGATCGATCAGGTTCATCGGCGGAGAGCCGATGAAGCCGGCAACGAAAACGGTCTCGGGGCGACGATAGACCTCGATCGGTGTGCCGACCTGCTCGATCCGGCCGCCGTTCATGACGACCAGCCTGTCGGCGAGCGTCATGGCCTCGAGCTGGTCGTGCGTGACATAGAGGCTCGTGGTCTTCAGCTGCCGCTGCAGCCTGCGGATTTCGACGCGCATTTGCACGCGCAGCTTCGCATCGAGGTTGGATAAGGGTTCGTCGAACAGAAAGGCGGCGGGATCGCGGACGATGGCGCGGCCCATGGCAACGCGTTGGCGCTGTCCGCCCGAAAGCTGGCGGGGGCGGCGCTCGAGGAAGTCGCCGATTTCCAGGATGCCGGCGGCATTGGCAATCCGTCGGTCGATCTCGTCGCGCGGCACGCGGCGGTTCTTGAGCCCGTATTCGAGATTCTGCCGAACGGTCATGTGTGGATAGAGCGCGTAATTCTGGAACACCATGGCGATGTTGCGGTCGGCCGGATCGATATGGCTGACATCGCTGCCCGATATCCTGAGGTGCCCGGAGCTTATGGCTTCGAGGCCGGCAATCATCCGCAGCAAAGTCGATTTTCCGCAGCCGGAAGGCCCGACAAGCACGATCATCTCGCCGTTTGCGACGGTCAGATTGATCCCTTTTACCGCCGGAACCGCTCCGTAGTTCTTCTTGAGATCGATCAGTTCAATAGCTGCCATGGCATCCTCCTCTGGCATCGTCATACATTTGTAACACGCTATTGACATTTGTAACAAGTAACCCCAACCTTGTTTTATCGCCACTCTGGGAGGGGTTGATCGGCGCTTAACATGCCGGTCGGCGAACAATGGCAATGGAGAGGAAAACGACAATGACGGCAAAGTCTTCAATAGGCGTCCGCGTGGGGCGGAGGATCCGGTCGTTCGCGGCAGGTGCTGCATTGGTGACGCTCGGATTGGCCAATTCCGGCGACGCCAGCGCGGCTAATCGCGTCAAGATCGAATGGTGGAATGCGGCCGGCGGCCGCCTCGCCGAGATCACCAACAAGCTGATTGCCGACTTCAACGCCTCGCAGGACAAATACGAGGTCGTCGGCATCGGCAAAGGCAATTACGAGGAGACCATGGCGGCGATGGTGGCCGCCTACCGCGTGCACCAGCAGCCGGTGCTGATCCAGGCGGCCGAGCGGGGCTTCCTGACCATGTACAATTCCGGCGCCATCATTCCGGTGCCGGAGCTGATGGAGAAGGAAGGTTACAAGATCGACTGGAACGATTTCCTCGCCCCGGTGGCCGGCTTCTATCTCGTCGACGGCAAGCCGGCGGCGATGCCGTTCAACAGCTCGACGCCGATTTTCTGGTACAATGCCGATCACTTCAAGGCGGCCGGCTTCGATAGGCCGGGCGAGACCTGGCAGGAGCTCGACAAGCAGCTCAGCGCTATCAAGGAGAAGGGGGTTTCGAAGTGCCAGATGGCACTCGCAAACGACTTCTACTGGAGCCTGATCGAAAACTATGCGGCGATCCAGGACCAGCCTTACGGCACCAAGGCGAATGGTTTCGGCGGGCTTGATACCGAGTTCATCTTCAACAAGAGCCCGCTGGTCGTCGGTCAGGTGACACGCCTCAAGACGTGGCTCGATGCCGGCATCCTGCAGATTGCTGGCCAGGGCCTCGCGCCCGACCAGTTGTTTACGTCTGGAACCTGCTCGACCTATGTCGCTTCCACCGCGGCCCATGCCGCCGTCGAGAGCGGCGCAAAATTCAATTGGAGCGCGACGTTCCTGCCGCACGAAGAGGGCATCGAGCCGAAGAACAGCACCATCGGCGGCGGCGCGCTCTGGGTCCTGAAAGGCAAGTCGGAGGAAGAATATGCCGGTGCTGCCGCCTTCCTGAATTTCCTCGCGTCACCGAAGACGCAGGTCTGGTGGAGCAAGCAGACCGGCTATGTCCCGGTCACGAACGCCGCCTATGAACAAGCCAAATCCGAGGGCTATTTCAAGGATCATCCGACCCGCGAGATCACCATTCTTCAGCTCACGCGGGGGACGCCGACGGACAATTCGCGCGGCTTCCGCTTCGGCAATCATAATCAGTCGATGGCGCTTCTGGTGGAAGAGATCCAGGGTGTGTGGACCGGACAGAAGACACCGCAACAGGCGCTGGATGCGGCGGCGGCGCGCGGAAACCAGATTCTTCGCCAGTACGAGCAGCTTCATGCAGCAAAGTAGAACCTTCGGAAAGATGGAGGGCGCCGCCCGGCGCCTTCGCATCCCGGATATTCTGTCGACAGGCCGGAGGAGCGCGCAGCCCTCGGAAGCCGGGTTGAAGTCGGCTCATTTCAACAAGCCTTGGCTCGCCTTCGGACTGGTCGCACCACAGCTGCTGATCCTCCTATTCTTCTTTTTCATCCCGTCCTACAAGGCGTTGTCGCTGGCCTTCGTTCAGGTCGATCCCTTCGGCGGAACCGAGATTTTCGTCGGTCTGAAGAATTTCTCCAATCTGTTCGCAAGTCCGGAATATCGCGGAAGCGCGCTGTTCACGCTGTGGTTCACCATCGCCCAGAACGCCGCGACGCTTCTGCTTGCCGGCCTGTTTGCCTTCGCGACCGATTTCGTGATCAGGGGCAGGGGGATTTATAAGAGCATTATTCTGCTGCCCTATGCGATCGCCCCCGTCATCTCAGGGGTGATCTGGGCCTTTTTGTTCAATCCGGCCGTCGGGCCGATTGCGCAGTTCCTGCATGGACTCGGGGTCGAATGGGATCCGAACCGGCGTCCGTTCGATGCGCAGCTGCTGGTCACCATCGCCTCGGTCTGGAAGAATGTCTGCTACGACTATATCTTCCTCGTCGCCGCGTTGCTGGCCGTGCCCGTCTCGCTGCTGGAGGCGGCAAAGCTCGACGGCGCAAGGCCTGTCCGGCGCTTCTTCACGATTTCGCTTCCCCTGATCTCGCCGACGATCTTCTTCCTCGTGGTGATGAACTTCGTCTACGGGCTGTTCGAAACCTTCGGCATCATCGACGCGGTCACACGGGGTGGCCCGGCGGGGGCGACGAATAGCCTGGTCTACAAGGTCTATCAGGATGGCTTCGTGCAACTGGACCTCGGCTCGTCGGCCGCTCAGTCCGTGCTGCTGATGCTGATCGCCATTCTGTTCACCATCGTTCAATTCCGCGCCCTCGAGCGCAGGGTCAATTACCAGGTGTAGTCATGCCCGAACGTCATCTCGGTCTTTCGATCTTCTGCCATGCGGTCTTGCTCATCGGCGCGGTCTTCGTCTGCCTGCCGCTCTACTTCGCCTTCGTCGCCGGCTCGCTCACCTTGCAGGAGGTTCAGCAGGCGCCGTTTCCGGTTACACCGGGTTCGCATTTTTTCGAAAACCTCGCCGCGGCCTGGCAGCAGGGCGAGTTCTCCCAGCTGTTCCTGAATTCGATCATCGTCACCGCCGGCATCGTCATCGGAAAGCTGGCGATCTCGCTGATCGCCGCATTCGGCGTGACCTATTTCCGCTTCCCGTTTCGCATGACGGCGTTCTGGCTGATCTTCGTGTCGCTGATGCTCCCGGTCGAGGTCCGGATCATTCCGACCTATGAAGCAGTCGCCGATGCGGCCGGGCCGGTTCGGTGGCTCGCCGGGATAATCGGTCTGTCCGGTGTCGTCGAACAGCTGACGGGATACAGCATCGAGGCCTCGTTGAAATGGAACATGGTCAACAGCTATGCCGGCCTGATCCTGCCGCTGATCGCCTCTGCCTCGGCAACCTTCCTGTTCCGGCAGTTCTTCCTGACCGTTCCCGACGAGCTTTGCGAGGCGGCCAAACTCGACGGCGCCGGCCCGCTGAAATTTTTCAAGGATATCCTCCTGCCGCTGTCGAGCGCCAACATCGCGGCTCTGTCGATCATCCTGTTTCTCTACGGCTGGAACCAGTATTTGTGGCCGCTGCTCTTTACGACCGACAAGGAGATGGGAACCGCGGTGCTCGGCTTGAAGCAACTCGTTCCCGTCTCGGACTCCGCCCCTGCCTGGAACATTGCGATGAGCGCTGCGCTGCTCGTCATGCTTCCGCCTGCGGCCGTCATCCTCTTCATGCAACGCTGGTTCACCAAGGGGCTGGTGGACTCCGGAAAATAACAGGCCGAATCTCAAGGAAATTCAGACGATGGTGCATATTATCGGCCACCGCGGTGGCCGCAATCTCTGGCCCGAAAACAGTCTTTCGGGCTTTCGCAAACTTGCGCAAATGCCGGTTGACGGCGTGGAATTCGACATCCACCTGACGCGTTCGGGCGAGATGCTCGTTATTCACGACCCGACGCTCGAGCGTACCACGGATGCGCAAGGGTCGGTCGCCGATCTCGGCCCCGGAAAACATCGTGAAATCAGGCTCAAGGAGAGCGATGGGGAGACGATCCCGACGCTGGAAGAGGTGCTTGCCGTCTTCAAGGATTCCACGCTCGAGCTTCATATCGAACTGAAGACCCATGCCGATGGAACGCCTTATGAGGGGCTTGCCACCAGGGCATTTGCCGCGGTCGAGCGGCTTGGTCTACCTGAGCGCTCGATCCTGACGAGCTTTCATCTTGATGTGCTTGTCGATATTCGCAAGGCCGCCCCTGGAATTTGCACCTTGTCGTCCTTCGATGCCAAGTCGGCCGCGCGTCTCGGCCTGACGAGCGGTCTCAGCCTGATGAAGCAATGCTCGGATATTATCGCCGTCGAAAAGTCGCTGCTTCTGGCGCAGTGGGATGAGATCACTCAACTCGTGCCGCTCGACCGTCTCGGCGCCTGGGTCCCGAACGAAGTGGGCGATCTCGAATACTGGCTTGCCAAAGCGATCCGGCAGATCACCACCGACCGGCCGGACCTCGCCTTGCAAGCGCGGGGTGAGCATGCTCAATAGCCGCATCGATTATTCCGGCATGCCCGGGGCCATGGATAATATCGACCTCGTGATCTTCGATTGCGATGGCGTGCTAATCGACAGCGAGCCGATCGCCAGCCGCACTCTGGCGGAAACCTTGCAAGGCGCTGGCATCGCAATCAGCGCAGCGGAGGCCCATGTCAAATTCACCGGCAATTCGGAGAGCATCATCGCCGAGATGTGCCGGCGCGATTACGGCATCATCGATATAGCCGCGCTGTTTCAGACCTGGCATCTGCACCTGTTCGACGAATTCGCGCGCTCGCTGACGCCCATTCCAGGTATCTCCGCCATCGTCCACAATCTCAACCGGCCGAAATGTGTCGCATCGAACAGCACGATGCAGCGGCTGCGCAACAGCCTGGGCAAACTCGATCTGTGGAACGCCTTCGGCGAGGGCGTCTTTAGCGCCGAAGTCGTCCCCCGGCCGAAGCCGGCGCCGGATCTGCTGCTGCATTGCGCCGAGCGTTTCCGAGCCCGCCCGGCCAAATGCGTCATGATCGACGACAGCCCTCATGGCGTTGCGGCAGCAGTGGCCGCAGGCATGACAGCGGTTGGATTCGTTGACCCGGCCGATCCGAGACCTGGCCGCCGGGCGGTGTTGGACGCTGCCGGAGCGGTCGCCATTGCGACCGGGGCAGATGAGCTCGCCGCCATTCTGGAAAATGTCGGCGAGAGGCTGTGACGGCGATCGTCCCGAAAAGAGGTCAGGCTCGGCCCGGCCCAAGCCTCGCCCTCCTTGTCATGTCATCGCGACCGCGTAATGTCAGCCTCCCTGGACGACCTTGAAAACCGGCCGCAGTTGCCAATCAACCCGATCCCTGGCGATCTGAAACGAGAGACCATGAGCGACACATCTCATACCCCGCAAGCCGGCGCCAAATATGTGATCGGCGTCGATGTCGGCACCGGCAGCGCCCGGGCGGGCCTGTTCGATATGGCCGGCAGCATGCTTGCCTCCGCCAAGCGGAATATCAGCCTGTTTCATGAACCGGGTTTCATCGTCGAGCAATCGAGCCGCGAAATCTGGAGCGCCGTGTGCGCGGCGGTGCGGGAGGCGGTTGCCGCAGCCGGCGTCGATCCGGCCTCGGTGGTCGGCTTGGGGTTCGACGCCACCTGCTCGCTGGTCGTTCTCGGCGAAGGCGGCAAGCCGCTCCCCGTCGGGCCTTCGGACGATCCGGACCGAGATATCATCGTGTGGATGGACCATCGCGCCGTCCCGCAGGCGGAGCGCATCAATGCGTTCGGGCATGAGGTGCTGCGTTACGTCGGCGGCCGCATTTCGCCCGAGATGGAAACGCCCAAGCTTCTCTGGCTCAAGGAAAACCGTCCTCAGGTGTTCGATGCCGCCTGGCAATTCTTCGATCTTGCGGATTTCCTGACCTGGCGGGCGACCGGCGATCTGTCGCGTTCGACCTGTACGGTCACCTGCAAGTGGACCTATCTCGCCCATGAAAAGCGTTGGGACAGCAGCTATTTCCACCAGATCGGCCTCGGCGTGCTGGCGGAGGAAGGTTTTGCCCGCATCGGCAAGTCTATCGTCGAGCCCGGTTCGGCGCTCGGTGAGGGACTGACCGCCAATGCGGCAGAGCAGCTCGGCCTGACGCCCGGAACGGCCGTCGCTGCCGGGTTGATCGATGCCCATGCCGGGGGTGTCGGAACTGTCGGCGCCGATCCGCAGGCCAACCTTGCCTATGTCTTCGGGACCTCGTCCTGCACGATGACCTCGACGGCAGAACCGTCTTTCGTTCCCGGTGTCTGGGGACCTTATTATTCGGCAATGGTCCCGGGCCTGTGGCTGAATGAGGGCGGCCAGAGCGCTGCCGGCGCGGCGATTGACCATCTCCTCTCCTTCCATCCGGCGGCCGGCGAGGCGAGGGAGCTTGCGAAGAGCGCGGGCGTTCCGCTGCCGGTCCTGCTTGCCGACATGGCCGCCGGCAAGGCGGGCCGTTCTTCCGATGCCGTCAAGCTGGCGGCGGGGCTGCACGTCGTTCCCGAATTCCTCGGCAACCGTGCGCCCTTTGCCGATCCGCATGCTCGGGCGATCATCGCCGGTCTCGGTATGGAGCGGGATGTCGAAAGCCTGGTCTCCCTCTACATCGCCGGGCTTTGCGGCATCGGCTACGGCCTCAGGCAGATCACCGAAACGCAGGCCGAGGCGGGTGTGACCGTCGAAAACATTGTCATCAGCGGCGGCGCCGGCCAGCACGATTTCGTCCGCCAGGTGCTCGCCGATGCGAGCGGCAAGCCGGTGGTGGCCACGAAGGCCGAAGAGCCGGTGTTGCTGGGAGCGGCCATCCTCGGCGCCGTCGCCGGCCGGCGATTTGCCGATGTCGGTGCGGCGATGAGCGAGCTCACTAGGGTGGAAACACGTTTTCAGCCTTGTGAAGGTGAGATTTCCGATCTCCACCGCAAGCGTTATGAAGCCTTCAAGGAGCTTCAGGCACTGGCGCGTAAGCTTCGCAGCGATGGCTGACATCGTCGCAGCAGGACCGCCTATCCGATCTTCGGCATCGTCTAATTGTTGATGGCGATGATCGCCCAATGGCTGTCCCCGCAGGCATTATCCTCGCAGACCGCGCCCATCCAGACGGCGCCGTTTGCGAGCATGACGCCGTCGCTGCTGACGAAGAGATCCTGATATTGCTGGCGCCCGACGGCGCGGCGCGTCTCCGGCGTCACCAGATCGTCGAAATTCTCGACGAAATCCTCGGCGTTCTCGACATCATAGGTCTCGCCGTTGGCTTTGACGGTCAGCGGATATTCGGCAAGGCCGGCAATGGATTCGGCATCATCTGAGCGCATGGCCCGGACGAGCTGACGCAGCGGCCGGTCGAAGGCCTCGGCATTGCCGTGCAGTTCCTCGATCCTGTCGTAGACCTCGTTTTCCGACTGCGCGAAGGCGCCGGCGCTGAGAAGTGATGCTCCCAGGACGACTGCTCCGGCGAGGAGAAGGGCGGCAGGCAAGCGCGACATGGAAAGCTCCCGGCAATGGCATGGAGTGAGATTATGCGATGCTGACGGATGTGCGCCTATCCCATTCTGGTATCTCCCTGAGCTTTCCCGTATAAAAATCTGCCGGGCCTGCTTGACGGCTCGGTCGGATTGCCGCATAAAGCTCACGAACCGTACCGTACGGTACGTATATGGGAGTCGTGACCGTGTCCGTCGATACCGCAGAGCCGAGCGAGTTTTCGCCGCGCCAGAACGCCGTTCTGGAGCAGGCGCTGCGGCTGCTTGTCGATGGCGGCGAGAAGGCGCTGACGACCTCGGGTGTGGCGCGTGCCGCCAATTGCTCGAAGGAAAGCCTCTACAAATGGTTCGGCGATCGGGACGGGCTGCTGTCTGCGATGATCGCCTACCAGGCGAGCAAGGTGCGCACCTTCGAGCGCAATGGTGAGCGGCTGACGGCGGCGAGCCTGCACGACCATGTCGTCATTTTCGCGCGCGACCTGCTGGAGGTGCTCGCCGGCGACGTTTCGCTGGCGCTGAACCGGCTGGCGATCGGCCAGTCGAACCGCGACGGCTCGAAGCTCGGCAAACTGCTGCTCGAGCGCGGCCGCCGCCAGATCGACCGCCGCGCCATGGCGCTGATCGATGCCGGAAAGAGGGCAGGGCTGCTTCGCTTTTCCGATGCCGACGAGGCCTATCATACGCTTTACGGCCTTGTTGTTTCCGACCTGCATGTGCGCATGCTGCTCGGCGAACCCGGCCTCAAGGATACCGCACGCCAGGCGGAGAGGGCGGTGACCGCCTTCCTCCGGCTGCATGGCACGGACAAGGTTCTGGCGGAGATGCCGGTTCTCGGCTGATTTTCGTTTTTATTGACAGTCAACAAGACAAGCAAAGGGAAGGAACTCAAATGCGCGTCTATTACGATCGTGATGCCGATCTCAACCTCATCAAGGCCAAGAAGGTCGCCATCATCGGCTACGGCTCGCAGGGCCGTGCGCATGCGCTGAACCTCAAGGACAGCGGCGCCCAGAACCTCGTTATCGCCCTCAAGGCCGGCTCGCCCACAGTCAAGAAGGCCGAAGCCGATGGCTTCAAGGTCATGACGGTTGCCGAAGCTGCCGGCTGGGCCGACCTGATGATGATGGCGACGCCCGACGAACTGCAGGCCGACATCTACAAGGCCGATATCGCTGCGAACATCCGCGACGGCGCCGCCATCGCCTTTGCTCACGGCCTCAACGTTCACTTCGGCCTGATCGAGCCGAAGGCTTCGGTTGACGTCGTCATGATCGCGCCGAAGGGCCCGGGCCACACGGTTCGCGGCGAATACCAGAAGGGCGGCGGCGTTCCCTGCCTCGTGGCCGTTCACCAGAACGCGTCCGGCAATGCGCTTGAACTCGCGCTCTCCTACGCCTGCGGCGTCGGCGGCGGCCGTTCGGGGATCATCGAAACCAACTTCCGCGAAGAGTGCGAAACCGATCTTTTCGGCGAACAGGTCGTTCTCTGCGGCGGTCTGGTCGAGCTCATCCGCGCCGGTTTCGAAACGCTCACGGAAGCCGGTTATGCGCCTGAGATGGCCTATTTCGAATGCCTGCACGAAGTGAAGCTGATCGTCGACCTGATCTATGAAGGCGGCATCGCCAACATGAATTATTCGATCTCCAACACAGCCGAGTGGGGCGAATACGTCACCGGTCCGCGCATCATCACCGAAGAAACCAAGGCTGAGATGAAGCGCGTCCTGAAGGACATTCAGACCGGCAAGTTCACCTCCGAGTGGATGCAGGAATACCGGTCCGGCGCTGCCCGCTTCAAGGGCATCCGCCGCAATAACGACAGCCACCAGATCGAGGAAGTCGGCGCCAAGCTGCGCGGCATGATGCCCTGGATCGGCAAGAACAAGCTGGTCGACAAGAGCGTGAACTAAGCGGTTCCGATGAAATAAATATAAGAGGCCGGGGCGAAAGCTCCGGCCTCTATCGTTCTGCACTGACGGTGAGCCAGCGGGTCGGCTTGCCGTCATAGCCGCCGCCATCGCTTTCCTCGATGGCGAGGTTTCGCCAGCCGTCTTTCGTCAAAAGCGCCGACAGCCATTCGCGGGAGGGGTAGTTGTAGTAACGTCCGAAGCCGTCATGGCCTTCCGCTTCTCCTGCCTTGAAACTTGCGTGAAGGCGGCCGCCGATTCTGAGTGCGCGGCGGATGCGGGCGAAGACATCGGGCAGCTCAAGTCTAGGGACGTGAAGAAGGCTCGCATGCGCCCAGACGCCGTCGAAGGCGCTGTCGGCGTCGAGATCCTGGAACAGCATGACCTTCACCGGCCTGCCAATCAACGCTTCCGCCTGCCTTGCAAGCTCGGCCGAGCCATCCGTCGGCGTCACGTCGAAACCCTGCGACAGCATATAGGCGCTGTCCTGGCCGCCTCCGCAGCCGAGTTCGAGGATTGCGCCACCTGGTGAGATCCGGGCGAGGAACGCATCGAGCTGCTGCTTCGGCAGGCTGCGCGCCCGATTGGCGTATGTCTCGGCGTTTTCCTCGTAAAAGGCGGAGGTCGTGTCACGAGGCATGCGGGTTGGCCGGTCGCGATTGTCGGGCGGATTGAAGGTGCCTTTCGGGAAGCCGGTCGGCGCCGATGATGTCGATGACGAGGATGCCGTCCGGTATTTCGCGGTAGAAGGCGACGTGGCGCATGTGGAGGAGGCGGCGAAGCCCGGCGCCGAGTTCTTCGCACTGGTCTCCCATCGAAGGCGCGCGCGAGAGAAGCACGAAGATCCTGTCCCAATCGAGAAGATAGGCATCCGCCTGCGCCTCGCCGAAATGCAGGCTGGCATATTCGTCAATGCCTGATAGCACAGCGTCTGCGGTTCGGGTCAGCCTATAGGTGGGTGTCACGCAGCTTCGCCTTCGTTTCCAGCAGAATATCGGCAATGCGCCGGTCGCTGATGCCGCTCCCCTCAGCCTGCCTCAGGATATCACGCAGTTCGTCGTCATCAAGCTTTCGGTGGTTCTGGTCCTTCAAGACGAGTTCCGCCAGATATGCGCTGGCACTGCTGTATCTGCCGCTTGCAACACGGCGTGCGACGTAATCCGCCAGATGATCCGGAAGCGAGATCGTCATTTTCGCCATTGATTCAGTACCCGCCCGCACATGCCGGTATTCGGCCATCCCAAGGGCCGGATTCCCATTCCCCACACTGTGATAGAAGCGTGGCCGGCCGTCGTCGAGCACCTGGGTCACAACAAAGCCAGTCTTTTTATCGATGTCGACGACGCGCTCGAGCCTTGAGCCGGGCATCGCGCGGGATAGCCGCATGATGGCGCTCGCAGTCGCATAGATGTTCGCATCGGCGGTGAGGATTTTGAGGGCTGCCGCCGGCCTGACGGCTTTGCAGGCGAGGCCGAGAGCGGCGCCCACCATGTCGCTGTCGGCGCCGCCGTTTGTGTGGAAGGTCTGGAGTTTAGGCCGGGATGAGGCGCGTCCAGCCGTGCTCGTCGTTCGTTACGCCCTTCTGCAGGCTGACGAGTTGTTGGCGCAGTTCGCTGGTCAGCTTGCCGGTCTGTCCGTCTCCGACGAGAAACTCGCCGCCGGCATGTCGAACCAGGCCGATGCCTGCGAGGACCGCGGCAGTGCCGCAAGCGAACGCTTCGACGAGCCTGCCGCTGGCGGCATCGTCCTGCCATTCCGAAAACGAGTAGGGGCGCTGCTCCACCCGCAAGCCCCGTTCTTCGGCGAGCACGATGACGGAGGCCCGGGTGATGCCCGGCAGGATCGTGCCGCCAAGGGGTGGGGTGACGATCGATCCATCGTTCATCACGAAGAAGACGTTCATGCCGCCGAGTTCCTCGACCCAGCGATGCTCCGCGGCATCGAGGAAGACGACCTGATCGCAACCCTTCTTCGACGCCTCGGCTTGCGCCACGAGGCTGGCTGCGTAGTTTCCGCCGCATTTTGCAGCGCCGGTGCCGCCGCTGGCTGCACGGGTGTATTCGGTCTCGACCCAGAGGGAGACGGCCTTCGCGCCGCCCTTGAAGTAGGCGCCGACCGGAGAGGCGATGACACAGAAGACATATTCCTGCGCCGGACGAACGCCGAGAAACGCCTCGTTGGCGAACATGAAGGGGCGAAGATACAGACTGGCGTCGCCCGAGGGTATCCAGTTCTTATCGACTCGGACCAGCTCTTCGACCGCCTTCAGGAACAGTTCTTCGGGCACAGGAGGCATCGCCATGCGGGCCGCCGACTGCGCGAAGCGCTGGGCGTTCTCTTCAGGCCGAAACAGCAGAATCCGGCCATCGTCTGCCTTGTAGGCCTTCATGCCTTCGAAGATTTCCTGGGCGTAGTGCAGCACGGCGCTTGCCGGATCGAGTTCCAGGGGGCGACGCGGCGTCACCTTCGCATCGTGCCAGCCCTTGTCGGCTGTCCATCGTGCCAGCACCATATGATCGGTGAAGATCTTGCCGAAGCCGGGTGTTTCCAGTGCCTTGATGCGATCGGCGTCGGGGACGGGAGACTTGTGGAATTCGATTGTGATTTCAGGAGAGGTCGACGTCGCGGTCATGCTGGCACCTTGATAGTCCATTGAATAATGGGCGGCACACTACTTCCCCCGGGCCGGTTTTGGAAAGGTCTGAATCGGCCGGTTTCGGCTTTTTGATCAGAGGAATAATCGCTCGGAGTGGCAAATTTTCACGCAACGGGGGGCGGGCCAGTTTGCGTGAAACCTCCCACGTCTGCCCAATTGCCCCAGGCTTTCGAATACCTAGTCTCCAAACTTTGTCGTAGTGACAAGAAAATAGGTCAGTATTGTTGACATAAATTTCCCCGCGTGATCAGCTGCGGATATTAGAAAATGCGAGGAAACCACCATGCTGAACTGGGACACCATGTTTGCGTCGCGCTCGTCGCGCATGCGCGCGTCCGAAATCCGCGAGCTCCTGAAGCTTCTCGACCGGCCCGATATTATTTCCTTTGCCGGCGGCATTCCCGATCCGGCGCTGTTTCCCGATCAGGAATTCAAGCAGGCCTATGCCGATATTTTCGATGGCGCTGCCGTCAATTCGGCGCTGCAATATTCGGTCAGCGAAGGCTACAAGCCGCTGCGCGAATGGCTGGTCCGGCAGATGGCCGATCTCGGCATCCCCTGCGAACTCGACAATGTCTTCATCGTCTCGGGCTCGCAGCAGGGGCTCGATTATCTCGGCAAGCTGTTCTTGTCGCCTGATGATACCGCGCTCGTGACATGGCCGACCTATCTTGGTGCGCTGCAAGCCTTCAACGCCTACGAGCCGACATACGACCAGCTGGCGCCGAACGGCAACCGGACGCCGGAGTCTTACCGCGCGGCCGCGGGTGCTGCCGGCGGCAAGGTGAAGTTCGCCTATCTCTCCGCCGACTTTTCCAATCCGACCGGCGAAACGGTCGATCTCGAGGGCCGCCGGAAGGTGCTGGCGCTCGCAGAAGAACTCGACATCGCCGTCATCGAAGACGCGGCCTATCAGTCGCTGCGGTACGACGGCGAGCCGATCCCGCCGATCCTGGCGCTCGAGATCGCAGAGAAGGGCGACATCAACAATACGCGCACGATCTACTGCGGCAGCTTCTCCAAGACACTGGCGCCCGGCCTTCGTGTCGGCTTCATCGTCGCCAATGCGCCCGTCATCCGCAAGCTGGTGCTGATGAAGCAGGCGGCCGACCTGCATTCCTCGACGATCAACCAGATGGCGATCGCTGATGTTGCCGAGCGTGGCTTCGATGCCCAGGTCGCCAAGATCAAGGCAGCCTACATGAAGCGCCGCGACTGCATGCTGGCAGCGCTCGAAAAATATTTGCCCGAAGGCACCAGCTGGACCAAGCCGGAAGGCGGCATGTTCATCTGGATCACGCTGCCGGAAGGCATGGACGGCGCCAAGCTCTTGGCGAAATCGCTCGAAACCGCCAAGGTCGCCTTCGTGCCGGGCAAGGCCTTCTTCGCCGACGGCTCCGGCGCCAACACATTCCGCGTCAGCTTTTCCTGCGCCAACGAGCAGATGATCGAGGACGGCATCGGCCGGCTGGGCGCGTTGATCTCGGCTGAGATTGGCGGGTGATCGCCGCAGGTTGAGGGGGAGATGCCCGGCGGGGCAGAGGAGTATTCCACAGCACCTTCGTTCCTATGGCGAACGCAGCAATGAAAGGATGCGAGCCTCTTGCCCTACAGCCGGATGCGCGCTTGCGCCAGTCAGAAGATCGTCGTCCAGCCCTCGTTTGCCGTCTCGCTCTTGCCGTAGCCGACGCGGTCGGCGACTGCGCCGTCGGTGTTGCGCAGGATGATGTCGCCGCCCCGGTTGGCGAGCTGCGGGCCGCCGGCGGCGGCATCGAGCGATATGGTGCGTAGCTCGCCTGCATCAAGCGTTCCCGACAGCGTCTGGGTCCTGCCGTTTTCGCCCTCCAGCGTCCAGCCGTCGAGCGATGCCGCCATGTCTGAGCGGTTGATGATCGTCACCGTCTCGGCCTCGGCGCCGTCTTCGCCGTTCACCGGGTTGATCAGCGCGGCGAGGATGCGCAGCGACGAGGCGACGACCGGCTGCGGCCGGCGGGTGCCTTCGCCGCGGCCCTGGCCGCGGCGGCTGTCGGAGACGGGATGGTCGGTCTGCGCATCGGTGTTCCAGTTCTGCGACTGGAAGCAGAGGAAGATCGCCGCCCATTCGTCGGTATCGTTGAAATGGACGAGCAGGGCGCCGTCCTGGTTCGGCCCATTGGTGGCCTTGAAGCTGCCGCCGTCACCCTGGTTCATGTGGATGTCGTGAATGCCGTAGCCCGGCTCGAAATCGAAATATTGATCGGGCTTGTTGTTTTCGGGCCCCCAGGCCCCGCCGAAGGCATAGAAATGGATATCGGCATTGGCAATGCCTTCCTCGACGATCGGCTCGATGAACTCGCGCAGATCGTTCTTCGGGCCGGAGAGCTGGAAGGGCGCGACATCCATGTCCTCTCGCTCGATCAGCCCGCCACGGACATAATCGATCGCCAGCTCCCGACGGTCCTTGCCGATGTCGGTCAGGCCCATCGGCAGCTCTTCGAGTGCTTGCGTCAGCGCCGGGTGCTTGAAATCGACGATGTTGGCATAGAGCAGGTCGTGCGGCGATTCCTTGGAGCGGACGTTGAGCGCGATGCGATAGCTGATGCCGTTCGCCTCGATGCGGATCTCGATGTGGGGATCGTTGTCGTCGTCAAGAGCGAGTGCGCTCGCCGTACCCTTCAGGACTTTGTAATTCTTCAGCATGGCGAACCTCGCGTGAGTAGCGGGCTCTTACGCTAACACGGCGAAAGTGCATCTTTTATGACGCTAACTTTCACCGTGCAATGCGTGATCCATGCTTGCCTATTGCTGGAGATGCGGGCCGAAAAGCTCGAGATCGGCTTCACCAAACCTGTCGCTCGCGGTGTTCAGCTGATGCCAGTAGGGATAGATCACCGGCGGCAGGCTGACGGCGTCGAGGCGTTCGCGCTCCTCTACCGTGAGCTTCAGTTCGGCGGCGGCGATATTATCGCGGAACTGGGCTTCGGTGCGCCCGCCGATGATGACTGACGTGACCGCCTTGCGGCCGATCAGCCAGGAGAGCGCCACCTGTGCTGCGGAAACGCCGCGCTCCTCGCCGATCGCCACCAGCGTCTCGACGATGTTCCAGAGGCGGTTCTCGTCACGGATCGGCGGTTCGGTCCAGCCGGCGAACTGGCGCGTGCCCTCGGGGGCAGCCTGGTTGCGGCGGTGTTTGCCGGAAAGCAGGCCGCCGGCGAGCGGGCTCCAGACCAGCACGCCGAGGCCCTGGTCGATCGAAATCGGCAGCAACTCGTATTCGGCATCGCGGGCCTCCAGCGTGTAATGGATCTGCTGGCTGACGAAGCGCTGGTAGCGGTGTTCATTGGCAATGCCAAGCGCCTTCATGATGTGCCAGCCGGAATAGTTTGAGCAGCCGACGTAACGCACCTTGCCCTGCGTGATCAGCGTGTCGAGGGCTTCCATCGTCTCTTCGAGCGGCGTCTGGCCGTCCCATTCATGCACCTGATAGAGGTCGATGACATCGGTCTTCAGGCGCTTAAGGCTCGCCTCGCATTCGCGGATCAGGTGGTAGCGCGACAGGCCGCGGTCGTTCGGGCCGTCGCCCATGCCGAATCTTGCCTTGGTGGCGAGCAGCACGCCCTGCGGCCGCTTGCCGGCCAGCGCCTCGCCGATGATGTTTTCGCATTCGCCGTTGGAATAGGCATTGGCGGTGTCGATCAGGTTGATGCCGGCGTCGATGCATATGTCGATCATCTTCTTCGCCTCGGAGGTGCCAAGATCGCCGACCATCTTCGCCCAGCCGACGCCGCCGAAAGTCATCGTGCCCATGGTCAAAGTCGAAACCTTCAGGCCGGAACGGCCAAGCAGACGATATTCCATTGAAACTCCTCCTTCATCGAAACGGGATTGACGTCTCTCAACGCGGTAGAATGACAGTGGTGGCGTGTTCACGCCTGCGTGAGGGGTAGGCAGGATTGCGGGCGCTGAGACTCCGATCGGTCACGGGCCGTTGGGCCACGCGGCAGATCGTACAATATGGAATCGGCTTGTCGATGGAAATCGTCCTGGCGTGGCGACGACGTGAACGCCGCCTTGGCTCAGGTCTCGTCCTTGTCCTTCTTGTGAATGTTGTCGCGGAGCGACGCGATCGTATCGCGAATCTTGCTCACGGTCTCGGCGTCGAGACCGACGGCTTTGCCGATGCAGTCGAACACATGGCCGGCACGGCTCTTGAGGGCCAGTCCCTTCTGCGTCAGACGCAAGAGCACCTGGCGCTCATCGGCGGGATTTCGGTTGCGGGTGACGAGGCCGACATTTTCAAGTCGCTTCAAGAGCGGGGTGAGGGTGCTGGAGTCAAGGAAAAGAGTCTCGCCGAGATCCTTCACCGTGCGATCGTCGCGAGTCCACAGGGCGGTCATGACGAGGAATTGCGGATAGGTCAGATCCAGCTCGTCGAGCAGGGGGCGGTAAAGCTGGTTGAAGGCGTGGCCTGCCGAATAGATTGAAAAACAAAGCATTTCTTCGATCATCGGCACGTCGGCGAGATCATTCGTTCCGGTGTTTTTCATCACGCTCTCCTCTCACTTCAATATAATTTGTGCGCGATCTATTTGCAAGCTATTGACGTCGCAAACAAGGTTGGCTATTTATATAGCGCACAAGAAAATCGCTTACAAATTAAATGTCCGGAGGGAGCTTGTTGACGCCTGTCGCTCCCGGTTCGGCTCCCAATGCTCAACCGATGAAGGAAAAATGACCCATGTTCAAGTTTGCTGCTGTCGCCGCCCTGGCGGGCGCTCTTCTTTCCGGTGCTGCCGTCGCTCAGCCGGCCAAGCCGACCGTCGTCCTCGTTCACGGTGCTTTTGCCGATTCATCCAGCTGGAATGACGTCGTCGAAATCCTGCGTAAGGACGGCTTCCCGGTCGTGGCTGCCGCCAACCCGCTGCGTAGCGTCTCGAGCGACGCCGCCTATGTTTCCGATGTCGTCGGCAGCATTGCCGGCCCCGTCGTCCTCGTTGGCCATTCCTATGGAGGCCAGGTAATCTCGACCGCCGCGAACGGCCATGACAACGTCAAGTCCCTGGTCTATGTCGCGGCCTTCGCGCCGGATGCAGGGGAATCGGTTGCGGATCTCGCCGGCAAATTTCCCGGCGGCACGCTGGGTCAAGCACTTGGCGCCCCGGTGAAACTCAGCGCAGGCGGCGTCGATCTCTATATCGACCAGGCCAAATTCCATGACCAGTTCGCCAGCGACGTGCCGGCCGAACAGGCGGCCCTGATGGCGGCGGCGCAACGGCCGGTTACTGACGCGGCCCTCAACGAAAAGTCGGGCGAGCCGGCCTGGAAGAAGCTGCCGTCGTGGTTTGTCTACGGCACCGGCGACAAGAACATCCCGGCCGCGGCCCTCGGCTTCATGGCCGAGCGAGCAGGTTCGAAGCACACTGTCGTGGTCGACGGTGCTTCCCATGTCGTGATGGTTTCGCAGCCGCAGAAGGTGGCGGAACTCATCGAAGAGGCCGCGAAGTAACGCCAGCGCGGCGTATAGGGTGCAGCGCAGCCGCTGCGCCCTGTCACATCTCTGTCAACGACCCCTAATAAGGGAGGGGGAAGCAATTCCCGAGGACCCCTCCCATGAAGACGATCGTTTCCGCCGCAGCTCTTCTCGCCGCGAGCCTCTTTGCCATTCCGGTTTCGGCCGCAAATCTCGTTCTCTACACCAGCCAGCCGAACGAAGACGCGCAGGCGACGGTCGATGGTTTCATGGCCGCCCATCCCGATCTCAAGGTCGACTGGGTGCGCGACGGCACCCCGAAGATCATGGCGAAGCTGCAGGCTGAAATCCAGGCCGGCAACCCTGTCGCCGATCTCCTCCTCATCGCCGACGTCGTGACGCTGGAGCGCCTTAAGGAAGACGGCAAGCTGCTCGCCTACAAGTCGCCGGAGGCTGCTCAGTACGACGCCGCCCTCTATGACGCCGACGGCTATTATTACTCCACCAAGCTGATCACCACCGGAATCATGTACAACACCTCGGCGGCGATGAGGCCGACGAGCTGGAAGGACCTGACGAAGCCGGAAGCCAAGGGCCTCGTCACCATGCCGAGCCCGCTCGCTTCGGGTGCCGCCCTCATTCACGCTCAGACGCTGGCCGCCGTTCCCGGCCTCGGCTGGGATTTCTACAAGTCGCTTGCTGAGAACGGCGCAATCGCCGCCGGCGGCAACGGCGCCGTGTTGAAGTCGGTCGCCTCGGGCGAAAAGGCTTACGGCATGGTCGTCGATTACCTGCCGATCCGCGAGAAAGCCAAGGGCGCTCCGGTCGAGTTCGTCTTCCCGAGCGAAGGTGTATCGGCCGTCACCGAACCGGTCGGTATCCTCGCCAGCACCAAAAATGCCGATGCCGCCAAGAGGTTCGTCGATTACGTGCTCTCCGAAAAGGGCCAGGAAGGCTTTCTCAAGCTCGGCTACATCCGGCCCGCAACGGCATGAAGCTGCCGGAAGGTTTTCCGGCGCGCGACACCATCAAGGTCCTGCCGATCAAGGCCGCAGAGGCGCTCAAGAATGCCGCCGATATTCTGGTGCGGCCGGAGGATGTGATCATCGGCGGCGAGGGGGCTCCGGCGACCGTCGAAGCCGTGCTGTTCGAGGGCGAACGTTACGCGGTCAAGCTGACGCTCGGCAACGGCCAGACGCTGCGCGTCTTCAGCCGTGTGGCTGTCGTGCCCGGCGATGCGGTGCGCGTCGTCATCCGCGCGGGGTGGCGGCTTTGATGGAGGCAAGCAATTGCATCTGGGGCTGTAAAAGGGGCAGTTATCCGCATTTTTCTTGGCCCTGCCATCTTTTCCTGCGGCTTTTGCTGGATAAGGTACCGCACGCAACCGGACCTTTGCCATGTCGCTTCGCCTCGCCACCTTCAACGTCGAAAATCTGCTCACCCGTTTCGATTTTACCGGCTTCCGCAACCAGCTGCGCCAGGACCGGGTCATCAAGCTTTTCCAAGTGTCGAGCGAGGGCGTCTACCAGCAGCTCGAGCAGGCGCGAGTGATCGCCGCGACCGACGACACCCGGCAGATGACGGCGCTGGCGATCGCCGATGCGGATGCCGATATCCTCTGCCTGCAGGAGATCGACAATATGGCCGCCCTCCAGGCCTTCGAATACGGCTATCTCTTCCGCATGGTCGGAAACGGCTACCGGCAGAAATATCTGGTCGAGGGCAATGACAGCCGCGGCATCGATGTCGCCGTCTTGATGCGCGAGGAAACGCGCGACGGCCAGAAGATCGAACTCAGGGACATCCGCAGCCATGCGATGACGACTTATCGCGACCTCGATCTCTTCGACGAGGAGTTGGCGCTGACCAACCGCATCGACGACAAGATCTTCAAACGCGACTGCCTGGAGCTCGACCTTCTGATCGGCGGCCGGCCGTTTTCGCTTTACGTCGTGCATTTCAAATCGATGGGCAATCCGCGCGACGGGCTGGATGGGCGGCAATCGACGATGCCGATCCGCCGCGCCGAGGCACGCGCCGTGCGCCGGATCATCGAAGATCGCTTTGGTGCCGATCAGGCAGGCACCAAGAGCTTTGCCATCTGCGGCGACATGAACGATTATCAGGAGCGCGTCGATGTCATCGGCCGCCGCGGCACCAGCTATCGTTTCGAGCATCAGGTGGAGGCCGAAAGCGCGCTCGACGTTTTCAGCCATGACGGCTTTGCGGAAAACGTCGTGCGCCGGCGCGAGGCTCTCGACCGCTGGACGCTCTATCACACGCGCGGGCCGCAGGAGCAGTGGCTCTGCCAGCTTGATTATCTCTGGCTTTCGCCTGATCTCGCCGCCCATAATGCCGGCCGTCTGCCCGAAATCATCCGCAGTGGCCAGCCCTATCGCACCATCTTCCCGCCGGGGCAGGAGGTGGAGCGTTATCCCCGCACCGGCTGGGACCGGCCGAAGGCGTCCGATCACTGCCCCGTCGTCATGACACTGGATCTTCCCTGAAAGCGACCATGAAAACCAATTTGAACATGAATTTTGCAAACAGCGATTTCCCCGACGATTTCGCCGGCTGGCCGCCGGAAGCCACCGTCTTCCCGATCGCCGGCGTGGATCTGCGCGTCCTGCCCGGCAGCCATCCCTTCGTCCTTGCCGAGCAAGCGGCGATCCGCGAGAACTGGGCCAAGGAAACGGCCGCCAACCCGGCGCTCTTCGATGGGCGCCTGGTGTTCCAGCAGCGACTGTCGTTCGGCGAAGACGGGATTTCCGGCGAGGGTTATGCCACTCCCTTTTCCGCCTTCATGTACTGGCGCCGCCAGCCAGAGCGTCAGGGCGGCATCCACATCTTCGCCTATCCGATATTGGAAAGCGCCGACGGCGCGCTGGTGGCGATCCGCATGGGCGCCCATACCGCCAATCCCGGTCAGGTCTATTTCGCCGCCGGCTCGCTGGAGCCCGAGGACATCGTCGATGGGCGCTGCGACATCGAAGCGAATATGCGCCGCGAGGTCCATGAGGAGACAGGCCTCGATCTTTCGGATGCCGTGGCGGGGCAGGGTCTCTATGCCAGCCACGCCAATCGGACGGTGACGCTCATGCGCCTCTTCCGCTTCGACATGACGGCAGTCGAGATGGTAAAGCGGATCGAGGCCCACATGCTGGTCGCCGAAGACAAGGAGATCGCTGGCGCGGTGGCGATCCGCTCGGCTGATCATGCAGCCTATCCCTATAACGTCGCCATGCTGCCGGTGATCGACTGGTATTTCGGCAAGGCGGGCGCTTAAGAGGCGGCTGGAGAGAGGGCGCGGCATTCTTGACCAAGCGCTATTGTCAGCGCGGCATCCTCCAACGCCCCCTATCCTGAGGCGCGCAGGCCAAAGGCGGAGCCTCGAAGGACACGCTCCAGCTTGGCTCCTTGCATCCATCTGACTTACCGCCTTGCACTCGGCCGTTTGGTCGGGCAGGTTGGCGGCGCGATGACCGATTCAAGGAGGCCGATGTGGCGCGAAGCTACAGCGTCTATGACGTGTTCACCGATCGAAAGCTTGCGGGCAACCCGCTGGCGGTGATCTTCGACGCAGACGATCTCAGCGACGAGGTGATGCAGGCGATCACCCGGGAGATCAATCTCTCCGAGACGGTGTTCGTGCAGCCTTCGAGCAACCCCGCCTATGCGGCAAAGCTCAGGATCTTCACGCCGGGGCGTGAGCTGCCGTTTGCCGGCCATCCGACGGTCGGCACGGCGGTGGCGCTGGCTGAACGGGCGCATGGCGCGGCGACGCTCGATCTCGTGACGGTGCTTGAGGAAAATGTCGGGCCGGTGCGCTGTGCTGTGCGGCTGAGGGAGGGCGAGGCGAGCTTTGCCGAATTCGACCTGCCGCGGAAATCGCAGCCGGCCGTCATGCCGCTCGACAAGCTCGGCATGGCCGACGCGCTGTCGCTGAAGGTAACAGAGATCGGCTTCGAAAATCACGTGCCGTCGGTCTGGAGCGCCGGCGTTCCCTTCCTGCTCATTCCGGTGCACGATGTCGGAGCCGCGCAGCGGGTGGAATTCGATCCGCAGCTCTGGGAAAAGATCGTGCCCTTCGTCGAGGGTGCGCTTGCTTCGGCCTATGTCTATTGCCGCGGCGGTGTCAACCACGTCGCCAAGTTCCATGCGCGCATGTTCGCAAGCGCCATGGGTATCGTCGAAGATCCGGCCACCGGTTCGGCGGCGGCGGCACTCTCCGGCGCGATCCACCATTTCGACCGGCTGACGGACGGGCATCACCCGATCATGATCGAGCAAGGCGTCGAGATGGGCCGGCCATCCTTCATCCATCTGCATATCGATGTCGACGGCGGGACGATCTCCAATGCGCGGATCGGCGGCCAGGCGGTGCGGCTGGCGAGCGGCACGCTCGATCTTTGATTTTATAAGAGATGCCGTCCGTCCGAGGGGACGCGCGGCACTCTATCGCTTTGAATCTGCGCATAATCCTTTCCGAAACTCGATTCCGGTTTGCCGGATTGTGCCCAGCATTTCAGCCATGCCGAAAAATCTTCGCGATTAACCAAAGAAATTTCGCCGATGCGCTGGACAAGCCTGCCGATCCTGTTTATACGCCCCGTCACACCGCGCAGCCAAGCGCGAACGGGTGATTAGCTCAGTTGGTAGAGCAGCTGACTCTTAATCAGCGGGTCGTAGGTTCGAGCCCTACATCACCCACCAAATCTCTTGAAAAGATTGATGTTTTCGAATTCAGGCCGGGTTTTCCGGCCTGTCGGAAATTTTCGCGGAAGCGGGCGAGATAGTCCGATTTGTACGCAAGTGTGGCCGCCTCGATACGCGCGCCCTATCTTCGTCTTGCATGTCGGGAGGGGTCCATGAGAAGCGTCATTTTTGCGATCGCCCTGTCTCTGCCGGTGCCGGCCTTTGCCGCCGGCGTGATCAACGTCAAAGCAAGCGATCATAGCTGCGGCGAGATTGCGCAGATCATTCGCCAGAGCAAAAAGGTGTTTGTCCGCGTCGGCTTCGGCGGCCGCAGCTTCCGTTATCCGCCGGCCCAGTGCAGCCTGGGCGACAAACGCACCACGACCAGTTTTCGCGATGCCGAGGGAAAGCAGTGCATTCTCGACTATGCCTGCGTCCTCGACCCCGCCTCGTCCTATAACTTCCCTTGATAGTCGAACGGCAGGATTGGCGCCTCAGTCGCGGTCGGTCGGCTTCACGCCGAGGAGCCAGAGGGCTCCAAGGATGAAAATCACCATGGCCGCCATCGCCGCCATGGGCGATGCGTAGTCCGAGAAAGAGTGTGTCGAGGGCGGCGAAATGTATGGCCGCAACGGCAAGCCTTGTGGCGATCAGAAGGGAAAGGGCGCCGTTTCTGGCGTATCGGCCAATCCTGTGCCAGTCATAAGGCGCATCATTCTGAGGCGCCGGAGCGGCCTCGATCCGCTTTCTTTCGGGGTAATGCGGGGCGCTTGCGTCCAAAGGTCGGTTTCATGGCCCGTAGGATAGGCGAAGCATCTTAACGGATCGGGATGTGCGCTGGCACGATCGATTGCGCGACAAATTTTGTCCGGGCGGTTAAAGGCTATTATTCAAGGCGTTGGCGCTGGCGGCATCGACGCGTGTGCTCTATCTCCATCCTCTGATGTTCAGGAGTTTCCATGAAAAACCTTGTTCTGGCCGTCGCGCTGTTGCTTCCCTCCACAGGCCTTGCTGCCGAGGCGGTGGAGGTTAATGCCAGGGATCATAGCTGCGGGGAGCTTGCGCAGATCATCCGCCAGGACAAGAAGGTCTTCGTGCGCATGGGTTTCGGTGGCCGCAGTTTCCGCTATCCGCCGGCGAGATGCAGTCTGGGCGATAAATACGACACCGCGAGGATCAAGGACGGCGACGGCAAGCTCTGCCTGCTCGACTATGAGTGCGTCTACGATCCGCAATCCTTCTATAACAGGATTCCCAAATAAGTCTCTGAGCCAAATCTTGGCGAATTCGTCGAGTCTGCGAAGGCCGAGTCGGTTGGGCGATGAAGGACAACAAAAAAGGCCGGGCGACATTCGCACCGACCTTCCTCGATTTATCTCGACCACGGCTGCCAGTACATCCGTGGTCAGCCGTCGGAGACAAGCTCGATAACTGAAATGTAAGTCTTGTTCGACGAGGTTCAAGGGCTGCTGGCAAAAGATGCCCCCGTGCCGGCACATAGCCCCGAAAGCAGGGATCGTTTCCGGATCATGGCCATCAAAAGCGTGGACCATCCCTGGCGTGTCGGATACGGCACGCCAGGGATGCTTCCAGCTTCTATGCGCCGAGCAGGGTTACTGCTGGGCAGGGGCGGCCGGCGGAGTGGCTGGTGCGGGTGCCGGTGCCGGTGCGGGCGTTGCGCTGTTGTCGGTCGGGGCGATCGGCTTGACCGGCGCAGGCTCGGATTGAGTCGTGGAGGCTGTCGTATCCGGAGATGTGCCGGGGGTGCTCCACTGCGAATAGGCGAATGCAGCGACAGCGATCACGGCCAATGCAGCGACCCAGACAACCCAGGTATTATTGGTGCGCGGGCTCGGCGTGGTGCGCAGATCCAGATTTGGGTTCAGCGGGCGGTTGGGGTCGTTGGCATTATTGGGGTCGTACGTCATGGTACTTTCTCCTCTTTCGGTGACAGAAGAATGCCGAAGTGGGCTTTTTGTTCCATGTCGGGACTGAAGCGCCTGTATTGGCAGGAATTTTAGCGTGAGGGCGGTGCGCGCAAGCAGCGTTTTGGCAGTTCGAGGAGCCTTTGGCGGGAGGGCTGCAATGAGCAAGGCTGCGCTGCCCCTTCGAGGCTCCGCCCCTCGACGTGCCGCGCGATCGCAGGGCCACAGCTGAAGCGCGTGCTTGACAGGGCGGGGTCCGTTTGCCAATGCTTCTGTATGGGGTTGCGATCACCCCACGAGGCGCCATGCTGAAGAATCGCGTCCAGTAACCCGATCAACGGAGGACGCGTCATGCCGTCATTTCTCGAAATTTCTCCCGACAAGCTCAACCGACTCATCGGAACGCCCGGTGCGCCTGCCATCGTCGACGTCCGCACGGAGGAGGATTTCGCGCTCGATCCGCGCCTTGTGCCGGGCTCGATCCGGCGCACCCATGCCGACGTTACATCCTGGGCTGATAGCATCGATGCGGATGCCGTCGTGGTGGTCTGCCAGAGGGGTGCCAAGCTCAGCCACGGCGTCGCCGCTTATCTCAGACATGCCGGGATCGACGCGGAAAGCCTCGAAGGCGGCTTCGAAGCATGGATCGCCGGCGGGCTGGCGGTGCCCGAAGCAAAGCTGCCGCGCCGAGACGCACAAGGACGCACCGTCTGGGTAACGCGGTCGCGGCCGAAGATCGACCGCATTGCCTGTCCCTGGCTGATCCGGCGCTTCGTCGATCCGGATGCCGTCTTTCTGTTCGTGCCGACCTCCGAGGTTCTTGCGGTCGGCGACCGCTTCGAGGCCGTGCCCTTCGATATAGAAGGCGTGTTCTGGAGCCATCGCGGCGAGCTTTGCACCTTCGACGTGATGATCGAGGAGTTCGGCCTGGCATCGGCGCCGCTGCTGCACCTCGCAAGGATCGTCCGGGCGGCCGACACCGCAAGGCTCGATCTCGCACCCGAAGCATCAGGCCTGCTTGCCGCTTCGCTCGGCCTGTCCAGAATGTATTCCGACGATCTGGAGCAGCTCGAGGCTGGGATGCTTCTCTACGACGCCTTTTACCGCTGGTGCCGTGATGCGACCGAGGAAACCCACAACTGGCCCTCGCCGAAGAAAGGGGCGTGAGATGGCAGAGATGACAGGCAGTACGCCTGCCGGCGAGACGGCGGAGAAGGACGCGGGCGAGGGGCATCACGGTGTCGCGTTCGCCGATGCCTTCAGGGTGTGGCTGCGCGTCGCGGCCTTGAGCTTCGGCGGCCCGGCCGGCCAGATCGCCGTCATGCACCGGATCGTCGTCGACGAGAAGCGATGGATCGGTGAGCACCGTTTCCTGCATGCGCTGAATTACTGCATGCTGCTTCCTGGGCCGGAGGCGCAGCAGCTGGCGATTTATATCGGCTGGCTGATGCATCGCACGCTGGGCGGCCTCGTGGCCGGCATTCTGTTCGTGCTGCCGGGCTTTCTGTCGATCCTCGGCCTCAGCTATATCTACGCGGCCTACGGCAATGTCGGCATCGTTGCCGGCCTGTTCTTCGGGCTGAAGGCAGCGGTGCTTGCCGTCGTCGTGCAGGCGGTGATCCGCATCGGCGGCCGGGCGTTGAAAAATCGGGTGATGGTCGGCATCGCGGCCGCGGCCTTCATCGCCATTTTCTTTCTGCACGTGCCGTTCCCGCTGATCGTGCTTGCCGCCGGCATCGCGGGTTTCCTCGGCGGCAGGCTCGGGCTTGCCGCCTTCCAGGCGGGCGGCGGCCACAAGGCCGGAAGCGGCCCGGTGCTCTCCGATGCCGAGTCGGCGCTCGGCGAGGGCATCCCAGCGCACGCGCGTCCTAACCTTGCCTGGTCACTGCGCATGTCGGCGGTGCTGCTCGCCCTCTGGATCGTGCCAGTCGCGGCGCTCTATCTCGCCTTTGGGCCGGGCAACGTCCTTACCGAGATCGGTCTGTTCTTCAGCAAGATGGCGGTCGTGACCTTCGGTGGGGCCTATGCGGTGCTGGCCTACGTCGCGCAGCAGGCCGTGCAGCATTTCGGCTGGCTGAAACCCGGCGAGATGCTCGACGGCCTCGGCATGGCGGAGACGACGCCGGGGCCACTGATCATGGTCGTGCAGTTCGTCGGCTTCATGGGCGCCTATCGCGATCCGGGAGCGCTGAACCCGATGCTGGCCGCCACGCTCGCGGCGATGCTGACGACTTGGGTGACCTTCGTACCCTGTTTCCTCTGGATATTTCTCGGCGCGCCGTTCATCGAAAAATTGCGCGGCAATGTCGCGCTCGCAGGCGCAATGTCGGCGATCACGGCGGCGGTGGTCGGGGTCATTCTCAACCTCGCCATCTGGTTCGGCCTGCATACGCTGTTTGCCGAGGTCGCGAGCGTCAGCCTCGGAGGCTTGCGGCTCGATATCCCCGTGCTGCAATCGGCCGTGCCGGCGGCAATGGCGCTGTCTGCCGCCGCGGCAATCGCGATCTTCCGGTTCAAGACGTCGGTCATCACCACCTTGCTTGCCTGTGCGATATCGGGAATGCTCTGGACGCTGGCGGTAGGCTAAAGCATGTCGCGCTTTGCGGTAACGACATGCGTAAAAACAAGAGCTAAAGCGCAAAGACCGAATCTGAAAGATCGCGACGCGCTTTAGGCTTCCGCCCCGTCCGCAGGGATGCGCGTCGCCAGCATCTTGTCAATGCGCATGCCGTCCATATCGAGCACTTCGAAGCGCCAGCTATCGAAGACGAAGGTTTCGCCGGCTTCGGGGATGTGCTGGAGCTGATGCAGCGCGAAGCCCGCAAGCGTATGAAAATCGGCATCCGGACGATCGCGCAGGCCCAGCCTTTCGAAGGCGTCGAAGGCCGGCATCATCGCATCGATCAAGAGCGATCCGTCTTCCCGCACGACGATGTCCGGCTCTTCGTTGGATCCCGGCAGGTCGCCGGCGATGGCTTCGAGCAGGTCGGTCTGGGTGACGATACCCTCAAGGCTGCCATATTCATCGATGACGATGGCAAGCCGCACGGGCGAGGCCTTGAAACTGTCGAGCACGCGCACGACCGAGGTGCCCTCGTGCAGCACCAGCGGCTGCTTGATCACCTCCATCGGCCGGACCTTGCCGCCGTCGAGAACCTGGTCGAGAAGGTCCTTCTTCAATACCATGCCGATCGGTTCGTCGATCGAGCCGCGGGCAACCAGCAATTGTTCGTGGCTGCATTCACGGATGGTCTTCAGGATCTCGGCCTCGCTGTCGTCGGCATCGAACCATTCGATATCGAGACGCGGGGTCATGATGTCGGAGATCGGCCTGTCGCCGATGTTGAAGACCCGCTCGACGAGCTGCTGCTGCACCTGGTTGAGAAGCCCGGCTTCCTGGCTTTCGGCAACCAGCAGCTTGAGCTCCTGCGGCGAATGGAACGACGATTCCCCGGTTCCGGCGCGGAGACCGACGGCGCGCAGCACGAAATTGCCCATGCCGTTCAGGGTATAAATTGCCGGCTTGAACAGCACCAGAAAGAGCCCCAGCGGACGTACCACGGCAAGCGAGGTGGCTTCGCTGCGCTGAAGCGCCAGGCTTTTCGGCGCCAGTTCGCCAAGCACGATGTGGAGAGCCGTGATGATGACGAAGGCAATGACGATGGCGACGGTATGCGCGCCTGTTGCCGCCCATTGCCCGGGCAGCCAGGACAGCAGAGGCTCGATCAGGTGGGCAAGCGCCGGCTCGCCGACCCAGCCGAGCGCCAGCGACGAGATGGTGATGCCAAGCTGGGTGGCGGCGAGGTTGGCGTCGAGATTGTCGACGGCGCGCTGGAGGGCGGAGGCATTCATGCGGCCTGCTGCGGCAAGTTCGGTGACACGGCTGCGCCTGACCGACACCAGCGCGAATTCCGCGGCGACGAAGAAGCCGTTGGCGGCGACAAGAAGAAGCACGGCGAGTATCCCGACATAGTCGAAGACCCCGCCCGCGGATTCGGACATGTTTTCCCTACCTCTGAATTGATCCGAGTCCGAAACTACACGCTCGGGCAGAGGTAGCAAGGCGGGGCGGCCATTCTTCCCTTGGGATGCCGGGTGCCGGCCCGCCAGGTCAGGATCATGCGCGCGCCTCAGCAATCATCTCTTCGGCGCTTCGAAGAGTTCGATCGGGTTTCCGGCCGGGTCTTCGAGCAGGATCTGCTTGCCGCCGATGCCCTGGACGATTTCATTGCGAAAACGCGCGCCGGCCTGACGCAGTTTTGCGACCTCCGCTTCCAGGTCCGCGACTTCGATCTGGATGCGATTCCATCCGCCGGGCTCCGGCGTTCGCCCGTCGGGCATTGCCTGGGACGCGCCGCCCGGCCCCACCATGCCGCTGACGAGCAGACGAAAACCGTCCCTGGTCAGGATGGCAAAGGTGGGGGCGGGGTGAAGCGCGACCGAGAAGCCGAGATGCCTCGTGTAAAATTCCAGCGCCGCGTCGACGTCGTCGACGATGTAGCGCATGCTGATGCCAGGCATGGTTTCCTCCATCATCTTTTGCTTTGTCTCGAACGGCCCTTCGCGACGTTCGAACGCGCTAAGGCCAGGATGGGATGCGGGCAAGACGCTTGATGATTTTGAATCTGCGCTCATTCCTTCCGAAAATCGAATCCGATCTGCAGGACGCCGCGCCGACTTGGCCAAAGCCGCCGTCGTCAAGATGCGTAAGCTTCATCTAAAATACGAGAGTCTGGCCTCAACGCCGCGGATTCCATTACGAAAGTTTAATTTAAGTTTCAGTTTCGGTTCATCTTTTCAGCCCTAGTTTGTTCCTGTGCCCAACACTGAGGAACCCCAAATGAAAAAGATTTTTGCAGCTCTTCTTTCAGCCTCCTTCCTTCTCTCGCCGATGGTTGTCTCCCAGGCCAGCGCCGACGATTATCGCCGTCCGCCCGTCGTCGTGCACAAGAAGGTGGTCGTTCAGAAGACGGTCGTCCGGCCGCATTGGAAGAAGGGATACCGCGTCAACGCCAGCGAGCGCCGCCGGTTCCACGACGTCAACGACTACCGCCGCTACCGTCTGGCACCGCCGCCGCGCGGCTATCGCTGGGTTCGGGCAGACAACGACTACCTGCTGATCGGCGTCACCAGCGGTGTGATCTCCAGCATCAGTGCCGGGCGCTGATCGGTGCAAGGATGAGGGCGGCTGAGGCCGCCCTTTTCGGTTTTGAGACGAAGGGACGAAAGGGCGTGCCGTGTGACACCCCCCTCTGCCCTGCCGGGCATCTCCCCCACAAGGGTGGAGATCGGCAGGAGGCTTGACCATCGCTCTTCTCTCTACTGGTATCGACAATCGCCATGTTTTAGTTGTTTGGGGAAGCCCTCACGCCCAGCCGATCTCCACCCTTGTGGGGGAGATGGCCGGCAGGCCAGAGGGGGGTGCCATGCACGCCGACGCCGAAGGAAGGAGAGGCCGGTGACTTGCCCAAAACCAGGCGTGCTCGCTGATGAGACGTCTCTCGTCTGCGCCAGTTCGTTCATGCCTTTCGCTCATCCTCCAGCCGTTCCCGTCACCCCTGCCTGCCTGGCATCACCCGTTCGGCGATGATGCCGAGCAATCCCCTTATCTTCCGCGCCGTCTCATCCGCAGTCTCATGCGTCGACGGATGAAGCCCCTCGATCGGCGGCAACGGGTCACACTCCGTGCAGACGCAGCGGTAGGGTTTGATTGCCGTCGCCTTCATGCCGCCTGGCGGCTCCAGCTGGCGAAGGGGTCGGGCAGGTTGCGCCAGCGCTCGGGCGCGAAGACCTCGGTCTCGATGAGGCAGGCGTCGAGTTCTCTCCTGATCCAGGCCTCGTCCATCGGGTCGGCGCCGATGAAGACGATTTCCTGGCGGCGGTCGCCCCAGATGGGGTCGAGATAAGGGCCGATGGCGCGCATGAAGCCCGGTTCGTCGGGCCATTGTTCACGGGGTACGGCCGCCCACCAGAGACCCATCGTGCCGGTGCGCACGATCGCGCCGGCCTGGCTGACTTCGCCGACATGGTGCGGGCGCGTTGCCAGCCAGAAGAAGCCTTTGGCGCGCACCACGCCCGGCCAAGTCCTATCGAGGAAAGCCTGCAGCTTCGCCGGATGGAAGGGCCGTTTCTCGCGATAGACGAAGGAGCGGATGCCGTATTCCTCGGTTTCCGGCACATGGTCGCGGAAGCCGTGCAATTCCTTGTACCAGAGCGGATGTGTCTCGGCCCTGTCGATATCGAAGCGGCCGGTGCCGAGCACCTCTTTGAGCGCCACCTTGCCGAAATCCGCCTCGATCAGCCTCGCACCCGGGTTGAGGCCGGTGATGATTTTCCGCGCTGCGTCGCGTTCCGTCTCGCTTGCCGTGCCGATCTTGTTCAGCACCACGACATCGGCGAATTCGATCTGCTCGACCAGCAGGTCGACGATGGTTCTGGTATCGCCTTCGCCTGCCGTTTCGCCGCGGTCGGCGAGGAAATCGGCCGAGGCGTAGTCGGCGAGCAGATTGGCGGCGTCGACGACGGTCACCATCGTATCGAGCCTTGCAACGTCGGAAAGGCTCTGTCCGTTCTCGTCGCGGAATTCGAAGGTGGTGGCGACCGGCAGCGGCTCGGCGATGCCGGTGGATTCGATCAGCAGATAGTCGAACCTGCCCTGGGTGGCGAGATCGCGCACCTCCTTCAAGAGGTCGTCGCGCAGCGTGCAGCAGATGCAGCCATTGGTCATCTCGACCAGTTGCTCCTCGGTGCGAGAGAGATTGGCGCCGCCATCGCGCACGAGGGCGGCATCGATATTCACCTCGCTCATATCGTTGACGATGACGGCGACGCGCATGCCTTCGCGGTTGCCGAGCACATGATTGAGCAGCGTCGTCTTGCCGGCACCGAGAAAGCCGGAGAGCACCGTGACCGGAAGTCTGTTGTCCATGAAACCTCGCACATTTAATGTTATATCATTACAATGTTGTGGCCGAAAAAAAGGCGGAACGGGGTCATCCGCCTCTTTCCGCCTCAGCTCTCCCCGAAGCGCCGCATGACAATCATGCGTTGGAGAGGCAATCCTTCATGCTCTCGGCGATGCCGCGCATGAGGGTGAAATAGAGATCGGGACCGGCCTTCAGCGTTGCCGCTTCGGGGTCGAGCACGCCGGATCTGGCGTTCGTGCCCTCGATAACGACATTGACGAGGCGCGGCTCGAATTGCGGTTCGGCAAAGACGCAGGTGGCGCCGAGTTCGCCGACCTTGCGGTGGATTTCCGAAACGCGCTCGGCACCGGGAATGGTTTCCGGGCTGACGGTGATCGAACCGGCGACGCGGATGCCGTAGCGGTGCTCGAAATACTGGTAGGCGTCGTGGAAGACGATGAAGGGCTTGTCCTTGACGGGAGCGACGGTGGCGGCAATTTCCTTGTCCAGCGCCGTCAGCTTATCATCAAGCGCCTTGGCATTGGCCTGGTAGGTCAGCGCATTGGCGGGATCGGCGGCGACCAGCGTCGTGGTGATGACGGCAGCCATGGCTTTGGCATTCATCGGGTCGAGCCAGAGATGCGTGTCGAAGGCGCCATGCGCATCGTCACCGTCTTGTCCGTGACTACTGTCATGTCCTTGATCATGCCCGGAGTCGGCGGCATGGTCGTGATCCGCACCTTCGGCGGAAGCGCCATGGTGCTCATCACCATCCTCATGCGGCTCGAAGGCGCCGCCTTCGCGGAAGGGCAGTTTGACGAGGCCGGGGGCATTGTCGAGTTCGGCGATGCTGGCGTTCGAGCCCAGCGCTTGCAGCGGCTTTTGCAGGAAAGCCTCGAGACCGGGCCCGGTCCAGAAGATCACCTTGGCTTCCTGCAGCGCGCGCGCATTCGACGGCTTGAGGCTGTAGGTATGCGGGGAGGCGGCGCCGTCGACGATCAGTTCGGGTTCACCCACACCCTGCATGATCGCCGCAACCAGCGAATGGATCGGCTTGATCGAGGTGACGACGACCGGCGTGTCGGCCGCCCGCATGGTGCCGGCAAAGAGCAAGGCGGGGACCGCCAGCGCCGGGAGAGTGAGGGCGACCGGAATTCTAAAGGCCAGGATCTTCAGGGCTGGGCCCAGGGTGCGTTTCATCGAATGCTCCGCTTGAATTGCAGATGTTATGTTATTACATCAATTGCGTTATGCTATAACGTGTGCAATAGCAGGATGCAACAGCGCTGTCGGAAAATTTGATGTTCTCTCCCGCAAATACGAAGGGCGAACCGCTGGTTTCGCTCGAAAATGTCGGCGTTCTCAGAAGCGGCCGCTGGCTTGTGCGCGGCGTGGAATTTTCCGTCTCGCGCGGCGAGATCGTCACGCTGATCGGGCCGAACGGCTCCGGCAAGTCGACCAGCGCCAAGGCGGCGATCGGTGTACTGAAGCCGAATGAGGGCAGGGTGGAGCGTCTCGCCGGCCTGAAGGTCGGCTATGTCCCGCAGAAGCTTGCGATCGACTGGACGCTGCCGCTTTCAGTGCGGCGGCTGATGACGCTGACCGGCCCCCTGCCGGAACGTGACATGCGTGCGGCACTCGAAGCCGCCGGTATCGACCATATGCTTGACGCCGAGGTGCAGCATCTCTCCGGCGGCGAATTCCAGCGGGCCCTGATGGCGCGCGCCATTGCCCGCAAACCTGATCTGCTCGTGCTCGATGAGCCGGTACAGGGTGTCGATTTCTCCGGCGAGATCGCGCTCTATGATCTGATCAAGTCGATCCGCAACGCCAGCGGCTGCGGCATCCTGCTGATCTCGCACGATCTCCACGTCGTCATGGCCGAGACCGACACGGTCATCTGCCTCAACGGCCATGTCTGCTGCCGCGGCACGCCGGAAGCCGTCAGCCGCAGCCCGGAATATGTGCGCCTGTTCGGCAGCCGGGCGGCGCAGACGCTCGCCGTCTACAGCCATCACCATGACCATACACACCTGCCGGATGGGCGCGTGCAGCATGCCGACGGCACCGTGACCGATCATTGCCATCCCGACGACGGGCATCACGCTCATGCTGGCCATGAGCACGCTCATGCTGGTCATGAGCACGCGCATGAAGGTCATACGCACGCTCATGATCATGACGATCACCATGGCCATGAGCACTCGCACGCGCATTCCCACAGTGGGGAGGGCCGCCATGCTTGACGATTTCTTCCTGCGAGCCATCCTCGCCGGCGTCGGGCTGGCGCTGACGACGGGACCGCTCGGTTGCTTCATCATTTGGCGGCGCATGGCTTATTTCGGCGATACGATTGCCCATTCGGCGCTGCTGGGTGTAGCACTTTCGCTGCTCTTCGAACTCAATCTGACGCTGGCGGTCTTTGCCGTCGCAGCCCTCGTATCGGTGCTGCTGCTCTTCCTGCAGAAGCGCCAGGCGCTGTCGGCCGATGCGCTGCTCGGCATCCTTTCGCACGCGACGCTGGCGATCGGCCTCGTCATGGTCGCCTTCATGAGTTGGGTGCGGATCGATCTCATTGCCTTCCTGTTCGGCGACATCCTCGCGGTTTCCTCGACCGACATCGCGCTGATCTGGGGTGGTGGGCTCTTTGTGCTTGCGGCAATGGCCTGGCTCTGGCGACCGCTGCTGGCGGCGACCGTCAATGCCGAGCTTGCCGAGGCCGAGGGTCTGAGGCCGGAGCGGGCGCGACTGTTCTTCATGCTTTTGATGGCCGTCGTCATTGCCATTGCCATGAAGATCGTCGGCATCATGCTGATCACCTCGCTGCTGATCATTCCGGCGGCTGCGGCCAGGCGGTTTTCGTCGACGCCGGAGATCATGGCGGTGCTCGCCTCGGTCATCGGCGCAGCCGCCGTCGTCGGCGGGCTGTTCGGCTCGCTCAGCTACGACACGCCCTCGGGTCCCTCGATCGTGGTCGCGGCGCTGATCCTCTTCATTTTCAGCCTGCTTCCCCTCAGGCGGCACCGCGCGGTCATGCAAGGATAAGGCTTATGACAACACCGCAACTCACCAAGAACCAGTCGCTGGTTTTCGACGTGCTCGAAAAGGCCGAAGGGCCGCTCAGCGCCTATACCATCCTCGACAAGCTGCGCGACCACGGCTTTCGGGCGCCGCTGCAGGTCTACCGGGCGCTGGAAAAGCTGCTCGAATACGGCGTCGTGCACCGGCTGGAAAGCATCAATTCCTTCGTCGCCTGCGCCCATCCGGGCGATGACTGCCACAGCCACGGCATCGTCGCCTTCGCCATCTGCGAAAGCTGCGGCCAGGTGATGGAATTCCACGACCACGAGGTCGACCACCGCCTGATGGGCTGGGTGCGAGGGCAGAAATTCAAGCCGGAGAAGACGACGATCGAGATCCGCGGTCTGTGCGAGGCTTGTGCGGCGTAAAGCGTGCGTGCCGGAATAAGCGCTTCGCCTCCCTCATCGCTATGCTTGTCGCGGGAATCCATTTATCGCGCGTCCCAGCGGTGAATGGCTCGCATGAAAGCAAAGAGTCTTTCGCCTTATCTTCCCAAAAGTGGTGGTGCCCTCAACGTGACAAAAGATGAGGCCGGAAAACCGGCCTCATCTTTGCATTGTTTCGCCGGTCGAGTTTAATCCCGGCCAGCGTTAGGTCAGCCCTTGCCGGGGCCGCCGTTGTCGCCCTTGCCGGAACCGCCGTTGTCGCTCTTGCCGGAACCGCCATTGTCGCTCTTGCCGGAACCGCCATTGTCGCTCTTGCCGGAACCGCCATTATCGCTCTTGCCGGAACCGCCATTGTCGCTCTTGCCGGAACCGCCATTATCGCTCTTGCCGGAACCGCCATTATCGCTCTCGCCGGAACCGCCATTGTCGCTCTTGCCGGAACCGCCATTGTCGCTCTTGCCGGAACCGCCATTGTCGCTCTTGCCGGAACCGCCATTGTCGCTCTTGCCGGAACCGCCGTTGTCGCTCTTGCCGGAACCGCCATTGTCGCTCTTGCCGGAACCGCCATTGTCGCTCTTGCCGGAACCGCCATTGTCGCTCTTGTCGGAGCCGCCGTTGTCGCTCTTGCCGGAACCGCCATTGTCGCTCTTGCCGGAACCGCCATTGTCGCTCTTGCCGGAACCGCCATTGTCGCTCTTGCCGGAACCGCCATTGTCGCTCTTGCCGGAACCGCCATTGTCGCTCTTGCCGGAACCGCCGTTGTCGCTCTCGCCGGAACCGCCATTGTCGCTCTTGCCGGGACCGTCATTGTCGCCCTTGCCGGGACCACCCTTGTCACCCTTGCCCTTGTCATCCTTGCCGTGGTCGCGGTCTTTTCCATCCTTGCCGCCGCCATGATCATCGCGGTCCTTGCCGCCGTGATCGTTCTTTCCGTGCTCGCCCTTGCCATCCTTGCCGTGGTCGCGGTCTTTTCCATCCTTGCCGCGGCCGTGATGATCGTGATCCTTGCCGCCGTGGTCGCCTTTTCCGTGGTGGCCATCCTTGCCGGGGTCTTGATCTTTTCCGCCGGTGTCGTCGCCTTGATCAACGCCTTCGCCGTTGCCACCGCTGCCGCTGTTGCCATTACCATCGTTCCCATTGCTGGCGACCGAGCCGGTGTTGGATGTCTTCTTGCCGCCGCCAACGTTTTGGCTGCCGTGATCGCTATCGTTGGAACTGAATTTGTTATCGGTCTGAATTGCTCTTGTCGGCATGCACAGCCTGTATTCGAGTGTGCCGCGAACTGCGCTGTTGCAATTAACAACTGCCGGAGCTGCCGTTGCCAAGCTGCTGCTTGCCAGGAGGGAAGCAATGGCAAGGCCGAATTTCGATGCTCTGCTGATCATTTCATACGTCTCCCAAAAGGTTAACCGAATGTTAATGGGAGGAATTCTTATACTAACGATGAATTAACGGAAAGAATAAACAATGGTTAATCTGTATCGGCTATATAATAAGGTTAAATTCTCAAGTATAAAATTTTAATAAATTTTTATCCCGACTCTGCTATTGTCGTGGGGTAAATAAGGGAATCGGCTATGAGGCGTCTCTTTTCTCTTGCTGCTATTTTAGCCATTCTTCTGCCTTTTCAGGCCGTTGCCGGATCATCACTGCCTGTGACCAGAAGCATCGGCGCACCTGTGGGGTTCGGCGCAGCCTGCGCCAAGTACAAGTGGCTGTGCGGCAGGATGGCGGCGCAACAGCGGAACGACGCTGCAGGAATAGCGCTTCTTCAAAAGATCAATCGTGCCGTCAACGGACGCATCATTCCTGCAGAAGATCGTCCGTCATCCGGAAGCAGGGATGTTTGGTCTCTGCCGGTTGCCGGCCGTGGCGACTGTGAGGACTACGCTCTCCAGAAGATGAAGGACCTGATCGAGGCTGGTTTTCCATCGAACCGACTGGCCCTTTCGGTGGTCATTGGACCGCATGATCAAAACCATGTCGTTCTCGTCGCCCGGACGGATGGCGGCGATTATGTGCTCGATAATCTGACCAGTGTGGTGAAGCCATGGCGCACCACGGGCTATACGTTCCTGGCCACTCAGGATTTTCGATCGCGCACGGGCTGGCGCGTGACGCTTGCCGGTCCCCGCGCAGGTGAGTTCTCCTGAGGCGGGCCGTCGCTCAGACTCCAACGCGAACAACGCCAAAATCGAGTGCAGATAGCGGTAAATTCGACGTAGAATTGCGTGCTCAACACCGTGCTTGATGCGTGCCTGATGTAAGAATCGGAAACACTTTGTGACTAAGTGTCTCCAAAAGCAGCGTTTTTTGACTTGCCGCGTCAAGAGAGATGAAGGATATTCTGCAAACGTTGAGGGAAGCCTTCATGATCAGAATGATTGAAAACCCTGCCGAACTGGCTGGCGAAGATATCACCGGCAAATATATTCTCCGAAGGCTGAACTATCATTGGTTCGCCTACGGCAAGGCGGCCATTGTGACTGCCTGCAAGGGAACGATCCTGCATCTCGAGCGGGAAGAAACGGTCTATTCCGAGCGTTGGGGCCGTCGCGCCTATAGCGGAACCGGCAAGCGTTACCCCGGCGGCATCTGTCCCATTTCGGCCGTCGCCTGCGTTTGCGATACGCCCGACGACGTCAATGCCGTCATTCAACTGGATGTCGAAGCGCAGGACGAATTCTATCAGCTGATCGCCAAGACGGAAGCCAGGGTTCAGGCTCTTGCCGCTTCCTCACGAAACAGCCAGTTTCTCGAAGCGGCCGAGTAGGGCGGTTTTTCAACGATGTAAGGTAACCGCCACGGCAGTCTCCGGTAACTCGAACGCGGTATACGAGGGGCGTTGTTGCAATCCGACGCAGCTTTCATTCGTTGGGTTGCCATCGGGTTGCGCGTGGGGAGAAGAGGGAGCAACCGGCACCTCAACCCTGCATCAACGAGGGGAAGAACTGAGGCACCGTCTCAAATCTCTTTCCGCGCATGACCGTCGAAGGACCGGGCTGGCGGCTCGTGTCTCATACGGCGATGTGGATGGTGACAGCGGAACTGCCGTAACCAAATCAACCCGCGACCCTACCTTTCTCACAGAAACTGCCGACAAACAGGAGCAGTCGCGTGACCAAGACTGAACTCTCGGACCTCTATCGCGGCTACATCGCCTGCCTGAACAGGCAGGACTGGCCGAAACTCGGGCAGTTCGTCGATGAGGGCGCGGTGCATAACGGCCGGCGACTCGGGGTGTCGGGTTACGTCGAAATGCTGGAGCGGGATTTCGATGAGATTCCCGATCTCTATTTCAATGTGGTGACGTTGGTTGCCGATCCGCCTTACGTTGCGTGCCGGCTCGGCTTCGACTGCGCGCCGAAGGGAAAGTTCCTCGGGCTCGACGTGAACGGCCGACGCCTTTCCTTCGCCGAGAACGTCATCTACGAATTTCGCGGTGGAAAGATCGTCGAGGTCTGGTCGGTCATCGACAAGGCGGCGATCGAAGCCCAGCTTCGGGGCGAGAGCTGATCGCCCGACCTTGAAGTGGGCGCATATCCCGAGGAGAAAGGAGCGGCGGTCATGACACGGCAGGACATCCGTCCCGGTCAGATATTCGCAGCCGCAGCGCCATCGCTCGGATCGCTTGCGATAACCATAGCCCTGATGTTTGCCGCGCTCTTCTGGCCAGCCGGCAGGCTCGATTGGCCGCGCGGCTGGATGTTTCTCGGCCTCTTTCTTGCGCTGACATTTGTCGCGATGATCTGGATCTGGCGCGTGAACCCGGAACTGTTTGCGGCGCGCAGCCGATACCAGAAAGGCACCAAGGCCTGGGACGCCGTGGTGGCGACACTGACGATCATTCTCTTTGCGGCCATTCTTCCGGTCGGCGCCTTGGATGACGGGCGGTTCCTTTGGGCGCCGCAGCCCGATTGGGTCGTCCTTCTCGGCTATCTCCTGATGACATCAGGTTATCTCGGCCTGACTTGGGCGCAGTCCGTCAACCGGCACTTCGAGCCGACGGTGCGCATCCAAACCGATCGCGACCATAAGGTGATCGACACCGGCCCCTATGCCGTCATCCGCCACCCGGGATACGCCTTCGCCATCGTGCTGGGCATCGGAATGGCGCTGTCGCTTGGCTCGCTTTACGCGCTGATCCCCGCCGGCCTGCTTGTCGTCGTGCTTTTCGGCCGGACGCTGGGGGAGGAGGCGGAATTGCGCAAGGGGCTCGAGGGATATGTCGAGTATATGGGGCGGGTGCGCTGGCGCTGGATTCCGGGTGTTTGGTGAGCGTGAGACTTTACCCCTTCCTTTACAGGTGTCCCACGGCACACCCATCACCTCTCTCCGGCCTCATCCTGTAGTACCCCGCAAAGGGCCTCGAAGGGCGAGGGCGGCCGCAATTCCCACCTAATCACCCAATGACCTTCAGATCGCGGGCGAAGCGTTGCCAGTTGGCGACGTAGTTTTTCGCCGAGCGGCGGATGGCTTCGATTGCGGCGTCGTCGAGCAGGCGCACGACGCGGGCGGGGGCCCCGACGATCAGAGAGTTATCGGGGAATTCCTTGCCCTCAGTCACCAGCGCATTGGCCCCGACCAGGCAGTTGCTGCCGATCTTCGCGCCATTCAGAATGGTGGCGCCCATGCCGATTAGCACGTTGTCGCCGAGCGTGCAGCCGTGGAGGATGGCGTGGTGGCCGATGGTGCAGCCTTCGCCGGTGGTCAGCGGGAAGCCCATGTCGGTATGGGCCATCACGCCTTCCTGGATATTGGTGCCGGCGCCAATGGTGATCCGCTCATTGTCGCCGCGCAGCACTGAGCCGAACCAGATGCCGACATTCTCACCGACCTCGATGTCGCCGATCACATGCGCATCCGGCGCGATCCAGTGAAGGCCGGCGGGCGGTAGCTTCGGGGTCAGTCCGCCAAGGGCGTAGATCGGCATGGTATCCTCCGCTCAGACGACTTCGACCGACAGCGTCGCAACGCCGTCGATGCCGCAGGTGATGCGGTCGCCCCTCGCAACCGCGCCGACGCCGGCCGGTGTGCCGGTCATGATCACATCGCCCGGCGCCAGCACGAAGAGCTTCGAGAGCTCGGCGATGATCTCGGGCGCCTTCCAGATCATCTGGTTGAGGTCGCCGTCCTGGACGCGCCTGCCGTTCTGCTCCAGCCAGATCCGGCCATCGGCGGGATGGCCGAGCCGGCTTGCCGGCACGATCGCCGAGACGGGGGCGGAATGTTCGAAGGCCTTGGCGAGCTCCCAGGGGCGGCCGAGCTTCTTGGCTTCGCCCTGCAGATCGCGGCGGGTGAAATCGATGCCGACGGCGTAGCCGTAGATGCAGTCGAGCGCGTCTGCGGCCTCAATGTCAGCGCCGCCCGATTTCAGCGCCAGCACGCATTCGACCTCGTAATGGACGTCGTTCGACAGCGGCGGATAGGGAAAAGCATTTCCCGCCGGCAGCAGATTGTCGGCGTTCTTCTGGAAGAAGAAGGGCGGCTCGCGGGAGGGATCATGGCCCATCTCGATCGCATGGTCGGCATAGTTGCGCCCCACGCAATAGACGCGTCGCACCGGAAAGCGCTCATCGGTGCCGTCGACCGGCAGCAGAACCGGTGCGGGACGCGGAATGACGGTGGCGGGATGGGGCATGGCGGGTCTTCCTGTTCAACGAGTCTTTCGTTGATCTTAAACGGAAAACAATGCGGCGGGGAAGCGTGCTTGACAGATTGACGCTGTTGCCGACGATCGATAACTTACATTCATGAGCAGGATTTTCACAGTTTCTACGATGTCTACGACCACCGTTTGGCGGTGGGTGGCAGACGCGTGAACCGAATTCCGTTCATTGCAGAAGACACCAACCCGCCGGAAACGAGCGGGTTTTTTGTTGCCGCTCGTCTCCGGCTTTCGAGGACGAGAACATGGACGATATCGCGAAACAGATTCTTGCCGAGCGGGTGCTCGCCGCCGCCCGCCGCTCTGTCGCCTGCCGCTATGCCGGGGCCGCCTTCGCCTATGTCTCCGGCTCCATCATGCGCGGCGAAGGGACCGAGTTTTCGGATATCGATCTGGTCATCGTGTTCCCGGCGCTGGAAAGAGCTTGGCGGGAATCGTTCACGGAGGATGAGTTTCCGGTCGAGGCTTTCGTCCATGATCCGCAGACGCTGGCGCATTATATTCATCAGGATGCCGAGAGCGGTTATCCTATCATGGGCAATATGGTTGCGACGGGCAGCATATTGGGACCGGAATTCGAGCGTGCCCGCGCTATCCAGGAAAAGGCTGCAGGCATGCTGGCGGCAGGACCGAAACCGCTGGCCGGGCCGGCCTATGACGCGTTGCGCTATCATGTGACCGACCTTGCCGACGATCTGCGCGGCAAGCGCCCGCCCGAAGAGGTCGCCGCCATCGCCGCGCATCTCTACCAGAAACTCGCCGATCTCATTCTGCTCGGGCATGGCCAATGGGCCGGCCGGGGAAAATGGGCGCCGCGCCTGCTCAGGGCATTCGACCCGCAATTGGCGAGCGAATTCGACACGGCGTTCCGCCTGGCGGCGCAGGGCGACGGAGCCCGGCTTCTCGATCTCGCGGACCGGACGCTCGCCTTGCACGGCGGCCGTTATTTTGATGGATACAGGCAGGACGCTCCGCTGGCGGCGCGGCGGCTGGAATAGAGGTGCTATCAAAGAATGGCAAAGAGAGCCTCACATGAAGGCAAGGCTGCGCTGCGGCATGTCCTTCGAGGCTTCGGCAAAAATACGGCGCTTTCACCCCCGCGCGGTCATCCAGATCCCCACCATCGTCACCGCAAGGCCGATGAACATCGTTGCCGTCAACGGCTCGGAGAAGAGTGCCCAAGCCCATACCATGGTGATCGGCGGGCTGAGGTAGATGACGGCGCTGACTTGCGCCACCGGGAACAGCCGCAGACTGGTATAATAGATCGAATAGGCGGCGAAGGTCGCAAACAGCACGAGCCATGCTATGCCGATGACGAATTCGGCCGTCATCGGCGGGGCGACGTTGCCCTGCAGTAAGGCGCCAAGGGAAAACAGGGCCGAGCCGGTCAGGGTCTGGATGCAGAGGCTCTGGTGCACGGGCATATGCTTCGTGCGCCGGCGTCTGTAGAGAACGGAGGCCAGCGCAAAAACCACCATCGAACCGACCGTCAGCCCATAGGCCCAGAACGGGGCCTCGCCGAAGCTCAGGCTTTCGAGCGAAACGAGCAATACGCCCGCCACCGCAATCGCCGTCCCCAGCCATTGCCGATGTGTTAGCCGCTCGCCAGACGCGCTGCGGGTCCTGTGGTCCGTTCGCCGCCACGGCGGGATCACCCGCGCTGCCGGGGCGCTCGGCCTGTCGCAGTCGGCCGTCAGCCACAAGATCAAGCGGCTTGAAACCAGCCTCGATTGCCACCTGCTGAGCCGCAGGCCGGGAGCGCCGATGTTTACCGCCGCCGGCGAGGATCTGCTCGATTATGCCGAGCGCATCCTCGGCCTGCATGATGAAGCGCTTCTCAGCCTGACGAAAACGCCGCTCGCCGGGCGCATCGCGTTGGGGCTGACAGAGGATACGACCTGCAGCCTGGTGCTGAGGGCGATGCTTGAGCGGGGAGAACTCGACGCCGCGATCGTGCAGATTTTTGCCCATGAGGTCCGCCCGAGCGATATCGTGCTCTTCCGCGAGCAGATCCACTGGGTGAAGCATCCGGACCTCGTTCTGCCGCCGGGTGGTCCTATCCCGTTCCTGTCCTTCGACGACGAATGTTTCTACCGCCAATGGGCGCTCGATATCGGTCAGGACGGCGACACGCTGCTCGAAACGGTCTTCGAATGCGCAAGCGCGGCCGGCATCATCTCGGCCGTCACCTCGGCCCTCGGCGTGGCGCTTCTAAACGGGCGCCACCTGCGCCCGGAGATGGAGATCATCACCAACCGCCTGCCGGCGCCTCCCGCCTTGGCCTATGTCGCGCGCCGCGCCCGAAAGGCGCGAAATCCGGCGCTCGATACGCTGGTCGCCGAGATCGAGAATGAGGTCAGTCGGTATGGCGGGCTGACTTTGGCGAGTTGATGTCTCTAGCCGAGAGCACCTTGCTCCGCGCAAATCCTGTCGATCAGAGCATCCAGTTCACCCCGCGGCGGACGGCTCTTTGCCAGGCGCTATTTGAGGTGCACGATCGAGTCTGCCAGGATTTCCTCCAGGCTCTCGGCGCAGGTGAATTCGCCCGCCACGCGCTTGACCTTCGAATTGTCGAAGATTGCGGTCCAGGCCTTGTCGCCGAGGAGCGGGCCGATCCATTCCGGATTGTATCTGACCAGCGTGTCGGTCGGCACGTGCACGATCTTTGCCTCGACGCTCAGCAATCTCGCGATGGTCTTCTGGATATCGTCCCAGATATGCGCACGGTCGGAGGTGATGTGAAAAATTTCGCGCAGCGCCGCTTGCTTGCCGAAAAGGCCGACGAAAGGCACGGCGAAATCGACCGAGCGGGTGAGCGTCCAGGGCGTGTGGCCGTCGCCCGCCACGATGATAGGCTCGCCGTCCAGCATGCGCCTCGCCATAATGTCGGCGTCGCCCATCATCATCGGCAGGCCGGTGCGGACGGTGTGGCTGGGGCGGATGATCGTCCAGGCGAGATTACTGGATTTCTGGAGCAGTTCCTCGCAGGCGATTTTGGCCTGGCTGTAGGGCCAGTAGGGATTGATCGCCGGCGTTTCCTCGGTGATCACGTAATGACGCGGCGGTTTTTCGTAGACCGAGGCCGAGGAGATGAAGATGTACTGGCCGCAATTGCCGGAGAACAGCTCGATGTCGCGCGCCACCTCATCCCTGGTAAAGGCGATGAACTGGCAGACGACATCATAATTGGCCCTGGCGAGATCGGCGTAGGCATCCGATCCAAGCTCCCCGACGATCGAGGTCGTCCCGGCAGGCAAGGCGGCGCTTCTCAGGCCGCGATTGAAGACGCTGACATCGTGACCTTCGGCAACGGCGCGTTCGACGCATGGATGGGAGATCTGGCCGGTGCCGCCAATGAAGAGAACTTTCAAAGCCATGGGAGTGACCTCGGGGTCTAGGGGCGGGAACTGCGATCACCCTTCATAGCGTGAAAGAAGGTGGTCGTCTCCCGCAAATCTCCGCCGAGAGCATGGGGAACGAGCGGCGGCGGCGATAACCTCTGATCGCCGCCGCGCCGACCGGGCAGCCTATGCATGCGCCTTGCGACGGGCTGCGACGACAAGCCAGATCGAGGACAGCAGGAAATAGAAGGCGCCGAACCCGGCATAGGGCACGATATCAAGGATAGTCGGTGCGTCGATGCCAAACGACTGGCTGATCATGAAGCCGCCGGCAAGGGCCGACTGTGCGCCGCTCAGGATCATGACCCATTGGGCGCCGTCGGTACGCCAGCGCCTCACGCCAGTATAGAGCTGCAACAGGCCGGAGAGGATCGCCCAGGCTCCGAACACGGCGAGGACGGCGTAGGTGCTATTGCTGACCGCGATGATGACGGCGAGCGCCGTGACCGTGCTGACCGCGACATTCAGCGTTTGGGACGGGTTGGCTTGCAGGCCGCCATTGACCTTGGCGTCGATCAGATTGGCGAGCGCATCCCACAAGGGATAGACCACCAGCAGAAAGGCAACGGCGCGTGACTGTCCGGCAAAGAGGATGGCGGCGGAAATCCAGACCATCGAGAAGGCGGCACGGGTAAAATAATAAGATCTCAGCCAGTTGGACTGAAGGGAAGATGGAGTTTGCATCGGCAGATTCCTTTGTGATTGCCTGCCTACTAGTAGGTAGATAGCAAAATGGAGTCAACGCGCCGGCCGCACACCTTGTTGTGATAGCACCGATGCAGTGAGAGTCTTGACAATTCGCCTACCAGAAGGTAGGCGACGCTATGAAATCAATGGCTTCCACTTCCGACAAGATCCTGGATATCGCGCAGTCGCTTATCGTGGCGGGAGGCTACAACGGCTTCAGCTATGCCGACATCTCGGCTGCGATCGGCATCAGGAAAGCCAGCATCCACCATCATTTTCCGACAAAGGCCGAACTGGTGGCGGTGCTGGTGGAGCGCTACTTCAAGCAGGCGCAGGCGGGTCTGCAGTCGCTGCGCGAGCAGGCCGCAAGCCCCGCCGATCAGCTGCATTTCTACGTCAATTATTGGCACACATGCATTCGCGACGCCTCGCAGCCCTTCTGCGTCTGCGCGATGCTCGCCGGCGAAATGCAGATGCTGCCCGACGAGGTCGCCTCCCGCGTCCGCGCCCATTTCCAGGGCCTCGCGGCATGGCTGACCTTGGTGCTGCAGGCAGGCGTCGAGCAGGGCCAGTTCCGGCTGGACAAGCGGCCGGAAGAGCAGGCGCAAATGCTGATGGCCTCGGTTCATGGGGCGATGCTCTCGGCGAGGGCACTCGGCGATCCCGGGCTGTTCATTGCGGTCGTCGCTCCTGAGATCTCGAGGCTGCGGGTCCCGGCGCGCTAGAGGAATTCTCTGGCCGAATCCTGATCGAAACTGGATGAGAGATGCGCGAAAGAGAATTCAATGGCGATGTGGCGCCGGTAACGAGGCAGACGACAAGGTTGAGGCTCAGAATTCCTGAGCCGGCGGATATTCATTTCCTGACCGAACTTTTTTCAAGGCCGGAATTGGTCGCGCATCGGCCCGTGCCCCGGCCGGGCTCGCCGGAAGAAAGTGCGGAGCGGCTTGCGCGCGATATCAAGCATTGGAAAGAGAACGGCTTCGGGCGCTGGGCGGTCGAGACGGCGGATGCGTTGATCGGTTTCGGCGGCGTGACCATTTCCAGAGATTTCGATGGCCTCAATCTTTCCTATCATCTGCAGCCCAAAAGCTGGGGGCGGGGCTATGCCACAGAACTGGTCAGAGAAACTCTGGCCTTTGCCTTTGACGACTTGGATGCGGACCGGGTGATCGGGTTGGTTCGCTCGGCCAACGCAGCGTCAAAACAGGTTCTTGAGAAATGCGGCTTCCGTTTCGAACGCGAGGTCATGCTGCACAGCGCGCCGACCAACCTCTATGCGATCGATAAACGCAGAAGGAAATAGTAACTGCTCGCACCGAATGTTTTGCAATGGTTCTTAGGCGCCATCTGCTATGGCTCGGCTTGGTAGCGCTTGAATACACCTGCACTCTCTGAGAGTGTGATCGAATTGCTGTCGGCTACAAGCGAGATGCTGAATGCGCATTTCTTCTCTACCGGAACCTCCATACTACATGGTGAGCTTCACGTCTCAGCGAACCGATATAGACGACGGTTATGGTGAGATGGGTTATGCAATGACCGAACTCGCAAGCCGACAGCCGGGCTATCTTGGTTTCGAAAGTGCTCGCGGAGCAGATGGCTTCGGCATATTGATCTCCTACTGGAAGGACGAGGCAAGCATCCGCAGCTGGAAGTCCGTCGTCGATCACGTCGAGGCACAACGTCGAGGACGGCAGGACTGGTATTCCCGATATGAAATTCGCGTTGCGCTGGTTCAGCGGGCCTATGGGTTTGACCTCGAGAAGCAGTCGATTGCAGGCGATTGAGAATCCCCATTGGTGACCGCTTGGGGTCGCCAGACGTCAGCGGTTGCGCTGACCCGCCCTTCCGATCCGTCATTCCCCGCCTTCTGTCAGCGCATCCCGAACGATCGCATAATAGGCGGCAAGTTCGGGAATATCGGCAGCCAGCGTGTCGAAGACGGGATCAGACGGCGCCAACGTCCCGGCGTATTTCGTCTCGATGAAAGCCTGGTGGGCGGCGAGCGCTTCGGAGTCGGCCTTGTGCACGACGGTGAAAACGGGCGAGGGCAGGGTGCGGCCTTTGACGATGATGCGGTCGAGTTCGACGACGATGTAAGTCTCAGTGACCAGCCTTGCGGTTTCTTCGCCGAGCAGCAGCGCCACGCCGTAATTCTTCGAGGCGCCTTCGAGGCGGGAGGCGAGGTTGACGCTGTCGCCGAGGCAGGAATAGTCGAAGCGGCGGGTCGAGCCCATGTTGCCGACGATGCATTCGCCGGTGTTGATGCCGACGCCCATCTTCAAGACGTGCGGCTTACGGCCAGATATGGCCGCCTCCCGCTCCAGCTGGCTATTCAGCCTCGAAATCGCCGCCTGCATGGCGAGCGAGGCGCGCACGGCGTGAAGCGCATGATCGGGATCGTCGAGCGGTGCATTCCAGAAGGCCATGATGCAGTCGCCCATATATTTGTCGATCGTGCCGCCATGATCCATCACCACGTCGGAGAGCGGCGTCAGCAGCCGGTTGATCAGGCCGGTCAGTTGCTCCGGATCGTCCTTCAGCGTCTCGGCAATGGTGGTAAACCCCCGCACATCGGAAAATAGCACCGAGAGCGTGCGCCGCTCGCCGCCGAGCTTCAGCTGCGAGGGGTCGTTGGACAGGCGTTTGACGAGATCGGGCGAGATATATTGGGCGAAGGCGCGGATGATTTGGCGCTTGTTGCGGCGCTCCTCGGCATAGTCGAAGGCGGCCTGGCCGAAGACGACAGAGATATAAGCGACGGTCGGGCCGAGTGGCGAGACGAAGACATGGGCAAGCCGGATGCCGGCAAAGCTGACGGCCGCGAAGGCGAGGAGGGCCGCCGCACTGGTCACGATCGTCAGCCATCCTGTCGAGCGCCAGACGGTTGCGGCGGCCAGCAGCACCGATATCAGAATGCAGGCGGCAACTGTCGGCAGGCGGGCTTCCGCGATCGACAGTCCAGCGCGGATATTGTCGTAGATCGTCGCCTGGATCTCGACGCCGGAGACGAGCTTGCCGGTGTGGACGGTATAGGGTGTCGCAAAGGCATCGACACCGCGCTTGTCGATCTCGGGCGCATTCTGCAGGCTGAGGCCGACCAGCACGACGCGGTTTTTGAAATAATCTGGCGGCAGCAAATTTTCAGGGTCGAGCGCCTGGTAATAGGAAACCGTGGGATAGCTGCGGGCCGGTCCCAAGGATTGGATGAGCTGACCCGCCGGCACGGATGCGTGTGTCGCTCCCGACGTTTTCGCCAGCATCGCGGCAAAGCCGTCCTCGTAACCTGGAATGCGTCGGAAGATGCCGTCGCCGCTGAGATCGATCGAGGCGATGCCGGTCACCGCGCCCGCTTCGGTCAACTGCGGCAGCGGTGTGGCACGGATGAGCTGCGAGGCCTGCGGCGTCTCGATCAGCATTTCGTCGCCGGCGAGCACGATATCGGCGCCGACTGCCTTGGTGATCGCCGCGTCATTGTCGGGATTGGAGGGTTCGGCCATGATGATGTCGAGGCCGATGGCACGGGCGCCGGCTGCGCGCAGCTGCCTGATGAGCTCGGCATGCAGGCTGCGCGGCCAGGGCCATTGCGCGTTGATATCGGCCAGTGAGGGCTCGTCGATCGCCACGATCACAGGCCCACCCTGCGGCGGGCGTGGGTCGTCGACGGTCGAGAGATAGTCGAAGCTTCTGAGTTCCAGCAGCGACCAGGCGGGCAGGCGCGACAGAAGCGAGATGGCGATCAGCGTGGTCAGCGACAGCACGAGCAGCCGGAGATGGCGGCTCGTGATATGCCTGGCCCGCCGAGGTTTGTCCCGCATCAGAATCGGACTTTGAGCGTGCCCTTGAAGGCGCGGCCCCAGCCGGAAACGCCGGGCGTTATTTCGAAGTCTTCGTCGAGCAGGTTGTAGGCGGACGCTTCGAGCGCCATGCGCTTGTCGAGCGGTTCCCAGATCAGGTGAGCGTCAAGGCTCCAGTAGTCGTCGAGTTTGGTGCCGAGATCGTCGCCGTCGCGCTCGCCGACATAGTTGGCCGCCACCGTCGCCTTGACCTTGGCCTCGTTGACCCAGGTCAGCGCGATCTGGCCGGAATTCTTCGGAATGAACGGCAGAGAGCCGCCGTAATTCGGCTCCAGCGGGTCCTTGTTCTCCGATTCCATATAGGCATAGGTGGCCGAAAGCCCGAAACCATAGCCGAGCGCAATATTGGCAGTGACGGCGGCGCGGTCGATGCTGCCGCGCGACAGCGGCAGGCTGTCGGCCGCCGGAAGCGCAATCAGCGGCAAATCGATCGAGAAATCATGCAGTTCCTGGTGCTGGTATTCGACCGAGGTGAAGAAGCGGTCGGTCCATTCGGCATCCCATTGCAGCGCCGCCGTATCGGTATAACCTTCGACACCCACCGAGAACTGGTTCGGCTGCAGGCCGAGAATGCCGACCGGGGCGAGGGTGGGAACGCCGGTATCAACGCTCTGGCGCATGAAGGCCGCCCGTAGCCAATGGTTCTGGACAGGCGCCCAGGCAAGGCCGAATCGCGGCTCCAGCCGGCTGACATCGACGCTGCCGCCAGACATGCGCGTACCGAACAGCGCATATTCACCCTTCAGATCTGGCGTGATCTCGTGCAGCACGTCGACATAAGCGCGGCCGATGTCGACACGGCCATCGGTCTCCGTGGGTCCAAGCGTCACACCGGGCAGAAGGCGCGGAATGATATCCTCGATGTTAAGGAAGTCGCTGTTATGGGCATCGATCCAGCCGCCCTCTATGCCGTAGCGGAAGGTCAGCGGTCCTACCCCGATATCGTGGTTGAGGGCCGCGACATAGGTCTTCGAGCTCTGGTCCTGGGCGGTTTGTCCGAAGGGACGAATATCGGCGCCGGGACCGCCGAGGAATGGCACCATCTCCCAGTCGAATGCCAGGTCGGCAGTCGTCTTCGTTCGCGTGCCGGAATAGAGGAGTGCGGCATTCAATACGTTTTCGTAGCCGAACGTATGGCTCCAGCCGATGCCGGCATTGGTTGTCGTGATGATGTCGCGCCGGTTCAGATAGAGCGGCAATTCGTCGGGCACCAGCGGGCCGGCGGCGCCGAATATGGGAAAGAACAACCCGTCGTTCAGAATGGTCGAAAGCTGGGAATTCTCGCTCAGCGTATCGAGGTTATAATCGCGTTTCGCGCCGTTGAAATAGGCAACGACCCTATCGTCCGGCGTGATCGTCGCCGTCAGGTAGCCGTTGCCGCCGAGGATCTTGTTATCGGTGGAGAACCCGCCGAAATCAGTATAGTCGCCGTCGCGCGCAAGCTCTTCCCAGGTCAGGTTGCCGAAGAAGCTGAGTGGGATCGTCTCGTTGGAGAAGCCCTGTATCTCGGCCTCGCCGACGCGGCGTGTATGGCCGTCGACGCTGGTGATGCCGCCGCCGAGCGAGCCTTCGATGAAGGGCGTGCGCAGAAGCGTTGCCGAGCGTGAACGGCCCGACAGCATGTGCGGATCGAGCAGCAGGCCCTGGAACAGCGAGGAGAAGCTCGACGTGTTGGCGCGGTACTGGCTGATATTGTCGTCGCCGAAATCAGTCGCGTTGCTGAAGGGGAAGATGCTGCCCTTGATCGACTGGTCGGTATAGCCGGTGCCTTCGAAGGGGCTGAAGACGGCATCGCCGTAATAGCGGCCCCAGGCATCCAGGCCCTGTAGGCGGAAGGCGTTGTTGAGCGTCGAGCCGGCATCCTCGTTGGCGCCGAGCGCGCTGTAATCGCCGCCGCGCGCCCTGGAGCGGCGGAGAAATTCCTGCGCGTTGCGGATCGCGCCCTCGGCGTCATAGTCGTCGATGTCGACGGCGGTGCGGAAGGCCGGAATGACGGGATCGTTCTTGTCGAGTCTGTCGGCATTGTCGACCGCCTGCTCGGAAGGGATGCGGTCGCCCTTTTCATAATGGGCGGCGGCGAGCATCAGCTGCGACTGAGAATGCGCCGGATTGGCGGTGCTGGCGGCCAGCAGGTCGTCCAGTGCCTTATCGCGCTCGCCGGTCTGCAGGTAGTAGCGGCCGCGGGCGAGAAGGGCGATGTCGAAGCCCGGATCGGCGGCGAGCGCCGCATCGATCTCGCGCTTGGCATCCTTCATCCTTGATTGGTCGAGATAGAGGATGGCGAGATTGGCGTGGGGGACGGGATCTTGCGGATCGAGCGCGATTGCCTTGAGGAAAGCGGCTTCTGCCTCACCATTGGCATCGCGGGCGCCCTGCAGCAGGCCCATCGAGTTCAGTGACCCGGATGCGCCAGGCGCAAGCTCGATGGCGCGGTTCAGGTCGGCAAGGGCGCCGTCGATATCGCTCTTGTATCCGGCCTTGTAGGCGGCGCGCGCGGCAAGGGCGATCGGATGGTTCGGGTCGAGCGCCAAAGCACGGTCAACCGCCTCCCGCATTTGTTCGCGATCGTCGACCAACTGCGCGAGTTGGGCGCGGATGGCGGGCAGGGTGGGATCGTCGGGAAAGCGCTTCTCGGCTTGCCTGATGATGTCGATGGCGGCGCGGGGATTTTCAAGGAAGCCTGCCGTATAAGCTTGCATGATCGCGCCATAGGGTCCGACAGCGGCCGACGGCGGTTTCTCGACGTGGGCTGGATCGGCAAGCGAGCGGGCGAAATAGCCGCCATATTGCGCCATGCTGCGGCGGGCCGGGTCGAGATGCGGCATGGCCGATGCAAACAGCCTTGCGGCATCGTCATAACGCTTTTCGGACCCGGCAATGGTGGCGTCGATCAGGTCGGCGCGCGCCTTCTGGACCACTGTCAGCTTGCGGCGGCGAACCTCCTGAAGGGTTGCTGCCGCCACCTGCCTTCCGTCGAAGGCGCTCTGCACCTCGGCGAGCGCAAGCCAGTCCTCGGTAGTGCGGCGCTCGGGCGGTAAAGCGAGCAGCCGGCGGCGTTCGTCGGCCATGCGGCCTGCCGGCAGCGGCGAGGTCGGCATCAGGCCGAAGCCATCGCGCAGGTTCAGGTAAAACAGCATCTGCTCGCGGTCGTCAGGCGTGACGATGACGAGCTTGCGCGGCGCCTGGCCAATGGTGGCGACCGCTCCTTCGCCTTCGCTCACTTCGACGCTGCCCTGCGGGTTGCTGAGTGCCACGCGGCCTTCGAGCACGATCATCGAGGTTTTGCTGCCCTCGACGGTCATGGTCCAGTCCGTGCCGCGAATGGCGGCTGCAGCGGCAGGGGTCTCGACCGTCAGGCCCTGGCCGCCGCGCTCGGCGCGCGCCCAGATCGTTCCCGATTGCAGCTCCAGTGTCGTGTCGCCGGTCGCGGCCATTTTCTTGACCTGCAGCGAGGAATTGCGGCCGAGGCGAACCTGGGTGTGATCGGAAAAGACGATGGCGAGCTGGCCGTTGGCATTGGTGCGCAGCACGTCGCCGGTCAGGAGATCCTGATTGATGTCGACGACACGCCAGTCCGACACGTCGATGAAGCGGACCTCTTCGCCGGTTTTGCGGGCGATGACGGAACCGGCGACCGGCGTTGCGCGCTGCACGGGATCGGCCATTGCAGGCGGCCCGAAAGCAGGCAGAGCAAGCGCTAGCGCCACCGCTGCGCGAAAGATGTGTTTGGAATGCCCCCGCATGACCTCAACCCCATACCCCACATCCCGTTTGTCTGTGTAGAGTGGAAAAGTCAAGCGTGTTGCGCACGTGTTCTTGCTTTCGCAGCCAAGTGTAATATCAGGGAAACACTTGATGGCGGAGTATTCACGTGAGCGAATTCGAAACTGCAACTGAGGTTATGCTGAGCCAGCCGTCGAGCGCGGATATCGGCGTCGAATATTTTGACCATATCAAGAAAATCAATGACATCTTCTACGATCAGATCAAGATTTCCGATCAGAAGGCCGCCTATATCTTTACTTTCATGCTCGCCTTTCTGGTGAGTTCAAGCGAGGTGAGGGCGGTTTTCAGCCCGGCACGTTATATCGGCGGGACGCCGGGCGGCATGCTGTTCTCGGGCCTGCTTGCCGCAGCCTCGGTCTTTTCCATCCTGTCGGCCATCCTCGTTGTGCTGCCGCGTCGCTTGAACAGCTCGACCTCGCTGTTCTGGGGCGCCTGGCCCGGTCATCGCGACATGTTCTTCGAGGCGGCACTCCGGCGCGACGAGCGCTATCTCTTCGACCAATATCTCGAAAACGCCAACATCCTCTCCACCATCGCCCGCAACAAATACCGCTGCGTCACCTTTGCGTTTCGAGGCTTGATGGTGAGTGTCATTGCTTACGTGCTGCTGTTGGTGGCGGTGTGAGGTTTTGCCGGAGGGTGCCGCGGCGTCAGCCCCTCACCTAACCCTCTCCCCGCTCTGACGGGGAGAGGGGACGTGCCCCATACGAGAGGTGGGAGGGGAACGGAGAGGTTGTATCCCCTTCGCCCCGTTTACGGGGAGCAAGTGCCGGCAGGCGGATGAGGGGCGGCCCTTTTTCAATCCTCAACCTCGAGAACGAGCTCAAGTTCAACAGGCACGCCAAGCGGCAGGCTGGCGACGCCGAGCACGACGCGGCCGGAGAGCTTTTCTTCGCCGAAGACCTGGAGCAACATTTCCGACGCTCCGTCGGCAACCTTCGGATGGTCGCGGAAATCGCCTTCGGTGGCGATATAGACGCCGAGCTTGACGACTTTTGCGATCCTGTCCAGCGAGCCGAGATAGTCCTTGGCGGCTGCAAGTGCGCTGAGCGCCGCCGTTTCGGCCGCTTTCTTGCCATCTTCAACCGTCAGTGCGCCACCGACGCGGCCGATATAGCGCGGCTCGCGGTTGAGAACCGGCAACATGCCGCTGAAGAAGATCAGCTTGCCTGATGTGACCGCCTCGACATAGGCACCCAGGGGTGTCGGCGGCGGGGGAAGCGCAATGCCTTGTTCCTGCAGCCGTCGTTCCGCGCCGGCTGCCAACGCTTTCACTTGGTTTACCATTTGCCCAGATGTGCGCCGCCGTCGACGTGCAGCACCTCCCCGGTTACGCGCGGAGCTTCGGTCAGGAAGACGACCGCATCGACGATTTCCTCGACGTTGGAAATGCCAGCCATCGGCGACAGCGTGCTGAGGAAGTCTTTCGGATTGTCCTTATGCAGCGGCGTGTCCACCACGCCGGGAGCGACGATATTGAAGCGAATTCTCTCGCTGGCATATTCCATCGCCAGGTTCTTGGAGATGGCGTTGATGCCGCCCTTCGTCATCATCGATACCGAGGCGGAGAAGCCGGCAATCGGATGATCGGTCAATGGCGTGGTGATGCTGACAACGCTGCCGCCGGTTTTCTGTGTGAGCATCTGCCCGACGACCAGTTGCGTCAGGTGGATGAAGCCTTCGAGATTGGTCGAGGACAATGTCCTGAAGTCGGCCATCGTGAAATCGACGAATGGCTTGGCCAGGAAGATACCGGCATTGTTGACGAGGCCGTCGATCGAGCCGAACCGGTCGATAGCGGTTTTTGCCACCTGCGCTGCGGTTTCGGCATTGCCGATGTCGCCGTCGACAAGCGCCAGTCTTTCCGAAGCCTGCAAGGCATCCGAGGTGCTGACCTGGCGTGAGGTGGCGACAACATTGTAGCCGCGCTCGATGAAGGCGTTGACGAGCCCTGCTCCAATACCCTGGGAGGCGCCCGTGACGATGACAGTCTTTCCGGTAGTCATGTTGAACTCCATAATTTGGTCGGGCAACGGAGGTCTTGCGCTTGCGAAGGCCGGGTCGCTCGAGATGGGGCGGCTGCGAATGCGCCTCCATCGGATTTGTGGTTGTTTTCGCAGGGTGAATATGGCGAAAACTCCATTCCTCGATTAGATGGAAATATCTGGATTCTCTTTTGCATTAATGCAAAAATCTCGGCATGGCAGACCTCAACGACATCGCGGTTTTCGTGACGGTGGCGCGCTACGGCAGCTTCAGCCGCGCTGCCCATTCTCTCGGCATGCCGGTCTCCACCGTCAGCCGGAAGGTGACGTCGCTGGAGGAGCAACTCGGCGTGACGCTGCTGCAGCGGACGACCCGCAAGCTCAGCCTGACCGCGCAGGGCCGCGCCTATTTTGATCAGTGCAGCGAGCCGCTCGCCCATCTTATGGACGCCGAGCAGGTATTGACGGAAACGCATAGAAAGCCGGAAGGCTTGCTGAAGATCTCCGTTCCCGTCATCTTCGGACAGGAGGTCTTCTACGAATTCGTTTCGGCTTTCTTGAAGACCTATCCCGAAATCCGGATCGATCTCTTCGTCACCAACCTGTTTCTCGATCTGATCGCCGAAAATATCGATCTCGGCATCCGCTTCGGCGAGCTCAAGGACTCCTCGATCGTCGCACAGCGGCTCGGAAAGAGCGTGCGCTATCTGGTCGCCACGCCGGACTATATGAAGGGCAGGGCGCTTCCCTCAACGCCCGAAGACCTGAAGTACCACCGGTGCGTGCTGTTGAACGGCCGCAACGGCGAAGCGGAGTGGCATCTCGTCAGCGGCCGCAAATCGGTCCGCCAGCAGGTGTCGGGGCCGGTCTCGAGCCGGGATTTCGCGGCGGTGAGCGCCTTCACCTATCGCGGACACGGCATCGGGCTCCTACCTTCCACCTATTGCGAAGATGAGATTAGAAGAGGCGAACTGATCCGCCTGCTGCCGGACTGGTCATCGGAGGAAATATTCGTGCATGCGGTCTATCCCACACGCCGCTTCCTGCCCTTGCGCCTGCAGGTTTTTCTCGAGGCGCTGAAGGCGTGGAAGACGCCCTTGTGGCTGCCCCTGCATTGAGGCTCCCGATGCCATCACCTAAAATTGAAGCCGCGCGCGCGGGCGGGCGTCCCGAGACAATCCAGCTGTGTTAGAGTTCGCTGGCTTGAATGGCGCGGGGATTTGCCGATGCTGACGACAGTTGCGGTGCTCATGGGTCTTTCCGGCCTCGTCCCGGCAGCGCAGGCAGGGGCAAACGAGGTCGACGTCAGTATCGTACTTGCCGTCGACACCTCGCGGTCGATGGATTTCGAAGAGATCGGCATTCAGCGCGAGGGCTATGTCGCGGCGCTCAAGCACAAGGAATTTATCGATGCGGTGAAGGGCGGTCTGACCGGCCGGATTGCCATCAGCTATTTCGAATGGGCGGGCTATGTCGTCCAGGATTCGATGATCGACTGGCAGGTGATCGAGACGGAAGCGGATGCGATCGCTTTCGCCGACAAGCTCGACGCCCGGCCGATCGCCACGCAGCGGCGAACCTCGATCTCCACCGCCATCGACCAGGGCGCCAACATGATCAGCACCGGTCCCTTCCAGGGCAGGCGCGAGGTGATCGACGTTTCCGGCGACGGCCCGAACAACTCAGGTGATCCTGTCACGCCTGTCCGCGACAAGGCGGTGGCATCAGGCATGATCATCAATGGGCTGGCCATCATGCTGCGTCCTTCCGATGCGCCCGGCGGGCTCGACAAATATTACGCCGATTGCGTCATCGGCGGTCCCGGCGCCTTCGTGCTGCCGGTCCACAAGATCGAGGATTTCGCCATCGCCGTGCGCCGCAAGCTGGTGCTGGAGATCAGCGGCCTGTCCCCGCCGCCGACGATGGAGACGGTCGCCGGAGCTGGGCCGCCGACGGATTGCCTGATCGGTGAGAAGCAGTGGCGGGATATGTTCTACAGGTGAGTCGCGAGCTGCGGGCGTTGGGTTGGGCTCGTCTTGGGATGAAAGGGAGAGAGGGTGTGCTGTGTGGCACCACCCTCTCTCCCGCCGGCCATCTCCCCCACAAGGTGGAGATTGGCAGGCAAGAGGCTTGACCATCGCTCCCTCTCGAACGGCATCGACAATCACAATGCTCAGTTGTTTGGGGACGCCGTTACGCCCAGCCGATCTCCCTCCTTGTGGGGGAGATGTCCGGCTGGACAGAGGGGGTGCCGCGCGGCACCCCGGTAAAGGAAAGAGGCCCCGCCCTGAGGGGCCTCCAAGAGCGAGGCAGGTGCTCCCAGCGTCTGCCGTCTCCTACAATGGCAGCTCCCGGCCGGCCTGTTCGCTGACCATATATTCGGCGTACCAGTCCGGCCAGCCCTCGTCGTGCTTGCCGCCGTTGCGCTTCTCGTGTTCGCCGTGGGCGATTGCCGCGCGGCGCAGGGCGGACGCCAGGTCGCTCGATGTGGAGAAGGCCGTCTCGTCGGCGTCGATGCGGCCAGGCAGGCGGGCGGTGACTTCCTGGAACAGCCAACCGTTGCCGTCGGGATCCTTGAACGAGGCGAAGGAGCGATAGCTGCGGTGCTCGGGATCGCGGCCGGCGACGCGCAGCCGTCCGAAGAGGTACGGTTCGTCTTTGCCGGCATAGACGCCGGCAGCATCATGGAACACGTCGCTCACTTCGATGCCGCGGGCGATGAGATCACGGCGAGCTGCCTCGATGTCGGAGACCACGAGGTAGAGCCCCTGGGCGGAGCCGGGGGCTGCGGCGGTGACGTTCTTGCCGAAGATGATCGCACAGCCGGAGCCGGGCGGGGTAAACTGGATCACCCGGAAATCGGGATCATTGTCGAAGTCGGCGTCGAGCCGCCAGCCCAGACTCTGGTAAAAACGTTTGGCGCGGTCGACGTCGGCAACGGGGATGACGACCACTTCGAGCTTGGTGTCGACGGGCCGTGTTTGCGAATTTTCGATAGGGGATTCATTGCGCATTGCATTGCTCATCTTCAGCTCCTTGAGGTTTTGGATGCGTTAAGAATGGCGATACATGTCGGCGGTCAGTGGACCACAGCGCGGGCGGGGCGTCGAATCAATTATTCTTGGCTAGCTTTGCGGATTCCGCTGTAACGCAAGGCGTCGCTCGGGATGACGCAAGGTCTGTCGATCCGATGAGGCGGCGGGACCGGTTCCCGCCGTCTTCGTTGTCATTCTGCGGCTCGTCGAGCCGGCGGCGGAAGATGAATGCCCTTATGCGGCGAGAGCGGCGCGGGTTTTGCCGATCACTAGAGCCGCCTTTGCAGCTTCACGCCCTTTCTCGACGAAATGGGCGCGGTAGATCTGGGTATGATGCTCGGTTTCCTGATAATGATGCGGTGTCAGAGAGACCGACAGCACCGGTACGCCTGTATCCATGCCGGCGCGCATCAGGCCATCGACCACGGCTTGGGCGACGAATTCGTGGCGGTAGATCCCGCCATCGACGACGAAGGCGGCGGCGATGACGGCGGCATAGCGCCCGCTCGCGGCAAGATCGCGCGACAGCAGCGGCATTTCGAAGGCGCCAGGAACATCGAACACGTCGATTTGCTCGGCGGGAACAAGCTGTTGGAAACCTTCGAGCGCACGGTCGACGATATCGGCGTGCCAGCCGGCTTTGATAAAGGCGTAACGGGTGGGTGTCATGGTAATCTCCTTTGGCGTACAGACACGTCACCCAAGGCGATCACGAACGTCCCCGACAGCCCGCAAGGGCGGCAGGAACGCGCGTTCTCTTTCATCCGGACTATGACCGTCGGCTCAGGCATCTCACCTGATCTGCTGACCCTTCCGAAGAAGGCGCTCGCGGGCTCGCAATCGAAACTGCATACCGCCGGTAGGGACTTTCACCCCGCCCTGAGAACGGCGGGGACAATAGGGGCAAGGCGGCGGGCTGGCAATAGGGCGAAATGCTTTCATCGCGGATGCGGGATGGTCGAGGCGTGAGTGGCCCGAACGGCAAGGCGGTTGTGCCGGCATACCCAGGTCAGATGCCTATGCCGGCACGCAGATGAGGGGGCCAGCGACGATAGGAGCGAGTGCACTGAGTAAGCGGAGGGTACAGTGACGAGTCAGCGTTAGTGAGGAATGTCTCCGTGGCCCTTGCTGAACGTACACGTTTGCCTACATGCTCCGGGTGAGGACACCCACGTCAAAACAGCATGACCCGCTGATCCCGCCTGAGGCGAGGGCAGGCCATGACAACCATGGGAGAGAGACATGCAAGACCCCCTCGTCGTTCACCGCGAGGCGCATATCGCAGCACCTCCGGCGGCGGTGTTCGCGCTGATGACCGATCCGGAGAAGATCCTGCGCTGGATGGGGACGGAGGCCGAGGTCGAGCCGGAGCCGGGCGGGCTCTATCTCGTCAACGTCACCGGCGCCCGATTTGCGCGCGGCTCGTTTCGCGAGGTGGTGCCGGTTCATCGGCTTGCCTACAGCTTCGGCTGGGACGGCAGCGAGGTGGTGCCGCCGGGCTCCAGCCTGGTCGAGATCGACCTGATCGAACAGGGGGGCGGAACGCTGCTGCGGCTCACCCATACCGGCCTGCCGAGCGCCGATCAATGCGCTGGTCATGCGGAAGGCTGGGCCCATTACCTCGGGCGGCTCACCGAGGTTGCAGCCGGTCGCGATCCCGGTCCGGATCCTTTTTACGGCAGGACATGAACGATTTTCCGCCGGCGGCGGGGCGCTGCTCAAGCGCTTGCCGTTGCTGGAAAAACGGCCGGCCGGTGCTCCCTTCATTCGTCGGAAAGCGCTGCTATTTCTCCCGTAAACATGAATGCGCAGTTCATCTCCAGTTCAATTTGGCGAACCTAGGGTGGTTGCGGCTGGATGAATTGGAGTTTTTCGATGAAGGCACTTTCTATCGCGGCTGCCTTGCTCGCTGGCAGCCTCTCGATCGGCACAGCTGAGGCGATGCCGATGGGGACAATCAAGGTTGAGAGCACTGTCACAAAGGTCGACTACGCCTGTGGCCGCGGCTGGCACCTGACCCGCTGGGGCGAATGCCGGCGCAATTGGCGACGCCCGCCGCCGGTGGCATTCTACGGCGGCCCGCCCCGCTGGGGCTGGGAGCGGCGTCACGGCGACTGGGACGGCCCGCGCTGGCGCCATGAGCGGCGCTGGGATCGCGAGCGCCGCTGGCGGGACGACTACTAAAAGCCTCGGACAGGGGCAGACAAACGAAGGCCGGTGCGATGTTTCGCCCGGCCTTTTCTCTTGGAAATCAGCACTGCGCTCAGATATTGCTGACGAGCCAGTATTTCCCGTCGATCAGCTCTTCGAGCTCGGCCGGATCCTTGACGCCGAACTCGAACCACTCGACGAGTTCCTTCGCCTTCCGCTTGCTCTCTTCCGCGGTAAAATCGATTCCGTAACGGGCGCACCACCGGCGAAGGATCGATGTCAGCAGCGTCATATCATTCCCGTCCAGCGGGTCTTTCGGCCAGTATGTCGTGCTCATAGCAACCCCTCAATCGCTTATGACAAGCTGGCACATAATCGAATCAATGTCGCGCAATTTTAAAGTGTTCATCTGGTTGTTTTCCACCGTGGTGAATGGTTTTCCACAGGTGTTTCGGTGGTGGGGTTGACAGGGGTTTTGGGGAGAAGCGGCAGGCGCAAGAGCCGAGACGGGCTGCGGGAGCATCAGCGGGCGGATGCCCCGGGCTTGCGAACGTTTTCGGGCGATGCGATGTTAACCCATGGATCTGCCTTCCTCCCTTGCCTGGCTGGTTGACGAGGCTGCGGCTTCGCCTGGGCCCGATCGGTTTCTGGCCGAACTCGGGCGCCGGCTGCTGGCCGATGGCTTGGCGCTTTCCGGTGGCGCGCTGACGCTTTCGGTGCCGCATCCGATCATTGCGCGGCGCACCTGGCTGTGGCGGGCCGAGACCGGCGCGGTCATCGAGGCGCTCACTTTTGCCGCCGCACCTCAAAGCGATGCCGGGCGTGAATGGCTGGCCGGGCTCGGGCCGGTTTGGGAGGAAAAGATCGGGCCTTCACAGGACGGCGCCATGCTCGGCTGGGCGGGCATCGGCAAGGGGGCAGGGGCGGGCGAATTCGCTCCCGGTGAAGCCGTCCGGCTGAAGGAGGTTGCGCGTTTTGCCGCCGCACCGCTTGCAGCCCTTGCGGCGCGGGAGGCGCGCGCGGCGCTGCTGGAAGCCTATCTTGGCCGGCGCAGCGCGGCCCGTGTTCAGTCGGGCGCGCTTGCCCGCGGCACCGGCGAAACCATTCGTGCGGCTCTTCTCTGCGCCGATTTGCGGGATTTCACCGCGCTTTCGCAAGTGACAGAGCCGCAGGCAATGATATCAGCGCTCGACGCCTATTTCGACCGCGTCGCCGGCGCCGTGCACGCTTTCGGCGGCGAGGTGCTGAAATTCATCGGCGACGGCGTGCTGGCGATCTTTCCGGTCACGGCCGTTTCCGGCGACGAGGTTCGGGCTGATCGGGAAGCGTGCGAGGCGGCGCTCCGGGCCGTCGCTGCCAGCCGTGCCGGCATGGCCCATCTCGACCAAGTGCGCCAGGCGCAGGGGCTGGCGCCGTTGCCATTCGGCGCATCGCTGCATTTCGGCGAGATCCTCTGGGGTAATATCGGCGCGGCCGACCGGCTGGACTTTACCGCTATCGGCCCCGCGGTCAATCTGGTCAGTCGGCTTGAAGGGCTCTGCAAGCCGCTCGGCCGGACCGTGCTGATCTCCGGCGCGCTTGCCGCGAATACGACGGCTTCCTTGATGCCGCTCGGAGAGCACAGCCTCCGCGGCATCGCCGATCCTTGCGCAGTGTTCACCCTGCGGGAGGATTGAGCCCAGGAGCCGGTGCTTCTCCGAAATCGCACAAAAGAATCATGATTGTGAAACTCCGCTTTTTTGGCTAAAGCCTGTGCGCATCAGAGGGGAGTTTTCAGACATGACTCGATACGCGCGCAGATTTTTCTCGGCCCTGGGCTTGTCCGCAATGTTGGCGGCCGGCGCTGCACAAGCGGATGATGGCGGTAAAATCTCGATCGTCGACGACCGCGGCGTCATCGTAGATGATCGCGGCGTAGCCGTCGAAGTCCCGGCGCTGCCGAAGCGCATTGCCTCGATTTCCTATTTCGCCGACGATGTTGCGTTGGCACTCGGCATCAAGCCGGTCGCCAGCACCTATATGACGTCAGGCCGCGAGCCCGATTTCCTGCTCGGCCTCACCTCTGGGATGAAGCAGATCGGCCAGCGCGCCAAGCCCAATCTCGAACTTCTCTCCGAAGCCAAGCCGGATCTGATCATCGCGATCCGCCGCTATACGGTCGGCAATGCCGCGCAGCTTCAAAACATCGCACCCTATGTCGCCTACAATATGGAGCTGCTCGAAGAGAGCTACAGCGAGACCGCTGCCCTTTCCAAGCTGCTCGGCAAGCCCGCGCGCGGCGAGCAGCTAAACGCCGATTTTCGCAAGCATCTGTCGGAGTTCGCCGCCAAGGCGCCGAAGGGCCACCCGCGTTTCCTGATCATGTGGGGCGGCGCGACGCCTTTCGCCTTCCACACGGAAAACACCTCGACCTCGATCGTCGCTGCGATCGGCGGCGACAATATTCCGGGGCCGAAGAGCCCGGGCGGCGAGTTCGGCATCGACCTCAGCCTGGAAACCATGCTGGAAAAGGATCCCGAGGTCATTTTCGTTTATGATTCCGGCCCGGATCGCCCGCATGAGAGCAATCCGATCTGGTCGCAGCTGTCAGCGGTCAAGAACAACCGGGTCTTCTATGTCGGCGACCAGTGGGTCGAGACCAACGGCCCGATCGCTCGCGAAATCGTGCTGCGCGAGGCCGCGCACTACCTCTATCCCGATACGTTCCCGGCGGTCGACGTCAAGGCGGAAGCCGCCAAGCTGATCCCGGCCGAGCTGCAGAACTAAGCCCAACGACAAGGCCTGCGATGAGCCCCCGGCAATCATTCCTGGCCATAGGGCTCATCGTCGTCGCCGCCATGCTGGCGGCGATGCTCGGCTTGCTGGTCGGCGCCAAGACGCTTTCGGTCGAGACCGCACTTCGCGTGCTGCTGGCGCCCGACGGCAAGATCGAATCCATTCTCGTCTGGACGCTGCGCCTGCCGCGGAGCCTGGCGGCGGCTGCCGGCGGTGCGGGCCTTGCCGTTTCCGGCTATGTGCTGCAGACGCTGACGCGCAATCCGCTGACCGATCCCGGCATTACCGGTGTCACGTCGGGGGCGGTCGCACCGATCGTCTGCTGTTTCGTCTTCCTGCCCTGGCTTTCGCCTGCCTATTATCCTTTCATCGGCCTTGCCGGCGGGCTTGCGGCAGCTTCGGTGACGTTCTGGGTGTCGCGCGGCGGGCAGGGGCGGCCGTTGCAGCTTGCGCTTGGCGGCGTCAGCGTCTCGCTGTTTTTGGGCGCGATCACCACCTATGTGCTGCTGCTGACCGGCCCGCAATCGGCATCGCTGCTCTTCTGGCTTGCCGGCGGTTTCCAGGGGCGCACCTGGTCGCATCTCCTCTACATGCTGCCTTGGACGATTACCGGCGTCGTCGGTGCGCTCCTGCTCCGGCGCGTCATCGGCATGTTCATGCTGAGTGACCATGCTGCGGCCGGCATGGGTCTGCAGCTCGGCCTGTGGAAGCCGCTGATCCTCATTCTGGCCGTCATTCCGGTCGCGGGCGTCGCGCCGATCGCGGGGCCGGTCGCCTTCGTCGGTCTTGCCGCTCCCCACATCGCCCGGCTGCTGAAACCCCGCGGCACGGGATGGGAAATCGGATTGAGCGCTGCCCTCGGCGCGCTGATCGTGACCGCCGCCGATGTTTTCGCGCGCAGCATCGCCATTCCGCGCGAGTTGCCGGTCGGCATCGTCACCGCATTGCTTGGTGGCCCGATCTTCATCTATCTCGTCCAGCGCGGGCGGTTGAGCCTTGCGGGTGGGCCGCGATGAGCGCGCCGGCATCGACATCGGCCGGTTCGGCAAGCCTTGGCATGGCGGCCGTGCTCACCATCTTGGCGGTGCTGTCGCTTGCGGCCGCGATCTTCCTCGGCGTCGCCGATGTCCCTATGGCTGACGTCGCGGCCGTCTTGACCGGCGGCGGCTCGCCGGAAGCGCGACTGATCATTCTCGATATCAGGCTGCCGCGCATCGTCACCGGCATTCTCGCCGGCATCCACTTTTCGCTGGCGGGATATCTGTTGCAGACCATCACCCGCAATCCGCTGGCCGACCCGTCGCTGATGGGCGTGTCGCAGGGGGCGACGCTGTCGGTGACGGTCTTCCTGCTCTTTACCGTCTATATCTTCGAGCCGGGCTCGAACACGCTGGCCGAACTGCCGGTCGCGTGGCTGCCGGCGGCAGGCCTTGCCGGCGGCCTGCTTGCCGGCGGCGTCATCTATCTGCTCGCCTTCCGTCTCGGGCTCAGCGCGCTGCGCATCACGCTCTGCGGCGTGGCGGTCGGTGCGGTGCTGCATGCGGTGGCGATCGGCCTCATCGCCGGATGGGGATCGGCCCGCATCGAGATCATCCTCGAATGGCTGTCGGGCAGCCTTTACGCCCGCACTTGGGAGCACGCGCTCTTCCTGCTGCCCTTCACCATCGTCGGGCTCGCCATGCTGCCGGTCATCTCCCGGCCGCTGATGCTGCTGCAGTTCGATGCGCCTGTCGCGCGCTCCTTCGGGCTCGGCTATCGCAGGCAATTCTCGATCGTGCTGGTCGTCTCCTGCGCGCTTGCGGCGAGTGCCGTCGGCGCAGTTGGGCCGATCGTCTTCGTCGGTCTCATCGTGCCGCATCTCGCCCGGTTCCTGGCGGGGCGGAATTTCATGCTGTCGATTGTGCTGACAATCGTGCTCGGCGCCGTCATCGTCACGCTCGGCGATCTCATCGGCCGGCTGCTCGGCCAAGCCGAGGAAATCCCGATCGGCGTGGTTACGGCCGTTTTCGGCGTGCCGCTTCTGCTCGCGCTGCTGCGCAAAACTATGTGAGGCCGAAATGCCATTGTCCTGTTCCGATCTCTCGGTGATGTACAACAAGCGAAAGGCCCTCGAGAGCTTCAGCCTGTCGCTCGAAAAGGGCGAGATCCGGGCGCTGATCGGCCCGAATGGCTCAGGCAAGAGCACGGCGCTGCATGCGCTGGCGGGTCTGATCCGGCCAGCCGAAGGCAGGGCATCGCTCGACGGCGTTGCCGTCGCCTCCATGTCGCGTCGGATGCTGGCCAAAAGGCTCGCCTTCCTGCCGCAGCAGCCGACCGCACCCGACGAGATGACCGTCGCCCAGCTCGTGCGGCAGGGCCGCTACCCGCATGTCGGCCTGTTTCGCTCTTATGACAGCCGCGACGAAGAGGCGATCGAATGGGCGCTCGAAAGCACCGGGCTGTCTGATTTGGCTGACCGCAGCCTTCGCGAACTGTCCGGCGGCGAACGGCAGAGAGCCTGGATTTCGGCCGCTCTCGCCCAGGAAGCGGAGATCCTGCTGCTCGACGAGCCGACCTCCTTCCTGGATATCGGCTATCAGGTCGAGGTGCTCGATCTCGTGCATCGGCTGAGCCGCGAAAAAAGCGTGACCATCGTCATGGCGATCCATGACATCAACCAGGCGATCGCCGTCAGTGATCGAATCTCGCTGCTCGAAAAGGGGCAGCTGAGGTTCGACGGCGCGCCGCGCGAGCTGGCCGAGCGCAATCTCATCCAGGAAATATTCCGCGTCAGAGGCCGCTTCGTCCAGGTCGCTCCGAACAATCCGCCGCATTTCGATGTCGAGCTGATGCGGCTTCAGCCGGTGGTATCTAGCGCTTCACCAGCCTGAAGACGATTTTCGTCTGGGTGTAATAATCCAGCGCATCGGCAAAGTCGGGCGTCCAGCCGTCCGCCACGAAGGGGATGAAGCCGTCATATTCGAGTTTGCGGGCGGAGACGTCGAAGCCCGCCTTTTCGAAGGCGCGACCGTAATCGGTGATCGACCGATCCTGCACGACTGTGTTGGTACGGTTGGCGACGAGCTCGCGCCATTTCGGCCAGAGCGGGTTGTCGGTATGGCATCCGGTGACCGCATAATAGACGCCGCCGGGCTTCAGCGCCTGCCTTATATCGGCAGAGTGGGCGTCGATATCGGGGACGAGATAGATGACTTCGTGGCTGACGGCGAGATCGAATTCTTCGCTCCAGCCTTCCAGCCTGCTGCCGACCTGATGCTGGATCGGCAGATTGCCCTTCAGCCTCTCGGCCTTGGCGATCGAGGTGTCGGCGATGTCGATGCCGAGCGCCTTGCGGAAGGGGCGGATCGCATAGAGATGCCGCAGCAGGCCGCCTTGATTGCAGCCGAAATCGAGCACGCTTTTGTCGGTCAGGTCCCGCTCGAGCATGAGGTCGATCAGGTGGCGCCAGATCGGCGCATGTCCATCGGCCATCCTGTCTTCGGCGTCGGGGTCGATGTACCACGTGCCGATGTTTTTTTGCGCTTCCTCAACCATCCTTGCCCCTCATTTCATGCGGATCGTGGTGACGGTCTTAGGGTGCGTCACGGTGCTTGACTAGGGCGGTAGCCGGATTTCAAGCGGCATTCGAAAGCTTCAGATATTATTGCAAAGAAAACTTTGCAAAGATATGTTTGCGATTGTACACTTCAGCCATGAAAGATCCACACTCCAAGTCTCCGGCAGACGCCGCCGCCTCCCGCACCGTCAGTCGGGTCGTGCCCGAACCGACCGCGCTGAAGGCCCTGGCGCATCCCGTTCGGCTGCGGATGCTCGGCATGCTGAGGATCGACGGACCCGCCACGGCGACGCAGTTGGCCGGTCGGCTCGGCCTGAACAGCGGCGCGACGAGCTATCACCTGCGCCAGCTCGCCCAATACGGCTTCATCGAGGAGGCGCCGCATGCTTCCCGGCGCGACCGTTGGTGGCGCGCCAGCCACGAGCTGACCTCGGTGCCGGCGAACCAAGCGGCGGGGGAGGCGCTGGATCTCGACATCGCCTTCAACCAGGCGGCTCTCTCGCTGCAGGTCGGCCAGATGCAGCAGGCGCTGGAGGAATATGCCGAACTGCCGGCCGAATGGCGCAAGGCGACTGCTGCCGATGACGTCATTATTCCGATGACCTCTGACCAGGCCGAGGCGCTGACGAAACGGCTGCGCGACATCATCCTGGAAGCGATGCGGGCTGCCCCGCCGCTCGGCGATGCGGCGTCTCGGAAATCTGACATGGTGCCCTTCTTTGTCATGCTGCACGCCTTCCCCTATCCGGGCCGACTTCCGCATCGAAACGAGGAGGATGAGCCGTGAGGAAGGGCGGGCCGTTCCTGGCGCTCGCCGCTGCCGAGACGTGTTCGCTTTCCGGCACACGGCTGTCGACCATCGCCATTCCCTGGCTGGTGTTGAGCACGACGGGCAGCCCTGTCCTGACAGGGCTGACGGCTATGCTGGAGATGCTGCCCTATGTCGTTGCAAAGGCGCTCGGCGGGCCGCTGATCGACCGTGTCGGCGCCAAGCGCATCGCCATTGCCTGCGACACCGCCTCGGTGGCCGTTGTAGGGCTGGTGCCGCTGCTCGATTTTTTCGGCCTGCTGGGCATGCCGGCGCTGCTGCCTATTGTTTTTGCCATGGGCGTGCTGCGTGGGCCTTCCGACGCCGCCAAGCAGGCGATGGTTCCCGACATCGCCCGGCTCGCCAATGTGCCGCTCGAACGGGGGACCGGCGTCGCCAGCGCCATTGAGCGGCTGGCCTCGACGGCGGGCGCTGCCGGCGCCGGCGCGCTGATCGGCCTGATCGGCCCGGGTCAGGCGCTCCTTGTCAATGCCGCCACCTTCGCTACCGCCGCGCTGATCGTTGCAGTCGGCATCCCCAGTATGCAGCGCAAACCCCAGCCGTCCGGTGCATCCGGCGCCCGACCGGCCGAAAGGGCTTCTTATCTCGATGATCTCGGCGAAGGCTGGCGCTTTCTGCGCGGCGATGCCGTGCTCGTCAGCATCGTCGCCATGGTGGCGATCACCAATCTGCTGGACCAAGCCTATCATGCCGTGCTGTTGCCTGTCTGGACACGCGAATCCAGCCATGGTCCGGAACTGCTGGGAGCGATGTTTGCGGCATTCGCCGGCGCATCGATCGCAGGTGCGGCGATTACCGCAGTAATCGGCGAACGGATGCCGCGCCTGATCGTCTATACCGTGGCATTCCTGTTGACCGGCTTTCCGCGTTTTCTCGTGACTGCGCTCGATGCGCCGCTCGGCCTTGTCTTTACAACCCTGGCCATAGCGGGATTTGCCTCGGGCTTCCTCAACCCGATCCTGGCGGCGGTGATCTTCGAGCGCATCCCCAAGCCGCTGACGGGCCGCGTCATCGCCATGAACACCGCCCTCTGTTTCGCCCTCATTCCCTTCGGCGGTCTCCTCGGCGGCGCGCTGATCAGCACGATCGGTCTTGCCGCGGCGCTGCTGCTCACCGGGTTTGCCTATCTCGTCGCAACGCTGCTTCCCCTTGCCTTGAAAAGTTTCCGCGGTTTCGACCGGGCGGTTGCCGATGCCGGTGCTTCCGTATCAAGGCGATGAGCGCGCGCCCGACCTCTCGTGCCCCAAAGCCTCGACCATCAGATCGATAAACCGGTTGATGCGCGGTTCCAGCAGGCGCTTGTCGGGATAGAGCGTGACGATCTTAGCATCATCGGCTTCAAGGTCGGGCAGGACTTGCCGAAGACGCCCGGCGGCGAGATCGCCGGCGATGAGAAAATCGGGCAGGAGCGCGATGCCCAATCCCGCCAGGGCAGCGTCGCGGATCGCCTCTGCGCTGTCGAGCCTCAGGCGGCTGCGTCCCTGCGCCTTGATCCAGGAACTGCCCTTGCCGCGAAAACGCCAGCCTTGCCTTTGATTGCGGCTGGCGAAAATCAGGCAGTCGTGGGTTGCGAGATCGTCGATTGCGCGCGGCTCGCCGCGCTCGGCGAGATAAGACGGCGAGGCGCAGAGGCGCGTACCGTAGGTGGCGATCACCCGCGAGGCCAGCCGGGAGTCCGACGCAGCGGCGCCGATCCGGATCGCCAGATCGAAGCCTTCCTCGATGATGTCGGCGAGGTGATTGGTAAAGCTCACTTCGACCTGGATGTCGGGCCAGGCCTGAAGATATTTTTCCAATAGGGGCAGCACGACGAGCCGCCCGAAGGCATCGGGTACCGTTAGTCTGAGAACGCCGCGCGGCATGTCGCTCCGGCCTCCCACACTCACTTCCGCCTCGTCGACCGCGGCGAGGATCTGCAAGCCGCGTTCGTAGAATACCCGCCCTTCATCGGTCAGGCTCAGCGTTCTCGTCGTGCGGTTGAGCAGACGTGTGCCGAGCCGGTCTTCCAAGCGGATGACGGCCTTTCCCGCCGCCGAGCGGGACAGGCCCATGGCCTGGCCGCCGGCAATAAAACTTCCGGCATCGACGACGGCCATGAAGATCAGGATGTCGTTCAGGTTCGTGCGCGGCATCAGGCAACTCGAGCGGTTCGGTCCCAGCCATAAGTCGGTCAGTCATGCAACCGATTCAAGGCTCGGACCATCAACGCTCACGGCGGCAGTAAGGTCCCGATGCTTCGCTGTTCTGTTGGCAGCAGCCGGTCCGATCTCCGGAGAGCGAGCCTGATGCGCAGCCGGCGCTGGCATTCACTGCGGCGGAATTCGGCCGATCGGGGCGCTGGAACCGGGCTACAGCATATCGCCGAGGCTCCAATGGTTGTTCCATCGGGCGTCGATCTCGTCGTCGACATTCTGATATCTTATGTCGGTGGAGAGGCGCAGCCGCCGGCTGCTGTCCTGGTTGGTGGTTGAGGCGTGGATCATGTAGGGCGAGTGGAGCACAACGTCGCCGGCCTCATAATCGGTGGCGAGCCAGCGGGTGTCGAAGCGCTCCGCCATATCGGGGAGGTCCTTCGAGACCCAGCCGCCTTCCTTCATGTGGCTGTTATAGGCACTGATCCGCTCCTCAGGGGAAAGATCGCCGCTTGCGGCCTGAAACTCCGCCTCCATCTTGACGCCCAGCGCGTGCGAACCTTCGAGGTAGACGAGGCCGCCCATCTCGGCAGGGATATCGCCGATCGGGATCCAGGCCGTCACCAGGCGGCTGGTGCCGCCGCGGAGATAGACGAGATCGTAGTGAGCGGGTGTGGCGGTCGGCGATCCCGGCTGGGTGAAACGCATGAGCTTGCGCTTGTGCAGATAGGAGATGCCTTGCAGGAAATCATCCATGAAGCGGGTGAGCGGTGGCTGCGCGCAAAAACCTTCATAGGCGGCGGAGCGGACAAGCGACATCAGGCGCCGGTCCGCCAAGCTCCAGTCGAAGCTGGCGGCCGACGCAATGCCTTGCGAAAAATCGCTGCCGGGCTCGACCAGTCCCGTCACCGCGAGGCGTTCGAAGACCCAGCCACGGAAATCGATGACATCGGCTCGCCGCAGAAGACCTTTCAGCCAGACATAGCCGTCATTCTGGTAGCGGTGGCGGATGGCGTCGACGCCGATGGCGGGATCGGTCGGTGTGAGCCAGCCCATCCGCTGCGCAGCCAAGGTCTTGCCGTGGGCGGCAAGGGGAAATTCCGGCGTTCGGCTCTGCATGGCTTTGGCGGTAATCGACATTTCAGCCTTCTCCAGCTTGAATTGATTTGCCAAGAAATAGCTGATCTGCAGGGATAACCGACATAGAGGAAATAGCTCTCTGGACTTTTCGCTCATCATGAGAAGCGCCGAAGCCATCTACAGAACGCCGCTTGGCGCAGCCGGCGGACTGGCGGTCACCGGAAGCGGCAGGCAGCATGCCCGCCATGCGGTGACCGACCGAAAACTTCCGAGTTTCGCCGTCGTGTTGGTGGAGCGCGGGCAGGGCTGGCTGGAAACCGCCGCCAGCGGTCGCCTCAGCCTGACCGGGCCTGCCCTGTTCTGGCTGTTTCCCAACCGCGCGCATTCCTACGCTCCCGACCAAGGCGGCTGGGACGAGCGCTGGGCGCTTTTCGAAGGATCATTCACGCGGGATTTCGTCAGGCTGAGGATGATTGCCGAGCGACATCCGGTCGTCGCCTTGCATCCCCTCGATGAGGTGGCGCGGCTCTTCGGGACGCTCCACGCCGATCTGCTTGACGATACCCACCTGGGGCAGGCGTCGGCCGCTTTAATGCTGCATCGCATCGTCATATCAGCCGCCAGACAGGCAATTGGAGTGGCGGATCAACGCCGGGAAAGGCCCGACATGGCCGGCATCGTGGAAACGCTACGGCGGCGGGCGATGCAACCGCTCGACCTTTCCGCCTTTGCCGCCGAGCACGGGATGTCTCCGGCAACATTGCGCCGGCGGTTCACGCTTGAAACGGGGCTGCCGCCCAAGGCATTTCAGCTTCGGGCGCGCATGGACCATGCCAAACAGCTGTTGGCAACCACCGACGAAAAAATCGAAACGGTTGCCGCCATGATCGGTCTGGATGACCCATTCTATTTTTCACGGGCCTTCCACGAGCGTGAGGGCTGCAGTCCTCGCGAATTCCGCGCTCGATACAGGCGGATGTGAGCGCCCGGTGCCACCGGCCGGCGCGTCAGCGCCAGCCAAGCGCCGGGGCGACGTGGGTCAGAATTGCCTCGATGACATGGGCGTTGTAGGCGACGCCGAGCTGGTTGGGGACGGTGAGCAGCAGCGTGTCGGCCTCGGCGATCGCCTCGTCTTCGGCAAGCTGCCGGATCAGAACGTCGGGTTCGGCGGCATAGCTGCGGCCGAAGATTGCCCGGGTCTTCTCGTCGATGAAACCGATCTTGTCGTCCTCGTCGTTGCCATAGCCGAAATAGGCGCGATCGCGGTCGTCGACCAGTGCGAAGATGCTGCGGCTGACCGAAACGCGCGGCTGTCGCGTGTGACCGGCTGCCTTCCACGCCTCGCGATAAGCGCGGATCTGCTCGGCCTGCTGGACGTGGAACGGCTCTCCCGTCTCGTCGTCCTTCAGCGTCGAACTCTGCAGGTTCATGCCGAGCTTGGCCGCCCAGACAGCGGTGGCATTGGAGCTTGCGCCCCACCAGATCCGCTCGCGCAGCCCCTCCGAATGCGGCTCGAGACGCAGCAGGCCGGGCGGGTTCGGAAACATCGGCCGCGGGTTTGGCTTGGCAAAACCGTCGCCGCGCAGGATCTCGAGAAAGACTTCGGCGTGGTGGCGGGCCATGTCTGCCTCGCTCTGGCCTTCGGGCGGAGCGTAGCCGAAATGGCGCCAGCCATCGATCACCTGTTCCGGCGAGCCGCGGCTGATGCCGAGCTGCAACCGGCCGCCGGCGATAAGATCGGCGGCACCGGCATCCTCGGCCATATAAAGCGGGTTCTCGTAGCGCATGTCGATGACCGCGGTGCCGATCTCGATCCGGCTGGTTCTTGCGCCGACGGCCGATAGCAGCGGGAAGGGTGCGGCCAGCTGACGGGCGAAATGATGCACCCGGAAATACGCCCCGTCGGCTCCGAGCTCCTCGGCCGCGACCGCAAGGTCGATCGATTGCAGCAGCGCATCGGCCGCCGAGCGCGTCTGCGACTGAGGCGAGGGCGTCCAGTGCCCGAACGAGAGGAAACCGATCTTCTTCATGTCGCGCCTTTTCCGTTGCATCTTATGGTGGATGGGTCATGGCATAGTTTTGGGCAGGAAGACAATCGGAAGCGGGTGGGTGTAGCGTATCACTTATCCGGCATTTAGGCGCTATCTTGCCGCCCAGCCGTGAACGTATCGCGTGAACATCCCAACGCCATTTTCTGTGACAGTCACAGGAGAGGGTGGGCGGGCGGACGTTCGCGACGGTCCATATGCGAACTCAAGCCAAAGGCGAGGCAATCGCTGTAAGTGCCGGGAAATGAGTCAGATTTCTCTCAGATCCGCCGCGGTGGTCCTGACTTCACCTTGCTTACGACAGGCGCTAAAAGGGAGATATGCGCTACACATTCGCCATAGGCGATATTCACGGCTGCGTCGATCCGCTGAACAGGATGATCGATCAGATCGAGGCTTATGCGTCTGAAGGCACGGTCGTCTTCCTTGGCGACTATGTCGATCGCGGGCCTGACAGCAAAAGTGTCCTCGACCGGATCATTGCCGGCCCCTGGGGCCAGTGGTCGTGGATCTGCCTCAAAGGCAATCATGAAGATATGATGGCCGCTGCCTATGCCGACAGCGACAACAGAGCCCAATGGCTCGGCAATGGCGGGCTGGAAACCGAAATATCCTATGGCGGCAGGGTTCCGCACGAGCATCTGCGATGGGCGGCCGATCGTCCGTTGCTGCATGTCGATCAGCATCGCATCTTCGTCCATGCCGGTGTCGACCCGGCATTTCCATTGGAACAGCAGAGTGCGGGCGATCTTCTTTGGATCCGGTTTCCTCCCGGTTTGTCTGAAGACTATTGGGGCAAACACCTCGTCCACGGCCATACACCGTCACTGTCCAACCCGGTGACGACAGGAAACCGCACCAACATCGACAGCGCCTGCGTCTTCGGCGGCAAGCTCTCGTGCGCGGTCTTCGATGATGATGTTGCCGGCGGGCCGATCGGGTTTATCGAGGTGAGGGCGTGAACTTGGGTCCGCCTGCAGGGAGATAATGCCGGAGACGGCTGAGGGGCGGTGCTGCTGAGCGGGCAAGCCTATCGCCCCGCCATGACTCTTCAGCAGAAAGTTCGGCGAGAACGCCATCCCAATCTCCGTCATTCCTGTGACATCCCTCGGGCAAAGCCCTGAGGCCACCGGAATGACGGAGAGATGTGGCGGCGTCATTATCGAAGACTCAGGCCCGCCAGCCGGCGGCGAGCCGCAGCCAGGGCGTCAGATGGAAGCCGCTCATCAGCAGATACATCGGTACCATTCCGCCGATCGGGAAGTTATCCGGCGTCGTGGTGCAGATCATGTCAGCGCTGCCGGTCGCAACCGTCAGCAGCGCCATGAGCGCGAACGTCGGGGCGGCGGCGAGCGCCAGCCGGTCGGCAGCGCGGGCGGCGATCCGGCCGGTCGGGCTAGCCATGCTCCCGCTCGATTTACCGGCGGATCCGTCGTCGGCGGCGGCCAGCGACAGCCATTCGGCGGCGTTGAGGGCAGCCTTGCCGTCGCCTCTCTCAGGGGTTTGAAGCAACATCGGCATCACTCCTTGCCGTACCGGTCGTGATGGCGCCACCAGATTCCGGTTTCGTTGCGGCCCTTCGGTGCGCGGTCGAGCCATTGGTACATGCCCCAGAGGCCGTCCAACCCGCGCGCATAGCTGGAATAACTGTGGTAGACGGCGCCGTCGATGAGTTCGAAGGCGCTGACGCCCGGGCGGTCGCGGGTGTAGGTCATGATATCGGTGCCGGTCATGGCGGCGATTTGGGCGACCGGGCCTTCTCCCTTAGGCTGCTGCCATTGCTGCACGATTTGGCCGGCGACCGGTTCGGGGGCGGGCGGTTCGCGGCGATAGTTATATTCTATACCGCCCTGACGCTGGTCTTCGGCGCTGAACCAGACGCTGAAATCGGCGTTGAAATCGCTGCCGTCCGAGGAGGCCCAGGGAAAGCTCCAGTCCATGCGCCGCTTGAAGGCCTCAAGTTTTTCAAGCGGCGCCCGCGAGACCGCCCAGAAGGCGACGTCGTGGTTTTCCAGATGGACGAAGACGCCGTTGAAGCCGTCGGCGATCGAGGAGCAGGAGGGGCATCCCGCACTGTAATCCGGCCCGAACATGAAGTGATAGATCAGAAGCTGCGAGCGCCCGCCGAAGAGATCCTTCAGCGAGGCACCGCCGCCTTCGGTGTCGAAACGGTATTGCTTGTCGATCCTGACGCGGGGCAGTTGCTGGCGTTTGACCGCCAGCGCGTCGCTCCGCCGTGTCAGTTCCTTTTCTTCCTTAAGCAGATCGAGCCTTGCTGCCAGCCACTGCTGGCGCGTCGCATTCGGTATTGCCGTCATGGGTCTTCTCCTTTGCCTGTCTCTCGTCGTAGCATCCGGCTCGGTTGCGGCCGTTGAACGAAGACTACGGCCGGGTAGCGAAATGGCGGGAGTGACAAGTGTGACGGGATTTGAATGGACTCGCTGATCACAGCAGCGGCGCGGGCGCTGGCAACGGGTGACGCGCTCGGCGCGCTGAAGCGGGTGGCGCTGCGCGACGATGCGCCGGCGCTTGCGCTGCGCGGTATTGCGATGGCGCAGCTTGGCGACCTCGCGCGCGCCAAGGCCCTGTTGAAGAGTGCGGCGCGCGCCTTCGGGCCGCGGGAGGCGGTGGCGCGGGCGCGTTGCGTGGTCGCCGAGGCCGAGATCGCACTCGTCTCGCGTGATCTCATCTGGCCGCCGAAGGCGTTGGAAGCGGCGCGCAGGGTGCTGGAAGCGCATGGCGACAGGATCAATGCCGCCCATGCGGGCAACGTCGCCATTCGCAGGCTGGTGCTGATCGGCCGCCTCGACGAGGCCGAGCGCGCGCTCGCAGCCCTCGATCCGACACCGTTGCCGCCGGCGCTGCGGGCCGCCCACGAGCTGGTGACGGCCGGCATCGCCGTCCGGCGCCTGCAGACGCAGGCAGCTCGCAGCGCCCTCGATCGGGCAAGGCTCGCGGCGCGCGCGGCCGCTATCCCCGCTTTGACGGCGGAGGTCGAAACTGCCGCGCTGGTGCTCGACACCCCGGCGGCACGGCTGATGTCGCACGGAGAGGAACACCCGCTGCTGCTCGCCGAGGTGGAGGCGCTGCTTTCCTCCGGCACGCTTGTCGTCGATGCCTGCCGCCATGTGATGTGGAGTGCGGGCGCCGCCGTTTCGCTGGCGACGCGGCCAGTGCTGTTTGCACTTGCCCGCACGCTGGCCGAAGCCTGGCCCGGGGATGCGGCAAGAGGCACGCTAATAACGCGCGCCTTCCGCGGCAAACATGCCGATGAATCGCATCGCGCGCGGCTGCGGGTCGAGATCGGCCGGCTGCGCGCTGAACTGCGGGGACTGGCGGAGGTTTCGGCGACGAAGCGCGGTTTTGCGCTTTCGCCGTGCGGCGCCGGGGAAATTGCCGTTCTGGCGCCACTCGTCGAGGGGTCTCATGGAGCGGTGCTGGCGTTTCTGGCCGACGGAGAGGCATGGTCGAGTTCGGCTTTGGCGATCGCGCTCGGGGCCAGCTCCCGCACCGTGCAGCGCGCGCTGGATTCGCTGGCCGGTGCCGGCAAGGTGCAATCGCTGGGGCGTGGGCGGGCACGGCGTTGGATGAGCCCGCCGCTGTCGGGTTTCCCGACGATCTTGTTACTCCCCGGACCGCTACCGAGCGATTAGGATGGCCCGAATTGTAATAGGGAAGGAAAAGATGAAAAAATCAGCTGCGAATATCCTGCGTGAATATGGGCCTTTTCCTGGCACTGACCGCGTCAATGGCGTTACCTTCGACGGCGAGCACATTTGGTTTGCCTCGGGTGACAGGCTGAACGCGCTTGATCCCGAAAGCGGTGAGGTGGTGCGCTCGGTTGAGGTCGCGTCTCATGCCGGAACTGCCTTCGACGGCGAGTTTCTCTACCAGATCGCCGAGGATGTCATTCACAAGGTCGACCCGAAGACCGGCCGCATCCTGGCCACGATCCCGGCGCCCGGCAATGGCGGCGATTCCGGCCTTGCCTGGGCCGAAGGCACGCTCTGGGTCGGCCAGCACCGCGGCCGCAGGATCCATCAGATCGATCCGGAGACCGGCAAGATCCTGCGCACCATCGAATCCAACCGCGTCGTGACGGGCGTCACCTGGGTCGACGGCCAGCTCTGGCACGGCACCTGGGAGGGCGACGACAGCGACGTCAGGCGCATCGACCCCGAAACCGGAGAAGTGCTGGAGCGGCTCGACATGCCCGAAGGCACCGGTGTCTCGGGCCTCGAATCCGACGGCGGCGACTGCTTCTTCTGCGGTGGCGGCGGCAGCGGCAAGATCCGCGCCATCAGCCGGCCGAAGTAGATGCGGCCGATGCGGCATAACTCTCCCATGCGATAGTCAGCGCGCCAAGAAACCGGCTCCCAAATTGTTGGCATCTATGTCCCAGTTGTCAGAATTTCGATCGGGTGAGCGATTGATTTCCTGACCTGACAATCTAGTTTGGCGGCAGTGTCGAGGCTTCGGTGTCGGCCTGGACGCAAAGCTGGCGTGACCGGGGGAAGACTTTGAAATATCTGCGCACGACGCTCGGGCCCAAGAGCAAACCCGAACTTGGAATGATCCTGCCGCACGAGCACGTCTTCGTCGACCTCAGGACACCCGACCAGCCCGGTTATGCGGAAGCAGAAACCGAAGACGTGGTTCGGTTGATGGCGCCTGAAATCGAGCGCATCAAGAAGCTCGGGGTCACGGCACTGGTCGAATGTTCGACGGGCGGCGTCGGACGCCGTGCGGATATCGATCTTGCCGTATCACTGGCGACGGATTTTCCGATCGTCGTTCCCACCGGCAATTACCGTGAACCCTGGATTCCCGAATGGGTCCGCCATGCGTCCGAGCGGGAGCTGGAGGCGTGGATGCTGCGCGAGCTGACGGAGCAGATCGACGAGATCGGGTTCCAGGCAGGCTGGATCAAGCTCAGCGCCGGTGATGACGGCATGACGGCGCTCGAGACGAAAATCCTGCGGGCAGCGGCGCGCGCCGCGGCGCAGACGGACGCCGTCATCGGCAGTCATACGATCAGGGGACGGGTCGTCATGGATCAGCTCGATGTCATCGAGGCGGAAGGCTATCGGGCCGACAGGTTCATCTCCATTCACACGCAGGAAGAAAAAGACTTCGCCTATAATCTTGCCGTTGCCCAGCGAGGTGCCTGGATCGAGTATGACCATGTCGGCCGGGCCGGGGACGACGAGGTGGCCGAGCTGGTGATCAGGGCGCTGGAGGCTGGTTGCGGCGACCGCCTGTTGTTGAGCCATGACCGGGGCTGGTACGATCCGGCGCTGCCGATGGGCGGGACACCCAAGCCCTACACCCATCTTTCCACGGTCCTGCTGCCCGAGTTAAGACGGCGAGGCGTGGACGACGGGACCCTGATGCGCCTGACCCACGACAATCCGTTCGAGGCTTTCGCCCGATAGGAGCAGGCCGGGCGAAAGAAGCCTGACGGCATGACGTGTTTCCCAAGAAGCGCGATGATCACTTCGTGAGCGGGGCGTCCTAAACGGTGCCCACGGCTTGCTCGAAATCCCTTTAACCGATTGCGCACATCTCGGCTCCGCCGAGCGGAGCTCACCGAGGATGCCGTGGGACCGGCCAAATGCCCGATCGTTAAAACGACGAAAGTGTTCGTGCCTGCTGCCAGGTTCGCGATTCACTCGATCAGAAGCCCGTTCGCTGACCCCTAAGGATAGGTTTCTGAGCGCTGCGCCGATCCAATTGATTGCCGCGCTATTGTCCAAAAACGCTGACGATACTCCGATTTATGCTGGCCCATCCTCTTCGAACAAAAGCGCCATGCCGATCGCATCGATGAACCGGCCGTCGATACGCGCGGCGCGGCGGATTATGCCCTCGCGCACGAACCCCGTTTTTTCATAGAGGGCGAGCGCCCGGAGATTGTCCTGGTAAACATCGAGTTCGACCCTGATAAAGCCGGCCTCCTGCGCGGCTCTCAACGTCGTCTCGATGAGCTTTCGTCCAAGACCCTGGCCGCGATAGGCGGGAAGGATCCCCATTCCAAGCTTGCCGCGATGGGCGTGCGACGGGAAGAAATGCCGGTCGATGTCGCACCAGCCGACGACCTCGTCTTGCGCGATAGCCACGAATTGCGGATTGCCTTTTGCAATCATGCCCATCACGAATGCGCGTGTCTCCGGCAGCGGCGTTGCTTCCAGCATGGACAGGTATTTTTTCTCCCGCGCAACGACGTCGAGCGCACGATGAAAGCTGTCGATATGGGCAGCAGCGATTGGTTCGATCCTGATGCCTGACGTATCCGACGATGCGGCGGCGTCCATGCGCTTCTCCTTCGACGAGTCGCGACTGCCTTCGGAGGCCTGCCGCGGACTTCAGGGGAGCGTATAATTCACGCTCCGTCAACCTTTGCGTGTCAATTTCTCGGCAGCGGGCGCCATCAAAAGGTTGCAGAATTGAAGGTCAGGCTAACATCCCACATTACCTTCGTCTTGGTGACACTCACCTGCGCGGCGGCTGTATTGCTGTGCGGATTTGCGTGGCTCGCCGCCATAAAGGTCGATGATCTCTCGCTGCGCCGGCAGGCCGATTTTGTCGGCCAAGGATTGGAAGAGCAGATCGCGGCGCTTCCCCGCGAACAGGAGAGCATTGCCAAATGGGACGACGCCTTTCTTTATGCCAAGCAGCGGAACCATGAATGGCTGCTCGACAATGTCGGCCTGTGGACGAGCCGGTATTTCGGGCACGACAGGACCTATATCTTTGACGATACCAATCGCCTGATGTTTGCGTTCCGCGACGGCGCGGACGCCGTGCCGCCGCGGCTTGGCAGCGACGACAGCCAGGAAATGACCGCGCTCGCCGGAGCGATGCGCGCAGTTCTTGTCGAGCAGGCTGCAAAGCCCGGCACCAAACCGCTTGGTCAATTGGCGACGGTTCGCACGATCATGATCGGCAATCGGCCGGCGATCGCAAGCGCGCGGCCCATTCTGCCGAGCTCGGCCAGAATGCAGATCGACGCAGGCCAGGAGTTCATTGCCGTCTCGGTCAAGTTCATCGATGGAAAAGCCGTCGAAAGCATCGCCCATTATGCGCGCCTCGAAGGCTTGCATTTCGCGCTGAAAAGTAACGGCGAGCGGGCCGAAGTGCCGGTCTCGTCCCATGACGGCGGCACGATCGGCTATCTCGTCTGGCCGCCGATCCTGCCCGGATTCATGCTGCTTCAACAAATCGCGCCGGCTGGGCTTGGCTGCCTGGCGCTGCTGATCGCTGTCGTCTTCTGGCTCGGACGCGGTCTGCATCGCACCTCGCTGACCCTGCTGGACAGCCAGGCCGAACTCACCCACCACCGCAACCACCTGGAAGAAATGGTGGCCGATCGAACGGCCGAGATCGAACGGCAGAGAGAGGAGCTGGACCGGCTGCTGGTGCACGAACGCCAGGTGAATGCGCTCCAGCGCCAGTTCGTCGCCATGGCCTCGCACGAGTTTCGCACGCCGCTCGCCATCATCGACGCCGCCGCGCAGCGGCTCTGCCGCTCGACCACCAATGTCAGCGGCGATTACGTTCACGAAAAAGCCGGCGTGATCCGCAGCGCGGTGGTGCGCATGGTCGACCTGATGGAAAGCATCCTCGCCAGCGGCAGGCTCGAAACCGGGATTACCCTGAAGCGCAGCGAAGGCGATCTGAAAGCCTTGCTCGTCACCTGCTGCGACAGACAGCGCCAGCTCAGTCGTGCGCATCTGTTCCACCTCGATCTCGAGCCCATACCCGAGAGCTTGACGTTCGACCGCAGCGCGATGGAACAGGTGTTCACCAACCTGATGTCGAACGCCGTCAAATATTCGCCAAACGCGCCCGACATTCATGTTCGCGCCCGAGCTGACGAGAAGACGCTGGAGATCGCCATCTCCGACAGCGGCATCGGCATGGATGCGGAGGATCTGCCGAAACTGTTCCAGCCCTATTATCGCGCCCGCAGCGCGACGGGCATTGCCGGAACCGGCATCGGCCTCAATGTCGTCAAGCAGGTCATCGAACTGCATGGCGGCACCGTCGAGGTGACGAGCGCGCTCGGCAAGGGCACAACATTCACCATTCGTCTGCCAATAGGCTCTCTATTGTCGGATCAACACGTCGCAGCTTAGGGAAAAGCTTATGGTTACAGTCCTGTGCATAGAAGATGAAGTCGAGATCCGGAACCTCCTCGTCGAAGAGTTGGGCGAAGCCGGCTACAAGACGCTCGAGGCCTCGAACGGTGCCGAAGGTCTGGAAATGATCCTTTCGAAATGGCCCGACATCGTCATCAGCGATGTTTCCATGCCTGTTATGGATGGCCACCAGCTGCTGGCCGAAATTCAGATCAACCACCCCGAGTTCTCCAACATCCCCTTCATCCTGCTGACGGCGCTGACCGATCGGGAAAATACGCTCGCCGGCCTTCGTGGCGGCGCGGCGGACTATCTGACCAAGCCGCTCGATTTCGATCTGCTGCTCGCCAAGCTCGAAGGCTGCGTGACCCGCCTCGAAAACGACAAGGCGGTCAATCGGTCGTTTTGATGGGTGGTGGTGCTGCAAGCCTTATCGTGCGACCTTCAACACATCCCCCAGCACCTCGAATACCCGCGTATCCAGCGTCTGCGACACATTGAATCGCATGAAATTGGTCGCCGATTGCGACAGGCTGAAGGCATTGCCGGGCGCCAGCACGATCCGCTTTTCCAGCGCGGCCCGCGCCACGTCGGCCGCATCGATGCCATCGGGCAGGCGGCACCACAGGAACATTCCGGCCTGCGGCTCAAGCCATGGCACTATCCCCAAGCCCTTCAGCCTCGTCGAGACCTCGCTCATCGCCCGGGAGAGCCGCTGTCGGAGCGTCTCCACATGTTTGCGGTAGCCGCCGTCGCTCAAGACGTTGAGCACCAGCTCCGCCGTCAGCCGGCCGCCGCCGAAGGAGGTGGCGATCTTGAGGTCGGTCAGGCCGTCGATCCATTCCGGTTTTGCGGCAACGAAGCCGCAGCGGGCCGAGGCCGAAAGCGTCTTCGAAAAGCTGCCGATATGGATGACCCGCTCGAGCCCGTCGAAGGCCGCCAGGCGCGGCGCCGGCGTATATTCGAAATCGGCGAAGATATCGTCCTCGATGATGGTGAGGTCGAACTGCTCGGCGAGTTTCAGAAGCCGATGGGCCGTCACCGGGGACAGCGTTGCGCCTGTCGGATTGTGGATGGCTGAGTTGGTGATGTAGAGCCGCGGCCGATGCTCTGCGACGACTTCAGCAAACAGCGCGATATCGGGACCGGAGGGCGTATAGGGGACGCTGACGATCTTTGCCCGGTGGGCACGCAGCAAAGCGTGGAAATTGAAATAGCAGGGATCGTCGACCAGCACTGTGTCGCCGGGTTCGAGCAGGAAACGGCAGAGCAGATCGATTGCCTGGGTGCCGGACTCGGCCAGCATGATCTGATCGGGGGAGGCTTCGATCCCGCGTTCGCCCATGCGCCTGGAAATCAGCTGGCGCAGTTGCGGCAGGCCGAGCGGCGAGCCGTAATCGGCAAGGGCGGCCCCCTCGGCGCGGGCAAGCGTTCTCAGCCCGCGGCGCATGCCTTCCCCGGGCAGCCACGCGGGCGGCAGCCAGCCGCAGCCGGGTTTCAGGTCGCTTTCCTCTGCCTCGAGCGATTGCCGCGATATCCAGAAGGGATCGACGGCGCGATCGAGCTTTGGCCCGGCCTCGGCAAGGGCAAAAGGCGCTGCCTGATTGGCGACGTAGAATCCCGAACCCGGCCTTGCCAGGATCGCGCCTTCGGCGACGAGGCGCTCATAGGCGTCGACGACGGTCGATGTCGACAGCTTCAGCGCCGCCGCCAGTCCCCGGACGGAAGGCAGCTTGGCGCCCGGCGTCAGGCTGCGCCCGGCGATGCGCTGGCGGATCGTCGCGACGACCATGTCGATGCGGGTGCGCGCCCCTGTGCCTTCATCCATCCGTATTGCTTCCTGCACCATAACAGTTTTGCAAAACCGTATCAGATTGTCCCTGTTATAACCAGCGATATCGGCCGATAAGGGGCAGCAGGACAAGGAGTGCAGCGCATCATGGACCGCATGGCATCGGGATGGATCAATGGTTTTATCGGCGTGCTGATCTTCAGCGGATCGCTGCCGGCCACGCGTGTGGCGGTGATGCAGTTCGATCCGGTCTTCCTGACCGTCGCGCGGGCAGCAATCGCCGGCATTCTGGCGCTCGGCCTGCTGATCGCCTTCCGCGAGAAGCGGCCGAGCCGACGCGATCTCATCTCCCTTGTCGTCGTGGCACTCGGCGTCGTGGTCGGCTTCCCGCTGCTGACGGCGCTGGCGCTACAGCATGTCACCTCGGCCCATTCCATCGTCTTCATCGGCCTGCTGCCGCTCTCGACGGCGATCTTCGGGGTGATCCGCGGCGGAGAACGGCCAAAGCCGGCCTTCTGGCTGTTCTCCGGCCTCGGCAGCGCGCTGGTGGCGGGCTTCGCCTTGACGCAGGGCCTGACGGCATCACCGGTCGGCGACATGTTGATGCTGGCGGCGATCGTCGTCTGCGGCCTCGGTTATGCCGAAGGCGGCAGGCTGTCGCGCACGCTCGGCGGCTGGCAGGTGATTTCCTGGGCACTGGTGCTGTCGCTGCCGGTGATGGTCGCGGTGGCATTTCTTTACCGGCCGGCGAGCTTGGCGGGAATCGAACCGCCGGCGCTCATCGGTCTTGCCTATGTCTCGCTGTTCTCGATGCTGATCGGCTTCATCTTCTGGTATCGCGGCCTGTCGCAAGGCGGCATCGCCGCCGTCGGCCAGCTGCAGCTGCTGCAGCCGTTTTTCGGCCTGGCGCTTGCCGCAACCCTGCTGCACGAACCGGTCACGTGGATCATGCTTGCCGTCACGATTGCCGTTATTCTCTGCGTGGCCGGGGCGCGCAGGTTTGCGCGGTAGGGTTGAGTTTTGGTCACAAAGTCGCCGCTCAATTGTCAGAAAATGGCCCCATTACCGCCGCACCGAGCCCTTTTCCGGCTTCATCGTCGCGGCCTCGCCAGCCTTTTTGAGCGCTGAGCGATCGACCGAGGCGGCCTTGCTGCCGTCCAAATCACCGGAAAAGGAATGAAAATGATCACTCGTTACACATCCCTCGCAACGATGACCGCCGCGGTGTTCAGCCTGCTTGCCTTCAGTTCGGCATCCGCGACCGAGCTTGCCCAGGCGCAAGCCCAGCCGCCGGCACAGGGCCAGGCGCCGATGCAGGGGCAGAGCGGCGGCAGCGGTGCGGCCGCCCCGGTCAGCGATCAGAAGCTGGAAGCCTTTGCCGTTGCCTATCTGCAGGTCGATAAGGTCCGCCAGCAATATTCGGCCAAGATCGACGCAACCAAGGACCAGGCTGCGAAGCAGAAGCTGCAGGAAGAAGCCAAGAAGCAGATGGTCGACACCGTCCAAGCCTCCAACGACATCTCCGTCGAGGAATATTCTTCGATCCTGACGGCCGCCCAGAGCGACCCGGCGCTCGCCAAGAAGGTTCTGGAAAAGATCGGCACCCCACCGCCGGCGCAGCAGCAGCAGTAACAGCCTGCGCGCTTCTGCATAATCCTTAGTTGGAACGAAGGGGCGGGCGCTTGCCGCGCGCCCCGATCTGAGTTGGCGTTACTTGACCGGCACGACCAGCGCCTCGCCTTGGCGGACGATGTAAGTTGCCAGTTCCGAAGCCTTGCCGCTGCCGATATTCTTGGCCGAGTGGACGACGCCGGAGGGGATGAACAGGGATTGGCCGGCTTGAAGGGTCACGGGCTGTCTGCCTTCGAGCTGGTATTCCAGCGTTCCCTCGATGACGAAGGCGATCTCCTCGCCGGGGTGGGCGTGTTTCGGCGCGAGAACGCCGGGGGCGAAATCGACCCGCACCTGAACGGCCTCGTGGCCGGCCACATCGATATCATTCTTGATGAGATCAGTGCGTTGCAACGGCTGTTCCGCCTGTGCCGTCGCCGCGCCGCCGAGAGCAAGGGCGAGCACTATCGCCTGGATCATTTTCATTATGTCATCCTTCCTGAATTGATCGTTCCGGCTCATTGGCCGCATCGCCATTTCAGTCGATGATTGAACCTGGGATGTGTCGGGAAACCGGTATTTTTGTAAGCGAATGTATCAAGCCGCCGACGTCGAACCCCTCACGTCAAGCGTCGCAATATCCGTCACCCCGCCCGATGACTCGAAGTCGAAGATCTTCTGCGTCACCAGCGCCGCCGCGCCGCGGGCCCAGGAATTGTCCTCCCAATCGGGCAGCAGCGGCGGGGCGGTGCGGAAGGTTCGGGCGGAAAGCGCTTCGCGCAGCGGCGTCAGGAAAGGCTCGCCGAGCGAGACGGCTTCGCCGCCGGCGACGATGACTTCGGGGTCGGTGATGTTGACGAGATTGGCCAGCGCCGTGCCGATGCCGCGGCCGGAATCTCCGACGAGGGCGGTGGCGGTGGCGTCGCCTGCGGCGAGGGCTTCGCGGAGTTGGGGCAGGCCGAGTTCCTCGCCGCGGCCGGTCGCTTCGCGCCAGCGGCGCAGCATCGACAGTTCCGAGTGATAGGCCATCAGACAGCCGCGTTTGCCGCATTCGCAGAGCCGGCCGTTCTCCTCGAACAGCGTGTGGCCGAATTTACCGGCGGCACCATTGGCGCCGCGATAGAGCTTGCCGTCGATGACGAGCGCGCAGCTGATGCCGACGCCGACGGCGAGCACCGCCATGTTGCGGTGCTGGCGGCCGAGGCCGAAGAGCTGCTGGGCGATGGCATAGGCGTTAGTGTCGTCTTCCAGCCAGACCGGCACATGGACGCGGGCAGCCAGCAGCGCGGCGAGGGGCACGTTGTTCCAGCTGAAGCGGTGGCTGCGCACGCAGGCCGTCTGTTCGTGATTGATGACGCCGGGCATGGAGATGCCGATGCCGGCCAGTTTCGCCTTCGGCCGGCCGGCGAGCTTCAGCAGTTCGGGCACTGTGCTAGCCAGGAGGTCGGCAACATAATCCGGGTCGTGACCGGTAAGGCTGACCCGCATGGCGGCGACCGGGTTGGTGGCGAGGTCGGTTGCCACGCACTCCAGCGAATCCACCATCAGCTTGAAGCCGATGGCGAGCGCATGCTCGTAATTGATCTCGACCGGGATCGGCCGGCGGCCGGCGAGCCCCGGCACCGACTGTCCCTCGATGACGATGCCTTCCTCCAGCAGGTCTGAAATAACAAAGGTGACGGCGGCCGGGCTGAGGCCAATCACCGTCGCGATGTCGGCGCGGCTTCTCGGCCCCTCGCGCCGGAGCAGGTTGAGGATGAGGCGTCGGTTCATGGCTCGCGCCGTGGTCTGGTCGCCTTTGAGCTTCACGATGCATTCCTTAATTTTGTAAATTAATTATTGCGGGCTGCAAAGATCTATGCATAAGTTCGGCCGCGGATCAACTCAGCCAGGCGGATTATCGCCGGAATTGCGGGTGATCGCCGCGTTGAAAACCTGGTCGGTCGTTTCATGGAGGAGGCGGCGGTCGGGAGATGTCGATCGATCAACTGGGAGGAACTCAATGACATTTTTGAAGCAATTTCCGTCGACCACCCGCAGGCGCTTCCTGAAGGGCGCGGGCCTGGTTTCCGCAGCCGCCGTCACCGGCAGCTTCCCGATCCCGGCGATCGCGCAGGCGCAGGAGGTCACGATGATCTCCGACGAAAACAATGCAGCCGCGCTCGACGCGCTGAGGGCGATTGCCGCGGGCTTCAGCAAGGAAGCCGGCGTCAAAGTCGTCATCAACAATATGGACCATGAGGCCCACAAGACGGCGATCCGCAACTATCTCGTCGCCGGCGCCCCTGACGTCTGCTCCTGGTTTTCCGGCAACCGCATGCGCGCCTTCGTCAAGCGCGGCCTGTTCGACGATATCTCCGATCTCGTCGAGAAGGAGAAATACAAGGACGTGCTCGGCGCGACCATCGGCGCCGTCACCGAAGACGGCAAACAATACGGCCTGCCCACCGGCGGCACGCTCTGGGGCATGTTCTACCGCAAGGATGTGTTCGAGCAGCATGGCCTGACGGTGCCGAAGACCGCCGAGGAATTCATGGCCTATGGCGACAAGTGCAAGGCGGCCGGGATCACCCCGGTTGCGATGGGCACCAAGGAATTGTGGCCGGCGGCCGGCTGGTTCGACCAGATGAACCTGCGCATCAATGGTCTCGACAAGCATATGGCGCTGATGAACGGCGAAATGAGCTACCTCGATCCGGCGCTCACCCCGGTCTTCGACCAGTGGGAAGCGATGATTTCAAAGGGCTTCTTCACGCCCAACCACACCTCTTTCGGCTGGCAGGAGGCCGCAGCCCTGCTGGCGCAGAAGAAAGCCGGCATGATGAACCTCGGCGCCTTCCTGCGTTCGGCCTTCACCGAAGCGGACCTGCCGCAGGTGGCTTACGCGACCTTCCCGGTGCTCGACGCCAAGGTCGGCCATTTCGAGGAGTTTTCGGTCAATTCGATCCACATTCCCGCCAAGGCCAAGAACAAGCAGGGCGCCCGCGAATTCCTCGCCTATTTCTATCGCCCGGAAAACCTGGCCACTTATCTCGAGCCGGGCGGCAACGTGCCGCCGCGCAACGACCTGCCTGCGAGTAAGGATCCGCTCGTCAATATCGCCGTCGAGACGATGAAGACGGTGCAGGGCACCTCGCAATATTACGACCGCGACAGCGACCCCGACATGGCCCAGGCCGGCCTCGTCGGCTTCCAGGAGTTCATGGCCAAGCCGGATCGGCGCAAGGCGATCCTCACGCGGCTCGAGGGCACGCGGAAGCGGATTTACAAAATCTAGGGGCTCTCCCAGAGGGGCAGGTCGATCTGCTCCTGTCCCGGGGAGTGGGGCACGTCTCCACTCCCCGGGGAAAAGGCTTGATGCCCGGGCAGCCGGAGCAGGCATGCCTGCTTCTGTCACGACGAGGTTTTCCAAATGCAGACATTATGGCGCCGCCAGCGGTGGTGGCTGACCCCGACCTTGCTCATCGCACCGGCAATCCTGCTGTTTTCCACCGTCATCCTGCTGTCGGCGGTGCGCAGCGTCTGGATCAGCCTGCACGAGTGGGATGGCTTCGGGCCGATGGTGTGGATCGGGCTCGGCAATTACGTCGAGCTCTATAACGATCCGCAATTCTACGTGTCGCTGAAGAACAACCTGATCTGGCTTGTGATGTTCATGGCAGCACCGCCGATCGGGCTCGCCATCGCGCTGCTGGTCAATCAGAAAATTCGCGGCATGCGCTTCCTGAAGTCGCTGTTCTTCATTCCGCTGGTGCTCGCCTCGGTCACCGTCGGGGTCGTCTTCACCTGGGTCTATACGCCGGAGTTCGGGCTGCTGGCGCTGATTTTCAAGGCCTTCGGGGCGACGGCGCCGGCGGTTCTTTCCGACGAGCATTTCGTCACCTTCGCCATCGTCATCGCCGCTCTCTGGCCGCAGGTCACCTTCTGCATGGTGCTCTATCTCGCCGGCCTCAACAATTTGAGCGAAGAGCTGATCGGCGCCGGCCGTGTCGATGGGGCGCGCGGCTGGAACATGCTCTGGCACATCGTGCTGCCGCAACTGACCCAGGTGACCTTCATTGCCATTGCCGTCACCGTCGTTGGGGCCCTGCGCTCCTTCGACATGGTGTCGGTCATGACGAATGGCGGGCCGTTCGGCTCCTCCTCTGTTCTCGCCTACCAGATGTATGAACAATCGATCTTCTCCTACCGCTTCGGCTATGGCGCGGCGATCGCCTCCGTGCTGTTCGTGATCATGTCCGCCTTCATCGTCTGGTATCTCAGCCGCATCATCCGCACCGAAGAGAGGGGAGGCTGATGTATCCTCGTCCCATTCCCGAGACCGCCATCTGGCAGCGCCGCCTCTATGTGCTCGCCGTTGTCATCGTGCTGCTGCTCTGGCTCTGCCCCCTGTTTGCCATCATTCTCACCTCCTTCCGCACCACCGAGGATGTCATGGGCGGCAATCTGTGGGGATGGCCGACCGGCATCGGCGTCATCGTCAATTATACCGATGTCTTCACGCAGACGCCGATGGCCCGCTACTTCCTCAACAGCCTGATCATCACCATTCCCTCGGTGATCGGCGTGCTGGCGCTCTCGACACTCGCCGGCTACGTGCTGTCGCGCTACCGCTTTCGCGGCAATATGCTGATCTTTGCGCTGTTCGTCGGCGGCAATTTCCTGCCGCATCAAATCATGATGATCCCGGTGCGCGACCTGATGGTGCAGTTGGATCTGATCGATACCACCGCGGCGCTGATCATCTTTCACGTCGCCTTCCAGACCGGCTTTGCGACGCTGTTCATGCGCAATTTCATCGCCGCACTGCCGGATGAATTGTTCCAGGCGGCCCGGGCCGAGGGTGCCTCTCCCTTCCAGACGCTCATCCATGTGGCGATCCCGCTGGTGCGGCCGGCACTCGCTGCCCTTGCCATCCTGATCTTCACCTTCATCTGGAACGATTATTTCTGGGCGGTGGTGCTGACCGTCAGCGACAGCGTCAAGCCGGTCACGGCAGGCCTGGCCAATCTTCGCGGCGAATGGGTCTCGGCCTGGAACCTGATTTCCGCAGGCACCATCGTCGTCGCCGTGCCGCCCGTTGTGATGTTCTTCCTGATGCAGCGGCACTTCATCGCCGGCCTGACCATGGGGGCGGTGAAGGGATGAACAATCGGCAGTCTCAAGTTTCAACAGAAGAGAGCCAGACATGACCAGTCTCGAACTCCGTGAGATCAACAAGAACTATGGCGCCTATCATGCGCTGCGCGGCATCGACCTTTCGGTCGCGCAAGGCGAGTTCATCGTCATGGTCGGTCCCTCCGGCTGCGGCAAGTCCACGCTGCTGAAATCGATCGCCGGCCTGGAGCAGATTTCCTCCGGCCAGATCCTGATCAACGGCCGCGACGTCAGCAAACAGGAGCCGGGCGATCGCGGCATCGCCATGGTCTTCCAGTCCTACGCGCTCTATCCGCACATGACGGTGGCGGAGAATATGGGCTTCGGGCTCAGGATGGCCAAGCGCCCGAAGGCCGAGATCGAGGCGGCGGTGGCGCGCGCCGCCAAAATCCTCAGGATTGCCGACCAGCTCGACAAGCGGCCGAAGCAGCTTTCCGGCGGCCAGCGCCAGCGCGTGGCGATCGGCCGGGCGATCACCCGCTCGCCCGAGGTCTTCCTGTTCGACGAGCCGCTGTCCAACCTCGATGCGGCGCTCAGAACCCAGATGCGTGTCGAGCTCAGCAGCCTGCATGCCGAACTCGGCGCCACCATGGTCTATGTCACCCACGACCAGGTGGAGGCGATGACCATGGCAAGCCGCATCGTCGTCTTGAACCAGGGGATCATCGAGCAGGTCGGCTCGCCGCTGGAGCTCTACCGCAACCCCGACAATCTCTTCGTCGCCGGTTTCCTCGGCGCGCCGCGCATGAATTTCCTCGGCGTCACCGTCGATGGCGTCTCCGGCCGCAATGTCATGGTCTCCGCCCCGGGCCTCGTGCCGGTGACGGTGGAACTGGCGGAGGCGACGGCGCTGCCGAAAGGCGCCAGCATGACGCTCGGCGTCCGGCCGGAAAACATATCGATGGTCGCCGATGGCGGCGAGGGCGGGGCGATCCACGGCCAGGTCCGGCTCGTCGAGCATCTCGGCCGCGAACCATCCTCTATGTCGATGCCGGCAATCTCAGCACCATCGCCTCGGAGAGCGGCACCGGCAATATCACGGTGCAGCTCAGCTACGTCGCGCCCTTTACCGCCGAACAGAACGTCGCGCTGAAGCTCGACGCCCGGGAACTCTATCTCTTTTCATCCGATGGCGGACGCACGCTCAGCGCCCGCAAAACCATCCTCGACAGATAATCACAGGAAACCGCAACCGTGTCCGACAAGACCCTCTCCGCATGGAACCCCGTCAAGACTGACCGCTTCCTGGTCGGCGTGCCGCATTATCCCGAGCATGTCGATGAAAGCTATTGGGAGCGCGATGCCGAGCGCATGGCGAAAGCCGGCTTCAATGTCGTGCGCATGGCCGAATTCGCCTGGCACATTCTCGAACCCAGGCTCGGCACCTATGATTTCGATCTCTTCGACCGCGCCATAGCAATCCTCGGGCGCCACGGCATCGATACGATCATGTGCACGCCGACCGCGACCCCGCCGCGCTGGCTGACGGCAGCGCACCCTGAAATTTTAAGGGTCGATGGCAAGGGCCGGCCGATGAGCCACGGCTCGCGCCAGCACTGCGACACGGCAAGCCCCGTCCTCCGCGAGCACAGTAAGCGCATCACCCGGGCGATGGCCGAGCATTACCGCGGCAATCCCCATGTTGTGGGATGGCAGACCGACAATGAGCTGAACACCAGCATGCCGGAGAGCTTTTCGCAGGCGACGCTCAGCGAATTCCAGGCCTTCCTCGCCGATAAATACCGCGAGATATCAAAGCTCAACGCCGCCTGGGGCGGCGATTTCTGGGCGACGGCCTATGACAGTTTCGACCAGGTGGTGCTGCCGATCGAATTCGGCCCGACCTTCCCGAGCCCCGGCCATCTGCAGGATTATCATCGCTTCCTCGCCTTTTCGACGGCGCGCTTCCAGCACGATCAGGTCGAGATCCTGCGCGCGGTCAAATCCTCCTGGTTCGTCTTCCACAATCTCGGCGGCCTCAGGGATATCGATTTCCGCGGCCAGTTCAGCAAGGATCTCGATTTCGTCGGCTACGACATCTATCCGATGCTCTATGACGAGTTCATGCGGCTCGGCAACCACGCCAAGGTGCAGGCGCTGCACCTCGATATCTGCCGCGGCTTCTCCGGCAATTACATCGTGCCCGAGCAGCAATCGGGCTTCGGCAGCCAGCCGGGCTTTTGCACGCTGACGCCGGAGCCGGGCGAACTGCGCCGCATGGCGCTCTCCTCGGTTGCCCACGGTGCGGACGGGTTGATGTTCTTCCGCTGGCGCCCGGCCCATTTCGGCGCCGAGATCTATTGGATGGGCCTCATCGACCATGACGATATCGGCCGCCATCGTTATGAAGAGGCCATGCGCTTCGCGACCGAGATGACGGCGCTGCAGCCGAAGATCCTCGGCACCTATGTCCGCATGGATGTCGGCATCGCCGGCTCCGATTTCGACAATCAGGAGGCCCACAAGACCTATCCGATCGGCCTGCCGAGCCCGCAGGACGATGCGATCCTGCTGCATCAGCACTGCTATGACAGGGGCATCGCCTGCGGCTTCATCCATCCGGAGGACGATCTTTCCAGGCTGAAACTCTTCTATATCCCCCATTGGGTGATGTGGAAGGACGAATGGACGGCGAGGCTCGAAGCCTTCGCCGCATCCGGCGGCACCGTCGTGATCGGCGCGCGCACCGGCACCCGCAACGAAGACAACCATGTCATCCGAGAAACCGCGCCCGGCACCGCGCTTTCCAGACTAACCGGCGTGCGCGTCGAAGATTTCGGCCGTCTCGCAGCCCCGGGCGCCAACGGCCTCTTCGACGTGATGGAGCGCTCCGGCGGCCTTGTCATCCCGCCGAACAAGCCGGCCGAAAGCCACCGCCGCGTCCGCCGCTTCAAGATCGGCGACCGCGAAATGGCCGCCGGCCATTTCTACGAAAACCTCACTATCGCCCCCGATGTCGAGGTGATCGCCGCCTGGTCCAACCGCTACGCCGAAGGCCAGCCGATGGCGACCTCCCGCAAGATCGGCAAGGGGCAGGTGGTCTATCTCGGCACTTACCTCACGCCTGATTTGACCGAGGCGCTGACGGAGCGGCTGTTCGCACCCGCCGGCATCGAGCCGCTGGTCGGCGAGCTGCCGGAAGGTGTGGAGGTGACGATGCGGATGAACGACGAGCGGCGGCTGCTGTTTGTGCAGAATTATATGGATCAGGCTGTGACGGTGGGTGGGGTGCCTGCCGGGCGGGATTTGCTGGATGAGGAGAGGCCGGTGGCGGGGAGGCTGGAGCTCGCGGGGTATGGTTGTGCAATTGTGGAGTTGGAGGGGTGAGGGGGCGGGGCGGCGCCAACCATGAAGAACGGTGTCGCGCGCGTTCTTGATGCGCGAATGTCTGTAGAGAGTTATAGCTCCGGTGGTAGATCAAATCGAAATAGCATTGGGATCTGATGGAATTCGTCGATTTCAACCGGCGGCAACTGTTGGCTCCGAGTATCTCATTATTGAGAGCCGAGGCTGCTTTGCGCCCTAAACTCGGCCGTTTTCCCTCTCGGAGAAAGTCTCCCAAAAGCAGACGCCCTGAATAGCCTGCGCGGGACATCCGCAACATGACCGTGTTAGCCGGCCGCTGCCGGCACCGAGGCACCGCCCTTGCGCTTTACCGCGCCGCCCGACACGTCTTCGTAACGGGCGGCCGTCTCGGCCAGGTCGGATGCCGTGCCAGTCAGGGGTTCGCTGAGAAAGGCAGCCAGGATATCCGCCACGGCCCGCTGAGTCTCAGCGGGTCCCCGCGCGCCGCCCATCGCCTGCGCCAATAACCAGCGGCCGGGTGGTGCGAGATAGAAATACGCGTCGGTGAAGCCGAAATGGTTGGCCCGCCTGATCTCGTAGCGAAACGCGGGCGCGGTGGTATTGGCGAGCAGTTTTCCGTTACCGTTGAGAAAGAACGTGCTGTGATGCGTCTCGGCATAGTCGCTCTGCAGCAACAGGAAGGGCCGTGTGAGCTGACGATCGGGCAGATCCCCATAAGGCGTGCCATCGATATTGGCGGCAGCTACGACGCGAGGATCCTCGCTCATGGCCTCGATCGCAGCCGCCCCACCGAACGAGTGACCGATCACAGCGACCTTCGCGGCGTTGACCCTGCCGCGCAACGGCGAAGAGAGTGCCTCGGGACGCGCGAGCTGGTCGATGACGAACCGTAAGTCGGCGGTCCTTCTGACCTGCTCGCGAACCATATAGGGGATGTGGCTCCGTTCGCCCGGCAGAAGAATTTCCCTGGTTCCGACGACTCGTCCGTCGGGAAGCTCGGTCGCCGCCGATTCATACGGATGATCCAACACGAAGACTACAAAACCGCGACTGGCGAGCTGAGTCGCCAGACCGGTATACGCCGCACGGGGCGCACCATAGCCGGGCGAGAAGATTACCACTGGCCATGGCTGCTTGCCGGGAGCCAGCGGCGCATAGGGTTCGGCATTGGTGTCGATCTGGCCGTAGCGGCGCATCAGAAAGCTTGGCATTCCGCTGACCTTGGCAGGCAAGCGGCCGATGCCGTCGATATAAGCCAAACGCGCCCCACTCTGGGGTGTTTCACGGCGGACTGCGGGATACCACGCTTGGGCGATCACGCTGCGACGGTCGGTCGGGTCGACTGTGTGAGGCTCGTCCCTGGAGATATCTGTCCACCGGTAGATTTCGGTGCCGACGGCGTAGCGCCCGTCGGGGCGCGGCAAGGTCGGGACCGCAGGCAAATTCCAGACGCCGACGGATAGGGCGGCGATCCCACAGAAGCTCAGACGACCGGTCCAACGTAGCACGCGGCCGTTCCGCAGCGGCGGCAGCGCGCAAAGCGCCAGGAGGAGATAGGCTGGCAGGCCTTGCCATGTGAATCCGCAAAGGAGCCATTGGGCGACCGCGACCACAAAACCCAGTCCGACGCCGGCGATCCGCACCGAGGGCTGCGCTGCTGGAGCGAACAATCGCCAGCCGGCCAAAATCAGCACCACCGTGAGCAGAATCAGATCGAGAATTAACATGGGTCGCTCGTTTCAACTGCCGCGGCGAAGTGAACAAAGCGCTGCCGGTCCACTCGTCCTGCGGCGATGAGTACGACGTATCGGCGCTATATGGCGGCTTTGCGGCCGTTCAATGTGGTCCGCGTGCGCTCAAGGGAGGCAAGGAGGGTGCGCAAAACATGCCATGAGCAGCCATACGTCTTCGCGCCCCAAGGCCTCACTCCAGTTGGCGAGCGGCCCACGGCACCGCGCCGCGGTGATCCAGGCCGCATGGTCGCCGCGGTTCGGGGCGTCGTCCCCGCCAAGCGCGAAGTTCGCGATCCGCCGCAGCGGCTCGGCCAGTCCTGCCAGCCCTGCGCGCGCCTCTGTCCGATGATCGGGCGCCAGCCGCAACAGCGAACAGGCGGAAATCCATGCTCTCGGCCAGTCCTGCTGACTGGAGCGCGTGCAGGCGATCGACCCATGCCAGCGGGCCGATCCAGCCGCCCTGATGGGTCGGCGCGCAGAGCAATGCCTGGCGTTCGCGCCGCGATACTCGCGCGGTCACTACCCGCAAATGCGCGATCAACGGCGAGAAGGACTCCTCGGCGGTGTAATAGGTCATGTTCTCGCGCGTCGTGCGATGCAGCTGGCCGGTCACCCAGGTGTGGAGCAGGTCGAGCAGTGCTAGCCCGACCCAACGCGGTCCTGGCGGCGACGACCGATGTCGGCGGCAATGCCGTGATCGATCTGGGCGGCGGCGACAGCGTGACGCTGACCGGCGTGCTGAAGGCGCAGTTGCAACGAGGCGATGTCGACCTGAGCGCTGCGGTCGGCGGGCACGACACGATTGGCGGTGTCGCGACCCTGGCGATGGGCGGTGGCGCGCATGTGCAGGGATGGGCCAATCCCGTCGATATCCTGGCGACCGATCACGACCTCCTGCTGGCGGCCCGGGCCGATGGCTGGGTCCACGCGCAATACACGATATACATGCTCTAGCTCGGCGCGGTGCGATGCCGGCCAGATGTCGATGCTGTAAGTGGTCGTCCGGCGGCACTCGGAAGCGAGGCCGTCCGGACATCGTAACATGGCAATCAGGGCCGCGTTAATTCAACGGGCAGTTAACCTACGATTGCACCCGGAAGCTGTCAGTCTGCAAACGGCCTCCAAGCAGCCCCTTGCTGGCGATCACCAGCGGGCTTTCTGGGATAATAAAGCCAACACAATGTCCCCCTAATTGCCCCAGCCAATTTGGAACCGATCAAATCGAACCTCGCTCAACGGGTGGTTGGAGCTGCTCAACCTCACCGAACGAAGAACGAGATGAAGCTCGGGGGAATAGTATTGTTCGAAAATAATCGGAGGCAATTCCGCCAGTTTCAGACGGCTGTTGATGGCCCAGACTTTGTAGGAACAAGATGCAATCGTTTCCTCTCCCAAGCCGTCGAACCTGATAAAAGTCGTGCCCGAATCGGATTTTTTGCCATTGATGAAAAGCGTGGTGCCGGATTGCCAGTTCTTCTTCTCTGGTAGATCGTCCAACGCAATCGCATTCGCGTATTTCAGCTCATGCGTCCCGCTGGCACTCACTCTCTTTTCGACGAGCAAGGGGTGCAGATATACGGCCGACACCGGCTGCAGTGAACCGTCGCGCTCCATCAGCCGTTGTTCGGTGAGACCCGGGCCGTCGGGCTTGTAGAATACGGAATAGAAAGGCGCTTCTCTGGTCAGCAGCACGCCCTGTTTGGTCTCATTGGCGGTTAAGCAATTGCCAAAGGCTGGTGGCGCTAAAGTTATTCCGACCAGCAGCAATAAACCTCTTAGAAAGGTCGACATACCAGATTGCCCGCATCCAAGTTCGCTACCACCGTGCTTGGATGAAATTGCTCCATCTTGGTCAAGCCGTCCCATCCACTCCGCTGTCTTCATCCAGATCATGAACCGGCAGATACGTATTCTTCTCCAATAATCCGCCAACTGCTACCGTCCACAACCGACACAATGTTTGATAATTCCCATCAGACCAAAGCAAAAAATATCGTCAAAAAAGAGCTTATCGCCACCGCAAAAGGCATAGCGATAAAAAACTTCGCTTTCGGCTTCACGAAGAAGCGATCATGTGCAAAACGTCCCCAATAGACTTTGGGGCCGAAGTCTTTGCTGAAATCGAAGCCGTTCATGCGGTAAAAAAAGATCAATGTGATGCACCAATACCAGCAATAAGCGCAAATGCCGCCCACGACGCAGAAGGGCAGCCACAGTTCAAATTGATCTTTACTCAATCAAGCTTCCTCATCGAGAGTTCAATGACAAAGCCGCCGCAGAGGAATTCGAACGCCTTCTGGAGCAAAGCACACGTTCCACTTGATGCCGCTGTTTAACGCGTCATTGCCTCAATGTCACAGCCGAAGGAACCTCTCAGCCGAGGCCTTCTCCAATCCCACATTCGCGCCAGAGCTACTGTACGCTGCAAATCTACGATGTTGCCTCATCAATCACACGCCCCATGGCATATGACGGCTGGTAACCTGGCAACACATTGCCAGTGGGTCTGATGGAACGCATCAACGCGTCTCGGGACTTGCCTACGATTGCACCTGCTTTTCGCAAGCCAAAAACGTAAGGACCCACGTCAGCAGGCAGTGAATTGAGCGACAATCCCAACTCTTTATCGGAAAGATGGGCGACAGATGCTGCCAGTTCAGCGACCTTCCTTTCCATCGCCGCGTATTCCTTTGTCAGGAGGAGTACGATGTTGTCAAAATCGCTCCAAAACTCTTCCGGCAAATCACGACGAATCGCGGCCATGTCGTCCCCAGCGGCCATTGCTTCCCACATTGCCAATGGCGTGCAGCGTGAGATCAACGCATGGATACGACGGTACTCGGAGCCTTTGAGTTTGAGGCGCAAGCCATTTGTGAATCTAACGACAAATCCCTCGTTGTCGCGTGGGAGTGTTGCAGTATGGAGCATCATGTCCGCCATACTCCCGAACTCATGGCGTTCGGCCGCACGCCATCCCAACGCTTGGCTGGTCGTTCGAACCACGTCGTAGGTTACTTCAAGACCTGAAGCGTGGTAGGCCGCCAACATCACCATGGCAGGCTCCGCATATCGCACGACAAGTCTGTTTTCCGGATATACCGCCTCGAACAGATATGTCGTATCCGGCGACAGACTGGAGAGATCGTGGGCATCCAAGCGTGCTTGAGCCCATAGTGCCTGTTCGGAGTCGAACGCGCCTTTGGTGGCTGCGTGCCAACGGCCAGCATCATTGAACACGATTATTAGACTACCATCGAGCTTTTCGAACGTCTCAAACGGCAGATCGGGTACTTCGCCATGCCGCTCGCCGACATTGAAAAACTTCGGAAACGGCGTGGCTACGACCCGACCAGCGCCCTCGTCCACAATGAGACCGCGAGCGATCAGCGAAAACTGATCCCAACCATCCTCATATACGCACCGGGGCGTATAGATGTAGAGCTGCAAAGTACTGGTTGCGTTCGGACGGCGATGGACATGGCCAAGCCCTTGGGCTCGCTTCAAGCCAGCGATAAGGTCGGGAAACGGGATTTGGCGTGCAGGGTGTATCGGGTCGTTCATCTTTTCACAGCACCGTCTTTTATCGCTTTCAGAATTAATTTTGGCTAATTTATCAATTGTTCAGCCGCTCCACGCCGTCAAACGCGATTTACTAATGGATTTGATCGTCCGCTGTGATGGATGCAACGCCTATTGGGTTCGGACCCAGCACAACCTTTGCCAATGATGGCTGTTCCCTGGGTTGATCGGATATCGGGTCGTCTCGGGCACAAGTATCGGATCTACCTACACCCTGTCGCGGTGGGGCAGGGCAAGCCATATTTCGCAGGGCCTCGCCCTCCGCGTCCAGTCGAAACTCCATTCACCATACCAAGACACCCGCGATAAACCCTAATCTCACAACCCCACGCCCAAGCCTCCCAAACACCGGCATTTCCGCACCCGCCGCCCCCTTCACTTCAACCTTCCTTAAGCGCCCGCCCCATAGCGTCACCCTCACATCGAGGGTCTCGTTCCATGTTCTCCGTTCTGACATGCATCACCGAGCGGCATAATCTCGCGCTGGTCGGGCTTGCGGGTTTGATCTGCTTTCTCGCCACCCATTGCGCGATGGTCCTGCTCGATCGGGCGACATCGTCCGCGGCGGCTGCGCGGTGGGTATGGCTGCTGACGGCGGGGGCGGCGGGTGGTTTCGGGATCTGGGCGACGCATTTCGTTGCCATGCTGGCCTATGATCCGGGTGTCGTCGTCGGCTATCATGCCGGGCTGACGCTGGTCTCGCTGCTGTCGCGATCGTCGCGATAACGGGCGCGGTTGCGGCGAAACTCGCCTATGACAGATGGATGGCGAATATTCTGGCGGGCTTGCTCTTCGGCGTCGGCATCGCCTCGATGCATTTTACCGGCATGCTGGCCATAAAATTCCCGGGAGAGATCTCGTGGGACAGGCAGTTCGTGACGACGTCGATCGTTCTGGGCATCGCCTTTTCGATCGCCGCCTTCCGGTTTGCGGGCAGGGGCGAGCGGCCGATCTTGCGCGGGCTTGCGCCCACACTTCTGTTGACATCAGGTGTCGTCGCCTTGCATTTCACCGCGATGGCTGGCGTCACCGTCACGCCAGGCGTGGTAGCGCTCGATCCCGCGACGCTGATTTCTCCTGCCCTGATGGTGGTAACGATCGCCGCCGTCACTTTTTCGCTGCTGGCGGCCGGTTTTGCCGCCGCCATCTTCGCCGTGCGCTCGGAGGCTAAGACCGCCAAGGCGGAACGCAACTTCAAGCTGCTCGTCCAGGGCGTGACCGACTACGCCATCTACATGCTCGATCCGGATGGCAAGGTCAGCAACTGGAATGCGGGCGCCGAGCGCGTCAAGGGTTACATGGCCGACGAGGTCGTCGGCAAGGATTTCTCGCTGTTCTATTCCCAGGAGGACCGCCGCAAAGGCCTGCCGCAACGCGCGCTCGAAACCGCCCGCCGGGAAGGCAAGTTCGAAGCCCAGGGCTGGCGCTACCGCAAGGACGGCTCCTCCTTCTGGGCCCATGTCGCCATCGATGCGATTCATGACGAGGCCGGCCAACTGATCGGCTTTGCCAAGATCACCAAGGACAACAGCAAGCAGAAGGCGGATGCCGACCGGATCGAGGAGGTCACCCGCAATCTCGATATCGCGCTCGAAAACATGGGGCAGGGCATCTGCATGTTCGATGGGGATGAGCGCCTGGTGCTGTGCAACAAGCGCTATCTCGAAATCTTCCGGTTTCCCGAAGGGGCGGTGCGTCCGGGCATGCGCTACAGGCAGATCGTCGAGATCGGCTATGCCGCCAACACCGAGGACGCGGCGGAAGCGGCGGCGCGGGCCGAAGCCCATTACATCAGGAACATGGCGCTGATCCGGGGCGAGGCCGGCAGCGCGGTTCACAAATATCCGAGCGGCATCTCCATCCAGCAGAATGTCAACATCCTGCCGAATGGCGGCTGGGTCGTCACCTTCGAAGACATCAGCGATCGCGTGAAATCCGAGGAGCAGGTCGCCTTCCTCGCCAAGCACGATGCGCTGACCGGCCTGCCGAACCGGCTGCAGTTCGGCGAGCGGGTCGCCGAGGAAATGATGGTCGCGGATCGGCTGAGGGGCAAGGTCGCGGTCATCGGCATCGATCTCGACAAGTTCAAGGAGGTCAACGACCAGCACGGCCACGGCACCGGCGACCTGGTGCTTGTCGAGCTGACGCGGCGTCTCGGCGAGGTGCTACTGGAGGGCGAATTCATCGCCCGCTTCGGCGGCGACGAATTCGCCGCGACCAAGCGCTTCGACGATCTGAGCGCGCTCCATGATTTCATCGCGCGCCTGGAAAGCGCCCTGGTCGGTTTGATCTCCGTCGACGGCTTCGAGATCAAGACCGGCGCCAGCCTCGGTGTGGCGATCTATCCGAGCGATGCAGAAAGCGTCGACGGGCTTCTCGCCAATGCCGATCTTGCCATGTACCGCGCCAAGCAATCGCTGCTGCAGAAGGTCTGTTTCTACGAGGCTGCGATGGACGAGACCGCGCGCCGCCGCCGCGCGCTCGCCAACGATCTCTGGGCCTGCATCGATCGCAACGAGCTGCATCTGCATTATCAGGTGCAGAAATCGGTGCGGACGGGAGAGATCATCGGCTACGAGGTTCTGCTTCGCTGGCGCCACCCCGAACGCGGCAACATCCCGCCGATGGATTTCATCGGCCTTGCCGAGGAATGCGGCGCGATCCTGCCGATCGGCGAATGGGTGTTGCGTGAAGCATGCCGGGAGGCCGCGACCTGGAGCAACAGCCACAAGATCGCAGTCAACCTCTCGCCGGTCCAGCTCGGCCATGCCGACATGGCGGCCGTCATTTCGGGCATCCTCTCCGAAACCGGCCTCGACCCGCGCCGCCTCGAAATCGAGATCACCGAAAGCTCTATCATCATCGACAAGGACAAGGCGCTCGGCACCATGCGGGAGATGAAGGCGCTCGGCGTCTCGATCGCCATTGACGATTTCGGCAGCGGCTACTCCTCGCTGGAAACGCTGCGCTCCTTCCCCTTCGACAAGATCAAACTCGACAAGAGCTTCATGGCCGAGGTCGAAAGCAACGCCCAATCCAAGGCAATCGTCCGCGCCATCCTGGCGCTCGGCCGCAGCCTTGACGTGCCGGTGCTGGCCGAAGGCGTGGAAACCCAGGCGCAGCTCGATACACTTCTGGAAGAGCAGTGCGACGAGGCGCAGGGCTATCTGCTTGGGAAACCGCAGGCGATGGGCGAGACGGGGGTTGAGAAGGCGGCTTGAGGTAGCGACTTCAGAGAGTGGAGGTTAGCAGATGAGTGAAGTCCCTGATTTCTCAGAAGCCAGAGGTTTTTCTCACCGTATTGGTTCAGGTATGATGGTGTGAGGTCGATACTATGATTGTTACGGAAGAGGTGTTGTCGCGCTTTCGCGATAAAGGAAAAGTTCCGGTGCGCAGCCTGCCGTCGAACCTCTTTTCGCACACAGGCGATCTCTTTTTCCGCGACGACGTCGTCTCGCTACACCAATTTCCGACCGAGGAGGAGGAACGCCGAGCCATACATGTGGTGCCCGTTTTGGCATTCTTGCAAACCGTTCCACCGCTTTCGAATGATCGTGAATGGATCGCGTTGCACCACCAATTTGGCGGATATCACTGCCTGCAGGTCGCGATGGTCGCGACGATGCTCACGCCGAACGCAACGATCAAAAACAAGCTCGATAATATTGGAAAGCAGTTCTACTTCGCACAGCATGGCCAATTGGAGCCAGCCAACATGTTGGCGTCTTCAATTTCAGAATATGTGACAGCACTTAGCGAAATCGAACTTGATTGCGAATGCACATGGCGAAAGCTTTCGGAAGGGCTATATCCCATCGACTGCACCCAAGAAAATCTCAACAAAATCGCTTCCGATGCGCCCTCCCTAGATATGATGGCGGACTGGTGAGGGTTTACCCGCGCGCGGTACAGTATGGACCCCATAATCTTATTGCTGGCAAACAATAGCGACTAATCGGCTTTCTCACCCAGGTGCGAGCAGCACACTGCTTACGCTGAAGTTGGTGTTGCAGCACGCGAATTAATTTAGCGTGCAGGTACTCGCTTACTCCTGCGGGGCGCTACTTCTCCTCCCTCATTCCTGTGCTCGTCACAGGAATCCAGCCACGGCGCGTCCGCGCCGTGATTGACTCAAGCTAGGGGTAGATGCGAGTCTCCTGCGCCCAAGGACTTGGGCGCGCTGGATCCCTGTGACATCCCTCGGGTAAAACCCTGAGGCCACAGGGATGAGGGGCGTTGGGGCACCGTTCTCGCCCGAAGCGGCACCCTCCAACCTCCTCATGCTGAGGTGCGCAGCCCGAGAGGGCGGAGCCTCGAAACACGCCGCAATGCCGCTTCCTGCATTCATCGGCCGCCGACGCTGGACGATCAAAAAAGAACAACCTAAAAGAGATTAAGCCCAATCCGCCTCGTGAAGGAGGAGAAGAAATGAAACGCCTCGAAATGCAGGTCAGCGGCGGCTGCCAGTGCGGTGCCGTGCGCTACCACGCCACCGCCATGTTCGACAATTCGCATCTCTGCCATTGCCGCATGTGTCAGAAAGCCTCGGGCAATATCTTTGCCGCGCTCGTCGCCGCGCCGGATGATGCGCTCACCTGGACACGCGGCAAGCCCAGCATCTGGAAGAGCTCGCAGCTTGTCGAGCGTGGCTTTTGCGCCAATTGCGGCACGCCGTTGTTTTTCCACCACCTCGAAAATGGCCGCACCAACCTGATGATCGGTGCGCTTGACGATCCGCATGCCTTCTCGCCACATGCCAATACCTGCACCGAGAACATGGTCCCATGGTTCGATACGATCACGGGCATAGAAAATACCGGTGCCACCGAAAGCAACGGCGCCGAGTGGGCCGCGGCAATCAAGCAGAGCAACAACCAGCACCCGGATCACGATACCAGTTCATGGGCGGTGAGGGGGCGTATATTGCATGACGAGGATGTTGCCGACTCGGCTGATGGCCACCGTTGACGCTAAGCAGACTTCACTTCGACGAAACTTGATGAGCGGTTGCCAGTTCTCCATGTGATCAGCAGCTTCTCGACATTCGCCTCAGTGCTGTCTTCGGATTGCAATTCGATATCATATCTTTTTCCGATATGTATCGTCTCGTAATCCCGCTTGGCGCTGCCTATCGGCCTGTCACCTCGGGCAGCCTCACGATCAATCAAAAGCTCGATCGGGCAGTGCACCGCGGCGAAGAAGACATCATGCTCTGCCAAAAGATCGGCAAGCGTTTCCAGCCACCCCTCGGTGTCCAGAATGTGCTCGAGGATAAGATCATTGCCGGCGTCAGCATAGGCCTTTAGCGATCCGTGAAATCCGTCAAAGAAGGCCGCCCGAGCGTCAGTCCAGCGGAAATCGCCGTTTTTGAAGCGCTCGGTGGGAAGCACGCCGGCGTCACGCAGATGATCGATCGATATATGCCAGAACGGTTTCTCGATACGCCTTTGGAGCGCCTTCGCAATGGTCGATTTGCCGCTGCTCGATGCCCCGTGCAGAAAAATCACTTGTGCCATTCAACGGCCTCCCGGCTTTGACACCAAGCGTAGAGTAGCCATGTGACAACCGCAACGTCCGGTATTGGCGGCGAATCCGCGGAAGTTGGCGAGGCCAGACCCTTGCGCTTTCAGAAGGCAAGCACGGTTTTGCCGGAGATGCGTTGCCGGTTTCGGTATCGGCGATGACCGACAGGGCATCGCACTGCAGGCGATTGCTCAGAGGTTCGGTTCCAGCAAAGAGGCTTTGGTGCCAAATTGGCAAAAAAAGAGAGCATTCCGTTACTTAAACAAGGACGGAAATGCTCTCATAGTCTGGTGCGCAGCATAACCGATTAACCGCGCACCTCACGCAACCCACTGGTGGCTATTCGTCTGACGTCGCCGGCGCGGCGTTCTCCAGCGAGCTGCGGATCTGATCGATCTTGCCGTTCGCATCGCCGACGCCGAGTATGGTCTTGGCCTCAGCCAGGACTGCCGGGCTTACCTGGCCGGATTTCGTTGCGGAAGCCAATGCGTCCTCGAGCGCTGCGTCCCCGAGCAGGGGGTCAGCAGCTGAGGGCTCGACTCCGTTGTCGATTTCATACTGGGCATAAGCCACGGCATAGGCCGAGATGGCCGTCATGCGTGGGTCCGACGTATGCATCAACGCCCTGTAATTCCGCTTCAATGAGTTCAGGCCCGCAAGCTGCGCCGAAAGGTTTTTCTCCTTTGTGGCGGCGACCTTGTCTGTTTTTGTCGACTTGGACTTGCCTTCCGCTTCGGAAGACTTGCCTTTCATGCCTGTGGATTTGGAGCCGCTATTGCCTGAGCCGTTGCCCTGGTTGCCGCTGCCGTGGTTGCCGCCGTCGTGGTTGCCGCCGCCATGGCTGCCGCTGTTTCCATTGCCGCCGCCATTGCCGCCGCCGTTACCCCCACCGTTGCCGCCGCCATTGCCACCACCGTTTCCACCGTCCTTCGCCAGCGCGGCCATATCAATACCGGCAATCGTGACCGGACCTGCGGCAAGAGCCATCGAGAGCACAGCCAGGGACGCTAAGGTTGCTATCCGCATCGTTTCCTCCGGATCAGATCAACAGTCGTCGTGCGTATTCACGACGTAAGCATTTGTGAAGATTAGACCTGGATCGCGAATTGCACATCGGACTGAGGTCCAGTCCAGGGCCCCGGCTATGGTCTTAGAAGATTAGCCGGCCAAGCTGACTTGACGAGGTGGAGAGGTGCGCCGGCCCTGATAAATCCAGACGCTGCGTGCTTTGCAGGCCCGCGAGTTTGGCGAGAAAGCCAGCCCCACTCTCCGTCATCCCAGGCCTTGAGCCGAGGATCCAAGCCACGGCGCCGGTGGGTGTCGTGTGGATGCTCGGCTCAAGGCCGAGCATGACGGAGCGCGGGGCGGGCGGCCAGCCCGGGGTCGACGCGGAAGGATTGATCGAGCGGCAGGGGTGCGGTCGCTAGAATATGGCCGGCACCCACGTCTCTTCCGCATTCCTGTGACATCCCTCGGGCAAAGCCCCGAGGAGCACAGGAATGAGGGTGGGAGAGGTCACCGCCTTAAGGCGCCGCCCCCAACTCACGCTAAGCGCAAATCAAGAAGCGGATGCAGCTTCTTGAGGTTTGGGAGGGATTTGGCTTGCCAGGGATATTGGTGCGTGCCTTTGACGACCAGCAGCAGGTCGCCCATCTTTCTGGCTTCGATGGTCAACTTGGCCAGGAGATTGATGCCGGAGGAGTTGAGGAACTCGAGACCCGTGAGATTGAACGTCACCTGCTTGTGCCCGTCGTGGAGCAGGCCGGAGATCAATGAATAGATTGGTGCATAGGCGTCCGGTCCGGCCAGCCGGAATACGCCGTCGAAATAGACTTCGTTTTGCTCCGCCCATACACGGAAGTTTTCGTCGCTGATTTCCATTCGTCACTCACGGATTGGAGGAGGGCGGCATCGCCACGGCCGCAGTCGTCGTCAGTATGATATGCTCATCATTATTCTCTTCGAATGCCCATGCCATTTTTGCGTCGTAATCGCTGAGAAGCGTCAGCAAGCCCAAGCCCGAACCATTTGCAGACGATATGGCGTTGATTTCGATTTGCTCAAGAAGAAGTTCCCCGGGATCCTTCGATTGCAGGCGCTGCAACAGTTGTTGAAAGCGCGAGGCTGTCTCGCCGTCGATGGTGTTCTTCACCCGTATCAAAAAGCTCCCCTCGGATATGCCGGCTTCAATGAGGATCTCACCGGGCTGTCGAAACTTGACGGCGTTTTCGATCAGCTCGTTGCTGAGGTATCCGATGTCATGATGCGCCTGCATATATTCTTTCTTCGAACGCGAATACCTTAAGGCCATGACTTCCGCTATGAAGTCGGCCGTCATGCCGGAGTGCTTCCATCCAAGCTCGAGCGGTCCGTCCGTCAAGGTGAGGCGCGTGCCCGAATCCAGGCTTATGTCGCTCAGAGATTCGATGCCGTAAACCGTCGGAGGCATGTCTCACCTATGCCGTACTGCGAGTAGCGTGATGTCGTCATAAATCTTCTGCGATCCGATAAAGCCCATCAGTGTCGCCACAATTTCGGCAACGACTTTCTCAGCGCTCAGATCCTTCAAGCGCACTGCCTCGCGGCAGAGCCGTTCCATGCCGAACAATTCTCCGGCGTCGTTTTCGGCTTCCGTTACACCATCCGTATGCAAGAGTATGAGGTCCCCCTTTGCGAACGCGATTTCACGGGTCTTGATGAAGGCCGATATATCGGCCTCCAGCCCGATGGGTATGCCCAGATCCATGGTGTCTATGCGCTCGACCTCGCCGTTCGCCCGCACGACGACAACTTCCTCGTGTTGTCCCGACAGGATCATCTCTTTTCCGTCGTAGTCAAGAAACGCCAGGGTGAGGTGTTTGTCGATTTTCGTCCTGACGATATTTTTGAACAGGGCGCTGTTGAGAGTTGTGAGAAATTTCACTGCATCGGTATTTCCGGCTTCCTGCAGGGCGCGGGCGACGGACTGAACCATCAACATCAACACGCCGCTTTCCAGCCCGTGTCCGGTCACGTCGCCGATGCCGATCTTCAAGCGGCTGCCGTTCTTCAACACGTCGTAATAATCGCCGCCGACTTCTTCTGCCGGTCTCATATAGGCCGCGATCTCGAGCGCCTGAAAGTCATCGAGCTCCTGATCCAGCGGGAGAACCATCAGCTGGATTCTCTCGGCGACGGCAAGTTCCGTTCCAAGACGTCTGTTTTCTCGCTGCAGCTGTGCGTTCAGCGTCGAAATCTCTTCCTTTGCATCTTCGATCTGAGCGGTTCGCTCTTCGACCAGCTGCTCGAGATTTTCGGTGTGATAGCTGATCTCTTCGGCCATGCGATTGAAGGCTTCACCGGCCTCACCGACTTCATCCCTGCTTGAGATGGCCACTCTGACCGAATAATCCTTCGCCTGAATCCGTTTGGCGGCCCCTGCCAGGGCGCTGATTCCGCTGGTTATTCGTTTCGAAGCCGCAAAGACCGCGATCGTCACGATCAGCAGCGACATCAGGATCGCCAGAATTTGGTAGAGCACGATCCGGTTCGTCGCTTCGGAAATCTTGGCCTGGGCCGCATAGAGCGAGGCATCGATTTCTCGCTCGGGTACAACCACCCCCAGCAACATCGCCTCTTGCCGAACCGGTCCACTGACCCAGAGATTGGTCGCCGGCAGTTTCTTGACGATAGCGATATAGGGGACATCGTTGCCGTCCTGCTGCAACAGCAGGTGCTGAATGCCCTGTTCGCGGTCAAGAGCCAGTTTGGCGATTGCAGGCTGCGAGCTTCCCTTCAGGGAGCGCTCCAGGCCGGTCAAGGCGCCGGCTTCGCTCGGATCGCTCGCGGAACGCAGGCCGAGGGTTTTTTCGCCCGTGCTGTTGATCGCAACGACGTTGCCGTCGGACATGGCCAGAAACCCAAAGCCGGATTGCGCCACTTTGACATTTTCAACCGTCTGCGCCAGCTGGTCGAGCGTGATATCGGCGCCGGCCGTCCCGGCGACATCCTGCCTGTCGGCTGTCCAGAGCGGATGAAAGAAACTGACGATCAGCTTCCCGGTAATGGCGTCCGTATAGGGCGCTGTCTGGGTGATGTCGCCCGCGACTGGCCGCGATTTCATATCCTTGGCCCAGCCCTGCCAGGATTCGTAAAGTCCCGGGAAAAAGAAATCCCAGAAATTGGCCTCGTTGTGGCCCGGATAAAGCCGGTCGAAGGTCTGGGCCTGGTCGGTATAGGGCGCCGTTCTGAAGATCGGCCTTTCTTTCGAGCCGATGTAATACATCTGCAGTTTCGAAGAACCGTGCTGCAGCAGGCTCGGCGCAACGAGATCCAGAACCGCACTCGTCCGGATATCGCTCTCGACGTCGGGTCTTGGCTTCCGGTCTTCTCCGAGCAGGTAACCCCAGACGCTCACGACCGAGACCGAGCCCGGAGCGTTCTGAGACCACTTCCCCTGCTGATCGTAGGAAAGGCTGACGCTGCCGGGAGATGTGCGGGCGATTGCCGCGCCGACGTCCGAATTGCGCGCGGGATCGTCGATCTGCGCCTGGAGCACGCCTGCCAGCGTGCTGACGTCGCTGTGAACCTGCCGCAGCAGCAAACTCACCTGTGCCGCGGTCGAATCCGCATAGGTGCGGATGTATTCCTGGCTTGCCGCTTCGAGACCCTGGCCGACCTCGAGCGTTGCGTCACGCGACAGCCTCTGGACGTTCCACAGCGCCAGCCCACCGCTGACCAGCAAGTCGAATAGGACGGCTCCGCCGACGACCAGGATGAACTTTGTCCGAAAGCCAATTCCTGCCGGTCTCTTCGATGATTTCCCCTCCATCACAGTGGCTTTCGCCCGGAGGCCGCCCAGATCGGCCAGCCTGCATAACCTTTGGGGTGAAGGGCGGCGAAGACGTGATCTTTGAATCCTTGCCGGAACCTGCGAATAAATTCCAGCGAGTCGCCGCGCCGGACCGCCATCTGGCCGGCGTAGACATTTTCCCAGGCTTCGATGATGTCGGCGAAGTCCTGCGGATCCCCGTCAAGGTTGGTGACCATGAAGCAATCGACCTTGATGGTATCGAACCCCGCATCGGCAAGGAGATGGCGGCTTTTCGGTCCCATCTCGACATCCATGTCGAAGTGCCTGAACAGTTTGGCGACTTCCTCGTATGTCCATTTTATCGTTTCGGCATGCGGTTCGCCCAGGCAATGCGAATTTTTCTCGTTGGTGATGTAGACGCGGCCGCCGGGCTTGCAGATGCGGTAAAGCTCCCGCAGCAGCATCTCGGGACGGTTGAAAATCTGCAGCGAATGTCGGCAGGTCACAAAGTCGAATTGATTGTCGCGAAGCAGCATCTGAGAAGCGTCGCCATAGGTATATTCTATCCCCTGCAGATCGAAGTCGGCAGCGACCCTGCGGGCATATTCGAGGCTGCGTACGGAATGATCGAGCGCCACAAGCCGTTCCGGTTTGAATTCCCGTTGAACCAATGCAGCGAAATCACCAATTCCGCAACAGATATCCGCCATCACAAGACCGTTGCGCAAACCATGGCGCGGCAGCAATTCGCGTTCGTGCCTCCAGGTCATCTTCGTCTGGGTGCGCAGAATGGGAATGAAGCTCTCATCCTCGACAAAGCTCTGGCCCGGATAAAAGGCCGAATCGTAGACTTCAACCGACAGGTTTGGCTGTGCTGCCGCCAGGGTTTGGAACAACGAAGTCGACCAGGCGACGACGCTCGACGTAATGATGATAATCTTCCGATCCGGCCGCGTCCGGCAGTGTGCCTTCAGAATATCGGAGAGGGCTGTAAAGGCCGTCATGTTGATGTGCGTCAGACGTTTGACATTCAGGTAAATGACGCCGCTGTATTTTTCCAAACTTTGCCGCACCAGCTTGAGCGCATCGGCGATCTCGTTTGCACTTTCGGGCCGCATCTTGCCGGACAGCAACAGCTCCTGATTTGTCGGATCGAAATGGACGGTGAAGGGGCGGGCAAGCAGGTTCATTGAAAGTCCTCGGTCGAGGGGAAATCCGCGATGATTTGCATGCCGTGGGCGCCGTCTTGCTCAATCCGGATAGCAGCGCGGAATATGGTTGCCAGCTCTCTGAGCAAAATCGTCCCGTCGGACTTCAGGTCGGACCCGGCGCCCGCGAGAGACGGGCGTTCAGTTGATCTTATACCAGTGCTCTCGCGGTCCTCGCGGGCAAAGGCAATTCTCAGCCGGTTGAACGTCGCGCTCCGATAGAGACTGAAACTGATCCTTCCCGGCTCACCCGTCGAGCGGAAGGCGAGTTCAATGAGCTCGTTGGCCGCGACGGAAAGAAAATTCGAATATCGAGCCGGATCGCTGTGGCTCTGGCCGAGAATGTCTGAGAGATATTCGGTAATCCTGTCGCAAAACTGCCATTGAGATTTGAACATCGCAACATTCAGTTCCAGCGATACCATCGGCGCCAATGCATGGTCATCGAAGCCAGATGCTTGCTCTTCCAATACAGCCTCCATCAGTTTGTCTGGAGCGTCAGATTTCCTCAAAAAGCACGGCGAAAAATCTCTCGTTCGTTATACCAGCGCGTGGCTAACGGATGTTTCCGCCCGGTTGATGAACTCGCCCATCGCCTCGACCGGAAGCGGCCTGCTTACCAGATAGCCCTGAAGCCTGTCGCAGCCCACATTGTGCAACCATTCCGCCTGAGCCGGCGTCTCCACCCCTTCGGCGGTCACCTGCATGTCGAGACCATGTGCGAGGTTCACGATACAGCGGACGATCGTCTGGCTTTTCGGATCGCTTTCCAGATCGGTGATAAAGTATTTGTCGATTTTGATCGTGTCGAAAGGGAATGTCTTCAGATAGCTCAGGGAAGAATATTCGGTGCCGAAATCATCAAGCGAGATTCGTATCCCCAGCACGTTGAGCGTATTCAGCGTGTCGATGTTGTTGACCGTCCGCTCAAGCAGCACGCTTTCGGTGATCTCGAGTTCCAAACGCTCGGGCGGCAGTCCGACCAGGTCCAGCGTCTGCGATACCCGATCCGTGAGGCCGCTGGTCAGAAATTCAGCCGCCGACAAATTGACGGCGACGACGTAGTTCTCCGGCCAGTTCATCGCCTCGCGGCATGCCTGCTCCAAAACCCATGCGCCGATATCAGGCATCAACCCGTCAGCCTCGGCCATCGGAATAAATGAGGCCGGTGGGATTTTTCCAAGCAGGGGATGGTTCCATCTCAGCAATGCTTCGAAGCCGACAACACTGCCGGCCTCGGAGATCGGCTGGTATTCGACAAAGAATTGCTGTTGGACCAGAGCCATGCGCAGGCTGCGGCGCAGCAGTTCGCGTTGCTCCAGCAATTCGAGCATTTCCGGATCATAGGCTTTCGGCCGACCGCGCCCCTCCTGCTTGGCGGCATACAGCGCAAGGTCCGACGCCTTCATCAGTTCCTCCGGACTTGTCCCATCCGGAGGAGCGGTCGATATGCCGATGCTGGTGCCGACAAAGACCGCGATGCCGTCTATCGTGAAGGGCTTTTTGAACGCGGCAACCAAAGCTTCCGCCAACCGGTGAGCTTTGGCCGGATGCCCCGAGCCCCTTGATATCACGGTGAATTCGTCGCCCGCCAGGCGATAGGCTCTGTCATCACTGGTCAGGCAGTCTTGAATCCGCCTTGCAGCAAATTGAAGAAGCTTGTCACCGGCCGGATGCCCAAGCGTGTCGTTGACGGGCTTGAAATCATCCAGGTCGAGCTGCATGAGAGACAGAGTCTCATCCGAACCTGCCGTCTCCTGCAACAGTTCAGCGAGGTCGTCGCTGAACTGGCGTCGGTTCGGCAATCCCGTCAGCGGATCGTGGGTCGCCAGATGCAGAAGAGTTGCCCGCTCATCGTCAACAAGCTCATCGGAGCGGACCACGGCAAACAGATCTCCGATCCGATAGATCGTCAGCCCGTGCGCCCCGGGCCCGCCCAGATCGCCCGATATTCGCAATGGCTGGACACTTTCATCCAATGAGCGGAAAGCGAGCGTAATCGCCGATTTGTCCAGCTGTGGAAAATGCTCCCAAAGTGACGCTGCCGGTTTGACGGAAGCAGGCAGATCATTGCCCAGGAAGTCCTCGATGGGATTGAAGTCGCGGTCAAAGAACAGAAGCCGGTCGATCGAACTCGAAGCTTCTGCCTGTGTTTGTCCGAGGGCCGAGCTGGCCGCACGAATTTTCCGCATCTTCCAGCCTCTCCGAGTCGAATGTCCTAACCAGATATCCTAGCAAATCAACTGTCGCACAACTTGTACTCGTCAAGATTTACATTAGGCACTCCTGATTAACAATCCCAAACCTCTGCCGACACCCTTGCGATTTAGGACACAACTATACTGATCCAACAAGGGATTTCCACAATCGGGAGGCTGATTTAACGGGATTCAGGCAGTGGCAGCCCAGAGCTCATGCGCCATCTGCCGAAGCGCCAGGGCTTCCGCCCACCTGTCTGTCGAATCGTTGCCGTCTCTGCCCGTGATCGCATAAGGTTTGGGACCCAACTCACAGGTAAAGATCAGCTCGGCGTCATCGGCGGCGCGTGATCGCCAGTGGCGAAAACCATACTCCCACCACTGAAGGAAGAGATCGACCCAGGGCCGGTGGTGCGGAAAGGAAATCTCGATCTGCACCTGCTCGCATGAGGCAACCCGCCCGTGAAATGCGTGGGCGTTCTGCAGGATGCGTTGGATCAAAACGTGGCTCTCCTCATCGACCGGAAAGGCGAATTCGCGGCCGACAAGGAAATGCGACAGGTCTGCCAGCAGCGGCAGTTCGGGGCGCTGGTCGAGCAGATCCAGCGTAAAGAACAGGTCGGCGGTCATCCTGTCGCGATGTGTTTCGATGAACACGGGAATGCCGGCTTCTCTGGCGAGCCGCATCCAGCCATCGAGAAGCGGCAGGCAGGCGTCGATGCGGCGCGGGCGGATATCGGGTTGCAGGTTGAGGTGGCTGACCGGGAACTCGGCCGCCAGCTCCAGCGGCAGACGCAGATCCTCGACGCATCTGGGGAAGCAAACCCCTTCGATCTTCAGTCCGGTGCCCCGGATGGCCTCGCTGAGGGTAACGACCTCTCGGCGGTTGGTGTAATGCGCGCTGATGCCGTCGAAGCCCGCCTCTGAGATCATCGCGATATTCTCGTCGAGTGTGCGCTCGACCCCATCCGTATGCCGGCGTTCCATGGCCCAGAGCGACTGGAAGATCAGCAGCTTCTGCATCATGCGGCCCGCGCGCTCTTCAGAAGCGTTTTGAGGTTTATGCCGGGGTCGGCCAGTTCGGCGGGGCTGGGGCTGACGGCTGCGGCAATCAGCATCTCGGCAAGCTTGATATCCTTGGCGAGGCTATTGCCGATGCCGAGGCCCGCCGCAGCCACCAGACGCCCATCGTCCAGATAGAATTCAAGCTCGCCGCCGGCGGCCGGACGCAGAACGATCTGATGCGCTGGCTGCGGCAGCCCCGCCACCTGCAGGCCGAGATCATACTGGTCGGACCAGAACCAGGGGAGGGCGGCAAACGTCTCGGCCGCGCCGGCCATGTTCCGCGCGGCGGTCTCGGCCTGCGTCCTGGCGTTCCGCCAGCTTTCAAAACGAACATGTCCGCCGCCGGGTCGGGCGACCGCCGCGCAATCGCCGGCGGCGAAGACGTTGGCTGCGCTGGTGCGAAGACAGGCGTCCGTCAGAATGCCGTTGCCCGTGGCCAGTCCCGCGGCTTCCGCCAAGCCGATCTCGGGCAAGACGCCGATGGCGCTGACGACGAGATCGGCTCGTACCACGCTGCCATCTGTCAGGGTGACGCCGTCGTCGCCGATCGCCCTCACGCCCCTGTCGAGGTGAAAGCGCACACCTTCCGCAGCATGTCTGGCGTGCAGCTTTTCGGCAAAGCGGGCGGGGACGGCGCGGCCCAAAGGTTTCGGCGCGGCTTCGATCACATCGACTACGACGTCCTTTCCGCGCAGGACCGCTGCAAGTTCCATCCCGATCAGACCGGCGCCGATGATCGCCACGCTCCGGCCCGGCGCAACACGGGAAAAGATCGCTTCGGCGTCGGCGTGGGTACGGAAGTCGTGTGCTCCCGCTGCACCGGGGCATGTCAGCCGTCTCGGCCGCGCGCCGGTCGCCAGAAGCAGCTTTTCGTAGCGCAGCAGCCGCCCGTCGCTCAAGCGCACCACTGCGGCGCCGGCATCCAGCTCGGCGGCCGACAGGCCCTTGAGATAGGCAATGCCGGCCGTTTCCAGCGCTTCTGCCGCGCAGATCAGCTTCATCTGCACCGCATCGTCCACGGCCTTCGATAGCGGAGGCCGTTCATAGGGCAGATGAGGCTCGGCTCCGACCAGCGTCACAGGCCGGGAATAACCCGCCTCGCGCAGGGCAAAGGCTGCCCGGGTGCCGGCTTCACCCGCACCGATGATGACGATACCGTCCATGTGTTCTCCGTGGAAAGAGCGGCCGGCGCTTGTGAGGACAGAATAGGACCTAAACCGCTGCGGACTTAACCGAGGGCCACGCGAACCTCTCCGTCGATCACTTCGGCCTTATAGGTTTTCAGGTTCTCGCAGGCGGGAAGTCGCAATGCCTCGCCGGTGCGATAGTCGAAGGCTCCCGAATGTTTCGGGCATTCCACCTCGAAATCCATCACCAATCCGTCGGCGAGATGGATTGCCTCGTGGGTGCAGAGGCCAGCGGTGCAGTAAACGCTGTCATCCGGGCCACGGTAGATCGCGTAGCTGCGTCCGCCATGGTCGAAGCGGATGGCCCCTTCCTGTTCGATGTCGTCGAGTTTGCCAGCGGATACCCAGGTCATTCGGCGGCGCCTCCGACTTCCAGGCGGGCTTTGCGGGCGGCGAGTTTTTCCTTCCGTCTGCGGTAGCGTTCCTGCATCTGCGCTTCGCCCTCGGGCGAGCCGTCGTGCCAGGTGCCGAACCATTTATCGAGCGGGATCAGCGCGTCGCCGTAATTGACCTCGAAATATTTGTGGTGGAGGTAATGCGCATAGGCGTGGCTATCGACCAGTTTCTCCTTGCCGATCTCGACCTTGTCGAAGCCGACATGGCCGGGAATTGCGCCGAAGCCCGCATAATGCAGCTGGTAGAGCATGATGATCGGGTTGGAGGGCAGGAGCAGGTGGTAGAAGGCCGTTGCGAAATAGAGCAGATGCTCGACCGGATGCATCGACAGCGACGACCAGGGCGAGGGGTTCACCGAATTGTGGTGGACCGAGTGCACCCATTTGTAGAGGAGAGGCGTGTGGATCAGTCGGTGGATGCAGAAAAAGTGGAATTCGTGAATGATCGGCACCACGAGCGCGACGAGCGCCACCGTCCAGGGATTTTCCGCGAAACTCAGCCACGGCGCATAGCCATTGGCATAGGCCCAGAGCATGGCGACCTCGACGGCGGTCCAGATAGTCACGCCTGACAGGAAGGTGCGCAGGATGTTGTCGAGGTTCTGGCTTTCGAACCAGAAGGCCTTGCTCTTGGTGTCGGCCGGGAACTTGCCATTGTACTTGAAGCGGTTTTCCTGCCGCTTCAACACGTAGAGCTGCAGTTCGAAGGCGCCGTAGAACAACAAGACCGCGATGGCGTTTACCGCACAGAGCCAGGCGATCCAGCCAAGGCTGAGCGTTTGCATCGTCTCGACCGGCGGAATGATCCAGGCCCAGTAGGCGAGCGCAGAAAGCGCAAAAATCAGGTTCCAGGGAAGGAAATAATGCGGCAGCCATTTCAGCACCGCCCGCAGCCGCGGCGGGAAGGCAAACAGCGGCGCGGTCTCGGCCGGCTGGTCCGGCGCCCAGTCGCCGCGCTTGTTGCGCTTGCCGAATTTCAGGTCATCCATTGGCATCTCCTCCGGCCGCCCGTTTCCGCGCCCGCCTGCATCTCTCTGGTGACGCGAAACTAGCAGGGGTGCCGGAGAATGCCGAAGGCTTCCTTGATCTGATTAGATCAAAGCGCTTCCTTGGTGATGGTAATGAAACGGATCGGTGCCTGGTCCGGTTTGATATCGGTCAAGCCGATTCTGTTCAGAACGAGATCCAGCGCCCGGCGCGCCTGGGCCTCCGGCGCCTGGTCCAGCACCACATCCATGACGCCGTCCTGCAGTGCCGTCCGCGTGTAATCGGTCAGTTCGTGCCCGACAAAAAATACCTCGCGGCCGCGCGGATGCCGGCGCAGCACCTCGATCAGCGCGGCGTTGGCGCCGCCGGCATTGTAGAGCCCGGCGAGGTCGGGATAGACCTCCAGCGCCGACCGCAGGAGATCGGCGCTGAGGCGCTCCTCATCACCGCCAAATCCCAGCCATTCGAAACTGGAGGCGCTGGGATAGTCCCGAAAATAGGCTGAAAAGCCGCGGATCCGATCGCGATGCACCTGATAGATCGGATGGCAGATCGCAACGACAGGCCCGGTCCGTGGAGCCATGCGGCTGATGTAGAGCGCGGCCGTCCGGCCGGCGGCGACATTGTCGATGCCGACGAATTCGCCGACGCGCTCGGAAGCGCGGGTGACGACGTGGACGACCGGCAGACCTTGCGCATTGACCTTCTCCATCGCGGCACTGATCGCCGGGCTGCTCGGCACCGCAAGGATCAGCCCGGCCCGGGAAAGGTCGGTCGACAGTATGCGTCGTGCGATCCCCTCGGCGTTCATCTCGTCGGTGAAGCTGCGATGCACGACGACCAAGGGATCGAGGGTGGCGGCAATTCTCTCGAAAGCATGCGAAAGCCGACGGTAGAAGCTCGTCTCCGGACGAACCATCAGCACTTCTATCCGCAGCAGGCCGCGGTGGGTTTCGGGAAGCTTGCGCGGGTAATCCAGGCGACGTGCGGCGGATATGACCTTCTCGACCAATTCCGGGCGAACACCCCCACGCCCGTTCAGCACCCGCTCGACCGTTGCTGTTCCCACGCCGGCATGGCGGGCGATGTCCCGGTAATTCGGCTTGCTCACTTTCCAGGTCCCTCGAATGGACTTATGCGACGTCGTTTCTTCTTCATACACCTTAGCCTCAAATCTCACAGAGGCTTACGCACGCCAATTCCCGCAAACGGAGAGCTTGTGTCGCGGGGGCGGTCGATCTATGTTTTCCCGCGTTTAGCATGAGATTGCAGGCAGTATTTCACCGTAAATCCGGATGCGGATGGTTTTGTCCGCCGACCGGCTGAAGGAGCTGAGCAATGAAAATACTCATGATTCTGACATCGCATGATCAATTGGGAAACACCGGCAGGAAAACGGGATTCTGGCTCGAGGAGTTGGCGGCCCCGTACTTCGTTTTCCGTGACGCCGGGGTCGGCATCACACTCGCCTCGCCAAAGGGCGGCCAGCCGCCGCTCGATCCGAAGAGCAACGAGCCGGCCTTCCAGACGGAACAGACGCGGCGGTTCGAACAAGATGCAGCCGCAACGGCGGCGCTCGCCAACACTTTGAAGCTGTCCGACATCAACCAAGCCGACTATGACAGCGTGTTCTTTCCCGGCGGCCATGGACCGCTCTGGGACCTGACGAACGACCGTTATGCGCTGGCGCTCATCGAGGATATGCTTTCGGCGGGAAAACCCGTGGCGCTCGTCTGCCACGCGCCTGGAATTCTCACCAATGTGAAGGCACCCGACCGCAAGCCCATCGCGGCGGGCCGGGCGGTGACGGGTTTCACCGATTCCGAAGAAGAGGCCATGCACCTCGTCGAAGTTGTTCCCTATCTGCTCGAGGACGTGCTGAAAGAACAGGGCGCAAAGTTTTCGAAGACCGCGGATTGGGGCGTGCATGTCGTCCAGGATGGCCTGCTCATCACCGGCCAGAACCCGGCCTCCTCAAGCCAGGCAGCTAAAACGCTGCTCATTGCCTTGCAAAGGCAGGGCGCGGCCTAGCCGCTAAGAATTCGGCGTTTCGGCCCCTGGGGACCACCGCGGCCCAGAGGAGGCGGAATCACAAGACGTTCGGACTCGGGATGTGGGACACCTGATATGACTAGCAAATATACGGGACAGTGCGCCTGTGGCGCGGTAAAATTTGCATTCAACATCGACCCGAACTTTATCGCCAACTGCCATTGCCTGGATTGCAAAAAGGCGTCGGGTGGCGAGGCGGCGACATTTTTCGCCGTACCGCAGGATGATTTTGCCTTGGTCGCCGGCCGCCCGAGAGCGTTTCATTACATCGCCGCTTCCGGCAAAGGGCTGGACCGCAACTTCTGCCCGGATTGCGGCGCCAGATTGTTCAGCAGCAACCTGGAAAGCTTTCCCGGCCTTGTCTTCGTGACGCTCGGCAGCCTTGACCGGCCCGAACTGATCGAGCCGGCGGTCGAAATGTTCACTAGGCGCCGGCTGAAATGGGCACGCCCGCTCGATCTCCCGCAATTCGACGGCATGCCCGGCTGAGCCGCTCGCCGGGACACACCGACTTAGCCGCGCCGGCAATTTTTCTTGAAGAAAAGTTCGATCCGGTGTCGGATCGGGCAAACCACACCCGTCCTAGGTTCGTCCATTCCATCCATTCAAAAGGATCACGAACATGCCGAACACCATACGCCTGCACCGCGTTTTCGCGACCAGCCCGGAGAAGGTCTACCGCGCATTCATCGAGGCGGACGCGCTTGCCAAATGGCTGCCGCCGAACGGTTTCCTCTGCACCGTGCATCATCTGGAGCCGGCCGTCGGCGGCACCTTCAAAATGTCGTTCCGCAATTTTACGACCGGCAACAGCCATGCCTTCGGCGGCGAATTTCTCGAACTCGTCCCCGGCGAACGCGTCCGCTACACCGACAAGTTCGACGACCCCAACCTGCCCGGCGAAATGGAGGTCACCGTGACGCTGAAGAAGGTCTCGGTCGGCACCGAGGTGGAGATCACCCAGGCAGGCGTGCCCGATGTCATCCCGCCCGAGGCTTGCTATCTCGGCTGGCAGGAGTCGCTGAAAAACCTCGCTCGGGTGGTCGAACCGAATATCAACGAATAAGCTGCACCAGGTTGAAGCACAGACCCGCGCAGTCGGTTGCTGGGTCCGCTCATCGCTCGGCCCTCTGCTTCCGCCCGTCATTCCGCTAATATCCTCGGAATGGGGGCGGAGAGCTGAGCGTTCCCCAGGGTGGCTGCGGGCGGCCCGACGGCGATCGATCGGTTGTTAAGCTAGTCCGCGCTCTGATCGACCGTCTCGCGTGCGACAAGCAGCGAAGATAGCCAGAGGGAATACGCCGGGGCAATTACCGAGGCGTTCTGAACTGGAACGGTGGCGGTTGCGCCATCATTTTCGGCTTCGCCGGACATTTGCAGCCCCTAGTTTGGCTTCGTTGTAGAAAGCCGTTCCGGAACAACCAGTTTCTGACATCCCGATGAAGTGATCGGCGCGCCGTCGTTGCACCTGCGGCGTCGGCCTCCGCGATTACCGCCGCGCCAATCAGCGGCACGGTACCGAAGGGGAGGCCGGCGATCCGGTCTGGATCGCCGCCGGTGGCTAGCGCTGCGCTGACAAGAGCCTCTCTCGTAGCAAATTCGGAGAGAAATTTACTATTTCAAGAAAATCGTCTTCCATTTCAAAGTATATATGTTAACACTTTATTAGGAGTGTGGAGTATTCCGGTTGTGATTTAAGAAAATTTGGCGTTGTTGTCGGCAATACCGGCGCGGCGGCGCGTTATATCATGTCCTGTCGGTCTGATTGATCTTGAGTCGATACCTGGTTACTTGTTTTGAGTTATGGGGGTATTTTTATGGGTACGCAGAGCACCGGCGGTGGCAGCACGACTTCTTTCAGCAATACGCCGCAGGCGAATAATGACTCTTACATCTGGACGGAAGACCAGCTGCTCAGTCTCCAGCTCTACAATGCGGCCACCAAAACCATAACCCTTGACGTGATGTCGAATGATCTTGGCGGGAACGCCAAATCGCTCTTCTCCGTCGACGACGGAGATGGCAATCCCATTACCGCCGACTATGAGCTTCTTGCGAAAGACGTCGGAGCGAATGGGGCATCTGCCTGGGAGAAGAGCCTGCTCGGCAATTGGGTCAGGATCAACAATGGAAAGATCGAATACCGTCTGAGCGATGGAAGCGGTATCGCGGGCTCTGGCGCGGATATCAACACGCTGAATGCCGGTGAACTCCTCAAAGATAGTTTTGTCTACGCGATACGACTTGGCAATGGCACGCTGAGCGAGGCAAATGTCTCGATCTCGCTCACCGGCGCCAACGATGCGGCTTCGATCGTCGTCGATGCGACGGTGACCGACGACCGGGCGACGGTCGAGGCGGGTGCGGCCGGCAGCGGCGATCCGAATGCCTCCGGCAAGCTGACGGTCAGCGACGTCGATGACGGCGAGGCGGCGTTTGCCGCCCCGGCCTCGCTCAACGGCATCTATGGCAGCTTCACCTTCAATGCCGCCACCGGCAGCTGGAGCTATACGCTCGACAACAGCCGGGCAGCGACGCAGGCGCTCAACCAGGGCGACGCCGTCACCGACACGCTGAGCGTCAGCTCGCTCGACGGCACGGCCAGCCACACTATCGTCGTCGCCATCACCGGCGCCAACGATGCGGCTTCGATCGTCGTCGATGCGACGGTGACCGACGACCGGGCGACGGTCGAGGCGGGTGCGGCCGGCAGCGGCGATCCGAATGCCTCCGGCAAGCTGACGGTCAGCGATGTCGATGACGGCGAGGCGGCGTTTGCCGCCCCGGCCTCGCTCAACGGCATCTATGGCAGCTTCACCTTCAATGCCGCCACCGGCAGCTGGAGCTATACGCTCGACAACAGCCGGGCAGCGACGCAGGCGCTCAACCAGGGCGACGCCGTCACCGACACGCTGAGCGTCAGCTCGCTCGACGGCACGGCCAGCCACAATATCGTCGTCGCCATCACCGGCGCCAACGATGCGGCTTCGATCGTCGTCGATGCGACGGTGACCGACGACCGGGCGACGGTCGAGGCGGGTGCGGCCGGCAGCGGCGATCCGAATGCCTCCGGCAAGCTGACGGTCAGCGACGTCGATGACGGCGAGGCGGCGTTTGCCGCCCCGGCCTCGCTCAACGGCATCTATGGCAGCTTCACCTTCAATGCCGCCACCGGCAGCTGGAGCTATACGCTCGACAACAGCCGGGCAGCGACGCAGGCGCTCAACCAGGGCGACGCCGTCACCGACACGCTGAGCGTCAGCTCGCTCGACGGCACGGCCAGCCACAATATCGTCGTCGCCATCACCGGCGCCAACGATGCGGCTTCGATCGTCGTCGATGCGACGGTGACCGACGACCGGGCGACGGTCGAGGCGGGTGCGGCCGGCAGCGGCGATCCGAATGCCTCCGGCAAGCTGACGGTCAGCGACGTCGATGACGGCGAGGCGGCGTTTGCCGCCCCGGCCTCGCTCAACGGCATCTATGGCAGCTTCACCTTCAATGCCGCCACCGGCAGCTGGAGCTATACGCTCGACAACAGCCGGGCAGCGACGCAGGCGCTCAACCAGGGCGACGCCGTCACCGACACGCTGAGCGTCAGCTCGCTCGACGGCACGGCCAGCCACAATATCGTCGTCGCCATCACCGGCGCCAACGATGCGGCTTCGATCGTCGTCGATGCGACGGTGACCGACGACCGGGCGACGGTCGAGGCGGGTGCGGCCGGCAGCGGCGATCCGAATGCCTCCGGCAAGCTGACGGTCAGCGATGTCGATGACGGCGAGGCGGCGTTTGCCGCCCCGGCCTCGCTCAACGGCATCTATGGCAGCTTCACCTTCAATGCCGCCACCGGCAGCTGGAGCTATACGCTCGACAACAGCCGGGCAGCGACGCAGGCGCTCAACCAGGGCGACGCCGTCACCGACACGCTGAGCGTCAGCTCGCTCGACGGCACGGCCAGCCACAATATCGTCGTCGCCATCACCGGCGCCAACGATGCGGCTTCGATCGTCGTCGATGCGACGGTGACCGACGACCGGGCGACGGTCGAGGCGGGTGCGGCCGGCAGCGGCGATCCGAATGCCTCCGGCAAGCTGACGGTCAGCGATGTCGATGACGGCGAGGCGGCGTTTGCCGCCCCGGCCTCGCTCAACGGCATCTATGGCAGCTTCACCTTCAATGCCGCCACCGGCAGCTGGAGCTATACGCTCGACAACAGCCGGGCAGCGACGCAGGCGCTCAACCAGGGCGACGCCGTCACCGACACGCTGAGCGTCAGCTCGCTCGACGGCACGGCCAGCCACAATATCGTCGTCGCCATCACCGGCGCCAACGATGCGGCTTCGATCGTCGTCGATGCGACGGTGACCGACGACCGGGCGACGGTCGAGGCGGGTGCGGCCGGCAGCGGCGATCCGAATGCCTCCGGCAAGCTGACGGTCAGCGACGTCGATGACGGCGAGGCGGCGTTTGCCGCCCCGGCCTCGCTCAACGGCATCTATGGCAGCTTCACCTTCAATGCCGCCACCGGCAGCTGGAGCTATACGCTCGACAACAGCCGGGCAGCGACGCAGGCGCTCAACCAGGGCGACGCCGTCACCGACACGCTGAGCGTCAGCTCGCTCGACGGCACGGCCAGCCACACTATCGTCGTCGCCATCACCGGCGCCAACGATGCGGCTTCGATCGTCGTCGATGCGACGGTGACCGACGACCGGGCGACGGTCGAGGCGGGTGCGGCCGGCAGCGGCGATCCGAATGCCTCCGGCAAGCTGACGGTCAGCGACGTCGATGACGGCGAGGCGGCGTTTGCCGCCCCGGCCTCGCTCAACGGCATCTATGGCAGCTTCACCTTCAATGCCGCCACCGGCAGCTGGAGCTATACGCTCGACAACAGCCGGGCAGCGACGCAGGCGCTCAACCAGGGCGACGCCGTCACCGACACGCTGAGCGTCAGCTCGCTCGACGGCACGGCCAGCCACACTATCGTCGTCGCCATCACCGGCGCCAACGATGCGGCTTCGATCGTCGTCGATGCGACGGTGACCGACGACCGGGCGACGGTCGAGGCGGGTGCGGCCGGCAGCGGCGATCCGAATGCCTCCGGCAAGCTGACGGTCAGCGATGTCGATGACGGCGAGGCGGCGTTTGCCGCCCCGGCCTCGCTCAACGGCATCTATGGCAGCTTCACCTTCAATGCCGCCACCGGCAGCTGGAGCTATACGCTCGACAACAGCCGGGCAGCGACGCAGGCGCTCAACCAGGGCGACGCCGTCACCGACACGCTGAGCGTCAGCTCGCTCGACGGCACGGCCAGCCACAATATCGTCGTCGCCATCACCGGCGCCAACGATGCGGCTTCGATCGTCGTCGATGCGACGGTGACCGACGACCGGGCGACGGTCGAGGCGGGTGCGGCCGGCAGCGGCGATCCGAATGCCTCCGGCAAGCTGACGGTCAGCGACGTCGATGACGGCGAGGCGGCGTTTGCCGCCCCGGCCTCGCTCAACGGCATCTATGGCAGCTTCACCTTCAATGCCGCCACCGGCAGCTGGAGCTATACGCTCGACAACAGCCGGGCAGCGACGCAGGCGCTCAACCAGGGCGACGCCGTCACCGACACGCTGAGCGTCAGCTCGCTCGACGGCACGGCCAGCCACAATATCGTCGTCGCCATCACCGGCGCCAACGATGCGGCTTCGATCGTCGTCGATGCGACGGTGACCGACGACCGGGCGACGGTCGAGGCGGGTGCGGCCGGCAGCGGCGATCCGAATGCCTCCGGCAAGCTGACGGTCAGCGATGTCGATGACGGCGAGGCGGCGTTTGCCGCCCCGGCCTCGCTCAACGGCATCTATGGCAGCTTCACCTTCAATGCCGCCACCGGCAGCTGGAGCTATACGCTCGACAACAGCCGGGCAGCGACGCAGGCGCTCAACCAGGGCGACGCCGTCACCGACACGCTGAGCGTCAGCTCGCTCGACGGCACGGCCAGCCACAATATCGTCGTCGCCATCACCGGCGCCAACGATGCGGCTTCGATCGTCGTCGATGCGACGGTGACCGACGACCGGGCGACGGTCGAGGCGGGTGCGGCCGGCAGCGGCGATCCGAATGCCTCCGGCAAGCTGACGGTCAGCGATGTCGATGACGGCGAGGCGGCGTTTGCCGCCCCGGCCTCGCTCAACGGCATCTATGGCAGCTTCACCTTCAATGCCGCCACCGGCAGCTGGAGCTATACGCTCGACAACAGCCGGGCAGCGACGCAGGCGCTCAACCAGGGCGACGCCGTCACCGACACGCTGAGCGTCAGCTCGCTCGACGGCACGGCCAGCCACAATATCGTCGTCGCCATCACCGGCGCCAACGATGCGGCTTCGATCGTCGTCGATGCGACGGTGACCGACGACCGGGCGACGGTCGAGGCGGGTGCGGCCGGCAGCGGCGATCCGAATGCCTCCGGCAAGCTGACGGTCAGCGACGTCGATGACGGCGAGGCGGCGTTTGCCGCCCCGGCCTCGCTCAACGGCATCTATGGCAGCTTCACCTTCAATGCCGCCACCGGCAGCTGGAGCTATACGCTCGACAACAGCCGGGCAGCGACGCAGGCGCTCAACCAGGGCGACGCCGTCACCGACACGCTGAGCGTCAGCTCGCTCGACGGCACGGCCAGCCACAATATCGTCGTCGCCATCACCGGCGCCAACGATGCGGCTTCGATCGTCGTCGATGCGACGGTGACCGACGACCGGGCGACGGTCGAGGCGGGTGCGGCCGGCAGCGGCGATCCGAATGCCTCCGGCAAGCTGACGGTCAGCGATGTCGATGACGGCGAGGCGGCGTTTGCCGCCCCGGCCTCGCTCAACGGCATCTATGGCAGCTTCACCTTCAATGCCGCCACCGGCAGCTGGAGCTATACGCTCGACAACAGCCGGGCAGCGACGCAGGCGCTCAACCAGGGCGACGCCGTCACCGACACGCTGAGCGTCAGCTCGCTCGACGGCACGGCCAGCCACAATATCGTCGTCGCCATCACCGGCGCCAACGATGCGGCTTCGATCGTCGTCGATGCGACGGTGACCGACGACCGGGCGACGGTCGAGGCGGGTGCGGCCGGCAGCGGCGATCCGAATGCCTCCGGCAAGCTGACGGTCAGCGATGTCGATGACGGCGAGGCGGCGTTTGCCGCCCCGGCCTCGCTCAACGGCATCTATGGCAGCTTCACCTTCAATGCCGCCACCGGCAGCTGGAGCTATACGCTCGACAACAGCCGGGCAGCGACGCAGGCGCTCAACCAGGGCGACGCCGTCACCGACACGCTGAGCGTCAGCTCGCTCGACGGCACGGCCAGCCACAATATCGTCGTCGCCATCACCGGCGCCAACGATGCGGCTTCGATCGTCGTCGATGCGACGGTGACCGACGACCGGGCGACGGTCGAGGCGGGTGCGGCCGGCAGCGGCGATCCGAATGCCTCCGGCAAGCTGACGGTCAGCGACGTCGATGACGGCGAGGCGGCGTTTGCCGCCCCGGCCTCGCTCAACGGCATCTATGGCAGCTTCACCTTCAATGCCGCCACCGGCAGCTGGAGCTATACGCTCGACAACAGCCGGGCAGCGACGCAGGCGCTCAACCAGGGCGACGCCGTCACCGACACGCTGAGCGTCAGCTCGCTCGACGGCACGGCCAGCCACAATATCGTCGTCGCCATCACCGGCGCCAACGATGCGGCTTCGATCGTCGTCGATGCGACGGTGACCGACGACCGGGCGACGGTCGAGGCGGGTGCGGCCGGCAGCGGCGATCCGAATGCCTCCGGCAAGCTGACGGTCAGCGACGTCGATGACGGCGAGGCGGCGTTTGCCGCCCCGGCCTCGCTCAACGGCATCTATGGCAGCTTCACCTTCAATGCCGCCACCGGCAGCTGGAGCTATACGCTCGACAACAGCCGGGCAGCGACGCAGGCGCTCAACCAGGGCGACGCCGTCACCGACACGCTGAGCGTCAGCTCGCTCGACGGCACGGCCAGCCACAATATCGTCGTCGCCATCACCGGCGCCAACGATGCGGCTTCGATCGTCGTCGATGCGACGGTGACCGACGACCGGGCGACGGTCGAGGCGGGTGCGGCCGGCAGCGGCGATCCGAATGCCTCCGGCAAGCTGACGGTCAGCGATGTCGATGACGGCGAGGCGGCGTTTGCCGCCCCGGCCTCGCTCAACGGCATCTATGGCAGCTTCACCTTCAATGCCGCCACCGGCAGCTGGAGCTATACGCTCGACAACAGCCGGGCAGCGACGCAGGCGCTCAACCAGGGCGACGCCGTCACCGACACGCTGAGCGTCAGCTCGCTCGACGGCACGGCCAGCCACAATATCGTCGTCGCCATCACCGGCGCCAACGATGCGGCTTCGATCGTCGTCGATGCGACGGTGACCGACGACCGGGCGACGGTCGAGGCGGGTGCGGCCGGCAGCGGCGATCCGAATGCCTCCGGCAAGCTGACGGTCAGCGACGTCGATGACGGCGAGGCGGCGTTTGCCGCCCCGGCCTCGCTCAACGGCATCTATGGCAGCTTCACCTTCAATGCCGCCACCGGCAGCTGGAGCTATACGCTCGACAACAGCCGGGCAGCGACGCAGGCGCTCAACCAGGGCGACGCCGTCACCGACACGCTGAGCGTCAGCTCGCTCGACGGCACGGCCAGCCACAATATCGTCGTCGCCATCACCGGCGCCAACGATGCGGCTTCGATCGTCGTCGATGCGACGGTGACCGACGACCGGGCGACGGTCGAGGCGGGTGCGGCCGGCAGCGGCGATCCGAATGCCTCCGGCAAGCTGACGGTCAGCGACGTCGATGACGGCGAGGCGGCGTTTGCCGCCCCGGCCTCGCTCAACGGCATCTATGGCAGCTTCACCTTCAATGCCGCCACCGGCAGCTGGAGCTATACGCTCGACAACAGCCGGGCAGCGACGCAGGCGCTCAACCAGGGCGACGCCGTCACCGACACGCTGAGCGTCAGCTCGCTCGACGGCACGGCCAGCCACAATATCGTCGTCGCCATCACCGGCGCCAACGATGCGGCTTCGATCGTCGTCGATGCGACGGTGACCGACGACCGGGCGACGGTCGAGGCGGGTGCGGCCGGCAGCGGCGATCCGAATGCCTCCGGCAAGCTGACGGTCAGCGACGTCGATGACGGCGAGGCGGCGTTTGCCGCCCCGGCCTCGCTCAACGGCATCTATGGCAGCTTCACCTTCAATGCCGCCACCGGCAGCTGGAGCTATACGCTCGACAACAGCCGGGCAGCGACGCAGGCGCTCAACCAGGGCGACGCCGTCACCGACACGCTGAGCGTCAGCTCGCTCGACGGCACGGCCAGCCACACTATCGTCGTCGCCATCACCGGCGCCAACGATGCGGCTTCGATCGTCGTCGATGCGACGGTGACCGACGACCGGGCGACGGTCGAGGCGGGTGCGGCCGGCAGCGGCGATCCGAATGCCTCCGGCAAGCTGACGGTCAGCGACGTCGATGACGGCGAGGCGGCGTTTGCCGCCCCGGCCTCGCTCAACGGCATCTATGGCAGCTTCACCTTCAATGCCGCCACCGGCAGCTGGAGCTATACGCTCGACAACAGCCGGGCAGCGACGCAGGCGCTCAACCAGGGCGACGCCGTCACCGACACGCTGAGCGTCAGCTCGCTCGACGGCACGGCCAGCCACACTATCGTCGTCGCCATCACCGGCGCCAACGATGCGGCTTCGATCGTCGTCGATGCGACGGTGACCGACGACCGGGCGACGGTCGAGGCGGGTGCGGCCGGCAGCGGCGATCCGAATGCCTCCGGCAAGCTGACGGTCAGCGATGTCGATGACGGCGAGGCGGCGTTTGCCGCCCCGGCCTCGCTCAACGGCATCTATGGCAGCTTCACCTTCAATGCCGCCACCGGCAGCTGGAGCTATACGCTCGACAACAGCCGGGCAGCGACGCAGGCGCTCAACCAGGGCGACGCCGTCACCGACACGCTGAGCGTCAGCTCGCTCGACGGCACGGCCAGCCACACTATCGTCGTCGCCATCACCGGCGCCAACGATGCGGCTTCGATCGTCGTCGATGCGACGGTGACCGACGACCGGGCGACGGTCGAGGCGGGTGCGGCCGGCAGCGGCGATCCGAATGCCTCCGGCAAGCTGACGGTCAGCGATGTCGATGACGGCGAGGCGGCGTTTGCCGCCCCGGCCTCGCTCAACGGCATCTATGGCAGCTTCACCTTCAATGCCGCCACCGGCAGCTGGAGCTATACGCTCGACAACAGCCGGGCAGCGACGCAGGCGCTCAACCAGGGCGACGCCGTCACCGACACGCTGAGCGTCAGCTCGCTCGACGGCACGGCCAGCCACACTATCGTCGTCGCCATCACCGGCGCCAACGATGCGGCTTCGATCGTCGTCGATGCGACGGTGACCGACGACCGGGCGACGGTCGAGGCGGGTGCGGCCGGCAGCGGCGATCCGAATGCCTCCGGCAAGCTGACGGTCAGCGATGTCGATGACGGCGAGGCGGCGTTTGCCGCCCCGGCCTCGCTCAACGGCATCTATGGCAGCTTCACCTTCAATGCCGCCACCGGCAGCTGGAGCTATACGCTCGACAACAGCCGGGCAGCGACGCAGGCGCTCAACCAGGGCGACGCCGTCACCGACACGCTGAGCGTCAGCTCGCTCGACGGCACGGCCAGCCACAATATCGTCGTCGCCATCACCGGCGCCAACGATGCGGCTTCGATCGTCGTCGATGCGACGGTGACCGACGACCGGGCGACGGTCGAGGCGGGTGCGGCCGGCAGCGGCGATCCGAATGCCTCCGGCAAGCTGACGGTCAGCGATGTCGATGACGGCGAGGCGGCGTTTGCCGCCCCGGCCTCGCTCAACGGCATCTATGGCAGCTTCACCTTCAATGCCGCCACCGGCAGCTGGAGCTATACGCTCGACAACAGCCGGGCAGCGACGCAGGCGCTCAACCAGGGCGACGCCGTCACCGACACGCTGAGCGTCAGCTCGCTCGACGGCACGGCCAGCCACAATATCGTCGTCGCCATCACCGGCGCCAACGATGCGGCTTCGATCGTCGTCGATGCGACGGTGACCGACGACCGGGCGACGGTCGAGGCGGGTGCGGCCGGCAGCGGCGATCCGAATGCCTCCGGCAAGCTGACGGTCAGCGACGTCGATGACGGCGAGGCGGCGTTTGCCGCCCCGGCCTCGCTCAACGGCATCTATGGCAGCTTCACCTTCAATGCCGCCACCGGCAGCTGGAGCTATACGCTCGACAACAGCCGGGCAGCGACGCAGGCGCTCAACCAGGGCGACGCCGTCACCGACACGCTGAGCGTCAGCTCGCTCGACGGCACGGCCAGCCACAATATCGTCGTCGCCATCACCGGGGCAGATGATGGACCAGCTCGGCAGGCACCGATCGACATTAAGCTGACGCCTGTCGTTCCGGCGGATAGCGTCAACTTCAATAGTTTTGAATTCAGTGGTCTGCTGACGGCGACTGATGCCGACACAGGTGGATTCAGCTTCAGCATTGCTTCGCAGTCGAACCCGGGCTTGTTTTCGATAACCGGCAATACGCTGAGTTCGGATGCACTATCGACGAACGGTACATTTTCGGTGACGGTAACGGCGACGCAGACCGGTGATCCCATAGGGCCGGCCTTCGAAAAGACCGAGACATTCACGATTGTCACCGGTGGCAATGGCAACTCAGTGGATAGTCCGAACGGTGGAACGGGCGACGATGTGCTCTACGGCGGTGGCGGTAACGATATGATGTTCGGGCTGGGAGGTGACGACACTCTTTTCGGCCAAGACGGCAATGACACTCTCAACGGTGGTGCTGGTAACAACACCCTTACCGGGGGCGTGGGAAATGACACCTTCTTTTTACAAAGGTTTGCCACCACAACGAACCATATGACCGACTTCAATGCTGGGACGAATAGTACAACGGTGGACAGGTTCCAGTTAGACGTTGGAGGCGGCACGTTGGAGTTCGCCGTCGGCAACAACAATGCAAGTGTGGACAACGTGAAGGTGGGAAACAACGGCACGATCAATGTTGCCGGAACGGAGGTTGGCGTCAAAACGGACGTGAGCGTCACGAACGCAACCGTCCAGAGCACCATCAACGGTTACAGCAACATAACCACAGGGGCATTGTTCGTGTTCCACAATACGGATCTCGGCCATGCGGCGGTCTACTACGATCCGAACCCAAGTTCAGCCGGCGGCGCGGTGCTGGTTGCTGAATTCGACAACATCACGACCCTCGGCGGGCTTGCAAATTTCAACTCCGGCGACTTCTTGTTTGGCTGACGCGGTCTGTGATCACGAGCAGCATTGACCGCGCTCGCAGACGATGAGCTAAAAAGGCGCCGCAATCGTCTGGCTACGGCGGGAGCCTGATCCCGTTTCGCGAACGCCTCGCGCGCCGCCGTGCTTCCCCATTACTCGTCGGGGTCACGCCCGTCGATTTGGCCTCCGCGATCGGCGTTACCAGGATCAGCGGCACCGACCCGAAGGGCAGGCCGTCGACTGACCGGCGTGGCGGCTGAGCACGATGCGGGTTGAGGCTGCCGCTTCCCAATAGAGGTGGGAGGGTGGGAGAACGTCTCCTCCTCCTCCAATCCCCTCATCCCTGCGCTGGTCACAGGATCGAGCGCGCCCAAGTCTTTGGGCGCGGAAGTCTCTTCAAGCGTGCATTTGGCTGTTTACCGCGCGAACGCGCCGTGCCCGGATTCCTGTGGCGGGCACAGGAATCCGTGGGTGGAAGGCTCTCCTAGCATGGCTCCTCGGTGGTCTTTAGAATGTCAGGAACCAGCAGCATGCGCCCTCAATTGCTCCCGTCGTTCGGCCGCGCCTTGGCGCTGTCGTTTCTGCTGTCCGAGGTGGTTTTGCCGTCCGGCTGTTGGCCGAAATAGGTACCGCCAAGGTGGCCGCCGGCGCTGGTGTTCTTAACCTGCTGTTCGGCGCGTTTCTGGAGTTCACGGACGTTGGTCTTGCTCATCTTTCGGCTCCCTGTTTGAGGTTGCGACCTCGAGAGAACCAGTGGGGGACGACACTGTTCCAAATTTTGTGCGGGAACACTTGGCGCGCTTCCCGGTTTTTCCTACTCAACCAAGGAGAAACGACGATGGGCATGACAACCCCCAAGGATGGCGCTCCCGGCACCACAGATCAGTCTCCCCGATGGGAAGGCCCGAAGGAAAACACCCCGCGCGGCTATCTGAAAGCCAAAGACGATCCGGACCGCGATCGCGACGCGCATGGCGAAAACAACCGCGATCCCGAGACCAAGGACCTCGGCGACGCGCTGAAGCAGAAGGGTGAATGAGATGGCCAATCCCGAAAAAGACGCGGCCGGCCAGTTCGCAAAATCTCGGGCCGACCGGAAAAGCACGGGTGTTGCCAGCGCCAAGCCAACTGTCATCACCGGCTCGGAAGATGCGACGGTGCACAAGAACCCGCCCGGCAAGAAGAAGTCGGGCAAGGATTGGGACATCAATTACGATCCCGCCGATATGAACGAAGGCCGGATGCGCTAACCACATCGCATACAGAATTCGATTCATGCAACGCGGCTAGTCTTTGTTTTACATCCCTCAGTCGCCGAAATAGGCCGGGTGATCGATATCGGCGAGGAGGCCAGGCTGCTCCGGCTGCCAACCGATCAGCGCGCGGGTGTGAGCGCTCGAGGTCGGGACGTCGAAGCCGGCAAACATCGCAAACCAACCGAAATGCTCGGCCGCCTCTTCCGGTGAAAGTGAAACGACAGGCACATTCAGTCGCCGGCCGATCACCTCGGCAATCTGCCTGAACGGCACGCCCTCTTCGGCAACTGCAAGGAAGGGGCCGGCTTCGACGCCATGCTCCAGCGCCAGGCGATAGACCCTAGCAGCATCCAACCTGTGCACGGCAGGCCAGCGGTTCAGTCCTTCGCCTATGCAGGCCGAGACACCCTTTCGCCGGGCGGTGTCGATCAGGATCGGCACGAAGCCGTGATCGCCGCGGCCATGCACCGAAGGCGGCAGCCGCACGGTGGACGCGCGCACGCCGCGTGCGGCGAGCAATACCGCGGTGATTTCGGAGGCCCGCGGATAGGTCTCGGTGGTCGGCATGGGCGGGTCGTTCTCGGTGCCGACGCGACCCGGCGCATGGCCAAGGCCTGCCGTCACCAGCAGCGGCCGGCCGGAGCCATTCAGGGCTTCGCCGAGCGCCTCGATCGCGCGCCGGTCAAGGGCGCAATTCTCAGCGAATTTTGAGAAGTCATGGTTGAAGCCGGTATGGATGACGCCGTCGGCCTCGGCGGCACCGCGCTTCAGGCTTTCCCTATCCTCAAGCGTGCCACGGTGGACCTCGGCGCCGGCGGCCCTGAGCTCTTCAGCGCCCTTTTCCGATCGGGTAAGGCCTAACACCTGATGGCCGGCCGCGATCAGCTCGCTGACGACAGCCGAGCCGACCCAGCCGGTGGCTCCGGTTACAAATACACGCATATGCAAATCTCCGGTTTCGACAGGATGACACATATCGAGGCTTAGGGTATCATGGTAAAGTGGTGACATTATCATGGTATAAAGGCTAATAGGATGGGCGAATTCGTCGCCACCGACAATCTTCTCGGCAGCTATCTCAAGGACCGCCGCGCCAAGCTCGATCCCGCCGCCTTCGGTTTTGCGGCAGAGAGACGGCGCACGCCTGGCTTGCGCCGCGAGGAGGTGGCGAGCCGCGCAAATATCAGCCCGACTTGGTACACCTGGCTGGAGCAGGGACGCGGCGGGGCGCCGTCGGCCGATGTGCTCGACCGGATTTCGCGCGCCCTGATGCTGACAGATGTCGAGCGCGAGCATCTCTTCCTCATCGGCCTCGGCCGGCCGCCCGAGGTGCGCTACCGCAAAGAAGAGGGCGTGACGCCGCGCCTACAAGGCGTGCTCGATGCGCTGGATCCGAGCCCGGCGCTGATCCGCACCGCGATCTGGGATGTAGTCGCCTGGAACCGGGCGGCGACCGTGCTGCTGACCGATTACGGCGCGCTGCCTCCGCAAGAGCGCAACGTGCTGCGCTTCATCTTCCTCGATCCGCGCGTGCGCGCCGCCCAGTACGACTGGGAAAGTGTCGCCCGCTTCGTCGTCGCCGCCTTCCGGGTCGACGCGGCGCGTGCGGGTGCCGCTGCCGAGGTTGAGCCGCTGGTCGAGGAACTCTGCCGCAAGAGCCCGGAATTCCTGGCGATGTGGCGCGACAACGACGTGCGCACCCACGGCGAGGGCGCCAAACACATCAAACACCCGGTCCTCGGGCTCCTCTCCTTTGAGTATTCGGCCTTTCAGGTGGACGGCCGGCCGGACCTCAGCATGGTGGTGTACAACCCCGCGACGGCTGAGGATACGCAGAAGATCAATGGGTTGCTGGGGTGAGTGAGGGAATTTGATTATCCCCATGATGGGCCAATCCACCGCCGCAATCCGGACAAATCTGCAGTGATGGTGTGCATCAACGCTCACAATATTTGAGCCGGGGTGACAATTATACCGCGATCGAGATCAAGCGCCGTCCGGTCGATCTCAAGGAGATGATCCCGCCGGCGGAATTGATCGATCCCTCTTCATGGGGCTTTACCGTTAGCGACTAAGAGGTGGGTGGGCATTGATCACGTGCTGCCACAGGCGCGCGATGCTCGTCCTAACATCGCCCTGCCGAAGGATTGCGGGTTGAATAATTGTATTTGACCTTGTCAACTTATGTAAGTATATATTTCTAATATTGAATAAATTAAGGCGTGTTGGAAAGAAGTGTTCCGTGGCTATCCGAGTTCTTATCGCGGCTTTTATTTTGAGCTTGTTGATATGGGGTAGTGTTTATTACGGGGTTGGCGGAATTTCTGGTGCGGTTTATACTTTACGTGAATTTACGGAGCGCGCGATCGGCAACGCGACAAACAGGCGGTAGACCCGTTGCGCCGGTGATCGGCGGATCCCCAATCAGAAAGCATCGACAATAAGGAAAAGCGACGGCGGATGCATGAGGCGGATGGGCTGTGGCGCGCCGGCCCGTTACCACCCACGGGCAGGACGGGAATTGCCGCAGCGTCGCGCACGTCCGATCCGGCAAGTATTCTGGCCGAACCCCGATATTGCCCCGCCCGTTTTCCATATGGCGGGGCAACTTTTATGGGGCAGCTCCGCCGTGAGCAGGCTGCTAACGTGGGCGGCGATGCTATTGCAGCGTACGTGTCTGGATCTGCGCGGCGGGGGCGTGAGGAGCGGATGCGGGCACGCCGCCGCCTTCCAGTCCCGTTGCCACCACCGAGACTCGGAACTTGCCGTCAAGGCTGCGGTCGAAGATGGCGCCGACGACGATGTCGGCATCGTCCTGTACCTCGTCGCGAATGCGGCTGGCCGCTTCGTCGACTTCGAACAGCGTCATATCCGAACCGCCCGAGATCGAGATCAGCACTCCCCTGGCGCCCTTCATCGAGATATCGTCGAGAAGGGGGTTGGCAATTGCGGCTTCCGCCGCCTTCATCGCGCGGCTCTCGCCGGAGGCTTCGCCCGTGCCCATCATGGCGCGGCCCATACCTTGCATGACCGACTTCACGTCGGCAAAATCGAGGTTGATCAGGCCTTCCTTGACGATGAGATCGGTAATGCAGCCGACGCCGGCATAGAGCACACGGTCGGCGGTCATGAACGCATCGGCGAAAGTGGTTTTCGCGTCGGCAATGCGGAAGAGGTTTTGATTGGGAATGACGATGACCGTGTCGGCTGCCTGGCGAAGCGCCTCGATGCCGACTTCCGCCGTCCGCATGCGGCGATTGCCCTCGAAGGTGAAGGGCTTGGTGACGACGCCGACGGTCAGGATGCCGGCCGCACGCGCGGCGCGGGCGATGACTGGGGCAGCACCGGTGCCCGTCCCGCCGCCCATGCCGGCGGTGACGAAACACATATGCGATCCCGCCAGATGATCCATGATCTCATCGATCGACTCCTCGGCAGCCGCATGGCCGATCTCGGGGAGCGAACCGGCGCCGAGACCCTCCGTCACGTTTGCACCGAGTTGAATGCGCCGCGTCGCCTTTGATGTGGCGAGGACCTGGGCGTCCGTATTTGCGGCGATGAATTCAACGCCCGCCAGCTTTTCCGCGATCATATTGTTGATCGCATTGCCCCCACCACCGCCGACGCCGATTACAGTAATATGCGGCCGCAGTCCCGAAATGCCGCTCTTGGCGTCCGTCATCGCACTCTCCTTGATGTTCTTTCACGCCACGCCCTCGTCGTGCCTAGCGAATCGACGCCTAGGATAGCCGCCCAACAAGGCGGAGGCGAGGCGAAAGACGTCTCGGGGCGACACTCCTGTGTACGTCGTCTTCATCGATCGCGGCCATGGCCTTTGCTGATTTCGCTCACTGGCCCACAAGGCATGAACCAAAGCCGCGCTGCGGTGTTTACAGACAGGCTTCTTTTTCCGGCAAAGGAACGATCCCCATGCAAAAACTTCTCCTTTCAGGCCTTGCTCTTGCGGCATTGGCCGGCACAGCCTTCGCGCAACAACCGCCTGCTCCGCCAGCCACGGGGACACCGCCCGCAGCGGCCGATACGGGCTCGCCACCGCCGCCGACGCCTCCACCACCGAATCCGTCTGCTTCCGGTGATGACGAGCCGATGACAAGCGAGCCGGATGCGCGGCCAAGAGATCGCCCCGATTACCGGTGGCATGGATCGAGGGGCGATATGGGCTTCCACGACGACAGGGGTTTCCGTGGCGACAGGGGCTTCCGTGGTTTCCGCGGTCATCGGCCGTTGCTGCCGCCGCCGTCGAAGGCCGCCCATTTCCGGATCGAGGACGGGGACACCAGGATTGATCTGAAATGCGCCGAAGACGAACCGATGAAAGCCTGCGCCGACCTGCTGCTCCAGGTGATGGACCGCCTGCAAGGCCAGGACTAAGCTTGAGCATTCTGGCATAACCAGAATGAAATACGACGGTGCGACCGCCCGCATTCTCGCGCGGGCGGCTTCGTCCCCTCCGGAAGCATTGACGGTGCGCCGATTTACCTCTAGCTATGCTGCCCATGAAAATGGCAATGGTTCTGGCAGTGGTGATCGGGCGCATGGGCAGGGTGGTGTAACCATCCGGCGAAAGCTCCCATGCGCGGTAAGCAGGCTCCTGACGGGGCCTTTTTTTATGCCCTGAATCCGGGCGGGCGCCTCGTCGGACTTCCACACATCATTACACTGATCAAGGAACGGAACCATGAGATCCCGTCATTCCATCGACATCCCGCGCGCGCAGATGACCGGCGCGGAAATCGTTCTCCAGGCGCTGAGAGACAACGGCGTCCAGCACATTTTCGGCTATCCCGGCGCTGCCGTGCTGCCGATTTATGACGAGCTTTTCCAGCAGGAAGACATCAGGCACATTCTGGTTCGCCATGAGCAGGGCGCCGGCCATGCCGCCGAGGGTTATGCACGCTCGACGGGCAAGGTCGGCGTCATGCTGGTTACATCGGGTCCCGGCGTCACCAACGCGATCACGCCGCTGCAGGATGCCTTGATGGATTCCGTGCCGCTGGTCTGCCTGTCCGGCCAGGTGCCGACGGCGCTGATCGGCTCCGATGCGTTTCAGGAATGCGATACCGTCGGCATCACCCGAGCCTGCACGAAACACAATCGGCTGGTCGGCGACGTCAATGACCTTGCAGCCACCATCCACGAGGCCTTTCGCATCGCCAGATCCGGCCGGCCCGGCCCCGTTCTGGTCGACATGCCCAAGGACGTGCTGTTTGCGAGCGGCAGCTACAAGCCGCCGGAGGTCGTCGCCCCGAGAACGAGCCACCAGCCGGACCGTCGCGGCGAGATCGGGGAGATCGAGGCTGCGATCGCTCTTATGGCAACGGCGTGCCGGCCGGTCATCTGCGTGGGCGGCGGCGTCATCAATTCCGGCCCTGAAGCGGTAAGACTGCTGCGCGAGCTGGTCGATCTCTGCGGCTTTCCCGTCACGTCGACGCTGATGGGGCTCGGCGCTTATCCCGCTTCCAGCCCGAACTGGCTGAAGATGACCGGGCTTCATGGCTCCTATGAGGCCAACATGGCGATGCAAGACTGCGACCTCATACTCTGCATCGGGGCGCGTTTCGACGGTGGGCTCACCTCCAGCGTCGATGGTTTGTCACCGAGTGCCCGGAGGATTCATATCGATATCGATGCTTCCTCGCTCAACAAGACCGTACGCGCCGATATCGCCATCCGCGGCGATGCCGCCAAGGTGCTTGCCGACCTCGTTCGTGTGTGGCGGGCGCTGCCGCGGGCACCGGACCGGGCGAGACTGACCGAATGGCGGAACGCGATCGCGGGCTGGCTGGCACGGCGATCGTTTTCCTACGCGATGCGCGAGGACGTCATCATGCCGCAATATGCCATCGAGCGGCTTTATGAACTGACCAAGGATCGGGAAACCTACATCACGACGGAGGTCGGCCGGCATCAGATATGGGCGGCGCAATATTATCGCTTCGAGCAGCCGAACCGCTGGATGACATCAGGTGGCCTGGGGACGATGGGATACGGGCTGCCCGCCGCCCTCGGCGTGCAGATCGCCAATCCCGACAGCCTCGTCATCGACATAGCGGGCGATGCCTCGGTGCAGACGACGATGAAGGAAATGTCGGCCGCCGTGCAGCACAAGGCGCCGATCAAGATCTTCATTCTCAACGGCGGCGATCAGTTAACGCAACGGCAGCACGGAAACCCGGATTTCGTAAAACTTGCGGAAGCCTATGGCGGACAGGGCATTCGCTGCGAGAGGCCGGCCGAACTCGACGATGCGATTACGGAGATGATCGAGGTGAACAGGCCTGTTCTGTTCGACTGCCGCGTCGCCGAATTCGCCGCGCCTGCCGACGACTGGGGCGGGCAGGGCGTATCATAATATGTTGCTGCCCGGCGAGGTTGGCGACGCGCTGTTTGCCGCGTCAGCCGATGTTGGCGGAGAGAGTCGCGTCTAGCGACTTTGGAACACGGTTTGAAATGTCAGTCGCAGCTGTGGATTCTGCGACTGACATCGAGCCATCAGGCCTCCGGCTTTAGGGAGAGGTTTTCAGCGCTCGGGCCGGCTATTTGATGACGCTTACGTTCATCACGGTCTCCTGGATCTTCCCGTACCCGTAGGGCGATCTCAGAACGAACCTGTCACTGCCGATGTAGCCTGGCTCCGGTGTATAATATCCAACCACGCCTCCAACCTTAACCGTCCGGCATTTCGCCAGCTTTCCGGTTGCGCCGGGAAATACCGGTTCGTGGACAATCTGGAGACGGCCATGCTTGGGCTGTTCCACGATATGCGTGGCCGGATAATCGGCGTGGCTGCAATCGTCATTGATATGCCAGGTCTGGCCTATCTTCGTCTTTTCACCACTGAGCGCTGTTATCGATTTGGACTTTTGCCTGAAGCTGTCGGAGGTTGTGGTGCAGCTCGAAAGTGAAATTGCTGCGATTGCCAGTATCAAGTATGAAAAAATGCTTTTCACTATAAATCCTCAACTTTTGCTTGAATGAATATTGGATTTTTCTGAGGAGTCAATCAGGGTGCGAAACCGGATCCGGCAGTCGATGGCCACCCTCGTCCTTCGAGGCCCCTGCGGGACACCTCAGGATGAGGGCGGAGAGAGGACGCGGCTTGTGTCACCGGAATGTTCTGCGGCGTGCCAACGGCCAGACTCTGCGTGGCGCGGCTCAGCCGCAACCCATCGCAGCGGGAAACCTTTGCCGACCGAGTGAATGCTGTCGACTCGATGCCAGGCGCCTCACACGCCATTCCCGAGCGATCACCCGCCAGGCGGCCGGCGGGGTAGCGAAGGCGCGGGAGAAGGCGCGGTTGAAGGCGGCTTCGGTGGCGTAGCCTGCGTCGTCGGTGATCGCCGCGATTGACTGTGAAAAGCTGGGGCTGGGCAGAAATGTCTGCGAAAGCCTCCCGCCGCAATGCTTGCACGAAACAATGGACCTGTGAGATTGTGCATTTGGGATTGCATGATCAGGGCGGAGTGGCGGATGCGGCTGGGTGACATGCAGTCTGTTCTTCAAATCAGCGTTGCGTTGAATCTGGCGTATTTTTCGTTTCGCGAGATACGCACGCCGGCTTTGAAGCAATACGATCGCGCCATGAGGCAGACCGACGAGACCATTGCGCGGGCTCTGGCGCTTTACCGATCGGTACCGAAACCGGAAAAGATCTTGCCGGGCAGCGAGGAGACAAGCGCTTGGATGACGGCGGATGTGGAGGCTCAGAAATTGAACCTTCATATCTGGAACCAGCGTCGTTCGCAGGCACCGTACAGCGAAAACATGTATTCTTACGATAAGGCTGTCAGCTACGCGGCGCTTGTTGTCGGCGCCATCGCTTTCGTTCTTCTGGTACTGTGCTCTGCCTTTGCGGGAGAGGCCATTCGCATTCGCTATTTTCTCGGCGTCACCGGGATTTGCCTTCTCCCGACCATGATGGCTGTCGCCTACAGCTGGCTGATAGCGGGCATGGTGGAAAAAGAGATTGGCATCGTGAAGGACAGGGCGCTCGCTGTCGAACAGGAGATGCATCGCTTTACAGAGAAGGTGCCGCGCAAATATTTCTCCGCGCCGGCACTATAGGACGTGAGGCTTGCAGCATGGTAGAGCGCGCATCCTTGCGCTCAACAATATACTTATGAGATTGTATCGATATACATGCGATACTGTATGATGCAGGCAGCGCGGGGGCTTCGATGACATCCGTGAAGGTCAATGAACAGATATCGGTGGCGGGGCAGCCCGATGCCGCCGGTTTTGCCGCTTTCGCGGCAGACGGCTTTGCCGCCGTCATCAATGACCGGCCGGATGGGGAGGAGCCGGGGCAACCCGGCAATGCAGCGGAGAAGGCTTCCGCAGCCGCCGCCGGGCTCGCCTACAGCTTCGTGCCGGTGAAGGGGACCGAGATCACCGAGGCCGATATTCACGCCTTCCAGGCCGCGATGACGCAAGCGAAGGGACCGATCGTTGCCCATTGCAAGAGCGGCACGCGGGCGCTGACGCTCTATGCGCTCGGCGAAGTGCTGGACGGGCGGATGAAGCCCGGGGATGTCGAGGCGTTCGGTCAAAATCTGGGCTTCGATCTTGCCGGCGCGCGCCGCTGGCTGGAAAAACGGACGGGGCAGGCGGCTGATGTGAAGGCCTTCTTCGAACCCCGCACCAGCAGTGTGCAATACGTCGTTTCAGACCCGGCGACGAAACGCTGCGCCGTCATCGACCCGGTGCTTGATTTCGACGAGATGTCGGGTGCGACGGGAACGGCCAATGCCGATGCCATCCTCGCGCATATCGAAAGCGAGGGGCTGGCGGTCGAGTGGATCCTCGACACGCATCCACATGCCGATCATTTCTCCGCCGCGCATTACCTCAAAGGAAAGACCGGCGCGCCGACGGCGATCGGCGCCCATGTCACCGACGTCCAGCGGCTCTGGAAGGAGATCTACAACTGGCCGAAGTTCGAAGCCGACGGCTCGCAATGGGATCGGCTGTTTGGCGATGGCGACACTTTCGAGATCGGCGGGCTTGAAGCCCGCGTGATGTTCTCGCCCGGCCACACGCTTGCCTCGGTGACCTATGTGATCGGTGACGCCGCCTTCGTTCATGACACCGTGTTCACGCCGGATTCCGGCACGGCGCGCACGGATTTCCCCGGCGGCAGCGCCAGCGCCCTCTGGCACTCGATCCAGGCGATCCTGTCGCTGCCCGAGGACATCAGGCTGTTTTCCGGCCACGACTATCAGCCCGGGGGCCGTCACCCGCGCTGGGAAAGCACGGTGGCCGCCCAGAAGCGCGCCAATCCGCATATATCAGGCATCGACGAGGCCGGCTTCGTGGCGCTGCGCCAGGCACGCGACCGAACGCTGCCGAAACCGAAGCTGATGCTACACGCGCTACAGGTCAACATCCGCGGCGGACGGCTGCCCGAGCCGGAGGATAATGGCCGGCGCTATCTGAAGATCCCGCTGGATGCGTTGTAGCAAGGCGCAGCGTTGCGGCGCGTGCTTCGAGGCATCGCACTCGCAGGCTGCGCATCGCAGCATGAGGGACGTTGGCGGATGCCGCGAGCCACGACAGACAGCGCTCCCACGTTCCCTCTCCATTTCTCAACTCCCCCGCAATAGTCATTGACGCCGCCCGGGCAGGCGACGTAACTGGGGGCGACGGTTCCCTGAAGATGACTCCAAGGGGATTAATAGGGAACACGGTGAGGACGACCCAGTAGGGACCGAGACCGTGGCTGCCCCCGCAACTGTAAGCGGATTGTCCATCATCCCGGGGCGAGCGCTTCAGCGTCCATCCCCAGGGGCCTTGGCCCAGCCACTGCGCATAGCGTGCGGGAAGGCGGTTGAAACGGCGTATATCCGCAAGCCAGGAGACCTGCCGTCAATCACGATCCAATCAACCGGGCGGGGATGCCCGGACAAGGAACAGACATGATTGACCTTCTGAACCTTTGCCTCATATCGGCATGCATCCGTCTCGATTGGGCCTCCTGCGGCGTAATCTACGCGTAAGCGTGATTTCTGCCCCTCTTTTCCCTTCATCGAGGTTTTCCATGCGCCAAATTCTCGCCACCATGACATTTGCCTTCGGGCTCGCAGGCCTTGCGGCACCAAGCCTTGCCGCAACCCAATATCCGCTGACCATCACCAATTGCGGCCAGCCGGTGACCTTCCAGAAGGCACCGGCAAAGATCGTCTCGATCGGCCAGGGCATGACCGAAGTCCTCTTTTCGCTCGGCCTTGCCGACAAGATCACGGGTACGGCCGTCTGGGTCGGTCCCGTCCTGCCGCAATATGCCGAGGCCAACAGCAAGATCAAGCGGCTTGCCGACAACGATCCGAGCTTCGAATCCGTCGTCGGGCAGGAGCCTGATCTGGTGGCGGCCGAGTTCGAATGGCATGTCGGCGCGCAGGGCTCGGTCGGCAAACGCGAGCAGTTCGCCGACCTCGGGATCAATACCTATCTCGCGCCGGCCGATTGCGTCGCCAAGGTCAACACCGACGGCGGTGACGGCGTGCGCAAGGAGCTGTTCACGATGGACCTGATCTACCAGGAAATTGCCGAACTCTCTGAGATCTTCGACGTCAAGGAGCGCGGCGATGCATTGATCGCGCAGCTGCAGAAGCGCGAGGCCGATGCCGTGGCGTCGATTTCAGGCGCATCGGGCAAGAACCTGCCGGTGGTCTTCTGGTTCTCCAGCAAGGACGTCAACGGCGACGCCTTTATTGCCGGCAAGAACAGCGCACCGGCCTATATCCTGAAGACGATCGGTGCGAGGAACGTCGTGACGACGGAAGAGGAATGGCCGCTGGTCGGCTGGGAAACCATCGCCCAGGCAAACCCTCAAGTCATCGTCATCGCGACGATGGATCGCCGCCGCTACGCGGCCGACGATCCCAAGGTCAAGGTCGACTTCCTCGAGAACGACCCGGTCACAAGGGAATTGGATGCCGTCAGGAACAAGCACTTCGTGATGATGGACGCGCAGTCGATGAACCCGACGATCCGGACGATCGACGGCATCGAGACATTGGCGAACGGCATCAAGTCTTTCGGCCTTTCGCAGTGAGCGCGATCTCCGCCAGGAAACAGGGATGGTGGGCGCCGGTAGCGCTCACCATTGCAGCGTTTCTGCTTCTCGGGCTGATGGTCAGCCTTGCCGTTTCCATCGGCGAGATCGCCATCCCGCTTGCGACGACGGCAGAGGCCGTCTTGAACCGGCTGTTCGGAACGGATTTCGAACTCAGCCGCATCCACCAGGGCATCGTCTGGGATTATCGTCTGAGCCGGGCGCTGGTTGCCGCAAGCGCCGGCGCGTCGCTGTCGCTTTGCGGGGCGATCCTCCAGGCGCTGCTGCGCAATCCGCTGGCCGAACCCTATGTGCTCGGCATCTCCGCCGGCGCCTCGACCGGCGCCGTCTGCGTGACGATCCTCGGCTTCGGTTATGGCGTTCTTGGTCTCTCGAGCGGCGCCTTTATCGGCGCGGTCATCGCTTTCCTGCTGGTCGGCTTCCTGGCGACGGGGGTCGGGGGAACCGGTGAGCGCATCATTCTTTGCGGCGTCGCCGGGTCGCAGCTCTTCAATGCGCTGACCTCCTACGTGGTGACAACATCGGCGAATGCCGAGCAGGCGCGCGGCATCCTGTTCTGGCTTCTCGGTTCGCTCAGCGGGGTGCGCTGGCCCGATGTCTATCTCTCGGTGCCGATCGCGCTGATTGGCTTCATCATCTGCATGGCTCATGTGCGGGCGCTCGATGCCTTCGCCTTCGGCACCGATGCGGCAGCCTCGCTCGGCATTTCCGTGCGCCGCGTCCAGATCGTGCTCTTCGGCACGACCGCGGCGATGACGGCAAGCGTCGTCAGCATGGTCGGATCGATCGGTTTTGTCGGCCTCGTCATTCCTCATGCCGCCCGCTTCCTCGTCGGGCCGTCGCATGGGCGACTGCTGCCGGCAACGGCGCTCGGCGGCGCGATCTTCGTGGTCGGCGCCGATATCGTTTCGCGCATCATCATACCGCAGCAGATCCTGCCGATCGGCGTCGTCACCGCGCTGTTCGGCGCACCGGCCTTCGCCGTCATTCTCTATCGCGTGCGGAGAAGCGCATGAGCATCCGGATCGACAAGGTGAGTTTTGCCGCCGGCGACACTGTCATCGTCAACGGCGTCAGCCTGGCCGTGGAAAAGGGCAAGGTGCTCGGCCTGCTCGGGCCGAACGGCTCCGGAAAATCGAGCCTGCTCAGATTGATCTGCCGCCTGCGCAAAGCTCGCAGCGGCGTCATCAGGCTTGGGGAAGACGACATTTCCTCGCTGTCGCGCGCAGACCTTGCGCGCCGTGTCGCCTTCGTCGAGCAGCAGTCGGCGACCGATACGCAACTGACAGTACGAGATGTCGTGCGGCTTGGCCGCACGCCGCATCGCGGGCTGCTGTCGTCCTGGGGCGCCGCGGATGATGCCGCCGTCGAAGAGGCCCTGTTGCGGGTAGGCATGCGAGAGAGGGCGGGCCAGCTCTGGCAGACGCTGTCGGGCGGCGAACGCCAGCGCGTCCATATTGCGCGATCCCTGGCGCAGGCGCCGAGCGAATTGCTGCTCGACGAGCCGACCAACCATCTCGACATCCAGCATCAGCTCGACATTCTCTCGCTGATCTCGAAACTCGGCATCACCTCTGTCGTCGCGCTGCATGATCTCAATCTGGCGGCGATGTTTTGCGACAGCCTGGCGGTGCTCGAGAAGGGCGAGGTCGTCGCCTCCGGCGCGCCGGAGGATGTGCTGACGGAGGATATGATCGGCCGGGTCTTCGGCGTTCGCGCCCATGTCCAGAAATCGGCCGTGCATGGCCGCCATCATATCCAGTACGTCATCGATTGAGGAACGCCCGGGGATTTCGACCTAAAGGGGCGCTGTGACCTCACTGGCCTTTTTTCTGGACTGGCGTATGATTTCGCAGGGCGCGTGCGCCCGGCCGAACGGAGTTTCGAGATGCTCGAACGAAATCAGTTTCCCCTGCGCCCTGTCGTCCCCGGCTTCGCTGTTGCCTGGGTCGTCCTCATTTCAGGTGCGAGCGTTGCGCTCAGCCTGCTTTTTGCCTGCGTCACACCCTTCGTAGCCCTGGCGGCGGTGTCGGCCGTCATTCTTCCCCGGCGGATGGCGGTGACCGCGGTACTGCTGGCCTGGTTCGCCAACCAGATGGTAGGATATCTCGTGCTCGGCTATCCCCAGACCTGGGACAGTTATGCCTGGGGCCTTGCGATCGGTGTTGCGGCATTGGCATCGCTGGCCGCAGCGCTTGGGGTACTTCGTCTCGCTGCCGGCCTTACCGTCACCATGGCCGGCGCCTTCATCGCCGGCTTCGTTGCCTATGAAGGCGTGCTCTTTGCCGCAACGGCGGTGCTTCCGTCAGGCGAGGGCGCGTTTTCGGCGCCGGTCGTGGCTGATGTCCTGCTGATCAATTCTCTGGCCGCGATCGGGCTCATCTGCCTGCATGCCGGCGCAGCAGCCGCTCGTGCGCTCGTCGCAGGACAGCCGGAACCGGCGCTGTCTTAGCCACGTTCTTCGTGCATGTCGCGTCTGAGCGCAAAAACCTAAAGCGCCGGAAACACCATTGTGTCCCGCAACAACTGGATGGCCTCTGAGACCGATGGCCCGGTGATGGGCGGCGGTATTGCGCGTTCGCAGAACTCACGCCAGACAAACAGCGTCAGTTCCGCGCCATCCGTTGCGGTTTCCCCCGGTCCCTCTGCGAAATTCGCCAGCAGGCGATAGCGGGCGTCCTTCCAGAATAATTCCTCCACCCAGTCATAGATCGGGATCACATGGAAATGGATCGGATAACCGGGCGTGTGCCCGTATCGGCCGATATAGACGCGCTGAGCGTTCAATTCCTGCTTCAATGCGCTCTGAGCCCTTGCGAGCAAGGGGCCGAATTCGGCCAAGGCGTTTACGGACAAATCCGACAGGTCGGTCGTGTCGGTCTTGGAACCGATCATGAGATAGCCGGGGAGAGCGGAGTTCATACGGTGGTTCACAAGCCATCCAGCCGTCTCGACAACATGAAAGTGCGGAGGAATTTCCAAGCGCTGCCTCTTTCCGATTTTGCAAATTTCGCTAGCCACTTCTGATGGTCGCAGGATAGGCAGTTTTGCGAGGGCGGCAACGTCGATCCAGAGCGTGACGAGACGTGCAGCCACCGGCGTCTGTCACTCGCAAAGTTCGGCGACGACAAACAAGCGACGATCGACAGGCGCTGAGCGAAATGCGTGACGGACGGGTTGAGATAGCAGCCGGCAACGGCTATCTGGTGCCGACCCGCAAGCGGACCTCCGCGAACGACAAGGCGTAAGCTCTCATGATCCCCGATTTCCTCGTCACTCATTCCGGTGGCTTCCATGCCGACGAATTGCTGTCAAGCGTCATCCTGACCGGGCTTTTCCCGCAGGCGCGGATCGTCCGCAGCCGGGCGCTGGATTGGATCACGCCGGGTCAAGACCGCATCATCTACGATGTCGGCGGAACCTATGACCCTGCTGCCCGGATATTCGATCACCATCAGCGCGGCGCGCCGCTGCGCGAAGATGGCCAGCCCTACAGCTCGTTCGGCCTGATCTGGAAGCATTTCGGCAGGGATTATCTCGCTGCCTCCGGTCTTCCAGAGGCAGATGTCGAGACGGTGCATGCTTCCTTCGACGCCGGCTTCGTGCTGCCGATCGACCTGACCGACAACGGCGCGCTCAGTCCCTCGGGGCCACTGGCGGGACTGACGCTGCCGGTGCTGCTGGAGACGCTGAAACCGGTTTTCGATGAAGCGGAGCCCGAGGCCGACGATCGCGCTTTCCATGCGGCGCTTGCCATTGCTCGCAGTTTCGTCGAGGCCAGGATCGGCCAAAGTGCTGCAAAACTACGAGCCGAGACGATCGTGCATCAGGCAATCCAGGCTGCGGGGCAGGGGCGTGTTCTGGAATTGCCGAGGGGCATGCCCTTCCGTCCGGCCATCGTCAAGGCGGGCGCCGATCACCTGCTGTTCGTCGTCCACCCGCGTGAAAAAGATTGGTGTGTGACCGGTATCCGCCGCGCCGAGGAAGGGTTCGAGCTCCGGGCCGATCTGCCGGCAGCCTGGGCCGGTCTTACCAATGGAGAGCTGGAAGCGGTTTGCGGCATAGAGGGCGCGAGCTTCTGCCACAACGGCCGCTTCATCGCGGCCGCCAGGACCCGCGAGGCGGCGCTTGCCATGGCCGAACTGGCGGTGCGGGAGGCGCTTTCGATCGGAATGTAGCGGCCATTACCAGCGTCGGGTTCACCGGATCTCAGATGCGTTCAGCCGACCCCAACTGTCGAAGCGATTGACTTGCATCCGCGAAGGACTAAGCTTCGGGCCATAACAACCACCACTCACACGCGAGAGATAGTGGACGGTGTGAGTGGCTGGCGACCTTGAGGAGGATGAGGTTTGCCATGGATTACCGTGTTGTTCTGCTGATTGGTGCAACCGCGAGTGCCCTTTTCCCCGGTTATGCCGGGGCGCAGGAGGGTGATGCGACGGCGGGCGCCACTGTTTTCAAGAAATGCGCAACCTGTCATGTCGTCGAGTCCGATACCAACAAGGTCGGTCCGTCGCTGAACAAGCTGTTCGGCAGGAAGGCCGGGACGCATCCCGATTTCGCCTATTCAGCCGCGATGAAGGCCGCCGGCGAAGGCGGTCTCGTCTGGGACGAGACGGTGCTGCGCGATTATCTGCACAATCCGAAAGCGAAGGTGAAGGGCACGAAGATGGCCTTTGTCGGCGTGAAGGACGACAAGGAGATCACCGATCTCATCGCCTATCTCAAGCAATATTCGCAATGACGGGCAATAGCCCAAATGACGGGCCGCGGCCGGTAGGCATGCTTAAATTGCCGTAATTGCCGATATTTTCTATCTGTGCGATAATAAACACGGACTTTTTGCGGAATGCGGTTTCACGGGTCAACCTGCTCGAGGAGGAGCGGACATGGCTGTCGTGCTGATCCTCGTCCTGATTGTCGTCGGCTCCGTGCTGTTCCATGTGCTGAGCCCGTGGTGGTGGACGCCGATCGCGTCCAACTGGACCTATATCGACAGCACCCTTGTCATCACCTTCTGGATCACCGGCATCGTCTTCGTGGCGGTGGTTTCGTTCATGGCCTACTGCGTCTTCCGCTTCCGGCACAGACCGGGCAACCAAGCGCATTATGAGCCCGAGAACCGCCGGCTGGAGCTGCTGCTGGCAGGGGGAACGGCGGTCGGCGTCGCGGCGATGCTGGCGCCCGGCCTCATCGTGTGGAACCAGTTCATCACGGTGCCTGCCGATGCCGCATCGGTCGAGGTCGTCAGCCAGCAATGGCTGTGGAGCTTCCGCCTGCCGGGGGCGGACGGAAAGCTCGGCCGTGCGGAGACGCGCGACGTCACCGCCGAAAATCCACTCGGTCTCGATAAGAACGACGCAAGCGGCCTAGACGACATCATCATCGAGGGCGGCGAGCTGCATCTGCCGATCGGCAAGCCGGTGCATATATTGCTGCGCTCCGTCGATGTGCTCCACGATTTCTACGTGCCGGAATTCCGCGCCAAGATGGACATGATCCCCGGCATGATTACCTATTTCTGGTTCACGCCGACCCGGACGGGGACTTTCGAGATCCTCTGCGCCGAACTCTGTGGCGTCGGCCACCCGCAAATGCGCGGCACTGTCGTGGTCGATGAGGATGCCGACTACCAGACCTGGCTCGGGCAGCAGCAGACATTCACCCAGTTGACGGCGTCATCGGGAGAGCCGCCGCCGGCAAACTGACGCGATGCAGCGGCCGGAAAGCCGTTTGCCGGTTCAAGAAACCGGCGGGAAGGGAAGAGAGATCATGGTCGAGATTCCATCCGACGGCATCCCCTCCGCCGAAGTCGAGGATGTCGAACTTTATCATCCGCATAGCTGGTGGACCAAATATGTGTTCAGCCAGGATGCGAAGATCATTGCCGTGCAATATTCGTTGACCGCGATCTCGATCGGCCTGGTGGCGCTGGTGCTCTCCTGGCTGATGCGCATTCAGCTCGCCTTTCCCGGTGCTCTCTCCTTCATCGATGCCGATCACTACTACCAGTTCATCACCATGCACGGCATGATCATGGTGATTTATCTCTTGACCGCGCTCTTCCTCGGCGGCTTCGGCAATTACCTCATTCCGCTGATGGTCGGCGCCCGCGACATGGTCTTCCCCTATGCCAACATGCTGAGCTACTGGATCTACCTGCTTGCGGTGCTGATCCTCGCCGCCGGCTTCTTCGCTCCTGGTGGGCCGACGGGAGCGGGGTGGACGCTCTATCCGCCGCAGTCGGTGCTATCAGGCACGCCGGGTGGTAAGGATTGGGGCATCCTCTTGATGCTAATTTCGCTGATCGTCTTCATCATTGGCTTCACCATGGGCGGGCTGAACTACGTGGTAACAGTGCTGCAGGGTCGGGCGCGGGGGATGACGCTGATGCGGATGCCGCTCACTGTCTGGGGCATCTTCACCGCGACCGTGATGGCGCTCTTGGCCTTTCCGGCCCTCTTCGTCGCCTGCGTCATGATGCTGTTCGACCGTGTGCTCGGCACCAGCTTTTTCATGCCAGCGATCGTCGAGATGGGCACGCAGTTGCAGCATGGCGGCGGCAGCCCGATCCTCTTCCAGCACCTGTTCTGGTTCTTCGGCCATCCTGAGGTCTATATCGTCGCACTGCCGGCCTTCGGCATCGTCTCGGACCTGATCAGCACGCATGCGCGCAAGAACATCTTCGGCTACCGCATGATGGTTTGGGCGATCGTCATCATCGGGGGCTTGAGCTTCGTCGTCTGGGCGCACCACATGTATGTCAGCGGCATGCACCCGGCCTTCGGCTTCTTCTTCGCCACCACGACGCTGATCATCGCTATCCCGACGGCGATCAAGGTCTACAACTGGGTACTGACGCTGTGGCGCGGCGACATCCACCTGACGCTGCCGATGCTCTTTGCGCTCGCCTTCATCGTCACCTTCGTCAACGGCGGCCTGACAGGTCTCTTCCTCGGCAATGTCGTCGTCGACGTACCGTTGTCGGATACGATGTTCGTCGTCGCGCATTTCCACATGGTCATGGGGGTGGCGCCGATCCTCGTCATCTTCGGGGCGATCTATCACTGGTATCCGAAGGTGACGGGCCGCATGCTGAACGACATGCTCGGCCAGATCCACTTCTGGGTCACCTTCCTCGGCACCTATGCGATCTTCTTTCCGATGCATTATCTCGGGCTGCTCGGCGTGCCGCGCCGCTACTTCGAGATGGGAGAGACGGCCTTCGTCCCGCCTTCGGCCCACACACTGAATATCTTCATCACCGTCATGGCGCTTGTGGTCGGGGCCGGGCAGATGGTCTTTCTGTTCAATCTGGTCTGGAGCCTTTTCCGGGGCAAGGAGGCAGGCGGCAATCCATGGCGGGCGACGACGCTTGAATGGCAGACGCCGCAGACCCCGCCAGCGCATGGCAACTGGGGCAAGGATTTGCCCGTCGTCTACCGCTGGGCCTATGATTACAGCGTGCCGGGCGCGGCCGAGGATTTCATTCCGCAGAATGTGCCGGCAAGCGACGGCGTGACGCGAGAGGTCCCGGCATGAGCGTCGTGCTGATCTTCCTCGCCGCCATCGCCGCCATCATGATCTGGTGGCTGGCCGGGCAGCGGCTGACCTCGAAGCCCTGGCTGGAAACCGGCTCGGTTCAGTTGCCGGATCATCATGGCACTGAGCGGGCGCCTGTGCCGGCGGTGAAGATCGGACTCTTCGTGTTTCTCGGCATCGTCGGCGCCGTCTTCAGCCTTGCTGTCAGCGCCTATTTCATGCGTGCGGCATCGGCGGACTGGTGGGGGATGCCGGTTCCGCGGCTGCTTTGGGTGAACACCGCGGCACTGGCCTTGAGCAGCGCCGCGCTGCAATGGGCCAAACATCAAGCACAGCACGGCCGCATGGAAAGCCTCCGGCCGGCGCTTGCGACAGGACTTGCGCTAGCCGTCTTCTTTCTCGCCGGGCAGATCCAGGCATGGCGGGAACTGACGGCGGCCGGCTACGTACTGGCCGACAATCCAGCCAACAGCTTTTTCTACATGCTCACCGGCCTCCACGGGCTGCACATCCTCGGCGGGCTCGCGGTGCTCGCGCATACGACGGTCAGGGCATTCTCGGCCGAGGTTGCGCCGGAAAGGCTGCGCCTCAGCGTCGATCTTTCGGCCATCTATTCGCATTTCATGCTGGCCGTCTGGCTTTTGCTCTTCGCGCTCTTTGCCGGCTGGGCGAACGATTTCGTCGATCTCTGCCGGACGTTGATAAGCTAGGGGATTTGAAGATGGTAGATTCTGTCCAGACCCACGGCGAGGCAAATCTCAGGCCAGCGGGCCTTCGCGGTGTCGCCGCCGATTTCAGCTCGGATCAGCGCGCCTTCAAGACCGCCTCCTGGGGCAAGGCGATGATGTGGATCTTTCTGCTCAGCGATACCTTTGTCTTCGGCTGTTTTCTGATCGCCTATATGACCGCCCGCATGTCGACGCCCGTCGCCTGGCCCAATCCGAGCGAGGTCTTCGCGCTGCATATCGGCGGCCAGGATGTGCCGCTGATCCTGATCGCAATCATGACCTTCGTGCTGATCTCCAGCAGCGGCACCATGGCGATGGCGGTCAATTTCGGCTATCGCCGCGACCGCCGCGTGACTGCGATACTGATGCTGCTGACGGCGCTTCTGGGAGCCTGTTTCGTCGGCATGCAGGCTTTCGAATGGACGAAGCTGATCACCGAAGGCGTGCGCCCCTGGGAGAACCCATGGGGGGCTGCCCAGTTCGGATCGACCTTCTTCATGATCACCGGCTTCCACGGCACCCATGTGACGATCGGCGTCATCTTCCTGCTCATCGTCGCCCGCAAGGTCTGGCGGGGCGATTTCGACGTGGAGCGGCGCGGCTTCTTCACCAGCCGGAAAGGCCGCTACGAGGCCGTCGAGATCATGGGCCTCTACTGGCACTTCGTCGACCTGGTCTGGGTCTTCATCTTCGCGTTCTTTTATCTGTGGTGAGGTCGTCATGAGCGAGACAACGGCGCATGCTCAAAACCAAGCGGTGCATGCACAGACACACACCGGACAGCAGCATCCGATCCGGCTCTATCTCCTCGTCTGGGGGCTGCTCTTCGTGCTCAGCGCGGCGTCCTACATGGTCGATTATCTCGGCGTCCAGAGCTATCTGAGGTGGACGTTGATCCTGCTGTTCATGATGCTGAAGGCCGGTCTGATTGTCGCCGTCTTCATGCACATGGCCTGGGAGCGGCTGGCGCTGGTCTACGCCATCCTGCTGCCGCCGCTGCTGGTGCTGGTTTTCGTTGCGCTGATGGTATCGGAAGCGGACTATACGATCTTCACCCGGCTGGCCTTCTTCGGTGCTACGCCTTAGATACCGATCATCGGGAGAAGGTTTGGTATGGCTGAAGTCTTGTTGTTCCATCACGCTCAAGGGCTGACCCCGGGCGTGCGCGCCTTCGCCGACGCCTTGCGAGCAAATGGCCATATCGTGCACACGCCCGATCTCTTCGACGGGCTGACGTTTCAGAGCATTGACGAGGGTCTGGCCTATATCGGCGGGATCGGATTCGACGATATCAGGGAGCGCGGCGTTCGCCTCGCCGACGAACTGCCTGCGGCGCTCGTCTATGCCGGCTTTTCGTTCGGTGTGCTGCCAGCGCAAAAGCTGGCACAGACACGGCCAGGGGCCCGTGGCGCTCTGCTTTTTTACTCCTGTCTGCCGATCCGTGGCGAGTGGGCCTTCGGACCCTGGCCGGATGGCGTGCCGGTCCAGATCCACGGTATGGACAGTGATCCGATTTTCGTCGGCGAGGGCGATATCGATGCCGCCCGCGAGATCGTCGAGGCGGTCGAGGATGCGGAACTTTTCCTATATCCCGGCGATCAGCACTACTTCGCCGACAGCTCGCTGCCGTCATATGACGCGGATGCGACCGCGCTCCTCACCAGCCGAGTGCTTGCGTTTCTGAAACGCGTTTGATCGAAGAGGGCGATCGCCACGGCAATTGCCGCTCTTGCACCGTCAGTTCGGCTGGAAGCCCGGGGGCGCCAGCTCAAAAATCCGATCTTAAGACGCGTCCTAAAACATGATGAAGGTCGCGCCGGGTGAGGATCTCGGCAATGATGGCCTTCTCTTCGCCATTTCCGATCTCATGGGCCCCATGATCTTCATACCGCTTCCCTTTGTCGTCGCCCTATTGCTGCTCATCCTTTTCGTCGTCGTCCTCAAACGCGACGATGAGGATGAGCCCAACCGGCCGTTTCTGGCACTCATCCTGCTCGCCGCGCTGCAATCCGTGCTCTCCGGCCTTCGCTGGGGATATGGACTACAGGCCATCGGGTTGGTCGCGCCCGTGATCGCGGCGACGGTGCCGCCGCTTGCCTATGCCGGGGTTTCCCGATTGGTGAGGACGAGCCGGCGGCCACTGCCGGCGCGGATGGCCCTTCATGCCGTGCCCGCCGCCGTCATCCTGCTGCTGATGGCGTTCTGGCGGGATGCGATCGACATCGCGCTGGTGCTGATCTTCATCGGTTATGCCATGGCCATCCTGCTTCTGATGCGCCCGGGCGCCGATGCGCTGCGGCTGGCGCCCTTCGAAGGGGCGGTGCCGGCCTATCGGGCGATCATCTTTACAGCAGCCGCCCTGTGTCTTTCGGCCGCTGTCGATACCTTCGTCTTTCTCGACCTCACCTCGGCACATAGCGAGCGCGCGCTGACGCTGATCAGTATCGGAAATCTCGCCGTCCTCGTCATCCTCGGTATCGCAGCGGCCGCCGCCAGCCGGAGCCGGGCGCCGGCCGAGATGGTGGACGTGGCGCCGCGGCCGGAGACGAGCGAGGACAAGCAGACCATCGCCGCGGTCGATGCGCTGATGGAGGGCCGCAAACTCTATCGCGACGCCAATCTCAATCTCGACCGGCTGGCCCGCAAGGCCGGCATCCCCGCCCGTCAGATCTCGGCTGCGATCAACCGGGTGATGGACAAGAACGTCTCGCAATATGTCAATGATTACAGGATCGGCGAGGCATGCCGGCTGCTTGCCGGCACTGAGAAACCGGTGACCGAGGTGATGTTCGAGGTCGGCTTCCAGACGAAGTCCAACTTCAACCGGGAATTCCGCCGGGTGACTGAGATGACGCCGATTGCATGGCGGCAGAGGAGGGCTTAGCCACCCGCCATCGTCGTTCGAGGCGGTGGTCCTCGCCAATCCGCGTTCGCCGTTCCGTAAAGACAACCGGTTCCGCACTGTATGGCTGATACCGGGTACATAATCGCGATCGAGGACTGCCTGGATCGTGTTCGAGGTCGCGATTTCTGCCCGGTCGGCGATGTTTGCCGGCATGAATACGACATCAGAACATGACCGAAACCTTGCCGCCAAGCTAAGATCGCTTTCGATCGAGCCCGCGGCTTTCAAAACAGAGTCGCCGGCGCCTCTTGCCCGGCGGCGCATGATCCCTGGCGTAATGCTCGTCCTTGTAGCAACGGCATCGCTGGCGGCGGTTTCTCTCTATGGACCTGAGATGCTGGAGCGCATCGAGACCGCGCTTGCGATGTTTTCGGGCAGCGACTTTACGATATCCGCCAATGGAGCGGAGGCGCGAGCCCGAGACGATGCCGCTGCTGAGGGGGGACGTACGCCGACTAAGGATGGAGCGAAGAGCACGGCTGCGCTCCCTCGCGAGATCACCGGCTCCGGTTATGTCATCGCCCCCGACACCGCCACCGCCTTTTCCAAATATGAGGGCCGGATCGTCGCGGTCGAGGTTGAGGCCGGTGATCTTGTCGTCGCGGGGCAGGTGCTGGTGCGGCTCGAAGATGCCGGCGCACGCTTCGCGCTTCGGGGCGCGGAGATATCAGGCCAGGCGGCGGCGTTGGCGCTTGATGCAAAGAACATCGAGCTCGCGCAGGCGCGGTTATCGCTTGTGCGCACCGAGCGGCTTGCCGGGCGCGACGCCATGTCGATGCAGGCGCTAGAGGAGGCGAAAACGGCTGCCGACAGGGCCGAGAATGCCGCGCTGCAGGCAAGGCAGGATGTCGAAAAGGCGGAGCTCGAGATCGACAAAGCGCGCGAGCAGGTGGAGGCGTTGACCGTGCGCGCGCCGATCTCCGGCACCATCACGCGGTTGACCGCGCATGTCGGCGACACGGTGCTGTCGCGCGAGGACAGCGTGCGGGAGAATGAAAGCCTGCTTGTGATTACCGATACGGCGAAGATGGTCATCGATGCGGATGTGGCGGAAGCCAATATCGCGCTGATGCGGCCGGGCCTGTCGGGCGAGGCGGTGCTTGACGGCTTTCCTGGCCAGCCTTTTGCGGTCGAGGTGTCGAAGATCGCGCCGGTGATTTCGCGGGAAAAGGGGACGGTGACGCTTCGACTGTCGCTATCTCAGCCGCCTTCGGGCATGCGGCCTGCCATGGCGGCGCGCATTCGCCTCGTGGTGGGTGAGGGAAGCGCTGGTGCTACTCACCCGCCCTCATCCTTCGAGACTCCGGCCCGCAGGTTGGGCGATGCGGGTTGATCCCTCGAGGCGATCCTGTGGATCGCAACTCAGGATGACGGGCTGGTCTTCGCGCCGCTGTTCCGATGAATAAACCACCAAGGAGCCGAAAATGACAGATACTCAAGATCCCTATATCGCGCTTGCGGGCGTCAGGAAGGCGTTCCGGATCGGGGCGGAGACAATACCGATCTTGTCAGGGCTCGACCTTGCCATTCCGCGCGGCGATTTCGTCGCGGTGATGGGGCCGTCGGGTTCAGGGAAATCGACGCTGCTGAATATGCTCGGTGGCATCGACAGCGCGGACGCCGGCGAGATCCGCATCGGGCGCAGTCATCTCGAGCAAATGGGCGAGGGGGCGAGAACCGCCTGGCGGGCGCACAGCATGGGCATCGTCTTTCAGTTCTACAATCTGCTGCCGATGCTGAATGCCGCGGAGAATATCGAGCTGCCGCTGCTCTTGAAGCCGCTCGGGCGCAAGGAGCGGCGGGCGCGCGTCGATACGGTGATGGATCTGGTCGGGCTCGCGGGGCGGCAGCGGCAGTTTCCCTCCAGCATGTCGGGCGGGCAGCAACAGCGCGTCGGCATTGCCCGGGCCATCGTCGCCGATCCCGGTCTCATTCTCTGCGACGAGCCGACCGGCGATCTCGACCGGAAATCGGCCAATGATATCCTGGACATGCTGGGCTTCCTCAATCGTGAGCTTCGCAAGACGATCATCATGGTCACGCACGATCCCGAGGCTGCCGCCTTTGCCCGGCGCACGCTGCATCTCAACAAGGGCGAATTCGTCGAGGGGGAAGGCCGATGACCTTTTTTCAGCTGATGCGGCGCAACGCCTGGCGCAAGCGGCTGCGGGCCGTTCTGCTGATGTTTTCGGTCGGCATCGCCTTCCTGATCTACGGGCTGACGGCGAGTTTCGTCAGCGGCAGCCAGGGGGCGGCCGGCGCCAGCGACGACCTGCTCGGCGTGTTCAACAAAGCGGGCCGGGGGCTGCCACTGCCGATTGCCTATCTCAACCGGATCGCGGCGGAGGGCGACGTCGCAGCCGTCGCCTATACCGCACGCATGCGCGGCTTCGTCGAGGTCGAGAAGAATCTGGTGGCCGTCAGCGCGGTCGATCCGCGGGCGATTGCCGCCGCCAATGGCGCCGAACTCGGGCTGACGCCTGAACTGATCGCGGCGCTGGAAGAGGGCGGTGACCGGGTGCTTGTCGGCAGGGCATTGGCTGAGGCGCAGGGTTGGTCGGTCGGCCAGCGCATCGGCGTAACCAGCCAGCTCATCAAGGCCGACGGCAGCCGGAACTGGAGCTTCACCGTCGCGGGTATCTTCGCGGGGGCCGATGCCGGTACCGACACTTATTTCATGCTTGCCCGCTACGACATGGTCAATGCAGCCCGTGCGCGCGACAGGGATACGGTCGACGCCTTCGTGGTGCGCCCGCGCGACGGCGTCGCCTCGGGCGTGCTGGCCGCGCGCATCGACGCGCTGTTTGCCAATTCGGCGGCTGAAACCAGGACGCAATCGGAAAAGCAGTTCCTCGAAGCCTTTCTCCGGCAGTTCGCCGATGTCGGGCTGATCGTCAGCCTCGTCGTCGGCGCCGCCTTCGTGACGATCCTGATGATATCGGTCAACATCATGCTCTTCGCCATCCGGGAGCGCCGCTTCGAGATCGGCGTGATGAAGGTGCTCGGCTTTTCCCGCGGGCGGATCGCGGCGCTCATTCTCGGCGAAACGCTGTTCATCTTCGCCGTCGGCGGCGTGGGTGGGCTCATTCTGGCAAAGCTCGCGACGCTCTCGATCGGGCCGGAATTCGGCCTCGTCTTCGGCGGTGAGGTGCTGCTGAAATCCGCCGCGATCATTGCGGGGCTCGGCCTACTGACCGGGTTGCTGCCGGCCGCAAACGCCATGCGCCTGCCCATCGTCAACGCCTTCAGAACGAGATAATCCAATGTTATCAACGCTCAAGCAGACCTTTCTCATGCTCGGAGTCAATGTCGGAAGCCTGCCCCGACGGCTTGCGATCTCGCTGTCGATGGTGCTGTCGGTCGCCCTCGTGGTGGCGGTGCTGTCGGGCTTTCTGGCGATGGCGCGCGGCTTCGAGGCCACCCTTGCCGGGGCTGGCTCGCCTGATCTCGCCGTCATCCTAGGTGGCGGTACCAACCAGGAAACCGGCTCGGACGTACCTGCCGATGCGATCCGCAGCCTGACCGCCATGAGCGGCGATACCGGAATTGCGCCCGATGGTACCGGCGGATCGGCGCTTTCTCGCGAGACTATCGTGCCGATCGATGTCAGGGGAAGCGACGGTGCGGAGCAGACGCTGTCGCTCAGGGGCATGGACCCGGCAGGGCTCGATCTGCGCGCCCGCGCCCGGCTTTCGCAGGGGCGGCTATTTCTATCGGGCGCGCGCGAAATCGTCGTCGGCGCCCGCATCGCAGACGCTTTCCCTGGCTTTGCCGTCGGCCAGAGGGTGCGGTTCGGCGCGGTCGACTGGACCGTCGCCGGTCATTTCACCGCCGCTGGCAGCGCCTTCGAATCCGAGATCTGGGCCGATCTGGACGCGGTGCAATCGGCCTTCGACCGCCAAGGGCAGGTGCAGAGCCTGCGCGTGCGGCTGGCCGGCGGCGACCCTGCAACGGCACTGGCGGCACTGCGCGAGCGGCTGTCCGATATATCGGGCACGCCGCTTACAGCCATCCCCGAGGGCGATCTCTATGCCGCGCAGGCCGAGCGCACCGAGAGCTTGATCCGCCTGTTCGGCTGGCCGATCGCGCTGCTGATGGCCGTGGGTGCGACGGCCGGCGCCTTGAACACGATGATGAGCTCGGTCTCCGACCGCGCGACCGAGATCGCCACGCTGCGCCTGCTCGGCTTTTCCCGCCTGCCGGCCTTCGCCGCCACCTGGGTCGAGGCGGTGCTGCTTTCCGCGGCGGGTGCCGCAGTCGGCGTCATCGCCTCATGGTTTGCCTTTAACGGCTGGCAGGCGAGCACGATGGGCGCCAACAACACGAAGATGGCCTTCCAGCTTGTCGTTACGCCCGATGTGATTTTGACGGCAGGACTGCTTGGGCTGGCGGTCGGGGTGATCGGCGGGGCGTTGCCGGCGCTGGCGGCTGCGCGGCTGCCGCCGACGACGGCGTTGCGGGAGAGGGGGTGAAGTAGCGCCTTGGAGAGGGGTAAACGTGCTTGGAGGATGTGAGGGGCCACACGGCACATCTTTCATTGCTTGGCTTTGGTGAGCTCAAGCGAAGAGCAGAATCACCTGCCGTACAGCTTGAAGGTGAGGTACGTTGCTCCGAGATTCCTCGATTTATTCGCCTCCAAGTCGCGGCTTTCTCGGGCCAAGTTGCAGCTTTCCCGCAGCGGCGCCCTCGCCTGTGGAGCGCGACCCGCAAACCGGCCCGTTGCCGCATTGACACCATCTTATCGCCTTCTTGCCATGGAGGTTTGCCCCCGCCGCATCCGGTCGGCCGATCCCCGGCCGATTCCAGTGGCGACATAGCGATCCGACGAACAGGGCAACATTGGTGATATGACAATCTACTATGTGAACTCAGCGACTGGCTCCGACCGCAACGGCGGGACGGACCAGAAATCGGCTTTTGCGACTTTGTCCAAAGTGGAATCCTTGGGGCTGAAACCTGGCGACAGCGTGCTTCTTGCCAAGGGAAGCGTGTTCAACGAGCAGTTCGATATCAAACATTCCGGCACCGAGACCGCGCCGATCAAGATCGGCAGCTACGGGACGGGGGCCGCACCCGTGATCCACAGCGGCGGCGACGGCATTCATAGTCTTTATGCCTCGAACATCGTCATCGAGAACCTCAAAATATCGAACACCGGCGGTGCGGCTATCTATGGCGGTGATGTCACCAACTGGACGGTCCGCAATGTCGAGATCGCCAAGTCCGGAATGTCGCAAGACGCCGGTGCCTTCACCTTCAGGAACAGCAAGAACGTCACGATCGAAGACAGCAAGATATCCGATGTCAAAGGCGACGGCTTCTGGATCGAAAAGGTCGCTGGCGTCAAACTTCTCAACAATACCGTCACCAGCGCGAATGGCTCGACCGCCGATGCCATGCAGGTCAACGACAGCAGCAATGTTCTGATCAAGGGCAATCATCTCGACCAGACCCATGCCGACAGCCCGAAGGGCGTGATCGTGCTGGTGCGGGCGACCGACGCCGTGGTCGAGGACAATGTGCTGACCGGCGGCGGCTTCGGCATCAGCGCGCTTGCGGGCAAAACCGTCGCCATCCGCGACAACGACATATCGGGATATCACGGTTACAGCTGGTCCTTCGCCGTCGGCCTCGGCGATCAGGGCAGTGCGCGAGATTACGACATATCCGGCAACCATATTCACGACGGCGCCTGGGGCGTGGCCGTCAGCGGAGCCACCGGCAGCAACTATAGCCTGACGAATATCAAGGTCCACGACAACGTCTTCGACGACCTCACCCAGGCGGCGCTGAAGGTCGACAGGCCGGCATCCGGCTCCTTCACCAACAATACCATCGAGACCGGCGTCAAGGCCACCAGCATATCGCCCGCCATCATCGACGCGCACACCTTTTCCGTCAGCAACAACCACACGGTCGCAAATGTCGAGACGGCGCTTGCAAGCACCGAGACCAAGGCTGCCGCAACGACGGAGCCGGCCGTGGATTCAGCGGTTGTCGCCGTCCATGACAACCTGAAGATCCTGACCGATGCGGATGCTGCCCGTCATGGCAATCTCCTCGAAAACGACAGCTCGGACAATGATACGCTGGTGCTTCGCCGCTTCGGGGACGAAACCGTCGGCAAGCACGGCCTGACGGTGACCGGCGAATACGGCGTCATCCACGTGGATCAGCAAGGCAACTATGCCTATACACTCGATGACACGAAGCTTCCCGACCATGGCGATCATAACGGCTACGTGAGCGAGTCCTTCAGTTACGGGACCGACGATGGCACCTCGCATAATGGCGACGCGAACACGCTGACCGTCTTCATCCATCCGGATGGCGTGCTGAGCTAAGGGGAAGCCGGAAGCGACGCAGAGCGCGCCTCCCAATGCTCTCCGTTGGACGAGTGCTGAAAGCGCTCGTCCAACTTGACTGTGTCTCGAAAAGAGACGTTCCGAACGGGCGGCATCTTCATGCGCCCCGGTCGCATCGACCCGCGTTGCGGAACGGCACAGTCAGCACTGTTCATTCACCTTTCGGTGGATATTTCATTGCTTATCTTCGCGTAAGTTGCGATCATTGAGGTGTACCAACCTCGGCGCCTTCCCGGACGAGGGCGGGCCCGCGGGCCTGTCAGCCGCCGCCTTGGTCATATTAGGGCCTTTCGATATGGCCTGTACTCGCCGCCTCCAAAAGATCCATCGCAGCCAACCCCCAACAGCTGCGAAATCATCAGAAAAATGGCGATATGACAGTTTACTATGTGAATTCAGCGACAGGATCCAACAGCAACGCCGGAACGAGCGAGGCTTCGCCTTTTGCGACGTTTTGGGCGGTAGAAAATTTGAAGCTGCAGCCCGGCGACAGCGTGCTGCTTGCCGCCGGAAGCGTGTTCAACGACCAGCTAGACCTCAAATATTCGGGCACTGCCAGCGCCCCGATCACGATCGGCAGCTATGGGGTTGGCGACGCCCCCGTCATCCATAGCCCCGGCGACGGCATTCACAGCCTCTACGCCTCGAACATCGTCATCGAGAATATCAAGATTTCGGACACGTCAGGTGCGGCCATCTATGGCGGCTATGTTTCAAACTGGACGATCAACAACGTCGAGATCGATCACACCGGATTGTCCAAGACCGGTTCCGTCACCTTCCGGACCGGCTCGAACATCACCATCGAAAACAGCACCATCAACGATGTGAACGGCGACGGCATTTGGATCGAAAAGTTCAATGGGGTCACGCTCCTCAACAATACCGTCACCAATGCCCATGGCACCACGGCGGATGCCGTCCAAATCAACGACAGTAGCAACATCCTGATCAGCGGCAATAGTCTCGACCAGACAGGTGCGGTGACACCCAAGGGCGTGCTGACGATCGTGCGGGCCATGGATGCTGTTATCGAAGATAACACTATCAGCGGCGGCGGCTTCGGTATCAGCGCGCAAGCAGGCACGAACATTGCCATCCACGACAACGATATCTCGGGCTATGGCGGCTATAGCTGGTCCTACGCCATCGGTCTCGGCGATCAGGGCGATACCAGGGACTACGATATATCAGGTAACTACATCCATGACGGCGTGTGGGGCGTTGTGGTCAGCTCAGCCGGCACTACCAGTTACGTTCGCGAAGATATCGATATCCACAACAACGTTTTCGACGACCTGTCGCAGGCGGCGCTGAAGGTCGACAGGCCTGCATCCGGGGCTTTCCACGACAATGTCATCGCCAGCGATGTCACGCCATACAGCATATCGCCGGCCATCATCGCCGCGAACACCTTTCCCGTCAGCAACAATACGACGATTGAGGAGGCCGACGCCCTGTTGGTGAGCCTTGATAGTCACGTTGCCGGTGATGCAACGCATACGGACGCTGCCCCGATCATTGTCGCGGCCCATGACAGCTTGACAATCTCAGCCGACACGGATGGCGCCCATCATGGCAATCTCCTCGAAAACGACAGTTCGGCCAATGGGATCCTGCTGCTTCGCCGCTTCGAGGGCGAGGTGGTCGGCAAGAACGGTCTGACGCTCACCGGGCAATACGGCATCATCCATGTCGACGATCACGGCGACTATAGCTACACGGTCGATGCGACGAAGCTCGCCGGGCTTAGTGGAGAGGTGAGCGAGACTTTCCACTACAAGATTTCGGATGGGGCTGCGCATCATTTCGATACGGATACGCTGAGCATTTCGATCGATGTGGATGGCGTGCTGATCTGACAGGGATCGGAAGCAAACTCATCGGCCGCCGAGCAGGATCCTGGTGACGTCGATTTCGATTTCCGCGCAAATGATCTCATATTCGGTGACGATCGCCGGGTCGGCCGACCTATCCTTGCGCATGCGATCAAGGACAGCGCAAGCCTCGCCATAGGCGCCGCACAGTTCGTAAAGATGGGGCTGGCGCGCCGCGGCCGCTCTGATCGTTGCCCGCGTCGCGGGCAGCCTCATCATCAGCCTGGCCAGTCCCTGTTCGGCGACTGGCCGGGGGATGTGTGCGACGCCTTCTTTCCTGACCATGCCATCAATCCTCGCTGCCTGTAGCCGCTGTCGAGAGTTAGTACGCAGGAATGCTGCATCTGGTTTCATGCCGGATGCAAAGTCGCCCTTGTAATTTCGATGGTGGAGGAAGTCCGGCAAGGCCGGCTGCGCGATCGGCTTACGAAGAGAGGCCGATGGTGATGGTGGCGGAAAGCACGCCGCCGTCGAGCTTCTCGAAATCGAACATGTGATCGGTGGCATCCTCCGGAAAAAGGCCGTCCGCTTCATTGCGGGTATCGCGGGGAGGGCGTCCAAGATAGTCCGGATGCTCGCCATAAATGATGTCGCTCAGCACATCGTCGAAATAGATTTGGCTGACCAGAAGTTCCTTGCCCTCGATGAGGATGCGGCAGTGAACATGCGGCGTGCGGCCCTTGTACCATCCGGGATAGGCTGTCAGGAAGCTTGCCTGCCCCTCCGCATCCGTCAACTGGCGCCCGCGAAAAGCCAATCCGCTGATTGCCTCGGCGTCGCCGAGCGTACACGTGTCGGCCGCCTCGCGGCCGGAATAGAAGCCACGATGATCGGTATGCCAGATTTCGATGTCGGCATTGTCGACCGGCCGGCAATCGGCGGCATGGACGATGCGGACGGCCAGCCGCAGGGGCAGTCCGGCCTTTCCTTCCGAGACGTCCTGACGGGCCGGAATATTGTTGACATGGCAGGGGCCAAGCGCCTGGGCTGATGTCACGAGGCAATTCGGACGGCTGCGGAAGAGCGGCGCAGGCAGCTTTTCCAATGCGACCGACTTTGTGCCGCCGCTGAGGAAATCTGTTCCCTTCCAGTCGAAAGTTCTGGCGGCAACGGTGATATGCCGCCGTGGCCAGATCGCTGCCGCAGCCACGGTGGAAGCGACAATGGTCGCACCTGCGAGCACCAGCGTCCGCCTTTTCATGGACCTTCCTTTGCCTCAGGACGCCTGATGTAAGGAGGATGCGCAGGAAACTCCAATTAAATCCAGGTAATGATCGATGGCGGCGCGAGCCGAGGTCTTGATCCCGGGGAGAATTCTAAAGCGCGGCGCGTCTTTTCAGATGCGCAAGGTCGCTGTAATTCTTGCCAGCACATATTCACATTCGTTGCTGAGCCAGGGCAGGGAACATGGAACCAACCCCTTTATTCGAGCTTGTCATCGCGATGTTTCTCGCGATCATCGCGCTGCACTATGCCGCCCACAGGCTCGGACTGCCGCCGTCGGTCGCACTGCTGACCGGTGGCGCTTTGCTGGCGTTCGTGCCGGGGCTGCCGGCAATCGCAGTCGACCCCGAGCTGGTGCTGGTCATCTTCCTGCCGCCGCTATTGATGGATGGCGCCTGGTCCATCGCGCTGGCGCGGCTGCGGCGCCATATGATCGGCATCGCCTCACTCGCCGTCGGCGCGGTCGTATTCACCTGCGCCATCGTGGCCTTTGTCGCCCATCTTATCTTTCCGTCACTCCCCTGGGCCGCCTGCGCGGCACTGGGCGCGATCGTTGCGCCGCCGGACGCGGTTTCAGCGCGCGCCGTGCTGGAGCGCGTCAGGCTGCCACGGCGGCTGCAGATTCTGCTAGAAGGCGAGAGCCTGCTCAATGATGCGAGCGGTCTGGTTCTTTTCCGTTTTGCCGTTGCCGCCGCTGCAACGGGCGCCTTCAGCGCGGGGGAAGCGGTTGGCAACTTCTTCGTGCTGGCGCTGGGCGGCGCCATCGTCGGCATCGTGGTCGGAGCGACATGGGTCAAACTCATCCGGCATCTCGGCGACGACTATCTGATCATCGCGGCCACCGTGCTGCTCGGCTGGATTTCCTATCTGTTTGGCGAACTGCTGCATGTTTCCGGGGTAATCGCCACCGTGACCACCGGCCTGATCGCTTCCTGGCACCAGCACACGGTATTTTCAGCGGCCACACGCATGCGCGGCACATCGTTCTGGACGGTGATGATCTTCCTGATGGAAGCTGCGGTTTTTACATTGATCGGGCTGTCACTCCGCGACGTCGTCGAACGCGGCGGCGGTTTTACCACCATGATCGCGACAATGGGGCTGCCGATGCTCGCAGTCCTCGTGACACTCGTCGTCGCGCGTTTTGCCTGGGTCTTCGCCTCGGATCTCGTCATCAAGTCATGTGCAGCGCTGGGGTTCACGCGGACCCGGCCGCTCGGGGCAGGCGGTGCGACCGTTCTGAGCTGGGCGGGCGTGCGCGGCGTGGTCACGCTCGCCTTGGCGCTGAGCCTGCCCGAGGGATTCCCCGGCCGTGACTTCATCCTCGCCACGTCCTTTGCCGTCATTCTCGGAACCGTGCTCGTGCAGGGCACGACGTTGGGGCGGGTGATTGCCTGGGCGCGGCTGGCGCCGGAGACGGAAAGAGCGCGCCTGACCATGAGCCAGGCCGAAGCCGCCATGGCGCAGGTGCAGCTCGGGGCGGTGCAAAACCTGGCCTATGACGGGGAGGGAAAGCTCATCCACCCGCAACTGCTGGAGCGTTATCAGCGCAGGGCGACAGCGATTGTCGACTATGCCGAGAGAACCGAGCATTACGTGCCGATGCTCCATGCTCATTTCGACGTCGTTCTCGAAGCGGTTGCGACAGGACGCCGAGAACTCATTCGTCTCCACCGGGCCGGCGACATCGATGACGAGACGTTGGACGAACTGGAACGGGATCTCGATCTGGAGGAGTTGAGCGCGATCTCGGCCAAGGCCTGACCCGCCAACTCTTCCCCGGCGTCCACTTCTAGATGGCAATCTGTTCGCCGAGTTCGACGACGCGGTTTGACGGCAGGTTGAAGTAATCGGAGGGATCGATCGCCAAGCCTTCCAGTCCCATGAATATGCGCTCCTGCCAGCCGGGCAGGCCGGTGTTCGGCGTCCTCACAAGGTTCCGACGGCCGAGGTAGAAGGAGGTCTTCATGATTTCGAACTTGAAGCCTCCTTCTCTGCACAGAGCCAGCGCCTTTGTGACGTCAGGATCGTCCATGAAACCGAAGCTGATATCAAGGCGCACGAAGCGCGGCGAGAGCTGGCTGATCTTGATACGGCGGCTATCGGGGACATATGGTTCGTCTTCGGTCCAGACGGTCAGGATGACGTTCTGTTCGTGAAGCACGTGGTTGTGCTTGAGATTGTGGAGCAGAACATTCGGCGTCCGATCCGGGACGCTGGTCAGGAAGACTGCCGTTCCCGGAACGGTGACCGGCGAATGCTCCGACTTGCGCTCGATCGACCTGATGAAGGAATCGAGCGGGATCTCGTTGTTGGCCCGCACCCTCTTCAGATAGGCCTGGCCTCGGGTCCATGTCCACATCAGCATCATGATCGCCAGCGCAAGGGCGACCGGAACCCAGCCGCCGTCGTAGATCTTCAGCAGATTGGCCGCCAGGAACATGACTTCGATGGTGAAGAGCGGCAGCAGCCAGACGGCGGCGAGCACCAAGGAGTAACCCCAGACGACCCTAAGGAACTGGAAGACCAGCATGGTCGAGATGACCATGGTTCCGGTTACCGAAATGCCGTAGGCCGTCGCCAGCGACTCGGAGTCGCCGAACGAAAAGATCAGCATCAGGACGCCGGTCAGCAGGAGAAGATTGACGGCCGGCACGTAGATCTGGCCGGTGTTGGTCTCCGAGGTGAATTTGATTCTGAGCCGCGGCAGGAAGCCGAGGTGAACCGCCGAGCGGGACAGCGAAAATGCGCCCGTGATCACCGCCTGGCTGGCGATGATCGTCGCCATCGTCGCCAGGAGAACCATAGGCAGCAAGGCCCAATCGGGATACATCAGAAAGAACGGGTTGTCGGCCGTTTCGGGATGGGCGAGCACCAGCGCGCCTTGGCCGAGGTAGTTCAGCAGCAATGCCGGAAAGACGAGCACGAACCATGCCATCTGGATCGGGCGGCGGCCGAAATGTCCGAGATCGGCATAGAGCGCTTCGCAGCCGGTGACAGTCAGAAAGACGGCGCCGAGCACGATGAGGCCGACGCTGCCGGCATGGGTGAGGAACAGGAATGCATTGGCTGGATTGAGGGCCTCCAGAATCCTCCAGTCATCACCGATATGGATCAGACCGCCCGCCGCCATGGCCAGGAACCACAACACCGTGATCGGGCCGAAAAACGTCGAAACGGCAGCAGTTCCCCGCGACTGGACGGCAAAGAGAATGATCATGATCGCGGCCGACGCCAGCGGAACGTATTCTGCAAAGGCCGGTGTGACGAGCTTCAGGCCTTCGAGCGCCGACATGACCGACAGAGCGGGCGTGATCATCGCATCGCCGATGAAGAGAGCCGCTCCGATCAGACCGGCGAAGAAGAGCACCGGCACATTTCGCCCCATTTTTTTCATCAGGAGGGCGAGAAGCGAGAGCGCGCCGCCTTCGCCGTCATTGTCCGCCCTGAGAAGAAAAAGCACATATTTGAAGGTCACAATGATGGTCAGCGTCCAGACCATCAGCGAAATGAGACCCACGACTTCGGCCTCGTGCACGCCATCAGCGGCAAAGGGCCTCAGCGCCTCGCGAAATGCATAGAGCGGGCTGGTGCCGATATCGCCGTAGACGACGCCGACCGCGCCGACGACCAGTCCGACAAAGCCCTTTCGGCTGGCACCTTCACCCCTGTTGTCTGCATGTGTCGACGTCATGATTCCCCGCTCATGCCACTTGGCCATGAACACAAACATATGCCGCATTGCAGAACGGCAAGTAAATTGATGTGGGTGCGAATTTTTTGTGAGAGGGAGAGGCGGCAGAGGCGGGCACCATCCACTCGTGACGTCACAAGCGGTCAGGCCGGCGACCACCTCCGGCGAACCGCCAACCCGAGTCAAACGACGGGCGGCACCGGCATGCTGACAGAAACTGTCAGCAACGGTGTGAGACAAGCGGGAGCCGCGGATTTGGGCCAGTCGCCATTTCGTCGGAATGTCCGGCTTTGCCGCTCGGATATCTGGGCTTCAACCCCGCCGCAATCGGAGCAAGTCCCGAGATGAAGCCGCATCATCGCATTTTCTTCATTCAATTTGCCGTGGCCGTTTCCCTCGGCGCGTTCCTTTCGCGGCTGCCCGACCTGCAGCGCAAGTTCGGCCTTGCTGAAGGAGAACTAGGCCTTTTGCTCGCTGTCTTGTCGTTAGGTGTTCTCTGCGGGCTGACGTTCGCGGTGAGATTCATCGAGCGGCTCGGTGCGCGCACGACCGCCTTTGTCACTGTCTTCGGCGCTTCGCTGTTTTTGGCGCTGATCCCGTGGATGCCTTCAGCTCCGCTGGCCGTGCCGTTGTTCTTCATTGCTGGCATTTTCACCGGGGCATTCGAGATCAACGCCAATATCGAAACCGATCGCCATGAGGCGTTGCTCGGATACCGCATCATGAGCCGGGCTCACGGCATGTGGAGCCTCGGCTTCTGCCTCACCGCCCTGGTTGCCGCCGGCATGCGGCAGGTGGCCGTCTCCATCGAACTGCATACCTTCATCATCCTCATCATTGTCTTGATTGCGGGGTCGATCGTTTTCTCCGGGATCGAGAATGCGCCCAAACGGCGCGACGCACACCCCGGACATGCGCCGCTTTTCGCCTTTCCCACCATCGGGCTGCTGCCCCTTTGCCTCGTCGGCGCAGGTCCTCTTCTTGCCGAAGGCGCAAGCGTCGATTGGTCGGCGATCTATATGCGGGACGTATTTGCCGTCGAACCATTCGTCGGCGGGCTCGGCGTGACCATCTTCTCCTTGCTGATCGCCATCGGGCGGCTCGGCATGGACCCTGTCATCGACCGCTTCAATCCACGCCCGGTCGCATTAACTCTTCTTGGGATCACGGCCATCGGTGTCGCGATGGTGGCGACGGCCACGCATCCTGTCGTCGCGCTCGCAGGTTTTGGCCTGACGGGGCTCGGCTGCTCATCGGTCTATCCGCTTGCCATCTCGGCCGCGGCCCGACGCACGGATCGACCCGCGCCGGTCAGCGTTGCAGCACTCGGGCAGACGACGTTTCTCGTGTTTTTCGCCGGACCGCCGCTGCTCGGCTTCGTCGCCGAACATGTCGGCATCCGCTTTTCGTATTGGGCGGTGGTCCCTGTTCTTGCCGCGGCACTTCTGGTCACCAGGGCGCTTGCCGCGAATCCTGCCTCGGTCATGGGCCAGCCCACGGTGCAACCCCACGGTTAACTCACGGCGCCGGCTATCCGGTGTTCGGAACGTCCATGTCCGCGATCGGCAGGGGGCAGGACCTCCGGTTTTCACCAATGAAGGGCGGCGAGCGCTATGTATTTCCCCTCATGGCTAAGTATTACTAGGGGCTATCGGAAATATAGCTCGTATAGGTGATGGCCTAGGCCGCGCAGTGCTGTCAACTCTTTGGCGAATGATCTTGTTGCTCAATCACTTGCGACTGCGGTCGGTGTGAAACCGGTTCCAATGAGTGAAACTCCAACACTTCTGGCTTGTAAACCCGGTATTTGCAGGATTTGCATTGGTCGTGCCCGGCTGCAAGAAGGCTCGTCTGTGGTGGCCCGGCGCCTTGTTTTGGGCCAATTTTCACCAGCAAAATGCCAGTATTAGTTGTTTCTAAATCACGCCATAATTGGCATCTACGTTGCCGCGCCTGTTTTATTCTTCGCCACATTTCGGAATTTGAGCGTTTATACAAAACAATGGTGGGTAACTATGAAGGTTATTCTCGTCATCGTCCTCACGGCGCTTGCCGTGCCCTGTGAGGCGGACATGCTGGGCACGGCATCGAAGTACAAAAGCATGCACGAGCGCTCCATCTCCTTCCTCAGCGTCAATCCCCGCAGGGTGTCGTGGTGCGGAGCGTTCCTGGCCTTTATCGCCAAGCGATCGTCGCGGGAGCCGCCGCCCAATCCGAACATGGCAGCGTCCTGGAGGAAGTTCGGCAAGCCGGTGTTCTTCCGCGCCGCCAGGCGAGGGGATGTCGTGGTGATCCGCAACGGCAAGCGCTTTCATGTGAGCCTTTTCGATCACATCGATCAGCGCCGTCAGTACGTCTACCTGTTCGGCGGCAATCAATCCAACCGGGTGCAGCTGTCCAGGTACCGCGCCAGTTCGGTCGTCGCAGTGCGACGATGATGCCGGTTCGTCTGAGGTGAAGCCGAGTTCGTCAGCGCGCTGAGGAACGTCCTTCCAAACCTCGATGACGCGAATTTAAAGCTTGCGCGCCCTGATATGCAGGAAGATCGGTGCGATGCGGGTGTCGGCGACGACAGGCTCGGCCTGCGCCACCTCCGACGACGCCATCGGCTCGCCGAAGGCCTCGATCGTCAGCCTCGCTTCGACGATCATCGAAACCCAGGTCGACAGCGTCCGGTGGAAGCGCGGGATGGAAAAGGGGGGCAGCTTTGCCCGCTCCGCCTCGGGGATAGAGGAAAAGATCCAGCGCTCGATCCGGCCGTCGCTCTCGTCGAAATAATCGGCGATCTCCACCGCGATCGGTTCGCCCGCTTCATTGCGGATATTGCGGCGCGTCGGCGGCACGAAACAGGGGTGGAGGATCGAAAACTGCAGGAAGCCGCCGGGTTTCAGAATGCGGTGGATGCCGTTCAGGACCTGGCGCTGATCGGCCATGTCCATCATCGACATGAAAGCGGTTACGAAATCGAAAGTCGCTGCCGGGAAGTCGATGCTCTGGCCATCGCCAAGCACGTAGCCGATGCCGAGCGGCGCCTGTGTCTCGGTCTCGCGGGCATGGCGAATGAAGGTCGGCGCGATGTCGAGGCCGGTCATACGGGCGCCGAGACGGGCGACGGCGCGGGTATTCGAGCCTTCGCCGCAGCCGAGGTCGAGCCCGGCAAGTCCGGCGACCGGTGGCAGCATATCGAGAAAGGCCGGCGTATTCAGCGCGTCGCGATATTTGTCGTAGCCCGCGCGGCTATAGATCGTCCAGTTCTCGGCATTGCTCTCCCAATGAGCGGCGACATCATTGGCGTTCATGGCTCATCCTCCTTGCGCGATCGGAACGGACGCGGAGCTATAATCGCTGCCTGTGGCAATGGGATGACGGGCGCGAATCGATGCCGGCAATACAGCCAGCCCGCCCATATAAGTGTTGGCATTTCATTGGCCGTGTCCACTGGGGACCCTGTCAGCCGGGACCCTGTCAGTTGGCGCGCTGTCCACGCTGCTAACGCTCCGGTAAGCCGCAATGATGCTGTGGGCGGCCAGTTCCGCCTGATCCGATGTCGTCTGGAAATTGGTGACGGAGAGGCGCAACACGTCGCGGCCGCGCCATTTGGCGCCGCCGGCGAAGATCAGGCCGTCCGCCTGGATCTTTTCGATCGTCTTTCGGGTCAGCGCATCGCCTTCTTCGTCCGGACGGCCGGCTCCGAAGCGGATGACGAGTTGGTTCAGCGTGACCTCGTTCAGAATGGCGATGCCGGGCTCGCGGGCGAGCAGATCAGCCGCCAGTCGTGCCGAGGCGCAGCACTGGTCGATGAGGGCGGCCATGCCTTCGCGGCCGAGATGTTTCAGCATCGCCCAGGTGGCAAAGCCGCGCGCCCTTCTTGATAGCTCCGGCACATAATGGGAGGGATCGCGTTCGCCTACGCCGGCGAGCGGCAGATAGCTTGCGGCGATCGTCATGGCGCGGCGATGGGCGAGTTCGCTGCGGACGATCGCATAGCCGCAATCATAGGGTGTCTGTAGCCATTTGTGGCCGTCGGTCGCCCAGCTGTCGGCGGCTTCGATGCCGCGGCTGAGATGGCTGGTCTTCACCGACGCCTGCGCCCAAAGGCCGAAGGCGCCGTCGATATGCACCCAGGCGCCTTTCGTTTTAAGCAGCGGGATGATCGCGGCGAAGTCGTCGAAAGCGCCGGTATTGATCTGACCCGCCTGGAGAATGGCGATGACGGGACCCGAGACCGTATCGAGCGTGCCCGCCAGCGCGGCCGGGTCTATCCGTCCCACCGGATCGGTGCGGACGCGCAGCACGCGATCATGGCCGAGGCCGAGGAATTGCAGCGCAGAGAACACCGTCGTGTGGGCGTCGTCACCGATCAGCACGGTGATTTCGGGCGCGCCGAACAGCCCCTTGGCATCGGCATCCCAGCCGACTTGGCGCAGCACCTCGCCGCGGGCGGCGGCAAGGCAGGTGAAATTCGCGACCGTCGCGCCGGTCACGAAGCCGACCGAGCTTTCGGCTGGCAGCTTCAGGAGATCGAGAAGCCATCTCGCAGCGACGGTCTCGACGGCGGCCGCAGCCGGAGCGGCGACATGGTTTCCGGCATTCTGGCCCCAGGCGCTGGTGAGGAAATCGGCCGCGACGCCGACAGGATGGGAGCCGCCGATGACCCAGCCAAAGAAGCGTGGGCCGGTGGTTGCATGCAGCCCGGGTTCGGCGCCATCTGCGAGCCGCCTGATGACATCCAGCATCTGTGATCCGGCCATTGGCAGCGGCTCGCCGAAGGCGGCAAGCGAGGTGGCGTAATCGTGGCTGGGCATGTGGCGGGCGGGTGTCGCCTGCCGAAACCCGGCCGCAAGCCGGGCGGCTTCCTGAAACAGAGATGCAATGGCCGACATGCAGATCCCCCTGCCGACCCCGAAGGCGTACCCTCGAAACCAGGCTGCCGGCACCATGCAATCTAGCCTATATCACCGGCATTGTCTTGGCGAACCCTCGCCAATGACGCCAGCCTATTACAAGCAGCCGCGCGGGCGTCTCGCCTTTACCGGGATTCTTAAGATAAATCGAGCAGTGCGGGAGTTGTTTCCTTGATCCTTCCAATAACTACCTTGTCATAAGCTGGAAATTTCTGGAATGCTTAACATATGCTTAAAATCTATTGCCTTTTCTGCAAGTATCCTTCAATAATGCGAAAATATCATTTCGCGCCGCTGTCAAGGCCGCTCTGCCAATCAGCGAGGGTTATGCACTGAAGTATTTCGCTCTCTATACGCTGGTCTGCATGATGGTCGGGATAGTTCTGCTCGTCATTATCAATCAGATTGCACCCTTCAAGATGGACAAGCCGAGCGATCAAGCGACCGAGTGGTCAACTGATGAAGCGGCGACAGGGTCAACCAAACAGCCGGACAATCTGGTCGTACGGTCGACGCCCGAACCGGCGACCGAGCGACCGGCCGTCCGGCCGTCCGATCAATGGGACCTCCGGCCAACGAACCAGCCGACGCCCGGGGATCCGTCGGGCGTCCGCAAGGGCGGCCGGGTGGGAACCCCAGCGCAATGACTGCAGGCGGGCCATCGGCCTCACCCTTCGAGCTTGTCGCTGGGCGCCTCAGTGAAGCTTCCCAGGGCGCTGGCGCAGCATAGCCAAGCCGAAATCCCGGCGCCCTCGCTACCTGCTATCGGGGCCACACCTATCCTCGAGTGATTCCTGCCAAATCTTCCGCGCTTGCATCGGCCCGAGCCCTCTGCAATGACGATGGCTGCGATATCGCAGGAGGTTCCGATGGATGCAGGCGGTGTGACGATCAGGCTTATCCAGGCAGACGAAGTGGAGGCTTTCCGGCTTATTCGTCTGGAAGCGCTGCGCGCCGAGCCGTCCTCGTTTGCGAGCCGCTACGAAGACTGGGAGGCTCTTTCTCCCGAGGAGTGGGTCGATCGCCTGAACGAGCCGGTTTTCATTGCGTTCCAGGACAGCGCCCCCGTCGGGATCATGGGGCTGTTTCGGCAACGGTCGAGCAAGATGGCCCATCGCGCCACGATCGTCATGGTCTATGTGCGCGCCGACCTGCGTGGAACGGGTCTTGCCCGGAGGCTGCTGCAGGCGGTTTCCGACCACGCTCGCGATCTCGGCATCCGCCAGCTGGAGCTCTTCGTCAGCGCGGAGAACGCGGCGGCAATCCGGTTTTATCAGCGACAGGGCTTCTCCGAAGTCGGCAGGATTCCTGCCGGGGTTCTGGAAGAGGGCAGGGAGATCGACGACGTGATCATGGCCCGCCGTCTGGTCGACTAGGCCTCACTCGGAATTTCAGCGCAATCGCTTTCCCTGCCCTATTGACCTCAAGCGCAGTTGGGGTCGGAGGATGCCCGCCTAAGCTGGTGGAGATTTGCCCGTGACAAAAATATTGAGGGACGAGGATCTGGGCGGAAACGCATTGATGCGGGTTGCCATCGATGCGCTCGAGACCGCCTTTATCGCGAGAGCCGGCAATCGGCTGGTCTCTCCGCCCCGGCATCACGTGTCCTTTCCCGATCGAGGCGATCTCGTTTTCACCGTCGGCGGCATGCTTGGCGACAAACCGCTCGCGGGTTTCCGTGTCTACGAAACATTCGACGGGGTGGAGCATTCGCAGATCGTCGCGGTGTGGTCGGCCGACGACGCCAGGCTCAAGGGCATCGTTCTCGGGGAGCGCCTCGGCAACCTCAGGACCGGTGCCATCGGCGGTCTCGCCGTTCGCCATCTCAGCACGCCCAACGCCAGGATCGTCGGGTTCATCGGCAGCGGAGCGCAAGCGCGAAGCCAGCTTGCCGCAGCCGCCGCCGTCCGAAAACTGACCCGCGCCCGCGTCTATAGCCGCGACGAGAAAAATCGAGCCGCCTTCGCCAGCGAGATGCAGCACGCCCTGGGGCTGGAGGTGGAACCTGTCGAAAGCGTCGCTGAGGCCGTTGATGATGCCGATATCGTCATCTGCGCAACGACGAGCCGAGCACCCGTTATCCATGCGCGTGATTTGAAGCCCGGTGTGCACGTCAACACGGTGGGTCCGAAAACGCTTCAGGGATATGAACTCGGTCTTGATGTCGCGGATGCCGCCGCCGTGATCGCGACGGATTCGCCCGAACAGACCTGGGCCTACGCATCGCCCTTTTTCCTCGCCGGTTCCGGCAGCGAGCGCCGCATGGCCGATCTTGCCAACATCATTGCCGGGAAAGCGGCCGGCCGGGGATCGGCTGAGGAAATCACGCTATTCTGCTCCGTAGGTCTCGCCGGAACGGAAGTGGTCGTCGCTTCTGCGATCTTCGATGCGCTTAGAATTTGATTCAAGAACGCGCTTCAAGCCTCTGTCCACTCTCCCTGTTCCCCTTCTCACGCCAGACCCAGGACATCCCGCATGCCATATTCGCCGGGTGCGCGCCCCACAATCCAGCGGGCGGCGGCCAGTGCACCGCGGGCAAACATGCTGCGATCGAGAGCCGAATGAGAGAGCGTCACGACTTCTTCGGCACCTGCAAAGAGCACGCTGTGTTCTCCGACAAGCCCGCCGGCGCGCAAGACCGCGAATCCGATCTCGCCGGGCGGCCGCTCCCCGGTGATGCCGTCGCGCCCGCGCCGCTCGACGGAGGCGAGGGAGACGCCGCGGCCCTCGGCGGCTGCCTCACCGAGCATCAGCGCCGTGCCGGACGGCGCGTCGATCTTCCTGTTGTGATGGGCCTCGAGGATTTCGATATCCCAACCTTCAGCGGGAAGGGCGCGCGCGGCCTGGGCGACAAGGCCGAGCAGCATGTTCAAGCCGATGGAGAAATTGCCGGAGCGCAGGATCGGAATCGTCCGGGCGGCTTCCGCAATCCGTTCGAGTTCGTCCCGTTCGAAGCCCGTGGCCCCGATCACCAGGGCTGGCCCGCCTGCTGATGCGCAGAGGCCGGTAAGTTCAGCGGCGGCACGTCCCGTGGTGAAATCCAGGATCACGTCGGCGGCGGCGATTGCCGCCGAACGGTCGATCAGCCCGGCGCCCGCGGAGCCCTCACGGCCGATGCCGCCGACGAAGGCAAAAGCCGGATCGGCCGCCAGCAGCGGCACGATAGTGCGGCCGATGCGGCCGTTCGCGCCGGCGACCGCTATTTTGATTGGTGAGGTCACGGCTTTTCCTTGGCTCGGGATATTTCCGATGGAGGGGCTGTTTAAATTCGGCACTCGCGCCGGGGAAGGGAATTTGCAACTAGCGCATTCGGCTCTCATCGAAAAGCCGGAATGCCCACCTGAGGTTACCAGTTGCCGGGATCGGCGGTGTGATCGATGCTGGCGAATTCATCAGCCTTATTTCGGTCCAGCTTTATCTCACTGGTTACCTTCCTCTCGTCGGTGACCGAATAGCTGTCAGGGACCGGTTCCCTTGACAGTTCCTGGTACACGAGCAATGCGGCCTCCTCGGCGGTATCGGCCTCGATCTCGCGAGTGAGGGTGACGGTGAACTTGTGCATGGCTTCGGCCCTTTCGACTGGCGCGCAGGCGATGCGCAGCTTGCAGCAGTCTGACACGAGATTTGTGGCAAGGACACAAAAAGCGTGTCGCTTAGAATTTGGTTCATGCGACGGTCTCAGCTCTCTGTTTTTATGGATCTCGTGGTCCCAGAATTGCCGGCAGTTTTCGGCGAACTCATCAGGGAGGATAGATCATGCGCTTGAACCAGGTGACCGTTACCATGCCTGACCTCGATGCGGGCTGGAATTTTTACTGCGCCCTCGGTCTCAAGCCCATCGTCGACGCCCGTCCTCGGTATGCGCGCTTCGTCTGCCCGGACGGGGACAGTACCTTCTCCCTGCATCAGGGCGAAAGTGGCGGTGGTGGAACCACAGTCTATTTCGAATGCGAGAGCCTGGACGAGACGGTCGGCCGTCTCAGCGAGGCCGGTCTTCGTTTCGTGAGCGGCCCCGAGGACAAGAGTTGGCTCTGGCGCGAAGCCGAATTATTCGATCCCGGCGGCAACCGCATCATCCTTTATTTCGCCGGATCGAACCGCGTCGACCCGCCGTGGCGAGTGGGTCAAGATAGCAGGCCCGAGTAGGGCCCTCGGCGCCCACCAGTCGCCTCCATTCCCCGAATTGACGAATCGCGGCCATCTCGACATCCTCCATTCGGCGTGACCTAACGCCGAACCTCCCTAGACCTTCCCCAGCAAGGTCTTCAATCGGAGGCAAAGGGACTTTCGTCTCGGGTCGTAATCCTGGTCCTGATGTTTCGGGCCTGTTGCTGGGGAACGATGTCCGGAACGTGAGAGGCCCTGATATGACTGAGAATGGAAATTTCAAGCGGCGGGTGCGTGCGCGCGCCGCCAAGACGGGTGAATCCTACACTGCCGCCCGTATGCTTGTTCTTCCCAAGCTGACGAATGACGCATTGCCCGAGGCAAGACGCTTGCGTCTCGCCGTGGCGCAGACCACCTATGCAGACGATCCCCGGGATATCGACAAACTTCGCCGGAGCGGCGAGGAGATGCGCCTGTTGATGAAGCAGGCGCGAGAGGCGGGTGCGCGGCTCGTGCACTTTCCCGAAGGGACGACATCATCGCCCAACAAGCGCATCATGTCGAAGATGGGGCCGAGAGAGATCGGACCATGCGATTGGCGCCGGTTCGAATGGGCGGTGCTGCGTGAGGAGCTGGATGCGACGCGCAGGCTGGCACGCGAGCTCGGGCTCTGGGCGGTCATCGGCTCGGTGCATCCGCTGACGGCGCCGCACCGGCCGCACAACAGCCTCTACGTCATCTCCGACCGCGGTGAACTGGTGACGCGCTACGACGAACGCCTACTGTCTAACACCAAGATCTCCTTCATGTACACGCCGGGATCGATCCCGGTGACCTTCGAGGTCGACGGCATTCGTTTCGGCTGCGCGCTCGGCATGGAGTGTCACTATCCGGAGATTTTCAGCGAGTATGAGCGGCTCGATGTCCATTGTGTGCTGTTTTCGTCGACCGGTGGTTTACCCGTCAACGATTTGGGCTTCGCTGCAGAGGCGCAGGGGCATGCGGCGAGCAATCGCTACTGGGTCAGCTTTTCCCTACTCGCACATCCGGGTTTAGCTGATCCCGTGTCTTCCGGGATCGTCGCTCCTGGCGGTCGATGGGCGGCGCAATGCCCTACGGATGGAACGGCCGCGATATCGCTCGCCGATATCGATGACAATTCCGGGGATCTTTCCCGTCCCTGGCGGCGTAAGGCGCGGAGCGGGCTCTACGAGCCGCATCGTGTTGACGGTGACCCGCGCAGTGAAGGTCGGAACATGTTCTAGTGTCGTCCGGTGTCCGGGATACCGACATGCATAAAAACAAAGCGCGTCGCCGGTGATGCGGCGCTATAAAACGGCAATGAACTTTGGTGGGTCGCGGCGGTCACCTAGACATGAGCCCTTATCATGCAATGACGCTGGATATTGGTTCGACCGAAGCGCTTACCAAAGTGAGTTCTCGATCGCAAAGGCGATAGAACCCGTCTTGGGGAACGGGCAGTTCCAACATTTCTCGTTTTGAAAGGCCGGAATATACGCCGCGGACCAATCTGCCAAACAGCCCGTGCGAAATCGCGACTGTCGGTCCAGCTATGCCTGAGATCCAGTCCTGCGCCCGGGCACAGGCAGCATCGAAGCTTTCCCCGTCGGGCGATTTGAAATACCAATCAAAAGCGTCGGATCCGTCCAGCATTCCTGGAAACTCGTTGTCGATCTCGAACTGGGTCATGCCGTCCCAAGAGCCGACGGTCACCTCCATCAGCCGTGGTTCCAGGCGGGCCACCAGTGGCAATATCCGTTTCACGCGAGCCGCAGTCTCCAGAGTACGGCCTAGCGGGCTAACGTGGAGCTGGAATGAATCCTCGCTACCCGCAACTTCCTTTTTCAGAAGCTTCGCGGCCTGTTCAGCCTGTTCGATACCGCGTTCCGTCAGCGATGAATCTTTCTGGCCCTGGAAACGGCCCAAGCTGTTCCAAATGGTCTCGCCGTGGCGAAGCAGGTAAATCATCAGTGTTCCAGTCCGGCCAATGCAACAATGAGCGGTCCGCTGAACCGAGAGGGGCGGTTGCAGCAGCCTCAGTCATCCTACAGATCGATGATGACCGCAATTGGCGCGATTTACACGAGCCCCCATCTTCTCCGACCGGCGCGTTTGGTTACTCGGCAGTGCAGCGATCGCTGCCGGGAAATTGTTTCGGTGGGCTGGAGAAACGCGGTTTGCTTCTTATTTCACGGGGGAAATTCAAACGAAAGCGAGAGGATCCGCGCAATGGCCAAGAACACGATCTGCGTATGGTACGACAAAGACGCCGAGGCGGCTGCCCGCTTTTATGCCGCGACGTTTCCCGACAGCGCCGTCGGCGCCGTCATTCGGGCACCGGGAGATTATCCGGATGGCAAGCAGGGAGACGTGCTGGTTGTTGAATTCACCGTTGCGGGTGTTGCCTGCATCGGCCTGAACGGCGGCCCCACGTTCAAACACAACGAAGCCTTCTCGTTTCAGATCGCAACCGACGATCAGGAGGAAACCGACCGCTACTGGAACGCCATCGTCGGCAATGGCGGCCAGGAAAGTGAGTGCGGCTGGTGCAAGGATAAATGGGGTGTGTCCTGGCAGATCACGCCGCGTGTCCTTTCCGAAGCGCTGGCGGCAGGCGGTGGTCAGGCAAAGCGTGCTTTCGACGCGATGATGACGATGAGGAAGATCGATATCGCAGCGATCGAGGCGGCCCGGCGCGGCTGAGATGCCCGCGTGAAGCCAATAAATGCCCGGCTGTCAGAACCAGAGGTCGCGCACGCAGCGCCCTTTGGATGGAAGATCTTCGAACGTGTCCAGCCCGTCGAAATGATCGATGGGCAGATCGGCGACGAGATCCGGCGGCGCAAGCCGCAGGTTGACGGCCATGCGCCGGCGGCCGTCCTTTTGAAGCCGCAGGCCGCGCCAACTCAGGACGCAGGCGCAGGACGGGCAGAACAAAATTTCGAGGGACGACGTCTCTCGGCCGGAGCGGGTATAGGAAGCGGTTTCTCCGCTGACAGCGATACGCTCTCCTTCGTAATCATAGGCCCATAGCGTGCCGTAGCGCCGGCAGAGCGTACAGTTGCAGGCGGTGATCGAACCGGGATCGCCTTCCAGCGTCCAGTTCGCCTTGCCGCAATGACATGAGCCCGTCAGCATAAGGGTCGGTCCGATTCTGCTCGCTGTTTCCTTGAGGCATCGTGCCTCAATGGCGCGATGACCGCAATTGAGCGATCCAGGCCCGCCTCTTTCGTTTGGTAGATTTTTGAAATTTCTAATTGAGATTGCAGCGTGGAGATGGTTTTCTGCGACCTTGCGTAGCTGAGTCCACGCCTTCTCCCGATCTAATCCGAGTGGCCCATGTCGATTTCAGATGCGATCTATCGTCCCTTCGAAACGTCTCGTCGTCATCAGCCTCAACATGGTGCTCTGGCTCGTCATGCTCGGAATGGGTTTTTGGGGGCTGTTCGACCGCTTCATGACCGTGGGTGATTTCACCGCGATGGTTTACATCCTCCAACGCCTCTCGGCAGGCTCCTTCACCTTCCTGCAGATGGGACAGCAGATCTTCCGCGCGCTCGGCACGATCAAGGATGCCATGCCGGTGATGACAACGCCGCCCACCATCATCGACCGGCCGGATGCGGCCGAACTGGCGGTCAGCCGTGGGGAGGTCCGTTTTGTGAACGTCCGATTCGCCTACAAGTCCGGCAAGCCTGTTATCGATGACCTGTCGTTGGCGATTAGGCCCGGCGAAAAGGTGGGCCTTGTCGGCCTCTCCGGAGCAGGCAAGACAACGCTGGTAAGCCTGCTCCTACGCTTCTACGACATCGGCGACGGCTCGATCCTGATCAACGGGCAGGACATCCGCGCGGTGACGCAGGCGAGCCTTCGCCGCGCCATCGGCGTCATCGCACAGGATGTCGCGCTGCTGCATCGTTCGGTCGGGGACAATATCCGTTACGGCCGGCCGGAGGCAACGATGGAGGAGATCGAGGCGGTGGCGAAGATGGCAAGCGCCGATGCCTTCATTGCCGACCTTTCGGACGGCGAGGGCCGCAAGGGCTATGAAGCCTTCGTCGGCGACCGTGGCATCAAACTTTCGGGAGGCCAGCGGCAGCGTGTGGCGATCGCCCGTGTTCTGCTGAAGGACGCGCCGATCCTCGTGCTCGACGAGGCGACCTCAGCCCTCGACAGCGAATCCGAAGCCGCCATCCAGGAAAGGCTGAACCTCGTCATGGAGGGAAAGACGGTGATCGCCATCGCGCATCGCCTTTCGACCATCGCCAGGATGGACCGGATCGTCGTGCTCGATCACGGGCGGATCGTGGAGGAGGGCAGGCCGGACGAACTGGTCGAACGCGACGGGCTGTTTGCCCGTCTGTGGAAACGCCAGACCGGCGGTTTCATTCCCGAAGACATTGACGACCCCGTGCCGGACCTGCCTGGGGGGTGATCGCCCATCTTGCCGCGGCAGATCGAGCAAGGCCAGCGCCCCTTGACGAGAGCAGCGACGTACCTGCCTATTGCTTCCAAGGCAATTGGGGCAGGGTGGTTATGATCAATCCGTCGGGCAACTCGGGTATCCGCGACCCCGATGTCACGATCCGTCGTATTCTGAAGGTGAATCCGGTGGATGCAATCTGGCCGAGCGATCACTATGGCGTCATGGTCGATATCGACGTACGACCGAATGTGAAGGCCGGCTGCTTGGCTTCCTCATGAAGGCGTGGCTATTCAACAAGCCCGAGCATCGGGCCATAGCCGCCGTGCCAGGAGCGGTCGTTGCGGCCCATCGCCGGATGGTAGAGCCCTACACCGTGTCCGCCATCGAGAAACAAGGCGTCGGGGCATTTCAGATCATCGCGGAAGAGCCGCGCGAAATCGTGGAAATTCACTCCGTCTTCGCTGATCGCCAAGCGAACCGTGCCGGCCCCGCAGACCCCGACACCACTTCGGCGGGTTCGGTCCGTCGAGCCGGGGATGAAGATCGGGTTCAGCTTGCCGGCGATGACAAGCATCGGGCCGGACTGTGTGGCGAACCGCACCTTGGGCGCACGTTTTTGAAATTCATCGGTCGGAAGTATGCCCGCGCCGGTTTCACCCAGAAAGAACACGCCGTTCGGCTTCTTATAGAAATTCGGCACCTGGCCGGCGGAGCTTTCGGCCTTTGCGGTATTGGCGGGTTTCAATTCCCTGCTGTTTTCGACATACAGCCCCATCGGTGAAAAATCGGCACGGTACATGCCGGCGTTGACGGCCAGCGCCAGCGTCTTCCCCTCGGCGCGAACGGCTTCGGCAAGGCTTGAAAAAGTCCGGTACGGCTGGCCATCGGCGCCCTTCCAGAACAGGCGTAGGTCGGTCCCCGTTTGCAGCGTACAGACGACGTATTTCGTCTCTTCGAACGTCTCCTGGTCGCATTGTTCGGCATGGGCTTGATGCAATGATATGATCGTTGCTGCCAGCATCATTGCCGCGGCGAGTACGCCATGTTTCAGATAGGGCATCGGTGTTACGTCCTCGATCTGCTCACCATGTGCCCGACAGAGCCGTGCCGGCGAGCAGCATGCCGGTCAGGATATTGGCGCGGAACAGGCGGTAATTCAGGTCCGCGCGGGCGAGCTCGATCCGCCGGGTTTGCCAGGCAAGGTGGGCTGCAATCACCAGCATTCCGACCGCATAAGGCGGCGACATCTCCAATAGCCAGCCGCCGAGCGACCACGCCCCAACGGCCAGGGCGTAGAATAAGCCGATCCACATCTTGCCGCGCGATCCAAACAGGATCGCCGTAGATTTCAGGCCGAGGCGGGTGTCATCCCTGACATCGACATAGGCATAGATCGTGTCATAACCGATCTGCCAGGCGATCGCCCCGACCCACATCAGGACGGCGCCGGCCGGGATATGGCCGGCAATCTCGGCCCAGGCCATCAGCATCCCCCAATTGAACGCCGCGCCCAGGACGGCCTGTGGCCAATGGGTGAAGCGTTTGCAGAGCGGATAAAGGAAGACGAGTGGCAGAACCGATATCGCCACCAGGCGTGTATTGGGTGTCAGGAAGGGTAGAAGGGAAGCCGCAGCCAAGAGTTCCACGGCCAGAAAGACGAAGGCTTGCAGCGTGCGCAGTTCTCCGCTTGCAAGTGGCCGGAAGCGAGTCCGTTCCACATGGCCGTCATACCTCCGATCGGCGATGTCGTTGACGGTGGAACCGGCGCTTCTCATCAGCAAGGCGCCGAGAGAGAAGATCGTCAGCTGCCCGAGATCCGGCAGACCGTGCGAAGCCTGGATGAGGGCAGCCCAGCACGGGAAGAGCGTGAGCCAAATTCCGACCGGGCGATCCAGCCGCGCCAGCCGCGTGTATGGCCGCCATGCGGCCGGCAATCGACGATCCACCCAGCCGCCATAGTGGATGTCGCTGAGATCAGGGCGGCTGAGACTGGTCATGATGTGATCTAAAATTCCTATCGCACCGCGATGACTCGGTTTTCATCGCCATCGACGGCGCTCAGCATAGGAATTTTTGCAAGCACGGCAACGGCCGTTTGCCGCGACCGGCATTCGATGATTTCTCGGAAACCGCCGAGGCCACGTCCACGTTCCGTGACGCAGCTTCTCATCTTCTCCCCCCGCGTAGAGAAGATGCCTATCGAGGCAGACGACGGTGAGGGGTGTTTAGCGGTGGGCGCCTTGAACATGAGCGAAAGGCACAAACATTCGGCAAAAAGCCCGAGACATTCGATCCCCTACCAGGCTGTACGGGCGGTGCCGAGTGCCGTCGTGTGCGAGGACGAGACGTAGGCGACGTAAGTCTTAAGCGACACGACGCAGTTTCCTGGGCAGCTGAGTTTGTACAACGTCAAGTGTTTCAGCAATGCCTCTGCGTCACGCTTCTCGGTTAGCGGAAATGTCATCGTCATGCGAGTTCCTCCAACGGACAGACTGAGCGTCTGAAGAAATAATGGTTAAATTCTACTGCGCTGCAACAAGAAAATTTTAATCATAAAATTAAAATCGATTAGTTTTTGGCACGGATTTTTAAAATCGTTTGAAATTGGTTGGCAGCCCGATCGCTTAATTGGGTGGTGATACTCGATCTGCAACGCAGCCATTCAAGCAGACGGTGAACGCCCGTCGTCGTCTCTGCCACGAGAACGAATTTGGGTTGCAAGCTTGAGAATAAATCCAAGGGTTGGAGCACCCCACACGAAGGCGATAAGCCAAGCAGTGGCAGTCGCACCCAGACATTCGCTCTCGTCAATTTCACAAGAGGCTTTTACACCAATTTCGTATAGGCACAGCGCTCCGACGACCAATGCTGAGCTGGTGATCGCAATTGATATCCATAACCTGCTGCCTTGCCCCATAATCAGAGTGGCGATGAAGACTGCTGCAAAGGGCAAAAGCGTAAGCCAGATCATGCCTGCTTCCATTCGACGTTCTTTCGAAGGGTGTAAATCTTTTAGGACGTCGCAAATATATCCTCGTAGGGCAACGCGACTCTGTCTGCCCACATGACCGTGCGATTTGATGGGCCGGGGCTACTCGACCTGGATATGGATATGGTCGTCGTGGCGGGCGGCGCGGCAGCCTTGGAAGCGGACATGGCTGTCGGTAATGCCAAGCGCGTTCTTCAGATGCGGCTCGATGAAGATCTTCTGCAGGCCGAAGCGTGCCACGCCCTCGCGGGTCAGCCAGTCGACGGCGGCCGATGTGCGCTGCTCCTCGATTCTATAGTCCGGAAACAATGGCTGCAGCGCGTCGAAATCCCAACGTGTGGTCAGCCAGTCGTTGCGCCCTTCGCATGGCAGTTCGTCACCCGGTGCCGGCTCTTCGAAGGCGAAATAACCGATCGGGGAACGGGTGGCGCCATTCAGGAAGGCGCCGTCGGCATTCTTGTAATAATAGGCGAAGTCGAGCTTTTTCCCGTCAGTATGCGATAGATGCGGAAGCAGCGGAAAGCCGTTCACAAAAGGGAAATTCGCATCCAGCGCGACGGTGACGGTGCCGGGAAATTCCGCGTCCATATGGGCGGCAAGCGCCTTTGCCAGATCGCGCAGGCCAGGCGTGACGTAATTGCGGTTCAGCAGGCAATAGACCGGAGAGCGGACCACGAGCTTGTCTGTGGCGCCCGATATGCAGGAGAGGGGAACCCGCCCGAACATCGGGGCTGCGAGGCCCGCGGCAAACGACGCACCGGCATAAAAAAGCAGGAAGATCGCGAACCTCGCTAGAAAGCGGCGGATGCCCAAGGCGCGGGATGCGGCGAGGGCGATGAGATAGGCGACGCCGCCGATCTGCGTGAGCAGCGTCAGAACGAGAACGATCAGGAAGTGGAGAGCAAAACGGAACACGGGGAGAGGCCTTGCGGGACGTTGCCATGCCATAGGCGAGGGGATGATGATCCGCAAGGTGGCTGCAAGCCGCCGCCGGCCCGTCTCGAAGCAGCGCGCGGCTGAGGCCGGTACTACTGGTGGTCCAACTGCTTCGACAGCTCGGCAACAAGCCTGTCGCGGTCGGTATTCATCTGGATGAGATCGACGGCAATGGTGATGGCGTGGCGCCCTTGGATGCTGTCGATGTCGAGCTTCCGCTCGCAGCACCATTGCCGGACGGCATCGGTGACGATCGTTATGTCATCATCGTTGAGTGAGGTGAGCGATAAAAGCATTGTCGTGCCCTCCGTGAAGCGGCAAGAGCACTATGGTCTCACAAGCGGTCGTGCCGATGCCGATGGGCCGATGGCGCTCACTCTACGCTCATTCCCCTGCAACAGCTATTTTTTATTGCGGTTCGGTGGCGGCCCAGCGCCGGGCTTCCCAGCCATCATCGCCATTGCCGCCGCAGAAAGCCTGCGGCGTGCTCTGACGGAAGGGATGTCGATCCTGATCGACTGCCCGTTATTTTGCCAGCACGATATGGGTGGCGTGTTCGGTGGTGGCATGCTCGGCGACGCGGAAGCCGAGGGCGGGCAGGTCGATGCCTGTGAACATCGCTTCTCCCTTGCCGAGCACGACCGGCGCGATGGCGACCCCGCCGCCGATCTTCACGTCCTTGCCGCCGGCCGCAGCCCTCGCCTTTTCAAGTGCATCCTCGATGCCGCCGGTGATGAAGTGAAAGGTTGTGCCGCCCTCCATGACGATCGGTTCACGCGGATAATGCGTCAGGATAAAGGTTGGCGCGTGATAGGGCGGATTCGGCCCCCACCAGCCCTTCCAGGCCTCATCCGGCCAATCGCCGCGGATGGGGCCGAACATGTTGCGCCCGAGAATGAAGGCGCCGAAATTGGCCATGCCGCGGGCGGCATAATCTTCGTCGATGCCCTGCGATCCGTCGTCCTTTCCCTGCATCGCGCGGAAAGTGCGGGTGTGAAAAAACCATTGAAACATCTCCGGTCCCCGCTTGCCGAGCGGATCCTGCATGCTTTGCTCCGGACCGGCGCCGAAACCGTCCACGGAAAGGGAAACCCAGCGACGCTAACTTTGGTCATGCTCTCCTCCATCTGATTGCGTTATGAAACTGGTTGCAATGTTGCATGACTGATCCTATAATGCAATCAGTTTTTTCAGGAGATGATAACGTGGATATCGAATTGCGATCGGGCTGCCCGATCAACCTGACGATGGAGGTGCTGGGCGACAGGTGGAGCCTCATCATCATCCGGGACATCATGTTTGGCAACCGCCGCCATTTCCGCGATCTTCTGACGCATTCCGAGGAAGGGATCGCCTCCAACATTCTGGCGGCCAGGCTGAAGCGGCTGCTATCGCTCGGCTTTATCAACAAGCGGGATGATCCGAGCCACAGCCAGAAAGCGATCTACAGCCTGATGGAGCCTGCGATCCAGCTCGTACCGATCTTCGCGATGGTCGGCGCCTGGGGGCGCCGGCACCTGCCGGTCAGCGAGGAGCTGAGCATCCGTGCCGAGCTTCTCGAAGAGGGTGGGGCGCCGCTTTGGGAGGAGTTCATGGAGGATCTCAGGCAGATCCACATCATCGATCCGATCGGCGGCGCCAACGGCACGTGCACCTCGCCTGTGCTGGCGAAGCTGACGGCGGCGTTCCTGGAGGTCCGTGCAAAATCGCCGTCGCCGGCTTCCTGATATCGAGAGAGGTTAGTCAGCTCGATCAACCGCCGGCGCCCTGGTATTTGCTGGTGGCGTAGCGCCAGTGCGCTATCGCGATCAGCACCCAGACCGGACCGGCCGCCAGAGCCACTGGGCCGGCCCAGTCCCCAAGGATGGGGACGGGTTTGCCGAGCAGCGCGGCAACCGGGACTGAGCTGGTCAGCGCCAGCGGAACGGCGGTGATTAGGGTGATCTGGATGCTGCCGGGGAAAATGTTGAGCGGGTAGCGCATCAGCTCCCAGAAACCGAAGAAGATCGAGAACAAGTGATTGGAGCGAACCCAGATCAGCGCCGTGGCGCCGATCATCGTGATCAGCGCGGCGGTCAGCAACGCCGCGCTGATGAGCGTGGCAAGGAGGAATGACACGGACCAGACCGACCAGGCGAAGTCGACGGATAGGATGGCCCAGCCCATCAGCGCCACCGCGAGGATGACGTGGCCGGTATAGCTGATGTTGAGGCCGGAAAAGATCAGATAGACCCAGGGGCTGAATGGCTTGACCAACAGCGTATCAAAGGTCCCGAGCCGCACCAGTTCTTCCAGGTCGCGCAGCTGCACGAAGCTCATCGCCGCGCCGAGGGAATAGGCGAGCAGCTGGAAGCTGTAGAGCAGCGCGAGCTCCGGCCAGCTCCAGCCGCCGAGCGTGTTGAATCGCGCAAGCAGGATGCCAATGGTGGCGAAGACGCTGCCATAGGAGAGGATCTGCGCAAGACGATCGAGCCAGAAGGCGCCGCGATATTCCATCTGCGAGCGTACATACATGCGTACCAGCAGCGGAATGACGCGGAAGTGATGAAGGAGCACGGTTCAGCCTCCCTGCACGGTAATGCGGGTGGAGGCGGAGCGCCATAGCCAAAGGACACCCAAGAGGACCAATCCGGCCCAGCCGAGACCGAGGCCGAGATGAAGCCAGGTGTCGGTAGCCGAAAGCCTGCCGAGATAGACGGAATTGGGATAATAGACGATCCAGGCGAAGGGCAGATGGCGGGCGATCGCTGCCAGCGGCTCGGGAAAAAACCAGAAGGGGACCAGCAGGCCCGAGAATAATTGCAGCAGGGCGCCGAGGATCCAGTCCAGCGAGAAGCTCGTCATCAGCCAGAAGGCGATGAGGCCGAAGAGCATCGACATCAGGGACAGCAGCGTAAAGGAAAGTGCCCAGAATGCGATGAACATCAGGGCATGGAACAGACTTGCCGGCGGCAGCATGCCGTAAAACAACGCGGTGAAGGCTATCGTTGGGATGACCTGCGTTATCAGGCGATAGCCGAAACTACCGCATTCATTGGCGAAGATGTAAAGCGGATAGGATAGCGGCTTCAGCAGCCAGACAGCGATATCGCCCGTCTTGAGTGACCGGCCGATCTCGCCGATGATCCTTTCAGGCCGGGTGGCGCCCATCACCGCACCGCCAAGCATGGCATAGGTCACCATCTGCTGCAGCGAGACGCCGTCGACAACCGGTGCGCCGACGCCGGCATAGGCGGCCTGCCAGATGGCGACCCGTGCGACGACTTGCACCAGTTTGCCGAAAATGTTGGCCCAGACCTCGTTGCGGTAGGCGAGCTGCACTTGGAAGGAACTGCGGGCAAAGGCGAGGTAAGCGCTCATGACGCCCGCGCTCGCACGTTGCGGCCCTGATAGAAGGTGCGGATGACCTCCTCGATGTCAGGCTCGTGCAGCGCCACATCCTTGAGATCGCGGTCGCTTCCCACCTCCGACAGGATCCTGACCAGCGAAACGTCTTCGCGTTCGATCAGATAATTCTTGCGCAGGCCTTCGTCACTGACGAGCGAAGCGGTGCTGAGCGACAGCGGTCCGGGGTCGCTGGCAAATTCCAGCGTCAGCCGCCGGGCCGAGCCCAATGCGGCGCGCAGGCTCCGCAATTCGCCGTCGAAGATCAGCCTCGAGTGATCGACCATGATCAGTCGCGGGCAGATAGTCTCGATGTCCTGCAGGTCGTGGGTGGTGAGGATGATGGTCACACCTCGTTCGCGGTTGATTTCGGCAAGGAAGCGCCGCACGGCATCCTTGGCGACCACGTCGAGCCCGATCGTGGGTTCGTCGAGAAACAGGATCTTCGGATCGTGCAGCAGCGACATGACGATCTCGGCGCGCATGCGCTGGCCGAGGCTGAGCTGGCGCACCGCGCGATCGAGAAAGGGCGTGAGGTCGAGCAGTTCGCTGAAGCGCCGGAGATTATCGGCATAGCGGGCAAGGGGGATGTCGTAGATGCGCTGGTGCAAGGTGAAACTGTCGACCAGCGGCAGGTCCCACCAGAGCTGGCTGCGGTGGCCGAATACAACGCCGATCTCGCGCGCATTGTCCATCCGCTTAAGGTGCGGCGTGCGGCCGAGCACTGAGAGCGTGCCGGCGCTCGGCACCAGGATGCCGGTCATCATCTTGATCATCGTGGATTTGCCGGCGCCGTTGGGGCCGAGATAACCGACCGCTTCACCGGCCGCGACGTCGAAATCGATGTCGGAAACGGCCAGAACTTCGGTGTATTCGTTGGTCACCAATGTTTTCAGGGCGCCGAGCAGGCCCGGAAATCTCTTGTGCTGCCGGAAGCGTTTGCTGACGCCCCGTGCCTCGATCAAAGCCGTCATCTGTATTTCCCGCCGATTCGGCAGCTGTCAGGATTGGGACCCCAAGCTAACGCTGGGCTCGGCCAGTGCAAGCAAAAGTCGCTTTTGCCGATCACTCAATCGCACAATGCGCTGTGCTCCAGCGTCGCTTGCCTATCCGAAAGAGACGTGCGGCGCCGCAGCTTTTTGCGTTGACAGCCCCGACCAATCGATCGCTGTTGGGCTCATGAAGATTCTCGCAATATCCGGCAGCGCTCGGCGCAACTCGACCAATACGGCAATGCTACGGGCTGTCAGCGCAGTCGCACCCAGTGAGATCGAAATCGCGATCTTCGACGGCGTGGGAGGTTTGCCGGTGTTCTCGCCTGATCTCGAGGGGGAAGCGCTGCCAGCGGTGGTGCGGGATTTCATCGACCTGATCACTCAAAGCGACGGGGTGATCATTGCCAGCCCGGAATATGTGCGATCCATCCCCGGCGGCCTCAAGAATGCGATCGACTGGCTCGTGTCTGGCGATGAGATCGTTCACAAGCCCGTTGCGCTGCTGCACGCTTCGCATCGGGGCGATGACATGCTAGCGGGCCTGCGCACTATCCTTGCGATCATCACCGATCGGTTCGCAGCCGATATCTTCCTGCGGCTTCCCCTGATGAAGCTGGAACCGGCCGAGGTATTTCGGGCCGTCGAGACGGCGGAGAACCGTTTTAGGGTGCAGGCCTATCTTCAGGCCTTCTCGGCCTATTGCGACGCAGCCGGTCAGACCGTCATCGGACCTCGATCATAAGGCTGCGCTCGAACGCTACTTTTCCGTGAAGCGGTATTGCGAGCGGGATGCAAGCGCTGCGACGATGAAGACGGAGAGGAGGTGTCTCGTGAGGAGACGAAGGATAGGTCGGATCATCTCGATCTCCAGAACGATGGGGCGCGCCTTTCCCCGGCAAAGACGATGGGCAACGTGCCGACGACCCTTCGCTTTTCGGCTGCGCGTGTGAAATCGAACGCCGACCGAGTGATGGTGGCAAATGCGCTGGACCGGGCGCTGCGTTTCGCTCAGCGACAAATATCAGTTGGTCTTTTAGGGCCAGCCGACCGACCGACGATCCGCTCCGTCCTGCCGGCCAATAAGACGATGGCTGGTGTTTCCACTTTCGTCACCGTCGGTACCGGTTTCCCGATGGGACGGACGGGCAAGGCGGGCAAGGTTTTTGCTCCGTCTTCTGGAAATGCATTGCGCGTTTCAAGTCAGCCGGTGGCGCAAGGCCGCAGCTGGAAATACAGTTTGATCTGATCGGGCCTGTCCGGGGCCGCGCATAAACAATTCGCCGCCATTGCGCTCGATCACGCGCCGCGAGGCATGGTTGTCCTCGTCGCAGAGGATGACGATGCGATCGAGACCTTCCTTCTTCGCGACGGCCAGCAGCAGTTTCAGGGCTGTCGTCGCGTGGCCATTGCGCTGTTTCCATGGCACGACCGAGTAGCCCACATGGCCAGAGATCTCGGGCGGCAACTCCTCTGTACCCGCGTGAAAACGCAGGCTGATGCTGCCGCAGAATTCACCGTCCCAGATCCAGAACAAACGGGTGGTCAGCGGCGGCGGTCCGGACCCGGTGTGTGGCTTGCCGTGGGCAATAAGTTCGCCGAGATACTTCGATCTGTTCTGGCGCAGGCGCTGGAGTTTGCCGCTCACATAGGCTGTGTCGCCGGCGCGGCGCGGATCGGGAGACCAGCCGGCGGCGAGCGCCGCTTCGAAGTCCGAAAGGTTTTGCAGATCCGGCGCGAGCAGGACGACTTGGCCGCGGGGCTTAGCGGCATCTGCAGACGTCATTGATCACCCACGCAATATAGGCGGCGCGGCAGTTTAGCAGGATTCGCGCGGCTGGAGCCGGAAGACAAGCACGATTGCGGACCCGGGGGAAGCAAAACAAGTTGTTTCGAGGCATGGACTTGCCAGTGGCGCCGGCGTCGCCCGCCCGGCATCAAAAAGCCCCGCATCTCGATGCGAGGCTTATGCTGACAGGCTCACCGGTTCAACGGCACTGGCGGCGCGGGCCGTAGCTCGGCTGATAGGTATTGTCGTAGGCGCGGTAGGACCGGTAGCGGCTATAGCAATAATCCTCGTGCGAACTGTAGCCGGTGGAACGATAGGCCCGCGGCTGCGAGGCGATGATGCCGCCGAGGAGGGCGCCTGCCGCCAGCCCGCCGATGATGGCGCCGCTATTGTTGTGGTGGTGATACCGGCGGTCGTAGCGGCCGTAGCGGTCATAGCGGCCGTAGTCGCGGTCCCGGTAGTAGCTGCGATCACGATAATGGTGGCGTTTGCGATACCAGTCGTCATCATTCCTGCCGAACTGGCCCGGGCAATTGGTGAAGTTATTGCAGCCGACCGTGATGATCCGGGCATCACTGCCTCCGGGCGCCGGCTGTGCCGCCGATTGCACCGGACTTGGTGCGAAAGCCGGACCTGCCGACGCCGGCGTTCCCGAGAAGGCCGTCGCTATCGACAGAGCAATGATTGCGAATCTTTTCATTTCACTCCCCTTGGGTAAACGGATGTATCGGAGGGATAACGCAGGGAAAGGCAATCGGTTCATTTTGGGATGGGAGGATCGATATATGTGCGTGTCTACTAACGCATCGGAGTCACATGGAGCTTGGCCACAGGGGGCGACCTAGTGGGCGGCCCCTGCTGGGTGACTGGAGCGACTGTTGAACTCGAGAGTAGGCGGATGACGCTTTATCAGGCTCACTTTCCGCCGGCCAGCAATCGAAGCTGGCTCTCCTCATGCACACCTTGGCGGTAAAGCTCGATAATCAGAGCGCCAAGGCGGTCGGCTTCCGCGCCCGATCTGTCGATATGGAGGTCGCTGCAGAGGGATTCGTGGACACGCCTGCACACATCGAGGTCTTCGGATGCGAGCGGTTCGTCACGCGTACTGAACAGCTTGTCTGACATCGCAATCTGCCCTTTCCGATGCCGTGAATCGCCACTGATGAAAAAGAGATAATTTCGCGATCTTTGCTCTGCAAGATGGACGAACGTCCGAAATTAAAACAATTCAGGGGCACGCCCCGAAAGGATGCAGACGCGGCCGGCTCGGCACGAGGAAGACACCGGTGGGTGCATCGGCCTACAGGGAGCGTGCGTGGAGATCTAGCTGGTTGCGGGGTCCTTGCCGCTTTGCTGCGACAGGCGCAGTTCTTTCAGCCGTTTGGTTTTCTCCCGGCGAGCGCGCTGCTCCGCCTCGATGGTTTCCTTGGCGGCTCGCTCGGTGTTTTCGAAACGATCCTGCCGGTAAGCCTTTGATGAGGGTTCACGTTCTCTTGTCATGGCCGCTAAACGCAAATCTGCGAAAACGGTTTCATGAGAAAATGCGTAACCGGCCATCAATCGATCGGCCTAGCCCGAGAGCGCCAGTTGTTGAAGCCGGCGGACGATGATTTCGCCGTGCCGGTGACTGGCCGCCGGGCGCTGATCGGCGCCCGGCGGATTGATCGAGATCAGCCCTTGATGAAGGCGAGGATGTCGGGATTGATGATCTCGGCATGGGTGGTGCACATGCCGTGCGGGAATTTCTCATAGACCTTCAGCGTGGCGTTCTGCAGCAGCTTGGACGAGAGCAATGCTGAATCGGCGATCGGCACGATCTGGTCGTCGTCGCCGTGCATGACGAAGGTCGGCACGGTGATGATCTTCAGGTCCTCGGTAAAGTCAGTTTCCGAAAAGGCCTTGATGCCGTCGTAATGCGCCTTGGCGCCGCCGATCATGCCCTGGCGCCACCAATTGTTGATGACCGGCTGCATCACCTTCGCGCCCGGCCGGTTGAAGCTGTAGAACGGGCCGGCCGGCAGATCGTAATAGAACTGCGCGCGGTTGGCGGCGAGTTGCGCGCGCAGGCCGTCGAAGACTTCGATCGGCAGACCGCCAGGATTAGCCTCCGTTTTCACCATGATGGGCGGCACGGCGCCGATGATGACGAGCTTGGCGACGCGACCCTGCGGCTGGCCATGGCGGGCGACATAGTGGGTCGCTTCGCCGCCGCCGGTGGAGTGGCCGATATGGACGGTGTTCCTGAGATCGAGATGCTCGACGACGGCTGCGGCATCGGCGGCGTAATGATCCATATCGTGACCGTCGCCCACCTGGGTGGAGCGGCCATGGCCGCGACGGTCATGAGCGACGACCCGGTAGCCTTTTTCGAGGAAGAACAGCATCTGAGCGTCCCAGTCGTCGGAGCATAGCGGCCAGCCGTGGTGGAACATGATCGGCTGGGCGGTCTTCGGCCCCCAGTCCTTGTAGAAGATCTCGACGCCGTCCTTGGTGGTGACTGTGCTCATGTCTGGGCTCCTCGATGGGGTTGGGTTGCGCGAATGCGGTCAGAAGTTTGTGCGGTTACCGGCAAAATTGGCAAGGCAATAGGTACCGCTGCGCGCGGACAGGTTGGAATATGCAGATGTCGTCATCAAGCTAATCTTTATGTTCAATTGACATAACAGACTTTTATAAGGAGGCCAGACCGCAGCCGGACATTCCTGGTCGATGTGTTGCAGGACGCTGCGGCAGACGGCGCCGCTGGCGCGCCCTTGAACGCGGTTCATCGCCCAACCATCTAACCCACTACACATCATTACCATGGCGAACCGTCGCAACGCGGCCGCTTCGCTGACGGCGGGACGGCCGTTTGCCGCCTGAGGACCAGATCATGGGTTATATGGACAAGGAGATAGTGCCTCAGAATGACGGGGCGCTGATCGATGCCTATTCGCAATCGATTGCAGCAGCAGTCGACATCGTCGGGCCGGCAGTCAGCCGGATCGAGAGGGTGGGTGGCCGGCAGGGGCACGGGTCGGGCTTCGCCATCTCGCCTGACGGCTTGATCATCACTAACAGCCACGTCGTCGACGACGCCAAGATTGTTCGCATCACCACGCCCGATGGCTTCGTCACCGAGGGCCGTGTGCTCGGCCGGGATGTCGATACCGATATTGCCCTCATTCGCGCCAATGCAAGCACCGGCGCTTGGGCGAGGCTCGGAGATTCCCAGCGCCTGCGCAGAGGCCATATCGCCATCGCGATCGGAAACCCGCTCGGTTTCGAATGGACTGTCACCGCCGGCATCGTCTCGGCGCTCGGCCGGTCCATGCGGGCAGCCAGCGGCCGGCTGATGGAGGATGTCATCCAGACCGACGCGGCACTCAATCCCGGCAATTCAGGCGGGCCGCTGGTGTCGTCAGGCGGGGAGGTCATCGGCGTCAATACCGCCGTCATCCAGGGCGCGCAGAGCATCGCCTTCGCCGTGGCGTCGAATACGGCCAATTTCGTGGTTTCGGAGATCCTCCGCTACGGGCAGGTGAGGCGTGCCTTTATCGGTATCGCTGGCGATACCATCGTGCTGCCGCGCCGGGTGGCGCTGGCGGCGGGCACGGTGCAGACGACCTCCGTTCGCGTCCGCCGGGTCGAGCCGGAAGGGCCGGCGGCAAAGGGAGGGTTGCAGGAGGGCGATTATATCCTCGCCATCGACGGCAGCCCGGTCGGCGGCGTCGATGATATCATCCGGTTGATGGATGGTAACAAGATCGGCAGGGAGACGGAGATCCTGGTGTTCTCGGTGGCGGGCCGGATCGAGAAGAAGAGCCTGATGCCGATGGCGCGGACATCATGACAAAGGCATCACGCTCCGTCAGGCGCTGACCGCCTCCTGCTCCGTCCCCGAAAAATCCACAGCCGCAAAGGCCGCTGCCAGCACCTCCGGCCCGGCGCCGGTCTTTGCCGCGTCGGTCGAGAGGATCTGACGATAGCGCCTGGCGCCAGGCAGGCCGGTGAAGAGGCCGACCATGTGGCGAGCGACGTGCTGCAGCCGGCCGCCCGCCGCGATGTGGCGTTCGGCATAGGCCATCATCCGGTCACGCAGCGCTTCCCAGTCCGGTTCGGCCGCCGGCGCGCCGAAGAAGCGTTGGTCGACCTCGGAGAGGATCGCGGCATTCTGGTAGGCGGCGCGGCCCAGCATGACGCCGTCGACATGTTTGAGATGGGCTGCGGCTTCGTCGAGCGTGCGGATGCCGCCGTTGATGCCGACGAAAACATCGGGCCAGCGCTGTTTCATTCGATAGACGATCTCGTAGTCGAGCGGCGGGATCTCGCGGTTTTCCTTCGGGCTCAGGCCCTTGAGCCAAGCCTTGCGCGCATGGATCCAGATCGCGTCGGCGCCAGCATCGAGAACGTCGGTGATTAGCTCCGGAAGTGCCTGTTCCGGCTCCTGCTCGTCGACGCCGATGCGGCATTTCACCGTGACCGGGACGCTGGTGACAGCCTTCATTGCTGCGACGCATTCGGCCACTGTCTTCGGCGTCAGCATCAGGCAGGCGCCGAAGGTTCCCGACTGCACGCGGTCGGAGGGGCAGCCGACATTGAGGTTGATTTCGTCATAGCCGTAGGCTTCGGCAATCTTCACCGCCTCGGCGAGCTTTGCCGGGTCCGACCCTCCGAGCTGCAGCGCGAGCGGATGCTCGGCGGCGTCGTGGCCGAGCAGCCGGTCGCGCGGGCCGTGGATGATTGCGTCGGCCACCACCATCTCGGTATAGAGCAGCGCCTGTCGGCTGATCTGGCGATGGAAATAGCGGCAATGCCGATCCGTCCATTCGATCATCGGTGCGACCGCAAAAATCGGGCTCTTCTGCGTCATCGACGTTCCATTATTCGTTGTTCCCGGGCGACGCGATGCGGTGCCCACCGCCGCACGGTGCGGGATCATTCATCAAGCGCGCATATAACATCTGGCGGTGTCATCTACAAATAAAGCTCCCGCCGCAAACAGAAACGGCGCCCCTTGCGGAGCGCCGTCCATGCCGCCGAAGCGGAAATCTGACTTACGAAGCCGAGATGTTGACGGCCTTTGGGCCCTTGCCCATGCGGTCCGGCTCGGTGTCGAAGGTAACCTGCTGGCCTTCGCGCAGCGACTGAATGCCAGAAGCCTGCAGCGCAGAGATATGAACGAAAACGTCCTTTGCGCCGCCATCCGGCGTGATGAAACCAAAACCCTTGTCCTGGTTGAAGAATTTTACGGTGCCCTTGGTGGCCATTGGGAGCGTCCTTTTCCCTTAGTCTGTGTAGTATCCGCGCCCCCGAGAGGAAGCGGACGGCTTTAGCTTTCGCCCCGATCGATTGGGACGAAGGGTCAGTCGGAGAAGTCACGTACGGGGAAAGAACGTCTACGTAGGCGGGTAGTCCCGCGCCGCCTTCCAAACGGAAGGGATTACCACATCAGTCCAGTCACCGGCATGCAAATGCCCGAGTAGGTGAATTGGTGCCAGCTTTTCGGGCAAAAAGCAAGCGGGATTATTTTGGCATGCCGGCATCGATACCGGGAAATGCCGAAGATTCAGATACTTGAGGAAAAGTTAGCGGTTCCTTGCACGGCTGTGCCATAGCAGGATTCTGTGCCGAAACGGAATGAGGGGCGGATTCGGTGGTCGGGCATTGAGATTGCGCGCCGCCCTCGTGGTTCGAGACGGCCCTTGGGCCTTCTCACCATCAGGGCTCTCTTTTTGCCCCGCGGCATTAATTCTGCCGCTAGCGCGAGCCCCCAATGCTACCCGGCTACTGCCCATCCCCCAGCAACGCGCTCAGGCTCCACGGATTATCCCCCTTCTGGTTGGCTATGTCGTCGACCTTCCAGCCGCCATGTTCCTTGACGAGAGTATAGAAGAGCGTCACCTCTTCACCGTTTTCGAACTCCACCTCCACCTCGGCCTTGTCGTCAAGCAAGGTCGGCTGACCGATTCTGACGTCGCTCGCCGTGCCATCCTGGCCTGATATGACCGGATCGAAGTCGACGGCGCCGACATCACCCTCCGGGGTGTTGTCGAGATCGGCCTGGAGGAGCTCGTTCAGATGGTCGGAGAAGAAGATCGAATAAGGCGAGGGCGCCTCGGCGTCGCTGTTGTCGGTGTTGTAACTGTAGAGCGCCTTGAGCAGCGCCTTCGGCGTCTTGTAGCTCTCGGCCGATGCCGGCAAGGCTGCGAGCGCCGACACGGCGAAGGCGAGGATGAATGTTAGCAGGCGCATGCGGGCTCTCCTCCGATGAGCAGAGAATCATATCCGAAACGGCCATCGAGGTGGAGCTGCATTTTGGAAAAGAGTTGCCGGGGAGCGGCCGGTCTCGCTCTCTCCGGCTGGTGTCTGCAGGCGATCACCAGCAAAGGTCGGCTGGTGGGACTGGCCAGACGGGAATTCCCACCTTTTTGCGGAGATCGCCGGTGACGCATCTCTACGTCCACCGGCGATCGCATCGCGCGTTAGATCAGCGCTTCATGCGACAGTGCCGAAATCGACGGCTCGAAGACGTCCTTCACGAGGACTGTGAAGTCGTGGCTGGTGGTGTTGCCGGCCGTGTCATAGGCTTCGGCGGTAAAGGTCAGGCTGTGGGTGCTTTCGTAGTCGATTCCAGCTTTCGTCTGGATCTTGTTGCCGACCAGCTTGAAGGCGCCGTCTGCATCATCCGTCAGCCGCCACTTCACCGCCCCGCCTTCCGGGTCGACGGCCGAGAGAAGGCCGACCGAGGTGCCGATCGCGACGTTCTCGGAGATCGAGCTGCGTGAGAAGGCGAGGTTGATCGGCGCCTTGTTGACAGGGGCCTCGTTGACGTCGAGGACGTTGATCGTGATGTCCTTTTCGACCGTGACCTTGCCGTCGGAGACAGCGACCTTGATCGTGTGCGACTTGGCCGTCTCGTAGTCCAAAGCCTTCGAGGTGACGATGCGATTGCCATTCAGCCGGAAGTGATCGTCGGCCCCGTCGACCAGCGTATAGGTAAGGACGTCGCCGTCGGCGTCCTTGGCGCTGAGCAGGCCGAGCGTTGTCCAGATCGGGGTGTTTTCCAGCAGGGAGGTTTTCGACAACTGGATATTGGTGGGCGCGCTATTGTTGCCATCGGGCGTGAATTTTTCCTTGGCGAAATCGTAGACGCCGTCGGCAAAACGGGCGAATTCAACATCAGTCAGCGTATCCTTGCCCTCCAGGGCGCTCGTCAGGATGTGGCTGCCATTGTTCAATGCGAAGGAGTAGTTGGCGAAATTGCCTGAGAAGACCGCCGTATCGATGCCCGCACCGCCCAAAAGCACGTCGTTGCCGGCGCCGCCTTCGAACCTGTCATTGCCGCCGGTTCCGAAGAAATAGTCGTCGCCGCCGCCAGTCTTGACGTCGATGCCGAAGGCGGTGCCGAAGATGTCGACGTGGCGGTTTGCCAGCTCGTCGGAGAGATCGGCATGGGCGCTGTCCGTCAATGTCAGTGCGAGGACATCGCTTTCGTAGCCCGGCTTGTCGTATTTGACGATCTTGTCGAAGCTTTCGAACTGGGCGGCCGAAGCGAGAACCTCGGCTCCTGCCGTTTCGAGGATTTCGACATTCTTGATCGTCAGGCCGGCAAGCCCGATGAATTCTTGTCCGGGGTCCAAGGTCGGCTCGATGACCCGCAACGTGTCTGTGCCAGCGCCGCCGTCGATCACTCCGGAAATCGCGGAAGAGTGTGTCCGCAAGGCGATGGCATCATTGCCTTCGCCGGCGTCGATATCGAAGGTCTCGGGGGTGGTGGAAACATTGTCGCCGTCGAAGATCGCGTCGTTGCCCGTGCCGCCGGTCAGCGTGTCATTGCCGCCATTGCCATAGATCGTGTCGTTGCCGGTGCCGCCGTCTAAAATGTCATTGCCAGCGGCACCGTATAGCTGGTCGTTGCCGCCGCCGGTCTTGACGTCGATACCGGCGTCGGTGCCGCCGATGGTGACCGAGTTGTTTGCCAGTTCGTCGGAAAGATCGAGATGGCCGCCGTCCGTCACTCTCAGGGAGATGGGAAACTGTTCGGTCGAACCGGTCGAGCTGATGATCTTGTCGAAGCTTTCGAACTGAGCGGACGATCCTTTAGTCTCGATCGCCGACGCGCTGAGGATTTCAAAGTTCTTGATCGTCAGGCTCGTCATATCATTGGCTTTTAGCGTGTCGATGCCGGAGCCGCCGTCGACTGTTCCGGACATCTGATGACCGAAGAGGCCCTTAACCAGGGTCACGCCGTCGTCGCCAGTGCCAGCATCGATATTGAAGACCTCAGCGACGTTAGCAAAACTATCGCCATCGCTGATCGAGTCGTTACCCGCACCGCCCCTGATGACGTCATTGCCGAGACGGCCGGAGAGCCCGTCATTCCCGTCTCCGCCATCTAAAGTGTCATTGCCAGCGGTACCGCCCAAGAGGTCGTCGCCGCTACCCGTCGTCACGTCCATGCTGGAGCCGCTGCCGACGATTTGGACCTTACGGCTTCCCAACTCGTCGGAAAGATCGAGATGGGCGCCGTCCGTCACTTGCATGAGGATGATATTGGCCGGATTGTCCGTGTTTGTGATCTTGTCGAAGCTTTCGAACTGCGCCGCCGAGCCAATCGCCCATGTTCCCGTATCAAGGATTTCGAAGTTCTTGATCGTCAGGCCCGTCAGAAGACCGGCCTGCAGTTTGTCAGTGCCGGCACCGCCATCGACCGTTCCGGAATCGGCGATGCTGTCATAGTTCTGCAGGATCACGGTGTCATTGCCATCGCCGGCATCAATGTCGAAGGCTTCGGAGCCAATGCCACTGAAAAATTGGCCATCCATAATCTTGTCGTTGCCGGCGCCGCCCCTGATGACGTCGTTTCCGTAGCCGCCATCGATGGTGTCGTTGCCAGCTCCGCCGGTCAACCGGTCATTTCCTGCATTGCCGTCGATGACGTCGTCGCCGGCGCCTCCATCCAGGATGTCATTCCCGCTGAACCCGGTGAGGTGGTCCCTGGTGCCGCCGGTGGTGACGTCGATACTGGTGGTATCCTTGTCAGGAGAAATGTAGATCTGGCCAGGCCCCAGCTCCTGCGAGAGGTCGACATGGACGCCGTCAGTCAACCGCAAGGTGGTGGTTGGGGAGGGCCCGACAGTGCCGGGAATAATCTTCTCGAAGCTTTCGAACTGGGCGGACGATCCGGTCACCTCTAAACCCTGCGTGTCCAGGATCTCCAGGCTTTTGAGTGTCAGGCCGACCAAATTCGTGGCTTGCAACGTGTCGACACCAGGACCGCCGTCGACTTTTCCGGAGGCCGTACTGCCAGATGTCTGTGATAACACAACGGTGTCCTTGCCTTCACCCGCATCGATATCGAAGACGGCGGTCGTAGAACTTTCATCTCCGATCCAATCGTCACCAATGCCACCCTTGATGACGTCATTGCCGGCGTCGCCGAAGAGCCTGTCATTGCCGTCGCCGCCATTCAGTGTGTCATTGCCAAAGCCGCCATAGATGGTGTCGTTTCCGGCGCTGCCGCTCAGCGTGTCTGCGCCGTCGCCACCCAATATGATGTCGTTGCCTGCGCCTGTGGTGATCGTGTTGTCGCCGCTCGAGCCCGTCACGTTCGCCGATACCGAGCCTAGCTCGTCGGCCAGGTCTGCCACGCCGGAACCTGAGACGGCGAGGGTGACGGCGGCGAGGGGAGTGGTTTCGGAGTGGCGGATGACGTCGTAGGCTTCGAACTCAGCGCCGGTCTTGGTAACTGTGGCGCCGTTCGTATCCAGAATATTCAAGGCCATATTTTAACTTTCCCTAAAAGATGCGTTGTAATTTTGCAAGAACGGATGACGGGACGGTGGGCTCATTCGGAGGTTCGGCAGCCGCGGGTTGGAAGCTCGCAGCACCGTGAGCATGGCGCTGGTTTAAGTGGGCGCGCCGACGCAATTGCCGGCGCTGCTGATTTCATTGAGCCATTCGGATGCATTCCGCGTTCGAGGGGACCCAGGTGTGCGTCCCCTGCAATGGCCGTGTCGAGTTTAGATCAACGCGTCATGCAGCAGGCTGGACGACGACGGCTCGAAGACGTCCTTCACGGCCACGGTGAAATCGTGGCTAGTGGCGTTTCCATCTGCGTCATAGGCTTCGGCGGTGAAGGTCAGGCTATGGGTGCTCTCAAAGTCGATCGCAGCCTTGGTCTGGATCTTGTTGCCAACGAGCTTGAAGATGCCGTCCGCATCGTCCGTCAGCCGCCATTTCACAATGCCGCCTTCCGGATCGCGTGCCGTAAGCAGGCCGACCGAGGTGCCGATCGCGACATTCTCGGAGATAGAACTGCGCGAGAAGGCGAGATTGATCGGCGCCTTGTTGACCGGGGCTTCGTTGACGTCGAGCACGTTGATGGTAATGTCCTTTTCGACCGTGACCTTGCCATCGGAGACGGCGACCTTGATCGTGTGCGACTTGTCGGTCTCGTAGTCCAGCGCCTTCGAGGTGACGATGCGGTTGCCCTTCAGACGGAAGTGGTCGCCGGCGCCATCGAGCAGCGTGTAGGTGAGGGCGTCGCCATCGGCGTCCTTTGCGCTGAGCAGTCCGACCGTCGTCCAGATCGGCGTGTCCTCCGAGAGGGCGGTTTTCGAGAGCTTGATATCCGTGGGTGCGGTATTGTCGAGTTTGAATGTTTCCGTGGCGAAATCGTAGACGCCATCGGCAAAACGCGCGAATTCGATGCCTGTCAGCGTATCGGTTCCTTCCTCGGCGCTGGTCAGGATGTGATCGCCATTGTTCAAAGCAAGGGAATAATTCGCGAAATTGCCTGAAAAGATCGCGGTGTCGATGCCGGCGCCGCCGATCAATTTGTCGTCGCCGCTACGGCCATTGAAAAGGTCGTTGCCGCCACTGCCGTCGAAAATGTCGTTGCCGTCGGTGCCGACAAACTCGTCGGCGCCGCCGCCGGTCTTGACGTCGATGCCGGAGGCATAGCCTGTGATGAACGACCCAAGATCTCCCAACTCATCGGAAAGATCGAGGTGGGCGCTGTCCGTCACTGCCAATGAAGGGCGAGAACTGTCGAACGGATCGGTCAACCAGATGATCTTATCAAAGCTTTCGAACTGCGCGCTCGAACCCTCAACCAGGCCAGTCGTTTGAAGGGTTTCGATGTTCTTGATCGTCAGGCCTGCCAGCGTGGAGGCTTGCAAGGTATCAATCCCGGCACCGCCATCGATTGTTCCGGAAGCCAGTGAATCATATCTTTGAATGGTTATGGCATCGTCGCCGTCGCCCCCATCGATGTCGTAGACCTCAGGTGTAACGTCGAACAGTTCACCATCTGAGATAAAATCGTTGCCCGCGCCGCCTCTGATGACGTCATTCCCGGTGTTGCCCGAGAGCTGGTCATCGCCGTCGCCGCCATTCAGACTGTCATCGCCATCTCCGCCCGTGAGCAAATCACTGCCATCACCGCCATTCAGAGTGTCGTTGCCATCTCCACCGTGGATCCAATCGTTTCCGGCGCCGCCGCTCAGCGTGTCTGCGCCGTAACCGCCCGCGATTTTATCGCTGCCAGCGCCGGTGGTGATGGTCGAATCACCGCCGCCGAAGTCGGTCACATCTGCAAAGGCTGAGCCCAGTTCGTCGGAAAGGTCTACCGTCCCTGAATCTGAAAGGAACAGAATGACCGGGGAGAGAGGTTCGGTCGGTGAGTTGCGGATGATATCGTAGGCTTCGAACTCAGCGCCGGTCATGGTCGTTATGAAGCCATATGTATCGAGGATATTCAAAGGCCCATTCGGTGGAGTATCGCTGCTTGTGAAGGTTTCCGTGGCGAAATCGTAGGAGCCATTGGCAAAGCGGGCGAATTCGACGCCTGTCAGCGTATCCGTCCCCTCCGCAACACTTGTCAGGATGTAATCGCCATTATTCAACGCAAAGGAATAATCGGCGAAATTGCCTGCGAACAGCGCCGTGTCGATGCCCGCGCCGCCATTGATGGTGTCGTTGCCAGCGCCGCCGATCAAGTTGTCGTTGCCGGCATTACCGTTGAGGATGTCGTTGCCGCTGCTGCCGTCAAAAATGTCGTTGCCGTCGGTGCCGGTAAACTCATCGTCACCGCCGCCGGTCTTGACGTCAATGCCGAAGACATCGCCGTTGATGAACGCTCCTAGATCTCCCAACTCGTTGGCGAGATCGAGGTGGACGCTGTCCGTCAGTGTCACCGCGGCGCGAAAATCGCCAAACGGATCGGTCGACCAGACGATTTTGTCGAAGCTTTCGAACTGTGCGCTCGATCCGGCGACAGACCATCCTTCCGTCTCAAGGACTTCGATGTTTTTGATCGTCAGGCCCCGAAGGGAAGCAGCTTGCAGTGTATCGATCCCATCGCCGCCATCAATCGTTCCGGAATTCCACGGAGCCACAGTTCCTACGCTTATCGAATCGTCGCCGTCGCCCGCGTCGATGTCAACGACCTCAGGGTTCAGGCCGAAAATCTCACCATCGTCGATCGTATCGTTGCCGGCGCCGCCCCTGATGACATCGTTTCCGAGGTCGCCGGAGATGTGGTCATTGCCGTCACCGCCATTCAGCGTGTCATTGCCAGCTCCGCCATTGATCCAATCGTTTCCGCCGCCGCCGTTCAGCGTGTCTGCACCGTCGCCGCCTGCGACGGTGTCGTTGCCTGTGCCTGTCGTGATCGCATTGTCCCCGCCTGAGCCCGTGACATCTGCGGAGCCCGAGCCCAGTTCGTCCGAAAGGTCTACTGTCCCGGAATCCGAGATGACTAGGTGAACTGCAACGAGAGGATTGATCTCGGAGTCGCGGATGACATCGTAGGCTTCGAACTCCGCGCCGGTCTTGGTAATCGTGGCGCCGTTGGTGTCCAGGATATTCAGCGGGGTGCCCGGCTCGGGGCTGTTGACCGTGAAGGTTTCCGTCGCGAAGTTGTAGACGCCATCGGCAAAGCGCGCGAATTCGACGTCTGTCAGTCTATCCGTACCATCAAGCACGCTCGTCACGACGCGGCTGCCATCGTCGACCGCGAAGGAGTAATCAACGAAATTGCCGGTGAATGCAGCCGTGTCGATGCCAGCGCCGCCATTAATGGTGTCGTTGCCGGCGCCGCCGGTCAGTTTATCATCGCCGTCGTTGCCATTGATGAGGTCGCTACCGCCGCTGCCGTCGAAAATGTCGTTGACGTTGCTGCCCGCAAACTCATCGTCGCCGTCGCCGGTTTTGACGTCAATACCGGAGAAACCGCGGACAAGGGTCCCGAGATCTCCCAGTTCGTCGGAAAGATCGAGGTGGCCGCTATCCGTCACTACCAGTGAGGGGGCAAAACTGAAGACTGGATCGGTCGATCCGGCGATCTTATCAAAGCTTTCGAACTGTGCACTCGAACCGCTAACCTGAAAATCTGCCAATTCAAGCACTTCGACGTTCTTGATCGTCAATCCCCGGAGCGCTGAGGCACGCAACATATCGATCCCGGCGCCGCCATCGATCGTTCCCGATATCAGCGGAGCGAATCTCTCAATGGTTATCAAATCGTCGCCGTCGCCGCCGTCAATGTCGACGACTTCTGGCTGGAGGCTGCCATCAGGTCCGGTCAAAAAGCCAAAACCACCGTCGGTGATGCTATCGTTGCCGTCACCGCCGATCAATTTGTCGTTGCCGGCATTACCGTAGATCGTGTCGTCGCCAGCGCCGCCGTTCAGTGTGTCCGCGCCGTCGCCGCCTGAGATAGTGTCGTTGCCGGCGCCTGTCGTGATCGTGTTGTCGTCGCTCGAGCCGGTCACGTTGGCGGATACCGAGCGCAGTTCGTCGGCCAGATCTGCGGCGGAGGAATCAGAGACGGTGAGAGACACAGTTGCGGTAGGATTGGCTTCAGAGTAGCGGATAACGTCGTAGGCTTCGAATTCAGTTCCGGTGTTGGTAATTGTAGCGCCGTTTGTATCCAGAATATTCAAGGCCATATTTTAATCTTCCCCAAAAGATGCGTTTTACTCTGAAAAATGAGAAATATCCGAAAGAACCGTTTATTGGTTCAACGGACGACAACCTGTCGGGGATCTATGCCAACCATTAGTGAAGTTTTCAATGAAAAATTGTGATTTTTTCTTGGTTTTTTAACGAAAAAGTAAGGCTGAAATACTCGGCAATAACTTTGAATTTGCAAACCAAAAGTCGTATTTTAGTCTTTTAATTTATATCCGCCTTGTGTCGCCATAAGCTCGCGGTATAGGCGTGAAAACTGTAATTGGCGTTGCGCGGCGGCGCCTGACCATCGGCGTTGCTACCCGCCTGATGACGGGCGTGGGCCTGCCGTATGAGGACGGCTTCCGGTGAGAGGCTGTCAAGCGAGCTTGATGAGACCAGCCGCGGTCGGGGTAAATCCGCAGGCGCGGTAGAAGCCGGTCAGGTGCGGCTCGAAATCGACATGCAGCCACTCAGCGCCGCGCTCTCGCGCAACTCTCGTCGCTTCCCTGACCAACCGCGTCGCAATTCCCTGGCGGCGCATGGCGGGATGAACCGACGTGTCGAGGATAAAGGCATGAATGCCGCCATCCCAGGCGACGTTGACGAAGCCGACGAGTCTGTCGTCGTGATAGGCGCCGATATGAGTGAGGCTGCGGGACAGGATGCAGGAGAAATCCGGTGCCTCGGGCGTGTTCCACGCTGCTGACCAGAGGGCGTTGAGTTCGGTGGGTAAGGGGAAGGGGTCGATGCGGAGTTCGGGCATGGGTGGTTTCCATTTCGTTTGTCGCGTCGCTTGCCGGACGTGTTTTTCTGCCAATGCCGCTTGCTTTGCAACGGGATCGATTGCTGGCGCGGGCTATCGCTCAACCTGGGCGTGAGACCGCCACTTCTCCCCCTTTCCTCGTCACAGGAGCCCAGCCAACGCACGTCTGCACCGTGAATGACCCTTGCCGACGTTTTCATTTCCAAACCAAGCCCCACGAAGGGGCATTCATCCGCAACTTCGCCGTCGTCACCTGCGAGCCGAATGAGAGGATGGCTGTGATTCATGACCGAATGCCGGTCGTCCTGCATCGCGCGGATTACGAGAGATAGCTGTCAGCCGAACCGGACCCGAACGAACTCCTGAAACCTTTCCCACCCGAATTGATGACGATGTGGAAGATCGGCCGGGATTCACCGGCTCGGGCGGAGCCATTCATGAACCATGCGGCGGAGACATCCTCATGAGGAGAGGAAACGCATGCAAGACGGATATCGGAACGCTCCTAAGGTCGTTCCTCAATAATGAGCTTCGCAAACAGCCTCAGCGTCGTATCCAGATTTCGGCGGCTATGCAGTCGGCAAGCGCCGAAACCTCCATGTCATCGAACCGATTGCGCGGGATACGGCAGATTTTCTATGCACCTATCTCCGCGTCAGGCTGCGCGGGGAACCGGCGAACAGGGAAGGTGTCGCCGCTTGCCTCACCGCCCCGGTCGCCCGGTCTTCCCCTTCGTACGACCCTTGCGCTTCTGCTCGCCCGGCTCCTCATAGCTCCCGGCTCCTACCTTCCCGCGCACGACCGGCCGGATGCCATCATCCCGCTCCGGCTGGCCCTCCAGCAGCGGCGAGTACCGCTTCGTGCTCTTGGCGGCATCCGGTTTTTCCGGCACGTGGCCGGTCACCGGTTTTTCCGTGCGGCCGACGGTCATTTCGTCGAGGGTGTTGCGGCGGAAGAGGCTCTTGTCTGCGGGCGTGGCGACGTGGCGGCCCATTTCGTCGAGGTCCGGTTTGCGGAAGAGCGGTGTGGTAGTGTCGGTGCCGGGGCCCATGTCGTCTAGGGTGGGTCTTGAAAAGTAGGAGGGGGTGGTGACTGTGGCTTTCCCCTCCCCAACCTGACCGGGATCGAGCCCCTCGTCTCGACCCGTCCTTCGGACCCCCACAGGGGGGAGGGAGTCGGTTGCGGTCGGGGCGCCAGTCTTCTTTCTGCCTGAACCTTCCATCGCCTTGGCTTCCTCGCGGGCCATCGGGTCGTCCATTGCGGCGAGTTCCACGGCCTTGAGGCGTTTGATTTCGTCGCGGAGGCGGGCGGCTTTTTCGAAGTCCAGGTCGGCCGCGGCGTCGCGCATGCTCTTTTCGAGCGCGTTGAGATGGGTCTGCAGGTTGTTGCCGACGAGGTTGCCGCCATCGGCGAAGCCCTTGCCCGAGATGCCCGAGATATCGGCGCGGACGTGGTCGCGTTCGTAGACGCTATCGAGGATGTCGGAGATCCTGGCCTTGACCGATTCCGGGGTGATGCCGTGCTCCTGGTTATAGATCATCTGCTTTTCGCGGCGGCGGGCGGTTTCGTCCATGGCGCGCTGCATGGAGCCGGTGATGTTGTCGGCATAGAGGATGACCTTGCCGTCGACGTTGCGCGCGGCGCGGCCGATCGTCTGGATCAGCGAGGTCTCGGAGCGCAGGAAGCCTTCCTTGTCGGCGTCGAGGATGGCGACGAAGCCGCATTCGGGAATGTCGAGGCCTTCGCGCAGCAGGTTGATGCCGACGAGCACGTCGAAGGCGCCGAGGCGGAGATCGCGGAGGATCTCGATACGCTCCAGCGTGTCGATATCCGAGTGCATGTAGCGGACGCGCACGCCCTGTTCATGCAGATATTCCGTCAGGTCCTCGGCCATGCGCTTGGTCAGCACGGTGCAGAGGGTACGGTAGCCCTTGGCGGCGGTCTCGCGGATCTCGCCGAGCACGTCGTCGACCTGGGTGCGGGCCGAGCGGACCTCGACCGGCGGGTCGATCAGGCCGGTCGGGCGGATCACCTGTTCGGCGAAGACGCCGCCGGATTGTTCCATCTCCCAGCCGCCGGGGGTGGCCGAGACGGCGATGGTGTCGGGGCGCATGGCGTCCCATTCCTCGAAGCGCAGCGGTCGGTTGTCCATGCAGGAGGGCAGGCGGAAGCCGTATTCGGCCAGCGTCGCCTTGCGTCTGAAGTCGCCCCGGTACATGCCGCCGATCTGCGGCACGGTGACATGGCTTTCGTCGATGAAGACAAGCGCGTTGTCGGGGATGTATTCGAACAGCGTCGGCGGCGGATCGCCGGGGTCGCGGCCGGTGAGATAACGTGAATAGTTCTCGATGCCCTGGCAGGAGCCGGTGGCTTCGAGCATTTCGATATCGTAGCGGGTGCGCTGCTCCAGGCGCTGGGCCTCCAGCAGGCGGCCGGCTTTTTCCAGTTCGGCGAGGCGGAGTCTCAGCTCTTCCTTGATCGATTTGATGGCGCCGTTCAGCGTCGGGCGCGGCGTGACGTAGTGCGAATTGGCGTAGATCTTCACCGATTTCAGGTCGCCGACCTTCTGGCCGGTGAGCGGATCGAACTCGGTGATGGCGTCGATCTCGTCGCCAAACATCGAGATGCGCCAGGCGGCATCTTCCAAGTGGGCGGGGAAGAGCTCGATCGTGTCGCCGCGCACCCGGAAGCTACCACGGGTGAAATCCATGTCGCGGCGCTTGTATTGCTGGGCGACGAGATCGGCCAGCAGTTGGCGCTGGTCGAGCCGGTCGCCGACCGACATCTGGAAGGTCATCGCCGTATAGGTCTCGACCGAGCCGATACCGTAGATGCAGGAGACCGAGGCGACGATGATGCAGTCGTCGCGTTCGAGCAGTGAGCGCGTCGCCGAGTGGCGCATGCGGTCGATCTGCTCGTTGATCGAGCTTTCCTTCTCGATATAGGTGTCGGAGCGCGGCACATAGGCTTCCGGCTGGTAATAATCATAGTAGGAAACGAAATATTCCACCGCATTGTCGGGGAAGAAATTCTTGAATTCGGAATAGAGCTGGGCGGCCAGCGTCTTGTTCGGCGCCAGGATGACGGCCGGGCGCTGGGTCGCTTCGATCACCTTGGCCATGGTGAAGGTCTTGCCGGAGCCGGTGACGCCGAGCAGCACCTGGCTGCGGTCGCCATTCTCCAGCCCCTCGACGAGATCGCGGATCGCCGTCGGCTGGTCGCCGGCCGGCTCGTAATCCGATTTCATCAGGATACGGATACCGCCTTCGGATTTATCGGGGCGGGCAGGGCGGTGCGGCGTCCAGATCTTGCCGTTCTTGTGCAGCGGATTGCCGCTTTCGATCAGCGCCGACAGCGCTTCGACCGTGGCGGTGACGCCGCCGGGCGAGATCTTGTCGGCATCCTCGAGCGAGATGTCGAGACCCGCCACCGGGTTGAGGCCGGCGGCGGCACGAGTCTTCGGATCGGTCGAGCCGCCGATGGAAACGCCGCGCGCGGTCTTGCTCGCCGTCGCCTTGTTGTTGACGCTGACGGCTTCGGAGTGCTTGCGCGCCTCGTTTTCAACCTTCTTGCGGTGCTTGCCGGCCTTGGACGCGATTTCACGCTGCGACTCGACGCCAGCCGCCTCGGCATCGGCCTCCAGCTGCTTCACCCAATCGGCAACGGAGCCCGACAGGGGAGCGCCCTCGAAGGACGATTGAGGGGCTTCCTCGAAACCATTCGAGGCGGGGGATTTCTTCGGAGATTTGGCCATGGCGCGAATATGGAGAGAGTCACCGCGAAAGGGAAGAGGCAAAGAGTACAAAAGGGAAACGAACTGTTTGTTCGAAAGATGGAATAGTTCTCGCGCGGACGCAGCTGAGGACCAAACAATAAAAGCCTGTGGTTGAAGGCCTTGGCTCCTCCCCCATTGCGCGAGCCGATGTTACAGCTATTGCGGGAATTGGGGACCATTCATGAACAAGATCATTATCGCATTCGCCGCAACCGCAGCCCTGGCCGGCTGCGCCAAACGTCCTGACGCCATTGTACAGGCCGACATTCCGATGGCAGCCTACACCAACCTGAGTTGCCAGGCGCTCGCCGTCGAACTCAAGAAGGAACAGGTCAAACTCGATGGCTTGTCCAAGCAACAAATCAGCGCGGCAAACGGCGATGCTTTCGGCGTGTTCCTCGTGGGCGTCCCGATCGGCAGCGTCGCCGGCGGGGATAAGGAAGGCGACGTTGCCGTTTCAAAAGGCAAGGTTTCCGCTATGCAGTCTGCAGGTATGAGCAAGGGCTGCAAGCTGCCAGGTTAATGGCAGGTCTTGCTGGCTGCACTGGTGCGACATTTGATGGTGTGGAGCTGAGGGCGAGACGCATGGCAGCGTTCGCAGTGCATATGTCGCGACTCCGCGCACCACATGCTTGCTTCGCGAGCAGATTGTCTACGTGGAATGAATTTGCAAGATGGGTATCGGACCGGTGCCCGGATGCGATAATCGAGGCATCGCTGCCTCCCAATAGAGAGCCGCCTCGTCCCTCCAGGCCCCTGCGGGGGCGTCTCAGGATGAGGCTCTCCGAGTCTCCGGCGCGAGGCGGTGTGCAGCAGGAGCCGGAAGCGAGGTGGTCTCCTCCAACGTCTCTTACGGCGCACGCGGCATCCCCAACGCACCTCATCCAGAGGCGCGCAACCCATGGGGCAAGGCCTCGAAGGACATGCTGCGGCATTGTTTCCTGCATGCCCTGTGCCTGGCAAAGATGTGTCACGAATCTGTGCTGGAACCGAAATTGGTACCCCGCATTTCGCTTCTTTCACTCCAGCTCAGGTGCTCCTGCCATTAGTGACCATTCCGCCTTCTGGAAGAAAGCGATCTCGATCAACCTTGATACCGGCGAACGGCTGGTTCTCCGGTCGCCGCAGGACGCGCTTTCTGCGCTCGTCTCCGACTGGCCGATGAATGGCGGCGTCCATCAGCAGCGGGCGATGGATTTCTGCCGTGCCTGGCTTGCCGGGCGCATGCCGGCCGAGACGGTGCGGCAGGCGTTCGTCCTTGCGGCGCTGGAAGCCGGCGTGGCGATCAGCGATGATGATCAGACCGGGGCCGAAAGTCCGGTTTCAAACTCTCCGGTATAAAGGCAGTGACGCAGAGGTGTTCGGCCGTCGCGCGGCCAGCGGCGCCGCGTCAACTATGTTCATGTAATATTATTCCCGCTGTGTTTGTAGGAATGCGCAGCGTTTATCACGCTCCGATTCTTTGGAGATTCACCTGAATGAGAATAAAACTTCTTGCCTGCGCTGCCCTGCTGATGCTGGCCGGCTGCAACGCCCCCGTGTCGCAATCCGTTGCAGATTCCCAGCGTCCGCCCTCGAGCGACGTCCGGCAGAACTTCATCAATGTTGTATTCAAGAGAGTTTACAGACACGAAGCGGGGGAAGTCGTTTGGGCTCGGATTTCGAGCGTGGTGCTGCTTGAGCCCGAGAAGAAGATCTATGCTTATTGCGTGCGGATAGTGCCTAAGCGTGGCTGGGGCGACTGGGCCTATCTCGGCGTCTCCTTCACGGATGGAAAAATACTGGGCGCGACGGTGAACGACGATCGCTGCCACGACAAGCGGCTGCGCTACTACCCGTTTCCTGAGATGAACGGCATGAAGACCTGAGGCAGCGCGAAGGCTCCGGTCGGGTCGCCGTTCGAGATTTTGCTGAGCGGCGGCGCGGCTTCCTCCAACCTTTCTCATGCGGAGATGCGCGGCCCGCAGGACGGAGCCTCGACGTACGGGCTGTGCGTTCCTTTTTGCAGCCATGGCCTTTTGGAAACGGCCGATCGATCGACCTCGATACGGGAGATTCAACTGAATGAAGATCAAATTCCTTGCTTGCGCTGCCGCGCTGGCACTGGCCGGTTGCCAAACTCCGGCGCCGAAATCCGTTGCAGACTCCCAGCGTCCGCCCTCCAATGCGGTTCGACGCGAATACGTCGATGCTCTGCGGGGAACCATTAAAGCGGGGAACTTCGTGAAGGCAGAGATTTCCAGCGTGGTTCTACTGAATCCGGAAAAGCAGATCTATGCTTATTGCACGCGTACGACGGAACGTGCTTACCCAGACTGGTCCTATATCGGCCTTGGCTTGCAACACAACATGATATTGTACTTGAAAAAGGACGACTATCGCTGCCACGACAAGCGGCTGCGTTCCTATGATTTTCCTGAATTGCGGAACATGAAGTACTGAGACAGAGGCGAGCTCTTGCCAACCTCGCCGGTCCCTTCCGGATGCCGTCAGAAGCGGACTGCGCACCCCGCAGTCCGCGTCATGACGATGGACCCGCTCAACCCGCGAGGACCACCATCCTCACACTTTGCTCAAGAAAGACGGCTTCCCTGGAATCATCCACCATCGATGCCCTGCAGTACCATACGAGCACGATCACCGATCCAATGAGAGGTATTAGTCCAAGAAGCTGCCACCATCCGCTTCGGTTGATGTCGTGAAGGCGTCGGGCGGCCACGGCGATCCACGGAAGAAACGTGGCCAACGACCAGATCCGGCTCAAGGTTTCGCTCCGATCCACGATATACAAAGCGACGGCGACGAGAAAGACGAAGAGTACCGAATACCAGAATTCCGATCGGCTCGCTCTGCCGCTGAAGTTCACATAATTCTTGAAAAACCTTCCTATCGCCTGGCCGAAACCCATGGCCTGCGGCCGGCCGCCGAAGCGGTTCGGCCCAACCAGCGGCTTTCGTAAGACGAAGAACAATGCCACGCCGATCGGGATCAAGACGATCAACCAGTGAAACAGAGAAAAACTGCCCATGATCCGATGTACTCGCAATCACAGCTTGAGAAATTGCGGCTGTCATGTTGGCGGCGGGATGATGCTTCGAGCAGGCCGCAATCGCCGTCGCTCAGTGCTTGACCAGCACACGTGCCTGCACCGGTTGCTCGATGCCCTTCAGGGCCAGCATGCGGGTTTCGGCGCCCGCCGCCAGGTCGGGAGCCTTCGCTGCCGTATCCGCCGAGACCAGGATCTCGCCCGCCGCCGCGTGGGATTCCAGCCTGGCGGCCTGGTTGACGACGCCGCCGATTGCGGTGAAATCGCTGCGGAAGCTGGAGAATTCGCCGATCCGAACCTCGCCGGAATGGATGCCGACGCCGACGCCGAGGGTGCGACCGGGCAGGGCCTCGAGCGTCAGCTCGTTCAGCGCCGCGGCGCAGTTGCGCTGGATCTCCTGGGCGGCTAGGATCGCGGCGGCGGCGTGATCCTTGCTGACGATCGGGAAATTGAAGATCGCCATCAGGCCGTCGCCCATCTGCTTGTTGACGATGCCGTCATGCGCCCAGATCGCCTGGGCGCAGCGATCCTGGAACAGGCTGACGATCGCGCTCAGCTGTACCGCCTCGATGCGCTCCGACAGGTCCGTGAATCCCCTGATATCGGCAAACAGGATAGTGGCGTCGACGGTGATCTGGCGCTGCTTCTTGACGTACTGGAAGGAGCGCTCGCAGATCGTGCAGATATCCGGGTTCATCTTGCTGCGGGTGATGCCCAAGGCGCGGAAGGGCAAGGCGAACGGGCCGCCGATCGGAATCGGCATATGCATCTGGTCCCAGCAGCCGCGGCAGATCCTGGCGCTGCCGTGCCTGGCCGGCTCACCGGAGGAGGCTGTCGTCATATCGAACAATTCCTCGTCCAGAGCATGGTGCCGAAAGGTGTGAGCGGTTTCCTTATGACATCATGCTCTAACAGTTTAATTTAGAACAGCATGATTTTTGGCCCACCAGCTTAAAATCATTCTGTTGCGGGCGATCGATCAATGTCTTGAACAAGGGGAAGCAGGTCACCGCGGGATAGCGCTACCGACCGTCCATCCCAGCGCTTCGACGCCCAACAACCCGTCGGCGACATAGGCCGCGCCGAGGCAGCCGACGAGGGCGACAAGGCTTTTGCAGAGTCCTTCGTCATTGATGATCTCCAGGTCGACCGACGGCGGTCTTGGAAACGGGCGGAACGAGAACTTCGCCCAGGGCTCGAATAGCGCCACACTTGTTACTCCCACTGGCCGAGATCCGCTGCCAGACTATCTCCCGCAACAGTGACAAGCAGCGGACGGACGCGTGCTTTGCATCCCCGAAGCGCCGGTATTCGCCGTAACCAGGAGATTTCAAAATGACCACAACAGCTCAGAACGGCGGACAGAAGGCCATGCACAGACCCGCGGTCGTGTCGCAGACAGCCTGGGACGCTGCCTGGAAGCAGATGCTCGTTAAGGAAAAGGCCCAGAGCCATGCCCGCGACGCGCTTGCCGCCGAGCGCCGGCGCATGCCGTGGATGGCCGTGGAGAAGGATTATGCATTCGAAGGGCCGCAGGGCAGGGTCAGCCTGCTCGACCTGTTCGAGGGGCGCCACCAACTAATCCTCTACCGCGCCTTCTACGAGCCCGGCGTCTTCGGCTGGCCGGAGCATGCCTGCCGCGGCTGCTCGATGGTGGCCGATCAGGTCGCCCATGTCGCTCATCTCAACGCCCGCGACACGACGCTGGTCTTTGCCTCGCGCGGGCCGCAGGCCGATATCGCGCGGCTGAAGGCGCGGATGGGCTGGACGACGATACCGTGGGTGACGATCACCGACAGCTTCGACAAGGATTTCGGCGTCGACGAGTGGCACGGCACCAACGTGTTCTACCGCGACGGCGAGCGCATCTTCCGCACCTATTTCGTCAACAACCGCGGCGACGAGCAGATGGGCGGCACTTGGAACTATCTCGACATCACGCCGCTCGGACGCCAGGAAGTCTGGGAGGATTCGCCCGAGGGCTATCCGCAGACACCGACCTACAAGTGGTGGAACTGGCACGACAGTTACGCTGCTGATGCCGAACCCGACAAGAAATGGGTCGAGGTCTCCGACGCCGGCGAGGCGGCGTTCCGAGAGGAAAGCGCCAAGGGGAAATCGTGAGAGGTGGCGCGACGATGAAGATCTGAATGACCTCGGTTGCCTTGCCGGCCACTGACCATGCATAGTGGCCGGCGATGCGGAGGGGGCGGCGGCGATGAGATTGCATGCGCTTGTGGTGATGATGCTTCTCGCACCTGCGGCGGCGCATGCCGAAAGGCGCTGCGGCTGGCTGGACAATCCCTCGACGGCGAACTGGTCGCATCAATGATGCCGGCGGCGGCTGGATCATCATGGAGAATGGCAGCGGCTACAAAGCCGAAGGAATGGACAAGATCCCCGACCTTACGACCGGCGAATACGTCTACACCCATGCCACGCACGGCTATGCCTGCGCTTGCATGGACGTGGAGATGGACGGCGAGGGAGGGATCAGCCGCATTCATTCCGTGCGGCAATTGCCGCTTTCCCGATGCCGGAGCGATGCCGCCATCGGCTGGTTCCTGCACAGAGGCGAGTGACGTACACACCGAACAGAAGAGCGTTCGTTAGCGAGGCCGCGGCAGTGGGAACTTCTGCGCCTTCGGCGTGTTCGGTCCGGCGGCCTAATCCCCGATCACGGCAACACCGAGCGACTACGTTCGGCTTCTGAAAAGAAATTTCAATGCAAAGTGGAAACATTCCGGGGCAGGCAGCGTTATACCCGTTGCCGTAGCTGTGCCCGCGGTCCGATAGGGGAGGCTCAATCATGAGGGTCATGATCGTTGAAGATGAGAATATCATCGCTCTGGAGCTCGAACGCATTGCGCAAGAGGCCGGACACCAGACCATCGGGCCGGTTTCGACGGTGGAGCAGGCTCTCGCCCACGCTCATAGAAGCGATGTGGCGCTCGTCGATCTTAATCTCTCGGATGGGGCGAGCGGCGCCCAGCTGGCGCGCCGGCTGATCGACCGCCACGGCGTGGACGTCATCTTCGTCACCGGCAGTCCGGAAAATGTCGGCCACGGCATCGACGGGGCGCTCGATGTGATCTCCAAGCCTTTCACCGACGAAAGAATTGTCAGCGCGCTTTCGCAGGCAGAGGCCAGACGCAAAGATTTCGGCGGCAAGGCGGCGGTCTGACGAAAGGGAGTTTGACGTCGCCGAGAAGGTGGGGCTGGAAGAGCCAGAGTGCTTCGGTCGGCAACAATTGGGCGGCTTCCGCTTTTCATCCTGTGCATTTGAATGTTGCACTGCGGTAAATATCTCGTCTATACCACAGGCATTCACCACGGACCCGGTGAGACCCCGGGTGGCTCTTCTGGCCGCCGATCCGCCAGACAACGCAAAACCTGCATGCCATCACGCGACCGCTCGGCAGAGCGTGTCGGGCCATGCTTTGCGAGACTCCATCCCATGCTGCTTTCCTCCATCCGTCGCGATTGGTCCGCCAATCCCATGCGCGAAGTGCTTGCCGGAGCGGTGGCGACCTTCGCCCTGATCCCCGAGGTCATCGCCTTTTCCTTCGTGGCTGGGGTCGACCCCGAGGTCGGCCTGTTCGCCTCCTTCATCATTAGCATCGTCATTGCGTTTACCGGCGGACGACCGGCGATGATTTCGGCCGCCGCCGGATCGGTGGCACTGGTCGCGGCGCCGCTGGTGCATTCCCATGGACTGGCCTATCTGTTTGCAGCCGGGCTGCTGGCGGGGTTGCTGCAGATCGCGTTCGGCCTGCTGCGGCTCGGCGTGCTGATGCGCTTCGTATCGAAATCGGTGCGCACCGGCTTCGTCAACGCGCTGGCTATTTTGATCTTTGCCGCGCAGATGCCGCATGTCATCGGTGCCGCGCCGCTGGAATATGCCGTTTTGATCGCTGGGCTGCTGATTATCTATGTGACGCCGCGGATCACGACGGCGATCCCGTCGCCGCTGATCTGCATTCTGATTCTGACTGTCGCCTCAATGTCGCTCGGGTTGCCGGTGCTGACTGTCGCCGACCTCGGCAAGCTGCCGGATTCGTTGCCCGTCTTCGCCTGGCCGGCGGTGCCGCTGACGCTGGAAACCCTCCGGATCATCGCCGGACCGGCGCTTGCCATCGCCATGGTCGGGCTGCTGGAATCGATGATGACGGCGAGCGTCGTCGACGATCTCACGGATACGCCGAGTTCGAAGAACCGCGAATGCACTGGTCTCGGCCTCGCCAATGCGGCCGCCAGCCTCTTCGGCGGCATCGCCGGCTGCGGCATGATTGGCCAGACGGTGAGCAATGTGAAATATGGCGGGCGCGGCCGGCTCTCCACGCTGTTTGCCGGCGCCTTTCTGCTGATTCTGATGGTCCTTCTGAAGCCCTGGGTCTCCGAGGTTCCGGTTGCCGCGCTGGTGGCAATCATGGTCATGGTGTCGATCGACACGTTCGACTGGTCGTCGCTTCGAGCCGTGGTGGTTCATCCCAGGATGTCGAGCGCGGTCATGGTTGCGACCGTTGTCGTCACGGTTTTTACCGCCAACCTGGCGCTCGGGGTGACGGTCGGCGTGCTGCTCAGTGGCGTGTTCTTCACCTTCAAGGTCGCCCGTCTGCTGCGGGTGGACGTGGCCTCCGATCAGGCTGGCGGGCGGATCGCCTACCGCGTGTCCGGTCAGGTGTTCTTTGCCTCCGCCGATGTCTTCATCGATGCTTTCGACGTCCAGGATGCGATCGGCAAATCCGTGCTGATCGATGTGTCCGAGGCGCATTTCTGGGACATCACCGCTGTTGCGGCACTCGACAAGGTGGTGCAGCGCTTCCGGGCGCACGGCATTTCCGCCGAGGTCGCCGGCCTCAACCTGGCGAGCGCGACATTGATCGGAAGCCTCGACAGCACGGTGGTGCTGAAGGAAGTGTGACGGGCAGACGCCACTTCTCTCTTGGCGTCCGGATTGATTGTGGCATCATGCCGGGGATGCTTTCCCAGGAAAGATATTCCAGATGAAGCACACGCTCATTGCCATTCTTTTCGCGCTCACTGCCTGCGCCAGCGTCGGCAGCGGTCCGCAGCCTCTTCCAGGCAGCCTCACCTATGGCGGCAAGGTCGTTCATTCGCCCTATCGCACGGGAACGGTGGTCAAGCACACCTTTCTCGGCCAGTTCGGCGACCGCGTTTTCGAGAGCTATGTCGTCCAGGCTGACGGAACGCTGAAGCTCACGTCGCAGAGCACGGGACCAGACTTCCTTTGGCGGTGAACGAGCCCCGCGGCCTCACCAGGACTACCGCAAGACGACGGCGAGATCGCTGCTCTCGTTTACCGCATTCAGGCGCTCGGCCGCCACCTGGATGAACGCCTTGACCAGCGGCGATAGGTGCTGGCTGCTGGGATAGACGACATGCAGGCCGCCGGCCGGCGTGGTATAGTCGGGAAGAACGCGGCGCAGCCGGCCATCCTTGATGCAGGTCTCGGCATGTACGTGCGGCAGCTGGGCGATGCCGTGGCCGGCGATGGCGGCGGCCATGACCGCCTGCATTTCATTAGCGGCGAAACGGCCCGATACCGCGACTGTTTCCTGGCCGTGCGGCCCTTCGAGCAGCCATTGCGCCTGGGTGGATTGGCCGGCGATGACGCAATCGTGGCGGACAAGATCCGCCGGCTGATCGGGCGCGCCGCAGCGTGCGAGATAATCCGGGCTGGCGCAGAGCGCCCTGTAGGTCGAGCCGAGCTTGCGGGCAATCAGGGTGGAATCTTCCAGAATGCCGGTGCGGAAGGCGAGGTCGATGCCGTTTTCGATGAGGTTCAGCCGGTCGTCGGTCAGGCGCAGTTCGACCTTGGCTTTCGGGTAGGTCGCCAGGAAATCGAAAATCGCCGCGGCAAGGAAATGGCCGCCGAATCCCACCGGCGCGGAGATGCGGATCGTGCCGGCAGGTTCGGCCCGCGTTTCGGCCAGGCGGAGGTTGGCCTGTTCCAGCGTGCGTAGCGCCTGGCTGCTCTCCTCGTAATAGAGGCGTCCCGCATCCGTCAGCTTGAGGCTGCGGGTGGTGCGCTGCAGCAGGCGTACGCCCATCTCGCGCTCGAGCATGGCGATGCGGCGGCTGACGGTCGTCTTCGGTATAGCGAGCAGACGGGCGGCGGCGGTGAAGCTGCCGGCCTCGACGACTCGGGCGAAGACGACGATATCATTGAGGTCGAACATTGTATTCACCAGTGGCACGATGTTTCTCAATAATAGGCTATTATGGTCCAATTCGACAGGCCTAACCTCTGCCATATCGCCAACGACAAGGAGTAGCGACATGAGCAATACGAGAAGCGTTCTGGTAACGGGTGCGACCGGCCAGCAGGGCGGTGCTGTGGTGCGCGCATTGATTTCGCGGGGACATCGCGTCAGGGCAATATCACGCCAGCCGGAGAGCGGCGGCGCAAAGCGGCTGGCCGCCGCAGGGGTCGAGGTGGTCGCCGGCGATCTCGACGACGCGGCATCGGTGACGAAGGCTGCGACGGGCGTCGACACGATGTTCCTGATGGGCAACAGCTACGAGGCCGGGACGGATGCGGAAGCCCGCCAGGGCATGAACGCCGCAGATGCGGCGAAGGCGGCCGGCCTCGGCCACCTGATCTATTCCTCCGTCGCCGATGCCGACAAGAAGACCGGCATTCCGCATTTCGAAAGCAAGTATCTGGTCGAGAAACATATTGCCGGGCTCGGCATTCCCTACACGATCAGCGCGCCGGTCGCCTTCATGGAGAATACCGTGGCGCCATGGGCAATCGACGGGCTGCGCCAGGGCGTCTATGCGGCTGCGCTGCCGCCGGCTCGCCTGCTGCAGCACATCGCCATCGCCGATATCGGCGGTTTCGTCGCGGCACTCACCGAGCGGCGCGAAAAGGTGTTCGGCAGGCGTTTCGATATTGCCGGCGACGAATTGTCCGGCGAGGAGCAAGTGAAGATCCTGTCAGACGTCCTCGGCCGCCCGATCGCCTACCACGAACTGCCAATCGCCGCGATACGCCAGCAGAGCGAGGATATGGCGCTGATGTTCGAATGGTTCGACCGCACCGGCTACGACGCGGATATCGCCGCCCTGCGCCGGGATTTCCCCGATGTCGGCTGGCACCGCTACGCCGACTGGGCCGAGGGGTTTGATTGGAGTGTGCTCGACAAGGCGGCGGGGTAACACGTTCTCCGCCACATCGTTGTGTCCCCGATGTCGTCAGTCAGTGACGTCGGGGACGCTGTCCGGGAATTCTGAGAGAGGCGACGGGCAGGAGGGCTGGCGGCCGGTTTCCGAACTCGTCGCAATAGCCGCCTCGCTCGGCTATGCTCCTGCCGCCGGCGACACTCTCGAGCTTCCGTGGTCGACCCGATACTTGCGGCCGCTCGCCGCTGAGCCATATGATCGACGCAGGCCATCGTCCTTGAAGGGGGAGACGTCAATGCCGTCGAGTTTCAATGTCGAAAATGCGGATGGTTATGAACGGCTGATGGGGCGGTGGAGCAAGAGGCTGGCGCCGATGCTGATCGATTTCGCCGGCCTCGCGGATGGGGACCGCGTGCTCGATGTCGGCTGCGGCACCGGCAGCCTGACGTTCACGCTCGCCGAAACGGCCGGCCTGCGCGAGATCGCCGCCATCGATTATTCGCCGGTCTTCGTCGAGGCGGCGACCCGCCGCAATACCGATCCGCGCATATCCATCCGCCAGGCCGATGCCTGTGCGCTGCCCTTCGAGGACGGCCGCTTCGACAGGGCAATGTCGCTGCTCGTGCTGCATTTCGTTCCGGAGGCGGCCAAGGCAGTGTCCGAGATGCGCCGTGTGGTCCGCCCTGGCGGCGTGGTCGCCGCTGCCGTCTGGGATCATTATGGCGGCATGTCCGGCATGCGGATGATGTGGGACACGGTTGTCATGCTCGACGAGCAGGCGCTGCCGCTGCGTCGCAGATATTGTTTCCAGCCGATGATGCGTCCGGGGGAATTGAAGCAGAGCTTCATCGCCCAGGGCCTGGCCGACGTCGAGGAGACGTCGCTGCTGATCCGGATGGAATACGCTTCCTTTGATGATTATTGGCAACCGATCGCCGCCGGCGAGGGGCCGCTCGGCAAGTATGTCGCGGGGCTGGATCCGGCGAAGCGAAAGGCCGTCGATGCCGCCCTCCGAGCCGCATACGAAGCCGGCGAGCCGGATGGGCCGCGATCGTTCGCATCGGTGGCCTGGGCTTGCCGCGGTAGGGTGCCTGCGGGCGGATAGGGCGTGATTGGTTCTCCCGTATAAGGGCGAGGTCGGCCACCGGTGGCTGATAGGCGCAAGAAGCATTGTTGCGGCGTGTGCTTCGAGCCTCCGGCCTGCGGTCTGCGCGCCTCAGGATGAGGGGATGTCGGAGGAGGCCGCACTCTGCAAAGCGGCCGTTGGGCGACCGTTCGCTGCGTGAACAGATCGGCGGCGCCGACATCGGGCTCTATGCGGCTAGGCGGGTCGGCCACAACAGACTTGAAGGAGAGCCGCTGCGCCCTGCCGACGATCCGCATCGTGACGTGAGACGATCGGTCCGAGCCTTGGGGGCTTGCCGCCGAACGACGGCGTGCTAGGTAGGGCCTGCCGGTATCTCGCCGGATCACCTATTCCCTCCATAGCTCCCGAGTTTTTCCATGCCGTTTTCTCCCGCAGCCATCTGGCCCGTCGTCATGCTGTTTGCCTCCAACATCTTCATGACCTTTGCCTGGTATGGCCATCTCAAGCACAAGGGCAGCGCGATCTTCCTTGCTATCGTGGTCAGCTGGGGCATCGCCTTCTTCGAATATTGCCTGGCAGTGCCGGCCAACCGCATCGGCTCGGCGGTCTATACGACGGCGCAGCTGAAGACGATGCAGGAGGTGATCACGCTGATCGTCTTTGCTGGCTTCTCGATCTTCTGGCTCGGCGAGAACCTTACCTGGAACCATGCGATCGGCTTTGCGCTGATCGCAATCGGAGCATCCTTCATCTTTCGGGCGTAAATTGTAGTTTTTTCAGTAAATTACAAATCGTCCATGTCTAGATAACGCCGCATTTTCTACAGATTGGCGTCGCAATCGGCTGGCAGCCTGTCACTTCCAGCATTTCCGTGTCACGGAAATGCTTTCCAAGGTTTTGTTTTTGCGCAATTCCGGGCGCAAAACCACGGCACACTTTTGCTGGAATTGCTTCAGCAGTGATCAGGAGTTGACCGGCCATGAGCCTCTCTTTCCCGACGATGGCGGCGATCCGGTTCGGGTATGGTTTTCGGCCAGGCGAGGCGCCGCCGCAAAGCAAGGATGAGCTGATCGGCCAGCTCAGCAAAGGGATGGCGGCAACGCCCGACTTTCCGCTCGGCGGTCCCGACATGCGCCACCGGGCGATCCTCAGCCTGCAGGAGCAGCTGAAGCAGATCCGGGAGGACGCCAAGACGGTGACCGACGATCCGACCCGACGCGAGATGCGCAAGGGGGTGCAGCGCCAGGCGCAGCAACAGTTCCAGCACGATGCGAACCTGCGGCTGATGCAGGCGGTACTGTCGCCCTATGGCTTTTACGAACGGCTGGCGACCTTCTGGACCGATCATTTCTCCACCAGCGCCAACAAGAGCCTGCCGATGCGGCTCATCGTGCCACTTTATGAATCCGAGGCGATCCGGCCATTCATGGCAGGCAGGTTCGGCGATCTCCTGCGCAGCGCCACGGCCCATCCCGCCATGCTGATCTATCTCGATCAGGCGGATTCGCTCGGGCCGGATTCGGCCGGCGGCATCAAACGCAACAAGGGGCTGAACGAAAATCTCGGCCGCGAACTCCTGGAACTGCATACGCTCGGGGCCGGCAGCGGCTATACCCAGGCGGATGTGACGGCGGCGGCCATGGTGCTGACGGGCTTGACCATCGACCGCAAGGAGATGGACATCGCCTTCCGGCCGAATATTTCCGAGCCCGGCACACACCAGGTGCTCGGTGTCAGTTATGGCGGGCGCAAGCGCTCGGGCGACGACTATCTCGATATGCTCGACGATCTTTCGGTCCATCCGAAGACGGCGGCGCATATCAGCCGTAAGCTCGCGGTGCATTTTATCTCCGACCAGCCGGACGAGGGCATGGTCTCGGACATGGCCGCGGCATGGAAGAAGACGGATGGTGATCTCACAGCAGTCTACACCGCCATGTTCGACCATCCCGCCGCCTGGCGCGACGAGGGTGCTAAGGCGCGCCAGCCCTTCGATTACGTCGTCGCCGGCCTGAGGGCTCTGAATGCGGGGCCGGTCAACGGCGTCGTCGGCAGTTTCCTGGCTGCCAACCAGCAAGGCACTGAAGAGGGCGACATGGCGGCGAATACGCCTGGCATGGCTGGATCGCCTGTCACAACGGATCCCGCCGGCGAGGCGAGGGACAAGCGGCTCAAGGCCTTCCGGACGGCGCGGGCGCTGGGGCAGGGGGCACTGAAGCGCATGGGACAGCCGACCTGGCTGCCGCCGAGTCCTGCGGGTTTCGAGGAAGGGTTTTCCGCCTGGATCACCGGCAGCCAGCTCGCCGAGCGATTGGCCTGGGCGCGGCGGGCCGCCACCCAGTTCGGCCGCGACGAAGATCCGCGTGAATTCCTGAAATCGACGCTTGCAGATGCTGCGCGCGACGAGACGATCCGCGTGGTGTCGCAGGCGCCGAACAAGATCAGCGGACTGACATTGGTGCTGGCATCGCCAGAATTCAACCGCCGATAGGAGGCCTTCGCCATGACGCTGTCGATGAACCGGATCTCCCTTTCCCGCCGCGGCTTTCTGACATCAGCCTGCTGTCTCGCCGCCGCTCCCGTCTTCACGCCGGTCACCTTCGCGGCGATGCCAGGCGACAACCGCTTCGTCACCATCGTGCTGCGCGGCGCAATGGACGGGCTGGATCTGGTGCAGCCTTACGGCGATGCCGGTTTCGCGGCGCTCCGGCCGACCTTGGCGCTGACGCCCGATACCGGGCTTCTCGATCTCGACGGGCACTTCGGCCTCAATCCCGCCGCCGCCGAACTGATGCCGCTCTGGAAGAGCCGGGAGCTTGCCTTCGTGCATGCGGTGTCGACGCCCTATCGCGATCAGCGCAGCCATTTCGACGGGCAGGACATGCTGGAGTCGGGCGGCGACCATGTCGCCGAGGAAAAGACCGGCTGGCTGAACCGGGCGCTCGCCGTCATTCCGCGCTCGGACGCGCGCAAGGCGATCGACGTCAACACCTCGACGGAGCTGATCCTTTCCGGTCCCAACAATGTCGACGTCTGGGCATCGGATTCCAATCTGGCGCCGGCGCGGGACGAGATGCAGTTCCTGGCGCGGCTCTATGCCGGCGATCCGCCGTTTGCCGCAGCCCTTGCCGAGGCGACGCGGGCCGACGCCGCCTCGATGATGATCGAGGCGGACGGCCAGCGCGGTGAAAAGGTTGCTGATGTGGCGGCGCTCGCGGCCAACATGCTGAAGGGCGACTACCGCATCGCCAGCTTCTCGATATCAGGCTGGGACACGCATATCGGCCAGGCCGGCCAGTTCAAGCGGCCGACACAGGATCTCGCGCAAGCGATCAACACGCTGAAGACGACGCTCGGCCCCGAAATCTGGGCAAAGACGGTGGTGCTTGCGATGACCGAATTCGGCCGCACCGTCCGCCAGAACGGCTCCGCCGGCACCGACCACGGCACCGGCGGCTGCGCGGTGCTAGCTGGAGGCGCCATCAATGGCGGCCGCATCCTCGGCAAGTGGCCCGGCATAGGCGACGGCCAGCTGCTCGACGACCGTGACCTGATGCCGACGGCGGATGTGCGCGAGATTGCAGCGGCGATGCTCTATCGGCAGTTCGATGTCGGCGTGGATGATTTGACGGGGAAGATTTTTCCGGGATTGGAGTTTGATAAGGGGTCGCAGTTTTTGAAGGGGTGAGTTGCGGTGGTTGAGCGGCTTGCCGGTTCTTCTCCCCAGCAGGGACAAGGTGGCCCACAGGGCCGAATGAGGGGGCCAAACGGCACGACTTTCATTGCCCCTCGCTTGCCCTCAGCGCATTTGCGGCTTTGCCGCTCCCCCCCCCCTCATCTGCCTTAACCGGGCATCTCGCCTCGCTGGGGAGAAGGGGAGCAAGCCGCTGCCCGGCCCTTCGCTTCAAGCTCAGGGCGTTCGTCGCTGTAATCGATTCACTGGATCGATTGCTTCGGCTGCACCGAACCGCTCCTCACCCCAACACATCATACAGCCTAAAGATAAAGCTCATCTGATAGACGAGGTTGACGACCACGAAGATGGTGTGGAAGCGGCGGTTGGGGGTCCAGGCGGCCAGCGCGCAGAGCAGGATGTAGATGATGTTGCGGGCGGGATATTCCCAGCCGAGCGAGAGGATGCGCTCATGGCCCTTGATTGCCGTATCGAGAATATCGACGGCGTAGGTGAGGCCGAGGATGCCGAAGAACCATTTGCGCCGGGAAATGAAATATTCCTCGTAGCCGCCATATTCGTCGAGGCTCGCCGGGAAAAGCAGGGCGCACAGCAGGAAGAACAGACTGCAGAAGCAGATGAGGAAGAGATAGATGCCGAAGCCGATCGCCGGCACCGCCTGCAGGCGATATTCCCACCACCAGATATGGATGATGAAGAGGAACATCGACAGCGCCCAGCCGAGATGGATGGGATAGACCTTGGCCTTGGCCGGATGCTGGACGATGCCGGCCAGGCCGGTGAGCACTCTCGCGAGTGAAAGGCTGATGACCATGCCCATCACCACCTTGATGTGAAGGAAGACCTCCGGCGAGCTGACCGTTTCCATGTTTCCGGCCCGGCCTGTCACTCTTCGGGGACTTGCTTAGGCTTGCCCTCTTCGTCGAGCGCCACCATGATGAAGGTGGCGGCGGTGACTTTTTCCATCTTGGCGTAGCGGGAACGATGCGCCCAGGCTTCGACGATCAGGGTGATCGACGTGCGGCCGACGCGGTCGACATCGGTATAGACCGACAGCGTGTCGCCGATCTTGACCGGTAGCTCGAAAGCCATTTCCTTGACGGCGGCGGTAACGACGCGGCCCTTGGCGCGCTCTGCGGCGCGGATGCCGGAAGCAAGGTCCATCTGCGCCATGACCCAGCCGCCGAAAATATCGCCGGCCGGGTTGGCATCACCGGGCATGGCGAGTGTGCGCAGCGTCAGTTCGCCTCTCGGCTTGGCGGCATCGGTCATGGAAATTTCCCTCGATATTCAGATACGATTCTGCAGCCAAGGTTAGGCGAACTCAGGTGTCCGCACCAATCCTTTTCGGTGAGAGGACCGGTTAGGAACAAGTATGGCAGGTCGCTACGATTTAAATTCCGTTGGATTTCAGCCGGTTGATTTTTACAACTGTGGCCTCACCCTACGTTATGTGAGAATCCACTAATCCAACTTTACCGTCCGGTAATTCAGCTGTTCCAGTATGTGACGAATTGCAAATGTTAGAATCGCTGGGAACCTCATGCACAACGTCAAGATTTCCACCCGCCTTTACTGCCTCGTCGGCTTCACCCTTGCAGTGCTTGCGGCGACGATGGTGTTCTTTCTGAACTATTCCTATTCCGAGCTGCAGGCAGAGCGGAAGGCGGGGCTGGAGAAGATGGAGGCGACGGCGCTCGGCATCTTCGACAAATATTACAAGATGGAGCAGGCGGGCACGATGACCCGCGAACAGGCCCAGGCGGCCGCCAAGGACGTGATCGGCGCGATGCGCTACGGCGCCGACGGCTATTTCTGGATCAACGACATGCGTCCCAACATGGTGATGCACCCGATCAAGCCGGCGTTGAATGGCACCGACATCTCGCAGATGAAGGATCCCACAGGCAAGTTCCTGTTCGTCGAATTCGTCAACAAGGTGAAGAAGGACGGCAAGGGCTTCGTCGATTATTACTGGCCGAAGCCGGGCGCCGACGAACCGGTGCTGAAATATTCCTATGTCGCCGGTTTCGAGCCCTGGGGCTGGATCGTCGGCACCGGCGTCTATGCCGATGACCTTGCAGCACTCTATCGCCAGAACGCGTTCTGGGCGGCGGTGCTCTGCCTGCTCGGCGCGGCTGCCACCATTGCCATCGCTTATGCCATCGTGCGCAGCGTAACAGTGCCAATCGCCCGGCTGAAGACGGCCATGAACGCGATTGCCGCCGAAGAGGCATCGGTGGAGATCGCCGGCAGCGATTGTCGCGACGAGATCGGCCAGATGGCCAAGGCGCTGCTGGTGCTGCGCGATTCCGTCGATGAGCGCAGCGCGCTGCGCGGACGGGAAGACGAGAGGCAGCGGCAGATCGAGGACGAGCGCCGCGGTAACGAGGCGAGCCTGCGTTCGGCCTCCGAGCGGCAGACGCTTGCGATGCAGGCGCTCGGCGTCGGCCTGGAGAAGCTCGCAGGCGGCGACCTGACAGTTGCGATCGGCGATATCGGCGAGGATTACGCCAAGCTGAGGGGCGATTTCAACGCCGCCGTCGATGCGCTGAACGGCGTCATCCATGCGATCGCCGAATCGAGCCATGTCGTCAACGAAAGTGCTTCCGACATCAGCGAAGCGACGGGCAATCTGTCGAAGCGGACGGAACAGCAGGCGGCCGCCCTCGAAGAGACGGCAGCAGCCCTCGACGAGATCACCGCGACTGTGAAGACCGCATCCGAGCGGGCGAACGAGGCGCGCGAGATGGTGGCCGAAACCAAGGCGAGCGCCGGCCGCTCCGGCGATATCGTTCGCAATGCGGTGACGGCGATGGGCCGCATCGAGGAATCGTCGAGCCGTATCAACCAGATCATTTCGGTGATCGACGAGATCGCCTTCCAGACGAACCTTCTGGCGCTGAATGCCGGCGTCGAGGCGGCGCGGGCAGGCGAGGCGGGCCGCGGTTTTGCTGTCGTCGCCCAGGAAGTGCGCGAACTCGCCCAGCGCTCGGCCAATGCGGCCAAGGAGATCAAGGAACTGATCAGCCGGTCGGCGACGGAGGTCGAAGGCGGGGTGGCGCTGGTGCGCTCGACCGGCGAGGCGCTGCTGGAGATCGAGGCGCTGGTCAACCAGGTCAACGACCACGTCGCGTCGATCGCGACGGCGGCACGCGAACAATCGACCGGGCTGAACGAGATCAACGGTTCCGTCAATCACATGGACCAGATGACGCAGCAGAATGCCGCGATGGTCGAGGAGACCACGGCGGCGAGCCGCACGCTTGCCGACGAAAGCACCCAGCTGAAGACGCTGCTTTCGAATTTCCGGCTGCGCGGGGCAGGGCAATCGCCTGGAGCCCGGTACACACGGGCAGCGTGAGTTAAACGACAGATCAAAGGCCGCGAAAGCGACGCGAAAGCGGCCTTTTTCATCTGCGTCGCGTTCAGATTGTGCCGGTAAGTTTTCATTCACCGTTTTTAATTAAAATTGGAGTGAGTTTTTTCTGTCACTGCCCAGTCGGCCTGCGGAAGCGATAAGAGTATGGCGTTTGTTTCCTTTCCTCGGCGATCCCTTTTGCCCCTATTGCTCTCGGCGGCGCTGACGACCTGTTCGATCAGTGATGGGCTGGTGCCGCCGGCCAATGTCGACAGCGGCACCAGGGTCAGTTCGATCTCGCCGGCACGGGGAGCGGCGCGTATGGCGCCTGCGGTGCGCATGGCGCCGGTGGAAAGCCAGGCCTCCTATCCCGTTTCCAGCGCACCCGTCGGCAATAGCCAGGGGTCCGTCGATTACCTCGATACGCCGAATCTTGCCGGCGCCGGTCACACGGCACAGGCGCCGCAGACGTTGCGTGCCCCGGCAACCCAAGGCCGCCGACTGCCGATGATCGACAGCGACGAGGCGCTGGCCGCAGGCCAGCCGAACGGCAATTGGGGTGGTACGCAAAACCTTACGATCCCTTCCGGTGGCGTCAACATGGATGACGAACTCGGGGCCGAGCCAGTTGTCGGGCTGGCACAGGAGCAACAGCAGCAGATCGCCGAGGGCAATGCCAGCGAGCCTGTTGTCGACGGCATCGGCACCGACAATCCGGCTCAGATCAATCAGCCCATGCGCCAGGCCAGGCAGGCTTCGATGCCGCAACCGGCAGCGCAGACGCAGATGAGCCGGGCGCCCGCCTGGAATGACGGCAGCCCTGTCGTGGCGCCCTCCCGCGTTCCCGAAGAGGACGAAAGCGAAGAGGTCGCGATGCTCAAGCCGAACAACCCGATGATGAGCGAACCGGCGGTGCCGCTCGACCCGAGCGTCATGCCGGCCTCCGAGCTCGCCTGCCGGCGCGAGCTGAAGCGCATGGGCGTACTCTTCGACGACAAGCCGCCGATCTCGAACGGGCCGGCCTGCCAGGTGCCCTATCCAGTGTCGCTGAAGGGGCTTTCCGGCAATATCGGCGTCAGCCCCGCCGTGACGCTGAACTGCCAGGTGACGCTCGCCTTCGCCAAATGGGTGAAGAACGAGCTGGCGCCGTCTGCCCGCTACCGCTACTGGAGCGGCATCAGGACGATCCAGCCGCTCGGTGGTTATTCCTGCCGGCGCATGAACAACAGCCGGCAGAGATATAATCCGATGTCGGAACACGCCCATGGCAACGCCATCGACGTCGGCAAGTTCGTGCTGAAGAACGGCCACGAGATCGACGTGCGCAAGAAGGGCCTGTTCTCGCTGCGCGAGGGCCGGCTGCTGAAGGCGGTGCGCACCGACAGCTGCCGCTATTTCAATACGGTCCTCGGCCCCGGCAGCAACCCGGAGCACTGGAACCATTTCCATTTCGATCTTCGCTCCCGCAAGAGCGGCAAGGTCTATTGCGACTGATGCGTTTTCACTGAACCGTGCGGCGCGGGGCGGCTGTTGTCGCTGTAAACGGGCCTGCTGGCAGAAAATGGTTCATCCTGGCCGCCCAGCGCGCTATAGATCGCCGGGGCGGATTGCCGTTCGAGAGTTGGATCCATGAGCTATGATTTTCATGTCGGCCAGAAGGTCGTCTGCATCAACGATACCTTCAAACATGTCAGCATCGACCAGCTCATTCGCAAAGGCGAGATCTATACGATCCGCTGGGTGGGCGAATATACCCATTATGTCGACGGCACCTTCATCGGGGTGAAGCTCGCGGAAATCCACCGCGGCAATGACGACGGACCGGAAGGTTACGGTGCGGCCGACATGCCCTATCGCGCGACGCGCTTCCGGCCGCTGGTGAAGGACAAGATTGCATCGCTGCGCAAACTGCTTGCCCCGACGCCCGATGCGCCCGTCGAACCGAAGCAAAAGGTCAAGAAGAAAGAGAAGGTCTGAGCGCCGCTCTGCCTCGTCCGGTCGCGATTCCAAAAGCCGGTGATCCGATCAGCCTGCCTTCCTGCTAAGGAACAGACCGGTCTCCTTGCTGACATCGAGCGCGCCGCTGCCTTGCCTGAAGGCATCGGCGATCGCTTGGCGGAAGCGGGCGAGCTGAGGCTCGCCGGCGCCTTCGCCGGGCGGATAAGAGGTGAGGGCCAGGAAGACATCCTCCGGCTCGGTGATCCGCATGCTTGCCGGATACTGCGACATGGCGACGTTTCCGAATTGCGACCGCATCACTTGCTCGGCGGCGTCATATCCAAAGGCGTCGCCGGCCGGATCGGTCGCTGCGCTGCCGAAGACGGTCGTCAGGCGATAGATCTCGCGCATGTTGCCGATGCCGTTGGTGGTAACCGCCAGAAAGCCGCCCGGTTTCAGCACCCTTGCCATCTCCGCGATGCCGGCGGCCGGGTCCGGCAGGTGATAGAGCATATGCATGGCGATCACGAGATCGAAGACGCCGTCTTCGAAGGGAAGTGCGGCGGCATCAGCCCGGCAGCCGCGAACGGAGCCAAAGGGCAGTGCACTGCAGCGCGCCACTGCCTCATCAACCATGCCTGGCGAAAGGTCGGCGAGCGTCAGCTGCAGATCCTCCGGCAGAAGAGCTGCCGTTGCCGCCCAGAACCATGCCGGCCCGCAGCCGACATCGAGGATGCGATCTCCGGGTTTCAGGGGCAACTGCGCGGCGACCCAGGGAAACCAGCCGGTTTCGGCGATGGTATATTCGGTATGCAACCTGGCGCGGGCGGCGAGCTTGCGGCTGTCGCCATACTGAACGGCGTTGCCTTCGGTTATGGAGGACATCTCAATTCTCCGCCTTCTTCGTGAAGCCCCGGCGCCTTAAGGCAGAGCCTATAGACGGCCTCGTTCCTGGACAAGATGTGACTATGCGCAACCAGTCGAGCTCCCCGCACGGCTCATCTCGGTTCTCCTTCTGTGAGAAAAATAAATCGCATCCGATTAAATCGGAATGTTGTTGACATCGACCTTAGCTCGAAGTATTAACGCGCAACCGATTTAATCGGACGCGCTATAGACATCAACCGAGAGGATACGACAATGACTGAGAAGCTTCTTTTCACCGGCAAGACCCATATCGCTGGCGGCCGCAACGGCTATGCACGCAGCAGCGACGGCACGCTCGACATCAAGCTGCCGCAGCCGCATCCGGCCGCCGAAAACCTGTTCGGCGCCGCCTGGTCAGCCTGTTATATCGGGGCTATCGAACTTGCTGCCGCGCAACGGAAGATCGCGCTGCCAGCCGGTCCCGAGGTCGACGCCGAGATTACGCTCAACGGCGATAACGGCTCATACTTCCTGCGTGCGCGGCTCAATGTCAGCCTGGCCGACATCGATCGCGAGATCGCACAGGAACTGATCGAGGCGGCCCATGGCATCTGCCCTTACTCCAAGGCGGTCCATGGCAATATCGACATCGAAACCAAGCTTGTCTGAACGGGAAGGGCCGGCCTCGCGCCGTCATCTTCAAGCGGGGGTCTGCCGGTCGGCGGCAGACCCCTTTCTGAGCCAGCAGCCAAACCTATCGATCCGGAGAACATGCCATGATCAATAGCCGCGCGGGACAGCGCCGGGCCTATGACGAGTTTTCGCTTGTGCTCGATCCCGATGTCTATGAGCCGTTGCCTGACGATTGGCTGATCGGCATCACCGACGTCGTCAGCTCGACTGCGGCGATCCGATCGGGGCGCTACGAAGACGTCAATTATGCCGGCGCATCGATCATCGCCGCTCTTGGTAATGCCTGGGGTTCGTTCGATTTTCCCTTCGTGTTTCGCGGCGACGGAGCAGCCTTCGCCTTGCCGGCAAAAGGCATCATGGCCGCGACATCAGCCTTGCGTGATGTCGCGGGCTTTGCCAAAGCCGATCTTCATCTCGACCTGCGTGTCGGGCTCGTTGCCGTCAGCGAAGTCCGGACCAATGGGCACGACGTCAAGATCGCGCGCTATGCCGCTTCCGAGAGCGCGACCTATGCGATGTTTGCCGGGGGCGGGCTCAAATGGGCAGAGCAGCAGATCAAGAAGGGCCGCTTTCTGGTGAAGCCCGGCCGTTATGCGATGAAGCCTGACCTGACGGGCTTGAGCTGCGACTGGGCGCCTTTCCCGAGCCAGCGCGGCAAGATCCTGTCGCTGTTGGTCGAACCTCGCGATCACGTGCGTCCTGAGGTTTTTGCCGCCCTGGCGAAGCGCGTGCTTGCCGTCTTCGATGCCGCGCCGCGCGGGTCTCATCCGCTATCCGGAATTACCGCTATGGCGAGGGGCAATGCGAAGCATGTCGATGCGCAACGCTGGTCGGAGGTCGCCTCCAACTCGGATTTTCGCAAGTTCGATGACGGCCTGCGCCTGACGCTGGACTGCACGGAGGAGGAGATCGACAGCGTCGAAGCCATCCTCATTGCGGCACGGGCGCGCGGCGAAATCGATTTCGGTCTGCACCGACAATCGCATGCGCTGATGACTTGCCTCGTGCCATCGGGGCGGCCGGATTCGCACCTGCATTTCCTCGATGGAATGGGGGGCGGGTATGCCAAGGCGGCCGAGATGATGGAGGAGGGCGCGCTTGCGGAAATGGTCCGGCCGTTGGCGTTGTAGGCTGGGGCGGGGGTCGTCTCAGCCAGGCCTATTCCGTGTCATTATGTCTGTTGGCTCGTTTCCCGCCTGAGCAGGTTTAGGAGCATTTCAACGAGCTGAGGCGGCGCCAGCTCGGTCTCGCATGCTATTTCCGCGGCGGTAAACCATCTCAGCGCGGTGTGTTCATCAGCGACGAGCTTGGGGATACCGCGCCATTGGTCGACGTGATAGACATGGAAGATGGCGGATGCCCCGGGCGGGCTTTCTGAAATGAATTTACCTGCAAACAGCCAGCGCTGCGGCGTCACGCCGATTTCTTCCAGCAATTCCCGGCGCATCGCCGCCTCGGCGTCTTCGCCGCTCTCAACATGGCCGCCCGGCAGGCTCCACCGATCCGGATGCGTCCTGCGCTCGGAACTTCGCCTGGCAAGAAGAACGCTGCCATTCCCAATCAAGGCGCCGATTGCGATTTCGGGCATGTCACCAAGTGCCGAATGTGCCGCGATCATGACTTTTCCGGTTCGGCCTGCGCCTGCAGCAGATTGTCGCGCAGCCGCGTCACCGACTTCTGTACGACGGGGAAATCGTCACCGAGGCCGGTAGCGGCAATCAGTGTGCCGTTGGGGTCAACGTCGAGGAGGAGATTGCGCCCGGCCGGCGTCAGGCTCACGCGGACCTGCCGTTCATCGGCGGGATCGCGATGGCGCGTGAGATAGCCGACCGACTCCAGCTTCTTGAGGATCGGCGTCAGCGTATTGGATTCGAGGAACAGCTTTTCCCCCAGCATGCTGACCGTCTGGTCGTCTCCTTCGGAGAGGGCGACCAGTGCGATATATTGGGTATAGGTCAGGCCGAGCGCGTCCAGGACCGGCTTGTAGGCGCGGCCGAAGGCGAGGTTGGCCGAATAGACCGCGAAGCACAGGAAGTTCGAAAGCTTACGGCCGTCGGCGCCCGGGGCGTTGGGCGAAGGCGTCTCGGGTTGTTTCGCGGTTTTGGAGGTGGGCATGGGAATCCTCAACGCTCTGATTGGCTAGCAATATATACATCGCATCCGATTAAATCGCAATGTTTATCCGGCTGCTTTCTAACAGCGTGTCCGGCCGTCGCCGCAGCTTCCGGAGCGGCGGCCGGCGTCGGCGTCCTACGGATTAACCGAACTTCTCCGTCGTATCGGCCTTACCGAATACCAGGAGCCGGCGGACGCGCGGTGGCGGGATCCTGTGACGAGCACAGGAATGACGGAGGGTGGGGAGCGGGCTGCATCTTTTCTACCCGCATCTTTTGAGGCTACGATCAGATGAGTTACGAAGGGACGTTACGCGAGGAACGAGTGAGCGGAGCGCTGTGGAATATTTCCTCCCTCTGCTTGGCTGGACGTTGCTTTGAGCCCGACCACCGCCAAAGCCCCAATTTCCGCCCCGTGCCGTAAGAATATTAAGCGCCCGCCTGCCGGCTTCGATGAAGTGGGTGAGCGAGGTGACTTTCTGCATATTGGGAATACATATATCTCCAGCAAGCAGGCTTTCGCATCGGCAAGCCGCTTCAAATGCCGAAATGGAATATGCATGGGAACTCACGTGAAGCGACGAGGCCAGCGCCTCGCGCCGGACGGCATGAGCGCCTCGACAGAGCATCAAAGACCAACCGATTTTTAGCGGCGCCGGATCTCCGGTCGCCAGCCAACATGCTTTCGATCCTTCAACGCTCTCCACTCGTAAGGAAATCAGATCATGATGATGAACAGACGAGCTTTCTCGGCGGCCCTCGTTGCCAGTGCCACTCTTCTCTCCACCCGCAGCATGGCTGCGACAGCCGCTGCCGTCAAAGCGCGCAATGTTGTGCTGGCCCACGGGCTTTTTGCCGACGGCTCGTGCTGGACCGAGGTGATCGCGCGGCTGCAGGCGGCCGGACTGAACGCGACGGCGGTGCAGAACCCGCTGACGACATTGCCCGAGGCCGTCGCTTCGGTAACCCGCGTACTTGACCGGCAGGATGGACCGACGGTTCTGGTCGGACATTCCTTTTCCGGCATGCTCGTCACCGAGGCGGGCGTGCATCCCAGCGTTTCGGCGCTCGTCTATGTCGCGGCCCGCGCGCCGGATGCCAGCGAGGACTATACCGCGCTCGCCAAGACCTTCCCGACGCCACCGGCATCGGCCGGCATCGTCTTCGACGGCGACGAGGGACGGCTGAGCGAAGAGGCCTTCCTGCGCGATTTCGCCGGCGACCTGCCGGAGGCGAAGGCCAAGGTGCTCTATGCTGTGCAGCAACCGTTCCAAAAGGCGCTGTTGACAGGCAAGACCACGCAGGCCGCCTGGCGCTCGAAGCCGAGCTGGTATGCCGTCTCAACCGAGGACCGGACGATCAATCCCGACCTGGAACGTTTCATGGCCAAGCGTATGGGGGCAAAGACCATCGAAGTGAAGGCCAGCCACCTGTCGCTGATCTCCCACCCCGACGAAATCACCCGGCTGATCCTCGAGGCAGCGGGGCAGAATACGGACTGATGCTTGGTCGGCGAGGCGGTCATGCCGAGCGGTCGACCGCCTCGAGACGCAGTCAGCATCCTCATCTCATGCCGGTTTCCGCAGTGGCTTGAAGGCGGCTCGGAGTTCGGTGGAGAAGAGTTCCGGTTGCTCCCAGGCGGCGAAGTGGCCGCCCTTGTCGACCTCGTGGAAGTACCTCAAGTTACGGTAGGCGCGCCGGGCCCAGGTCTCCGGGGCCTGGTAGATCTCGCCCGGAAAGACTGTGATGGCGACCGGCAGCCCGATCTGGTCGGTCATCTCGCCTGCCGCAAGGACGGGACTACGGCCGCCGCCATATTCCCAGTAGATCCGCGCCGAAGAGGCGGCGCTGTCGGTCAGCCAGTAGAGTGTCACGTCATCCAGCACCTCGTCGGGAGACTTTTCCGGATCGCTGTCGTCGTAGGTCCAGTTCGCGAAGCCGGGATGGCCGAGCATCCATGCGGCAAGGCCGGCAGGCGAATCCGATATGGCGTAGCCGATCGTCTGCGGCCGCGTGCCCATCATCGTGGCATAGGACCTGCTCCCCATCTTGGCGCCGGCAGCAAGCATGTCGAACGTCGCGCGTTCCTTCTCGGAAAGCCCCTCCGGCGCCGGTCCGTTCACCGCGAGCACCGCGGCGATCTCGGGCGGTACGACCGCCGGCAGGTTGATGTGGATGCCGAGCAGGCCTTGTGGCGCAAGCCGCGCCATGGCGCTGGCGACGGGCGAGCCCCAGTCGCCGCCCTGGGCGACGTAACTGGTATAGCCGAGGCGTTTCATCAGCTCGGCCCAGGCCCGCGCGATGCGGTCCGTGCCCCAGCCGGTGCCGGTCGGTTTGCCGGAGAAGCCGAAGCCCGGCATCGACGGAATGACCACGTCGAAGGCATCCTCCGCGCGGCCGCCATGACCTGTGGGGTCCGTCAGCGGGCCGATGATCTTCAGGTTTTCGAACACCGATCCCGGCCAGCCATGGGTGATGATGACGGGCAGTGCGTTGGGCTCCTTCGAGCGGATGTGAATGAAGTGGATTTCGAGGCCGTCGATCTCGGTGATGAATTGCGGCAGGGCGTTCAGCTTCGCTTCGGCTTTGCGCCAGTCGTAGCCCTTGCCCCAATAGGCGACGAGCGGCCTGATCTTTTCGAGCTTTATGCCCTGCGACTGGTCGTCGACCGTCTCGCCTTCGGGCCAGCGTGTCGCCAGCACGCGCCGGCGAAGGTCGACGAGGTCTGCCTCGGGAATATCGACGCGGAACGGACGGATCTCATCGCTGGTCGCAGCCGATGCCGAAGGGGAGGGCAAGAGACCGGCCGCGCCGGTTGCGGCGATCCCTATCGCCGTAACAGTCAAGAACTTGCGTCTGTCGAGGTTTACGGATGCCGAGCCTGCGCTGTTACGCATTTTGACGATCGTGGTCATGGCATTGTCTCCTTTGAGGCCGGCGCCCTGGAGAAGGCTGCAACGGCCGCCGTCAGGATAACATGGGCGCAGACGCGGCCCTTCAGCGAATATACGGTGCGGTGTTTTCATCGGCATAGCCTTGCGCGGCCGGCCCTTTCACGCGACTAATCCCGGATGAGCGTTCCCAAGACCCATCCCTTCGCCTTCGATCCGACCTACGGCATGCAGCTCGAAGAGCTTCTCGCGGTTAAGCCGCCCGAGGAGCCTGATGGTTTCGACGAATTCTGGAAGGCGCGTTATCTCAACGCGCTGACGGTCGATCCGCAGCCGGCGCTTTCCCGCAGTGAGCTCACCCATCCCAACTGGCACGTGCTCGATCTCGTTTATTTCTCGACCGGCCAATTCCGGATCGGCGGCTGGCTGCTGCTGCCGCGCGAGGGGAAGGTGCGGCGCGGTCTGGTCGTCGGGCATGGTTACGGCGGGCGGGACCGGCCTGATTTCGACCTGCCGGTTACGGAAACGGCGTTACTCTTTCTCTGCTGCCGCGGGCTGTCGCTCAGCGCCGATCCGGCGATTTCTCAGAATCCCTCCTGGCATGTGCTGCACGATATCGACAAGCGGGACTCCTATATCATCGGCGGCTGCGTCGAGGATACCTGGCTTGCCGTCTCGACGCTTGAAACACTCTACCCCTGGCTCACAGGACATATCGGCTATAGCGGCATCAGCTTCGGCGGCGGCGTCGGGGCGATGGCGATCGCCTACGACCAGCGCATCGATCGCGGCCATCTGGCGCTCCCGAGCTTCGGGCAGCAGCCGCTGCGGCTGACGCTGCCGAGCGTCGGCAGCGCGCAATCAGTGCAGGAATATCAGGCAGAACATGGAGACGTGCTCAAGACGCTGCGGCTCTATGATGCGGCAACGGCCGGTTGCCGTATCAAGGTACCGATGCTGACGGCCGTCGCGCTGTTCGACTCTGCCGTCGCGCCACCCTGCCAGTTTGCTGTCGCAAATGCGATGCCGAAATATAGTGAAATCTTCATCCTGGATGCCGGGCATTTCGACTACCCTGGCAGCGCTGAACAAGAGGCGGTTCTCCGCGACAAGATCGGACAGTTTTTCAGGGTGCCATGATCGCGAATATTTCAGCTGGTACAGTCAGCGGCTGCATCGGGACATGGAGATGCTGGTGTTCGGCCATGGCGGCGCAAAGGTGCTGGTATTTCCGACGCGGGACGGACACTTCTTCGAGTATGAACAGCTCGGCCTGGTCGCGACCCTTGCAACAAGCTGCAGGCCGGCCATCTCCAGCTCTATTGCATCGAGGGACTGGCGGCCGAGAGCCTCTATGGTTTCCACCGCCATCCGGCCGATCGCATCCGCCGGCATGCTGCGCTCGAGGATTATATCCTCAACGAAGTTCTGCCGCTGATGGCGGCGAAGAATCCGCATGACTGCACCATCGTGCACGGATGCAGCCTCGGCGCCTTCGAGGCGGCGAGCCTTGCTTTTCGCCATCCGCATCTCTTCCGAAAACTCGTCGCCTTTTCCGGGCGCTACGACCTGACGATGAAGGTGGAATCCTTCGGCGACCTGTTCGACGGCTATTACGACGACAGCGTCTATTTCCACACACCGACGCATTTTCTGCCCGGTCTCGGCAGCGACTGGCGGCTCGAGAAGCTGCGTTCGCTCGACATCGTTCTCACCATCGGCGATGCCGACCCTTTCCTCGACAACAACCGCTATCTCAGCCGGCTGCTCGCCGAGAAAAATGTCGGCCATCAACTGCATGTCCGGGGTGGCCGCGCCCACCGCGCCGGCGCCTGGCGGAAGATGGCGGCGCTTTATCTCTGAGGCCCTTGGACAGGGGTCAAGGCCAATGCAATGCCGCTGTCGCCACCGGCGCGTCCCAGAGGGCGATCTCCTGGTCAGTCAGTAAGGCCAGGGTAACGGACAGTCCCTGCATGTCGAGCGAGGTGACGTAGGTTCCAACAAGAGAACGCTCGATCGGGATGCCGCTCTCCTCGATGAAGCGGCGGGCGCCGTTATAGGCGAGATAGAGTTCGGCGGGCGGGGTGCCTCCGAGACCGTTGATGAAGAGCAGCGCCCTGGCGCCCGGCGCTGCCGCGATGTCATTGGTGATGGTCTCGCAAAGATGGCCGATGATAGCGTCGGAGGCTGCGAAGGGCTGCCTGGCATGGCCGGGCTCGCCATGGATGCCGACGCCCATTTCCATCTCGTCGGGTCCGAGCGAAAACGTCGGGCGCTCGGTCTGCGGCACCGTCACGCCGTTCAACGCGACGCCCATCGAGCGGATCCGCCCGTTCAATCCTTCGCCGAGCCCTTTCAATTCGACAAGCGACATGCCGCGTTCGGCGGCCGCGCCGAGGATCTTTTCGACGATCAGCGTTCCGGCGACGCCGCGCCGGCCGCGGCCTTCGCCTGTTCTCGACGTCTCGATATCGTCGCTGACGACGACCATGCCGAGGCTGTGGCGGTCGCCGGCCATCTCGATCGCCATTTCAAAATTCATCAGGTCGCCGTCATAGTTCTTGACGACGAGCAGGCAGCCCGCGCCGGTATCGGTCTCTTCGATTGCAGCAATGATCTGGCTCGGCGTCGGCGAGGTGAAGATATGGCCGACACAGGCGGCATCCAGCATGCCGTGGCCGACGAAGCCGATATGCATCGGTTCGTGGCCGGCGCCGCCGCCGGAGATGAGTGCCACCTTGTCAGGGGTAAGATGGCGGCGGCGGATGCATTTGCGTTCTGGCCCGAACACCACGAAAGCCTCATGGGCGCGCACGAAGCCTTCGACGCTCTCGGTCACCATGGTTTCCGCAGTGTTCATGAACTTCTTCATCAAGCCTCTCCCAAGGCCAAAGTCATTACGTTACGTCAATCTTCAGCTTGCCGTTCATTCCGATCCGCCTGAAATCGCGACGATTTTCTGCACCAGATCGGAGATCGCTTCCTCCAGCAGCCGGTTTTTCCTGTCGTCGCCGAAATCCGGTACCATCAGCGACAGGTGCCGCAATTTCTCGGAATGGCCGAGGTCCGGCAGCTTGCCGGGATGAGCGACCTGGTAAGCTTCGAGAAAACGCTCCTGTTCTGAGGCGTTGAAATGGCAGACGCGGACGATCGTGGCGAGATGACGCGCCGGCAGCGGCGTCGCATAGGTCGGGCTGGTGATCTGGGTGACGAAGCTGCGGTGTTTACCAAGCGCCGTCGCCAGGCGCTGGCGCGTACCCGAGGGCCTGTTGTCGATGATCTGCGCCAGAATGGACTTGTAGGCGATAATGGCGTCTTCGGTATCTTCGCGCGCCATCCTATTCTCCGGCTGCCCTGGTGCCATCGGCGTTGAAGCCTGTGATCGCCGATCTTATCGCGGGACGTCGGGCCGGCGCCACGGAAAAATGCCTGAGACCGGCGGCGAGCAGCCCCGGCAGATAATGCGGGTCGCCGGCCATGTCGCCGCAGATGCTGACGGGCTTCCCGGCCGCAAGTTTCACCGCCTGGGCAATCAGCCGGAGCACGGCGGGTGCCGTTTTGCCGGCATCGGCTTCGAGATCGTCGCGGGCCGTTGCGGCAAGATATTGGGTGAGATCGTTGGTTCCGAACGAGAAGAACGCGGCAGATCCAAAAGTGTCGAGCATCAATGCGGCTGCCGGCACCTCCACCATCATGCCGATCGGCGGCATCCGGTGGAGCAGGGAACGGCGGCCGAGCTTTTCGGCTTCCTCGCGGAATATTTCGCGCATCCTGTCGATCTCATCTGGAAAGGTCACCATCGGCAGCATCACCGAAAGCCCGCCGAAGGCGGCGGCGCGCAGTAGGGCGCGCGCCTGGACGCGGGCGATTTCCGGACGGGCAAGCAGCAGCCGGGTGCCGCGCAGGCCCGAATCCAGAGCCGGCAGGTCTTCCAGGCCGACGAGCGGCTTGTCGCCGCCGATATCGAGCATGCGGATAATTACTGGCTTCTCCCCGGCCTGTTCCAGCACGCGGCGATAGATGGCCAGCTGCCGCTCCTCATTGGCGGCATCGGCGATCGAGGCGATCGAAAATTCCGAGCGCATCAGGCCGACGCCTGCCGTTGCCGGATCGAGCGAGTCGATCTCCGCGGGATCGTTAATGTTGATGGAGATGAGGATCGGCACACCGTCCGCCGTGCGCAGTTCGCCGCTTTCGATTTGCGTGTCGCCGGCAGGCGCTTGTGTGGGAACCAGAGGCGGGATCAGCATTCTGCCAGCCTGTAGGACGACCGCGCCGGCATCGCCGTCGACGCGAACAGGATCTCCGTCTTCGGCCGAAAAGCGGCCCGTGCCGACCACCATCGGCACCGCCTTCGCCCGAGCCAGCAGGGCGACATGGCCGGCGGTGCTGCCAGAAAATAGCGCGATGCCGCCGCCTTTCGACCAGTCATGGGCGAGAAAGCGGCTCGGCTCCATGTCCTTGCCGACAAAGACGGAGCCGGGCGGGAAGTCGGCGATCGGGGTGCCGGCGAGGGCTCCGAGCACACGGTTCTTGATATCGAGAATATCGACGGCGCGCGCCCGCATCTGCTCTTCGTCGGCCGTTTCGAGTTCACCGATATAGGCGTCAAGGGTAGCGACCCAGGCAAAGACGACGTTCTCGTCGACTTCGACGCGCGCGCCGGTCGCTTCGGCGATCGACGGATCGCGCAGCACCTCGATTTGGAAATCGATGATATCGCGGCTTTCGGGATCGGCCCCCTCGGCAAGGCGCTCGAGCTCGCCGATCGAGATGTCGATCGCCATCTCCAGCGCGCCGTATCCGCCGGCAGTTTTGGGCGCAGGAGCAGCGCCCGGTCGCTCGGCCAGAAAGGCCGGGCCGGACGCGATTCCCGGGGATGCGCTCTTTGCCTTCAGTCTAAGCGGTTCGGCCATGTTTCTTTTCCTCATCGAAGTTGCGCTCGATGAGTTCCTTCAGCGCGCGGATCGCCTCTTCGGCGAGAATGCCGTCGGCGCGGATCCGGAGGATCGATCCCTTGCGGATTTTAGCGCCCATGATCTTGATGATGCTCTTGCCGTTCAGCCAGACATCGCTGCCGTTGACGGCGATCTCGATCGAACAGGGGAAGGACTTGGCAAGCCGCGTGAAGGTGACGGAGGGGCGAGCGTGCAGCCCGACGCCGTGCTTGACTTCCACCTCCGTCTGGCAGTTCACCTTAAATGGCTCGGGCAATGGACCGGGCTCCTGTTTTTCACTGCGCAATCGGCTCGTCATCAGGGGGACAGTTCCTCGGCTGTGGCGACGACCTTGGCCAGCGACGCGCCCCCCGACGCTTCGGCAGCGGCGATGACGGCGCCTTCGACCAGCGGCGCGTTGCAGATGGAGACGAGGGCCGAGCGGGGAAGGCCCAGCATTTCGATCGCCATCTCGCTGTTGGTTTCTGCGCCGCCTAGATCGACGAAGACGGCGACGCCGGTATCGGACCAAGCCGCCTCGATCGCTCTCAGAATGCCGCTGGCATCGGTGCCGAGTTCGCCATGGGCATTGCCGCCCGACCAGGCGAGCGGCACGCAGTCACCAACCATCTGCCGCACCATGTCGGCGATACCCCTTGCCACCAGGGGTGAGTGGGAGACGATCACGATACCCACATTTGCGGTCTTTCCATTCATTACGGACGATTCTCCCCGAGATAGCGGCAGATCGCCGTGGTCAGCAGCGCGCAGCTCGAAGCGCCGGGATCGACATGGCCGATCGAACGGTCTCCGAGATAGGCGGCGCGCCCGCGCATCGCCTTCATATCGGCCGTGCGGCTGGCGGAGCGTTCGGCCTTGCGGGCGATGTCACCGAGTGGAGACCGCTTCGCCAGCGCGGCATGGACGGGATAGAGCACGTCGAGCAGCGTCTTGTCGCCGGCATGCGCCCGGCCGCGCCTTGCTACAGCATCGATCGCCTGTTTCAGCACCAGCGAAAAATCGGCCTTTTCCTCACTTTTGCGGAGTTCGCGGCCGATCTCCATTAGCAATGTGCCGTAGAGCGGGCCGGCAGCACCGCCGACACTCATCACCAGCGTCAAACCGATCTTTTCCACGGCCTCGGGGAAGGGAAGGCTGGACAGGCTTTTACCTTCAGCGCTGACGGCTTCGCAGCCGCGCCGCATGTTGGTTCCGTGATCGCCGTCACCGATGGCGCGATCAAGCGCGCAGAGGTGGTCGCTGTTTTCCGCGATCGTCGCGCGGCACACTTCGATCAATCCCGCCACTAGCACCGGTTCCGCCTGCACTGCCATCCTCCCTGTCGCTGCGCCTCCTGCGCGGCTCTCGAACTTTACGCCGTTCAGGCCAGGCTTGCCACCACGCCGAACGCCGCGGCAACCGCGACTGCGCCGGGATCGGCGACACCCGCCAGATCCCTTTCGCCTACATAGGAGGCGCGCCCGGCTCTCGCCTTCATCATCGTCTTCGTCGACTCCGCGCCTGATGCCGCAGCCCTTGCGGCCGCGGCGACATCACCCGATGCGAGCGCCTGCAGGGCGGGCGACAGCGCATCGACCATGGTCCGATCGCCGACCGCGGCCCCGCCATAGAACGTCATCCTGTCCAGCCCGGCAAGAAGTGCGGCCGATATATCGGCCTTATCGGCCATCGCCTTGGCCGCTGCGGTGAAGAAGATCGACAGCAGCACGCCGCTCGATCCGCCCATGCTTGTGCCGAGGATATCGCCGAGCGAGGCGAGCGTTGCCGCCGGCCGGTCGAGCGGCAGCTCATCGAGACGGGCAAGCACGCTGCGCGCGCCTGTTGCCACGGTCGAGCCGGTATCGCCGTCGCCGACGCGGCCGTCCAGCCGGTTGAGTTCGCTTTCCTGCGAGATCAGATGCTCGCAGAGCGCCGTGATCAGTCGCCGGTTGCGGAGGTTTTCTCCCGCTTCGGCTGTGCCGTTCAATCCCGCCGCCGTCCTCGGCGCGGCGATGATCCGGATCTCGTGGCGTTCGATGGCCGGCATCCAGGCATGCGGCTCGACGGCTGCCGTCAGCGCTGCTTCGCGGCCTGCATCCAGCCGCATCAGCGACAGCGAGAAGCCGTTCATGTTGAGCGCCGTCATCATCGGCGCAGGGCCGATGATGAGCCGGACGCGCTTGGCGAGGGCAGAGGACAGCACCGTCTTGGCGATGACGGTCATTTCGAGCGGCGGCACGGCGCCGAGATTGTTGATGAGGAGGGCATGGCTTCCGCCCTCGCGCAGCGTCGGCGACAAGCGCGCCACCATCGTATCGACGATATCGGTGACCGGCTGCAGTGTGATGCGCTCGACGCCCGGCTCGCCATGGATGCCGAGGCCGAGTTCGCCCTCGTCGGCGCCGAGGCGGTCCTCATGCGCTTGGCCGGGCACGCTGCAGGTGGAGAGCGACATGCCGAGCGAAACGATGTCGCCGGCGGCAGCCGCGGCATGGGCTGCGACCGTCTTCAGGTCCTCGCCCTTTTCGGCGTGATAGCCTGATATCTTGTGGACGAACAGCGTGCCGGCGACGCCGCGTGGCTGGTTGATATCGGGGATGGCGATGTCGTCGGCGACGATGACCATTTCGACGTCGAAGCCCTCGGCGCGCGCCTTTTCGGCGGCGAGGCCGAAGTTCAGGCGGTCGCCGGTGTAGTTCTTGACGATGAGCAGGGCACCGCTCGGCCCGGTCACGGCGCGAATCGCGGTGAGCACAGCATCGACGCTCGGCGAAGCGAAGATTTCGCCGGATACGGCCGCTGTCAGCATGCCCTTGCCGACGAAGCCGGCATGGGAGGGCTCATGGCCGGCGCCGCCGCCTGAAATGATCGCCACCTTCGATTTGTCCCACTCCGCACGAAGGATCACCTTGATATCGGGAAAGCTGTCGAGGCGGGCAAGACGGCCGTTGCTGCTTGTCAGAAGCAGACCGTCCAGAGCTTCGGTGACGATGTTTTCTCTGCGGTTGAAAAAGTGTTTCATCGATTGAGACCCGTCTGTTCGTTCTTATGCCATCATCACGTCTGTTTGCCGGTCAGGACAAGCGCTGTCCAGCCGCATCGAAATAAAGCGGATCGCGCAGCGTCAGGCTGATCCGGTCGCCCGGCGCGATCGCCAGATATGGATCGGCAAGTGTGACGAGCTTGTGATTGCCAGCCCTGATGTGCAGATGGTTCTGGTCGCCGAGATGCTCGATCCAGTCGATTTCGGCATTGGCGTCCTTGCCGATCACGATGTCGAGATGTTCGGTGCGCGCGCCGACGGTTTTGGTGCCGGCGGGTGGCTGCCCGCCGGGAAGCAGGTCGGCCGGCAGAAGGTTGATGTGCGGCTGGCCGAGGCGGGCGGCGACGTGCAGGTTGGCGGGATTGCCGTAGATCTCGCGCGGCGTTCCGACCTGCATCAGCCGTCCCTCGGCGACGATGCCGATGCGGTCGGCCATGGTCATGGCTTCCACCTGGTCGTGGGTAACATAGAGCAGTGTCGAGCCCATTTCTTTCTGGATGCGCTTGAGCTCCAGGCGCAGTTCGGCGCGCAGCTTGGCATCGAGGGAGGACAGCGGCTCGTCCATCAGGTAGATCGCCGGTCGGCGCACCAGCGCCCGGCCGATGGCGACACGCTGCATCTCGCCGCCGGAAAGCCTGGTCGAGCGATTCTCCAGCTTGTGGTCGATGCGGACCATGCGTGCGACCTCGCGGACGCGCCGGTCGATCTCCTGGGCGCTGAGTTTGCGGACCGGCGCCTTCAATGGGAAGGCGAGGTTTTCGTAGACTGTCATGTGCGGATAGAGCGAATATTGCTGGAAGACGAAGGCGACATCGCGCCCGGCCGGCGCCTCAGCCGCGACATTGCGGCCACCGATCTCGATGCGGCCGCGATCGGGCTTCTCGAGGCCGGCGATCAGCCTGAGCGTCGTGGTCTTGCCGGCGCCGGTCGGGCCGAGCAGCACGACGAACTCGCCGTCGCGGATCGAAAGATCGAGGTCGACCAAAGCCTGGGTGTCGCCGAAGCGTTTGGCGAGGTTCCTGAGGACGACATCAGCCATGCCGGGTCTCCTGATAGAGCGAGGACTGCACGGCGCGGCCCGACGTGCAGTCGAAGAGCGCCAGTTTCGCCGGGTTGAATTCGAGGCCGACGGTCTCGCCGATCTGGAAGCTGCGATTGGCGGGAACGCGGGCCTTGATCAGGCCGCCCTGAGTTTCGACCGCCACGACCTGGTTGGTGCCGAGATATTCGCTGCCGTAGACCGCGCCGCGGAGGGCCGAGGCGTCACTGAAGCGGATATGCTCCGGCCGCACGCCGAGGGCCAGCTCGCATTCGGCCATGTCCTGGTGGATTTCGGGAACAGCAACATCGATGCCGTCGAGCCGGATGGAGCGATCGCCGCTTTTGAGTCCCGAGGTGAAGCGTACGAAGTTCATCGGCGGCGAGCCGATGAAGTCGGCGACATACATGGTCGCCGGCTTGGCGTAGATCTCCTGCGGCGTGCCGAATTGCTCGATGACACCATGGTTCATGACGGCGATCTTGTCGGCCATCGCCATCGCCTCGTGCTGGTCATGGGTGACATAGACGGTGGTCGCGTGGATGCGGTTGTGCAGTTCGCGTAGCTCATGGACCATGATCTCGCGGAACTCGGCGTCGAGCGTGCCGAGCGGCTCGTCCATCAGGAAGCATTTCGGGCGCCGGACGATGGCGCGGCCGAGCGCCACGCGCTGCCGGTCGCCGCCGGCAAGGCCCGAGACCGAGCGATTTAGGATATGGTCGATCTGCAGCAGGCGAGCGGTTTCTTCCACGCGCTGACGGATTTCGGCCTTGGGCATGCCCTGCGACAGCAGAGGGAAGCCGATATTTTTGCGCACGTTCATATGCGGATAGAGCGCGAAGAGCTGGAAGACGAAGGCGATGTCGCGGGCGCTGGCGCGGTTGAAGGTGACGTCCTCGCCGTCGAGATAGATCTTGCCGCTCGACGGCAGCTCGAGGCCGGCGATCATGCGAAGCGTGGTCGTCTTGCCGCAGCCGGAAGGCCCGAGAAGCGCCAGGAACTCGCCGTCATGGACGGTGAAGCTCGAATCCTGGACGGCGACGAAGCTGCCGAATTCCTTGCGGAGATTTTCGATCCGGATGTCCGCCATGATTCACTCCGGGAATTTTGAAACGATGATGAACATGACGGTGCCTATGAGCAGGGTGACCAGCGAATAGGTGTAGAGCACCAGCAGGAAGGGCTGGAACAGCATCAGGAAGCCGAGCCCAATCAGCACGGTGGCGATGTTTTCCATCGGCCCGCGACGCAGGAAGAACGGCCGTTTCGAGCGGGCAGGGGCTGATGTTCCGATCAGATGGGTCATTTGCGGACGGCTCCGAAGGTGATGCCGCGCAGCAGCTGCTTGCGCAGGAGAATGGTGAAGACGAGGATCGGGATCAAGAAGATCGTCGTGCCGGCGGCAACCGCCGGCCAGTCCTGCCCGCCCTCGCCGATGATCGTCGGGATAAAGGGCGGCGCCGTCTGGGCTTCGCCCGAGGTCAGAAGGGCGGCGAAGGCATATTCGTTCCAGGCGAAGATCAGGCAGAAGATCGCGGTCGCGGCGATGCCGGTGGTTGCCTGCGGTAGCACGACCTTGCGGAAGGCCTGCAGGCGGGTATAGCCGTCGATCATCGCCGCTTCCTCGTATTCGCGCGGGATCTCGTCGATGAAACCCTTGAGCAGCCAGACGGCGAGCGAGACGTTGACGGCGGTGTAGAGCAGGATCATGCCAATGGCCGTGTCGGAGAGCCCGAGCTCGCGGTACATCAGGTAAATCGGGATGGCGACGGCTATCGGCGGCATCATGCGCGTCGACAGGATGAAAAACAGCAGGTCATCGGCGAGCGGAACCTTGAAGCGCGAAAAGCCGTAGGCGGCAAGCGTCCCTAGAAAGACCGCAAGGAAGGTAGAGCCGAAGGCGATCACCAGCGAATTGACGAAGCGCGGCACGAAGTTCGACGGGCCGGCTATCACCATGTTGCGCTTGCGCGTCACCTCATCGCAGGTGCCGGTCGGCGCCGGCAGCGAGGCGATATAGTCAGGCGTCTGCCGGGTGCGCGTGGTGAAGAGGTTGCAATAACCTTCGAGCGACGGCGTAAAGACGATCTTAGGGGGATAGCTGATCGAATCCGGCGGCGACTTGATGCTGGTGAGGAAGATCCAGGCGAGCGGGATCAGCGTGATCAGCGCATAGAGGATGACGATCGTGCCGGCGATGCGCTTGCTGGTGAGGCTCGGTACGACGACCGAATGGGCTGAATTGGCGGCGCTCATCGTTGCTTCACCTTGTTCAGAGCCTTGACGTAGATGTTGGCGAGGCCGAACACTGCGACGAAGAGGACGATGGCGAAGGCCGAGGCCCGGCCGGTCGCCCAGCTTTCGAAGGCGGCGCGCTTCAGCGTGATCGAGGCGACCTCGGTGACGGAGCCAGGCCCGCCGCCGGTCAGCAGCGTCACCATGTCGAACATCTTGAAATTCTCGATGCCGCGGAAGAGCACGGCGAGCATGATGAAGGGCAGGGCCATCGGCACGGTGATCGACCAGAATTGGCGCCACGGCGAGGCGCGGTCGACCTCGGCCGCCTCATAGATATAGTCGGGGATCGAGCGTAGACCGGCCAGGCAGATCAGCATCACATAGGGGGTCCACATCCAGGTATCGACGATGATGATTGCCCAGGGTGCCAGCTGGACATTGCCGAGCATCTGGATATCAGAGGTCGGAATGCCCGATATCAGCGATACGGCATAGGCGAAGAGGCCGATCTGCGGTTCATAGAGAAAGCGCCAGAAATTGCCGACGACGGCTGGGGACAGCATCATCGGGATCAGGATGATCGTCGTCCAGAAGGCATGGCCGCGAAACTTGCGATCGATCAGATAGGCGAGCGCAAAACCGATCAGCGTCTGCAGCACGATCGTCCAGAAGACGAAATGCGCCGTGGTCTGCATCGCCTGCCAGATATCGGGGTCGTTGAGAACGCGCTGGTAATTTCCAAGACCGACGCCCTGGACCGGCGCATTCGGCCGGTTGGCGCGGTAATTGGTGAAGGACAGATAGATCGCCCAGAGGAGCGGGAAGATGTTGATCGCCAGAAGCAGGATGATGGCAGGCGCGATGAACAGCCAGGCGATCGCTCTGTCGGAGAGGCCGCGCACATGGCGGGCGAGCGATGTCGGCGTTGCCCTTGCGGTGGCATCGGCCGCCTTGTCGACAATGGAAGGGGAAATGGTCAAGTTTTCACCTGGTCTATTTGGGGTATCAGGTCTTTCTGGATATGGGGGATCCGGCGGCCCGGCTCGTCTGCCGATCCGGGCCGCCGCCCTTGCCAGGATGGCGCGCAATGCGATGCCGCCTGTCCGCTCGGACACTAGATCTTGCCGTCGTCCTTAAAGACGTCGCTCCAGTCCTTCACCAGACCGTCGAGCGCTTCCTTAGCCGTGCCGTTGCCGGCGACCACGTAATTGTGGACGCGCTTCTGCATGGCCTGCAGCAGCGAGGCATAGCTCGGCTCGGCCCAGAAGTCCTTGACGATCGCCATCGAGTCCAGGAAGGCCTGGGCATAGGGCTGGCTCTTGGCAAAGTCCGGCGCGTTGACGACGGAGTTCAGGCAGGAGAAACCGCCGAGCTCCCACCACTTGGCCTGCACGTCTGGCTGTGCGAACCACTTGATGTATTGCAGGGCGGCATCGCGCTTGTCGGAATAGGAGACGATCGAGATGCCCTGGCCGCCGAGTTGGGCGAAATGCGCCTTCTCAGCCGGGTTGGGGAAGAAACCGATCTTGTCGCCGCCGACCTTCTCGTCCTTGTAGAGGCCGGGCCAGGTGAAGGCGAAGTTCATCTGCATGGCAACCTGGCCGGATTTGAAGGCGTCGGCGGATTCGACCATGTAGACGTTGGAACTGCCGGGCGGCGTGCAGCAATCATAAAGCGACTTGTAGAATTCGAGGCCCTTGACCGCGTCGGCCGAGTTGACGAAGCCTTCCATGTCGTACGGCTTCTTCGGGTTCTCGTACTGAAAGCCCCAGTCGTAGAGCACGTTGGTTACGCCCATGGTGATGCCTTCGGAGCCGCGCTCGGTGTAGATCGAGGCCCCGTAGACGGTCTTGCCGTCGATCTCGCGCCTCTGGAAGAATTCAGCGATCTGCTTCAGTTCATCGTAAGTCTTCGGGGCTGCGAGATCGTGGCCGTACTTCTCCTTGAATTCCTTCTGCAGTTCCGGCTTCTCGAACCAGTCCTTGCGGTAGGTCCAGCCGACGACGTCGCCCATGGCAGGCAGCGCCCAATAGTTCGGCGTGTTCTTTGGCCATTCCGAGTAGCCGACGACCGTCGCCGGCACGAAGTCATCCATCTTGATGCCTTCCTTGTCGAAGAAGTCATTGAGCTTGACGTAATGGCCGTTCTCTGCCGAGCCGCCGATCCACTGGCTGTCACCGATGATCAGGTCGCAGAGCTTGCCATGCGAATTCAGCTCGTTGAGGAAGCGATCGGCATAACTCGTCCACGGCACGAATTCGAACTTCATCTGGGTGCCGGTCTTGGCGGTAAAATCCTTCGACAGTTCGACCAGCGCGTTGGCGGGGTCCCATGCAGCCCAGCACAGCGTCAGTTCATCGGCTTTGGCGAGATTGGGCGATGCCGACGACATGATGAATGCCGAGGCCAGCCCCAAAAGGGCTTTCGATGTTTTCTGCATAAGTTCCTCCCAGAACCAAGCCGGCTCCCCGCCGGCGTCGCACGTTGACCCAAGTCAGAGAATGCTCACATGAACTCCTCAATCATCATGTTTAGCAATATGTTTAGTGATAGATGTTTTTATAAACAATGCAAGCGGTAATCGTTGCTGCAGCGCACAGGAAGTTTCGTGCGAAATCCGTGAAATTTCCCGCGAAGGCGTACCGATCCGGCGAAATCTGGCCTCGCTGCCTCATGGGCTGAGCGCTATGGAGACCACACCCTCCTGTTTTCCCGGGAGTGGTTCAGCTTGGCCTCGCTTCGGCGGGGCCTTTTTCTTGTGTCGACGCCGCCGGCTGCCCAGTCGCATCGGAATATTCCAATGCAGTGCAAGATTTAGCCTTTCCGGCCAGCCGCAACGGGCGTATTCAGCCAATGCGCGGTTTTCCATGTCCGCGCGCTCTTCGCGCGGCAGATTTCCGATCGGCTTCCGTCCGTTTCCCCGCCGCGCCATCCGGAATTTTCATTGGCAGATCGATGACCACGGCAGAGACAAGCGAGAACGGGCAAGAGGCGGCAAGCGGCCGCCAGGCGAAGATCGTGGCGCTGGTCGTTGCCGTTTCCTTCTTCATGCAGATCCTCGATGGCACGATCGTCGCCACCTCGCTGCCGCAGATGGCGGCAAGCTTCGGCGTCCAGCCGGTGTCGATGAGCATCGGCATCACCGTCTACATGCTGACGATGGCCGCCTTCATCCCGCTGTCGGGTTGGCTCGGCGATCGGTTTGGCGCGCGGCGCGTCTTCCTGATGTCGATTGCGGTCTTCACCGGCGCCTCGCTGTTTTGCGGCCTCTCCGGCAGCCTTGCGGAATTCGTGTTGTGGCGCGCCGTCCAGGGGGCGGGGAGCGCGCTGATGACGCCGGTCGGGCGTATCATCGTGCTGAAGAACGCCCGCAAGTCCGAACTCGTCCAGGCGATCGCGCTGATCACCTGGCCGGCGCTGACGGCGCCGGTGATCGGCCCGGTGCTCGGCGGCTTCATCACCACCTATGCCAGCTGGCACTGGAACTTCCTCATCAACATTCCGATCGGTATTCTCGGCATGGCGCTGGTGCTGCACTTCGTGCCGGAGCAGCGGGAGACCGATCCCGGCCGGTTGGATTTCGCCGGCTTCGTTCTGAGTGCTACGGGCTTGACCTTCCTGCTCGCCGCCCTGGAGCTTTCGGTCAAATGGGACGGCGGTCTCTTGCCTGTTATATCGATGCTGGCCGCCGGCATTGTGCTGTCGGTCATGGCGACGCGGCATTTCCTTGCCGTCGACAATCCGCTGCTCGACCTTTCGGCCTTCCGCGTCCAGACCTTCTCGATGTCGACGCTGTCGGCGGGCACGGCCTGCAGGGTGGCGATCAATGCGACGCCGTTCCTGCTGCCGCTTCTGTTCCAGCTCGGTTTCGGGCTGAGCTCGATTGCCGCCGGCGCCTATCTGCTCGTCTATTTCCTCGGCAATCTCGGCATGAAGACGGTGACGACACCGCTCCTGCGCTTCTTCGGCTTCCGCATCGTGCTTGTGTTCAACGGGTTGATCGCGGCGCTTTCCATCGCCGGCTGCGGTTTCCTGACGCCCAATACACCGCAGTTTTTCATTCATGCGCTGCTTTTTCTCGCCGGCCTGTCGCGGTCGATGGAATTCACCGCGCTGAATACACTCGCCTTCGCCGATATCGGTCCGGCGCAGCGAAGCTCGGCCTCGACGCTCTCGAGCATGCTGCAACAGGTGTCGATGCTGCTCGGCGTCGCGGTTGCAGCGGCCGTGCTCAATATCGCCTCGGCCCTCAAGGGCGCCGACAATCCCGTTCTTGCCGATTTCCGCTGGGCTTTCCTCGTGGTGGGCGCGATCGGCGTCATCTCGTCGCTGCGCTTTCTGCAATTGCCTGTGGAGGCGGGGGCCGAAGTATCCGGCCATCGGAAATTCCAGAAAAATTAGCCCGCCGGCGGAACCAATCGCGGCGCTCGGCGTTTGGGCATTTCATTTCAGGTTTTCCGTTTCCGATCGCCTTCAACGGCTTCCTCCTCCAGCCCAGAGTCATGTTCTGAAAATGCCGGCTTTCCGACATCCTTCTTCCGCACCGCCTGCGACAAGGGCGAGGGATAACCGCTGTTTACCGCAGGCGGCCAATGCAATACGACATTGCCATGCGGACGACTCGGACGCTTGCGGACGGTCGTCGCTGCGAGAGAAAGCCGGGAGACGGAATGAGCAATTCTAGCGGCGATGCGGATGCCCTGATCCACATCCTCTATATCGATGACGATGAGAGGCTCGCCCTCTCGATGCAGGAGAACCTTGGCCGGCGCGGCTTTTCGGTCGAATGGGCTGAGAACGGTGCTGCCGGCCTCGACAGACTTGGCAAGGGCGGCTTTGACGCCGTCGTGCTCGATCATATCCTGGCGGACGAGACCGGTCTCGACATCCTGCCGTGCATCACGTCACTGCCGGATCATCCGCCGGTCATCTATGCGACGGGTTCGGACGATACCAGCATCGCGGTGGCGGCGCTGAAAGCCGGCGCCGACGATTACATGCTCAAGGGGATTTCGGCCGATTATTTCGACCTGCTCGCCGCCGCGCTCGAACAGGCACTGGAGCGGGCGCGTTTTCGCCGCGAGACGGCGCAGGCGCAAGAGGTGATCCGCCAGCAGCGGGATCTTGCCGAGATGCTGCTTTCCGAAGTCAATCACCGCATCGCCAACAGCCTCGGCCTCGTCGGCGCGCTGATCCGCATGCAATCGTCGATGACTACGGACCAGGTGGCGATCGATGCGCTGCACGAAACCCAGATGCGCATCAATGCGATCGCCAGCGTGCACCGCCGGCTCTACACCAATCGGCAGGTCGGTTCGGTGCAGATCGACGAATATCTGGACAGCCTGCTCACCGAACTCGAAGCAGCGATGCGCGACGACAAGCGGCCGCACCGCATCGTACTGGCCGCTGAGCCGGTCAATCTGTCGACCGACAAGGTGATCACGCTGGGGCTGATCGTCAGCGAACTCGTCACCAATTCCTTCAAATATGCCTATCCGGACAGTGTGCCGGGCGAGATCCGCGTCCTTGTGGACCAGACGGACGAGGCGTTGAGGGTCATCGTCGAGGACGATGGGGCTGGGTTCGACCCAGCGAACCCGGCGCGGGGAACCGGCCTCGGCACACGCATCCTGACGGCCATGGCAGCAAGTTTGAAGTCGGATTTCGCTTATGATCCCGGGCATGATGGGACGAAGGCGACGCTGGTGTTTTCGTTGCACGAGGGGAAGTAGGGAATGGGGCGTACGGCACACCATTACCCCTTTTTCTGCAACAGTTTATTGACGTCGCATCATCTTACCTGACGCTAGGGGAGGCTAAAATGGCAACCATCCGCACACCGCGCGAAGTCTACGATTTCTGGTTTGTCCGATGCGGTCGGGAGCTGTGGTTCCGCCCCACGCCGGAGCTCGACGTCGAGATCCGCGACGGCTTCCGCGACACGCATCTGGCGCTTGCTGCTGGTATCGGCGACGAATGGCGAGCGGATGCCGAAAGCCGGCTCGCGGCCATCATTGTTCTCGACCAGTTTTCCCGCAACATTTATCGCGGCACGCCGCTCGCCTTCGCCACTGACGGGCTGGCGCTTCGGGAGGCCAAGCTCGCGCTTGCCGCCGGGGCCGACCAGGCGGTCGAGACCGCTTGCCGCACCTTCATTTATTTGCCGTTCGAACATGCCGAAAACCCTGGCGAGCAGGAACATTCGGTGGAATTGTTCACTGCCCTCGGCGATGCGGAATATCTGGATTATGCGATCCGCCATCGCGACGTGATCGCCGCCTATGGCCGCTTTCCGCACCGCAATGTCATGCTCGGACGGGAATCGACGGCTGTGGAACGCGAATATCTCTCCAAGCCCGGCGCCGGCTTCTGACCCTTTCCAGGAGCTTCCGCCTTTCTGTCGCCTTTCTTTGCTAGGAAAAGCTGGAATTCCATCCCGACGACAACCTTCCCGGAGGCGCTTTTGCGGCTGAGGTCCATCCTGCTTCGCACCATTCTTCTCGTGACGCTGGCGCTCGCCGGCACGCATTTCAAGGGTGCTGCGGCCTTCGCACAGGAGCCGCAGGCATCGGCGGCCGCGCAGGCGCCGCTGGCCGATACGCCGCTCGACCAGGCGGCGAAGGAGATTGACAAGGCAAAGGTCCAGCTGACGGCGCTTCAGGACGGCGTCAAGCAGAACGCCGATAATGACGATGCACTGGTCGGGCTTGCGACGAAGGCCGACGAGCTCAGCCGCGCCGTCATTACCATATCGGTCAATCTCAGGCCGCGTTTCGACCAGATCAAGAACCGACTTGCCGAGATCGGCGAACCGCCGAAGGACGGGCAGCCGCCCGAGGCCGCGATCGTCACCCAGGAGCGCAACGCGCTCGCCGCCGAGCGGGCGCAGATCAACGCGGTGACGGGCGATGCCGAAAACCTGTCGATTACGGTGACGAAGCTCGTCAACGAGATCATCGAGATGCGGCGGCGGCTTTTTGCCGATACGCTTTTCAGACGCACCGAGATTTCCGTTTCGGTGCTCGACGATGCTGCGAGCGCCTTCGTGCACGAGGTCAGCGAATTCTCGCAGGCCTTGTCGAGTTGGGCCGTCTTCGTCTGGAAATTCAAACGTTTCCCGCTGTTTGCCGCGATCTTCCTGTCACTCGCCTCGGCGTTGATCCTGCTCTCCGGCAGCTACCGGCTGTTCGGCGCTTATCTGCGCCGGGACGAGGCAGTTGAGAACCCGTCCTATATCGGCCGGCTGTCGATCGCCTTCTGGTCGACGCTGATCCGTACGCTGGCGCTTTCGGTGCTGCTCGTCACCTCCTTCTTCTTCCTCAACGGTTTCAACGTGCTGCGGCCGGATATCGCGCCCGTCATAGGCGCATTGTTCGCGGCGATCGGGCTCGTCTATTTCGTCGGCCGCTTCGTCAACGCCATCTTCGCGCCAAACGAACCGCGCTGGCGGCTGGTGCATCTTTCCAATCTCGGCGCCCGCTCGATCGGCTACTGCCTGCTGGCGATGGCGATCGTCAATGCGCTCGACTATCTCTTCAGCACGGTCAGCGAGGCGATGGGTTCGCCGCTGGTGCTGACCGTGGTCAGAAGTCTGATCGCCGCGTTGATCATCGGCATCATTCTGATCTCGGCGTCCTTCGGCAAGCCGATGCTGGCAAAGAACGGCGATCCGGATGCGCCGGGCCGGCATTGGCCGCGCGGAATGGCGATCATCCTGCGCGTCCTCGGCGCCGGCCTCATCATCGCTGCGCTGACGGGTTACGTCGGGCTCGCTCGCTTCGTCGCCACCCAGCTCATCATCACCGGCGCGGTCGTCGTCACCATGTATGTCGGCCTGCTTTCCGGCAAAGCCATATCCAAACAGGAAAGCTTCGGCGATACCTTCTTCGCGCGCTTCCTGACACGCCGCTTCAATCTCGGCCCGGTGGCGATCGACCAGGCGGGTCTGGTTGTCGGCCTTGCGATCTATGCAGTGGCGCTGGTGGTCGGCCTGCCGCTGATCCTGCTGCTGTGGGGCTTCCACATACAGGACCTGCAGCTTATCGCCTACCGGCTGTTTACCGAGGTCAGGCTCGGCGGCATCAGCATCTCGCTGCTCGGCATCTGCACCGGCATCCTGCTGTTTGCCGGCGTCTACCTGCTGACGCGCTGGCTGCAGCGCTGGCTCGACGGCAATGTGATGGCAAGAAGCCATGTCGATCTCGGCGTGCGCAATTCGGTCAAAACAGGCATCGGCTATCTCGGCGTCGGCATCGCCGCGATCATCGGCGTCTCGGCCGCCGGCATCGATCTGTCGAGCTTCGCGCTCGTCGCCTCGGCGCTCTCGGTCGGTATCGGTTTCGGCCTGCAGAACATTGTTTCAAACTTCGTCTCCGGCCTGATCCTGCTGGTCGAACGGCCGTTCAAGGTCGGCGACCATGTCGTCTCGGGCACTGCCGAAGGCATCGTCAAACGCATCTCGGTGCGCGCCACCGAGATCGAGACTTTCCGCAAGCAGTCGATCATCGTGCCGAATTCGGAGCTGATCAACGGCCTGGTCGGCAACTGGACGCATCGCAACAAGATCGGCCGCTCGGAAATTCCGGTTTCCGTCAGCTACAATGCCGATCCGCAGCAGGTGATGGATATTTTGCTGGAGCTGACGGCCAAGATACCGCTCGTCATGCGTAATCCCGAGCCGCATGTCGAGTTCCTGCGCTTCGGACCCTATTCGCTGGATTTCGAGCTGCGCTTCTTCCTCGCCGACATGGGCGACGGCATGACAGTGCGCAACAATCTCAGGATCGAGATCCTCCGGCGCTTCAAGGCCGAAGGCATCGAGATCCCGCTGCCGCAGAGCGATCTCACCATCCATCGCGATGCGGCGCCTCTCCCTGCCAACGCACGCAAGGATCAGGCCGACGGCCAGGAAACGCCCCGGGATAAGCCGATGGAAGACGAGGAGCGGCCGGTGCGGCAGCTGCGCGGGCGGACGGCGGAGGGCGGCCTGAAGAGCTGAACGGCTCATTCAGCCATCATTCACAGATCTATGTGCATCATCTCCAGCATCGGGATCGCTGCCGAGGGCAGCACCGATCGTTCGAGGGGAGGGCGCGTCCGCGCCGCCGCACATGATGGCAAGGTTTGCCGCCGTTCTGCTTGTCCCGCTGCTTGCCGCGCCGGCGGTTCATGCGGCATCCGTCACCAATACCGATCCCGCCGCCGTGGTGCTTGTCATCACCGAGAGCGGCCAGCGCGTCGAAGTGGTTGTCGATGCCGGTGCTTCGGAAAGCCTCTGCTCCTCCGGCTGCTTCATGACGACGCCGGACGGCGACCGCATCGGGCTCGACGGCGGCGAGACGATCGACATCGTCAAGGGCTCGGCCGTCGTCAAGTAGACGATCAGACGATCCGCTTGCCGTCGGCGTCGAGCACCTTCTCGCCGTCTTCCTTGGCAAAGGCGCCCTTGTGCGTCTCCGGTAGGATTTCCAGAACCAACTCGGAGGGCCGGGACAGGCGGGTGCCGAGCGGTGTCACGACGAACGGCCGGTTGATCAGGATCGGATGCGCGAGCATGGCGTCGAGCAGTTGATCATCGCTGAGATCAGGATTGTCGAGGCCGAGTTCGGCATAGGGCGTATCCTTCTCGCGAAGGGCCTGGCGCACCGACAAGCCGGCATCGGCGATCATCCTGATCAGCGCCGCGCGCGACGGCGGGCTTTTGGCGTATTCGATGATCGTGGGTTCGATGCCGGCATTGCGGATCATCGCCAACGTGTTGCGCGAGGTGCCGCAGCCGGGGTGGTGGTAGATGGTGACGCTCATGTTTTGCCTGCGGTGATAGGATTGGCTTTTCCATGAACTATCGCAACTGGGCGAACAGGAAAAGGGCGGCGCCGTGTAGTCATCGCAGTTGCGAGGCCAGCCGGCAGAGCTCGGTGACCATATCATCACGGCCCGGAGGGGCCAATTCTCGGTCTTGTTTGCGCCGCTGTTTACATCGATATGAAACGTCTAAACACCATTGACTGACCATCAGTCAGTCATTTACAGATGATTGCCGGCCTAATTCTGGCATCACCCGTTCACCGCCCGGAGATCGCCATGAGTGCGCAGACCCTGTTGAACTCCCTGTTCCAATACAAAGCCAGCATTGATAACGAGCTTCTCGACGCCCTGAACGGGCTCGGCGAGGAGGCACGATCGGAGGCGGTTTCCTCGGCCCTTCGTGTGCTCAACCATGCCCACCTCGTCGACCGCATCTTCGCCGCCAATCTTCAGCGGCAGCCCCACTCCTACGCAGCAAGCTGGAGCAGCGAGGTGCCGCCCTTGGCGCAGCTCGCCTCGGACATCCGGGAGACGGACCGTTGGTACATTGATTTCACCTCGCGCCTAATGCCCGAGCAATTGGAGGAGGTCGTCGATTTCACCTTTACCGACGGCGGGCGCGGACGCATGTCGCGCGAGGAGATGCTGGCCCATGTGGTGACGCATGCCGGTTATCATCGCGGTGAGGTCGGTCGTTTGCTGCCGGATATCGAGAGCACCGCAATGCGCGACGTGTTTGCCGGCTATCTGCACAGGACAGAGCCCGCGCGCCGTCAACAAGACTAGACCCGATGTCGGGAAATCCCGTTTCAAAGCCGAGAACCAAGCCCGCTGAAGAGCGGCGTGACGAGCTCATGGTCTCGGCCGAACGGCTGTTTCTGGAGAAGGGCCTCGAGCAGACCACCGTCGAGGAGATCACTACGGGAGCAGGGGTCGCCAAGGGCACCTTCTATCTGCACTTTTCTTCGAAGGCCGATGTTCTCCAGGCGCTGCGCGTCCGTTTCGTGCAGGGCGTGCTTGACGGTATCGTTGCGGCTGTCGAAAGACGGAGACAGGAAGACTGGCGCGGCAAGCTGGCGGCCTGGTCGAGGGCGTGCGCCACCGGCTATCTGGACGCGGCCGGACTGCATCATCTCGCCTTCGTGGCGACACCCCCCGCAACGCGGGAAGGGCTTTCGCGCAACATCCTGATCGACCATCTGAGCGAACTGCTCGCCGCCGGGGCAGGCGGGAACGCGTGGTCGGTCGATGATCCCGGCTTTACGGCGGTGTTTCTGTTCAATGCCCTGCACGGCGTAGTCAATCAGCCCACCGGCGAAACACCCGCTGATCGCGCCGAATTGCTGCACAAGATCGAGGCGCATGTTCTGCGCTTGCTGGGTTTGCCTTTCAGTGAGGCGATCTCTGCCTACTCTCCGACCTCATTCTGAGGTCCCCCGCAGGGCCCCGAAGGACGAGGTCGGCTACCGGGCTCTCTCGCTTCACGCCTTATTTCTTAATCATATCCGCAAAGAAACCAGAAGCTGCCCCTTCGGCCCCCTCTTCGTTTCATATCCGGGCGCGCCGATTAATAATTACTCAAATCAATTGATGTACCAATTTGATCCGGGGACAGATTTTACATCAAAGGTTTGCTATGGCGTTTCTAGGTATTTCGGGCATGCAATATTCCGGGGAAATGTTTGCCGGTGCGCGTATTCTTGTCGCGGAAGATTCCAACGTATTCACCTCGATGATCAGCAAACGGCTCAAGGAGCTGTTCGACATTGAGGTCGAGATCTGCCGCAGCTTCGAGGATCTGCAGTATTCCTACGACAAGTCTTCCGAGCCGATCACCCTGGCGATCTCGAACATCAATCTGCCGGGTGCCGAAAACGGCGAAGCGCTCGAATATCTGGTCGACCTCTCCATCCCGACTATCGTCTTCACCGGCACCTTCCAGGAAGGCATGCGCGACAAGCTGATGGCCAAGGACATCGTCGACTATATCCTCAAGGACAATATCTTCGCCGTCGACCTTCTTGCGGAATCGATCTGCCGGTTCCTGACCAACCACCGCCATCACGTGCTGATCGTCGACGATAGCGCGACGGCGCGCGCGCTGTTGTCGAGCCGGCTGAAGCGTTATAATTTCCGCGTCAGTGTTGCCGAGAACGGCGCCAAGGCGCTGGAGATCCTGAAGGCCAACCGCGATATCGGCCTGATGATCACCGACTACAACATGCCCGACATCGACGGCTTCGAGCTGACGCGGCGGATCCGCTCCAATATCGGTTCGCACGAGCTGCGCATCATCGGCGTTTCCTCCTCCTCGAACCGGTTGCTTTCGGCGCGGTTCCTGAAGGCCGGCGGCAATGACTTCATGCTGCGCCCCTTCATCGACGAGGAGTTCTACTGCCGCGTCAACCAGAACCTCGATACGCTCTTGCAAATCCAGTCGATGCGTAGGGAGCGGGCGGTTGCCTGACGGCCCTTCCAGTATCGGTTTCGCCAGGGGGGCGGAGATGACGGTCGCAGACAGTCATCGAATTTCTGCAATTATAAGTAACGTCGTCATTTGTCCCCTTCACGCGCGCAGGCCTCTCGGTTATCGTCCGCCCCGCCGGGGAGAGGGCCGAGTCGAGGCCATAGGGCGCATGGGGGAGTAGCGGCTGTGGCTTTTCAAGCGGATTTTCAGCGGGATGGCATCGGGCTGCGCTCCGGCGGGCTGAGGCTACTTCTGGTTGAAGATTCCCGGATGTTTTCCGCCGTGCTCTGTCATCGGTTCCAGACGGAACTCGGCCTTGCGGTCAAATCCTGCCCGTCGCTGAAGGCGCTTCGCGAAGAACTTGCCGAGGACGGTCATGGCTACTCCATTGCCGTCGTCGATCTCAACCTGCCGGATTCGCCCTATGGCGAGGCGCTCGACTGCACGATCGAGCACGATATCCCGGCGATCGTCTTCACCGCGACATTCGATATCAACACGCGCAACAAGATCATGGAGCGCAATGTCATCGACTATGTCCTGAAGGACAATGAATTCGCGCTCGACAATCTGGTCTCTACTGTCCGGCGGGCGATTTCCAACCGCAAGACGCGGGTGCTCGTCGTCGACGATGTCGCCTCGGCGCGCCAGGTGCTCGTCGACCTCTTGAAGGCACAGCAATATCTCGTCATAGAGGCAAGCTCGGGGCTGGAGGCGCTGGCAGCACTCGAAGCCTACACCGATATCGAACTCGTGGTCACCGACCACAACATGCCCGATATGAGCGGCTACGAGCTGACGCGGCGCATCCGCCATCGCTTCGGTTCGGATCGGCTGCGCGTCATCGGTGTTTCCTCCTCCAGCGACCGCATGCTGTCTGCGAGTTTTCTCAAGGCTGGTGCCAGCGATTTCGTCTACCGGCCCTTCGTCGCCGAGGAACTGCAGTGCCGCATCGCCAACAATGCCGAAACGCTGACGCAGATGCGGCAGCTGAGGGCGGCGGCGGCCTGCGACTATCTCACAGGCCTCTATAACCGCCGCTATTTTTACGACAACGGCCCGAAACTGGTGAACGAGTGTCTGCGGCTGAAAGTGCCGAGTTCGGTGGCCATTCTCGATATCGATCATTTCAAGCGGCTGAACGACACCTATGGCCACGAGATCGGCGACAAGGTGCTGAAGGCTGTCGCAAACAGGCTGTTCACGATCTTCGATGGCAGCGACAATCTTCTCTCGCGGCTCGGCGGCGAGGAATTCGCCATCCTCTTCCCGCAAATGGATTCTCTTGCCGCGACCAAACTCTGCGACGAGATCCGTTCGGACATTTCGCGGCTGAAGGTCACCGCCGACGACGAGGAACTCGGCGTCACGATTTCGATCGGCATTGCCGAGATCGGCGGTTACGAGACTTTCGAAAATTACCTCAACGCCGCCGACCAGTTCCTCTACATGGCCAAGCACAGGGGCCGCAATCAGGTCTATTCCGACGCCAGGATGACGGAAGAGGCGGCGCAGTAGAGCCGTTCGGGCGAGCCGCCGCCCTTTTCAGGCGGCGGTCTCTTGCTTTCAACTCTCAGGCCGCGACCGCCTGCTGACGCGCGGTCGCCATGGTCATCTTGCGCTCGGCGCGTTCCTGCTGCGGCGAGCGATGGTAGAGTTCGCGATAACACTTGGAGAAATGCGAGGCCGAGACGAAGCCGCAGGCGACGGCGACCTCGACGACGGGCATCGAGGACTGCACCAGCAGGTGGCGTGCACGGTCGAGGCGGATTTCCAGATAATAACGGGCCGGTGAGCGGCCCATCTCCTGGCGGAACAGCCGTTCGATCTGGCGGCGCGAGAGGCCGGCGCCGTCGGCGATTTCGATCAGCGACAGCGGCTCGGCGAGATTGCCCTCCATCAGTTCGATGATCGACAGCACCTTGGCGTTCTGCACGCCGAGGCGGGCGCGCAGCGGCAGGCGCTGGCGGTCGTGCGGGTTGCGCACGCGGTCGGTCAGGTGCTGCTCGCAGATGCGGTTGACGAGGCTTTCGCCGAAATCCTCGCCGACGAGGTTCAGCATCATATCGAGCGAGGCGGTGCCGCCGGCGCAAGTGTAAAGATTGCCGTCGATCTCGTAGAGATCGGCATAGACTTCGGCTTGCGGGAAGGCTTCGGAGAAGCCCGGCAGATTTTCCCAGTGGATGGCGCAGCGCTTGCCGTTCAGGAGGCCGGCCTGGGCCAGCACATGCGCGCCCGTACAGAGGCTGCCGACGGCAACGCCGCGATTGTAGCATTCACGCAGCCAGGCATTGACCGACTTGTTGTTGAACTGCTCGACATCGATGCCGGAACAGACGAGCACCATGCCCGGCCGGTTTTCGCCGCCGAGATGGCGGCGCTCTTCAGCGAGCGAGGAATTCGCCTCGACGCCGATGCCGCAGGAGGAATAGACTTTCTCCCCGTCGAGGGAAGCGAGGCGCCAGGTATAGGCCTGGTAGCCGAGCATGCGATTGGCGATGCGCAAGGTATCCACGGCCGCCGAGAAGGGCAGCATGGTGAATTGCGGTACCATAAAGAAGACCAGCGAACGCTTCTTGATCTGCATCCTGTTCATAGCGAAATCCATGCTCGAGGGGCGATGCATATTGGTTGCGCGGAATGCGTCGCGCCGATGTCCTGAAAGCGACACTGACATGGAAAAATGCGGCCGGGAAGAGCAAATATGCGACATTGACCGCGATTTGACTGGTCAAGCCGCCGGAATGGCCGCAGGTTGGGAAAGGAATGGGCTGACTGGCGACTGAAATTCAAGACTGGCAACCGCCTCAGAATGGACGCTCAGACCAAGAAAAAGGCGGCGTTGCGAGATGCAGACGCCGCCCTCATCTCGAGAGGAATGTCGCATTCATTATACGGTCCGGTGTTTGTTGTCGTCCGTGCTCGGCCAGCCGATGTCCTTGCGGATGTCGAAGGGCATGGCTTCGATTTCACGGGCGGTCTGCCAGCGTGTCCAAGCGAGCACCAGCCTGCGGGCATAATGCGTCAGATCGAAATGGCCGTGGCCGGAGGTGAGGGGCTTGCCGCCACCGCGATAGGTGAGCGTGGTCATTGTCCGGTTCCTTTCTAAGGGTCAGGGGCATGGTCGTTGAATGGGAGGTTCGTCCATGTCCATGATCCTAATATGGGCCTCGGGCACTCATCATTCAAACGAATAGAGCTTATGGATAACATCAGAGTTATTGAATGATCGCGGCGCCCCCTGCCGGCCGTCCGGCGTCACGCCTCACCCAGTTCGGCTCTAGATTTCCCCGTTCGAGAAGTCGCCCTTGTCCCGGAGGCTGCGACATTTCCATCGCTCTTTAACGATCGCGGGGAAGCGATTTTAACGAACGTTGGCCAAAATCACATCATCGCAACCAACGTCGAGTTTTGTCATGTACCGGACCTTCGCCTACGCGCTTATTACAGCCTCCATGCCGGCCTTCGCAGACGCTGCCACGATGAAGTTTCCAAGCGACGCTCCGGTTGCGAGCATCACCATCCCGGACAGCTGGCAACCCGAAGAGACGGAAACCGGTGTCCAGGCAAATTCGTCGGACTCGGCGATCTACTTCTCTGTTGATGTGGCGGACTCCAAGTCGATGGATAAGGTCACCACCGATGCCATCGACTTTCTCGCGAAGAATGGTGTGACACTGGACGTCAAAACCCAGAAGGAGACGCCGGTAACCGAAGTGAACGGCCTCCAAATGACGACGCTGGACTGGGACGGCAAGGACGAAGACGGGCCTGTGAGCGTTGGCATGGCATTCGTATCAAGCACCGGCGAGAAAGCTCTTGTCGTTACGTACTGGGGGACGAAAGGCGACGAGGACAAGCACGATGCTGAAATTGCCGACATGATGATGTCGATCAAGATGACTGAGTAGGTAACGAACGAGGTTCATCGAACTGGGGAACCAAGTTCGCTCCACGTCGTTGGCGTCTGATACCGACAACGACGCAAAGGAGCAAACGATGATTTCCGCAGATCAGATCCGTGAACATATGGAAGTTCTGACCGCCGACGGCACCCATGTCGGGACCGTGGATCATCTCGATGGTCCGACCCGCATCAAGCTGACGAAGACCGACTCGGAGGACGGCAAGCACCACCTGATCCCGCTCGACTGGGTCGATCATGTCGACGCTCACGTTCACCTGTCGAAAAACGCAAGGGATGTCCGCAGCCAGTGGGCCACCATCAACTGACGAGCGATCGGCTGCGGCTTTTGCCGCAGCCCCTCACCGACGGGGAGGGCCATGTCGAAACAATTGGAGGGGGGCGACGAAGTGAGCTGGGATACCAGCCGGGGAAAGACCAAGGGCAAAGTGATCAGGAAGCAGACCCGCGAGACGAAGATCAAGGGTCATGAGGTGAAGGCGTCGGCAGCGCTGCCGCAATATATCGTCAAAAGTGACAAATCGGGAAAGCGGGCCGCGCACAAGCCCGGCGAACTCCGGAAGCTTTGACGGCAGCGGGCGCCTTATTCAGGCAGAAGGAGATCGATATGCCAGCCAAGTCCAAAGCCCAGCAAAAGGCAGCCGGCGCCGCGCTTTCGGCCAAGCGCGGCGAGACGCCGAAGAAGGAACTCAAGGGCGCTTCAAAGCAGATGGTCGAATCCATGAGCGAAAAGCAGCTCGAAGAATTCGCGTCGACCAAGAGAAAGGGCAAACCCGAGCACGCCTCCAAATAGGGAATGGTTCCCTCGAATCAGGTTGTCGTGGACTGCATCGAAAATTCCGCGACTTCGTGCGCGTCGGAGACGGCGGCCAGGATCGCACGCGCGGATGCGTCCGGATCTTTCGCCAGCCAGCGCAACTCGAACGTGGTCCCCATGCGGCCGTCTTCGGTCCGTTTCACCGATCCGAACAGCGCGCTGCATTCGAGGGGTTCAAGCACATCCGACAGGTCGGGTATGGCGGAACTCGACCCGTAGATGACGAGAGTTGCCTTGCGTTCGCAGCGCAGCCAGTTATCCAGGCGCTTCATGGGCGAAAGCACGATGAAGGCAACCACGGTGGCGATCATCCCGATCACGACCTGGCCGCCGCCGAAGCAGAGGCCGACGACGGTCATGAACCACATGGTCGCTGCCGTTGTGACGCCGGTCATCGTATCGCCACGCCTCAGGATCGCGCCGCCGCCGATGAAGCCGACCCCCGTCAGCACACCGAGGGGAAAGCGCAGCACGTCCATCTGCGTGAAATAACTAAAGGTTTTTCCATCGGTCGACAGAAGGAGGTTCGCCTGGATCATCGCCAGGCAGGCGGCAAGCGCCACCAGGATCGTGGTCCTGAAGCCCGCCGCATGACCGCCGCGCTCGCGATCGAGGCCGATGAGGCCACCAGCGACCACCGTCAATGCGATGCGCGCACCGATATCCCACCAGCTCGGTGTCAGCGGCATGGCGTCGGTCAGGAAAGAAGGCATGTCTGTCTCCAGCCTTCGTCACGGCCTTTCCGCTGCTTGCCGGGCATGCGATCCTCCTCAGCCTCGATGCGTCCCGGGTCTAAAACGCCATGCGGCGCAGGACGTTCCGTCGCCGCCGCCGGGCCGATATTGGCGGTTCGGCCGCAGCCGGTGTATGGTTACTTCCCACTATGGGCAGCTTGCCCGCCAGCTATGGGCGCATTGCGCTTCAAATGGAGTATTGAATTGGCCGTCGCCTTCACCAAGGAAGAGAGTTTCGAAACCGCTTCGGAAACCCTGCTGCCCGACCGTCCGATTTCGCCGTATCTGAACCTTGTCACGGAGGCCGGGTTGAAGGCTCTGGAATTGCAGTTCCAGCAAGCGCGCGAGGCTTATGATGCGGCGAGTACCATCGATGACGTGAATGAACGGCGGCGGCAGGCGTCAGGTCCCTTGCGCGACCTGCGCTACTTCAAAGCAAGGCTGCGCACTGCCCAGCTCATGGCGGACTCACCGTCAACCGACGCTGTCGCCTTCGGCAATACGGTGACCTTCCGCCGCGACGACGGGCGTGTGCAGACCTATCGTATTGTCGGCGAGGACGAAGCCGATCCCAAGGCCGGATCGATTTCCTATGTCTCCCCGGTGGCGCGGTTGCTGATGGGCAAGGCGGTCGGCGACGTGGCGGAAACAGGTGGCCAGGAGTTGGAGATCGTCGCCATCGCGTAGGACGCGATACTCTGGGCGGTGCCGGGTTCGGCCAGTTTGCCGAAAAGCAGGCATCCCTGTCGCGCAAAGGACGATAAAGTGAAGCCCACGATCGAAATCGATCGAGGCGCTGGTGGCCAAGTTTGACAGGCTCGATGCGTCCGAGAGCAGCAAGACCGAGGCATCCGCCGGATCGAAGCCAGCCGCCGAGGCTCCGAAGGAGCGCTCCGGCGAGACAAGCGAGTTCGGCAGCCGCACGGCTTACGCTTGATCGCGCCGCGTCGGTAATCGCGATCAAAGACGTCGCTTCGCTACCGTGACGATTTCGCGCGTCAGATCCGCCAGGCGATCCGCGGCGAGGCGGTTTATCTGCCAGTATAGTGGGACGTCCAACGGCGTGTCAGGAACCAGTTCTACCAACCGTCCCGATGCGAGATGCTCGCCGGTCAGCTGGGTCGGGTTCATTCCCCATCCCATGCCCGAGACGCTCGCCTCGACGAAACTTTGCGGCGAGGGCAGCCAGTGGGTGGGATAGTCGAGATCGCGTCCGAACACGCTGCGTACCCAGCTGCTCTGCAGTCTATCTTTCTGATTGAAGGTCAGGGCTGGAGCGTTGCGGATGGCCTCGGCGGTCACGCCGTCGGGAAAGTGACAGGCGACGAAGCCGGGCGTGGCCGTGGCGTGATAGCGCAGGACGCCGAGGGCAAAACGCCGGCATCCGCGGACCGGTTTTTCCAGGCTGGTGACGGCGGCGATCACCCGCCCGCGCTGCAGCCATTCGGCGGTGTGGTCCTGGTCGTCGACGGCGATGTTCAGCAGATAGGAAGAGCCCTCGGCGAAATTCGACATCGCCTCGACGAACCACGTCCCGAGGCTGTCGGCGTTTGTCGCGATCTGAAGCGTCACCCTCTGGCGCGGCTCGTCGGGATCGACCAGAGCCGGCAGTTGCCCGAAGAGTTCGGCTTCGAGCATGCCGACATTCTCCATATGGCGGCAGAGCCATTCCCCCTTTTCGGTCGCCGTGCAGGGAGAACCTCTCACGATGAGGACGGTGCCGAGCCGCTCTTCGAGCTGCTTCACGCGCTGCGAGATGGCCGATGGCGTTACGTTCAGCACCGTCGCAGCCCTTTCGAAGCTGCCCGTCTGGACGATGGTTGCGACAGCGCGGAGAGCGGGGTAGTCGAGCACGGATTAGTTTCGCTTAATCGGAATAAGTCAGATTAACTAGCCTAATTCTAGGAATGGCAATACCCAATCATCACCGAGTTGAGGGGTGTTTGCCAAAGCGATGAATTTTTCGATCTATGTCACGGGCCTGATGATGGGGCTTAGTCTGATTGTCGCGATCGGCGCCCAGAATGCTTTCATTCTTCGCCAGGGCCTGCGCAACGAACACGTCTTCGCCGTCTGCCTCGCCTGCGCTCTGTCGGATGCCGCGCTGATCGTGCTCGGCGTGACCAGCCTGCAGCAGATTGCCAGGCTGCTGCCCTGGCTCGATCCGCTCATGCGGTATGGCGGAGCGGCGTTTCTCGCCTGGTATGGCGCTAAAAGCCTCTATTCCGCTTTTCGGTCATCCGCCACCCTGACGGAGGCGGAGGCCAAGACAGCGAGCTTTCGGCAGACGCTCGCGACCTGTCTTGCGCTCACCTGGCTCAATCCGCATGTCTATCTCGATACGGTCGTGCTGCTCGGCACGATCTCGACGCGCTATCCGGGACAGCAGGCATCGTTTGCCGCTGGCGCGGTGACGGGCTCTTTCCTGTTTTTCTTTGCCCTCGGATATGGCGCGGCATGGCTGCGGCCGATCTTTTCGAAGCCGTCGTCCTGGCGGATGCTGGAAACGCTCGTTGCCGTCACCATGTGGATCATCGCCTTCAAGCTGCTGGGTTCGACGTAGGCAGGCCGGGAACCGAACCCGCCGTGACTAGAGGCTATCCCTTCTGCCGCGCCCGATGGCGCGGCTTCGGCGGGTCGGCTGACATCGGCCAGCAGATGCGGCGGAAAACATTTTATTTGCCGCATCGCCTCTTCGTAATTGGCGTGCCTGCGGCGCTGCGACTTGAATGCGGAAAGGGCTTGTACGATATTCCAGATGCTTGTTTGAGACATGTCGGTCCTCCTTTGCTGCATCCGTTCCGACGGTCCAGATATGCGGCTCGATTGACATTCAATCAAACAAAATGATATGCGGTTATAAATCAGAAAAATTGAAAGATGCGACGATGAGCCTTCCCTTTCGCCGTCCCATTCCTTTGCTTGACAACGATGTGCTGCGCACCTTCGTCGCCATCGCCGAGACAGGCAATTTTTCAACCGCCGCGGAGGCGGTCTTCCGCACGCCCTCGGCGGTGTCGATGCAGATCAAGAAGCTCGAGGAGCAACTGGGCGCGACGCTTTTTCTGCGCGACGCCCGCTCGGTATCGCTGACGCGCCACGGCGAGATGCTGCTGTCTTACGCCCGCAATATCCTGGCCCTGTCGAACGAGGCGGTGTCGCGCTTCATCATGCCGGAGCTCAGCGGCGTTGTCAGGCTCGGCGCGCCGGAGGACATCGGCGAGCGGCTGCTGCCGAGCATCCTGAAGAGTTTCGCAGAGAGCTATCCCGGCATCATGGTCGACGTGACGATCGACATGAGCATCGGGCTGAAAAAGCGCATGGAGGAACAGCGGCTCGACCTGGCCTTGATCAACTGTGCGACGCGGCCTTTCCCGACGGGCGGCGAGGTGGTGTTCCGCGAGCGGCTGGTCTGGGCCGGCGCAAGGTGCGGTTCGGCGCATCGCCGCGATCCGCTGCCAATCTCGATCTGGGAGGACGGCTGCATCTGGCGCCAAGAGGCGCTCTCCCAGCTCGAACGCAACAAGCGACCCTATCGCGTCGCCTATCTCAGCGGCCACACCATGGCGCAACGCGCCGCCGTACTGTCAGATCTCGCCATTGCGCCACTGCCGCTATCCTATATCAACGAGGACATGGCGATCCTCGGACCTCAGGAAGGACTGCCGGAGCTCGGCGCTTTCGATATTCGCCTGTTGACCGCCTCGCAGGTGTCGGGGCCGATCGAGACGGTGGCCGACAGCATTCGCGGCGCCTTTGCCGAGAGAGCGAAGGCGGTCGCTGCCTGAGGTTGCCGTTCGGCCGTTGAACCTTTTGCTCCCTTGTGCGTTATCGGCGCGGATGGCATGAGTGCCGTTCGGGGTTGATTTCAAACAAGGATATTCGAGATGACGACAACGGCCAAAATCGCCGCAGCCTTTATGGTTCTTCTTGCCCTCTCCTCGTGCGGCAACACGATCCGCGGCATAGGAAAAGATACCGCAAACACTGTGAACGCCACGCAGGACGCCGGCCGCTCGGTTGACCGCGCAGCGAAGAAGTAATCGGCTGAGAAGTTTGCCGGCCGGGGCCGGACCATCCAATCAGGCGGCCGGCCCATCATTAGATGGTCGGGGGATAAGCCTTTTCCAGGCCACCGGATCGGTCAAGACCGGTCCGGAAGGCCTGGTAAGCCGGATGCTGGCTGGAGCGGGCGGCTTCCATCAGCCGGATCTGCAGCCGATCCGGCGCTTGGGCTCCGAGCCATAGGCCGAGATTTTCGAGCTTCAGCGAGTTGAGGAACCGCGAACCAGCGGCAAGATCGAGATGGCGGCGCAGGCCGTCAAGCAGGTTATCGTCCTGGGCGACATTCTCCATGAGCAGCGTCAGATATGATTTGTCCGTCTCTGACAGCGCGGCGAGCTTTTCCGCGACGGTATCGCGGTCGGGAAAGGGAACATTGCCGGTCATCGAATCGTCCATGCTTGATCTTGCTTGTCGTTATAAGCTCGCCTTGACCTTTTCGGCTACATCGGCTGGAACCCATTTCATCCACAGGCCCTCGTAATTGCGAAGGAAATGGATCGCGGCATCCTCGTTGCTTTCGCGGTTTTCGTCCTGCCAGGCAAGCACCTGGTTGATTGTCGCATTGTCCCATTTGCGGGTTTTGAGATAGGCGGTGACAGGTCCGGCACGGCTGGCAAAAGACCGGGTCATCAAGGTGAAGGCGCGAGAGACCGGGTAGGAATTAAGTTCCGGCCTGGTGCAGCCGGCAACCGCTGTGCAGCGGTCCCACTCGCTCTTGTTGTGGCCGACGCCGAAGCTCAGCCGCGTCATATCGTATTTACCGAGGACGGCCGTCGGCGCCCAATAATAACCGAGCCAGCCGACCTTGTTTTCGAAGGCGCGGGCAATCGAGGCATCGAGCCGTTCGGGGCTGCCGGTTTCGACGAGTTCGAAGTCCTTCTTGTCCGCGGCAAGTGCCTTGAACAAGTTGGTGGTCGATATCTGGCAGCTCCAGTCGGCGGGGCAATTGTAGACTGCGCCCTTCGCCGCATCGTCCTCGGCGGGGAAGAGTTCGGGATGTTTCAACGCATCTTCGACCGACCGGATGTCAGGGTGGGCGTCGGCAATGAATTTCGGGATCCACCAGCCCTCGACCGCACCATCGGCCAGGATCTCGGCTCCCTGCACCAGCCGGCCGGTGCTGACGGCCTGATCGAGCAAGGCTCTGACGGAATTGATCCAGTATTCGGAGGCGATGTCTGGCGTGCCTTTCTCGTTCATCGAGGCGAAGGTCGGCAGGGTGTCGCCGTCGACGATGGTGACGGAGCAGCCGTAGCCCTTTTCCAGGATGATCTTGTCGAAATTCGCCGCAATACCGGCCGAGGCCCATTTCATCTCGGCGATCGAAACCTTGCCGCACTCTGCGGCTTCGACCGGCGCAACCATAGAAAGAGCCGCGGCAAAGACGGCCGGAATCAGAAACGTCTTCATCGTCATTCCCCGAATTCTTCTTTACAGCGCCGCGTCTTTTCATGCGCGCTAAGAATGCTGTGATACGTTGAATCTACGGACGCGCAGCCGGAGATCGGATATCAGCGGCAAGCTTCTCTGGCGCCCGAAAGGAAATGCCTCGCGGGCGATACCGCGATAGACAGACGTTTCCGGTTCATCGGCGCCTTCGCCTTGCTCTCCGGCAGCTTGTCGCAGGTCATGGCTCGAAAATGGCGTTTTTTTGGAAGCCTACGCGTTCGCTCGCAGAAATCAACCGTCTTCTGCTGAAGGTTGCTGAACTAAATGATTGAATTCGAAGAATTTATCTCAATATCCCGAAAATGGCGCCTTCAAGCGAACTCCACGCTCTTGGCGATCGCCGGCGGATCTTCGGCAGAAATTTCGGCGCGAAAGTCAAAAAAGATCGAAATTAACTTTTGCGTAAGCCTTCAATAACTCTCCGGTAAGAATGTGCCGTTATCAGTTGGGTCGTGGCGGGAATGACCGCCGCTTCTCCGGTTCAGGTAGTGCGTACCGGAGAAAGCGAGCTTCGCCGTGTAGGGGCGAAGACGCCTGAGTTTTCGGCAAACCGCGCAGAGCCAAGGCCATGCGCGGTTTTCGCGTTTTTGCGAGAAGCTTGACCCGGTATAACAGGCCATTGTAGGCCTCGCCCCAGCGAAAGGCGGCCACCATGGCAAGAGCGATCATGCTGCAGGGCACCGGTTCGGATGTCGGCAAGACGGTGCTGGTCGCCGGCCTTTGCCGGCTGGCGGCCAATCGCGGGCTCGCCGTCCGGCCGTTCAAGCCGCAGAACATGTCGAACAATGCGGCGGTTGCCGATGACGGCGGCGAAATCGGCCGGGCGCAGTGGCTGCAGTCGCTGGCTGCACGCACGCCGTCCTCGGTGCACATGAACCCTGTACTGCTTAAGCCGCATTCGGATAACGGCAGCCAGATCATCGTGCAGGGGAGGGTGTTCGGCCAGGCGAAGGGGCGCGACTACCAGCGGCTGAAGCCGCAGCTGCTCGGCGCCGTGCTCGAAAGCTTCGAAAAAGTCGCTGCGGGTGCCGATCTCGTCATCGTCGAGGGTGCCGGATCGCCGGCCGAGATCAATCTCAGGCCCGGCGATATTGCCAATATGGGTTTTGCGACGCGGGCCGGCGTGCCTGTCGTACTCGTCGGCGATATCGACCGCGGCGGCGTCATCGCCTCGCTGGTGGGCACGCATGCGATCCTGCCGGACGAGGACCGGGCGATGATTGCGGGCTATATCATCAACAAGTTTCGCGGCGACGTCTCGCTGTTTGACGATGGCATCCGCGCCATCGAAGGCTTTACCGGCTGGCCGTGTTTCGGCGTCGTGCCATGGCTGCAGGCCGCGGCGCGCCTGCCGGCCGAAGATTCGGTCGTGCTTGAACGTCTGGCGAGGGGCGGAGCGGGGGCGCTGAAGATTGCCGTGCCGGTGCTGCCGCGAATCGCCAATTTCGACGATCTCGACCCGTTGAGGACCGAGCCGGATGTCGAGCTGGTCTTCGTGCGATCAGGCGAACGGCTGCCCGCGGACGCCGGCCTCGTCGTCCTTCCCGGCTCGAAATCGACGATATCGGATCTCGCCGATTTCCGCGCTCAAGGCTGGGACCGCGATCTTCAGGCGCATGTCAGGCGCGGCGGCCGGGTAATTGGCATCTGCGGCGGATACCAGATGCTTGGTCGGACGGTGCATGATCCGCTCGGCATAGAGGGCGGGGCGCTCGAGACGCCGGGGCTGGCGCTACTTGACGTCGAGACCGAGATGGCGCCTGAGAAAACCGTGCGCAACAGCCAGGCCCGCTCGACCGAATATGACGCGCCGCTTGCCGGCTACCAGATCCATCTCGGCATCACCCGCGGCCCGGATTGCGACAGGCCATCGGCGATTATCGACGGCGCGTCCGACGGAGCGCTTTCGGCCGACGGCCGGATCATGGGCACCTATCTGCACGGGCTGTTCGGAAGCGACGCCTACCGCGCCCAGCTGCTTCAGAGCTTTGGGCTCTCCGGTAAGCGGAGAAACTACCGCGAGAGCGTCGATCGGGCGCTCGACGAGGTCGCCGGAGAACTGGAGCGTCACCTCGACCCGCGCTGGTTGGCCGGGTTCGTCGGTTAGGTCCACCGTTCTCCTCTTGCCAAATTAGTTGACTGAGTCCATTAATCGGCGCGGCGAATCCGGTGGAGAGCGATGAATCCCATGCGCATATTGGATCGATTTTCACTGGTGGATCAGGTGGCGCTGGTGACCGGCGGCGGCCGTGGCCTGGGCTTCGAGATGGCACGCGCCCTTGCTGAGGCTGGCGCGCATGTCATCGTCACGGGGCGGACGGCGGCAACGCTGGAAGATGCCGTCAGGACCATCCAAGCCGCAGGCGGGACGGCGGAAGCCGCCGCATTTGACATCGCCGACCGCGAGGCACAGCGTAAAGTGATGGCCGATATCGAAAAACTCCACGGCCGTCTCGATATCCTGATCAACAATGTCGGCGCCCGCGACCGGCGGCCGCTGGCCGAATTCGACGATGATGCGATCATCGAGCTGCTGCGCACCGATCTTGCTGCGGCAATCGCGCTTTCGCGCGATGCGGCCGCGCTGATGAAACGGCGCAACTACGGCCGCCTGATCGCGGTGACGTCGATCAGCGGCCATGTCGTCATGCCCGGCGATTGCGTCTATCCGGCAGTCAAGCAGGGCCTGACCGGCCTGATGCGCGGCATGGCGGTGGAATTCGGCCCACACGGAATCACCAGCAACGCGATTGCGCCCGGCTGGTTTGCCACCGAGACGAACGCGGCGATGGCCGCGAATGAGGAATTGATGCCGTTCGTGCGCGAGCGCATCCCGGTCCAGCGCTGGGGACGCCCGGACGAGATTGCCGGCGCGGCGCTGTTTCTGGCAAGCGCCGCCGCTTCCTTCGTCAATGGCCATGTGCTGACGGTCGACGGCGGCATGACAGTCAGGATGTGAGCGGCTGGGATCGTGTGGCGACGCGAGGTCGCCTTTTATCGCCTCGCGAGCCTCAAACTGGAGTAGCTTCGCTAGCCACTGGGAGACTGAGGCATTGTCATCCGTAACCCGCGTTTGCCCCTCTCGAATTCCGCATCCTTCATTCGCGTGGGAGTAGTATCGTGACGCGAAGCAGGCTAATGGATGGCATGCGCGACATGGCTGTTTCAGCGCCTGTCCCGCGGTTCCCGGTGCCTGGCCTCGATTGTAAGACGGCTTCTCCGGCTCTCGGCCCGATGCGGAGGTTTTAAAAATTAACGATCATATCCACTGGCTGATAGAGCAGGGAATCACCAGCGAGCATATTAGCGAGCTGATTACCGGATTATGCGATCGGCTGATCGCCGATGGTTTTCCCATTTGGCGAGGCAGCATCGCGATGCCGTCCATTCATCCCATGTATGGCGGCGTCTCGGCCAATTTCCTGCGCGGCGGGGCGACCACGATCGAGAATGCCGAATATGGCACAGCAGCAGTGCTGAAGTTCGAGAAGACGCCAATATACTATCTTCTGGGGCGTGGCGAAGCGTCTGGGCGTTGGATTCTTGCCGACGGAGAGGGGATCGACAGCTATCCGCAGCTGGCTGAATTCGCGCTTGGCGGCGGCACGGATCATCTGGTCAACCTGCTGGAGTTCCCGAAGGAGGCTGCGCTGCGCGGCGTCAGCCTGTCGTTGACCAGCGACCTGCCGGGCGGATTTTCCGACGATCAACTGGCTGTTGTCACACAGCTTTTTCCGGCGCTTGGGCTGGCTTGCTACCGCATCGCGGCATCGAAAACCGCCGCTGACATCCTCGCGGTCTATACTGGCGCCAAGACGAGCGCGCGCATCCTCGCAGGTGATATCCAGAGAGGAAAGGGCGCTGCCATCAATGCTGCGGTCCTGCTTGCGGATCTGAGAAACTTCACGGCATTGACCGAAGTCTATCAGCCGGGCGAGATCGCGAGGTTTCTGGATGAACATTTCGAGCTGATCGGCCGGCATGTCGAGGAAAATTCCGGCGAAATCCTCAAGTTCATGGGCGACAGCGTGTTGGCGATCTTTCCGACAGGCAGCGAGGAGGGCGAGGATCCCCGGAAGGCCTGCACGGCCGCGCTTGCCGCCGCACGGAATGTTCTGGAGGCAAACGAGGCTCTGAACCTTCAGCGGAAGCGTGAGGGCGGTCCCGATATCGGCGTCGACGTCGTCCTGCATCTTGGCGAGGTCTTCTACGGAAACGTCGGCGCGCGCGGCCGGCTTGATTTCACGGTGATCGGCAGGGCGGTTAACGAGGCCTCGCGGCTGGAGAAACTCTGCGGCGAACTTGGCCAGCACCTTCTGATGTCGGAAAGCTTCGCCGTCGCCTGCGGGACTGCCTGCGAACGTCTGGGATCGTTCGAATTGCGCGGCGTTTCGAAGAGGGCCGATGTGTTCAAGCTTGCCGTGGCTACTCTCTGATTCGAAATATCATAGTGTGTCTGAAAGACGCGCGACGCTGCAGGTCGTAACGGCTCAGATCTCGCCTGACACTTCGCGGCGGCGACGGTCGAGTTCTTCGCTGTAGCGGCGCAGGGTGTGGCTTTCGCTGAGCTGGCCGATCACCTTGCGTTCGATCAGGTTATTGACGACGGCAAGGGCTTCGCTTTCGCTCTTGTCGAAGATCGCCGCCGCCTGCCTGGCGTTCATCTGTGGCTGCAGGAAATCGTTGCGGTAGTGGATGAAATCGGCGAGCGTCTTGCCCTCGTCCTGCGCGTCGGTCGGGTTGGCGTAGATTTCCGGCACCAGCACGAGGCCCAGATATTTGTCGCTCTCCTCGACGAGGATAACGCGCTGGGTGGAGCCGATCGGAAAGGCCTGCTTGAACTCTTCCAGCGTGATACCGGCCCTGGCCTTCTTGACGTCGGCGCGCATCAGCTTGTCCACCGTCAGGTTACGGATCCAGCCGACGTCATGGGCGCTGCGGATGCTTTCGCCGCGCAGATGGAAGCGCCATGTGGCGAAGGAGTAGCCGAAGGTCGAGCGCACGACGAGCGAGGAGGTGATGACGGCGGCGAGCACCAGCGCCGTGATCGGAAAATCGCCGGTAATTTCGAGCGCCAGGAAGGTCATCGTCAGCGGCCCGCCGATGACGGCGACCGCAAGCGAACTCATGCCGACAACGGCATAGATGACGGGCGTCAGCGTCGCATCGGCGAAATAGGGACCGCAATAAGCAAAAAGCTTACCAAGCAGGGCGCCCATGAACAGTGAGGCGAAGAACAGGCCGCCCCTGAAGCCCGAGCCGATCGAGATCGCCGAGGCCAGCGATTTCAACAGAAAGAGGCCGATCAGCGCCGGGACAGCCACGTCGCGGGAAAGGTTGAGATGTAGCGCCCCGTGGCCGGCCGAAAGCACCTGCGGCGAGATCATCGCCAAGAGCCCGACAACGATGCCGCCCAGCGCCGGGCGAAAGGGCGGGGCGATCGCGCTCTTGCGCGCCAGTTCTTCGATGAAGGCGACGCCCTGCATCAGCAGGATGCCGACGCCGGCGCAAAAGACGCCGAGCAGTAGAGCCGGGATATAATCGGCCGGCACGACCGAGCCGAAGCTGCCGATATCGATGGTGAAATCGCCCTCGGTGAGTAATCGCGCGATGAGGGTCGAGACGAGGGCTGAGACGACGACGGGGGTCAGCGACACGATCGTATAGGTGCCGATGATCAGCTCGAAGGCATAGAAAGCGCCGGTCAGCGGTGCGTTGAAGGCGGCGGCGATGGCGCCGGCCGCACCGCAGCCGACGAGCACGCGCAGGTCGGAGCGGCGAAGCTGCAGCTTCAGGCCGAATTTCGAGGCGAGGCCGGCGGCAAGCTGGGTATAACCGGCCTCCAGGCCGACCGAGGCGCCGAAACCGTTGGAAATCAGGTTCTGCACCGCGACGATGATACTGTCGGTCAAGGACAGGCGGCCGCCATGCAGCGCATTCGCCTCGATCGGATCGACCATTGGCTTCTTGCGCCGTTTCGCCAGGACGAAAAGCAGCAGACCGAGCAGGACGCCGCCGACGACGGGGGCGGTGAGCAGCAGCAGCTTGTCTTCGATCAATGAGGAGCTCAGCCTTTCGTCGTCCGATATGCCGAAGACCAGCTGGTGCAATTCATTGGAGACGAAGCTCATACCGGTGACGGCAAGTCCCGAGGCGATGCCGACGACGGCGCCGGCGAGCGACAGGCCGACCTCGCTGCGACGGGTCAGCGCGCGCAACCGCTCCGGATCAAAGAAAACACGCAGCGCGCGCAGGCGGCGCTGATCCAATTTCATAAACATGGCTAGACAACTAGGCGGGGAGAGACCCGGTCAAGGGCGGTGATGCCGTCCGCTTGCCTTGCAATTGCGGCGAAAAGCCGGCGCGAGAGTCAAATATTTATGACGTAAGTCTCTGATAAATGACGATAATTCTGGTAGGGTAAGTCGTGTTTGGCCGAGCGTGCCGCGTCGCAAACGATTGGCCCACCGCCAAGGCCGGTTGACTTCACCCTTGAGCTTGCCTAACCATCCCTCAACGGATGGTCGCCTGACCATCCAGATATAACGGATGGTTCCGGATCGGTGTAATGCCTTTCCGGATGAAAAGGGAATGTGACGGGGCGGACCCAAACCGGGGGCCTTCATCACAGCCGACCCCGCGACTGTAGAGCGGTCAGGGTCTTCCATCCGGCATCGAGCCCTTTCGGCCGGCGGCCTCGCAATGGTGCAGGCGGACGGGACGGGCGACATGCCGGAAAAGCCACTGGACATGCATGGTGATCAACCGGGGTCGGACGCCTCTATTTCTACGAATCGTCCACCTCTTCGCCGATGCAGCCGGGAAGGCGAGGCAGACCCGCTGGCACGATCAGGGGCGACCGTAACGGGTCGCCCCGATCGCCGCCGATACCCGCGAGCCAGGAGACCTGCCATTCGTGCCGGGCAAGAAGCCCACCCCTGGGCAAGAGGCCCGCTGCCAGCACGGAGGTTGTTTTGGCTGAACGATTGAATTCGGCGCGGCCTGGTGCGGCGCCATTGGGTGGCCATTCCGTCCCTCTCGGTGAGGGGCGTGTGATACGCACTTTCCTATCCTCCCTCATTCCTGTGCTCGTCACAGGAATCCAGTGCGCCCAAGTCCTTGGGCGCGGGAGAATTCTTGAGAGTCTGTATGGAGTCATTCACGGCGCGGACGCGCCGTGGCTGGATTCCTGTGACGAGCAAAGGAATGAGGGAGTGTGGCGGGGCGTCGCATTCTCGCACGAGGCCATCTGCGCATGACGATCGCCCCCTCCAACTCCACCCTTATCCTCGGCGGTGCACGCTCGGGCAAATCCCGTTTTGCCGAATCCCTCGTCGTCGCGACCGGCCTCGGTCGCCACTACCTCGCCACCGGCCGCGCCTGGGACGACGAGATGCGGGCGCGCATTGATCAGCACAGGGCCGACCGCGGTCCCTCCTGGACGACGCATGAGGAGCCGCTCGATCTTGTCGGCAAGCTTGCCGCCATCGACGGCGAGGGGCGCATCGTGCTGATCGACTGCCTGACGCTCTGGGTCACCAATCTGATGATGGAGGAGCGTGATTTGGCAGCGGAGTTTACGGCGCTTGCCGATTTCCTGCCTGGCGCCAGGGCGCGGCTCGTTTTCGTTTCCAACGAGGTCGGCCTCGGCATCGTTCCCGACAATCGCATGGCGCGGGATTTTCGCGATCATGCCGGCCGGCTGCACCAATCGATCGCGGCGAAGGCCGCCGAAGTCTATTTTATCGCGGCAGGTCTGCCGATGAAAATGAAGGGTTAAGTCCATGAACCAGCAGAAGATTCCAGCAACCGTCATCACCGGCTTCCTCGGCGCCGGCAAGACGACGATGATCCGCAACCTGCTCACCAATGCCGGGGGCAAGAAGATTGCGCTGATTATCAACGAATTCGGCGATCTCGGTGTCGATGGCGAGGTGCTGAAAGGCTGCGGCGCTGAGAATTGCACCGAGGACGATATCATCGAGCTCACCAATGGCTGCATCTGCTGCACCGTTGCCGACGATTTCATTCCGACGATGACGAAGCTCCTGGAACGAGAGCAGCGGCCCGACCATATCGTCATCGAAACCTCGGGGCTTGCCTTGCCGCAGCCTTTGGTCGCCGCCTTCAACTGGCCCGACATTCGCACTCAGGTGACCGTCGACGGCGTCATCACGGTGGTCGACAGTGCGGCTGTCGCCGCCGGCCGCTTCGCCGACGACCATGATGCCGTTGATGCGGCGCGCAGTGAGGATGCATCGCTCGATCACGAAAGCCCGATCGAGGAACTGTTCGAGGACCAGCTCACTTGCGCCGATCTGATCGTGCTCAACAAGACCGACCTGATCGACGTCGCCGGCCTTGGCCGCGTGCGTGACGAAGTCGCCTCCCGCACCGTGCGCAAGCCGGTGATTATCGAGGCGAAAAACGGCGAGGTTCCGGCCGGCATCCTGCTCGGCCTCGGCATCGGCACGGAGGATGATATCGCCAACCGCAAGTCGCATCACGAGTTGGAGCATGAGGACGGCGCGCCGCACGATCACGATGAATTCGACAGCTTCGTCGTCGAGCTTGGCGCCGTTGCCGATCCCGCCGGCTTCGTCGAAGCGCTGAAGACGATCATCTCAACCCATGACGTGCTGCGCCTCAAGGGCTTCGTCGATATCTCGGGCAAGCCGATGCGCCTGCAGCTGCAGGCGGTCGGCAGCCGCATCGACCATTACTTCGACCGGGCTTGGGGCCTGGGCGAAACGCGCGCAACGCGCCTCGTTGTCATCGGCCTGCACGAAATGGATGAGGGTGCGGTAAGGGCGGCGATCGAGGCGCTGGCGTAAGCCCATGCATCTGCTTCTGGCTCAACAGGGAACGATCAGCGACGGCGAGGAGGCGATCGACCTCGGGCAGACGCCCGGCGATATCCTGTTCCTGTCGGCGGCCGACAGCGAGCTTGCGGCGATCGCGGCCGCCCGTCACGGCGGCGAGGGGCGGCATTCGCTGAGGCTTGCGAGCCTGATGAGCCTCAAGCACCCGATGTCGGTCGATACCTATGTCGAGCGGACAGTGCGGCACGCCAAGCTGATCATCGTGCGCGCGCTCGGCGGCGCCAGCTATTTCCACTATGCACTGGAGGCGCTGCATGCTTGTGCGGCTCGCAGCGGTGCGTTGATTGCCGTGCTGCCGGGCGATGCCAGGCCGGATGCGGGGCTTGTGCCTTTTTCGAATGTCGATCTCGACGATCTGAACGCGCTCTGGGCCTATCTGATCGAAGGCGGCGATGCCAATGCGCGGGCCTTTCTCGATTATGCCGGGGCGATGCTGTCGGGGGCGGAGAAGCCGGCACCGGCCGCACCCTTGATGAAGGCCGGCATCTGGTGGCCGGGGCGGGGGCTGATCGGGGTCGAGGAGTGGCGGCGGGTGGCTCTGGAGGTGCCCTCCTTATCGATGGAGGTTGTGGTACCCCCCTCTGTCCTGCCGGACATCTCCCCCACAAGGGGGGAGATCGGCAAGTCGCTTGGGCTTCCAACAAAAGAAACGTTTGAGAATGCCGCACTTTCGCCGGAAGAGGCGGCACGAGGCCTCTCATCCCCGATCTCCCCCCTTGTGGGGGAGATGTCCGGCAGGACAGAGGGGGGTACCCCAAGCTCGACGGAAGACGTGGAATTCGAACCTACAGTTTCCCCCATCGTCGCCATCAGCTTCTACCGCGCCCTCGTGCAGAGCGGCGAAACCAAGCCGATCGAGGCGTTGATCGACGCTTTGCAGTCGCTTGGCCTGAGGCCGCTGCCGGTCTTTGCCTACAGCCTCAAGGATCCGGTTTCGATGGGCATCATCGAGAGCGTGTTTTCGGCGCTGAAACCCGATGTCGTCATCAACACCACCGGCTTTGCAGTTTCGGCCCCGGGTGCGGACCGGCAGCCGACAGTGCTGGAGGCGGATGGGGCGGTCGTGCTGCAGGCGATCCTGTCGGCCTCGTCGCGGGAGGCATGGGCTGCCTCCTCGCAAGGTCTGTCGGCGCGTGATCTCGGCATGAATGTGGCGCTGCCGGAAGTCGACGGAAGGGTGTTGGCGCGGGCAGTCTCCTTCAAGACGGCGGCGCGCTACGATGCGGCGGTCGAGACGAACATCGTCGCCAGCGAACCAGACGCCGGCCGGGTGCGCTATACGGCGAAACTCGCCGCCAATTGGGCGCGGTTGCGTGGAAGGCCGGCGCGTGACCGGCGCATCGCGCTCGTCATGGCGAACTATCCGAACCGCGACGGTCGGCTCGGCAACGGGGTCGGCCTGGATACGCCGGCCGGCAGCATCGAGGTGCTTCGGGCGATGGAAGCCGCGGGTTATCCGCTTGCCGATATTCCGGCCGACGACGACGCGCTGATCCAGCATCTGATGCAAGGGCCGACCAATTCAGGGCATGACGGCAGGATCATCCGCGAGACGCTTTCCCTGAGTCGCTACAATGGCTTCTTGGAATATCTTCCCAATCAGATTCAGGACGAGGTGAGAGCCCGCTGGGGAGATCCCGAGAGCGATCCGTATTTTCGCGAGGGCGTCTTCGCCCTGCCTTTCGCCCGCTTCGGCGGCGTGCTCGTCGGCATCCAGCCGGCGCGCGGCTACAATATCGATCCCAAAGAAAGTTACCATTCGCCGGATCTCGTGCCGCCGCATGGTTACCTTGCCTTTTATGCTTTCCTGCGGTGCGAGTTCGGCGCCGATGCCGTTATCCACATGGGCAAACATGGCAATCTCGAATGGCTGCCTGGCAAGGCGCTGGCGCTGTCGGAGACATGTTATCCGGAAGCGATCCTCGGGCCGCTGCCGCATCTCTATCCCTTCATCGTCAACGATCCGGGCGAGGGCACCCAGGCCAAGCGCCGGGCGGCCGCCGTCATCATCGACCATCTGACGCCGCCTTTGACACGAGCCGAGAGTTACGGGCCGCTCAAGGATCTGGAAGCGCTGGTCGACGAATATTATGAGGCCTCCGGCGGCGATCCCCGCCGCATCCGGCTGCTCAGCCGGCAGATTCTCGACCTCGTCACCGATATCGGCCTCGACCGGGATGCCGGGATAACGAGCGGCGAAAGCGAGGGCGAGGCGCTGAAGAAGCTCGACGCCTATCTCTGTGACCTCAAGGAGATGCAGATCCGCGACGGGCTGCACGTGTTCGGCGTGTCGCCGCAGGGACGGCTGCTGACGGATTTGACGGTGGCGCTGGCGCGGGTGCCGCGCGGGCTGGGCGAAGGTGGGGATGCGAGTCTGCAGCGGGCGATTGCGGGGGATGCGTTAGGAAACACCTCCCCAACTCTGTTCAGCAAAAACCCCTCCCCAACCCCTCCCCACAAGGGGGAGGGACTTGCCGTTGCGCTCGCGGCTACCTCTGCGATCAGAGATGACGTGGAGACGGTGCGCCCCGCAAGCCCCTCCCACTTGTGGGGAGGGGTTGGGGAGGGGTCTTCCTTCGACCCGCTCGACTGCGACATGGCTGCCCTTTGGGCCGGCCCACGTCCCGCCATCCTCGCGGACCTTCTCGACGCCCCCTGGCGCAGCAACGGCGACACTGTCGAGCGCATCGAGTTGCTGGCGGCCAAACTCGTCTCCGGCGAGATCGCCAGCCCCGCGGAATGGGAGGCGACGAATGCGGTACTCTCCGAGATCGAGACCCGTCTCAAGCCTTCGATCCTCGCCTGCGGACGGGCCGAGATCGAAGGCCTGCTTGCCGGCCTCGACGGCCGCTTCGTCGCGCCCGGCCCCTCCGGCGCGCCGACGCGCGGGCGTCCGGATGTGCTGCCGACAGGCCGCAATTTTTACTCCGTCGACAGCCGCGCCGTGCCGACGCCGGCGGCCTATGAGCTGGGCAAAAAATCGGCCGAGCTTTTGGTGCGCCGCTACGTGCAGGATCACGGCGAATGGCCGGTCTCCTTCGGGCTGACCGCCTGGGGCACGTCGAACATGCGCACCGGCGGCGACGATATCGCCCAGGCGCTGGCGCTGATCGGCGTCAAGCCGCTCTGGGACATGAGTTCGCGCCGCGTCACGGGCTATGAGATCATCCCGCAAGCGATGCTCGGGCGGCCGCGTGTCGACGTGACGCTCCGCATTTCCGGTTTCTTCCGCGATGCTTTTCCCGAGCAGATCGCCCTGTTCGACAAGGCGGTCCGCGCCGTCGGCGCGCTTGAGGAGGACGAGGCGGACAACCCGATCGCAGCGCGCATGCGCGGCGAGGCGGCAAGGCTGGCAGTTGCCGGTCTCGATGCTGTCGCGGCGAAACGCCGGGCCGGCTACCGGGTCTTCGGCTCGAAACCGGGAGCCTATGGCGCCGGCCTGCAAGCGCTGATCGACGAAAAGGGCTGGGAGCGGCGCGCCGATCTTGCTGAGGCCTATCTCGTCTGGGGTTCTTATGCCTATGGCGCCGGCGAAGAGGGCAAGGCCGAACGCGGCCTGTTCGAGGAGCGGCTGCGCTCGGTGCAGGCCGTCATTCAGAATCAGGACAATCGCGAACACGATCTGCTCGACAGCGACGATTACTACCAGTTCGAAGGCGGCATGGCGGCGGCGGCCGAACAGCTCGCCGGCGCGCGTCCCTCGATCTATCACAACGACCATTCCAGGCCCGAGCGGCCGGTGATCCGTTCGCTGGAAGAAGAGATCGGCCGCGTCGTGCGCGGGCGCGTGGTCAATCCGAAATGGATAGCGGGCGTCATGCGCCATGGCTACAAGGGAGCGGCCGAGATCGCCGCCACCGTCGATTATCTCTTCGCTTTCGCAGCGACGACGAATGCTGTCGGTGCGCATCATTTCGAGGCGGTCTACCAGGCCTTCGTCACCGATCCGGCAGTCGCCAACTTCATGATGGAGAAGAATCCGGCGGCATTCGACGAGATGAGGGAGCGGCTCAGCGAGGCGATCGACCGCAGCCTCTGGACGCCGCGCAGCAATTCGGCCCGGTTCGACCTGGCCAAACAACAGAATGAGGTGAACCGATGAGCGACGAGATCCCGGACAACGAAACGGGCAAGGACGATGCTCGCCACGCCGAGAAGATGGCGAAGAAGAAGGCCGCGCGCGACAAGATCATGGCCACCAAGATCGATGGCAAGGGGCTGATCATCGTCCATACCGGCAAGGGCAAGGGCAAGTCGTCTTCCGCCTTCGGCATGATCTTCCGCCACATCGCCCATGGCAAACCGTCCGCCGTCGTGCAGTTCATCAAGGGCGCGATGTGGACCGGCGAACGCGATCTGATCGAGAAGCATTTCTCCGACCTCTGCCAGTTCCACACCATGGGCGAGGGTTTCACCTGGGAGACGCAGGACCGCGCCCGCGACGTCGCTGCAGCCTCGGCTGCCTGGGAAAAGGCCAAGGAACTGATCCGCGACGAGCGCAATTCCATGGTGCTGCTCGATGAAATCAACATCGCGCTGCGCTACGACTATCTCGACATCAACGAGGTCGTTGCCTTCCTGAAGAGCGAGAAGCCCCATATGACGCATGTCGTGCTGACCGGCCGCAACGCCAAGGAAGAATTGATCGAGATCGCCGATCTGGTCACCGAAATGGAACTCGTCAAACATCCCTTCCGCTCCGGTATCAAGGGCCAGCCCGGCGTGGAGTTCTGAAGCGCTCAATTGAGTGCGAGGCTGCGCAGGATGGCGGCCGTTTCTTCATCCGCTGGAAAGAAGGACTCCACGGCCAGTTCCGACAGAGTGATATCGACGGGCGTGCCGAAGACCGTCGTTGTCGAGATCAGCGAAAGCAAGCCGGCCTTGGTCGCAAGCCGGAGGGGAACTGCGATGCCGGCGTAATCGGCATGGACTTCGCCGGCCCGTTCCGGCGCTGGATAGGACCGCAACTCCTTCAGCAGTGTTTCCAGGACAGGATCGCCCGAGGCCGATATCTGCTGACGCAGCCTGTCGAGCAGGTGCGCGCGCCATTCAGCGTGGTTGGCGATGTGTGGCGCCAATCCCTGCGGATGCAAGCTGAGGCGCAGCACGTTGACGGGCGGTGCAAGCAGCGACTGATCGGCAACACCGGACAGTAAGGGAGCGATCGCGGCGTTGGCGGCGACCAGGGTCCAGTGGCGGTCGATGGCGAGCGCCGGGAAGGGCTCGTGCCCTTTGAGCACCATATCGACGGCACGGCGCGCCGCCTGAAGGACAGGGTCATCGAGCTTGCGTTCGGCAAAGACAGGGGCGAAACCCGCTGCCAGCAGCAGCGGGTTCCGGTCGCGCAGCGGTACCTCGAGACGTTCGGCAAGGTGCAGCAGCATCTCGCGGCTCGGGGTCGAGCGTCCGCTCTCGATGAAGCTCAGATGCCGCTGCGAGATCTCGGCTTCGAGCGCGAGATCCAACTGGCTCATGCGGCGGCGTTGGCGCCATTCGCGCAGGTGATCTCCGAGAGAGCGGGCGGCCGGCGTCATCAGGCGGCTTCCGGCAATTGATCGATGAAGCCGCGGACGGATTTCAGCTTGCCGCCCGCAAGTTCGGCAAAATCCGTGCCCTTGATGAGCGCTTCGCCATTTTCAGGGCCGAGGCCCCAGGAGAAGCGCAGATTGTCGCCATAGCCGTCCGCCGCGCCGATCAGTTCGAAGCGGAAGCCGGGGAAGCGGCTCTGCACGGCTTCGACCAGCGAATTGATCTGCTCATGACCTTCGCCGCGCATCAGCGGATCGATATAGGTTGCGGCCTCCGACCAGCTCTCGGCGATAAGAACGCGGCGGCGGGCGGCATCCGTCTCGTTCCAGATGGCGAGGTAACGTTCTGCGTTGTCGTTTGCGTCGTTCATCGGGTCATCTCCTTTTGATCGCCCGTTGGTGTCAGGCAGCGCGATCATGCGGGAAGGTGGTGCACCCTATCAATTACGCCTGAGGTAATGAAGACTGCCGCGATCGTTCAGAGTCCGAGCCAGACACGCAGCGGATTTGCCGGATCGGCGAGCAGCTTGACCGCAAGCGCGACGCAGACGATGACGAGCAGCGGCTTGATCAGCTTTGCGCCGATGCGCATAGCGAGCCGTGAACCCAGCTGCGCGCCGAGGAACTGGCAGACACCCATTAACAGGCCGATCTTCCAGAGGATCGCGCCGAAGCTTGCGAAGACGATCAGCGCGCCGAGGTTCGAGCCGAAATTGAGAAGTTTGGTGTGGGCGGTGGCCTTCAGCACGCCGAAGCCGGCGAGGGTGACGAAGGAGAGCATGAAAAAGGAGCCGGTGCCGGGGCCGAAGACGCCGTCATAGAAGCCGATGACCGGCACCAGCGTCAGGCCGAAGGCGAAGGGCGTGATGAGACGGTGGGTGTCGAGGTCGTTGAGGTTCGGCTTGACGGCGAAGAAGATGGCGATCGCGAGCAGCAGCACCGGCATGATCGCCTGCAGCACCTGCCCGGGCACGATCGTCGCGAGAGCGGCGCCGAGCGCTCCGCCCATGACCGCCATCATCGCCATCGGCAGCTGTTCGTGAAGCCGCACATGGCCTTTGCGGGCATAGGCGATCGTTGCCGAGGCGGCGCCGAAGATCGACTGCACCTTATTGGTGCCGAGCGTCTGCAGCGGCGGAATGCCGGCGATCAGCATGGCGGGAACGGTGATCAGGCCGCCGCCGCCGGCAATGGCGTCGACGAAACCGGCAAAGAAGGCAGCCGCACAAAGCAGCAGAAGAAGATGAAGGGCAATGTCGGGCAAGACGGTATTCCAAGTGGGGATTTCTGGCGGCGTTGTTGCATTTGCCGTTCCAAGCTGCAATGGCTGCAGGGACACAGCGGGGCGCATTCAACGGCTTCAATGGGCGATATTTCCTTCGAGATGGCAGGGCGGCATGTTCTTGGACTCGGCTGCGAGCGCGGGACGCCGGCTGCGGAAGTGCTGGCGCTTGCTGTCGAGGCGCTGAGGGCAGCCGGCATCGCTGGGACGGAGCTCGCGGCCATTGCTTCCATCGACAGCCGCAGGCACGAGGCGGCGATCCTGGCCGTTGCCAGCCATTTTGCCGTGCCGGCGGTCTTCTTCGATGCGCGGCGGCTGGAACAGGAAACACCGCGGCTCGAGAATCCGTCCGCTATCGTCTTTGCCCGCGTCGGCTGTCACGGCGTAGCAGAATCGGCGGCGCTCGCGGCTATCGGCGCGGATGCAGAACTGCTGCTCGGCAAGATCAAATCGGCGCATGCGACGGCGGCGATTGCCCGCATCGGGTTGCAGAAAGCCTGACGGGCGTTATGGTGGCCGCACGTCGCGACGCCGTCCGGCAGATCAGCGAATCACATCTTTGTTTCAACGTAATTCCGGGCGCAAAACCGCTCAGGCACTTTTGCTGGAATTGCTCTATAGAGGTTACCAATGCACAAGGTCATTTATGACACGGACCCGGGCGTCGACGACGCCATGGCGCTTCTTTTCCTGCATCGCCATCCCGAGATCGATCTGATCGGCATCACTACCGTTTTCGGCAATGCCTCGGTCGAAACGACGACGCGCAATGCGCTCTTCCTCAAGCGCGAATGGAATATTGCCGCCCCCGTCGCCAAGGGCGCCAGCGTCACTATCGATCCCGAGCGTGCGGAGCGGGAATGGCCGGCTATGGTGCATGGCGAGAACGGCCTCGGCGATATCAAGGTGCCCGAGACGATCGACCTGCCGCTCGATCCGCGCCCGGCGCATCGCTTCATCATTGACACCGTGCGCGCCAACCCCGGCGAAGTCAGGCTGGTGGCCGTCGGGAGGATGACCAATCTGGCGCGGGCGCTGAAGGAAGACCCGGAGATTGCGAGCCTGGTCAAGGACGTGGTCATCATGGGCGGCAATTTTTATGTGCCGGGCAATGTCTCGCCGGTCGCGGAGGCCAATATCCACGGCGATCCCGAAGCTGCCGACATCGTCATGACCGCGCCCTGGAAGGTGGCCGTCATCGGCCTCGACGTCACCTCGATCACCACGATGAGCCGCAGCTATCTTGGCGAGATGGCGACCAGGGGAGACGGGGCGGTGAAGCTGCTCGACGCATTGTCGCAGTCCTACATCGATTTTTACAAGCATGCGGTCGAGGACGGCATGATGGTGCATGATAGCTGCGCCTCAGTCTATGTCGTGGCGCCCGAGCTTTTCACCACGGTCACCGGCGCGGTGCGTGTCGTCTGCGGCGGCATTGCCGACGGCCAGACGATCATCAAGCCGGACGGCCGCCGTTTCCCGCCCGGTGACTGGGATGGTCAGCCAAGCCAGATAGTCTGCACCGGCATCGAGTCGGAAACGGTCATCGGCCTGATCCGCGACACGCTGCTTACGGCTTGACCGCTTTGGAAGCCGGCTGCATCGCGGCCGGTTTTCGCTCCCATGTGATAATATATTCATATTGTTATTCGGGCTTTCCGAGAATTTGAATCCGCTTCCTCCCAAGGTGAGTCATGGTCATCTCAGCAACTTCAAGTGAGGCGCGGCGTGCGGCGTTGACCTTGCCCATTGCACGGCCTAGATCAGCGGGATGATCGATGCCGCTTTCTCCCATTTGCCGGCGCTGGAGCCGGGCAGCGTCTGGCTCGTCGGGGCCGGCCCCGGTGATCCAGGGCTGTTAACGCTGCTCGCCGCCAAGGGACTCGCGGAGGCGGATGTGGTGGTCCATGACGCGCTCGTCAACGAGGACTGTTTGACGCTCGCACGATCAGGCGCGGAAATCGAATATGCGGGAAAACGCGGCGGCAAGCCCTCGGCGAAACAGCGCGACATTTCGCTCCGGCTGGTGGAACTGGCGCGCGCCGGCAAGCGGGTGCTGCGGCTGAAGGGTGGCGATCCCTTCGTCTTCGGACGCGGCGGTGAAGAGGCGCTGACGCTGGTTGAGCACAACATCCCGTTTCGCATCGTACCCGGGATTACCGCCGGCATCGGCGGGCTTGCCTATGCCGGCATTCCGGTGACGCATCGCGAGATCAATCATGCCGTGACGTTTCTCACAGGTCATGATTCTTCCGGCATCGTGCCGGATGCGATCAATTGGGAGGCGATCGGCAAGGGGTCGCCCGTCATCGTCATGTATATGGCGATGAAGCATATCGCCCAGATCAGCGCCAATCTGATTGCGTCGGGCCGCTCGGCATCCGAGCCCGTGGCTTTTGTCTGCAATGCGGCGACCGGCGCGCAACAGGTGCTGGAGACGACGCTCGGCGAAGCGACCGATGCTGCCGCCGCTTCCGGGCTCGAACCACCGGCGGTGGTCGTTGTCGGCGAGGTGGTACGGCTCCGGGCCTCGCTCGACTGGCTGGGTGCGCTGGCGGGCCGGCGGTTGCAGCCCGATCCATTCCGCCGGTCCGGCGAGGTGCTGATATGAGCGGCCTCCTGATCGCAGCGCCGTCCTCCGGCGCCGGCAAGACGACAGTGACGCTCGGATTGCTCAGGGCGCTGCGCCGGCGCGGCGTCGCGGTGGCACCCGGCAAGGCTGGCCCCGATTACATCGACCCCGCCTTCCATGCGGCCGCAAGCGGGGCGCCTTGCCTGAATTTCGATCCCTGGGCGATGCGCGGGGAATTGATCTCGGCCAATGCCGCTCTTCACCGCTCCGGCGACCGGATTTTGGTCATCGAGGCAATGATGGGTCTCTTCGATGGAGCGGCCGACGGAAAGGGAACGGCGGCCGATCTTGCCGCCCAACTCGGCCTTTCCGTGGTGCTCGTCGTCGATGCCTCGCGCATGTCGCAGTCGGTGGCGCCGCTGGTGTCAGGTTTTGCCGGATTCCGTGCCGATGTCCGCGTTGCCGGCGTCATCCTCAACAAGGTCGGCAGCGAGCGGCACGAGGCAATGCTGCGCCAGGCGTTGGAGGCTATCCGCATGCCTGTTGTCGCCGTGATCGGCAGCGATAAGGCGCTTGCCTTGCCGGAGCGCCATCTCGGCCTCGTCCAGGCCGGCGAACATGCGACGCTTGAGAGTTTCATCGACCATGCTGCCGACGCCGTTTCCGAGGAATGCAATTTCGAATTCCTGCTGCGCATCGCCAGGCAGGGGCTCAACCGGCCATCGGCAGCCAATATCGACCGGCTGATGCCGATCGGCGCCCGTATCGCCGTGGCGCGTGATATCGCCTTTGCCTTTTCCTACGAGCATATGCTGCTCGGCTGGCGCCGGCGCGGGGCTGATATTTCCTTCTTCTCGCCGCTCGCCGACGAGGCACCGGCCGCCGATGCCGACGCGGTCTATCTGCCGGGCGGTTATCCCGAGCTGCATGCCGGGCGGCTCTCCCAAGCGCAGAATTTCCGCGCCGGCATGCTCGACGCGGCGGCGCGCGGCATCAGGATTTACGGCGAGTGCGGCGGCTACATGGTGCTGGGCGATGGGCTGATCGATGCGGGGGGCAAGCGCCACGGAATGCTCGGCCTGCTGCCGGTTGTCACCAGCTATGCCGAGCGCCGGCGCCATCTCGGCTATCGCCGGGTGACACCGCTCGACGGCGCCTTCTTCGCACGGACGATGACGGCGCACGAATTTCACTATTCTACCGTCGTTTCCGAAGGTGATGGAAAGCGGCTGTTTACAGCGCAGGATGCGCTCGGAACCGATCTCGGTGCCGTCGGTCTGAGGCGCGGTCAGGTGGCGGGATCCTATATGCATCTGATCGATCTCGCGAGAGCGGCCGCATGAGCGCGCCGATTGTCCATGGCGGCGGCATCACCGCCGCTGCTGCCGCCTTCGGCGGCAGGCCGGAAGACTGGCTCGACCTCTCGACAGGCATCAATCCGTGCCCCGTCGCCCTGCCTGACATTCCGGCAAGGGCCTGGCACCGCCTGCCGGACGGGCATCTCGTCGACGCGGCACGGTTTGCGGCACGCGACTATTACCGCAGCGGCGAGATTCTACCGCTGCCGGTGCCCGGAACGCAATCGGTGATCCAGCTTCTGCCGCGCCTGCTTCGACAGGACGGGCAAGCCCCTATGGCGGACGATAGGATCGCCGTGGTATCGCCGACCTATGGCGAATATGCGCGCGCCTTTACGTCGGCGGGTTTTGCCGTCGATGCGGTCGGCGATGTCGCCGCAATTCGGGCCGAGCATCGGCTGGCGGTCGTCGTCAATCCGAACAATCCGGACGGCAGGTCTTGGCCGGCCGAAACGCTGATTGCTCTGCACGACAGGATGAAGGCGGCGGGTGGGATTCTCGTCGTCGACGAGGCCTTTGGTGATACCGACCCGGCGCTGAGTCTCGCAGCCCAGGCGCAAAATCTTTCCAACCTGATCATCTTCCGCTCCTTCGGCAAGTTTTTCGGGCTTGCCGGCTTGCGGCTCGGTTTTGCGATTGCGCGCCTTGATATTCTGGAGCGTTTCGAGAACTGGCTCGGCCCTTGGGCGGTCTCAGGCCCGGCGCTGTCACTGGCCGCCTCGCTGCTGCGTTCGGATGTGTCTGCCATCCGCGGCGGCATCGGTGAACGCTGCGCCGGCCTGTCTGCGGTGCTGACCGGCGCCGGATTGCGGATGGCGGGAGGGACGGCGCTTTTTACCCTTGTCGCCGATGCGAGAGCCGTCGACATTTACACCCATCTTTGCCGGCATCATATTCTCGTCCGCAAGTTCGATTATGCGCCGGATTGGCTGCGTTTCGGGCTAACGCCCGATCCGGCGGCAGACAGACGGCTTGGCGAAGCCCTTCAGGGATTTGAGCGATGACGATCGACGAAAACCTTCTGGTACTGCTTCTGGCGCTGCTGCTCGATCGCATCGCCGGCGATCCGCAATGGCTGTGGTCGCGGGTGCCGCATCCCGTCGTCGTCTTCGGCGCAGCGATCTCCTATGCCGACCAGCAGCTCAATCCCTCGAGCCTTACGGGCTCCCAACGCCGGATGAACGGCGTTGCCGCGATCCTGGCGCTGCTGCTGCTGTCGATCGCCGCGGGCTTCGTGTTCGACCGTTTTTTTGCGCTCTTCGGCCTTGCCGGCCTGGTGCTGGAGGCCGGTCTGGTGGCGATCTTCCTGGCGCAGAAGAGCCTTGCCGATCATGTTGCGGCCGTCGCGACAGCTCTGCGCGACCACGGGCTTGCCGGCGGACGAACCGCTGTTTCCCGGATCGTCGGGCGTGATCCGGAGACGCTCGATGAGCCGGCCGTCTGCCGCGCGGCGATCGAAAGCCTTGCTGAAAACTTTTCCGACGGCGTCGTCGCGCCGGCGCTCTGTTATGCCGCCTTCGGCCTGCCGGGCTTGCTCGCCTATAAGATGCTGAACACGGCGGATTCGATGATCGGCCACAGGTCGGAAAAATACATCGATTTCGGCTGGGCCGCCGCCCGGCTCGACGATATCGCCAATTGGCCGGCCGCCCGGCTCTCCATCCTGCTGATCGCTGCCGGCGCCTGGATCCGGCGGGGCATCAGCCCCTGCCGCGAGGCGATCCGGGTGGCGATGCGCGACGGAGGCCTGCACCGCTCGCCGAATTCCGGCCGGCCGGAGGCGGCAATGGCCGGCGCTCTTAACGTCCAGCTCGCCGGGCCGCGCATCTATGGTGGTGTTATCGTGACGGAGCCAATGATCAACAACGCCGGCCGCGACATTGCCACCGCTGGCGATATCGAAGACGGCGTGTCGGTGTTTTATGCCAGCTGTATGGTGTTCACCGGTGTGGTCTTCGGGTTGTTCTTGTGTTTTCTGTAGGGGTGCCGCACGGCATACACCCGCCAGTGGACATGCTCTGCTCAAACGTCTATTTGAACCGCCTCATATCTCATCAGACCGGAAGCAGAGCGATGACAGTTCAGGTTGAATTACCGTGCCCGAAGTGCAAGAGCACCAAGATGAAGTTCGAGCGGCCGGAGATCCGGGAGACGGACATCATCACCTGTGCCGCGTGCGGTCATAATCTCGGTACGATGGCCTCTATCCGCGAGAAGATGAACAAGGCCTACCAGAGGCTCAACCGGCCTGCGGCTGGGCGCAAGCTCCAGTAGGCGAGCCGCTGTCGGTTAGACGTGTTAAAATTGTGATTACCATTCGGGTTAAAGCAATCTAATAAGTATTGCCTTAGTCTCCCTATCGTGAGGGCGCGATTAAACCGCGCGGGTGCGAAGAGGGGCTATGATGAAGACGATTTTGGCGGCTGCGGCCGCAAGTTTATTGCTGCAGTTTTCTCCCGTTGCCGCCGAGGCAGCAACGCTGGTCGCCAATATCAGCATCGGCAAGCAGACGATGACTGTCACCGAGAACGGCTTCGTCAAGTATCGCTGGAAGGTTTCGACCGCGCGCAACGGCTATGTCACGCCGACCGGTTCGTGGAGCGCCAAGTGGCTGTCGCGCGATCATCGCTCGCGCAAATACGACAATGCGCCGATGCCCTACGCCGTGTTCTTCAACGGCGGTTATGCCGTTCACGCCACTTTCGACCTGAAGCGCCTGGGCCGGCCGGCGTCGCATGGCTGTGTTCGTCTGCATCCCGACAATGCGGCTCAGTTCTTCTCGCTGACGCGTCAAGCCGGCCTTGCCAATACCCGCGTGGTGATTACGCGCTGATTTTCTTTTCCAACTCATCCATGTCTGGGACGACGATATGCCGGACGTTCTCGATGCGGATGACGCCGCCTTTGCGCAGCCGGGTCAACTGACGGCTGACGGTCTCGATCGTCAATCCGAGAAAATCGGCGATCTCGGCGCGCGATAGCGGCAGATCGAAGGCGGTGCTGGTGGCCGTTTGCGGCTCGGCATGCGTGGCGATGAGGTGGAGAAGGCTTGCGACCTTCTCCTCGGCGGTGCGCCGGCCGAGCGTCAGCATCCATTCGCGCGCGGCATCCAGCTCCTTCAGCGCCTGATCGTGCAGGCTGCGCTGCAATTCCGGCGTCTCCGATATCATGCGGTCGAGCAGATTGCGGGGGAAGACACAGATTTCGGCATCGGTCGCAGCCTCTGCCGACAGCGTGCTCTCGCGCACGAAGGGCCTTCCGACGAAATCGGGAGCGAATTGCAGGCCGACGATCTGCTGGCGCCCGTCCGGCATCACCTTGCAGAGTTTCACCACCCCGCGCATGATGTTCGAATAGAAAGAGCTTTCCGCCCCTTGAGCGACGATCTGCGAGCCCGCATCGACCTTGCGGCGCAGCGAATGGCGGCCGAGTTCTCTCAGCTGGTGGCGAGACAAGGCGCCGCAGACGACGCCGTGCCGCGCCTGGCAGGATCGGCAAGCGACAGGAGTGCCGGCCTCGGAAAGCTCACTGCGTGCGACGTCCATTTCCTGATCCTTCGCAATCCTGATGCATCCCAGCATGGCTTGCATGCTCGGCATAATCGAGACGATTACGCCCCGATTGCGGCTTCGGCTATCCCGATTTCTTTGAGCGCCGCTTGATGACTATCAAATTCGCCGGGCTCGCGATTTGATCCAGATCAAATGTCCGTGCCTGCGGCTCCGCGCGTGGAAGGCGAGGCGAGGCCGTGCGCGGTTTTGATTCGGACGACCCGTTGGCGCTGCCGGCGCAGCGGGGCTGCCTGCGGCGGCATCGCCCCGCCTCGGGTGACGGCAATGGCCCGCATTCCATTGCTGTTTAGGCAACACCCAATCGGCAAATTGCCGCAACGCCCGGACGAAAGCATTGGCTTTTGAAATGGATTTGCCTATGAGGGGGTTTAAATCGTCATTTCATGAGGTACAGCGCGTGACCGCTACATTCGATAAAGTTGCCGACATTATTGCAGAAACCAGCGAGATCGACCGCGCGACGATCACGCCGGAGAGCCATACGATCGACGACCTCGGTATCGACAGCCTCGACTTCCTCGACATTGTCTTTGCGATCGACAAGGAATTCGGCATCAAGATTCCGCTCGAAAAGTGGACGCAGGAAGTCAACGAAGGCAAGGTTTCCACCGAAGAATATTTCGTGCTGAAGAACCTCTGCGCCAAGATCGACGAGCTCAAAGCAGCCAAGGCCTGAGGACATAACCGTCTTTTTTTGAGCGCCCTGCCGCCTGACTATGGCGGCTGGGCGGTTTCGTTCCTAACTAGGCGTCACCGGCGGGCGGATCTGGCCTGTCGGGCCGGAGGATCCGAATGCTGCTGGAATATTTCCAGATGATTGACCGCGTCGAAGCGGTGGACCTGAAGAAGGGCACGCTGAAGGCGCGATCCGTCGTGCCGGCCAAGAGTCCCGTCTTCGAGGGTCATTTTCCCGGAATGCCGCTGGTTCCCGGCGTGCTCTTGATCGAGACCATGGCGCAGGCCTCCGGCATGCTGGTGCTTGCCGTCACCGATTTTGCCGCCATGCCCTTCCTGATGACGGTCGACGGCGCCAAGATGCGCACCTTCGTCGAGCCGGAAGCCGTGCTCGACATCGAGGCGGTGCTCGAGCACGACGGTTCGGGTTTCGCGGTTACCAAGGCTAAAATCACCAGCGCCGGCAAAAAGGTCTGCGATGCGCAGCTGAAGCTTCGCACCATGCCGTTTTCCGAGGTGCCGCTCGGCGATATCGTGAAAAAACGTGCCGGCGAGATCGGGCTTCTCGAAGCGATCGCGGCGCAGGGGGTGATTGGATGAGCAAGGCTGCAAACGACGTCGTCATTTCGGGCATCGGCATCGTCACCTGTCAGGGCGTCGGCAAGGATGCGCATATCGCGCTTCTCAAGGCCGGCAGCGCGCCGAAGGCGATCGTCGAGACCGAGAAGTTCAAGCCTTATCCGGTGCATCCGCTGCCCGAGATCGACTGGTCGCAGCAGATCGCCAAGCGCGGCGATCAGCGCCAGATGGAGAACTGGCAACGTATCGGCGTCTTTGCCGCCGGGCTTGCGCTCGACGATGCCGGCTTCAAGGAGAATCTCGAGGCCTGCGGCACGATGGACATGATCGTGGCAGCCGGCGGCGGCGAGCGCGACATCAATGTCGATACGCTGATCGTCGACGAGGCGCTGAAGCGGAACGACCGTGAGCTGCTCTTGAACGAGAAGCTGACGACGGAGCTGAGGCCGACGCTTTTCCTCGCCCAGCTTTCCAACCTGCTCGCTGGCAACATTTCGATCGTGCACAAGGTCACCGGCTCGTCGCGCACCTTCATGGGCGAGGAAGCGGCAGGGATTTCAGCCGTCGAGACCGCCTTCTACCGCATCAAGTCAGGCGAATCCTCGCATGCGCTTGTTGGCGGCGCCTTCGCTGCCGAACGGCCCGACATGATCCTGCTCACCGAGGCGATCGGCGCCCATGCGCGCGGCGATTGGGTGCCGCTCTGGTCACGCCGACCTAGCGACGGCGGCGGCATGATCACCGGTTCGGCAGGCGCCTTCCTGGTGCTCGAATCGCGCCAGCACGCGGAGGCCCGCGGCGCCCATATCTATGCCGTCATCGACGCGGTCGAGGGCGACCGTGGCAACCGCAATGCCGGCAATCTCGAAGTCCGCCTGGAGCGGCTTCTGGCGCCCGCCGCTGGGCTTTCCGCCGAAAGCACGGCGATTTTTTCCGGCTCGACCGGCATGCACGATATTGCCGCCCGCGAGCGGGCGGTTCTCGAACATCAATTGCCTGGTGTTGCAATCCGCGGTTTTGGCGGCATCACCGGCCACACGATCGAGACGCAGTTCACGCTGGGTCTGGCGCTTGCAGCCCTTGCCGTCGACGGCAAGGCCAAAGTGCCGCCTTTCGATGCCGCCCATGAGGCGCCGATGCGCACAGGCACAACCGCCGCTGTCGTGACCACGGTCGGCCACCAGCGCGGCGAGGGCGTCGCGGTTCTTTCCGCAGATGCGTGAGGAGTGAGAGATATGACAGCTTCCGCTTACAGAGATCATCTCGGCCGTCCAATCGTCGCCGTCACCGGCATGGGCATCATCACCTCACTCGGCCAGGGTCTCAATGACAACTGGGCGGCCCTAACGTCAGGCACGTCGGGCATTCACGAGATCAACCGTTTCCCGACTGAGGGACTGTCGACGCGGATCGCCGGCACCGTCGATTTCATCGGCATCCCGGCCCCGAACGCCGTCGAGCGCTCCTATGCCTTCGCCCGGGAAACGACGATCGAGGCCCTGGCCAATGCCGGTCTTTCAGGCGATTTCAACGGCCCGCTGTTTCTCGCTGCCCCGCCGATCGAGCCGGAATGGAGCGCGCGTTTCGAACTTGCCGACCGTTCGCCGGCCTCCGAGCATCCTGGTGACGCCTATGAGCGCTTTTTGACGGCGCTGCGCCAGCGGCCAGACCCAGCCTTCCATGAGGCGGCCCTGTTCGGCGCGATTTCCGAGCGCCTTGCCGACCGGTTTGGCACGCGCGGCCTTCCCGTCACGCTGTCGACGGCCTGTGCCTCCGGTGTCACGGCGATCCAGCTCGGCATCGAGGCGATCCGCCAGGGCCGCACCGATCGCGCCCTGACGGTTGCGACCGATGGCTCTCTCAGCGCCGAAGCGCTGATCCGCTTCTCGCTGCTGTCGGCGCTTTCGACTCAGAACGATCCGCCGACCAAGGCCTCCAAGCCGTTTAGCAAGGATCGCGACGGCTTCGTCATTGCCGAAGGTGCGGCGACGCTGGTGCTGGAATCGCTGGAAGCGGCGGTCGCCCGCGGTGCCAAGGTGCTCGGCATCATGAAGGGCGCCGGAGACAAGGCCGACAGCTTCCACCGCACGCGCTCCTCACCCGATGGTGGGCCGGCAATCGCGACGATCCGCGCGGCGCTTGTCGATGCCGGCATCGACGAGAGCGGCATCGGCTATATCAATGCCCACGGCACTTCGACGCCTGAGAACGACAAGATGGAATATGGGGCGATGTCGGCCGTCTTCGGCGAACGGCTCGTCGGCATTCCGGTTTCCTCGAACAAGTCGATGATCGGCCATACGCTGACGGCGGCGGGCGCCGTCGAAGCGGTGTTCTCGCTGCAGACGATGCTGACCGGCACGCTGCCGCCGACGATCAACTATGCCAATCCCGATCCGTCGATCGTTCTCGATGTCGTGCCGAACAAGAAACGGGAAGCGCAGGTTTCCGCCGTGCTTTCCAACTCCTTCGGCTTCGGCGGGCAGAATGCCAGCCTTGTCATGGCGCTCGAACCGGCTTAAGCGGTTCCCGACACATTTTTGAGATGAGATGACGCCTTCAAGGCGAGGGATTTTGCAATGCGCGCTTTGCAACTGATCGATGACCGCAAGCTTGAGATCACCGACCTGCCGGAACCGGACGCGCCTGCTGCCGGCGAGGTGACGCTGCGCGTCAAGGCGGTGGCGCTCAACCATATCGATGTCTGGGGCTGGCGCGGTATGGCATTCGCCAAGCGCAAGATGCCGCTGGTCATCGGTGCGGAAGCCTCGGGCGTGGTTGAAGCGATCGGCCCGGGTGTCGCCAATGTGCTGCCGGGCCAGCTCGTTTCCATCTATGGCGCGCGCACCTGCGGCCTTTGCCGTCCCTGTCGCGGAGGTCGTGACAATCTCTGCGAACATGTCTCCGGCGTGCACGGCTTCCATCTCGATGGCTTCGCGCAAGAGAAGGTAAATCTTCCCGCGCGGCTGCTGGTGCCAGCCCCTCCCGGCGTCGATGCGATCGGTGCAGCGCTTGCTCCCGTCACCTTCGGTACCGTGGAGCACATGCTATTCGACAATGCCAAGCTCGAGCCCGGCGAAACGATCCTCGTCCATGCCGGCGGCTCCGGCATCGGCACGGCGGCGATCCAGCTCGCCAAGAAGATCGGCTGCACCGTCATCACCACCGTCGGTTCCGATGACAAGATCGAAAAGGCCAAGGCGCTCGGCGCCGATCACGTCATCAACTACCGCACCGATCGTTTCGAAGGCGTGGTGCGCAAGCTCACCAAGAAGAAGGGCGTCGACGTTGTCTTCGAACATGTCGGCAAGGATACCTGGGCGGGCTCGATGCTCTGCATGAAGCGCGGCGGGCGGCTCGTCACCTGCGGTTCGACCTCGGGTGTTTCGACAGAGATGAACCTGATGATGCTGTTCCAGCAGCAGCTGAAGTTGTTCGGCTCCTTCGGCTGCCGCATGGAGAACATGGCGGATGCGATGCAGAAGATGGGCCGTGGGCTCGTCCATCCCGTCATCGACACCGAGGTCAGCTTCAGCGATATCGACCGGGCGCTGGAGCGGATGGAATCGCGCCAGATCTTCGGCAAGATCATTCTGAAAATGGATTGAGCCCGAAGTGAAGCTCTTCGTCACCCGGATCGTTCTGGCGCTCAGGCACTTCCAGCAATGGCTGGTGGCGCAGGTGATGTTCGGCTTTCTGAACGTGCTGAAGCTGTTTCCGGCCGATGGCGCGATTCGCTTCGCCGACAGGATAATGCGCCGCCTTGGCCGGCGGACGCGCCGCCACAGACTGATGCTCGTCAATCTGCGCAACGCCTTCCCTGAGAAGAGCCAGGCCGAGATCGAAGAGATCGCGCTCGCAAGCTGGGGCAATATGGGCCGGCTTGCAGCCGAATACGTCTTCCTCGACCAGTTGTTCGATTATGATCCCGAGAACGCGGAGCCGGGCAGGGTGGAGGTGTCGGGCATCCCGATCTTTCTCGATCTGCGCGACAATCCGCGCCCCTTCATCGTCTTTACCGGCCATACAGCCAATTTCGAGCTGCTGCCGGTAGCGGGTGCCGCCTTCGGGCTCCATGTAACCGTGCTCTTTCGGCCGCCGAACAATCCCTATGTCGCGAAGAAGGTCTTCGATTTCAGAAGCGCGCGGATGGGCAAGCTGGTGCCGTCTCATGCCGGCTCCTCCTTCGCGCTCGCCCGTCAGCTCGAAGCCGGCCAGGGGGTCGGGGTGCTCGTCGACCAGAAGTTCCGCAAGGGGCTGAAGGGGACCTTCTTCGGGCGCGAGGTCAAGACCAATCCGCTGCTGCCGAAGCTGGTGCGCCAGTTCGATTGCGAGGTCTATCCGGCGCGCTGCATCCGGCTGCCCGGCAACCGCTATCGGCTGGAAATCGAGCCGCGGCTGGACATGCCGCGCGACGCCAAGGGCAATCTCGACCTACCGGCAGCCGCCCAGCTGCTCAACGACAAGGTGGAAAGCTGGGTGCGGGAGTACCCGGAACAGTGGCTCTGGTATCACGATCGCTGGCAGATCAAGAACACACTCGCACCTTAGAACCTAATGATTTTATGCTGGCTCGGCATAAAATCCGAAACCTGTTGCAAATCAAAAGGTCCACCCTCATTTATCAGCGGTGAAAAGCGGCAGGTGCTCCTCGGATTGAAACAGAGCACACTTCATGTTACCCGTCACCACCAAGGCGCGAATAATGTCTACCGCTAGGCGCATTTTAGAGGTGTAAACCAGATCCGGTTTCGGACTCGTCTCTTGGGGCAATCGTAGTTGGAGGCGTCTTGTTGGAGCTTTTTCGAGCTTTTTCCTTGCGTTGCACGCAGATAGAGGAAGCCATACGCTTGGGCGACGACCGGCGCGTCACGGCGCTTGACCGCTATGTCGAGCCGCTGGTCGAGGCAATCCTCGCTCATCGGGCGGTTAATCTGCTCGAAGTCTACATGCAACTGCAGTTTGTGACTCATCTGATCGCCCAGGACGCTGACGACAGCGCCAGCGTCACCGAGCACACGATGGTGCTCTCCTACCTCCTCGACCGCTATTTCGGCACGCATGGGCCGGACTGGCGCGTGCCTTCGCCGCAGGATGTGCGCATCGAGCCGCCGCCGGCCTATGTGCCTGATGCCGACAACGGCCAGTTCCTCAATGCGGTGATCCTCGACAGCATGCCGGACCGGGTGGCGGTGCTGACAAGGGATTATCGCTACCTCTATTCCAATCCGGCCAACAGCGCTCATCTCAACAGGAAGCCGATGGAACTGATCGGCCGTCATATTTGCGAATTCATCGGTGAAGAGCGGTTTGCCGAATGCGCCAAGCACAAGCTCGACGCCTGTTTTGCCGGCGGCCAGATCGATTACACCTATGAGCGCTCGGCGGGCAGCGAGGGATCACGGCGGGTGCGCTGTCGCATGTCGCCGCTGCGCGATGCGGGCGGCACGGTGATCGGCGCGCTGATCGTCATGCACGACCTCGATCAGCAGCCCAACTCTGCTTGAACCCCGGCCGGACGACCGGGCTGCCCGATCGGTAGCCTCAGGCGGTCGCCCAAACGGCGAGCTCGTAGCCGTCGCGGTCGAGGAAATGGAAGCGGCGGCCGCCGGGAAAATCGGTGATCGGCCGGACGATCGTGCCGCCGGCCCTCTCGACCGAGGTCAGCACCTCCTCCAGATCTCTGGCATAGACGACAACAAGCGGGCCGCCCGGCCGCACGGGTCCGAAATCGGTGAAACCGCCCTTCAGCCGGCCATCGTCGAATTCGCAGTAGTTCGGCCCGTAATCGGTGAAACGCCAGCCGAAGGCCGAGCCGTAAAAGGCTTTGGCGGCGGCGATGTCGGCGACGTTGAATTCGACATAGTCGATGCGGCGGTCGTGATTTTCTGAATTATCGGCCATCTATCTCTCCATCAGGGCTTTCAGCATGGCGAGATCTTTCTCGACATGGGCGGCATCGGCAAAAAACTGCGCGTCGGTCATGCCGGGCAGGCGCAGCAGCGTGAACATGACCTCGCAGCCATCGCCGTTCGGCACGATGCGCAGCGCATTATAGACCCTGAGACCGGATTCGATCGTCACCGTGTGATCGATTACGCCGAATTCATTGGCAGGCACGAAGCTCACCTTGATGGTTCCAAGCGGGCCGCGGGCGATCCAGTCAGCGCCGTGCGGCTCGAGACCGCTTGCAAGGCCGGAGGCCCAGAGCGGCATGTTCTCCGGCTTGCCGGCGAAATCGTAGACGTCGCGCCAGTCGCGCTCGATCGATTGGTGGATGATTTTCGCGGGCATCGTCGACATGGGCAGGTCCTCGATATTGGGTCTCGCTGTCGTAACAGGCCAATCAGCGGCGTCTTGAACAAAACGGTCAGCCCGGCCTTTTCGGCATGCAGAGTTGGTCAAGAATGGCGGCGGGTGTCAGGCTCGAGAGGTCGCCAACCTCGCGCGTCATGTGGGCCTGGTCGGCAAAGCCCGCTTCGAGCGCAAGGCGGGCAAGCGGCATCGTGCCCGAGCTGCGGCAGAGATCGAGGAAACGCTGGAACCGGCGGATCCGTTCCAGCGTCTTGGCGCCATAGCCGAAATGATGGTGGCAGCGGCGGCGCAACTGCCTTTCGCTCATGTCGAGCCGGCCGAGCAGCCCGGACGCCGGGCGACCGCTGTCTGCGGCAATTCGGCCGTGTCCTTCCAGCCGATGTCGACAAGCGGCACCGAGCGGCCGACCAGCGCCGAGAGCGGCGTCTTCAGCCAGGGTGCTGCGGCGCCCGGCGCAAAACGGGCGCCGATGATCGTCGTGCCCGGCCGGAGAACGGGAAAGGCCGCCGTCCTGTCGGGCCCGGCGACTGCCAGCCGGCCGTCGATCCAGAGCAGGTCGCAATAGCCGTCCGGCACGATCGCCACCAGTGCCGGCGGTCCGTCATGCAGCGCATGCGACCAGAACCGGCTGAAATGGCGTCGCAGCGCTGGCGGCGGCGCATATTCGCGGTAGCGGCCGGCACGGGCAGCAAGCAGCGCCGTATCTTTTCGTCTTTCCGGTGCCAAGGCGATATCTCCCGAAACGCCGATGATACCACCAGATAGGGCATCAAGGGCAGGTCGCACGAAAACTTGGTTGTCGATGAACCGACGCAAGCGGTTGTCGGACAAGTCGGGATATTGCAAGCTTCATTTCATTGCTTTTGCGAACCGATTAGACCCTTGCGAGACTTGCCGTTTGACCGAGACAGTGCCACAACACCGGTCCAAATGACACATCGGAGGTTTGTCGTGGAAAAGGCAGAAATCGGACTGATCGGTCTTGCGGTCATGGGCTCCAACCTGGCGCTCAACATCGCGGAGAAAGGCAATAAAATTGCGGTCTTCAACCGTACGCCTGAGAAAACCGACGAATTCTACGAAAGCGCCGGCGATCTGAAAAAGCAGATCATTCCTTGCAAGACGATCGAAGAGTTCGTCGATGCGATCCGGCCGCCGCGCCCGATCATCATCATGATCAAGGCGGGCGATGCCGTCGATCAGCAGATGGAGGCGTTGCGCCCGCATCTCGCCAAGGGCGACATCATGATTGATGCCGGCAACGCCAACTTCCGCGACACCGTCGCCCGCTTCGACCGCCTCAAGAACACCGATCTTACCTTTATCGGCATGGGTGTGTCAGGCGGCGAGGAAGGTGCGCGCCACGGCCCGTCGATCATGGTCGGCGGCACGGAAGACTCCTGGAAGCGCGTCGAGAAGGTGCTGACCTCGATTGCCGCTCGCTACAATGACGAGCCCTGCGTCGCCTGGCTCGGCAACGACGGCGCCGGCCATTTCGTCAAGACCATCCATAACGGCATCGAATATGCCGATATGCAGATGATCGCCGAAATCTACGGTATCCTGCGCGACGGCCTCGGCAAGAGCGCCTCCGACATCTCCGGCATTTTCGGCGAGTGGAACAAGGGCCGGCTGAACTCCTATCTGATCGAGATCTCCGAAAAGGTGCTGGCCGCCAACGATCCCGTCTCCGGTGGGCCGATGGTCGACATGATCCTCGATAAGGCAGGCCAGAAGGGCACTGGCAAATGGTCGGCGATCGAGGCGCAGAACATGGGCATTCCGGCAACGGCGATCGAAGCCGCGGTCGCCGCCCGCAGCCTCTCTTCGATGAAATCGCAGCGCGAAGCCGCTGAAAAGATCTTCGGCACGCAGGCCGTATCCTTCCCGATCGCCTATGGTCCCGAGCTCAACAAGGATCTGGAACTGGCGCTGTTTGCCGCCAAGATCGGCGCCTATGCGCAGGGCTTCGCAGTAATGGCGGAAGCATCGCGCGAGTTCAACTGGTCGCTGCCGATGCCAACGATCGCCAGAATCTGGCGCGCCGGCTGCATCATCCGCTCGCAGTTCCTCGACGAGATCACCTCGGCCTTCACAAAGGCGCCCGACGCCGCAAACCTGATCGTCACGCCGGCCTTCTCCGACATGGTCAAGGAATCGATTCCGGCGCTGCGCCGCGTCGTCGGTGCTGCGATTTCCGCCGGCCTGCCGGTGCCGGCGCTGACCTCGGCGCTCACCTATTTCGACGCCTACCGCCAGGGCCGGGGGACGGCAAACCTCATCCAGGCGCAGCGCGACTTCTTCGGCGCCCACGGTTTCGACCGCCTTGATGGCAAGGATTTCCACCACGGCCCCTGGGGCAGCGGTGCGGCGACCTTCTGAGGTTTGCGGAGAAGAGATCAAGGAGAAGCCCGGCCGTCGCGCCGGGCTTTTTCGTGAGGTATGTCGCGAACGCGGAGTTGAAGGTGAAGAGCATTCGGATAGCCGCGGCGCAGACGCCGGAATTTCGGGAGAATGTCGATGCGGCCTTGGACCATGCTATTGAAGTCGCAGCACGAGCCGAAGTCGATGACGTTGCCTTGCTGCTCTTTCCCGAAGGTTTTCTCCAGGGCTACCTGATCGATGAACCATCGGCGCGCCGCGTTGCGTTAGATCTCGCATCGGCCGAGTTTTCGGCAGTCCTGGATCGGCTGCCGAAGTCGGGGCCGGTGTTGGTGGTGGGGCTGATCGAGATCGATGATGGGCGATTGTTCAACACCGCTGTCATCATCGAGCGCGGCGTTCTCATCGGCCGCTATCGGAAAGCCCACCTGCTGCGTGGTGAACGGATTTTCTCGGCGGGAGAGGAGAGCCCGCTCTTTGCGATTGGCGATATGCGTTTCGGGATCAACATCTGCTACGACACCAATTTTCCGGAAGCTGCGGCGAAGATCAGAGCGTCCGGCGCGACCCTGATCCTGTGCCTCGCCAACAATATGATGCCGCGGGACAAGGCGGAAGCATTTAAGGAGCAGCATAACGCGGTCCGCGGCGAGAGGTGCCGCGAAACGGGACTGTGGCTGATATCGTCCGATGTGACCGGAGAGCGTGACGGGCGTATCTCCTGGGGGCCGACGGCTGTGCTCGACCCGGAAGGCCACGTCGTGGCGCAACTCCCGTTGGAGGAACCCGGCTTGCTGCTCTTCGATTTTCTCTACATAGCGTCTGAGGACCGCTGGGGCATGAGGACCTGACAGAGATGCATATCCGATACGAGACACCTGATGATATCGACGCGATCCACGATCTGACTTCCACCGCCTTCAGGCCGATGGCCTACAGTGACGGTACGGAAGCGGAGATTATCCGAAAACTTCGTATGAGCGGCGATCTGGCGATATCGCTCGTCGCTGAGGAGGACCGCGAGATCCTGGGGCATGTCGCGTTTTCGCCGGTGACGATCGAAGGTGTCCATGACGACTGGTTCGGGCTGGGGCCGATATCGGTCACGCCGGCGAGACAGCGGCAGGGTATCGGCGGGGCTCTGATCGCCAGGGGGCTCGAATTGCTGAAGGAGATGGGCGCTAGCGGATGCGCGCTGATCGGCAATCCGGACGTCTATGGCAGCGCGGGATTCAGCAGCGACGGGCGGCTGTCATATCATGATCTCGATACGCGGCTGGTGCAGCGGATCGTTTTTCGAGGGCCAGCGCCGAGCGGGGCGCTTCGGTTCGCTCCGGCGTTCGAAAGTTAGCAGAAAGGCGACGACATGACCAAAACCGGCGCCATCAGCATCCGGACAGAGCGTCTGGCGCTCCGCCTGCCCGATATCGGCGACTTCGAGGCTTACGCTCGGTTGATGGCCTCGCCGCGCTCTGCCGGAATGGGCGGCCCCTTCGATCTGCGGGCGGCGTGGGGGATGTTCTGCCACGACATTGCTCTGTGGCAGTTCTTCGGGCATGGGGCGCTGATGATCGATCTGGCCGAAACCGGCGAATGTGTCGGCCAGGTGGGGATCAACCACGGGCCGCTCTTTCCGGAAAAGGAACTCGGATGGTTCGTCTATGAGGGGCATGAGGGCAGGGGCTATGCGACCGAGGCGGCCTTGGCGTTGCGTGGCTGGGCTTTCGAGACACTCAAGCTGCCGTCGCTCGTCAGCTATATCGCTCCCGGCAATGTCGCTTCCATTGCCGTTGCAGAACGGCTGGGCGCGTGTCTTGATCGCGTAGCGCCCCGAGACGATCCTAAGGATCGTGTTTATCGTCACATTCCTCCCTGAAGCGCGCATATGATTGCGGGTGCAGGAGGTTTGGGGCCTGACGTCTCAATCCCTACATGTTGATGGGTCAGGATCGGACGCTGCCAAAACGGGGATGCCGGATGACGGAAGCGAATCAGGAGCACTGGGACGAGGTCTACCGCACGAAAGCTGCCGACAGCGTCAGCTGGTATCAACCGACGCCCGAGCCTTCGCTGCGGGCGCTTGACGAGCTACAACTGCCGGTGACGGCCGCCCTGATCGATATCGGTGCCGGCGCGTCCAGCCTTGTCGACCGACTCGTCGAGCGCGGCTGGTCCGACCTCACCGTTCTCGATATTGCTGCGCCGGCACTTGACGTCGCCAAGGCGCGGTTGCGGGATGACGCGGCTCGGGTCGCATGGATGGTGGCCGATATCACCGTATGGAGACCGAAGCGCCGCTACGACGTATGGCACGATCGCGCCGTCTTTCACTTCCTGACCGAGCCGCAGCAGCGGCTGTCCTATCGCAATGCGCTTGAAGCCGGCACGGCGGCGGGCGGCGTCGTGATTATCGCGACCTTCGCATCCGACGGGCCGGAGCGGTGCAGCGGCTTGCCGGTCCAACGTTATGATGCCGCTGCGCTGGCGGCAGAATTCGGCTCCGCCTTTGCCTTGGAGCGCGAATGGCGCGAGGAGCACGCGACGCCCGGCGGCGGCCGGCAGTCGTTTCAGTGGTGCGTCTTTCGCCGGCGCTGAGATCGGCCGGCTGCCGAAAGACTACTCCTTTGCCTTCAGGCGATCGAGGATGAAATCCGCCCGGTCGGCGACCGTGATTTTCGGCAGCACGACGACGTCGTAGCCGATTGTCGGATAGGTCGCGGCGAGTCGCTCATATTCCGCGACGGCCTCTTCGAAGCCATGGCGGCGCTCGGGGTCGGTCGTGTAAATCTCCAGCCATGGCGGCGTGAGAAAAACGCTTCTGTTATAGCGATGGGCGGCGCTCAATCTTTCCAGGATCGGTTCTCCCGTCAGGTGCTGAAGCGCCGAGGCGGCATCGATCAGCCCGCGGTCGAAGAATGTCCAGCCCTGCTCTTCGCGCGCCGCCGCGTGGTCGACGATCGCCATCTCGATCGCGCGGCGGGCGAAGGCAACCATGTCGACCCAGGGCAGGGCGGTTCCATTGCTCTCCAGCTCCTGCTTGACGATCCGGCGGCCGGGCTCCTCGACGATCGTATGGCCACGGCGGCCAAGCTCCGCAAGCAGCGTCGATTTTCCGCCGCCGGAACATCCCGAAATCAGGACCGATCCGTTCATCATCTAGCCTGTCCGGCGGAAGCGCGCCATGCCGTGCTCCACCAGCCGGTCGATGATTTCGGCATAGCTGACGCCGCTTGCTGCCAACGCCTTGGAATACATGCTGATATCGGTGAAGCCGGGAATGGTGTTGAGTTCGTTGATGACGAAGTGCATGTCCGATGTCAGGAAAAAGTCGATGCGCGCCATGCCATCGCAACCGACAGCCTGGAAAGCTTGGGCGGCCATATCGCGCATGGCGGTCTCGACCTCCAGCGGCAACTCGGCCGGGACTTTCAGCGCCGCGCCGTTTTCATCGACATATTTGGCGTCGTAATTGTAGAAGCCGTGGCTTTCCGCCGGCACGATCTCACCCGGCCGGGAGACAAAAAGCTCTCCGTCCACATCCTCCAGCACACTGAATTCGATCTCGCGGCCGGCGATGAATTCCTCGGCGAGCAGCGTCCGGTCGTGGCGGAAGCCTCCGGCAAGGGCTGCTGCAAATTCCTGGCTGGCATGGACCTTGGCGACGCCGACGGAGGATCCCTGCCGCGCCGGCTTGACAAAGAGCGGCAGGCCGAGCTCGTCTTCGAGCGCGGCAAGCGATGGAGCCGCACCCTCATGGATCGTCACGGCGCGCGCCACCGGCAGGCCCGCCGCCTGCAGCAGACGCTTGGCGATATCCTTGTCCAGTGCCGCGGCCGAGCCGAGGATGCCGCAGCCGGCGAGCGGCACGCGTGCCACTTCAACTGCGCCCTGCACCGATCCGTCCTCGCCATGCGGGCCGTGCAGCACGGGAAACAGGATGTCGATCCTTGGCAATTCATGCGGCGCGCCATGGGCCGGCATGGCCAGCATGCGCCCGCGGCCGCCCGGCACGAGGCAGATTTCCGTCCCTGACGAGGGTGTCGCCAGCCGGCCGTCCCCGAAGCCGCTCAGCAGCCATTGTCCCTCACGGGTGACGAAGATGGGAACGGCGTCATATTTCTCGGGCTCCAGCGCAGCCATGACGTTGGTCGCCGAGAGGATGGAAACCTCGTGCTCGGCCGAACGGCCACCGAAAAGCACGGCGATGCGCAGCCTGTTGGGGGAAGGGGTCATGAAAGCCTCCGAAGCGATGGGATATCGGAAAGATCAGGCCTCGACCGATATGCCGCGATTGGCAAAGAAACGATCGAAGACGGCAAGCGGCAGCGTGACATCGGCCTGGCTTGCCGCGTCGTGGCCGGACGGATTGTGGAAGCGGATCGTCTTATCGCTGGCCGCCGTCACCAGCACCAGATGACCGCCCTTCGACGGCGGCTCGTGCTCCGGCCAGCGGATGGCCGAATGCACCGAGGCGATGAAGAACCTGCGCTTCGACAGCAGCTCCGGAATGGCCGATGTGTCCAAGCCGGTGATGGTCTTCGCATCGAGCGCGAATCGGTCGGCGGCGAAGCGGACGAAGGGCGCGTAGATCAGCCCCTTGATCGAAGCGTCGATCTCGTCGACGACATAACCGCCATAACGAGTGCAGGCGCGGGCGAGTTCGAGGGTGGGATGGATCTCGCCGCGCGCGGCTAGGATCATCTTCAGGCAGGCCATGCCGCAGACGTTCACGGCCCAATGCGCATATTCCTCGATCGTTGCGGCTCCCGAATGGCGCCAGAGCGGATCGCTGAGCAGAGCCTGCGATCCCGCGGCAAGCACCGGCAGCGTCATGCCGGGTGTTTCCCATTGGCTGAAATAGGGCACGCCACTTTCTTGCATTCTGTCGATCTCCCCGTCGCTCGCTCATGAGATGGCGAGCAATCTTGGCTTTTTTCGAGCCGATGCCGCGCTTGCGGTTAGCGCGGCGAAGTCGGGGCGACTGAGGTCACTACGTCGCTGGAAGCGATTTGAGCCACCCAAACCTTGGACCGCCGAAGATGAGTTTCTCGGCTGCCGGTAAGTCCGACGGGTCGCGCTTCTCAATCCGCCTTACCTGCCGCTCTCGGGCCAGATCGGCTGGCTGATGCTCTGCAGCAGTTCCGGTTCGACGCCGTCGATGCGGGCGATGACGGCTTTGGCCATTTCGCGGCCGGCCTGGCGCACGTCTTCCTGGGCAGTGATGATTTCCGGGCGGATCCAGTTCAGGATCGGCACCGACTGCTTTGAGACCATATCGAGATCACGGCCGAGCGTCTTGCCGGCAGCTTCGATGCCGGCATTGACGGCGATCGCGGCGCTGCCGGCCGAACAGACGATGCCGTCGGGCGCGTTGGCCGAGCGCATCATCACCTCGACGACGTCGCGGATGTCGGCGAGCGGTGCGTCGGTGTTGATGCGCAGCGGCACTTCCTCGGCGCCGTAATCGTGCAGTCCGGTCTGGAAGCCGATGCGGATATGGGCGTAGTAGGTGAGCTTGCTCGGCGGCTGCAGCAGGGCGATGCGGCGCCGGCCACGCTTAACGAGCTTTTCCACAGCCTCGTGGGCGAAGGCTTCGTTGTCGAAATCGTGGAACGGATGAGTGAGACCCGCATCGGTGCGCCCATGCGTGGCAAAGGGCATGCCGCGCTCGGTCAAGAGCCGCACGCGCGGATCGTCCGGCTCGATGCGTGAGATGATGACGCCGTCGGCCGAGCCGGTCTCGAGGATGTAGCGCACCGGCAGCATCGGGTCCTTGCTGTGGGAGTGCGGCGTGACGACGATATGATAGGGCGTGCCGGACAGTACTTCGGAAATTCCGAAGACCAGCTGGCTGGAAAAGCCCATGATCTCCTCATCTATGCTGAGGACAAGGGCGATGACGTTGGTCTTGCCGGTGCGCAGGCGCACGCCCGCCCTGTTCGGCTGGTAGCCAAGCTGGCGGGCGACCATACGCACCCGCTCTTTGGTTTCCGCCCCGATGTCAGGCGCATCTTTCAGCGCGCGCGACACCGTCGTGACGCCAAGGCCAGTCATGAAGGCGATCGTCTTCAATGTCGGACGCTCGCGCGCCGCCGGCGCCGCTTGCCCGAAATTTCCCTTGTTTTCCATCCCTGTAGGCCTGCCTCGCGCGAATTGGTGTCGCTTATAGAGGCTTTTTCAAGCGCCGTAAGCCCGCGCTTGCCAAAATCGCGCCTCCCTAAGAAAAGCAAATCTGTAACGATACAGTAGAAATGTCGAGCGCTTTTTCTTATGTGCACCGCAGCATCACGCTCTAAGGTTGAATCGGCAATTATTCCGCGGCTTTTTTGCAGTTGCGAAACCGGCGATATGGGCTGTGAATCTAATAATTAAAATTAATATAATATATTCAAATAGATGACCTGAAAACGCATTTGCGAGAAGAGTTGATTTGGTGTCGCTAACGAGGGCGAGGCGCTTCGATGGAAAACAGTCAGAAGCTGCAATTGCGGTTGCTCGGGAAAAATTTGCCAGCTGACAGTTGCGCGTGGAAATCGATTGAACTAAGTTTTTCCGGCAACGTTTCAGTGAGGGAGGAGAACTCATGAAAATTCGTCTGATGGCGGCTATGCTTGCCGCTTCCGCGGCGCTTCCGTTTAGCGCCAGCGCCACCGATCTCGAAGTCACCCATTGGTGGACATCCGGCGGCGAATCCGCTGCTGTCGCCGAGCTGGCAAAGGCGTTCGACGCCACCGGCAACCACTGGGTCGACGGTGCAATCGCCGGTTCCGGCGGCACGGCACGCCCGATCATGATCAGCCGCATCACCGGCGGCGACCCGATGGGCGCCACCCAGTTCAACCACGGCCGCCAGGCCGAAGAACTCGTCCAGGCCGGCCTGATGCGCGACCTGACGGATGTGGCCACTGCCGAGCACTGGAAGGACATTATTCGTCCGTCGAGCCTGCTCGATTCCTGCACCATCGACGGCAAGATCTACTGCGCTCCGGTCAACATCCACTCCTGGCAGTGGCTGTGGCTTTCGAACGCAGCCTTCAAGAAGGCCGGCGTCGAAGTGCCGAAGAACTGGGACGAGTTCGTCGCTGCCGCTCCGGCTCTCGAAAAGGCCGGCATCATTCCGCTCGCCGTCGGCGGTCAGCCGTGGCAGGCGACAGGCGCCTTCGACGTGTTGATGGTCGCGGTTGCCGGCAAGGACGTCTTCAACAAGGTCTTCAAGGACAAGGATGCGGAAGTCGCTGCCGGTCCGGAGATCGCCAAGGTCTTCAAGGCCGCCGACGATGCCCGCAAAATGTCCAAGGGCAGCAACGTCCAGGATTGGAACCAGGCAACCAACCTGGTCATCACAGGCAAGGCCGGTGGCCAGATCATGGGTGACTGGGCACAGGGCGAATTCGCACTCGCCGGCCAGAAAGCCGGCACGGATTATACCTGCCTGCCCGGCCTCGGCGTGAACGAGATCATCTCGACCGGCGGCGACGCCTTCTACTTCCCGCTGCTGAAGGACGAAGAAAAGTCCAAGGCGCAGGCAGTGCTTGCCAAGACCCTGCTCGATCCCAAGACCCAGGTTGCCTTCAACCTGAAGAAGGGCTCGCTGCCGGTGCGCGGCGACGTCGATCTCGCCGCCGCCAATGATTGCATGAAGAAGGGTCTCGACATCCTGGCGAAGGGCAACGTGATCCAAGGCACCGACCAGCTGCTTTCGGCCGACAGCCAGAAGCAAAAGGAAGACCTCTTCTCCGAATTCTTCGCCAATCCGTCGATGACGCCGGAGGACGCGCAGAAGCGTTTCGCCGGGATCATCGCTTCGGCTGATTGATCGGTAGATTTGCTGCCTTTGCGATCCGGCTCCCATGGGGCCGGATCCTCTCCGGACGACTTTGATGGTCCGGCCGGCGGCAGCTTCTCTCCGCTATCTTCAGCAGATTTCGGACGTGGGGACGAGAGGCGGCGCCATGCCGTTTCGTCACAGGTCGCAATTGCGATTTGAGGAGGAGTATTCATGACGGGTCAAGCGCAAGCAGGCCGGCCAAACAAGTTACTACGCAATCTGAATGCCAAGATTGCGTCCATTCCGATGATCCTGACAGCCGTGGTGATCTTTGTCGGCGGCACATTCTGGACGGTCTTTTATTCCTTTACCAATTCCAAGCTCCTTCCGCGGTTGAGCTTTGTCGGCATCGATCAGTATGAGCGCCTCTGGGCGGCGCCCCGATGGGTGACGGCGATCGAAAATCTCGCCCTCTATGGCGTGCTTTCGCTGATCTTCAGCCTGGTGATCGGTTTCATGCTCGCCGCCCTGATGGATCAAAAAATCCGTTTCGAAAACACCTTCCGCACCATCTTCCTTTATCCCTTCGCGCTGTCCTTCATCGTGACAGGTCTCGTTTGGCAATGGGTTCTCAACCCGGATTTCGGCATCCAGTCGGTCGTGCGTTCGATGGGCTGGACGAGCTTCACCTTCAATCCGCTCTATACGCCTGAAATCGTCATCTACGGCATTTTGATCGCGGCGCTGTGGCAGGGAACGGGCCTCGTCATGTGCCTGATGCTCGCCGGCCTGCGCGGCATCGACGAGGACATCTGGAAGGCGGCGCGCGTCGACGGCATCCCGATGTGGAGGACCTATCTCTTCATCGTCATTCCGATGATGCGGCCGGTGTTCATCACCACCATCGTCATCATCGCCTCCGGCATCGTCAAGGTCTACGACCTCGTCGTCGCACAGACCTCGGGCGGGCCGGGCATCTCCTCGGAAGTGCCGGCGAAATATGTCTACGACTACATGTTCCAGGCGCAGAACCTGGGGCAGGGCTTTGCCGCCTCGACCATGATGCTCGTCACTGTCGCGATCATCATCGTTCCGTGGGCCTATCTGGAATTCGGAGGAGGGCGCAAGCGTGGCTAATATCGAAACTCTCAACACCACAGCCGCCGGTATCGACGCCGTTGCGCCGAGACTTGGCGAAGGCCCGAGCGGCGCCAAGCCGCGCCCGGCGCTGTCGTCGCGCAACATCATACTCTACGGCACGCTTGGTGTGGCGGCGCTCTACTATTTGCTGCCGCTCTACGTGATGGTCGTGACGTCGCTGAAGGGCATGCCGGAAATCCGGCTCGGCAATATCTTTTCGCCGCCGCTGGAGATCACCTTCGAACCCTGGGTGAAGGCCTGGGCCGAGGCCTGCACCGGCCTCAACTGCGATGGCCTGTCGCGCGGCTTCTGGAATTCGGTGCGTATCACCGTGCCATCGGTCATCATCTCGATCGCGATCGCGTCGGTGAACGGTTATGCGCTCGCCAACTGGCGCTTCAAGGGATCCGAGCTTTTCTTCTCGATCCTGATCATCGGGGCGTTCATTCCCTACCAGGTGATGATCTATCCGATCGTCATCATTCTGCGCGAAATCGGCATTTACGGCACGCTGACCGGTCTCGTCATCGTCCATTCGATCTTCGGCATGCCGATCCTGACGCTGCTCTTCCGCAATTATTTCGTGTCGCTGCCGGAGGAGCTGTTCAAGGCGGCGCGTGTCGACGGGGCGGGCTTCTGGCAGATCTTTCTGAAGATCATGCTGCCGATGTCGCTGCCGATCTTCGTCGTGGCGATGATCCTCCAGGTGACCGGCATCTGGAACGACTTCCTGTTCGGCGTGGTTTTCACCCGTCCGGATACCTATCCGATGACCGTGCAGCTCAACAACATCGTCAATTCCGTCCAGGGCGTGAAGGAATACAACGTCAACATGGCGGCAACGATCCTCACCGGTCTCGTGCCGCTGATCGTCTATTTCGTCTCGGGGCGGCTTTTCGTCCGTGGCATCGCCGCCGGCGCAGTGAAGGGTTGATCCCATGAACATGAATTCAAGTGTCTCCAATGCAAGCGTCTCGATCAAGGATCTGTCGCTGAACTTCGGCGCCGTCAGCGTGCTGAAGGATCTGAACCTTGATATCAACGACGGCGAATTCCTGGTGCTGCTCGGGTCGTCCGGCTGCGGCAAGTCGACCTTGCTGAACTGCATCGCCGGCCTGCTCGACGCCTCGGAAGGCCAGATCTTCATCAAGGGCAAGAATGTCACTTGGGAAGAGCCGAAGGACCGTGGCATCGGCATGGTCTTCCAGTCCTATGCGCTCTATCCGCAGATGACCGTCGAGAAGAACCTCTCTTTCGGCCTACGCGTCGCCAAGATACCGCAAGCCGAGATCGACAAGCGCGTGGCGCGGGCAGCCGAGATCCTGCAGATCCAGCCGCTCTTGAAGCGCAAGCCCGCCGAACTGTCCGGCGGTCAGCGTCAGCGCGTCGCGATCGGCCGGGCGCTGGTGCGCGATGTCGACGTCTTCCTGTTCGACGAGCCGCTGTCGAACCTCGACGCCAAACTCCGCTCGGAGTTGCGCGTCGAAATCAAGCGGCTGCATCAGTCGCTGAAGAACACGATGATCTACGTTACCCATGACCAGATCGAGGCGCTGACGCTGGCCGACCGCATCGCCATCATGAAGAGCGGCATCATCCAGCAGCTCGACGATCCGACGACGATCTACAACAGGCCGCGTAATCTCTTCGTCGCCGGCTTCATCGGCTCTCCGTCGATGAATTTCCTGCGCGGCGAGCTGGTCAAGGCCGGTGACGGCATTGCCTTTTCGGCCAACGGCGTCATTTTCTCGCTCGCTGCCTACGACGCCAACGAGACATTGCAGCCCGGCCGCAAGGTGGTGCTCGGCGTCCGCCCGGAGCACATCAAGGTCAACGAGAATGCCGGCGGCGAAGAACATGACGCCACCGTCGATATCGAAGAGCCGATGGGTGCCGATAATCTTCTGTGGCTGAAACATGCCGGTCACACGATGTCGGTCCGCGTCAACGGCGCGCGGCGTTTTAACGTCGGAGCCAAGGTGAAGCTCAGCTTCGACATGGCATTGGCTTCGGTGTTCGATGCCGAGAGCGAGCTGCGTCTTTAGAGGAATTTTGCGGGCGGAGTCGGAGATGGTGCCCGCCTGCCTGATGTGAGGTCAATCGGCCGGGGCGAGTTTGGCGAGAAGCCCAACCCCGCTCTCCGTCATCCTCGGGCTTGACCCGAGGATCTATGCCCGCCGCTGCTGGTGGATGCGGCTTGGATCCTCGGGTCAAGCCCGAGGATGACGGAGAGCGAGAGACCAAGGCGCTGCTACATATCTCCCAGCGGGGAGAAGAGGGAGCCAAGCCGGCTTCTGACGAACGACAGCTACCGGACGGCGATCATCCGCCGTCCATGTCCAAAACGTAATTCGGAAATGACATCGTGACGCATCCATCGACACCCCCCAACATCGACCTTTCCGGTTCGTGGCAGCTGACTTCCGTCGACGGCGAGATCAAGAGCGTCATCACCCTGCCGGGCGACGTGCACACGGCGCTGCACCGGGCAGGGTTGATCCCCGATCCCTATTTCGGCCGGAACGAGGAAAAGGTGCAGTGGGTCGCCGAGCGCGAATGGGCGGTCGAGCGCAGCTTCGCGCTGCAGGAGGTCGAAGGGGACTGGTATCTGGATATCGATTATCTCGACACCGTCGCAACCGTCCACGTCAACGGCTTCCTGGCGCTCGAAGCTGATAACAGCTTCCGCCGCTACCGGCCCGACGTGTCGAGCATGCTGAAACCTGGCGACAACGTCATCCGGATCGTCTTTGCCTCCAACCCCGCCGTCGGGGCTGAACGGCAGAAGAAGCAGCCGTTCTACATCCCCTACAGCACCGGCAATTCGCCGATCCCCGACGGCAACATGCTGCGTAAGCCGCAATGCCATTTCGGCTGGGACTGGAACATCGCCATTGCGCCGTTCGGCCTTTACGGCACGATCACGCTGAAGCAGCTCGAGACGGCGCGCATCGAACATGTCGTCACACGCCAAACCCACAATAGCGACGGCTCGGTCGATCTCCTGGTGACGGCGAGCCTGTTTGCCAAGCATGCCGGCATCGCCCAGGTCTATTTCGACCTCGATGGCGAGCGCGTGCGTCTCGATGTCGGCGTCAAGGGCGAGACGGAGGTCCACCATCTCTTCCATATCGACAATCCGCGTCTCTGGTGGCCCTCCGGCAGCGGCGAGCAGGCGCTTTATACGCTGTCCGTCGAATTGCCGACGGATGAGGTGAGCAAGCAGATCGGCCTGCGCACTGTCGAACTGATCACCACGCCGGATGCATCAGGCAGCCGCTTCGCCTTCAAGGTCAACGGCCGCGAGATCTTCTGCCGCGGCGCCAATTGGATCCCGGCCGACGCGCTCTATTCACTCTCTTCGCCTGAAAAGACAGAGGACCTGCTGCAATCGGCGAAAGCCGCCAACATGAACATGATCCGTGTCTGGGGTGGCGGTTTCTACGAGCAGGATCATTTCTACGACCTCTGCGACCGGCTGGGCCTGATGGTCTGGCAGGACTTCATGTTCGCCTGCAACCTCTATCCCTCGACCGAAGACTTCCTCGGCAATGTGGCGATCGAGGTGGATTACCAGGTCAAGCGGCTCTCCTCGCATCCTTCGATCGCGCTCTGGTGCGGCGACAACGAGCTTGTCGGAGCGCTGACCTGGTTCGAGGAATCGAGGAAGGATCGCGACCGCTATCTCGTCTCCTACGACCGCCTCAACCGGACGATCGAACAGGCGGTGAAGAAGGCGCTGCCGGGCGCGCTCTGGTGGCCGTCGAGCCCGGCATCCGGCTATCTCGATTTCGGCGATGCCTGGCATGCCGACGGGTCGGGCGACATGCATTACTGGTCAGTCTGGCACGAGAACAAGTCGTTCGACAATTACCGTTCGGTGCGGCCGCGCTTCTGTTCGGAGTTCGGCTTCCAGTCCTACACCTCGCTGCCCGTCATCAAAACTTATGCCGAGGAGAAGGACATGAACATCGCTTCTCCCGTTATGGAGCTGCACCAGAAGAATGCCGGCGGCAACGAACGCATCGCCGGCACGATGTTCCGCTATTTCCGCTTCCCCAAGGATTTCCCGAATTTCGTCTATCTCTCCCAGATCCAGCAGGGGCTGGCGATCAAGACGGCGGTGGAATATTGGCGCTCGTTGAAGCCCCATTGCATGGGCACGATCTACTGGCAACTCAACGACACTTGGCCGGTCGCCTCCTGGTCGAGCCTCGACTACGGCGGCCGCTGGAAGGCGATGCATTATCTCGTCAAGCGCTTCTTCCAGCCGGTGGCGGTTGCCGCCATTCCCGCCGAGGACGGCAAGACGATCCGCTTCTCGCTCGTCAACGATACGCTCAATGATGTCAGCGTCGATCTTTCGATCTCGCTTCTGACGATGAATGGCGAGCGGCGGCACCTGAAAAACGTGCAGGCCATGTGCTCGCCGGATGCGGCGGTGACGGCCGCGGCGATTGATGTGTCCGACATTGCTGAGGGCACGCTGCTTGCCTGGCATTTTACCGCGTCGAACGGCATGGGAGGCGAGGGGCACTATGTCAACGGCACCTATAAGGCGCTGGAATTGGAGCCTTCTGGCCTGACCGTCACTCACGAATATGTCGAGGCGAGTGGCGCGATCGATATCAATGTCACCGCAGCGGGACTTGCGCTCTTCGTAATGATCGAGACCGAGGCGGACGGCAAATATTCCGACAACGCCTTCGATCTTGCACCCGGCGAGAGCCGCCGCATCACCTTCACCCCGGCACATCCGCTCGAACGCGGCAAGCTGCCGGATTTCCGCTTTTACGACCTGCATTCCTGCCAATCGGCGGATTGATCCTTCCAAGAAATGGGCACGAGGCCCAAGGAGACGATGATGACGAAACTCAGCTACCAGCTCTATAGCGCCCGCAACTTCCAGCCCTATTCGGCAATTTTCGAAAAGCTCGGCAAGGCAGGTTATGCCGAGGTCGAAGGCTTCGGCGGCATCTATGCCGATCTCGACGATGACGGCCTGAAGAGCCTTCGCGCCGATCTCGACAAGAACGGCTTGGTGATGGCGACCGGCCATTTCAGCCCGGATTTCCTCGAGAAGGACGTCCAGAAGTCGTTGAACATTGCCAAAATTCTCGGCATGGATTCGATCTATGCGCCGCATCTGGCAGCTGAGCAGCGCCCCTCCGACGCCGCCGGCTGGGTCGCCTTCGGCAAGCGCTTGCAGGAAATGAGCAAGCCCTACAAGGAAGCCGGCTATGAATTCGGCTGGCACAATCACGATTTCGAATTCGTCAAGCTGGCCGACGGCTCGCTGCCGATCGAGCGCATCTTCGAGGGCGCGCCTGATATTTCCTGGGAAGCCGATATCGCCTGGGTCATTCGCGGCAACGCCGATCCTTTCGCCTGGATCGAAAAGCTCGGGCCGCGTATCACCGCGGTACATGTCAAGGACATCGCGCCTGCCGGCGAGGCGAAGGACGAAGACGGCTGGGCCGATGTCGGTCATGGCAAGGTCGAGTGGGGCAGGCTGATGACGGCGCTGCGCGCCACCAAGGCGAAACACTTCGTCGTCGAACATGACAATCCAAAAGATATCGACCGCAATATCAGCCGTTCGATCGCATCCTTCCAGACTTATTGAGGCATATCATGACCAGGGAACTTGGCGTAGGCATCATCGGATGCGGCAATATCTCCACCACTTACTTTTCGCTTTCACCGCTCTTCAAGGGGCTGAAGGTGCTGGCCTGCGCCGATATCAACGTGCAGGCGGCCGAGGCGCGTGCCAAGGAATATGGCGTCAAGGCGCAGACAATCGAGGAGCTTCTCGCCAATGACGAGATCGACGTCGTCGTCAATCTGACGATCCCGGATGCGCATTTTCCGGTGTCGAAGGCGATCCTTGAAGCCGGAAAACACGTCTATTCGGAAAAACCGCTGGTGCTTTCGCTGGAGCAGGGCGAGGAGCTTCGCCGTCTCGCCAAGGCGAAGAACCTCGCCGTCGGCTGTGCGCCCGACACCTTCCTCGGCGGCGCCCACCAGCTCGCCCGCAAATTCATCGACGATGGCGGCATCGGCCGGGTGACCTCGGGCGCCTGCTACGTGATGAGCCCGGGCATGGAGATGTGGCATCCGAACCCGGATTTCTTCTTCCTGCCGGGCGGCGGCCCGATCCTCGATCTCGGCCCCTATTACATCGCCAACCTGATCAACCTGATCGGTCCGGTCAAACGCGTCGGTGCCATGACCTCGATGGCATCGCCGACCCGGACGATCACCAGCCAGCCGCGCAACGGCGAGATCATCCCGGTCAAGACGCCGACAACGATCCAGGCGCTGCTCGAATTCGTCAGCGGCGCCACCGTGACGCTGTCGGCAAGCTGGGATGTGTGGTCGCACCGCCATGCGAATATGGAGATCTATGGCACCGACGGCTCGCTCTATGTGCCGGACCCGAACTTCTTCGGCGGCACCGTTGAGGCAAGCGGCCGCGACAAGGACATCAAGCCGCTTGACGATTGGGACCATCCCTTCGGCAAGATCAACCAGGAAAACCCGAACGGGGCGCGCGCCAATTACCGCACGGCCGGCCTAGCCGACATGGCGATGGCGCTGATCGAAGGCCGCGACGCACGCTGCTCGCTCGACCGCACGCTGCATGGCGTCGACGTCATGACCTCGATCCTGAAATCGGGCGAGGAGGGCCGCTTCATCGAGCTGACGACGACTTGCACGCAGCCGGCCGCGCTCGGCATCGAAGAGGCGCAGGCGCTGTTGAGATAGTAGAAATTCGCGCGGTGCGCTTGCCGTATCGGCGCGTTTGTCTCAATAGTTCGGTCATCATCGGGCCTGTCCTGCGGCTGTTCGGTTCGCGCCGATGGCTGCCCCTCACCCTAACCCTCTCCCCCTAAAAACGGGGCGAGGGGACTTGCCACGCGAAACGCTGGCGAGAGACGGAGAGGTTACGGCATATTCCCTACGCCCCGCATGCGGTGAGAAGGTGCCGGCAGGCGGATGAGGGGCAGGTGTCGGCGATCTCTTGGGCCGAAGATACCGCGTGACGATCATAGAGATACTTTAAAGGAGTTATTCAGATGAGCTGGCAACCGGCTGCAGACCGTTATTCGAAGATGAAATATAATCGCGTCGGCCGTTCCGGCCTGAAGCTGCCGGCCGTTTCCCTTGGCCTCTGGCACAATTTCGGCGGTGACACGCCGCATGACCGCAAGATCGACATGTGCCGCACGGCCTTCGACCTCGGCATCACCCATTTCGACCTCGCCAACAATTACGGCCCGCCTCCCGGCAGCGCCGAGACCGCTTTCGGCGAGATCCTGCGCAGCGAATTTTCCGGGCTTCGCGACGAACTGATCATCTCTTCCAAGGCCGGCTACGACATGTGGCCAGGTCCCTATGGCGAGTGGGGCAGCCGCAAGTATCTGATCGCCTCCTGCGACCAGAGCCTGAAGCGCATGGGCCTCGATTATGTCGACATCTTTTATTCGCACCGCTTCGACCCGGAGACGCCACTGGAAGAAACCTGCGGCGCGCTCGACCATATCGTCCGCTCCGGCCGGGCGCTCTATGTCGGCATTTCCTCTTACAACTCGCAGCGCTCGCGCGAAGCCGCAAAGATTCTGAAGGAACTCGGCACGCCGTGCCTGATCCACCAGCCGAGCTATTCGATGCTCAATCGCTGGGTCGAGGACGACCGGCTGCTCGATACGCTCGACGAGGTCGGCATGGGCTCGATCGTATTCTCGCCGCTGGCCCAGGGCATGCTAACGACGAAATATCTCGGCGGCATTCCCGAAGATAGCCGCGCGGCGCAGAACCATTTTCTCAAGAGAGACTACATCCGCCCCTCGATCATCGACAATATCCGCAAGCTCAACGAGATCGCCGAGAAGCGCAGCCAGACGCTGGCGCAGATGGCGATCGCCTGGGTGCTGCGCGGCGGACGGGTAACCTCGGCGCTGATCGGCGCCAGCCGCTCGTCGCAGATCGTCGACTGCGTCAAGGCGTTGGATAATCTCGAATTTTCGGCCGAGGAGCTTGCCGAGGTTGACGTCTATGCCAAGGAGGCGGATATCAATCTCTGGGCGAAGTCGGCGGAGCGGGAATAGGGAAGGCAGACTGGGCGTTTGGGGCAGCGCGCTGCCACATCCTCCCTCATCTCTGTCCTCGGACTTGACCCGAGCGATGTCACAGAGATCCAGCCAGCCCAAATCCCTTGGGCCGAATAGACTCTTTTCGCCGCGCGGACGCGCGGCTGGATTCCTGTGACGAGCACAGGAATGAGGGTGGCAACTTGGTGCAGTAACCGCCGTTCCTATGTGATGCACGTACCACAACAATAATTTCGGAGGAGCCGCCATGATCCGCAACCCCATCCTGCCCGGATTCAATCCCGATCCGTCAATCTGCCGCGTCGGCGCGGATTATTATATCGCCACCTCCACCTTCGAATGGTATCCGGGTGTGCAGATCCACCATTCGCGCGATCTGGTGAACTGGACGCTGGTGCGCCGGCCGCTGGAACGCCGATCGCAGCTCGACATGCGGGGCAATCCCGATAGCTGCGGCATCTGGGCGCCGTGTCTTTCCCATGCCGACGGCCAGTTCTGGCTCGTCTATACCGACGTCAAACGCTTCGACGGCAGTTTCAAGGATGCCCCGAACTACATCGTCACCGCGCCCTCGATCGAAGCCGAATGGTCCGACCCCGTCTATGTCAATTCCTCCGGCTTCGATCCTTCGCTGTTCCACGACGATGACGGCCGCAAGTGGTTCCTCAACATGCAATGGAACCACCGTACCGAGAGCTATGGCGGCTCGCCGAAATCGCCGGCCTTCGACGGCATCCTGCTGCAGGAATGGGACCCGGCGACAAAGGCGTTGAAGGGGCCGATCCAGAACATCTTTGCCGGCAGTCCGCTCGGCCTTGTCGAGGGACCGCATCTCTTCAAGCGCAACGGCTGGTATTATCTGACGACCGCCGAGGGCGGCACCGGCTACGACCACGCCGTCACCATGGCGCGTTCGCACCGGATCGATGGGCCTTATGAGATGCATCCGAACATGCATCTGATCACCTCCAAAGATCATCCGGGCGCGGCGCTGCAGCGGGCGGGGCACGGCCAATATGTCGAGACGCCGGAGGGTGAGGCCTATCACACCCATCTCTGCGGCCGGCCGCTGCCGCCGAAGCGGCGCTGCACGCTGGGGCGCGAGACATCGTTACAGAAATGCCTCTGGCGCGACGACGACTGGCTCTACCTCGAAAACGGCACCTCAGTGCCCGATATCGACGTGCCGGGCCTCTTTGGCGCCGTGCCGGTGGAAAAGCCGATGCGCAGTGAATATAGCTTCGACGGCGGTACGCTGCCAGCTGATTTCCAATGGCTGCGCACGCCCGAACCCAACCGCATCTTCAACCTGACGGACCGCCCAGGCCATCTGCGCCTGATCGGGCGTGAAAGCATTGGCTCGTGGTTCGAACAGGCGCTGGTCGCTCGCCGGCAGGAACATCACAGCTTCCGCGCCGAAACCGTGGTCGAGTTCTCACCCGACACCTATCAGCAGGTCGCCGGGCTGACGCATTATTACAACCGCCACAAGTTCCACGCCGTCGCGGTGACGCTGCACGAAACACTCGGCCGCTGCGTGACGATCCTTTCCTGCAATGGCGACTATCCGAATGGACGCCTCAGTTTTCCCGTCGAAAGCGGCATCGCCATTCCCGCCGAGGGGCGTGTCCAGCTCGCCATGGAAATCCGCGAGAACGATCTGCAATTCTTCTGGCAGACCGAAGGCAAGGGCGCCTGGCAGCCGATCGGCCCGATCCTCGATGCCGGGATGATTTCCGACGAAGGCGGCCGCGGCGAACACGGTTCCTTCACCGGCGCCTTCGCTGGTGTGTTTGCCTTCGACACGTCGGGGAGGGGCAAGGTCGCGGATTTTGATTGGTTTAATTACGATGAGTTGTGAGGGGTGGGCATCTGGGTTTTCACCGGTGTGCCTTGCGTTGGCGACGGATCGATAGGCGCGAGACGCGACCTCTTTCCGAACAAAAAGAAAGCCGGCGCAGGGCCGGCTAAGACGAACGCGGCTGGACAGGGGATGCTAGCCGGTTCCAAACACTTCGTGACTGAACAATAACTTTGACTACATGCCGAGGCAGCGAAAAAGGGTGCAACGAGAACACCCGGAGACGGCTCCGCAAAGGGGTGGGCGGCGGGGCGGATGCCGGTGCTGGCCTCGGCCTTCTTATCGGTCATGAAGATCACCGGATGATGACATCCGAGCCGACTGCTGCCTTGCTTTGTCCCGGACAGATCGGTGTCGTCGCGAAGACCGATGCGGCTACTTCGCCTGCGCCGGCGGGCCCACTTGCAACAGCGGGTCATCCGCTTGCGCAAGGCAACTGTGTTAGCAAGGCGAATGCAGTGTTCACGTTCCCACGGATGTTAATGCGTCATGAAGGGACTATATAGCGAGCCAAATACTTCGATAATATCAAGAGTAACGCATGACCCCCATCATTTCTGTTCAGAATCTTACCAAGACCTACGCCAATGGGTTCGAGGCCCTGAAAGGCATCAACCTCGACGTCGAAAAGGGTGAGATCCTGGCGCTGCTCGGGCCGAACGGTGCGGGCAAGACGACGCTGATCTCGATCATCTGCGGCATTGCCAATCCGAGCGGCGGCAAGGTATTGGTCGCCGGCCATGATGTCGTGAAGGATTTCCGCGCCACGCGCGGGATGATCGGCCTTGTGCCGCAAGAGCTGACAACCGATCAGTTCGAAACGGTGTTCAATACGGTGAGCTTTTCGCGCGGCCTGCGTGGCAAGAAGGCCAATCCTGCCCATATCGAGAAGGTCCTGCGCGCGCTTTCGCTCTGGGACAAGAAGGACAATATGCTGCGCCAGCTCTCGGGCGGGATGAAGCGGCGGGTGTTGATCGCCAAGGCGCTTTCGCATGAGCCGGATATCCTCTTCCTCGACGAGCCCACAGCCGGTGTCGACGTGACGCTGCGCAAGGATATGTGGAACGTCGTTCAGGAGCTTCGGGCCTCGGGCGTCACCATCATCCTGACCACCCACTATATCGAGGAAGCCGAGGAAATTGCCGACCGTGTCGGCGTCATCAATGGCGGGCAATTGCTTCTCGTTGAGGACAAGGCGGCGCTAATGGCCAAGCTCGGCCGCAAGCAGCTCATTCTCGATCTCACAGAGCCGCTCGAGCGCCTGCCGGATTGTTTTGCCGGCAACGGACTGACGCTGGAGGCGGAGGGCAGCCGGCTGACTTACGATTTCGACGCCGACAATGAGCAGGAAAGCATCGCGACACTCCTGACGCGGCTGGGTGAAAACAATATCCATTTCAAGGATCTGTCGACGCGACAGAGCTCGCTCGAAGATATCTTCGTGGCGCTGGTAGGAGCAGGCAAATGAACGTCGAGGCGATCAAATCCATCTATTTCTTCGAGATGGCCCGCACGCGCCGCACGCTGCTGCAGAGCGTCATCTCGCCGGTTATCTCGACCTCGCTTTATTTCATCGTCTTCGGTGCAGCAGTCGGCTCGCGCATCCAGGAGGTGGAGGGCGTATCCTACGGCGCCTTCATCACGCCCGGCCTGATCATGCTGACGCTGCTTGGCCAGTGCATCAGCAACGGCTCCTTCGGCATCTATTTCCCGAAATTCACCGGCACGATCTACGAGGTGTTGTCGGCGCCGGTGGCGATGACCGAAATCCTGCTCGGTTATGTCGGAGCCGCCGCCACCAAGGGCATGATCATCGGCTTCATCATCCTTTTGACCGCCAATCTCTTCGTCGACGTCAGGATCGAGCATCCCTTCATGATGGTGCTGTTCTTCTTGCTGACGGCGATCACCTTCAGCCTGTTCGGCTTCATGATCGGCATCTGGGCCGGCAATTTCGAACAGCTGAACCTCATTCCCATGCTGGTCGTGCCGCCGCTGACCTTCCTCGGCGGCAGTTTTTATTCGGTCAATATGCTACCGCCCTTCTGGCAGGGTGTCAGCCACCTCAATCCGGTGCTCTATCTCGTCAGCGGCTTTCGCTGGAGCTTCTACGGGATCGCCGACGTTAACCCGGCGATCAGCCTGGCGATGATCACGGTGTTCCTGGCGATCTGCCTGGGAACGCTCGCCTGGATCTTCAAGACCGGTTACCGGCTGCGCAACTGATCGCTCCGATAGCATCATCGGAAAATCCGATGATGCTATCGGTTTCTTCCGTTTTTCTTCCGCTTCGGTTCGCGGCATCTGCTCTCCCCAGCCAAAAGGAGAAGCGAGATGACTGGTATCGGGATCGAAGGTGCGAAGGTGGTAATCGTCGGCGGCAGCTCCGGCATGGGGTTGGCGCTTGCCATGCGCCTGCTTGAGGAGGGGGCATCGGTGACGATTGCGGGACGCAGCGAAGACAGGCTTGCTGCGGCGTGCCGTCACCTCGGCGGGCATCCGAAGCTTGCAACCCATGTCGTCGATATAGCGCGGGAGGAAGACGTGGCGGCGCTGTTTCGAGAGAGCGGATCGGTCGACCATATCGTCAGTACGGCGGCCGATATCGAAGGCGCCTACCAGTTGCTGCCATCGATCGAACTCGCGGCAGCGCAACGGGTGGTCGAGAGCAAGTTCTACGGGCCACTGCTGCTCGCAAAATATGGTGCAGCCCGTCTGCCGCCATCAGGATCGATCACCTTTACCTCGGGTGTCGCGGCCTATCGGCCGGCGGCTCGCGGATCGGTGGTCGCAGCCGTCAATGCGGCGCTCGAAGGCCTGGTCAGGGCGCTTGCCGTCGAACTGGCGCCGATCCGCATCAATGCCGTATCGCCGGGTTGGGTGGATACACCGATCTGGAACTTTGTTGCCGGGGACGCCAAGCAGGCGACGCTGGAGGCGATGGCGCAGCGCCTGCCGGCAGGGCGTGTCGGCCAGTCGGAGGATATTGCCGACGCGATCCGTTTCCTGATCGGCAACGGCTTCACCACCGGCACTATCCTGCATGTCGAAGGCGGGCATCGGCTGGTCTGACCGGCGACAGTTCGTCGCTTGCCGCCGGCAAGAGTTTGTTGCTTGCCGATTGCAGCAGGAGGGCGAGCGCCGGCGGCTGCACGCGCCGGCGCCGCCACATCATCACCAGCGCGGCGGTGGGTGGTTCACCCGGCCATGGCAGCGCGATGACATCGCCGCGTGCCGCCCCGACAGCCAGACCAGGGACCAGCCCGTAACCGGCGCCTGAGGCAACGAGCCGGATGATCGTCGCGATACTGTCGGCTTCCGTAACGATAGGCGGTGCAGGCACACCTGCCTCGGCAAAGGCAGTCTCAAACAAGTGGCGGTAAACGCAGCCGGATTCGGTGGCGATGAAGGGCGCAGTGCTCAATGCCGCGAGGCTTTCGGGTGGCCGGGCGTGCGCATTACGGCCGGCGATCAGCACCAGCGGCTCGCTGGAGATATGGCGCGTGGCGAAGCGCTCGTCTTGTTGCCCGCGATCGAAGGTGAAGGCGACGTCGATCGAGCCGTCATGCAATTGAGCAAGTAATTCGCCGCTGCCGCCGATCTTGAGCTTCAGGCCAAGGCCCGGGTTCTGTTTGCCGAAGACCGACAGCCAGGGCGCCAGAGTTTCGGCGGCGATGGTTTCAAGCGTACCCACGCTGACGGACTGTTCGGCGTTGCCGGCGGCGGCACGGACGGCAGCTTTCGCCTCGTCGTTCAGCGCCAGGATTTCTTCCGCATAGGTCTTCAGCGCCGCACCCGCCGCTGTCAGGGCAACGCCCTGCCGGGAGCGGCGGAAGAGTTCTGCGCCAAGCTCTTCTTCCAGCGCCTGTATCTGATCGCTGAGGCTCGACTGGGCGAGATTGACCTCGGCAGCGGCGCGCGTGAGATTTTCATGCCGGATGACCGCAAGGAATGACTTCAATTGTCGTGGATTCATCTCGAGCTCCGGTGGGCGCGCAGGCGCCTTGACGCAGGATATCAACAAAGCAGAACGTGCTGCAATGCAGGAGCGTTTGGCGACGAAGGGCCAGTCTGTGTTGGGCCAGTTTCCCCCTCAGGCACTGCTGACGAGCAGGGCGCCCGACAGGATGAGGAGGGTGCCCGCGGCAAGCTTCATCAGGTTGACCTCGGAGGCTTCGCCGAGGAAGACAGCGCCGATTGCCAGCGTCACCAGCACGTTGCAGCTCCAGATCGGGGCGAGTTTGGAGACCGGGACGCCATAGGCGAAAAGCGCGAAGCTGATCAGGCCGGTGCCGAGAGCGAAGCAGGCGCCTGCGGTGGCGGCAAATCCGATACCTTCGGCCGTCCAGGGGGCCGGGCGCCAGATCAGTGCGACGATCAGGCCGGCCAGCGCACAGGCGGCGCCGAAGGCGATCAGATAGATGGCAGAGCCGGTGGCAGCCGTGGCGCTCTGCTTCTGGAAGATGGCGGTGATGCCCCAGAACATGGCGGGCAAAATGCCGCCGATGACGATCGGCCAGAGCGAATTCATCGCGAAACTCCTGTCGCACCCATGGGGCAAGGCTTCGCCTTGGGCGAAAGCCGGTCGAACATGCGGTGCCACCAGACTAGGAGTTTCTTTTGGCTCTTTGTGGTCTTGTTTTTGCGCTTGAAGGTGACAGATCCGAATGCCGGCGTAAAGCTGCGCCGGGTTCAATCGCGTATGCGCAGTTCGTCGGTCTGCATCTGCAGCGAACCCAGCGTTTCCAGGAAGCTCATGCCGAGTAGACTCTGGTCGAGCCGGCCGTCCTCGGCGACGCTGGCTGCGACATTGTTGCGGACGATCGGGCCGATCGCCACCTGGTCGAGCGTGACGGGTGCTGCGCGGCCGCGGCCGTTGGCGGTCATGACGGTCATGGAATAGGTGAGGCGGGAGAGGTCGATGCCGATCCGCTCGGCGTCTTCGCGGGACAGCGCCACCATGCTGGCGCCGGTATCGACGAGCATTTCGATCGTCTGACCGTTGACGGCGACATCGGCCTCGAAATGGCCGTTCAGCAGTTTGTGCAGGATGATCTCCTGGCCGCCTTCGCTTGTGGTGACAACGACGGCGCGGCCGGGAACGAGGCCGGCAAGCAGCCGGTTGCCGACGCCGAGCGCGTCCTGACGATAGAGATAGACGGTCACGAGCGCCAGGATGATCACCAGCCAGATCATCATCTGGCGCATCGTCTCACCAAGGCTGCGCCGGCTCGCCCAGATGCCGGCCGACAGCATCAGCGCGATCGGCAGCAGATAGACGACGCGGACGAAGTCGTCGCTCTGCAGGCCGAGGATACTGCCTTTGTCATGGTTGACGATCAGCACCGCAAGGCCGATGCCGATCACGACGAGGAAGACGGTCAAACGGATCATAAAGCTTGCTCCGGCCCGCTGGCGGAGCCTGTTTCCATGTGGTTCGATCCCGCGGCGGCGCCTGCAAGCCTTGCCGGCAGCAGGGCCATGATCCGTCTTCGTTCAATGTCGGAGTAGCTCACCCAGCTGCCGATTTCCTCAAGAGTCCGGCCGCATCCAGCGCAAAATCCGGTGTCTGAAACCAGGGAGCAGAGGTGAATGCAGGGTGTTTGCATGAAGGACATATCGGAGTTTCAAAGAGCCGTGGCAAGGGTGCAAAGCGCGGCAACCTCGCAAATTTGCTGCGTCGCGCCCAGTGTGTCGCCGGTATGGCCGGCAAGTTTGCGGCGGATGAAGGCGGTAAAGGCAAGTGCTGTGATGCCGGCGGCGAGCAGGCTTGCGACCAGCGGCCGCAGGCCGAAAGCCGGCCAGATCAGAAGCGCTGCGACGAGCCCGGCCGCGGCGAGCGCAAACTGCATCGCCGCCTCGTCGGGCTGGCCGGTCGAGGCGGCGACGCCATCGGTCTTGGCCGTCGGCAGCCGCTGCCAGTGCCAGGCGATGGCGCCGCGGCTGAGTGCTGCGACGGCGGGAATGGCAAGGGCTGAAGTAAGAGGCGAGGCGTGGCGGGCGATGGCGGCAAGTGCTGCGGCGCGGATCGCGAAGGAGAGGATCAGCGCTATCGCGCCATAGGTGCCGATCCGGCTGTCTTTCATGATGTCGAGGCTGTGCTCGCGGCTCCTTCCGCCGCCGATGCCGTCGGCGGTATCGGCCAGGCCGTCCTCGTGCAGCGCGCCGGTGACGACGACCTGGATGCAAAGCGCGATGAGGGCCGCCATCAGCGGATCGGCGCGCAGCTCCAAAAGCAGGAGGAGGGCGAGTGCGGGCGCGACACCGATGACGAAGCCGGCGAAAGGAAAGGCGCGCACCAGCCGGCCGAGCCTACCGTCATAGGTTTTGAACAGCGATTGCGGCATGGGGATGCGGCTGAGGAAGGCGACGGCGCGGGCGGTATCGACCGCATGGTCCTTGATCTTCATTCTGCTTCGTTCTGCCCAAGGTTTCCGCTTATGGCCCGGCTTATGCTCGCGGCGGTGCTTTTGGTGTTGTTCGTCCCGTCGGGCCGCTTTAAGAGAGTGCGACCCGCAAAGAAGCTGATTTGCTCGACGCAAACAAGTGGTTTGCGTGAAAACAAGAATACCCGGATTCATAGGAAGACCGTACAGATGAGCGTTTCAGGCCTGCCGTTCGACGATTTCCGTACCCTGCTCCGCGATCTGCCGGGGCCGGATGCCCGTGCGCTGGTGGCCGCGCGGGAACGCGACGCGCAACTGACCAAGCCGCCGGGCGCGCTCGGACGGCTCGAGGAAATCGCCTTCTGGCTTGCCGCCTGGACAGGCCGTACGCCTGCCGTCAACCGGCCGCTGGTGGCGATCTTTGCCGGCAATCACGGCGTCACCAGGCAAGGCATTACGCCTTTTCCGCCGGCGGTGACGCAGCAGATGGTCGAGAATTTTGCCGCCGGGGGGGCTGCGATCAACCAGATTTGTGTCGCCTATGATCTCGGGCTGAAAGTCTTCGATCTGGCGCTCGATTACCCCACCGGCGACATTACCGAGGAAGCAGCGCTTTCCGAGCGCGATTGCGCCGCGACCATGGCCTTCGGCATGGAGGCCATCGCCGGCGGCACCGACCTGCTCTGCATCGGCGAAATGGGCATCGGCAATACCACGATTGCCGCGGCGATCAATTACGCGCTCTACGGCGGTTCGGCGCGAGACTGGGTCGGACCCGGCACCGGATCGGAAGGCGAGATGTTGGAGCGCAAGGTTGCGGCGGTGGAAAAGGCGGTGGCGCTGCATAGCGACCATCTCGACGATCCCCTGGAAATCATGCGCCGGCTCGGCGGCCGCGAGATTGCGGCGATGGCCGGAGCCATGCTTGCCGCCCGCATGGAGCGGATCCCGGTGCTGATCGATGGTTATGTCGCGACCGCCGCGGCGGCGATCCTGAAAGCCGCCAATCCCTCTGCGCTCGACCATTGCCTGATCGGCCACGTTTCGGCCGAGCCCGGACATCTGCGCGCAATCGAGATGCTCGGCAAGACGCCGCTTCTGGCGCTTGGCATGCGGCTCGGCGAAGGCACCGGGGCGGCGCTCGCCGCCGGCATCGTCAAAGCCGCCGCCGCCTGCCATTCCGGCATGGCGACCTTCGCCCAGGCCGGTGTGACCAACAAAGACTGAGCCCGCGCGGCTTTGCTTGCGCCGCCCGGGTGGATTCGGTATCTGCGTATTCGGTCATCAAACGGGGCGGCAAAGCCTTTCCCGGTCTGCAAGAGGGAGGGCGCCTTGACGAAGCCTGCGGTGACGAAAGAGACCGGATTTCGGCATTTCACCGCCGCCGCCAGCTATTCCTGGGCAGGCTTCCTGCGCGTTCTGAGAGAGGCAGCCTTCCGCCAGGAACTTGGTTTCTTCGTCGTTTCGATCGCAGCGCTGGCGTTAGTGGGGGCGAGCGCCGGCGAGATCGTCGTTGCGGTGGTCCTGTTTCTCGGGCTGTTTTCGATGGAGGCGATGAATACCGCCGTCGAGGAGGTCATCGACCGGATTTCGCCGGAGATTTCGATCGTCGGCAAACATGCCAAGGATCTCGGCTCCTTCGCGGTGAGCTGCATGATTGCCGCCTGCTGCCTCTATCTCGGCTTCGTCCTCGCCAAGCACCTGTTTTTCACCCTCGCATGACTTAGGCCGATCCGGCTCAGCCACGGCTCCAACAAATTGAAGCATGATGTCAGCCTGCTTGCGCTGAATCAGGCAAAACTCTTACGCTTGCGCGCGACCGCCTGAGCCTCTTCCACAGCCGGCAGGCTCTGCAGCACGCGTTTGGCTGGCAGGATTGCGATGACCTCAGTGCCCTCGCGCAGCTTCGATTTCAGCAGGAATTGTCCGTCATGCTTGGCAAGGATCGCCTGGACAATTGGCAGCCCGAGACCGGTGCCCTGTTCAGCGCTCTTGATGGCGATCGAGCCCTGGCCGAAGGCCGACAGGACGACGGGAATTTCCTCTTCCGGAATGCCGGGGCCATTGTCCTTGATAGAGATGTACTGACCGCCGCCGGCAGTCCAGCCGACCTTGACGTGAATTTCGCCGCCCTGCGGCGTGAACTTGACGGCATTGGAGAGAAGGTTGAGCACCACTTGGCGCATCGATTTCTCGTCCGCCCAGATGGCCGGCAACTGCCGCTCGAATTGATCCGAAATGGCGATGTTCTTGGCGCGGGCGCGCAGTTGGACCATGCCGATGCAATCTTCGGTGATATCGAGCAGCGAAATCGCTTCCTCGCTCAGTTCGTATTTGCCGGCCTCGATGCGGGAGAGGTCGAGGATCTCGTTGATGAGATCGAGCAGATGCTGGCCGGAGCGGTGAATGTCGCCGGCATATTCCTTATAAGTCGGATTGGCGAGCGGCCCCATGACTTCGGCTGACATAACCTCGGAGAAGCCGAGGATGGCGTTGAGCGGGGTCCTGAGCTCGTGCGACATGGAGGCGAGGAAGCGGGACTTGGCGAGGTTTGCCTCTTCGGCGCGGCGGCGCGCCTCGTCCGACATCGATTTCGCCACTTCAAGCTCGGCGATCAGGTCGTCCTTCTCCGACTGGTAGGAAAGGATCTTGAGGTTCGACTTGAACAGCCGGTCGCTGATATAGTTGAAGAAGACAAGGGTGCTGGTGAAGAGGCCCGTCAGGCTGATTTCGAGCAGGTCGCGCGACAGGCCGCTCTTGGCGGCGAGCGCCAGGATCGCCGGCGCGAAGGCGACGAGCACGGCTGGCGTCAGCATGAAATTGGACATCGCCGTGACGGAGAGCGCGATTAGCAGCGTCGCACCCTTATAAAGGATGAAGCTCGAAGGCTCGCAGGTGTCGCAGCCCTGCAGCGCGAACACCGCCCAGCAGCAGCCGATCATGAACTGGCCGAGCAGCAACAGGCGGCGCCATTTGCGGGCGCTCTCGGCGGTGATTTCCTGCCTGCGGGCCCGCCGCGCAAGCAGGATATTGCCGGTGTGGCAGGTGAGCGTCAGCAGCGCCCAGAAAAGCAATCGCGTATCTTGAGTGAAATAAACGCCAAGCGCGGTGATGATGACAATGAAGAGCGGCATGATCGTCGCGCCCTGCAGCATCGACGCCACATACATCTTGAGCACGTCACGATCAAAGGAGGAATTGGAGGCATGGCCGGACTGCAGACGTTCGCGCGTTTGCCGCACGGCCTTGGAAACGGCCTTGTTGCGGTGGCTGCGCGACCTGTCGACGATAATCTTGTCGGTCGATGTGCTTACGCCGGTACTCATGTGCACGTTGAAACTTCATCCCAGGGTGGATAAGAGCTTAACCGGCAATTCTTAAGAAGATGTTTGCCATCTTTGCCAAGGATTTGTTTTTTAAGGAGGCGAAAGCGTGACACGGAGCCTGCGCCTGATTCGCGACGGCGTGACCGCTTTTGCCCTGCTGGTGCTCCTGGCGCTGATTGCCGCCAAATTCAACGATGCAGCAAGAATTGAGCATGCGGGCGCTTTCCATGCTGCCGATGGCGACAGTCTGACGTTGGGAGCCGCACGCTTGCGCCTCGAAGGTATCGATGCACCGGAACTTAACCAGAGCTGCGAGCGGGCGGGACATGCCTGGGCCTGCGGGCGCGCGGCGCGCGAGGCGCTGCAGGGCATGGTCCTGGCATCGGGAACGCTTTGCCAGGGCAGCCGGCGCGACCGCTACGACAGGCTGCTTGTCATCTGCCGGAGCGGGATGGCCGGCGACATCAACGCCGCCATGGTGCGCCGGGGCATGGCGATCTCCTATGGCGGTTATGGCAGGGAGGAGGCCGAGGCGAGGGCTGCGAAGGCGGGCCTCTGGGCCGGCACTTTCGAGCGGCCGCGCGATGTGCGCGACCATGCGCGCCAGAGTTCCGACTCCGGCGGCCCGTTGCGCTTCATCAGACGAATCGTCGGATGGGAGTGAAGCCATGACCGACGAAGCCACGCTGGAGATGTTGCGACTGGAGATCGCCGCCTGCCGCATCTGTCGTGACGCGCCGGCGAAAGGTCTCGCATATCGGCTGCCGCACGAGCCGCGGCCGGTGGCCGTGATTTCGTCCACCGCGCGCATCCTGATCGCCGGGCAGGCGCCCGGGCTTCGGGTGCATGAGAGCGGCCTGCCGTTCGACGATACTTCAGGCGACCGGCTGCGGTCCTGGCTCGGCGTTGACAGGGAAAGCTTCTATGACCGCGACCGATTCGCCATCGTGCCGATGGGGTTCTGCTTTCCCGGCTATGACGACAAGGGTGCGGATCTGCCGCCGCGTCGCGAATGCGCGCCGTTCTGGCGGCAAAGGGTGATTGCCGCCATGCCGCAGATCGAACTGCTGCTGGTCATCGGCCAATATGCGCAGGCCTGGCATATGGCGGGCGAGCGGTTGGATAATATGACAGAGACGGTACGGGCATGGCGGGACAGCCTTCTGTCGAACCGGTCGCCGGCGGTGCTGCCGCTGCCGCATCCGAGCTGGCGCAACAGCGGCTGGCTGAAGCGTAATCCCTGGTTCGAAAAGGAACTGCTCCCGGTCCTGCGAGAGCGGACGAAAATACTGCTTTCCTGAAACAAAATTCTTTTCGTTGCGCGGAATCGCGCTATACAAAGAAAAATAATTCGAAAGGACTGTTGTGCGCATGGACCGCCTCGACCGCAAAATACTGCGTCTGCTGCAAGAAGATTCGACCCTCGCCGTTGCCGATCTTGCCAAGAAAGTGGGGCTTTCGACGACGCCATGCTGGCGGCGTATCCAGAAAATGGAAGAAGACGGCGTCATCAAGCGGCGAGTCGCCATCCTTGATCCGGAGAAGGTCAACACGAAAGTCACCGTCTTCGTGTCGATTCGCACTGCCACCCACTCGATCGAATGGCTGCGCCGCTTTTCCGAGGTGGTTGCCGAGTTCCCCGAAGTGGTGGAATTCTACCGGATGAGCGGTGATGTCGACTATCTCCTGCGAGTCGTCGTGCCCGATATCGCCGCCTATGACGCTTTTTATAAGCGGATGATCGCCAAGATCGAGATTCGCGACGTCTCCTCCGCCTTTGCGATGGAGCAAATCAAGTATTCGACGCAACTGCCGCTCGACTACATGATTCTCGACAACGCCAAATCCAACGAGGACTGAACCGCCGTGCGGCCTGCAGCCGCACGCAAATCGCGCCAGGATTGAGTGTCTGAGGCAATCCGGCCACATTTGAGTGCGCCGATCGCGGCGCGTGGAGTAGGCGAAAGTGGTCGCAACTGCAGAAAGGCCCTGGAAATAGCGAAAAAACGCTCGAATCTCACCAAATTCAAAAAAATAAATAGCCTGGTAACGAATGCGGGGCTATGTTGACCGAGAACCCGTGAGCGTTGTGTCATCATTTCGTCTCATTGGTATCGAATTCAGGACACTATGTTCTAAACCGCTGCCTTGTATGTGTTGATTGGCCGGCGGTAGAGTTTATACACTTCACCAATAATGTTCGACGGGGGTCGAACGGTGGAGAATTCGACAGATGGGGTATAGCGTTTGCGGCTTGCGGTGGAGGATTTCCGTCGCGGGGCCGCTTGGCTTGTTTTTGGCCTAGATAATTGAAATTGTTGTATAAAAATCACGCCTACGGGGAAAGTAGCTTCGGTGGGCCCATCTCACGTGTATCGAGAATTGCTTGATAAGCCGGTGTATGGGATGACGGTTTGGCGGTTCGATCGATCCGCACGCCGAGATGGCTGTTCAAACTGGGCCGGCTTCAAATCGACTACCCGATTGGAAGCCAGCCCCGATCGACAAAGGAATGGATTGGTAAATGAACATCAGAATGGTTTTGCTTGCATCAGCAGCAGCATTTGCTGCATCGACGCCGGTTCTTGCAGCTGACGCTATCGTTGCTGCCGAGCCGGAACCGGTTGAATATGTTCGCGTCTGCGACGCTTACGGCACCGGCTACTTCTACATCCCGGGCACCGAAACCTGCCTCAAGATCGAAGGCTACATCCGTTTCCAGGTCAACGTTGGCGACCAGCCAGGTGGTGACAACGATTCTGATTGGGATGCAGTTACCCGCGGTCAGGTTCAGTTCACGGCCAAGAGCGACACCGAGTATGGTCCGCTGACCGGCGTCATCGTCATGCAGTTCAATGCTGACAATGCCACCGATCAGGAAGCCATTCTCGACTCCGCTTACCTCGACATCGCGGGCTTCCGCGCTGGTCTCTTCTACAGCTGGTGGGACGATGGCCTCTCCGGCGAAACCGACGACATCGGCTCGGTTGTAACGCTGCACAACTCCATGCGCTATCAGTATGAAAGCGGCACCTTCTACGCTGGCCTCAGCGTCGACGAACTGGAAGACGGCGTTTACAAGGCTGATGAAGAAGCCAACAACGTTGGCGTTGCCTTCGGCGTCGGCGGCACGGCAGGTGCATTCAGCTACCAGGTTACCGGCGGCTGGGACTTCGACAATGAAGACGGCGCAATCCGCGCAATGGGTACGGTTGACATCGGCCCCGGCACGCTCGGCCTCGCTGGCGTATATTCTTCCGGCCCGAACTCCTACTACTCGTCGGCTGAATGGGCTATCGCTGCCGAATACGCCATCAAGGCAACCGACAAGCTGAAGATCACCCCGGCCGTTCAGTACTACGGCAACTACTTCGGCGGTGGCAAGGCTGTTCCGGATGACTTCGACGGTCTCGGCGATGCTTGGAAGGTCGGTCTGACGGTTGATTACCAGATCGTCGACAACTTCTACGCCAAGGCTTCGGTTCAGTACCTCGATCCGGATGATGGCGACGACTCCACGACGGGCTACTTCCGTCTGCAGCGTTCGTTCTAATCCAAATACTGGATGCTCCCGGTCTTCGGACCGGGGGCACTTCAAATCAGTTTCTGATCCGAGTGACCTCCGATCAGCTACGGGGACGGGTCCGGTCTTCCCTGCCGGACCGTCCTTGCAGCGTTTTTAACGCACAGTCCTCCGGGCAGTCTCTCAAAAACCTTTTCAGGTAACCGAACCGGTTCGTTGCTGATCGCACCCGGGCTTCTTGCCAGCCTTGTTATCGAGGCACCCCTATTTCTATTTTCAAGCGAGCTTGTCTGTCGATCAGCTGCGCCGCGCGAGCCGTATTTGCCGCCGGCTGGCTTTGTCGCAACAGGGTGCGAAAAGCAAATCCAATGCCGACAATGTGATTACAGCTTTTTTGGAGAGGGGATACAACCCTTGCAGGGGCTGGGCTTTCATTCCTTCTCGCGGACAGCTTGTTCTTATGGACGATCTCAACGATTACTATTATTTCGCCGCTGTCGTCTCCAGCGGCGGTTTTGCTTCTGCAAGTCGCGATCTCAAGATACCGCGTTCGAAGTTGAGCAGGCGGGTCAGCCGGCTTGAGGACGGGCTTGGCGCAAGGCTCATAGAACGCTCGACTCGTCACTTCCGGGTGACGGAGATCGGCCAGGCTTTCTACGAAAGATGCCAGACCATCTTGCAGGAGGCCGATCGCGCCAAGTCAATCGTCAGCGAGGCTCAATCCGATCCGCAAGGCGTCGTGCGGATGGGCTGCCCGCTCGGTCTCGTCGACATCTCGGTCGGCGGAATCCTGCCTGAATTCCTGGAGCGTTATCCGAAGATCAAATTGCAGATCATCGGCTCCGACCGGCGCGCCGACCTCATCAATGAACGGATCGATCTTGAAGTGAGAGCGACCAATGAGCCGGAGACGCAGACGAGCCTGACGATGCGCAAGCTCGACCGGGTACGGCGTATTCTCGTCGCAAGTCCGGCGCTGGTGGAGCGCACCGGTGGCCTGAATTGTGTGGACGAACTGGCCGACCTTCCGACGCTGGCGATGACTTCATGGGTGTCTTTTCACAGCTGGGAATTGATCGGTCCGAATGACGCCAAACGAGTCATTCGGCATCAGCCGCGGCTCACCTGCCGCAGCATGACCGCCATCCTCGACGCGGCCCGTGCCGGTCTCGGCTTCGGGCTTTTGCTCGAAAGCGCCTGCGAAGCCGATCTCCAGGCCGGCAAGCTGGTGCGGGTGCTGCCGGATTGGCAGTCGGAGGAGAGCCAGTTCTATATCGTCTTCACCACAGCCAAGGGCATGCCGCCGGCAGTGCGGGTGCTGATCGATTTCCTGGTCGAAAAATCCCGGCAGCATTGAAGAAGCAGCATAGACGGAGAAGGGAACCGGGCATGCGTTTATTTCAGCCGTGCCAGCAGCTTTTCGCCGGCCAGTTCCTTGACTGCATCCTTGCCGATCCAGCGGGCCGTTTTGTCGGGGCTTTCGGCCAGAGCTCTTGCGAGGGCGAGCGCCGGTGCATGGCAGGCGAGATTGCGCTTGCCGATACTGCGCAGCGCCCAATTGACCGCCTTGCGCACGAAGTTTCGCGGGTCGCGGGAATAGGCCTTGATCAGCGGCAGCCACGCAAAGATGGTTGCGTCGGGCTCCTTCTTCCGATGCACGGCGGCGCCGGCAATCATGGCGAAGGCAGTGCGCCTGACAAATTCGCGCTCGTCGGCGGCGAATTCTGAGATGAGATCGTCCAGCCGGGCCTCGACGAAGAGATCGGCGGCGCAATCGACGATCTCCCACGAACTGAAATCATTGGCCCAATTGCGGGCTTCTTCCGCCGTCAACCGCTTCGGCTCGGCAGTGCAGAGTGCGAGCAGGCGGGCTTCACGGATATCGCTTTGCCAGAGTTCGACCGCTCTGGCGTGATTCTTTTTCGCCAGTCGGGCGATTGCCCTGATATCGGAATTGAGATTCCGAGGGCGCGGTTCGTGACAATGCCGAAGCGCGCCATGCCGGCGACATTTTCCTCTGAACGCAGCGTTTCGAGATGGGCGATCAGTTCGGCTGCGTCGGAGGCTGACGTGATCATTTTTCGAGGCGGGCGAGCAACGAGGATGTATCCCAGCGGTTGCCTCCCATCGCCTGGACGTCGCCGTAGAACTGGTCAACGACCGCGGTGACCGGCAGCTTGGCGCCGTTGCGGCGGGCTTCGGTGAGCACGATACCGAGATCCTTGCGCATCCAGTCGACCGCGAAGCCGAAATCATATTTTCCGGCGTTCATGGTCTTGTGGCGGTTTTCCATCTGCCAGGAGCCGGCGGCCCCCTTGGAAATCACCTCGACGACCTTTTCGATATCGAGACCGGCGCGCTTGCCGAAATGCAGCCCTTCGGCAAGCCCCTGGACGAGCCCGGCGATGCAGATCTGGTTGACCATCTTGGTCAGTTGGCCAGAACCTGCCGGCCCCATCAAACCGACCATTCGGGCATAGGCGTCGATGACTGGCCTGGCGCGTTCGAAAACGGTCTCGTCGCCGCCGCACATCACGGTCAGGGCGCCGTTTTCAGCACCGGCTTGGCCGCCCGAGACCGGAGCATCGATGAAGTCGACGCCTTTTTCTTTTGCCGCGGCATAAAGTTCGCGGGCGACCTCGGCGCTAGCGGTGGTGTTGTCGATCAGCACCGAACCCGGCTTCATGCCATGCAAAGCGCCGTCCTTGCCCGATGTCACCGACCGGAGATCTTCGTCATTGCCGACGCAGACGAAAACGAAATCGGCCCCGGCGGCGGCTTCGGCCGGGGTGGGGGCGGACTTGCCGGAGAATTTCTCCGCCCAGGCGGCGGCTTTTTCGGCCGTACGATTGTAGACGGTGACATCGTGGCCGCCCTTCGTCTTCAGATGACCGGCCATGGGAAAGCCCATGACGCCGAGACCGATGAATGCGACTTTAGCCATATGTCCTGTCCTTATCCGGAGTGCGAGGCCCTGAGGATTAACCGAAACGGCCTGAGCAGAAAAGCCGTGAAGACGGACTTCCTTGCGACAGATGGATATGAGACTGGTCACCGTTGGCCTCAGCCCTAGGTGAGAACCAGGCAAATGTTTCCGGGGGGTGATGTGCGCGACGTTCCGACGATCGAGCCGCGGCGCAAGGGCCGCAGTGGAATGCAGTCGATGCTTATTCCATCGCAGCAGATGGTCGCAGAGCAGATTCGATCGGCCCAGCAAGGTGTTTTCACCGGGCTTGGCGTCCTTCGCCGCCGCCTCGCTGTTCAATACGGAGCTGGCGCCTGCTGCCCGGTGACCGTGCAGCGGCATTTGCGCGCGATCGCCGAGCTTTCCTTTGGCGTGTTGGAGAAGGGCGAGCCTGTGTCGACGGTGACGCCCTATTGGCGCATGGTCGATCCGCTTGCGACGCGGCTCGCTGGCGGCCCCAGCCGCATCCCGGAGCGGCTGGCCGCCGAGCCCGGCAGGGACGGTGAAGACAGAATAGTGGCCGCGTGGAAAAAAATTCCGCTTAAGGGGCAATTTCCGGTTGGCAAAATTTCATCAAAGGCGGAATCTCACAAATAAAATTGTCGATATAAAATATAGATTTCATCATCATGAATCGTCACAACGGACAAACCGGCCAACCGAAAGCAGTTCCGGCACCGTTCAAGTAGGGGATAATCATGATTTCACGTCGACAGACGCTTGGACTTTTCGGTGCGGCCGCCGCCGTAGGGTTGTTGCCCGCCATGAAGCCGGCACGCGCCGCCGCCACGGAATTTCGTATCGGCTGGCAGAAGAACGGTGTGCTGGCGCTTGCCAAGCGTCGCGGCGCCCTTGAAAAGCGGCTTGCCGACCGCGGCATTACCGTCAGTTGGTCGGAATTCACCTCAGGCCCACCGCTTCTCGAAGCGCTCGGCGCCGGCGCTCTCGATTTCGGCGCGACCGGCGATGTGCCGCCGCTCTTTGCCCAGGCCGCGGGGGCGCAGCTCTATTATGTCGGCCTCTACCGCGGCAGCCCTGCGGCGTCGGCCATCCTGGTGCGCATGGATTCGCCCATCAAGACACTTGAGGACCTCAAGGGCAAGAAGGTCGTCTTCAAGCGCGGCTCGAGCGCCCACAACGTTGCAATCAAGGTCTTACGCCACGCGGGTCTCAAGCCCGAGGATGTCGAGCAGATCGATCTTTCACCCCCGGATGCGGCGGCCGCATTCAAGAACGGCAGCATCGATGCATGGTCGATCTGGGACCCCTATCTGGCGATTGCAGAAGCCGATCCGGAGACGCGTGTCCTTACGACCGCCGAAGGCATCGTCGACTCCTACAGTTTCTTCCTCGCCAGCCGCAATTTCACCGATGCCAACGGTCAGGTGATTGTCGATGTCATCGACGAGCTTGCCAAGGTCGGCAAGTCGGCACAGAGCAATCTCGACGAGACGGTGAAGGAACTTTCCGAGATCACCGGCGTGCCGGTCGAAGTGACGCGCGTGACGGCGACGCGCAAGGGCACCGATCTTGGTAGCGTCTCGACGATCACCGACGCTGCCGCCGCCTATCAGCAGGGTCTCGCCGACGAATTCTATAATCTCGGCATCGTGCCGAAGAAGCTGGTGACCGGCGATATCATCTGGCGTCCCAAGGCCAGCTAAAGCGCGTCGCATCAAACTTGATCCATGCGACGCATTTTAGCTTTTTGTTCTGATGCATGTTGTAACCCCGGAAACGCTGCACACTTCCGGGCGACATGCATTAGTTGCCGGGGCAAGTTGATTTTTCAGCTTGGGCCATGATTTGCGCGAGGCGGCATGGGGAGGGCCTCCATGCCGCCTCGCGCGAAAAATTATTCTCCGAAGCGGATTAGAATGGCAAATTGATATTGTCGATCTAATTGGTAGTCTATGTCAATATCCTCAACAGGAGGCGGACACCAATCGCCATTCGATCGACAGGGATATTTCAGATGTTCACGCGCAGACAGACACTCGGCCTTCTTACAGCCTCCGCCGCCACCGCGATCCTCCCAAGCATTCGCCCGGCACGAGCAGCGACGACCCTGCGTATCGGCTGGCAGAAGTTCGGGGTGCTGCCGCTTGCCAAGGCATCGGGCGCGCTGGAGAAACGGCTTTCAGCCAAGGGTGTCAGTGTCGAATGGAACGAGTTCACATCAGGCCCACCTTTGCTCGAGGCGGTCGGCGCCGGCGCGCTTGATTTCGGCGTTTCCGGTGACGTACCGCCGCTTTTTGCCCAGGCGGCCGGCGGCGACCTGCTCTATGTCGGGGCCTATCGAGGTCCGGCGGCTTTCCATGGACTGCTGGTGCAGAAGGATTCGCCGATCCAGACGCTTCAGGATCTGAAGGGCAAAAAATTGGCCTACAAGCGCGGTTCGAGTGCGCATAATTTCGCCCTGAAGGTTCTCGCTAAGGCCGGGCTGTCGCGCTCCGACATTACCGAGATCGATCTGCCTCCGCCGGATGCGGGTGCCGCCTTCAAGACCGGCAGCATCGATGCCTGGGCGATCTGGGATCCGTTCTTTGCCGTCGCCGAGGCAGATCCTCAGACGCGGCTACTGACGACTTCCGAAGGCCTGCTCGATAATTGGGGTTATTTCCTCGGCAATGGTGCCTACACCGGAGCCAATCCTGAGGTGATCGCCGAGGTGATCGACGAACTCGCCAAGGTAGGCGCCGCTGCCCAGGCCGATCTCGACGGCACTGTGAAGGCGCTGTCCGAGATAACGGGCGTGCCGGAAACCATCACGCGGGTGACACTGACGCGTAGTCAGGCCGATCTCGGCAAAATCTCGCTCTTCCCCGACCAGGCACTCACCTACCAGCAGGGACTTGCCGACGATTTCCACGCGCTCGGCATCGTGCCGAAGAAACTCAAGATCAGCGACATCGTCTGGCACCCCAAGGCCAGCTAGTTCTGGAAAAGCTGACGTTGTCAGCTACCCGAGCTACTCAGATTTTTGAATTCCGCAGCAAAGGACCGTCTTCCATGACCGCCACTTCCGATCCCATCAACTTCCTCTGGTTCATCCCGACCTCGGGCGATGGCACCTATCTCGGCTCAGCCGATCTCAATCGCGCGCCGGAAATCGGCTATCTCACGCAGATCGCCCAGGCGGTCGACCGGCTCGGTTATTCCGGAGTGCTGCTGCCGACGGGCGTTGCCTGCGAGGAGTCTTTCGTGACTGCGGCGGCGCTCGCGGCCAAGACCGAGAAGCTGCAGTTCCTGGTGGCGATCCGCCCCGGCACGGCATCGCCTGCCTACTACGCGCGTCTGGCAACGACGCTGGACCGCATCTCCAACGGCCGTCTGCTACTCAACATCGTCGTCGGTGGCAGCCCGGCGGAGCTTGCCGGGGACGGCATCCATCTCGAGCATGACGAACGTTACGCCCATGCCGAGGAATTCTTCACAGTCTTCGAGGAACTGCTGGAGAAGGGCACGGCGAGCTTCGACGGCAAATACATCAAGGCGACCAATGCGCGGCTCGGCTTTCCCTCCGTGCAGAACCCGCGCCCGCCGCTCTATTTCGGCGGCTCGTCGGATGCCGGCATCGATTTCTCGGTCGGCCGCGTCGACAAGTACCTGACCTGGGGTGAACCGCCGGCGCAGGTGGCCGAAAAGATCGCCAAGGTGCGCAATGCCGCTGCCGAGCGCGACCGCGAAGTGAGCTTCGGCATCCGCCTGCACTTCATCGTGCGCGAGACTGACGAGGAAGCATGGGAGGCCGCCGAACGGCTGATCCGCCATCTCGACGACGATACGATCCGTGAGGCGCAGGAGCGTTTCGTCCACGAATCCGACTCGGTTGGTCAGAAGCGTATGGCTGCCCTTCACGGCGGCCGTCGCGACAAGCTCGAAGTTTCGCCGAACCTCTGGGCCGGCGTCGGCCTGGTGCGCGCCGGCGCTGGCACGGCGCTGGTCGGTTCGCCGCAGACGGTGGCTGCGCGCCTTCGCGAATATCAGGAGATCGGCATCGATACCGTGATCGGCTCCGGCTATCCACATCTCGAAGAGGCCTATCGCGTCGCCGAACTGCTTTTCCCCGAACTAGGCATCACTCGTGAGCAGCAGCGCCTGGGCTTCCACAACGAGTTCGGCCGCAAGCAGGTCTTTGCGGGCGGCAGCCATGGCGGCAATCTGAAAGTCGTCTCCGGCTCCTAAGCCCGAGCAAAGAGCGTGAAACCGCCGAAAGCCGTACACGGCTTTCGGTATCCTGCTCCTGATAAGCGCGAGGACAATGCATGTCGACTTTCGATACTCCGTTCGTACGATCGGTCGCTGCCGAGGAGGCCGCAAAGACGGGTTTCCGCCTGCCGCTGCCCCGCCGGGAGAAGCTGATACCCTATCTGGTGCCGATGGCGATCGTGGCGTTCTGGCAGCTTGCCTCCTCGGCCGGATTGATCTCCTCGCGCATCATGCCATCACCGGCCGATGTCGCTCTCGCCTTCTGGTCGACGACCGTTTCCGGCCAGCTGCCGAACGACGTGCTGGTCAGCGCCGGCCGCGCTTTTGCCGGCCTTCTCGTCGGCGGCTCGATCGGATTCCTGCTCGGTATCGCCAATGGCGTGTCGCGCATTTCGGAGCAGCTGACAGATACGACGCTGCAAATGCTGCGCACCATTCCACATCTGGCGATGATCCCGCTCGTCATCCTGTGGTTTGGGATCGGCGAGGAATCGAAGCTGTTCCTGACCTCGCTCGGTGTGCTCTTTCCCGTTTATCTCAACACCTATCACGGCGTGCGCAATGTCGACCGCGATCTTATCGAGATGGGAAGAGTCTATGGCATGGGGAACTGGACGCTGTTCCGCAAGGTGATCTTTCCGGGTGCGCTGCCGTCGATCTTCGTCGGCCTCCGCTATGCGCTCGGTATCATGTGGCTGACCTTGATCGTATCGGAATCGATCGCCGCGTCCTCAGGCATCGGCCACATGGCCAACAATGCCCGCGAATTCATGATGACTGACATAGTCGTGCTCGCGCTCGTCATCTATGCCGTGCTCGGCAAGCTTGCCGATGTCATCGCCAGGGTTCTGGAGCAGCGGCTGCTCGCCTGGAACCCGGTCTACCAGAAATAGGAGAGACGCGCATGACCGTGAACACCCGTGAGCGTTTTCACGCCGTCGCTGAGGAACTCGTTTACGAGCGCGACATCGCGCCGACGGCCGGAGCGGGCGCTGCGGCAATCAGCCTGACCGGGCTCGAAAAGAGCTTCGGCGCCAACCGCGTGCTCCGCGGCATCAACCTGCATATTCCAGCCGGCCAGTTCGTCGCCGTGATCGGCAAGAGCGGCTGCGGCAAGAGCACGCTGTTGCGCATCGTGATGGGCCTCGACGAGCCGAACGCCGGCGACCTGCGTTTCGAGGATGCCGACGGTGTTGAGGCCAGCCCGAATGCGCGCATCGTTTTCCAGGAGCCGCGGCTGCTGCCCTGGCTCAGCGTCGCCGACAATGTCGTGGTCGGCCTCGGCGACGGCATCGACAGGCGAAGCGCAATGAAGGCGGCCGAGGCCGTGCTTTCCGAGGTCCAGCTTGGCGAAAAGGCTGGCGAATGGCCGGCGCGGCTGTCCGGCGGGCAGCGGCAGCGGGTGGCGCTGGCGCGCGCGTTGGTGAGCCGTCCGGGCGTGCTGGCGCTCGATGAGCCGCTAGGCGCGCTCGATGCGCTGACGCGGATCAGCATGCAGGAACTCATCAACCGCGTCTGGCGTGAACTTGGCTTCACCGCCGTGCTCGTCACCCACGATGTCAGCGAGGCGGTGCATCTCGCGGACCGGGTCATCGTGCTCGACGAGGGACGGATCGCGCTCGATCTTTCCATTCCCTATCCGCATCCACGCCGGCACGGCCATCCCGGCCTGGCCGAGCTAGAAGGCCGCCTGCTTGCTGCAATCCTCGGTACCGACGGCGGGCATTGATCCAAGCCGTTGGTGGGCTTTGATCACAATCTTGCCCCTGCGACCATCGAGACGGAAACGCATCCATGCATAGCCAATGAGCTATGCTGACTTCAAGCAAGGACCTCTCGAGAGCGACGCACGTTCCTCGTTCGCCAATGCCTGTGCAAACTTGTCCTTTCACCATCCGTTCGCCGCTTGACGTACGTATACCTCTGTGGCTATACGTAGATCCATAGTCAATGGGGTATGAATACCGAATGTCCGACGCCCAAGACGCGCTTTTCAAAACACTCGCCGATCCGACGCGGCGGGCTTTGTTCGAGCGGTTGTGCCGGGAAGGGGAAAAGACGGTCGGGGCTTTGACGGCTCGGGCCGGGGTTTCTCAACCGGTTGTATCGAAACATCTCGGAATATTGAAGCAAGCCGGCTTGGTGCGCGATCGTCATGAGGGGCGGCAGACGCATTATAGTGCGCAGCTCGGCGCGCTTGCCCCGCTGATCGACTGGACGAGAGAGATGGCACACTTCTGGCAAAGCCGCTTCGACGACCTCGAAGATTTGCTGAAAAGGATGGATCAATGACTGATACCCCGACCGAAATGCGCTCCGTAGTCGTCGAGCGCGAGATCGCCTATCCCACGGAAAAGATCTGGCGCGCGCTTACCCAACCACACCTGATCGAGGAGTGGCTGATGAAGAACGACTTCAAGCCTGCGGTCGACCATCGCTTCAATTTCAGCGCCGACTGGGGCTCCGTCGAGTGCAAGGTCCTGGAGGTCGAGCCGAATAGGACACTGTCCTACACGTGGGGAGCGCATGGCCTCGATAGTGTCGTCACCTGGACACTCACCCCGACCAGCGAGGGCACGCATTTGCGAATGGAGCAGTCGGGCTTCCAGCCCGGTCAGCGGCTGGCTTACGGTGGCGCCAAGGCTGGGTGGCCGCGGTTCTTTGCAAATCTGGAGCAGGTGTTGGCGCGGATAGAGTGAGGCCGCCCGCGCCCGGACTGACTTTAACGGGAAGGTCCGATTGAACTTCAACAAAGGGTTGCGGCAGATCCACTGGCCGTCCCTTGCCTTTACCATGGCGGTCATTCTCAATATGATCGCGGTGCTATAGCAATTGGCCGTCTGGGCAGGCCTCTTGGCGCTGCTGCCGCTCGGCGTGCGCGACCGGTCTCTACCGAGGCGCTGCCCTATGCCGTCAGGTGCGGCGGGAGATAGGAGTGAAGGCAATGGCCGGCAAGACCTCCAAGACCGCAGCGACGGTCGGACAGAAGATAGCCGCCGAGCCGACCGCGGCAGAGCCGAAGCTTCTCTCGGGCGGCAATCCTCAAATCGCCAAGGGCTACGGCGAAGCTCCAGTGCAGGCCTATATCGCCGCGATGCCCGGATGGAAAAGCGACGTCGGGCGCCGCCTCGATGCACTGATCACGCGTGCCGTGCCCCATGTGTATAAGGCGGTCAAATGGAACTCGCCCTTCTACGGCATCGAAGGGCAGGGCTGGTTCCTCGGCATTCATTGCTTCACGAAATACGTTAAGGTGGCATTCTTCCGGGGTGCGTCGCTTCAGCCTCTGCCGCCCGGCCATTCCAAGCAGAAGGATGTCCGCTACCTCGACATCCGCGAGGCCGACAAAATCGATGAAGCCCAGCTTGCCGCCTGGGTGGAACAGGCGAGCCAACTGCCCGGCGAACGGATGCAATAACCAATAGCGCTCGAATGACGGGCGGGAGGAACCATGAAGAAAGCGACAGCTGCCACGAAGAAGAGCGATTCCGGGGAAGTAAACGGGGGAGCCTCCCCGTCTCAGCTGATCGACACGAGGATCAAGGAACTCGGCGATTGGCGCGGCGAGATGCTCGCCCGGGTCCGTGCGCTCATCAAGCAGGCCGAGCCGGAGGTAGTCGAGGAATGGAAATGGCGAGGGGTTCCGGTGTGGGAACGTTCCGGCATCATCTGCACCGGCGAGACCTACAAGAGCGCGGTGAAGCTGACCTTCGCCAAGGGCGCCTCATTGCAGGACCCTTCAGGTCTCTTCAATTCCAGCCTCGACGGCAACACGAGGCGCGCCATCGATTTCCATGAGGGCGATGAGATCGACGAGCAGGCGTTGAAGGCGCTTTTTCGCGCCGCCGCAGCGCTGAACACCACAGCAAAGGCTGTCGCCTCCCGGAAGAAAAGTGGCTGAGGCTAGATCTGTCTAATGGATCGCGCCCACCTCGCGGTCGAGAAAAAGTTCAAGATTGTCGAGGCCGATCTCGGTGCCCTGGAGCCGGGCGCCGTTGTCGGCGTAGCCGTCGAGAAAGACCACCTGCTCGGTGAAGACCATTCTGGTGCCGGCGGGTTCGGCTTCGAAGACGACGGTGGCAAGCGAGGTGGAGATACGGGTTTCGCCAAGTTTCATCTCATAGGCATAGATGATGCGGGCATCGGGCACGATATCGATGTAGTGGGCGTCATAGGCGTGCAGAAGCCCGTCGGTATCGGCGACGTGGTTCCGCTCTGTACCGCCGGGGCGGAAATCGAGCCTGTATTCCAGCGGCGTCCATTCGCCGTGGCAGGCGAACCATTGGCGCTTGGCCTCCGGTGTCGACCAGGCACGGAAGACACGGGCGACCGGCGCCTTCAGGCGGCGCTCGATGACGAGGGTGGCGTGTTCGGCGGATCGTGTCGTCATTCGGAAAAGGTCTCCGGTTCTTCGGCGAGATATTGATCCAGCCTGTCGAAGGTGGTGGTCCAGCGGCTCTTTCGCTGTTCCACCCAGCGTTCGACGGCGGCAAGCGCGTCCTGCTGCAGGCGGTAGGTTCGCACCCGGCCGGATTTCTCGGAGAGTACGAGGCCGCTTTCCTCCAACACCTGCAGATGTTTCATCACCGTCGGCAGGGCGACCGCAAGCGGCGCGGCCAGCTCGGTGACGGAAGCCGGGCCGCGGCCGAGGCGGTCGATCATGCCGCGACGGCTGCGGTCGGAAAGCGCGTGAAACATGCGGTCGAGACCCGCCTGGCCGTCGATCATCCCGCGGTATTCCGGAAGCGGCTGGGCAGCCTGTCATGGTAGGGATAGAATTTGAAATAGGGGCGGGCCTCTTCCAGCGCCCTTGCAAAGGATGGGCGAGCGAGAAGCCGGTCGTAATAGGCGCGAAGTTTTGGCTGCTCCTCCAAAAAGGGGACCAGAGTCTCGGCGTAGAAGAGGGCGGGGGCTGCGGCGCAATCGGCCATGGTGAAGGCCTCGCCCGAGATCCATGAGCTCTCGGAGAGCTGTTTTTCGATCATCGCATAGGCGGTGGCAAGCGTCGTCTTGCAGGCGGCCACCTCTGTCTCGTCCTCCTTACCCTCGGGGCGCCGGCGATTGCTGACGATGGTCTGCATCGGCGCCTGGACATAATGGTCGAAGAAGCGATCCCAGAGACGGACCTGCAGCGCTCGGTCGATTTCCAGCGGCAGCAGGGAAACGGGGCCGGGATAATAATGGTCGAGATATTCGATGATGATCGACGTCTCGGGAACCGTGCTGTCGCGTGCTTCGTCCCGCAGCAGCGGCATCTTGCCGACCGGCCAGAAACGGAAAAGATCGGCGCGCGAGGCTTCGTCGGAGAGATCGACGAGGCGGTTTTCGAAGGGCGTGCCATTTTCGTAAAGCGCGATCAGCACTTTGTGGCAGAAGGAGGCGAGCGGATGCCCATAGAACACGAGCGACATGCGGCGGCCTTTCCTATTTGGTGGAAAACTTTACCGACCGACTAAGTATCAGGTCGGAAAGCAATGCGCAACAGATAGTTCGCCAATCGTGTAACTATTGTATCAGCCGATGTATCTGGCGATCACCAGATGGCCGGGGGTCGGCTGGCCGTCTTCCATGCGCACGTTGATATCTGAGATCTCGACCAGTTCGAAACCGGTCGCCGCCAGCCGTTCCCTCACATAGGCGTCGGCATGGGCGAAGCGCTGGTGCGGACCGACCATATAGGCGCGGCCGGCGAGGGTCTCCTCCGGCAGCGTCTCCGAGGAGAAAATGAACAGGCCGCCGGGGGTCAGGTTCTCGGCGGCGCCGAAAAACAGCGGTTCCAGCGCGCCGAGATATGGCAGCACGTCGGTGGCAGTAATGATGTCGAAGGCTTCCTCATCATTGTCGTCTAGAAAATCCTCGACCTCGGCGACGAAGAGCGTCTCGTAAAGATCCTTTTCATGGGTGATCTCGACCATCTTTTCCGAAAGGTCGAGGCCGGTCATATCGTCGCAGAGGTCACGCAGCGCGCCGCCGGTGAGGCCCGTGCCGCAGCCGAGATCGAGCAGCCGCTTGAACGGCCCGAGCTTTAGCGCCTGCAGGCGCTGGCGCACCAGCATCGGCACGTGATAGCCGAGTTGCTCGACGAGCACGTCCTCGAAAACCTCGGCATGCTGGTCGAACAGGGTCTCGACATAGGCGTCGGGCGCCCTGACCGGGGTTTCGCCGCGGCCCATCGCGGCGATGCGCACGGCCGCACCGCCGTGATCGTCGGGGTCGATTGCCAGGACTTCCTCATAGGCTGCCACGGCCGCGTCGACATCTCCGGCCTTTTCCAGAGCGAGAGCGCGGTTATAGGCCTCGCCAAGGGCTTCTTCGTCGATCTTCTTTGCCATCGCACTTCACCGTTCTTTGTTTGAGAGCCATGGCTCTAAGGCCGCTTTCGATCTTTTGCAATGGCGTGGCAGTCGGCGCAGAATGGCCGAAAACAAGCCGACGGAGGAAAGCCATGAAATCGGAGCAAGACAGGGCGTTGTCGAGGGAAGGCGAGGCCGGGCGCACATTGCTGCCGCGTACGCCTGGTGAGATCACCAACTCGCTCAGCCATTATTACCGCGGCGAACTCGGGCGGATGACGAGCTGGCGCGACCGGATAGACCGGACGTCGAACTGGGCGATCACCGTGGTGGCGGCGCTGCTGTCGGTGTCACTGTCGACTCCGACCTCGCATCACGGTGTGCTGCTTTTCGGGATCATGCTGGTGACGCTGCTTCTGATGATAGAGGCGCGCCGCTACCGCTTCTTCGACATCTACCGCGCCCGCATTCGTCAGGTCGAGCGCTGCTATTTCGCCCAGATCATGGCGCCCGACGCCAATGCCGGCAGCGAATGGGCAACGGTTATCGCGGGCAGCCTGCGCAAGCCGCGTTTCCTGCTGAGCTATCACGAGGCGATGCACCGCCGTCTCAAGCGCAATTACGGTTGGATGTATCTGATCCTGCTGCTGGCCTGGTGCCTGAAGATCACAACTCCGAAACTGCAGACGGAGGGCATGCCGGCGCTGCAGGCGCAATCATGGACCTATGTCATCGACAATGCCGTGCTCGGGCCTATTCCCGGCCTCGTCGTCCTTGCCATCGTTGTCGCCTTCTATCTCGGCATGCTCGCCTTTGCCCTGCGCCCCGACCGCGACGAGGGCGAGTTCGGTCGAGGCGAGGCGCATGTCTGAGGTGGCGCGCGCCGCTCAGTGCAGGATGAACTCGCCTTTCAGCGCCCGCCACTCGGTCGCCGAGATCAGCTTGCGGTGGATGTAGCGAACCGAATGCAGCGGGCCATCGAGCTTTTCTTCCCAGAATTTCAGGAAGCCGCGCATTTCGGGGAAATCGGGGGCGAGGTCATATTCCTGCCAGACGTAGCTTTGCAGGATCGCCGGATGGTCCGGCAGGTGGTAGAGGATCTGGGCGGTGGTCAGGCCATAGCCCTGCAGTTGTTTTTCCATGTCCTTGTGCATCGTATTCCGCTTCTTCTCGTTCCCACTCGCGCGCTTATTAGCGCTACGTCATAGGGAAACATGCGAGTGGTTAACGAAAACTTTACAGATACTGCATGAAAGGACAATTGATTTTTAATATCAAGGGCTTGGCAGCACGATTCCGAGAGTGCTGCCAGCCCCGGTTTCTGGTTCATTATTCCAAAACCGCGACACAGTTTTGGGCGTCATGCATCAGCGCTTGAGATGCCGGGTCAGGCGGCGCTCGATCCACGCCCAGACATGGCGCAACGCCTCAACAATGGCGAGGTAGAAGATCGCCGCCCAGAGATAGGTCTGGTAGTCGAAGGTGCGGGAGAAGGCGTAGCGGGTTTCGCCCATCAGGTCGAGCACGGTGATGATGGCGACGACCGCCGAACCCTTGATCAAAAGGATGATCTCGTTGCCATAAGGGCGAAGTGCGACGATGAGAGCCTGCGGCAGGATGATTTTGCGGAAGGCGATGAATTTGTGGATGCCGAGTGCCGCGGCCGCCTCGCGCTGGCCGTGCGGAACGCTTTCGATCGCGCCGCGCAGGATTTCCGCTTGATAGGCCGCAGTATTGATGGTCATGGCGAAGATGCCGCAATACCAGGCGTCGCGGAAGAACCACCAGATGCCGACGGCCTCCAACTGCGGCCGAAACACGCCTAGGCCGTAATAGACCAGGAACAGCTGGGCAAGCAGCGGCGTGCCGCGGAAGAAATATATATAGCCATAGGCGAGCCAGTTCAGCACCCTGTTGTTCGACAGGCGCGCCATGGCGAGCGGCAGCGACAGGACGGCGCCGCAGATGACCGAGATGGAAACGAGGCCGAGCGTCACCCCGAGGCCATGCAGGTAACGCGGCCCGTAGCGGGTGAACTTCTCCAGATCCCAGCCATTGATGACGGTGTAGATCAGCAGCGCCGCAAACAGCGCCCAAATGGCCACGAAGATGTAGCCGGCAAGGCGTGCCGTCGTCATTGGCTTTGCCAGTGCACGGGGGGCTGGCTGGGGCGGGATCAATGTTTCAGCGTAGCTCATCGCCGGACCTCCGAACGCTTTGCCCAGCGGTCGACGTAGACGAGCAGGAAGGAGGAGAGGACGGCGAGCACCAGATAGAGGCAACAGGCCAGGCCGTAAAAGAAGAAGGGTTCCTTGGTCACGCGCACAGCGACGCTCGTCTGGCGTAGAATATCGGAAAGGCTGATGATCGAAACGTAGGAGGTGTCCTTCAGCAGCACCATCCAGAGGTTCGTCAGGCCCGGCAGCGCGATGCGCACGAGCTGCGGCAGGACGATCAAGCGCAGCGTCCGGCCGCGGTGCAGGCCGAGCGCGTATCCCGCCTCATATTGGCCATTGGGAATGGCGCGAAAGGCTGAGAGCAGCACTTCCGAACAGTAGGCGGAGAAGACCACCGACAGTGCGATGACGCCGGCGAGGAAGGCGTTGATCTCGACCGGCGGTCCGTCATAGCCGACGAAGGTCAGCAGAGACTGGATCAGCATCTGCATGCCGTAATAGATGATGAAGAGCGTCAGCAGCTCCGGCAGGCCACGGAAGATCGTGGTGTAGATGCCCGCCGCCAGCCGCAGCGGCTTTTCCTCCGACTGCTGGCCGAGCGCCACGAGAAAACCGATGATCAGGCCGATCGGCAAGGTGACGATCGCCACCGAAACGGTAATCTGCAGGCCGAGCGCGATCTCGTCACCCCAGCCGGTATCGCCGCACGCAAGAAGCGTCGACTGACCAAACCAGGTGAAGATACCGACGGGTCCGCATAGCGGATCGAAAATATGCACAAGTGAGCTCCAGAAGGAGCCGAGCGCGGAAAATAATCCGCCCATGCGTGAATTCCCCTCACGGCTTTTGCCGTTTTAATCTTGCCACCTTTGTCAAACAAAAATGGCGGAAGAGCAAGCCTTCCGCCATTCGCTTTCATCGGCAGATACCGATTTTCTTATTCGCCGTAAACGTCGAAATCGAAGTACTTGTCCTGGATCTTCTTGTACTCACCGCTGGCGCGGATCGCAGCGATGGCGGTGTTCAGCTTTTCCTTCAGCGGATCGCCTTTACGGATGGCGATACCGGCGCCGTTACCGTTGATTTCCTTGTCGACCGGCAGGGTCGTCAGGATCTTGCAGCAGGCGCCGGCGTCGGACTTGACCCACTCGGAAAGCACGACGACGTCGTCGATGACGGCATCGACACGGCCGCTGGAAACGTCGAGCTTGTATTCGTCAGCCGTCGGGTAAAGCTTCAACTCGGTGTCGGCGAGGTGCTTCTCGGCGTAGTTGGCATGGGTCGTCGAGGTCTGTGCGCCGATCACCTTGCCCTTGAGGCCGGCGACGTCGGTGATTTTGGAATCCTTCGGCACGGCGATGGCCGGAGGGGTGTTGTAGTACTTGTTGGAGAAGTCGACGAGCTTGAGGCGCTCCGGCGTGATCGACATGGAGGAAACGATCATGTCGAACTTCTTGGCGTTGAGCGCCGGAATGATGCCGTCCCAGTCGGTGCTGACGAAGGAGCATTCGGCCTTCATCTCGGCACAGAGCGCCTTGGTGATGTCGATGTCGAAGCCCTGGATCGTGCCGCTGGCATCGACGAACTCGAAGGGCGGATAGGTCGAATCGGTGCCGATCACATACTTTTCGCCATCGGCCATGGCCGAACCGGCGAAAAGGGACATCGCCGCGATCGAGGCTGCCGCGAAAATACGGGTGGAGATATGCATGAGGATCCTCTCTGTTGGTAGCCGTCGCTCTTTTTCTCGTGGGCTGACGGCCGCAGTTCAACGGTCCAAGACCGCCTTGCGGCGATAATCAGACTTTTTTTCATGGAATTGCAACACAAATCCCATCGCAATTGGGCGGTGCAAATAGCAGGCGAGATGAACGCCGGCAGACTGCAACATTCACGCGAGGTTAATCCGCGGCTTCCTAGAACCGGAACAAATCGGCGGCTCGGCGATTGCCATTTCGCCGTTTCGCCTCAATGCGACGCTAGGGGCGGAAGCAGGGCCTGTCGGCCTTCAGGAAGCTCAAACAGGATCGAGGATACCCGATGGGCATGAAATCAAGATTGTTCGCGAGTGCGGCTTTTCCGCTGCTTTCCCTTTCGCTGGCTCTGCAGCCGGCATCGGCGATGGCCGCCGCGCGCGGGGTGGCGACAGAGGCCGCAGCCGTTCGTCAGGTTGAACAGGGCAGCTTCGAGGTGGCGCAGGACGCGCCTCAGGATGCGCCTTCCGAGGAGGAGTTGCTGAAGAAAAAGAAGAAGCAGAAGGAAGAGGCGCCGGCCGAACAGGCGCCCGCTGCCGAGCAGCCGAAGGAGGCGCCCGCCGAAAAGCCGAAGGCCGAGCGCAAGGAGGCACCGGCGCCTGAACCCAAGGCAGAGCCAGAACCGCCAAAGGCTGAAGCGCCGAAGGAAGAGCCCGCGCCGAAGGCCGAAAGCAAGCCGGAGCGCAAGGCCAAGCAGGAAGCCCAGCCCGAGGCAAAGCCGGAGGCCGCGCCGCAGCAGGAGCAGCCTGTAACGCAGGAGAAGCCGAGGAAGCCGAAGAAGCAGGCCGAGCCGGAGGCGCAGCCGCAACCTGAACAGCAGCCCGCAGCAAAGGAAGCGCAGCCGGAGACGGACCAGGCGCAGCCGGAAGCCAAGCCGGAAGGCGGCAAGCGGGCCAAAGGGCAGGACAAGGCCCAGGGCAAGGATAAAGGCAAGGGCAAGGCCGAGACCGCTGCGCCCGAGGCCGTGACGCCTGCCGAGGAACAAGCCAAACCCGAAGTCAAACCGGAGGCAAAACCCGCCGCCGAGGCGCCGGCAGAGAAGAAGCCGGTAAAGGGTGAGGCCGCAGCGCCCGCAGATAAGCCGACCGAAGGCAAAGTGACCGAAGGCAAGGCGACTGAAGATAAGGCGACTGAAGGCAAGGCGGCGGCGCCTGCTGTCGCACCCGCCGAAAAGCCGAAGGACGGCACCGCGGCAAAGCCTGCCGGTGAACAGCCGGCAGCACCCGCGACTGACACCGCCCAGCCGCTGCCCGATGCCAGCGGCGGCCAACAGGCGGAGCAGGCCATTCCGGCGCCTGAGAAAGTATCGCCCGAGGAGCTGGAGCGCCGCAAGAAGATCGCCGCAGATCCAGCCAAGAGCAATGAGACCGTCGTGCTGCCGGTCGAGAACGGTGCGGCCGTGCTCGACAGCGACAAGGATGCCGACCGCAGCAAAGGCCGGGAAGGCCGTCGCGACCGCGACAAGCAGCGCGCCGACAGCCAGGACTTCAAGGTGCCGACCTCGGATGCCGAAGCGCAGGCCGCTACCGGTACCAAGGCGCCTGCGCCTGTCAAGCTCGAAGCGGTGACCAGCGAGAAGGGCACCAAGCTCGACGAGCGGCCGCGATTTGCCCGCCCTGACGGCGCTCGGTACAGCGACAGCCAAGACGACGGCCGCGTGATCATCCAGTACAACAATCAGGTGATCGTGCGCGGCGACGACGATAGGCGCTTCCTGCGCGACGGCGAGCGGCCGAGCTACGAAGAGCTGTCAGGCGATCGCTACCGCGAGACGATCACGCGACCTGAAGGCTACCGCATCGTCACCATCCGCAATCGCTATGGTGATATCATCCAGCGGTCGCGCGTCGATGCCCGCGGGCGCGAGCATGTGCTTTATTACTCGCAGGACCTCTATGAGGATCCGGACCGCGACTATTTCGAGGATCCGGGCGCCGACCTGCCGCCGATGCGGCTGCGCGTGCCGCTCAGCGATTACATCATCGACACTCGCAGTGACCCGGACCGGGACTATTACGAGTTCCTGAGCGAGCCGCCCGTCGAGCCGGTCGAGCGCGTCTATTCGCTGGATGAGGTGAAGTATTCCGCTCGTATCCGCGACAAGGTGCGCCGCATCGATCTCGACACGGTGACCTTTGCGACCGGCAGCGCCGATATCCCGATGACCCAGGCGCGCACCCTGCGCAAGGTCGCCGACGCGATCAGCCAGGTGCTGAAGAAGGATCCGAGCGAGACCTTCCTGATTGAGGGCCATACGGATGCCGTCGGCTCCGATCAGAGCAACCTGGTCCTCTCGGACCAGCGGGCCGAATCGGTCGCCAACGTGCTCTCCGACGTCTACGGCATCCCGCCGGAAAACCTGGCGACGCAGGGCTATGGCGAGCGCTACCTGAAGGTCAATACGGTGGGCCCCGAACAGGAAAACCGCCGCGTCACCATCCGGCGCGTCACCGCGCTGGTCCGCCCGGTCGCGGCCAACCAGTAGAGATGTTTTTGCCCCTCTCCACTTGTGGAGAGGGGCAATTGGCTTCGCCATCCGGCTGCCGCTATTTGCCGGCTTGTTTGGCTGCCTTTTCGATGGCGTCGGCGACCTTCTCCGGCTGGGATACGAACACGGCGTGGCTGGCCTTGATCTCGGTTACTTCGCTGCCGGCTCGTTTTGCCATGTCGCGCTCGAGTTCGGGGTTGATGGAGCGGTCGTTAGTGGCGACGATCGACCAGCTGCGTTTGGTGCGCCAGGCCGGTTGATTGATCTTGGCTGCGAAGGCCTGTTTTGAGACGAAGACCTGCGACCTAGCCATGAAATCGGCTTCAGCTTTGGGAAGATCGGCTGCGAAATCCGCGGCAAAGGCGCCCGGATCGAGATAGAGATATTTGCCGTCCTTCGTTTCCTTGATATCCATGTTGCCGGTGGGCTTCGAGCTGGCGAGGCTGAGCACGCTTTCGTCCTTGTCGGGCTGAAATGCCGCGACATAGACGAGGCCTGCGACATTCGGATCATTGCCGGCTTCGGTGATGACCATGCCGCCATAACTGTGTCCGACGAGCAGGATCGGTCCGTCCTGAAGGTCGAGAACCCGCTTCGTCGCCGCGACATCCTCATCGAGCGAGGTGAGGGGCTCCTGGACGATGGTGACGTTGAAGCCGCGCTTTTCGAGGATCTCCGTCGCCTTGCGCCATCCCGAGCCGTCTGCCAGCGCGCCGTGGACGATCACGATGTTCTTGACTGCGGCAGCCTCGGCTGCAAACGCGATTGAGGTGGTGGCAAAGGCCAGGGCTGCGGTGAAAAGAAGACGTCTGTTCATAGTGTCATTCCTTTGGGTCGATGTTGGGGATCGGGATAGTGCCGGGTTCAGGCTCAGCCGAATGTGAAGGCGTAGGCTTGGACGCCGGAATCTAAAAAGCGGATTTCGAAGTTGCGGGCGGTGACGGTGCCGGACTGGCGCACGAGCTGGTAAAGCCTGGTCGCGGTCACCGTGCCGTTGCCGTCGGCATCGATGTCGGAGCCGTGGTCTGGGCCTGGCGCCTTGCCGTCGATCTTCACCTGGAAGCGGATTGCTTTGCCGTCGGCGCCGGGCCCAAGAACGAGATGTAGGTCGCGGGCGCTGAATCGGTAGGTGATGCCACCGCCGGCCTGATCGAGCATCGCCTGATCCTTGCCGACAGTCCAGGTTCCGGCCAGACCCCATCCGTTGAGGCCCGGTTCGGTGATCGAATAGGTGTGCGGCGTATCGGCTTGCAGCCCTTCGGGTGAGGCGAAATTCGCCGCCTGTTCGTAGCCGAGATAGGTCTCGCCGGAGCGGATGTTGGAGAGGTCGGGACCTGCTTCAATACCCTTCGCGTCGGGCACGACCGGCGTGCTTGCCGTCGTCTGGCTGCCGGCCTCGCGCAGCAGGTCCTGGATGGCCTTCTCGGTCCTGCCATAGTTGCCTTCGCCGAAATGGTGGTAGCGGATCTGGCCCTCGGCATCGATCAGATAGGCGGCCGGCCAATAGCTGTTTTCGAAGGCGCGCCAGATTTTGTAATCATTGTCGATCGCGACGGGATAGCCGATCTGGAAGTCACCGACCGCATTCCTGACGTTGTCGACCTTTTTCTCGAAGGCAAATTCGGGGGCGTGGACGCCGATCACCACAAGGCCCTGATCCGCATATTTTTCTGCCCAGGCTTTGACATAGGGGATGGTGCGAATGCAATTGATGCAGGAATAGGTCCAGAAATCGACCAGCACCACTTTGCCGCGCAGCTGCTCGGTGGTCAGAGGCTTGGAGTTCAGCCATTCCACCGCGCCGTCGAGCGAAGGTGCATAGCCTTCAACAGGCAGCTCGCTGCGGAAGGGCTGCTTTTCATCGGCAGGGGTCATCACCTCGTTGCTCGCCACTTCGGGGGACGGGCCGCCCAGCGGCTTTGCATGCAGCCTGTCGAGCACGGCCTGTTCCAGCGATGCGGTGCTGGCGTAGGAAAGCCGGGACAGCAGGGTGGTGTCGAGACCGAGCGCGATGACGGCGACGCCGGCCAGCACGGCCGCACCGAGGACCTGGCGAATCCGGTCGCCAAGGCCGAGGGAACGCTTCATGGCGGCGAATATCCTGCCGCCGACAAGTAGGGCGACGGCAAGCGAACTGGCGGCGCCGGCGGCATAGGCTGCGAGCAGGAAGGTGGTCTGCAGGTTGGCGCCCTGCAGGGCGGCGCCGGTCAGAACGAGGCCGAGGATCGGCCCGGCGCAGGGCGCCCAGAGCAATCCGGTGGCGACGCCGAGAAGAAGTCCGCTTTTCACCGTCGCGGTGCCGCGTCCACCACCCGAGGCGTTCAGCAGATTGTTTCCGAGCTCGACGACCGGCCGGGCAAGGATGGTGGCAAAACGCGGCGAAAGCAGGCTGACGCCAAAAAGACCGAGCATGACGATCGCGGCGAGGCGGCCATATTCATTGGCGCGGATCGCCCAGCTGCCGCCGACCGCCGCAAGGGTGGCGACGAGGGCGAAGGTGGCGGCCATGCCGGTGAGCATTGGCATCGTGCTCCTGACGAAGGGCTGTCCGGCACGGGCAAAGACGAACGGGAGGATGGGGAGGATGCAGGGGCTGAGGATGGTCAGCGCGCCTCCGAGATAGGCAATGATCAGCAATGTCATCATCGTTTCCTTTGAAACCGATTGATCGGGCTCTGGACGGCGATGGGCCTGAACCAGCAACGGCGGGGATATGGCCGGGTGGACGTATCGCCGATGTGTCCGGTTTTAGGGGGAAATGTACCGAACTATTGCGGCTGGGCGCCGGCGATACAAAGCGATACAAACTGCCGGCCTGACGGGCTGCGGCAGAACGGCGGCGGCCGGCGCGATTGTATCAGACTGTATCCCGGCGGCCGGAAGCTACATCCGCATTCAAAACCGATGGCTCATGACATATCGCTGATACAAGCGGAACGTCTTTAGAGCGGGTGATTCATTCGATAGGAGAGACCGATGTCAGAGCAAATCAACCATCACCGCCGCCGCTTCTTCGGAATGACGGCCATCGCCCTTGCGGCCGTCGAATTCGGCGTTGCCGGCACGGCGGCTGCCCAGTCGGCGCTGCCTGATGTGAAGGCCGGAACCAACACGTCGTTCGAGGCGCTGAAGCAGGTGAATGCCGGGGTGCTCGATATCGGTTATGCCGAGGCGGGCAAGGCGGATGGCCCTGTGGTATTGCTGCTGCATGGCTGGCCCTATGACATCTATAGTTTCGTCGATGTCGCGCCGCTGCTTGCCTCGGCGGGCTACAGGGTGATCGTGCCTTATCTGCGCGGTTACGGGACGACCCGGTTTCTGGACCAAGCAACAGCGCGCAATGGTCAGCCGTCGGCGATCGCTGCCGATATGATCGCGCTGCTCGATGCGCTCGATATCGAGAAGGCGGTGGTTGCCGGCTACGACTGGGGCGGGCGGACTGCCAACATTATGGCGGCATTGTGGCCCGAGCGCTGCAAGGCGATGGTCTCGGTGAGCGGCTACCTGATCGGCAGCCAGGAGGCCAACCTGAAGCCGCTGCCGCCGAAGGCTGAACTTGCCTGGTGGTATCAATTCTATTTTGCAACCGAACGTGGGCGGTTGGGTTATCAGAGCAACACTCATGATTTTGCAAAGCTGATCTGGCAGACGGCGTCGCCGAAGTGGAATTTCGACAATGCGACGTTCGACAGATCGGCCGCCGCCTTCGACAATCCCGACCATGTCGAAATCGTCATTCACAATTACCGCTGGCGCCTGGGGCTGGTCGAAGGCGAGGCCAAATACGATGCCTATGAGGCGACGCTTGCCGCATTGCCGATGATTTCGGTGCCCACGATCACCATGGAAGGCGATGCAAACGGTGCGCCGCATCCCGAGCCCTCCGCCTATGCCGGAAAGTTTTCGGGCAGATACGAGCATCGCACGATCGGCGGCGGCATCGGCCACAACCTGCCGCAGGAGGCACCGCAGGCCTTCGCGCAGGCGGTCATCGACGTCGACCGCTTCTGATCGACGAGGCCGGCCGCAGAGCTTCGTTGCTCCGGCCGGCCGAATATGCGTAGGTCGGGGCCGCTTCTATCGGTAAGGAACACGGACATATGGATCATGTCGATCACATCCTGGTCGTCGATGACGATCGCGAAATCCGCGAACTTGTTTCGGGCTATCTGCAGAAGAATGGCCTGAGGACCAGCGTTGCCGCGGACGGGCGCCAGATGCGCAGCTTTCTCGACGCCAATGCCGTCGACCTGATCGTGCTCGACGTGATGATGCCCGGCGACGACGGGCTGGTGTTGTGCCGCGAGCTGCGCTCCGGCCGGCATAAGGCGATCCCGATCCTCATGCTGACAGCCCGCACCGACGAGATGGACCGGATACTCGGATTGGAGATGGGCGCCGACGACTATCTCGCCAAGCCCTTTGCCGCGCGCGAGCTGCTCGCCCGCATCAAGGCGGTGCTGCGTCGCACGCGCATGCTGCCGCCCAACCTGCAGATCAGCGAGGCGGGGCAACTGCTGAGCTTCGGCGATTGGCGGCTCGATACGGTCGCCCGGCATCTTCTCGACAAGGAGGGGACCGCGATTGCGCTTAGCGGCGCCGAATACCGCCTGCTTCGGGTCTTCATCGATCACCCGCAGCGGGTGCTCAATCGCGATCAGCTGCTGAGCCTGACGCAGGGCCGCGACGCCGATCTGTTCGATCGTTCGATCGATCTCCTGGTCAGCCGCTTGCGCCAGCGACTGGGGGACGATGCACGCGAACCGACCTACATCAAGACCGTGCGCAGCGAAGGCTATGTCTTTTCCGTTCCGGTCGAAATCACGGAGCTGCGTCAATGAGGGCGACGATCCCCCTGTTTTCGAGCCTGGCGTGGCCGAGGACGTTGCGGTCGCGGATCTTCCTCATCCTGCTGATCGGTCTCGCCTTTGCCTATGGGCTGTCCTTCAGCGTGCTCTATATGGAGCGCACTATGTCGGCCAAGGCCGTGATGCTCGGCACGCTGGAGAATGACGTCGCAACGTCGATTGCCGTTCTCGACCGGCTTCCGGCAAGTGAGCGCGGGGCACTGCTGGATTGGCTGAGCCGCGGCAATTACCGCTTCGAACTCGGACCTGGCTTGGCCGGTGTGCCTGACGGCTCCAGCAAGGCAAGGGAGATCGCAGGAAAGATAGAGGCGGCAGCCGGCCACCGCTTTCCGATCAGCATCGAACGGATTCCGGATGAGGTGAACCGATTGCAGGCGCATCTGACGCTGAGCGACGGAAGCCCGCTGACGATCGACGTCACGCCGAAGGGCGTCATGCCGATCGCGGCATGGCTGCCCTATGTCTTCGTCATCCAGATGCTGCTTCTCATCCTCTGCACCTGGTTTGCTGTTCGCCAAGTGATCCGGCCGCTCGGCGCGCTTGCCGCCGCCGCCGATGGGCTCGACCCCAACAAGGATGGTCCAGCCTTGAGCGAGGCGGGTCCGAGTGAGGTCGCGCATGCGGCTAGGGCATTCAATGCGATGCGGGAGAGGATCGCCCATTACCTCGAAGAGCGGGTGCAGATCCTGGCGGCCATCTCGCACGACCTGCAGACGCCGATCACCCGCATGCGGCTGCGCGCCGATATGGCGGAGGATTCGCCCGAGAGGGACAAGCTGGTGCATGATCTCAGCGAGATCCAGCGCCTCGTCCAGGACGGCATAGCCTATGCCCGCAGCGCGCATGGCAGCGGCGAGAACAATGCCCGCATCGATCTCGCCTCGTTTATCGACAGCATAGCCTACGACTATCAGGACACCGGGAAGGCGGTGACGGTGGTCGGGCTGGTTCAGGGCGCCGCTCTGACCAAGCCGCATGCGCTTCGCCGCATCCTGTCAAACTTCATCGACAATGCATTGAAATTTGCGGGCGCTGCCGAAATCAGCGTCGAACACAACGCGGAAAACGATGTCGTCATCACCGTGATGGACCGGGGGCCCGGAATTCCAGACGACATGCTGGAAGCCGCCATGCAGCCGTTCTTCCGGCTGGAGCAATCCCGCAACCGGGAGACCGGCGGCACGGGCCTCGGTCTTGCGATCGCCCAGCAGTTGACCGCCAAGATCGGCGGAACGCTCCGGCTCTACAACCGCGCCGGCGGCGGGCTGGCCGCAGAAGTCACCCTTCGGTGATGATGGGATCGTCGGAATTTTTGCGGCCGTTTTGTATGGGAAAATGTCCGGGATACCGGATGCTACGTTTTGTGACACTTCGGCTTATTTCAGAAACATGCCGGATATATCGGTCGGTCAAACCACACTCCGTCAACCCAGTCGCCTGAGGCGACAGACTCGCCTTTATCGACGCAACACAAGGAGTGGTCCATGACCATGATCGACAAGGTTCTCTATACCGGCAAGACCCGCACCACCGGCGGGCGTGACGGCGCTTCGCAGAGCGACGACGGAGAGCTGGACATCAAGCTTTCGCCTCCCGGCAGCGCTCGGCCCGGCACCAATCCCGAACAGCTTTTCGCTGCCGGCTGGTCTGCCTGTTTTCTCGGCGCAATCAGCATTGCCGCGGGCAAGCTGAAGGTCAGGCTTCCGGCCGAGACCGCCGTGAATGCCGAGGTCGATCTCGGAACGACAGACGGCGACTATTTCCTGCAGGCCCGCCTCAAGGTCAGCCTGCCTGATATCGAAGCGGATGTGGCAAAGGCACTGGTGGATGAAGCACACCGGACCTGCCCCTATTCGAAGGCCACGCGCGGCAATATCCATGTTGAATTGACTGTTGCCTGACCGATGGGATTGCCCTCGCGGCCATTGGCGGCGAGAGCATGCTACCGGATCCGAAAGCCAGCAAGGCGAGGCCGACCGGGCCTCGTCAACGGAGGATTTGATGCGATTGATGATCATCTGCATTTTGGGAGCGACGGTCTTCGCCGCGCCCTGCATCTACGACGTAAGCTCGCGGGAGCCTTCGCCGCTTGCCGGCCTCGTGACGGCGGCATCTGCGGTTTCCTCTTCAGGCCAACAGGGAGAAAGACAGTGAAGCTCTACCAGAACGAAATTTCCTCAGCGACGTCGAGAGTCCGGATCGCGCTCGCCCTGAAGGGGCTGACGGCCGAGGCGCTGCCGGTCACCATTCTCGGTGAAGAGGCAGAGAGCCGGCAGGCGGGATACCGAAGCGTCAATCCGCAGGGGCTGGTGCCGGCCTTGCTGACGGATGACGGCGTCCTCATCACCCAGTCGCTGGCAATCGTCGAATATCTCGATGAGATCAAGCCTGAGCCGCCGCTGCTGCCCGATACGGCGGAGGGCAGGGCGCTGGCGCGGTCGATCGCGCTGGCGATCGCAGCCGAGATCCATGCGCTCTTACCGCCGCGGATCGGCCTGCATCTGCGCGCCGCGTTCCAGGCCGATGCCGATGCCATAACCGCCTGGAGCCGCCATTGGGTCGGCGAGGGATGGCCGCCGTGGAGACGATGATCGCCGGCCGCCGGCAAGGCGCCTTCGCCGTCGGGGACCGGCCTGGCATTGCCGATATCTTCCTCTTCCCGCAGGCAATCAGCGCCCGGCGCATGGGCTTCGATCTCGCCCAGTGGCCTGATATCGCGGAGATTGTCGGCAGGCTCGAGGCGATACCGGCTTTCCAGGAGAATGCGCCGGCGCCGAGGCGGTGATGCCTGCGAATTGACAAAAAGCCTGAAGCGGGCTTGCAAATCACATAAGTGCGTGCTTATGTGATGCTGTGATGGAACATGATATTTTCCGAGCCTTGGCCGATCCAACCCGCCGCACGATTTTCGAGAGGCTGGCGAACGGCAGCATGAATGCCAGCGCACTTCGGCAGGGCATGGATATCAGCCAACCGGCGATGTCCCAACACCTCGCCGTATTGCGGCAGGCAAGGCTGGTGCGCGAACAGCGGGAGGGACGTTTCGTGAATTACGAAGTCGATCCGGACGGGCTCGCTCTTATCGTCCAATGGCTGGCTAGATATCGTGCCTATTGGCCCACCCGTATCGACGCTCTCAAGCTCTTGCTGAAGGATATGGATCAATGAACGACATGAAGGCCAAGGTGCAGAAAACCGGATTCGAACAGCAATACGAGCTGGACGCGGCGCCGGAAAAAGTCTGGCGCGCGATCAGCATTGCCGAATTCCGCGAGAGGTGGCTGCCGAAAGAAGCGCTTGCCGATCCGCAATCCCTTTCCGAGACACCGGGCAAGGAAGTCCGCTACAGATTGCGCGACGACACCCCGCCATTCCTTGAAAGCTTTGTCACCTTCACGATTACTCCGAATAGATCGGGCGGAACCAGCCTGCGGATCATCCACGAGCTGGCGGGCGCGACCTTGGAGCGGCTGGCGAAAACGGTCGCCAACAGCAACAGCCAGACCCTAATGCTCGCCGCCTGAGGCGGCAGGCCTTTCCTATCAATTTCCGGATATTGGAGTTCGCCAATGCGCGAAGCGATGCAACTCGTCCCTATGGTCGTCGAACAATCCAATCGAGGGGAGCGATCATTCGATATCTACTCCCGTCTGCTTCGAGAGAGGATCATCTTCCTCAACGGCGAGGTAAACGACACCGTTTCGGCGCTCGTCTGCGCGCAATTGCTGTTTCTCGAAGCCGAAAATCCCAAGAGGCCGATCCATCTTTACATCAATTCGCCAGGCGGCGTCGTGACCAGCGGTCTCGCAATGTACGATACAATGCGCTACATCCGTGCGCCGGTGCATACGCTGTGCATGGGGACTGCCCGTTCGATGGGCTCGTTCCTGTTGATGTCAGGCCAGCCGGGCGAGCGGACAGCGCTCCCCAATTCCAGCATCCATATTCACCAGCCATTGGGCGGTTTCCAGGGACAGGCATCCGACATGTTCATTCATGCGGAAGAAATGAGACGGACGAAGCATCGCATGACGCGGCTCTACGCCGAACATTGCGGGCGCACCTACGAAGAATTCGAGAGTGCGATGGACCGCGACCGTTTCATGACGGCGGAAGAGGCCGTGGAATGGGGTCTTATCGACCGCATTCTCCAGGTTCGGGAAGATACGACCGACCAATGACTTGCCGCCAGATTCATCTGCTTTACGACGCCCGTCTGCGACCAAAGCCTGCGACGTAGCCGGCTGCAGATGCTTGAGGCACAAGCCCGAGCATGACGAAAAACGGTAGCGCCCACTTCTGCTTTTCAGCGATTGACCCTTGCTTGCAAATGCGCGGGATAACGATCGCCCTCCACCTTGATGGTGGCGAGCGCGTTTTCGATCTTGTGGAGATCCTCGGCCGTCAGCTCGACCTCGGCGGCGCGGATATTCTCCTCGAGGCGATGCAGCTTGGTGGTGCCGGGGATCGGTACGATCCAAGGTTTCTGCGCCAGCAGCCATGCGAGCGCCACCTGCGCTGACGTGGCCTTCTTGTCTGCGGCGATGACGGCGAGGAGATCGACGAGCGCCTGGTTGGCCTTGCGCGCCTCTTTCGAAAAGCGCGGCACGATGTTGCGGAAATCCTTGCTGTCGAAAGTCGTTGTCTCGCTGATCGCACCGGTGAGAAAGCCCTTACCGAGCGGGCTGAACGGCACGAAGCCGATGCCGAGCTCTTCGAGCGTCGGCAGAATGTCCTGCTCGGGCTCGCGCCACCATAGCGAATATTCGCTCTGCAGCGCCGTCACCGGCTGGACGGCATGGGCGCGGCGGATCGTCCGGACGCTCGCTTCCGAGAGGCCGAAATGTCTCACCTTGCCTTCTGAGATCAGCGCCTTGACCGTGCCCGCGACGTCCTCGATCGGAACATCCGGATCGACGCGATGCTGGTAGAACAGATCGATGACATCGGTCTTCAAGCGCTTAAGCGCCTGATCGGCAACCGCGCGGATCTGTTCCGGCCGGCTGTTCATGCCGCTCTGGCCGCCATTGGCATCGAAGTTGAAACCGAATTTGGTGGCGATCACCACCTCGCTGCGGAAGGGAGCAAGCGCCTCTCCCAAAAGCTCTTCGTTTCTATAGGGTCCATAGGCCTCGGCAGTATCGAAGAAGGTCACGCCGCGTTCGAACGCCCGCCGGATCAGCGCGATCGCCTGCTGAAGGTCGGTTGCCGGGCCATAACCGTAACTCAGCCCCATGCAGCCGAGACCGATGGCTGAGACCTGGAGACCACTCTTTCCGAGTTCACGCGTCTGCATCGCCGTTTCCTCTCTAGGCTTGATATTCACTATCGGTGACATGCTCCATCCAGTCGACGAGCTTGCCGTCGAGCTGTTCCTGGATGGCGATATGGGTCATTGCCGTCGTCGGCGATGCCCCGTGCCAATGGCGTTCACCGGGGGAGAACCAGACGACGTCGCCGGCGCGGATTTCCTCGACGGGCCTACCTTCGCGCTGCACGCGGCCGCAGCCCGACGTGACGATCAGCGTCTGGCCGAGCGGATGGGTATGCCAGGCGGTCCGGGCGCCGGGCTCGAAAGTGACGCTGGCGCCGGCCGCGCGGGCCGGATCGGTCACCTGAAAGAGAGGATCGATGCGCACCGTACCGGTGAACCAGTCGGCCGGTCCCTTCGCCGAGGGCTGCGAGCCGTTTCGTTTGATTTCCATGATCGTCCTTCCTTGTGTCGGATGGTGGGGAACGGTTGGTCCGCTCACGGCGGATGTCTTCGTCCATCGATGACAGGTTATTTAGCGCGTGCCTTTGGTGGGGATTAGATGGTAATCGTGGCAAGGACCTATGAGAAGGTTTCATGAATGCCGCGTCCTGCCATCAATGACCTGATCGCCTTCCTTGCCGTTGCGCGCGCTCAAAGCTTTACCAAGGCGGCGGGGCGGCTCGGTGTGTCGCAATCGGCGCTCAGCCATACTATCCGGGGGCTCGAGGAGCGGCTTGGGCTCAGATTGCTGACACGCACGACGCGCAGCGTCTCGCCGACGGAGGCCGGTCAACGCCTGCTTCTCACCATCGGTCCGCGGCTCGACGAGATCGAGACCGAGCTTGCCGCCTTGAGCGCGTTTCGGGAAAAGCCGGCCGGCACTATCCGCATCAATGCCGGCGAACATGCGGCAGATGCGATCCTCTGGCCTGCCTTGGAAAAGCTCCTGCCGGATTATCCCGATATCCAGGTCGAGATCATCGTCGATTACGGACTGACCGACATCGTCGCAGAGCGCTACGATGCGGGCGTGCGGCTGGGGGAGCAGGTGGCGAAGGACATGATTGCGGTGCGCATCGGTCCCGACATGCGCATGGCTGTGGTTGGTGCACCCGCCTATTTCGAAGGACGCCCGAAACCGCAGACGCCGCAGGATCTTACCGAGCACAACTGTATCAACCTGCGCCTGCCGACCTATGGCAGCGTCTATGCATGGGAATTCGAGCGGGACGGGCACGAGTTGAAGGTTCGCGTCGAGGGACAGGTGACCTTCAACAATATCGCGCTGAGGCAGAATGCCGCGCTCGCCGGAGTGGGGCTGGCATATCTGCCTGAAGATGCCGTGCAGACGCATCTTGCCGATGGGCGGCTGGTGCGGGTGCTGGAGGATTGGTGTCCGCCGTTTCCCGGCTACCATCTGTATTATCCGAGCCGCCGGCACGCTTCGGCGGCTTTCGCTCTCGTCGTCGACGCGCTTCGCTATCGAGGATAGAGGGCGGATTCAGGTTCCGCCGGCGAGCGAGTATTACCCCAGTATTTGTTTCAATACTCCGACATGCGCGTTGCCGGGAGCGAAAACTTGCTGTGCCGGTGATTTGACATTCGATCACTCCCCACTAATTCACACTTGAAACTGAAGGAAACAATGAATGAATACTGCGGCACCTGCCACGAAAGCCCGGACCGGCGTGTCCGGCCTGGATACAATTCTGGCAGGGGGGCTCTCGCCCGGGCACGTGTTCCTCCTGGAGGGAAATCCAGGAGCGGGCAAGACAACGATTGCGCTGCAATTCCTGATCGAGGGCGCACGGCTCGGCGAGCGCGGGCTTTACATCACGCTGTCCGAAACCGATGACGAACTTCGGGCCGGCGCCGCGTCGCACGGGATGGTCCTCGACGACAACATCGAAGTCTTCGAGGTGGTGCCGCCGGAAAGCCTGCTCGACGCCGACCAGCAACAGAGCCTGCTTTATTCGTCAGACCTCGAACTCGGAGAGACGACAAGGGAAATCTTCGCGACTTTCGAGCGGATCAAGCCGAAGCGGGTGGTTCTCGACAGCCTGTCCGAGATCAGGCTGCTCGCGCAAAGCTCGTTGCGTTACCGCCGGCAGATCCTGGCGCTCAAACATTATTTTGCCCGACAAGGAGCGACCGTCCTTCTCCTCGACGATCTGACCTCCGACACGCTCGACAAAACGGTGCATAGCGTTGTGCACGGGGTCATCCATCTCGACGAGCTGGCGCCGACTTACGGCGCGGAACGGCGACGCTTGAGAGTTACCAAATATCGCGGCCAGGCTTTCCGCGGCGGCTATCATGATTTCACCATTCAGACCGGTGGTGTCGTCGTGTTTCCGCGTCTCGTCGCCGCCGAACACAGGACGAGTTATGTTCGAGATCAGCTTCCCAGCAATATTCCCGGGCTGGACCTGCTGCTGGGCGGCGGGCTCGAGCGAGGGTCCAGTACGCTCATCCTCGGTCCCGCCGGTACCGGCAAGAGCACTTTCTCGTTTCAATTCCTGATGGCGGCCATCGCGCGTGGCGAAAAGGCAGCTGCCTTCGTTTTCGACGAGGAGCTTGGCTTGCTGTTTACGCGGCTGAAACCGCTCGGCATGGACCTCGAGGCCTTGAGGGATGAAGGTCTGTTGCATATCGAGCAGCTCGATGCCGCGGAGCTGTCACCCGGCGAATTTGCTCATCGCGTGTGTGCTTGTGTCGACAGGTCGGGAGCAAAGACGGTCATCATCGACAGCATCAACGGTTACCAGGCTGCCATGCCGGATGAGAACTCGCTGATATTGCATATGCACGAGCTGCTGCAATATCTGAACAGGCAAGGCGCGAACACCTTCCTCACGGTCGCCCAGCACGGACTGGTCGACGACATGAAGGCCCCCGTCGACGTGACCTATCTTGCCGACACCGTCATCCTGCTGCGTTATTTCGAGGCGGTAGGACGTGTGCGGCGGGCTGTCTCCGTGATCAAGAAGAGAACCGGCCACCACGAGGACACCATCCGGGAGTATCGGATCGATGCCGACGGCCTGACGATCGGAGAACCCGTTGTCGGTTTTCAGGGAGTGCTTCGCGGCGTCCCAGAATTCGTCGCGACGTCCGCCGCACTTTTGCCAACCGACAGCGAGGACGGCGCCGATTCCTAATTCCCGCAATCCGAAGGCCCTGATCTATGCACCGGCCGGACGCGACGCCCAGGTTGCAGCATCGTTGACCGATGAGGCCGGATTATCATCGATCGCAGTTGCGGATTTGAATCTCTTCGCATCATCGCTCGATGACGACGTTGCGGTTGGGGTCCTGACGGAGGAGGCAGTCCGCGGCAGCGACCTGACGCCGGTGGCCGCCTGGGTTGCCGCCCAGCCAAGCTGGTCCGACCTACCGTTCATCGTCCTTACCCAACGCGGTGGAGGACCGGAACAAAACCCCGCCGCCGCCAGGCTTTCCGAGGTTCTCGGCAATGTGACCTTCCTCGAAAGGCCGTTCCATGCCACGTCCTTCGTCAGCATTGCGCGGACCGCACTGAAGGGACGTCTGCGCCAATATGAGGCGCGAACCCGGCTTGAGGCGCTCAGCGAGGGAGAGCGGCGGTTGCAGACGGCACTGGCCGCCGGTCGTCTCGGGGCGTGGGAGCTTGAATTGTCCTCGATGGCCTTGACCGCCTCAGCGACCTGCAAGGCGGTCTTCGGCCGAGGACCGGATGATGATGTCACGCGTGACGATCTGATCGCGAGCATCCATCCCGACGACCGGGACTTTGTGCTGGAACGCCTGCGTCAGACGATCGACACCGGACGCGACTATTCGCTCGAGCACAGGACGATCTGGCCGGACGGATCGCTGCATTGGACCGAAGTCCACGCACAGCTTTACGCCGATAGATATGGTTCCGCAAGGAAGCTCGTCGGCGTCTGCTCCGATACCACCGCCCGCAAGACCATCGAGGAAAATCTGAGGCGGCTCAATGAGAACCTCGAAGAACGGGTCAGGGAACGGACAAGGGAGGTCAATGCCGCTCACCAGACCTTGCTCGAAGAAGTCGCCCAGCGCGAAAGAGCCGAGGAGCAGCTTCGCCAATCCCAGAAAATGGAAGCGATCGGCCAGCTCACCGGCGGCGTCGCGCATGATTTCAACAATCTGCTGATGGTGGTTCTCGGAAATCTGGAACTGCTCGGCAAGTATGTCGCCGGCGACGCCAAGGCGACGCGCCTGGTCGACGGGGCCGTTCAGGGTGCGCGGCGCGGGGCGGCGCTGACGCAGCGGCTGCTGGCTTTTGCCAGACAGCAGGATCTGCAGGTCAAGCCTGTCGATCTTGGCGATCTGGTGACCGGCATGAACGACCTGCTGCGGCGTTCGGTCGGATCCTCGGTCAGCATCGAGACCATCCTGCCGGCGACGCTGCCGCCGGCGCTTGTCGATGCGAACCAGCTCGAGCTGGCGCTGCTCAACCTTGCTGTCAATGCTCGCGATGCGATGCCGGCGGGCGGGACGCTGCGCATATCTTTGCGCCAGGAAAGGGTTGCCGGCAAAGGCGGCGATCTCAACGAGGGAAACTATCTCGTCTTGGCGGTGGCCGACTGCGGCACCGGCATGGACGCGGAGACGCTGAAGAAGGCCGTCGATCCGTTTTTCTCGACCAAGGAACTGGGAAAGGGCACGGGCCTCGGCCTGTCGATGATCCACGGCCTCGCCGTTCAGCTCAATGGCGCACTTCTTCTGACAAGCGAACTTGGGGTGGGAACAACCGCCGAATTGTGGCTGCCGGCGACCGAACAGCGCCCCGAGCAAGCGAACGAAGCAGCGCTGCCTGATTCAGATACAGCACCCAGGCTGAAGATCCTTCTGGTCGACGACGATGCCTTGATCGCCATGAGCTCGGTCGACATGCTCGAAGATCTCGGCCACGAGGTCGTCGAGGCAAATTCCGGCTTGGAGGCGCTTGAGCTGATCAGGAACGGCCAGCCTTTCGATCTTGTCATCACCGATTATTCGATGCCCGGTATGACCGGCGGACAGCTCGCTGAGGCGGCGCGGGACATTCTGCCAGCGCTTCCGATCGTGCTGGCCACGGGTTATGCCGATCTACCCGCCGGCACCGACATCGATCTTCCGAGGCTGGCGAAACCTTATAACCAGGCGCAGCTTGCCAAGGAAATCAGCAAGGCAGTGGCAGCCGAAGCGGCCCCGGTTCCCAGATCCGGCAGCGGCGCCGGCGCTTCAGGATCTCGCCTGGCCAAGGCCGACGATCGCTGCGATGAAATCGGCGATGGCGCCTGTGTCGTCTAGATCGAAGACAGGCAGGGCCGTATCAGCGACGGCATGATCGGCAGCAATGGCGCGAATGTGGGGATCGCTCGGCGCCAGCGGTTGGCGATTGGCCGCTTCGACGCGGCGAGCCTCGATCTTCGGGATCGGTTCGCGCTTGTAGCCTTCGATCAGGACGAGATCGCAGGGGGCGAGACGAGCAAGAATCTCCTCGAACTCCGGTTCAGGCGCGCCCCGCAGCTCGTGCATGATGGCGTAGCGGGTGCCGGAGACGATGGTGACCTCATGGGCGCCGGCCTGGCGGTGGCGGTAGCTGTCGGCGCCCACCTTGTCGATGTCGAAATCATGATGGGCGTGCTTGATCGTCGAGATGCTGTAGCCGCGGCGGGTGAACTCAGTCACCAGGCGGACGGCGAGCCCCGTCTTGCCCGAGTTCTTCCAGCCGGCGATACCGAAGACTTTGGGTGCGGTCATGCGCGAAGGGCCTCCAGCCAGCGTTCCGCCTCGATAAGATCGTCAGGCGTGTTGATGTTGAAGAAGGGATCGAGCAGGCTGGCGCGGGTCGGATGCAAGGGAAAGCTTACTTCCGTAACGTCATGCCGTAACAGGAAGTCGCGCACCCGGCGCTTTTCGTCGGTGGCGATCCAGGCTTCGAGGTCGGCGGCGAGCGTCACAGGCCAGAGACCGAAGACGGGATGGCTGCGGCCTTCGGAGGCGGCGATGGCAATCTGCAACGGATGTTCGAGCGCTGCGGCCAGCCGGGCGACCAGATCAGCGGGGAAGAACGGGCAGTCGATCGAGACGGTGACGACATGGGTGATCGCGGGAAGACCGGCGGCATAGACCATCGCAGCATGAATGCCGGCGAGCGGCCCGGCCTTGCCGGGTAAATGGTCGGGAACAACGGGTACATTCTCGGCGGCGGCATCGGCATTGATGGCAACGTGGGCGACCTGCTGCGAAAGGCGGGTCAGCACATGGCGGAGCAGGCTTTCGGCCCCGAGCATAACGCCCGCCTTGTCGCGGCCCATGCGCTGTGAGCGACCGCCGGCCAGCACGACGCCTGATATATTGGATCTGTCCAACGAGAATTCAGTCATCATCCCTGCCTCAAACCGGCGAGCGCGGCGCGGATTCCTGCGCGATCGGGGGTACGCGGCGCTTGGCTTCACGATAGAACGTATAGAGGCCGGAAGCGATGACGATTGCGGCGCCGATGAGCGTCCAGCTGTCAGGCACTTCAGCGAAGAAGAAAAAGCCGAGCAGCGAGGAGAAGATCAGGCTGGTATAGCGGAACGGCGCGACGAAGGAGATTTCGCCGGTGCGCATGGCGAGGATGACCGACTGGTAGCCGACGAGCACCAGCACCGAGGCGAGCAGCAAATGCCCGAGCGAAGTCGCGCTGACCGGCTGCCAGCCGCCGAGCACGGGGATGAGCAAGGCGCCGAAGACGGAGATTGAGATGGCGGTGATGACGGTGATCATCAGCGAGGGAATCTCCGGGTCGATCGAGCGGGTGGCGAGATCGCGGCCGGCGGTCGTCAGCACGGCGCCGACGCAGAGCAGGGCGGCGGCGGTGAATCCTTCCGGTCCGGGGCGGATGATGATCATGACGCCGACGAGGCCGACTGTTATCGCCGACCAGCGCCGCCAGCCGACGGGCTCGCGGAAGAACAGCGCCGCACCGAAGGTGACGACCAGCGGCAGCGATTGCAGGATCGCCGAGGCATTGGCGATCGGCATCATGCCGAGCGCAGTGATATAGGTGACAGCGGAGAACATCTCGCAGACGATGCGCAGGATGATGATCGGCTTCAGCACGATGCGCCAGGAGCGCAACGCGCCCATTTTCTTGGCGATCAGATAGACGAGCAGGCTGGTGAAAAGGCCGCGCAGGAACATGATCTCGCCGGCGTTCATATAGGCGACCACCGACTTGGAGAGGGCATCGCTTGCGGAAAAGCCGGCCATCGCCATGCTCATATAGATGGCGCCCTCAGTATTGCGTGACCGCGGCATGAAGAGATTCCCTTTACCTGTGCGCCCCTTCTTAGTCGGGAAGATACATGAAGGGAATCGGATGAATGTCACACCCGGGATAAATCGATGATGCGGCGCACAATGGTGTTGACGCAGCGGCAGGCGCGTTTTGAAAACCACAGCAAAGCAGCGTTTTGCAATGCGAATTCCGATATTTCGATCGAGGCTTCTGCCCTTGTTCGGCGCCGACCTGATCGCATGGGCATCCGTGGTTTTTCTTTCGTCCGCACGGGAAACGGGTGGCTGCATCGGCTGATGTTTGAGATCTCAGTTGCCTCGACAACTGAGGAGAAACGGACATGACACTTCTGAACGACAAGGTCGCGATCATCACCGGCGCAAGCTCCGGCATCGGCCGGGCGGCGGCGAAGCTCTTTGCGCGGCAAGGCGCGAAGCTCGTGGTCACCGCAAGGCGACAAGAGGCGCTCGACGCCGTCGTCGCCGAAATCGAGGCGGAGGGCGGGCAGACTGTCGCCATATCGGGCGATGTCAGGGACGAGGCGCTGCAGGCAAGGCTCACCGACACGGCGGTTTCGCGCTTCGGCAGGCTCGACATCGCCTTCAACAATGCCGGCAGCGTCGGCGAAATGGGACCGGTTGCCGGCCTCTCGGTGGAAGGCTGGCGTGAGACGATCGAGACCAATCTCACCGCCGCCTTCCTCGGCGCCAAACATCAGTCGGCGGCGATGGGAGAGGGCGGCGGTTCGCTGATTTTCACCTCCACCTTCGTCGGCCACACCGCCGGCATGCCCGGCATGGCCGCCTATGCCGCGAGCAAAGCGGGGCTGATCGGCTTCGTGCAGGTGCTCGCCGCCGAACTCGGGCGGCAGAACATCCGCGTCAACGCCTTGCTTCCCGGCGGCACCGATACGCCGGCCAGCATCACCAACGCGCCTGGTGCGACGCCGGATCTGCTCGCCTTCGTCGAGGGACTGCATGCGCTGAAGCGCATGGCCCAGCCGGAAGAGATCGCCAATGCGGCGTTGTTTCTGGCGTCGGACATGGCGAGCTTCGTGACCGGCACGGCGATGCTGGCGGATGGTGGGGTTTCGATCAGTCGGACGTAGGATTGGTGGTGGAGCGCCTGCGCTCCGCCGCCCAGTTCCCGCCTAAGACATAATCAACCCGCCATCGACGTTGATCGTCTGGCCGGTGATGTAGGCGGCGTCGTCGCTGGCGAGGAAAGTCACCAGGCCGGCGACGTCCTCGCCGGAGCCGGCGCGTTTCATCGGGATGCCTTCGACCCATTCCTTCATCAACTCACCGGGGGCGTAGTTGCCGAGCAGTTTGCCCCAGGCCTGGTCGTTATAGGCCCACATGTCGGTTTCGATGATGCCGGGGCAGAAGGCGTTGACGGTGATCTTCTCGGTGGCGACTTCCTTGGCCAGGCTCTGGGTGATGCCGACGACACCCATTTTCGAGGCGGCGTAATGCGGGGTGTAGATGAAGCCATCGCGGGCTTGGCCGGAGGCGGTGTTGATGATGCGGCCGCCGCGCTTGTGCTTGCGCATTCTTGCAATGGCCTCCTGGGCGCAGAGGAAGACGCCCTTGGTGTTGACGGCCATGACCTTGTCCCACTCGTTTTCGGTCAGGTCCTCGACGCGGGCGATGGTGATGACGCCGGCGTTCTGGATCGAGACGTCGACGGCGCCGAATTCCTGCTCGGCGGTATCATATAGGGCGGTGACGCTTGCCTTGTCGGTGACGTCGCCGATGAAGGAGATCGCCTTGCCGCCTTCGGCTCGGATCTGCTCGGCGACGTTATGGACGAGGTCTTCATTGGCCGAAACGACGAGATTGGCGCCTTCGCGCGCAAAGCGCCTGGCGATCGCCGCTCCGATGCCGCGGCTGCCCCCCGTGATGACGACAGTCTTTTGCTCAAAGCGTTTCATGCTTTTTCCTTCCCGGTATCCTGACATAAACAGCAAATCTGGGCGCGAGCACCCGTTCAATCGGCGCGAAGGGCGGGCGGACGGCGATATTGCACGCCGTCGCCCGTTGGTCCCTTCACCGCCTCGATCTCAGCCAGGGAGGAAGCGAGACCGTTCATTATTCCCATTGCCCGCAACGCGCTTTCTCATCGCATCACCAGCAGCAGAAGCCGCCGTCGACGAGAAGATCGACGCCGGTGACGAAACTTGCTGCATTCGAAAGCAAGAACACCGCCGGACCGACCATCTCGTCGACCGTCGCCATGCGCTGCATCGGCGTCTGCTCTTCGAAAAGCTTCGTCTGGTGGACCATCTCCGGACGGGTGTTCATCGGCGTTGCAGTATAGCCGGGGGAGATGGTGTTGACGCGAATGCCGCGGTCGACCCATTCCATCGCCATAGACTTCGACATATGGATGACGCCCGCCTTGGAGGCGTTGTAATGCGCCTGGCTCAGCCCCCGGTTTACGATCACACCCGACATGGAAGCGATGTTGACGATGGAGCCGCGTCCATTCTTCAACATGGCGCGGGCCTCGGCCTGGCAGGACAGGAATATGCCTTTGAGGTTGATATCCATCAACGTCTGATACTGATCTTCCTCCATCTCTTCCGCCGGGTTGGCGTTGGCGATGCCGGCAGCGTTGACGGCGAGCGTCAGCGCGCCGAGATCTGCTTCGGTCCGTGCGACGGCATCTGCAAGAGAGGACTTGTTCGTGACGTCAGCCGCGATCTGGATCGAGCGGCGGCCGGCGGCGCTGATATGTTCAGCCGTCCTGGCCAGTCCGTCGTCGGACCGGCGGTCGAGCAGGGCCACGTCGGCGCCGCATTGTGCAAGGCCGATGGCAATGCGCTGCCCGATGCCGCTGCCGGCGCCGGTGACGATGGCCACCTGGCCGCTGAGATCGAAAAGCTTCGGGGCGTTCAGAGTGATGTCGGACACCGCTCTTCCTTTCTCTGTCTGTTTAGATTGTAGCCAGCTCCATGACCGAAACGTCATTTGCCTGGTCACGATTGAGGATCCCCGCCTGCTTGCCTTGCGCAAGCACGAGAATGCGATTGGAGACGCCGAGAACTTCCTCGAGGTCCGAGCTTACGACGATGACCGCTACGCCCTGTTTGGCAAGATTGACGATGATGTCGTAGATGCCGGCGCGGGCGCCGACGTCGATGCCTCTGGTCGGTTCGTCGAGCACGACGACCTTGGGATCGCGCATCAGCCACTTGGCGATCACGACCTTCTGCTGGTTGCCGCCTGATAGGTCAGAGGCGTACTGCTCGGCGCGGCCCTTGACGCCGAACTTCGCCACCGCCTTTTCCGCAAAGGAGCGCTTGACGCGCGGCGTAATCCACCCGCCGCCCAGCTTGTCGAGATTGGCGTAGATAATGTTCTCGCTGATGCGGTGCCCGACGATCAGACCCTGCTCCTTGCGGTCTTCCGGAACCATCACGATGCCCTTGGCGATGGCGTCCGCCGGGTCGCGCAGCCTGAGTTCCTCGCCTTCCAGCTTGATCGAACCGGCGCTGATCGGATCTGCACCCGAAATTGCACGCACCAGTTCGGTGCGGCCGGCGCCGACCAAGCCGGCAATTCCGAGAATTTCGCCGGCCCGCACCTCGAAGCTAACGTCACGGAACGAGTCGTCCGGCGAGCTCAGGCCGGACGCTTGAAGGACCGGACGATCTGTCGGAACGGGCAGGGTGGGGAACAAGCGGTCAAGCGGGCGTCCGACCATGCTCTCGACAATCGTTCGCACCGGGGTCGCGCTGTCTGAGAATTCCTGCACGCGCTCGCCGTCGCGAAGAACGATGATGCGGTCGGTGATCTGCTTGATCTCTTCCATGCGGTGGGAAATGTAGACGATGCCGACGCCTTCCGAGCGAAGCTTGCGAACCTGTTCGAAGAGAGCTTGGGTCTCCGCGCCGCCAAGGGCGGCTGTCGGCTCATCAAGGATCAGGAGCTTTGCGTTGAGAGCAAGCGCCTTGGCGATCTCGATGAGTTGCTGATTTGCGGTGGAAAGGCCGGCGACCGTCCGTGTTGCGGGTATGTGAAGGTTCAAGCGGGCGAGCTGGTCCTGGGCCCGGCGAACCATCTGGGCACGGTCGACGGCGCCGTTCTTCATCGGCCAGCGTCCGATGAAGACGTTTTCAGCGATCGACAGCTGCGGCAGCAGCTGCAGTTCCTGGTGGATCAGGACAACGCCCTTGTCGATCGCTTCCCTTGGGGTGGCCGGGGCATAAGGCTGCCCCAGCCATGTCATCGATCCTTCGGACGGTGTGCGTGACCCGGCGATGATGCCGGAGAGCGTTGACTTGCCCGCTCCGTTTTCACCGAGAAGTGCAACCACTTCACCCGGATAGACGTCCAAGCTCACATCCTTCAGAACCTGGAGTGGCCCATACCACTTGGATATGCCCCTCAGGGAAAGAACGGGATCAGTCACGGCACACCTCCTATAGACCTACTTTATCAGGGATGGTTGGCGATGAAGCCTGCGACGTTTTCCTTGGTTGTCAGCGTGGCATCCATGAGCTGGACCGGCGGCACCTTTTCTCCGGCGACAAGCTTGGCGGCATTTTCAACCGCATCGCGGCCCATCTTCTGCGTCTGCTGCGTGGCGGTCACGTTGAAGACACCCTTGCTGAGGGCTTCGAGCGCTGCGGTGTCGCCATCGAAGCCGCCGACCACGATCTTCTGTGACGGGTTGGCGACCTTGATTGCCTGGGCGGCGCCAAGGGCGAGACCATCGGCCTGTGCGAACACGATCGAAACGTCCGGGTTAGCCTGCAGCATATTCTGCATGATCTGGAAGCCTTCGTCCTGACTCCAGATGTTGGAGAACTGCTCGGCAACGACCTTGACATCCGGATATGCCTTGAGGGATTCAGCGCAGCCCTTGGAGCGATCGACTTCTGGTGTCGTGCCCTTCTGGCCATGGATGATGACCATCTTACCCTTGCCGCCGGCTTCCTTCAGGATGTAGTCACAGACGGCCTTGGCTGACGCGACCGAATCCGTTGCCAGGAACGTATCGCCCGGTGCTCCTTCGGCGTTGCGGTCAACGTTTACGACCGGGATGCCGGCGCTCTTGGCGAGCTTGACCGGAACGGTCGCAGCCGCCGCACCGGCCGGAATGTAGATCAGCGCGTCGATTTTCTGGGTCAGGAGGTCCTGGATCTGGTTGACCTGCGTCGGCCCGTCGCCCTTGGCGTCGACCGTGATGACTTCGATGCCGCGCTTCTTGGCTTCGGCCTCGACCGATTGCTTGATCTGGTTGAAGAAGTTTGCCTGAAGGTTGGCAACGGCGAGGCCCAGCTTCTTCAGTTCCGCCGCGTGTACGGGACCGAGCATGAGACCGAGCAGTGCAGCAGACGCGAGCATGGTGCGCGCTATTTTCATTGTATTTTCCTCCGTTGTTTGATGGAACCCTCGGGTATGTCCTCCCCCTCGGGGTAATCATCCGCTCCGATTTCCCGGGGCGGAATTCCGAGCCCGCCAACGCGGCGGACCCCGCTCGTCAGGCGCGACGCCGACGAATGGTTTCCGCGCCGACCGCAAGCACGATGACGATGCCGATGATCACCTGCTGAAGGAACGGCGAGACGTTGAGAAGATTGAGACCGTTGCGCAGCACACCGATGATCAGAACGCCGATCAGCGTACCGCCGATGCCGCCAGCGCCGCCGGAGAGCGACGTGCCGCCGATGACGACCGCAGCGATGGTGTCCAGTTCATAGCCCAGACCGCTTGATGGCTGGACTGAATCCAGCCGGGCGGCGAGCACGACGCCGGCAAGGCCTGCAAGGACGGCACTCATGATATAGACGCTGATCGTCACCAGCGGGACGTTGATGCCGGCCAGGCGCGCGACTTCGGAGTTTCCGCCCACCGCATAGAGCATGCGGCCTTCGGACCGGAAGTGCAGGAAAAGCCAGGCCGCAAGAACTACCGCCAGCATCAGAAAGACCGTGGCTGTCATGACGCCGAAATGGCGATCGATCGCCAGCATCATGAACCAATCGGGGAAACCGACGATCTGCTGGCCGTCCGTGATCATGTTTGCAACGCCGCGGGCGGCCGACATCATTGCCAGAGTGGCGATAAAGGCCGGAACCCTGAACTGCGTCACCAGAAGTCCGACGATGAGGCCCGATACCGCCGAAGCGATCAGCGCAAAGGCGATCCCGACCGGCAGCGGCAGGCCGGCGACGTTGGCAGTCCAGCCCATGACCATCATCGCCAGCGCGAGCGCCGAGCCGACGGAGAGATCGATGCCGCCGATCAGGATGACGAAGGTCATTCCGACCGCCATGATGCCGAGAACGGTAATCTGATCGAGGATGTTGAGGCCGTTTCGAACCGATAGAAACGTGTCTGTGCTGACGCTCAGAAAGACGCACAGCACGAGCAGTCCGACGAGTGGGCCGGTCGCTCCCTTGAGCTTGCTCAACCACGCACCGGACGAAAGCCTGTGTTCATTGATATCGAGCGCCACCATTGCTCCTCCCTCTGCGTAGGCCTGTATTCCGATATTCGTTCGGGCTAGAATAATTATTCATGTCTGCTGGAAAATTCATTAACAAGTTGCTTTCAAGCTGTCAACAAGATTTCGTTTGGTACATGTTCATGGTACTCAGCATAATGGGCTTGACTAATCGGCTTCTTGTGCAAAAATATTGAGTAGTGAATATTTATGCACGCGAGGAATCGATGGATACGACAGAACTTGAGCGCATCGCCCGCGAGATCCGATTGCGCGATCTTCAGGCGGTCTTTGAAGCGGGTGCCGGCCATATTGGCGGAGAGATGTCGGTCATCGACATTTTGACGGCGCTCTATTTTCGTGTGCTGAATGTCTGGCCGGATCGGCCGAAACATCCCGACCGCGACAGGTTCGTTCTTTCAAAGGGTCATACGGCATGTGCTCTGTATGTGACGCTCGCAAAACGCGGCTTCATCCCGGAGGAGGAGATCTCCACCTTCCTGCAGCCGCATTCGCGGCTGAACGGGCATCCGAATTGCAACAAGGTTCCGGGCGTCGAAACGAACACCGGGCCGCTCGGCCATGGTCTTCCGGTCGCAATCGGCATGTCGAAAGCCGCCAAGCTCTCGGGCTCGAAATTTCATACCTACGTCGTCACCGGCGACGGTGAGATGCAGGAGGGCTCCAACTGGGAAGCGATCATGGCGGCAGCCCAGTTCAAGCTCGATAACTTGACCTTGGTCATCGACCACAACAGGTTCCAGCAGGGCGCAGCGCTGGCCGAAACCAACGATCTCGCGCCGCTTCGTCCGAAGCTCGAAGCCTTCGACTGGGAAGTCACCGAGATCAACGGCAACGCCATGAGCGAAATCGTTCCTGCTCTCGAACATAGGGGGGCAAGGCCGCATTGCATCGTCGCCCATACCAACAAGGGCCATGGAATCTCGTTCATGCAGGACCGGGTCGACTGGCACCACAAGGTGCCGAGCAAAGAACAATACGAAATCGCATTGGCAGAATTGTCGGAGGCACTGTAATGAACGCGCCAATCAACCCACCCAAGCTCTATGATTGCCGCGACGCATTCGCCGCCACGCTGGAGCTGCTGGCAACTGAAAACGAGATGATCGTTGCCGTTTGCAACGACTCCGTCGGTTCCTCCAAGCTCGGCGGCTTCAAGTCGAAATTTCCCGAACGCCTCGTCAATGTCGGCATCGCAGAGCAGAACATGGTGGGCGTCGCGGCGGGCCTCGCCAATGGCGGACGTCTTCCGTTCGTGTGCGCCGCCGCTCCGTTTCTGACGGGACGGTCGCTCGAGCAGATCAAGGCCGACATTTCCTACTCGAACGCCAACGTCAAGCTGATCGGCATTTCCTCCGGCATGGCCTATGGCGAACTCGGCCCGACCCATCACTCGATCGAGGACTTCGCCTGGACGCGGGTTCTGCCCAATCTCCCGGTCATTGCGCCTTGTGACCGCATCGAGACCGCTGCTGCCGTCGCCTGGGCCGCGAGCTATGACGGGCCCTGTTTCCTGCGCCTGTCACGCGTCGGTGTGCCCGACCTGCTTCCGGAGGGCCACAAGTTCGAACTTGGCAAGGCGAACCTCCTTCGCCAGGGTTCCGACGTCACCCTGATCGCCAACGGCACTTTGACCCATCGAATCTTGAAGGCGGCCGAAATTCTTGCAGAGCGCGGCATCAATGCCAGGGTACTCAATCTTGCAACGGTTCGTCCGATCGACGAAGAGGCTATCATCACTGCTGCCAGGGAAACCGGAGCGATCGTCACGGCCGAAGAGCATTCGATCTTCGGCGGGCTCGGTTCAGCCGTCGCCGAAGTGGTGGTCGACAATGCTCCAGTCCCGATGAAGCGTCTCGGCGTTCCCGGCGTCTATGCGCCCACAGGTTCGGCAGAGTTCCTGCTCGACGAATTCGGGATGGCGCCGGCCGCAATCGCCGACGCCGCGCAGGCGCTGATCAAGCGCAAGTAACTGGGATCATGAGCGGCTGATACGCTTTTGCCGTTTCGGCCGTCACCTGATCCGGGGAGGATGGAATGCGGGCAATTCTGGCAATCGACCAGGGCACGACCAATTCAAAGGCAGTTCTGGTTTCCGAGAAGGGAGAAATCGTCGGCAGAGGTTCGGCGCCTGTCGGCATCTCCTATCCGAAGCCGGGCTGGGTCGAACAAGACCCGCGCCGGCTCTACGCCTCGGTCTGCGAAGCGGTCGATGCCTGCCTGAAGGCCGGCCCCGATGTGACGATCGAGGCCGTGGCCATTTCCAACCAGCGCGAATCCGTCACCGCCTGGGACGCCGACACGGGGGAGGCGCTTGGGCCGGTGGTCAGCTGGCAGTGCCGCCGAACGGCGCAGGATTGCGAACGTCTCGTTGGTGAAGGGCACCTTGAGCGGGTGCAGGCGCTGACCGGCCTGCCATTGGATCCGATGTTTCCGGGTTCGAAATTCCGCTGGCTGCTCGACCGTATTGCGGCCTCGCGATCGGTGCGGCTGGGAACGATCGACAGCTGGCTTATCCACTGCCTGACGGGCGGCCGCCGGCATGCCTGCGACGCTTCGAATGCCGCCAGGAGCCAGTTGTTCGATCTGAAGGAGCAGAGATGGAGCGAGGAACTCGGCGCGATCTTCGGCGTCGGTATCGCGCTGCTGCCCGAGGTGCTCGACAGCTCCGCCGATTTCGGCAGAACGCAAGGGTTGCCGGGGGTGCCTGACGGTACGCCCATCATGGCCGCGATCGGGGACAGCCACGCCGCGCTGTTCGGTCATGGAGCATTCAAACCGGGCGATGGCAAGGTGACCTTCGGAACCGGCTCTTCGGTCATGACGACGCTTTCGCACTTCATTCCCCCACGCAACGGCGTCACAACAACCGTCGCATGGCGTATCGGGGGAAAGCCGACTTTTGCTTTCGAAGGCAATATTCTCGTTTGTGCCGCCAGTCTTCCCTGGATGGCCGATATTCTCGGCCTTGCGGATGTGGCGGCGCTCGTCGAACTTGCGGCGAGCGCCGAGCCGGGCGGGCCCGGCTTCGTGCCGGCATTCGTGGGACTGGGGGCGCCTTACTGGAATGCCGATGCCCGCGCCCTGTTCTCCCAGATCAACTTCAAGACGACACGTGCGCAAATGGCCCGGTCGGTAACCGATTCCATCGCCTTGCAGGTGCATGATGTGATCGCGGCCATGCGGACGCAGAGCGGCGGCGCGCTCGGCGCGCTCTATGTGGATGGCGGACCGAGCCAGAACCGCTTCCTGATGCAGTGTGTCGCCAACCTTATCGAACATCCCGTGATCCAATGCGAAGCGCCAGAGGCCTCGGCTCTGGGCGCTGCCTATCTGGCGGGGCTGTCACTCGGCTTGTGGAGCGATCTCGGGATTGTCGCGGAGCTGCCACGAAACACTGCGATCATCGAGCCGCAACCCGTCGATCGCGCGGGGCTTCTCGATAGCTGGAATGATGCGCTCGCCCGCTCGACGGGCCGCGAAACAAAGGCTAAAGGTGAATAAAAATTCACTCTGGGATTAGCGATGACTCGCCTCAACGAACTCCGTCTCATGTCAAGGGTCGCCCAGATGTACCATATCGAGGGACGGCGACAGGCGGAGATCGCCGAGCACCTTCGGCTGTCGCAGGCGACGGTGTCGCGCATGCTGAAGCGCGCCGAGGCCGAGGATATCGTCAGAACCAGCGTGATCCCTCCCGTCGGCACCTATAGCGAACTCGAGGGCGCGCTTCGCGAGAAATACGATCTGCCGGAGGCGGTCGTCGTCGAGTGTACAGAAGACCGGGACGGCGCCATCATGGCCCGCATCGGAGAGGCAGCGGCTCATCTGCTGGAGGTGACGCTTTCGCCAGGGGAGATCATCGGCGTTTCGAGCTGGAGCCAGACCATTTTCAAGATGGTCGAGAATATCCATCCTTCGAAGAGCGCTCAGGTGAAATACGTCGTCCAGACCCTGGGAGGCATGGGCGATCCTTCGGTGCAGACGCATGCGACGCAGTTGACCACGCGGCTTGCGCGGCTGACCGGCGCCGAGCCGAAACTACTGCCGGTGCAGGGCGTGACGACATCAAGGGAAGCAAAACTCCTGATGCAGGCCGACCCGTTCGTCCGCGAGACGATGGACCTGTTCGGCAGCATAACGCTGGCGATCGTCGGCATCGGTGCCGTCGAACCGTCCGAACTTCTCGCGCGCTCCGGCAACATTTTTTCCTCCCGCGAACTTTCCGATCTCGCGGAAGCGGGCGCCGTCGGCGACATCTCGCTTCGCTTCTTCGATAAGAACGGCAAGCCGGTCAAGACGCCGCTTGATGATCGGGTCATCGGGCTTCCGCTCGAGGATCTCGAACGGGTCGACCGGGTTATTGCCCTTGCCGGCGGGTCCAAAAAGACCGACGCGATCGCCGGTGCGCTCCGCGTCGGGGTGATCGACATGCTTGTGACCGACAAGTTTACCGCGCAGCGGTTGATCGACTGACGGGGTGGGGTGGTTTGGTCGGCCTCAATGCGCCGTCCCATCCACGATCACATGATCATGGTCCAGCGAGCATTTCTCGATCCGGGCTTCGACCCTGTAGATCTCCCGCAGCATCTCCGCCGTGACCACATCTCTTGGCGCGCCGCAGGCGCGCATGCGGCCGTTGGCGATGACCAGCACCTTGTCGGCGAAGCGCAGTGCCTGGTTGAGGTCGTGGATGGCGATCAGGACGAGCATGCCTTTGGCGCGCGCCCGGCGGCGCATGAAGTCGAGAACCTCGACCTGGCGGTGGAGATCGAGGGCGCTTGTGGGTTCGTCCATCAGCATGATTTCGGGCTCGCGCACCAGCGCCTGGGCGATCGAGACGAGCTGGCGCTGGCCGCCGGAGAGCGCGCCGAGATCGCGGAAGGCGATGGCGGTGATATCAAGCGCTGCCATGATCCCGTCGATGAAGCTGAGGTCGCTGTCGCCGACGGCCCAGGATTGGCCCTGCTTGCGGGCCAGCAGGATAGATTCGTAGACGGTCAGTACCGCATTGGCCGAGGTATCCTGCGGCATGTAACTGATGGCGTTTTTCGCCTTCGAACCTTCGACGACGACATGGCCGGGGCCCTTGAGCAGGCCGGTGATGCGCTTGAAGAGCGTCGACTTGCCGGCGGCGTTCGGGCCGATCACCGCGACGAGTTCACCGGATGTCATCACCGGCGTCGTCACGTCTTCGACGAAGAGCTTGCGGCCGTGATAGGCGCCGACCGACCGCAACTGAAGCGCTACCATGACCGGCTCCTGTTCGAGAGGATGAGCGAGAAGAAGAAGGGCACGCCGACCAGCGCGGTGATGATGCCGATCGGGAAGACGACGCCGGGGATGATCGACTTCGAGACGATCGAGGTCAGCGACAGCAGCAGCGCGCCCGAGAGGATCGAGCCCGGCAGGAAGAAGCGCTGGTCCTCGCCGAGAATCATGCGCGCAATGTGCGGCCCGACGAGGCCGACGAAGCCGATCGTGCCGACGAAGCTCACCGGCACCGCGGCCAGCAGCGAGACGACGAGCATGGTTTCCAGCCGGATGCGACGGACGTTGACGCCAAAGCTTGCCGCCTTGTCCTCGCCGAGGCGGATGGCGGTCAGCGCCCAGGCATTGCGGGCAAAGAGCGGCAGCGCTGCCAGCAGCACGGCGAGCGTCACCCAGATCTTCGGCCACGTCGCCTTGGTGAGGCTGCCCATCGTCCAGAAGACGACTGAAGACAGCGCCTGTTCTGAGGCCAGATATTGCAGGAAGGCGAGGGCGGCATTGAAGGTGAAAACCAGGGCGATGCCGAGCAGCACCACCGTCTGCACCGAGACGCCGCGGGCCTGCGAGACGAAATGGATGAAGAGCGTGGCGATCAGCGCCATGATGAAGGCGTTGACCGGCACCAGCAGGCCGGCGGCCACGGGCAGAAGCGGAACGCTGGTGACGATCGCCAGGGCCGCGCCGAAGCTTGCCGCCGCCGAGATACCTAAGGTGAAGGGGCTGGCGAGCGGATTGGCGAGAATCGTCTGCATCTGCGCGCCGGCGACGGAGAGCGAGGCGCCGACGACGATCGCCATGACGGCGACCGGCATGCGGATGTCCCAGACGACGGCGCGGATCTGATCCGAAACCGAAGACGGGTCGAGAAGGGCGGAGACGACCTCGCCGAGACTATAGCGGGCCGGCCCCCAGGCGAGATCGATGGCGAAGGACAGGCAGAGCGCTGCCGTCATGGCGAAAAGGATCAGCAGCTTGCGCCGGGCGAGGGCGCGGTAGCGCTCCCTCCCGGCCTCTGCGTCGATCGAATGTGCGGCGATCTCGGCCATTGCGATTTACTGACCGGCCTTGGCGTCGACCCAGTAACCCGGCTGATAGGCGACCGGCAGGAATTTTTCGTGGAATTCCTTGAAGGTGGCATCGGGGTCGAGATCGGCAAAGAGGTTCGGGTGGAACCATTTGGCGAGTTGCTGGACGGCGACGAACTGGTAGGGGCTGGTGTAGAACTGGTGCCAGATCGCATGGACATTGCCGCCGGCCACCGCCTTGGAGCCGGTGAAGGCCGGGTTTTCCATCAGCGTGATCAACGCCTTGCGGCTGTCACCGAGGGTGGCTGTGGCATTCGGGCCAACATTGACGAAGTCCTTGGCATCTTTGGTCTGGCTCCAGTTGGAGCCGGTGACGACGATGACCTCCGGATTGGAAGCGACGACCTGCTCTGCATTGATCGAGCCGGTATAACCCGGCAGGAAATCGGAGCCGAGATTGTGGCCGCCGGCCCAATCGACCATCAGGCCGAAATTGTCGGGACCGAAGGTACCGCAGCATTCGACCAGGCCGGCGGCGCGATACATGAAAACGTTCGGTTTCGGCGGGTTGGCGGTCTTCAGCCTGTCGGTGACCCGCGCCATCTGCGCTTTCCAGAAGCTGGCGACGGCTTCGGCGCGGTCCTCATGGCCGAAGAGCTTGCCGAGGATCTTCAGGCTCGGTTCGGTGTTGGCGAGAATATGCTCGCGGAAATCGATGTAGACGATCTTGACGCCGATGCCGGAGAGCATGTCCTCGAGCTTGACTTCGTCGGCGGCGGTCTTGTTGCCGATCGGCAGCAGCAGCACGTCCGGGTGAAGCTTGACGACCGTTTCGGTCTGCAGCGTGCCGTCGGTCAGGTTGCCGAGGAAGGGCAGGTCCTTACCCTTCGGAAACTTTGCGACATAGGCGTTGAAGCCATCCTTGTCGGTGGTCCAGAGATCGTTGCGCCAGCCGACGATCTTGGCGAAGGGATCGTCCTTCTCGATCGGCGCGACGGCATAGAGCATGCGGCCTTCTCCAAGGATCACACGCTCGACCGGCTTGTCGAAGGTCACTTCGCGGCCTGCCACATCCTTGATGGTGAAGGATTGGGCGAGGGCCGAAAGCGGCATTAAGCTCGCAAGCGCAGCTGCGGAGACTGCGAGCATTTTCACGAAATTCATCTGGAAATTCCCCTGACGTCTGAATAATGTCCGCAGGCATAGGAAATATGACTTTGTGAATCAAGTTATATGTTTTAGAGCATTTCCAAACTGATCCACTGCCGGGGTGCCTGCGATGAATTCCATGAACACGAACTACTCCATCCGCGACGAAATCCGCGATTTCTGGTCGGAACGGGCCGATACCTTCGACCAGAGCGTCGGCCATGAAATCTTCTCCGAAGCGGAGCGGAAGGGCTGGCAGCGGCTGATCAGAAAACATCTCGGCGAGGGGCAGGGACGCCCGCTGCTCGATCTCGCCTGCGGCACCGCCGTCATTTCGCATCTGATGCATGATGTCGGCTTCAAGGTCACCGGGCTCGACTGGTCGGATGCGATGCTGGCGCAGGCGCGTGCCAAGGCGAAGAAGCGCGGCACCGATATCCGCTTCGTTTCCGGCGATGCTGAAAACACCATGGAGCCGAAGGACAGCTACGACGCCATCACCAACCGGCATCTCGTCTGGACGCTGGTGGACCCGGCTTCGGCCTTCAAGGAGTGGTTTTCGGTGCTGAAGCCGGGCGGCAAGGTGCTGATCGTCGACGGCAATATGGGCCGGGAAACCTGGGTCAAGAGCCTGCAGAAGTTTTGGACGAAGGTGACGGGCAAGCCGGCGGCAAGCCACATGTCACCTGAAATGATGGCGCGGCACCAGAGCATCCGCTCCCGCGTGCATTTTGCCAACGAGATGCCGGCCGAAGCGATCGTCGATCTTCTCCGCAAGGCTGGTTTTGTCGACATCGTGGTCGATCGCAAGCTTGGCGACATTCATTGGGCGCAGGCGCGCAAGATGCCGTTCCTGCGCGGGCTGGAGCGGATGGTGCAGGAGCGGTTTGCGATTTGTGCGCGTAAGCCGGGGTGATGGCAAAGACCCGTCCTGTGGTGGTAGCGTTCCCTATGTTCTACGCAGAAATTTAGCGCCGGGCGTCACCCCAACCACCCTCATTCCTGTGACGAGCACAGGAATGAGGGAGGGTGGGGTAGGTGTTCTCGCCAACTTGCACGCAGAGTTCGATTGCGGCCTGGCCCTTCGCTTGGGCTCAGGGCGTTCGACGCTGCGATCGATTCACTGGATCGATCGCTCCCGCGTCGCGGGACCGCGTCTCACCCCCCCGTGACACTCATATGCCGGGCCACGGCCGGCCTGTTATGCGTGCGATCGATGATGAAGTCGTGGCCCTTTGGTTTGCGGGTGATGGCTTCGTCAATGGCAGTATGGAGGAGGGCGTCGTCTTCGGTGGCGCGCAGGGCGGAACGCAGGTCGGCGGCGTCGTTCTGGCCGAGGCACATATAGAGCGTGCCGGTGCAGGTGAGGCGGACGCGGTTGCAGCTCTCGCAGAAATTATGGGTCATCGGCGTAATGAAGCCGAGGCGGCCGCCGGTTTCGGTGACCCTGACATAACGGGCCGGGCCGCCGGTCTGGTAATCGATATCCGTGAGGGTGAACTGTTTCTCCAGATCGGCGCGCAGCTCGGAGAGCGGCAGGTACTGGTCGGTACGGTCTTCTTCGATCTCGCCCATCGGCATGGTTTCGATGACGGTCAAGTCCATGCCGCGGCCATGGGCGAAGCGCAGGAGGTCGGGCATCTCGGCGTCATTGAAATCCTTCAGCGCCACGGCATTGAGCTTGATCTTCAGCCCGGCTTTTTGCGCGGCGTCGATGCCTTCCATGACCTTGGCGAAATCGCCCCAGCGGGTGATCTTGCGGAACTTGTCGGGATCGAGCGTATCGAGCGAGACGTTGATGCGGCGCACGCCGCAATCATAGAGTTCCTCGGCATGGCGGGCGAGCTGCGACCCGTTGGTCGTCAGCGTCAGCTCGTCGAGGCCGGCGCCGATCTTTTCGCCGAGCTGGCGGACCAGATACATGATGTTCTTGCGCACCAGCGGCTCGCCGCCGGTCAGCCTGATTTTGCGTACGCCCTTGGCGATGAAGGCGGAACAGAGCCGGTCGAGCTCTTCCAGCGTCAACAGTTCCTTCTTCGGCAGGAAGGTCATGTTTTCGGCCATGCAATAGGTGCAGCGGAAATCGCAGCGGTCGGTGACGGAGACGCGGAGATAGGTGACGGCCCGGCCGAAGGGGTCGATCATCGGATGCGCATCCGCCGCCAGTGGCGATGCAGCGCCTATCGTTCCAACTCTGGTGTTCACCTGTATCTCCGTGCTCTCTTCAATGTGGGCATATGCTATTGTCGCGTCAAGGGAAACAGGCTGCGCGCGCATTCCAATTTCAGCTTGCGCTGAAAAAGATCAGCGCCTACTCCTCGCATGAGAAGAGGACAAAATGATGAGCGATATCTGGCCGAGCGAACTCCGCGTCTCGAAAGACAGGCAGCGGCTGGTGGTGACCTTCAACGACGGCCAGAGTTATGACCTTTCGGCTGAGATGCTGCGCGTGCTGTCGCCCTCGGCCGAAGTGCAGGGGCATGGACCGGGGCAGAAGGTGACGGTGCCGGGCAAGCGCAATGTCGCGATCATTTCGATGATGCCGACCGGCAATTACGCGGTCAGGATCGGCTTCGACGACATGCACGATACCGGCATCTACACCTGGACCTATCTGCGCGAACTCGGCGAACGAGGCGCTGAGCTTTTTTCTGCCTATGAGGACGAGCTCAGGGGAAAGGGCATGAGCCGCGACACGGCGGAAAAGCCGCGCTGACTTCACGCTGAAATTTTATAAATATCGGGGGCGATATGACGAAAACCGGAAAAAACTGGCTGCGCGCCAAGGGGAGCGCCAGCGGCAGCAAGGTGACCTTCCTCGAGCTGTTCTTCGACCTGGTCTTCGTCTTTTCGATCTCGCAGCTTTCGCACGCGCTCGCCGCCCACTATACGCCGCTCGGTGCTGTAGAAGCGGCGCTGATGACCTTTGCCGTCTGGTGGGTGTGGATCTTCACCACCTGGGTGACGAACTGGCTCGATCCCGACAAGATGCCGGTGCGCGGCATGCTGGTGGCGCTGATGATGCTCGGGCTGCTGTTGTCGGCCTCCATTCCCGAGGCCTTCGGCGACAAGGGGCTGCTGTTTGCCGGCGCCTATGTGGCGATGCAGGTCGGGCGTTCGCTGTTTGCGACCTATGCGATGACGCGCGTCGACCGCGCCAATACGCTGAATTTCATCCGCATCACCACATGGCTCGTGGTGGCCGGCGTCTTCTGGATTGCCGGCGGGCTGCTCGAGCATGAGGCCCGACTGATCGCCTGGGTGATCGCGCTCGCCATCGAATATGCGGGGCCGGCTGCCGGTTTTGCCGTGCCCGGGCTCGGGCGCTCGAGGCCAAGCGACTGGGATGTTTCCGGCGCGCATATGGCCGAGCGCTGCGCGCTCTTCGTCATCATCTGCCTCGGCGAGGCGATCCTTGTTTCCGGCCGCACCTTTTCGGAGCTGCCGGTTTCGGGACTGACCGGCATCGTCTTCGTCACCGGTTTCGTCGGCACGGTCGCCATGTGGTGGCTGTATTTTCGCTTCGGCCACCAGCGCGCCGCCCACCGCATCGAACATGAGGCAACGCCGGGGAGCTTAGCGCGGCAGGCCTTCACCTATGGTCATATCCCGATTCTCGCCGGCATCATCGTGCATGCGGTGGCGGTCGAATTCATGTTCTCGCATCCGCACGAGACCGGCGATCTCGGCATTGCCGCGGCGGTGCTCGGCGGCTCCGGCCTGTTCCTGATCGGCAATCTCTGGTTCAAGGGCGCGACCAGCGGCCAGCTGCCGCTGTCGCATCTCGCCGGCCTCGTTTTGCTGATCCTGTTCGCCTTCGCGGCGCCCTTCATCCAGATCTATCTGCTGGGCATTCTGGCGACGCTGGTGCTGATCATCGTCGCCGCCTGGGAATACCGCTCGCTGACGGGTACGGCGGCAGCTCCGACGCTGCATTAATCATCGTCGCGCAGATCCTCGAGCAGTGTCGCGATGATGCGCTCCATCGAGGTGGCGGTCGCCATGCATTGTTCGATCGGCTCGTCGGAGAGCGTGCGTTCGATGAGATCAGTCTGGATCGCCATCGCCGCCTCGGTCAGCCTGCGGCCTTCGCCGGTGAGATAGAGGCGCAGCACGCGCTTGTCGCGTGCGTCGCCGCGCCGCTCGATCAGCCGACGTTTTTCCATCTGCGGCAGCAGCATGCTCATATTGGAGCGGCCGACCAGCAGCTTGCGCGCCAGCTCCTGCTGCGAGATGCCTTCGAAACGATAGAGGTTGACGAGAATGTCGAGGTGCGGCGGCTTGATGTCGAGATCGGCAAGCGAGCGCGTCAGCGACTGCTGCATCAGCTGGCAGGCGCGCGCCACCGCAATCCAGCTGCGAAAACGCGGATGATCCCAGGGAAGGGATTGATTTTTGTTCATCGTTGTACTTTATTGTTCAGTGCTGAACAGTCTTGGATTCTCACTATGGCAAATTTTGCGCTTGAGGTCACCCGCCTCGGCTTTTCGGTTCTGCAGGCGATTTCGGCTGATCTGGCGGGCAGGGCGGCATTCCAGCTGTTCTGCCGAACGCCATCGCCGCGGCCGAAGGGAGTGAAAGCGAAGGCGGCGCATGCCGCCGGCGCAGCCCGGCTTGCCGGCGCCGAGCGCTTCACCCTCAGGCTTGCCGGCGGCGCCAAGGCCCATGCCTATCGGCTGAACGGCGGCGCGATCGGCCAGCGCAAGCGCTATCTCGTCACGCATGGCTGGGGCTCGAGCGCCGTCTACATGGCCGAGCTGATTTCGATGCTTTCGGCAACGGGTGCCGAGGTGGTGGCGCTCGATTTTCCCGGCCACGGGCGGGCGGGCGGACGCTTCCTGCATATGGGGCTTGCGGTCGGGGCGATTGCGGCGGCCGAGCAGCGCTTCGGTGCATTCGATGCGGTCATCGGCCATTCCTTCGGCGGGGCGGCGCTGATGGTCTCGGCGGCGGGGCTGCTGCCCGGCGTGCCGCCTGTCACCTCAGAGCGACTGGTGCTGATCGGCGCGCCGAGCGAAATGGCCTGGCTGTTTGCCGATTTCGGCAGGATGATGGGCCTTCGCCCTGCCGCGCAGGCGGCGCTGGAGAAGAAAGTTCATCGGGTCACCGGTCGGAGACTCGAGGAGTTCGACGCCGGCAAAACCGCCGGCGCGATCGGCCGGCCGGTGCTGGTCATTCATGCCGAGGACGATAAGGAGGTGTCGCCGGCCCATGCCAGGCGTTATGGTGCGGCGGGTCCGCGCGTGCGGCTGTTGTGGGCGAACGGCTTCGGCCACCGGCGCATCGTCGCGGCGGCCCCCGTGCTCGGCGCGATCGCGGCATTTCTCGAAGGCGGCGTGGACGTGGAAGCCGGCGAAAGCATCAAAAAAGATGCTGCAATCATTCCGCTTTTTGAGCTTCCGGCAAGGCGCGCGGCATTGTAGCGTCCGTCCCGATATCAAGCCGCGGCGGGACGCCTCATGAAAATCATCAGCAGCATCGAAGAGCTCAATACGATCTATGGCGCCGGGCTGTCGCCGGCCTCCCTCACCAAGGTGACCAAACAATTGACCCCGCTCTATCGTGAGATGATCGAGATATCGCCTTTTGCCGCATTGGCGACCGTCGGGCCCGAGGGGCTCGACTGTTCGCCGCGCGGCGATCTCGGCGGGGGTGGTGCGCGTCGTCGACGACGAAACGCTGCATCTGCCGGACTGGCGCGGCAACAACCGCGTCGATTCACTCTCCAACATCGTACGCGATCCCAGGCTTGCGCTGATGTTCCTGATCCCCGGCTCGAACACGACGATGCGCATCAACGGCCGCGGCGTCGTCTCGGACGACGAGGCGCTGCTTTCGAGTTTCGAGATGGACGGCAAACATCCGCGCACCGTCGTGGTGATTTCGATCGACGAGGTCTATTTCCAATGCGCGCGGGCGGTGATGCGGGCAGAGCTGTGGAATGCGGAACGCTTCGCCGATCCGGCAGGCCTGCCGACGCCGGGACAGATGCTGAAGGCCGCCGTCGGCGATTTCGATCAGGAGACCTACGACCGGGAATGGCCCGGACGCGCGGCGAAGACGATGTGGTAAAACCGCCCGTGGCGCGGAATTGCCTCAGCTCTTGTAGATCAGCCAGCTTTTGGTGAAATCCTTCTGCATGCCGTCCTGATAGAGGATGGTGCAGTTGCGGCCGGCATTCTTGGCGCCGTAAAGGGCGATGTCGGTCTTGCTGTAGAGTTCGCCGGCATCTTCGGCGCTGGAGGCCATGCAGATGCCGATCGAGACGGTGATCGGGCCGTAGTTCACCCGCGTGCGGGAATTCTTGAACGGGGTTGTTTCCAGCGTGCGGCGGATGCGTTCGGCGATCGCCGTGACTTCCTCCGGTGTATTGCCGTCGATGATGAGGGCGAATTCCTCGCCGCCGGCGCGGGCGACGAAGACGTCGCGCCGGACGTTGCTGCGGATGACGGAGGCGACGGTGGCGAGGATCTTGTCGCCGACCGGATGGCCGTAAGTATCGTTGATCTTCTTGAAGTTGTCGATGTCGGCGAGCAGCAGCGCCGTTACCGGCCGCATGCCCGGATTGTTGAAGACGGCGGCAAGGCGCTCGTCGAAGGCGCGGCGGTTGGAAAGGCGCGTCAGCGAATCGGTGTTGGCGATGCGCTTGTATTCGTCGAGTTCCTTGCGGACCTGGTCCATCTCCTGCGAGCGCTGGACGACGTCCTCGACGGTGCGTTCGCCATGCGCCATGGTGTCGCCGGTCGCCTGGCTCAAAAGTTCGATGGCGTTTTCGATCAGCTCGACGCTGGCATTGCTCTTCGAGGTGATGCGCTTATGCGTCTCGCCGAGCAGTCTTGTGTAGCTTTCCAGCGAGCTCTGCTCCTGTCTCAGGACCCGCAGCAGGCCATCCAGTTCGCCTGATATGCGGCTATGAGCGTCGTCGACGACACGGGCCGGATTGCTGGTGAAATATTGCGCCCCGAGCGCGTCGAGTTCGGCTTGCGTCGCCTGGGCACCGAGTGCGGCGAGCTCGCGGGTGAGCGCCGGATTCGAGCCGATATAGGCTTCGTAGAAGAGTTCGTAATTGCGCGGTATCGGCGCAACGCCCATCGAGCGCATGGCATAGGTGATCTGGCCCGCGACATCGGGAACCTGCACCTTGGGCGCGACAGCCGTATTCATCCGGCGATACTCCTCATATATTCGAAGGCAATATTTTAGTTGTTAGCTTAAATTCCTTGGGAAAAGATTAAAGCGACATATACCAAAGATTACATAAGACAACTTCGCAAGTCGGCAATACTTCAATCAGGCCTATGATTTTCCACCGGAAAACGTATTTTTAGCGGGACAATGCATGCCCGCTGAACGGGAACGTATGTCTGAAAAACTTACAGTTCTTCTCTGTGTTTGGGACGTATTTATCTTGTCGACATTTGGCTTTGGCCGTCAGGTATTTCAGAATGGGTATTTTGCAACGATACTTCCCGAGCGCGGCCCGGTCGCAGCCTGCAAATTCAGGCGTGAAATCATGGAATCGTCTCGCCATATTTCTTTCGCGATCCTCACCATCGCCGTCATGACCGTAAGCGCCTTGCTGCTGGAGCATAGCGGCGTCCTCGCCCGCGCTTTCCGGACGGAAATCCTGGCGAGGGTCGATGACGGTGACGTGGTGAAGGCGGCGGATATTTCGAACGCAGCGCTGCGGTAGAAAATCGGCCGGGTTTCGGATGGCGCCTGCCAATTACCCCAGGTTCAATTCCTGGAAGAAGTCATTGCCCTTGTCGTCGATGACAATGAAGGCGGGGAAGTCTTCGACCTCGATCTTCCAGACCGCTTCCATGCCGAGTTCGGGATATTCCAACACTTCGACCTTGCGGATACAGTCCTGGGCGAGACGGGCGGCGGGTCCGCCGATCGAACCGAGGTAGAAGCCGCCATGTTTCTTGCAGGCCTCGCGCACGGCGCGCGAACGGTTGCCCTTGGCGAGCATCACCATCGAACCGCCGAAGGACTGGAACTGGTCGACGTAACTATCCATGCGGCCGGCGGTCGTCGGGCCGAAGGAGCCGGAGGCGTAACCGGCCGGCGTCTTGGCGGGACCGGCGTAATAGACCGGGTGGTTTTTGAGGTATTCGGGCATGCCTTCGCCTTTTTCCAGCCGCTCGCGGATCTTGGCATGGGCAAGATCGCGGGCGACGATGATGGTGCCGGTCAGCGACAGGCGCGTCTTGACCGGATGCCTCGACAGCTCGGCAAGCACTTCGGCAATCGGCTGGTTGAGATCGATATGGACGGTCGACTCCGACAGTTTCGCCTCGTCGATCTCGGGCAGGTATTTCGACGGATCGCTTTCCAACTGCTCGATGAAGATGCCGTCGCGGGTGATCTTGCCCTTGGCCTGGCGGTCGGCGGAACAGGAGACGCCGAGGCCGATCGGCAGCGAGGCGCCGTGGCGGGGCAGGCGGATGACACGCACATCGTGACAGAAATACTTGCCGCCGAACTGGGCGCCGACGCCCATCTGCTGCGTCAGCTTGTGGATTTCCTTCTCCATCTCGATGTCGCGGAAGGCGTGGCCGCTCTCGGACCCTTCGGTCGGCAGCTCGTCGAGATAGCGGGTCGAGGCGAGCTTCACGGTTTTCAGGTTCATCTCGGCCGAGGTGCCGCCGATGACGATCGCCAGATGGTAGGGCGGACAGGCCGCCGTCCCCAACGTCAGGATCTTCTCCTTAAGGAAGTCGATCATCCGGTCGTGGGTCAGCAACGAAGGCGTGCCCTGATAGAGAAAGGTCTTGTTGGCCGAGCCGCCGCCCTTGGCGACGAAGAGGAATTCGTAGTCGTCGGTACCTTCCTCATAGATGTCGATCTGGGCCGGCAGGTTGTTCTTGGTATTCTTCTCTTCGAACATTTTGACCGGCGCCAGCTGGGAGTAACGCAGGTTCTTCTTCTCATAGGCATCCATGACGCCGCGGGCAAGCGCTGCCGTATCGCCGCCCTCGGTCCAGACCCGGCGGCCCTTCTTGCCCATGATGATCGCCGTGCCGGTATCCTGGCACATGGGCAGCACGCCGCCGGCGGCGATATTGGCGTTCTTCAGCAGGTCGTAGGCGACGAAGCGGTCATTGTCCGTTGCCTCGGGGTCATCGAGGATCGAGGCGAGCTGCTTCAGGTGGCCGGGGCGCAGCAGGTGGTTGATATCGACAAAGGCAGCTTCGGCAAGCAGGCGGATGCCTTCCGGCTCGACGGTCAGGATTTCCTGGCCCTTGAACGTGTCGACCGAGACGTGGTCATCGCTGATCTTGCGATAGGGGGTGTTGTCCTTGCCGAGCGGGAAGAGATCGTCAGCCATCGAAGTGACCTTTCTGGTGGGCGTGCGTCGCTAAATTGGAACCCGTCTAAATCCGGAGCGCAGTAAATGCAATCTGGATGCGGCGGAGTCTGGAGTTGGAGCTATGTCCGTGCCCCATTTTGCTGTCGCACGTCACACGCATTAGACGAGTGACGGAACGGTGATATCGACATTTGTCGCGAATGGACGACTTCAGGTTGCCTTCAGTTCAAGCCCAGTTCATATTCCCGGCACCGTTAACCTGCCGGGGCTTTCAATGACAAATGCCAGGCCAACTGCTGTCGACGACCTTCTCGTTTTTTTCGAAGACAATTGGATCCGTGGGGATCTGCTGCGCCTCGCCAGCGATCCCGAGGGAGCGGATATGTATGCTCGCTTCGTCAATGGCGTCCGTATCGACGCCAAACATGGGCCTGACCACGAAACGATCATTCAGGGCAGGTACGGCACCTTCAAAGTGAAACCTGACGGCCACTTCACATATGAGCTGGATTACACGCTCGACGTGGTGAAGAATTTGGGGAAGTACGATCAGCTCATTGAAAAGCTGAGCTACAAGATGTCCGACGGCTCGGGAGGCACGGACCTCGGCGTGCTGACCCTTGCGATCGACGGCGTCAGTGAAGGCGAAAAATACCACGAAGTCCTGGATTTCGATGATATGGGCGTCTTATCGAGGGCGGATAATTTCTCTCTCCCCAATTACCGGGGCTTTGCGCTCTCCGTGAACGGCAGCCACGACGTCACGCTTTTGAACGGCATCGTCTATGATACCATCCCGGGTGTCGACGCCATTACCGAGGATGGCTTTAGCGATACCGTTCTATCGCCAGGTTCTGCGCCGGTCAGCTTGAAACTGCTCGATGGCGGGGAGTTCACCTTTCAGAGCGTTTCGATCGCTGAATTGTCGGCAGCGCCCTTTCACCTGACGCTCACCGCCCTGAACGACGGCCAGATTGTCTATCAGCAGGAGCTTGAGGTCACCGGTCCCAGTCTCGAGGTCAAGCTCGAAGACATCGAAGAAATCCGTTTCGACTTCATGGGTAATTCTGTCGTGATGGACAATTTTTCGTTGTTGGTTTGAGGCTTGTCTGATGTGCCGTGTGGTGTGCCCCTCACCCTAACCCTCTCCCCGTAAAAAACGGGGCGAGGGGACGTGCCCTGCGAGAGGTTGGTGAGGGACGGAGAGGTTGCGGCTATCTCCCTTCGCCCCGTTTACGGGGAGAAGGTGCCGGCAGGCGGATGAGGGGCTGCGTATCGCGGCTCTTTTACTTCGGCCCGATCATAGTCTCCGGGCGCACGATGGCGTCATACTCCTCCGACGTCACCAGGCCGCTAGCGAGCGCCTCTTCCTTCAGCGTCGTACCGTTCTTGTGGGCTGTTTTGGCGATCTTGGCGGCGGCGTCGTAGCCGATCTTGGGGGCAAGCGCCGTGACCAGCATCAGCGAGCGTTCGAGGCCGGCCTTGATGTTGTCTTCGCGTGCCTCGATGCCGACGACGCAGTTGTCGGTGAAGGAGACGGCGGCGTCGGCGAGCAGCTGCACCGACTGCAGGAAATTATAGGCCATCATCGGATTGTAGACGTTGAGCTCGAAATGGCCCTGGCTGTCGGCGAAGGTGAGGGCTGCATGATTGCCGAAGATGTGGATGCAGACCTGCGTCAGCGCCTCACACTGGGTCGGGTTGACCTTGCCGGGCATGATCGAGGAGCCGGGCTCGTTTTCCGGCAGCGCCAGCTCGCCGAGGCCGGCGCGCGGGCCGGAGCCGAGCAGGCGGATATCATTGGCGATCTTGAAGAGCGCGGCCGCCGCCGCGTTGATGGCGCCATGGGAAAACACCATCGAGTCATGCGAGGCGAGGGCCTCGAACTTGTTCGGCGCGGTGACGAAGGGCATGGCTGTTATGGCGGCGATCTCTTCGGCGACCTTTTCGGCAAAGCCGACCGGCGCATTGAGGCCGGTGCCGACGGCAGTGCCGCCCTGGGCGAGTTCGCAGAGGCCGGGCAGGGTCATTTCGATGCGCTTGATGGCCGAGCCGACCTGGGCGGCATAACCCGAAAATTCCTGGCCGAGCGTCAGCGGCGTCGCATCCTGGGTGTGGGTGCGGCCGATCTTGATGATGTGGCTGAATTCGATAACCTTCATGTCGAGGGCGGCATGCAGGTGTTTGAGGGCCGGCAGCAGGTGATGAGCGATCCGTTCGGCGCAGGCGATGTGCATCGCCGTCGGGTAGGTGTCGTTCGACGACTGGCTCATATTGACGTGATCGTTCGGATGCACCGGCTTCTTGGAACCCATGACGCCGCCGAGCATTTCTATAGCGCGATTGGAGATCACTTCATTGGCATTCATGTTGGACTGCGTACCCGAACCGGTCTGCCAGACGACAAGCGGAAAATGCTCGTCGAGCTTGCCGTCGATTACTTCCTGGGCGGCATCGATGATGGCTTGGCCGAGAGCGGGGTCGAGCTGGCCGAGCGAGATGTTGGCGCGGGCGGCCGCCTGTTTGACGATGCCGAGTGCGCGCACGATCGAAAGCGGTTGTTTTTCCCAACCGATCTTGAAATTGCCGAGCGAACGTTCGGCTTGGGCGCCCCAATATCGGTCGGCGGCGACGTCGATCGGGCCAAAAGTATCGGTTTCGGTGCGGGTTGCGGTCATCGGCCTTGCCTTCCCTTTACATGCTGTTTTCGGTCATCTTCAAAGGATGAGGTCTTATAGGTGGGAAAGCCCAACAAGAAAACCGGACGCCCTGCGAAATATTGAAATCGGAAGTCATGTTTACGCCGGTTGTGGGGCGTGCTTTTTAGGCCACTTTGAAAATTTTATGCGTCCGGGCGTTTTCGCCGTACTGGTCTGGCGACAAAAATTGAGTAAAAAATTAACTAATAATTTCATAATTTTGTGTGAACTACTGCGCGGCGCCGTGCAGGATTCCCGTCACACAAAATTGAGTCCGCCGGCGCTGGCGGCGCAGGCCGGTTTCTGATCAATGAGCCGGACGCTGAGTATCGCGGGATTTGAGCTGAGAACAGCATGACACCGGGACTGGAAGATATATGACGTTCGTTTTGAAAAGCGCGGCATCCGCATTGGCAATTTCCTGCGGCGTGGCGGTTATGAGTGCCGCACCCGCGCATGCTTATACATTGATGGACATGCTGCGCGGCGACAGGCAGCGGAGCCAAAGCACCATCTTCATGGACCAGGCGCCCGGCCGTCCGGTGCCGCGCAACGGCGTCGGCGGCTCGCTCGGCGGGCTCGATCCGGAAGCGCCGCTACCGAAGGTGAGCGGCCCGCGTTACTACACTTATAAAGCCGAAACGCTGCAGTTCGTCGATACCGGCAAGTTTGCCGATCCGGTTGTCACCGGCGCAGTCGCCGATGTTTCGGCGAGCGGCGATGCCAGCGCCGAACCCGCCGTGCAGCGCCGTTTCCTGGCTCAGGCCAAGGTGCGCGCCAATGCTGATGTCGCCAAGGCGCTCGAAGCCTATTACGGAGACAGCCGCAATCCGCTCGTCTGGGTCGAGGGCAACCAGATCAACGACCGCGCCAAGTCGGCCATGACGGCCCTTGGCGATGCGGCTTCCGTCGGTCTCGACCCGGCGGATTACACCGTCCAGATGCCGGCGATCGACCCGGCCAATCCCGATCCGGCCTTCCGTGACCGGGCGCTGACGCAGTTCGAGCTCGAGCTCTCCGCCAAAGTGCTGGCTTTCGTGCAGGACACCGTGCGTGGCCGCATCGATCCGAATAAAATTTCCGGCTATCACGACTTCCAGCGCAAGGCCGTCAATCTGGCGCCGGTGCTGAAGCTTGCCCGCATGAGCCCCGATGTCGGCGCCTACATCGCCAACCGTTCGCCCGATGGTCCGCAGTTCGAGGCGCTGAAGTCGGAGCTTGCCAAGCTTCGCGCCGCCGACGGCGGCAATGAGGAGCAAATCGTCGTCTCGCTCGACAAGCTGCTGAAGCCCGGCGACAGCTCGCCGGAGATCGCCAATATCGTCAAGGCGATCGGTAAGCATGGGTCCGAAACGCTGAAGACCGATCACGCCGCAACGCTTGCCGCTTACGCAGGCAGCATCGACTATTCGCCAGAAATCGTCTCGCTCGTCGAGGATTTCCAGAAGGAGCGCGGACTGAAGGCCGATGGCGTCATCGGCCAGGCGACCGTGCGCGCGATGACCGGCGGCGATACCAATGCCTCGAAGATCGACAAGCTCGTCGTCGCCATGGAACAGGCGCGATGGCTGCCGGAAGATCTCGGTTCCCGTTACGTCATGATCAACCAGCCGGCCTACATGGTCTATTACCACAATGACGGCAAGGAACAGCTGTCGATGCGCGTCGTGGTCGGCGGCAAGAACAATCAGACCTATTTCTTCGACGACGAGATCGAGACGGTGGAGTTCAACCCGTTCTGGGGCGTGCCGCAGTCGATCATCATCAACGAGATGCTGCCGAAGCTGCGTTCGGATCCGAATTATCTCGACCAGCTCGGCTATGAGGTCGAGGTGAACGGCCATGCCGTCGCTTCGTCGAGTGTCGATTGGTACGGCTCGACCGATAACGTCTCGGTGCGCCAGCCGCCGAGCAGCGACAATGCGCTCGGCGAGCTGAAGATCCTGTTCCCCAACAGCCACGCGATCTACATGCACGACACGCCGTCGAAGAGCTTCTTCAAGCGCGATATGCGGGCTCTGAGCCACGGCTGCGTACGTCTTGCCAATCCGCGTGCGATGGCAGCCGCCGTGCTCGGCACGACGGTCGACGAGGTCGCCAAGCAGATCGCCACCGGGCAGAATCATGCGGTGAAGGTGCCGCAGAGGATTCCGGTCTACGTTTCCTATTTCACCGCCTGGCCGAACAAGGACGGCGTGGTGGAATATTTCGATGACGTCTATGGCCGCGACGCCTATGTCGAGAAGGCCTTCGATGCGACGACAAAGGCGCGTGGCGCGCAGATCTGATATCGGATTTGATGGTTATGCGGGCGGGCGGTCTTCGGGCCGCCCGTTTTGTTTTGGGGTGGCTTTTAAAAATAAGGAATGACGAGAGTGTGTGCCGTGTGGCACCCCAGCAAAGGAGAGGTGGGCAAATCGCCTCAAACCGCGACCTTCGCCGCAAATTCCCGCAGCAGCCTCTCCACCAGTTCGGGCGTCAGCTCATCGTAATGGGTGATAATCATATCCGGGTCGAGGTTTGAGACCGGCACATCCGAATAGCCAAAAGGCACGGCAATCGACGGCACTCCGGCATTTCTGGCGACGGCGATGTCGTTGATGCTGTCGCCGATCATCACCGTGCGGGCGATGTCGCCGCCGGCGCGGTCGATGGTGCCGGTCAAGTGGCGGGCGTCGGGCTTGCGTACGGCGAAGCTGTCGCCGCCGGTGACGGCGGCGAAATAGCCGGTGAGATCGAGCTTGTCGAGCAGGGCGAGCGCCAGGCTCTCCATCTTGTTGGTGCAGACCGCGAGGCGGTAACCGGCAGATTGAAGCCGGTCCATCGCTGTGACGAGGCCGGGATATGGTTCGGTACGGCCGGGCATGTTGGCGGCATAATGGGCGACGAAGCGCTCGACTAGCGGCGGCAGGGCGTCGCTTTCGAGCGGATGGCCGCGCAGACGGCAGGCGCGCTCGATCATCACGCGCGCGCCGTGGCCGACGAGATGGGTAAGGTCGTCATAGCTGACCGGTTCGAGGCCAAGGGCTGCGATCGTATGGTTCAGGCTCTCGACCAGATCGGTATGGGTGTCGAGAAGGGTACCGTCGAGATCGAAGACGATGAGTGCCGGGCGAGCGTGAGAAGGGGTCAAGGCTTTATCTCTTTGCGCAATGGGTCGTTCTGAAGCGACGGGTGGTCATCGGTGGAACGAATGTCGTTTCAAGGCGAACGACAGGTCGCCCGCCGGAACGATGGCTGGGTCCTGAGGTAGGCGATCGCGCGGCGGAAAGCAACGCCGGGGGCTTGCCGGGAAGGCCGCAGGCATTTGTTTCGGCTTTTCATTTTCCGTGATGATTTTGACTTTCGTTTGCCAGGCGAGCCGTGTAAACAGCACATCGAACGCAATATCAGGAGCTGGCGGCGCATGGATGCCCGCGAAATGAAGATCAAGGCCGCCGCGGCCGCACTCGCCCATGTCGAAGACGGAATGCGGCTCGGCATCGGCACGGGCAGCACGGCGGAAGAATTCGTTCGTCTGTTGGCAGAGAAGGTCGCTGGCGGCTTCAGGGTCGAAGGCGTTCCGACGTCCGAACGGACGGCGCGGCTTTGCGTCGAACTCGGCGTGCCGCTGAAATCGCTTGACGAACTGCCGGCACTCGACCTGACGATCGACGGCGCCGACGAGGTCGATCCGGCGCTCCGATTGATCAAGGGCGGCGGCGGCGCATTGCTGCGTGAAAAGATCGTTGCGGCGGCTTCCGAGCGGATGATCGTCATTGCCGACGAGAGTAAGCTGGTCGACACGCTCGGCGCCTACGCGCTGCCGATCGAGGTCAACCCGTTCGGGCTGGTCTCGACACGGATCGCGATCGAGAAGGTCGCGGCCCGGCTCGGCCTGTCCGGTGGACTCAGCCTGCGCCAATCCGGTGACGGAGAGTTTACCACGGATGGCGGCCATCACATTATCGATGCATCTTTTGGCCGCATTCCTGATGCAGAGGCGCTTTCGAGCGAGCTGAATTCCATACCCGGCGTCGTCGAACACGGGCTCTTTATCAATATGGCGGCACTTGCGATCATTGCCGGTCCTGCGGGTGCGCGCACGCTGCAGGCAAACAGATAACAGGAGCATACACTCATGATGAACATTGCAGGTCTTGGCCGTTTTGCCGCTGCGACGATCGTTCTTTCCGGGCTTGCCTTCGGCACCGCCGTCAAGGCGCAGGAAGTCTCCGAGGAGCAGTTGAAGGCGTCTCGCGCGGCGATTGACGCGATCGGCGCCACCGCCCAGTTCGACAACATTCTGCCTGGTCTTGCCGAGCGCCTGAAGGCCGGCCTGATCCAGGATTCGCCGAACTACCAGGACATCATTTCGTCGACGGTCGACGCGCAGGCGCTGGCGCTGGCGCCCCGCCGCGGCGATCTGGAGAAGGAAGCGGCACTCACCTATGCCAAGACCTTTACCGCCGACGAACTGAAGGCGATCGCCGACTTCTATAATTCCGACGTCGGCAAGAAGCTGCTGCGCGACGGCCCGGTCGCCTCGCGCGAGACGGCGAAGGCTGCCGACATCTGGGCGCAGGGCATTTCCCGCGACCTGGAAAAGCAGAGCAATGCCGAACTCTCCAAGGTCATCAAGGCGCCGCCGCCGGCAACCGACAGCCCGGTGGCACCGGCTCCGGCGCCCGCACCGGCTGCCCAGAAATAAGGTCTGTCTCAGCGGATTTGCAAAAGCCCGGCATCGTCCGGGCTTTTTTGCTATGATGGAGGCCGCAATACCGAAGAGGCTTTGGTGAGGCAACATGTCTGCTGATGACGAGGCTGTGCGAGTGCGGGTATCAGGCAGGGTCCAAGGTGTCGGATTCCGCATGTGGGCGCGCGATGAGGCGTTGCGGCTCGGGCTCACAGGTTGGGTGCGCAATGAAGCGGACGGATCTGTCGCCGCTTTGATCGCAGGCCCCGATACCGCCATCTCGACAATGATCGAGCGTTTCAGCCGCGGGCCTTCGGGGGCATCGGTTTCAGCCGTTGAGACGAAAGCGACCCAGCTTGCGGAAATGCCGACGGATTTCCGCATCACCGGTTGAAAGCGGCAATCCGCCAAGAGATAGGCATCTCAGACGCGCCGGACGCTCAGCCCCAATCCTTCGAGCTCTTGGCCAATTGCCATACACCCGTTTCATCCGGCTCGACGCGCTTGTTGCCGCGGTAGAAGATCGGCAGTCCTGTTTTCTTGTCCATCGCGAAGCGGCTCGGCGCGTATTTTTCGTTCTCGTGGCCCTGGATGGCGAGGCCGAGCGCTTCCTTGAATTTGCCAGCCTTGCACAGGTTGGCGAAGAGAGTCTGATCCATCGTTTGCTCCGGCTTCTTTTTACTGCATGGATTTGCCTGCCAGCCTCTGGCGACCGGGTCAACCCGTTTGCCGGGAAGATTCGGCGAGGCGAACGGGATGATGAGAGGAGCGGGCTTTTGTTTTCAGTGCGATCGCCCCCAGAGCCTTTCCTGGTTAGATTGAAGCATTCTGTTGGCTCAAACGGAGTCGGATGGTCGACCGGCCGGCGCGCGTCGTAGCCCGGCTCTACGGCCAAGCCGGCCGGTCGATCAGCCGGCCCGTTTCAGCCAACCCTCCCGCAGATTTGCCTGGCAAATCTGCAAGACTTAAAAATCGCCGGACGCACTTATCGCTTCGCCATGGCGAAGCGGTGCGGCCGGTGGGCCGGGCATCTCTAGCCAGGATCAAAGGCGATCGGCTCGGACGTACCTTGGGGTATGCCCATCGCCAATCGCCTTTGCCCTGACGAAAACCTGCTCCGGCAGAATGCTTCAATCTAACCAGGAAAGGCTCTATATCAGGAACATCCTTCCTGCGATTCCCTTCCGGAGTTCCTCATGTCTTCCTACGACTACGACCTCTTCGTCATCGGCGGCGGTTCCGGAGGCGTGCGCGGCGCGCGTGTCGCGGCCTCGCTCGGCAAAAAGGTGGCGATTGCCGAGGAGTACCGCTACGGCGGCACATGCGTCATTCGCGGCTGCGTGCCGAAGAAGCTTTTCGTCTATGCTTCGCAGTTCCATGAGCATTTTGAGGATGCGGCCGGCTTCGGCTGGACGGTCGGTGACAGCAGCTTCGACTGGAAGAAGCTGGTGGCGGCCAAGGATGCCGAAATTGCCCGGCTGGAAGGCCTCTACAAGAAGGGTCTCGCCGGCGCCAATGCCGAGATCCTGGAAACGCGCGCCGAACTCGTCGACGCCCATACGGTGCGGCTTGTGAAAACGGGTCAGACGGTGACGGCAAAGACGATCATGATCGCCACCGGCGGACGACCGAACCCGCATGCGGCCCTTCCCGGCCACGAGTTCTGCATCTCCTCCAACGAGGCCTTTCATCTCGAAGAGCTGCCGAAATCGATTGTGATAGCAGGCGGCGGCTATATCGCCGTCGAGTTCGCCAACATCTTCCACGGCCTCGGTGTCGAGACCACGCTGATCTATCGCGGCGCCGAGATCCTGTCGCGCTTCGATGAGGATCTGCGGCGCGGTCTGCATGAGGCGATGGTCGCCAAGGGCATCCGCATCCTCTGCCACGACACGCTGCAGAAGGTTTCGAAGGGTGAGGGCGGCCTCGTTCTGGAGGCCCTGAACAGCGGCACGCTGCAAGCCGACGTCGTCATGCTGGCGCTCGGGCGCGATCCGAACACCGAAGGCCTCGGCCTCGATGCGGCCGGCGTCGCCGTCGACGAGCGCGGCGCGATTATCGTCGACGACTATTCCCGCACCAATGTCGAAAACATCTATGCGCTCGGCGATGTCACCAACCGGGTACAGCTGACGCCGGTGGCGATCCACGAGGCGATGTGCTTCATCGAGACCGAGTACAAGAACAATCCGACCCGGCCGGACTACGAGCTGATCCCGACCGCCGTCTTCTCGCAGCCGGAGATCGGCACCGTCGGTCTTTCGGAAGAGGAGGCGGGCAAGCGCTACGGCGAGCTCGAGGTTTACCGGGCCCAGTTCCGGCCGCTGAAGGCGACGCTTTCCGGCCGGGCCGAGCGAATGATCATGAAACTGATCGTCGATGCCGCAAGCCGCAAGGTGGTGGGCGCCCATATCCTTGGCCACGATGCCGGCGAGATGGCGCAGTTGCTTGGCGTCACGCTGAAGGCCGGCTGCACCAAGGACGATTTCGACCAGACCATGGCGCTGCATCCGACGGCGGCCGAAGAACTCGTCACCATGTACGCGCCGACCTATCGGGTCCGTGACGGGCAGCGCATCTGAGTTTTCCCGTGCGCGCCTAGCTGGTGATGCGCGGCGCGCGGATGACCTTGAGGAAAAGCGCCTTCATCGCATCGGCAATACCTTCGGTCGGCGTCACCTCGAAATAGAGGCCCGGCGAAGCGCATGCCTGCATTCTCGTCGGGATTTCGCCCTGGAAGGGCTTGATCCACGTGTTGTACCAGTTGTTTTTCGGCAGAGGCAGGTAGGTGGTGTAGAGCACCGCGATCCGGATGCCCTTGTCCTTCAGCGGTTGGCAGAAGGAAGTGTCGATCGGCTCCTGGCAGCGATTGCCGGTCAGTTTCTTGGTGCAGCCCTTCGGCTTTTCGCTGTCGCCGACGCCATCCGAGACGAAGAACAGGATCTTCTGCGGAGTCGTGGCGGTGCTGCCGTCGCCGGGGGTGGTGACGATGTCTTTCATCTGCGTCAGGGCGCTGTCGAAGCTCGTTTGCTGGTCGTTGTTATAACCCTGATAGGGAATGGTCATCAGGTCGACGGCGTCGGTATAGCTGCGCACCTTGTCGAGATCGTCCGTCGGGTCGGATATGGTGGTCAGCTTGGCATCCTCGGCCTTGGTGCCGAAGGTATAGACCCCCATGCGGAACTGATTGGTAGAAACACGCGTCGACTTGGCGGTCAGCGTCAGCTCCTTTGTCGCTTGCCGCACGACGTCGATGCGCATGCTGACGCCGAGCTTCTTGGCGAGATTGTAGTAGTTGTTTTTGTTCTGAGTTTCGTGGCAGGCGAAGGCGCAGCTATCGCTGGTGTTCTTTTCCATCGCCGCGACGTCGGTCGCGGTGGCGCCGACGCCCATCGAGGGGGTGTTGTCGAGCAGGATGTAGAAATCCATGAAAGACGCGGTCTGGTATTCGGCCGTCGCCGTGCCGGAGATGGTGATCGAATCCTTGCCGAGAACGCGCATGAAGGTGGTGGGCACTGTTGCGGTGAAAGAAACCTGCGAATTCAGCTTGTTGGCGGTCTTGGTAACGTCGATGCCGAGATCGACATTCACGTTCGCCAATTCTCCCGATACTTGCGACATGAAGATGCTGCGAGCATCGGTCTTGCCAAGCGAGATCGTGCCATTGCCGCTCATGGTCATGGCGGCGGCGACCGCGCCGGATTTTTCGGCGATCGAGCCGACGGCGGCGGCGTCGGCGGCGGCAAAGAGCTGCGTGCGCAGGCTCAGGGCGTGACCGAAATCCACCGCCATGCCCGCCGTGCCAAGAAGCGGCACCATCAACAATGCCGTCATGATGCCGAAATTGCCTGAACGATCCGATACGAAGCGCGACGGAAGGATGGCCATCACAGGTCCCCGATGTTGAAACTCCTTGCCGTTTTACATTTAAATTCTGAAATATAGGGAAATCGACGTGGTATATGCCGGTTTAACGATGGAATCGGCGATTTTTGCTACCTATGTGCGAGCATCGGGTGATGGCAGCGGCGCGGCATGGAGCTTGCGGCGAATGGCCTTTGCAAGCCCGATCTAAAGGTCTATAAGCCGCCGCAATCAAGGATAGGTGCATCCCAGGGACGGATGTGAATGAGGTGAGTGAGATGGCAGAGAATTGGACCCCGAGCAGCTGGCGGCAAAAGCCCATCCTGCAGGTTCCGGAATATCCGGATGAGGCCGCTTTGGCGGCAACGGAGGCCACGCTCGCCAGCTATCCGCCGCTCGTCTTTGCCGGTGAAGCGCGCCGCCTGAAGAAGCATCTCGCCAATGTCGCAGAGGGCAATGGCTTCCTGCTGCAGGGCGGCGATTGCGCCGAGAGCTTCGCCGAGCACGGCGCCGACAATATTCGCGACTTCTTCCGCGCCTTCCTGCAGATGGCCGTCGTGCTGACCTTCGGCGCGCAGCTGCCGGTCGTCAAGGTCGGCCGCATCGCCGGCCAGTTCGCCAAGCCGCGTTCCTCGAATGTCGAGAAGCAGGGTGACGTGACGCTGCCGGCCTATCGCGGCGACATTATCAACGGCATCGAATTCACCGAGGAGTCGCGCATTCCGAACCCGGAGCGTCAGGCCATGGCCTACCGCCAATCGGCTGCGACGCTGAACCTTCTGCGCGCCTTCGCGATGGGCGGTTACGCCAATCTCGAAAACGTCCATCAGTGGATGCTCGGCTTCGTCAAGGACAGCCCGCAGGGCGAGCGCTACCGCAAGCTTGCCGACCGCATCAGCGAAACTATGGATTTCATGAAGGCGATCGGCATCACCTCGGAAAACCACCCGAGCCTGCGCGAAACCGATTTCTTCACAAGCCATGAGGCGCTGCTGCTCGGCTACGAGGAGGCGCTGACCCGCGTCGATTCCACCTCCGGCGACTGGTATGCCACATCAGGCCACATGATCTGGATCGGCGACCGCACACGCCAGGCCGACCATGCGCATATCGAATATTGCCGCGGCATCAAGAACCCGATCGGCCTGAAATGCGGCCCGTCGCTGCAGGCCGACGACCTGCTGCAGCTGATCGACATTCTGAATCCGGCTAACGAAGCCGGGCGCCTGACGCTGATCTGCCGCTTCGGCCATGAGAAGGTCGCCGAAAACCTGCCGCGGCTCATCCGCGCCGTCGAGCGCGAGGGCCGCAAGGTCGTCTGGTCCTGCGACCCGATGCACGGCAACACGATCACCCTCAACAACTACAAGACCCGTCCCTTCGAACGGATCCTGTCGGAAGTCGAAAGCTTCTTCCAAATCCACCGCGCCGAAGGCACGCATCCCGGCGGCATCCATGTCGAGATGACCGGCAAGGATGTGACGGAATGCACCGGCGGCGCCCGCGCTGTAACCGCCGACGACCTGCAGGACCGCTACCACACCCATTGCGACCCGCGCCTCAACTCCGACCAGGCGCTCGAACTTGCCTTCCTGCTTGCCGAGCGCATGAAGGGCGGTCGCGACGAGAAGCGCATGGTCGCCAACGGCTGAGATACCGGAAACGGATGACGAAAAACCCGGCGCGAGCCGGGTTTTTTTATTGTTGCGGAGTCGACAATTCCGTCAGATGCTCGCCTGGACGCTGTGCAGGTTGGCATAGACGCCGTCATGCGCCATGAGCTGGTCATGGGTGCCCTGTTCGACGATGCCGTCTGCCGTCAGAACCAGGATCCGGTCGGCATGGCGGACGGTCGACAGGCGATGGGCGATGACCAAAGTGGTTCGCCCGTTCGAGAGATTCAGCAGCGCCTGTTGCACCGCCCGTTCGCTCTCATTGTCGAGTGCGCTGGTCGCCTCGTCGAAAATCAGGATCTCCGGATCCTTGAGGAAGGCGCGGGCGATGGTGATGCGCTGGCGCTGGCCGCCGGAGAGCTTGACGCCGCGTTGGCCGATATCGGTGTCATAGCCCTGGGGCAGGGCCATGATGAAGTCGTGCGCATTGGCGGCGCGGGCGGCCGCTTCCAACTCCCTATCGCTGGCGTCGGGCCTGCCGTAGCGCAGGTTCTCCGCCACGGTGCCGGCAAAGAGATAGACATCCTGCTGCACCACTCCGACATGACGCCGCAGCGAGGCCAGCGTCACATCTCTTACATCGGTGCCGTCGATGCGGATTGCGCCGGCCTCGACATCGTAGAAGCGTGGGATGAGCGCGCACAGCGTGCTCTTGCCGACCCCGGAAGGACCGACCAGGGCAACGAACTCGCCCGGCGCGATTGTGAGCGATAGCCGCTCCAGCACCCGCGGACCATCGGCCTCGTAGCCGAAAGCGACATCGGTAAAGCTGATCTCGCCTTTGGGCGCCGGCATCGGCTGGGCGGCCGGCCGGTCGGTGATATCAGGGTCGATCTCCAGGATTTCCATCGCCCGGATGAAACCGGTATAGCCTTCCTGCCAGAGACGCACGAAATTGGCGAGCCGCTGAACGGGGTCGACAAGGACGGCAACGCAGAGCAGGAAGGTCAGCATATCGGGGACGGTGAGATGCTCTGCCAGGATGCGTAAGCCCCCGACGACGATCACCAGTATGGTGACGAGCTGGGCGAAAGTTTCGGTGCCGACAGAAAACCACGCCTCGCTGCGGTAGCCGTCGGCGCGGCTTTGCAGGAAGCGCCGGTTCTGCTCGGCGAAGCGCTGCCTTTCCAGTGCCTCGTTGGCGAAGGACTGAACGACGCGGATGCCGGCGAGCGCATCCTCCACGCGCTCGTTGACGGCGGCGATCTGGTGCTTGCTGGCTTCGAGCGCGCGGTTCATGCGCCGGTTGAAATAGAGCGCATAGATCACCGCGACAGGCGTCAGCAGCAGGATGAGGCCGGCCAAGGGCGGATCGATGAAGAATAGCACCAGCATGGCGCCGCCATATTTCAGCACGGCGATGAAAAGGTCCTCTGGACCGTGGTGAAACAGTTCGCCCAACCAAAGGCTATCGTTAGTGATGCGGCTCATCAGCTGGCCGGTGCGCTGGCGATCGTAGAAGCTGAAGGAGAGCTTCTGGCAATGCTCGAAGAGCTCCTGCCGGACCGTCGCCTCGATGCGGGCGCCCATGACGTGGCCGCGATAGTCTACGAAGAAGATGGCGACCATCTGGACCGCCAGAACAGCCAGCATCACGCCGCCCATCGCAAGGATGTGTGTGAAAGCTTGTGGCGCGTCAGGCAGCGTGAGAAGCCGGCTGGTGACGACATTGGCGCAGAGTGGCAGTGCGATCGCCGTGCCGGCGACGAGGATGGCGCACACCAGATCCGCCAGCAGCAAAGGCAGATGCGGGCGATAGTAGGAGAGGAATTTTCGCATGCGCGACCGGCGCCGCTCGCGGTCGGCAGCGTTCGAATGGTCGGGGAAGAGTTTCAGGAAGGGGTTATGGCGTCGCGAGCTTTTCCTCGCGCGGGCGAACCGAATATTCATGAGGCAGAATGTCCTTGTGGGCGATGTTTCCTTTCTGTTTGGACAGGGTCGCTCTCATGTCAGTCTCCCTAGGGTTGTGTGAATTGCATCACGATTATCGCCCACAATGGCGATTGATGCAACCGGCGATGGGAGGAGGGTGGTGACTGTTGTTGACCGGCAACAGTGTGTCTCAAGCCAAATCACCGGCGGCCTTCAAAATTTCTGATGATTTTGTTGAGCGGAATGGATTTGACGGCAAGCGCGATCGGCGGCAATTTTCACTCATAAAATGGGAGAGCGATTATGACCGAACGGCATACAGGCGGCTGTCTTTGCAGCGCCGTGCGATTTTCAATTGGGTCAAAGCCCGGACCCGTCGTCGGCTGCCATTGTTCGCAATGCCGCAGGCAGACCGGGTTCTATTACGCCGCAGTCAACGTGCCGCGCGCAGCCCTCTCGGTGGAGGACGCCGGCGCGATCCGCTGGTATCGCTCGAGCGCCGAAGCCCAGCGCGGCTTTTGTTCGAATTGCGGCTCGGCGCTGTTCTGGCAGGGCGATCAATCGCCCGAGATTTCCGTGATGGCGGGCGCCTTCGACGAACCAAGCGGTCTTGTCTTCAGCCACCATATTTACTGCGCCGACAAGGGCGATTTCTACGAGATATCAGATGGGCTGCCGCAATATGACAGGTATCCCGTTTAGATTGACAATAGTGGGTCGCCGAGGCTAGACTTGGTGTGCTGCGTAGGGCGCTTCGGACCAATGCCGAAAGGGCAATGCCCGCCTACACTGTATTAACAGTTGCGCCCATGCCGAATCTCGAAAACCTCAAAAAACAGGCCAAGCAATATCTGCGGTGGCATCGTGAAGGCTACTATCCGGTGGCGGCCGAAATCAGAGCAGCCTTGTCCCGCTTCCAGCATCTTGATGACAAGGAAGTGCTGGAAGCGAGCTTCAGGCTCGCGGACGCGCAGGATCTAATCGCGCGTCAGTTGGGGTTCGAGGGATGGCAGGCGCTCAAAACAGGAGCCGCAGTCATGGCAGATCCGAAAAAGCAATCCACACCTGAGCCCGTTCTGCGTTCGATATCGGCCCAGCTCTTCGTTGCCGACATCGAGGCGTCGTGTCAATTCTTCACCAGCCAACTCGGCTTCACGATCGACTTCCTTTACGGCGATCCGCCTTTTTACGGGCAGGTTATCCGCGACAATGCGCAAATCGCCCTGCGGAAGGTGTGGGAGCCTGTGTTCGTCGGCGACATCAGGCAACGCGAACATCTGCTTTCAGCGTCGGTTGCCGTCGATACGTCGGACGAGATCAAGCGCCTCTTCCTGGATTTCCAGGCCGCTGGAGTGCCGTTTCACCAAACCTTGAGGAAAGAACCCTGGGGCGCCAGAAACTTTATCGTGCTCGATCCGGATGGAAATCTTATCCTGTTTGCAGGCCCGGGTGATTGATCCTTGCGAGGGCGGCTAGCTCTTTGCGGAAAGCGCGGCGCTGAGGCGGGCGACATCCTCGCGCAGCGCCGTCAACTCTGTCAGCACGCTCATGTCGATCTTCTGGTGGAGCGAGAGTACCTCGAGTTCGGCCTTGAGATTGACTTCGTAATCCTTGGCGGCCTCGAAGCGGTCACGTTCGGCCTGGCGGTTCTGCGACATCATAATGATCGGCGCCTGGATGGCGGCCAGCATCGACAGGATCAGGTTGAGGAAGACAAAGGGATAGGGGTCGAAAGCGCCGGTCGCCAGGATGATGGTGTTAATCAGTGTCCAGACGACAAGGAACGCCAGGAAGGCGAGGATGAAGGACCAGGAACCGCCGACGCGGGCGATGCCGTCGGCGACACGCTCGCCGAACGAGGCCTCGGCGGAAAGAGCGGCGTTGACGTCGGTCGAGATGACCTTGCGCTCGTGCGCCCTTGCGAGCACGCGCTTTTCGATATCGCCGAGTTCGTTGGCCGGCTTGTCGAAATGATGGTGCATGAAGTTCGAAAGATTAGACATTGCCTGTTTCCGGTGCCGGTTATCGCTAGGATCGCTTTCGGGGCCAGTATTCCGCTCTGCCGGCAAATTGCAATGCGTATCGATGCCGCGTCGCGCCGTGCGATTCGTTCATAAAAATTTCGTCTCTGGGAAGCGCCGCTTTCGGGGCGAACATGTTGCCGTTGCGGAAGGCGCAGGCTAAATAAATGACATGACACAGGAAAACGCTCTCTCCGATATCCTCCGCATTGCCATCGGGCAGCTCAACCCAACGGTCGGCGATGTCGCCGGCAATCTCGCCAAGGCACGCGAAGCGCGCGCCGACGCGGGCCGGGAGGGCGCGCATCTGCTCGTTCTGACCGAGCTTTTCATTTCCGGTTATCCGCCTGAAGACCTGGTGCTGAAGCCGGCCTTCATCCGCGCCTGCTGGAAAGCGGTCGAGGCTCTCGCCGCCGACACCGCCGATGGCGGGCCGGGCATTCTCATCGGTTTTCCCCGCCAGGACGAGACCGGGCGCTTCAATTCCGTCGCCGTGCTCGACGGTGGCAAGGTGATCGCGGTGCGCGACAAGATCGATTTGCCGAACTATGGCGAATTCGACGAGAAGCGCGTCTTCAACCAGGGCGCCATGCCGGGGCCGGTGAATTTTCGCGGCGTGCGCATCGGCATTCCGATCTGCGAGGATATCTGGGGCGATCTCGGCGTCTGCGAGACGTTGGCCGAAAGCGGGGCCGAGATTCTGCTGTCGCCGAACGGTTCTCCCTATTATCGCGGCAAGGTCGATATCCGTCATCAGGTGGTGCTGAAGCAGGTGATCGAGACCGGCCTGCCGCTGGTCTATGCCGCTCAACTCGGCGGTCAGGACGAGCTTGTCTTCGACGGCGCCAGCTTTGCCTTCAACGCCGACAAGTCGCTTGCCTTCCAGATGAGCCAGTTCGAGACGGCGTTGGCGGTGACCACATGGAAGCGCGGCGAGGCCGGCTGGCACTGCGCCGAAGGGCCGATGGCGCATATCCCGGAAGGCGAGGAGGCCGATTACCGCGCCTGCCTGCTCGGCTTTCGCGATTACGTCAACAAGAACGGCTTCAAGACGGTGGTGCTCGGCCTTTCCGGCGGCATCGACTCGGCGATCTGCGCGGCCATCGCCGTCGATGCGCTGGGCGAAGAGCGGGTGCGCACCGTCATGCTGCCATACCGCTATACATCCGAGGATTCGCTGAAGGACGCCGCCGACTGCGCCAAAGCGCTCGGCTGCCGTTACGACATCGTGCCGATCGAACAGCCGGTGACGGGGTTCAGCAGCGCGCTCGCCAGCCTCTTCGAGGGTACGGACAGCGGCGTCACCGAGGAGAACCTGCAGAGCCGGGCGCGCGGCGTCATCCTGATGGCGATCTCCAACAAGTTCGGCGCAATGGTGGTGACGACGGGCAACAAATCGGAAATGTCGGTCGGCTACGCCACGCTCTATGGCGACATGAACGGCGGCTTCAATCCGATCAAGGACCTCTACAAGATGCAGGTCTATGCACTGTCGCGCTGGCGCAACGAGAATGTGCCGCCGGGTGCGCTCGGGCCGTCGGGCGAGGTGATCCCGAAAAATATCATCGACAAGGCGCCATCGGCCGAACTGCGTCCCGACCAGAAGGATCAGGATTCGCTGCCGCCCTATCCCGTGCTCGACGATATTCTCGAATGCCTTGTCGAAAAGGAGATGGCGGTCGATGAGATCGTCGCGCGCGGCCACGACGTCGCCACCGTTCACCGCGTCGAGCACCTGCTCTATCTCGCCGAATACAAGCGCCGGCAATCGGCGCCCGGGGTAAAGATCACCAAGAAGAATTTCGGCCGCGACCGGCGCTATCCGATCACCAACCGGTTCCGCGATCGCTAGCGCGATCGAATACAAGGGAGGAAACATGCGCAGCTCGGTTGAGATCTACAATGTCAGGACGGGCAGGGCGCGCGAAGTCTGGCAGACGGACAAGCTGGTGGAGGCGCCGAACTTCTCGCCTGATGGTTCCTACCTGCTCTTGAACGGCGACGGTCTGCTTTTCCGGCTGCCGCTTCACGGCGGCGAAGTCACCCAGGTCGATACCGGCTTTGCCGTCAACTGCAACAATGATCACGGCATTTCGCCCGACGGCACCGAGATCGTCATCTCCGACAAGACCGAATTCGGTAAGTCGACGATCTATATCCTGCCGATCGAGGGCGGCACGCCGCGGCTGATCACCGAGAACCAGCCCTCCTATTGGCACGGCTGGTCTCCGGATGGGCGTCAGCTCGCCTATTGCGGCATCCGCGACGATCTCTTCGACATCTATACGATCTCCGTCGACGGCGGCGCCGAGACGCGGCTGACGCATGGCGAGGGCCGCAACGACGGGCCGGATTATTCCGCCGACGGGCAATGGATCTATTTCAATTCCAGCCGCACCGGTTTGATGCAGATCTGGCGCATTCACCCCGATGGCACCGGGCTGGAACAGGTAACCTCGGACAATCAGGGCAACTGGTTCGCCCATCCGTCGCCCAGGAATGACAAGGTGCTGATCCTGTCCTACGACCCCTCGGTGTTCGACCATCCGCGCGACCTCGACGTGCGGCTGCGGCTGATGGATATGGACGGCGGCAATCTGAAGACGCTGTTCGAGCTTTTCGGCGGGCAGGGCACGATCAACGTGCCCTGCTGGTCACCAGATGGTGACGAGTTTGCCTATGTCAGGTATTTCCCGGTGAGATCTTGAGAGCGGCGCGCACTGCCATTTGATGATGGCGCGGTGGGGTGACAAGTTTCTCCTGCCGCACGACACAGGCGCTAAACTGCTTGCCGGCCAATATAGAGCGCACAGTTTTACACATCAATTTAGGATGGGGTGGTGGTAGGCATCACAACAAAGCCTCATGCAACCTTTCTGAAATAGGCATTGGCCATACGATGGGGAAATCGATGCCGAATATGCCTGTAATTTCAGCTATGCGACTCCGTATGCAGATAGTTCTTGTACTGATGCTTTGCTTCCCAAGTATGGCAGCCGCAACGCCTGCCTGTCGCGGAAATACGCTGGCGAATGCCAAGGTCGTGGTCGAGGCACGCGTGAAATCGCTCTCCATCGGAGAGTCCGGTCTGTTGCTCCCTAGAGATTTTCCGAAACGGATGATCCGGGTCGACCTAGAGATCAAGAGGGTCATCAAGGGCACCTTCACCGATAAGGAGGCGATATTGTATGGTGCCCCTTATCCTCCTCCGGAAAGGATGTTTGAGCTAAGCATAATGGCTTTGACAACTGGGATGGGTGGCCATGACACCTTTGAGTGGGAACTTTCGGCCAACAAAATAAACAGCGACGTGTCCTTCTTTTCATTGAACAATTGTAACTACTCAAAATTCCCGGATGAGCTTGACTTTTTACAGCGGCGCCGGCCTTGATGCCCATCAACTAATGGGCCTAGATAGGTCCCGCCAATGAGTTTAAAGGAAGTCGCTCGATCGTGCGCACCGTATTGTTCGGGACATTAGCCATCATAATCTGCTGCCCCATTTTACTCTTTGCCGCGTTTCCGGTGGAGTACCTCCGGTCGTTCGGACAATACCAAGAGTCTCAAGCTTTAAATCAGATGGCGGTTCCCATCGCCAAATTCTATATTCAGCACGATATGAGATATGCTTGTGGTAACGAGACGTACTTCAGGAATCACAATGCCATGAGCTTTTTCGATGACCTGCCGCTTTCGCCGGAAGAGGAGCTTATGCTCCAGTCACAGGACAAGATTGTGCTCCTGTTTTTAAGTGACGTCGTTTATGACGAGAATGAATATCTCGACTCTATCCGAACCGTGACCGCTTATAATACGGTCGTCGCCTCTAAGTGCCTGCACAGGCGCACGTCGTGAAAAGCCCTCACCGGCGATCGAGCCAACATTAATGACGGGGTGGTGGGTGGCGAAATTGTACTTTAACAATCACCGTCTCAAGTTTTTACCGAGCAGGAAGCTTAATTTCAATAATACCTGAAGAACGAGCGATCCTTAAGGCTCTGGCCTCCATGTGTGTTCAGTATATGGATGATGGTCGAGACGGGCTGGTTCACAAGTCCATGGGTGCCGGCGAAGGCGCGGTCGAAGTGCTGGCTTCCTATGGTCTGGTCAAACCGGAACCATGGGGCGGCTTCTGGACCGATGAGGGCCTGCGTCTTTTGGACGAAGATTGACCTGTGAATGGGCGGCGGGATATCTGCCCGCCGCGCTTGATAGTGCCACTCAGGCCGCAACAGCAGCCTTGCGGCGGTCGCGGACGGCTTTGGCCAGATCCTCGAGCGCATCGACCGACATGTCCCAGTCGATGCAGCCGTCGGTGATCGACTGGCCGTAGACCAGCGGCTTGCCGGGAATCAAATCCTGGCGGCCGGCGACGAGGTTGCTCTCGATCATCATGCCCTTGATGTGGTGGTTTCCGGCGGCGACCTGCGCGGCCACGGATCTGACGACGCGCGGCTGGTTCATCGGGTCCTTGCTGCTGTTGGCATGGCTGGCGTCGATCAGGATACGCGGGGCTACACCGAGTTTGACGGCTTCGCCGACCACAGCTTCGACATCGGCCGCTTTATAGTTCGGCTGCTTGCCGCCGCGCAGAATGATGTGGCAGTCCTCGTTGCCTGTCGTCGAGGCGATCGCCGCTTGTCCGTCCTTGGTGACGGCGGGGAAATGGTGCGGCTGCGATGCGGCCAGGATTGCATCGAGTGCGACGCGGGCGCTACCATCGGTGCCGTTCTTGAAGCCGATCGGGCAGGAGAGGCCGGAGGCGAGCTGGCGATGGATCTGGCTTTCGGTCGTGCGGGCGCCGATTGCGCCCCAGCTGACGAGATCAGCAATATATTGCGGTGTGATCGTGTCGAGGAATTCGACGCCGGCCGGCAGGCCCATGGCATTGATGTCGAGCAGCAGGCGCCGGGCGATGCGCAGCCCTTCCTCGATGCGGTAGCTGCCGTCGAGATGCGGATCGTTCATCAGGCCCTTCCAGCCGACGGTGGTGCGGGGCTTTTCGAAATAGACGCGCATGACGATTTCGAGGTCGTCGGAGAGGCGCTGTCGCTGCTGCTTGAGCCGCTCGGCATATTCCCGGGCGGCAATCGGGTCATGGATGGAGCAAGGGCCAATGACGACAACCAGGCGATCGTCTTCGCCCTGGAGGATCTTGTGGATTGCATCACGATTGCTGGTCACGGTTTCGGTGACCACGGCGTCGCGGTGGATTTCCGCAAGGATATCGGCAGGTTTGGTCAGCGGGGTGATCTCGAGGATTCGCAGATCATCAATGGTATCGGACACGGTATGGCTCCTGTTTGGTCATACCGTGCGGAACAAAAAAAGCCGCCAGGTAGACTAGCGGCTGTTCGGGTTGTCGTCGCGCAGAATTCAGTTACGCATGGACCCGCATCCGCTGAGAGCAGCGGTACGCATAAAATCGCGAGGCGTAGTTTGAAGTGATCGACATGACGCGTATGTAACGTCACGGCCGCCTGATGTCACGCAGAATTTGCGGCGGCTTCTGCGGGACCGCCAATCGCTCAGGCGGGGAGGCAGAAAGCATATCGCCCAAAAGCGCGCTGCTTCCGGGCGATATGAACTGAGAATCTGAATCAGAGAGCGTCGACGTTCACACCGACGGTGATGGCGCCGATCGGCGTTCCCTTGTCATCGGATATCGTGACGCTTGCCTGCGACTGCAGCGTCTGGGTCGATTCATCCTTTTCGATCTCGTCGACGAAGACGGCGTCCTTGCCGGCACCGAAGGACTTCTGGAACTTGCCCTCGTCACCCTGCCAGTAGTCGGAAGTCGGATCGCTTTGACCGACGTTCAGGCCCTTGGCGTCCATGACGAAGATTTCCGAAATCTTGCCGTTGGAAGCAGCCTTCTTTTCCTGAAGGAACTTCGACAGCGCATTGCCGAGAACGCCGTCGATCATCGAATGGTCGGAGCCATCGACTTCGGCGCGCCACTTCTTGTCGAGGGTGTCGATATCGGCCTGGCTGAGATTGGCGTTTGCGGCGTTCTGCGCCTTAATGGCCTCGATGATAGCAGGGTCGTTCAGCCAGGGTTTTACGTCGCTCGTCACGTAGTCGGAGATCGGGGCAAGCTTGGCATCCTGCGCCATGGATACGCCCATAGGCACGGCGACTGCGGTGCAGGCCAAAAGAAATGCGGTCACAACTTTCTTCATAACTGTTCCCTTCCCGATTTTGGGGTGTTGAGGATTAAAGCTTAGCGAACGAGGTCGGCGTCAGAACTCTTCCCAGGCGCCGGGAGCGGCGGCGACGGCGGCGTTACCCGCATGGCGCTGCGAAAAGTTCCTCTGTTCCGGACGGGGTTGACGAATGCTCGGTTGAGCGGATCTGGGCTGGCTGGCGGCAGAGACGGCAACGGTGAACCTGCCGGCCGAGTCCTGCAGAAGGCGTCCCTGCGTGCGCAGTTCCTGGCAGGCCGCGTTAGTCTCTTCGACCATGGCTGCGTTCTGCTGTGTGGCCTGATCCATCTGATTGATCGCACCGTTGATTTCCTGCAGACCCGTCGCCTGTTCGCGATAGGAGTGGACAATCGACGCGATGCTGTCGCTGATGCGGTTGATCTGCTCCTCGATCTTCAAGAGGGCATCGCCGGTCTCGTTCACCAGCCCGACGCCGGCTGCCACTTCCTGGCCGGAGACGTTGATCAGGTTCTTGATTTCCTTTGCCGCATTGGCGGAGCGCTGGGCGAGTTCCCGCACTTCCTGTGCGACGACGGCAAAACCCTTGCCGGCTTCGCCGGCACGGGCGGCCTCGACACCGGCATTCAGTGCCAGCAGGTTCGTCTGGAAAGCGATTTCGTCGATGACGCCGATAATGCGGCCGATCTGGCTCGATGAGGTCTGGATCCTATCCATCGCTCCGATCGCATCGCGTACCACCGTTGCCGAGACATGGGCGCTGCGCTTGGTTTCCTCGACCAGCTTGCCGGTATCTTCGGCCCGCTGCGACGAGGTTCTGACCGTCGTCGTTACCTCATCAAGGGCCGCGGCGGTCTGTTCCAGGGCGGCGGCCTGTTGCTCAGTCCGCCTGGCGAGCTGATCGGCGGAGGATGCCAGCTCGCTCGAGCCGCCTTCAACCGCGACGGAGGCAGTCTTGATTTCCGTCAGCGCGGCTGCGACCGCATGAACCATATTATTGAAATCCTGCCGCAATTTATCGAATTCTGGGCCGAGATCGGCGAGCTGTATCGAGAAATCGCCGGCGGCGAGTTTTTCCAATTCATTTGCTAGCGCTGTCATGACCAGCCGCTGAGCGTTGCTGGCCTCTTCCGTCAACAAGGTGTTGCGCGCCCGTTCGGCGTCGAACGAGGCGCTCTGTTCGGCCGCTGCTTGCTCTCTTTCGACCTTGGCAATCGCCTCATTGCGGAAAACTTCCAAGGCACGTGCGAGGAAGCCGATCTCGTCGCCATTTTCCCGGTAGGTGACGGGAGAGGCCAGATCGCCCTTCTGCAACGCGCTGATTCTTTCACTGAGAATTCTGAGGGGGCGGCCGACGAGGCTGCGCATGGCGAGAAGAAAGGCGACAACCGCCATGGCGGTAATCGCGAACTGCGTCAGCAGCGAAATCAGGACCTTCTGCTTGACTTCGGCAGCGATTTTTTCGATCGACCAGTTGGTGACGACGTAGCCGGTGGCCTTGCCAGACTTATCCAGCGGAAGCGGCGCGATGATCGTGACCACGCCGGCAGATATTCCGCTGTCATCGATCGTCGTTTTTTCGGGCTTGGTGCTGAGGCGTTTCGCCAGATCGGCCGGTGCGGGCAGACCGTCAATGCCGTCGCGCGTCCACGTGTCGACGGCGGCAGGTTCCGCGTTGAAGGCAGCAAACTGCACCAGGTCGAGCGAGGGATCGTCGCGGTAGAGCGAATAGGCCTCGCGAACGGCGTTCGCCTTGCCCCATTTTACGCCGCCGGCAGCCAGGGACGCAAACTGCTCCGCATCCTTGGACCAGTTCGCCTTGGCGCCATCGATCAACGCCCTGGTTTCGTACATCCAGGTGTAGGTTGCAAAAGCGGAGATGCCGCAAAGGTTGACGGCCACGATAATCGCCGCCAGCTTGGCTGTCAGAGGCATCGTTTTCAAAAGTTGGAACATGCCGCGGGGGCCTCGAAACGCAGCTCAGTCGGATATGTTCTCGACCAGCCTATCAACACGGGCATCCACGCCGGCAGTCGCAGCATGAGCACTCATGCCCATGTCCCCCTTGCGACCCAAAACGCGCAGACGCAGTGTGTCTTTGATGTGTGAATAAATCATAAAGTAGAATGGGATACCGGCGCGGACCGGCGTTTCGGCCGGCCTTGATCGCCGAGAGCTGCTTTTCTTGCGAAATTAGGGGCTGTTTTCCGCCATGGCCCCGTCGGGCTCGATCCCGCGATGCTTGCGGCGGCGCGTCGTCAGCTCCGCGCCGGCATCGCGCGGCAGGCGCAGGAAGGTGATGCAGGCCAGCGCCGAAATGGCAGAGACGCTGAAAAAGGCGATGTGGAAATCCGAAACCAGCAGCCTGCCGCCGTGGAGACTGCTCGAAATTTCCAGGATGCTGCCGGCAATCGCCACACCCATCGCCATGGAGATACGCTGGGCAACAGCGTTGATCGCGGTCGCCTGGCTGCTGTCGGCATCGTCGACATCGCCGAAGGCCATGGCGTTGACGCCGGAAAAGGCCATGGAGCGGAACAGGCCGCCGATCAGCAGGCAGGCCATGATCAGCGGCAGCGGCGTTGCAACGGTGAAGAGCCCGTTGATGCCGAGGAAGATTGCCGCCAGCAAGGTGGTGATCGATATGACGGTTCGGAAGCCGAAGGCATTGAAGGTGCGCGAAGCGGCGAATTTCGACCCCATCGAGCCGAGCGCGCTGACGAAGGTGACCGAGCCCGATTGCAACGGCGTCAGGCCGAAACCGAGCTGCAGCATCAGCGGCATCAGAAAGGGCAGAGCGCCGAGGCCCATGCGGAAATTGGAGGCGCCGAGGATAGCCGCCCGGAACAGCGGGTAGCGGAACATTTTCGGATCGAGAAGCGGATGGGGCGCGCGGCGGGCATGCAGAAGGTAGATAGACCCGGCAAGGATGCCGATCGCCACGGTGATATAACCGTAGATGATGGGCACGGCCGGCAGGCTGATGACCGACAGGCCGAAGACGAAGCCGGAAAAGCCGATGCCGCAAAGGAAGAAGCCGGGAAAATCCATCGGCCGCGGACTGCGCGGCTCGACCGCCGGCAGGAAACGCGTGACGAGGATAATGCCGGCGACGCCGATCGGGACGTTAATCCAGAAGATCCAGTGCCAGGTGAGATAGGTGGTCAGAAAACCGCCGATCGGCGGCCCCATGATCGGGCCGATCAGGGCGGGAATGGTAAGCCAGGCCATGGCATCAACGAGTTCGTGGCGCGGCGTTCCCCGAACCAGCAGCAGGCGGCTGACCGGCGTCATCATCGAGCCGCCGGCGCCCTGGATCAGCCGCGAGACGACGAAAGCGGCGATCGAATTGGAAAAGGCGCAGGCGACCGAGCCGATCATGAAGACTGAGATTGCCAGGCGGAAGATGTTGCGCGCGCCGAAACGATCGGACATCCAGCCGCTGATCGGGATGAAGATCGCCAGCGCCACGAGATAGCTGGTGACGGCAAGCTTCAGCGCGATCGGCGAGGTGCCGATATCGGCGGCGATGGCCGGCAGGCTAGTGGCGATCACGGTCGAATCCATCTGTTCCATGAACAGGGCGACCGCAAGGATCATGGGCGTCAGGCGGGACACGGGCAACCGGGGTGCTGCGAGGGACTGCATCGTCCATACGCCGTCGGCGATGATAAGGCCATAGAAACGATCGATGAAGGGGTTTGGCGAGCTGCTTCAAACCGACGCGGGGCGGGGTGAGCTCATTATTGCGCTTCGCTTTCGACTGCGCCATCGGAGCGGCCTTGCCGCAGCACCCGTTTCCTGAAATAGATGCGCCGTCAGGTGCCCGCCGTCAAAGCGGGAGAATCGGGAATCCGGTGCAAGGCCGGAACGTGCCCAACGCTGTAAGGCCGACGCTTGCCGCAACATTACGCCACTGGCTCTTGCCGGGAAGGCTGCGGCAGACGGATGACGCCAAGTCAGAAGACCGGCCTGGCAAGATAGACCCAACCCGCGCGGACGGCGGGCGGTTGCGTTGTTGGGGATTTGACGATGCGACCCTTTGATGAGGATGCCCTGTCAGTGGCGTCCGGTTTTTCCTTGGCTGAACGCCAAGCCGTTTATCACGCGATCATGACGCGGCGCGACGTGCGCAGCCAGTTCCTGCCCGACCCGTTGCCCGACGATGTCGTGGCGCGGCTGCTGACGGCCGCCCATCATGCGCCCTCCGTCGGCTTCATGCAGCCGTGGAATTTCATTCTGGTGAAAAGTCCAACTGTGCGAGCGCGCATCCGGGACGCTTTTGCCAAGGCCAACGAGGAGGCGGCATTAATGTTCGAGGGCGAGCGGCGGCAGGCCTATCGCTCGCTCAAGCTCGAAGGCATCGTCGAGGCGCCGCTCGGCATATGCGTGACCTGCGATCCCACCCGCAGCGGCAGCGTGGTGCTGGGGCGCACTCATAATCCGAGGATGGACAGCTATTCCACAGTCTGCGCGATCCAGAATCTCTGGCTAGCGGCCCGCACTGAGGGGATCGGCATCGGCTGGGTTAGCATCTTTCGGGAAGGCGACCTGAAGAGCATTCTCGGCATACCCGAGCATATCGAGGTGGTCGCCTGGCTCTGCGCCGGTTTTGTCGATCGGCTCTATGACCAGCCGGAACTCTCCGTCAAAGGCTGGCGGCAGCGGCTGCCGCTCGAGGAGCTGGTGTTTCATGATGGCTGGGGGCGCAGCGAGCGCTGAACGGCGTCGCTTCGAACGCGGCTCGGCCAATCACTGCTGTTGCGGCTGCGGTCCCGGCGTTGCCGGATTGGCGAGGTCGATCGAGCCCTGATCGCCGGCGAGGAACTGCGGGCCGACCTGGCGGACCTTGCTCTTCGTGGGGTCGTAGGGACGTTCCGGAACCGATGGCTGCGGCGCGGCGGCCGCAGCGGCATCCTTCGCCGGCGGATTGGTGTGGATGGTGGTGATCGAGCCCTGCTGCGGCGGTTGGCTCACCGCCTGCTTGCCGCGCATCTCGTCGTAATAGGCGGTGAGATTGCAGGCGCAGGAGGTCTTTTCGCCAGGTGTGCGGTTCTTGTAGGCAAAGGCGTTCTTCATGGCGCTGTAGGGCGTGCCGGTTGCAACCGAGATCATGTTCGAGGCCTCGGTACTCGTCACGTCGCGATAGAAGAGTTCCGTCTCGATGCCGGGGCACATCTTGGCGCAGGTCTCGGCGTCGCGGCCGAAATCGACCGAGGTGGCGTTCGAGCTGATCGGAAAGAAACCACCGTCGCAGCTGCGCACGCACATGGTGCTGACAGGCGACATCATGTCGGCCCGCGGCAGGCCGTAACGCGGGTCGACCTCTCCACCGCCGCCGAGCGGGATGAAGGTATCGGAGCGCATTGCCTGTTCCTCGACGCTCGGAGCGGGGTCGTTGGCGCGACGCTCGTCGGGCGCATAGAAGTTTTCGCTGTTGCAGCCGTTGCGGTCGAGCGCGGCAATCAACTCGCGGCGGGCGCCGTCATCACCGCCGCCCTGGGCGCGCAGCTCGGCGCGGCGGTCCTGGAGATAACGGATATTGTCGATCATCCGGGCTTCGGCCTGCGAGAGCTCGTCGCAATAATCGGCACTTTCGCCGCCGATCACCACCATGCTGCCGGAGGTGCAGCCGTAGCTGCGCAGGTCGTTGCGAACCTTGCGCAGTTCAAGGTTCTGCTCGGCCATGGCGCTGGCATATTGGCGGGCTTCCGGGCCGTTGCCGTTGCCGATCGATCGCGGCAGGTCGGCGAGGCGGCCGCGCAGATCCTCGCAGATGACGCTGGTCTGCGCGGCGGCGGGCGCCGCGATGGCAAGAAGAAGCGCAAGAGACAGGTTTCGGCGTTTCACGGCTCGTTCCGGATGAGAAAGTGTCGATGGTCACTGGCGACTTCAACCGGCCGCGCGTTTTCCCTTAACGTGTTTCTCTTAATAAGCTCAGATGAAATCCTAGCGTATTTTCGCGACCTTATCCAGTAATCGCCCGAGACCCGGTGAAAATGACAGGCATTCCCGACGAGATCCGATCCTCCGCACCGGCATCAGGCGCACCGGGCTCCCAACACGGCCTTCACGTCTTCGCGGACGGTTGTTACGAGCCCGGTTCCGGGCATGGAGGATGGTCGTTTATCGCTTATCGCGATGCGGTGGAAATTGCCGCCGATTACGGTGGCGTTGAAGATTCCAGCAATAATGCGATGGAATTGACCGCCGTTCTCAAGGCAGCCATGTGGATCAATAGCCAAACAACTGGCGAAGCCGCGGTCATCTGGTCGGATTCCATCTATGCCGTCAAAGGCTGCAACAGCCGGCGACATATCTGGAAGAACAACGACTGGAAGAAAAGCGGCCCGAACGGGAATGGGCGAAGGCGAACGATCGACAATGCGGAACTCTGGAAAGCGGTCGATCTTCAGCTATCCCGGAACGCCCTGGTGAGCATTGCCTGGTGCAAGGGCCATTCGGGAATTATCGGCAACGAACGCGCGGATGTGCTCGCGGACAATGGGCGCTTGTCGATCCCGGGTGGCTGATATGTTCGCAGCCGGCTATGCCGGCTGCGACGCCTCGACGACGGCCAGCGCCGCCATGTTGACGACACCGCGGGAGGTGACCGAGGGCGCGAGGATGTGGGCGGGCAGGGCGGTGCCGAGCAGGATCGGGCCGACATGCAGGCCGTCGGTCATCGACTTCACCACACCAAGCGTGATGTTGGCGGCGTCGAGGTTCGGGAAGACCAGCAGATTTGCTTCATCGTGCAGCGTCGTATCCGGCATGACACGTTTGCGCAGCGCTTCGGTGATAGCGCTTTCGCCATGCATTTCCCCATCGACCTCGAGATCGGGCGCGGTGTCGCGCACCAGCTGCAGGGCGTTGCGCATCTTCGTGGCGCTTTCGGATTCGCGCGAGCCGAAATTGGAATGCGAGACGAGCGCAGCACGCGGGGTGATGCCGAAGCGGCGGATTTCCTCGGCCGCCAGCACCGTCGACTCGGCAACTTCCTCAGCGCTCGGATTGAAGGTGACGTAGGTGTCGGTGAAGAAGGTGGCGCCGCGCTGCGAGATCATCAGGCTGAGGGCGGAGAAATCGCGGACATCCTTGCGTTTGCCGATGATCTGGCGGACGTCGCGCAGATGCTTTTCGTAGCGGCCTTCCAGGCCGCAGATCAGCGCATCGGCCTCGCCGCGCCTGAGCGCCAGCGCGCCGATGACGGTGGTATTGGTACGCACGATGGTGCGCGCGGCTTCCGGGATGACACCGCGGCGGCCGACGAGGGAGAAATAGAGATCGACATATTCGCGGAAGCGCGGATCGTCTTCCGGATTGATAACTTCGAAATCCTGCAGCGGCCGGATGCGCAGGCCGTAGCGCTTCAGGCGCGTCTCGATGACCTGCGGGCGGCCGATCAGGATCGGTTCGGCGAGGCCTTCTTCGAGCAGCACCTGGGCGGCGCGCAGCACACGTTCGTCCTCCCCTTCGGAGAAGATGACACGCTTGCGCTCTGCGGCCTTTGCCGCGGCGAAGATCGGCTTCATGACGAAGCCGGAGCGGAAGACGAAGCGGTTCAGCTGATCGAGATAGGCGTCGAAATCCTGGATCGGCCGGCGCGCCACGCCGCTCTGTTCGGCAGCCTTGGCGACCGCAGGCGCAATGCGCAGGATGAGGCGGGGATCGAAGGGCGAGGGGATCAGGTAATCCGGGCCGAAGACCGGGGTCTCGCCGGAATAGGCGCGGGCGGCGACATCGGACGGTTCTTCGCGGGCCAGGGCGGCGATGGCGCGCACGGCGGCCATCTTCATTTCCTCATTGATCGTCTCGGCGCCGCAATCGAGCGCGCCGCGGAAGATATAGGGGAAGCAGAGGACGTTGTTGACCTGGTTGGCGAAATCCGAACGGCCGGTGCAGATCATCGCGTCGGGACGGGCGGCGCGGGCAAGGTCCGGCATGATCTCCGGCGTCGGATTGGCGAGCGCCATGATCAGCGGCTTGTCGGCCATCTGCGCCAGCAGCTCCGGCTTCAGCACGCCGGCGGCCGACAGGCCGAGGAAGACGTCGGCGCCGCCGATATTTTCGGCCAGCGTGCGCGTGTCGCTCTTCTGGGCATAGACGGATTTCCATTCGTCCATCAGCTCGGTGCGGCCCTCATAGACGAGGCCTTCGAGATCGTGGACCCAGATGTTTTCGCGTTTTGCTCCGAGAATGACCAGCAGGTTCAGGCAGGCAAGGGCGGCGGCCCCGGCGCCGGAGGCGACGATCTTGACGTTTTCGATCGCCTTGCCGGCGAGTTCCAGCCCGTTGAGGATGGCGGCGGCGACGATGATCGCCGTGCCGTGCTGGTCGTCGTGGAAAACAGGGATCTTCATCTTTTCGCGCAGGCGCCGCTCCACCTCGAAACATTCCGGCGCCTTGATGTCCTCGAGGTTGATGCCGCCGAAGGTCGGCTCCAGCGAGGAGACGGTCGAGACCATCTGGTCGACGCTTGCCGCGTCGATTTCGATATCGAAGACGTCGATGCCGGCGAATTTCTTGAAAAGCACGGCCTTGCCCTCCATGACCGGTTTGGAGGCCAGCGGACCAATATTGCCGAGACCGAGCACGGCGGTGCCGTTGGAGATGACGGCAACGAGATTGGCGCGCGAGGTATATTCGGCCGCCATTTCCGGATTGTCGCGGATGGCAAGGCAGGGGGCGGCGACGCCGGGGGAATAGGCAAGTGCGAGGTCGCGCTGGTTGCCGAGCGGCTTGGTCGCCTGGATCTCCAGCTTGCCGGGGCGCGGATAGCGGTGGAAGAACAGCGCCTGCTCGTCGAGATCGCCGCTCGTCAGGTTCTTGTCCGTTTTGGATTTTTCCTGGTGATCCATTGCCGCCTCCGTGCACGTCTTTTTGGGAGTTCCCTCCATACATCAATCGGATACGGGCGACAGTATGGAAATGAGGGCTGGGAGAAGTTTTCGTGAGGTGGGCATTCGTGGGATACCCCGGCTTGACCAGCGTACGAATCGCCGCGTGCGCCGCGGCTAGCTAATCCCTTTGGAAAACTTGTTTGACGGCCGCTGCAAGCGCAAGATGCGGCCGCGACGGTGCGGGGCGCCGGTCGCATGGAGGAAATCATGGACAATTTGAACCTGACGACCCTGCAAAAGGGGCAGACGATGGTCAATGACGTGGCCATCGATGCGTTTGCCGCCGGATTTCGCGGCAATCTCCTGACCAGCAAGGATATGGATTACAACGAGGCTAGGGCGATCTGGAATGCGATGATCGACCGGCGGCCCGGGCTGATCGCGCGTTGCGCCGGCGCTGCCGATGTCGTGCGCGCCGTGCGGTTTGCACGCGACAATAATCTGCTCGTTTCGGTGCGTGGCGGTGGGCACGGCATTGCCGGCAACGCTGTCTGCGAGGGCGGCGTCGTCATCGACCTGTCGGCGATGAAATCGGTGCGGGTCGACCCGGAGATACGTCGCGCCAGGATCGAGCCAGGCGCAACGCTTGCCGATGTCGACCAGGAAACGCTGGCCTTCGGGCTGGTGCTGCCGACCGGCATCAATTCCACCACCGGCATCGCCGGTCTGACGCTCGGCGGCGGCTTCGGCTGGCTGACCCGCAAATTCGGGCTGACGATCGACAATCTGGTCTCGGTCGATGTGGTGACGGCCGATGGCGAGCTGGTCAAGGCGAGCGAGACGGAAAGGCCGGACCTCTTTTGGGCCTTGCGCGGCGGCGGCGGCAATTTCGGCGTCGTCACCTCCTTCGAGTTTCAGCTCAACCCGCTCAATACCGAGGTCCTCGCCGGGCTGGTGGTGCATCCTTTTGCCGATGCGGAAAAGGTGTTGAGGGAATATCGGCAGGCGCTCGAAGCGGCACCCGATGAACTGACCTGCTGGGTGGTGATGCGCCAGGCGCCGCCGCTGCCCTTCCTGCCGGCCGAATGGCACGGCAAGGAAATCGTGGTGCTCGCCATGTGCTATTGCGGAGACATCGCGGCGGGGGAAAAGGCGACGGAAAGATTGCGGGCAATCGGAAAACCGATCGCCGATGTCGTCGGCCCGGTGCCGTTCACCGGCTGGCAGCAGGCATTCGATCCGTTGCTGACGCCAGGTGCGCGCAACTACTGGAAGAGCCAGGATTTCGCCTCGCTTTCAGATGCGGCGATCGAGGTGCTGGTCGACGCCGTGCGCAAGCTGCCGGGGCCGGAGTGCGAAATATTCGTCGGCCATGTCGGTGGTGCGGCCGGCCGCATTCCCACCGAAGCCACCGCATTTCCGCAGCGCAGCTCGCATTTCGTCATGAATGTGCATGCGCGCTGGCGGGAGGCGGGGATGGATGCAGGCTGCACCGGCTGGGCGCGTGAGCTGTTCGAGGCAACCAAGCCGCATGCAGTCGGCACCGCCTACATCAACTTCATGCCTGAGGATGAGGCCGATCGGGTTGAAATGGCTTACGGCGCCAATTACGCCCGGCTTGCCGAAATCAAGCGGCACTACGATCCGAACAACCTGTTTCGCATGAACCAGAATGTGAAGCCGATGGCGGCGGTGCGGGCTGCCTGAGGGTCGGAGCTTTCCGAGTTGAAGTCTCCGCCGCGCGTTCAGTTTGACGCGCGGCCCTCATGGCAGTGACGAGCCGGCTGATTGTCACTTATCGGTGAGTTCGATCAGTTCCTGCAATAGACTGGCGTCGTCGGAACCCGCATGGTCGTCGGGCCTGAGGACATGGGCAAGCCATGCCCCGTCCGCGGCCAGGCGCACGATTTCCAGCCGGATTCCCGTGTCGGTCGCGGCGTGCTTGACGAGGCGGTCATTCATCCATCGGTGCCAGAGGCTTTTGGAGTAGGGGTCGGCAAGCACGGTCATGGTCTGCGCCGACCATGGGCTGTTGTTTTGCGCGCGGTCGGCAAACAGGGTGCGGACATAGGCGCGGGTGAATGTGCCGTGGCCGCCCTCGTCCTTTTCCAATTCCTCGTCGATCTCGCGATCCAGGTTTTCCATCATCCCGTCGAAGACGGCCTCGATGAGAGCCTGCTTGTTGGGAAAATGATGAAACAGGCCGCCCTTGGTCACACCGGCAGCAGTGGCGACCGCCTGCAGGCTGACGGCGGAAAGACCATGTTTGAGCGCCAGTTTCGTGGCGCAGTCGAGAAGAGCCTGCCGCACAACATCAGGCTGTTTCTTTCTGTTCCGAGGGCTATCTATCAATGGACGATCCGTATTCGTGCGGCGCTTCGTGACGAGGTGCCCAAGAAGTCAGTATCATTCTCGGGATCGCAGTGTCACGGGAAACTCGTAAGGTGATTTCACTATCATACCAACCGGTAGGTATCTTGAAAATCGAAAAAATATCGATTACCTGTCGGCTGAGGAGGCCCGCCGAACGTCATTTCGGCGGGCTGTGCTTTTTTGGACCTCAGCGGGACCATCAGGAAGGCTTATGAACATGCTTTTTCATACGAAATCATTGCGTTGCGCGCTAGTGCTGGCGCTGATCGTCGCCGTCGGCCTGCCGGCTTACGCTCAGGAAGGCGGCGCCATGCCGCCGGCCGCCGTCAGCGTGCTGACGCTTAACGCACGTCCGGTTCCCGTCGTCAGCGAATTGCCCGGGCGCATTGCCGCGACGCGGGTTTCGGAGGTGCGGGCCAGAGTTTCCGGCATCCTGCAGCAGCGGGTCTTCGAGCAGGGCAGCCTCGTTCACCAGGGCGACGTGCTCTACCGGATCGATCCGGCGCTGTTTCGGGTCCGGGTGGCAAGCGCCGAGGCAAGCCTCGAGCGCGCCAAGGCGACGCAGACCAACGCCCGCCTGCAGCTCGACCGCCAGAAGTCGCTGCGCGACCGCGATGTCGCAAGCGGTATCGAATATGATACGGCGGCTGTCGCCCTTGCCCAGGCCGATGCCGATGTGGCGCTGGCGCAGGCAGCGCTCGACGAGGCGAAGATCAATCTCGGCTATACCGAAGTCCGGGCGCCGATCTCAGGCATCATCGGCGGTGCGCTGGTAACCGAGGGCGCACTGGTGACGGCCGATGCCGGCGATGCGTTGGCGTTGATCCAGCAGATCGACCCGGTCTATGCGGACTTCACACAATCCTCCGGCGACTTGCTGGCGCTGAAGCGGGCGGTCGAAAACGGCAGCCTCGCCTCGACGGAACCAGGCAAAGCCGACATCAAGCTGATCTTCGACGACGGCACAGTCTACAGTCAGTCCGGAAAGCTGCTCTTCAGCAGCGCCAGCGTCGATGCGACGACCGGCCAGGTCACCCTGCGCGGCGAATTCCCCAATCCGAAGGGTGATCTGCTGCCGGGCCTTTACATCAGGGTCCGCATCGAACAGGCCGTCCGCGAGAAGGCGATCCTCATCCCGCAACGCGCCGTCATCCGCGCGGCCGACGGCAAGGCGCAGGTCTATGTCGTCGAGCAGGGAGATGTGGCGCAGCCGCGCGACGTCGAGCTCGGTCAATCCTCCGGCAATGAATGGGTGGTCGAAAGCGGCCTGTCCGCGGGCGAGCGCCTCGTCGTCGACGGTGTGCAGAAACTGCAGCCGGGTGCCAAGGTCGCGCCGGAAGAGTGGCGTAGCGGCGAAGTCGCGTCCGGCGACGCCAAGAAGCCGGAGTAAGATCGATGGCACGTTTCTTTATCGATCGCCCGATCCTTGCCTGGGTCTTTGCGATCTTCATCTCCATTGCCGGCCTGATCGCGCTGCCGTTTCTGCCGGTCGCCCAATATCCGAAGGTCGCACCGCCGCAACTCAGCATCACCACCAGCTATCCCGGCGCATCGCCGCAGGACATCTATCAGGGTGTCACCCGTCAGATCGAGGAAGAGCTGAACGGGGTCGAGCACCTTTCCTATTTCGAATCGACCTCCGACACTTCGGGTGCGATGACGATCACCGCGACCTTTGCAGCCGGCACCGATATCGACCAGGCTTCGGTCGACGTTCAGAACGCCATCCGCCGGGTCGAACCGCGGCTGCCGCAGTCCGTCAAGGATCAGGGCATCACGGTCGAGGAGGCGTCGTCAGGCTTCCTGATGTTCATCTCGCTGACATCGACGGACGGGAAGACCGATGAGGTGGCGCTCGGCGACTATCTCAACCGAAATGTCATCGGCGAGCTGCGCCGTCTTGACGGCGTCGGCCGCGCGCAGCTGTTTGCATCGCAGCGGGCGATGCGCATCTGGATCGATCCCGACAAAATGGTTGGCCTCAACCTCACGGCATCCGATATCAGCACGGCGATTTCGGCGCAGAATGCCCAGGTCGCGGCAGGCCAGATCGGCGCGGCGCCCAATCCGATCTCGCAGGACCTGACGGCGACGGTGCTGGTCAAGGGTCAGCTGACCGATACCAAGGAGTTCGGCGATATCGTTCTGCGCGCCAATGCCGACGGCTCGAACGTCAGGCTGAGCGACGTCGCGCGCATCGAAGAAGGCAGCGAGAGCTACAGCTTTTCCACCCGGCTGAACGGCCAGCCGAGTGCTGCCATCGCCATCCAGCTGTCGTCGACCGGCAATGCCGTCAGCACCTCCAATCTGGTCAAGGCGAAGATGGAGGAGTTGTCACGATTCTTCCCTGAGGGCGTTGAATATTCCGTTCCCTACGACACCAGTCCGTTTGTGTCCGCATCGATCGAGAAGGTGGCGCATACGCTCGCCGAAGCCGTCGCGCTCGTTTTCATCGTCATGCTCATCTTCCTGCAGAGCTTCCGCTACACCATCATTCCAACGCTTGTCGTACCCGTCGCTCTGCTCGGCACGCTTGCAGTGATGTTTGCCGCAGGCTTCTCGATCAACGTGCTGACGATGTTTGCGATGGTGCTTGCCATCGGCATTCTTGTCGACGACGCCATCGTCGTGGTCGAAAATGTCGAGCGGCTGATGGCGGTGGAAGGGCTGTCGCCGAAGGAGGCGACCAAAAAGGCGATGCGGCAGATCACCGGCGCCATCCTCGGGATCACGCTGGTGCTCTCCTGCGTCTTCGTGCCGATGGCGTTCTTCCCGGGCTCGACCGGCATCATCTACCGCCAGTTCAGCCTGACCATGGTCGTCTCGATCTTGTTTTCGGCCTTCCTGGCACTGTCGCTGACGCCGGCGCTCTGCGCCACCTTCCTGAAGCCGATCAAAGGCCATCACGAGAAGAAGGGTATTGCCGGCTGGTTCAACCGCAATTTCGACCGGCTGACCGGCCGTTATGCCCGCACCGTCGGCGGACTGGCCAAGCGATCCTGGCGGGTGATGGCCGTCTATGTCGCGCTGGTCGTCGGGCTCGGTTATCTCTTCGTCAACCTGCCGAGCAGCTTCGTGCCGGATGAGGACCAGGGCTTCCTGATCGTCGACGTGCAGGGACCGCCTGAGGCGAGCCGCAACCGCACGGTGGCCTCGCTCGAAAGCATCGAGACGATCTTCAAGAAGGAGCCGGCGGTAGCCAACGTCGTCGCCATTCAGGGCTTCAGCTTTTCGGGGCAGGGGCCGAATGCCGCCCTGGTGTTCGTCACCCTCAAGGACTGGGCCGAACGCGGCGCAGGCAATTCGGTGCAGGAGATCTCCAACCGCACCAATATGCAGCTATTCGCGTTGAAGGATGCGACATCCTTCGCGCTGTCGCCGCCGCCGATCGAAGGCTTCGGCACCACCAACGGGTTCACCTTTCGCCTGCAAGACCGCGGGGGCAAGGGCCAGGCGGCACTGACCGAGGCCGCAGGAATGCTGCTCGGCAAAGCATCTCAGAACCCCATCATCGCCGGGATCCGTCCGGAAGGCATGCCGGATTCGGCCCAGCTGGTGCTGGTCATCGACCGCGAAAAGGCAAATACCTTCGGCGTCGCCTTCGCCGACATCAACAACACGATCACCTCCAACCTCGGTTCGAGTTATGTCAACGACTTCCCGAATTCGGGCCGCATGCAGCGCGTCATCGTGCAGGCGCAGGACAAGAGCAGACTTCAGGCCGAAGACCTGATGAAGCTCAATGTCCGCAATGCGAGCGGCGGCATGGTGCCGCTGTCATCCTTCGCGGTGGCCGAATGGCAGAAGGGACCGGCGCAGATCGTCGGTTATAACGGCTATCCCTCGGTTCGCATTTCGGGCGCCCCGGCCCCCGGATATTCATCGGGTGCGGCGATCGCAGAAATGGAACGGCTGGCCTCGGAGCTTCCCGACGGTTTCGGCTTCGAATGGACCGGCCAGTCGCTGGAAGAACTGAGATCGGGATCGCAGGCGCCGTTCCTGTTCGGCCTCAGTATCCTTTTTGTCTTCCTGCTGCTGTCGGGACTTTACGAGAGCTGGTCCATTCCGCTGTCGGTGATGCTGGTCGTCCCGCTCGGCGTGTTCGGCTGCGTGCTCGCGGTGATGAGCCGCGACATGTCCAACGACATCTACTTCAAGGTCGGTCTGATCGCGATCATCGGATTGTCGGCGAAGAACGCCATCCTGATCGTCGAATTCGCCAAGGACGGCTTTGCCGAGGGGAAATCGCTGATGGATGCCGCGATCGAAGGCGCTCGTCTTCGCTTCCGGCCGATCATCATGACCTCGCTCGCCTTCACCTTCGGGGTGGTGCCTCTGGCGATCGCCACCGGGCCAAGCGCCGCCAGCCAGAACGCGATCGGCACCGGCGTGCTCGGCGGCATGGTCTCGGCAACGGTGCTGGCGATCTTCTTCGTTCCCGTCTTCTTCGTCTTCGTGCTGCGTCTGTTGAGGACGAGACGGCCGGAGGCGGCGAAGGAGGAGGCTTCGGCGGGGCAGGAACCGGCGACGGTGACGTCGCCGACGTAAATGACGCGTCACCTCACGTGAAGAGTTGGCGGGTTGCCTTTGTAACCCGCCGGAGACCTACCCGGCGGTCTTCGGGGTGATTGTCACGTCGGCGCCATAGGCATCGCGCAGATCATCTTCCTGTCCCGGCTGCCGGTCAGCGGCCTGGTGCAACAGGATCGACTCGTATCCTTGCAAGCGCGTCCCTTCAATCAGCGTGACATCGGCGTTTCCGGGGTTGTCGGAACGCTCGAACCACTCGACAGGGCGGTGCAGAAAATTCATTTCGACCGCCCGGTTGGTGACGCCATGGCCGACGATGACGACGTTGTCGCTGCTGTTTTCGGCCTCGCGCATGACGGTCTGAAGGAAGAGGCGCACCCGCTGGGCCACATCCGCCCGGCTTTCGCCATCCGGCGGCCGCGCGTAGAACTTGCCGCTGTTGCTGCGTAGCCTTGCCCATTTTTCGAATTCTTCGGGAAATTTCTGCTTTTGTTCGGCGTGGTCATAGATTTCGGTGAAAAGACCGAAATCCTGCTCGCGCAGCAGGTAATCCTCCCGGATCTCGCCGACGACGCTTTCCGGCAAGGCTGTGAGCAGGGCATCCTTGCTCTGCCGTGTCCTGAGGAATGGCGAGTACCAGATCTGCAGCTTGCCGAAATCCGCGCCCGGCAATGCCTTCAAATAGGAGGCGATGGCGCCGCCGGCTTCCACCGCCTGGCGATGGCCCCATTGCGTCAGCGGCACGTTGTGATCGCCGAATTGGCGATAGGCCCGTTCGTTGAGGTTGCCGAGAGATTCGCCGTGGCGAACGAGAAAGAGACGCATCAGCCATCCCGCATTGTCGGATATGGAATCGCCGTCATCATGAACGCGCGCGATGGAGAGGGCAACATTGCCGGGAGGAAGCAGCCGACGATACGCTAGCTGCTTGCGTGGGATGGGGTTTGCAGGGCTTTTTCCCCAGTTTGTCATCTTCCTGAAACACGAGTCTGGTTTTGGAAGGCTAGATGAAAGATGGGGCATGAGCAGCAGCTCATGATAGACATGATGGAACCCAGACATTTCCGCACGCTCTTCATTTCCGATGTCCATCTCGGCTCGAAGGCCGCGAAGGTTGATTTCCTCCTGGATTTCCTGCGCCACCACGAGGCCGATACGATCGTTCTCGTCGGCGACATCGTCGACGGCTGGCGCCTGAAGCGCAGCTGGTACTGGCCGCAGGTCTGCAACGATGTCGTTCAGAAGCTTCTGCGCAAGGCGCGCAAGGGCACGCGCGTTGTCTATATTCCCGGCAATCACGACGAATTCCTACGCGATTTCCCAGGCATGCATTTCGGCGGCATCGAGGTCGTCGATCGCATGATGCATGACGGCGCCGACGGCAAAAAATACCTGATCCTGCACGGCGACGAATTCGACGTCGTCGTCCGCAACGCGCGCCTGCTCGCCTATCTCGGCGACTGGGCCTACGACACGGCGATCCGCATCAACATCCTCTTGGCCGCCGTTCGCCGCCGCCTCGGCATGCCCTACTGGTCGTTCTCGGCCTGGGCGAAGCTGCAGGTCAAGCATGCTGTCAACTTCATCGGCGAGTTCGAGCGCGTCGTTGCAGAGGAAGCCCGCAAGAACGGCGCCGACGGCGTGATCTGCGGACACATCCATCATGCCATCATCCAGGATATGGACGGCATCCGCTATATCAATACCGGCGATTGGGTTGAAAGCTGCACGGCGGTCGCCGAACATGAGGACGGCACCTTCGAACTGATCACCTGGCGGGCGCTCGCCAGCAGCGTGCCGGCGCTTGTTGCCCTCGAGCATCTCGAAGATGCAAAACTGGCCCCCCAGGCTGCTTGATTTTGGCCGCGTGATTTTGGCGCCGGCGTATCCGCGCCGCGCTCCCAGTGATTTAGCCGTTACCGCCAGGTGACAGGCCCCATTATTTTCTAAAACGTTTCAGTGAGGCTATTTCTCGCAATAGTCGCTTCCAGGGTGGTGTGTTAGGACAACGATCAGTTTCCTTCAGGTCCACCGATGATTCCCGCTCAACATTCCCCGAGTGAGGGAGCGCCGCCGCGCTTCCGGCTGCTCAGTGCGCTTTCCTATTGCGCCCCGCTGCTCGTCAACGGCATCGTTCTGCCGTTCTTTCCGGTCTGGCTCGCGACCCACAGCTTCAGCGACCACGAGATCGGCATCATCCTTGCCATACCGATGGTGGTTCGCGTGCTGGTGGCGCCTGTCGTGGCCATGATCGCCGACCGTCTGAAGGAACGCGCCGACGTGCTGCTCTGGTCGGGCGGCCTGTCGCTGCTGACGGCGATCGCGCTTTTCTGGACGACCAGCTTCTGGCCCGTGACTATCGTTTACGCGCTGCAGGGCGCCACCTTCGCGCCCTATGTGCCCGTCGTCGAATCGATCGTCATTTCGGGCGTGCGCCGCTGGGGGCTCGATTACGGGTCGATGCGCGTTTGGGGCTCGATCGCCTTCATCGTCTCGACGCTGGTCGGTGGCCAGATGGTCAGCCGGTTCGGCGGCGGAATGGTGCTTGTCGTCATGGTGTTCGGCTTTGCCATGACCGTTGTTATGGCGATCTTCTGTCCGCGCATCGGGCCGACGCGGCGCCGCGGCCAGCCGATCAACATTCCAGCCGCTACCGGCAGCGGGCTGCGCGAGCCGCATTTGCTGCTGCTTTTGATCGGTGTCGCCATCCAGCAGTCGAGCCATGCGGTACTCAACGCCTTCTCCTCGATTTATTGGCATCAGCTAGGCTTTTCAGGCGCTCAAGTCGGCCTGCTCTGGAGCGCCGGCGTTGCTTCCGAGGTGACGGTGTTCTTCCTGTCGAAGCGCCTCAACCGGCGCTTCAACGCCTGGACGCTGATCCGCTTCGGCTGTGCCGTCAGCGTCTGCCGCTGGATCCTGTTTCCCATGAATGCGGGTTTTGCCGGTTTTTTCCTGCTGCAGTGTTTTCACGGCTTCACCTATGCCTTCGTGCATACGGGCGTGCAGCGGCGGATCATGGCGACGGTGCAGGAGACGCAGGAATCCTCGGCGCAAGGCGCCTATTTCTTCTATGTCGGCATGGCGATGGCGCTGATGACGCTGGCGTCGGGTTATCTCTATGCCTGGCTCGGCGTCGTCAGCTATTACGTCATGGCGCTGGTCGCATTCTCCGGCCTCGGCCTTGTCATCTTGGCCTACTACCTTCAGCCCCAAAGCGTGCTTTCGGGCGGAAAGACCAGGGAAGCGGCGTAGCGCAGGCCGGGTTCGCGATCGCGGGCAAGCAGCAGCGGACCGTCGAGATCGACGAAATCGGCATTCTGGGCGAGCAGCACGGCGGGCGCCATTGCCAGCGAGGTGCCGACCATGCAGCCGATCATGATGCTGAATCCGAGGCGTTCGGCCTCGGCCTTCATCGCCAAGGCTTCCGTCAGGCCGCCCGTCTTGTCGAGCTTGATGTTGATCGCGTCGTAGCGGTCGGCAAGGCTTGCGAGATCACCGGTATGGTGGACGCTTTCGTCGGCGCAGACCAGCAGCGGCCGGCGGATTTCAGCAAGCAGCGCATCGCGGCCGGCCGGCAGCGGCTGCTCGACGAGAGCCACACCCGCTTCCGCAGCGATATGGAGATGGCGTTCCAGCACCGCTTCCGGCCAGCCCTCATTGGCATCGAGGATGATGGCGGCGTCGGGTGCGGCCGCACGGACGGCGCGGATGCGGCTTTCATCGTCGCCGGTTCCGACCTTCACCTTGAGCAGCGCGCGGCCGGCATGTTCGCGCGCCTGGGCGGCCATCACCTCCGGTTCACCAAGCGAGATGGTGTAGGCAGTTGTGAGCGGCTTCTGATCGGCAAGGCCGAGACGAGCCGCGACGCTTTCGCCCGTTCGTTTCGCTTCGAGGTCCCAGAGGGCGCAATCGACGGCATTGCGAGCAGCGCCCGGCGGCATCGCCGACAAAAGGTCGCGGCGCGAGATGCCGGCCTCGACCAGCGGACGCGCGGCCTCGATCTGGGCGAACACGCTCTCCATGGTCTCGCCATAACGGCGATAGGGCACGCATTCGCCAAGCCCGCGCGCACCGTCTTCGGCGAGCGCGCAGGTGATTACCTCGGCCTCGGTCTTGGCGCCGCGCGAGATGGTGAAGCTCCCGGCAATCGGAAAGGAATTCATCTGAATATCGAGGCTGCGCGGCATTATTGCTGTCCTGCGAGCATGGAAATTGCAGCCTGCTTCTGTATATTGACGCGCCGGCGCCGAACCATCGTTCGCGATTCGGCAATGTCGCTGCAAGCCTTGAAAGACATAAGTATCTTGAACGCCGAGAATCGCAACGTTGCCTCACTTGAAGTGGACGACCATGCCGATGGTTCGGGGCAGCATGTTCGTCTCAAGGGCAACTGGCGCAGTGCCTATGTGCATTTCGTGCTGCGCGACTTCGAAAAGCTCCTGCACCAGAAGGCCGGCGATCTGACGGTCGATCTCTCCGACATTTCCGATATCGATACCGCCGGCATCTGGCTGCTGTGCCGGCTGAAGAAGGAAGAGGAGGCGGCCGGGCGAACGGTGCGTTTCGAAGGCACCAATCCGCATATCGACGAAATGCTGGAGATGTTTTCCGAGGAGCCGGCCAAACCGGAGCCGGAGCAGAGGGAGAGGGTCTCGCTTGTCGCGCGCATCTTCGTGCCGATCGGCAAGATGACTTACGATCTCTGGGACAATCTGGCCGCCTCGATGTATATCCTCGGCTCCGCCGTGCGCGGCGCGCAGATGAAATTCGGGCGCGGCAGCGGTGTTTCGCCGGCTTCGATCGTCAACCAGATCGACCATATGGGCGTTCGCGCCGTTCCGATCATCCTTCTGATGTCGTTTCTGATCGGGGCGATCATCGCCCAGCAGGGCGCCTTCCAGCTGCGTTATTTCGGCGCTGAAGTCTTCGTCGTCGATCTCGTCGGCATCCTGCAATTGCGCGAAATCGGCGTGCTGTTGACCTCGATAATGATCGCCGGTCGTTCGGGCAGCGCGATCACCGCCGAAATCGGCTCGATGAAGATGCGCGAGGAGATTGACGCGCTGAAGGTGATGGGGCTGAACCCGATCGGCGTGCTGATCTTCCCGCGGCTGGTGGCGCTGACCATTGCGCTGCCGCTTCTGACAGTGCTGGCAAATTTCGCCTCGCTCGCCGGTGCGGCCGCCGTCGCCTGGGGCTATTCCGGCATCACTTTCGCCAACTTCCTGTCGCGCCTGCACGAGGCGGTAACGCTGTCGACGGTTCTGTCAGGCATGATCAAGGCGCCGTTCATGGCACTGGTCATCGGCATCGTCGCCGCCGTCGAAGGGCTGAAGGTCGGCGGCAGCGCGGAGTCGCTCGGCCAGCATGTAACGGCCGCGGTGGTGAAGGCGATTTTCGTCGTCATCCTGATGGACGGGCTTTTTGCGATGTTCTATGCAGCGATCGACTTCTAGCATGGTAAACCGCGTGGAAAAACCGACCGATACCGAAGACAGGAACGAGAGGGATATCGTGCTCTCGGCGCGCGACGTCACCGTCGCCTTCGGCTCCAAGGTGGTGCTCGACAATCTCAACCTGAATATCTATCGCGGCGAGATCCTCGGCTTTGTCGGCGCGTCGGGCACCGGCAAATCGGTACTGATGCGTACGGTGCTGAGGCTGCTGCCGCGCCGCTCCGGCACGATCAAGATTCTGGGCCAGGATTTCGACGAACTCACCGAACCGCAGCGTAACGCGCTCGATATGCGGCTCGGCGTGCTGTTTCAGCAGGGGGCGCTGTTTTCGTCGCTGACGGTCAAGGAAAACATCCAGGTGCCGATGCGCGAATATCTCGACCTGCCCCGCTCGCTGATGGACGAACTGGCGCATTTGAAGATCCGCATGGTGGGCTTGGCTGCCGATGCCGCCGACAAATACCCGTCCGAACTTTCAGGTGGCATGATCAAGCGCGCGGCGCTCGCCCGTGCGCTGGCACTCGATCCCGAACTGGTCTTCCTCGACGAGCCGACCTCGGGTCTCGACCCGATCGGCGCTGCCGAATTCGACGAGCTGATCGCCAACCTTCGCGATAGTCTGGGACTGACCGTGTATATGGTGACGCATGATCTCGACAGCCTGTTTTCGGTCTGTGACCGTATTGCCGTGCTCGGAAAGAAACGGGTAATGGTGGAAGGCACGATCGACGACATGCTGGCCTATGACGATCCCTGGGTGCAGGCCTATTTCAAGGGTAAACGGGCGCGCTCGATCGTGCCGCAGGACAATGGCGCGCGGCACGGCGTGAGCGGGAAGTGATCGGATAAATGGAAACCAAAGCCAATTACACGATTGTCGGTTTTTTCACGGTGCTGGTGATCGCGGCGGCCTTCGGCTTCGTCTACTGGATGGCCGAATATGGCCGCGGCGGCCCGATGACCGAGCTGATCGTGCGTATTCCGGGCTCGGCCAATGGCCTCAGCGTCGGCTCGCCGGTGCGCTTCAACGGCATCCAGATCGGCTCGGTGCAGACACTGTCGATCGACGCCGACGATCCGCAATATTCGCTGGCTTTCACCCAGGTGCGCACCGACGCGCCGATCTACCCCTCGACCAAGGCCGCTCTTGAAATTCAGGGCCTGACCGGGGCCGCCTATATCGAATTGTCGGGCGGCCGCAAGGGCGAGGAAAGCATCCTCCAGCACGCGATCGACAACGGCAAACGCGCCGTCATCGTCGCCGATCAGTCGAGCGTCACCAATCTTCTGGCGACCGCCGACAAGATCCTCGATCGCGCCAATGACGCAGTCGGCGAACTTCAGGGCTTCATCCAGGATTCACGTGCGCCGCTGACCCAGACATTCAAGAATGCAGAGACCTTCTCGGATGCGCTGGCCAAGAATTCCGACAATATCGACGCCTTCCTGCAAAGCGTCGGTGAGCTCTCCAATACGGTGAAGGCCGTCTCCGGCCGCGTGGATTCGACACTGCAGGCGGTGGAATCGCTGGTCAAGGCTGTCGACGCCCAGAAGATCGACAACATCGTTTCCAACGCCGAGAAGATCACCGCCAATGTCGCCGATGCCTCTGGCGAGCTCAAGGGGGCGGTCCAGAAGTTCGACCAGACGGCCACCACCTTCAACGATTTCGGCAAGCAGGCACAGGCGACGCTCGACCGCGTCGACACGCTCGTCGCCCAGATCGACCCCGCCAAGGTGAAGGGCTCGGTCGACGACATCGCCCAGGCGACCAAGGATGCGCGCACCGCCGTCGCCTCGATTCGTGATGTCGCCGATACGGTTTCGGCCCGCAAGAAAGATATCGACCAGACGATTCAGGACGTCTCGCAGCTTACCAACAAGCTGAATTCGGCCTCGACCCGTATCGACGGCATTCTCATCAAAGTCGATGCGCTGCTCGGCACCGACAATACGCAATCGATGTTTGCACAAGCGCGCGAAACGCTGGAATCCTTCAAGAAGGTCGCCGACAATTTGAATTCGCGAATCGGTCCGATCGCCGATAATCTGCAGAAATTCTCAAGCGGCGGTTTGCGCGATGTGCAGACTCTCGTCAACGACATGCGCGGAACCGTGAATAATCTGAACGATACGATCACCAACTTCGACCGCAATCCGCAACGCCTGATCTTCGGCGGAGACACGGTCAAGCAGTACGACGGCCGGACGCGGCGTTAACAGGGAAAGTCAGGGTAGCCGAATATGGTCGCATCGCATCTGTTGTCGCGCCGTTCGTGGATCAGGGGAACGGTGATCGCGCCGCTGCTGACGGCGCTGATCCTTTCGGGGTGTGGTACCGCGGCCAAGAACGATACCTATGACCTATCTGCCGCCGTCGACGGTGACGGACCCGCGGCCAAATCCCGCCAGATCCTGATCGCCAGCCCGACGGCGCTGAAGGCGCTCGACAGCGAACAGATTGTCATCCGCGTTTCGCCTTCGGAAATCCAGTATCTGTCGCGGGCGCAGTGGGGCGACAAGCTACCGCGCATAGTCCAATCGAAATTGGTGGAGGCCTTCGAGAATTCCGGCAAGGTTGGCGGCGTCGGCATGCCGGGGCAGGGGCTGGCGATCGATTACCAGATTGTCACCGATGTCCGCTCTTTCGAGATCGATGCTTCGAACGGCAACCAGGCGGTGGTCGAAATCTCCGCGAAGATTCTCAACGACCGCAACGGCTCGGTCCGCGCCCAGAAGGTGTTTCGCGCCATGGCGTCGGCCGGTGGCGACAATGTCGGCTTTGTCAAGGGCCTCGACCGCGCCTTCTCCACGGTGGTCTCCGAGATCGTCAGCTGGACGCTGCGCTCAATCTGAGATGGCGTTTGGCCACCATTGCGTCGCCATTGAGGGTTGCCTGTTCTGAAAAATATTCGGCCCCAAAAGCTTGGGGCTGTCATCGTATTCAATTTCTTCACGAATTTGTGGAACGCATCATGACATCGCTGTCAGGAGGCATGCTGCATGGTGGTCGCACGCGTATTCGGAAAGTCGTCATCAGAAGCCATCCAGCGCGACAATGCTCGCCTGGCTGCGCTGCAGCAACTCGACATTCTCGACACACCGAGGGACGAAGGTTTTGAGCGGATCGTCCGCCTGATAAAGCAAATATTTTCCATCGACATCGGCATCGTCTCCCTGATCGATGCGCACCGGCAATGGTACAAGGCCTGCTCCGGCCTCTCAGCCGACGAAGTGTCGCTTGAAGACACGTTCTGCCGTTGCGTGGTGGACTGTGACGAGCCTGTTATCGTGCAGGACGCCACCAAGGATGCACGGTTTTCAAAACATCCTGCGGTGACCGGCGAGGATCATATCCGCTTTTACGCCGGCGTGCCGCTCCGAACGAAGGACGGGCATATGATCGGAACGGTCTGCGCGATCGATCGCCGGCCAAGGTCGTTCGGCAGCAGAGATCTCGACATTCTCCAGGAGTTGGCGGGGGCGGCGATGGACCGCATCGAACTCGTGCAGTCGGCCGCCACCGACAGTCTGACCGAGGCGATGACGCGGCGCGCCTTCAAGCAGGAAGCCGACCAGCTGATTTCGGTCGCTTTGCGGCACCAGCATGACCTGGCCTGCATCGCCTTTGATATCGACCATTTCAAGCGGGTGAACGATACGCATGGGCATGCCGCGGGCGATGCGGTTCTCAAGGCGGTCGCCTCGACCTGCAAGTCGACCCTTCGCGCCGGTGATCTGTTCGGGCGGATCGGGGGCGAGGAATTTGCCGTCATCCTGCCGCATGTCGATCGGGAAGGGGCTGTCGCCGTCGCCGAGAAACTCCGGGCCGCCATCGCCGCGCAGTCCATTCGCGGCGATCACGGCGCCTTGAATGTCACGGCGAGCTTCGGAACGTCGGCGCTCTCGATGGTCAGCAAGGAGATCGAGACGCTATTGGCTCAGGCGGATGCCGCAATGTATCAGGCCAAACATTCCGGGCGAAATCGTTGCGTGTCATGGAGTTCCATCCATGCGGATCATGCTATCGGCGCGCGGCGGCGGGTGCTGAAGGCGGGTTCGATCCTGTTCAACGATCGACGCTCGACCATCGACTGCACCGTCAAATCCATCGGCTCGGAAAGCGCCGGCATTTCGGTTTCCAATTCGGCCGGCATTCCTTCCGAGTTCATTCTTGCCATCAAGGGAGAAGGATTCGAAACGAATTGCCGGGTGATTGCCCAGGACCGGCAGCACCTGGAAGTGGCTTTCAGATAGCAGACCCAGGCCTACTTCGTCGGTTGTGTGTCCGTCATCGTCGCTCCCAGCTGGGTGCCTGGCGTTGTGGAAGCTGTCGCATTCGATGACGAGGACAGGGTGCTGTCCAGCAGGCCTGCCATCTTGTCGTCGCGCAGGCTTGCCGTCTTTTCGCCCATCACGACGCCGACGACGCGGCGGCCGTCCTTCAGCGCCGACGTTACGACATTATAGCCCGATGCATCGGTATAGCCGGTCTTGATGCCGTCGACGCCTTCATATCGATACATCAGGTTGTTGTGGCCGCGCAGCTTCATGCCGCGGAACTGAAAGCCGCGCATGGAGAAGAGCTTGAACTCCTCCGGAAAGTCCCGCATCAGCGAAACGCCGAGGGTTGCCATGTCACGCGCCGAGGTGACCTGCTCCGGATCGGGCAGGCCCGAGGGATTCTTAAAGACCGTATTCGACATGCCAAGTTGGTGCGCTTTGTCGGTCATGACAGTGGCAAAAGCCTGTTCGGAGCCGCCGAGCTGTTCGGCAATCGCCACGGCAGAGTCGTTGGCGGATAAGACGACGATGCTTTCGACCGCTTCGCGCAACGTTACCTGGCGGCCGGCGCCGACGGCGAGCTTGAATGGCTCCTTGCTCTCGGCATTTTCCGACATGGTGAGCTTCTGGTCCCATTTGAGCCGTCCCTCATGCAGGGCCTCGAAGGCGAGATAGAGCGTCATCATTTTGGTCAGTGACGCCGGATAGTTCAACTCATCCTGATTGGAGGCTTCGAGAACCTGACCGGATTGCGCATCGACGACGAAGCTTGCCTGGCCGGCTTGAGCCAGGGTGAAAGCGCCCGTCAGCAAGGCGGAGGAGAGCGCGGTGGCAAGGAGCCGGGAGGTCGTCTTGGTCATCGATATTACTGTCTCTGTCGTTGAGCGGTGGGCTCTGTCGTTGGACGGCGGGTGAGCCATTGGCTAAACGCAAGCGGATCGAGAAAGTTTGTGACGAAATGAAGGACAGGCGGCAATAAAAAAGCCCATCCACAGCTGATTCATTTTGTCTCACCGTCTTGGGTTTTGACAATGGCGCTAGCGGCACGTAGAAATTCAACATGAGCATGAAGCGCGCGCCTTTCTCCCGCCATATCGGCACCTGCCTGCAGGTCGCGATTGTGCGCGCTTTTGACGGACGAGGTCTCCGCGTCCTGCTGTGACGTGCGGGCGCTCTGAGCGTCCGGCGCGCGGCTGGACGTAAAGCCCCTCACCACGTCAATCAACGCTGCCAGGGAGACAGGCACCGTGCTCAATCTTTATCATGTCAATTCGCTCGTCCATTGGGAGGAGCGCGAGATCCATCTGCGCGATCATATGATCGGCTTTTTCTCGCAAGAGGTCCGCAGTTTTCTCAGATCCATCAATCCGGCCTGGGATATCAGAAGAGTCGAGGCGCCGGCGCTGATGCCGCGGTCGCTGGTGTCAAGCGCCTATTCGAATGCCGATATCTGGGTTCAGGAGGCGCTCTCAGCCGGGGATACAACATTGGTGCTGAGGCCTGAGACGACGCCGTCGACCTATGCCTATATGCAGCATATTCTCGGCAATCACTCAAAGACGCGGCTGCCGCTCTGTATCTGGCAGGCCGGCCGGTCCTATCGCCGTGAGCAGGAACAGCCGACCAAACATATGCGGCTGAAGGAGTTCTGGCAGATCGAATTCCAATGTGCCTTCACGGCCGACAGCGGCAACGACTATCACGCCGCCTGCCTCGAACCGGTGCGCCGCATGATCGCCTCGCTGATCCGTCTGCCGACGCGGATCGTCGCCTCCGACCGGCTGCCCGCCTATTCCGAGGTGACGATGGATATCGAGGTCGACAATGGCGACAAGTGGATGGAGGTCTGCTCGATTTCGCGGCGCACCGATTTTCCGCAGCGCTACCGGTCGCAACCCAAGAAGGGAGCGGCCATAGATCACGACGTCCTCGTGCTCGAAATCGCCATCGGCCTCGATCGATGCGTTTACAATTGGAGCATAGCAGCCGAACGGTGAAAGACAGACGATCGGGACCGCCTGGCGGTCCCGGTCTTTCCGTGGCCAAGGCTTATGAAAAGGTGATCCCGGCGGCCGGACGGATGTCTACCGTCGCCTTGCCCGCGTCGAAACCGTCGAGCGTTTCATTGTGGTGGGCGATAATCTCGGAGAAGGTGAGGGTTGCCGTATCGCCGGTGGTGTGACCATCGGCAATCAACGTCACGTCATATCCGAGGGAAACGGCGCGCCTGACCGTCGTGTCGACGCAGAATTGCGACATGCAGCCGCCGATAACGAGGTGGGTGACCGAGCGTTCGTTCAGACGTTCGGCCAGATCGGTCTCGAAGAATGAGTCGGCGCTTTTCTTGCGGACGACGACCTCGCCTGGTTTCGGCGCAATCTCCTGACGCAACGCCCATCCTTCCGTGCCGACGGCCAATCGGTGGCCGCTGCCGCCGTCATGTTGGACCAGCACGACCGGCGCGGTCGCCTGCCTCGCCTTTTCCTGGAGCGATGCGAGCCGGGCGACGGTCTCGTCCAGCGCGGCATCGATATGCGGTTGGCGCTCAGGCCCGGCTTTTCCGGAAAGAATTGCATTCTGCACGTCGATGATCAGCAGGGCCTTGGTCATTTCGGATACCTCACCATAGGCGTTCTCGGTCGCGCCCTTCCGACAAACGAAAGCCGCCCGATATGTGTGGCGGCGGCTTTCTGTCCAATTCGGTCATAAACGATCGATGGTTACAAACAGGCTCAGCTGAGCCTGCCTGCTGCATGGGCGAGCATTGTATAGACCTTGCCCGTATCCGAGGTGAGGTAGGACTGCGAGACGGTCTGGTTCGGATCGGTACGGGCAACGTCGGCGAGCAGCTTCTCGAAATCACCGATATAGCGGTCGACGGCGGTGCGGAACTCCGGTTCTCGGTCGTATTTGCGCTTGATCTCATCGAAGGTCTGCTGGCCCTTCAGCGTATAGAGGCGACGGGTGAAGACGTCGCGCTCGCCGCGCTGATAGCGGCGCCAGAGATCGACCGAGGCGTCGTGATCGATGGCGCGGGCGATATCGACCGAAAGCGAATTCAGCGATTCGACCACGTGGCGCGGATTGCGCAGATCATTGCTGCGCGCAGCCGGTGCTGCCGTTGGCGCCGGGGTGCGGGCAGGCGCCTCTTCGGCGGCCTCCTCACGCGATGCGCCGCGCAGGAGATCGCTGATCCAGCCGCCGCTTTCGGTGCGAGCCGGTTCCTGGCGGCCTGGTTCCTGACGGGCAGGGGCAGGCTGCGGAGCGGCGCGCTGGGCGGCGGCGGCGGATACTGTCGGAGCGATCGTTCCGCGGAGGCCCGTCGCTTCGATCGGCGGGGGCGCTGCCGGCTGCGGCGGCTGAGGTGCCACCGGCTGACTTGCGATCGGCTGACTTGCTATCGGCGGGGCGGCACGCGGGGCCGGCTGCGCCTGAGCGAGCGTGCGGGCGACGGGCTCGGAAATCTCAAGCTGCTGGCTGGAGCGGCCAACGAGCTGGGAGATATCCTGCAGCGCCTTGATCTGCTCGGCGACGGCCCGGCGCATGGCCGAGGCGCTTTCCTTGGCTTCCTCGGGAAGGTCGAAGGCGCCGCGCTTCAACTCGGCGCGGGTGGCGTCGAGCTCGTTGCGGATGTCGACGGCGGAGCGGCGGATATCATCGGTGGCGCCGGAGAAGCGGCCGACGGCATCATCGATCGCCTCGCGCAACGCTTCGCGCATGTGCTGGGCGGCACCGTCGGAGGCGCGGCCGGCCTCGCCGAGCATGCGCTCGACTTCCGACAGCGAAGCCGTCAGGCCACCGCGAATACGATTGGAGAGGTCGCCGGAGCGACGCTCGACGTTGGCGAAGGTGCCGTCGATCGTCGTATTGGCCTCGTCGCCGGCCCGGGTGATCGCCTCGCGCATCGTCTCGGCGGCTTCCTGGGCGCGCTTCTCGGTTTCGGTGAGAATGCGGCCGATATCGGCGAAGGAGGATTGCACGCCCTGGCGCAGATTGCCGGTGACCTGGCTGGAGCGTTGTTCGGCGCGCTCGAACACGGTCTCGATCATGCCGCCGAGGCCGCGCATGGTCTTTTCGATTTCGTCGGAGCGCTGGACCAGGCTGACGGAGAGCGCCTGCAGCGCGCCTTCGCGTTCCTCGAGCGTCGAGGCAAGGTTGGACTGGGCTGCGCCGAGAAGCTGCGAGGCCTGTGTCAGCACCTTGGAGTGCTCGTCGAAACGGCCGATGATGCCGCCGACCTGCGACAGCGTCTGGCCGGAAATGTCGGAGAGGCGGTCGACCTTGCCTTCGAGAAGCCGGGTCGAGGCGTTGACCATCTCGGCAGCCTTGGTGGCGGAGTCGGCAAAGCGCGTGGTGGTGTCGCCGAGACGGCTGTCGACGCTCGTCAGCTGTTCGGCGGCGCGGTTCATCATCATCGCCATCGCCGCACTGCTTTCCGCCATGCGCTCGACAAGGCCGTTGACGTTGCCGACCAGGCTGTTTTCGATGGCGCTAACGGCATTGGCGACATTCTCGGTGCGGGCAGCAACGGCGCTGGCGAGCGCTTCGTTTTCGGCGCGCAGACGGTCGGCGCTGAGGTTGGCCGCGGCGGTGATGCGGGCGGCGGCCTGTTCGCCGGCATCGGTATATCGGTCGATGATCGGACGGGCGGTTTCGTCGAGGATGCGGGTCAATTCGACCGAACGGCCTGCTAGCATCGAATTGAGGTCGCGGGTGCGCTCTTCGAGTGTCGCGCGGATCGAATCGCCGCGTGCTTCGAGCGCCCGGTCGATGTCGGAAAAGGTCGTATCGATCTCGCGGGCGCGCTCTTCGAGATTGGAGCGGATAGCACTGCTGCGGGCTTCGAGCGCCCGATCGACATCCGCCATCGTGGCGGAAATCTCGTTGCCGGCCCCCGACAGCGTCGAGCGGATGGCGTCGCCGCGCGTCTCCAGCGACTGGCCGGCATCCGACAGCGCCTTGGAGATGGCATTGACCTGCTTACCGACAATGGTCTCGGCCTCGGCAACCTTGTTGACGATGGCATTGCCGGCTTCCGAGAAGGTCTGTGCGACGGCTGCGGCCTGGCTTGCCAGCCGGCTCTGAGCCTCCGTGACGCGGGTGACGATCTGCGACGAGCGCTCATCCATGGTGCGGGTGAATTCGTCGCTTTTCGTATTAAGATCTTCGGCGAATTGCTGGCCGGTCTTGCCGAGCAGCTCGGTGGTTCTCGTCGCTTCGCCTTCCATTCCCTGGGCTGCTTCGGCAACGGCGCTGCGCAGCGTCGAGGCGAGGCCGGCGGCCTTGCCCTCGATGGTGCGGTTGACGGCCTCGAGGCCGACTGTCAAGGCACGGTCCATGGTGGAGAGACGTTCCTCGATGCGTTCATTGCCGCGGTCGAGGGTTTCACCGAGGCTCACGGTGCGGCCGTCGATGGCGCCGGTCAGGGTGGTGGTCCGGCTGTCGAGCGTCTCGGCCAGATTGGCAGCGCGGCTGTCGATCGCCTGAGTAAGGTTTGCGGCGCTGCCTTCGAGCGTTGCCGAGATGCGCCGGTTGGCGTCGTCGCCGAGCGCGCCGAGACGGGAGATGCCGTCGGCAAGCACGCTGGAGAGCTGGCCGCTGGCCGCTTCGACCCTTTCGGCAACACCGCCGACGCCGTTGCTGATGCGAGTTTCGATCGCTGCAAGACTGGATTCCACACGCGATCCGGTTTCTTCAAAACGGCCCGTCAGGTTTTCGACCGACTGATCGAGTTGGGCGGAGAAATTCTGCGTGGAACTCGAAATCGCATTTGCCGCCTCCTGGAAGCGGCCGGCGATCTGGCCGGCGCCGGCATGCATGCGGTCTTCCAACGTCTGGGCGCTGGCATCGATGGCCTGGCGGATCGAAGCTTCACGGTCCTCCAGCGACATTTCGAGCATGCTGACGCTCGTCGCCAACGAGGTGCCGATGCTGGTTGCGTGTTCGGTCAGCGTATCGCTGATCAGCGCATGAGCCTGGTTCAGCGACAGGTCGATGGCGTTGGCGCGATCCTCAAGCGTCGTGCGGATGCGCTCGTGGGCGGAGGTGAGCCCGCCTTCGATACGCGCCGCGGTCTCGTCGGCAAGGCCTCCGAGCCGTGCATGGGCATCGCTCAGCCGGCCTTCGATGCGGCCGGTCAGGCCGCCGACGAGATCCTCGAAGCGAGCGCCGCCGGCATCGAGAACGCCCGAAAGGGCGGCACTATGCTCGGAAAGCGCATTTTCGAGCCGCTGCTGATTGTCGGTGTAGGCGGCGCGGATGGCATCGGTCTTGTCGGTGAAGGCGCCGGCAACGCGTGACTCGGCGCCGGAGACGGCCTCCATGATGGCGTTGCTGCGCGCTTCGAGCACACTGTCGAAGCGGCTCTGGTTATCGTCGAGCGAAATGGCGAGCGCCATGGTCTTTTCGTCGAGCGTGTCGGTCAGCCGGTCGTGGGTTGCCGTTACCGCGCCGATGATCGCAGCGGTGCGGTGCACTAAGGCTTCCTCGAGGCGGGCCTGGCCTTCATTCAGAGAGGCGGCAATGGCCGCTGCCTTCCGGTCGAGCACACCGTTCAGGCCGTCATGCGTACCGGAGACCGCTTGGGTGATTGCATCGGCGCCTGATGTCAGGGTCTCTTCGAGACGGCTCTGGCTCTCGTTCAGCGAAATGGCAAGCGCCATCGCCCGGTCGTCGAGCGTTTCGGACAGACGGTCGTGGGTGGCGGAGACCGCATTGAGGAAGGATTCCGAGCGGCTCTCCAGCGTGTCCTGCAGGCGGCTCTGGCCCTCATTCAGCGAGGCGGCGAGAGCTGCCGACTTTTTGTCGAGCGTTTCCGAAAGACGGTCATGCGTTCCGGACACAGCCTTCAGGAAGGCTTCGGAGCGCGCTTCCAGCGTGTCTTCGATCCGCGACTGGCTCTCATTCAAGGAGATGGCGAGTGTCATCGCCTTTTCGTCCAGCGTCTCGGAGAGGCGGTCATGGGTGCCGGAGACGGCATTCAGCAGAGCCGCGGAGCGGCTTTCGAGCGTCTCGTCGATGCGGGCGTGGCCTTCGCTGAGCGAGGTAGCAAAAGCTGCGACCTTGTCTTCCAGCGTTTCGGACAGGCGGTCATGGGTGCCGGAGACAGCGTTCAGCAGAGCCGCCGAGCGGGTCTGGAGCGTCTCTTCGATGCGGGCCTGGCTCTCGTTCAAGGAAATGGCGAAGGCGGCGGCCTTTTCGTCGAGGGTCTCGGCAAGGCGATCACGCGTGCCGGACACGGTGTTCAGCAACGCCTCTGCACGCGTTCCAAGTGCATTGTCGATGCGGGCATGGCGCTCGTCGAGCGAGGTGGTCAGGGCGGCCGCCTTGCTGTCCAGAGTTTCGGAGAGGCGGGCATGGGTGCCGGAGACGGCGTTCAGCAGGGCGGCGGAGCGGGTCTCGAGCGTATCCTCGATGCGGGCCTGGTTTTCGTTGAGCGAAATGGCGAGCGCCATCGCCTTTTCATCGAGCGTCTCGGAGAGGCGGTCATGCGTGCCCGATACCGCGCTCAGCAGCGCTCCGGAGCGGGTCTCGAGCGTATCCTCGATGCGGGCCTGGCTCTCGTTCAGGGAGATGGCGAGCGCCATGGCCTTTTCGTCAAGCGTCTCGGCCAGGCGGTCATGGGTGCCGGAGACGGCATCGATGATGGCGTCGGCGCGGGTCGTCAGCGCTTCTTCGAAGCGGCCGTGATGGGTGGTGAGCGCGTCGACCAGGGCGCCGCCGCGCTCGGCCATGACGCTGTCGATGCGGCCGTGGGCCGTGCCGAGCGCCTCGCTGATTTCTGCCGTACGGGCAGCAAGCACATCGCTCAGCTCCTCGGCGCGACCGCCGAAGGCTGCAGTCACCTGCTCGGTGCCGGCGGCAACGGCGGTGGTCAGATCGGTGGTGGTGGTGCGCAGCGTGTCGCGGAATTCGGCCGAGCGTGCCTGCAGATTGTTCTGCAGCTCGGAGGTGCCGGATGCAAGCGTCAGCGCGATTTCCGAGGTGGCACTCTGCAGCGCCGACGTCAGTTCGCCGGTGCGGCTGGTGAGCGCGGTGGTAATTTCGTCGGCCCGGGTGCCCAGCGTGCTTTCCAGCACGTCATGGCCGGTGGCGAGTGCCGTGGCGAGCGCCAGTTGCTGGTCGGTCATCGAGGTGCCGAGCCGGTCGATTCCGGAACTCAGGATGCCGTCGATCGAATCCGAGCCGCCGGTCAGCGTCTCGTTGATGCGAGCGAGGCTCTCCATCAGCTTGGTGTCGAGCGAGCCGGTGCGTTTGTCGAAGGCGCTGGTGAATTCAGCGACGCGTTCGTCGAAGGCGGTGGATAGCTGGGCAACCGTCGTCTGCAGCCGCTCTTCGAAGAAGCCGGAGCGCACGTCGAGATCCATGACGGCGTCGTCGGCCGTGCTCTGCAGGCTCTGGCGGAAGCTCGCGCCCTTTTCATCAAGGGCGCTATTCAGCTTCGACAGCACGTCGTCGAGCGTACCGCCGATGGTGCGTTCGCCCGATGTCAGGCTCTCATTGATCTCGCGGGTGCGGGCGATCAGGATCTCGCTGAGCTGCTGCGTGCGCTCCTGCAGCGCGGCATTCAGCTTCTCGGTGCTGCTGTCCATGGTCGAGGCGCGCGTCTCGAATTGGCTGAGCAGCTTTTCACCATGGTCATTGAGGTTGACCGAGAGCGCTTCGAGGCGGTTGTCGAATTCGGTGGCGAGCGCGAAGCCCGATGCGTTCAGTGTCTGCAACAGGCTATCGGTCTTGGCGGCAAGCAGGCTGCCGATCGACTGCAGGGCATTGTCGGATTTTTCCAGAATCGTCGCGGCGCGCGTATCGATCAGCGAGGCAAAGGCTTCGCCCGATGTAGAAAGCCGCACCGCGATCTCTTCGGTCGCCAGCGACAGCTCTTCCTTCAACTGGTCGTGGACGCTGCCGATCGAGGTGCGGATGCGGTCGGCATGGTTGACGATCGCCTCGCGCTCGGAGCCGAGCTCGTGGACGAGGCCGCGGACGCGCAGCTCGTTGTCGGCATAGGAACGTTCAAGTGCATTGACTTCGGAATGGACGAGCGTTTCCAGCTCGGAGGCACGCGCGATGGTGCGCTCGATGCCTTCATTCATGGCCGAGACCTCACGGCGCACGGCCTGGCCGACGGTCATGATGCGTTCGGAGGCGATGGTTTCCGGCTCCGCCAGGCGCAATGCCACCTCCGCCATCGACCGGGCGGCGTTGCGCATGTCCTGGGCGCGGGCGATCATGATGGCGAAAGCATAGAACATCATCACGGGGATAATGATGCCGACGAGGCCGGCGATGACGCCGGGCAGGGCGACGAGGTCGGCGAGCGAACGGATCTGCCAGATCTGTGGACCATACAGCAGCGACATGAGGCCGAGTCCGCCCATGACCCAGAGCACGGAGAACAGTGTGGCGGTGCGCACCGCCGAGCGGCTGGAGGCGCCGTCGAAAGATTTCAGGATCGAGGCGGGCGTGTTGCGGCTGGCATCGTTGGCGGGCGTGAAAGCCGGCCCCCTGGAAGCCGGCTCGCCGGCGCCACCGCGGCGGTTGCGGCGCTGCGCTTCTTCCTGGGCCTGCTGGTTACGCGCATTTACTGGATCAGACACATTAGCCTCCGGGGCCTCAGGCGCGTCGCCGCGGCGAGACGGCACGTTATCTTTGCCGAAGTCGATCTGGAGGGCCTCGTCCAATGCCTTGAACGCCTTGTCCTCGATCGACTCGTTATATCTATTGTTCGCCATTGGTTATGCCTCGTTACTGTCGGCCGATCCGGCAGCGCAATTCCGGGCTTCCGCCTCACCCGGAGAACAACTTTGCCGTTCCAGCCTTCCATCCCAACGACGGACGGATAAGCATGTCATTTCAGAGTAGATAGCCGCTTTTTCAAACGGAAGGTATCAAAACACTACCATTATCCACTCGCTCGGCAAAGGCGCGTACCATAAACCCGCTCTACCAGTATCGTAGTGACACATCTGGGCTCTTCACACAATTAATGAAGGCTTGAGATTTGCGGCTCGTTAACCCGTTGTTAACATCTTTGAATCCGTGACACCGCTTAAAAAGCAATAATTTAGGGATATTTAACGGACGTTAACCATGTGGCGAGATTTCCAGCCCGCATGTGCCGGAATTTAACGTGATGGCCACCCTCCTGTCGCAGAACGGTAGCAACTGCGCACGACACGAGGCGGGAGAATTGGCAATGGCAGCTCAGATGGCAGCATTGAACATCGTATTCGAGGCGCCGGACAATGCAAAGGGACCCTGTCCCTCGAAGGTCCGGCCGATCGATCTCGTCCATCTCGCCAAGCAGACGATGGGCGACAAGTCGCTGGAAATCGAAGTCCTTCAGATGTTTGCGCGCCAGGCTCGCGCATGTCTGCAGGATATAGCCAGCGGCGAAACCATCCGCGTCGGCGCGGCCGCGCACCGCCTGAAGGGCGCGGCAAGCTCGGTAGGTGCGTTCCGCGTGTCGCAGACGGCCGAAGCCGTCGAGGAGACCGGCGGTGACGCCGGGGCGACGGCAGCGCTCGGCGCCGCCGTCATCGACGCTGAGAATTTCATCCTGAAGCTCTGCCGCGGCTGATCGCTGTTTGAGATGTCGTTTGAAAGACCCGTTGTTCCATTGCGGAACCTCGGGTCTTTTTGCGACGTCTTCCATGACGCTTTGAAGACGGCGGCCGAAGGCTCGATCTGCGAGGTTATGGCGACTTTCCCAATGTTGACTGAAGCGTCGAATTGTCGGAAGAAAATCCGCCCATCATTTGAAGACCGGAAATAGTCCTAATGCCCAAACTTACCATCGTCGCCTTCGACGGCACGCGCTTCGACCTCGACGTCGACCAAGGCTCCACCGTCATGGAGAATGCCGTGCGCAATTCGGTGCCCGGTATCGAGGCTGAGTGCGGCGGCGCCTGCGCCTGCGCGACCTGTCATGTCTATGTCGACGAGGCATGGACCGAGCAGGTCGGCCAGCCGGAAGCGATGGAAGAGGATATGCTCGACTTCGCCTTCGATGTACGCCCGACCTCGCGGCTGTCCTGTCAGATCCGCATGAAGGCTGTCTATGACGGGCTCGTGGTGCACGTGCCGGAACGCCAGGCTTAAGCGCGCCCGCGCTTCAAACTTCGCCGGAATAAGATCCACAAAAAAGACGCCTCGCGCGCTGGTGCGAGCGAGGCGAGGCGGGCGCATTACCTACGGATGAGGGAGGAACATCCGCGGCTTCGGAACGCGCCAGGAGAACCCAGCGATGAAAGGGTAGATGCCGTAGCTGCACTTTCGAATGTGTTCATATTAACGCGTTCCGGTTGAGTCTGCCAGGATGAAAAATGACCATTCAATCACTGGGGAGGGGGCAAGTTTCGCACAAGTTTCGTTGTGCAGCTAAGGTTTTCCGCTCGCAACCAGAGCGAAAAAGCCCTATTTTTCGCCGGCTCGGCCGTTGATTCGATTGTTCAGCAATCTCAGCATGCGCTTCTGGAAGTTGACCGCCTCGACCCGGTCGAATCGCGCCTGCTGTCGATCGTGCTCGTCTATACCGCGAGCTGATTCGCCGGAGACGAGTTCCTGCATGGCCTCGCAGCTGCGCTGCTGCGGCAGCGCGCGGATGGCGCGTTCCATGGCGCGGGCCTGATCGCGGGCGATTTCGGCATGGCGCTCCTCGTGGCGCTTGATATCGCTCGACAGGGCGTCCCAGATCATCGACAGCTCCTTGCTGGCGCCCTTACGGTTGCTCCAGCGCGGCAGGATGATCTGGGTGTGGACCGTAACCTTGACGTTACCGACGCGGCAGCGTCCGTTATCCTGGATATAGGTGGCTTCACCGCCAAAGCGGATCTTCGTGGCACCCGGATGGCGCGCCGAAGAGCCGCTCGAGGTTGGGCCGCGCCGGCTGAGTTCGCGGTCGAGCTCATCCGCGGTTTTGCCGCGGATGCTGAAATAGGAATAGCTTTTCGATGCGATCACTTCTGCTGCCACCGGGCTGCAGACGGAAAGACCAATGGAAAAGGCAATAGGAAGGACCATATAACGCACTGCAAGCGGCATTCTGAACGCAACCCGTGTTGAAATCGACAGGAGCTTGGGGCATAGCCACCGCAAGCGCAATATCGGATGGCGCTTTTTTCATGATCGATGGGATAAGTCTGGTGAGAGGGCTCGAAGGCAGTTTATGGTGTGTCGGCCATGGCCGGCAGATCGAACTCGGCCGTCGTTCGGTGATCATGGCGATCATCAACGTGACGCCGGACTCCTTTTCCGACGGCGGGCGGTTTGAAACCGTCGATGCGGCGGTCGAACAGGCGCTGCGGGCGGTGAGCGAGGGTGCCGGGATTATCGATATCGGCGGCGAATCGACCCGGCCGAACGCCGCAGCCGTCAGCCCATCCGAGGAGCAGGCCCGCGTGCTACCCGTCATCGAGGCGCTGCGCGGGCGCACCCAGGCGCTGATCTCGATCGACACCTATCGCGCCGAGACGGCGCGGCTAGCCGTCGGCGCCGGCGCCCATATAGTCAACGACGTGTTCGGGCTGCAGAAGGAGCCCGATATCGCCGACATCGCCGCGGCGACCGGGGCCGGGCTCTGTATCATGCATACCGGCCGCGACCGGGCGAAGCTTCCCGACGTCATCGCCGACCAGGTGCATTTTCTCAAACGGTCGCTTGCGATCGCGGCGGCAGCCGGCGTCAACAGCGACCGCATCGTGCTCGATCCGGGCTTCGGCTTCGCCAAGGAGACGGCGGAGGAGAATCTGGAACTGATGGCGCGGTTTTCCGAACTTTCCCGCTTCGGCCTGCCGCTGCTCGCCGGGACGTCGCGCAAGCGCTTCCTCGGCGCGGTGACGGGGCGTGAGGCGGCAGACAGGGATTCTGCGACCGCTGTTACCAGCGCCCTGCTCAGACTTCAGGGGGCTGCGGTTTTCCGGGTGCACAATGTCGCAATCAACAGGGATGCGCTCGACATCGCCGATGCTATGCTGAATGCGCGCAAGGAATTCGAGAGGAAGCGGCCGACATGACCACCTACACGATCACGCTGCAGAACTGCGCTTTCTTTGCGCGCCACGGCGTGCATGACGAGGAGGAATTCCTCGGTCAGCGCTTCTTCGTCGATGCCGAGCTCGACGTCGTTGCCGGCGAGGCGCTGGAAAGCGATTCGATCGACGATACCGTCAATTACGGCATCGCCTTCACCGTGATCGAGCAAATCGTCACGGGCAAGCGGCGCTACCTGATCGAGGCGCTGGCGCTCGATATCGCCAAGGGACTCTGTCAGACATTCCCGCAGGTCCGGCGGGCGAAGATCACGGTGCGCAAGCCGAACGCGCCGGTGCCGGGCGTGCTCGATTTCGTGCAGGTGAGCGTTGAGCACTTTGCCTGAGGCTGCACTGCAATCCGCCACACTCGGGCTCGGCGGCAATATCGGCGATCCCGTCAAGGCGATGGCCGCCGCACTGCAGCGGCTGGATGGACGAGGTGACTGCCGGGTTACGGCGGTCTCGCGGCTCTATCGCACGCCGCCCTGGGGCAAGACGGATCAATCCTTCTTCTTCAATGCCTGCGCCGCCGTCGAAACCCGGCTGGCGCCCGAGGCTTTGCTCGATGTCTGCCTGTCGATCGAGCGGGAAATGAAACGCGAGCGCATCGAGCGCTGGGGGCCGCGCACACTCGATATCGACGTGCTCACCTATGGCGACGTCATCCAGGAGGCGCCGCGGCTGGAACTGCCGCATCCACGCATGACCGATCGCGGTTTCGTGCTGATGCCGCTTGCCGATATCGCGCCGGGCCTGCTCGTCAAGGGCAGGGCGGTCAGCGACTGGCTGTCGGGTGCGGACGTGGCGGGTATAGAGATTGCCGACAACAGCCGCGACTGGTGGCTCCAAAACTGAGGCGGAGATCCTGAAACGGAAAACGGCGGGAAACCCGCCGCTTCAGGAAAATCCGCTCTGCGATGGTCTACTGGATCGAACCGACGGCCATCTCGTCGACCTGGCGGGTCAGCGTCAGGCCGATGACCGGGACCATCTGGCTTTCGACCTTGACCGAAACGGTGACGTTCATCGTCTTGTCATCACGCACGCGGGCGATCATCGCGCCGTTCAGCTTGGCGCGGTTGATGCCGACGACGACGGTATCCTCGCTGACGGCGCCGGAGACGACGTCGAGACCCTTGCCGGCGGCGCCGTCGAGGAACTTGCCCTTGTAGGTCGAGCCCGACTGCGAAATGACGGCGGTCATCGGCTGCTTGAAGACGCCGACGCGGCACGTGCCGTCGAGCTTGATGCCGGCACCGCTGTCACCTGTCGGCTCGCCGATCAGATTACAGGTGAATTTCGTGCCCTTATATTTGCCGGCGACGATTTCGCCCGGGCCCTTCCAGGAGCCGGCGACGGAATCGAAGAAGGCCTTGTCACGGGTGGCAGCGGTGGCTGCCGGAGCGACATCTGCGACGGGAGACAATGCCGCGGCGGCTAGGCCGCATATGATAAGAAACTTGCGCGAATACATGGATTTTCCTTGGCAAGCGCCACTCAAGAACTGGCAGCAAGTTTTGCCGAATAATGGTTAATCCTTCCTTTCGATTGTGCCGAAATGCGCGGAGATACAGGGTTTTCGCGCGGCGACAATTTTAAATTATCGCTGTTAGAGCTTTGAATCTGCTACAAATTCTTCGGCATTACGCCGGGGAAGGTCACGCTTGAGGATTAGCCTCGTCGATCAAGGAGTGTTGCCGCGCGGTGACATGGAGGGCGTGAGATCGCCGATGAAGTCACCGATTCCCGGCCGCTTCAGGGCGTGGAAGGCGAGTGGGCGGCAGAGATCCATTGCCGCGATTCCAATCCGGGCGGTCATCAGGCCGTTGATAACGCCCTCGCCAAGCCGGGCCGAGAGCCTGGAGGCCAGCCCATGGCCGAGCACCTGCTGGACGAGGCTGTCGCCGACGGCGATCGAACCGGTGACGGCAAGATGCGCCAGCACGTCACGCAGCAGACGGAACATGCCGAGGGTGCCGGGGCGACCGCCGTAAAGCTCGGCCATGGCGCCAATGAGGCGCACGGCCTCATAGAGCACATAGAGCAGGTCGACCACGGCGCGCGGGCTGACGGCCGTGACGATCGAGACGCGTTTCGAGGCGTTGACGATCAGGGCGCGGGCCTTGCGGTCAAGGGGCGCGAGCAATTCACGTTCGGCAAGCGCAATCAGATGCGGGGGATCGATGACCTCGCCTTCCGTCGCCTTCAGCGTGGCGCGGCCCTTCGATGTCTCGGGATTGGCCGAAAGCAGCGTGGTGAGGCGGGCGACGACCGCGCGCGCCTTTGCCGGCCGGGTTTCGACCATCGCCGCTTCCGCTTCGGCCTTGATCGCCTGGACGGCGGCAAGGCGCATCATTCCCACAGATTCGCGGATGACGAGGGCAAGCACGGCGAGGATGCCGATTGCGAGCACGGCAAGGGCCGCATAACCCAGCCAATCGGCGCGGGTGAAGAGATCGCGGATCAAGCGATCGGTCCAGAGGCCGATGCCAAGCGACAGCAGGATGCCGAAGGCGCCGGCAGCGATCTTGCCGAACGAGGTCCGGCGCTTGCGTGGCGTTGCGACCGGGACTGCGCTCAGATCCTTATCGGGATTGAGGAAGGGATCGTCCTCATCAGCTGTGACGATGATGTTTTCGGAAAAGCTTTCCGGCTTGCGCCGCTGCTCTCCTTGGCGGCCGTTGTCGCGCGGCTTAGCGGCGCCGTCCTCGTAGGCAAAGGCGGCAGGTGGGCGACGCGGCGGATCGGACGGGGGCTTGCTCATGCGAGACGGTCTCCGAACAGGAACTGCATGGCGCGGTCGAGGCGGATATGCGGCACCGACAGCTTGATGCCGCCGCCGGTTTCCTCAAGCTGCGGCGGGCGGAACCTGACGACATTGACATCGGGCAGTTGCAGGCCGGTCTCGCCGGAGGCGATGCGGTCGAACAGGCTTTCCGGATCCGCCGGCAGGTCGCCGGGGAAGATCGCGGTCTTTCTCTGGCCGTCGAAACGCTCGCCGGCGATGGTTTCGCCTTCCATCGGCGTGCCGACGATGACGGGCAGCTCATGGCCGTCGCGCTTGACCGATGCCTCGCGAGTGGCGCGCACGGAGGCGAGCGCCATGACGTCGATGCCGGCGCCGGCCATGCCGATGCGGTCGATGGCGCGATCGACCAGGCGGCGGGTCAGCGCATCGAGCCGGTCGTGGCTTTCATGGTGGAGATGATCGGCCTTGGTGGCGGCGACCAGCACGCGGTCGATGCGGCGCCCGAGCAGCGAAGAGAGCAGCGAATTGGTGCCGGGGCGGAAACAGGCGAGCACATCGGTCAGCGCCCGCTCCAGATCCTGCACCGCTTCGGGGCCGCGGTTCATCGCCTGCAGCGCATCGACCAGCACGATCTGGCGGTCGAGCCGGGCAAAATGCTCGCGGAAGAAGGGTTTGACGACAACCGATTTATAGGCCTCGTAACGCCGCTCCATCATCGTCCAGAGCGAGTTTCGGCCGGGACGGGCGTCCGGCGGCAAGGCGAGCGGCGCAAAGGTCAGCGCCGGCGACCCATCGAGATCGCCGGGCAGCAGCAGCCGGCCGGGCGGCAGGGTGGAGAGCGAGCGTTCGTCGGCCTTGCAGGCCTTGAGATAATCGGCAAAGGCGGTGGCGAGGTCGCGGGCCACCATCTCGTCGGCGCCGGCCTGGATATCGGCGGCATCAGTCAGCGCCAGCCACCCGCGCGACAATTCGGAGCGCACGCCGGTTTGCGCAAGCGCGATCGTTTCCTCGCTGAAGGTGCGGTAGTCCTTGCCGAGCAGCGGCAGGTCGAGCAGCCATTCGCCGGGATAATCGACGATGTCGATCGACAGGCGGCCGGGCAAAAACAGCCGGTTCCAGCCGCTGGCACTCTGATAATCCAGCGTGATGCGCAGTTCCGATATGGCGCGGGTCGAGTCCGGCCAGATACGGTCCTTCACCAGCGCGCGGATATGATCCTCGTACTGGAAGCGCGGCACGGCATCATCGGGCTGCGGCTCCAGCCGCACCGCCGAGACACGGCCCGACTGCACCGGCTCGAACAGCGGCAGGCGACCGCCATGCAGGAGATTGTGCACCAGCGAGGAGATGAAGACCGTCTTGCCGGACCGGGAGAGGCCGGTAACGCCGAGCCGCACGGTCGGGTTGACGAGGCCGCTTGCCCGATCGGCAAGATTGTCGAGGGCGATGCGGGCGTCGTCGGCAAAGGATGTCAGGCGTGGCGGCAAGGCGCAATTCCGGTTGGTGACTGCCGGCAATATAGGAAGGGCGCGCCGCCCGAAAAAGACGCGGCGCGAAAGCTTTCAGACGACCACGAAATCGGTGAGACGCCAGCTGGCGGCGCCACCGTCGTAATCGACGACGGCAAGGCCGGCCGTTGGGAAGCCGCCTGGAAGGGCGCTGACCATCGCCTCATGGCCGATCAGCGCTTCCAGCGCCTGCTCCATGGTCGGATTGTGGCCGACCAGCATGACGGCCGCCTCATCCTGCGAATCGACGATTTCGAGATAGTTATCGACCGTGGCATTGTAGAGCACATCGACATAACGCACGTCGAGCGTGAGGCCCATCGCCCGATGGACCGCATCGGCGGTGCCACGGCAGCGCAGCGCCGTTGAACTGATCAGAAGATCGGGACGGTAGCCCTTGTCGGCGGCCTTGTCGGCAATGATCTCGGCATCGCCATAGCCCTTCTCGTTGAGCGGCCGGTCGAAATCGCGCTGCCCGGGTTCGGCCCAGGCGGCCTCGGCATGACGCAGGAGGTAGATGCGGTTGGGCGGAGGCAGCGGTACGGTCATGGGCAAATCCAGGATCGGGCGGGTCTTTTCAGTAGCGGTTGCACTTGGCCGCCGTCAATCGCCAGCCATGCCGCAACTGCCCAAAACGTGGCTGACAACACGGCGTTTTGAAGGCGAAGAAGAAAACGGTGGCCGGAATAACCATGACAAAATAGATTGTTAGCCTAAAACTGTAACAGATTTAAAAATCTGTTTACCTGTCGTATTTGGCTTGAATCGCGGCTAGCGCTTGGGATATACACCCGCCCAGATGAGATGTTCTTCAGGAGAATCGCGTTGAGTGAGAAGATCGATCTTAGCAATTACGTTCCCTCGGAAGAGGAAGAGTTCATGAACGTAAACCAGCGTGCCTACTTCAGGACCAAGCTGGTTGCATGGAGAAATGATATCCTTCGAGAAGCGCGTGAAACCCTCGACCACCTGGCCGAGGAAAGCGCAAACCATCCCGACCTCGCCGACCGGGCGTCGTCGGAAACCGACCGGGCGATCGAACTTCGCGCCCGCGACCGGCAGAGAAAGCTGATTTCCAAGATCGACGCGGCACTGCAGCGCATCGAAGACGGTACTTACGGCTATTGCGAGGAAACCGGCGAACCGATCGGCCTCAAGCGTCTCGACGCCCGCCCGATCGCGACGCTATCGATCGAGGCGCAGGAGCGCCACGAACGCCGCGAAAAAGTCTATCGCGACGAATAAGGGTTTTCATGCAGATATGAGAGCAGAACAAGCGCCGCGATCGGATCGCGGCGCTTGTTCGTCGATCACCGCTCCACGGCAGAATCGCCTGTCGCCAGAGGTTTCCACGATTGCTCTCGTCCGGCCTCCCTGGAGAGGTCGATCGTGACGAGGGTGCCATTCCTGATTCGTCGTCGCATAATGTCTGCTTTCTCAGGATCCGTCCGAAGCATGCCGTCTGCGTGAAGAGCCTGCAGCGTCGCGCGTGAAAGCTTCAGTTCCGAGGCCAGCAGACGGTCGAGGCGTGTGCTTGTTGGCACCGGAACCGTCAGTTCGATTGCCAATTTCGTCCAATCTGCGGTTTCGTGCCGCATCTCCTTGGCGATTTCAACTTCGGCAAACTCGTCGACACGCAGCGATTTGCGCCGGAGAGCATCGAGGTTGAAACTTTCCGCGCGGATCCAGTCCCGATCGTTGGACTGCAGCGCGTCGAGGACCGCAGGATCGATGTCACGGACATTGCGGCGCTCGATGATCGGCCGGTTCCAAGTTCTTTCACAGGTCAGGCATTTGTAGATAAGCCAGGCATCCAGCTTGCGGCCGTTGGCATTGAGCCGAATCTTGCCGCTGGATTGGAAGGCTCTCAGGCCGCCGCATCCGCCGCAGGCAACCCAAGGTTGGGGAGCAATCTTGGGAATAATGGTCCATCGGACCCGAAGCGTCTTGCACATATCGTCTTGGTCTTCCGTTCGGAAGTCCATCGAGATGGTGCATGAGAAAGCCCTTGCGGGCGCGGTGTGGCGATGTTGTGGGCGGCTGAAGAGCTGAGACAGCGGCGCTGCACATGGCATATTGTAACAATGCCAAACCGGTCTCTCGCCACCACCCGATGAACATGGTCGCATGCCGCCAGCGTGTCGCTAGGCGGCAATACGGGTGAAACTGGAGTGAGACCGATTTTTACTTAGGCAAAGTGCAACCTCAGATGCGCCAACGCTCTTCACCCCGATCGATACCAAATGATTGACGTGATGGGGAGGCCCAAGACATTGGGAAACTGAAAGAGCCGCGGCGTTGCGGCATTTGTGCAACTTCATGGTGAAAGAGAAAGCGCGGCAGCCCGGTGTGATGCGGGCGTGTTTCCCCTCATTTGTCGCGATTGACGCTCATTTCGCCGAAGATGCGAGCGACTTCCTTCTGCAGTTCCGTATCGGCGCCGGTGATCGGGGCGAGCTCGGGATCGCGGCGCGGCTGATTGCCCGGCTGCGGTTGCGGTATGGCCTGACGCGGGGCCTGGTTTACCGGCGCCGGGACGATACGTTCGGCCGTTAGATTGTTCGACATCTCCTCTTCCAGCACCTGCTGAAAATCACGGCGGATCGCCGGTGCCGGTCCATCGTCCATTCCAGACGTGCGCGCGGCCGCCGGCATGTCGTGGACAGATGGAGCGGAGACCTCGGGTTCGATGCGCTGCTGCGGCAGCACGCGCTGGCGGGCGGCATCGAGAATCTCGGCCGCACTTGCTGTATCGTGGAAGGCTGCGGGCGCGACCGGGGGAGCGACGGGCCGCTCCGGGCGCGGCTGGGGCGGGGCAGGCGGAGGAGCGTCGCGTTCGGCCGACAGGGGCACAGTCACGGGATTTGCCGGAAGAGGGCTGGTCGCCACCGGCGGTGCAACGGCCGACTGGGCCTGCGGTTCGGGGCGCGGGCGCGGCTCCGGGAAAACCGGTGCCGAGAAGGTAGGCTCGGCGGCCGGTTCGACCCGGGCTGCGGCAGGGGCTGCGACCGGCGCTGCAACTGCGGAGCGGGGCGGAGAAACCGGTGGCGATTCCGGGCGCGGCGGGGATATTGGAGGCTGTTCGAGGTGTTGCGGGCGGTCGGCAGTTTCCGCCTGTTCGGCCGCTCCCGGCAGGATACGGCTTTCGATGACGATATCGCTCGGGCCGCCGATCATGATCAGATGCTCAACGTCATCGCGGCGCACCAGCACCAGCCGGCGACGGGTATCGACAGCAGCGGCATCCAGGACCTGCAGACGGGGCTGGCGGTTGCGGCCGCCGCGCACAAAGGGCGAGGGCGCCCGGCTGCGGATCACCCAAAGCACCAGGATGAGCAGGAGAAGCGCCAGACCGACGCCACCGGCGGCAAGCAGAAAACGGCTGCCATAAGCTCCGACAACATCATCCAACATAATCACTCACTCCATTTCATATTCGGCACATATTGACGACTTTTCCGTTCCTTAGGCAAGGGCCGCCGGTGCTGTCCAGTCACCGGTGAACGCGATTGCGTGTTCGTTGCTTGGCCGCCCGGCGACCTTGCGCACGGGCAGCCGCGTCGGCTTCGGGGGCAGATGGCGCTGTTGCCTGTGAATTCAAGCAGTCTTGCCGGCTGCCGGTGTTTTTGCCGACGCGGCAAATTGCTAAGAAGGAAAGAGTGCCTGATTCCCGCTTCGTGTTCGTGCTACGAAGCTGGAGGGGCGTATGTGAGGAATACATGACGAAACCGCGTCAGGCCGACGATTATAACGCACCGCTTGTGGATCGTGGGGGGCGTTCTGGCACGGTTTTGCGCATTCTTCTGCTGGCCCTCGTGCTGATCGCAGCCGCCGGCGGATTCGTCGTCTTCAAGAAGTCGCTCGACAATGAGGTCGTGCTCGGCGGTCTCGGCGTGCTCGCCATGGTCGGCATCTTCTTCCTGGTATCCTCGGTCATCGGCTTTATCGAGGTGATGCCGCAGCGCCAGTCCGACAGCCTGGCGCGCGCCTTCCTCAACAGCCATCCCGACGGTACCTTGATTACCGACGAAAAGGGCCGAATTATCTATGCCAACGCCGCCTATGGCGCGCTGACCGGCGCGCGCAAGGCGACCGAGGTGCAGACCCTGGAAACCCTGCTGTCGCGCCACCGCGAATCGAACGAGGCGCTCTACAGGCTGGTCAACGGCCTGCGCGAGGGCAAGGAAGGCCGGGAGGAATTCCGCCTGCTGCGCGCCGTCGGCCCTGGCAGCAACAGCTCCGGCGCGCATTGGTACCGGCTGAAGGCGCGGCTGCTGCAGCCGGAGGAGAATGGCGGGAAACCGCTGCAGATCTGGCAGATCACCGACATCACCACCGAGCGCGACGATCAGGAGCGCTTCTTCAAGGAACTGCAGAACGCGATCGACTATCTCGACCATGCGCCGGCCGGTTTCTTCTCCGCCGGCAGGAAGGGCGAGATCTTCTATCTGAACGCCACACTTGCCGAGTGGCTGGGTCTCGATCTCACCAAGTTCGTGCCGGGCTCGATGACGATCGGCGATGTCGTGGCCGGCGAGGGGCTGGCGCTGATCCAGTCGGTGCAGGCTGAACCCGGCCTGAAAAAGACCGTGACGCTCGATCTCGATCTGCGCAAGAGCAACGGCCAGAGCCTGCCGGTGCAGATCCTCCACAGCGTCACCTCGATGCGCGACGGCGCGCCCGGCGAAAGCCGGACGATCGTGCTGGCGCGTGAAAAGAACAGCGAGAGCAGTCAGTCGGCTTCGGCGGCTGCCATGCGCTTCACCCGTTTCTTCAACAACACGCCGATGGCTATTGCATCGGTCGACGGCAACGGGCGTATTCTGCGGACCAATGCGCCGTTCCTGAAGCTGTTCTCCGGCGTCGTCTCGCGCGACGACCTCGAAAAGGCGCCGCATCTCGAAACCATCGTGCAGGAAAGCGACCGGCCGCAGCTGGCCGAGGCGCTGGCGGCAGCCAAGGACCGGCAGGGCGATATCGCGCCCCTCGATACCCGCACGCCGACTGACGAGGCGCGCTATTTCCGTTTCTATGTCAATGCCGTCATCGACCAGAGCGACGAGGCGCCCGAGGAAGCGGCGATCGTCTATGCCGTCGAGGTGACCGAGCAGAAGGCGCTGGAAGCGCAGATGGCGCAGACGCAGAAGATGAACGCCGTCGGCACGCTTGCCGGCGGCATCGCCCATGACTTCAACAATGTGCTGACGGCGATCCTGCTGTCCTCCGACCATCTGCTGCTGCAGGCGCGACCGGCCGATGCTAGCTTCGCCGACCTGATGGAGATCAAGCGCAACGCCAACCGCGCCGCCGTGCTGGTGCGCCAGCTGCTGGCCTTCTCGCGCAAACAGACGATGCGGCCCTCGGTGCTCAACCTCACCGATGTCGTCGGCGACCTGCGCATGCTGGTCGACCGTCTGCTCTCCGGCACCAACGTCAAGCTCGACGTGCAATATGGCCGCGACCTCTGGCCCGTCAAAACCGATCTGTCGCAATTCGAGCAGGTGCTGATCAATCTCTGCGTCAATGCGCGTGACGCCATGCCCGAGGGTGGCACGCTGACACTGCGCACCCGAAACCTGACCGCCACTGAGGTCTCCGCCTTTAACTATTCCTACATGCCGGCCGAAGACATGGTGCTGATCGAAGTCGCCGATAACGGCACCGGCATCGCGCCTGAGATCATGGACAAGATCTTCGAGCCCTTCTTCACCACCAAGGATGTCGGCAAAGGCACGGGACTAGGCCTCGCCATGGTCTACGGCATCGTCAAACAATCGGGTGGTTACATCCAGCCGGAATCCGAAGTCGGCAAAGGCACGACCTTCCGGGTCTTCCTGCCGCGCCACATCCCGGAGCCGGCGGTTGCCGCCGAAGCAGACGCTGTCGACAGCGCCGTCGCCGAGATCGGCGTTCGGCCGGAGACGCCACCGGCGCAGCAGCCGGAGGACCTGACCGGATCGGCGGTCATCCTGCTCGTCGAGGATGAGGAGGCGGTGCGCCGCGGCGGCAAGCGCATGCTGGAAACGCGCGGTTATACCGTTCACGAAGCGGGGTCCGGCGTCGAAGCGCTCAGCATTATGGAAGAGCTTGAAGGCAAGGTCGATATCGTCGTTTCCGACGTGGTCATGCCCGAAATGGACGGCCCGACGCTGCTGCGCGAGCTGCGCAAGACCTATCCCGACATGAAGTTCATCTTCGTCTCCGGCTATGCCGAGGACGCCTTTGCCCGCAACCTGCCGCCGGAATCGAAATTCGGGTTTTTGCCGAAGCCGTTCTCACTCAAGCAGCTTGCTGTTGTGGTGAAAGAGACGCTGGATAGCTAGGATTGCGGCTTGGCGGTTCCGGAGAGCGCGTGCAGTGTGGCACCCCCTCTGTCCTACCGGACATCTCCCCCACAAGGAGGGAAATCGATAAGCGGCTTGGCCATTAGCCTACATCTAACCTTTCGCCGCACTCCAACGCTTATTGTATGGGGAAACCGGCGCGTCCAGCCGATCTCCCCACCTGTGGGGGAGATGCCCGGCAGGGCAGAGGGCGGTGCCTCACGACACCATCCATCTGGTGGGACCAGCCCACCCGTCAAAAATTACTCACCCAGCGCCACGGCAATCTCAGCCGCAAGCCGCGCATTGTTCTCCACCAGCGCAATATTGGTCTTGAGGCTCTGGCCATCGGTCAGATCAAAAATGGTCGAGAGCAGATAGGGCGTCACCGCCTTGCCGGTGATTTCGTCGCGCTCGGCGCTGTCGAGCGCCCTCTCAATATAGATCTCCATTTCCTCGCGCGCGATCTCGTCGGCTTCGGGTACCGGGTTGGCGACGAGCATGCCGCCGTCGATGCCGAGCTGATCGCGCACCGTCTGGAAATTGGCGATGGCCGCCGGACTGTTCAGCGACAGCGGGCTTGATATGCCCGAGGAACGCGACCAGAAGGCGGGGAATTCTTCGCTCTCATAGGTGACGACGGGAACGCCGCGGGTTTCCAGCACTTCCAACGTCTTCGGAATGTCGAGGATCGCCTTGGCGCCGGCGCAGACGACGATGACGCCGGTGCGCGCCAGTTCCTCGAGATCGGCTGATATATCGAAGCTTTCCTCGGCGCCGCGATGCACGCCACCGATGCCGCCCGTGGCAAAGACGCGGATGCCAGCGCGGGCCGCCGCAATCATCGTCGCGGCGACCGTGGTGGCGCCGGTACGGCGCTCGGCGATCGCAAAGGCGAGATCGGCGCGCGACACCTTCATCACCTCGGTCGCCTTGGCGAGCTGCTCCAGCTCGCCGGCTTCAAGGCCGATATGCAGCGTGCCGTGAATGACGGCGATCGTCGCCGGCACCGCACCCTGTTCGCGGATGATCGCCTCGACGCTGCGGGCCATCTCGATATTGCCGGGATAGGGCATGCCGTGGGTGATGATCGTCGATTCCAACGCCACCAGCGGCGCGCCGCGCTGCTTGGCGCTGGCGACCTCCTTCGAATAGGCGATCGGTAGAAGAGGGGAGATGGGCTTGGTCATGGTCTTGTCCTGTGATCGCCAGAGCATGATGCCGAAAAGTGTAAGCGTTTTCGGACTACATCATGCTCAACTATTTAACTGCGGTTTCAATGCAGAATTCTGACCTGGGGAACAAGTGCAAGGGCCTCGTTCAACAGATCCGATGTCATATTTTCGTTGACGGCGTGCCGTGACTGCACCGTCAGTGCCGCCGCCGCGGTGCCGTAGCGGACGGCTTCCTCGAGGGGCAGGCCCGATATCAAGGCGGCAAGCGTCCCGGCTGCAAGAGAATCGCCGGCACCCGTGACATCGGCGACCGTGTCGGCGACCGGCGGCTGCAGCGTCACGGCCCGACCGTCGCTCAACGCGATGAGCTCGCGGCGGCCGCGGGTGACGACGGCGTTCCTGATGCCGATCTCGTTCAGGAGTGGCGGCCAGCCGTCGGCATTCTCCGGCTGCTGGCCCGTAAGAGCTCCGGCTTCCGCCTCGTTCAGGAAGAGATAGTCGATATCGCCGATGCAGGGCTTCAGCCTGACGACCTTGGCCGGCGAGATGGCGATCGCCGCCACGGGCTTTGCCAGGGAATGCGCCTTGGCGACGATTGCCGCAATCGTCTCTTCCGGCAGGTTGGCATCGAAAAGAATCAAATCATGGGCGGCGAAGGCCTCTCGCACCCAGCGAATGGAGAGACGTCGCGGCACGAAGAAGCGATAGAGATCCATGTCGGCAAGGGCGATTACCAGATTGCCGTCCTTCTCGATGATTGCCGTATAACTCGGCGTCTTGCGGTCGAGGAAGACGAACGGCCGGTCGTCGATGCCGGCGAAATCGGCGGCTTCACCGACGGTCTCGCCAATCGGATCGCCGCCGCGCGGTGAAATCATCGTCACCTGAAAGCCGAGCCTTGCAAGGTTACGCGCTGCGTTGAAGCCGCCGCCGCCCGGTTCCTCAAACCAGGTTCCGGGATTGCTGGCGCCAGGCGCCGTCTCGCCGGAGATGCGGCCGCGTCTATCGATATGGGCACCGCCGAGAACGAGAATCTTTCCGTTCATTTCAGCCGCTCTCCTGAGGCTTGAGAAGCGAATCGATGCGATGCATCTTTTCCGATGCATGCCGGCATTTCAGGCGTAAGCCGTTGCTTTGCATTGATAAAACAAAAATAGAACACGGACCGTTTTACCTTTTTCTTTCAATTGTTTGATCGCCTATTGCGGGAATAGAACAAATAGGGTACAAACTCGACATTGCTTGGGCGGCTTCAATAACCTAAAGGTGGATCGGATGTCTCAGAATTCATTGCGGCTGGTAGAGGACAAATCGGTGGACAAAAGCAAGGCGCTTGAAGCGGCACTCTCACAGATAGAGCGGTCGTTCGGCAAGGGCTCGATCATGAAACTCGGTTCCAACGAGAATGTTGTCGAGATCGAGACGATCTCGACCGGCTCGCTTGGCCTCGATATAGCCCTCGGCGTTGGTGGTCTGCCGAGGGGCCGTATCATCGAAATTTACGGGCCGGAAAGCTCGGGTAAGACGACGCTTGCGCTGCAGACCATTGCCGAAGCGCAGAAAAAGGGCGGCATCTGCGCCTTCGTCGACGCTGAACACGCTCTTGATCCGGTCTATGCCCGCAAGCTTGGCGTCGATCTGCAGAATCTGCTGATCTCTCAGCCCGATACCGGCGAGCAGGCACTCGAAATCACCGATACGCTGGTGCGCTCCGGCGCCGTCGACGTACTGGTTGTCGACTCGGTCGCCGCACTGACGCCGCGCGCCGAAATCGAAGGCGAGATGGGCGACAGCCTGCCCGGCCTGCAGGCCCGTCTAATGAGCCAGGCGCTGCGCAAGCTCACCGCTTCGATTTCCAAGTCGAACACCATGGTGATCTTCATCAACCAGATTCGCATGAAGATCGGCGTCATGTTCGGTTCGCCTGAGACAACGACGGGTGGTAATGCGTTGAAGTTCTACGCCTCCGTGCGCCTCGACATCCGCCGCATCGGCGCGGTCAAGGAGCGCGAAGAGGTGATCGGCAACCAGACCCGCGTCAAGGTCGTCAAGAACAAGATGGCGCCGCCCTTCAAGCAGGTCGAGTTTGACATCATGTATGGCGAAGGCGTTTCCAAGACCGGCGAACTGGTCGATCTCGGCGTCAAGGCCGGCATTGTCGAGAAGTCGGGCGCCTGGTTCTCCTATAACAGCCAGCGTCTCGGCCAAGGCCGCGAAAACGCCAAGACCTTCCTGCGCGACAATCCGGATCTGGCCCGCGAGATCGAACTGTCGCTGCGCCAGAATGCCGGCCTGATCGCCGACCGCTTCCTGCAGAATGGCGGACCGGATCCCGATGACGGTGACTCCGCTGCGGAAATGTGATTTTCGCACGCGCTTCTTCTAAAAATTGAACCGGCCGCATTCGTGATCAGAATGCGGCCGGTTTTGTTTGTCTGCTGGACAGTGGCGGAGGCGAACGTTAAAAGCCGATGGATTTAGATTTACCTGCCTCCGGCAGCATTGAAGGGCATAGCATGAGCGGTGTGAACGATATCCGGTCGACATTCCTCGACTATTTCAAGAAGAACGGTCACGAGATCGTCTCGTCGAGCCCGCTTGTGCCGCGCAACGACCCGACGCTGATGTTCACCAATGCCGGCATGGTGCAGTTCAAGAACGTCTTCACCGGTCTGGAGAAACGACCTTATTCGACGGCGACAACCTCGCAGAAATGCGTGCGCGCCGGCGGCAAGCATAACGACCTCGACAATGTCGGTTATACCGCGCGTCACCTGACCTTCTTCGAAATGCTCGGCAACTTCTCCTTTGGCGATTATTTCAAGGAGAATGCGATCGAGCTTGCCTGGAAGCTCGTGACCGAAGGTTTCGACCTGCCGAAACATCGCTTGCTGGTGACCGTTTATTCCGAAGACGAGGAAGCAGCGACCCTGTGGAAGAAGATCGCCGGTTTCTCCGACGACAAGATCATCCGCATCCCGACCTCCGACAATTTCTGGCAGATGGGCGATACAGGCCCCTGCGGCCCGTGCTCGGAAATCTTCATCGACCAGGGTGAGAATGTCTGGGGCGGCCCACCCGGTTCGCCTGACGAAGACGGTGACAGGTTCCTCGAATTCTGGAACCTCGTCTTCATGCAGTTCGAGCAGACCGCACCGGGTGAGCGCACGCCACTGCCGCGCCCGTCGATCGACACCGGCATGGGCCTGGAGCGCATGGCCTGCATTCTCCAGGGCGTTCAGAGCGTCTTCGATACCGATCTCTTCCGCACGCTGACCGGCATGATCGAGGATACGATCGGCGTCAAGGCGGCAGGCAGCGCCAGCCACCGCGTCATCGCCGACCACCTGCGCTCCTCGGCCTTCCTGATCGCCGATGGCGTGCTTCCGTCGAACGAAGGCCGCGGCTATGTGCTGCGCCGTATCATGCGTCGTGCGATGCGCCATGCGCAGCTGCTCGGCGCCAAGGAGCCGCTGATGTACAAGCTGCTGCCGACGCTGGTGCAGGAGATGGGCCGCGCCTATCCGGAACTCGTCCGCGCCGAGCCTCTGATATCTGAGACGCTGAAACTCGAAGAAGGTCGCTTCCGCAAGACGCTGGAGCGTGGCCTGTCGCTGCTGTCGGATGCAACCACGGATCTCGGCAAGGGCGACATGCTGGATGGCGAGACCGCCTTCAAGCTTTACGACACCTACGGATTCCCGCTCGACCTGACGCAGGATGCGCTGCGCGCCCGTGAGATCGGCGTCGATATCTCCGGCTTTACCGATGCCATGCAGCGCCAGAAGGCCGAAGCCCGCTCGCACTGGGCCGGTTCCGGCGAGAAGGCAACCGAAACCATCTGGTTCGAGCTCAGAGAAAAGCACGGCGCAACCGAATTCCTGGGTTACGACACGGAAACCGCGGAAGGCGTCGTGCAGGCGATCGTCAAGGACGGCGCCGTTGCCGAAGAGCTCAAGGCCGGTGACAAGGTGCAGATCGTCGTGAACCAGACGCCGTTCTACGGCGAGTCCGGCGGTCAGATGGGCGATACCGGTGTCATCTCGTCCGACCACGGCAAGATCGAGATATCGGACACGCAGAAGAAGGGCGAAGGCCTCTTCGTGCATTCCGGCGCCGTTGTCGAAGGCTCATTCAAGACCGGCGATGCGGTTGTTCTGACCGTCGATCACGCTCGCCGTTCGCGATTGCGCGCCAACCACTCGGCAACCCACCTGCTGCATGAGGCGATGCGCGAGGTGCTCGGCACTCATGTTGCGCAGAAGGGTTCGCTAGTCGCGCCCGAGCGCCTGCGTTTCGACGTTTCGCATCCCAAGCCGATGTCGGCCGAGGAGCTGAAGATCGTCGAGGATATGGCAAACGAGATCGTGCTGCAGAATTCGCCTGTCACGACCCGGTTGATGAGCGTCGACGATGCCATCGAGGAAGGCGCCATGGCGCTCTTCGGCGAGAAGTACGGCGATGAAGTGCGTGTCGTGTCGATGGGCACAGGCCTTCATGGCGCAAAAAGCAACAAGCCTTACTCCGTCGAACTTTGTGGCGGCACGCATGTGTCGGCCACCGGTCAGATCGGCCTCGTGCGCATCCTCGGCGAAAGTGCCGTCGGCGCCGGGGTTCGCCGTATCGAAGCGGTGACTGGTGAATCGGCACGCGAATATCTGGCCGAGCAGGATGATCGGGTGAAGACGCTCGCTGCCTCGCTGAAGGTTCAGCCTTCGGACGTTCTGTCGCGGGTCGAAGCGCTGATGGACGAGCGCCGCAAACTCGAAAAGGAACTGGCCGATGCCAAGCGCAAACTCGCCATGGGCGGCGGGCAGGGCGGTTCCGCCGACGCCGTGCGCGAGGTCGCCGGAGTGAAGTTCCTCGGCAAAGCCGTGGCCGGCGTTGATCCGAAGGATCTCAAGGGTCTTGCCGATGACGGCAAGACAAGCATCGGCTCCGGCGTTGTCACCCTGATCGGCGTGTCCGACGATGGCAAGGCGAGCGCCGTCGTCGCGGTGACGCCGGATCTCGTTGGGCGTTTCAGTGCTGTCGATCTGGTGCGCGTTGCTTCTACCGCCCTCGGCGGCAAGGGCGGTGGCGGCCGCCCTGACATGGCGCAGGCCGGCGGCCCCGATGGGTCGAAGGCCGAGGAAGCGATCGAGGCGGTGGCTGTAGCACTCGCCGGCTGACCGGCAAGTTCATTCCTCAGTTTCGGAAAGGCGGAAGCTCGGCTTCCGCCTTAGTTTACTGATAGACTTGCCCTTTATTCGGCGCGCCTCCCAACATCCCTTAATCCTGTGCTCGTCACAAGAATCCAGTGCGCCCAAGTCCTTGGGCGCGAAGGACTCTCTTCTTTAGGTGCTGATCATTCACGGCGCGGACGCGCCGTGGCTGGATTCCTGTGACATCCCTCGGATCAAGTCCGAGGACAGAAATAAGGGAGTAGAGGCGTAGCCGTCATATGGCGACGCTTTCCTCTGCCGCTTGACGAGTGATGGCGTAGCGTTTGCGCTCCGGATTCCGTAACTCCGCAGGATTTGTCAAATCGGGATATGGTTCTCTGCGGTCGATCGATTTGCATGAGGTTTGACATGAATGGCGACACGGCATGGGCACTTTATGAAAGCCGTCTGAGACGGGTTTCGGCCTATATTCACGACCACCTCGACGAGGAGCTGGATATGGAGCGCCTTGCCCAGATCGCCTGTTTGTCGAGCTATCACTGGCACAGGATCTACCGGGCGATCTATGGCGAGACGCTGGCGGCCACCGTCAAGCGGCTGCGGCTGCATCGCGCGGCGGGCGAGATCGTCCGCACGGAGCTTGCCGTCAGCGAGATTGCCAAGCGATCAGGCTATCCCAACCTCCAATCTTTCAATCGCATCTTCAAGTCAGCCTACGGCATGCCGCCGGCCCGCTACCGGAAGGAGGGAAGCCACACAGCCTTCCAACCCTCACCTTACGGAAAGACCAAAGCCATGTTCGACGTTACCATACGAGAGATCGCACCGACGGAGCTGATCGGAGTTGCCCATACCGGTTCCTACATGGAAATCGGCAAAGCCTTCGAGACCTTGTTCGGCACGCTCTACGCCCGCAGCCTCGCCAGGCCTGACATGCGGATGATCGGCGTCTATCTCGACGATCCCGACATCGTGCCGGCCGAACAGCTGCGCTCGATCGCTTGTGTCACCGGCTCTGCCGATCTTCCGGCCGAGGCGCCATTCGAGCGGCGGACGATCGAGGGTGGCGACTATGCGGTGCTGCGCCACATGGGGCCTTACGCCGACATGTACAAGGCCTATCAGTGGCTCTATGCGGAATGGCTGCCCAAGTCCGGACGGCAGTTGAAGGACAGCGTCATGTTCGAGGAATATCTCAACAACCCGCGCGACGTGCCGCCGACCGAACTGATGACGAATATTCACATGCCGCTTGCCTGAGGCGTGGATATTCGCGGCGCGGCGGGCTGGCCGCGCCGATTGACGTCTCAAGCGGCCTGCATCGTCTTGCCGGCCTCGTCGTCCAGTGCATTGGCGCGCTTGTAGGCCTCACGTTCGCTGATGCGGCCGAAATAATCGACGAAGGCCTGGCGTTTTTCGATGCTGCCGAAGCCAAGACCCCAGCCGACATGCGAGCCGACATAGACGTCGGCGGCGGTGAAGCGTTCGCCGGCGACATAGGTCGAGCCGGAGACGGCCATTTCGAGTGTGTTCATGACGTCGCCGAAACCGCCGCAACCGGCCATGCGCAGGCGCTCCGTCGGAATTTCGAAGCCGAGCGACCTCATCGTCACTGCCGATTCCAGCGGACCGGCGGCGAAGAACATCCAGCGGTAATAGGCGGCGCGCTCTTCCGGTTTGGGGGCCAGCCCCTTTTCCGGGAAGGTCTCGGCGAGATAGGCGCAGATCGCCGCGCATTCGGTGACGATGGTATCGCCGTGGCGGATTGCCGGCACCTTGCCCATCGGATTGACCCGTAGATATTCCGGCGCCTTCATACCTTCACCGAAAGTCAGAAGTTCGGTGCGATAGGCATGGCCGATCTCCTCCAGCATCCAGCGCGCGATGCGGCCGCGCGACATGGGGTTGGTGTAGAATACGAGTTCTTCGGTCATGACATCCTCCTTGTTTCCCGGAATCAATAGTGCGGACTGGCGTTTGTGCAACCCTGCTGCTTAAAGCGCCTTGCGGTATTGGATGAAACCAGAGCGTTCGGCGATCTTGTCGTAGAGGCGCCGGGCGGTGGCATTGCTTTCATGGGTCATCCAGTACAGCCTGCCGGCGCCCGTTTGCCGTGCAAGCCCGGCGACGGCCTCGATGAGCGCGGCTCCGGTGCCGAGCCCGCGTTGGCTGTTTTCGACATAGAGATCCTGCAGGTAGCAGGTCCATTGCGGCAGCCAGCAAGAGCGATGGAAGATCGCGTGTACGATCCCCACCAGGCGCCCGCCTTCATCGAAAGCGCCGAGCGCATGCATCGGTTCATCGGCATCATGGAAGCGCGCCCAGGTGAGATCCGTCGTTTCGGCGGGGATCACCACTTCGTAGAAACGCTGGTAGGCTGCCCATAAGGGTTCCCAGGTGGCGCGGTCAGAGTTGGAGCGGGCGCACGGTCGCCGTCATTTACAATTCTCCCAAAACGAAAAACGGCGGGGATTTCCCCGCCGTTTCAATGCTATTCCGAAAAGCCCCGATTACGCCATGGCCTTCTGCAGGTTCTGGTCGATCTTGTCGAGGAAGGCGGTGGTCGAGAGCCACGGCTGATCCGGACCGATGAGCAGCGCCAGATCCTTGGTCATGAAGCCGGATTCGACGGTGTCGACGCAGACCTTTTCCAGCGTCGAAGCGAAGCGGGCAAGCTCGGCATTGTCGTCGAGCTTGGCGCGGTGCGCGAGGCCACGGGTCAGGCGAAGATCGAAGCGATCGAGTTCGTCGAGGTTTCCTGGCCCTTCTGATGCTGGCGGTAGTGGCGGGTGACCGTGCCGTGGGCGGCTTCGGCTTCGACCGTCTTGCCGTCTGGCGTCAGCAGAACCGAGGTCATCAGGCCGAGCGAGCCGAAGCCCTGGGCGACCGTATCGGACTGGACGTCGCCGTCATAGTTCTTGCAAGCCCAGACGTAGCCGCCCGACCACTTGAGCGCCGAGGCGACCATGTCGTCGATCAGGCGGTGTTCGTAGGTGATGCCGGCTTCCTTGAACTGATCCTTGAATTCGGTCTCGTAGACTTCTTCGAAGATATCCTTGAAGCGGCCGTCATAGGCCTTGAGAATGGTGTTCTTGGTCGACAGATAGACCGGCCACTTGCGCATCAGGCCGTACATCATCGAAGCGCGGGCGAATTCGCGGATCGACTCGTCGAGGTTGTACATCGCCATGGCGACGCCGGAACCCGGCGCGTTGAAGACTTCCTTTTCGATGACGGTGCCGTCTTCGCCGACGAACTTGATGGTCAGCTTGCCCTTGCCGGGGAATTTGAAGTCGGTGGCGCGATACTGGTCGCCGAAGGCGTGACGGCCGACAACGATCGGCTGGGTCCAGCCGGGAACCAGGCGCGGCACGTTCTTGCAAATGATCGGCTCGCGGAAAATGACGCCGCCGAGAATGTTGCGGATCGTGCCGTTCGGGCTCTTCCACATTTCCTTGAGGTTGAATTCCTTGACACGGGCTTCATCGGGCGTGATCGTCGCGCATTTGATGCCGACGCCGTACTTCTTGATGGCGTTGGCGGCATCGACGGTCACTTGGTCGTTGGTGGCGTCGCGATTTTCGACGGAGAGGTCGAAATAGTCGATGTCGAGGTCGAGATACGGATGGATCAGCTTGTCCTTGATAAGCTGCCAGATGATGCGCGTCATTTCATCGCCGTCGAGATCGGCGACGGGATTGGCGACCTTGATCTTGTTCATGTATCTGCCTCGTTCGAGCTTGAATGGGGACGGGGGTCCCGGGTGGGTGACGTGATGAGGAGCGCTATAGCATTGTGAACCGGGAACGCAAAGCTGCAACGGGTTCGAGCATGCGTTTTTGCCGGCATTGCCAAGCGCGGAAATCTGGCTAGTGTCCGCCTTGATTTGCCCGCCCGGAACATTCGACCATGAAGACAATCGCCCTTGTTATCGCAAGCCTTATCGCCTTTTCAGGTGCCGTCCATGCGGCCGATGCCACGGCGCCCGTGAAGGAGATCATGGACGCGACCAGGAGCAACTGGGCCGACAATAGCGGCGACTGGAGCGACATCTTCGATGCAAGCCGTCTCACGCGCCTCTACAGCAAGGATTTCGTCGCCAAGTATCAGGCCGCCGCGCAATTTCCCGCGGTCGATGACGATGGCATATCGCCGTTCGACTACGATGTCATCGTCAACGGTCAGGATGCATGCCCACTGGAGGATCTAACGATGGCGGCCGCGCCTGCGGTCAACGGGACGGCTGAGGTGACTGTGCGCTTCAAGAAATCGGCCTGCTCGGAAGCGCCCGATGCCAAGGACTATACGACCGTCCGTTTCGAGGTGATCGAAGAAGGCGGTACATCTGTCATCGACGATGTCGTCACCGAGAATATCGAAACGCAGGGCCGAGATTCACTGAAGGCGACGATGGCGCTGATTGCCAAGGGCCAATAGGCGCGCGACATTTGATCTATAGCGGAAAATCGATGCCGGGCTATTGTTCCGACCGGTTCTCCGATGGTTTGATTTGCGTTTTGCGGCGATATCTGTCGATCCTTCCGCGGCATGAGGGCTCTTGCATTTGTTTTCCGGTTTTCAGCTTCGTGACTGGCTGCTTGCCAACGATCCGGCGCTTTCGCGTCTGCGCATGGCCTCGCGGGTGACACTGGCGATCGTCCTCTCGTTCCTGATCCTGCTTGCCATCCATACTCTTGTTCTGCCGCTGCCGACTGCGGCTTTCGGCCTCGGCATCGTGCTGTCGATCGAAGGCGGAATTGCCGCGCGCGATAAGGGAAATGCGCGCCAGTTGGTGACGCGGCTCCTCGGTTGTGTCGCAAGCCTTGCCATCGTCGCTGTCGCGGCCGGGCTCGAGGATAGCCGTTTTCTCTCCGATCTCGTCTTCCTGGTGGTGATCGCGCTTGCATCGGCGGGACGGGTGTTCGGGCCGCGCGGTTTTGCCATCGGCATGTTCGCCTTCACCTCCTATTTCATGGGCGCCTATTTCCGGCCTTCGCTGGCCGATCTGCCGGAGGTGGCGATCGGCCCCGTCGTCTCGGTGCTGGTCGGTCATCTGGTGAGGGCGGTGATCCTGCCCGACGATTGGCGGCGCGACCTGCTGCGCTCGCTCGAAAGCGTCAGGGGCCGGATCAACCAGATCCTCTTCAAGCTCGCCGCCATCGCCGGCAGAGCCGAGGTTGGTGACGCCGACCGGCAGGAACTGCGCCAGCTGGAAGACCGGCTGAAGGAGGTGGTGCTGATGGCGGAGACCTTCATTCCGCGCCCGCCGGCCGGCGTCTTCGACGGTGCCGCTGAACCTGCAGCCGAGCTGGCGATCCGGCTCTTCGATGCACATCTTGCCGCCGAGAGCGCCATCGTGCTGAGTTTCCAGAGCCCGCCGCCTTTTGCGCTCGTTCACGCCGTGATCGAGGCCGATAGGGCCGAGCTTGCCACCTATGACGGGATGGCGGAATCAATCCGGGATCAGCCGCAGAGCGAGACAGTGCGGGCACTGCTCTGGCTTGGCGAGGCGCGGCAGCAACTGACGCAGGCGATCGACGAGGGGCAGGCCTCCAGCTTTTCCGGCATCGATACGATCAGCGAGACGGGGCAATCCCAGCCGATCGACTTTTCATTCGGCAATCCGCTGCTGCGCTCGGCGCTGCAGATCACGCTCGCCTCGGCAATCGCTATGGGCTTCGGCCTGCTCTTGTCGCGCGAGCGCTGGTTCTGGGCCGTGCTCGCCTCTTTCCTCGTCTTCACCAACACCAATTCGCGCGGCGATACGGCGATGAAGGCGCTGTCGCGCTCGCTCGGCACCGTGTTCGGCATCGCCTTTGGTCTTGGGCTGGCGACGCTGATTTCCGGTGAACAGGCGATCGCCATTCCGGTCGCCGTCGTCTGCATCTTCCTCGCCTTTTATTTCCTGCAGGTCTCTTACGCGACGATGACCTTCTTCATCTCGATTGTGCTCTGCCTGGTCTACGGCATGACCGGCGTGCTGACACTCGAGCTGTTGAAGCTGCGGATCGGCGAAACCGTGATCGGCGCGGTAGCCGGAACGGCAGTCGCCTTCATCGTCTTTCCCACACGTACGCGCGGCGCGCTCGATGCCGCACTCGCCCGCTGGTTCCAGGCGCTGCGCGATCTGCTTGGGGCGCTTGGCGAGGGCAAGAGCAGTTTCGAGCTGATCGCGCTGTCGCAGAAGATCGATGCCTGTTACCGCGATGTGACGGTTGCGGCGCGGCCACTCGGCTCCTCCTGGTCGGTGGTGACGCGGCCCGGCCAGATCCGGCAGACGCTGGCGATCTTCCTGTCCTGTACATACTGGGCGCGAATCCTGGCGAAGAGCTACGAAGCGTCTGATGCTGGCGACAATCTGAAAACGCTGATTGCAGCAGATCAGGCGCTGATCGATACGGCAGCTCCGCGCGGCTCGACGTGTTTCCTGATCGAGCGCAAGGCATCGCGGACGACAGGGCGACATCTGCCGGTGTCCCGAGACGGCGCCAGGCTGGGGCTCGAAATGATCGGTTCGGCGCTGGAAAGGCTTTATCCGCAGGCCGATGTCTTGCCGTTTGCTGCCGGCGAGGCTATTGCGCGCTCAAAACAGGGATAGGACCATGGCAGGCACGAACAGCGAACGTCAACTTCTGGCCGAGGGGCCGGCCATCATTCTGGTCGAGCCGCAGATGGGCGAGAATATCGGCATGGTGGCGCGGGCCATGGCGAATTTCGGCCTTGCCGAACTGCGCCTTGTCAATCCCCGCGATGGCTGGCCGAATGAAAAGGCGCTGGCGACCGCTTCCAAGGCCGATCATGTGATCGAGGCCACGAAGGTCTACGACACGCTGGAGCAGGCGGTGGCCGATCTCAACTTCGTCTATGCGACGACGGCGCGCGAGCGCGACGGTTATAAGCCGGTGCGTTCTCCCGTCATCGCCGCCGAGACGCTCCGGGCAAAATTCCGGGCGGGCGAGGGCACCGGCATTCTTTTCGGGCGCGAGCGCTGGGGGCTGACCAACGAGGAAGTGGCGCTTGCAGACGAGATCGTCACCTTTCCCGTCAACCCGGCCTTTGCCTCGCTGAACATCGCCCAGGCCGTGCTGCTGATGTCCTATGAATGGATGAAATCCGGCATGGAAGATGTCGGCGCCGTGCCGTTCCAGGCAATGGGGCAGACGCCCTCGACCAAGGAACAGCTCTTCGGCCTGTTCGACCAGCTGGAAGAAGCGCTCGATGCGCGCGGATATTTCCATCCTGCCGGGAAAAAGCCGAAAATGGTCGACAATCTCCGTGCCGTTCTATCCCGCCGGGCTTTCACGGAGCAGGAAATCAGCGTGTTGCGCGGCGTCATCTCCTCCCTCGACCGCTTCTCGCGCAAGAGCCCGCGCGGCGGCAGGTTCCCGAAACCGGCCAAGGAAACACCACCAGATGACAGCGACGACGCGTGAGCTGAAACCCATCCTCCTCTTCGATTCCGGCATCGGGGGGCTGACCGTGCTGCGCGAGGCGCGCGTCCTGATGCCGGAGCGAGGCTTCATCTATGTCGCCGACGATGCCGGATTTCCCTATGGCGGCTGGGAGGAGCAGGCACTGAAAGAGCGGATCATCGGGCTCTTCGGCAAGCTGCTGATGGATTATGATCCCGAAGTCTGCATCATCGCCTGCAATACCGCCTTCACGCTCGTCGGCGCCGATCTGCGCTCCGCTTTTCCGCAGATGACCTTCGTCGGCACCGTGCCGGCGATCAAACCGGCGGCGGAGCGCACGCGATCGGGCCTGGTTTCGGTGCTGGCGACCCCGGGCACGGTGAAGCGGGCCTATACACGCGATCTCATCCAGTCCTTTGCGCAGCAATGCCATGTCCGCCTCGTCGGCTCGGAGAACCTTGCGCGCATGGCCGAGGCCTATATTCGCGGCGATGCCGTCTCCGATGAGGCCGTGCTCGCCGAAATCGACCAGTGCTTCGTCGATAAGGACGGTCAGAAAACCGATATCGTCGTACTCGCTTGCACGCATTATCCTTTCATGGCCAATCTTTTCCGCCGGCTTGCCCCATGGCCGGTAGACTGGCTGGATCCTGCCGAAGCGATTGCGCGGCGCGCCCGCACACTGGTGCCGCTGGTTGCCGATGCCGTCCATCCGGATAATTTCGACTTTGCGGTCTTCACCTCCGGCCAGCAGGATTTCGCCACACGGCGGCTGATGCAGGGATTCGGCTTAAAGGCATAAGCGGAAATTGTCCTGTGGGTTGGCGAAATCCGACCCTGAAAATCACTAGATTCTTTGATAGACGGGGCCTTGCCGTTTCGGAAGAATGGCGGTTCGTTCATTGAGTCTCTTCGCCGCGAGGATCAGCATTGCAGGTTGGCATCGATATGGGATTGGCGTCCGGCAGCCCGGCGACGCTCGATATCGAGGAGCTGCTGGCGACGCGCCTGCTCGTGCAGGGCAATTCCGGGTCGGGCAAGTCGCATCTCCTGCGCCGCCTGCTCGAGCAATCCGCGCAATGGGTGCAGCAGGTCATCATCGATCCCGAGGGCGATTTCGTCACTCTCAGCGACAGGTTCGGCCATGTCGTCGTCGATGGTGAGCGCACCGAGGCGGAATTGGCGGGTATTGCCAATCGCATCCGCCAGCATCGCGTTTCCTGCGTGCTGACGCTCGAAGGCCTCGATATCGAGCAGCAGATGCGCGCCGCCGCCGCCTTCCTCAACGGCATGTTCGATGCCGATCGCGAGTATTGGTATCCGGTTCTCGTCGTCGTCGACGAGGCGCAGATGTTTGCACCGTCGGTCGGCGGCGACGTCTCGGAAGATGCGCGCAAGATGTCGCTCGGCGCGATGACCAACCTGATGTGCCGCGGCCGCAAACGTGGGCTTGCCGGGGTGATCGCGACGCAGCGGCTTGCCAAGCTCGCCAAGAATGTCGCGGCCGAGGCCTCGAACTTCCTGATGGGCCGCACCTTTCTCGATATCGACATGGCGCGTGCCGCCGACCTGCTCGGCATGGATCGGCGCCAGGCCGAGATGTTCCGGGACCTGAAGCGCGGCAATTTCGTTGCCCTTGGCCCTGCGCTGTCGCGCCGGCCGCTGCCGATCCAGATCGGCGCGGTGGAGACCTCGGCGCGCTCTTCCAGCCCGAAGCTGATGCCGCTGCCGGATGCGCCACAGGATGTCGAGGATCTGATCTTCACGCCCGACCCGGAGGAGTTCCAGCGTCCGCTGGTGCGCCGCGCGCCGCCGGCGCCGCGGCCGACCACCGATATACTGGCGGAGCTCTCGCGCTCGACACCGGCGGCATCACCGGCACCGGTCGAGGCGAGGGCGAGCCCGGTGGAGATCTCCACCGAGGAGCGAGAGGAGCGCCTTGCCGGCGTGCTTGCCGAAATCCTCGACGATCCCACCTCCGCTTTCCGCACCGATTCGGTGCTCTACCAGGATTTTCTCGTGCGGCTGCGCATGCGCCGCGTGCCGGGACCGCCGATCGCGCTGCCGGATTTCCGCCGGCGTGTGGCGATCTCCCGCTCGGGCGTCGATGCCGCGACAGCCGCGACCGACGCGTGGGCGACGGCGCTGTCGCTGTCGTCTGGGGTTACCGACGACCTGCAGGGCGTCTTCCTGATGCTCGCCAAGGCTGCCGCCTGCGGTGAGGCGTGCCCATCGGACGCCCGCATTGCCCGCGCCTACGGCACCCACTCCGCCCGCCGTGCGCGGCGCCTGCTCGGCTATTTCGAGGAGCAAGGGATCGTCGTCGTGCATACGGATTTCTCCGGCAAGCGCATTGTGGCTTTCCCCGACATGAACTGCCAGACGGCGCCGGGCGATGCCAACGCGCCCGACACGGGCGACCAGCCGCTGGCGGCGGAATAGTGGCGCTTTCAATCTTTGCCGCTGTTGACATTTTCATGACGGCCCTCTAAAGACCGCGCCAAGCACCGGGCAGCAATGTCCGGTGTTTCATTTGACATGTCCCGTGGATGGTTCCAGTTCGCGTAACCGGAATATCCTGTCAGATTTCGGAAGAGATCAGAGGAGGGCGTGTTTCCTTCGTGCGGTTTGGTAACAAATCGCCATAAACTTTTGAAAGGAAATGCGATGAGCAAGCGCGAATCGTCCAAGTACAAAATCGACCGCCGTATGGGCGAAAACATCTGGGGCCGTCCGAAGTCTCCGGTAAACCGCCGCGAATACGGCCCGGGCCAGCACGGCCAGCGCCGCAAGGGCAAGCTTTCGGACTTCGGCGTGCAGCTGCGCGCCAAGCAGAAGCTCAAGGGTTATTATGGCGACCTGCGCGAAAAGCAGTTCCGCGCGATCTTCGCCGAAGCCTCTCGCCGCAAGGGCGACACCTCGGAAAACCTGATCGGTCTTCTGGAATCTCGCCTCGACGCGATCGTCTATCGCGCCAAGTTCGTTCCGACGGTCTTTGCTGCCCGTCAGTTCGTCAACCATGGCCACGTCACTGTCAACGGCGTACGCGTCAACATCGGTTCTTATCGCTGCAAGGCCGGGGATGTTATCGAAGTTCGCGAGAAGTCGAAGCAGCTGGTGACCGTTCTGGAGGCCGTCAGCCTCGCCGAGCGCGACGTTCCGGATTATATCGAAGCCGATCACCACAAGATGGTCGCTACCTTCGGCCGCGTCCCGACGCTCAGCGACGTTCCGTTCCCGGTCGTCATGGAACCGCAGCTGGTTGTCGAATTCTATTCGCGTTAAGAAAAACCAGGCGTTTTCGCTTATGGAAAAGCCGCTCTTTCGGGCGGCTTTTTTGTTATTCGGAGAGAAGCGATGACGGATTTGCAGGCGACCCTCGATAGCATCTACAGCGATATCCTGCCGCGGGTCGGCGAGGGCAAGGTCGCCGACTATATTCCCGAGCTCGCCAAGGTCGATCCACGGCAGTTCGGCATGGCGATCGTTACCGTCGACGGCAAGGTCTATCGTGTCGGCGATGCCGGTATCGCCTTCTCGATCCAGAGCATATCCAAAGTCTTCATGTTGACGCTGGCGCTCGGCAAGGTCGGTGAGAGCCTGTGGAAGCGCGTCGGGCGCGAACCATCGGGATCGGCGTTCAACTCGATCGTCCAGCTCGAGCATGAGAGCGGCATCCCGCGCAATCCCTTCATCAATGCCGGCGCGATCGCTGTTTCCGACGTCGTCATGGCCGGTCATGCGCCGCGCGAGGCGATCGGCGAATTGCTGCGCTTCGTGCGTTATCTCGCCGATGACGAATCGATCACCATCGACGACAAGGTGGCGCGCTCGGAAACGCAGACGGGATACCGCAATGTCGCGCTTGCCAACTTCATGCGCGCCTACCGCAATCTCGACCATCCCGTCGATCACGTGCTCGGCGTCTATTTTCATCAATGCGCGCTCGCGATGAGCTGCGAGCAGCTGGCCCGCGCCGGGTTGTTCCTGGCGGCACGCGGCAGCAATCCGATGACCGGTCATTCGGTGGTGTCGCCGAAGCGGGCGCGGCGCATCAATGCGTTGATGCTGACCTGTGGCCATTATGACGGCTCTGGTGATTTTGCCTACCATGTCGGCCTGCCCGGCAAGAGCGGCGTCGGCGGCGGCATCTTCGCGGTGGCGCCCGGCATTGCCTCGATCGCGGTGTGGTCGCCGGGGCTCAACAAGGTCGGCAATTCGCAGCTCGGCGCTGTGGCGCTTGAGATGCTTGCGGCACGCACCGGCTGGTCGGTTTTCGGCGATTGACACTGTGTTGGCGCACGACTTTCTGTTAAGGCAGGCAGACCTTCGATAGGACGAAGCAATGAATATCGCAGCCAATATCGCGGACGACCTGGAAGCCGGCGAAGCCGACAGCGGCATCGGCCATGCGCTGTTTGCCGATGCGCCGCGCTCGGTCTCCTTCAATAAGCTGCGCAAGCGGCTGCTCAGGCAAGTGCGCCAGGCCTTCGACGATTTCGACATGCTGAAGGGACAGAAGCGCTGGCTGGTCGGCCTTTCCGGCGGCAAGGATTCCTACGGGCTGCTGGCGCTGCTGCTCGACCTGCAGTGGCGCGGCCTGCTGCCGGTCGAGTTGATCGCCTGTAATCTCGATCAGGGCCAGCCGAACTTTCCGAAGCACGTGCTCCCGAACTACCTGACGAAGATCGGCGTCCGGCACCGGATCGAATATCGGGATACCTATTCGATCGTGAAGGAGAAGGTGCCGGAAGGCGCGACCTATTGCTCGCTGTGTTCGCGGCTGCGCCGTGGCAATCTCTACCGCGTCGCCCGGGAAGAGGGCTGCGATGCGCTGGTGCTTGGCCATCACCGCGAGGACATTCTCGAAACCTTCTTCATGAATTTCTTCCACGGCGGGCGGCTTGCTTCCATGCCGGCGAAGCTTCTGAACGACGAGGGCGACCTGATGGTGCTGCGGCCGCTCGCCTATGCCGCCGAGGACGATCTCGCGAAGTTCGCCGCCGCCATGCAGTTCCCGATCATCCCCTGCGATCTCTGCGGTTCGCAGGACGGGCTGCAGCGCAATGCGATGAAGGATATGCTCGCCGATATCGAGCGACGCATGCCGGGGCGCAAGGACACGATGCTGCGGGCGCTTTCGCATGTGAACCCGTCGCATCTGCTCGATCCAAAACTTTTCGACTTTTCCAGCCTTGGTGTCGCCGATCCTTCATGAGAGGCTGGCTATGCAGGCTGATCATTGCATCAAGGACAAATTTCGCATGACTATTTCTGACACGGACATTCTTTTCCTCGGCGAATGCGTCAGGGAGGCGGCGCGCATCGAAATCATGCCGCGTTTTCGCAATCTCGGCGCTGCCGATGTCTCGGAAAAAACTTCGGCGATCGATGTCGTGACGCAGGCGGATTTGCTCGCCGAACATAGGATCACGGCGGCACTGAAAGAGCGCTTTCCAGCAGCATTGGTCGTCGGCGAGGAGGCCTATGACGCCGACAAGTCGGTAGTGTCGGCACTTGCCGATGCCGAGCTTGCCTTCGTCATCGATCCCGTCGACGGCACGTTCAATTTCGCCGCCGGGTTTCCGGTTTTCGGGACGATGCTCGCGGTGACCGTCAAGGGCGAGACGGTCGCCGGCATCATTTACGATCCGGTTCTCGGAGACACGGTCACGGCGATCAAGGGGGCGGGCGCCTTCCTGACGCGATGGGACGGGCAATCGAGCAGGCTGAAGGTGGCTGAGCCTGCCGCCTTGAACCAGATGGTCGGTGGCTTCTCATGGGGGCATATGGAAGATCCGGATCGCTCGCGCATCTCAGCCAACATGGCAAAGGCCCGAATGACCTTCGCCTTTAATTGCTCGGCTTACGAATATTGGATGGCCGCTTCCGGCAAGATGCATTTCATCGGCCATGCGAAACTGATGCCCTGGGATCATCTGGCCGGCGTGCTCGCTCATCAGGAGGCCGGCGGCCATACGGCCAAATTCGACGGAACGCCCTATCGCCCGGGCGAGACAACGGGTGGCATCATCTCAGCGCCCGACAAGGAAAGTTGGCAGCTGATCCGCCGCGAGATCGTCGGCATCTGATTTGAGGCCCTCCCCAAAAGGACCGGACCGAAAGGATTTGACATGACTGCGACCGTCAACGTGACCGTTCTTGCCGATCTCTTGCGCCGTGCAGCGAAGGCGGAAATCCTGCCGCGCTTCCGCCGGCTCGGCCAGGACGAGGTGCGTGCCAAGAGCGAGGCGACCGATCTCGTCACCGAGGCCGATGAGCAGGCCGAACGGATGATCAAGGCGGAAGCGGAGCGGCTCTGGCCCGGGGCGCTGTTCGTCGGCGAAGAATCGGTCGCAGCCGAGCCTGATTTGCTCGGCAGGCTCGCAGATGCCGATCTCGCCATCGTCGTCGATCCGGTCGACGGCACCTTCAATTTCGCTGCCGGTATCCCGGCCTTCGGCGTGATGGCCTCGGTCATATCAGGCGGCGAGACCGTTGCCGGGATCATCTACGATCCGATGGGCGACGACTGGGTCATGGCGGAAAAGGGTGGCGGCGCCTGGCTGCGGCGGCCGGATGGCGAAGCGCGGCGGTTGCGCGCGGCCGAGCCTGTCGCGCTCGACCAGATGGTCGGTATGGCCTCGACAGGCTACCTGCCGCAGGAGAAACGGGCTGAAATTCTCGGCAATCTCGCCAAGGTGCGCTTCCTCACCAACTACCGCTGCGCGGCTCATGAATACCGCACCCTTGCGGGCGGCCATGTGCATTACCTGATGTACAACAAGCTGATGCCTTGGGATCACCTGGCCGGCACGCTGATCGCGCAGGAGGCCGGCGCCCATGCCGCCCGTTTCGACGGTTCTCCCTACCTGCCGCACCATCTCGATGGCGGGCTCCTGGTTGCGCCCGACAAGGCCTCGTGGGAGGTGCTGCGCCGTGAGGTCGTCACGATCTGAACCCTGAAAAGTCGGCCGCAGAACACTGATCTTGCGGCCGTATCCTGCGACGGGGGAATGGGGGTCTCGGGCGTCTGTTATAGGCCGTTGATGCTTAGTCCGCGTAGAGCTTTTCCATGAGGAAGTTTTCCAGGCTTTGCCCGCGTTTCTCGACGGTTTGTCTTGATATCACGCGGAAACCCTTGCGCTCGAAAAACGGCCGCGCGGTTCGGCTGGCTTCCGTATATATTCGCCTGAATCCGAGCGTCCGAGCTTCCTCCTCGACCCGGCTCAACAGGCTGCTTGCGACACCAAGCCCCTGAAATTCAGGGTGGACGAACATCATGTCCAAACATCCGTCGGCTGTCAGATCGGAAAAGCCCACCGGCTCTCCGTCGATTTCCGCCATCCAGACGGGCCTGCTGATCCTGCGCTCCGCCCATAGGCCGCGATCTTCCACCTTTGCCCAAGCCTCGACCTTAGCGGGCGAATAATCTTTCGATGAGACCTCCCGGATGGCGCGCAGAAAAATATCGATTGTCGCGTCCGCGTCAGCTGGCGCGTAGGGCCTGGTCAGAATTCGATCATCCAATGCCTTTGCCCCTTAGATCGAGAACACCTTTGCACCGGCCAGAGCTACGCGGCTGACAGGATTGTCTCAGAAGTGGGCAGCCCCCGGATCGAGCTGCGGGCTGTCGCCGGGATGGGTAAAGAGCTTGCCGTTTTCTGCCCAAAGCGTGGCTGCGATCGTCAGCAGACCAAAAATCGCAAAGCCGGCGAAGAGCGGCTGCACAGTGCCGTTGAACATCTGGCCGACCAGGCCGCCGAGGATGGTGCCGAAGGTCGTCGAGACGAAGCCGGTGATGGCGGTCGCCGTGCCGGCGAGATTGCCCATCGGCTCGAGGCTGATGGCGGTGAAATTGGTGGCGATCAGCGCAAACATCATCAGCACGACGGTGAAAATGCCGTAGGCGATGGCGAAATCCGGCTTGCCGGCCAGCGAATAGAAAAAACCGACAGCCGAGAGCGCCGTGAAGATCAGCAGGGCGGCGTGCGAGATGCGGCGCATGCCGAATGTGCGGACGAAGAAGCCGTTGGCGAAATTGGCGACCGCGATGCCGCCGGCGGTGGCCGCAAAGGCGATCGGCAGCCAGTCGCCAAGGCCATAAACCTCGCCGAAGACCTGCTGCACCGAGATCACATAGGCGCTAATGACGCCGGTGAACATGGTGAGCCCGATCATGTAGCCGCAGGTGATGCGGTTGGTGAGCACGGTCTTGAAGCCATCGACGACAGAGCCGACCGACAGCGGCAGCCGCTCTTCCGGCGGCAACGATTCCTTCAGCCGCAGAAGCGCCCAGACGAACAGGATGGTAGCGATGACGCCGAGCAGAATAAAGATCCAATGCCAGTTGGCATAGGTGATGATCAGTTGGCCGACGGAGGGGGCCACGATCGGCACGATCATGAAGACGATCATGACATAAGACATGACACGGGCCATTTCGCGGCCGCCGAAGCAGTCGCGCACGATCGCCATGGTGGTGATGCGCACCGCCGCGCCGCCGACACCCTGGATGAAGCGCATGACGAGCAGCATTTCGAAGCTTCCGGTTGCTGCGGCGGCAAACATGCCGATCACGTAGCAGACGAGACCGCCGAGCAGGATGTTACGGCGGCCGAACGTATCCGAAAGACTGCCGAAGAATATCTGCGAGACGCCGAAGCCCAGGAGGAACACGCCGATGATCAGCTGCGCGTCGTTGGTATTGGTGACGCCAAGGGAATGGCCGATATTGGGCAATGCCGGCAACATGCTGTCGATGGCCATGGCGACGCTGGCGGTCATGATGGCGATGGTGACGACGAATTCGCCAAAGCCCATGCCGATGCGGCGGGAGCCCTGGTTTTCCTGGTGCGGTTTATGCGGCGGCGTCATGTGGTGAAATCCCGGATGCGGAGGAGGTGGCCGTTCAGAGGTGGGCCGTTCAGACGGCCGGATTCTGCTGTTGGAAGAGGCGGCCCTTCTCGGCGATCAGTACGAAGACGAGCCCGATGATCGACACGGTGAAATAACCGGCGACCATCGGCAGCGCGGTGCCGTCGAAGGCCTGACCGATGCCGGCGCCGATGAGGGCGCCGCCGACCGTGCTCATGAAGCCGAGAACGGAGGAGGCGGTGCCGGCGACATGGCCGAGTGGCTCCATGGCCAGCGAGTTGAAGTTCGAGCCGATCCAGCCGAACTGGAACATCGCAAGGCCGAAAAAGGAGATAAACAGAGCAAAAGGCATCGGCTCGGAACTCGCCATCTGGACGATCAGCCAGATGGTGTTGATGGCGATGAAGCCGATGAGCGAGCCGTGCGACAGGCGACGCATTCCGAGCTTGCCGACAAAGCGCGAATTGAAGAAGGATGACAGCGACATGAAGACCGCCACGCCGGCAAAGGCGAAGGGGAAATAGACGCCGAGATCATAAATGCCGACATAGACCTGCTGGGCGGAGTTGATGAAGCCGAACAGCGCGCCGAAGATGAAGGTGCTGGCGATGGTGTAGCAGAGGGCGATCCGGTTGGTCAGGACCAGCTTGAAGGCGCCGAAGATCGAGCGGGCGGTAAAGGGGCGGACATTGGCGGGATGCAGGGTTTCCGGCAGGCGAAGGTAGGCCCAGACGGCGATAGCAGTCGCCATGGCGGCGATGAAGAGGAAGATCAGGTGCCAGTTGCCGAAGAACATGACGATCTGGCCGGTACCTGGTGCAATCACCGGCACGATCATGAAGACCATCATGATCAGCGACATGACTTCGGCCATCTGCCGGCCGCCATAAATATCGCGGACAATGGAGACGGTGATGACGCGGGTTGCCGCCGAGCCGATGCCCTGGACGAAGCGCAGCACCAGCAGTCCGGCGAAAGAGGGGACGAAGACGATGCTGACGGCGGAAGCGATATAGATGACGAGACCGATCAGAAGCGGCGTGCGGCGGCCGAAACGGTCGGAAAGCGGCCCGTAGAACAACTGGGCGCAGCCGAAACCGAGCAGATAGGTGGAGACGACGAACTGGCGATGATTTTCGCTTTCGACGCCGAGGCTCGCGCCGATCTGCTGCAAGGCCGGCAGCATGATATCGATCGCCAGAGAGTTGACGGCCATCAGGAAGGCGGCGAGCGCGATAAACTCTCGCTTGCCCATGGGCAGGCGGCCCGCGGACACGGCTTGTGATGAATCTGTCACAATGAAATTCCCATAAACAGGCTAAGGCGCTGCTGGCTGCAGCGCCTCGGACTCAAGATTACAGATTTGGAAACCGGGCGGACGCCCGGTGACCGGTCAGGCGGCGCCGCGCACTGTGATGCCGTTTTCCTGGAGATGCTGCTGCAGTTCACCGGCCTGGAACATTTCCCGGACGATATCGCAGCCGCCGACGAACTCACCCTTTACGTAAAGCTGGGGGATCGTCGGCCAATTGGAATAATCCTTGATGCCCTGGCGGATTTCCGAATCAGCGAGCACGTTGACGCTCTTGTAGTCGACACCGATGTAATCGAGAATCTGCACGACTTGGCCGGAGAAACCGCACTGCGGAAACTGCGGCGTGCCCTTCATGAAGAGGACGACGTCGTTGCTCTTGATTTCGTTGTCGATGAATTCGTTAATGCCGCTCATGGGGATCTGATCCTTTCAACAGGCGGGTTCAAGGCCCGCCGTTTCAATCGTTGACCTTAGATAGCATGCGCAGTCAGGAATTCCAGCCGCCCCAATCAAAAAAAGACCAATTTGGTCAGACCACTTCCTCATTGTTGCCGTCGCGTTACGGTTGCCGGGTGAGATAAGCTTGGATCTGTTCGATTTCGGCATCTGTAAAATATCTGAAATCCCATAGTGAAACCTGGGTCATCACGCCGAGATCGCGGCCTCCGACACCCTTGCCGGTGCGCAGCAGCGTCTTGAAATCAGCAGCCGAATAGGATTGCGCCAAAGGCCTCAGCGCCGGTGCCAGAAAGGCTTCGGACAGTTTGGCGGTATCGAGATTGTGACAGTGGCTGCAATCGGTCCTGAAGGCATATTCGCCGATATCGGCCGGGCGCGTGGCGGCGGGCGTGAGGTCGGCCGGCACGATATCGGCCTCGAAGGGGACCTTGCCGAGCGCCAGGCCGATCCGGCCGAGCGGTCCCCATTGCGTCGCTCCGTCCACCGCGTCGGGAAGCGGCTTCAGACTGCGCACCCAGGCGAGGATCGCCGCCATGTCGTCCTCGGTGATATTGGCAAAATTGCCAGCCGGCATGATAAAGACGCCGGTGCCGTCCTTCTTGACGCCGTGGCGGATGAGGCGCACCAGCTCCGCATCGCTGTACATCGGCGAAGCGGGTCAGGTTCGGTGCGACGATGCGGCCGAGGCCGGGCCCGTCGATCAACACGTTGCCGGCATCGTGATGACAACCGCCGCACATCAGCGTCCGGGCGCGGCGTTCGGCTTCCTCAGGCGGCAGCGTCGTCTTGACGGTAAAATCGGCCGCCGCAACGTTATAGGTTCTGGAAAGGCGCATCTCCGACAAGGCGTAGATGCCGACAACGGCGATCAGACAGATCGCGACCAGTGCCGCCAGGACGATTTTTAGAATGCGTTTCATCTGCCAGACGTGCCGCCCTCCATCGTGATAATCCGTTTGATATCGGCATAGGCGGACGCCGGCTTTTTTGCCGCGGCATGAAGCCGGCGCGGGATATGGGAAATCTGCAAGATCGGTGCCTGCGAAAGCACCCACGGCTAGCTTCGGCGCTGACGGCTGCGGCCGGCGGCGGTGCGGCGCTTGCTGACCTGCTTGCGGGCGGGCTTGCGTGTCGCCGCAGCCGTCTTGCGGGCGGTCGAGGCTGGCTTGCGCGCTGCAGCCGTTGTCGACGCGCTGCGCGTTTTTCGCTTTTTGCGCTTCGTCGTGGCGCGGCCGGTGGTTTTCTTCAGGATCTCCTTCAGCACGCTGTCGACGACGCCCGATATCAATTCTTTGACTAGATCGGCCACAAAACCCCTCCGTTCGTGGTGGAAACGACATGCCTGCTATTGAATTCCGGAAGAGTTCGGTTAGCAAGACGGCTTCGAGGCCAAGCTGCTTTTTTGCCGATATTGGCGACCGGGCAGCCGGATCGCATGCAACATGCCGGCCATTTGGCCGGCTGGAAGGTGGAATGAAACTGATCGAGAAGCGGGTCGTCCTGCATTTCCCTGGCTTCGAGCCGCTTGACGGCGTTGCTCACAGGGCACGCTACGAGCGCTCTGCCAGACAGAGTGCCACCGTCTGGGGTTATTCGGTTGAGACGGGGGCGGCCGAGGCAGGAAGCGATCCCCTCAATTTCGAGGTGACGACGGACTACGGGGCAGGGACCGGTTCCCCCGCCTGGCGGACGAAGAGCCGGATTCACATGGTCGATCATGACGCGCTGGTCAGTCGGCTGCGCAGCGGCAATACGCCGAGCCAGATCGTTGCGGGCTTCCGCAGTTGCGTCCAGATCGTGCTGGACGGCGGCATGCGCGGATATTTCCGCCATGCCTGGCGCTTCGGCCTGTTCTTCCTCTTCCCGTTCCTGTTGACCGGGCTGGCGATCGCGCTGACGGCGCAGATCGCCATCATGCCCTATAGCCTCGGTTTTTCTCCCTGGCACATGCTCTGGAGTGGGCCGCTTGCGCTCTGCTTCTTCAGCTTTGCCTTCCTGCCGTTTTCCGAACGCTTTCATACGCTGCATCTTTTTGCCGATTGGAAAATGGCGGTGGCGCTAGGCCGCATGGACCGGGCCGATTTCAACGACTGGCTGGAAGACCGCGCCAGCGCCGTGCGTAAGGCGCTGGCTGAGGAGGCGGACGAATATCTGATCTCCTCGCACAGCATGGGATCGAGCGTTGCCGCCCATGTGATCGGCATATTGCTGGAAAGGGAGCCGGAGATTTTCGAGGGCAAGCGCGTGGTGTTCGCCACCCTCGGCAGCGCCATCCTGCAATGCGCACTGCTGTCATCGGCTGCGCTGCTGCGCGCCCGTGTCGGGCTGATTGCCCGCTGTCCGGAGATTTCCTGGCTCGACGTGCAGTGCCTGACGGATTCGATCAATTTCTACAAGGTGCCGGTCGTTGCCGTTGCTGGCCATACGGATGCACCTCCGGCAACGATGATCCTGATCCGCGTCAAGCAGATGTTGACGCGCGAGCACTATCGCAAAATCCGCAAGGACCAGCTGCGCGTCCACCGGCAATATGTGCTGGGGCCCGATATGAAGGGATCGTTCGATTTCACGCTGATGACAGCGGGTCCTATGCCGGCCTCGGTTTTTGCCCATGCGGAGCAGGAGAAATTGCCGGCTTGAGGGCTGGGTTCCGTCGGTGTTGGGAGCTCGCCCAGGTCCACAGGCGCCCAATTACCAGGCCGTTTACAGCGCTCGAAATGGGGCGGGTGCGGTATCGAGAAGCCTTTAGCTTACGCGTAGCTTGCTCGGCGAGTGGGATAAAGCCCGAGCCGTTTCCGCCGACGCTATCATTCGAGATCCTCTTCACCATCGCCGGCCAAGTCACGGTCTGCCGCAGCAGTTCCGTTCAGACGACGTATGAAATCCGTAAAGAAGGCCGAGGCATGAATGGATCTTCGCTGCACGGCGATCGTCTGGGGAATTTCGGAGAACGCTCCCTCCACCAGCCGGAAGCCGGAAGTTCTCTCCGAAATCTGAACGAGGAATTCCGTCAACCCCGCAGCCGCGTCGCACCGCGAGCTGACAAGGAGATGGACGGCAGCCGCCGGGCTGTCAGTGTGCGAGACAGTGGCTTTTTCAAGGATACGTTCGAGCTGCTTCGTATAGGCGGCGCTTCTTGCGGAGGCGACCTGCACGCCTTCGATGTCGACATCGCCAACCGTGCGGAACGACGAAGCCTCGGGCACCAGATAGGTCGCTTTGACGGACATGTAGGGGGGCGAGAAGGAAAACAGGTCGGCTCTCGATGGGTCGGAGGCAATAAAAGCAATATCCCACTCGCCGCGATCAGCAGCGGCGAGGATGTCGGCGGCCGAGCCGTACTGGATCAGCGACAGGCCGCAATCCAGTTGCTCGGCAATTTTGCGACCGATCCGAGCGTTCGGACCGACCAAGGCGCCGGCGTGATCGTCCCACCGGACCAGCGCTGCATTCGACATGTTGACGGCTGCCCGGATTACGCCCGTCGGCGCTATCTCGGACAGAACTTGCTTCCGCGTCGGCATCGGCGCGAACTCCTAAGATGCAAACCGGGCTGCGAGCGCCTCCGATCCTCTTGCAAGGAGGGCGACGTCTACGCCAACGGCGGTGAACAACGTCCCGAGCGAAATGCAGCGGGCTGCGAACGTCTCGTCCGGCGTGAGAATGCCTGCCGGCTTTCCAAGAATTTTCAGGCGTCCGATCGCGTTTTCGATCGCCGCGACCACCTCGGGATGTCCCGGTTGGCCGGGATGACCGAAGCTGGCCGCCAAATCGGCGGGGCCGATGAAGATGCCGTCGACGCCCTCGACCGCGGCGATGGCCTCCAGTTGGCCGAGTGCCTCGCGGGTCTCGATCTGCAGAAGCAGGCAGATCTCTTGTTCGGCATTCCGCGCGTAGTTCGGCACGCGCCCGAAGCGGGTGGCGCGCGTCAAGGCGGAGACGCCGCGAATCCCGTGCGGCGGATACCGTGTGGCAGCGACCGCTGCCTTCGCTTCCTCTTCGTTCTGCACATAGGGAATGAGGAGCGTCTGGACGCCAATATCCAGAAAGCGCTTGATCAGTACGGCATCGTTGAACGCCGGACGTACGACGGGGGACACGTCGTAAGGCGCGACCGCCTGCAATTGCGGCAGGACGGTGAGGACGTCACTCGGAGAGTGCTCGGTATCGAACAGAACCCAATCGAAGCCCGACGGCGCAACGATTTCCGCCGCGTAGCTTCCGGGAAGGCCGCACCAGAGACCGATCTGGCTTTGACCGGCTCTCAGTTTCCGTTTGAAGTGATTGACGGGAAGTTCCATCGGCGCCTCACACGAACGAGACGCCGATGGAGCCGACTGGACCATAGTCGGCTTGGATGACATCGCCCTTGACGATGTCCACGGGGCGGGTGAATGAGCCGGCAAGCACGATTTGGCCCTTCTTCAAGCCGCCTCCGACGGCATGGAGCTTGTTCACGAGCCAGGCGATCCCTGCGGCCGGATGCCCCATGATGGCTGCGGAAACACCCGATTCTTCGATGATGCCGTTTTTCGAAAGCGTCGCGCCGACCCAGCGGATGTCGATATCCATCGGCCGGATGATGCGGCCGCCCACGACGATCGCTCCAAAGGCGGCGTTGTCGGCGATCGTATCGGTGATCGCTCTGGGTACTTCGGTTCGGTAATCGATGATCTCAAGCGCAGGAACGACAAACTCCGTCGCGCGCATGACATCATAGATCCGAGTGCTCGGCCCCTCGAGATCCTGACCCATTACGAAGGCGAGCTCGACTTCGAGGCGAGGCTTGATGAAGAGCGCCGCGCTGATCTGCGCTCCGTCGTTATAGAGGGCGTCGTCGAGAATGACGCCGTAGTCGGGCTCCGTCATTTTCGAGGCCATCTGCATCGCCCGCGATGTCAGTCCGATTTTATGCCCCGCGATCCGCGCGCCCTTTGCAATCCGCGCCTGCGCCCAGAGCGCTTGGATCTGATAGGCGTCTTCAATTTCCAAATTCGGATATGTCTTGCTCGGCTGGACGATGGGCCTGCGTTCGGTTTCTGCCTTCAGCAATGCGTCGGCTGCCGTTTGGCGTTCCTTCTCGGTAATCATGATTTGGCTCTGCTGGTTCTGTTACTTGATCGGGGGACGCGGCAGGATGGCCTCGCCTGGCTCCATGACGTAGGTGTAGTCGAGTGAGAACCACGGGCCAGTGACGTCCGTGTCGGACGGGTGCGGCTCGTCATGACGGACAAAGTCGCCTGTCAAAGCCGCGGTGACGCCGAACTGCACATCGGATTCGATGTTCGGATCACTCGGGTCGAAGACCTGGGAGATGAGGGTTTTGTACCCCCGTTTGAAGATCAGCGCGTGCAGATGAGCGGGTCGGTAGGGATGGCGGCCTTGCGCTTGGAGAAGCCGACCGACGACCCCGCCGATAGGGATTGGATAGCCCACCATCTTGACCGTTCTGAACCAGAACCGACCCTCGTCGTCCGTGGTGAACTTGCCTCGCAGGTTCATTTCCGCCTGGTCCGGGTCCTGGTTCTCGTAAAGACCGACGGGAGAGGCATGCCATACGTCGATCTCGGCGCCTGGGATGGGCTTGCCTACCCGATCAACCACCTTCGCGTGGACGAACAAGGGCGTTCCAGGCGTTTCCGACCGGATGATGGTTCCGCCGTTCTCGACCCGCGGAGAGTTGAGGCGCCAGAACGGCCCGAGCAGCGACTGCGAAGTCTCGGTCTGTCCGTTGTCGCCGTTGTTGAGCAGGCAGACGAGCGACGAGACGCCAAGCGATCCGGCCATCAGCACGAACTCGTTGTGGCTGTCGGTCTGCAACTGGCCAATTTCGTTGAGGATAGCCGTCGCTTCGCGAAACTCGACTTCCGACAGCCTGACTTCCCGCACGAATGCGTGGAGATGCTTCACCATTGCAACGAGTATTTCCCGGAGCCTTGGATCTGCGGTGCGGTCCATCACGGCGAGAACGGCAGGCGTCAACTCGCTTTCGGTTCTGATTGCCATAAGGCTACCTCCCAATAAGGCTCGAGTATCAAAATAATCGATTATTTGTCAAGCAGTTGCTGCGTAATCTAGATTGACAGCTGATGAAAGCATGCCTGAACAAAGGAATAAATGTCTGGAATAATTAGATAAAGCGGATTAGTTCTGACGCAAAGCCAGGCGACCCAGTGGTTGTTGATGTATCAAGTTGACATGAATAATCGTTTATTATATCGATCATCGAAACTTAGCCGAATTGTTTGGGGAGGAAAGATGGACTCGGCCGACGACAGCTCTCTGGGGCCGTTGACAGAAGGCGGGCCGTCAGCCGGCTTCCTCGACGATGGCAAGAACACCATCGGCAGTCAGCTCGCGTCGCGCCTTCGGGAGGCGATCATCTCCGGTGAACTGGAAGCAGGCAGCAAGATCAATCTCGACAAGGCGCGGAAGACGTTCAACGTCAGTCTGAGCCCGTTGCGGGAGGGCTTGGCCCGGCTCATTTCAGACGGCCTGGTCGAGTTTCAGGATAACAGAGGCTATCGCGTCGCGCCGATCTCGCTGGCTAATCTCGAAGAGGTCACGAGCCTGCGCGAGGAACTCGAGGTTTTCGCGCTGCGTGAATCCATCCGTCTCGGCGACGTCGAATGGGAGGGCAACATCATGCGTGCACTTCATCGTCTAAACCGCACGGAGCGCGACGCCGCTCGTCCCGAAACGCTGGAGCAGTGGGAAGCGCTTCACCGGGAATTCCATCTCACCCTGATTTCGGGCTGCGGCAAACCTCTGCTACTTCACTTCTGCAGTCTTCTGCTCAATCTCAATGACCGATATCGCCGAGTCTTCCTGATCCGGACGTCGGGGGATCGCAACGTTGGGCAGGAGCACAGCGAGATTGCCCAGGGCGCAGTCGCGCGTGATGTCGACTATGCCTGCGAGAAGCTCCGCCAGCATATTCATCGCACCGGCACCAATCTTCGCAACCATCTCGCGACGAAGGGAATCGCGTGATGGCCGCCGCAGCATCGAAATCGGCGCGCCTGATTGGCGTTGCGCATTTCTCATCGATTTTGCTGCCTCCGGTGGATTTCGCGAAGACCGCCGCCCGCGCAGGGTTCTCCAGGATCGGGCTCAGGCTGAATCCGGCGTTCCCTGGTGCGCCTTACTACGAGCTGCCTGTCGGTGGTTCGGCTGCAGGCGAGCTGAAATCCGTGCTTGCCGGCGAAGGCGTCGAGGTTTTCGATATCGAGTTCTTCGTCATCGATCCCTCGTTCGACGCGTCGTCGGTGGAGGCCACCGTCGCAACGGCTGCGCACATTGGAGCACGCCGGCTTAGTGTCTGCGGAGACGATCCTGATCACGCCAGATTGGTATCGAACTTTTCGGATTTCTGCGGGCTCGCGGACCGATACGGCTTGGCTGTCGACATCGAAAACATGGGTTGGCGGGTGATCAGAACCTTTCGGGACAGCGTCAATCTTGTGAAGGAGAGTGGTGCCCGTAATGCCGGCGTCCTCGTCGACGGAGTACATTTCTTCAGGAATGGCGGCACGCTCGCTTCGCTCGGAACCGAGATCGGCTGGGTAAAGCACGTTCAACTGTGCGATGTCGCTGGATCGGCGCCGGTGACATCAGAGGAGATGATCGCTGAAGCTAGAGGCGGGCGGTTCGCACCGGGAGAGGGCGAATTGCCGTTGAAGGAACTCGTCGCAGCGGTCGATGGCTCCGCGGCGATCTCGGTGGAGGTCCCGCTCGCGGGCTCTGCCGCGCCCGAGACGCATTTGAAACATCTGTACGACAGGGCCGAAGAATTATTCGGGCCGGATCGCTGATCCGGCGCCGGCGAGGCGTGAGCCGCGACGGAGGGAGGAAGTCAACATATGGGTTATACGTTCGATTTTGGTGCGGTCTTCGACCGCGCCCCGGAATTGTTTTGGGGTTCGCTTGGGACGCTCGGTCTGGCATTCGCCGGAATGATCCTTGCGCTCGTGATCGGTATTCTCGGCGTCGCTGCAAGAACGTCCAAGAACAAACTCGTCCGAGCTCCGGTGGTGAGCTTCGTCGAGGTTGTTCGAAACACACCCTTCCTGGTGCAGATATTCTTCATCTACTTCGCGCTTCCCCTCATGGGAATCCGACTGAGCCCTACCGCTACCGCCATCATCGCGCTGGGGATCAATGGCGGCGCCTATGCGATTGAGATCATTCGAGGCGGCGTGGAAAGCGTGAGCAAGGGCCAGGTCGAGGCAGGCTTTGCGTTGGGCTTGCATAAGGCCGATGTGTTCCGGCTGATCGTTTTGAAGCCGGCTCTGCGGGCGATCTATCCGTCCCTGACCAGCCAGTTCGTGATGCTGACCTTGACGACTTCGGTCTGCACTTCGATCGCGGCCTACGAGCTGACTTCGGCGGCGCAGCGGATCGAATCCGACACGTTCCGAAGCTTCGAGGTCTATTTCAGCGTGACCGCAATCTACCTGGTCATCTCGAGCCTGATGATGGGCATCTTCGCCCTTATCTCCCGTTACTACTTCAACTACCCGACCAGATAGGAGGCGTTCATGGGTCCCATTGGCGAAAACGAGCTGTTCTTCCTCTTGCAGGGTCTGAAGTGGACTGTGCTGCTGGCCATCATCGGCTTCGTCGGCGGAGGCATATTTGGAGTTCTGATCGCTTTGGTGCGCACGTCGAAGAACCGCTTCGCACGTTTCGCATCATCGGGTTACATCGCGCTCTTTCAGGGCACGCCGCTCCTGATGCAGCTCTTCGTCGTCTACTACGGAGTCGCGCTGTTGGGCATCGACGTCAATGCATGGATCGCTGTGGCCATCGCGTTCACCCTCCATGCCAGTGCCTTCCTGGGCGAGATCTGGCGCGGCTCGATCGAGGCCGTTCCGAAGGGCCAGACCGAAGCCGCGAACGCACTCGGGCTGCATTACGTCTCCCGAATAAAGGACGTTGTCCTGCCGCAGGCGCTGAAGATTTCGATGCCTGCAACCATCGGATTTCTCGTTCAACTCATCAAGGGCACATCGCTCGCAGCCATCGTCGGTTTCATCGAGCTGACCCGCGCCGGACAGATCATTTCGAACCAGACCTACCGCCCGCTGCTCGTCTTCGGGATCGTTGGAATAATCTACTTCATCATTTGTTGGCCTCTCTCCCACATCGGGAGCGGCTTCGAAAAACGGATGGCGAAAGCTGTCCGCTAACCTTGCTTCGACCGAAGCAAAGACCACAGAGGAGGAGAATGGAATGTATAGCAATCGCAGACAATTTCTTGGAATGGCCCTGGCTACGGCCGCCTTCGCCACGCTAGGCGCGGCTGCAGCTTCCGCGGCGACCGTCGAGGAGATCAAGGCCAAGGGTACGATCGTCGTCGGCATTCAGGGCGACAACGCGCCATGGGGCTTCGTCAACACGAGCGGCAAGCAGGACGGATTCGACGCCGATATCGCGACACTCTTCGCCAAGGAACTCGGAGTCAAGGTCGAGTTCCAGCCGCTCGCCGTCGCCAACCGCATTCCGGCCCTGACCACCGGCAAGGTCGACATCCTGTTCGCCACCATGGCCATGACGGAGGAGCGTGCCAAGTCGATCCAGTACAGCAAGCCATACGCGGCGAACACGATCTCGCTTTATGCGGCAAAGGCCGATACCGCAAAAACGCCTGCCGATGTTGCCGGCTGGGAAATCGGCGTGCCGAAGTCCAGCTCGCAGGACAAGGCTATTACCGACGCCGTGGGATCGACCGCGACCGTCCGCCGCTTCGACGACGACGCCGCAACCATTCAGGCGCTGGTCTCCGGACAGGTTAAGGCCGTCGGAGGCAACATGTTCTACGGACAGCGGCTCGATGCCGCCAGCGCCGGCACCTACGAGCGCAAGATCGACTTTCTGACGACTTACAACGGCGCCGGAACGCGACTGGGCGAGAAGGACTGGAACGAAGCCGTCAATGCCTTCCTCGACAAGATCAAGGGTAATGGCGAACTTGCAGCCATCACCAAGAAGTGGATGAACATCGACCTGCCGACGTTCCCGGAATCCATTCCCAACATCCCGTTCACCGTCAAGTAAAGCTACATGGAGGGCGCCGTGCTCAGTTTCGCTAACGACCAGTCGACATTGATATCCCTTGAAAAGGTGGAGAAATGGTACGGCTCCTTCCATGCGCTGAAAAACATCAGCCTGTCGGTTCGCAAAGGCGAGAAGATCGTCCTTTGCGGGCCTTCGGGTTCCGGCAAGTCGACGTTGATCCGTTGCATCAACGCTCTCGAGCTGATCCAGGAAGGCAGGATTATCGTCGACGGGCAGTTGCTCGACGGCACAAGCAAGGCGGTTGATGCCATTCGGCGCGAAGTCGGGATGGTGTTCCAGAACTTCAATTTGTTCCCCCACATGACCGTTCTGCAGAACTGCGCGCTTGCGCCCATGAGGGTCCGCGGAACCAGCCGGGCTGACGCCGAGAGGCTGGCGAGAAAATACCTGGAACGGGTTCGAATCCTGGATCAAGCGGAGAAGTATCCCGCGCAGCTCAGCGGAGGGCAGCAGCAGCGTGTCGCTATTGCCAGGGCGCTTTGCATGGAACCCAAGGCGATGCTGTTCGACGAACCGACATCGGCGCTCGATCCGGAAATGGTCAAGGAAGTGCTGGACACTATGATCGGTCTCGCGCGCGACGGCATGACCATGATCTGCGTGACGCATGAGATGGGTTTCGCCCGCCAGGTCGCAGACAGGGTCATCTTCATGGCTTCCGGCGAGATCATCGAGGAGGCCGAGCCCGAGGTCTTTTTCAAGTCTCCGAAGCATGAGCGGACCAAGGCTTTCCTTGGCGAGATTCTCGCACATCACTGAGCCGATTGGGTTATCGAAATGAACAACAACAAATTCCTTGTTGGTCTCATCGGGGCCGACATCCAAATGTCGAAGTCGCCTGCACTGCATGAAACCGAGGCACGGCACCTGGAGCTGGATTACCATTACGAACTCGTCGACCTCGCCGAACGCGGTCTACCGGCGTCCGCGCTGCCCGAACTGCTTGTAGAACTTGAACGATGCGGCTTCGCAGGAAGCAATATCACGCACCCGTGCAAGCAGACGGTCATCGCTCATCTTACCAGCCTGTCCGAGGACGCCGAGATGCTCGGAGCGGTCAACACGGTCGTGTTTCGGGACGGAAAGCGGATCGGGCACAATACGGACTGGTATGGCTTCTATAAGAATTTCGAGCGCGGCATGCCCGGCGCAGCCAAGACTCATGCCGTCCTGCTCGGGGCAGGCGGCGCAGGGGTCGCTGTCGCGCACGCGGCGATCAAGCTTAGTATCGGGATGCTCTCGATTTTCGACCAGGACACAAATCGCGCCGCCGCGCTTGCCGATCAGCTCAACCGACGATTTTCAAGAACCTGCGCGCAACCGGTCCAGGACGTCGGTGCGGCGCTCGCTTCGGCCGACGGCCTGATTCATGCTACGCCGACGGGTATGCGAAGCCATCCGGGTCTCCCGATCGACCCGGAATGGCTTCATCCACGTCACTGGGTCGCCGATATCGTCTACATGCCGCTCGTGACCGAACTTCTAGCTCTGGCAGAGAAGAAGGGGTGCCGGACCTTGCCGGGCGGCGGCATGACCGTGTTCCAGGCCGCTGCGGCCTTTGAACTGTTCACAGGTGTAAAACCGGATGCGGAACGCATGTCGCGTCACTTCGAAGATTTGTGCCGACCTACAGCCTGACCGGGAGGACATGCCTTGCCGCATATCATCATCGACTATAGCCGAGGTGCTGCCGAACGGGTGGCAATTGATGAATTGACCAAGGCGGTCCACCATCGGGTGCGCGACGGAGCCCTGGTGAAGCCTACTGCCGTGCGCACCTTCGCCAGGGAGGCGACTTTCTCCTGCGTCGGTGACGAGCACCCGGACAATCACTTTATCCAGATCATCCTGCGGATCGCGCCTGGTCGGTCGGCAGAAATTAAGCGGGAGTTGTTGAAGGCGGTTCTCGAAGCCGCGCGCGATATCGCGGCCCCCGCGCTGCAAGCGGGCCGGTTGGGGCTGCGGGCCGATCTTTACGAGTCCGATCCGGATTTCGCATTCCAGGAATTAGCGTTCGCCTGACCTTGGCACGCCCTCACAAGGACAATTGCAATGAGCCTGATCTACGTTCTCAACGGCCCAAATCTCAACTTACTCGGCAAGCGTCAGCCGCATATCTATGGTCACGAAACGTTGGCCGACGTCGAGGCGGACTGCCGGAAACTGGCCTTGGAACTGGGCCACGAGATCCGTTTCCACCAGAGCAACCGGGAATATGAAATCATCGACTGGATCCACGAAGCGCGCGAAGACGGAGCCGGCATCGTCATCAACCCGGCCGCATTCACGCACACCTCGCTTGCGATCCTCGACGCCTTGAACACGTTTGAAGGTCCCGTCATTGAGATCCATATCTCCAACGTGCACAAGCGCGAAAGCTTCCGCCATCATTCCTTCGTTTCCCACCGCGCCGACGGTGTGCTTGCTGGTCTTGGTACGGAAGGTTATCAGCTCGGAATCCGCCGTGTAGCGACGATGCTCACGGCGCCGAAGAAGGACTGACATTGGCTCCCCCAGTCAAACTGGCGGTCGCGGCGCGGGGCTATTGCTATCGTCGATTCCACCCCGGTTGAGGCGATCGCAAGCGCGGTCGGCGCCAAAGGTTTTTCGAGCTGGGTCGCGGTAGAGGCCGGCTATCCCGGAATTGATCGAGAGCCAATCGCCGACGATATCGCCGCTGGCGAAGAGCCCATCGCGAATGTGCTCACCACAACCACCCTCCTGTGCCAGTCACAGGAATGAGCGGGGGAGAGGTAGCGGCCGATCCGACATGTTCAATCCGGCGCAGAGGTCTGCAGTGCCAGCGCGTGCAAGACGCCGCCCATATTGCCCTTCAACGCTTCATAGACCATCTGGTGCTGCTGGACGCGGCTCTTGCCGCGGAAGGCTTCGGCGACGACTTCGGCGGCGTAGTGGTCGCCGTCGCCGGCCAGATCGCGGATCGTCACCTTGGCACCGGGAATCCCGGCCTTGATCATGTCTTCGATATCACCGGGGTTCATGGCCATGATCGTTACTCCTTGCGCATTATTCCGCGGCCAGTTCGCCGCGGCCTTCCATGAAATCAGGGAACCACGATTCATGGGCATCGCGCAATTGCTGAATCGGCAGCGAGATGAGATCGCCGACGACAAGCGACGCCCCCCCAACCGTGCCGAGACGGCGGAAGGGAACGCCGGCGCCTTCTGCATTGGCGCAAAGGAAATCGGCGACATCGGCCGGCACCGTCAGCACGTAACGGGCCTGATCTTCACCGAAGAGCAGCGCATGCGGCGCACCCTTGCCTTCGCCAAGATCGATCACCAGGCCCTTGTCTGACGCCATGGCCATTTCGGCAAGCGCGACGGCAAGGCCGCCCGAGGAAATGTCGTGGCAGGCGGTCGCCTGGCCGTTGCGGATGACGGAGCGGACGAAATCGCCGTTGCGGCGCTCGGCGAACAGATCCACCTCGGGTGCCGGGCCTTCGCGGCTGGAAAGCACGTCACGGAGGTAAACGGACTGGCCGAGGTGACTACCGTCGACGCCGATCATGATCACCTTGTCGCCGTCATTGGCGCTGCCGATGCGGACCATCTTGCGCCAGTCCGGCAGCAGGCCGACGCCTGCGATTGTCGGGGTCGGCAGGATGGCAACGCCATTGGTCTCGTTGTAGAGCGATACATTGCCTGAGACGATCGGGAAGTCGAGCGCGCGGCAGGCTTCGCCGATGCCCTTCACCGCCTGAACGAACTGGCCCATGATTTCGGGCTTTTCGGGGTTGCCGAAGTTGAGATTGTCGGTGGCGGCGAGCGGCTCGGCGCCGGTCGCGGTGATGTTGCGCCAGCATTCGGCAACCGCCTGCTTGCCGCCTTCGAAGGGATCCGCCTCGACATAACGCGGCGTCACGTCGGAGGAGAAGGCGAGCGCCTTGCTCGCATGGCCGTCGACGCGGACGACGCCGGCATCGCCGCCCGGGAGTTGCAGCGAATTGCCCTGGATCAGCGTATCGTACTGCTCGTAGACCCAGCGGCGGCTCGACTGGTTGGCGGAGCCGACGAGTTGCAGCAGCGCCTGGCCATAATTTTCGGGCGCGGCGACGAGATTGGCGGGCAGGGGGGCCTGCTTGCCGGATTCGCGCCAGGGGCGGTCATATTCCGGCGCCTGGTCGCCGAGATCCTTGATCGGCAGATTCGCGACTTCTTCGCCCTGGTGCATGACGCGGAAGCGCAAGTCATCGGTGGTCTTGCCGACGATCGCGAAATCGAGACCCCATTTGACGAAGATCGCCTTGGCTTCCTCTTCCTTCTCCGGCTGCAGCACCATGAGCATACGCTCCTGGCTTTCCGACAGCATCATCTCATAGGCGGTCATCCGCTCTTCGCGGACCGGCACCTTGTCGAGTTCGAGCAGGATGCCGAGATCGCCCTTGGCGCCCATTTCGACGGCAGAGCAGGTGAGGCCGGCCGCACCCATGTCCTGGATGGCGATGACGGCGCCGGTCTGCATCAGCTCGAGGCAGGCTTCGAGCAGGCACTTTTCAGTGAAGGGGTCGCCGACCTGAACTGTCGGGCGCTTTTCCTCGATCGATTCGTCGAACTCCGCCGAGGCCATGGTCGCGCCGCCGACGCCGTCGCGGCCGGTCTTGGCCCCGAGATAGACGACTGGAAGACCGACGCCCTTGGCTTCCGACAGGAAGATGGCGTTCGACTTGGCGATGCCGGCAGCAAAGGCGTTGACGAGGATATTGCCGTTATAGCGCGCATCGAACTCGACTTCGCCGCCGACCGTCGGAACGCCGAAGGAATTGCCGTAGCCACCGACGCCGGAGACGACGCCCGAGACGAGGTGGCGGGTCTTCGGGTGATCCGGCTCGCCGAAACGCAAAGCGTTCATAGCGGCGATCGGGCGGGCGCCCATGGTGAAGACGTCACGCAGGATGCCGCCGACGCCGGTCGCAGCGCCCTGGTAAGGCTCGATATAGGAGGGGTGGTTGTGGCTCTCCATCTTGAAGACGACGCAATCGCCGTCATCGATATCGACCACGCCGGCATTTTCGCCCGGACCCTGGATGACGCGGGGCCCCTTGGTCGGCAGCGTGCGCAGCCATTTCTTGGAGGATTTGTAGGAGCAGTGCTCGTTCCACATTGCCGAGAAGATGCCGAGCTCGGTGAACGTCGGTTCGCGGCCGATCAGATCCAGAATGCGCTGATACTCGTCCGGCTTCAGGCCATGGCCCGCAATGAGTTCCGGCGTGATCGGGATGGTGTTTGGAATGGTCATGAGCGGAGAGTCCCTGGCGCGTTTTGCGCTGTCTTTAGCTTATGTCGCGGCGGCGCGCGACAGGAAAATGCCCGCCGTCAACAGAGGGCGGGCAGACTTTTCCAGCAAAAGGACAATCGATCAGAATTTGTAGCCGATCTGCAGGCCGGCGCGCGTCATACCGTCGTTCGGGCCGTCGCAGAGATTGGCATGCGAGGAGTGGGCGATCTGGGCCATCACGTTCCAATTGCGGGTGAATCGGTAGCCGGCGCCGACATATTCGTGGAAGAGGACGCGGCAGCCCAGTTCCGGGCCGTCATCATCGCCTTCGAGATCGCCGGTATGGATAACGCCCCCGAAGCCGGCTTCGGCAAAGAGCTTCTCGTTGAAATCGACCGTCCAGGTAAAGCCGGTGAAGAATTGAGTGGCCTCGCCCGAGGTGCCGATCGAGGTGCCGAGATGAACGCGGGGATGCAGCAGCTGCTGTTCCCAGCCGACGGCGCTCTCATATCCGAAAGGATCGAAGAGGGCGGTCATTTCGGGGAAAACGCCGTCTTCCCTGGAATGTCCCGATTGTACCGAAGTCGAGACTCCGAAGCGCAGCTCATCGAAGATTTGCTCGCCGGCATTCGCCGCGCCTGCCACTGAGATACCGGAGACGACCGCCAATGACGCCGTACTCAAAAAACGCAACGCGATTCTTCCGAAGTCGACCGTCATTGGCTGTCCTTTGATTCGCGTCGAGCGATAATACAAAGACCTAGCATGGCGGTTGAGTCGGGAAAGCGCCCTGAATTGGCTCCGGCGTCTTTTCTAAATTATGACGTGTATTTGCAACAGGTCATATTTCACCATCATAGGCGGAACCGCCGTTTTCCAGTAGTCGGCGCAGGATCATCAGGCCCGCGATCAGCTCTTGACTGGTTTTCGGCGAGGAGAAGCCGACGCGAACGCGATGATAGGATTTTTCCGCGCGGGCCGCTTTGAATTCGTCCTCGTCGTCGACGAGCACGCCATCGCGGAAGGCGGCGTTCTTGAAGGTGCCCGACATCCAGGGCTCCGGCAGTTTCAGCCAGAGGAAGGGCGCATGCGGGTGCGATTGGAAGTCGAAGCCCTGCAACTGCTCGCGGGCCAGGCGGACGCGCCGGGAGAGTTCCTCGACGCTCTGCTTGCGGATCTCGTGCGCCGTGCCGCTTTCGACGAGGCGCGCGCAGGTTTCTGCCAGAATGAAGGGCAGGCCGCCGGTGATCATCCTGTGCGTCACCCTGATCCGCTGGGCAAAATGCGGCGGGCAGGCAACCCAGCCGCCGCGCACGCCGGCAGCGACCGATTTCGACAGGCCGTTGACCAGAAAGGTGCGGTCGGGCGCCAGGGAGGCGATGAGCGGCGTATCGTCGGCTGCCATGCCGCCGTAGAGATCGTCCTCGATCAGCCAGACACCGTGCTTCCTAGCGATTGCCGCAATTGCCACCCGCCGTTCATAAGGCATGATCGTTACCGTCGGATTGTGGACGGTCGGCATCAGGAAGGCGACCTTCGGATGCTGCTGCTGGCAGACCCGTTCGAAATCCTCCGGGATCACGCCTTGCTCATCGGAATCGACCGTCAGTGTGCGGCGGCCAAGCAGGCGGGCGCTGCGGCTGACCTGCGTGTAGGTGAGGTTCTCGAAGACGATCTTGTCGCCCGGCGCCGAGACAGCGGCGATGACGGCGATTGCCGCCGCGTGAGCGCCGAGCGTTGGAACGATGTTTTCGACCTCCGGCGTCCAGCCGCTGCGGGCGAGCCAGCGGCGGCCGGCTTCGAACCAGTTGCCCGGAAAACTCCGGGAATAGGAGGAGATTTCGGCGAGATGCTGTTCGCCGATCTCGGAAAGGATAGCCGCTATAATCTTGCCCTGGCCGAGATCGGGAGCGGCTGTCGTGTCGAAACGGATCTTGTTGGCAGGCGCATCCTGGAAACGGGTGCCGCCGAGCGAGATGGCCAGAGGATCGGTCTGCTCGCTGGGCGGCGTCTCCGAGCGGTTCAGCACATAGGTGCCGCGCCCGACTTCGCCGGCAACCAAGCCGCGCTCGTGGACCAGCGCATAGGCGCGGCCGATCGTACCGATCGTCACGCCGATATCATAGGCGAGGTTGCGCTGCGGCGGCAATTTGCTACCGGCGGGCAGGGCGCCACTCGATATGGCGGTTTCGATGCTGTCGGCGAGCCGGAGGTAGACCGGTCCGGAGCCGCGGGAGATATCAGGAAGCCAATTTGTCATGGTGACAATTGCTTATATTGTCACATTGTATCTGTCAATATTAAGAGTCAATCCCAAGGATGAACCGAGAGGATTCCTGGAATGTCTGCCCTGCCTGAAATAAAAATGCCGATTGTACCTATTGTCTCCTTGGAGGATAGAAGGCAAATCGCTTTGCCGTCCGCGCCTGTCGAAAAGGCGACGCGTTTGGGACGAATCTGGGCCGCGCTTCTGCTCTGGCAGCAGAAGCGGGAAGGCCGGCGGGCGCTGAGAGAGCTTACGGCAGCCGGACTCAAGGATATCGGCGTGTCGCAGTCCGACGCGGCCCGCGAGGTCGGCAAATCATTTTTCTGGGATTGATCGCGTTCGGCGCTGACCGCAGCGATCAGCTGCAGGCTTTGTTGCCACCGGACCAGCGATTGACGTCGGCGGCGATACGGCCGGCGACTGGCTCCGACATCATCGGACCGAAGGCCTGGAGCCGTGACGGGCTTCCCTCGGCTTGGACGACCAGCAGCGGCCGAGCTTCCGGGCTGCCCTTGTGAACGAGCAGGATGCGCGGCCGGCCGGAGAAGGAATTGAGCTCTGGCGCGAGCTTATAGGCTGCAAAGGCGGGATCGCCCGATTTGAACCAGCAGGCATTGGCGCCGAGCGCCACGCGTTCCATTGTCGGGAGCGCCGCGCGGTTGGGACCTGTCGTCGGTGTCGATGTCTGGCAGGCTGCGACCATGGCTGCGAGAGTGGTCAACAGGGCGGCGTTTGCGAGGCGAGGGCGCATCAATCTTGCTCCGGTCCGGACGGAAGGATTTTCGGGTGCATGCCGTTACCCAAGGCCGTTACGGGCTCTTGGGCAATGTGCAGGGCTCAGGCAGCGATGACATCGAGCGCCGAGGCAAAGAGGCCACGGCCATCCGAGCCGCCATGGGCGGCTTCGATCAGGTTTTCGGGATGCGGCATCATGCCGAGCACGTTGCCCTTTTCATTCATCACGCCGGCGATGTCGTTGAGCGAGCCATTCGGATTGGTGCCTTCGGCATAGCGGAATACCACCTGGCCATTGCCTTCGATTTTCGCCAGCGTCGCTTCATCAGCGAAATAATTGCCATCGTGATGAGCGACCGGGCTGCGGATGACTTGCCCTTGCGCATAGGCGCGGGTGAAGTCGGTCTCGGCATTGACGACTTCGAGCTTGACTTCGCGGCAGACGAATTTCAGCGAGGCATTGCGCATCAGCGCGCCTGGCAGCAGGCCGGCTTCGACGAGGATCTGGAAGCCGTTGCAGACGCCGAGCACCTTCACGCCTTTTTCTGCCTTGTCGATGATCGCCTGCATGACCGGCATGCGGGCGGCGATCGCGCCGCAGCGCAGATAATCGCCATAGGAGAAGCCGCCGGGGATGACGATCAGGTCGACATCGGGGATCTCGGTTTCCGTCTGCCAGATCGTCACCGGTGGGGTTCCGGAGATCTTCGTCAGGGCAGCGATCATGTCGCGGTCACGGTTGAGGCCCGGAAGTTGAACGACGGCTGATTTCATGGGGTCCCCGCGTCTGGCGAAAGATATTGAACTGGAACGCTTTCGGCGAGCCATACTCCATTGTCGGAGACAAAGAAAGAATGACCCTCTGAAAACATGCGGGCCGCATCCACGCGCAGGATAAGATATTCACCCTTGCGGCGTGTTGCGACGATTTTCGCGGTTTCCACATCCGCCGAGAGATGAACGTGGTGCCGCTGCATTTTCTGTAAGCCTTCGCGCTCGATCGACTGCCAGTTCGTCAGGGACGTGCCGTGAAAGAGAACGGCAGGCGGTTCAACCGGGTTCAATGCGAGATCGACTTCGACGCTGATTGGCGCGAATTCTGTTGTCGGTAAGGGTGAACCGCTTCTTCGGATTGTTTTCGACGATCTCGATAATATCGGCGCGGGAAACGTCGTATTTCGACATCAGCGCCTTTTCGAGTTCATCGAACGACACCCAGCCCTCGGCATCAAGCGTCAAACCCGCGGCTTCGGGCGCATGACGCAAAACATAGCTCATATATTTCGAGACTTCCGTCTCCAGCTTTGCCTGCGTCATGACGCCAAATCCTCAAAATCCGCCGGATGACGGGTCGGCCGATCGTCAGTCGATCGCTATTGCGTAGTTCTCGATCACCGTGTTGGCGAGGAGTTTTTCGCACATGGCCTTGAGGTCGGCCTCGGCCTTGGCCTTATCGGTGCTTTCCAGTTCGAGGTCGAAGACCTTGCCCTGTCTTATATGGCCGACGCCCGAGAAGCCGAGGGCGCCGAGCGCGCCTTCGATGGCTTTGCCCTGCGGATCGAGAACGCCGTTTTTCAGCGTGACGGTGACACGAGCCTTGATCACTTTGTCCTACCTGCCTTACTTAACCAGACGATCTGTTTACTTAACCAAAACGGGGCCGGTGCCGCGCACAGGCTCGTTTTCATTGATGATGCCGAGACGGCGCGCAACTTCGGAATAGGCTTCGAGCAGCCCGCCGAGATCGCGGCGGAAACGATCCTTGTCCATCTTCTCGTGGGTCTCGATATCCCAGAGCCGGCAGCTGTCCGGTGAGATTTCGTCGGCGAGGATGATGCGCATCAGATCGCCTTCGAAGAGGCGGCCGCATTCGATCTTGAAGTCGACGAGCTGGATGCCGACGCCAAGGAAGAGGCCCGTCATGAAGTCGTTGACGCGGATGGCAAGCGCCATGATGTCGTCGAGCTCGGCGGGATTGGCCCAGCCGAAGGCGGTGATGTGCTCTTCGGAGACCATCGGATCGTCAAGCGCGTCTGATTTGTAATAGAATTCGATGATCGAGCGCGGCAGCACCACGCCTTCATCGATCCCCAGGCGCTTAGCAAGCGAACCGGCGGCGACGTTGCGCACGACGATCTCCAGCGGGATCATCTCCACTTCCTTGATCAGCTGCTCGCGCATGTTGAGTCGGCGGATGAAATGCGTGGGGATGCCGATCTTGTTCAGATGGCTGAAGATATATTCGGAAATGCGGTTGTTGAGGACGCCCTTGCCGTCGATGACTTCGTGTTTCTTCTTGTTGAAGGCAGTGGCATCGTCCTTGAAGAACTGGATCAAAGTGCCCGGTTCCGGGCCTTCATACAGAATCTTTGCCTTGCCCTCGTAGATACGGCGGCGACGGTTCATCGTGGTCATTCTCTGTTGTTGGCGCTCTTGGGGTAGCGCGAGTGGATCGATCTCGTGGCGTCCCCTTAAAGGAAAAGAGTGTGTTTCACAATCCGCCTATCCTTCCTTCCCCGGTTTCCGGATTCTACGGAATACCGCCAAGAGAATCGAATGAATTCGCAAGACGAGTCTAGCGCCTTTTCCTGTACGGTGAAATGACGGCGATATGGCGGGCTGCTTGTGCAGGTCTTTATTTGGCGGCTCGGCTTGGCAGTGCGCGACGAAGCTGCGTCTGCAGGGCGCGCGCGGCAGTCTGCCCGTGGCGCCAGCTGCCGGCGCGGATGAAGGAAGGGATCTGCATGGCCGGCATCGGCCGGGCGAGTGCGTAGCCCTGCAGCGTGTCGCAGTCGAGTTCCTCGAGAATGCGGATATGATCGGCTGTCTCGACACCCTCGGCGATGACAAGGATATCGAGCGAGCGGCCGATATCAATGATCGAGCCGACGAGTTTGCGCTGCTCGGCCGATTGCGGCAGCATACGAATCAACTCGCGGTCGATCTTCAGCGTCTTCGGGCTCAAGCGCAGCAGGCTGACGATCGAGGCATGGCCGGTGCCGAAATCATCGATCTGGATGTCGATGCCGAGCTTGCGCAGCTTTTTCAGATTGGCGGTGACCGCCTCGTCGCAATCGTCGAGCGAGATCGATTCCAGCAATTCGAAGGCGAAGGTGCCGGGTGCGATCTTCAGAGCGCGGAGCTTCTTTCCGAGATCGGGATCGGCAAGCCGCCGGGCGGAAACGTTGACCGATATCTTCGGAACGGGCAACCCGTCCTTGATCCAGGTGCGGCGATCGGCGATGGCGCGCTCCAGGATCAGGGCGTCGATGGTCGAGACGACGTCGAGATCCTCGGCGATAGCGAGGAAACGGTCTGGTGTCAGCAGCCCATGCACCGGGTGTTGCCAGCGGGCCAGTGTTTCGACGCCGACGACATCAAGCGTGCGGGCATCGAATTGCAGTTGATAGAATGGCACGAATTCATCGCGCTCGAGGCCGATCAGGATCTCGTCGGCGAGGTGCTTGGCGGAGATGATGTCGCGGCGTGCAGACGCGGAGAAAAATTCGAAACGGTTGCGGCCGAGGCCCTTGGCGCGATAGAGCGCGATATCGGCATCGAGCAGCGTCTGCTTGGCATCTAGCTTGGGTCCGCTGTCGATGGCGATGCCGATGCTGGCGCCGAAACGGCAGTCGTGCCCCTCATATCTGACGGGTTTGCGCAATTCGCGAATGATGCGTTGGGCAAGGCCGCCGATCTTCTTCGAGGCGGAATCGACGGTGCAGAGGATGACGAACTCGTCGCCGCCGATGCGAGCCACGAAATCGACGGCGCGGACGGAATTCTTCAGCACGCTCGCGGCATGCTGCAGCATGGCGTCGCCGGCCCGGTGGCCGAGCGTGTCGTTGATCTGCTTGAAACGGTCGAGATCGATATGCAGGATCGCCAGCCCCAGGCCCTTGGCCCGGCATTCGGCCGAGCGTTCGTCCAGCATCTTGTCGAGATAGCGGCGGTTCGGCAGGCCGGTGAGATAATCGTGCAGCGCCAGGCGCTCGATGCTCTCCTTGGCAACTTCGAGCTCGCGGTTGTGCGCCTCGGCCAGATCCTTGGCGCGCTGCAACTCGTTGCGAAGCGCGACCTCCTCGGTGACGTCCCAATTGGCGCCGATCAGCTTGCGGTGGCCGTTGCTGTCGACGAAGAAGGCCGAGCGGGCTCGGATCACACGTTCGGCGCCGTCGCCGCGGATGATGCGGTATTCCTGCTGAAAATCACTGCCGCTTTCGACGCTGCGGTCGGACAAACCCAGCACGCGCTCGCGATCGTCGGGATGCAGGCTTTTCGCCCAGACGTCGCTGGCGATCGGACGTGAGGCGCCCTTCAGCCCGTAAATGGAGATGAGGCGCTCGTCCCATTCGACGGTATCATTCTCGATATCCGCTTCAAAGACGCCGATGCGGGAAATCTCCAGCGCCAGATCGAGCCGACGCGATAGGCGCGACAGCGTATCTTCGGCCTCCTTGCGGTCGGTAATATCCGTATCCGTGCCGATGATGCGCGTCGGCACGCCGCTCTCGTCCCATTCCACGCAGGCGCCGCGGCAGTCGATCCACATCCAGTGGCCGTCCCTGTGGCGCTCGCGATATTCGAAGATCTGGAAATCCGGATCGCCGGCATTTTGGCGGTCGATGGCATGAACGACGAAATCGCGGTCATCGGGATGAACGAGTGCCAGCCAGGCGTCGTAATCGCCGGCGGCCTCCTCATCGGGCGCCATGCCGCGCATGGTCTTCCACGTCTGCGAATAATACTTCCGGTCGAGACGGTAGTTGTGATCCCAGACGCCAAGACCGGAGCCGACGAGCGCATGGTTCCACCGGCTCTCCCGTTCCGCCAGGTCGGAATCGTCATCCGCCACGTTGCCGACGCCTGCCTCAGCCGCTGCTAAATCATCGGCCTCTGGATGGGCTTTCTTCACGGGCATTCTCGCTTATTTCATCTCGCTGCAGTCTGCTGTCATTACATTAAGAAAGACTTAGAAAGCACCCGCTTAATTACCGAGAAAGGCCCGTTTGCTTCATCAAGCCGAGAGGCGGCTGAGGAACTGAGCGAAGACCATCGTGCCCTCGGGCCAGGGACCGTGACCGGAATCGGCATTGATATGTCCTGCCTCGCCGGCATCGACGAGGAAGGAGCCCCAGCTGCTGGCGATATCGTCGGCATGGTCGTAACTGCCGAACGGATCGTTGCGGCTCGCCACCGTGATCGACGGGAAGGGCAGCGGATCGCGCGGGTATGGGCCGAAGGTCATCAGGTGCTTCGGGCGGATGTCGGGATTGGCGACATCGGGCGGGGCGACGAAGAAGGCGCCCGCCACCGGCTTGCGGAAATGCGGGATGGCGTGGACCGCCGAGGTCACTCCGAGCGAGTGAGCGATGAGGATGACCGGGCGGGTCGAAGCGTTCACTTCCTCGGCGATCCGGGCGATCCAGTCCTCGCGGACCGGCTTTGACCATTCGGCCTGTTCGACGCGCCGCGCCGTGCTGAGCTTTGCCTCCCAGCGGCTCTGCCAGTGGCTCGGGCCGGAATTGGTATAGCCGGGGATGATGAGGATATCTGCGTCTGAGGCTTTCATAGTGCCGCCGATGTGAGAAGGCGCGCCCAAGATGTCAAGAGGGGATGTGAAGGGAGAGAGCGACACGGGCGCTTTGGTTTGCTATATTGCTCCAGTGCCGGTTGCGGATTTCGTGTCGGCTTGCCCGCCGATTGCGTGTCCGCCGCCGACCAGGTCTCGGCTGAGGAGGAGAAAGCCATGGCGGCATTTCATGTCATGACGGGTGCAGGCGAAAGCTTCGCGCGGCCCGTGGTCAATCGCATCGGTATCGCCGACGTCTTCGACGCGCTGAAGCGCGGCTACGACGATTTCATGGAGAAACCGTCCCACTACGTGTTCCTGTGCCTCATGTATCCGATTGCCGGCGTCTTCCTGACGTTGTGGACCTCGGGCGCCAACCTTTTGCCGATGGTCTTTCCGCTGATGGCAGGTTTCGTGCTGATCGGCCCGATCGCAGCGATCGGTCTCTATGAGATCAGCCGCCGGCGCGAGGCCGGCCTCGATAGTTCGTGGACGCATGCGCTCGAGGTACGCCATTCGCCGGCGCTGCCGTCGATCGTCGCAGTCGGGCTGATGCTTTGTGGAATTTTCGTCGTCTGGCTGGTGACGGCGCAGACGCTCTACAGCAATCTGCTCGGCGAAGTGTTTCCGCGCAGCATGGCGGATTTCTTCCGCCAGGTCTTCGGCACGCCCGAGGGCATGCAGTTGATCATCTGGGGCAATCTGATCGGTTTCGTCTTCGCGCTGGTGGTGCTCGCGATATCGGTCATCACCTTTCCGCTGTTGCTCGACCGCGATGTCGGCGCGGTGGCCGCTGTCGTCACCTCGATCCGCGCGACGGTCGCCAATCCGGTGCCGGTGTTGCTCTGGGGCCTGATCGTCGCTGCACTGCTCGTCATCGGCACGATCCCGGTCTTTGCCGGGCTTGCGCTTGTCATTCCCATCCTCGGCCATGCGACCTGGCATCTTTATCGCAAGCTGATTGCGCGGGAAGCCGTGTAATCTAAGATTTCCGGGGCCGCGAACTCTCGCGATCCCCGGAGGTTAAACCTTCGCCGACTTCCCGGAACCTCAAGACCTCTCGCCGCGTTATTTGTGACCGGCTTTGTGGGAGGATTTCAGAGGTGACGATGAAACATCTGTTCGCCCGCTTCGCAACCAAGATATCGGAATGGGCGGGCAAACCTGTCATCTTCATCCTGGCGCTCATCGCCGTCATCATCTGGGCGACACTCGGCCCCTTCTTCGATTATTCGGAAACCTGGCAGCTGGTCATCAACACCGGCACGACAATCATCACCTTCCTGATGGTCTTCGTATTGCAAAACGCCCAGACGCGCGACACGCGGGCGATCCAGGCCAAACTCAACGAGATTATCCTCACGAGCCACGCCGAGAACCGTTTCATCGGCATCGAGAACCTCGACGAGGATGAGCTGAAACGTTTGGACGAACTGGTCGCCAAGGCCGCCAAGGGCAGGGGCGAGACGGAGGCTTGCAGCACATCGGATGCAGCCAATGCGGCGCCTTCGAAAAAGGTGGGGGCACGCAAACGTGCTGATGCCGAAAAAGGGCCGAAGCAAAAACAACGGCCGCTCGAGAAAAGCTAACTATCATTCATTCTGCAATTACAAAAAGACAAAGGCAGACATGAAAACGGCGCCTGCGAGGGCGCCGTCAGTTTTTTGAAAGTCCCCTCGGGGGGTGTGGCTTGTCAACAGCCTGACGGCGCCTGCAAGACGCCGTCATAGCGTTGCAGCCCGCTCAAGCGTTGCCGAAGACGCGGCGGAAGATCGTGTCGACGTGTTTGGTGTGATACCCAAGGTCGAATTTTTCGCGGATGTCTTCTTCCGAAAGCGCCGCTCGCACCTCCGCATCGGCCAGCAACTCCTCCAAAAAATCCTTGCCCTGTTCCCAGACCTTCATGGCGTTGCGCTGCACCAGGCGATAGGCGTCCTCGCGGGAGGCGCCGGCCTGAGTCAGCGCCAGAAGGACACGCTGGGAGTGGACGAGGCCGCGGAATTTGTTGAGGTTCTTTTCCATGTTCTCGGGGTAGACCAAGAGCTTTTCGATGACGCCGGCGAGACGCGACAGGGCGAAATCGAGCGTCACGGTCGCATCGGGGCCGATCATGCGTTCGACCGAGGAGTGGGAGATGTCGCGCTCATGCCAGAGGGCGACGTTTTCCATGGCCGGCAGGGCGTAGGAGCGGACCATGCGGGCGAGGCCGGTCAGGTTTTCTGTCAGAACCGGGTTGCGCTTGTGCGGCATGGCCGAAGAGCCCTTCTGGCCGGGCGAGAAATATTCTTCCGCTTCCAGAACCTCGGTGCGCTGCAGGTGGCGGATCTCGGTCGCCAGACGTTCGATCGAGGAGGCGACGACGCCGAGGGTGGCGAAATACATCGCGTGGCGGTCGCGCGGGATGACCTGGGTCGAGACCGGCTCGGCCTTCAGCCCAAGGGCCTCGGCGACATGTTCTTCGACGCGCGGATCGATATTGGCGAAGGTGCCGACGGCGCCCGAGATGGCGCAGGTCGCGACTTCCTCGCGGGCGGCGACCAGGCGCTGGCGGCAGCGCTCGAATTCGGCATAGGCAAGCGCCAGCTTGACACCGAAGGTGGTGGGCTCGGCGTGAATGCCGTGCGAGCGGCCGATGGTGACGGTGTCCTTATGTTCGAAGGCGCGGGTTTTCAGCGCTGCGAGCAGGCGGTCGATATCGGCGATCAGGATATCGGTGGCGCGCACCAGCTGGACGTTGAAGCAGGTGTCGAGCACATCAGATGAGGTCATGCCCTGGTGGACGAAACGCGCATCCGGGCCGACGATCTCGGCGAGATGGGTCAGGAAGGCGATAACGTCATGCTTGGTGACAGCCTCGATCTCGTCGATGCGAGCGACGTCGAAGGTGGCCGCACCGCCCTTTTCCCAGATCGTCTTTGCCGCCGATTTCGGGATGACGCCGAGTTCGGCCAGCGCGTCGCAGGCATGCGCCTCGATCTCGAACCAGATGCGGAATTTGGTTTCGGGAGACCAGATGGCGACCATTTCGGGCCGGGAATAACGCGGGATCATGGGCGGCTGCCTTCACTTCAAGAGGTTGCTTCATTGAGGTTAGCGCCCCTGTAGCAAAGACCGGCGGCAATCTCAACGCATGCGTTTGGCAAGATGATAGCTGCTGACGACAAGGCAGACGAGACCGAGCGGCAGGAAAAGGCGCAGGCCGATCACCAGGAACTGGTAGACGGCGCTGATGCTGGTGAAGACGAACTGGAAGGCCCAGACGAAGCTGCCGAAGGGGGCGTGCCAGCGCGAATAGAACAGCCGGTATTCCATGGCGAAGAGAAAGGCGGTCATTGCGATCGTCGCCGCGGTCAGCGTCACGAAGAAGGCGGCAAAACGCGCCTCCGGCGGCCTGTCGTAGGCAAAGAAGCGGGCGACCGGCAGGGCGAAGGGCCAGGAGAGAAGGCCGCCGAGGAAATAGAGTGTGGCGACCTCGGCAAGCCGGCTCGTCTGCAGGCCGTTGCGGAGGTAAAGACCGAGCATGGCGGAGGCGAGCATCTGCGTGCCCCAGAACAATGCGCCGGCAAACAGATCGGGGTAGGGCGGCCGTGCCGCTCTCAGACGATCCATCCTCGGGCTATTGGTCCTGGGGCGATCTGTCCTGGGGCGATCCGGGCTCGGGCCACCCATCCTTGGGCGATCCGGGCTCAGGGATGAACCGGAACGGCAATCCAGCGTCCGTTCCTGTCGGCGTCGAAGGCGAGGATGAGGGCGATGTGAACCGTGTTTCCGGATTCCGGCTGATAGACCACCGCACCGCCGATCCGGTATTCCACCGAACAGGCGCGCTCGGCCGGAACTATGGTCGCCTGCCGCGCCGCCTGGCGGTTCGGAGCGCCTTGTTTCTCGATCATCTGCAGGCTGAAGCCGAGAACCCGCTTGTCGATCGCCGCGCAATCCTTCGGCGTCGGTACCGGCATCTCGCTGAGTGAGAGCGTATAGGGCGATTTCGGCGGGCCGTCGGTCGCAAGCGTGGTATAGCGGATGGTCTTTGCGGGAGAGCCGAGTTCGGTCGGCGGATTGAAGGCGGCGATCAGGCCGGGATTGGTCAGCAGATCGTATTTGTCCATCTGGCTGCGCGCCGCCGTCAGGTTCTGCCGCCGCGCCTTGGAAAGATTGGCGTCCTTGTCGGTCATCTCCGTGCGGAACGGCGTGCCCTCGAGATACTGGCCGTTTTCGGTGTCGACGAAATAGGTGTTGGAGTAAGGGACGCCGCCTTCTTCCTTGAGGCCGAATTCCTGAAATCCGAACACCTTGCCATCGGCAGAAAAGCCGAGCGGCTGGATATTGGCAATGTCGCCGGCCAGTGACAGGGCGGGCAGGCCGGTCAATGCGGCGGCAAGCATGCCACCGAGGATCAGACGCTTGATCATGCTCGTGCCCCTTCGGCTGCCTGACGAAGATCGGCGACGGTCCGACGATAATCTTCGACTGTCGCGCCCTTGAAAATCGCCGAGCCGGCGACGAGGACGTTGGCGCCGGCGCGCGCGATAGCAGGCGCTGTTTCCACCGTGACGCCGCCATCGACTTCGAGTTCGATCGGGCGGTCACCGATCAGTGATTTTGCCGCGGCGATCTTGGCTGCCATCGCCGGAATGAACTTCTGCCCGCCGAAGCCGGGATTGACCGACATGATCAGGATGAGGTCGACATCGTCGAGCACGTTTTCGATGGCGCTGAGCGGGGTGGCCGGATTGAGTGTCACGCCGACCTTTTTGCCGAGATTGCGGATGGTCTGCAGCGAGCGGTGCAGATGCGGCCCGGCTTCGGCATGGACGGTGATGCGGTCGCAGCCGGCCTTGGCGAAGGCTTCGAGGTAGTCGTCGACCGGCGAGATCATCAGGTGGCAGTCGAAGATGGCCGATGTATAGGAGCGCAGCGATTTGATGACATCGGGCCCGAAGGAGATGTTGGGCACGAAATGCCCGTCCATGACGTCGAGATGGATCCAGTCGGCGCCGGCGGCCGTGACGTTGCGCACCTCCTCGCCGAGCCGGGCGAAATCCGCCGCGAGGATCGAAGGGGCCATGCGAATGGGCAGCGTCATCAAATCTTACTCCCTGTGGGCGGCCACTTGGGGCGGCACCCGATTTCAAGACTGGCCGCCGCCGCTCATTGCGTCGGCGCGGCAGGTGGAAAAAAGCCGTTGCCCCGCCATTCGAGCAGGCGGTAGGGATTTTGCGCGAGTTCGTGCGCCGCGGTGAAGGCAATGGCGCCGATCGGCGTCTGGAACGTCGTGGCGAGAAGCATTTCCTGGAGAGGCTTGCCCGCAGCAGCGGCTTCCGCCGCCTGGCCGGCGATCAATGCTGCCGCGAGCGACGGCAGGACATATCCTTCCGGCTCGATGCCTTTGGCACGCAGCGCGTCGGCTGCCGCTGTGGCTTCCGGCAGAACGGCATATTCCGGCAGAGCGACGGCGCGCACGCCTGTATCAAGCGGCAGCGGCTGGTCGGCGGCGCGCATGGCATCGCCGCTGAGGATGGAGAGCGGAATGTTTTCTGCCTTGGCGTCACGGGCGATGACGGCGACATCGTTGCGGTCGCCACCGATGAAGACCCTGGTGGCGCCGGCGCGTTTCAGACGGCGGACCAAGGCAATCTGCTGCTCCTGTCCCGGCCTATAGGTATCGGTAAAGACCGGCTTCAGGCCGTTCTGTTCCAGCGCGTTGCGCACCGCTTCCGTCAGTTCGCGGCCATGGATGGTGCCGTCCTCGATCAGGGCGATCGGATCGGCGGCCCAGTCCTTCAGGATCACCTCATTGATCTTTGCCGCCTCAGTGCCGTCGGCGGGCGCCAAACGAAAGAGCGGCCAGCCATTCTTCAGCGCATCCTCCATGAGGATGCGGGAACGCGCCGAGACGGTGATGGCGGGAATGCCGGCATCCTTCAGCTTCTGCAGTGCGCCTTCCAGAGTCTCGCTGCAGAGAAAGCCGATTGCGACCTGCACCTTGGCAGCAACCAGCGCATCGGCAACCGCAGCACCGCTATTGTCCTCACAAGTCTCGTTGATGGCGACGAGGGTATTTCCCGATTGCTGGATCTCGAAACCGGCACCGGCGGCAATCTGGGTACCAAGCAAAGCGAGCGTGCCGTTCTGAGGGGCGACGACGCCGATCGTCACGCCGGCCGCATGGCCTTGTGCCGCCGCTCCCAGCAGCATCAGACAGGCTGCTATGCCACGCAGGTTGATCATGAAAGGCGGAGATCCCCTAGCCATCGTCCATGCCCTTTTATCCGCACGGCCGCGATCGTCAAAGAAAAACAAGCGTGAAGCAATGCTTTTCACCGGTCCTATTGTAGAAAAGGTAACCGATGCTCGCCATATTGGCGCGATAGCAAGTCGAACGATAGCGCCACGTGTCTTTTCGAGAGCAGCAAAGGACGCTGTAGCACTTTGAATTGCTGCTAATTTTGTCCTAAGTCGATTCCGGTTTCAGGAATTATGCAGTGGCCATATAAGCGCGCACGGAGAAGCAGGTGTTGAACAGGCAGCATATCGACCCCGGCCTTTATCGCGATGCCATGAGCCGCTATGCCGGCCATGTGCAGCTCGTGACGACGGCAATGGAAGGCTTGCGCCGCGGCGTCACCATTACTGCCGCCTGCTCGGTGTCGGACAATCCGGCCTCGGTGCTGATCTGCCTCAACAATACCAATCCGAAGAACGAGATCTTTTTCCGTAGCGGCATCTTCGTGCTCAACACGCTCGGCGCCCATCACCAAGGCGTTGCCGACGCCTTTTCCGGACGGACGTCGCTTTCCGATAGCGACCGTTTCGCCAGTGCTCGTTTCGAGACGCTGGTTACCGGCGCGCCCGTTCTCGCCGATGCGCTCGCTGCCTTCGATTGCCGGGTGACCGACATCAAGGAAATGCCGACGCACAATGTCATTTTCGGCGAGGTTGCGGCTGTCCGCTTCAGCGAAAAGCACCCGGCGCTTATTTATATGAACCGGGATTATCACGCGCTGTGATTTTCAGGCTCTCGAGGGAATAGCGAATGGACAATGCCGGCATCGAGGAAATGTTTCAGGGGCTCGGCCCGGTCACGGTCAAGCGCATGTTCGGCGGCAAGGGCATCTATCATCTCGGGCGCATCATCGCGCTCGAAGTGCGCGACGAGATGCTGCTGAAGGCCGACGAGACGAGCGCTCCCGAATTTGCCGCTGCCGGCGCCACGCAATGGACCTACGAGGGCAGGAAGGGCAAACCGGTGAAGATGCCCTACTGGTCGATCCCCGACGAGGCTTATGACGATCCCGATCTGATGGCGAAATGGGTGCGGCTTGCCTATGAGGCGTCGCTGAGAGCCGATCGCTGACTGCATTCGGCTGAGGGCAGGGCTGATATCGCCGCCTTGGTGAAGGCCGAGAGCGGTTCCGGCAAATCCGTCAGCGGAAACCAGCCGAAATCGGAAAGCTTGTCCGGTTCGGTCAGTTGCGGCTCACCTTCGACGTCACGGGCGAGATAGAGAAGCGAGATCCAGTGCTGGCGGTCGGTATCGATGATCTGTTCGGTCACGCCGATCCGCTCGATCCGGCCGATCTTGAGGCCGGTTTCTTCCTCGGCCTCGCGGCGCGCAGCTTGTTCGGCCGGCTCCATATGGTCGACCTTGCCGCCGACGATATTCCAGTAGCCGGCTTCCGGTGCGCGCACGCGTTTATAGAGAAGAATCCTGGCGTCGCGCAGAATGACAAGGCCGACGCCGAAGCCCGGGAAATCGAGACCGGGCTTACCCATTGGGTGTTCAGACCTTGGCGCTGCCGGCGATCAGCATGAAGGCGGGGATATCATCGCCAAAGCCAACCGGGGTCGGGCCGTCGTCGTGGTCGCGATGGCGGCGGCGATCGCGGCTGTCATCGTTTGCCGGATAAGGCCGGCTGTTACGCGCATTGTTTTGCGGCTTCTGCTCTGCTTTGCGCTCGTGCTTCACGATGTCGGCCTTTACTGGTGCTGCCTGGATCACTTGGACGTCATTATCCTGTATGTCGTTATCAAATTTATGACCCGCGCCGCTGCGATTGCCGCGTCCGCGACCACGATCCCTGTCGCCGCGTTCACCCTTGGCGCCACGCTCGCGGCTGTTGCGCCGCGGGCGCTCGCTGTCGGCGCTTTCTTCTGCCGGGGGCAGGGAGTTCACATCGCCGTTCAGCCATTCGACCTTCTCGCCGATCAGCTTTTCGATTGCATCGACGAATTTGCTGTCGCGCTTGGTGACAAGCGTGAAGGCTGCACCCGAACGGCCGGCGCGGCCGGTGCGGCCGATGCGGTGGACGTAATCCTCGGAATGGATCGGCACGTCGAAATTGAAGACGTGGCTGACATCTGGGATGTCGAGGCCGCGGGCGGCGACATCCGAGGCAACCAGCAGCTGGAGATTGCCGTCACGGAAGCTCTGCAGCGTCATCGTCCGGGAGCGCTGATCCATGTCGCCATGCAGGGCGCCGACGGAAAAGCCGTGGCGCTCCAGCGACCGAAAGAGATCGGCAACATCCTTCTTGCGGTTGCAGAAGATGATGGCGTTCTTGAGTTCGGTCTGGGCGCGGACGAGTTCACGCAGCACCGCGCGCTTCTCGTAGTCCTTGCTGTGCGAGGCGACGAAGCGCTGCGTCACGGTCTTTGCGGCCGAGGCGGGCTTTGCCACTTCGATGCGCTCGGGATTTTGCAGGAAGCGGTCGGCGAGCTTCTGGATTTCCGGCGGCATGGTGGCCGAGAAGAACAGCGTCTGGCGGGTGAACGGGATCATCTTGGCGATGCGCTCGATATCGGGAATGAAACCCATGTCGAGCATGCGGTCGGCCTCGTCGATGACGAGGATCTCGACGCCGCTCATCAACAGCTTGCCGCGCTCGAAATGGTCGAGCAGGCGGCCGGGCGTGCAGATCAGCACGTCAGCGCCGCGTTCAAGCTTGCGATCCTGGTCTTCAAAGGAAACGCCGCCGATCAGAAGGGCGACGTTGAGACGGTGGTTCTTGCCGTACTTTTCGAAATTTTCGGCGACCTGGGCGGCGAGTTCACGCGTCGGCTCGAGAATCAGCGTGCGCGGCATGCGGGCGCGGGCCCGGCCCTTTTCGAGAAGCGACAGCATCGGCAGAACGAAGGATGCCGTCTTGCCGGTGCCGGTCTGCGCGATGCCACAAATATCGCGACGCTCCAGCGCAAACGGAATGGCTCCCGCCTGAATAGGCGTGGGTATCGTGTAGCCCGCGTCGGTAACGGCGGATAGCACTTTTTGGCTCAAGCCAAGGTCAGCGAATGTCGTCAAAGGGAAAACTGTTTCCGTTCCGGTTCGGCCGAGCTCTGAACGAGTCGGCGGGATTGCATGCCGCAATGCAGCGCGACATAGCCCCGAATGGCCGGCAAGTCAAGAAATAGAGAGGCCCCACCCTGTACAGAGTGAAGCGATGGTTACCTGACGGCTGTTACTTGATATAGGTGGCGAGTTTAAGGCCGGCATTCATGAAATATACTGGATCGACCGCGTGCCCGTCCTGGCGCACTTCATAGTGCAGGTGCGTGCCCGTCGAGCGGCCGGTGCTGCCGGCAAGGCCGATAACGTTGCTGCGGCCGACCGCGTCGCCGACCTTGACCAAGACCTGGGACATATGGCCATAGCGGGTGGAGATGCCGTTGCCGTGATCGACTTCGACCATGTTGCCGTAACCGCCGGTCCAGCCGGCGGAAATGACCTTGCCAGGCGCCGACGGGCGGATCTTTTCACCCGGCGAGAAGCGGAAATCGATGCCGGAATGCAGCGCGAGGCGGCCGAGGAAAGGGTCGCGGCGATTGCCGAAGGGGCTGGTCACGTCCTTGCCGATGGCGGGGTTGCGGAAGGGCAGGGATTCGGCGGTGCTGCGCACGGCCTCAAGCCGGGTCAGTGCGCCGTCGAGCGCTGCCAGCGAATTGTTGAAATCGTCGTTGCTTTCAGGTTCGACATAGGGGCCGCCGACGGCATCGTCGTCCTGTCTCGCCGCAACTTCCTCAGGCACTGGAATTTTGAATCGGGTCAGCACATTGCCGATGGCATTGGCGGCATTGCCGGCGTCGCTCGTCAGTTGCTCGACGCGGTTGCGCTGATCCTGTTCGACCCCCTTCAGCGACAGCGTCACGTTGGAGAAGATGCGGTCGGCGCGGTCGCCGACCGTTTCTGCCGAGGGCACATAGGCAAGCGTCGTATTGTCGGGTGTAGCATCAGCAGGCGCACCGCTTGCCAGCTGTTTCTCGATCGCCTCGATGCCGCCACCGGTCAATGAAGCGCGCTTATCCTTGATGTCGGGGGCATAGGACTGAACGGGTGAAGACGAGGCAGGCGGGGCGCCGTCCTTTTCCGTCAGACCCGAGCTTTCGGCCCGGTCGAGCAGATTGTCGAGCTTACCGTGGCGCGAGGTCAGCGCCATCTGCTGCTCCATCAGCTTGTCGACTTTGTCCTCGACCACCTGCTGGTCTAGGAGCTGACGCGACGTGATGCGATCGACCTGGGCGCGGAGGGCTGCGATGCGGTCTTCATAATCGTGCTGCATGCGGGCTTGCCGCGCCATGGTGGCGCCGATCAGGTCGTCGCGCAGCACGAGGTAGGAGGTGGCGAGGAGATAGCCGATCGAGAAGACGCCGACGAAGCAGAAGGCAAGCGCGGCCATCCAAGGCCGGACCGTCATGTGGCGGACCTTGTCGCCGCTTGCCAGGATCAGGATATGTTCCTGCGCTCGCCTGCCGAATACCCGGTGCTGATGTCCGCTGTTCACGCAGGCTCTCCCGATTGATGCGCTACGCCTCTTTCGGAAAATTAGACACGTTTATGGTTAACGAATGCTTTCCTTATCGCTATGCGCGTCAGAAATACCAGCTATTTCAAGCGTGACTGATCGATGCGAGCGAGCGGTAGAAAGATGGCGTCAACCCGGCCTCGGCGCGGGCGAGATCATTGAAGGGCGGCTTCAGCGGCCCGCGGAAATTGGCGCGCACCAGCTCCTGAAAGGCTTTTGCCGGGTCGCGCTTCTCCCGGGCGCAGAGGAAGCGGAACCATTTGGCGCCGACGGCGACATGGCCTTTCTCGTCGTTGTAGATGACGTCGAGGACGGCGGCACTTTCGAGATCGCCGGTCTGGCGCATCTTGGCTTGCAGCGACGGCGTGACGTCGAGGCCGCGGGCTTCGAGAATCAGCGGCACGACGGCGAGCCTTGCCGTCAGGTCGTTGCGCGTCGAATGGGCCGCCTGCCACAGCCCGTCATGGGCAGGAAGATCGCCGTAATCGGCGCCGAGATCGTTAAGGCGGGCGCGCACCATGCGGAAATGCTTGGCCTCCTCGAAAGCAACCTGCATCCAGCCGTCGAAAAACGAATTCGGCACCTGTTCGGTGGCGAATCGCGCGACGATATCCAGCGCCAGATCGACGGCATTGAGCTCGATATGGGCGATGGCGTGGAGCAGGGCGATCCGGCCTTTCAGCGTATGCAGCGATCGTTTTTCCACCTGTGTCGGTGGCGTCAGCACCGGGCTGTCGGGACGGCCGGGCCGCTCCGGCAGCGCGGCATCGAGCGGCGAGCGCAAGGACACCCGGCGTTCAAACCAGCGGGTAGCGCTTTCCTGCGCAAGCGCCGTCTTGCGGTCGAGATCGGCGGAGCAGATCGCATCGATGGCGCCGCCGCGCAGCGAGGTTATCGCCAGGTCCCCGCTCACGCGGCCAGATTCCGCACGGCCTCGAGCACGGTTTCGGCATGGCCCTGCACCTTCACCTTCTGCCAGATGGTGGCGATCGTGCCGTCCTGGCGGATCAGGAAAGTGGTGCGCTCGACGCCCATGAAGTTGCGGCCGTACATGCTCTTTTCCTTCCAGACGCCGTAAGCCTGCAGCGTCGTCTTTTCCTCGTCCGAGGCGAGCGCCACCGAAAGACGGTGCTTCCTGATGAACTTGTCATGGCAGGCAGCCGAATCGGGCGACATGCCGATGACGACCGCACCCGCCGCTTCAAACTCGCTTGCGAGCGCTGTGAAAGCCAAGGATTCGGCGGTGCAGCCTGTCGTGTCGTCCTTGGGATAAAAGAACAGCACGAGCGCCCGGCCGTGGAATTCGGCGAGCGAAACGCGGCCGCCGCCGTCGCGGGGGAGGTTGAAATCAGGAGCCGTGGCGCCGATGCCGGGAACCGCCATTGGGAAAACCTTTCTTTTGCCGGGTTTGTGGATGACACTTTCTCTCCCCGAATTATATAGTGGATGGAAACCCGTCCAGCATTGCCGGGTTCATTTCTTCATTTAAGGGAGAGCCCGAAGGCGCATGTCAGCCATCCGCGGCGAAAAGGTCACGTTTCGCAAGAAGGATATCGTTGCGCTGGACCGCTTGCCGTCCGCCCAGGCCGAGGATCCGATCATCGTCCATTGCCCGCCGCCGCGCTCGCCGGCGCGGCGTACGGCAAAGCTGACCGCAGGTTTTCTGGGCGTGATTCTGCTTGTTCTCGCCGCGCTCGTCTTCACCGTCGAGAGCGGAATGTTCGACAGGCCACTGTCGCAGCAGGCGCAGGCGGCGTTGAACAGCGTGGCCGGACCTCGCTATCGCGCCGAAGTGGGCTCCACCGTCATTCGCTTCACCTCTGATTTCCGGCTGGCGCTGGAAGCGCGCGACGTCAACATGATCGATGAGCAGAGCGGCCAGCACCTGTCGACGACGGGCTCGGTGCGCCTCGGGCTCGATCCGCTGCAGCTTTTCCGCGGCCGCATCGCCGTCACCGATATCGAAGCCGAGGATATCGCGCTCGATACCGCGCTGCTGCCCGCCGGCAATCCGGTTCTGCTCGACGATCTGCGCATCGACGCCATGCCGGCGGCGATGGAGAAGATCTTCTCGCAGTTCGACATGTTCGACAGCATCGTCACGCGCGGCTCGACGAATTCCGTGCGCATCTCCGGCATCGACATCAAGCTTGCCGACACCGCCAACGGCCCGCTGTCGCTGGTCGTCGACAATCTCGTCTTTGCTCATGCCGGCCCATCCTCGCTGCAGTTGACCGGCGAGGTGGCGCTCAACGGCGAGGTGGCCGAGCTCGACGTGCTGGCCGAGAAGGAAGCCGGCCATGTGTCTAAGGTGGTGGCGACGCTCAAACATGCCGACCTCACGCCCTTTGCTCTAAAACGCAACGATCAGGGCGTGATTCGGCAGGGGCTCAACGCCTTTGCCGACCTGACGGTATCGGCCACCAGGGGGCGTGATGGCGAGCAGCCGGCGCTGGCGGCAACCGTCGACATCGATCCTGGCCTGATTTATGCGGACGGCGATCCGCAGGAACTGTCGGGCGGCCAGATCAACCTCGTTTATGATTTCACCAAGCAGACCCTCGAAATCGCCCGGTCGAACGCCCGGTTCGGCGCGACCACGGTTCCGATCAACGGCGCGCTGATCGATCTCGACAAGCTCGATCCGCAGGCCGGCAAGGGCTTCGGCATCGACCTGCTGGTCAGCGGCGGCACGGCAGCTCCCGGCGGCTCCGGCGAGCAGCCGCTCTCCTTCGATATCCAGGCGACCGGGCGTTACTTGGTGGCCGGGCGGGAATTCCTCTTTCCCAACATGACCGTCTCCAGCCCGCTCGGCGCGCTATACGGGGCACTGCACGTCAAGCTTGGGGGCAAATCGCCGGAGATCAGTTTTGCCGGCCAGTCGGCACAACTGCAGACGACGGCGATCAAGCAGCTCTGGCCGTTCTGGATGGCGCCCAAGGTGCGCACCTGGGTACATGGCAACCTCTTCGGTGGCACCGTCACCAACGCCTCGATCTCCGTCTTCATTCCCTTCGGCAGGCTCGACGAGGCCGCCGGCGGCAAGGGCCTGAAACTCGACGCCAACCAGATCCGCATCGGCTTCGACGTCGCGGATGCGCGGATGAACATCGCCGGCGACATTCCGCCAGTTCGCGACATGGCGGCCCATTTCGACCTTATCGGCCCGGCTGCGACGATCGCGATCAAGAGCGGCACGTCGTTTTTCCCCTCCGGCCGGTCTGTCGGTCTCGGGCAAGGTACATTCATCTTACCCGCCACCTACGACAAGCCGCTGATGGCCGATATCGATCTAGCGATCTCGGGTTCAGCGGACGCGGTCGGCGAGCTTCTGACCTACCGGCCGATCCGGGTGCTGCAGCGCGCCGGTTTTACGCCCGACGATCTCAAGGGGCGGATCGACGCGCATGTGAAAGCGCATTTCGGCCTGCTCTCCTCGCAGAACCCGCCGCCGGCCGAATGGACGGCGGAAATGAAGCTGACCGATATCGATCTTGCCAAGCCGTTTTCCGGTCGGACGATCAGCAATCTCGATGGGACGCTGAACGGCAATCCGAAACAGATCACCCTCGACGCCAAGGCCCAGATCGACGGCGTCCCGGCCGATATCGATCTTGCCGAACCGGTCGAGGCATCCGACAGCGCCAAACGGCAGCGGGTAATCACCGCGACGCTTTCGGAAGACCAGCGCAACAAACTGATCCCCGGCCTTTCCGGCATCGTCGGCGGCAGCGTCAAGATGGTGCTGACGCGCATCGACGACGACCGGCAGGACGTCCAGCTCGACCTCACCAGGTCGCAACTCGACCTGCCATGGATCGGCTGGTCAAAGGGCAGCGGCATTGCCGCGACGGCCGAATTCGAAACATCCGGTCCAGCCGACAATACCGAGATCAAGAATTTCCGGCTGAAGGGCGACGGTTTCGGCGCCATCGGATCGATGAACATCGGGAAAGGCGGGTTGATCTCGGCCGATTTCGACAGCGTCAAGCTCTCCTCGCTCGATGATTTCGCCCTGTCGGTGAAGCGCAGCAAGGGCAATTTCGACGTTTCGGTCTCCGGCGACAGCGCCGATGCGCGGCCAGTTATCGCGCGGTTGAAATCGGGCTCGGGCGGTGACGATGATGACGGGGATGCCGGCGACACCGGCGTATCGGTGCGCGCCAGGCTGAAAAACGTCATCGGCTTCAACGACGAGAAGATCGGCAATTTCCAGGCGCAGGTGTCACTGCGCGGCGACAAGCTGCAGACGCTGAACTTTTCCGCCGTGACCGACAGTGGCGAGGCCGTGGTCAGCCAAATGAAGGACGGCGGCGTCATCAACGTCACCAGTGGCGATGCCGGTGCGGTATCGCGTTTCGCCGATCTCTACCAGCATATGCAGGGCGGGCTGCTCAATCTGGCAATCCGACTTTCGCCACAGGGCGGCTGGGACGGCTCGCTCGACGTGCGCCGTTTTTCGATCGTCAACGAACAACGGCTGCGCTCGATCGTCTCGACGCCCGTCGGAAACGAGCAGCGCAGCCTGAACGAAGCGGTCAAGCGCGACATCGATACCTCGTCGCAGCGTTTTCAGCGGGGCTTTGCCCGCGTTGTCTCGCGGGGTGGCATGGTCGGCATCGAGAACGGCGTGCTACGCGGCGACCAGATCGGCGCGACATTCCAGGGCGTCGTGCGCGACCGCAAGGGCAATATGGACATGACCGGCACCTTCATGCCAGCCTATGGCCTCAATCGGCTCTTTGCCGAGCTACCGCTGATCGGCGTCATCCTCGGAAACGGCAGTGACCGCGGCCTGATCGGCATTACCTTCAAACTCACGGGCAATTTCGACAAGCCGAACCTGCAGATCAATCCGCTGTCAATCATCGCGCCGGGTGTTTTCCGGCAGATCTTCGAATTCCAGTAAGGTTGGCGAGGCGGCACCCAGGACTAAATTTCCTTGCGCCTGAGGAGATAGTCGAGGCCGCCGACGCGATACCAGCGATAACCGTAGGCGTCGAGCACCATGGAATGTAAGCCTTTCTCGTCCGCCTCGCTGCTCGCGCCGTCGGCAATATCGATCAACTGTCGGCCGTCTTCACCTATATCCGGATCGAAGGTCACCTCGGCCGGCTGCGAATGCAGATTGTGCAGGATCAACACGGAATTGCCACGCCAGTCGTAACGAAGCGCCAGCACGCCGTCGTCACCGGTGTCGACCGCGGAAAAGTCGCCCCAACCGATTTCCGGGGCTTCCTTGCGCATCCGTATCATCCTCTCGGTCCAGTTCAGCAGGGAGTTCGGATCGCGCCGCTGTTCGGCGACATTGACGTGCTGGAAGCCGTAGGGTCCATCCTTGATGACGGGCGAGACGGGCTTTCTGCTTTTGGTGAAACCGCCTTGCGGTTCCGTCGACCACTGCATCGGCGTGCGGGCGCAGTCACGTTCCGGCAGGTTTAAATCGTCGCCCATGCCGATCTCGTCGCCGTAGCGGATGACGGGTGTTCCCGGCAGCGAAAACAGCAGGCTGTAGGCCATCTCGATCCTGCGGCGGTCGCCGCCGAGCATCGGCGCCAGGCGACGGCGGATGCCCCTGTTGTAAAGCTGCATATCCTTTTCGGGCCCGAAGGCGGCAAAGACCGCGTCGCGTTGCTTTTCCGAGAGCCGGCCGAGATCCAGTTCATCATGGTTGCGGAGAAACAGGCCCCACTGCGCGGTTGCCGGTCGCGGTTGCGTCGCCTCCATTGCCTTTTTGAGCGGCCGCGTATCGGCATTGGCGAAAGCATAAAACAACGCCTGATTGACCTGGAAGTTGAATATCATCTGCATGCGGTCGCCATCGTCGCCGAAATATTCGAAATTATCCTTCGGCAGGATGTTGGCCTCCGCAAGGATGATAGAATCGCCGAGGCGCCACTGCAGGAATTCGCGAAACTTTCTCAACATGTCGAACTGCTCGACGGGCTTGGTGACGTCGGCACCTTTCGTCGCGATGATGAAGGGGGCCGCATCCATCCGGAAGCCGGAAACGCCGAGCTGGATCCAGAAACCCATGATCTTGAGGATCTCAGCCTGCACCTCCGGGTTGGAGGTGTTGAGATCTGGCTGGTGATCGTAGAAGCGGTGGAAATAATAGGCCTCGGCCGCGTCGTCATGGGTCCAGGTGCTCTTCTGGACGCCGGGGAAGACCATTCCATGATCGGCATTCGCAGGTTTTTTATCTGACCAGACGTACCAGTCGCGATAGCGTGACTGCGGATCGCTCCTGGCGTCTTGAAACCAAGGATGGTCCTTGGAGGTATGATTGATCACCAGATCGATCAGCACGCGGATCCCGCGCTGCTTGGCGCCGTGAGTGAATTCGACGAAATCGCCGAGCGAGCCATAACGCGGGTCGACATTGTAATAATCGGAAACGTCATAACCATCATCGCGGCCGGGCGACGCCTGGAACGGCATCAGCCAGATCGCCGTCACACCGAGGCCGGAGAGATAATCGAGACGCCGCATCAGCCCCTGAAAATCACCGACGCCGTCACCGTTCGCATCCATGAAGGTTTCGACGGACAGGCAGTAGATGACAGCGTTCTTATACCAGAGGTCGTTGATCATAGGCGTTCCAATCCAATCTGGTCGCAAATCCCGGCGGGCGGAAAAGGTTCCGACAGGTGGCGATTGTTGAGCGCCCTGCTGGCTGGTGCCGACCTGTCCTCACAAAGGCGGACATTCATGCTTTGCTTGTTTTAGGGAACTCTGATGTAATGTGGGTCCCGGCCCGCGAATAGCCGCCGGGGCAATGTCGGAGGATGCCATGCACTGTGCTTGGACAGTCTCTTTCATACCGGTCGCAATGATTGCCGTTGCCGCTGGCGGCGCTGCTTCATATTCCGCAGAAAAGAGCGGGCGGTTGAGGCCGCCGGAGCTCATCCGTTCCGCCCACGTGCTGACGGTTCCTCTCGATGCGACGGTGACACCGCCGACCTTCTCCATCAGTTGGTGGTCACGCGTGACGCGCGCCCCAGATGTCGATCCGCCACCCTATGTCTTCCGTGAGGCCGAACGAACGGACGCGACGTCTCGACCCGGCGTTGAGTGAGGGTTGCGCCAACTCAGGAGTCGGGCAAAGAAAAAGCCGGCGCGGGCGCCGGCTATGATATCCGTTCACACTTGAAGTCGCTTACGCCGCGCGACGGATCAGGATGTGCTTCTTTTTGCCGAGCGAGAGCTTTATGACCCCATCGGCGGTGATCTCGCCGCTGCCGATCAACATGCGCTCGTCGCTGACCGCCTGATCGTTGATGCGCACCGCGCCGCCCTGGACGTGCCGGCGAGCTTCACCATTCGAGCCGGCCAGGCCGGCACGAACGATCAGCGACAGCAAGCCGATGCCGGCGTCGAGTTCGGATGCGGGAACCTCGACAGACGGCAGATTGTCGGAGAGGCCGCCTTCCTCGAAGGTTTTGCGCGCCGTTTCGGCGGCCTGCTCGGCAGCTGCGCGGCCGTGCAGAATTGCGGTAACTTCGGTCGCAAGGATCTTCTTGACCTCGTTGATCTCCGAACCGCCGAGCGCCGAAAGTCGGGCGATTTCATCCATCGGCAGCGTCGTGTAGAGCTTCAAAAAGCGCGAGACGTCGGCGTCCTCTGTGTTGCGCCAGTATTGCCAGAAATCATAGGCCGAGAGCATATCGGCGTTCAGCCAGATAGCGCCCGTCGCCGATTTGCCCATTTTGGCGCCCGACGATGTCGTCAGCAGCGGCGAGGTCAACGCATAGAGTTGCGGGGTCCCCATGCGGTGACCGAGATCGATGCCATTGACGATGTTGCCCCACTGGTCCGAACCGCCCATCTGCAGGCGGCAGTCGTAACGCTTGGCGATCTCGACGAAGTCGTAGGCCTGGAGGATCATGTAGTTGAATTCCAGGAAGGACAGCGACTGTTCGCGGTCGAGACGCGTTTTCACGCTGTCGAAGGACAGCATGCGGTTGACGGAGAAGTGCTTGCCGACATCGCGCAGGAATTCGAGATAGTTCAGCGAGCGCAGCCATTCGGCGTTGTTGATCATCAGCGCGTCCTTCGGACCGTCGCCGTAGTTCAGGTAATTGGAGAAGGCGCGCTTGATCGAGGCGATGTTGCCTTCGATCGTATCCACGGTCATGAGCTGGCGCGCCTCTTCCTTGAAGGAGGGGTCACCGACCATGCCGGTGCCGCCGCCCATCAGCGAGATGGGGCGATGGCCGGTCTTCTGCATCCAGTGCAGCATCATGATCTGGATCAGCGAGCCGGCATGCAGGCTGGGCGCGGTCGGATCGAAGCCAATATAAGCCGTCACGGTTTCCTTGGCGAACAGATCGTCGAGGCCACGTTCATCGGAGACCTGATGAATGAAGCCGCGTTCTTTCAGTGTGCGGAGGAAATCGGACTTGAACTCGGACATGGCGTTCGTCTCTTGGTGTCTGCGCTCGACCGGCGGGGCTCGCGCAAGTTCGTTGTTGTTGATCTGTCGCGGCGCGTTTAGCACTGTTTTTATAAAAGTGCATCCGGGAATCGCAGGGAGGCAAGGCTCATGGGTGTCATCAGGACTGCGATCGGCCTGATGAGCGGCACGTCGATGGATGGAATCGATGTCGCGTTGCTCAGGACCGACGGCCGCGGCTTCATCGAGCGCGGTCCGTTCCTGGGCGTACCCTATGAGGCCGATTTCCGTCGGCGGCTCAAACGGGCGTTGGAGCTGGCGCGGCCGCTGACCGACAGGAACGGCCGCCCCGCCGAACTTCGCGACATCGAGCTCGACTTGACCCTACGGCATGCAACTGCCGTTACGGCATTCCTGGAGCGTTTCGGGCTTGCTGCCAATGCCGTCGATGTTCTCGGCTTCCATGGCCAGACGGTGCTTCACCGGCCCGACGACGGGCTGACGATCCAGATCGGCGACGGCGGGGAATTGGCGCGCCGAACCGGCATATCCGTGGTCCATGACATGCGCGCCAACGATATGGTTCACGGCGGCCAGGGCGCGCCGCTGGTGCCGGCCTATCACGCCGCACTTGCAGGAAAACTCCAGCAGGCGGGGCAGGCTGTGTGCTTCGTCAACATCGGCGGCATCTCCAATCTGACCTTCATTGGCACGGACGGGCGGATATCGGCCTTCGACAGCGGGCCGGGCAACACGCTGATTGACCAATGGGTGGAGATGCAGACCGGCCAAACCTACGATCCCGGCGGCGAGATCGCCGGACGCGGCAAGGTCGTGGCCGCTCTCGCAGATCGATATCTCGCAAGCCCATTCTTCCGCGGCAATGTCCGCCGCTCGCTTGACCGCGGCGATTTCGCGCCGCTTCGGGCCGGCGAGGCAAGCCTTGAGGACGGCGCCCGGACGCTGGCGCATGTCGCTGCCGCCTCGATTATCCAATCCACCGGTTTTCTGCCCGAGACCCCGTCGACCTACATCGTCTGCGGCGGCGGACGGCTGAACGGCACTCTCATTGCCGAGTTTTCGGTCATGGCCGAAGGGCTGGGATCGAATGTGTTGACCGCCGAAGAGGCAGGTTTTGACGGCGATGCGATGGAGGCCGAGGCCTGGGCATATCTCGCCGTTCGCTCGCTGGACGGATTGCCATTGACGTTTCCCGGCACGACGGGCGTCGGCGCTCCCGTCACCGGCGGGGTGTTGGCAACGCCATGACAAGCGAGCGTGGCATCCTGAAGACGCCGCGACTGGCCTTCGTCATGTGGGACGAAGGCGATGCGGCCCTGGTGCAGCAGCTGCATTCGACGATGGCGACGACCCGGTATCTCTCCGGCAATGCGCCGTGGAGCCTTGAGAAGGCCGAGGAGCGGCTGCGGGGCTGGTTCGAGGAGCAGGCACGCGACGGCACGACCAAATACAAGCTCATCGGTGAAGATGGCAGCTTCATCGGCCGCGCCGGTATTTCGCGGTTCAGGAGTGAAGAATTCGAACTCGGCTATTCCTTCCGCGAGGAGGCGTGGGGCAAGGGCCTTGCGACTGAGGCTGCGAGCGCGCTGGCAGACTGGTTCTTCGAACGGCAGTTTGCATCGGGCTTCATCGCCTTTACCCATCCCGAAAACACCGCCTCGCAGCGAGTCCTCGCTAAGATCGGCATGCGCGAACGCGGGCCGATCCGGATCGATGGAATGCCAGGGCTGGCTTTCGAACTCACCGCCGACGGGCGGCCGGCAAGGCCCTAACTTTTTACGGCGACTGGCCGGATACCGGATCCGCGCCCAGCCTGATTGCCATCCTCGACGCCTCTGACCTGGGCGATGAAGGAGAACTTCTTGCGAAGGCCGAGGATCGGCTTTTCGATGAAGTGCCAGGACAGCACTGCGACGGCGAGAGCCGAGGGCAGGCCGACGAGGTAGAGCGCCAAGGCCCCATATTTCGGATAGAGAAAGACCGTCGGGAATGAGCTGATCCAGATCTGCAGGAACGGGTCATGGTAGAGATAGACGCCGTAGGAATAATCGCCTTTCCTGAAAAAGGCGGGAATGGGCACCTCCGACAGGCCGATAAAGACGGTGATATAAACCAGCGAGGTGATGACGATCGGCCGGTTGATCACCGACTCGACCGCGCGGCTGTCCAGGGTCAGAATGGCGATGACGCAAACCAGGCAGGCGGCGGCAAAGATCCAGCGGGAATGCGGAATGAGAGCTTTGAACTGAAAGGCGACGATGCCCATCATGAACGCCGTTATCAGCTGGGAGCCCCGGCTCATGAACAGGAAGCGCGCGATCGGCTTGATTGAACCAGGCAACAGATAGGGCATCTTTTGAATGACGAGGCCGATGAAGATATAGGCGATCGTCACGCCAAGCAGCTTATAGCGCGTCTTCACGATGGCGGTGACCATCAGCAACGACATGATGATGTAGCAGAATATCTCCCAGGGAACCGTCCAGAGCGCGCCGTTGACACGCTGGCTCGGATTGTCCTGGAAAACACCAGGCAGCTCGTAATGGATCCAGCCGACGATATTCAGGAAATATTTGAAAAACCGCGGATCGGTAAAATAGTCGGCGTGATAGACGATAGTGACGATCGGCCCGATGATCAGCGAACAAACGACGATATCGACGGCCAGTGCGGGGACGATGCGCAAGCCACGATTGATCAGAAAATTCCGCAGGCTCAGGCGCTGGGCGCTGCCGGCGATCAGAAATCCGCTCAAGGCGAAAAACATCGGAACGAGAGCGTATTCGGTAAACCAGAATACCGAGCCTCTGATGAAGGCATCATTCCTTGTCAGCAAAAAGGAATGGGTCAGTACGATAGAAAAGGCGAGTCCAATTCGAAGAAAGTCGAACCCCGGACCGATACCCCTATACTTATCCAGGACTTCCCCGAACGACTTGGTCATTGCGGACCTCGCTTTAGTTAGGATCGCGAGGACCCTACCGCACCGCAATATATATTGCAACACGGTAGGTGATCTGTTCCGGCACAATCGACCCATGCGGCCTGGACCGTGCCGCATAGGATAAATTTGAGTGAGATGAGGTTAGCGAATCCGCTTGGCGGCCGGCTCCGGCACCAGCTCGCCGTTCAGGCGGCGGTCGAGATAATCCTCGCATTCGCCCATCAGCGTTTCCACCTGGCCGTTGAAGAAGTGGTTGGCGTTGGAAACGGTGCGATGGGTAATGAGGATGCCCTTCTGGGTCTTCAGCTTCTCCACGAGGCCATTTACGTCTTTTTCCGGCGCCACCTTGTCGGCCTCGCCGTTGATGATCAGGCCAGAGGAGGGGCAGGGCGCCAGGAAGGAGAAATCGTAAGTATTCGGCTGCGGCGCGATCGACATGAACCCTTCTATCTCCGGCCGGCGCATCAACAACTGCATGCCGATCCAGGAGCCGAAGGAATAGCCGGCGACCCAACAGGTCTTCGAATCGGGATGCAGGCTCTGCACCCAGTCGAGCGCGGAGGCGGCATCCGACAGTTCGCCGGCGCCGTGGTCGAATTCGCCCTGGCTGCGGCCGATGCCCCGGAAATTGAAGCGCAGCGTCGTGAACCCGCGCTTCTGGAACATGTAGAAGAGCTGGTAGACGATCTGATTGTTCATCGTGCCGCCGAACTGCGGATGCGGATGCAGGATCAGGGCGATGGGCGCGCTTTTTTCCTTGGAGGGCTGGTAGCGGCCTTCAAGACGGCCGGCTGGGCCGTTGAAAATTACTTCGGGCATTGGTACTCCGGGTTTTATTTCGCGTTCGCGCTACGTTGGACGACAACATGACTTGACTAGTGTTGTCAGCTTTTCTAAAACGCAGTTTAGAACAATTCGAAACTTGCATGGCGATCCACGCATCGTGAATGTGTCATAAGGCAAGCCCGGCGGAAATTTCAAGAAAAATGAACCGCGGGTGCTGAAGCAAGCTCGTCAAGCGCAGGACTGAAGATCATGGCGCCGCAACGCCTTTATCTCGACTGGAATGCCACAGCGCCGCTGCACCCTGCAGCACGCGAGGCGATCATGCGCGCCATCGACATTTTCGGCAATCCAAATTCCGTTCACGGCGAAGGCCGCGCCGCCCGCGCTGCAATCGAATGTGCGCGTCGCAAAGTGGCGGCTCTGGTCGGCACCGACGCTGGCAATGTGATCTTTACCAGCGGCGCGACCGAGGCCGCCAATCTGGTGCTGACACCGGATTTCCGCATGGGCCGCACGCCGCTGGGGCTCGGGCAGCTTTATTTTTCGGCGATCGAACATCCCGCAGTGCGCGAAGGCGGCCGCTTCACCAAGGAGAAGATGACGGAGATCCCGGTGACCGAAGCCGGCATCGTCGATCTGGATGCACTCGCTACGATGCTCGATGCCCATGACAAGGGCGCCGGCCTGCCGATGGTTGCCATCATGCTCGTCAATAATGAGACGGGCATCGTTCAGCCGGTGGAGGCAGCAGCAAGGATCGTTCACGCCCATGGCGGGCTTTTCATCGTAGATGCCGTGCAGGCAGCGGGGCGCATCGGGCTCGACATCGGCAAGATCGGCGCCGATTTCATGATCGTTTCCTCACACAAGATCGGTGGGCCGAAGGGCGCCGGCGCGCTGATTGCGCGCGGCGAGGCGCTGATGCCACGGCCGTTGATCCAGGGCGGCGGGCAGGAGCGCGGTCACCGGTCGGGGACACAGAATTCCCTGGCGCTGATCGGCTTCGGCGCGGCGGCGGAGGCTGCGGCCGACGAACTCGAGGCTCGCAATGCGGCAATCGGCGCGCTGCGCGAGCGGCTGGAAACCGGCATGCGTCGGGCAGCAGCCGATGTGGTGATCCACGGCGCGGGCGGCGAGCGCGTCACCAATACGATTTTCTTCACCCTGCCGGGGCTGAAGGCGGAAACCGGACAGATCGCCTTCGATCTTGAAGGCGTGGCGCTTTCGGCCGGCTCTGCCTGCTCGTCCGGACGGCTCGGCGAAAGCCATGTGCTGACGGCGATGGGACGTGACGCCAAACTGGGGGGCTTACGCATCTCGCTCGGCTTTTCGACGACGGACGAGGATATCGACAGGGCGATTGCTGCTTTTGCGAAGATCGCCTGCCGGCGCAGACCGGCGGGCGAGGCGGCCTGACCGCGTCATAAACTTGCGGAAACGCAAATTTCTGCTTGCCAACCGGGCTGAAAAGTCCCTTTTGGCCTCTTACATCTAGGGCAAGGAATTGCCTGGCATCAAGGGCAAGAGAATTGCCCAAGCGCTACAAGCTGCCGGACCTTGTATCCGGCGAGATTGGAGAATGAAATGGCTGCCGTGCAGGAAACGATCGACCAGGTGCGCCTGATCGATGTCGACCAGTACAAATACGGTTTCGAGACCGTCATCGAAATGGACAAGGCGCCGAAAGGCCTGTCCGAGGACATCATCCGCTTCATCTCCGCCAAGAAGCAGGAGCCGGAGTGGATGCTGGAATGGCGCCTGGAAGCCTATCGGCGCTGGCTGACGCTGGAAGAGCCGACCTGGGCCCGCGTCGATTATCCGAAGATCGATTTCAACGACATCTATTATTACGCCGCGCCGAAGAGCACACCCGGGCCGAAGTCGCTGGATGAGGTCGATCCGGAGCTGCTCAAGGTCTATGAGAAGCTCGGCATTCCGCTGCGCGAACAGGAGATTCTTGCTGGCGTCGAGAAGCCGAAGATTGCCGTCGACGCCGTCTTCGACAGCGTCTCGGTCGTCACCACCTTCAAGGCGGAGCTGAAGAAGGCCGGCGTCATCTTCATGTCGATCTCGGAAGCCATCCGCGAATATCCCGATCTCGTCCGGAAATATCTCGGTTCTGTCGTGCCGACCTCGGACAATTATTACGCGACGCTGAATTCGGCTGTTTTCACCGACGGCTCCTTCGTCTTCGTGCCGAAGGGCGTCCGCTGCCCGATGGAGCTTTCTACCTATTTCCGCATCAACGAGAAGGGTACCGGCCAGTTCGAGCGCACGCTGATCATCGCCGAAGAGGGTGCCTACGTCTCCTATCTCGAAGGCTGCACGGCGCCGCAGCGCGACGAAAACCAGCTGCACGCCGCCGTGGTCGAACTCGTTGCGCTCGATGATGCCGAGATCAAATATTCCACCGTCCAGAACTGGTATCCGGGCGACAAGGAAGGCAAGGGCGGCATCTACAACTTCGTCACCAAGCGTGGCGATTGCCGCGGCGACCGTTCGAAGATCTCCTGGACGCAGGTCGAAACCGGTTCGGCCATCACCTGGAAATATCCGTCCTGCATCCTGCGCGGCGACGACAGCCGCGGCGAGTTCTACTCGATCGCCGTGTCCAACGGCCATCAGCAGATCGACAGCGGCACCAAGATGATCCATCTCGGCAAGAACACCTCGAGCCGCATCGTCTCTAAGGGCATCGCCGCCGGTGTGTCCAACAACACCTATCGCGGCCAGGTCTCGGCCCACCGCAAGGCGTCGAATGCGCGCAACTTCACCCAGTGCGATTCGCTGCTGATCGGCGACAAATGCGGCGCCCATACCGTGCCCTATATCGAGGCGAAGAACTCGACGGCGCAGTTCGAGCACGAAGCGACGACTTCGAAGATCTCCGAGGACCAGCTGTTCTACTGCCTGCAGCGTGGCATCCCCACAGAAGCGGCGATCGCACTGATCGTCAACGGCTTCGTCAAGGAAGTCCTGCAGGAACTGCCGATGGAATTCGCCGTCGAGGCGCAGAAGCTGATCAGCATTTCGCTGGAAGGCTCCGTGGGCTAAACACTGGTTCCTTCATCCTCGGGCTTGTCCCCAGGATCCGCGCACGTAAGCGGACAGCCGCATCGGAGCACTAGAGCAATATAATTGAAGGCTTAGATCCTCGGGACAGGCCCGAGGATGACGGATCGAGACCGGTGCGACGGTCAATTGGGCGGCCCTTGAAGCCGCTTTATGAATAGGAAAAAAACAAGATGCTTGAAATCAGAAACCTTCATGCCCGCATTGCCGAAGACGGCACCGAGATCATCCGTGGCCTGAACCTGACGGTAAAGGCCGGCGAAGTTGCCGCGATCATGGGGCCGAACGGCTCCGGCAAGTCGACGCTCTCCTATGTGCTGTCCGGCCGCAGCGATTACGAAGTCACCGAGGGCGACATTCTTTACAATGGCGAGAGCATTCTCGAGCTCGATCCGGCCGAACGCGCCGCCAAGGGCGTCTTTCTCGCCTTTCAGTATCCGGTCGAGATTCCGGGTGTCGCCACTATGCAGTTCCTGAAGGTGGCGATGAACGAGCAGCGCAAGGCGCGCGGCGAGGACGAGCTGACGACGCCGGATTTCATGCGCCGCGTCAAGGAAGCTGCGGCCAAGCTGCAGATCAACACCGAGATGCTGAAGCGGCCGCTCAATGTCGGTTTCTCCGGCGGCGAGAAAAAGCGGGCCGAAATCCTGCAGATGGCACTGCTCGAGCCGAAGCTCTGCGTGCTCGACGAAACCGATTCCGGCCTCGATATCGACGCGCTGAAGATCGTTGCCGATGGTGTCAACGCGCTGCGTTCGCCGGACCGCGCCGTTGTCGTCATCACCCACTACCAGCGCCTGCTCGACTATATCGTGCCGGATACCGTCCACGTGCTCTACAAGGGCCAGGTGATCAAATCGGGCGACAAGACATTGGCGCATGAGCTGGAAGCCAATGGTTATGCCGACATCATCGGCGCGGCGGCCTGATTTCGGGTGGAAGGGACGACGTCCATGAACATGCAGACGACGAGCCGCCTGACTGCGGCCGAAACGGCGCTGATTGAGGCCTTCAACCATCAGATCGGCGATCTGCCGGGCAATGGCGCGGTGACGGCGCTGCGCGACCGGCTTCTCGACGATCTGAAGAAGGCCGGCCTGCCGACGCGCCGCATCGAAGCCTGGCATTACACCGACCTGAAAAACCTGCTGCGCACCTTGCCGCCGCAGGTCGGTGACGCCGGTTCCAACGCGCTTGAGCCGCTCGTTGACGGCTCCGCCGTGCTGGCGGTGATCCAGGGCCATGCCAACCAGAAGGCTGCCGCCGACGGTCTTGGCGTTTCCGCCTATAGCGAGCATCTGCTCGACGGCTCCGCCGCAGACGGGCTCGATGCGCTCGGCAGCGACGACGCGGTCGGCCGCATCAACGGCAGCTTCGTGCGCGACGGTTATGTCGTCGACGTACCTGCCGATACCGAGCTTGACGCTCCGCTCGAGATCCAGTTCGTCCATGCCGGCGGGCAGGCCCATACGCGCCTTCCTGTAACCTTCGGCGCTGGCGTTAAAGCGACCGTCATCGAACGTCACCTTGCGGTGACCGGCGATGCCGCGCTTGTATCCCACGTCAGTGACATCGCGGTCGGCGAAGGTGCCGAGCTGACCTGGATCATCCTGCAGCAACAGGGGGCCGACGATACGCATCTCGGCCAGATCCGCATCGATCTCGGCGCCAACGCCAAGCTCCGGCTGTTCGTCATCAACGCCGGCGGCAAGCTGGTGCGCCAGGAACTGCACATCAAAGTGACGGGCGAGGGCGCCGATCTGACGCTGCGCGGCATCAACCTGCTCGGGGCAGAAAGCCATACAGACGTCACGATGGTGCTCGGCCACGACGTGCCGCATACCGGCTCGACCGAAGTGATCCGCAACGTCGTCTTCGACCGCGCCAAGGGCGTCTTTCAGGGCATGATCCGGGTTGCGCCCGATGCGCAGAAGACCGATGCCAAGATGGCCTGCAACACGCTGCTGATGTCCGATGATGCCGAATTTTCGGTCAAGCCCGAGCTTGAGATCTTCGCCGATGACGTCCAGTGCGGCCACGGCGCGACGGTCACCGATATCGACGCCAATCATCTCTATTACATGATGGCGCGCGGCATTCCGGAGAACAAGGCGCGGGCGATGCTGGTCAACGCCTTCGTCGCCGAGATCGTCGAGGAACTGGAAGACGAGGCCCTGGTCGAGGCGCTGGAAGGCGTGATTTCGGCCTGGCTCGAAAAGCACGCCTGATCGGATATATCAATGGACAAGATCGTGCCGGCCACTGAGTACGACGTCGAAGCCATCCGCCGGGATTTTCCAATCCTGGCGGAGAAGGTCCACGGCAAGCCGCTGGTCTATCTCGACAACGGCGCCTCGGCGCAGAAGCCGCAGGTGGTGATCGACGCCATCTCGCACGCCTACAGCCACGAATATGCCAACGTGCATCGCGGCCTGCATTATCTCTCCAATGCCGCAACGGATGCCTATGAGGGATCGCGCGAGAAGGTCCGCCGCTTCCTCAATGCGCCGGATGTCAACGATATCGTCTTCACCAAGAATTCGACGGAAGCGATCAACACCGTCGCCTATGGCTGGGGCATGCCCAAAATCGGCGAAGGCGACGAGATCGTCCTGACGATCATGGAACACCACTCCAACATCGTGCCCTGGCACTTTATCCGCGAGCGGCAGGGCGCCAAGCTCGTCTGGGTGCCTGTCGACGACGAAGGCGCCTTCCACATAGAGGATTTCGAGAAGAGCCTGACCGAGCGCACCAAGCTCGTCGCCATCACCCACATGTCGAATGCACTCGGCACGATCGTTCCCGTCAAGGAAGTCTGCCGGATCGCGCATGAGCGCGGCATTCCGGTGCTGATCGACGGCAGCCAGGGCGCCGTGCATCTGCCGGTCGACGTGCAGGACATCGATTGCGACTGGTATGTCATGACCGGCCACAAGCTCTACGGTCCATCGGGCATCGGGGTGCTCTACGGCAAGAAAGACCGGCTTTCCCAAATGCGCCCCTTCCAGGGCGGTGGCGAGATGATCTTCGAAGTCGCCGAAGACGCCGTCACTTATAATGATCCGCCACATCGCTTCGAGGCCGGCACCCCACCGATCGTGCAGGCGATCGGGCTCGGTTACGCGCTCGACTACATGGAGAAGGTCGGCCGTGAGGCGATCGCCCGCCATGAGGCCGACCTTGCCGCTTACGCGGTCGAGCGGCTGAAATCGGTCAATTCGCTGCGAGTGTTCGGAACGGCGCCCGACAAGGGCAGCATCTTTTCCTTCGAGCTTGCCGGCATCCATGCCCATGACGTCTCGATGGTGATCGACCGGCAGGGTATTGCGGTGCGGGCCGGCACGCATTGTGCCATGCCGCTCTTGAAACGTTTCGGCGTCACCTCCACATGCCGTGCATCCTTCGGCATGTACAATACCCGCGCCGAGGTCGATGCCCTGGCCGATGCGCTTGAATATGCGCGCAAGTTCTTTGCTTGAGGAGTGTCCGTGATGAGCCTGGACGAAAGCGAACAGAAGATCGACGTGCGCGAAGGCATCGTGCATTCCAGCATTCCGGCAGATGAACTGGCGCGGCTCAGCGACGACGTCATCAGCGCGCTGAAGACCGTCTACGATCCGGAAATTCCGGCCGACATCTTTGAACTCGGGTTGATTTACAAGATCGACATCGAGGATGACCGGATGGTGAAGATCATGATGACCTTGACCGCGCCCGGCTGCCCGGTTGCCGGCGAGATGCCGGGCTGGGTCGAAAATGCTGTTGGCGCCGTCGAAGGCGTGTCGGGCGTCGAGGTCGCAATGACCTTCGATCCGCCGTGGACGCCGGACCGCATGTCCGAGGAGGCGCAGGTCGCCGTCGGCTGGTACTGAACTGCGCTAGTACGCAGTACCGCGCGCGGTATTGATCCGTTTACCTCGGGCGACTACATTTGATTCACGAAGCGCCGGATCTTGACCCCGGTTGCGGAAGGAGATGAAGCCGATGGGCTTTGCAATTATGAGCATGACGGACGGGGCTGCGGCCCGCGTCAAGGCGATCGTCGAAAATTCCGGGCCGGAGGCCAAGGGTGTTCGCGTCGGCATCAAGAAGGGCGGCTGCGCCGGGATGGAATATACCATCGACTTGGTGACCGAACCCAATGCCAAGGACGATCTGATCGAGCGCGACGGCGCCAGGGTTTGGGTCGAGCCATCAGCCGTGCTCTATCTTCTCGGCACCGAAATGGGCTTCGAGCAGACGACGCTGCGCTCCGGCTTCACCTTCACCAACCCGAACCAGACATCGGCCTGCGGTTGCGGCGAATCCGTCGAATTGAAACCCGCCGATCTCGCGGCCCTTGCCACTCAGCGCCAGAGCGAGCCGGTGCATTCCTGAAATTTACTCAGACTGACGGAAATTCAGCGCCAGCCAATCGTCTACAGGTATCGGCGTGCTCAGTCGCGCTTGATGCTCATCAGCATTTCCCACATGTCGGCGCCGGTCTCGAAGACCACGGCGTTCGCCTTGTAGCTTTGCTCGGCTTCGATCAGGTCAGTGAGTTCGGTGGCCAGATCGACATCCGACGCCGTCGGGCTGACGATGGCCTCGACGCCGCCTGATGCAGCGGAGGTGAGGTTGGTGTTCAGCCTGGTATGACCAGGCGCGCTGCTGTTTGCGACGTTGCTGGCGATCGCGCTGATCCGCGTCGTCTGTGCCCGCATGCCCGAAAGAGCAGTGCCCGCAATACCCGATATGCTCATCAGCTGTTTCCCCAGAACTGGATAATCGTCTTTTACCCGCTAGGATTTAGGGAATGCTGAAGGCGTTGCGTTAGCAAAAACCTATGAGTGCGCAACCATGCCGTCAGATTGCTTCGCAATGGTACGGCGCGCAGCCATACGCGCAGCCATATAGGGGATATCACGGGCATAACGTACAGAACCCAAACGCTTAGACGGATAAAGTAGGACGAGCTTCACAGCAACATCGAGGCTCCGCGGTCGATATAGGTATCAAGAAACTGCTCGAGGCGGGGGTTTCTAGGTCGCTTGAAAACCTCTTGCGGCGGACCGGTGAACAGCACCTTGCCGTGATCGAGAAAGATGATCTGCTGGCCGACGGTTGCGGCAAACCCGATCTCGTGGGAAACGACGACCATGGTCATGCCTTCGGCAGCGAGATCGCGCATGACGTTGAGCACTTCGCCGGTCAGTTCCGGATCGAGTGATGAGGTTGGTTCGTCAAAGAGCATGATCTTCGGGTTGAGAGCCAGGGCCCGCGCGATGGCAACACGCTGCTGCTGTCCTCCCGAAAGCTGTGACGGATAGTGGTTTGCCCGACCCCCGAGACCCACCTTGGCGAGCTGGGCCATTGCCCGCTCCTCCGCGTCCTTGCGGTTGATCTTGTGAACCGTCTTCAGCGCTTCGCTGACGTTGCCGAGCGCGGTCATGTGCGGCCAGAGATTGAACTGCTGAAAAACCATGCCGATCTGGGCGCGAATCCGGCGATTGGCGGCGGCCGGCAATCGCTCCCTTACGCCCTTCGCATTTTCCGCAAAGCCGAGCACCTCGCCATTGATGGCAATGGTACCCTTCGTCGATTCTTCCAGAAACGCCATGCAGCGCAGCAGCGTGCTCTTGCCGGATCCCGACGGACCGATTACGCAGGAAACCTGTCCCTGGGCAATATCAAGATCGATGCCGTTCAGCACGGTGGAATCGCCAAACGTCTTGACCAGATTTTTGACTGCGATCGCGGGTACGCTCATATGTGGAAAAACCTGAATCTTGTGAGTTTCGTTTCGGCGAGACGGCCAAGCCAACCGGTGATTTCGACCAGCCCCCAGTAGAAGAGGGCGAGGACAAAAAGCGCTTCGACGAAAGCATATTGCTGCGATCCGATGGCGCTCAGTGTTGCCGTCAGTTCCGGCACGGTGATGATCGACAACACGGCCGTCTCCTTCATGAGGATGATCGTCATGTTGAGCGATGGCGGCAGCACCAGCATGGTCATCTCAGGCAGCAATATGCGCCTGACGATCTGCGTGTGTGTCAGGCCAACGCATAGACCCGCTTCGATATGCCCCTTCGGGACGGCGGCAAAGCCCGAGCGGAATATCTCGCTGAAATAGGCCGCGCCGTAGATGGACAGGCCGACGACGCCTGCTGGGATCGGATCGAGCGACAATCCGACGAAGGGGCCGCCGTAGTAGACGAGGAATATCTGAATGAGGAAGGGCGTGCCGCGCAGCACTGCGATGACAATGCCGAACACCCTGTCCAGGATCACCCCGCCAAAACGCCGCGCGACAGCGACAAGGAAACCCAGAACGGCAGCGGCAAGAGCGGCGACGATCCAGATGACGATTGTCACGCAGGCACCGCTGGCGATCTCCGGCAAATGGCTGAAAATCACATTGATATCGAACGTCATCGCGGTACTCCCGGCAGGGAGCGTTCGATCAGACCGCCGGCAAGCGCTACGATCCAATTGATGGCGAGGTAGATCAGACCGGCGGAAGCGAAGATTTCAAGCGGCAGAAAGGTGCTGCCGGCAAGGTCCTGGGCCATGCGCGTCAGCTCGACGATCCCGACAACGGAGACCAGCGAGGAAGCCTTCAGAATAAGGATCGCTTCGTTGACGAGCGCCGGAAAGGTCAAACGCAGAGCGATCGGCGCCTTGATCCGGCGGAAGATCTGGATGGGAGTGAGGCCGACCATCTCGGCGGACTCGACGAGGCCCGAGGGAACGCTCGCAAACCCGCCACGTAGATTTTCAGCCTGATAGGCAGCAGTGCACAGTGAAAGGCCAACGATGGCCGCCACGATACTCGGCACGTTGATGCCGATCACCGGCAGAAGGTTATAGATCAGCAACAACTGCACCAGCAGCGGCACGCCGCGAAAGAAGCTGATGAAAATCTGCCCCGGCAACACGAAAAGCCGTTGCCGCGAAAGGAGCATGGCGGAAACAATGATCGCGATAGCAAAGCCGATCAGAATCGAAACCATGCTAATCGTCACGGTGTAGATCGAAGCTTGCAGAAGAAGTTCGAAAAGTTTGGTGGACATGGGTGGTGCTTGCCTGCGTGCTGCGGCCGTGACGTCTGTTCCCACGGCAGATTGCGCCCCGACCGATGGAGGGGCGCGTGCATTTCACCGGCAGTGGTCAGAATGCCGGGTCCTTGACAGCGTCCGGCGTGTCGAAAGACGCACCGAACCACTTCTTTTGCAGCTCCGCCATACGCCCGTCTGCCTTTATCTTGAGCATCGCGGCATCGATCGCGTCCATCAGCGGGGCATGATCGGCGTCCTTGAGACCGATAAAGCCGAAATAGGACTTCTTTCCGAAAGGCGGCAGGACGACTTCGAAAGTGCCCTTTCGCTGGCTGGCGACAAAGGCGATGTTCGGGAGCGAATTGGCGACGCCGGCAATACGGCCGGCTGCGAGATCGGCGTAGGTCTCAGTGAAGGCAGGATATTCGCGCACATCGACCTTGGTCGGCAGTGTGTCGGAGAATTCCTTCAACTGGTCGAGCTGGGCAGTTGCCTTGCCGACACCAATTGTCTTGCCGGCAATGTCTTCCGGCTTGCTGATCGTCGTGTCGCCGGCCTTCTTGAGGATGGCAATCGTCGCTTCTGCGATCGGCGGCGTGAACCGATAGCGCTCCATGCGCTTCTTGGTGATCGTTGCAGGACCTGCGACGACATCGAATTTGCCGGCCTCGAGCGCGGGGAAGACGCCGTCCCAGGGAAGAGCCACCCACTCGATCTTGACGCCAAGTTCCTCGCCGATCTCGGCAAAAAGGTCGACGTTCAAGCCTGTATGTTCACCCGCATCGATATAGTCAAACGGTGCGAACGCCGTTTCGGTGCCAACCTTGAGGGTGCCGGCTGCCTTGACAGACGCCAGCGTGTCGGCCGCATGGGCGGAAACGGCTGCTCCGAACAGGAACGCAGCGCCGACCAGACCCTTCAGCAGTGAATTTGTTTTCATGAGCATCTCTCCAGTTTTATTCCCCCGGCGGAGGAGTTTGGTTCCCGATTTTTGATTTCAATGCGCGGATTTTTATGCTCCGCTTTTGACTATACAAATAGATATAGGCTGGCCTAGAGTGTCAATGTCAAAGTCGAGGAACGCAAAATTTGTGCCGGGTGGCGGCGATCTCGCCGGTGTGACGCGACCGCTCCGGCACTTTGATCGTGACGCCGAACGAGGTGTGGACTTGGTGTCGATTTATCAGCGTATTTTCATGGATATCGAGGCGAAAATCATCAGCGGCGATTGGCGGCCCGGCGACCGTATTCCCGTCGAGCATGAACTGGTCGCGGAATATCAATGCTCGCGCATGACCGTCAGCAAGGCACTGTCGGCGTTGGTCGAGCGCGGCATGATCGTTAGAAGGCGCAAGACCGGTTCGTTCGTCGCATCGCCCCAGATCGACCGCACGGTGATGGATATTCAGGATATCAGCACCGAAGCGGAATTGGCCGGGCACGAGCACCGCTTCGAGCTTCTCACCCGTAAGATCGAACGCCTTGGAGAGACGGAGGCACAACAGCTGTCGGAAGCTCCCGATGCAGAGATACTGAGGCTTCAGTGCCTGCATATCGTGGATGGCAGACCTAATGCCATCGAACGGCGGATCATCATGCTCGACGCTGTCCCACGGGCGCGCGAGGAGAGCTTCGCCTCGATCCCGCCCGGCAAATGGCTGCTTGCAGAAGTTCCCTGGTCCAAGGCCAAACACGTCATCCGCGCCGTCTCGGCCGATACGGCGACGGCGCGCATCTTGCAGACCGAAAGGGGTAAGGCCTGCCTTTGCCTAATCCGCCAGACCTGGCAGAACGGCCGGACGGTGACATATGTCGAGATTACGCATCCAGGCGACCGGTTCCAGTTCGCAGGGACGTTTCATCCGACATCGAATTGAATGGGCGCCAATCACGGGAGGCTGCGCAAGTGATCGATGAGCGCTTCAAGACGATCCCGCTCAAGGGCCTGCAAGCCTTCGAAGCAGTGGGGCGTTGCGGCGGCGTGACGGCCGCGGCACTGGAGCTCAAGGTCTCGCCGGGGGCAATCAGCCAGCAAATCCACAAGATCGAAAGTTTTCTTGGAGTTTCGCTTCTGGAGCGGAGCGGGCGAACCGTCGAGCTGACCGCCTGGGGCCGGCTTTATCATCAGGAGATCTCGAAGGGATTTGAGCAATTTGCGCTGGCCCAGCAGTTGTTGGAAAAGGCACGCAACGAGACGGCGCTGGTCCTTAGCGCGCTTTCTTCCGTCGTCAACAAATGGATCGGCAGGCGCATCTTCGACTGGCAGGCCCTTCACCCCGATGTTCAAGTGAGAATTATCGGACGGGACAAGGAGCCCCGGATCGGCTTCGACGATGTCGATTTCCGCGTGAGCTACGGATCGGACGTCCTGCAGCACGACCATTATACGGAACTGTTTCGCGATTGGGTCGTGCCTGTCTGCTCGCCGTCGCTGATGCAGGATCGCGCGCACGCGGCCCGGGATCTTTTCGAGCAACCGCTTCTGCATGTCGAGTGGGAAAGGCACTTCACGCCTTACCCAAGCTGGGCGGAGTTTGCCGCTATGGCCGGTCTCTCGTCCGAGGCGTCAACGCCGGGCCTCTCCTTTACTCTGTCGAGCAGCGCGATCGATGCTGCCGTCAACAAGCGCGGCGTCGTCCTCGCACAGATGTCGATGATTGCCGATGAGCTCGAGGCGCAGACGCTCGTCATTCCCGTCGACATGCGTATTCCGCTGCGCGAAAGCTACTTTCTCGCCTGGGACCGCTCGGCACTGCAAAAGCCGCGCGGGCGCGAATTCCGCGACTGGCTCGTCGCGATTTCCCGTCAGCAAGCTTTGGCGTCAGTACCCAAGTGAACGTTTAGAAAAACTAAAACGGACCTTAGCGCCGCGATGTTGATGAAAATTTGCGCCTGGTGATAATTTGCGCAGCCACCTTCAATCGGCAGCATGCATAAGGGGAGAGCTCGATGGCACGAACTGACAAGATGAAACTCGGGACCTTCGTCTACACTTTCGGCTTTCATCCGGCCTCGTGGCTGCATCCGGCCAGCGATGTCGGCGGCGCCAATGACTTCGCCCATCTGCTCGATGTCGCCAAACGATCCGAAGCGGCCAAGTTCGATTTCATGTTCATGGCGGATTCTCCGGCTGCCGCCGTCGGTGATCCGAATGCACTTGCCCGCATTCCGACCAAGATGAATCGCTTCGAACCCCTCTCGCTGCTGTCAGCACTGGCGGTCACGACCAACGATCTCGGTCTCGTTGCGACGGTGTCGACAAGTTATTACGAGCCATACAATGTCGCCCGCCTGTTCGCCTCCATCGACCATTTGAGCAAAGGGCGCGTCTGCTGGAACGTCGTCACCTCCGACCATGATGAAACCGGCTACAACTTCAATCGCGAGGGACTTGATCCGCATGCGCTACGCTATGAGCGCGGCAACGAATTCGTCGATGTCGTCTTCGGCCTTTGGGACAGCTTCGAGGAAGGTGCTCTGCTTCTCGACCGTGAAAACGGTGTGTATTATGACAAGACCAAGCACCACACGCTCAATCACAAAGGCAGGCATTTCAAGGTCCGCGGACCTCTCAACATTGCGCGAACGCCCCAGGGCCGCCCCGTCATCGCCCAAGCGGGTGGTTCGGAACCCGGAATGGATATGGCGGCGCGCACGGCCGAGATCGTCTTCAGCCTGGCGTCGAATATCGAGCGGAACCGGGCCTTCTATGAAAACGTCAAGAGTCGGATGCCGGCTTATGGCCGCGATGCCGACGACCTGAAGATCATGCCTGGCATCGTCCTCAACGTTGGTGAAACGGAAGCCGAGGCAAAGGCGAAGGTCGATTATCTGATCGACAAGATGCATCCCGATGTCGGCCGGTTGATGCTGTCGGAATTCCTGGAAGCCGATCTGCGCGACGTCGCTCTCGATGAGCCTTTCCCGATGGATCGGCTGCCGGCGGCGCCGAAGGGTTCACGCGCCCTGTTCGACGAACTGGTCGATTTCGTCACACGCGGCCATACCGTTGGCGAACTCATCCGACACTATGCCGAGAAGCATACCGGAAATGGCATCACAGGCACGCCGGCCCAGATCGCCGACTTCATGGAGGAATGGTTCCAGACGCGCGCTGCCGATGGCTTTATCCTGATGTTTCCGACCTTGCCCTCCAGCCTCGACGATTTCGTGAGGCTTGTCCTGCCCGAGCTTCGCCGCCGCGGCCTGTTCCGCGAGGAATACGAGGGCAGGACCCTGCGCGAAAACCTCGGTCTCTCAGTGCCGGCAAACCGTTTTACCAAAACGCAGACGCCGGCCCGATGAGTGCCGAGGCTTTGATCAGCGAAGCAGACTTCAAGCTTTCGATGCGTCATCTGGCCGGTGCGGTCAGCGTGATCACGGTCGGCGACGGACAAGACCGCACCGGCTTCACCGCAACCTCGGTCTCTTCATTTTCGGCGGAGGTGCCCTCCGTCATCGTCAGTGTCAACCGCGCATCTTCCTCATGGCCGGTGTTGCGTCGGTACGGCTGTTTCTGTGTGAATGTGCTCGCTGCCGACCAGCAGCAGGTGGCGCAATCCTTTGCAGGTTTCGACGGACGCAAGGGCATCGAACGCTTCGGCAATGCAGAATGGTATCGCCTCAGGACCGGCGCGGCCGTTCTCGAAAACGCCCTTACCGTGCTGGACTGCAAGCTCGAAACGGCATTCCACCATCATTCTCATGCCATTTTGATCGGACATATCTGCGCCATCCAAGTCCGACAGGGTATAGGCCCGCTCATCTATTGGGGCGGTGGCTATCGTGAACTTCCTGTGGAGGTCGATCACCACGTTTTAGCGGAGCCGCTCCGACAATAGTCCTATCGAGGCGACATCCGCATTGGCAAAGGCAAGTCTGAGGTAATGCTCTTGTCCCTCGCCGAAATAGGCCCCGGGCAAACAGACGATGCCCGTTTCCCTGGCGAGTCTTTCGGCGACCTCGGAAGACGATCGGTCGGGGAAGGGGTGCCGGACGAAGGCGAAATAGGCGCCGATCGCGCCTATCTGCCAATCACCCAGGTTGGAAAAGACCTGTTTTAGCGCATCCGCCCGGCGCTCGATTTCCAGCCGGTTGCCGGCCCGCCAATCGGCAAGCGCCGGGATGGCCGATGCAACCGCGATCTGAGCCGAACGCGGGGCGCAAATCTGCATATTGTCCATCACTTTGGCGATCTCGGCGACGAGTTTGGGTCCTGCCGTGATGGCACCCAGCCTGTGGCCGGGGATACAGAAGGATTTCGAAAAACTGTAAAGAAGAACGACCGTGTCCTCCCAACCCGGCTCGGACAGGAGTGAGTGCGGCCGGCCGTAATCCTCGTCAAGGAAATCGCGATAGGTTTCATCAAGGATCAGCCAGGCACCATACTTCCGGCAAAGAACAAAAAGCTCGTGCAGCAGGCTCAGCGGATACACCGCGCCGGTGGGATTGTTAGGTGTGACGACTGCCAGCACCTTGGCGCCGGCCGCAAGTGCTGCCTCGGCCGAACTCGGATCAGGCAGAAAACCGCTGGCCGGATCGCACTCAACCAATCGACGTCCTATCCCCAGCATCGACAGCGTCGTGTCGTGGTTGAAATAGAAGGGATTGGTGAGAGCCACCGTATCACCAGCGCCAGCAAGGGCGATCGCCGCGCACATGAACGCCTGATTGCAGCCGGCGGTGATGTGGATATTGCCTGCGGAAAGGTCGGCGCCGTAAAGCGCGGCGATATGTTCCGCATAGGCCTTGCGCAACAAAGGCTCGCCTTCGATCGGACCGTAGCCGGTCATCGTCTGTTGTCCGGCCGCCTCGCCAAGCAGGCGAAGCATCTCCGGAGAGGCGGGATAGCCGGGCACGGCTTGCGATAGATCGATGAGCGGCCCCTTGCTCCCTCTATATTCGCGGCTCCAGGCGATGACGGAAGGAATGGGCGGGGCAGAGAGGCGGGAAACAAGTAAATTGGGTTTTGCAGCGATCATTTCGATATCTCTTTGATACCGATTGCTACAACGATACCAATTGCCTTCTCAACCCCTTTGTCGGCTGAGACGGAACCGAAGCGGAGACGTAGGCGCATGGTGTGGGACAAAACGCGACTCGAACAGTTGCGCGCAGAATTCGCGGACGCCAATGGCGGTGGGATATTCGATGAGAAGTTTCGGAAAGTGGCGGAGAAGATCATCTCCAAGAACGGCACGAGACTGGCGCCATACGCCGGTGTACCAACATTTCTCAGCGCACCCTATATGCAGGTCGCAGCCGATGAGCCGGACTTCGGCAATCTGCAGGTTGCGATCACCGGGATACCCATGGATCTCGGCGTCACCAACCGCCCAGGCTCCCGTTTCGGACCGAGAGCGCTTCGCGCCATAGAAAGGATCGGTCCCTACAATCACGTTCTCGCCACGGCGCCGGTTTTTGATCTTCGGGTGGCCGACATAGGCGACGTGCCGTTCCAAAGCCGCTACCGGCTCGAACTCAGCCACGACGACATTGAAAAGCGTGTGGGTCAGATCGTCGACGCCGGCGTTGCGCCGCTTTCGGTTGGTGGTGATCACTCCATCAGCCATCCGATCTTGAAGGCCATCGGCCGGCAACAGCCGGTCGGGCTCATCCATATCGATGCCCATTGCGATACAAGCGGCGCATTCGATCAAACCAAGTTTCATCACGGCGGGCCGTTCCGCAATGCTGTGTTGGACGGCGCACTCGATCCGACGAGGACAATCCAGATTGGCATCCGTGGTTCGGCGGAATATTTGTGGGAATTCTCCTATGCGTCGGGAATGACCGTGATCCATGCCGAAGACATTAGCGGTATGGGGATTGCTGCGGTGGTCGCCAAAGCAAAATCCATCGTCGGCGACGGCCCGACCTATCTTTCCTTCGACATAGACAGCCTCGATCCGAGTTTTGCACCCGGTACAGGCACACCCGAGGTCGGAGGATTGACCACACGTGAAGTCCTCGAGCTGATACGCGGGCTGAAAGGGATAAATCTGGTGGGCGGCGACGTCGTCGAGGTTGCCCCGCAATATGACGCAACGACCAACACCGCGCATGCTGCGGCACAGGTACTTTTCGAGATCCTAAGCCTTATGGTGTTCAGCCCATCGATCGGCAAACGCTAGTGCATTTTGCGGTTTTCGGTCGACATCGTGCGAGCCAAACCTCTCTGTCACCGCGCCGCTACCCAGTCGTGCCAATCGCTTTCGTTGCCGTTGAAGACGTTGAGGTCGATCTTGCCGTCGACGCCGTCGGAGAGGCCGGAACCGGAATATTGCCAGAAGAGCCATTTGCGGCCGGGATAGACCTTGGACGGATGAGCGGCGACCGAGCGCAGCCAGAAGGGATAGTCGAGCATCTGGCCCTTCAGATTGTCGCGGTAGAAATCCGGCGCCGTGTAGATGATCGGGCGCTGGCCGTAATAGCGCTCCAGCTTGTCCATGAAAACCTGCATCTTTTCGCGGACGCGGGCGGGGGAAATGCGCCGCTTGCAGCTCGATTCGCCGTTCCATTCGACGTCGATCACGGGCGGAAGGGCGTTTGCTTCCCTCGGCACATTGCGGATGAACCAGTCGGCCTGTTCGCCGGCTGTCCGGCACCAGTAGAAGAAGTGATAGGCGCCGTGTTTCAGACCGGCTTCCTTGGCGCGGCGCCAGTTCTTCTTGAACATCGGATCGAGGTGATCACCGCCGTCGGTCGCCTTGATGTAGACGAAGTTGGCGCCCTGCGACCGCAGCGTCTCCCAGTCGATCTCACCTTGCCAGCGCGACACGTCGACGCCGTGCACGGCAAGCTTTCTCGGCGAAGTTCTGCCGAAATTGATCGGCTTGGCATCTCGGAAGCGGTGGCCGTAAATTCGCGAGCGCGTCGGCGATTTGGTGCTGTTATCGGGATCGGCTTCCGGGTTGGCAGGCATCAGCATCGCCACCGGCCGTTCCGTCGGCATCGGCATGCCGACCGGCCTGTCTGCGGGCACGAGCGCCTGCGGCTCCGGAACCTGCCCTGTCCAGCTCAACGCCTCTTGCGGCGCGCTGGCCTGCGGAGCAGCTTCACCCACGGCAGCAGCCGGGATTGGGCCACTCGGCTTGGTGATGGCATTGGTCGTTTCGGCGGACGGCACTGGGGTGAGCACATCTTCTGCGCCGGAACTGGCGGCGCATCCCGACAGGATCAGGGCGGCGAGGAGGATTGCTGGCACAGCCGATGGACGCATGAGAACCTGCACGCAAAACAAAAGGTCGACGGCTGAAAGAAACCGCCCATTTTCAATTGCTAACAGAGACTTGCTAAGAAAGGTTAAATTTGACCCTTGTGCCTCGTCACGAGCTGAGCCCCTCCCAATTCGTGGAAGGGGCTCGCCGAATGCATTCTACTCCGCAGCCTCCGCATAACTCTCCACCGGCGGGCAGGTGCAGATGAGGTTGCGGTCGCCGTAGACATTGTCGACGCGGTTGACCGGGGACCAGTATTTGTCGACGCGGAAGGCGCCGGGTGGGAAGCAGGCCTGCTCCCGGCTGTAGGGCCGGTTCCATTCGCCGACGAGGTCTTCCACCGTGTGCGGGGCGTTCTTCAGCGGATTGTCGGTCCTGTCCATGCGGCCGTCTTCGATGGCGCGGGCTTCCTCGCGGATCGCCAGCATCGCCTCGCAGAAGCGGTCGAGCTCGGCCTTGGTCTCGCTTTCCGTCGGCTCGATCATCAGTGTGCCAGCCACCGGCCAGCTCATCGTCGGCGCGTGGAAGCCACAGTCGATCAGCCGCTTGGCGACGTCGTCGACGGTGACGCCGGCGCTGTCGACCAGCGGGCGGGTGTCGATGATGCATTCATGGGCGACCCGGCCGGTCTTTGACTTGTAGAGCACGTCATAGGCGCCCTTTAGCCGGGTAGCGATGTAGTTGGCGTTGAGGATCGCCACCTTGGTTGCCTGGGTCAGGCCTTCGCCGCCCATCATCAGGCAGTAGCTCCAGGAGATCGGCAGGATTGAGGCCGAGCCGAAGGCGGCGGCCGAGACCGCGCCGGGGCGTCCGTCGGTTTCGGGATGGCCGGGCAGGTGGGGCGCCAGATGCGCCTTGACGCCGATCGGGCCCATGCCGGGACCGCCGCCGCCATGCGGGATGCAGAAGGTTTTGTGCAGGTTCAGGTGAGAAACGTCGGAGCCGATGTCACCAGGGCGGGACAGGCCGACCATGGCGTTCATGTTGGCGCCATCGAGATAGACCTGGCCGCCATTGGCATGCACCAGTTCGCAAATCTCCTTGACCGTTTCCTCGAAGACGCCATGTGTCGAGGGGTAGGTGATCATGCAGCAGGAGAGATTTGCCGCATGTTCCGCAGTCTTGGCGCGGAAATCGTCGAGATCGATGTCGCCGTTTTCTCGCACCTTGACGACGACGACCTTCATGCCGACCATCTGGGCCGAGGCCGGGTTAGTTCCATGCGCCGAGGTCGGGATCAGGCAGACGTCGCGATGACCCTCGCCGTTGGCGATATGGTAGTTGCGGATCGTCAGCAGGCCGGCATATTCGCCCTGAGCGCCGGAATTCGGCTGCATCGAGAAAGCATCGTAGCCGGTGACGGCGCAGAGCTTTTCGATCAGGTCGTCGATCATTTCGCGATAGCCGAGCGCCTGATCTGCAGGCACGAAGGGGTGGATGTCGGAAAATTCAGGCCAGGTGATCGGCAGCATTTCCGCCGTCGCATTCAGCTTCATCGTGCAGGAGCCGAGCGGGATCATCGAGCGGTCGAGCGCCAGATCGCGGTCGGAGAGCCGGCGGATGTACCGCGTCATCTCGCTTTCGGCGCGGTTCATGTGGAAGATCGGATGGCTGAGGTAATCGCTGGTGCGCAGCATGTCCTTCGGCAGCCGGTAGGACGGTTCGAAATCGGCAATGGTGAAATTGCCGCCGAAGGCGCGCCAGACTGCCTCGAGCGTTGCAGGTCGGGTGCGTTCGTCGAGGCTCATGCCGATCCCGGTTTCGCCGACCTTGCGCAGATTGACGCCTTCGGCGACGGCGGCGCGCAGGATGAGACCCTGCATATGGCCGACATCGACGGTGATCGTGTCGAAGAAACTTTCCGGCTCGACCTTGTAGCCGAGCTTTTCCAGGCCCTTGGCCATCAGCACGGCTTTCTGGTGCACCTGCTGGGCGATCGCCTTGATGCCATCCGGACCGTGGAAGACCGCATACATCGAGGCCATGACGGCGAGCAGCACCTGGGCGGTGCAGATGTTCGAGGTCGCCTTCTCGCGGCGGATATGCTGCTCGCGGGTTTGCAGCGACAGGCGATAGGCGCGGTTGCCGCGAGCATCGACGGAGACGCCGACCAGGCGGCCGGGCATGGAGCGCTTGATGGCGTCTTTCACAGCCATATAGGCCGCATGCGGGCCGCCGTAGCCGACCGGAACGCCGAAGCGCTGCGATGAACCGACGGCGATATCGGCGCCCATTTCGCCTGGTGATTTCAGCAGCGTCAGCGCCAGGATATCGGCGGCGACGACTGATATGGCGCCGGCCTGGTGCAGGCGGGCGATCAGGCCGGTGAAATCACGCACGTGACCGTGCGTGCCGGGATATTGGAAGATCGCACCGAAGACGTCGACGGGATCGAGATCGGTGAAGGGATTGCCAACGATGACGCTCCAGCCAAGCGGCTCGGCGCGGGTGCGGATGAGGGCGATAGTCTGCGGGTGGCAGTCGGCATCGACGAAGAAGGCTTTCGCCTTCGATTTGGAGACGCGCTCAGCCATCGCCATGCCTTCGGCGGCGGCGGTCGCTTCGTCGAGCAGCGAGGCATTGGCGACGTCGAGGCCGGTGAGGTCCGAGATCATAGTCTGGTAGTTCAGCAGGGCTTCCAGGCGGCCCTGGCTGATTTCCGGCTGGTAGGGCGTATAGGCAGTGTACCAGGCCGGATTCTCCAGGATGTTGCGCTGAATGACCGGCGGGGTGATCGTGCCGTAGTAACCCTGGCCGATCAGCGACACCAGCACCTTGTTCTTGTTGGCGGTCTCGCGCAGCTTGTCGAGCGCCTCGCGCTCGGTCATCGGCGCGCCCCAGACGAGCGGTGCCTTCTGGCGGATCGAAGGCGGCAGTGTCGCGTCGATCAGCCCGTCGAGACTGTTATAGCCGATGGCCTTCAGCATGTCGGTCATCTCGGCCGGCGAGGGGCCGATGTGACGGCGATTGGCAAAATCGTAGGGCTGATAGTCGGTGAACTGGAATTCGGTCGGCGTCGTCATTACGCGGTGAGCTCCTTATAAGCCGCCTCGTCGAGCAGGCCGTCGGCGTCCGCGGGATTGGCAAGCTTCAGCTTGAAGAACCAGCCCGACCCTTGAGGATCGGAATTGACCAGCGAGGGATCGGCGACGATGGCCGGATTGACCTCGGTGATCTCGCCGTCGAGCGGACAATAGACATCGGAGGCAGCCTTGACGGATTCAACGGTCGCGGCATTGCCGTTCTTGGAGAAGGTCGCGCCGACTTCCGGCAGTTCGACGAAAACCAGGTCGCCGAGTTGCTCGACAGCATAGGTGGTGATGCCGACCGTCGCAACGCCGCCTTCGATCTGCAGCCATTCATGTTCTTCGGTGAATTTCAGCATTGTTCGTCCTCTCTGGAAATGTTTAGCGTTTGTAGGTCGGTGTAACGAAGGGCAGGGCGCTGACGATGATCGGCAGGTATTTGCCGCGCACCTCGGCGTAGACGAGCGTGCCGGCCGCAGCATGGGAGACCGGCACATAGCCCATGGCGACGGGGCCCTCGACGCTGGGCCCGAAGCCGCCCGAAGTGACTTCGCCGATTTCGGCTTTGCCCTCGGCATCGGCATAGAGCTTGGCATGGCCACGCACCGGCGCCTTGCCTTCCGGCTTCAGGCCGACGCGGCGGCGGGCAGCGCCGTTTTCGAGTTCGGAAAGGATGCGGCCGGAGCCCGGGAAGCCACCGGCGCGTGCGCCACCCGAGCGCCGCGCCTTCTGCATCGCCCATTCCAGCGCCGCTTCGACCGGCGAGGTGGTCGTGTCGATATCGTTGCCGTAGAGGCAAAGGCCGGCTTCGAGGCGCAGCGAGTCGCGTGCGCCGAGGCCGATCGCCTGGACATCGGGATGCTCGAGCAACCGCATGGTGACATCGACGGCCTTGTCCGCCGGGATCGAGATTTCGAAGCCGTCCTCGCCGCTATAGCCTGAGCGCGAGACCAGGCAGGAAACATCGTGCAGGCGGCAGTGGCGCACATCCATGAATTTCATCGCCGCGACGTCGGCCCAGAGCTCGGCGAGCACCTCAACGGCACGCGGACCCTGCAGCGCGATCAGGGCGCGATCGAGAAGGGTGATGTCGCACTGGTCGCCGATATGGGCTTGCAGATGAGCAAGATCGGCCTCCTTGCAGGAGGCGTTGACGACGATGAAAAGGTGGTCGTCGAGATGAGTGATCATCAGGTCGTCGAGAATGCAGCCGCTGTCGTCGGTGAAGAAGCCGTAGCGCTGGCGGCCTTCGGCAAGGCCGAGAATGTCGACCGGCACCAGGCTTTCGAGCGCCAGCGCGGCATCCTCGTAGCTGCCCGATTTCGCCTTCACGATGACCTGGCCCATATGCGAGACATCGAAGATGCCGGCCTCGGTGCGGGTATGAAGATGTTCCTTCATCACGCCGGCCGGATATTGCACCGGCATGTCGTAACCTGCGAACGGCACCATGCGGGCGCCGAGCGAAAGATGCAGGCCATGCAGCGGGGTTTTCTTCAGGGCAGCAGTATCGTCCAAAAGACGCCTCCGGGGTTTGCGCCTTCTCGTGAAGGCGCGGGCTCAAATCTGAAGGCGCGGCTGCGCGCTTCTCTCCTGAGCCCCCTCTGTCCCTTTGCCTGAGATTGTTATCCCTTCGGCGAGCGCTTTAAAAACGCTTCTCTCCAGAGTTCCGTCTGCCCCTTGCTGGTCCTTTTGCCTGAGAGTTTCCGGGGCGGTTGCTCCTTCGGCACCGGTGGCGAAAGCACCGGATTCTCCCAACAAGGTTGGCGCAATTATCCGTTGGCTGGGGCGATTGGCAAGCGCCAAATGTCGTCACCGAGCAAATTTTTGTCGTCTTATTCCAATCATGCCTTAAACTGCCGCAAATCTGCTTTTGCATTCGGGGGCGAAACCGGCTATCGCGGCTTGCTGTTGAAGGGGATCTCATGCGGCGGACCGAATTGAAAGCGACGCTCTTTCTGCGCATGCTTTGCGCCTTGAGCTTGGCTTTGCTCGGCCTTGCCCATCAGGCGCCGCAGACCGTTGTTTCCCAAGGCTACCATGCCGCAGCCTATATGCTGCCGGACGGCGCCTTCGCCTCGCTCTGCGTCACGGTGAAGGACGCCGACGGCAAGACCGTCGCCTTCAAGCCGAATTGCGAAGCCTGCCGATTGTCGGCTTCCGTCATTCTGACGGCGCCGGATGCCGGCTCCTGGCTCGAACGCAAGCTCGGCTCGTTCCTTAATCCGCCGGTCGAAACCTCAGCAGTTGCTGGCGCAAGTGCCGTCGTCCGGCCGAATTCCCGCGCGCCTCCCATCCTCGGCTGATCTGCTCCGCAACCTATGACGCAGCATGCCGGTCCGCCCAACAGAAGTCCGCGGCCGGCGAGGAGATATCCGATGAAAACCATGCAGACATTCGCGCTTGCCGCCCTTTTTTCCGCGACCGCCATTGGCGGCGCCGAGGCGCATGTGACCTTCCTCGACAAGGAGGCCACGCAGGAGAGCACCATTCTCGCCACGCTGCAGCTGCCGCATGGCTGCGACGGCAAGGCGACCACCGAAGTGCGAGTCAAGCTACCGGAAGGTTTCGTCTTCGCCAAGCCGCAGCCGAAGGCTGGCTGGGAACTCGAGGTGGTCAAGGGCGATTACCAGAAGACCTATGACAATCACGGCGACAAGGTGAAGGCAGGCGCAGTCGAGATCCGCTGGAAGAACGGCAATCTCTCCGACGATTTCTACGATACTTTCGTCATCCAGGGGAAGGTATCGGGCATTGAGGCCGGGACCTCGCTCGCCTTTCCGGTGACGCAGATGTGCGGCGATACAGTTCAGGCCTGGGATCAGGTGGCGAAGGAGGGCGGTGATGCGCATGGGATGAAAAGCCCGGCGCCGCTGTTGAAGGTTGTTGCCGGCGAAAGCCATGATCATGAGCACGGGGACATGGCCGGCATGGACATGACCGGTAAAACCGGCATGGACATGACCGGTAAAACCGGCATGGACATGTCCGGTATGGCGGCTGCGGCGCCGGCCGGCGAAACGGTCAAGGCCGGCGATCTCGAAGTCTCCGGCGGGTTCGCCAAGGCGATGCTGCCCGGCCAGCCGGTCGGCGGCGGCTTCTTCACGGTGAAGAACAACGGCAAGACCGACGATCGGCTGCTGTCGGTGACCTCGCCGGTAGCGGGCGAGGTTCAGCTCCATGAGATGGTGACCAAGGACAATGTCATGCGGATGCGCCAGCTGAAGGACGGCATCACCGTTGCCGCCGGCCAGACGGTCAAGCTCGAGCCCGGCAATCTGCATCTGATGTTCCAGAAGGTGAAGACGCCGTTCAAGCAGGGCGATACCGTGCCGGTGACGCTGACCTTCGAAAAGGCCGGCAAGGTCGATCTCGTGCTGCAAGTGCTGTCGGCGCAGGGCAAATAAGCGCGAACCGATCGAAACAGCAAAGCCCGCGACTGTGATCGCAGCCGCGGGCTTCATTCGGAGGCGGTTGCCTTAGACCTCTTCGTAGGATTGCAGTGCCTGCTTGAGGCCGGCTTGCGGCTGGCGGTTGCCTTTGGCCATCAAATCGAGCGCCACCTCAGTCGACTGGATGATGCTGGAGGGCTCTTCGGCCTGATCTGGGCTCTCAGCTTTCAATTGCCGGTCGGCAAGGCGCCGTGCGTCGCGCGCCGCGGTGCTCGTCGCCACACGCTGGGGGATTCTCAGCGATTCGAAGGCGATGGCAGCGGTGTTGGCCGATACGGACAGGAGCTGGGTCATGGCGTCAGCGTACCGGCATGACCTTGGTGCCATCATAACAAAATCATCAGCATTTTACCGATTGGTAAGAATCATGCGAACTCGATGGGAAACGCTCTCAAAACGCGGTAAATCCGGCTCATGATCCAGGCTCTCCTTGTCGCTCTCGGCGGCGCTATCGGTTCCCTTCTCAGATATTATGTCGGCCAGTGGTCGTTGAGGCTGATGGGCCCGGCTTTCCCCTGGGGTACGCTTACCGTCAACGTCGTCGGCTGTTTCGTCATCGGCGTTTTCGCCGAACTGATCGCGCGCAAGTTCAACGCCTCGGTGGAACTGCGCCTGTTGCTGATCACCGGCTTCCTCGGCGGTTTCACCACCTTCTCGGCCTTCTCGCTGGATGCGATCTCGCTGTTCGAGCGCGGCGAGGCCGTCGCGGGCGGTATTTACATCGCTGCCAGCGTCGGACTTTCAATGGCGGCCGTCATAGCGGGCCTTGCCGTCATGCGCGCTTTGGTCTGATTTCTTTTCCGGTTTCCGTTTTGCGTGAAAATGCTCTAAAGGCTGCGGCAAGAACGCCGGCTTGGCCCGCGCTGCAATTTCCGAAAGATTTTTTATGGCTGGCATAGAACATATCAAGGTTGAAGCCGACGAAGCGGGCATGCGGCTCGATCGCTGGTTCAAAGTGCATTTTCCCGGGCTCGGCTTCGGCCCGCTGCAGAAGCTGTTGCGCTCCGGCCAGGTGCGCGTCGACGGCGGACGGGTCAAATCGGATGCGCGCGTGCAGCCCGGCCAGACGGTGCGGGTGCCGCCGCTGGATGTCGACGCCAAGCTGAAATCCGGGCCGATCGCCGGCAAGGATCTCAAGCATTCGTCCGATTTCGAACTGCTGTCGCGGATGGTGCTGCATGAGGACGACAAGGTCATCGTGCTCAACAAGCCGCCGGGTATTGCGGTGCAGGGCGGTTCCGGGGTCTCCCGTCATATCGATCAGATGCTCGAAGCCTGGACCAGCCCGAAGGGCGAAAAGCCGCGGCTCGTTCACCGCCTCGACCGCGATACATCAGGTGTCCTCGTCATCGCCCGCACCCGCGGCGCCGCACAGAAGCTGACCGCCGCCTTCCGCGAGCGCGACACCAAGAAGACCTATTGGGCGCTGGTCAAGGGTGTGCCGCGCAAGCACGAGGATAAGATCTCGACCTGGCTCGTCAAGGAACCGACAGCCGATGGCGATCGCATGCGCATCGCCAAACACGGGGAGGACGGCGCCGACCATGCGATTTCCTTCTACCGCGTGGTTGAGACGGCGGCTCAGAACCTCGCATGGCTGGAGATGGAACCTTATACCGGCCGTACCCACCAGTTGCGCGTCCATGCCCTGCATATCGGCCACCCGATCATCGGCGATCCGAAATATTTCGACGACGATCCGAATTGGGATTTTCCGGGCGGCGTCCAGAAGAAGCTGCATCTGCACGCGCGCCACATCGACATCCCGCATCCCTCCGGTGGCCGTCTGCGCGTCAGCGCGCCGCTGCCATCGCATATGGTGCAGACCTGGAACCTTCTCGGTCTCGACCTTGCCGGCGCCGAAAGGGACAGCGAATGAAACTTGCCCTGTTCGATTGCGACGGCACGCTGGTCGACAGCGCCGGCCTGATCCACGAAACCATGCGCCGCACCTTCGAGACGTTCGGTAAGCCGGAACCGCGATTTGAGGATACCAAGGCGATCATCGGCCTGTCGCTCGATATCGCGATCGCCCGCATGCAGGGCAGGCCGCATGTCGAGCCGCAAGATATAGACATGACGGCGCATTACAAATCGCTGTTCTCGGTCGTCCGTCAGGATCTCGACTACCGGGAGCCGCTGTTTCCCGGCATTCGCGAGATGATCGATGCGATCAGCGGACGCGAGGATCTGCTGATCGGTGCGGTGACCGGCAAATCCAGGCGCGGGCTGAACCTCGTGATGGAGACGCACGGCTTCGACCGATATTTCACCGTTGCGCGCACCGCCGACGATTGCCCTTCCAAGCCGCATCCGGCCATGGTGACGGAATGCTGCGAGGAAACCGGCATGAATGCCACCGAAACCATTGTCATCGGCGATGCGATTTACGATATGCAGATGGCAAAGGCTGCCGGCGCCAAGGCGATCGGCGTTGCCTGGGGCTATGCCAGCGTGGATGAGCTGATCGCCAACGGCGCCGATGCGATCGCCTATCATCCGAACGAGATATTGCGCCATTTTTCCTGAGGTGAGCCCATGCGCGACCTGCTGAACGACCTTTCCGAAGGCCTGACCCATCCCGATCCGATCCGCCGGGCGCAGATCCAGATGAAGAAGCCGCTGCCGAAGCGTTTCTATACTGATGTCTCCGTCGCCGAGCACGAGGACGGTTTTGCGGTCACGCTCGACGGCAAGACGGTGCGCACGCCGGCACGGCAGGTTCTCGCCGTTCCCACTGAGGCGCTGGCGCGGCTTGTCGCCGCCGAATGGCAGGCGCAGGGTGAAGAGATCGATCCCCTGACGATGCCGGTGACGCGGCTTGTCAACACCGCCCTCGACGGCGTTGACGCCAACAGGCAGGCGATTTTCGAAGATATACTGCGCTTTTCCTCGAGCGACCTTATCTGCTATCGCGCCGATGGTCCGGAACTGCTGGTCGCGCGCCAGGCCGAGCGCTGGGACCCGGTCATCGACTGGGCGGCGCACGATCTCGGCGCCCGCTTCATCCTCATCGAAGGCGTGATGCCTCAAGAGCAGCCCCGCGAGGCGACTGCCGCCTTCGCCGTGACGCTCGCCAGATTTGATAGCCCGATGGCGCTTGCAGCGCTCCACACGATCACGACGCTGACAGGTTCGGCGATCCTGGCGCTCGCCATTGCCTGCGGCCGGGTGACAATGGAGGAGGCCTGGTCGCTTGCCCATCTCGATGAAGACTGGACGATCGAGCATTGGGGCAGTGACGAGGAAGCCGAGGAGCGGCGCGCCAAGCGCTTTGCCGAGTTCAAGGCGGCGACGGACGTTTTTTTCGCCCTAAGCGCCTGAAACATATTGCCTTACCGGGCATTATGACGAAATCTGCGACTCCAACGGAGTGGGTGCGGGATTTGTCATGAATTGGCTGAGGTCATGTTTTTGCCGGGCCGCGCTCGTCTGTGTCGCGCTCACGGCCTGCGCCAGTCTGTCAGGTCCGAAGCCGGAGACACCGGTCTATGATGTGCGTAGCGCCGTCGTTCTTTCGGGCCCGAATATGCCGGCCGCGCTGCTTTCCGGCATCAACGACCGCGTCAACGCCGCAATCAACGTCACCGTGCGCGACACCGTGCTGCCCCGCGTGGTGCTGACGATCCGTGTGGTTTCCGTAGAGAAAGGTCTAGGCTTCCAGAAGGATCGCAATGTCGCCAAGATCAGTATCGACGCGGCCTCGGTCGAAGACGGATCGGTCATTGCCGTCAGCGCCTTCGACGTGACCAGCATCGCCGCCGACCCCAAGCTTGCCGACGAGATCCTGGCCGAGGACGTTGCGGCGAGAATAAGGTCGGCTTTCTCACTCAGCGGGCGCAGCCACTAGAGTTTATCGGCGAGGGAGATCGCATGAAGGAAATTCTCGAAGAACTGGAACGGCGCCGCGGCGTCGCTCGCCTCGGCGGCGGCAAGGCGCGCATCGACGCCCAGCACCAGCGCGGCAAGCTGACGGCGCGCGAGCGCATCGATCTCTTCCTCGACGAAGGTTCCTTCGAGGAGTTCGATATGTTCGTCGAACACCGCTCCACCGATTTCGGCATGGACAAGAGCCGGGTTGCCGGCGACGGCGTCGTGACCGGCTGGGGCACGGTCAACGGCCGCACCGTCTTCGTCTTCGCCAAGGACTTCACCGTGTTCGGTGGCTCGCTTTCGGAAGCGCATGCCGAGAAGATCATGAAGGTGCAGGACATGGCGCTGAAGAACCGCGCGCCGATCGTCGGCATCTACGATGCCGGTGGCGCCCGCATCCAGGAGGGGGTGGCGGCGCTCGGCGGTTATGCCGAAGTGTTCCAGCGCAATGTGCTCGCCTCAGGCGTCATCCCGCAGATTTCGGTGATCATGGGTCCCTGTGCCGGCGGCGACGTCTATTCGCCAGCCATGACCGATTTCATCTTCATGGTGCGGGACAGCTCCTACATGTTCGTGACCGGGCCCGATGTGGTGAAAACGGTTACCAACGAAACGGTGACGGCGGAAGAACTCGGCGGTGCCGTGGTCCACACGACGCGCTCGTCGATTGCCGACGGCGCCTATGAGAATGATGTGGAAACGCTGCTGCAGGTGCGCCGGCTGATCGATTTCCTGCCGCTTTCGAACACCGCGCCGCTGCCCGAGATCGAATGTTACCAGTCGGTGACAGAGGTCGACATGTCGCTGGATACGCTGGTGCCGGCCAGCGCCAACAAGCCTTACGATATCAAGGAATTGATCCGGAAGGTGACGGACGAGGGGGACTTCTTCGAGATCCAGGCAAGCTTTGCCGGCAACATCGTCTGCGGCTTCGGTCGCGTCGAAGGTTCCACCGTCGGCTTCGTCGCCAACCAGCCGATGGTGCTGGCCGGCGTGCTCGATAGCGATGCGTCGCGCAAGGCGGCGCGCTTCGTGCGCTTCTGCGACTGCTTCAACATTCCGATCGTCACCTTCGTCGATGTTCCCGGCTTCCTGCCGGGTACGGCGCAGGAATATGGCGGTCTCATCAAGCATGGGGCCAAGCTGCTCTTTGCCTATGCCGAGGCAACGGTGCCGAAGCTCACCGTCATCACTCGCAAGGCCTTCGGCGGCGCCTATGACGTCATGGCGTCGAAGCATCTGCGCGGTGACCTCAACTATGCCTGGCCGACGGCGCAGATCGCCGTGATGGGCGCCAAGGGCGCGGTCGAAATCATCTTCCGCAAGGATATTGCCGATCCGGGAAAGATCGCCACGCATACGAAAATGTACGAGGACCGGTTCCTCTCGCCCTTCGTCGCCGCCGAGCGCGGTTATGTCGATGAGGTGATCATGCCGCATTCGACCCGCCGGCGGCTGGCACGCGGCCTGAAGATGCTGCGCAACAAGGATCTCGCCAATCCCTGGAAAAAACACGACAACATTCCGCTTTGACATTTTCCGACGAATAAAGTCGTGCGCTCAGGTGTTTACCTCCTGTCGAAAAAGTGAACGGCCGTCAGTGATCCGTGTCTTCAATCCTTACCGAGGACAAGCTAACGCTCGGCTCTTATTTTTTTAAGGAGAGGTTTAATGTCAACTTTCGAGCGTCTTTCCGCCTATCGGCCCTACGGGCTGGCCGCTCTCAGAATCATGACTGCTCTGCTGTTCATCGAACACGGCACCATGAAGCTTTTCGCATTCCCGGCTGCGCAGATGGAAGGCCCGCTGCCGCCGCTGATGCTCTTCGCCGCACTTCTGGAGCTTGTCGGCGGTCTCCTCATTCTGGTCGGCCTGCTGACGCGCCCGGTCGCCTTCCTGCTGGCCGGCCAAATGGCAGTCGCTTATTTCATGGCGCATGCCCCGAACAGCTTCTTCCCGGCCGTCAATCAGGGCGACGCCGCAATATTGTTCTGCTTCGTCTTCCTCTACCTCTTCTTCTCCGGTCCCGGCGCGTTTGCGATCGACAACCGCAAGACGGCTTGAAACGGACAGTGATTGCGGGGCGCTTCGGCGCCCCGCAGCATTTTCGGGATCAGGCAGTGAGTTTGAGGCCGGCGATCCCGGCGACGATCAGCGTGATGCAGGCAAGACGGGAGACACTTGCCTCATCGCCAAGCAGCCAGATGCCGAGGAGCACGGTGCCGACCGTGCCGATGCCGGTCCAGACCGCATAGGCGGTGCCGATCGGCAGATGCTTCACCGCCAGGCCGAGCAGCACGATGCTGACCACCATGGATATGACGGTCAGCGCCGTCGGCAGCGGCCGCGTGAACCCATCGGTATATTTAAGGCCGATTGCCCAGCCACATTCGAAAAGACCGGCGAGAAAAAGCAGAAACCAGGGCATACGACTCTCCTTGTTCAAGAGCGAGGCCGTCCCCGCGACGGTTGCATCCGGAAGATGCCGCAGTCGTCTGCGATCCCGTCTATATGCTTAGGAGAACGGCCCTGTTCAAGGCAGGAATCGGCATGGCTGCCATGCCACCTGTTTCATGCGCGTTTTGGGCGGGATCACGTTGGCCCGCCGGTCTCCGCCGACAAGCTTTTGGCGCGGCGGCAGAGGCGGTCGAAGGTTTCGAGGAAACGTGAGCGGTCCTTCGGGCTGAAGGCGGCGTTGTAGCCCTTGCTCTCGCCGGTTTCGCGCAGATGCGCGCCGAGATCGCGCATGGCGCTCGCCATGCCGATATTGGTCTCGTCGAAGACGCGGCCGGTCGGGCCACTGACGAAGGCGCCGGTGGCGACACAGCGCACGGCGAGCGGAACGTCGGCGGTGACGACGACATCACCCGTGCCGGCGCGCTCGGCAATCCAGTTGTCGGCGGCGTCGAAGGCGTTGGAAACGATGACATTGTGGATCATCGGATCGCGGGAAGGCCGCAGGCCGGAATTGGCGACGAAGGTGACTTCGAGGCCGAGGCGTTCGGCAACCTTCAGAATTTCCGGCTTCACTGGGCAGGCATCGGCATCGACATAAATCATGACGAAATCCCCGCCGGCCGGATGGCCAGCTCGCGGACCATATCGATATGGGGAATGCCGTCTTCCAGATATTCCTCGGATGCCACGCTGAAACCGAAACCTTCATAGAAGCGACGGAGATGGGCCTGTGCTGACAGAGCGATGGGGTTTGCCGGATAAAGCCGTTCACAAGCAGAGATCGATTCGCTCATCAATGCATCGCCCAGGCGTTTGCCGCGATGGGCGGGCGAGACGACCACGCGGCCGATCTTCGACGGCTCGTGCGGCCCGTGCGGCTTCAGGATCCGTGCCGAAGCCAGGAGTTCACCGTTCTCCAACAGCCGTAGATGCAGAGCATCGATATCCTTGCCGTCGAGCTCCGGATAGGCACAATTCTGCTCGACGACGAAGACATCGACGCGCATTTTCAAGAGGTCGTAGAGCTCCCGCGCAAGAAGCTCGTCGACGCTCTTGAGGTCGGCGGTATAGGTCGCCGAAGCCATCAATAGACCACCACGCCGCGGATGCTTTCGCCCTTGTGCATCATGTCGAAGCCCTTGTTGATGTCGTCGAGCGGCATGGTGTGGGTGATCATCGGGTCGATCTGGATCTTGCCCTGCATGTACCAGTCGACGATGTCAGGCACGTCGGTACGGCCGCGCGCGCCGCCGAAGGCAGTGCCCATCCAGTTGCGGCCGGTGACCAGCTGGAACGGACGGGTGGAGATCTCCTGGCCGGCGCCGGCAACGCCGATGATGATCGATTTGCCCCAGCCGCGGTGGGATGCTTCCAGCGCCTGGCGCATGACCTTGGTGTTGCCGGTGCAGTCGAAGGTATAGTCGGCGCCGCCGATCAGATCGCCATCGCGCTTGGTCAGGTTGACGAGATAGGGAACGATGTCGTCACCGACCTCCTTCGGATTGACGAAATGCGTCATGCCGAACTTCTCGCCCCATTCCTTGCGGTCCGGGTTGATATCGACGCCGATGATCATGTCGGCGCCGGCGAGCCGCAGCCCCTGCAGCACGTTCAGCCCAATGCCGCCGAGACCGAAGACGATCGCCGTCGAACCGATCTCGACCTTGGCGGTGTTGATCACCGCGCCGATGCCGGTGGTGACGCCGCAGCCGATGTAGCAGATCTTGTCGAAGGGCGCGTCGGGATTGACCTTGGCAAGGGCGATCTCCGGCAGCACGGTGAAATTGGCGAAGGTCGAGCAGCCCATATAATGATGGATCTTGTCCTTGCCGATCGAAAAGCGCGAGGTGCCGTCCGGCATCAGACCCTGGCCCTGGGTCGAGCGGATCGCCGTGCAGAGATTGGTCTTGCGCGACAGGCAGGAATAACATTCGCGGCATTCCGGCGTATAGAGCGGGATGACGTGGTCGCCCTTCTTCACCGAGGTGACACCCGGCCCGACATCGACGACGATGCCGGCACCCTCATGGCCGAGGATCGCCGGAAACAGGCCTTCCGGATCGGCACCCGACAGGGTGAAATCGTCGGTGTGGCAGATGCCGGTCGCCTTGACCTCGACCAGCACTTCACCGGCCCGCGGGCCTTCCAGCTGCACGGTCATCACTTCCAGCGGTTTGCCGGCCTGAACGGCTACGGCGGCGCGAACGTCCATCGTCACAATCTCCCTGACAATTTAATTGGGGCTGACCTTGGCACGGCCGGCGAGCCGCGCTCAAGCGAAAACGGCCCGGCGCCTTTTCCGCTCAGGCAAATTCCATGATCACGGCATCGACGGCTAGGCTTTCGCCGGCCGCGGCTTTGATTTTGGAGACGACGAGATCGCGGTCGGCGCGCAGCACGTTTTCCATTTTCATCGCCTCGACGATCGCCAGGGTTTCCCCGGCCTTGACCTCCTGGCCCTCGGCGACCGCGATGGAAACGACGAGGCCGGGCATCGGGCAGAGCAGCAGCTTGGACGTATCGGGCGGCAGCTTCACCGGCATCAGCCTGTCGAGTTCGGCATGACGCGGCGAAAAGACCTTGGCCGTCACCGAAAGCCCCTGCCAGTCGATGCGCAAGCCGTTGAGGACAGGGCGGACCTGTGCGGTGATATCGCGGCCGCCGACCTTGCCGCTCCAGACGGGATCGCCGGGTCTCCAATCGGTGACAATGCTGCTGTTCTCACCTTCTATCGCCATCTCCATATCGAAGGGGATGGTAACGAGGCCGTCGAGCAATCTGACAGCGACATGGCTGTCGCCTGTTTTGACCACCCAGTGTTCGCGCAACGCGCCCGATGCGGCGCGCAGGCGATCGGCGAAACGCTCGCGCCGGCTCGTTTCGATCAGCGAGGCCGATAGCGCAATGGCGGCAAGTACGGCCTCTTCCGTGCGGTCCGGTTTCATCGGCGTGAAGCCGTCGGGATATTCCTCGGCAATGAAGCCGGTGGAAAGCCGGCCCTCGCGCCAGCGCGGATGTTTCATCAGCGCCGACAGGAACGGGACATTGTGCTCGATGCCATCGACGACGAAACCGTCGAGCGCCCGGCCCATGGCCTCGATCGCTTCGCTACGGGTCGGCGCCCAGGTGCAGAGCTTGGCGATCATCGGATCGTAATACATCGAGATCTCGGCGCCTTCGAAAACGCCGGTATCGTTGCGGACGACGACATTGCCGGTGCGGCCTTCGGCCGGTGGGCGGTACCGCGTCAGGCGGCCGATGGAGGGCAGGAAATTGCGGTAGGGGTCTTCGGCATAGAGCCGGCTTTCGATCGCCCAGCCGTCGAGCCTGATGTCCTCCTGGGTGAGGGGAAGGGGCTCTCCCGCTGCGACACGGATCATCTGCTCGACGAGATCGATCCCGGTGACCAGTTCGGTGACGGGATGTTCGACCTGCAGGCGAGTGTTCATTTCGAGGAAATAAAAATTGCGGTCGCGGTCGACGATGAATTCGACGGTGCCAGCGCTCTGGTAATCGACGGCTTTGGCCAGCGCCACTGATTGCTCGCCCATCGCCTTGCGGGTCTTTTCGTCGAGGAAGGGCGAGGGCGCCTCTTCCGCCACCTTCTGGTTCCGCCGCTGGATCGAGCATTCGCGCTCGCCGAGATAGACGACGTTGCCATGCGCGTCGGCCAGCACTTGGATCTCGATGTGGCGCGGCTCGACGATGAACTTCTCGATGAAGACGCGGTCGTCGCCGAAGGAGCTCTTCGCCTCCGAGCGGGCGCGTTCGAAGCCGTCGCGCACCTCGGCCTCGTTCCAGGCGATGCGCATGCCCTTGCCGCCGCCGCCGGCCGATGCCTTGATCATGACGGGATAACCGATCCCGCCCGCGATCACTTCCGCATGGGCGGCATCCTCGATGACGCCGAGATGGCCGGGCACTGTGGACACGCCGGCGGCGTTGGCGAATTTCTTCGATTCGATCTTGTCGCCCATCGCCATGATGGCCTTCGGCTTGGGGCCGATGAAGACGATTCCCTGCTTTTCCAGTTCAGCGCAGAAGGAGGCGCGCTCGGACAGGAAGCCGTAGCCCGGATGCACCGCTTCGGCGCCGGTGGCCTTGCAGGCGGCAATTATCTTTTCGGCTACCAGGTAACTCTCGGAGGCGGCAGCCGGGCCGATATGCACGGCCTCATCGGCCATCTCTACATGCAGGGCGTCCCGATCCGCATCCGAATAGACCGCTACGGTCAAAATGCCCATGCGGCGCGCAGTCTTGATCACGCGGCAGGCGATTTCGCCGCGATTCGCGATCAGGATTTTCTTGAACATCGAGACTCCACCCAGAAATGCGTTCCGGAGTTTTACGCACAAAACACCGGAACGCACAATCAGGCTTAAAGAGCATCAGGCAGGCTTGAGGAGCTTCAGGCGACAGCCGCTTCCGCGACAAGTTCCTCGTCGACGATGCGCAGCCAGCGGCTACGCCGCGGCTCTGCATAGTCACGCAGCTCGGCGGCGGCCATAATGCCGGCCCAGTGCGGATGATTGGCGCCGGACAGCGTCGCCTGCTCGATCTGCTGGAGCACGCCGTATTCGACCGATGAAACGGGGATGATGCCGCTTTCGGCTACGCTTCTGAAGATGCGCATCGCGAAATCGACGTCCTGGCGGGTAATGCTGCGGCGGTCTACGGCGCGCGACAGCTTGTAGCCACCGATATTGTCGGTGATCGCCAGACGGAGCTGATCAAGCACGAGCGCTCTCAATTCACCCGGGACATCGGCCGAGATCTCCATGACATGCAGGATGAGCTCGAGCTCCAGCGCCGAGTTGACGACACCGTCTGTCGTGAACATGCGCCTGATCCAGGCGACGTTAATTTCATCCAGCGAGCCCTGCGGATAGGTGTAGTGGACAACGAAGCCGGCGAGCTGCTCGACGAAGAAAGCGTTCCAGGCGGCACATTTTTCAGGGCAGGAATTATTGAGCGCCAACATCGCCACGACATCGTCGGACGTCCGGATGCCCTCGGGAAAAGCATGTTTGCGCAATAGCAATATATCTTCGGCCGTCAGCCGATGCTTGCCGGCCACCACACAGGCCGGAAAAGCGAGACGAAATTCGCTCATGTTTTAACTCCAGGCTTCATCATGAAGCCGGAGACAGTTTTACCGTCTGCGAATTGACGATCCCTCAAGAAGCGGAGTTAATCCGATATTCCCGGGATCAGGTGGATTTTAGCAATCGCGCCGTCAGCCGCTCGCGCCAGATGATGAAGAGGCCCGATGCGACGATGATGAAGATGCCGATCCATTTGGAAAAGCTCGGGAAATCGTTGAACAGCGCATAGCCGAGAACGGTCGCTGAAATGATCTCGAAATATTGGAACGGCGCAAGCAGGGACAGCGGCGCGAGGCGGAAAGCCCGGACCACCAGCATATGCGCATAACCCGAGATCGAACCGAGGGCGAGGAGCAAGACAAGACCGAGACCGGAGGAGGGCAGCGAGACGGCGAAATCGGCATTGCCGGAACTGCTGCCGACGAGAAGGGCGGCGGCCATGAGGGCCGTTCCGCCGATGCCGGCCATCGTCTGCATGGTCAGCGGCGAATCGGCCTCGCCGATGGCGCGGTTGAGGAACAGATAGAGCGAGAATAAAAAGGCGCAGGCGACCGGCAGCAGCGCCTTCAGGCCGAATATTTCGTAGCTGGGCTGAATGACGATCATCGCGCCGCCGAAACCGATTACGATCGCCATCCAGCGCCGCCAGCCGACCTTCTCTCCGAGGAACAGTGCCGACATGGCTGTCAGCATGAACGGCTCGACGAAATAAATTGCGAAGACGTCGGCAAGCGGCATGTATTTGACGGCGACGAAAAATAGCAGGCTTGCAGCGCCATGCAGCACGCCGCGCAGCAGGTTCATCCATGGCCGCTTGGCCGAAAGCGCCTTCAGCCCGAAAAGGGCGAAGAGAATCGGCAGGGTGCAGGCAATCTGGAAGAAGAATCGGTAGAAAGTCACCTGACCCGGCGACATCGCCTCGAAGGTCGCCATATATTTGGCGATGGCGTCCATGGTCGGCAGGATCAGCATGGCGCCGGACATGATGGCCATGCCCTGCAGGGAATTTTGATGGGGATCTGACATGGCGGCCGATTCTTGCGGGGATGACGCCATCAACCATGAGAAGGCGAGGCAATCAAGCCAGGCGGCTGTAGATAATTTCGAGGTAAAATCGAAACTGTCGCTTAGAAAGCGTTTCCCTGAAGGGGAATGGTGCGGTCGAGAAGACTCGAACTTCCACGGGTTGCCCCACAGCGACCTCAACGCTGCGCGTCTACCAATTCCGCCACGACCGCATCGTGGTAGGTGCCGATTTGCGTCGGCGGGGCAGCATGTAGCAAAAGCATTTGGGGTGCACAAGGGCGGTATGACAGTTTTTTTAAAAACCGGTCATCGCATTTGAATTGCCCCCGAAACGGGTCCATATAGCGGTCCTGCCGCCCCTCATTTTCGCAGGCATTTCGGGGAGGGCGGCAAGGAATAGCCATGCTTCGCACCGATCTCGAATTCTCCATGCTTCCTCAAGCCGGCACCCGGCCGGTCCGCTGGCGCATCGCCGACGGTCTCGTCGCCTATGAGGCGGCGGTGGAGACGATGGAGCGCGAGGTTGCAGTGATATCGGATGGCGGTGACGAGCTCGTCTGGCTGGTCGAACATCCGCCGCTCTATACCGCCGGCACCAGCGCCAATGCGAGCGATCTCGTCCAGCCAGACCGATTTCCGGTGTTTGCGACGGGGCGCGGCGGTGAATACACCTATCATGGACCCGGTCAGCGTGTCGCCTACGTGATGCTCGACCTTAAGCGCCGGCGCCAGGATGTGCGCGCCTTCGTCACCGCCCTTGAGGATGTCGTGATCCGCACGCTCGACATGATGAATGTGCGCGGCGAACGGCGTGAAGATCGCGTCGGCGTCTGGGTGCGCCGGCCGGAAAAGCCATTGCTTGCCGATGGAACGATGGCCGAGGACAAGATCGCCGCCCTCGGTATAAGGCTGCGGAAATGGGTAACCTTTCACGGACTGTCGCTCAACGTCGATCCGGATCTCGATCATTTCGGCGGCATCGTGCCCTGCGGGATCTCGGCCTATGGTGTGACCAGCCTGGTCGATCTCGGCTTGCCGGTGATGATGGCCGATGTCGATATCCGGCTGCGCACCGCCTTTGAGGCGGTTTTCGGCGAAACGATTAGCGAAACGTGATATTCCAGGACGGCAACTTGCCTCCGGCAATTTGCGTCTGAGAGCGGAGCCTGCGTCGCGGCGGAATGGCAGACGCATGGTATTAATATCGCTTGTAAAATCCGGCTTATTGGCAGCCACTGCCGCGCCATTCTCTGCAAGAAATCGGCAGGCAAGAACCGCCGCCCGTCAAATATGAACGAGGGCCTTAACCCGTAATTAGTGATCGCGCATATATGGTACCGCAGCCTTTGAAGTGGAAGCCTTGCGAATAATGAAAAAAAAGACAGCGGCGAGCTTGTCGTTCTTCGATATGCATTTTGTTCTCGATATCGTCGAAAAGGCCGTCATCGGCTATTTCTTCGTTGCGATCGTCATGCGTATCCTGCCACAGATGCAGGACAATCGTGCAATCATCGACTGCTTGCTGATTATTTCGGAGGGAGCCGCCGCCTTCCTCATCCTGACGCGTCGGCCAACGAGAAGTGCGTCGCTTCGTCCGTTTGACTGGATGGTCACCGCCATCGGCACGCTCTTCCCGCTGCTTGTCGTTCCTGCCGCGACAGAACCGCTTGCACCGCTCGCGCTCTGCGGGACGGTGATGGCACTCGGTTTTGTCCTGCAGATCTCTGCAAAACTATCATTGCGGCGAAGCTTTGGCCTGGTGCCGGCCAATCGAGGCATCAAGATCGGTGGACCATACAAATTTGTCCGCCATCCGATGTATGCGGGCTATCTGATGACGCATATCGGCTTCTTCCTGGTGCATCCGAGCCTTTGGAATTTTGCCATCTATGCGACGGCGCTTGCCGCTCAATGTTTCCGCCTCTTGGCGGAGGAGCGTCTGCTCAGCGAGGATCCTGCTTACACGGCCTTCATGGCCACGACCCGCTACCGTCTTGTTCCATTCGTGTTCTGAAGACAGAAAAACAGATTGAAAAAGAGAAGGGCCGGTTTTCCGGCCCTTTCTTTAATTGCATCAATGCGTCGCGCGGCACGCTTCGGTGCGGGAGGCACCGCTGTCGGCACCCTTGGTGTGGGAGCCCTTGGGGCCGATCATGCTGTGGCACGGGGGCAAGGGGGCGATGCTCGCCGTTGCTGTTTTGTCGACGGCAGGCGCCGCCATTGCGCTCGGGGCGAAGCCGTCGCTGTCGTTGGTATAATCGCTGGAATAGGCCGCGGCCTTGCGGTTGCTGTAGTGGACGGGGGCCGGCTTCGACACCGGGCTTGGCGAAAAGCCGTCGCTGTCGTTGGTATAGTCGTCGGAATAGCCCGGCTGGGCGAAGGCAGCGCCTGCAAGGCTGACGGCGAACAGGGACGCGGCGAGGGCAAATTTGATGCGCATGGGTCTATCTCCTCAATCTATTGTTGAATTTCACGACATAAAACCAACCCTCGGCGCATCCGAGTTCGCGCCCCAATTCAGGCAATTTTGTGATGGAACGACGGCGCAGCCGCGACGTTTTGTCCAAATGAAATCACAGTGTTGTCACCGAAATTGACGTTCGCGTTACGCAAGCCGCCTAAGCAAAATGATTAAATAAGGCTCGCTCAGAACCAAATTACGATGCAATCTTGAATTGTTAACTTTTGGTAATGTTGAAAAGGCGGCAGACCACAGCAGCGGGAAGCATTGGCGCCCTCCGCCGCCTATCCATATCTGTGTTTGAATCAGTCTTCGTTCGGGATATGCGCATCGACGCCGGTCAGTTGCAGTTTGTTGCGGACATGGCGGACGCCGTCGACCGAAAGCGCGCTGAGCTCCACTTTACGGGCGATGCCGATCGTTTCGACCGAGCCTTCCAGGGTGATGATGTGCCCGTCCGCATGAACCTCGATGCTGTCCATGTCGACATCGGGGATGGTTTCGAGGTGATCGTTCACCCGTGCTTCGAGGTCGTCGCTTTCATCGCGGTCGATGGTATCGGCGCGCAGCGAATCCTTCAGGCGGTTCTCGTTGCCGTTTGCATCCGTGCCGTCGATCCGGAAGCCTTTATTGGGATCGCTGTCGAAATTTGCCGCCGTCTCGCCATAAGGTCGGTTGGCCGGGTCGGCGCCGGTGGCGTCGGCGTAGGGCCAGCCGTCGTCGAGGTTGCGTTCCTCCAGGTCGCGATAATCTTCTTCACGGGAAAGTTCAGGTTTTTCCCCGGAAAACTGGGTCTTGTCACCGATCCTTGCCATTGCGGTCGCTCCTTGTTTCTCTGGCTGGAAACGTCGGTAGCGGCGAATGGTTCGGTGCGGCGGCGATTTGTCAGCCCTAATTGTCGGCTCGCATCATCAGCTCTCGGCCTTCTCCCATTTTTTCACGAGCCGGTCGCGTTTCAGCCGCGAGAGGCGCTGCAGCCAGAAAATGCCGTCGAGCTGGTCGACTTCATGCTGGATACAGATGGCGAGGAAACCGTCGGCGACGTCCTCATGCATGCTGCCCTCGGCGTCCTGATAGCGGAATCGGATCGATCGCGGCCGCGTGACCTCGTCGGTCGCTCCCGGCATCGAGACGCTGCCTTCGGCATGGGTCATCGTCTCCTTCGAAAACCAGATGATCTCCGGGTTGACGTAGAGGCGCAGGCCGTCTGACTTGTCGAGCTCCAGAACCGTCACCCGGCTGAAGACGCCGATATGGGCGGCAGTGATGCCGACGCCGGGCGCGGCGCGCATCGTCGCCAGCAGGTCGTCGGCAAGTTCGGCGAGCGACGAATCAAAGACTGTCACCGGCGTGCAGACGGTCTTCAGGTCAGGATGCGGATAACGCAGGATCGGGCGGATGGGCATGGGGCGGCGTTCCTCGGGTCGGATGCGCGGCGAAACTATCGCCGGCCACGGGCATTGTCATCAAGCGGCAGGTTTGCTGCTTTACGGAAGGGATGCTTTGGGCTAGCAGGAGCCATGGATTCCGACCGCGGGAAGCTCGCGCGGGGATTTGCTTATCTGCTTGTTGACAATATGTTTTCCGCCGACATTCGCGAATGCGGCGCTTAGTCGTTGAAATTCGAACCAGATGCGAGGGCGGCAGATGACGACGACCGATGGCGAAGACCGCGTCCGCAGACGTCCCGAGGACGAGGAAGCCGATATTTACGACGAGGACGGCAATGTCCGTAGCGATTTCCTGGCGTTGGTCGGCGCCGCGATCGCCGACCGCGACACGCTGTTCCTGCGCCAGAATGTTGCCCGGCTGCATGAATCGGAAATAGGCGACCTGCTGGAAGCGATCCAGCCGGATCAGCGCCTGGCGCTGGTACGCCTGCTCGGCGAAGATTTCGATATGACGGCGCTGACCGAGGTCGATGAGGCGATCCGCCGCGAGATCGTCGACCAGATGCCGAACGAGCAGATTGCCGCCGCGATCGGCGAACTCGATTCGGACGACGCCGTCTACATTCTCGAAGATCTCGATAAGGAAGATCGGGAAGAGATCCTGGCGCAACTGCCGTTTACCGAGCGGGTCCGGCTGCGCCGGGCGCTCGACTATCCCGAAAGTTCTGCCGGACGCCGCATGCAGACGGAATTCGTCGCCGTGCCGCCGTTCTGGACGGTAGGACAGACGATCGACTACATGCGCGACGAGGAGGATCTGCCCTATTCCTTTTCGCAGATATTCGTCATCGATCCGACCTTCAAGCTGCTCGGCGCCGTCGATCTCGACCAGATCCTGCGCACTAAGCGTCAGACGAAGATCGAGCAGATCATGCGCGAGACCAACCATCCGGTCCCGGCCGAGATGGACCAGGAGGAAGCCGCCCAGCTCTTCGAGCAGTACGACCTTCTGTCGGCCGCCGTCGTCGACGAGAACGGCCGACTGGTGGGCGTGCTGACCATCGACGACGTGGTCGACGTCATCCACGAAGAGGCGGACGAGGATATCAAGCGCCTCGGCGGCGTCGGCGACGAAGAGCTGTCGGACAATGTGCTGTCGACGGCACGCTCGCGTTTCCTCTGGCTTTTGATCAATCTCGGCACGGCGATGCTGTCGGCCAGCGTCATCGGCCTGTTCGACGCCTCGATCGAGAAGATGATCGCGCTTGCGGTTCTGATGCCGATCGTCGCGTCGATGGGCGGCAATGCCGGCACGCAGACGATGACGGTGACGGTGCGGGCGCTCGCCACCCGCGATCTCGACATCTACAATGCCGGCCGCATCATTCGCAGGGAGGCGGGCGTCGGCATCCTCAACGGCATCGTCTTCGCGACGATCATGGGCGCAATCGCCGGTACCTGGTTCCACGACTATCAGCTCGGCGGGGTGATCGCGGCGGCAATGATCATCAATCTGATGGCGGCAGCCCTGGCCGGCATCCTGCTGCCGCTGCTGCTCGACAAGGTCGGGGCAGACCCGGCGATCGCCTCGTCGGTCTTCGTGACGACGGTGACCGACTGTACTGGCTTTTTCGCCTTTCTCGGTATCGCCACATGGTGGTTCGGTATCTGAGCCGCCGGCAAAATTGACTATTACGTAAAAGTCAATATTATTGCCGGTTCATGACGGGGAACACATGCAGGTGAACAAATATTATAGCATAACGGAGCTGACGCGCGAATTCGGTGTCTCGACGCGCACGCTCCGCTTCTACGAAGACGAGGGACTGATCCATCCGGAACGGCGCGGGCGCACCCGTCTTTTCCGGCAGGCCGACCGACGGCTTATCGGGGAAATCCTCCGCGGCAGGCGCATCGGTTTCACCATTGCGGAAATCCGCGAGATTATCCAGGTTTATAAGGAGCCGCCGGGGGAACTCGGTCAGTTAAAGCTGCTGATGAAGCGCGTCGACGAGAAGCGCGACGACCTGCGTCAAAAGCGCAAGGATATCGACGACACGCTGGTGGAACTCGACAATATCGAAGAGGCCTGCCTCGGCCGCCTCGCGGAAATCGGCGTCACCACCTGAGCCGACCCGTTATTCCGCCTCAGCGCTGCATTCGGCGGCGATCGTCTGGACCCGTTCATCCTTCTGTACGTCGATTTCGTTTGCCTGCAGCGGTTTCAATAGGCTTTGGCCCTGCAATTTCTCCAGTGTGCACTGGCAGAAGCTGCGGCAGAGGGCCTCGCCTTGCTGCATGACGCAGGTGGAGTTGCATTGCCTTAGGTAAGTTTCTGTTGGATCCGGCTGCGGCGGCGGGACAAGAAGGGAAAGCCCGTAGGCAATGCCGATCAGCACGGGCTGGTGAATGAGATAGAAGGCCAGGCTGTGGCGGCCGAGCCTTGCCGTCCACCAGGAGCCGGTGCCCAAGGCGGCAAGCCGCTGCGGCAGCCTCGTTCTGAGGGCGATCGAGGCGAGGCTCAGCCCGGCGAAGAAGGGCGTGGCCCAGGGAAACAGCGGCACGTAGTCGTTGGAGCGTTCCGGCGTCACGGCAAGGCCGATCCAGGCGAGGTATCTGGGATCGAAGAAGGATGAGCGCAGCAGGCCGGGTGGACCGAAATTATCGGTGATCCAGGCGGCAATGAGCACCATCGTGGCGATCAGCGTGATGGCGAGCGGGAACCTCAAAAAAACGACGCCAATCAGCGTCAGCACCGCGATGCAATGCAGGATGCCGAAATAGATCCACTCGTTCGGCATGGCGATGCGCGTGGCGATCGAGATGACGGCGGCGGCCGCGGCGATCATGCCGAAACGTTTCCAGAAGGAAGGCCAGCGGACCTCCGGCTTGCTCGAGAGCACCAGGCTGATGCCGACGATGAAGAGAAAGGTCGTGGCGATCGCCCTGGCATAGATCTTCAGCCAGCCGGTCTCGGCCGTGCCCGGCGCAAGATAACCCATGAACTCCATGTCCCAGCTGAAATGGTAGCTCGCCATGGCGATCAGCGCGACGCCGCGCGCCGTGTCCAATAGGCCGATGCGCGGCGGTCTTGCCGCCGCATCGGGTTCGATTGCCGGCAATGTCATCATAGTCCCTCGGGCAAATCACGTCCGTCGTTCGACGGCATGTCGCGGCGAATGGCGGAAAGGGTGAGTTTCGATGGCGGGCCGGCATCCATGATGGCCAGCCGCGCTTGCGAAAAGAATTGCCGCCGCGCCAGCACGAAGATGACGATCGCTGTCGTCAGCATGAAGACATAGGGGTTGATGAACCAGCCGAGATAGCCGATCGACAGGAAAATCGCCCTGAGGCCCTCGTTGAAATTGCTGCCGGCAATGACATTCATCCGGATGACGCGTTCGGCGGCACGCTCGGCGGCGATCATGTCGGCCTCGGCGTCGCGCAGCATCGGGATCGAGCCGAACAGGATCGTGCAATAGTTGAACAGCCGGTAGGACCAACCGAACTTGAAGAAGGCATAGCCGAAAAGCGCTGCCAGCCCGCCGACCTTCATCTCGAAGACGCCATGGCCGCCATGGAAGACGAAGGGCAGGTCGGCGAAGACGGCGTCGACCTTCTCCGTCGCCCCAAGCAAGGCGAAGCAACTGCCCAACGCGAAGATCGAAGTCGAAGCGAAGAAGGCGGTGCCGTTCTGCAGGCCTGCCATGATCTGCGTATCGATCATCTTCAGGTCGCGGCGCAGCGAATTGTAGATCCATTCCCGTCGCCGTTCGATCATCGCATGGGTGAGGCTGGTGCGTCCGAAGAAGGTGCGGCCATGCAGCAGCCAGGAATAGCCCGTCCAGACACAGGCAAAGAAGGCCAGAGCGATATAATCCGCCGTCGTCACAGTGATTCAGTCTCCGCATGAAGTGCGGCCACCTTACATATGCATTGAAATGCTGCAATGACTGGTAAGGTGGGCCTCATCGTTTTAATGTCCAGCCACAATGTCGCACCGGCTGCATGCGATGTCGGTGGCCCGCACGGATTGAAAACCGGCGTCGCTTAAGTTTGCATCCTCGTAATTAGAAGGCATATCCATGTTTCTCTCGGTATTCGATGTCTTCAAGATCGGTGTCGGGCCATCGAGCTCGCACACGATGGGTCCGATGTCGGCCGCCACCCGGTTTCTCCAGCTGATTCTGTCGGACGAATGGCCGCGCCCGTCCTCGGGCGCGCAGGTCGTGGCGATCAAGGTCAGCCTGCACGGTTCGCTCGCTCATACCGGTATCGGCCACGGCACGGGCAGGGCGGTCATCCTCGGACTGATGGGCGAGGCGCCCGATAGCGTCGATCCCGACAAAATGGACGGCATCGTCGATTCGGTGGAGCGCACCGGCCGTATCACCCCGGAGGGGCATCCCGCCTATCAGTTCCAGCCGAAGACCGACCTGATCTTCGACAAGAAACAGCCGCTGCCCGGCCATGCCAACGGCATGATCTTTTCCGCTTTCGATAGGGACGGCCGGCTGCTCGTCAAGCGCATGTATTATTCCGTCGGCGGCGGCTTCGTCGTCACCGACACCGAACTGGAGCAGATGCGGGCGAAGAAGAACGCCGCCGGCGGCACACGGGTGCCCTATCCCTTCTCGACCGCCAAACAGATGCTCGATATGGCGGAGCGCTCCGGGCTGTCGATCGCCCAGATGAAGCGGGCGAACGAGGAGAGCCAGCGCAGCCGCGAGGAACTCGACCAGGGGCTCGACCGCATCTGGGAGGCGATGCGCTCCTGCATCGAGCGCGGCCTCAAGGTCGAGGGCATCATGCCGGGCGGCCTCAACGTCAAGCGCCGCGCCCGCAGGATTCACGACAAGCTGGAGGAGGAGTGGCGCAGCAACCGCGTCAACCCGCTGCTCGCCAATGACTGGCTCTCCGTCTATGCGATGGCCGTCAATGAGGAGAATGCCGCCGGCGGGCGCGTCGTCACGGCGCCGACCAACGGGGCGGCCGGGGTCATTCCGGCAACGATCCGCTATTACGAGCATTTCCACGAGGACTGGGACCAGAACGGCATCCGCGATTATCTGCTGACGGCTGCGGCCATCGGCGGCATCATCAAGCACAATGCCTCGATCTCGGGCGCTGAGGTCGGCTGTCAGGGCGAAGTCGGCTCGGCGGCAGCGATGGCGGCGGCAGGCCTTGCTGCCGTGATGGGCGGCACGCCGGAGCAGATCGAGAACGCCGCCGAGATCGCGCTTGAACATCACCTCGGCATGACGTGCGACCCGGTCGCCGGCCTGGTGCAGGTTCCCTGCATCGAGCGTAATGCACTCGGTGCCGTCAAGGCGGTTACTGCTGCGTCACTCGCCGTGAAGGGCGACGGCCAGCATTTCGTGCCGCTCGATGCCTGTATCGAGACGATGCGCCAGACCGGCCACGATATGAGCGAGAAATACAAGGAAACGTCCACGGGCGGCCTTGCCGTCAACGTCGTCGAATGCTGAGTTTGTGGACGACTGAGTTAGAGTGGTCAGCGCTTCATGCCAGCGGAGAACCGCTCTAACCTTTTGTTTTCACGCAATTACCGGCAAACGCTTCGCGCTTTGCCTGGGAAAACCGCTTCACACTTTTTCTGGAATTGCTTTGAATGCTTGACGCCCGCCGCCAAAAGGATTTCAACGGCGGCATGGCATTGCATCTCATCAAACTCTGTGTCGGCGCCGACTCGATAGACGATCTGCGCGAATGGGTGGCGGAGCGCTCGCTCAGCGCCATCGCAGCCGGGCTCGAGCCACATTCGGTGCATACGACCCGCATGGTGCCGAAACGCATGGAGGAGTTGCTCGATGGCGGCTCGCTCTACTGGGTGATCAAGGGGCAGGTGCAGGCGCGGCAGAAGCTGCTCGGCATTGAGACCTTTACCGACGGCGAAGGCATTTCGCGATGCCGCCTGATGCTTGGCCCGGAGGTCATCGAGACGGCCGTGCAGCCGAAGCGCCCCTTTCAGGGCTGGCGTTATTACACTGAGGATGATGTGCCGCGCGACCTGATGAGCCTCGGCGCCGGCATCGTCGAAATGCCCGCGGACCTTCGCCGTGAGTTGACGGAACTTGGCCTTCTGTAGAGCGGTTCAACTTTTCAGGAGGCACAGAACCGCTTTCCACTTTTCCGGAATTTGCGCATCCGAAAATCAAAACCGATTTTCTATAGGCGGACGCCTGCCGCTCAGCGCAGGCGCAGTTGCACCGGCACACTGCCGTCCTGCGAGGTCACATGCAGATGGATGCGGGCTTCGGGTTGGGAATAGCGCCAGGCGCGGGCACCGTGGCAAAGCAGCAGATTGATGAGGTCTCTGGTCTTCGGAGACTTCGCCTTCGGCCGCGGCAGGCCGATCTCGGCCAAGCGCATCGCCGCCTCGTGCAACGGATGCAGCGAAGAGCGCCCCTTGGCCGTCATGCGGCGGTCTGAAGGCATTCCCGGAACATTCTCATTGATCGCCATTGTCTTCCTCGTACGCAATACTGATCGAGTTCAAGAACGATGGCCGGAAACGCAAACCCCGATTCCGGCCGTTACCGATGCCGCCGGCCATCTTGCTGGCAGCATCGAATAGCTCATTGGGCTGCCGCCCAGCACTTGATGCCGGCCTTCTTCAAGGCCTTGCAGGCATTGACCGCATCACGCTGGTCATCGAAACCGCCGAAGCGGGCGCGGTAAAGCTGGTCACCGCCAGCGGCATAGGCGACGGCGAAAGGCTTTGCCGAGGACAGCGCCTTGCCGCCCTTGCTCTTGGCGCTCTCCAGGAGATCCATGGCCATCTGGCGGCTCGGCGAAACGCCTACCTGCACGACCCAGCCGGTCGGGCCATTGTTACTTGAAGCGGCCGCCGTAGTTGGGGTGGTCGAAGCGGTGGTGACGTTGTCGACCGCCGTATCGCCCTGTTCCGGCCGCGTGGAAGCGGGTGCCGGCTTCGGCGCGGAGAGCGATGCCTGCTCCTTGAAGGTCGTGGTCTTGACCTTGGTCGGCGCCGGCATCGGTTGGGCGATCAGCGGATTGTCCGATTTCGGCTGAGCGGTCTCGGTATAGGCGACCTCGGTCTCGGCGACCTGATACCGGGCATCCGGCAACGGGCCTTTATGCGGCAGGCTAAGATCGGCAGCGGCTGCCGAAACCGGCGGCTGCGCTGCGGTGATCGTCTTTGCCACTTGCGGCTGGGCCTTCTGCGGCATGACCGGAGCCGGTGTTACGATCATCGCCGGGGCAGGGGCCGCCTGAGCGATCAGTGCCGACGATCCGCCGCGGCTCGATGCCTTCGGCAGATAGGTGGCGATCAGATTGCGCATCTGGGCATCACGGGCAGGCGTCGAGGCGCCGCCGAGGACGACGCCGACGATCGACTTGCCGTCCACCTGCACGGAGCTCACCAGATTGAAGCCGGCAGCGCGGGTATATCCGGTCTTGATGCCGTCGACGCCGCGCACCGAACCGACGAGGCGGTTGTGGCTGCGGATCGTGCGAGTGCCGAACTTGAAGGCGCGGGTGGAGAAATAGCCGTAATATTGCGGAAAATGCTGGCGGAGAGCGATGCCGAGACGGGCCTGATCGCGCGCCGTCGTCATCTGCGCCGTATTCGGCAGGCCGTTGGCGTTGCGATAGGTGGTGCGCGTCATGCCAAGCGCATGCGCCTTGGCGGTCATCAGTTGGGCGAAACGATCCTCGCTGCCGCCGCCGAGCATTTCGCCGAGCGCGGTTGCGGCATCATTGGCCGACAGGGTGACGAGGCCGAGAATGCCCTGCTCGACGGTGATCGTGCCGCCGGCGCGAACGCCGAGCTTGGTCGGCGCCTGGGCCGCGGCATGGGCGGAGAAGGGAACCGGCGTATCGAGACGGATACGACCTTGCTCCAGCGCCTCGAACGTCATGTAGATGGTCATCATCTTGGTCAGCGAGGCGGGGTATTGCAGCCGGTCGGCATTCTCGCTGTAGAGAACATTGCCGGTCTTGGCGTCGACGACGATGCCCGCATATTTCGAATTCGCCGCTTCCGCTTCGGCACTGACCGAATCGACCAGGACGACCGTGAGGGCCACCGAAAGGATCGCCATGAGCTTTGCAAAAAAGCTGCCGGATCGGGACGATGATACGGAGGAGACTGACCTTGACACTATTCCACTCTTCGCTTGCATTTCAGATATTTGGCATTCGGATATTGGGCGCCGGGACGGCACGCCTCCCGCAGCACAGCCCGTCTTTTGAATGTACCGATTGGGCGTTACCAATCCGTTTATGATGAATCGTTTATTTCTCTGTCCGGGAAGCATTTTAGGGACTTGTCGCAGAACGGTTCATAAGGCGCGCCTCCACAAAGGTGCGGATAGCGGCATCAATATGTTCCCAGTCGTTGAGATGGGTGCTTGAGAACCGGTAGAGAACGCTGAGATCCCTGCCGACCTTGATATCGCGCTGACAATCGCCGCTCGCCGCCATGTCCGGCACGGATGGCAAGATGCAGCGCACGACGTAATCCGGCCCACCCTTGACGGGTGCCGTCAGCAGCACTTCGTCGCCGTAACCCGCGTCGGCGCGAAGACGATGCAGCGTCAGGCCATCACGGAATGGCTCGGCCGGCCCTTCGAGCAGATGCGAATAGATCGGCTCCAGCCGCCCGGACATATCCCGCGACATGGTGCTCTGGGTGATCTGCAGGAAGATCAGGCCGGAGGATTGGGAGACATCGTCGAATCGCAGGCGGTTTTCCTTGCCGTAGCCCTGCATTTCAGGCCAGGCGAGATAGAGATCGACGCGCTCGGCCGCACCGTCATGCCTTTGGCTTGGGAAGCGGATGGCATTCTCGGGGAATTTCACGCTATCGCGGCCGATGGCCAGCGTAATTTCAGCCGTGCTGTCGGTGTTGCCAGCCAGCGAGATATGCCGGCCGAACCAGCGGCCGCCGATGCTGATGGCAACCGTCAACACCGCAAATACTGATATCACCGCCATTGTGCGGATGAGAAAGCCCATGGAAATAAGCGGCTGCTCGTCGGGTGCGCTGTGCGCGGCGTGGCTCATGGCGGGTGCTTCGTGTTTCGGTCCGCCGCAGGAGGAACATGAGCCGCCGGTGCCGATGATGAGTCTGATCGGCATGATCAGACCGGCACGGTTAATTATTCGCTAAGATTTCAGCTTTGGGGCGCGCGCGGACGAAAGCCTGTGCCAAAAAGGGCGAGCCGTCCCCGGGACAGCGGGAACGGCTCTTGGGCGCCGGTCGGGACGAAATGCGGGGATTGACCGGGCCGCAGGCTGCCGGCGTGAGCCGGCAGCCTGTTCTTACTTGACGCTACCGACCGCGACAGCGCGGCCGTCCTGGAGCTTCGACCAGCGGGCCGGATTGTCGGCGGACTGACGCTTCAGGTAGGTATATTCGGTATCCGACCACAGCAGGACCTTGTTGCGCATGTTGTCGAGAATGAAGTCGCCGTGGTCGGTGCGGATCGTCAGCACGGCATGGCCTTCGCCGTTCGGCTGCAGCACGACGGTGATCAGCGTGTCGGACGGCGAGAAGCCGTCTTCGATCAGCATCTTGCGCTTCAGCAGGGCATAATCCTCGCAGTCGCCGACAGTCGTGGGATAGGCCCAGCGTTCTTCGACGCCGTAAATCTGTTCATCCGTTTCCGGCTGGATCGTCGAATTGACGGTGTAATTGACCTTGAGGATTTCCTTCCAGCGATCCTCGGTAAGGATGGCCGGCCCGGCGTCGCCGCCGGCAAAGGCACATTCCGTCGGATTTGCCTTGCAGAATTCATAGTGTCCGATCGGCGGGCTGGCATTGCCGGCCAGGGCCATGCTGGCGGGCATCGCTTGTCCCGAACCCGACATTGCCATCATGAGGGCACCGGCCAGAAGGCCACCTTTCAGGATGTTTGCAGTTGTCATTGCCGTCTCCCCGTAAGTTGAGGCGACAATGACACGGACGTTTTTATCTCACGGAAAATTTCGCAATAGAATTAAAGGCTTAGTTGATTCAAATGCCGGCAAAACTTGACTAAAAACAAACTCGAATGCGCATAAAATTCGACGCGCATTTGTCTCGAAAGCGATTAAAATTGTAATATCCGCCACAAGGCTTTCGCCGGCGAAAAGCTTGCATTGCCGTCATGGCGTTAAGGATTTTCATTAAGCCGGGTAAAGGCCGATTACAGTCCGGCGGCGCGCAACGGGCCGGCAATGCCGCCGGAATAGGCCGATTCGACCCGCCCGAAAGCAGACTTTCGCTCGGATTTTAGTTTCCGGCGGCAAAATTATTTTTGATGGAGTGAGCGAAATCGATCGGTGGCGGAAGCGTTCGCGGCGCTCATATCGGGATTTGCGGTGGAATAAGCGGCATGCTGAGGAACCTACAGCTTGCTTTGCGGCCAAACGCCGGCGAGTTCCCAGACGGTGACCAGCGGCGCCTCGATATCGAACCGATCCTCAGGAGTTGCCGAAAACCAGCCGTGCCGCAGGCCCCCGATAGATCAAATTGCAGTCGCCTATGTCGAGCCGGCCATAATCACAGGGATCCGATTTCCGGATAGAGAGCTGACATCGTTCTGCCTGTCGCAGGTTGTTCCACTCATAATATCAATGGCTGAATGGTACGAACGACTTGCGACAGGATTTCGCTTCGGCTTTCCAAAGCCGGATTCGTTGCCGCCGGCAGATCTTGTGGCCCATGAAACCCAGGCTTTTCAACACGACCTGACCGGGTGCGCGCCCGGCAAGCGCATTCGCGGCACCGGCACGCAATCTCAGAGGAATTCGCGCAGCGTCTCGCGGGATTGGATCGACAGGAATTCGATCGCCACGCCTTCGACGAAATGGCGTACGACGCGGCCGCGCATATTGCCGAGCCGCACCGCAGTTCCGATCGAGGGACGCATCTCGACGTCGACGGCGGCGCCCGACAGCGACAGGTCCATGATACGGCAGGTATAACGTGTGCCGTCCTCGAGGGTCAGTTCGGTATTGGTGTCGCGTGGCGTCAGACGGTCATGACGGCGATCTTCCGGCAGGCCGAGTTCGTGTTTGTTGGCAAGCCAGGTGAGCTGGGCAGCGAGCTTCTCGCGCTTGCGTTCGGTGGCGTTGATCGACATGGTGAAGCCGCGGCCGTCGATCGCCTGGACATAACCTTCAACGCGGCCGAGATGGTCGATATAGGCGACGACCCGTTCGTTGGCGCGTGGCCGGCCGAGGCAGGTGACGTACATGTCGCCAGGCGACATGTCGATCACCATGCATTCGAACTCCTCGTAATTGGCCAGCATCAGCCGGCCCTGCATATTGATGGGCACTCGCTGAAAAACGCCCTGTTCAGGGCGCGGCGCAGGTCGTTGCGTCTGAGCTGGCTGGAACGAGTGCATCAAAGGGCTTCTTCACCAAATCTGAGAGTACGATCATTACCCGCAATCCATTAACAGAAGGTTGTCTTGCCTCATTCTCATATAGCCGAAAACGAGTATGTGCGATGTCCCGAAACGGGACTGTCAGCGCGCCTCTGCACTCGTCAGCAGCTGCGACACCATCCGGCGCATAACCTGCCCAAAACCGGCGCTTTTGCTGGCGACGATTTCGTTGATGGGGCGCAGCTCAGCGGGTGCGGTGCTGGCGAATTTTCCGGGCAGCAGACGGCTGCGGTCAAGAGCCAGGAATTCGAGCGGCACGATCTCCAGCCAGCTCGCAACCGCCGTGGGCGCGATCGCGCCGAGCAGCCGGTCGCAGGCGCCGCCCGGCGAGCGCAGCGGCATCATGATGATCTCGAAGGAGGCCTGGTGACCGACGGTGCTGTAGCCGGTCGCATTGAACAGGGCCGGCATGGCGTGGTCCATGACGCCCATCGCCGTTCGTTCGATGTCGGCATGCTGGCCGTTTGCCCAGAGTGAGGAGAAACGTGCGCCGCGCAGATCTCGCCCAAATAGATCGCAGATGCGGGTGCCGGCGAGACGGAAGCCGATGTCTCCTTGCTCGCGGGTCTCGAGGATGAACAGGCTTTGCAGCAGATGGGGTACGGCGGAGGGTTCGACCTGCGATTTCAGCGGCGCATCGGCTGCGCCGCGGATACGGTTCCAGTAGTCAAAAATTTCGATGGTCGTTTGCACACGCATTTTTCACCAACCTGTCCCATTCCGGATCATTTTCGGGCACTCATTGCCCCTACAGGCTCTACCTTGCGGATTTCATGCCAAGTCGCGGCGGTTAAGGTTAAGAAAGGGTTTCGGTTGAGAAGCGGTGCCTGTCGTGGCACTGTCCAGCCATCGCTTCGACTTTCGAAGTCCAGCACAACCTGCGGGATCCAGGTCTTTCCAGGAACTCCCGGTCATGCCGTCCGGCACTTCGGACGGCTTTTTTTTTGACAGGTGCTCCTGTATGGCTGTGGCCTCAACGAGGCGATATCGAAATGAATGAGCAGACGGCCGAGCCGCATAAGGCGCCCGAACCTCCCGAGGTGCAGCCGCCGGCAAAGCCGCCGCGCGTGCCGGTCTTCAACCTTCCGCCGGCGCTGTTCTTCAGCCTTTGTCTGCTTGTCGTCATTTATGCGGTGCAGGCGCTCGTGCTCTCCGACGATGCGCTGAGCTGGCTGTTCTTTACCTTCGGATTCGTGCCCGCCCGCTATATATTTCCGCTGTCGCAGCAGGGGCCGGAGCTGTTTTGGACGCCCGTCACCTATTCGCTCCTGCACGGCAGCGTCCAGCACATCGTCTTCAACGGCGTCTGGCTGATGGCCTTCGGCGCACCGGTGGTACGCCGCATCGGGACGCTGCGTTTCGTGCTCTTCTGGTTTTTCTCAGCGGTTGCCTCCGCCGCCCTGCACGCGGTCTTGAACTGGGGGGATGTGACGCTTTTGATCGGCGCGTCGGGCGTCATCTCCGGGCTGATGGGTGCTGCCTGCCGATTTGCATTTCCGGCCGAACGGCGGCCGATGCTGCCGGCCCATCTCAATGCCCGGCTTTCCATCGTCGAGGCGCTGCAGAGCCGGACCGTCGTCATCTTCATGCTGCTCTGGCTGGTCGGCAACGCCTTGATCGCCGTCGGCATTCCGCTCGTCGGCGACAGCGACCAGGCCATTGCCTGGGACGCCCATATCGGCGGTTTCGTCTTCGGTTTCCTGCTGTTTTCGCTGTTCGACCGGGCGCCGCGCCCAGCTGTGACGGAAGCCGCCGATACGGAGAAGGATCTGTTGCAATCCTGAGCCGGGCAGTGCACCATCGACCTATCCGCGCTGGGGGGAGAAACCGCCGCGGATGCCTGTGACAAGTGCTTCACGGACATAGGAGGTTCGAATGACCAGTTCAGTCAAAGCAATTCTCGACCTGAAGGGCAGGGACGTTTTCACCGCCGGGCCGAGCACCACCGTCGCCGAAGCGGCGGTCATCCTCAGCAAGAAGAAGATCGGCGCTATCGTTGTCGTCGGCATGGAGAACCGGATTTCGGGCATGTTCACCGAGCGCGATCTCGTGCATGCCATCGCCAAATACGGCAAGGACGGCCTCGACCAGACGCTCGCCCAGGTCATGACCGCCAAGGTCTACCGCTGCCATGAGGAGACGACCGTCAACGAGCTGATGGAACTAATGACCAGCCGCCGTTTCCGCCACGTGCCGGTGGAAAGCAACGGCAAGCTCGCCGGCATCATCTCGATCGGCGACGTGGTGAAATCGCGCATCGCCGAAGTCGAGCGCGAGGCCGAGGAGATCAAGGCCTATATCGCCGGCTGAGGTTTTCATCCTCGTTCGATTGACGCCGTTGCTGTAAAACGGCTACGAGCTTGCGGATGATGTCGATCAAGGGGAATTGGCGTAGACTTCCTGCATGCGCTTGATTTCGGGGAGTCTGGCTCTGGCTTCCTCGTAGCCGCGTTCGATTGCTTCGCCGGCCCGGTGGAATTCCGAAAGGCCGATATAACTCAAACGCGGCTGCAGCGAAATATCCGGCGGGTCGCCGGCAAGGCGGGCCCGGGCGATCCTGTCCTGGATGATATTGAAAGCCTGCACCATGACGCCGGTCATGCCGAGACGGGCATAGGGCGCCTCTTCCTGCTTCTGTACTTCCTGCGGCGTGAGGCTGGCATTGTGCCGGACGACGGCCGAGCGGCCATAAAGATCGTAATTGAGATTGACGGCGACGACGAGCGGCTGTTCGTAGGCGCGGCAGACGGAGACCGGGACGGGATTGACCAGTGCGCCGTCGACCAGCGTGCGGTGATTGCTGCGCACCGGCTCGAAAATGCCGGGCAGGGCATAGGAGGCGCGCAGCGCCGTAATCAGCGAACCATTGGCGATCCAGACCTCGTGGCCGGTATTGACCTCGGCGGCGACGGCGACGAAGGGCCGGTCGAGATCCTCGACGTTCAGGCCTTCGAGATGTTCCTGCATGCGCTTGGTCAGCCGCATGCCGCCGAACAGGCCGCTGCCGCCGATGGTGAGATCGAGCAGACTTGCGATGCGGCGCATCGTCAGCGAGCGGGCGAAAGTTTCGAGTTCATCGAGTTTGCCGGCGAGATAGCAGCCGCCGACCAGCGCGCCGATCGAGGTGCCGGCAATCATGCCGATCTCGATTTTGGCTTCGTCGAGGGCGCGCAGCACGCCGATATGGGCCCAGCCGCGGGCAGCGCCGCCACCGAGCGCCAGCGCGATCTTGATTTTCTTGACGGGTGCGGGAGGCGGGATCGTCTCGAGTGTGGTCGACATGCCGGAACCGGAGCCTTCGCCTTCAGAGCTTTGACGATGCAAGTTCCAGCTCAGCATGGCGCTCTCCCCTCCCAGCAGAACACATGGCTTCCGATAGTGTGCCCGATCAGTTTCCAAATGGTATATAGAGGCGACTTCTGGCGCAATAAGGAGCAGGTGCCAGGAAATTCCGGCTCTATTTGGGCCTATTTTCCGTAAACGTCCTGCGGATCGAAATGACGCTCGTCGTCGACGATATCGAGCATCGGTTTTCCATCCCGAAGCGTGATCGTCCGATAGAAGCAGGAGCGGCGGCCGGTGTGGCAGGTGGCGTCATGGCCGGCGACCTCGACTTTCAGCCAGATGGCGTCCTGGTCGCAATCGGTGCGAATTTCCTTCACCGTCTGGAGATTGCCCGAGGTCTCGCCCTTCTTCCAGATCTTGCCGCGCGATCGGCTGAAATAGTGAGCCGTGCCGGTCTGGATGGTCAGTGCCAATGCCTGGGCGTTCATATGCGCCACCATCAGCAACTCGCCGTCGCCGGCGTCGGTGACGATGGCGGTGATCAGGCCACGGTCGTCGAAACGCGGGGTGAAATCGCCGGCGTCTTCCAACGCCGACTTGTCCTCGGATGGTTGACTGAAGATCAATTGGCTCATCGCGGCCCTCCTGAGGGAGCCGGTATCAGCGGCTCCGCACCATGGTCATGAAACGGGCCTGATCGGCCGGCTCGGTCTTGAACGTTCCGGTAAAGGTGGTCGTCAACGTGGTCGAGCCCTGTTTCTGAACGCCGCGCATCGCCATGCACATATGTTCGGCCTCGATCATTACCGCGACACCGCGTGGGTTAAGCGTATCGTCGATGGCCCGGGCAATCTGCGCCGTCATCGTTTCCTGCGTCTGCAGGCGGCGGCCGTATATCTCGACGACGCGAGCAATCTTCGAGAGGCCGAGCACACGCCCGTCCGGCATGTAGGCGACGTGAGCCTTGCCGATGATCGGCACCATGTGGTGTTCGCAATGCGAGAAGAACGGAATGTCCTTGACGAGGACCATGTCGTCATAGCCGGCGACCTCTTCGAAGGTGCGGCCGAGCACGTCTTCCGGAGCCATGTCGTAACCGGAAAAAAGCTCGCGGTAGGATTTGACGACACGAGCGGGCGTTTCGATCAAGCCTTCGCGCGTCGGGTTGTCACCGGCCCAGCGCAGCAGGACGCGAACAGCTTCTTCCGCCTCCTGCTGGGAGGGACGATCGGAATCGCGGTTGGTCTGCGGAAAGTTCTTTACGATGGCGTCCATGAACAATGGTCTCCTGGTCCGCACCGCGGACCGATCTGTCGGAATCGCCACTGGTCAATCCCATGCGGGAATTCATGCACCTTTGGCAGGCTCCGGGGCTTTCGAGGCGCAATCAACGCCCCTCCGGCACGGTTTCCCAATCAAACTTACACGAGGCCATTGCATTTTAATGGCCTTCGAACGACATACATATAGGAATACGGCCATCGTATGTAAGTATCCTCAGATGACACGGTGTGTTTTTTGTTTCAATAACAATAACAGCCCTTATTGAGGCCGATCCGCAGCGATTTTGGAGCGGAAATCCAACATGGACGACATTTACAACAGCAAGATCCTCGAATTCGCCGGCAATATTCCGTTGACCGGCACATTGGCGGATGCCGATGCGAGCGCCCAGGCCTATTCGAAGCTTTGCGGCTCGAAGGTCAAGATCTGGCTGAAGATGGACGGCGATACCGTGACCGGGTTTGCCCATGACGTGAAGGCCTGCGCGCTCGGCCAGGCCTCCTCCTCGATCATGGCCCGCCATATCGTCGGCGCCACATCGGGCGAATTGCGCCAGGCCCGCCAGGACATGCTTGCCATGCTGAAGGCGGATGGGGCGGGGCCCGAGGGACGGTTCGAGGACATGCGCTATTTGCTGCCGGTGCGCGACTACAAGGCCCGCCATGCCTCGACGATGCTGACCTTCGATGCGGTCGTCGATGCGATCGGGCAGATCGAGGCGAAACGGGCGGAAATTGTCGAGGCGTAACTGAGATGTGCGAGTTCTGCGCCCTGCAGGCGGACGATGAGGATGACGGCGGCGCCGCCGGATCTGAAAAGCCGCGTGAAAAGGTCGCACACCGCTCCCGCAACTATACCGGCCCGTTCCGCAAGACCCCCGACCGCTTGCTCGGCATGGGTTTCATCCGCCTCTACCAACTGACGCTGTCCGGCTTTGTCGGCAATTCCTGCCGGCATATCCCGACCTGCTCCGAATATGGCTACGAGTCGATCGCCCGCCACGGGTTGTGGGCCGGCGGTTGGATGACGCTGTTTCGCGTCGGCCGCTGTGGCCCGGGCGGCTCCAGCGGCCTCGACCAGGTGCCGGAGATCCTCGGCGAAGACTTCCGCTGGTGGACCCCGTGGCGGTATTTCTCCCTCGGGCGCAGGAAAGGGTGAGCGCGCCATGAGCACTTTCATCGCCCTTCTGCACAGCATTGTCCTGACCCCCGACCGCCGTGTCATCATGGAGGATCTGCGCGCGCTCGCCAAAGATCTTGGTTATCGCGAACCGCGCACGTTGGTGTCCACAGGCAATCTCGTCTTCGAGGCCGATGAGATGCGGCCGCACGAACTCGAGGTCGCGTTGGAAGAGGGGTTCGAAGAGAAATTCGGCAAACATGTCGATATCATCGTGCGCAGCGACTGCACCTGGATGGCGCTTTGCGGCACCAATCCCTTCAGGGACGGCAGCGGCGACCAGGTCATCGTCCGGGTGATGCGCCTGCCGGTCGACCCGGAGAAGGTGGAGGCGCTGAAACCGCTGATGACGGAGGGACAGCGCATCGCCGTCGTCGGCGGCGATTTGTGGATCGATTTCGCCGGCAAGCCCAGCCAGTCCAAGCTGCTTTCGGCGCTGACCACCAAGCGGATAGGCATCGGCACGATGCGCAACTGGAACACCGTGTGCGGCCTCGCCCAAATGATCATGTAGGCCGGCAGCTTCTTTACTCCCGCGGCAAATCTGAGTATCAGGCGGCAGCGTTTCCAAACATCGGAGGCGCTTCCGTTTCAACCACCCGCATTCGTTGGCGGGACTGGACAAGGAGAATTTCGATGTCTGACGCCATTTCCCTGACATTTCCCGATGGTTCCGTGCGCAGCTTTCCAGCTGGCGCGACCGGTAAGGACGTCGCCGAATCCATTTCCAAGTCGCTCGCCAAGAGCGCGGTCGCCATTGCGCTTGACGGCGTCGTGCAGGACCTTTCCGATGCCATCAAAGATGGCACGATCGAGATCATCACCCGCAAGGACGGCCGCGCGCTGGAACTCATCCGCCATGACGCAGCACATGTCATGGCTGAAGCGGTGCAGGAACTTTGGCCCGGCACGCAGGTGACGATCGGCCCGGTCATCGAAAACGGCTTCTATTACGACTTCGCCAAGAACGAGCCCTTCACGCCCGACGATCTGCCGAAGATCGAAAAGAAGATGAAGGAGATCATTGCCCGCAATGCGCCCTTCACCAAGCAGGTCTGGTCGCGCGAGAAGGCCAAGGAAGTTTTTGCCGCCAAGGGCGAACAATACAAGGTCGAGCTCGTCGATGCGATTCCCGAAGGGCAAGATCTGAAGATCTATAATCAGGGCGAATGGTTCGACCTTTGCCGCGGCCCGCACATGGCCTCCACCGGCCAGGTGGGCACCGCCTTCAAGCTGATGAAGGTTGCCGGTGCGTATTGGCGTGGCGACAGCAACAACGCCATGCTCTCACGTATCTACGGCACGGCGTGGGCCGACCAGGCCGATCTCGACAACTATCTGCACATGCTGGCGGAAGCCGAGAAGCGCGACCACCGCAAGCTCGGCCGTGAAATGGACCTGTTCCATTTCCAGGAAGAAGGCCCGGGCGTCGTCTTCTGGCATGGCAAGGGCTGGCGCATCTTTCAGTCGCTCGTCTCCTATATGCGTCGCCGGCTCGCTGTCGATTATGAAGAAGTCAATGCGCCGCAGGTACTCGACACCGCGCTCTGGGAAACCTCGGGTCACTGGGGTTGGTATCAGGAAAACATGTTTGCTGTGAAATCGGCGCATGCGATGACTCATCCCGAAGACAAGGAAGCGGATAACCGCGTCTTTGCGCTGAAGCCGATGAACTGCCCCGGCCACGTGCAGATCTTCAAGCACGGGCTGAAGTCCTATCGAGAACTGCCGATCCGCCTCGCCGAATTCGGCCTGGTGCATCGCTATGAGCCTTCGGGCGCGCTGCACGGGTTGATGCGCGTGCGCGGTTTCACACAGGACGACGCGCACATTTTCTGCACGGACGAGCAGATGGCCGCCGAATGCCTGAAAATCAACGATCTGATCCTGTCGGTCTATGAAGACTTCGGCTTCAAGGAAATCGTCGTCAAGCTTTCAACCCGGCCGGAGAAGCGCGTCGGTTCCGACGCACTCTGGGACCGCGCGGAAGCCGTCATGACCGAGGTGCTGAAAACGATCGAGTCGCAATCCGAGGGCCGCATCAAGACCGGCATTCTGCCGGGCGAGGGCGCCTTCTACGGGCCGAAGTTCGAATATACGCTGAAGGATGCGATCGGACGCGAATGGCAGTGCGGGACGACACAGGTCGATTTCAATCTGCCGGAACGTTTCGGTGCCTTCTATATCGACAGCAACTCCGAAAAGACGCAGCCGGTGATGATCCATCGCGCCATCTGCGGCTCGATGGAACGCTTCCTCGGTATCCTGATCGAAAACTTCGCCGGCCATCTGCCGCTGTGGGTATCGCCGCTGCAGGTGGTGGTGGCCACGATCACCTCGGAAGCCGACGCCTACGGGCTCGAGGTGGCCGAGGCGCTGCGCGACGCCGGTCTCAACGTCGAGACCGATTTCCGCAACGAGAAGATCAACTACAAGGTCCGCGAGCACTCGGTCACCAAGGTTCCCGTGATCATCGTCTGCGGCCGGAAGGAAGCCGAGGAGCGCACGGTCAACATCCGCCGCCTCGGCAGCCAGGAGCAGGTTTCGATGGGGCTCGATGCAGCCGTCGACAGCCTGACCCTCGAAGCGACGCCGCCCGACATCCGTCGCAAGGCCGAAGCAAAGAAAGCCAAGGCGGCAGCCTGAAAATCGCCGCTATCCGACAGCGCCGGATCCGGCGCTGTCGGAAATCAATCGACAACCGCAATGTTGTTGCGACGACGGGAACTGGTGAGCCCGGGCGGCATTGAAGCGCTCCCGATCTGCGTCGTCAGGGGTTCCAGCCGTCTTATCAGCAACGGCGAAACGCACTTCTCCGAATAGACCGAAACCGCTGACACTAAATCAATCGAGGCTAGTGTCGTCTCCGCCCTGCGGCGCGAGCTGTTCGTAGGAGGGGAGCGGTGCCACCGGAGCCGGCTGGACGCCCGGCGGCGGCGGCGTTCCCACCGGCACCTGCTGCACCGTACGGGCCGCGTCATTCACCGGCGGCTGCGGCTGCTGGTCCTTCATCAGGACCTCGACATCGGTGTTCCTGCCGGCGACGACGGTGAAGTCGCGCTGGTAGATCTTGTCCTTGTTGCGGGCGACGGCGGAATAGCCGCCTTCGGCGAGGACCATAGTCGGGAAGGCGCTGACGCTCTCACCGACGCTGTCGCCGGCCGCCGTCAGGATCGACCATGCCGTGTCGGCGATCGCCTCGCCGCCGGCATCGGAGACCAGTTTGAAGGTGACCTGCGCGGCGCGATGCTGGATCGTCGCTTCGGTCAGCTTGCCGGCTTCGACCTGGATATCGGCGCGGATGACGGCGTTGACGCTGCCATATTCGGAAACGATGTGATAGGTGCCGGCATTGAGGCGGACGACCGTGTTCGGGGAGACATCTGCCACGACGAGGCCGCGCTCGCCGTCCTCGCGCACTTCCGAGGAATAGATCGAAAAACTCAACTGGTCGGGGCGGATGCGGGCATCCGTGCCGGAGACGGCATTGAGCAGCAGACCGCCGGCATCGAGCACCATCACCTGCTTGTCGACCGCGCCGTCGGCGGGAACGGTGAGTTTCTTGGTGACGCCGGCGCGGCCGAAGGAGACGTTGACGAAATAATCGCCGGGAGCGAGCTGAAAGGCGGCGGGTCCACCCTTGGCGCTGGCGATCAGCGGCAGCTTGCCGTCGGTTCCGGCGATCGGGCTGAAGACATACCAGGAGAGGCCTTCCTCGATCGGCGCGCCGTCCGTCGTCAGCTTGGCTTCCAGCGGCACGTCGCGCAGTTTCGCGCCTTCGGGCGCCGTGCCGGGCGCAATGAAGGCGTTGAGCTTCGGCATCTTCGACGTCGACTCAAGCTGTTTGAATTCCTTGAAAGCATTCTGCGCGCCGGCGCCATGGGGCATCAAGACCATCAGGGCGATGACAAGACCGATGCGTGCAAAAGGCGAAATGCCAAACATCTGTTTCGTGAACCGATTGACTTCTGAAATCGCAAAGGTCACTTCAAGACCAACGCGATGGCAAATTCAAGACCCACGCTTTGCAGCAGCATAAAAATGAGAGTTTCTCCCGCATGAAATCCGATATCAAACTGATCGACTACCTCGCCGTGCGCCGCTCCATCCCCGCTTTCCAGATGTGCGAGCCAGGTCCCGAAAAGGCCGAGATCGAGGAAATCCTGCGTCTTGCCTCGCGCGTCCCGGATCACGGCAAGATCGCGCCATGGCGCTTCATCGTCTATCGCGGACAGCACCGCGTCCACCTCGGCGAGGAGCTTCTGAAGCTGGCGCTCGAGGCAAAGCCCGAGCTTTCCGAGGAGATGATCCAGGTCGAGCGCGCCCGTTTCACCCGCGCGCCTGTTGTCGTCGCCGTCGTCAGCAAGGCGGGGCCGCATATCAAGATCCCGGAATGGGAGCAGATGATGTCTGCCGGCGCGCTTTGCCTCAACGTCATCCTGGCCGCCAATGCCAGCGGTTATGTCGCCAACTGGCTGACGGAATGGTTCGCCTATGACGAGCGCGCCTATCCGCTGCTCGGCGTCAGGCCTGATGAAAAGGTGGCGGGTTTCATCCATATCGGCTCGACGACATTTCCGGCAATCGAGCGGCCGCGGCCGGAGCTTGCCGATACCGTGACCTGGATCGGCGGAGAAGACTGATGTTCTACAGCACCGACAGCAACCGGCATGGGCTGGCGCATGATCCGTTCAAGGCGATCGTGTCGCCGCGCCCGATCGGCTGGATCGGCAGCAAGGGCAGGGACGGCTCGGTCAACTTGGCGCCCTATTCCTTCTTCAATGCCGTTTCCGACCGGCCGAAGCTGGTGATGTTTTCCTCCAGCGGCCGTAAGGACAGCCAGCGCAATGCGGGTGAAACCGGCGCCTTTACCTGCAGTTTCGTCAGCCGCAATCTCGCGGAGAAAATGAACCTTTCGTCGGCGACGCTCACTTATGGCGACAGTGAATTCGACTTCGCCGGCCTGACGCCGAAGCAGGCTGAATTGATCGACGCGCCCTATGTCGGCGAAGCCTTCGCGGTGCTCGAGTGCAAAGTGACAGAGATCATCGAACCGAAGACGCTGTCGGGTGAACTGTCCGAAAACGTCTTCGTCTTCGGCGAAGTGGTCGGCATTCACATCGACGAGACGATCGTCAGGGACGGACGCATCGACATGTCGCTTGCCCGCCCGGTCGCGCGCCTGGGCTATATGGATTACAGCGAAGCCAGCGAGGTCTTCGAAATGTTTCGGCCGAGGCCAAAGCAAGGTTGAGCCGAACGAGCAAGGCGTACAAAGGCTTAAGAAATATGGTGAACCAATCTTAAACCTTTTGCCGCTACGGTCGCAGCATTGAATGAAACGCGAAGGAATCGCGTTCAAGTGCTGGGGCGTCGCGTGATCATAGAAGCTTTCCTTCGTTGGATCGAAACGGCCAAGACCGGCGACCGGGCCCGGGCCGCGAATGCCCTCGGGCGAGCCTATCTGCAGTCCGAGATGACGGTGGACGAGCGGTCGGCGGCCGAGATGGCGATGACCTTTCTGCTCGACGATCCTTCACCGCGCGTGCGGCTGGCACTTGCCGAGGCGATCGCCTGGTCACCTGATGCGCCGCGCAGCCTGGTCCTTTCGCTTGCCGAGGACCAGCCCGAGGTCGCCTGCCATGCGGTGACCTGTTCGCCTCTTCTGGGTGATGCCGATCTTGTCGATCTTGCGGCGCGTGGCAACGGCGCCACCCGCATGCTGATCGCGGCGAGGGCGCATGTAACGCGCCCGGTTTCGGCGGCACTTGCGGAGGTTGGCGACGAGGAAGAACTGCTCTGCCTGCTCGAGAACGACGGCGCGGTGATCTCCAGCCAATCCCTGAAACGTATCGCCGAACGGCTCGGCGACGGCTGCGACATCCGCAACCTGCTTCTCGACCGCAGCGATCTTCCCGCCGATGCCCGGCAGCTGCTCACCCAGCATGTCAGCAATGCGCTGGTGGGGTTGCCGCTCGCACAGGCGGCGATTGGCCTGCAGCGGCTCCAGCGCATCAGTCGTGAGGCGACCGAGGCCGCCATCGTTTCGATCGCCGGCGACATCGCCCCGCGCGAAATCCCCGATCTCGTCCAGCATCTGCGCCTCAACGGCCGGCTGACGCCATCCTTCCTGATGCAGGCGCTCTGCGCCGGCAAGGTGGATTTCTTCGCCGGCGCGATCGTCGATCTCACAGGCTGCGGCGAACGCCGGGTGCGCTCGATCCTGGCAACCGGGCGCATGCATGCGGTGCGCGCGCTCTACGAGTCCGCCGGCCTTCCGAGAGACATCAGCGTCATCTTCGTCGAGGCGACGATGCTGTGGCGTGATGCTGCCAGAAAAGCGTCGGTCAGCGTGACCGGCGCAATCTGCGCCCGTCTTCTCGAAAAATTCCGCCATCATGACGGCGCGCATGGCGAGATCGGCGAGTTGCTCGACATGGTGGAAAAGCTTGGTGTCGCCGAACAGCGGCAGTCGGCCCGCGTTTATGCGGCGCTTGCGGCTGCTTAATCGGCCAGCCGCGTCACGACCCAGGAATAGCTGGCGGAGACGAAATGCACTGGCTTGGCGAGCGTATCTTTGACGCTCCTGCCGGTGGGCAGGTGATCGCGGACCCGTCCGGCAATGTCGTCGGCAAAGGCAAGCAAGCCCTGGGGGCGCTGTTCGGCCGCAGCGGGAACGGCCGGCGGTACCGGCGCCGGCTTCGGCTGTTCGGCGGCAGCGACGGCTTTCGGCGCCTCGCATACCGCAATCACCGAGGGATAGCTGACATTGGCATAGGTTTTCAGCCGACGTTCGGATTCGGCATCGCAGGCGGCAACCGTCTCCCAGCGTTTGTCGACTGTCGCGACATAGCTGCACTGGCTGATGGAATCGTCGCAACCGAGAATGGTCATCGCGATCAGCACCGCTTGCATATTTTGCCTCCTTGGCTATTGAGCATGTCATCGTCTTAGAGGGCGCAATTCCAACCGAATGAAGGCAAGGGCATTAACTCTTGGTCATGTCGGAAAAAATTGTGCCCTGCGCCAGCAGAAAGAGACAGCATGTCCGTCACCATCGCCATGGAGCCGCCGCGTCAGGAGGGCGTCATCCGCCTGCTCGATCTTTCCGATGCCTATGCGCAGTCGCTCTATCCCGCCGAGAGCAACCATCTGGTCGATCTCTCCCTACTGGAGAAGCCTTCGGTGAGTTTCCTGGTCGCGCGCAACGACGATGCGATCGTCGGCTGCTGCGCGCTGGTCGAGGCCGGCGATGGCACGGCGGAGATCAAGCGGATGTTTGTCGACCCAGAGGCGAGGGGGCTGAGGATTGCCAGCGGCCTGATGAACGGGCTGGAAGCGATCGCGAGGGATAAACGACTGACGGCGATCCGACTTGAAACCGGCATCTACCAGCCCGAGGCGATCGCTCTCTACCGCAAATACGGTTACCAGGACATCGAGCCTTTCGGCAGCTATCTGCCGGACCCGCTCAGCCTGTTCATGGAAAAGCGGCTGGGATAAAGGTTCAGCCTTCGGCGACGCGGGGGATCGTTTTGGACGGCGGCGCCTGCTCGTCGAGGAGGACCTGTGGTCCCGTCTCGCCCTTTTCAGCGTTGCGGGCCTCGTGGATCCACTCGCGCCAGATGGCGACGATCAGTGCCATCAGCACGGGGCCGATGAAGAGGCCGAGGAATCCCATCGTCTTGACGCCGCCGACGAGGCCGAAAAAGGTCGGCAGGAAGGGCAGCTTGATTGGGCCGCCGACGAGCTTCGGCCGCAGCGTCTTATCGACGATGAAGAGTTCGACCGTTCCCCAGACGAAGAGACCGACGCCGGCGACATGCGAGCCGCTCGCCAGCAGATAGATCGAGACCAGCGTGAAGGAGAGCGGCGCGCCGCCCGGGATCAGCGCCATGACGCCTGTGAGCACACCGAGTGTCACCGGCGACGGCACGCCGGCAATCCAGTAGGCGAGGCCGAGCACGATGCCTTCGCCGATGGCAATCAGCGTCATGCCCATGACGGTGGAGCTGATCGTCGCCGGCACGACGCGGGAAATGCGCTCCCAGCGGTTCGGCAGGATGCGCTCGCCCAGCATGTCGATCTGTTTGGAGAAGGAAAAACCGTCGCGATAGACGAAGAACAGCGCGATCAGCATGAAGAGCAGCGTCAGCAGCAGGTGAAAGGCGCCGCCGCCGGCCGCAAGTACGGCGCGGTAGATATTGCCGATATTGGCGCCGCTAACCGCCTGGATGACCTCGCCGAGGGCGCCGGGGCTGCCGATATATTTGGTCCAGACTTCATCGAGATAGGCGCCTGCCCACGGCAGCGCAACGATCCAGGCCGGTGTCGGGGCGCCGGCGCGATTGGCGTGGATGGTCCAGGCAACCCAGTTGCGCACTTCGCCCGTCGTATAGGTGACCGCAAGCCCGATCGGGATCACCAGGAAGGTGATGATCATGATGATGGCGATGGTTGCGGCGATCGTGGTATTGCCGCCGACGCGGGCAAGAAGCTTGCGGTAGAGCGGCCAGCTGGCAAAGCCGATGACGAGAGCCGCCAGCACCGGCACGAGGAAGCCGTAGAAGAAATAGACACCGGCCGCGACGATGAGAACCAGCAGCCAGCGCGCCGCCGAGATGGAGGGAATCAACGGCGTACGTGTTGGCGCTGACGATCCGAGCCATCGCGGTTCATGATTGCTTTTCTGACGGTCGAACACACCCACACGCGCCTCTTCTTTTTCTTATGCTCTGGTTATGGGCCATCAACCCGGCGGTTTCAAGGTCCGCACCGTGAAAGCGCATACAAAGCGTCGCTATTCGGCGGGCAGAGCTGATGTCTTACTGTTGCGGGCGACGTAAAATCTTGAAGGCGTAAAATTGCGTCTTCTGGCCGGCCGAGAAATTATTGTCGGAGCCGAGAATGAGGACGTCGCTGCCGTCCTTGGCCTTGCCCCAGGACATCGCCTCGATATTGTCGGGAACGAGGCCGATTGCTCTCAAATCAAGGATCTGGCTCTTGCGGGCGGGAACGACGCGCTGGTCGTTCTTGGTGAGCGAAGCGATGGCGGATACGTCGGTCGCGTCGGCCAGATCCATCATCATGATCTTGATGCTGTTGCGGAAGCCCTGGGCATAGCTGCGCTCGACGGCGAGCAGACGGTGATCGTCGAGTGCCAGCATTTCCGACATGCCGTTGTCGTTGCCGCCATCGGGCTTGGTGGCGGCCTGCGGGATCGGCGAGACCGGATAGACATATTGAGCCTTCGGCTCGCCGCTGGCGCCGTCGTAGCGGATGATGCGCGACAGGCTGCCCGAGGTCAGCGAGGGGTTGGGGCCGTCCTGGTAGAGCGCAGCTTCGACACCGACGAAAACATCGCCGGACGGTGCGACGGCGAGATCCTCGAAGGCGAGGTTATCGCGGATGCCGGTCGACTTGTCGGCGGTCGGCGCAAAGCCCTCCGGCAGCTTGAATTCGCGCACGAACGAACCGTCCGGCGCAGCGACGCGGACGAAGGGCGGCAGTAGCGCCTTGCCGTCGCCTTCGCTGCCCCAATAGATGCCGTCCTTGCCGAGGCGGATCGCTTCCGGATCGACGGTCCTGGCGGCGAAGGGCTCGCCGTTCTTATCCTTTAGCGTCACCTGTTTGACTACCGAGACACCCTCGAGACCCGCCGTTTCGACATCGACGTCCAGCTCATAGAAGCGGGCCGGGGCTCTTTCGGAGCGGTCGTCGCTGATGGCGATGTAGTGGCCGGTGGCGGCATCGAAATCGAGGCCTGATATGCCGCCGAATTCGACGCCGTTTTCCATGTGGCCGCTGGGGATGACGAATTCACCGAGATAGGAGAGCGAAATGCCGGCGGCGCAATCGCCGAAGGGGCAGGCGGTCTCGACGGTGGCGCCGATATCGGTGGCGCTGGCGGTGACGGTGCTGGACAGGAGAACGAAAGCGGCTGTCGCGAGAAAACGCTTGGTCATGACAAGATCCGGCAAGGGGTTGAAACGAGCCGGCGCAGATGTTCCCTCAAGGGCGTGCGCCGATCGCTTCATGCGCCGGTTGTTTGACGGAGTTGTTACGGTTCTTCGTCAGTTCGATGAAATCGTTGATGCTCAAATGTGGGCGCGCCGAACCTTGTCTATCCCGCGGTTCGGCGCGCTATCAGTATGTTTTAAATATCGAGATTTTCGGCAAAGGCCGCGCGCTCCTGGATGAAGCGGAAGCGGGCTTCCGGCTTGGTGCCCATCAGATCGTCGACGGCGCTGCGGGTGCCTTCGAAATCCACCTCGTCGATCATGACCTTGAGCAGGGTGCGCTTGGACGGATCCATGGTGGTTTCCTTGAGCTGGGCGGCCATCATCTCGCCGAGGCCCTTGAAGCGGCTGATCTCGACCTTGGCCTTGCCCTTGAATTCCGTCTGCATCAGCTCGGCGCGATGATTGTCGTCGCGGGCATAGGCGGATTTCGAGCCTTGGGTAATCTTATAGAGCGGCGGCACGGCGAGGAAGAGGTGTCCGCCGCGCACCAACTCCGGCATTTCCTGGTAGAAAAAGGTGATGAGCAGCGAGGCGATATGGGCGCCGTCGACGTCGGCATCGGTCATGACGATGATGCGCTCGTAGCGCAGGTCTTCCTGGCGGTATTTCGAGCGGGTGCCGCAGCCCAGCGCTTGGATGAGATCGGCGAGCTGCTGGTTGGCGCCAAACTTTTCGCGGCCGGCACTCGCAACGTTGAGGATCTTGCCGCGCAGAGGAAGAATGGCCTGATTAGTGCGATTGCGCGCCTGCTTGGCCGAGCCGCCTGCCGAATCGCCCTCGACGATGAAGAGTTCGGCGCCCTCGGCGGTATTCTGTGAGCAGTCGGCGAGCTTGCCAGGCAGTCGGAGCTTGCGCACCGCCGTCTTGCGGTTGACTTCCTTTTCCTTGCGGCGGCGCAGGCGCTCCTCGGCGCGCTCGATAACCCAGTCGAGCAGCTTGGCCGATTCGTTCGGATTGTCGGCAAGGTAGTGGTCGAAGGGATCGCGGAGCGCGTTCTCGACGATGCGCTGAGCCTCGACGGTCGCAAGCTTGTCCTTGGTCTGGCCGACGAATTCCGGCTCGCGGATGAAGACCGACAGCATGCCGACGGCCGAGATCATCACGTCATCGGTGGTGATCTGCGCAGCGCGCTTGTTCTGCGTCAGCTCGGCATAGGCCTTCAAGCCCTTGGTCAGCGCGATGCGCAGACCCGCCTCGTGCGTGCCGCCTTCGGGCGTCGGGATGGTGTTGCAATAGGAATGCACCTGCGGATCGCCGCCATACCAGGTGATCGCCCATTCCATCGAGCCGTGGCCGCTCACCTTCTCGGTTTTGCCGGCAAAGATCTCTCGGGTGACGGTGAATTCCTTGCCCATCGTCGCCTGGAGATAATCCTTCAGGCCGCCGGGGAAGTGGAAGACGGCCTTGTCGGGCACCTCAGAGCCTTCGGGCAAGACACCCGCTTCGCAGCTCCAGCGAATCTCGACGCCGCCGAACAGGTAGGCTTTGGAGCGCGCCATCCGGAACACCCGGGCGGCGTCGAACTTCATGTGATCCCCGAATATCTGCGGGTCGGGATGGAAGCGCACGCGGGTGCCGCGGCGATTGTGGACGTCGCCCAATTCTTCGAGCCCGCCCTGCGGCAGGCCGCGGGAAAAACGCTGGCGGTAAAGCTTGCGGTTACGCGCCACTTCCACTTCGAGGTCGTCGGAGAGCGCGTTGACGACCGAGACGCCGACGCCATGCAGGCCGCCCGAGGTCTCGTAGGCTTTGCCGTCGAATTTACCGCCGGCATGCAATTTGGTCATGATGACTTCGAGCGTCGACTTGCCCGGAACCTGCGGATGGTTCTCGACCGGGATGCCGCGGCCGTTGTCGGAGACGGTGATATAACCCTCGAGGTCAAGATAGACCTCGATGAAATTGGCGTGTCCAGCGACCGCCTCGTCCATCGCATTGTCGATGACTTCGGCAAATAGGTGGTGCAGCGCTTTCTCGTCTGTGCCGCCGATATACATGCCCGGGCGCATGCGCACCGGCTCGAGGCCTTCGAGGACGCGGATCGACGAGGCACCGTACTCGTCCGAGTTCGACGCAGCGGGGGCCGGGCGCGCAGAGGCTCCAGCGGCAGGAGAGGCTCCGGCATTAGGTGCAACTGCGGCGACGGGCGCAGCCGTCACCGGCGGCCGCTCGGCGGGGGCGGCAGGCTTTTGTGCCTCCTCGCGTTTCTCAGAGAGGGGCATTCCGGAAAAGAGGTCGTTGCTATCGTCCATGGAGCCGTTCAGATCTTCATCCTGTCTTGGGTCTGGCTTGGGGCTTGCATCCTCCGCCGACCCAAAATCACCGCATTTCATGTCACGTTTGCGAATCAGGCAGATTTTGCCAGAAAGCACATCTATACGCGACACCGCCCGTTTTGGCGGGCTTTTCATACATGATTTGCGTTGCCGGGCGCAGAATGGCAAGCGGCGGCAGGCTTCAGGAAACCATCCGCATGCGAATGTCCACAAGTCATTGCACTGTTATATCGGCAATTGCGGCCTTTTTCCTGTCCGCAGCCGCGCTGTCTTCCGTCGGCCCGGCGCGGGCGGCCGATACGCTGCCGCCCTTCAAGGACGATCTGTTTTCGAAGCAGACCATCTTGCAGACGGGCGATGACGGCGCCTTCGAGGTCATCGACTATGACGAGATGCGCGATATCAACGGCCGCGACCAGATCCCGCAAAAGCGGGTGCAGCAGAAATATGTGGCACTCGGCATCCGCAAGACCCAGGCCGACGAGACGCTGTCGCTCGACGGCATCGGGCTCGATGTCACCAGGGTGGGACCGGCCCAGAATGCCGCCTTCACGGTAATTTTCATCCATGGCCGCGACGGCGACCGCCGGCTGGGGGCCAACGACTACAGTTTCGGCGGCAATTTCAACCGGCTGAAGAACCTCGTCGCCGGCAATGGCGGCGTCTATTATTCGCCGACGGTCAGGAGCTTCGACAGCAACGGCGTTGCCGCGATCGCCGGCCTCATCCGTTATGCCAGCGCCCAGTCGCCGGGCCGGCCGATCATCCTTTCATGCGCCTCGATGGGCAGCCAGGTCTGCTGGGGCATTGCGCGCGACGGCGACAGCGTCAAGCGGCTGCAGGGCATGCTTATCATGAGCGGCGTCACCGATCCCGATTTCACCAGGAGCGCCTTCTACAAGGCGAAGTTGCCGCTTTGGTTCGCCCATGGCAGCCGTGACCCGGTCTATGCCGCAAGCGATCAGCAAGCGCTGTTCGAAAGCCTGCACAAGGCCAAATATCCGACGCGCTTCACGCTGTTTCAGACTGGAAATCACGGAACGCCGATGCGGATGATCGACTGGCGCAGGGTGTTAAGCTGGATTCTCGCCGGCTGAAGCGTGCCGCCCATCGTATTTCGGCAGAAATATGCGCCAGATGGCAGGGATTCCCGTTACGTCAGGGGCATGATGCTTTTCTTTGCCACAAGCTTTTGATATTGCCGCAGGCATCGACAGATTTTGGGAAGGCCGGCATGACACCTGACGTGCGACCGCTCGTGGCGGGAAATTGGAAAATGAACGGGACGCGTGCCTCCCTCGATCAGATCAAGGCGATCGCCGAGGGCGTACGCCCGCCGCTCGCCGACAAGGTCGAGGCGCTGATCTGCCCGCCGACGACGCTGCTCTACGTTGCGACTGCGCTCTGCACCGACAGCCCGCTTTCGATCGGCGCGCAGGATTGCCATCAGAAGGCATCCGGTGCGCATACCGGCGACATCTCGGCTGAAATGATCGCCGATGCTTTCGGCACCTATGTCATCGTCGGCCATTCCGAGCGGCGCACCGATCATGCCGAAACAGATCATCTGGTGCGCGCCAAGGCGGAGGCAGCCTTTGCCGCCGAACTGACGGCGATCATCTGCATCGGCGAGACGGCTGACGAACGCCGCGCGGGGCAGGCGCTCGATGTCATCAAGCGCCAGCTTTCCGCCTCGGTTCCGGACGGCGCCACCGCCGAAAGCACCGTCATCGCCTACGAGCCGATCTGGGCGATCGGCACCGGTGTGACGCCGACATCAGGCGACGTCGAAAAGGCGCATGCCTTCATGCGCGCCGAGCTCGTGGCCCGCTTCGGCAATGAAGGCCGCAAGATGCGTCTTCTCTACGGCGGCTCGGTCAAACCGACCAATGCCGGCGAGCTGATGGGCATTGCCAATGTCGACGGCGCGCTGATCGGCGGGGCGAGCTTGAAAGCCTCCGACTTCCTCGCCATTTACCGGGCCTATGAGGCGCTGCTCGCCTGAGGCATTGTTCATTCGCAGTTTATTCCGGGCCCAAGGGCTTGGAATAGATGAAAGCCTCATGTAAAGAGCCGCCAGAATTCTTACTTATGTCCGTCTTCAGGCGGGCAGGACTGGACCCATGCAGACCGTATTGATTGTCATTCATCTCATGATCGTGCTCGCCCTCGTCGGCGTCGTGCTCATCCAGCGTTCGGAAGGCGGCGGCCTCGGCATCGGCGGCGGTTCGGGCTTCATGTCGGCCCGCGGCACGGCCAATGCGCTGACGCGCACGACCGCGATCCTTGCGACCCTGTTCTTCCTGACCTCGCTCGGCCTCGGCATTCTGACGCGTTACGAAGGCCGTCCGAGCGACATTCTCGACCGCATTCCGGCAACAGGCGGCCAGGGCAACGGCATCCTCGATTCGCTCGGCGGCGGCGCGCAGGCTCCGGCAACTCCGCCGGCCGGCAACGGTGTTCCGAGCAGCGGGGCGGCAACGCCCGCGCCTCAGGCTCCCGCCGCCCAAGCTCCGGCAAGTGGGGCTCCTGCAACGACTGCTCCGGCTGCCACCGCACCGGCAACCACTGCTCCGGCGACGACTGAGCCCGCAGCTCCGGCCGCGACGCCGGCACCGGCTCAACCTTCCGGCGTCCCGACGGGACAGTAAACCGGGCTTCGACATAAACCGCCGGCAGGCCCCAGGGTCTGCCGGTTTTCTTTTGTTCAGATTCCTGCGCCACGCTCCGAAAATTCCGGAAAAGAATTTTTGGGGCTGGTGGAATCGTTTTTGAGAAGGTATCCGGTGAATCCCATGGCGCGATACGTATTCATCACTGGCGGCGTGGTTTCCTCTCTCGGAAAAGGAATTGCGGCCGCGGCTCTCGGAGCGTTGCTGCAGGCCCGTGGATATCGGGTCAGGCTTCGCAAGCTTGATCCCTATCTGAACGTGGACCCGGGCACGATGAGCCCGACCCAGCACGGCGAGGTCTTCGTCACCGACGACGGCGCGGAAACCGATCTCGATCTCGGCCACTACGAGCGCTTCACGGGGCGTTCGGCGACCAAGACCGACAACATCACCACCGGCCGCATCTACAAGAACATCATCGACAAGGAACGGCGCGGCGACTATCTCGGCGCGACGGTACAGGTCATCCCGCACGTCACCAACGAGATCAAGGATTTCGTTGTCGAGGGCAATGACGACTACGACTTCGTCATCTGCGAGATCGGCGGCACGGTCGGTGACATCGAGGCGATGCCGTTCATGGAGGCGATCCGCCAACTCGGCAACGATCTGCCGCGCGGCACCGCCGTTTACGTCCACCTGACGCTGATGCCCTACATTCCGGCGGCCGGCGAGCTGAAGACCAAGCCGACCCAGCATTCGGTCAAGGAGTTGCAGGCGCTCGGCATTCATCCCGATATCCTGCTGGTGCGCGCCGACCGCGAAATCCCGGAAGCCGAGCGCCGCAAGCTGTCGCTGTTCTGCAACGTGCGCCCGTCCGCCGTCATCCAGGCGCTCGATGTCGCCAACATCTACGATGTGCCGATCGCCTACCACAAGGAAGGCCTTGATGACGAAGTGCTTGCCGCCTTCGGCATCGAGCCGGCGCCTAAGCCGCGTCTCGACCCTTGGGAAGAGGTCTGCAACCGCATCCGCACGCCTGAGGGCGAAGTGACGATCGCGATCGTCGGCAAATATACCGGCCTCAAGGATGCCTATAAGTCGCTGATCGAGGCGCTGCATCACGGCGGCATCGCCAATCGCGTCAAGGTCAAGCTCGAATGGATCGAGTCCGAGGTCTTCGAAAAGGAAGATCCGGCGCCCTATCTCGAAAAGGTGCACGGCATCCTCGTGCCCGGCGGCTTCGGCGAACGCGGTTCGGAAGGCAAGATCCATGCGGCGCGCTTCGCCCGCGAACGCAAAGTGCCGTATTTCGGCATCTGCTTCGGCATGCAGATGGCGGTCATCGAGGCGGCGCGCAATCTCGCCGACGTGTCCGGCGCCTCCTCGACCGAATTCGGTCCGACCAAGGAGCCGGTGGTCGGCCTGATGACCGAATGGGTCAAGGGCAACGAGTTGCAGAAGCGCACGGCAGCAGGCGATCTCGGCGGCACGATGCGCCTCGGCGCCTATAAGGCGGCGCTCAAGAAGGGCACGAAAATCTCGGATATCTACGGTTCCACCGATATTTCCGAACGTCATCGCCACCGCTACGAGGTCAATGTCGACTACAAGGACAGGCTCGAGAGCTGCGGCCTCGTCTTTTCCGGCATGTCGCCGGATGGGGTGCTGCCGGAGACGATCGAATATCCCGATCACCCCTGGTTCATCGGCGTGCAATATCACCCAGAACTGAAGAGCCGGCCGCTCGACCCGCATCCGCTGTTTGCCAGCTTCATTGAAGCGGCGACGGAACAAAGCCGCCTCGTCTAACCCATGATGACGATCCAGATCGCGCGATTTCACGCGCGATCTGGGAATGTGCTTGTGCCGCTCTATTTCGCCGGCATGGCCAGCCAACGCAGCACGACCGTTTCACGCTTCATCGCCGCGCCACCCGAGCGCATCTACCGTGCCTTCCTGGACGCGGAGGCGGTCGCCACTTGGTTGCCGCCCGGTTCCATGAAGGGCATCGTCCATGCCTTCGAGGGCAGGGAACGCGGCGCCTTCAGCATGTCGCTCGTCTATCCCGATGACGAGGCGTCGCCGCCGGGCAAGACCTCTGACAAAGCAGACAGGTTCGAAGGCCGTTTTGTCAGGCTCGTGCCCGACGAACGCATTGTCTGGGCCACACGTTTCGATTCCGAAGATCAGAGCTTTTCCGGCGAGATGACGGTCAGCACGACATTGGCGCCTGCCGACGGCGGCACCGATGTGACGATGGTCTGCGACAACATCCCCTTGGGCATTCGCCTTGAAGACAATGAAGAAGGCTGTCGTTTGACGCTCGACAACCTCGCCGCCTTCATCGGTGGTTGACGCTCGGCGGCAGGGACACGCCCCGCCGCCGAGTTCCATCTTCAAGCAGCGGCCGGTAGTGGGCCGATATAGACCGAGCGCGGCCGGATCAATCGGCCGTCGAGCGCCTGTTCGCGGGCATGCGCCAGCCAACCGACGGTGCGACCGATCGCAAAGACGCCGGTGAAGGCCTGACGCGGGAAGCCGAGCGTTTCCAGCAGCAGTGCGGTATAAAATTCGACATTGACGTCGAGCGGCCGGTCCGGCTTGCGAACCTTGAGGATCGCCAAGGCAGCCGCCTCCACGGCTTCGGCCAGAGCACCGCGGGCGCTGTCCACCTGTCCGGAGGCGATCAACGGCTTCAGCGCGCCTTTCAGCGCATCGGCGCGGGGATCGCGGACGCGGTAGATGCGATGACCGAAGCCCATCAGCCTTTCGCCACGGTCGAGCGCTTCGCCGAGCCATGGCCCGGCATTCTTCGCTGTTCCGATCGCGTCCAGCATGTCGAGCACGGGACCCGGCGCACCGCCATGCAGCGGTCCTTTCAGTGCGCTCAACGCCGCCAGGACCGAAGAGGTCAGACCGGCATGCGTCGAGGCGATGACGCGCGATGCGAAGGTCGAGGCGTTGAGGCCGTGGTCCGAGATCGTCACGAGGTAGGTATCGAGTGCTGCCGTCTGCTCCTTGCTCGGCAACTTTCCGGTCAACATGCGCAGGATATCGGCCGCCTGCGACAGCGAAGCGTTGGGCGCGATCGGTCTTTGACCGCGCTGCAGCCGCAGAACCGCCGGTAGGTAGACTGCGGGCGCGGCCATGAGGCTGAGCGCCGTGTCGAAATCCTCGCCGTCGGGCAGCCGGGCAATCAGCGCCCGCATGGCATCGACCGGGGGCAGGGCGAGCACGGCGGCGTCGGCGGCTTTGATATGGCCGAACATCGCCGTTCGCGCCTTCGCCAGCCAGTCACGCAAGTCGGTTTCGCCGAAGCTTCGTTCCATCAGTCCGTCGAGCAATAAGGCGGCGACCCCTTCATAGGTGCCGCCTGCGATCAGATGATCCAGCGATACGCCGCGGATGATCAGCCGACCCGCTTCGCCGTCGACATCCGAAAGCTGCGTTTCGGCGGCAATGACATCTTCCAAGCCGTTTTTCATGTTGTTATCTCCTTTACGGCCCAGATGATCCGACCTAGTCTCATTGACGTCAATCTTGATGCAATTGATCAATATGAGGCTCCAATGTCGTGGTTGACCGCCGAGGAGGCGCTGCGTGCGTTGAAGACCAAGCCGCAGACGCTCTACGCCAATGTCAGCCGCGGGCGCATCCGGGCGAAGGACGATCCCGCCGACCCGCGCCGCCGCCTCTACCAGTCTGCCGATGTGCAGCGACTCGCAGAACGCCATGCCGGTCGCCGCAAGACCGAAACCGTTGCCGCCGAGGCGATCCGCTGGGGCGATCCGGTTCTGTCCTCGGCAATCTCCACCATTATCGGCGGACGGCTTTTCTATCGCGGACGGGACGCGGCCGATCTTGCCGAAGCGGCGACGCTGGAGCAGACCGCGGCACTGCTTTGGAATGGTGCGGATGTGGTGTCCTCCTCCAGCGCCGAAGCCGGGCATGCCGCTCCCTCGCTCCAGGCTGCGTTCGTGGCGCTTGCCGGGCGAGTGACATCGGATCTGCCGTCGCTCGGCCGTTCGCCGGCAGCCCTTCGCCGTGAGGCGCAAGGCGTGCTCTCCACCGTCGCCGATGCGCTGGCGCCTGGGCGTTCGGATCAGCCGCTGCATTGCAGGCTTGCGGCAAGCTGGCAGCGACCTGATGCTGCTGATTGCCTGCGTCGGGCTCTGGTGCTGCTTGCCGATCACGAACTCAATGCCTCGACCTTTGCGGCGCGGGTCGCGGCATCGGCGGGTGCGGCCCTTTCGGCCGCCGTGCTTTCCGGCATGGCGACATTGACGGGGCCGCTGCATGGCGCCGCCTGGCAGGGCGTCGACGCCTTGATCGAGGCGGCCACCGTCCTCGGCGCGGCGCAGGCAATCCGCCGCACGCTTGCCCAGGGCAATCGGCTGCCGGCCTTCGGCCATCCGCTCTATCCCGACGGCGATATCAGGGCCTCGGCGCTGCTTTCGCATTTTCCCCTGCCGCGGGACTTTGCCGAGCTTCGGGATACAGGGGAGGCGGTGGTCGGCGAGAAGGTCAACTTAGATTTCGCGCTTGCCGCGATGGCCGCCGCCTTCGATCTTCCGAAGGAGGCGCCGATCATCATGTTCTCGCTTGCCCGTTCCGCCGGGTGGCTGGCGCATGCGATGGAGCAGATCGACAGCGGCGACTTGATCCGGCCGCGGGCGCGCTACGCCGGACCAGCGCCCGAAACCGACACCAGGCGCTAAGAAATCGCCTTGCGATTGTGGCGGTTTGCTTTTTTGCCTAGGGAAATATCCGAATTCGGCTATCATGCCCAACATGGAAGAAGACGGTTGGCGGGCGCTTTCGAAAAAGCTGTCCGCACGGTCATGGGGGCTTTCCATGAATAGGACGTTTCGCAGCCTGCTCGCCGCCGTACTTGCTGTCGGCCTCATTCCGCATGGGGCGGCCTTTGCGCAGTCTGCCGGGTGCACGATGTCGCGCGACGCCGGCGCCCGCCAAGTGTTCAGTTGTCCGGGCGGCGTCAAGGTGACGGCGGAGGCCGGCGCTTCCTTCCGCCTTGCCGACCGCAACCGTGACGGCAGTCCCGATTCGGCATCGCTGCGGCGCAAGGCCATTGTCGTCGATGTCGACAGCAGCCAGCATGCGGGTGGTTTCCAGGTGGTGACACCGCAAGCGATCGCCGCCGTGCGCGGCACGCAATGGGCGGTCGACGTCGCCGGCGGCAAGACCTCGGTGTTGGTCGTCCGAGGCAGCGTCGCGGTGCGCCGGCCGGCCGGTGAGCAAGTGGTGCTGTCGCCCGGCGAGGGTGTCGACGTCAGTGGCGGAACGGAGCCGCTCGTCGTGCGTCGCTGGCCGGCGCCACGCGTTGCCGCTCTTCTTGCCCGTCTCGGCCAATAATCCATGAACCATCGCCTGCAGACCGGGATCGCGCTGCTGCTCGCCGGTCTTTGGGCGACCGCGCTCGGCTATGCCAACCTCAATGGCCGAAGCGGCCTTCTCGACCGGATGGAGGCTTCGCTTGCCGATATCCGCAGCGCCATCATCGGGGCAAAGACACCGCCACCGGTCGTGTCGATCGTCGCCATCGACGACCGCACCGCCGCCGCGCACGGCTATCCGCTGGACCGGGCCACCCTCGCGCGGTTGGTCGGCGCCATCACCGCGTTGAAGCCCAAGGCCCTGGCGCTGGATATTCTGCTGGTCGATCCGGGGCCGGAGGAGGGCGATGCGGCGCTGGCGACCGCCCTTGCCCAGGGGCCGAGCGTGATTGCAGGGGCCGCCACCTTCGCGCAAAGCCGCCAGCAAGTCTCCGACGCGGCGAACGATCCGCTTGCCGCCATTCCCGAGGCGAGCGAGCTTCTCTTGCCGCTTCCCCGCTTTGCCGAGTCGGCCGCGGTCGGCATCGTCAATGTCGCGACCGATCAGACCGGCACACCTCGCTTCATTCCGCTGATTTCGCGGGCCGCCGACCGGCTGGATCCGGCCTTTCCGCTACGGGCCGCTTCGGTGGCGCTCGGTGTCGATCCCAGCATCGAAGCCGACGCCATCATGCTCGGCAAGCTACGCATTCCCACCGATATCGGCCAACGGCTTCCGGTGACCTTCTATGGCGGGCACGGCAGCATCTCAACCTTCAGCGCCGCCGATGCGCTTGACGACAAGCTGGCTGCCGATGCGGTCGTCGGCCGCATCGTCGTTATCGGCTCGACGGTCACCGGCGGCGGCGACGTCTTTCCGACGCCGTTCGATCCCGTCATGCCCGGCGTCGAGGTGATGTCGACTGCGATCACCCATCTCGTCACCGGCGACGGCATGGTGCGCGACCACAGGATCAGGCTGATCGACGCCGGCATCGCCGTCGGTCTGACACTCGTACTGGTTTGCCTGATCGCCTGGCGCCGGAGTGCGGCGGGTTATCTCATCATCGTGTTGACGCTCATCATCTGGGCAATGCTCAATCTGTCGGCCTTTGCGCATGGCTACTGGCTGAGTGCGGCATTGCCGATCGCCGCCGCTCTGCCGCCGGCGCTGATCCTCGGCGCGGCCGAACTCTGGTTAGACCGCGGCCGCGCCCGCCATTTCGCCGAGCAGAGCGCGCTGCTGCAGCGCATCGAGGCGCCCGGCCTCGGCGAGTGGCTGGCGCGCGATCCGAATTTCCTCGCCAAACCCGTGCGCCAGAACGCTGCCGTCATCTTCATCGATCTCTCAGGCTTCACCGGCCTCAGCGAATCCCTCGGACCGGTCAAGGTCAGCGAAGTGCTGAGCGGCTTCTTCGAAGTGATCGACGAGGAAGCGCGCGCTCATGGCGGCGCCATCACCAGCTTCATGGGCGACGGGGCGATGATCCTGTTCGGCCTGCCGGAGCCTGCCGATGACGATGCATCCCGGGCCGCCTCCTGCGCGGTCAGCCTGTGCGAGCGCACCCGGGCTTGGCTTGGCGCCCATGCCGGCTTTGCCCAAAAGAAGATCGGCTTCAAGGTCGGAGCCCATTGCGGCCCGATCGTCGCCTCGCGTCTCGGCACCGGCGACAGGCAGCAGATCACTGCGGCGGGCGACACCATCAATGTCGGAAGCCGCCTGATGGAGGTCGCCGCCCGCCACGGCGTCGAGCTGGCGCTGAGCGACGAAATCGTCCGCGCCGCGGGCCCCGACAGCGCGCTACTGCAGGCCGGCCGGATGGAGGGGCCATTGGAAACGACGTTGCGCGGCCGGGCAAGCCATATTGACGCGTGGCTGTGGCGCAGCCGCACGCTTTGACAATCGCCGCGGGAGCGGCTAGGAACGGCGCAAATACCCGCCGGCTGGCTCCGGCCATGGCGCATTTCGCGCCTGACAGCTCCGAAAGATCGAACTCATGACAGAATTAAACGGCGTCGTTCCGGCGATCGCCAAGGCGTTGCAGAAGCGCGGTTACGCCGAACTCACCCCGGTGCAGAAGGCGATGCTCGATCCGGCGCTCGCTGCGTCCGACGCGCTGGTCTCGGCCCAGACGGGCTCCGGCAAGACCGTCGCCTTCGGTCTGGCGCTGGCGCCGACACTGCTCCAGGGCAGCGAACGCTTTGGCAATGCCGGCGCGCCGCTCGCCCTGGTCATCGCGCCGACGCGTGAACTTGCCCTCCAGGTGAAACGCGAGCTCGAATGGCTCTATGAGATGACCGGCGCGGTGATATCAAGCTGCGTCGGCGGCATGGACATCCGCAGCGAGCGCCGTGCGCTCGAACGCGGCGCCCATATCGTCGTCGGCACGCCCGGCCGACTCTGCGACCATATCCGCCGCAGGGCGCTCGACATGTCGGAACTGAAGGCCGCCGTGCTCGACGAAGCCGACGAAATGCTCGATCTCGGTTTCCGCGAGGATCTCGAATTCATTCTCGATTCGGCGCCGGATGAGCGCCGGACGCTGATGTTTTCGGCGACGGTGCCGGCGGCGATCGCCAAGCTTGCCAAGAGCTACCAGCGTGACGCCGTGCGCATCAGCACCGCGGCCGAGGCAAAGCAGCATGTCGACATCGAATATCGCGCGCTGATGGTGGCCCCGAGCGACCGCGAGAACGCGATCATCAACGTGCTGCGCTACTACGAAGCGACCAACGCCATCGTCTTCTGTTCGACGCGCGCCGCCGTCAATCACCTGACCGCGCGCTTCAACAACCGCAATTTCTCGGTCGTAGCGCTTTCCGGCGAGTTGACGCAGAATGAGCGCACTCATGCGCTGCAGGCGATGCGCGACGGGCGCGCTCGCGTCTGCATCGCGACCGATGTCGCCGCCCGCGGTATCGACCTGCCCGGCCTCGATCTTGTTATCCATGCCGACCTGCCGACCAATCCGGACACGCTGCTGCACCGCAGCGGCCGCACGGGCCGGGCCGGGCGCAAGGGTATCAGCGCCATGATCGTGCCGCTGAACGCACGGCGCAAGGCTGAACGCCTGCTGGAGAATGCCGGCATTTCGGCAGCCTGGGCGCGACCGCCGTCAGCCGAGGAGGTCAGCGAACGCGATGACGAGCGATTGCTCGCCGATCCGATCTTCAGCGAAGCGCCGCAGGAGGAAGAGCAGGGACTGGTGCAGCAGCTGCTTTCCAGCCACGGCGCCGAAAAGCTCGCCGCCGCCTTCCTGCGCCTTTATCGCACCAATCATTCGGCGCCGGAGGATTTGATCGAGGTCACGGTGCAGGACGATCGCGGCCGCAAGCGCCGCGACAATGCCGAGCCCTACGAGCCGGCACAGAAGGGGCCGCGCGAAGATTTCGGCGCCAGCGTCTGGTTCTCCGTCTCGGTCGGGCGCAAGCAGAATGCCGAGCCGCGCTGGCTGATCCCGATGCTCTGCCGCAACGGCAATGTGACCAAGCGCGAGATCGGCGCCATCAAGATGCAGCCCGAGGAAACCTTCGTGGAGATCGCCGCGGCAAGTGCCGATGGTTTCCAGGAAGCCCTCGGACCGAACAAGACGCTCGAACGCGGCATCCGCGTGACCCGGCTTTCCGGCACGCCGGACTTCAGCCGGGCGCCGTCGCCGAAACCCTATGCCGGCAAGTCGTCGCGCGACGACAGGCCGAGCGACACATTCCGCGACGAACGCCCGAAGAACAAGTTCGGCAAGGGCCCGGGCGGCGGATATGCTGCAGCCGACAATAGCGGCCAGCAAAGACAGGATAGCAAGCCCTGGAGCAAGAAATCGGGCAAGCCCGGTTTCGACGGCCCGAGATCCGACAAGCCTAAATACGACAAGCCGAAATTTGAAGGCGGGAAGTCCGAAGGCGCTAAGTCTGAACGCCCGAAATATGAGGGCAAGGGTGGCGCTGGGCCGAAGGGCAAGTTCTCGAAGAAGAAACCCGGCTGATTGCGCCGGCAGCCCTTCGCCGGGTCAGGCGGAGGGCTTTGTTTCTCGACATCGCATGCCGTGTATTGAAACGCCGGATTTCATGATGGGGCAGGGAGCGTGACGATGATGAAACGCTCCGGCATATCGCATCCCGATGCGGCCGCCTTCATCCAGGCCAACCTGCCGATCTCGCCAGTCCCGGCCATCCCCGACATGCTGCTGCATACGGCAGGGCCTGCGAGCGGGCTCTGGCGGCTTGCAGGCCGGGAAGAGACCGATCTCCCGCCTTACTGGGCCTATCCCTGGGCCGGCGGCGCGGTTCTTGCCCGCCATCTGCTCGACCGGCCGGAAATCGTTGCCGGCCGCCGCGTCCTCGATCTCGGCGCCGGCTCCGGTCTCGTCGCCATTGCGGCGGCGAAGGCTGGAGCTGCTGCGGCTACGGCGATCGATATCGATGCCAATGCCATTGCTGCAATCGGTCTCAATGCGGCGATCAACGGCGTGGACATCGTTGCCGTCGCCGGCGATATCATCGACTCACCACCGCCGGAGAAGACTGATCTCCTCGTTGTCGGTGACCTGTTCTACGATTCCGCCCTTGCTGTGCGGGTGATGGCTTTCCTGCAGCGTTGCCAGGCGAGCGGGATTGAGGTGCTGATCGGTGATCCCGAGCGCGCTCACCTGCCGCAAAGGGAACTCAGGCGAATCGCCACCCATGCGGTCGCCGATTTTGGGGCGGGCAGCCGTGGCACGGCGGTGCAGGCGGGCGTTTTCTCGCTCGCCGACAAAGTTTAAAGCCAAAATTACCCGAGAAGATCCGGCCGCAACAGCATGACCGGGCAGGGCGCCCCGGCCGGCAGCTCCGGCGCATGCGGCGGGCGGATGATGAGACAATCGGCTTGCGCAAACACCTTCATCATCGAGGAGTCCTGCTTGCCGAAGGGCTCGGCCAGCCAGTTTCCGGTCGTGGATTTCGTAAGTTTTGCCCTGATATAGTCCTGCCGATGATCATTGGCGCGCAGCGTGACGGCCGCCTCCACCATTGCCTCGCGCCGCATTGGCGGCAGGGAGGCGAGTTTGCGGATCAGCGGCTCGAGGAAGAGCAAGGAGCAGACCAGGCTCGAGACCGGATTGCCGGGCAGGCCGAGCACATGCGTCTCGCCGAAGCTGCCGACCATTAGCGGTTTGCCGGGGCGCATGGCGATGCGCCAGAAATCGAGCTGCATGCCGGCCTCGATCAGCGTCGCCTGAACCAGATCATGGTCGCCGACCGAAGCACCGCCGAGCGTGACGATGACATCGACCTTGGCGTCCCGCGCCATGTCGATCGCCGCGGTGATTTTTGCCTTGTCGTCAGGCACGATGCCGAGATCGAGCACATCGGCACCGGCCTTGCGGGCAAGGGCTGCGATGCCGAACGTATTGGAGGCGATGATCTGCGAAGGGCCGGGCGTGCTTCCGGGTGGCAGCAACTCATCGCCGGTTGCAAGGATGGCGATTAGCGGGCGTCGCAGCACGTCGACCTCAGGCCGGTTCATGCCGGCAGCGACCGTCAGCCGCGAGAAATCGAGCACCGTGCCGGCAGGCAGCACGACTTCGCCTTCGACGAAATCCTGGCCGCGGGGACGCACGTGCTGGCCCTGCCGTACAGGGAAATTGGTGCGGACGCCGCCTTCGATCTTCTCCGCATCCTCCTGCAGCAGGACGCTATCGGCGCCTGAAGGGACAGGCGCCCCTGTGAAGATGCGGACGGCCTCTCCCTTGCCGACGCTTCCCTCAAAGCCGTGGCCGGCGGAAGAGGTGCCGATGACCTTCAGCACGGCGCCCGGCTCCGGTGCGTCTTCACGGCGCAGCGCATAGCCGTCCATGGCCGACGCATTGAAGGGCGGCTGGGTGAGGCCGGCCGTGAGATCGACGGCGAGAACGCGGCCTTCAACTTCTGCGAGCGGCAGCGTCTCGGTCACGGCAACGGGCTTTGCGCGGGAGAGCAGGCGGTTGAGGGCCTCGGCGACAGGCAGAAGGTTCATTTCGCCTCCGGATGACGGAAATCGCCGGATTTGCCGCCGGATTTTTCGAGCAGTCGGACGCCGCCGATCTCCATCGCCTTGTCGGCGGCCTTGGCCATGTCGTAGATCGTCAGGCAAGCGACCGAGACGGCGGTCAGCGCCTCCATCTCCACGCCGGTCTTGCCGGTCAGCTTGGCGGTTGCCGTGACGCGCAGGCCGGGCAGGGCGGCATCCTCCTCGATCTCGACCGTGACCTTCGTCAGCATGAGCGGATGGCAGAGCGGGATGAGATCAGCGGTGCGTTTTGCCGCCATAATGCCGGCAAGGCGCGCGGTGCCGATCACATCGCCCTTCTTGGCATTGCCCTGGCGGATCAGCGCGAGTGTTTGCGGCGCCATTTTCACATGGCCCTCGGCCGTGGCGATGCGCACCGTCTCGGCCTTGTCGGAGACATCGACCATATGCGCCTCGCCGGAGGCATCGATATGGGTCAGACCGGGCTTTGCGCCGCTCATATCATTCGGCCGCGATGGCGGCTTCGCCAAAGAGCAGCGCGCGGGTGGCTGCGGCCACATCCTCCTTGCGCATCAGGCTTTCGCCGACGAGGAAGGTATTGATGTCGACCGCCTGTAGCCGCTGGCAATCGGCATGGGTGAAGATGCCGCTTTCGCCGACGAGCAGCCGGTCTGCCGGGACCATGGAGGCAAGCGTCTCGCTGACCGTCAGGCTGACCTCGAAGGTTCGCAGGTTGCGGTTGTTGATGCCGATCAGCGGCGAGGAAAGCTTCAATGCGCGTTCCATTTCCGGCGCGTCGTGAACCTCGACCAGCACGTCTATGCCGAGCGAAAAGGCTTCGTCCTGCAGACGCTCAGCCTCGTCATCGCTCAGCGACGCCATGATGAGGAGAATGCAGTCAGCACCCCAGGCACGCGCCTCATGGACCTGATAGGTCTCGAACATGAAGTCCTTGCGCAGGGCCGGCAGGGCGCAGGCGGCCCGCGCCGTCGTCAGAAATTCCGGCGCGCCCTGAAAACTCGGCGTGTCGGTCAGTACCGAAAGGCATGCCGCCCCACCGGCTTCATAGGCCTTTGCCAGCGCCGGCGGATCGAAATCCGGACGGATCAGCCCTTTGGAGGGGCTTGCCTTCTTGATCTCGGCGATCAGACCGAAATCGCCGGCCTGCCGCTTGGCGACCAGCGCCTTGTAGAAGCCGCGCGGGGCCGACTGGCCGGCCTGCATCGCCTTGAGATCGGCAAGCGACACGGCAGCCTTGGCGGCGGCGATTTCCTCGCGCTTATAGAGTTCGATCTTCTTCAGGATATCGGTCATCGGCCAATCCTAGTCGATATCGTTGGAAACGGCGATGAGTTTGTCGAGGGCGAGCGCGGTGGCGCCGCTATCCAGCGACTGCGCGGCAAGTGTCATGCCGTCGCGGATTGTCGCCGCCTTGCCCGCGATAACCAGCGAGGCGGCGGCATTGGCGAGCGAGACATCGCGATAGGCATTCTTTGCGCCGCTGAGCACCTCGCGAAGCGCTGCGGCATTGGCAACACCATCACCGCCCTTGATATCGGCGAGTACGCAGGGGCTGACACCGAAATCGGCGGGCGACAGCTCGAAAGTGCGGATCTTGCCGTCTTCAAGGGCTGCGACTTTGGTGACGCCGGTCGTGGTAATCTCGTCGAGGCCGTCGCCATGGACAACCCAGACGCATTCGGAGCCGAGATCGCGCATGACTTCGGCAAGCGGCACCAACCATTGCGGCGAGAAGACGCCGAGCAGCTGGCGGCGGACGCCGGCCGGGCTGGAGAGCGGCCCCAGAAGATTGAAGATGGTGCGGGTGCCGAGTTCGACACGCGAGGGGCCGACATGGCGCATGGCGGAATGATGAAGCTGCGCGAACATGAAGCCGACGCCGGCCTCGGTGATGCAGCGGGAGATGATCTCGGGGCCGACATCGAGCTTGACGCCGAGAGCGGCCAGATTATCCGCCGCGCCGGATTTCGAGCTCAGCGCCCGGTTGCCGTGTTTTGCGACGGGAACACCGGCGCCGGCGACGATCAGCGCCGCCAGCGTCGAGATATTGTAGGTGCCGCTGGCATCGCCGCCTGTCCCGACGATGTCGATCGCATCGGCCGGCGCCTCGACGGTCAGCATCTTCGAACGCATCGCGGTGACGGCGCCGACGATCTCGTCGACGGTTTCGCCGCGCACGCGCAACGCCATCAGGAAGCCGCCGATCTGCGAGGGCGTCGCTTGGCCGGACATCAGGATGTCGAAGGCGGCGCGCGCCTCGTCACGCGTCAGCGGCTCGCGGTTTGCGGCCTTGGCCAGGAACGGCTTCAGATCGGTCATAAAGCCTCCTAACGAAGCGTCGCCTGTTCGGCGAGCGTCTGGTTGATCTGTGCGCCGTACTGCGTCTGCAGTAGGTTGACCATCTGATCGAGAATATCGTCGCCGGCGGCATTGGCCATGGCGGTGATCTGGGCATCTCGGTTGTTCAGCGCGTCGCTGGTCGGCTCGCTGTTGACCTCGGTGACCTTCATCAGGATCTGCGTCGAGGGATCGGCGCCGACGGCACTGGCGACCGCATCGACGGGGCCGGAGAAGGCCGCGGTGACACCGGCGCGGCCAAGCACCGGATCATCGGTGGAGCGAGTGATGCCGCTCTTGCTTTCGACTGCGATGCCGAGCGGCGTTGCGATATCGGCAAGCGCGGTGCCCTTGGCTGCCTCAGCCTTTAATGCATCAGCCTTCTTGGCGAGTTCGGCCTTCTGCTGTTCCGCCGTCCAGTCTTCGACCGCCTTTTCGCGGACTTCGGTGACCGGGCGCTCGCGGGTCGGGGTAATTTCGCGGACGTTGAACCAGACATAGCCGTCATTGCCGATCGGCAGCGGCGGCGCGTCGACGCCGACCTCGGTCTTGAAGGCTTCGCCGAGCAGCTGCTGCCTGACGGGGATATCCTTGACCTCTTTGCCGTCCTTGTCGGCGCCGGTCATATCGACGGCGTCGACGGTCACGGCATTAAGCTTCAGCTGGCCGGCAATATCCTCGAGCGTGGCGCCACCGGCGCGCAGATCTTCGATGCGGTCATGAACGTTGATCACTTCTTGTGAGGCATTGGAGAGCGCCAGCTGCTTGCGGATGTCCTCCTTCACCTCGTCGAAATTTTTCACCGTTTCCGGCTTGATGTTGGTGATGCGCAGGATGACCGCGCCGAAGGAACCATCGACGACAGGTGTCGTGCCGCCGTCCTTCGAAACTGCGAAGGCCGCATCGGCAACGGCCTGGTCGGGTACCTTGTCCTTGGTGAATTCGCCGAGCAGCACGTCGCTTGCCGTCTTGCCCTGGTCGGTGACCAGCTGGTCGAAGCTGGTGCCGCCCTTCAGCGCCGTTTCGGCGGCGGCGGCAAGATCCTTGCTGGCAAAGCTCAGCTGTTCGATGGTGCGGCTTTCCGGCGTGCGGTAGGTATCCTTGCTCTTGTCGAAGGCTTCGTGGATCTGGTCGTCCGTAACAGTCGCAGCGTCGGCGATATCGGCGGGCTGCAGCTTGAGATAGACGAGCTTGCGGTACTCCGGCGCCTGATAGCGCTGCTTGACGCCGTCGAACCAAGTCGCCAGCACGTCATCGGCAGGCGCCTTGATCGGCTCGATATTGGCATTGGTGAGCAGCAGATAGTCGATGCTGCGGCTTTCATTGCCATAAAGTTTCAGAGCGTCGACCAGCGTCTTCGGGGCGGAAAAGCCGTTCGAGATGGCATCGACGACCTGGCTGCGGACGGCGACCTTGCTGCGCTCCTTGATGTAATCGTCCTGACGGATATTGGCATTGCGCAGGCGCGAGACGAAGAGTTCGCGGTCGAATTTGCCGTTGACGGCCTTGAAAGCGGGATCGTCGGCGATCAGCTGAGCGAGGCGGTCTTCGGACAGGCCGAGGTTCATGTCTTCGGCGAGCTGGTCGAGCGAGGCGCCGGCGACGAGCTGGGCAAGCACCTGCTGTTCGACGCCGAAGGCGCGGGCCTGTTCCGGGGTGAGGCGCATGCCGAACTGCTGGCCGAGACTTGCCACCTGGCGCTGATAGGCCAGGTGGAATTCGTTGACGTCCACATGCTGATCGCCGACGGTCACGACGGTGGTGCTGTTGCCGCCCGACAAGAGCTGATGCGACACGCCCCAGGCGCCGAAGGAGACGACGAGGAGAAGCAGGAGCAGCTTGGCAACCCAGGTCTGAGCAGCTCTTCTCAGGATATGGAACATGGAAACGCAAACCTCGCAGTATCATTGAGCCGCGCGCGGGCGGACATTCGACGTTCCTTAAAACAAACCCGACAGGAAATGAAGGGTTTGTCGTGCGAAAAGCTGCACAAGCTCGCCGCTTATCCGTGGTGGCTTTGGGGCCAACAAAAGATCGGCTGCGGCGGAACCTTTCAGGCCGTCATTTCGTTGAAACGGCATCCCATGCAACAGGAGCAGACCATGGCTGAATTGAAAACCGCTTCCGCCGAATCCACCGCTGCGCGCGTCAAAGCCGATATGGCAGCAGACGACCTGTCGGCGCAGGTCGCAGCCCTTCGCAACGATCTCTCCCGGCTGACGGAAAGCGTGGTCGCGCTCGGGCAGGGGGCAAAGTCGGCGGTGACCGACGAGGCGTCGCTGATGACGGAGCAGTTGCGTGACAAGGTTCGTGAGGAACCGCTCATGGCGCTCGCGGTGACGGCAGGCATCGCCTATGTATTCGGCCTGCTGAGCCGCCGCTGAACGACATTTCAGGACAGAGAAAAGCCGGACGCGAAGCGCGCCCGGCTTTGAACTATGTCTGCTCCATCTGCGGCAATCAGCGACGGATGGCGCGGCCGACGAAGATCAGAATGCATGCACCGACGAAGCCGGTGATCAGGTAACCCAGCCAACCGGCCAGTGGCTGAATGTGCAACAGACCCAGGATCCAGTTGGCGACGATGGCGCCGACGATGCCGAGCAATATGTTCATGAGCAAGCCCATGCTGCTGCTCATGGCCTTTTCCGCCAGCCATCCGGCGATGCCACCGATGATGATGGCTGCAATCCAACCTACGCCTGCGCTTTCCATGGTTATCTCCCTCCTGGCAAACCGACTCCAAACAATGCATGAAACGGACAGAAATTCCACTCCCGGCAGAATTTAAAGCGCTCACGGGTGCAGATGGGTGACCGGCGTGTCCAGCGCATAAACGGCCAGCTGGAACAGGAGTCCTGATATGGCCAGCATTGCAAAGCCGTAGGGCATGATCAGACTTTTGCTAAACATTCTTTTCTCCCCCTTTTGGGGAAAGAATAAGCTTAAGCAGCCGCCGCGCAAGATTATTACTAATAAATAGTTAAGATTAGTTTTTGAGTAAAACTTAAGATATCGAAACGGCACGACATGTTATATTTCAATACGAAAGAATTAATACTCGAACAGGGGGTGCGTGCTTATGCGGCATAGGTTGCTTGTCTTGGGCTTCCAGGGCGCAAATGAAGCTGTTCCGCTGGCGGACGACCTACAGGATAACTTTGCCGTCATGCCAGCCCGGACGATTGATTTTGACGCGAAGCGCATCATTTTACTCCAGAAGCCATTCGATCCGAGGGGAACACCTGATGTCAAAAGCTGCAATCGCCGTCGCCTGCATTTGCCTGCTCACACTTTCCGGCTGCGGCAATACCGCATACGGGCTGAAGAAGGATGGACAGGAGGCGAGCCACGCCATGGACAATGCCACACATCGGGTGCTTTCCGCAGGCGCCAAGAAATAAAGCGCGCAAGAGGACGACGGCGAAAAAAGCCCGCCTGGGGTGAGGCGGGCTTGCAGTAACAGGGAGAATGGACGGATCGACGCCGTCTCAGGTAATAAAGCATTTGCTTAAGCGCGTGGCTTTACGTCATTCGACGTATCCGGCGCCGCCGCTCCGGCAGAGCCGAAGCGACTAGTCTATCGCAGTCGAATCAGAAGTTGCCCCAGTTCTGGGCGCGGGCACGGGCGCGAATAATTCTGTATTCGCGACCGCCATAGAGCGAGCCGATTGTCAGCATAAGCGTCAGAACGTCCCAGATGATATGCATTTTATCCTCTTAGGTTGGACGGCTCTGCCGTCGATCGGTTGATGCAGAATAGCAATCTTTCGAATGTGCTTATATGACAAGAATTCGGGATAAGCGGGGAGCAGGCAGGGGGCGCCTCACGCAGAGGAGAGGCGGCCTATGACGATTTTCTCCGTCCGCCATATCACGGCCTATCGTTACGTCAGGGATGTCGATTTCGGCGAGCATCGCTTGATGTTCCGGCCGCGCGACAGTTTCGACCAGCGGCTGATCGAAGCGTCGTTGACGATATATCCTGAGGAAAGTCATGTGCGCTGGATCCACGATGTTTTCGGCAATTGCGTGGCGCTCATCGATATTTCGAGGCCGGCGTCCGAGCTACGTTTCGAAACCTGGATCACGCTAGATCATACGCCCCATGTTGCCCTCGACCTCAAGGTGGATGACCAGGCGCTGACCTATCCGTTCTCCTACGACAAGGACGAAATTGCCGATCTGACGCCGGCGATGCAGCGTCATTATCCCGATCCCAATGACGAGGTCGGACGCTGGGCGCGCCGGTTCGTGCGCCAAGGGCGACCGACCGAGACCGGGCATATGCTGATGACGCTCTGTTACGCGATTCGGGAAAGCTTCGTCTATGCGCGGCGAATGGAGCACGGAACGCAGACGCCGCTGCAAACTTTGCAGCTTCGCTCAGGCACCTGCCGGGATTTCGCGCTGCTGATGATGGAGGCGGCACGCGTGCTGGGGCTCGCGGCGCGCTTCGTCACGGGCTATGTGTATGTTCCCGACCGGGACGGCTCGACCGTGCTCGGCGGCGGTTCCACCCATGCATGGTGCCAGGTTTATCTTCCCGGGGCCGGCTGGGCGGAGTTCGATCCGACGAACGGGATTGTCGGCAATCGCGATCTCATTCGGGTCGCCGTTGCCCGCGATCCGCGCCAGGCCGTCCCGCTGAGCGGCAGCTATGATGGCGATGGGAGGGATTTCGACAGCATGACGGTGCAGGTCAACGTCACCACCAAGTAATCGCGGTTTGGGTTCGGCGACAGTCGCGGCTGCGGGAACCGGGCAGCACGATCGACGTTGCATAGTCACGCCACCTGTGCGGGATGCGAGGACGCCATAATGAAGATACGCGCCGGGTTTCATCTGGGCTATGAATGCATACAGCCGACGCCGATGCTGCTCGCTCTCAACATTCATCCTTCGCGCCGCACCGATCTTCTCAGCGAGCAGGTCCTGACATTCGACCGGCCGATCGAGGCCTGGGAATATACCGACGGTTTCGGCAATGCCTGCAGCCGGATCGTCGCGCCAGCGGGATTGACGACGATCTCCACGGAGTTCGAGATCTACGACAGCGGCCAACCCGACGTCGTTCCCGACGATGCCGTCCAGCACGCGATCAGCGACCTGCCGGACGAGGTGCTCGTCTTCCTGCTCGGCAGCCGCTATTGCGACACCGACAGGCTTGGCGATTTTGCCTGGGCAACCTTCTCGTCGACGCCTCTCGGCTGGGCGCGCGTCCAGGCGATCTGCGATTTCGTCCATGACCACATCACCTTCGACTACCTGAAGGCCGACCTGCTCAGGACCGCGCATGGCGGCTTCGTCGACAAGGCAGGCGTCTGCCGCGACTTTGCCCATCTCGCCATCTCGCTTTGCCGATGCATGAATATCCCAGCCCGGTATTGCACCGGCTATCTCGGCGATATCGGCGTTCCGATCGATCCCAATCCGATGGACTTCAGCGCCTGGTTCGAGGTTTTTCTCGGCGGCCACTGGCATACGGTCGACGCCCGCCACAACACGCCGCGAATCGGTAGAATCCTGATGGGGACCGGCCGTGACGCTACCGACGTCGCAATGTCGACGGCCTTCGGACCGGCAGTGCTTTCCCGCTTCGAGGTGATCACAGAGGAAGTGCCGCAGGAAGCGGCGGGCGAGGCCGATCCTATGCCTTCTTGAGGAATTCCGTTTTCAACACCAGACCCTTGACCTGCTTGGTGCTGCACTCGATCTCGCCTGGATTGTCGGTCAGGCGAATGCCTTTGACGAGGGTTCCACGCTTCAGCGTTTCGGACGTTCCCTTGACCTTGAGGTCCTTGATCAGCGTTACGGAATCGCCGTCGTGAAGCTGACTTCCGTTGCTGTCCTTTACGATGATGTCGGACATGATGTTCCCGCCTGATGATTGACTTGATGATCTCGGGCGGGAAATCACGTCGACACGGGATAGTCAACCATTACGAACGGATCGAGCAGGGCGATCAAATCTAGCGCGAGATCGAATGCCGCAAAGCTCAGGGCTATGACAGGCCGCCGCCGCCCGATCGCGACGGTCTTCAGCAACCGAAACTGAGACCAAGGTCCGATCTATCCCGGACTTCAGGCCTATAGCCAACTCACGCTACTGCAATAGGTTGTCGCGGCATGAGTCGAGTTACGGAGTTTTGCGGTGACGAAGATTTTTTTTGCGGGAATGATACTGACGCCGGTTATCTTCTGGGGTTCTGTCGGCGTCCTGATATATTCGATGCTTTCGTGAGCGGGTGCCGGTGCAGCCTCATGGAATGAGGACAATCGAACCGCGGGTTCGACGGGCTTCCATATCTTCATGCGCTTTAGACGCATCGCCGAGCCTGTATTTCGATATATTCGGCGCCTTGACGATGCCGGCCTCGATAGCGGCAAAGAGGTTGCTCGCTGCCGCTTCGTACTCGCTGCGATCAGCCGTATAGTGGGCGATGGACGGACGGGTGACGAACAGCGAACCCTTGGTGCCGAGCGACGCAACATTCAAGGGCGCGACCGGGCCGGAGGCTTCCCCGAAGCTGACAAGCGTGCCACGCGGTGCCAGGCAATCCAGGGACCCGGTAAAGGTGTCGGCGCCGACGGAGTCGTAGACGACGCGCACGCCCTTGCCGCCGGTGATCTCGGCAACGCGGGCTTTGAAATCTTCCCTGCTATAGACGATCGTGTGGTCGCAGCGGTTTGCCCGCGCAATCTCGGCCTTTTCCTCCGAACCGACAGTGCCGATCACGGTGGCGCCGAGATGCTTCAGCCATTGGGTGGCGATTGAGCCGACACCGCCTGCTGCGGCATGGAAGAGGACGGTGTCATCTTTGGCCACCGGCACACAGCGATGGATCAGATATTCGACCGTCAGCCCCTTGAAAACCAGGGCGGCGACTGTCTCGCTGTCGAGCGCGTCCGGCACCGAAAGGGCGCGGACGGCGAGCAGGTTTCGATAGGTCGAATAGCCGTTCGGCGGACCGCCGACATAGGCGACCCGATCACCGACATTGAAATTGCGAACGCCGTCGCCAATAGCGGTGACGATACCGACCCCTTCGACGCCCAGCCCGCTCGGCAGGGGCAGTTGGGCCGCGAAGACGCCCCGGCGATGGTAGACGTCGATATAGTTCACGCCGATGGCGAGGTGCCTGATCTGAATCTCGCCGGCAGCCGGCGCGGCCAACTCGAGGGTTTCCCGGCGCAGGACGTCAGGGGCGCCGAATTCTGAAAATCGGAAAGCGTCTGTTCTTGTTGTCATGCTTGCCTCGTGGGAGCGATAGGTAGACCGGATCGGGCTGACCTGGCAGCGGAGAAAAAATTCGACATCGTGTCAGCGCGATTGGCCCGGAAAGATCGCGACGGTGGCGAGGCTCTCCTTGCCATCGGCTTCCCGCGGATGAGTGTGGAGTTCCGCAGCGCCGGCCGCTACCGAAGCGGCGGGCATCGCGCACCTATTGATCGTCAGACGAATACGCGGATGAAAATCATTCGCGCGGGCACCGTTGATGCAGGCTTGAACGATCATAGAGACAGGCCTCGCGCTTGTTGGGCAGGCGTGAACATTGGCCACACCAAATTTGGAAACTCTATGTCTTTGAAGTGCCGCCACTGCGGCGACATCTCTTGCCGTTGCAGCCGCGATGATATCAAATCCAGCGCAGTAAGCGATTGCCGATATGGGAAACCGCTATTCCAAAAATGGAAAGTCATATGGACTGGAATGACCTGAAATTCTTTCTCGCCGTTGCAGAGTCGCGATCGCTGAGTGCGGCGTCGCGCCGATTGGGCGTCAGCACATCGACGGTCTCGCGCCGGATCGCCGCCCTCGAGCAGGCGTTGGGCGTGGCGTTGTTCCGGCACCACTTCGACGGATACGAACTGACCGAGGCCGGGATGAACCTGCAGATACCGGCCGAACAGGCCGAATCTTCCCTGAAGGCTTTCGAACGGTCAGCCAAGGACAGGAGCGACACCCTGTCGGGCATCGTCCGGATCGACGCGCCCGAACTGCTCGGCCAGCAGATCCTGCTCCCCGGCCTTGCAGGCTTCATGGAGGACTATCCCGGCATCCAGCTCGACATCCGCTCCAGCGTCCGGCCGGTGCAGCTCGGCACCCAGCAATCCGATATCGTCCTCCGGATCGTTCCGCCGGAACGGGGCAGTTACCGGATGCGCAGCGTCGGCAAAGTCGCATTCGGCCTTTACGCCCACCGGAATTATCTGGAAGCCTATGGACAGCCGTCGAACGACCGCGATCTGCGCTCTCACCGAATGATCGGCTGGAGCGAAGAACTGCGTTACCTCTCGATGTCGGTGTGGCTGGACGAGCTGTTCCCCGACTTGCAGCCGGCCATGCGGCTGAGTTCCTTCACCGCCCAGTTGACTGCCGTCGAAAGCAGCCTCGGCATCGCGGTTCTGCCCTGTTTTGCCGCGCGCCGAACCGGGCTGTTACCGGTGCTCGAAGACCTCCCCAGACTGACGCTCGATCTGTGGCTTCTCGTGCAGGATCAGGCCGGCCGGTCGCCGAGGGTTCAGATCGTGAAGGAATGTCTGGTGAAGATTCTCGCGGAGAATGCTGACCAACTGGAGGGTTGAGCGGTGCTGACACGCGACAGATCGAATTCCGCAAAGAAATCAATGCGGCATGGCGGAAGAGGTGGGATTCGAACCCACGGTACGGTTTCCCGCACGCCGGTTTTCAAGACCGGTTCCTTAAACCACTCGGACACTCTTCCATCTAGCTGAAAAGGTTGACCAATCAACATTTTGTTGACCATCTGAAATCGGAGTTTGCTACCGATTTGCGACCCAATCACTCGACGGCTGGCTTTTTAGCAGCTTTGATAGCAGCGTCAACGTGCCCGGTAGCATTTGTCGGCATCTGCGCCGATTGCAGTTCCGGCGGATAGATCTTTGCTTGTTCCGCACGTTGGAAATGACTGGCGTTCGCGCCGGCTTGAGCGTTTACTCTATCGTTCCGGCGGAGGAAAAACCATGGCCATGTATCTCACGCGCTTCAGCTACACGCCCGACACATGGGCGCGCATGATCGAAAACCCCGAGGATCGCCGAGAGGCGGCCCGCCGTTACATTGAATCGGTGGGCGGCAAGCTCCACGGGTTCTGGTATGCCTTTGGCGAACATGATGGTTGGAATCTGTGGGAGGCGCCCGATAACGTGTCGATGGCGGCCGTCGCGATTGCTATCGGGGCGGGAGGGGCGGTCAGTTCCATGGAAACCACGGTCCTCCTCAGCGTCGAGGATACGATCGAAGCCCTGGGAAAGGCTAAGTCGGTGCGTTATCGTCCCCCGGCAGCGTAGGGGACGGACTGCTGCTTCTATTTGAAGATCGGTGCTTGGCGCGTATCTCGTTGCCGGCGCAAAGCTCTCATTGAATCGCGCCTGATCTAGGAGAGATCTAGCCTCCGTCAGATCCGAGGCCCTTCGGACCGTTGAGCTGGTTCATATCCTCGCAGAGAGATCGGACTGCCTCCATGGTCACGGCGAGTGCCGACATCAGCATTGCGATGTCATTGTCTTGATCCGGCTGGGAAAGCGATCGAGATCTGGCATGCAACTGCTGACTGACCGTGTCGAGTTGCGTCATGGTTTCAACGTTCATGGGGATCCTCCAAAGGCATAACCTTGAAAGCCCGTGAGAGACACTTCGTTCCCAATAGCCGCGCGTGAAGCCGTGGCGACGGCGTCATATTGAGCTTTTCGAGCGTTCTGATGTTTAGCATCTGCCCCGGATCGGCACGGGAATTTCAGACCTATTTGCGGCGGCGGCAGGGCAGGGCGGCAAGGCTCGCGTTAGTAATTTGTAAACCATAATCATTAGAATTGTCGCTATCGCTGCGAAATCGTTCGTAAATTTGCCACGAACTTCGCAAGATTAAAGCCTCGTTAGGCGGGCGGGGATAAGGCGTATTGGCCCGGTATGGGGCAAGTTCCTTAACCATAACGATCTTTGAGCGGCGTGGGACAAATGAAATTGGGATACGGGGCGGCGTCTTTCGCAACGACAGCACGGTGGCTGGCGGTATCGGCGATGTGTGCGACGGTTGCGGCGTGCGGCACGACGCAGGCGGTGCCGAAGAAGAAAGCTCACGGCAAAGAATATTTCTCCGAATCCGAATATGGCGTGAAGGCCAGCCCGCGGGTCGCCACCGGCAACAATATTCCCAAGGGCGGCGGCCGCTACATCGTCGGCAATCCGTACGAGGTGAAGGGCAAGTGGTATTATCCGAAGGAAGACTTCGCCTATAACAAGGTCGGCGTCGCGTCCTGGTATGGCTCGGCCTTTCATGGCCGCCTGACGGCGAACGGCGAAGTTTACGACCAGATGCATCTTTCTGCGGCGCATCCGACCTTCCCGCTGCCGAGCTATGCGCGCGTCACCAATCTTGAAAGCGGTTCTTCCGTCATTGTCCGCGTCAACGATCGCGGCCCCTATCACGAAGGCCGCATCATCGACCTGTCGAACAAGACGGCCGACATGCTGGATCTGCAGCACAGCGGTACCGGCAAGGTGCGCGTGCAATATGTCGGCCGCGCCCGCATGGACGGCCACGACATGCCCTACCTGATGGCCTCCTACACGCCGAAGGGCAGCCGCATTCCCGGCGTCAATCCGGAAGGCCAGATCGCAACCGGCGTGATGGTCGCCTCCAACAGCCGCAAGATTACCCGCGACCAGTTGCAGAGTTCGGAAGATTACGAGACCCCGGCCAACGTGCCGGTGCCGGTGTCGGCGACCTCCTATGCCGGCTCGACGCCGAGCGCACGCTATAATGCGGCGCCCACTCCGGCTCCCGGTGCCCATGTCTTAGTGGCGCCAGCGGCATCGTCTGCCAGCAATGCCCCGCAGGCCTTCGACCAGATGGTCGTGCTGCCGGAGATCGGTCCCATGCCCTACGAACGGCCGCTGGGCTCTTTGGCGCTCGGTTACCAGAACGAGGATGTGAAGACGGTGACCGTCGATCTCGCCTTCGACGCCGTAATGGTTCGCAATGACGGGCTGACGCAGGAGTCGATCCTTGCCGCGGCCAAACGTCATCAGACCAAATTCGCCGCGCGCTGAGCGCTGCGATTGCATCGGATTTCCTCTCGCTCTAACCTTCTGACGACACGCCGCTCGATCGATGGAAACTCCCGATGCTGAAGCCTGTGCTTCGCCTGTTTGCATGCCTGTTACCGCTCGCCACCGGGGCGCTTGCGGCCGATAACGGCACGGCCGGTTTCGCCACCAAGGCGGCGCAGGCCTATATGATCGAGGCCGCCACCGGCACGGTGCTTCTCGCCAAGAACGAGGATCAGGGGTTTTCGCCGGCGTCGCTCGCCAAGCTGATGACGATGGATCTCGTCTTCGACGCGGTGACGAAGGGCGAGATCACCTTCGATACCGAATATCCCGTTTCCGAATATGCCTGGAGAACCGGCGGCGCGCCGTCGAGGACGGCAACGATGTTTGCCAGCCTCAAATCGAGGGTGCGCGTCGAGGATCTGATCAAGGGCGTCGCCATCCAGGGCGCCAATGACAGTTGCATCATTCTCGCCGAAGGCATGGCCGGAAGCGAGCAGCAATTTGCCGTGTCGATGACGCGCCGCGCTCGCGAGCTCGGCATGGAGAAGGCCGAGTTCGGCAATTCTACCGGCCTTCCCGATGGAAAGAGCAAGGTGACGGCGCGCGAAATGGTGACGCTGGCCACGGCCCTGCAGAAGTCCTATCCGAACCTCTATCCCTATTTCGCCCAGCCGGATTTCGAGTGGAACAAGATCTTCCAGCGCAACCGCAATCCGCTGCTGGGGCTCGATCTCGGCGCCGACGGGCTGGCAACCGGCTTTACCGAGGGGGAGGGCTATTCGATCGTCGCGTCGGTTGAGCGCGACGGCAGGCGGCTGTTTCTGGCGCTTGCCGGCATTGCCTCCGACAAGGAGCGGACGGAGGAGGCCAAGCGAGTGCTCGAATGGGGGCTGACGGCCTTCGAGAACCGGCAGATCTTCGCCGACAAGGAAGTGATCGGCGCTGCCAGCGTCTATGGCGGCACGGCGCGCACCGTCGATCTCGTGGCAAAGGCGCCGGTCAGCGTCTATATTCCGATCAGCAATCCCGACCGGCTGTCGGCCCGCATCATTTATCGCTGGCCGCTGACGGCGCCGGTAGAGCCGGATACTCAGGCTGGCACGCTGAGGATTTTCGCAGGCAGCCGGCTGCTCAGGGAAGTGCCGCTCTATACCGTGCAGGCGGTCGGCGAGGGATCGCTCAGCAGCCGGGCTGTCGACGCCATGCTGGAACTCGGCGAATCGCTGTTTTTCTCCTGGCTTTGGGACAAGTCCGCGCCGGGTTGAACTGCGGCTGCTGACAGAATTTGCCGGGAAAGGTGAATATGTCGCCGCGGCGAAAGGTTTTCCTTCCTGCCGTCTTCGGATAGATAGAAGGGGCGGGGCGCGTGCGGCGCCTGGAATGCGGGAAGTTGTCATTGTCATCCGGTGCGGGATTGTTCGTTACGTTTGAAGGCGGGGAAGGCGCTGGGAAATCCACGCAGATCCGCCGCCTCGCCGAGGCGCTGAAGGGCGAAGGTCACGATGTGCTGGTGACGCGGGAACCGGGCGGATCGCCGGGTGCGGAGGCCGTGCGCCACGTGCTGCTGTCGGGGGCAGCAGAGGCCTTCGGCACACGGATGGAGGCGATCCTGTTTGCGGCCGCGCGCAACGACCATGTCGAAGAGGTGATCCGGCCGGCGCTCGTCGCCGGCAAGATTGTGCTCTGCGACCGCTTCATGGATTCTTCGCGCGTCTACCAGGGCATCACCGGCAATCTCGAACCCGATTTCATCGAGACGCTGCAGCGCATCGCTATCAACGGCGTCATGCCGGATTGCACCGTGATCCTCGATATTCCCGCCAGCATCGGGCTGGAGCGGGCGCAGAAGCGCGCCGCCACCGATGCGCCCGATCGCTTCGAGAAGGAGCGGCTCGAAACGCACGAGAAGCGACGCGAGGCCTTTCTCGATATCGCCGCCCGCGAGCCGGAGCGCTGCCATGTGGTCAATGCCTTGCAAAGCGAGGAGGCGATCGCCGTCGAAATCCTGACGATCGTCCGGCAACTCATGTCGCCTGAAGGCCATGCGCGGATGCCGGAAGCCGCTCATCATGAGTGATGGCCATTATGAGTGAAGAGAGACCCGGACTGCTCGACGGCGCCATCTGGCCGGCGGAAAATACCAGGCTGTTCGGCCATGAGGAGGCAGAGGCCTTCCTGGCGCAATCCTATCGCTCCGGCAAGGGTCACCACGCCATCCTGATCGAGGGGCCGGAAGGTATTGGCAAGGCGACCCTCGCCTTCCGCTTTGCCAATCACGTGCTCTCCTGTCCCGATCCTGCCACCGCGCCGGAGACGATCGGCGATCCGGATCCTGCCTCTCCAGTCAGCCGGCAGATCACCTCCGGCGCCTCGCACAATCTCCTGCATCTTGCCCGGCCGGTGGATGAAAAGACCGGCAAGGTGAAGTCGGCGATCACCGTCGACGAGGTGCGCCGCGCCGGCAAATTCTTCTCGCAAACCTCAGGCACGGGCAATTGGCGGATCGTCATCATCGATCCGGCCGACGACATGAACCGCAATGCGGCCAACGCCATCCTGAAGATCCTGGAAGAACCACCAAAGCGGGCTTTGTTCCTGGTGCTCTCGCATGCGCCGGGGCGACTGCTGCCGACGATCCGTTCGCGGTGCCTGCCGCTGAAGCTGGCGCCGCTTGCCGACGATGCGCTCATGGCGGCCCTTGCCCATCTCGGCATAGCCGGCGAGGGCGGGGCGGTGCTTTCCGCCGCCAAGGGCAGCGTCGGGGAGGCGCTGAAATTATTGAACTACGGGGGCGGCGAGATCATCGCCGCCTATGACGAGATGCTGTCGGCGGAAGGGCCGGCGGCCCGCAAGGCCATGCATCGGCTGGCCGACGCACTTTCAGGCCGGGAAAGCGACACGATCTTCGATTTCTTCGTCAGCCATGTCGGCGACGACATCATGAACCGGGCACGTATTGCGGCTGGCGAGGGGCAGATCATCGCCGCAGAGCGGCTGGCGCGACTCTATTCCGAGATCACCGAGCGGCTCACCATTTCGGATGCCTATAACCTCGACCGCAAACAGACGATCATCAGCATTCTCGCCGACATCAAGCAGCCGGGCCTGTAGGTCAGCTGGCCAGCAGCTTCCAAGCGACGACGGCAAGGGTAACCGCAAGGACGATGCGGATGGTGCGTTCGCGCAGCTTCGGCGCCAAAAGGCTGCCGATGATGATGCCGGGGATAGAGCCGACAAGCAGGGCAAACAGCATCGGCCAGTCGATCTCGCCAATGAACCAGTAACCCATACCGCCGATCAAGGTCAGCGGCACCGCGTGGACGATATCGGAACCGACGATCTCGCGCACATCGAGCCTGGGATAAAGGACGAGTAGGATCGTCACGCCCAGCGCGCCGGCGCCGACCGAGGTCAGGGTGACGAGGACGCCGAGCAGGAACCCGAGTACGACGGTGAGGGTGAGGATGACCGCCGGCCGCGGCGGCGTACGATCGCCGATGGCGCGGCGCGCCAATTCGAGGATCGGGCCCCGGAAGACCAGCATGATCGCGGTCATGACGAGAAGCCAGCCGAGTGCTGTGGTGATCGTATTGGTGACGCCGATGCTTTTGCGGTCGACGCCCGCCAGCAGCCAGAGCATCAGCAGGGCAGCGGGCACGCTGCCGACGGCGAGAGCACCGACGATCTTCCAGTTGATGCGCCCATGCACGCCGTGAACCGCGGTGCCGGCGGTCTTGGTGATTGCCGCGTAGAGAAGATCGGTGCCGACCGCGGTTGCGGGATGAACGCCGAAGAGCAGCACCAGCAGCGGGGTCATCAGTGAACCGCCACCAACACCGGTGATGCCGACGAGCGCGCCGACGAACAGGCCCGAAAGCGAATAGAGAGGCTCGAATGTCAAGCAAGCGCCTCCGACGGCGCGCGGCCACGACTATCCCGGTAGATGAAAACTGGCACCTGCTTCTGTTCCGCCCTCTTTTTCATGAGGGGTAGATTGCGGCACAAGCTGAGTCAAGTTCACCGTGCCCACCTCCCGGAAATCATTGGCGAGGGTAAAACTTGATGTTTCGCTTGACGGTGACATGCGCTAAGAGCGGCTGACCATTTTTATAGAGTTAGCCGGACATTGGCCGCCATGACAGACAAGACACCCTTCTACATCACCACCGCGATTTCCTATCCCAACGGCAAGCCGCATATCGGTCATGCCTATGAGCTAATCGCGACGGATGCGATGGCGCGCTACCAGCGCCTGGATGGCAGGGACGTGTTCTTCCTGACCGGCACCGACGAACACGGCCAGAAGATGCAGCAGACGGCGCGCGGCGAGGGCATCACCGCCCAGGCGCTTGCCGACCGCAATTCCGGTGAATTCCAGGCGATGGCCAAGTTGCTGAATGCGTCGAACGATGACTTCATCCGCACCACGCAGGAGCGTCATCACGAGACTTCGCGCAACATCTGGAACCTGATGGCCGAAAATGGCGACATCTACAAGGACAGCTATGCCGGCTGGTATTCGGTGCGCGACGAAGCCTATTACCAGGAAAACGAGACGGAGCTGCGCGCCGACGGCGTGCGTTACGGGCCGCAGGGCACGCCCGTCGAGTGGGTGGAAGAGGCGAGCTATTTCTTCAAGCTCTCCGAATACCAGGAGAAACTGCTTGCCCATTACGAGGCGAACCCGGATTTCATCGGTCCGGCCGAACGCCGTAACGAGGTGATCTCCTTCGTCAAGTCGGGCCTTAAGGACCTTTCGGTGTCGCGCACGACCTTCGACTGGGGCATCAAGGTGCCGAACGATCCCGCCCATGTCATGTATGTCTGGGTCGACGCGCTGACCAACTACATCACCGCGACCGGCTATATCGAGGACAAGAACGGCCCGCGGGCAAAATACTGGCCGGCCGATGTGCACATCATCGGCAAGGATATCATCCGCTTCCACGCCGTCTACTGGCCGGCCTTCCTGATGTCGGCGAAGCTGCCGCTGCCCAAGCGCGTCTTTGCCCATGGCTTCCTGCTCAACAAGGGCGAGAAGATGTCGAAGTCGCTCGGCAACGTCGTCGATCCCGTCAATCTGGTGAACCATTTCGGCCTCGACCAGGTGCGCTACTTCTTCCTGCGCGAAGTCTCCTTCGGCCAGGACGGCAGCTACAGCGAAGAGGCGATCGGCATCCGCATCAACTCCGACCTTGCCAACGGCATCGGCAATCTCGCCAGCCGCTCGCTGTCGATGATCGTCAAGAACTGCGACGGCAAGATCCCGGAATGCGGGCCGCTCAGCGACGAGGACAAGGCGATGCTGGAGCAGGCCGACGCGCTGCACGGCTCGACGCGCGACGACATGAGCAAGCAGCAGATCCACCGGGCGCTCGCCTCGATTATCGCGGTGGTTTCCGAGACCGACCGTTATTTCGCCGGCCAGGCGCCGTGGGCGCTGAAGAAGACCGATCCGGAGCGGATGGGCACGGTGCTCTATGTCACCGCCGAAGTCGTGCGCCAGATCGCCATTCTGCTGCAGCCCTTCATGCCGGAATCCTCCGGCAAGCTGCTCGATCTGGTCGCGGCGCCTGCAGACAAGCGCGACTTCGCCGCTCTCGGGCAAGCCGGCCGTCTCGTTGCCGGAACGCCGCTCGAAGCGCCGACGCCGGTCTTCCCGCGCTACGTGGCTCCGGAGGCTTGAGGCCGTGCTGATCGATACGCATTGCCATCTGGATTTCGCCGACTTCGAGGCGGAGCGCGACGAGATCGTCGCGCGCGCCCATCAGGCCGGTGTCAGGCAGATGGTGACGATCTCGACGCGGGTGCGCAAGCTCGACGGGCTGCTTGCCATCACCGAGAAATATCCGTCGGTGTTTTGCTCGGTCGGCACGCATCCGAACAATGCCGATGAGGAGCTTGATATCCAGACGGAAGAGTTGGTCCGCTTGGCGAATGCTCATGAGAAGGTCGTCGCCATCGGCGAGGCCGGGCTTGATTATTTCTACGATACGCAGAAGCCTGAAGACCAGCAGACCGGCTTTCGCCGCCATATCGCGGCGGCACGCGAGACCGGGCTGCCGCTCGTCATCCACAGCCGCAGCGCCGATGAGGATATGGCAGCGATCCTGACCGAGGAAGCCGGGAAGGGGACCTTCCCCTTCATCCTGCACTGCTTTTCGGCCGGACCGGAACTGGCCAAGACCGGTGTCGAACTCGGCGGCTATGTCTCTTTTTCCGGCATTCTGACCTTCCCGAAGTCGGAAGAGCTGCGCGAGATCGCCAAGACGATTCCGCATGAGCGGCTGCTGGTGGAAACGGACGCGCCGTATCTGGCGCCGAAGCGATGGCGCGGCAAGCGCAACGAACCGTCCTATGTCGTCAACACCGCCGAGGTGCTGGCCGAGACGATCGGTCTTTCCTACGCAGAGGTGGCGCGGATCACGACAGAGAACGCATTGCGCCTGTTTACGAAGATGCCGAGGGTCTGAGAGCGTGCTCTACCGGCGGCGCTTCACCATTCTCGGCTGTTCGTCGTCACCCGGCGTACCGCGCATTACAGGTGACTGGGGCGCCTGCAATCCCGACAATCCGAAAAATCGGCGCACACGCGCCGCCTTCTTGGTGCAGCAATTTGCGCCGGATGGCGGTATCACCACCGTCGTCATCGACACCGGACCGGATTTTCGCGAACAGATGATCAGGGCAGGGGCCGATCATGTCGATGCCGTGCTCTACAGCCATCCGCATGCCGATCATATTCACGGCATCGACGATCTGCGCGGCTATTTCCACAATACGCGCCGCCGGGTGCCGATCTTTGCCGACCAATATACGATGGACAGGCTGCGCGAAGCCTTCGGCTATTGCCTGGAAACGCCGCCGGGCAGCAATTATCCGCCGATCGTGCTGCCTGTTGTCATCGAAAACCTCGACGAACCCGTCGAAATCCGCGGCCCAGGCGGCAAGATACAGTTCCATCCGCATATCCAGCAGCATGGCGATATCCACTCGCTCGGCTTCCGTATCGGCGATGTGGCTTATTGCAGCGATATCAGCGACTTCCCGCCGCAGACCGTCGACAAGCTTCAAAATCTCGATGTGCTGATCATCGACGCGCTGCAATATAGCTATCATCCGAGCCATCTGTCGCTGGAACAGTCGCTCGACTGGATCGGCCGGCTGAAGCCGAAACGGGCGATCCTCACGCATATGCACACGCCGCTCGATTACGACGTGGTGATGGCCGAGACGCCGGACCATGTGGTGCCGGCCTATGACCAGATGAGCTTCGAAACCGAGGTCAGGATCGGGGCTTGAGCCTCGATCCCACATTACCTAAACGTAGGGCATAACCTCGACGGCGCCGCGATAGATCATGTCGAGCGAGACGTAGAGGATGATCAGCAAGCCGACATAGGCGATCCAGCGATGGTTGTGCAGCAACTGGGCGATCAGGTTGGCGGCGATACCCATCAGCGCGATCGACAAGGCCAGACCGATGATCAGCACGCTCGGATGCTCGCGCGCGGCACCGGCAACGGCGAGCACGTTATCGAGCGACATGGAAACGTCGGCAATGACGATCTGGGTCGCCGCCTGGAAGAAGGTCTTTTTCGGGGCTCCCTCGGCGCCCGCCGCGTCGTGGTTGTTGCCATGGCCGGCGCGTAGCTCGCGCCACATCTTCCAGCAGACCCAGAGGAGCAGAAGTCCGCCGGCCAGCAACAGACCGACGATCGCCAGCAGATAGACCGCAACACTGGCAAAGAGAATACGCAGGATGGTCGCGGCCGCAATGCCGACGATGATCGCTTTTCGGCGCTGCGTGGACTCGAGTCCGGCAGCGGCAAGGCCGATAACCACGGCGTTGTCGCCGGCGAGAACGAGGTCGATAGCAATGACCTGCAGCAAAGCCGTCAGACCGGCTGCCGTAAAGATGTCCATATGAAATATCCCCAATGCGTCAATAGCCGTGCTAGCGTCTCGAAGGTATGACGTCAACCGCAGAGCACCTTGAATTGCGGTGGCGCGGGACAACGATCTTCGATGCCAAACCGTTCCTCTTTCTAATGTCGGTGAGCCGCCAATATGGGGGTGGGCGATGCCGCTGAGGCCGCCACCGCCTCCGGCGCATTGGCTTGGAACATTCCACTCGTCCACCTGTTTTTCTGATCAGGAAACCAGCCGCCGCATCGGCGGCGTGGGTCTATGCATCGAGAGGAGATTTCCCGTGAGCAGCATTTACAACGATACCAAGCCAGCCTTCTCGGGCCCGACAGGGGGCGGTAGCCTCACCGCATTTTTCGACAGTCGATCGGAGGCCGAATCCGCCGTCTCCCGTCTTGAAGATGCGGGCGTGCCGGTCGCGAGAATCAGGTTGATGCCAGGCTATGAGGCGGATGAAAAAACCGCCGGCGCGATGAGCGGCGACCGCAGCGGCTTCTTCGACGCGTTGGCCGACTTCTTTTTCCCCGACGAGGATCGTGCGGTCTACGCGGAGGGGCTGCGGCGTGGCGGCTTCCTCGTCCAGGTCAATGACATCGATGACGCGCTCTATGAGACAGTCCACGATATTCTCGACGACGAGGGCAGCATCGACATGGATGAGCGGGCGGACCTCTGGTCGTCGGAGGGCGCATTTCAAGGCGCCTCGAACACGGGGTTTGCCGGCTCGACTGGAGGCGGCAAAGCTGCGGAAGATCTCGCCGTCTCCGAAAGCGCCTTCGAAGGCCGGGATTCTTCTGCCAATCCCGACGACCTGCATCCGGTTGCCACACGCGACACCGCGCATGGAAGCGCCAAGGTGCGGGCTTACACCTTCACCGGCGCCGGCTCGCCGTCGGGCGACGCCGACCGGCAATCCCAGAGCCAGTCACAAGATGGATCGCGACAGAGCCAGAGTTTCCGGCGCGATCATTGATATGCACGACCAAGGCCCCGGCCGCTATGCCTGGCCTTGGTTCCCTTGCTAGTAGTTGGAGGACAGATCCATGCAATCATCCATCAACCGGGACGGCGTTCTTCCGCTCGACCCCGATGACCTGGTCGCCGAAGGCGAACCACCTTTTGCCGATGCCGCCACAGAGAGCGCGCGCCAAAAGGCCGACCATGATCTGGCCGTGCTGCGGCATGAAGTCAGGCTGCTGCGCGCCCGGATCGGCATGCTGCGTGAGGATGCGGAAGCCGCACTGAAAGCCAAGGCCACTTCGGTCGATGCAAACGCCCATGTTCAACTCGGCGACTATCCCTGGGCGAAGCTTGCCGCGGCTATGTGTGCAGCTTTCGTCGCAACCAGACTGGTTCGACGCCTTGCGCTGGGGGTGATGCTGACCGGATTTGCCGGTCAACTTTCCGAGGCGAGACGGTGGCACTGACAGCCCCGTAAAAACGTCATCAATGAATCGGCGCGGGGTCGGCCGGCATCGGCTTGGCGAGTTCTTTCAGAATCGATTCAAGCGCATCGGCCGTCGTCTGCAGGCCGGATGATTGCGCAATTTTTAGAGCCGCCGTGCAGTGAGCTAACAACTCATCTTGCGGGGTGTGATCATTCGTCGGAAATACGATGCCCGCATAGTGTGACGGGTTTCCGGCTTCGTCCCGGAAGCAGCGGCCGAAGGCAGCCACGGCTACGATTTGTCCGCTTCGATCAAATACTCGATAGTCATGGCGGTAGGGATTTCCCGTGATCACCGAGTCTGAAATCGCCTTGGCCACGGATGGCTTGTCGTCCGGGTGAATTCGGTCGAGGTATTTTATGATCGGCAGCCCGGCGACGGTCTGCGCCGGATCAAGCCCAAAGAGAATTGCCAGCGCCGAATCTGCATAAACCGTGTCGGTCGCCAAATCCCACGTGAAGATACCAGGCTCTTCAGACAGAAATTCGGGCGTTCCGAAAGTCCCGCTGACAAGGTTCATTTCGCACCCCCAGTCTGAGCGGCCGGTTGACCAATCCCCAGCACTTGCAAGAATACGACATGCCTGATCAAAGACAAAGCAGTACTATTTTCCTCCCGATTTTAGTCGCGTTCCACTCGACGCCACTGCAAGAACGTTCCGAGCAGCCTGCTTGTTAAGGCTCCACGCCTGATGGCTCAATCTGCGCCGCATAGTCAACAAGCTTGCCACCGAAGCGCGGCGCGGCGCGTATCGCCCTCGTCACATCGACGTTTTCGGGCTCGTTACACACCGCAAGGCGACGCGTAGGACGCGGCCGGCGTCCGCCACATAAACGCGTCACGCGCAGGCATCTGCCCTGGCGATCGTGCGCAGCGGCCGGATACGATATCGCGGGCGACGATAGACGCTTGGAGCTGCTGTTTCCTCGAAGTAGTGTTTCCAGAAGATCCAGATTCAGTTCGAGGGCCCCATGGATTTTCTGAACGTCGCGGCAATCGTTTTCTTCCTTCTTGTCTGGGTGGCGCTCGAGCCTTTGATGGCAGTGGGTTGGCCGAGGAGAAACGACAGCCTTTCCGTCGATATGGTGCGGATCCGCACCGCCTGGATGCGCGAGGTTCTGACGCGAGACAATAACTTCATCGGCGACGCGGCGATCCTCGGGCACACGATCAATTCGGCATCCTTCTTCGGATCCGCCAACCTCATCGTCATCGTCGGGCTCAGCGGCGCGCTCTTCATGGAGCCGAACTATGGATCGGGTGGCGGTCTGATCGAGATGTTTGCCGCCCAGGATCCCGCCTGGTTTTTCCAGTGCAAGGTGCTCCTGATCATGGCCACGCTGCTTAGGGGACTATCCGATTTCATCTGGGCGGTCCGGCAGATCAACTATTGCCTGGCGGCGATTGGGGCGAGTCCGTCGCGCGATGAAGACAGGGACATTGTCAGCTGGACAAATGCGCTGACCCTGGTTTTGAACCCCGCGCTTCGATCGTTTAGCGTCGGGGTCCGGTCTTATTACTTCACCTTCGCAGCCGCCTTCTGGTTTCTCGGGCCGATCCCCTTCATCGTTGCGGCCATTCTCAGCGTCGGCATGCTGGTCTGGCGTCAATCCTGGTCGGATGCCGCCAAAGGGATCATGGCCATACGCAAGCTGCTCGACTAGGGCCAAGACTTAAGTTCCGCTGGAGCGGAATTTGTCGGCATCGTGTGACAGCCGTGGTCCTCGAACAAAAACAGAAACGGTGCCCGATGGACCGCCTCGAAGCGATGCGCATGTGATGACCGTTGCCAGACTATTCAACACGATAATCAAGGATTATCTGAAGGATCTGTGGATATCTTCAACTGTTTGTTTCGGATTATGAAGGTGTGGGAAGTGGCCGATACCCGGCCGGATATCGATTTTCGCACCGATTTTGGCGGCGAACTCGATGCCCATTTCCTTTTTGATGTAGAGATCCTTTTCGCCCCAGACCACTTTGACCGGCGTCTTCAACCACTCGACATTGGCCTCGAGGACGTTCTGGTCGCGGGTGAAATTCGCGTAATAATGGGCGAAGGCGTCCGCCGAAGTGATCCCATCGAGGCTCCACGAACGGGCCATGTCTTGTTGAAGGTCGATCGGCAGATCGAATTGCTCCGCGGGCGAGAGGCCGCGCCTGTGCACGTTCGCAAGGATCTCCTCACTGGTCTTGTTCATGTAAGCGCGGGTCGGCGAGGCGGTCGGCTCAGCTTTGAGGTTCTGCAGGTTCTCCCACATATATTGCGGCCGGTCGAACGGCGCGAAGTCGCCAACGATGATCTGCCTGGCGATCGTCGGCTCATCGAGAGCAAGCAGCAGAACGGGGAGGGCAGCGATATCGGTCGCGTAGATCACGAGGCTCGACCGGTCGATGGCTGCCCGTTCGATATAGGCCTTCAAGACCTGGGCATACGCCCTTGGCGCATAGGAAAACCGTTCCAAAACCGGCCGCGACGACTGGCCGTAGCCCGGCCAATCGAAGGCGTGGACGTCGTAGTCGCGAGCAAGCCTTGTTGCGATGCCCTTCCAGACGCTCAGCGTTTCCGGAAACCCATGCAGGAAAAGTACGGTGCCTTTTGTCGCCGGAGCCCGGACAATCATTCTCCTCAGCGTCAGGATCTCGTCGATCTCGATGGAGTCAACGGCCGCGTGCGCGGCTTCTCCAGACGCGGAAGCGAAGGCTTCGGCGGCGCCGAACGATGGAGTTGCTGCGACCGATGCGGCAGCATGTGCGATGTTGTTCTCAGACATATGCGGTCCTTTCGTGAACGACGGCCCAAGCTCGAAAATTGGCGACCCCCCAGAATAAGTAGACACGGCGCCAGCGCATGGTAGCCGCCGGAAATGAGAGGCACCCTCTCGATGACGATTGCGGACCAGGCCCGATGTTTCGGCATCGAACCGGGCAGGGAAGCGGGGCAGGGTATCTTTCCCCTTCGAAGTTACCCACGGAAGATAGACTCGGGAAATTTATGTCCGCTCCAGCCGCGAGCGTTTGTCGCTTCCGAGCGTCGCTGCAACATATTGTCTGCGTCCGCCAGGCCGGTCGTCGATTGACGTTGATGATGCAACGCTTCACAAAGTGGCGAAGTTCTATCGACTAGACAACAGCGCGACCACTTCGCGGGGACCACAGCGACATGCGCATCAACAACGACCGTCATTTCTTCGGCGGAGTGTTCACATTGCTGACGGTGGTATTTTCAACGCTTCTACTCGCCAGCGCAAATCCCGCGCCCGCGGCCGAGCCGACCAATTCCTCGGCGCCGATCCGGGTTATTATCGAATTGCCGAATGATGATTCCGGCCGCGCGCTGGTCAATCGGATCGTTCCCGGTAGTCAGGAACCCGTGCTGCCGGCGGCGGTCCCGCAGGGGGCGCCACCGCCGTCGATTGCCACTTCATTACAGGATTTGCGCCAGAGGCTGCTCGCGCTCCTCAATGCAGTGCCGACCCTCCCGGGACAGATTCAGGCGGCGGTCCGGGCCTTCCAGACGGATAACCATATCGACCCTGTCGGCCTGATCCTGGCAGTCATACTCTTCATAGCTGGCGGTTTCGTCGCGCAACGCCTGGCCTGGTGGTCGGGGCGGGGGCTTCTGCATTTTGTGCTGACCGCGCCTGCCGACACCGTCCGACAGCGGATCAAGCTCCATGCGGGCCGGCTTTCGATGGGTGTTCTCGCCTTGATCGGTTACCTGATCGGCAGCCTCGGCGCGTTTATTCTCTTTCCGTGGCCTGCGGTGTTTCGCGATGTTGCCCTCATCCTGTTGTCAGCCGCGCTGATGGTGCGCCTCGGCGTACTTATCGGCCGCATCGTCATCGCGCCGGGCGCCCGCCTGCCGCATATGCGGCTTCTGACGCTTGTCACCTCGCTTGCCTGGTTCTGGTACTACTGGCTCCTCGGAATCGTCGCGGTACTGGCAGTTGGCTGGGCCACCATCGAAGTGATCCGGACGATCGGCGCTTCACCCATCCTAGTCGACCTCTTTACCGCGGCGTGGCTTGGCGTCGTTTCAATCGCGCTGATCGTCATGATTTGGCTAAGGCAGTTTCGTTCCGACGGGCCGCCGGTGAACCGGCTGGTCTGTGTCGGCTTCAGTGCGAGCATCGTACTATCGTGGTTGTTGTGGGTGTCCGGGCTGCGCGGTGCCTTCTGGACGATGCTCGTCATCGCGCTCCTGCCGCTGACCGTTTCGGTGGCTCGCGATATCATCGGTCGCATCATACAATCGGGCGGCGAGCACGCGGTGGACGATCCGGCCATCGTCGGATGGTCTGTTGTCATCATGCAAACGCTGCGGAACGGCCTCATCGTGGTCGCTGCGCTTCTCATTGCCCGCGCTTGGGATGTCAATCTCAGTGACCTTGCCGCCGCCGAAACGGTGACCACGCGTTTGATCCGCGCAGGCATCCGCATCGTTATCGTGCTGCTGGTGACCGACGTCATCTGGAAGCTCGCCAGCACGCTGATCGACAGTCAGATGGCGGTGGCGTCGCGAAACGCAGAGGCCGGGCATCAGGACGGACCGGAAGCCCGCCGTCGTCAACGGTTGAATACGCTGCTTCCCATTCTCCGCAATGTCCTGTTCCTGGCGATCGGAGCTGTCGGCTTCCTGATGATCCTGGATGCCGTCGGCATTCAGATCGGACCGCTGCTGGCAGGCGCCGGCGTCGTCGGCATAGCGGTCGGATTCGGTGCCCAAACACTGGTCAAGGACATCATATCAGGTGTCCTTTATCTGTTCGATGACGCGTTTCGCATCGGCGAATATATTCAGGCGGCAAAATATAAAGGGACGGTCGAAGGTTTCTCGCTGCGATCGATCCGCCTGCGACACCACCGCGGTCCGGTCACCATCGTCCCGTTCGGCGAACTCGGCGCTGTGCAGAACCTCAGCCGCGACTGGGTGATCGACATCATCACGCTCACCCTGAATTATGACAGCGATCTCGAAGAGGTCCGCAAGACCATCAAGCGCATCGGCGTCGAACTGCTGGAAGATGCCGAGCTCGGGCCTAACATCATCGAGCCCTTGAAGATGCAGGGAATCGAGCAGATGGCGGATTATGGCGTGCAGATCCGGCTGAAGTTCATGGCCAAACCCGGCGAACAATTCGGCGTTCGCCGAAAGGCGCTCGCCATGCTGAAGAAGACATTCGCGGAAAAAGGGATCCAGTTTGCAACCCCGACGGTTCATGTTTCCAACGGGACGGCCGATGCAGCAGCGTCCGCCGCCGCAGCGGAGTTGCAAAGGCCAGCCAAAGTCATCCCAACACTGCAGGAATAATTGTGGCGTGCGATCGTCAAAATGCAGTTCGACCGGGCCCAGAGCCGGGCCGTGAGACGAGCGATGGAGATAGGCCATTGTAATCAAAAGATATCTTTATGTTCCATAATCTATCTTATGCGATCTTCTGATGTAGCCGCAAAGTTGAACTGTCCTGTTTCTGCAAAGTTGGAATGTCAATCTCCCCGCGTTTGATGACGTGGGAGACAAGCGGATGGGACTGATTGCGATGAGCGAGCGCGATCTGCAGCGGATCGAGGTTCTGTCGACGGTGATCGCCGGTCGGATGACGCTGGTGTCGGCGGCGCATGTGCTTGATTTGAGCGAGCGCCAGGTGCGGCGGTTGTTGGGTCGCATCCGCACAACCGGCGCGGCGTCGATCCGCCATAAGGCGATTGGTCGGCCGTCGAACCACCGGATCAGCGATGGCGTTCGGGATCAGAAGACCCGTGATCAGCGTCTGAGCGTCGTTCAGGTGCTGCAAGCCTATGATCAGGCCGGTCCAGACGGTCTGGTTTCGAAGAAGCGATCGCGCCCGAGCAACCGGCGTCACAACGATGATTTCCGCAATGCGGCGCTGGAATCTGATCCGCGAAGACTATCTGGATTTCGGTCCGACACTGGCGCGTGAGAAGCTGATCGAACTACATCAGATTTCAGTCGCCAAGGAAAGGCTGCGCCAATGGATGACCGAGGCCGGCATCTGGGTCTCGCGGCGCGAAAGCAAGAAGCGGGTTTTTCAGCCGCGCGGGCAGAAGCCGTCGTTGGCGCCCTCACCTGCCCGGTTCGCCAGTGCCAATCAATCTTATCGCGGCTTGGCACGCGCGCCGCACGGCAGAGAAATTCAAATACAATATTTTTGAATATCTCGACGCAATCTCCAACCGACCGTCGCCGATCGCTGTCGCTGCACCAGCGTGCTGAAAGCAAGAGGCGGCGACATCCGAACCGGATCGGCTTTTCTCCCAGGCCGGCCGGTTTAGCGTTGCCTTAAAGAAACTGTGCAAGGATGCAGGCGTGTCCATCCGCGCCGGCAACCAGATGAAGTTTCTTAGAAGTCCAAAGATAGTACGTGGCCTCGCTACTTCCACAGCCAGCCATGCCAGCGCATTTGCTCCGGCAATATTCGCGGCAATGATTGCAGTCATCATCGTCTGGGTTGCAACGAACTGGCGGCTGGAGCGCTCGCTGGCCGAAGAACGCTCGATTGTTGCCGGCGAGCTTGCCACAATATCATCTCGGCTACAGACCAACCTCAATAGCAATGTGAAGCTGCTGCAAGGGCTGGCAGCCGGTATCGCCGTCGATCCGACAATGGACCAAAACGGATTTTCCAAACTTGCGGCGCAGATACTGCAGCCCGATTCACAATTGCGCAGCTTCGCTGCGGCGCCCGACATGGTGGTCAAGTGGGTCTATCCGGAAAAAGGAAACGAAAAGGCCATCGGGCTCGATTACCGAAAAAATGAGAAGCAACGGGCTGCCGCGATGCTGGCGCGCAACACCCACAACATCGTTCTGACAGGCCCGGTGGAGCTCGTCCAAGGCGGAACTGCTTTCGTCGTCAGGTGCCCGATTTATAACAATGACGGAAACAGCGAGGTCTTTTGGGGTCTGCTCTCCGGAATCATAGATATCCCAAGACTCTATAGCGATAGCGGCCTCGGATCGACCGAGCTTGAGATTGCCATCAGCACCGTGCCGGAGCCAAATTCGGCGAAACAGGTTTTTCTCGGAAATCTGGAAACCTTTTCGAAGCAGCCGGTCGTGACATCCGTTGATATGACTTATGGCCGATGGACCTTCGTCGCCGTGCCCAAGCGGGGATGGGGACAAAATAGCGGGATAGGCATTTTTGAGTTTTATGCGAGCCTGTTGGCGTTGTGTGTCGTTGCGCCGATCATTTGGGTCGGCCTCCTGACCAAATCCCGTCAAAGAACGATTGAAAAGCTTCGCCTTCACAAGAAGAAGCTCGTTCGAGCGCGGCAACGGCTGGAATATCTGTCGTTGCACGATGCGCTGACGGGGCTGGCGAACCGACGGTTTGTCGACCAGATGATCTCGCAACCACAGAGACCCGGTGGAGAACATAGTCTGATCCTCATTCATATCGACCTCGACCGATTTAAAGAGATCAACGACACGAAAGGACATGCCGGCGGCGACATGGTCCTGCAAACTACGGCTTCGCGCCTCGCCGATTTGACCGGTCCAAACGACGTCGCGGCTCGGATCGGTGGAGACGAGTTCATCTTCGCCCGGTGGAGCGCCGATCCCGAGACTGAAGCAACCGAATTGGCCAAACAGATCGTCGACGGCCTCCAGCGGCCCATCCTTATCGATGGGGCAGAGTATGTGGTCGGAGCGAGCGTCGGTGTCGCCTGGGAGACTGAACGTGCCCGCGGGCGGGATCTTGGTCAGTTGCTTCTGAATGCCGATTTGGCTCTCTACGAGGCGAAAAAGACCGGCCGTGGCCGCGCGGCCATCTTCACCGAAGAGCTTCGTAGCGCTGCAATCCATTCAAAAGAATTGGCGGATGAGTTCAATCAGGCGCTCGACCGCGATGAACTTGTCGCCTTCTTCCAACCGCAGTTCAACGCAGATACGTTGGCTATCGCCGGCGTCGAGGCCCTTGCCCGCTGGGATCACCCGCGAAAAGGTCTGCTCGGCCCGAACAATTTTCTTGACGCCGCGGAAAGACTGGGGCGGAGCGGCGACATGGATAGGCTAATCCTGCAGAAGGCCCTGTTCGAGCTTACGAGATGGGATAGTCTGGGAATGCAGATCCCGCGTGTCTCAGTCAATATCTCAGCGCGCCGCCTGGCGCAGCCAAATCTGCTTGCCGAGCTGTCCGAGCTTCCCGTATCGAAGGGTCGACTGTGTTTCGAGTTGCTTGAGACAATTTCCTTCGACGAGCTTCAGCCTGCGCTCAATGATATCATTGCGATTATCAAAGAGCTTGGCATTGAAATCGAGATCGACGATTTCGGCACGGAACATGCCAGCATCATTAGTCTGCTTCGATTTGAGCCGCGGCGACTTAAAATCGACCGCGAAATTATCAAACCGATCATAGCTTCTCCGTCTCAACGCCGCCTGGTTTCCTCCATTATCGAAATCGGCCGGTCACAGAACATCGACATCGTTGCCGAGGGCGTGGAGACAATGGAGCACGCGAAGATCCTGAAAGACCTTGGTTGCCATTTGTTGCAGGGCTATGCTCTAGCGCGACCAATGACATCGGAACAGTTGATCGAATTTTGCAGCATGAAGGACAAAGGACGGACGGTGGCAGGCTGAAGAAACCCCGCCAGCCTAGTCTAAAGCGCGCTAACGACGAGATGGAGCGTGCATTGCCCGCAGCCGGCGAATTGTTTCGCAGCCATCGGTCGTTTTCGAAACCGCGGTCTTCCTGCCGGCTGCTTCGGCGGCCGCATCCACCAGCTGAAACGCATATTCGACGGCCGCTTCCATGTCGTCCTGGCAGAGTTTTTCGCCGCGGCAGCGGGTCTCAAGCAATCGTCTGACCCGGCGTTTGACGATTGGAATGGCGGCGGAAGCGGAGTGAGCGAGGAGCTGTCGCAAGCAGCAGGTCGCCACCACTTCGCAAACCAACAGCTTTCCCTCGATTTCGCCGAACGTCGGTACGGCGAACCGCGCTCCTCCAGTCTGGCAGTCACGATCTGTAACCAACATCTTCGTTCTCCCGTCACTTCACCCCTTTTGGCCGCCCTCTTCAGCCGACGATGTCCCTTGCAATGCCTCCTCCCAACACATCAACGCGTCCGCATGTCCACTATACGCCTCCAGAGACTGGATGGTTGCGCGTATGGCGATTCAATCCCCTTTTATCCCGACCCTGCGCGCTCCTCCCGTGGCGAAACCGTCCCAGCATTCCCTCGGCATATAATAGGATCGGATCTGTGATCGTCTTGCTCTAACCTGCCAGCCGATCCTACCCTGCTCGAACACGGCCGCTTTGCGTTAAATCAATGAATGATCGAGTTCTTGCAGGCTGCTGAAATCGGTGCATGTCACCCTTGTCGATCCGCCGGCATCGTCCTCGGCGGCCGCCAGATCGTCATGGGCGCCTATATCATCCTCGGCTGCAGCAGCGTCTTTTCGGCGGCGTTGTGCGATCGATGGTCGAAGGCAAACTCAAATTCCGCTGTTTCTCGCCCCTGAACAAATCGCCCGGGATCGTCCGGGCACCCTTCCCTGGCGACAGTCTCAGTCAACCGAGAGCGCCGTTCGACCGCTCACCTCCCGGGCGACTATGCCGTAAAATATATGTTCGGAGACCGAGCCCGTCGGTTGTTCCTGCAGCTTCAACGCGCCGATTTCCCACCAATCGAAGTGTTTTTGCAGCAACGACCAGGCCTGCAGCCTCTCACTGCGCCAACGGTCTGTATCCGGGAACTCCTCGAACCTCCCATCGACGACGACACTCGTCCAACCCTTGCCTGTGCCGCGCCGGTCGATTTGCAGACAGACATTTTCGTTCGCGCGCATCCAGTCGACCTTTCTGCCCGGCATTGAAAAACTATAGATCGTGGTCTTTGCGTAGGCGAAATAGATCGGGACCACGTAGGGTCGGCCATCTTTGCAACAGGCCAGATGGCCAAATCGGGACTGCTCGAGAACGGCGGAGCATTCCGCCGGGGTCAGGTCTTTCAGGATGTAGCTCATCGGTGGCTCCCTCCTCCATGACGACATAGCAGGCTCGCGCTTTTACGCTCAATCCGCTTTGATCTTAATCAATGCGCAATTTCATTGCCCGAGGCGCCTCTCCGGACACCAACTGCTTTCCGCTCCTGCACCGGGCGTCAGGTAACTTAGGCAGTAGCGCTTTCGGAAGTGGCAGCATGCAAGCCGTTCTGTTTAGGGCTTGCAGGCCCCACGCGGCAGGTTCATGCTGCCCCTGTTTAAAGCCCGCTGGTTGCGGTCGAAATCGCCGTGACACATCGGGCCTTCGTGGGACGCGTGCGATGGAGTGCGCCGGCTGCAGTTTCGATATTCAGAGTGGTTTTGCCTTCTGCCCGCGGTGCGGCGCAAGGCAGCCCCTCTCCTGCGCTGCTTGCGGCTGCGCCTGTCAGCCGGATTTTGCCTTCTGTCCGAGATGCGGCGCGTCGATCTCAGGCAAAGCCCCGCCTGCGCCGAAGCCAAGCATCGAGGTAGTGCCGCAGAAATCGGACAGCGATGCCGATCGGCGGCCGGTGACGGTGCTGTTTGCCGATCTCTGTGGCTTCACGACGCTGAGCGAGCAGATCGACCCCGAAATCATGCGTGTGCTGCAGAACGAATTGTTCGAGGAGATGACGCAGGCGGTAGAGGCCTATGGCGGCTTCGTCGACAAGTTCGTCGGCGATGCGCTGCTGGCGCTGTTCGGCGCGCCGGTTGCCCATGAAGACGATCCGGTCCGGGCGCTCGGGGCCGCGCTCGATATGATCCGTCGGGCCACCGAGGTCGGCGAGCGCTGGAACGCCCGCGCCGGCGTGCCGTTGCGTCTGCATATCGGCATCAATAGCGGACCCGTCGTCACCGGCGGCTTCGGTGCCGTCAACACAAAATCCTATTCGGTGACCGGCGACACGGTGAACACCGCCCAACGGCTGCAATCGATGGCGGGCGAAAACGATATCCTCGTCGGGCCGCTGACCTATCGCCTCACCCGCCATGCCTTTGCCTTCGACAGTCTCGGCGCACAGACCTTGCGCGGCAAAAGCGGAAACGTTCTCGTCCATCGGCTAACAGGGCTGCTGGAAGCGCCGCATACGGCGCGCGGGCTGGAAAGTTTCGGCCTTCAGGCGCCGATGATCGGACGGGACGGCGAGATGTCGCGGCTGCTGACCTGCCTCGATCTCGCCTGCGGCGGTGCAGCGCAGCTCGTCCGCCTGATCGGCGAAGCCGGTATCGGCAAATCGCGATTGGTCAACGAATTCGTCGGAACCGCCGGCGATGCGGCCCGTTTCCCCGGCCTTGCCATCCGCAAAGCGACTTGCTCGCCACTCGGCGAACAATCCTACGGCACGCTCGCCGCGGTCGTGCGCAGCGCTTACGGCATCGGCGAGCGGGATGATCTCGACAGGACGCGGCAAATGCTGACAACAGGATTCCGCGCACTCGATCTCACCCAGGAGGATGTCGAGGGGCTTCTGCCGCTGTTTCTGCATGTGCTCGGCCTCGGCGATCCCGATGGGGCGTTGCGGCACATCGAGCCGGAACAGTTGCGGCGACAGATCTTCTATGCGGTGCGCACCGTCTTCGAGCGGCGGCTGGCGCAAGGTCCGCTGCTGCTGGTCATCGAGGATCTGCACTGGGCGGACGCCGCCTCGCTTGAGGTGCTCCGCTTCATGATGGATCGGCTGGAGCGCAGCCGGCTGATGCTGCTGGCGATCTACCGGCCGACATCGCAGACCGATCCGCTGAACTCCGATCGCGTCAACGTTACCGTGCAACGTCTTGACCCGCTGTTTGCGGCCGATGGCCAGAAGCTGCTCGCTGCCTTTTTCGGCGAGGGTCACGGCAAGCTGCCAGTCACGATGCGCAAACGCATCCTCGACCGGGCCGGCGGCAATCCGCTCTTCATCGAAGAAATCCTCCGGGTCCTGATCGACAGGGGCACGTTGCACAATGATGGTCAGCGCTGGCACCTCGCCGCCGAAGACACGGACGTCGACATACCCGTCAACTTGCAAGCCCTGTTGCTTGCCCGTGTCGATCGTCTGCCGCAGGAGATGAGACGCTTGGCGCAGGAGGCAGCCGTCGTCGGGCCGAAATTCGATACCGCCCTGCTCCGCACAGTCACTTTCGACCCAGCCGCCGTCGATGCGGCGCTGGATTACCTCTGCGATGCCGACATCATCGAGGAATTGCGCGGGCCGGATGCCGGGAGCGCCCCAGGCTATCGCTTCAGCCAGACCCTGATGCACGACGTCATCTATCACAATCTGCTGCTGCAACGGCGCATGGAACTGCATCTTCGGATCGGCCGGGTTCTGGAACGCCAATATGGCCTGGCACCCGAGCGGCCCGAGCATCTGGCGCAACTCGGCCATCACTTCAGCCTGACCACCGAAAAGGCCAAAGGCGCCGGCTATCTGATGGCTGCGGGCGATCTGGCACGCAAGACCTACGCCAATGACGATGCCATGCGCCTTTACCGGCAGGCCCTTGCGGCCTTCGCCAATGAGCCGGAGGCGACGGCGGAGCAATTGGCGCTGTTGGAGCGTCTTGGCGACCTCTGCGCTCCTGCCGGCCGCCGCGACGATGCCCTGAACCACTATCAGCAGGCGCTTGCGATCCATCGCGCCAAAGACGACCGGATTGCCGCAGCGAGGATATTGCGAAAGACTGGCCGTCTGCATCTCGATGCAGGACGCCGCGACCAGGCGGAGACCCATTGCGCTGCGGCCGAGGCGATGATCGCGACAATCGATGCGCCGGTCGAACATGCGCATCTCCTGCAGGAGCGCGGCCATCTGGCCTTCCGCATGGGCGATCAGGCTGCGGCCGCCGAGTGGGCGACGCAGGCGCTGCAATGCCTGCAAACACTACCGATCGACGGAACGACCGAGGCCGGGCGGGAGGCGGCGCGCGCAATGGCGGAGGCGCTGAATACCAAGGGTGCAGCGCTTGCCCGGCTCGGGCGCCGCCGCGATGCCGTGCAGGAAGTCGAGCGCAGCCTTTCGGTCGCTGAAAAGGCCGATCTGCAAAGTGCCGCCTGCCGCGCCTATTCCAATCTCGGTGTGCTCTACACGATCGTCGATCCGGCCAGTGCCATCAAGATCTGCCGGCGCGGCCTGGAGGTGGCAACCCGCATCGGTGACCTCGGCTTCCAGGCGCGCCTTCTCGCCAACCTTGCGGTTTCCTGCTGCACCTTTACCGATCGCTGCGCTGCCGAAGGTGTGCCGGCAGCGGAAAAGGCGGTCGAAATCGACCGGGCGCTCGACCAGCGCGACCATCTCTCGGTACCGCTGATCGTCCTCGGGCAGATTCATCAATGCCACGGACAGCCGAACCTAGCCCGTAAGTATTACGAGGAAGCCCTTGAGGTTGCAAAGGAAATTGACGAACCGCAACTGCTCTTTCCGTGTTATGATGGATTAGCGACGCTGAGCCTCGAGCATGACAACATGGACGAGGCGGAACGGTATTTCACGCTGGCGCAGGATGTGTGCATCCGCCACAACCTTGATCCAGGCACGCTCGTCGTCTTGCCGTTTCTCGACTGACCCTCTCAGGGCAACCGCTGGAGATGGGTTAGTTCAATCACGTCAAATGGATAAGAGGAGGAACTAAACATGCAGGAGAACCACTCGGAAAGACCGTTGCAGCCTGGAGATCGGGCGCCGAACGTGGTGCTGGATGCGATCACCCGGCAGGGCAAGATCGCCATCGACGATTTTCGCGGCCAGAAGCCGGTGCTCGTCGGCTTGTTCCGCGGGCTGCATTGCCCCTTCTGCCGACGGCAGATCGCCGCCATGGCCGAACTGACCGATGCATTGCAGGAGAAAGGCATCGACAGCCTGACCGTCGTCAATACGCCGATCGACCGCGCCCGCCTCTATTTCCGCTACCATCCGCTTCCCAATCTGCTGGCCGCCTCCGATCCGGAACGTGTCTCGCACAAGGCCTTCGGCCTGCCGAATCTTCAGTTCACGGAAGACGAGAACGACTGGCCGCACAAAGTCAGCATGAGCACGGTGTCATCGATGCAGATCGACATGCCGGGTGAGCTTCCGGCGCCCATGGGCGTGATGGCGGCGGTGGAATATCTCGACAAGGCCGATGGTTATGAATTCACCGAGGATGACACGCAGATGATCGCGACCGGTCATGGTCAGCTTGTCGGCGAATTCCTCCTCGATCGCGATGGTGTCGTGCGCTGGTGTTTCACCGAAGTCGAGGACGGTGGCCGTCATATGTTCGGCGGTCCCGCGCCCCGGGAGGTGATGTCGGCAGCGTCGAATATGGCCGTTTGAAGCGCGCGATCATTCGTTCGGGATCATTCCTCGGCACCTATCTCGGGCGCGCGACCAGCCAGTCGTGAAACGCCGCAATCTCGTATCGACGCAACGCCTTTGGCGCAGCAACGATGTAATACGCCCACTTCACCGGCCAGCGGACATTAGGCAATAGGTGAACGAGCCTTCCGCTGTCGAGTTCCTGTGCCACGAGCGCCTTGCGTACGAGGGCGACGCCCCTCGCCGCAACGGCAGCCTGGATCACCGCCGCCGTGGAGTTGATCCTCAGCCCGCATTCCGATGGAACCTGGTTTGCACCGGATCTCGCCAGCCATTCGGCCCATGTCGGAAAGTCGCCGCCCGGGTGCGGCGTGCCGTCATGGATCAGCGTCTGATCGACGATCCACCCGGCGGTCACGTCCCGATCCACGGGCAGCAGCCGATTGTGGCAAACCGCGATAATCTCCTCGCTCATCAGGAATGTCGATTTCACACCCTTCCAGGAACCAAGGCCGCAGCGTATGCCGACATCGGCCTCACCTTGGGCCAGATCGATGACCCTGTCCGACACATCAAGCCGGACATCGATCGTCGGGTAGTTCGTCGAGAAGTCGTCCAATCTTGCAAGCAGCCAGTTGGCAACCAGCGCCTGGGACGCCGTGACCACCACGACCGACCGGGCTTTCCTGCCTCGAAGCTTCCGCAGCCCGGTTTCGAGAAGGTCGAGCCCTTCCGCGATATCATCCAGCGCGTCCTGCGCCTCGTCGACCGGCGTCAGCCTTTCGGCGCCGGAACGGCTCCTCCTAAACAGCGGATAGCCGACCCAATCCTCCAGTGAACGCACGAGCTGCCCGACGGCAGGGGGCGTGACATCCAGCTCGGCTGCCGCTCCGACAAAGCTGCCATGTCTCGCGGAAGCCTCCAGCGCCTGCAGGGACTTCAATCTAGTCAGGTCTCGCATTTCGCTCACGACAAAGATTTTCTTTCTTTGCGGTATGCCCGGTTTTCCTCGCCAATGCAATCGCGTGAGCTACCCTGGAGGAAAGACAAAGAGGTTCCAGGATAATGTTTCAGGGAAAGACGGCATTGATCACAGGCGGCTCGAGCGGGATCGGTCTCGCGGCTGCAAGACAGTTGCGCAATGGCGATGCGCGGGTGGCCATTGCCGGCCGATCGCAGGAGAAGCTCGACAACGCTGTGGATGATTTGGGCGGCGGTGTCGTTGCGATCCGTGCCGATATATCCTCGCTTGATGACCTGAAGCGCATGCGAACAGAGCTTGAGGACACGTTCGGGTCGCTGGACATCGTTTTCGCAAATGCCGGCGTGGCGCTTGGTACGCCGCTCGCAACCACGGATGAAGAGACCTACGATAAGATCATGGATGCGAATGTGAAGGGCGTCTTCTTCACGGTCCAGGCCGTGCTGCCCTTGATGCGCGAGGGTGGCTCGATCATTCTGAACACCTCCTGGCTGAACCAGGTCGGCACGCCGGGACGGGCGATCCTTTCGGCTTCCAAGGCGGCCGTTCGCTCCTTCGCGCGGACGATGTCGGCCGAACTGATCGACCGCAGGATACGGGTGAACGCCGTCAGCCCGGGCTCGATCGAGACACCTATTCACCGCGGAAAGCACCAGACCGAGGAAGAGTTTCGCGCCTATGCAGAGCGGGTCGGCGCACAGGTGCCGATCGGGCGCATGGGCAGGCCGGAGGAGATCGCAGCCGCGGTTTGCTTCCTTGCCAGCGACGCGTCGAGCTATATGCTCGGTGCGGAGATCGTCGTCGACGGCGGCAGATCGGAGCTTTGACCATGTTGCTCAATGACGACTTCTCCCGGCGCGCCCTAGCTCATGCCGGCCGGCTCGAGTGGATGCCGAGCCCCGCGAAAGGCGTGGATCGGCGCATGCTGTTCCGCATCGGCGGTGAAAAGGCCCGCGCCACCTCGATCGTGCGCTATGCGGCCGGCAGCCGGTTCCCGCATCACGAACATCCAGGCGGTGAAGAGTTTCTCGTTCTGGACGGCGTCTTCCAGGACGAGAGCGGCGACTTCCCGGCCGGCAGCTACGTCAGAAACCCTCCCGGAACCGGGCATGCACCCGGAAGCGGGGACGGATGCGTGATCTTCGTCAAGCTCTGGCAGTTCAAGCAAGGCGACCGGGAACGGATCGTCCGCCTGCCCGGCGAAGGCCGGAGCGGCGGGCTTAGCGATACAGTCACGTCGTCGACGACCCTCTTCGAGGGAGCATACGAGCGTGTAATGCTCGAGGACTGGCGAGCGAATGCCGACATCGAGTTCGCCAATCCCCAAGGACTTGAGCTGCTGGTGATCGACGGCTCCCTGACCGAGGCCGGCGATACACTTGAACGCTGGAGCTGGCTACGCCTTCCCCAGGGCCAAATGTTCCGCGCACGGGTTGGAGATCGTGGCGCAAAGGTCTGGCACAAGGCGGCCCGTCTGCTTCACGACGACGTCTGCAGCTTCGACCAGGCAGAAGATGAAGGACCGGCGAGATGAAAGCATGCAGCGTAGCCGTCGTCGGTGCCGGCCTCGCCGGCCTTTATGCGGCACGCACGCTCCACGCTTCGGGTATCGACGTGATCGTTCTCGAAGCACGGCATCGGCTGGGCGGCCGCATTCTGACGGCCGATGAAGCCGGCATGCCGGCAGAAGACGGCTTCGACCTCGGCCCGTCCTGGTACTGGCCGCAGATGCAGCCGCCGATGGAGACGCTGATCGGCGAACTCAGCCTCCATTCCTTCGCACAAAACAGTGAGGGCGACGTGATCATCGAAAGGATGTCCCGGGAGACGCCGCAGCGCTACCAACCCATAATGGCGGACCAGCAGTCGATGCGGCTTTCCGGCGGCATGGCATCGGTGGTGCGTGCATTGGCGCGCGACGTTCCCGCCCGACCGGATCCTCTGCGATGCGACGGTGACGGCGATGTCGCTGTCCGACACCGGGATTGAACTTACCGTCAAAACAGGCCGGGGAAGCAGCGACATCCTCCAGGCGGAGCAAGTTGTCGCGGCCCTCCCGCCCCGGCTGCTGGAAGCGACCGTCAGCTTCAGCCCGGAGCAGGATAAGGCAACCGCCGCCTGCTGGCGCGACACCGCCACATGGATGGCTCCGCACGCGAAGTTTTTTGCCGTCTACGACGAACCATTCTGGCGAACAGCCGGCTTGTCGGGCACCGCGCAGAGCATGGTGGGACCGCTGGTGGAAATCCATGACGCGACGACCGCCTCGGGCAAGGCCGCCCTCTTCGGCTTCCCAGGTGTCGGCGCAGATCAGCGCGCTGCGCTCGGCGAGGAGACTTTGAAACAAGCCTGCCTGGCACAACTCTCCAAATTGTTCGGCTCAGCGGCCCTCAAGCCTCGAGCGGTTCTGCTGAAGGACTGGGCGGCCGATCCGCTGACAGCCACCGCCGCCGACCGTGTGGGCGGCGGGCATCCGCTGCCGGGAAACTCGCAATGGGTGTCTGGCCTGTGGAAGGACCGCCTCATCCTGGCGGGAAGCGAGACAAGTCCTTCCGAACCTGGTTATCTCGCCGGCGCAGTCGTCGCTGCCGGTCGCGCGGTCGCCGACATCCTGTCGAAGATGGATTCCAGATGAACGTGATGCATCAAGCCTCGGCCGACCCGGCAGCCGCAAAGCGCAACTCCTGGGTCCTGACGGTTGCACAGGCCTTCGGTGGCGCTAATGCTCCGATCATCGTCTCGCTCGGCGGTCTGGTCGGGCAGCATCTGTCGACCGATCCCGATCTGGTCACGCTTCCCGTCAGCCTTCTCAGCCTTGGGCTGGCGCTCGGGACCCTGCCTGCCGCCTGGGTGATGCGTCGGTTCGGACGCAAGTCCGGATATCTGCTGGGCTCGGTGATCGGCGTGGTTTCGGGCTTGATCGCTGCGCTGGGGATTATGCTCTCCAGCTTTTTTGTGTTCTGCCTGGGCACCTGTCTCGCAGGCTTCTATTCCTCCTACGTACAAAGCTACCGGTTTGCCGCGACTGACAATACCACCGCGGCGCAGAGCCAGAAGGCGATCGCCCGCGTCATGGTCGGTGGCCTGATCGCAGCGATCATAGGCCCGCAACTGGTAATTTGGACCCGCGATGCGCTTCCGGGAACGCCCTTCGCCGGAAGCTTCTTCAGTCAGGCCGTCCTTGCAGCCGTGGCATTTCCGGTGCTGCTCATGCTTCGCACATCGACGCCGCCGCCGGCTCATGCATCGGAAAGCGCGCCGGAGCGGCCCCTTTTCCAGATCCTGACATCCCCGCGCTATCTCCTTGCCATGGCAACCGGTGTCGTATCCTACGGGCTGATGACCTTCGTCATGACGGCGTCGCCGATCGCCATGGTCGGGCATGGTCACTCGATCGACCAGGCGGCATTGGGCATCCAATGGCATATTCTCGCCATGTATGCCCCGAGCTTCGTTACCGGCCGCCTGATGGTGCGCTTCGGCAAGGAACGCGTCGCGGCCGTCGGCCTGCTTCTCATCGGAAGTTCGGCGGCCGTCGCGCTCTCCGGCTTCGACATCGCCCATTTCTGGCTCTCGCTGGTTCTGCTCGGCATCGGCTGGAACTTCGGCTTCATCGGAGCAACCGCCATGGTGGCCGACTGCCACACGCCGGCGGAACGCAGCAAGGTGCAGGGCGCAAACGACTTCATGGTCTTCGGTACGGTCGCCTGCGCATCTTTCTCAGCCGGGTCGCTTCTCCATAGCTCCGGCTGGGAGACGATCAACTGGATCGTCCTTCCGGCCGCCGCCCTGGTGCTGGTTCCGCTGGTCTGGCGGGCGGCGCGGCCCGGCGATCATTCGGGAAGACCGGCCTTACGATAGCCATCGACGAAATGCTCGCGCGTTCGAGCGTCGCGGAACGGCTCGGTTTCTGCCCAGTGACGGATGGAAAAATGCGGGTTCGCGACGAGGAAGAGGTCGGTCTCGGCGCGAGCCTCGTCGAGCCGCCCAAGCTGGGCAAGGCTTGCCGCCAGGAAACGGCGTGAGCTTGTGCGATAGGTCTCGTCGCGGCGCAGCGTCTCGACGGCGGCAGCATATTGCCCGGCCGCATATTGCGCCTGACCGAGCGTCAGATAGTACCAGCTTGCCGGAAACGGGTTCAGCCGGAACGCTTTGCGAATGTGTTCGAGCCCCTCCCCGACCCGGCCGGCAAGGACGGTGATGTCGGATAGCGCCGCAAAAGTATCGGCCTCGTTCGGATCGAGCTCGATCGCCTTGGCGAATTCGGCATCCGCTTTTTCGAAATCGCGATCATAAGCAAGCAGGTAAGCCAGGACCCAACGGCAGCCGGCATCGTTGGGATCGATCGCGGCAGCCTTGCGCGCCAGTTCCATAGCAAGACTACGGCGGGATTCCGTCGGCCCGCCGCTATGAACCCATCCCATCCAGTGGTTCATGGCAAGCAGCGATAGGCCTCGGCATAATCGGGGTCGAGGGAGACGGCGCGTGTTAGCATCAGATGCGCCTCCTCAGCCGCCTGCGGGGAATCGTCCATCAGCCTGCGCGCCCGCACACAGAGATCGTAAGCCTCGAGGCTGCTTGGCCGTTTGCGCGGCGGTGGTGCGCGCAGCCGCCCGAGCAGCGCCTCGACGATCTTCTCCGTCACCTCGTCCTGAACGGCAAAGATATCGTCGAGGCTGCGATCGAAGCGTTCCGCCCATGGGTGATCGCCGCTGACGGCGTCGATCAGCTTGGCATTGATGCGCACCCGCCCTGCTGCGCGTCGGGCGCTGCCTTCGAGGAGGTAACGCACGCCGAGTTCCTCGGCGATCTCTCCCACGTCGACCGCCTTTCCCTTGTAGGAAAAAGCCGAATTGCGGGCGATGACGAACAAGCCCGGGATCCTGGAGAGGTCGGTAATCAGGTCCTCCGTCAACCCATCGGCGAAGAATTCCTGCTCCGGATCGTTGCTGATACTGACGAAGGGCAGCACAGCTATAGATGGCCGGTCGGGCAGCGGCAAAGCTTTCGGCTTGACGGCGCCGAGCTGATGCATTGCCCCGGTAAAGCGGTAGCCGACGCGCGGAACCGTGGCAATCCACTGGCGGCCGTCAGCAGCCGGGCCAAGCAGCTTTCGCAGCTGCGCGATCTGGACGGTGAGGTTGCCCTCCTCGACGGCCCTGCCGGGCCAGGCCGCATCCATCAACTCCGCCTTGCCGAGAATTTCGCCGGCGCGCCCGACGAGCGCCGCTAGCAGCTTCAGCCCGCGATGGCCGACGGCAACCGGATCGTCATTCCGAAGGAGCGTTCCCGCAGCCGGATCAAGCACGAACGGACCAAAGGCAAAATGAAACTCCTGCATAGGCTTATCCTAGAGTCTTTAAAGCTTGGATGAAACTCGCTCGTGATCCCATACACGTGGCTCGCTGTGCGAAGCAGGATCAAGTCTGCCGGACGATGGCGCCGATCGCATTGACGAGGACCCGCGCGGCGGTGAGCGCCGACAGGCCGGCGATGTCGGCGGGAGGATAGAGCTCGACAAGATCGAATCCCGCGATCCTCGCCCGTCTGCCGAGGCCGGCGATCAGGTCGATCACCTGCGTGTAGGTGAGGCCACCGGGGGTACGCGCCGCCACGCCCGGAATGATGCCCGGATCGATGCTGTCGCAATCAAGGGTGACGACGACCTGCACTCCGTCCGGGATATGCTGGAGGGCGGCGCCGACGCCCTGGCTATGAACCTCGCGAGCGGTCACAAAACAGCTGCCATAGCGTTGCGCCGCTTCGACGTCGGCGGTGCGCCCGCTGCCGACACTGCGCAGGCCGACTTGCACCATGCCGGCGACATGCGGCATCTCGCTCGCTCGGCGCATCGGACTTGAATAGCCGTGTTGTTCGCCATGCACCCCGTCGCGCCAGTCGATATGGGCGTCGATCTGCAGGACCCAGACCGGCCCTTGCGCCGCAAAGCCGGCAAGGAACGGAATGGTCACGGAACAGTCGCCGCCGAGCAGGATCGGTATGGCCGGCAGCGCCAATAGCTCACGCGTCTTCGCCTCGATCCGAGCCCTGTTGCCGATATTGTCGTGCATGGTGGTTTCGACATCGCCGGCGTCGATGCATGAGATCGGCTTGCCTCCGAACAGCGGACCGCCGAGATCGAAATCCCAGTGCTCGACGAGCCCGGCATCGATCTGGCTTGCAGTACGGATGGCGCCGGCGGCCAAGGCATAGCCGCTGCTGTCCTTGCCGGGATAGGTGGTGCCGTGGGCAGCCGCGAAAATCACCGCGCGGGGCAAACGATCATCAGCGAGGCGATTGGGAAGGCCGAGAAAAGTGGGTGAGGCGGTCATTTCCTGATAGTCCTGCGTTCGATCCTGACTTGTTTAGCCCTTTTGGAAATTTTTGAGAACTTTTTGGGAGACCTTAATTACGGCGCTCGCCATTTCCCGCAGAATTCATCCTCTTGAGCGAGGACATCTGCATGAGTGCCGAAACTATCCCATCACCGACGAGGGCCCGCATCCCATGGGCGGCGATGGCTGGGATCATCGCGACCGTCACGGTATTCGCCGTGGCGCAGGGGCTGACCTATCCCCTGCTGAGCTTCATCCTGGAGCGGCAGGGAACGACATCTGGCCTGATCGGCCTGTCGGCGGCGATGACGCCGCTGGGTTTCATCGTATCGGCGCCCTTCATTCCGGCGCTGTCGCGGCGCCTGGGCGGGGCGCGGCTGGCCATTCTGTGTGCGATCCTGGCCGCCCTCACCCTGATTGTGATTGGCTTAATGCAGAATGTTTGGGCCTGGATGCCGCTGCGCTTGCTGCTCGGCGTCTTCGCCAATCCGCTATATGTGATCAGCGAGACGTGGCTGATCTCGATCACGCCGGCGCTGCGGCGCGGCCGTATCATGGGCCTTTATTCGTCGATCGTTTCAGCAGGCTTCGCCATCGGGCCGCTGTCGCTCGGCCTCACCGGCACGGAGGGCTGGCCGCCCTTCGTGATCGGCATCGCGGCCTTCCTCGCCTGCGGTTTCATCGTGATTGCCGTCGCGCCACGCGTGCCAAAGATGCCTGGTGAAGGCGAGGCAACATCGCTGGGCGGCTTTCTCGTGCTGGCGCCGCTGCTGTTGTTTGCGGTTTTCACAGCTGCCGCCTTCGAACAGATCCTGCTTTCTCTCTTCGCAGTCTATGGCGCGGCGCTCGGCAGCGCCGAGGGACGCATCGCTTCGCTGCTCACATGTTTCATCGCCGGTAATGCCGTTATGCAGATCTTGCTCGGTCGCCTCGCCGAACTGTTCGGCTCGAAGCCCACCATGGCATTCTGCGTCCTGGCTTGCCTTGCCGGTTGCCTGCTGCTGCCGTTGGTCTTCGACGCATGGCTGATCTGGCCACTGGTTTTCGTCTGGGGCGGGGTCTCGTTCGGGATCTACACCCTATCGCTGATCCAGCTCGGCGAGCGTTTTACCGGCAAGGCCCTGATCGCCGGCAACGCCGCCTTCGCTTTGGCTTGGGGCGTCGGCGGCATGGCGGGCTCGCCCGCGGCAGGATCGGCGATGCAACTGATCGGACATCAAGGGCTGCCGTCCTCCCTTGGCCTGCTCAGCTGCGTCCTGGCAGTGTCTCTGATGGCCGAGAGACGGCGGAGCTGATCGCGGAATTTCCTTGTGCTCGCAGCGGACCTCCGTTTGCTGGCGACGGTTCAACCTATACCATTCGAAGCGCCTATCGTACCGCCGCAGGCAGCACTTCCATCTTCCAGAAGTTTTCCGGGTTGAAATAGGTCGCGGCAAATTCGCGGATATCCTCGGGGGTGATCTTGTCGTAGCCGCTGAGATTGTCGCGTATCCGGTCTAAGCGGCGCTCATCCGTCTGAGCGCCGCGCAGATATTCAATCCAATATTCGTTGCTCTGCCGCTGGTGCTTCAGTGTCTCGATGATCGGTTCCCGGGCGCGTGCGAACTCGTCCGAAGAGACACCATGCGACCGCAGGTCGTTGGCGACTTCAGCGACAAGTGCATAGAAGCGCGCGATCTTTGCCGGCTCCGTTTCGACGTAGAAAAATGCGTAGCCATAGCCGGGAATTTCCCGTGACAGTTTTGCGTCACCCTCCAGGACGTAGCTTGCGCCTTCGGCGATACGAAACTGGTCAATCAACCTGTTCTGGAAAATCTGGGTGGCGATATTGGCCGTGAACGACCGCGGCAGATCGGAGAGCAAATCGCCGATCGGAACTCCGAAGGCAGCGGCCGCATTATCCGCCCTGCCGCTATGGGTCAGCAAAACGGGCGTCTTGTTCGCCGCCGGAAAACGCAAGTCACCCCAATCATTGCTCGGCGCTGCCTCCGGCCGCGGCGGCAAAGCGCCGAAGGTTTCAGCTGTCATCCGGATTGCGCCATCCACCGTGACGTCGCCGACGATGGTGATATCGATCGGGCCGTTGGAAACCATAGGCCGGAACAGCGTCTCGAAATCTTCCGGCTTAGCGGCGGACAACGGGCGGGCGATGTGAAAACCTGATCGTCATCGACGCTGCTCGCCAGCATGGAAGCGATGTCGGTGGTCGTGCACGTCGCGGCGCCAGCTGCGGCAGCCTGGAGGGCAGAGCGGTATTCGAGGATTTCGCGATCGATCTCTGCCTGCGCAACGCCGAATTCCTGGATACGCCGCTGTTCCTGATCAATGGTCTTGAGCGCCGCCTGCCATTTATCCGGCTCGGAATTCGCCGCGATCAGGACGACATGCGCGGAATCGAGCAGATTCTGGGAGCCGACGCCGGCACTGATGAAAGGGGCGTCCGCCTTGCTGGCGATGGTGCTCACCCGACGCTTGAGCACCAACAGGCCGAGATCTTCGATAAACCCGGCGCGGCGCTTGGCGAACGTGTCGGGCGCGGCGTCATAGGGACGCGTCCAGGCGATCTGTATGCTGGTCATGCCGCCGGGAACGACGAGGACGTCCGCGCTTTCGCCTTTCGTCTCCAATGTGCCAGGATCCGGTTTTGCAGGCGGCGGCCCCACGGCCTTCCAGTCGCCGAAGCGTTGCCGGATTTCGATTTCCATGGCCGCGGGGTCGATATCGCCCACAACCATCAGCGTTGCCCGCTCGGGCCGGTAATTGGCCCGGTAGTAATCACGGACAATATCCACGGGGGCATTGCTGATGATGTCGGTTTTGCCGATCGGCGCGCGCATGGTCGCGCGCCGGCCGGCGAGCAACGAATTCATGATTCCGAGCCCGGCGCGATATTGCGGCGTGTCGCGCAGCCGCTCCTCCGACAGGATGACGCCGCGTTCGCGATCGAAGGCGCCGGCATCGAGGGTCAGCTCGCTCGCCGTCTCCCGCATCAGCATCAGGCCCGTCGAAACCGTGTCGGCATCGACCTCGGGAAGATCGAGCGCATAGACAGTCTCATCATAAGAGGTATGGGCGTTGGTATCAGGCCCAAAGGCCAGGCCCTTGCGCTGCAGAATGCGGATAATCTCCCCTTCGGCGACATGTGTCGAACCCTTGAAGGCCATGTGCTCAAGAAAATGCGCCAGGCCCTGCTGGTTGTCGTTTTCCTCAAGCGAGCCGGAGCCGATACGAAGGCGGATCGCTGCCTGCCCGGGTGGCGTGGCATTGCGCATGATCGCAAATCGCATTCCATTGGCAAGCGTGCCGAAATGGACGTTGGTGTCGGCTTGGAGGTCGCTTTGCGTTTGCGGCCAGGGCGTGGACAGGGTGTCCGCATAGGTCGACGACGCGAAGCTTGCGACAAGGGCGACCGTCGCGAGAAACCGCCAGGCGGCGGAGCATTCCATTTTGTGAAACATTCTTGTCCAGGGATGAGCGTGAAGGGGGGATTGCGTTGATCTGACTATTCCACAGGTTGCATTTTTCTTCAACTTCCCTGTGTGCGAGACGACGAGAAGCGAAAACTTCGGCTAGCGCCTCACCCAATGTCAGACCAATGTCATCGAAGGCTCCTAAGGGATTGCGCCTTATCTGTCACCAGGAGGCGTTTTCGATGGCGACATTGCAGCAGGTCGCATTCCGGGCCGGATGCTCGCTGGCAACGGCAAGCCGGGTCCTCAACCGCAATGGACCGGCGAGCGAGCTGATGGTGCGCAAGGTGCGCCGCGCCGCCGCAGAACTCGGCTATCGCCCGGCCGGCCTCTCCGCCGGGCGGATCGGGCGCAGGCCGGTGGTCGGCGTGCTGATTCCAAGCATCACCAATCCGGTCTTTGCCTCGTCGCTGTCGAGCATCCAGAACCGCATGCTGGTGGCCGGCCATGGCGTGTTGATCGCCCAGTCGAATTACGATCCGGGGCGCGAGGCCGATGCCGTCGCAGCACTTCTGAACGACCGGCCAACCGGGCTGATCCTGACCGTCTGCGATCCCTCGACCAGCGAGGCGCTGTTGGCCGGGCTGCCGCCGACCGTGCTGCTCAACAACCTGCCGACCGCGCAGTTTCCGGCGGCCGTCACCGCCGACAATCGCGGCGCCGGCCGCGAGATCGCCACCTTCCTGATTGGCATGGGGCATCGCCTCATTCTCTTCCTCTCCGGCAATTTCGCCGCTTCCGACCGCGCCCGCCTTCGCCACCGGGGTTATCTCGACGCCATGGCGGAGAACGGACTGACACCGCTCGACGCCGTGCAGATCCCCTTCGTCGGCGGCTATGACCAGCTCGATCTCGGCACTGCGATGACCTCGCTTGCGCCGACGGCGATCATCGCCTCCAACGACCTTCTGGCGCTCGGCGTCATCGGCGCGCTGAAGCGCGAGGGGCTGTCGGTGCCGGGGGATGTTTCGGTCGCCGGCTTCGACGGCATCGCCATCGGCCGGCTGATCGATCCGCCGCTGACGACAATCGAAATGCCGGATGCCAGCATGGGGGCGACAGCCGCCTCGCTGCTGCTCGACATGGCAGAGAACGCCGCCCCTGCCCGCCATCTCGATGTCGCCTATACGCTTCGCCGCGGTGGCACGGTGCGCGCCATCTGAAGCTTCGAAACAAAAGGGCCGCCACGCGCTTGGCGTGGCGGCCCTACCCTCTTCCCTGACGGGCAGGATCATCAGCTGCGCGGCAGCATGCCCTCGACATCGGCGGCCGCGTCGTCGAGCGCTTCCTTCGGCTCGGCCGACTGGTCGACGATGCGCGAGAGATTGTCGACGATCGTCTGCGTGACCTTGACGCCGTTGGAACCCGGGAAGGCATACCACGGGATCATCACCGGCATCTGGCTGAGGCCTGCCTGGAACAGCCGGTTCTGCTTGTAGAAGTCGCCGAGATATTCCGGCGACTTGGCGGCAAGCTCGTTGTTCGGGACATAGCCGGTGCCGGGCACGACGACGGAGGCGCCGTAGGGGCCGGCGGCAAATTTGGCGAACTTCCAGGCAGCATCCTGCTTGGCGGCGTCATGCGTCAGGATGACGACGGCGTTGCCGCCGGTGGGAAGACGGCCGTTGACCGGATCGATCAGCGGGATCTTGGCGGTGCGCAGATCGAACTTATCGCCGACATTCTTGATGGTGTTGCGCAGCGCGCCCGTTGTCTGGAATTCGAAACCGACCTTGCCGGCTGCGAAAGCCTGTTCGCCGGCAGGCTTGGTGAAGACGGGCATGCCGCCCTCGGTGACGAGGCGATGCAGAACTTCGACGGCCTTTTCGCCTTCCGGGCCGTTGAAGGCAACCTTGCTTTCGTCGTCGCTCAACATCTTGCCGCCGGCGCCGAAAAGCAGTGCGGAAAACATCCAGTCGTCACCCTGCCAGCGGAAATCGATGCCGTCGACGCCGTTGCCGAGCGCCTTGATCTTGCCGCCGAGGGCGATGACCTCGTCCCAGGTCTTCGGCGGATTGTCGGGATCGCCGCCGGCCGCCTTCACGAGATCGGCGTTGTAATACATGATCGGATTGGAGGTGGCGAAAGCCAAGCCTACCTGCTTGCCCTTGACCTGGGCAAGCTTGAGGATCGTGTCGGAGAAACCCTGCTCGGCCATGTTGCCGTCCTTCTTGACGAGCGGGCCGAGGTCGACGGCGACGTCGCGTTCGTCGAGCATGCGCAGGCGGTTCAGGCCGATGAAGGTGATGTCGGGCATTTCGCTGGTGCCGACCTGGCGAAGGATCGTCTGGATGCCTTCTTCATAGGTTGCCGAGGGGCTGGCAAACTGGATCTTGATATCGGGGTTCTCAGCCATGAATTTCTTCGAGATCGTGTCCATCACGTCCTTGAAGAAACCCGGCATCGGGTAATGAACCGTCAGCGTCGTTTCGGCATGCGCCGGAAGCGCGATTGCCATCGAGACGGCCGCTGCGGCGAGAAGCTGGGTGATATGTTTCATCGCTCGTTCTCCTGGTTGAAGCCGGTCAGCCTTTGAGACCGGTCATGGTGATGCCCTCGACGAACCGCTTCTGCGCAAGCAGGAAGGCGGCGACGAGGGGAAGGGTAATGATGAGGGTCGCGGCCATCAGCGCGCCGTAATCGTCGCCGGCTTCGGCGGCGCGGAAATACATCAGCCCAAGCGGTGGCGTGGCATAGTCCTGCTTGCTGATGACGATCAGCGGCCAGTAGAGATCGTTCCAATGGGCGACGACCGAGAAGATGGCGAAGGCGGTGACCGCGGGCCAGGCATTCGGCACGATGACGCGGGCGACGATGCCGAGCTCCGACATGCCGTCGAGACGGGCGGCATGGATGAGATCGTCGGGCATTGCGCGAAAGAACTGCAGGAACATGAAGATCGCGAAGACCGAAATGGTGAAGGGCGCGACCAGAGCGGCATAGCTGTTGAGCAGCGAGGTACTGTTGAAAGCGACATAGAGCGGCAGCGCGGTCGCATGGATCGGCACGAGAAGGCCGAGCATGACCAACACCATCATGGCGCGGGCGGCGGCGAAGCGCAGCTTCGCCATGGCGTAGGCGCAGGGGATCGCCACCAGCACCTGGAGCAAGAAGATCAGCCCGCAGACGACGACGCCGTTCCACAAGAGCCGCGCCATCGGCACCCGGCTCAGGGCCTTGGCGAAATTCTCGGCATAGGCGAGATGCGCCGGTATCAGCGACAGCGACGAAGTGAAGATGTCGCTCTGCGTCTTGCCGGCCGCCGAGATCATGAAGATGTAGGGCGCGAGGAAAATGATCGCCCCGACGGAAAGCAGGCTCAGGCGGATGATCCTGCCGAGGGAAAAAGCGCTCGCCATCATGTGTAATGCACCCGGCGGTCGAGAATGCGGTATTGCAGGAACATCAGCACCACGAGGATCAGCAGAAACACCACCGTCATTGCCGAGGCGTAGCCGACGCGCAGGTAGACGAAGCCCTCCTGGTAGATCGTGAAGAGCAACACCTCAGACGCCTTGTTCGGGCCGCCCTCGGTCAGCGTCTTCACAGTCTCGAAGACCTTGACCGCATTGGTGATGCTGATGGTGATGACGAAAAGCGTCGTCGGTCCGAGCATCGGCCAGGTGACCAGCAGGAAGCGGTCGAAGGAGGATCTGGCGCCGTCGACTTCGGCTGCCGCATAAAGCTCGCGCGGGATCGCCGTCAGCCCGGCCAGGAATAGCACCATGTTGAAGCCGGCCGATTGCCAGACGCCGATGATCGACAGGCTGTAAAGCACCGTGCCGGAGCTGCCCAGCCAGTTCGGGCCGGGCAATCCCGCAAGCGCCAGCAGCGCGTTAACCGGGCCGATCGTCGGGTGGAACATATATTGCCAGACGGTCGCCATGGCGACGATCAGCGAGGCGACCGGCAGGAAGTAGGCGGTGCGGAAGAAGCTGCGCGCCGCGGTCTCACTCTCGATCAGCATGGCGATGCCGAGGCCGAGAAGGATCGAGACCGGTGCTACGATCGCCGTATAGACCGTCGTATTCCACAGCGACTTGCGAAAGGTGCGGTCGGTGATCAGGTGCGCGTAATTTTCGAAGCCGACGAAACGGAACTTGCCGTAACCGAGTTCGAAGTCGGTGAAACCGAGGGCGACGACAGCCGCGACCGGCAACAGCACGAAGAGAAACAGCAGGACGACCGCCGGCAGCACCAGCATCCAGGCGATGCGGGCCTCACTGCGGCGATGCGCAATGGCGGCACTATCAGGGATGACCAGGGAGGCGACGCTAGCCATGCGCCCTCTCCCGCTCGGCATCGGAATTGCCAGCAGGCCCGGCATCAGTAGCGCTGAGTCCGGCATCACCACTCGCAACGAAGCCGGCCAGCCGGCTGCCGTCCTCGGCAAAGATCAGCGTGCGGCCTGGCGACAATCGCAGTCCGACGGCATCGCCCGCCGCAAGCCCGGAGGCTTCGGACGGCTGCACCTTGGCGACGATAGTCTCGCCGATCTCGTCGAGCCGGCAATGGAGGATGACGTCAGATCCCAGGAATTCGAGGCGTTCGATCCGGGCCGCAAGGCCGTCGTGCCGGCTCTTGGCGAGAAAGACGAATTCCGGGCGAATGGCGAGCGTCACCGGCATCTTGCTGTCGGGTGCATTTTCAAGCGTCAGCCGCAGGCCGCCGCAGAGAACGACACCGCCTTCGGCAAAGGCGGGAAGCAGGTTGATGCGCGGCTGGCCGATGAAGCGGGCGACCTCGATATGGGCCGGATCGTCATAGATGACCTGAGGACTTGCGATCTGCAGCAATCGGCCGCCCATCATGACGGCGACGCGGTCGGCCATCGACAGCGCTTCCGCCTGGTCATGGGTGACATAGAGCGTCGGCACGCCGGCGCGGCGATGGAGTTCGACGATTTCGCCGCGGGCGTGGACGCGCAGGTTGGCGTCCAGATTGGACAGCGGCTCATCCATCAGGAAGATGCTCGGCTGGCGCACCATGGCGCGGGCGAGCGCCACGCGCTGGCGCTGGCCGCCCGACATCTGGCCGGGCTTGCGGTCGAGCAGGTGGTCGATCTTCAGCGATGCCGCCATCTCCCGGACGTCGCGGGCGATCGCCGCGCGGGTGGCGCGCTGGCCCGGCATCAATGATCCAACGAAAGGCAGCCGCTCCATTCTCGACAGGCGGCGCATCGCCAGCGGTACGGCAATATTCTGCGAGGCCGTCAGATGCGGATAGAGTGCGTAGGATTGGAAGACCATGGCGATGTTGCGCTCAGCAGCCGCCACACCGGACATGTCTCGTCCGCCGATTAGGATCTCACCACGGTCGGCATGGTCGAGGCCGGCGAGAACGCGCAGCAGCGTGCTCTTGCCACAGCCGGAGGGGCCGACCAGCGCGATGAATTCACTCGCCCCGACATCGAGGCTGACGCCATTGAGGATCTGGTTGCCGCCGAATGCCTTGGCGATGCCGCGAAGCGAAAGCGCGCTCATTCGACGGGCTCCCGCTGCTTGACCGCCTGGGGGTAGACCTCGTGCACGACGTCGTCGAGCACATAAGCAGTCATGCCTGGGACGGCGACGATCTCGCTTTCGACCGATGTATCGAACTCGTGAACGACGGCGCCGATCAGGCGCTCGCCCGGCATCTCGCGCTCCATCTTGTCGATGATGAAGGCGGCCGACGGACCCCAGATCAGCTGGGTATTGTCGAAACGTCCCTGCCAGGCCCAGTGGAGATGGCCGCTGGCAAACAGCGCCACGTCATGGGCTGCTATCAGATCATAGAGCCGCCGGCGCTGGACCGGACGAACGCTCCAGTAGCCGGTATCGCCTTCATCCGGTGCATCGACGAACAGAGGTTTGTGGGCGAAAAGGGCCACGCGCCGCCCTGCCCTCTCTTCGAATGCCTTGGCGAGCCATTCGAACTGGGCCTCTTCCTCCTCGTCCTCATGACCGAGAAGCAGCGAATTCAAGCCGATGAAGCGCCACTCGGCCGCATCCTCCAGCCAGCGATCGTCACCGGCAAGGCTGCGCCAGCGGGCCAGCCGCTCGGTATTGACGGGTTGGTCGGAATCCTTGAGATGGCCGACATCGTGATTGCCGGGAACGATCAGCATTGGGATCGACACCTGGCGCATCAGATCCATCGAAAAGGTGATGTCCTCGTCCTTGTCGGCACCGTCGACGGTGAGATCGCCGGTATGGACGAGCAGGTCGGCGCCGGTCCTTTCGATCCAGTTCAGAAGCGGCGCCCAGTTGCCGTTGAAATGCGGCTTGTTCGGGCTGAAATGGGTGTCGGTGATCTGAATGATTTTCATGAGCGCGTCTCCGAGACCTGGGAAGCGCATCCTGCGCACTCCCTTCTCGGGCCCTCTCTAGAAGGCTCCCATATCAATCAGACATCCGCGGTTTTCAGCTGTTTCTCAGTTTTGACATCGATTTGTCATGCAAGGAGAAGGCTGCCCGCCGGAACGGGCAGCCTTCTCTGGCATTTGGAATTTAAAACGCGGTACGATCAGTGCCGTCGTGCGTTGGCGGGAATGGACGAAACCGTTGCCGAGACAGGATCGCTTGCCGGAAAGCTGTCCTCAAGGCCTTCCTCGAGCTCCTCTTCCAGCATTTCGGCGTCGTGGCTCGAACGTGCACTCGGCTGGCCGATCAGGCCCTTGCTGCCTTCGTCGAAATTGCCGTTGCTCAGGGCATCGTAACGATTGATGCTGCCATCCGCCTCCCCGCCCGCAAAGCTGGTCAGCTGGACCATCATCACCTTGGCGTGGTCGACGGCCTTGGAGTGGTCGAGTTCGCCGTGAGAGTTGTCGATCTTGACGGAGATCGATTCCCCTCCCTCGCCCAAGAATTCGACGGTGAAGATGTCACCGGCCTGTGACACTCGCGTATCGATCAACTGCATGAAAACCTCCTGTGTCCGTCGATATCAACGGCAATCACAGTCGGTGAGTTCCACGGCAAGGCCATTCAGCGCCGACGTGTGTGGGCAGGAGGTTGGCAACCGCCTAGCCTCTCCGTGCCGCTTATGGTTAATTTATTAATAATTCAGAGTTTATAAAGGGAACGAAGCGGCCTTTCCGAGTGTTGATGGTGCGCCGCGGAGGAACCCCGATGATCCTGAAAATCCTTGCCCCTAAAATCGACACCGATTGCCATGCTACCGGCACCTATCCCGATGGGATCTTTGCCGAAAACCGGATCGATCTGTCCACTCGCCGCGACGGCCGCCGCCGCTCTCAGCACGAGCGCGACTACGGTGCCGGCAGACAACTGGAAAACCTGCCGGTCGGATTTGCCTGAGCGGCGTGCGCACCCATTGCCTGCTGCCTTGGAAGGCGTGATGCGCGACGCGTCACAGCCTGCGAAACACTAGGACGCCTGATGCAGGCAGCGCGGCCTCGAGCATTCCCGCCGTGGCTCTGATCTTTGCGCCGCCGTTGCCACATTCCAGCCGCCATAAGTCTCAGCATCGCTATTGAAGATCTCTTCCCAGAGGCCGTCTCCCAGACGCTCGCTGCGCGGCCGATAGCCATGCTGGAAGGCAGCGTCGTTCAGCGATCCGACCACGAGGAAATCCTCGCCGTCGGACGGTCATCGGAACCTCCAGATACTTCGGATTCCCCCGGCTCTGACTGTGTGGCCGTTTCTCACCCAGGCATGATCTGCCGCCCGGCCGGAAAAATACAAGTAAAGATTGATAATCTATTGGGTAAATTGCTGGCCGATACGGGCCACATTCAGAACAATAAATCATGGTTAACGGGCAGCGCTACACGTCCCTCCTCGTGTATTAAATCGAATTGGCGGACAGCAAGTGGGGGATATATTCCCATGGCCAATTCCCTCGTAAATCGGGAGAGAACCTATGGCCCAAGCCGTTAGAATAAACGATATTATCCGTTCCTTTGGCATCGATACACATATCGACTATACCGACGGAAAATATTCCAATGTCGGAGAAGTCGTTAAGGCACTCGATTATCTCGGCCTTGGCACGGTTCGCGATCACGCTCCCAACTCCGCTTCCGATCCTAACGGCCAAACACATCTCGGCAATGCGGCCGACGCCGGCGTGCAATTCGTCTTCAGCGCCCAGCGGGAGGTCGACCCCGCCAGCGTGGCCCAGCGGCTGCACGCCTTCGTTGAGGCCCATCCCGGCTCGGTCGTCGGCATCGAGGGGCCGAACGAGGTCAACAACTGGCCGGTCAGCTATCATGGCCTGAGCGGCCAGGCCGCAGCGGTTGCCTATCAGAAGGACCTGTCCGCCGCCGTCAATGCCGATCCGCTTCTGAAGAATATCCCGGTCCTCGGCTTTACCGGATATACGGTTGCCTCCGCCTCCGACTACACGACGATCCACACCTATGCGAAGGATGGCGACCAGCCATATTCATGGCTCTCCCGAGAATCCGGCGTTCAGCGCGCTGCCGATCCGGGCAAGCCGCTGGCGATAACCGAGACCGGCTACCATACCTCGCTCACCGCCGACACCAATGGCGGCTGGGAAGGTGTCAGCGAAGCGACGCAGGCAAAACTTCTGCTCAACACGCTGATGGACGGCGCAGCCCTCGGATCGAAACAGACCTTCCTCTACGAGCTGCTCGACGCCTATTCCGATCCGCAGGGCGCCAATCAGGAAAAGCATTTCGGCCTTTTTCATCTCGACTATTCGGCCAAGCCGGCTGCGACGGCGATCCACAATCTGACCGAAATACTGGCGGACGACGGTGTTCAGAAGGCAAGCTTCAGCGCAGGCACTCTCAACTATTCGATCGACGGCATGCCCTCCTCGGCGCACAGCCTGCTCACGGAAAAATCGGACGGAAGCTCCCAGATCATCATCTGGAACGAGCCCGATATCTGGAACCAGTCCACCGACACGGCCATTCAGGCCGCGGCGACAGGCGTCAAGGTCAATCTCGGGACCTCGTTCGGCTCTGTGAAGATTTTCGATCCGTTGAGCGGGACGACGGCGATCAAGAGCTTCAGCAATGTGTCGTCCCTGACCGTGGATGTCGTCGACCATCCCGTTATCATCGACATCGGAGGCGGTAGCGCCACCACGCCGCCGCCGGCCACCGGCCATATCTATGGCGGCGCGGGCAACGACACATTCACCGTAACCAACCCCACGCAAATCGTTGACGAAAGCAAGGGTGGCGGGACGGATACCGTCATGTCGTCGATCAGCTTCAGCCTCAGGGATACGGCGCATACGATCGGCGAGGTCGAGAATCTGACGCTGACCGGTACCGCGAATGTGAATGCCACGGGCAATGCGCTGGCAAATGTACTCGTCGGCAATTCCGGCAACAATATCCTCGATGGAAGCACCGGCGCCGACCGGATGTCGGGACACGGCGGCAACGACACCTACGTGATCGACAATGCGGGTGATTTTGCCGATGAAACAGGGGCATCCGGCAAGGACACCGTCAAGGCTTCGATCTCCTTCAGCCTGGCCGATCCGAAGCGCACGGCCGGAACGATCGAAAACCTGACCTTGACCGGGACGGCCAATCTCAACGCTGTCGGTAACAACACGGCCAACGTTCTCACCGGCAACGACGGCAGCAACTCGATCAATGGCGGCAAAGGCGCCGACCAGCTGAGCGGCGGGCTCGGCAACGACAAGCTTATCGGCAAAGCCGGCGCCGACATTCTGACCGGCGGCGCAGGCAGCGATAGCTTCGTCTTCGATGTGAAACCCGACAATATCAGCGTCGACAAGATCCGGGATTTCTCCGCCACGGCGGGCGACAAGCTGCTGCTCGACCATTCGATTTTCGCCGCGCTCAGCCTGTCCGCATTTTCGGAGGAGAATTTCGTTGTCGGCGCGAAAGCGCTCGAGGCGGATGACAGACTGATCTACGATCAGGCGAGCGGCATCCTATCTTTTGACGCGGATGGGAGTGCGGCGGGCACGGCGATCCATATCGCCGATCTCGACAATTCTCCGTCGCTTCACTTCAAAGATTTCGTGCTTGTCTGATCCGGCCGACCCGTCGCCCTTCGGCGGCGGGCTGCCGCAGCGCGCGCTTTTCCAGGCTGCTCTTGCCGGCATGACTTTCCCGGCCACATTCCTCCGTTGACGCCACTCGCAGCGCCGGAGAAACCTTTGCCCTGGATTGCCTATATCGTCCATTTCATCGCCGCGGCATTTATGACCGCCGGCATCCCGCATTTCGTCAACGGCGTCAGCGGCCGGCCTTTCCGTCTGCCAATGGCGCCGAGGGGCAAGCTCGGCTCGCCGATCGCGAATGTCGTCTGGGGCTGGGCGAATTTCCTCATCGCCTTTCTGCTGTTTGCCAATATCGGACCGCTCTACATCGGCACGCCCGGCGACACGATCTTCGTTGCCGCCGGCATGCTCGTCGCCGGCGTACTGCTCGCCCGGTATTTCGAAGGTGATGTCCGATAGTAACTTGCATAATGATAGTCACTGATATAGTGACTGCGGTATGCAACGGACGAGCTTCAGCGATTTCAAATGCCCGGTGGCGCGTGCGCTCGACAGCGTCGGCGACTGGTGGAGCATCCTGATCCTGCGCGACGCCTTTCAGGGACTTTCGCGCTTCGACGATTTCCAGAAGAGCCTCGGCGTGGCGCCGAACATCCTGACGCGGCGGCTCAAGCACCTGACGGATCAGGAGCTGTTCGAACGGCGTCTCTACCATCAGCGCCCTGCCCGCTACGAATATGTGCTGACGGACAAGGGCCGCGATTTCTTTCCGGTGCTGATGACGCTGTTTTCCTGGGGAAGCCGGCACATTCCGGAAGAAGACCTCGCCTTTCTGCTCGGCGATACCGCGGGCAAATCGCGCCAGACGGTGCTTGTGGACACGCGGACCGGCGAACAGGTGACACCCGAAAACACCAGCCTGCTTGCAGGCCCCGCCGCCGATGACGAGGTGCGTGCGCGGATTGCCCGCATGCGCGCCTGGTATCTGGGCATCGACGCCTAAAAAGGAGAATAGAATGGATCGCATCGTTGTCACCGGCATGGGACTTGTCTCGCCACTGGGCACCGGCGTCGAGCCCGCCTGGAAACGTCTCGTCGACGGCGCCTCGGGTCTCAGAGTGCTTACCGAGGATGTGGTCGGCGAGCTCTCAGCCAAGGTCGGCGGTGTCGTTCCTGATATCGGTGAGGATGCAGAGGCCGGCTTCGATCCGGACCGCACCATCACGCCCAAGGACCAGAAGAAAATGGATCGCTTCATCCACTTCGCCATGGCGGCGACGGAGGAAGCAGTCAAACAGGCCGGCTGGATGCCCACTGGCGAAGGCGAACGCGAGCGCACCGCGACGATCATCGCCTCCGGGGTCGGAGGCTTTCCGGCGATCGCCGAAGCGGTGCGGATCGGTGAGGCGCGCGGCGTGCGGCGGCTGTCGCCCTTCACCGTGCCGTCCTTCCTCGTCAACCTTGCCGCCGGCCAGGTCAGCATCCGCTACGGCTTCAAGGGGCCGCTCGGCGCGCCGGTGACGGCCTGCGCGGCCAGCGTCCAGGCGATCGGCGATGCGGCGCGGCTGATCCGCTCCGGCGAAGCCGATGTGGCGATCTGCGGCGGCGCCGAGGCCTGCATCGACAAGGTGAGCCTCGGCGGCTTTGCTGCTGCGCGTGCACTTTCCACCGGTTTCAACGAGACGCCGGAGCTGGCCTCGCGGCCCTTCGACACGGCGCGCGACGGTTTCGTCATGGGCGAAGGCGCCGGCATCCTGGTCATTGAAAGGCTCGAGCATGCGCTTGCCCGTGGCGCTATGCCGCTTGCAGAACTCGTCGGCTACGGCACGGCGGCGGACGCCTACCATATGACGTCAGGCCCCGAAGACGGCAACGGCGCACGCCGGGCGATGGAGGCCGCCCTCCGGCAGGCGAAGATTGCGGCTTCTGAGGTCAAGCACCTGAACGCGCATGCAACCTCGACACCGGTCGGCGACAGAGGCGAGATTGCCGCGATCGGCACGGTCTTCGGGCGCGATGGCGGCATTGCCGTCAGTGCGACGAAATCGGCGACCGGCCATCTGCTCGGGGCGGCCGGCGGGCTGGAGGCGATCTTCACCATCCTGGCGCTGCGCGACCAGATCGCCCCGCCGACCCGCAACCTGGTTGAGGCCGATCCTGATGCCGACGGCATCGATATTGTCGGCAAGACGGCGCGGCCGGTGGCGATGGACTATGCCATTACCAACGGCTTCGGCTTCGGCGGGGTGAATGCCAGCGCCCTCTTCCGGCGCTGGTCGTAAATCAGCTTTCCCTAAACGGAAAATCGCCTACACTTCTGCTCCATCAGGGATGCCTTTCCTGATGGAGCTGGAGATCACCCATGCGCGCCTTCTTCGCAGTCGTCATTCTGTGTGCCGCGTCCATACTCTCCGCCATCTCGGCCCGCGCCGAAGATCCGATCGACACGACGCGGACGATGATCGAGGAACAGATCAAAGCCTTCCTCAAGGACGATGCGGAGACCGCCTATTCCTTCGCCGCTCCCGGCATCAGGGCGATGTATCCCGACAAGAACCTGTTCTTCGCCATGGTCAAGAAGAGCTACGAACCGGTCTACCATCCCGGCAACTACGCCTTTGGCCGCAGCCGCTCGATCGACAATGGTGCGCTGATCTATCACGAGGTGCTGATCTCAGGCCGCGACGGCAAGGACTGGACGGCGATCTACCAGATGACCCGCCAGCCGGACGGCAGCTACAGGATCAACGGCGTACAGATCATGCCGGATGCCGACAGCAAGGGCATCTAGTGGATTAAACATCCCTGCAGATTAAAGTTGTGTCCGTCGTTCCCGGAACGTATAGGGCTCAGGTCTTTCAATCCGGGGATGAAACTCAATGCTTTCCTTCAAGTGGTTGGTCACCGCTACGGTGATCGGCGTCGCCGCCATGCCGACGATTGCGCAGGCGGAATCCTTTTCGAAGCTTAAAGGGCAGGATTACGCCATCGGCAAACTCACCAAGGGGAAGGCCGGCGGCTACGGTTGGGTCGTCTCAAACGGCAGCAAGCGGTTTTTCTGCCGGCTGGATGCCAGCCTGGCTTATGTCGACAAGAAAGAGATGGTGAGCATCCTTGCGAGCGGACGGCTGATCAAGCTGGACCGTGCCGCGTTTGAGGCGTCGATCGGTGGCCCAGACCCGTCGATCCCGCAATGGAGCGATCTTCAGGCCGGCCGCGTCAAGCCGGCGGACGTTGGAAGCTGCACTCCTGCGGCCTGACGAACAGAAGATATCGGCAGCAGGTGACCGTCACCACGAGAGGGCAGATCATACGGGTTGGAGATCGCCCCTCGCCCATTCCTCCTGCGTCTCCGCCATGAAATCGGCGAACCGACCTTCGGCGATCGCCTTGCGGATGCCCTGCATCAGTTCCTGGTAATAGGCGAGATTGTTCCAGGAGAGCAGCATGCCGCCGAGCGCCTCGTTGGAGCGGACGAGATGGTGGAGATAGGCGCGGGAATAGTCTCGCGAGGCCGGGCAGTTCGACTGTTCGTCGAGCGGGCGCATATCCTCGGCATGGCGGGCATTGCGGATATTGACCTTGCCGCGGCGGGTAAAGGCCAGGCCGTGGCGGCCGGAACGGGTCGGCATGACGCAGTCGAACATGTCGATGCCGCGGGCGACCGACTTCAAAATATCGTCCGGCGTGCCGACGCCCATGAGGTAACGGGGCTTTTGCCCGGGCAGCACCGGCAGCGTCGTTTCCAGCATCTGCAGCATGACGTCCTGCGGCTCGCCAACGGCAAGGCCGCCGATCGCATAACCTTTGAGGTCGAGCTGGCTCAGCGCCTGCGCCGAACGGATGCGCAGGGCCGGAATATCACCGCCCTGGACGATGCCGAACATCGCCTTCCCCGGCTGCTCGCCGAAGGCGACCCTGCAGCGCTCGGCCCAGCGCAGCGACATTTCCATGGCGCGCTCGATCTCCTTCGGCTCGGCCGGCAACGCCACACATTCGTCAAGCTGCATCTGGATGTCGGAGCCGAGCAGGCCCTGGATTTCGATGGACCGCTCCGGCGACATATGGTGCAGGCTGCCGTCGACATGCGATTTGAAGGTGACGCCTTGCTCGTCGAGCTTGCGCAGGCCGGAGAGCGACATGACCTGGAAACCGCCAGAGTCCGTCAGGATCGGATGCTCCCAGCGGATCAGCTTGTGCAGGCCGCCGAGGCGGGCGACGCGCTCAGCCGTCGGGCGCAGCATCAAGTGATAGGTATTGCCGAGGATGATGTCGGCGCCGGTTTCGCGCACCTGGTCGAGATACATGGCCTTGACGGTACCGACGGTGCCGACCGGCATGAAGGCCGGCGTGCGGATTTCGCCGCGCGGCATGGAAATTTTTCCGAGGCGCGCGCCGGCATCGGTCTTGTCAAGCGTGAATTGGAAGGTCTCTGTCATGTATCTTTCCGGAAAAGAAGGCTCGCGTCGCCGTAAGAGTAGAAGCGGTAGCCTGTCGAGATGGCGTGATTATAGGCCGCGTGCATGGTCTCGAAGCCTGAAAAGGCCGAGACCAGCATGAACAGCGTCGAGCGCGGCAGATGGAAATTGGTCATCAGCATGTCGACCGCCTTGAAGCGGTAACCGGGCGTGATGAAGATGCCAGTGGCGCCGGCCCAGGGCTTGATCTCGCCGCTTTCTTCCGCGGCACTCTCGATCAGCCGCAGCGAGGTGGTGCCGACGCAGATGATGCGCCCGCCCCTTGCCTTGACGGCATTCAGCCGTGCGGCGGCCTCAGCGCTGACGGTGCCGGTTTCCAGATGCATCTTGTGATCGGCGGTATCGTCTGCCTTCACAGGCAGAAAGGTGCCGGCGCCGACATGCAGCGTGACAAAATGGCGTTCGATGCCGGCTCTGTCGAGCGCTTCGAACAGGCCAGGCGTAAAATGCAGGCCGGCGGTTGGCGCGGCGACGGCGCCGTCTTCTCGAGCATAGATTGTCTGGTAATCCGCGCGGTCGCGCTCGTCCTCCGGGCGCTTGGCGGCGATGTAGGGCGGCAGCGGAATATGGCCGACGGCGGCGATCGCCTCGTCGAGCGCCGGGCCGGAAAGATCGAAGGCGAGCGTCACTTCACCAGCCTCGCCCTTTTCCTCGACGGTAGCATCGAGCGAGCCGAGGAAGCAGCTTTCGCCGCTATGACCAAAGGAAATGCGGTCACCCTCCTTGATGCGCTTGCCGGGCTTGGCAAAGGCTTTCCAGCGGCTCGGGCCGACGCGCATATGCAGCGTCGCCGACACCTGCTGGCCGCCGGCGCCATCGCGATGGCGGATGCCTTCGAGCTGGGCGGGAATGACCTTGGTATCGTTGAAAACAAGTGCGTCGCCCGCCCGCAGGAAGGAGGCGAGATCGCTGACGCGATGATCGGAGAGCATGTTGCCTGCATTGGGATCGACGACGAGCAGGCGCGCGCTGTCTCGCGGCTCGGCGGGCCGCAACGCGATGCGTTCATCGGGCAGATCGAAATCGAAAAGGTCTACGCGCATTAGGGCACTTTCAAAGCGAAACCCGCCCTCGCGCAGTCACGCAAGGGCGGGTTTCAGCAGAAATCACAATCAGACGTCGGCGGCAACCCGCATCGAGACGATCGAGTCCGGATCGGAAACCGGCTCGCCGCGCTTGATCTTGTCGACATTGTCCATGCCTTCGATGACCTGGCCCCAGACGGAATACTGCTTGTTCAGCCAGGGCGCATCGGTAAAGCAGATGAAGAACTGCGAGTTGGCAGAGTTCGGGTTCTGCGAACGGGCCATCGAGCAGGTGCCGCGCGTATGCGTGGTCGCGGAGAATTCAGCCTTCAGATCCGGCTTCGAGGAGCCGCCCATGCCGGCGCGACCGGGATTGAAGGTTTCCGAGCCCTTCTTGCCGAATTCGACATCGCCCGTCTGGGCCATGAAATCCTGGATGACGCGGTGGAAGACGACGCCGTCATAGGCCTTCTCGCGAGCGAGTTCCTTGATGCGGGCGACATGTTCAGGGGCGACCTGCGGCAGAAGCTGAATGACAACCTTGCCCTTGGTGGTTTCCAGAATGATGGTGTTTTCGGGATCCTTGATCTCGGCCATAATCTTCTCCTCTTGTTTCTCTCGTAACTTACTTCTTGCCCAGGGTGACCTTGATCATCCGGTCGGGACTTTTGACTTCGCCGTTCTGGCCTTCGCCGCGCTTGATCTTGTCGACATTCTCCATGCCGGAAACGACCTTGCCGACGACGGTGTACTGGCCGTTCAGGAAGGAGCCGTCGGCGAACATGATGAAGAACTGCGAATTGGCGGAATTCGGATCCTGCGAGCGGGCCATGCCGACCGTGCCGCGCACAAACGGGGTCTTGGAGAATTCAGCCGGAATGTCGGGCATGTCGGAGGAGCCGGTGCCGGCAAGGCTGGCATCGAAGCCCTTTTCCATGTTGCCATATTTGACGTCGCCCGTCTGGGCCATGAAACCCTCGATGACACGGTGGAAGGCGACGTTGTCGTATTCGCCCTTCTTGGCCAGCGCCTCGATCTGGGCGACATGCTTCGGCGCCACCTCAGGCATGAGCTGGATGACGACAGGGCCGTCCTTCAACTGCACGGTCAGATAATGATCGGCCGACTGGGCGAAGGCATCGCCGGCGAAGGAGGCGAGATACAATACGCCGGCAAATGCGAGATAAAAGAGTTTCATGTGGGCTCCATTGCGGCGGGTTCCGCCTGGTCTTTGCGCTTGCTCGTCTTTGTCTTGCAAGTCTTTGTAGTTGTTAATTTTGGCGCTTGGATGTGAGGGCTTGTAAGACGGCGGCCGGCACGAAGGCGCTGACATCGCCGCCCATGGCGGCGATCTGGCGGACCAATGTGGCGGTAATGGGCCGAGAGGCCGTGCCCGCCGGCAAAAAGATGGTCTGGATATCGGGCGCCATCGTCCTGTTCATGCCGGCCATCTGCATCTCATAATCAAGATCGGTGCCGTCGCGAAGCCCGCGGATCAGAAGCGTGGCGCCATGGGTGCGGGCGGCATCGACGACCAGATTGTCAAAGGCAACGACGGCGATATCGCCGGTCTTGCCGGGCAGCGCTTCGGCGAGCGAAAGGCGGATCAGCTCGGCCCTCTCCTCGAAGGAAAACAGCGGCGCCTTGCCGGGATGGATGCCGATCCCAACGATCACCTTTTCGGCGACGTTCAGCGCCTGGACAAGAAGATCCACATGCCCGTTGGTGATCGGGTCAAAGGACCCCGGATAAAAAGCTGTCGTCATCTGGCCCGACCGTTGTTTGACGCCTTTTGTCACGGATGCCGCCTTCCCGCAAGTGATTTGGGCAACCATCCCGGACGGTTGAACGGCGGATGAATGACCCGTTCAAGGCGGTTTCAGACAGGATCTGCTAAATTCAAATCGTCAAGACAGCCGATGCCATTCTGGCATCCGGCGCTCCCCGAAAGACAAGATCCATGCTGATCGTGCTCGTTGCACTTGCCGTCGTTTCCTCGCTGGCCGCCGAGAAGGCTTATGGCTATTTCGCCGATCGCTACGAGGTGAGCTGGGTGCGGCCGGCGCTTGCCGAGCATGCGGCGATCGTGCGCGCTCAAGGCCGGCTGCGTGGAAAAGAGAGCCGCCTGCGTGAAAAAACCGACGTTCGAATCTGAACGCCAGATGAACGAGACATTCAAGGAGGCTTCAGATCGGCATTGGTAAACACCGCCTCAACATCCGGCGGAACCATTTTAAAACGGATGCGTTCATTCAACCGACACATAGATGCGATTATCGCGGCAGGAAGGACTAAAGATGCCCGGCAAGATTACGATGATTAACGTGCTCTGGATGGTAATGGTCACGGGCATGCTGACCGCAACTGTCGCGCTCTATGATCAGAAGGCTGATACGTCCAAGGTTTATGGTCCCTATGCTTCGGCCCGGACGGCCGTACTGGGCCAGTACTGAGGGGCGACAACGCAACTCCCCAGGAAAGGAATGCCTATGTTCACGATCTTGACAGTGCTCACCGCCCTCATCAGCGTCATGTTCATAGTGTCTGTTGCCTCGACGATATCAGCGCTCCGGCGCGAAGGTGAAGAGGTCAAGGCGCTGAACGAAAGACATAGAGCGTTCTGACTTTCCTTTTTTCCAACCCCTTCCCCAGCTTGAGCGGCACCCTTCCGCTGCCCAAGGCCTTTCAAAGCCGGATGCACCCAGCGTCCGGCTTTTTCTTTGGGTGTGGTCGACCACCCCGGCTTGAAAGGAAAAGGGCGGCCCGAAGCCGCCCCGTTCAAATTATTCCTGGGTAGGTCCGGCCGGATCACCATCGGCAATCGGCGCTTCGCCGGCAGCACCTTCCTCGGCAGCAGCAGCACCTTCGGCGACCTCGACAGCCTCCTCCGCCTCATCGTCCTCCGGTTCACTGATGCGCTCGACCGAGACGACTTTTTCGTCCTTGTGCGTCGAGAAGATGGTGACGCCCTTGGTGGCGCGGCTGGCGATGCGGATGCCGCCGACCGGCACGCGGATCAGCTGGCCGCCATCGGAAACCAGCATGATCTGATCGCCGTCATCGACGGGGAAAGCCGCGACCAGTTCGCCGATCTCGCCCGTCTTCGACGTGTCGGTGGCGCGGATGCCCTTGCCGCCGCGGCCGGAGATGCGGAAGTCGTAGGAAGACGAACGCTTGCCGAAGCCCTTTTCCGAGACCGTCAGGACGAACTGTTCGCGGTCTCTCAACACTTCGTAGCGATCGTCGGAGAGCTGTCCCTCTTCGGTGACTTCTTCGCCGACCAGAGCGATGTCTTCTTCATCAACGCCCGTGGCACGCCGTTCGGCGGCGGAGCGCTTCAGATAGGCGGCGCGCTCCCACGGCTCGGCATCGACATGGCCGACGATCGTCATCGAGATAATGCGGTCGCTTTCGCCGAGATTGATGCCGCGCACGCCGATCGAGTTGCGGCCGGCAAAGACGCGAACGTCGTCGACGGAGAAGCGGATACATTGGCCGAGCGCCGTGGTCAGCAGAACGTCATCACGTTCCGTGCAGGTCTCGACGGAGAGGATTTCGTCGCCCTCCTCCTCGAGCTTCATGGCGATCTTGCCGTTGCGGTTGACCTGGACGAAGTCCGACAGTTTGTTGCGGCGAACCGTACCGCGCGTCGTCGAGAACATGACGTCGAGATTGTCCCAGCTCGCCTCGTCCTCGGGCAAGGGCAGGATGGTGGTGATGCGTTCGCCGGGTGCCAGCGGCAGCATATTGATCAGCGCCTTGCCGCGCGAGGTCGGCGTGCCGATCGGCAGACGCCAGACCTTCTCTTTGTAGACGATGCCACGCGACGAGAAGAACAGCACAGGCGTATGCGTATTAACCACAAACAGCCGGCTAACGAAATCCGCGTCGCGAGTGGTCATGCCGGAGCGACCCTTGCCGCCGCGGCGCTGGGCGCGATAGGTGGTCAGCGGCACGCGCTTGATATAGCCGAGATGCGAAACGGTGACGACCATATCCTCGCGGGCGATCAGATCCTCATCGTCCATTTCGAGGCCACCATCGACGATCTCGGTTCGGCGCGGCGTGCCGAATTCGTCGCGGACGGCAATCAGTTCGTCCTTGACGATCGTCTGGATGCGGACGCGCGACGAGAGAATATCGAGGTAATCCTTGATCTCTTCGCCGATTTTGTTGAGTTCGTCGCCGATTTCGTCACGGCCAAGCGCCGTCAGGCGGGCAAGGCGCAGTTCGAGGATGGCGCGGGCCTGCTCTTCAGAGAGATTGTAGGTCAGGTCCTCGTTGATGCGGTGACGCGGATCGTCGATCAGACGGATCAGGCTCTCGACATCTTCGGCCGGCCAGCGGCGGGTCATCAGTTCTTCGCGGGCCGACTGCGGATCGGGCGCCTGGCGGATGACGCGGATGACTTCGTCGATATTGGCGACGGCAATGGCAAGGCCGACCAATACATGGGCACGGTCGCGCGCCTTGCGCAGCAGGAATTTCGTTCTCCGGCTAACGACTTCCTCGCGGAAGGAGACGAAAGCACGCAGCATGTCAAGCAGCGTCAGTTGTTCCGGCTTGCCGCCGTTCAGCGCCACCATGTTGCAGCCAAAGGATGTCTGCAGCGGCGTATAGCGGTAGAGCTGGTTGAGGATCACATCGGCATTGGCATCGCGCTTCAACTCGACGACGACGCGATAACCCTGGCGGTCGGATTCGTCGCGCAGATCGGAGATGCCTTCGATGCGCTTGTCGCGCACCAGCTCGGCCATCTTCTCGATCATCGTCGCCTTGTTCACCTGGTAGGGAATCTCGGTGATGATGATCTGCTCGCGATCGCCGCGCATCGGCTCGATGGCGGCGACGCCGCGCATGATCACCGAACCGCGGCCGGTCTCATAGGCCGAGCGGATGCCGGCACGGCCGAGGATCTTTGCACCCGTCGGGAAGTCAGGGCCGGGAATGATCTGCATCAGGTCCGGCAGTTCGATGGCCGGATCGTTGATCAGCGCGATGCAGCCGTCGATGACTTCGGAGAGATTGTGCGGCGGGATGTTGGTCGCCATGCCGACGGCAATGCCGCCGGCGCCGTTGACGAGCAGGTTCGGGAATTTGGCCGGTACCACGACCGGCTCGGAGAGTGTGCCGTCATAGTTATCGCGGAAATCGACGGTTTCCTTGTCGAGATCGTCGAGCAGCGAATGGGCCGCCTTTTCCAGGCGGCATTCGGTGTAACGTTCGGCCGCCGGTGGATCGCCGTCGACGGAGCCGAAATTGCCCTGACCGTCGATCAGCGGCAGCCGCAGCGACCAGGGCTGGGCCATGCGGGCAAGCGCGTCATAGATCGCGGAATTGCCGTGCGGATGGTATTTACCCATCACGTCACCGGTGACGCGGGCGCATTTGACGTATTTCTTGTTCCAGTCGATGCCGAGCTCGGACATGCCGTAGAGGATGCGCCGGTGCACGGGCTTCAGGCCGTCGCGCACGTCGGGCAGTGCGCGGCTGACGATGACGCTCATCGCGTAATCGAGATACGACCGCTGCATTTCCTCCATGATGGAGATGGGCTCGATGCCTGGCGGGAGCTTCCCGCCGCCGGGGGGTGTTTGCTCAGTCAAAACAGATCACGATCTCTTCTAGAATCACTTGAAGATTTATAGCGGAAAGCCTGTTCCCGCGCCAATTTCACGGTGCGTTTTGAACAGGCTTTTGCGGCTTAAAGAGGGTAAAACATACAAGTCGCGGGGCGGGAGCGGACAAATCCGCTGCCGGCGGCCGCGGGATATTTGCCAAATCGGAATCCCCGCTTCACAATCATAAAAACCATGTGACTATATGCGGTTTCGGAGAGACGATGGCAAGCGCCGACCAATTGATCAACGCCTTCACGACGCTGCTCGTCACCATCGACCCGCCGGGGCTGGCGCCGATCTTCCTGGGGCTGACGACGGGCATGAGCCGGGCCGAGCGCACGCAGGTGGCGCTGCGCGGTTCGACCATCTCCTTCATCATCCTCGCCGTCTTCGCCCTGTTCGGCGCAAGCGTTCTCGGCGTGCTCGGCATCTCGATCGGCGCCTTCCGCATCGCCGGCGGGCTGCTGCTCTTCTGGATCGCCTTCGAGATGGTGTTCGAGCGGCGGCAGGAGCGCAAGGAGAAGGCCAGCGAGGCTGCCGTCACCAAGGATCACATCGAAAATATCGCCGTCTTCCCGCTCGCCTTGCCGCTGATCGCAGGCCCCGGCGCGATCTCGGCGACGATCCTGCTGGCCGGCACGCTGCCGACCACCGTCGAAAAAGCCCAGTTGATCGGCGTCATCGCCGCCAATCTGTTGCTGACCTTCCTGATGCTGCTGATCGCCGACAGGCTCGACCGCTTCCTCGGCGTCACCGGCAGGGCGATCCTCACACGGCTCCTAGGCGTCATCCTCGCCGCCCTTGCGGTGCAATTCGTCGTTGACGGTGCAAAAGCCGCGCTCAATCTCATCAGCGCGACGCCGCATTGAACGGCGCAATTCCAAAGAAAAAGAGCATGATGCCATTCAAAGGCATCATGCTCTCCAACTCTTCTCCAAGCTAGGAAAAGCGGTTGATCAGAACGGGATGTCGTCGTCGAGATCGCGCGAGAAGTTACCGCCGCCACCACCGCCGCGGCTCGGCGATGAGGAGGGAGCCGGGGCGCCGTAATCGTCGCCGTAATCATTGTTGCTGCTGCCACGGCCGCCGCCGGAGCTTGCACCGCCGCCTTCACCGCGGCCGTCGAGCATGGTCAGCGTCGAGCCGAAGCCCTGCAGCACCACTTCAGTGGAGTAGCGGTCCTGGCCCTGCTGGTCCTGCCACTTGCGGGTCTGCAACTGGCCTTCGATATAAAGCTTGGCGCCCTTCTTCACATATTGTTCAACGACCTTACAGAGGCCCTCGTTGAAGACCACGACGGTGTGCCATTCGGTCTTTTCACGGCGCTCGCCGGAATTGCGGTCGCGCCAGGTCTCCGAGGTCGCGATACGAAGATTGGCGATCGGCCGGCCATCCTGAGTGCGGCGGATTTCCGGGTCCGCACCGACGTTTCCAATCAGAATTACCTTGTTTACGCTACCAGCCATGCTTCTCACCCTGCCTGCCGCCCTGCCCGGCGGCGTTAATCGATCAGCGCACCTTAAACCATCGCGGACCGCCGATGCGCGTGAACGGTCGTTAATCCACATGTTTATCCCATCAGAAAGCCGCATGCATTCATCAGGAATTTTGTTCTTTCTTTGTTCTAGTTTATCCGTATGATCCTGTCAACAGAATCGAAAACCTTGACTGTAGCGGACATTCAGCCTCGACTCGCCGGTCGGCATCACTAAATAAGGGCTGTTATCCCAAAGGACCAAAGCTGAGACGATGAGCGAACTGAAGACGATCTCCATCCGCGGCGCGCGCGAGCACAATCTCAAGGGCATCGATCTCGATCTGCCGCGCAACAAGCTGATCGTCATGACCGGTCTTTCCGGTTCGGGCAAATCCTCGCTGGCCTTCGACACGATCTATGCCGAGGGCCAGCGCCGTTATGTCGAGAGCCTGTCTGCCTATGCCCGGCAATTCCTCGAAATGATGCAGAAGCCCGACGTCGACCAGATCGACGGGCTGTCGCCGGCGATCTCGATCGAGCAGAAGACCACTTCGCGCAATCCGCGTTCGACGGTCGGCACCGTCACCGAGATCTACGATTATATGCGCCTGCTGTTTGCCCGCGTCGGCGTTCCCTATTCGCCGGCGACCGGCCTGCCGATCGAGAGCCAGACGGTCAGCCAGATGGTCGACCGCGTCCTCGATTTCGGCGAGGGCACCCGTCTTTATATTCTCGCGCCGCTCGTGCGCGGGCGCAAGGGCGAATACAAGAAGGAACTCGCCGAGCTGATGAAGAAAGGCTTCCAGCGCGTCAAGGTCGATGGCCAGTTCTACGAGATCGCCGAGGCGCCGGTGCTCGACAAGAAATACAAGCACGACATCGACGTGGTCGTCGACCGCATCGTCGTGCGCTCAGATGTTTCGGCCCGCCTGGCCGACAGCCTGGAGACTTGCCTGAAGCTCGCCGACGGGCTGGCGGTTGCCGAATTCGCCGACAAGCCGCTGCCGCCGGAAGAGACCTCGGCCGGCGGCTCGGCCAACAAATCGCTGAACGAGACGCATGAGCGCGTGCTGTTTTCGGAGAAATTCGCCTGCCCGGTCTCCGGCTTCACGATCCCGGAGATCGAGCCCAGGCTCTTCTCCTTCAACAATCCTTTCGGCGCCTGCCCGACCTGCGACGGCCTCGGCGCCCAGCAGAAGATCGATCCGGACCTGATCGTGCCCGAGCCCGAGCGGACGCTGCGCGACGGCGCGATCGCGCCCTGGGCCAAATCGACCTCGCCCTATTACAACCAGACGCTGGAAGCACTCGGCAAACATTACGGCTTCAAGCTCGGCACCCGCTGGAACGATCTGTCCGACGAAGCCAAGGACGTTATCCTCAACGGCACCGAAGACAAGATCGAATTCCATTACGCCGACGGAGCGCGCTCCTATACGACGCACAAGAATTTCGAGGGCATCATCACCAATCTCGAGCGCCGCTGGAAGGAGACCGATTCCGCCTGGGCGCGCGAGGATATCGAGCGCTTCATGTCGGCTGCTCCCTGCCCTTCCTGCAACGGCTTCCGCCTGAAGCCGGAGGCCTTAGCGGTGAAGATCGGCACGCTGCATATCGGCGAAGTCACCGGCATGTCGATCCGCGTCGCCCGCGACTGGTTCGAGACGCTGCCGGCGAGCTTCAACGCCAAGCAGAACGAGATTGCGGTGCGCATCCTGAAGGAAATCCGCGACCGGCTGCGCTTCCTCAACGATGTCGGCCTGGAATATCTCAGCCTGTCGCGCAACTCGGGCACGCTGTCTGGCGGCGAAAGCCAGCGCATCCGGCTTGCCTCGCAGATCGGCTCGGGGCTGACCGGGGTGCTCTACGTGCTCGACGAGCCGTCGATCGGCCTGCACCAGCGCGACAATGCCCGGCTGCTCGATACGCTGAAGCACCTGCGCGACATCGGCAACACGGTCATCGTCGTCGAACATGACGAGGACGCGATCATGACGGCCGACGACGTGGTCGATATCGGCCCGGCTGCCGGCATTCATGGCGGTGAGGTTATCGCCCACGGCACGCCGCAGGATATCATGGACAGTCCGATGTCGCTGACCGGCAAATACCTCTCGGGCGAACTCGGCGTTCCCGTTCCCAACGAGCGCCGCAAGCAGAAGAAGGGCCGCGAGATCAAGGTCGTCGGCGCCCGCGGCAACAATCTGAAGAACGTTACGGCATCGATCCCACTCGGCGTGTTCACGGCGGTGACCGGCGTTTCCGGCGGCGGCAAGTCCACCTTCCTGATCGAGACGCTGTATAAATCGGCGGCACGGCGCGTCATGGGCGCGCGTGAAAACCCGGCCGATCACGACCGCATTGACGGCTTCGAGCATATCGACAAGGTGATCGACATTGACCAGTCGCCGATCGGCCGCACGCCGCGCTCCAATCCGGCGACCTATACCGGCGCCTTCACACCGATCCGCGATTGGTTCGCCGGCCTGCCGGAAGCCAAGGCGCGCGGCTACCAGCCCGGCCGCTTCTCGTTCAACGTCAAGGGCGGGCGCTGCGAAGCCTGCCAGGGCGATGGCGTCATCAAGATCGAGATGCACTTCCTGCCGGATGTCTATGTCACCTGCGATGTCTGCCACGGCAAGCGCTACAACAGAGAGACGCTCGACGTCACCTTCAAGCAGAAGTCGATTGCCGACGTGCTCGACATGACCGTGGAGGAAGGCGTCGATTTCTTCGTGGCGGTGCCGGCCGTGCGCGATAAGCTGCAATCGCTGAAGGATGTCGGCCTCGGTTATATCAAGGTCGGCCAGCAGGCGAATACGCTCTCCGGCGGCGAGGCGCAGCGCGTCAAGCTGGCCAAGGAGCTGTCGAAACGCTCGACGGGGCGCACGCTCTATATTCTCGACGAACCGACGACCGGCCTGCATTTCCACGACGTCGCGAAGTTGCTCGAAATGCTGCACGAACTGGTCAACCAGGGCAATTCGGTGGTGGTGATCGAACACAATCTCGAAGTGATCAAGACGGCCGACTGGGTGCTCGATTTCGGTCCCGAAGGCGGCGATGGTGGCGGAGAGATTGTGGCTGTCGGCACGCCCGAAGCGATCGTCAAGGAGAAACGCTCCTATACCGGACATTTCCTGAAGGAATTGCTGGAGCGGCGGCCGGCGAAGAAGGCGGTTGCGGCGGAATGACGATGCGGCTGGCGTCGCCCGATGATCTCAAAACGATCGCGACACTGACGGCAGCCGCATATCTGCTCTATACCCATCTCTTCGGTGCGCCACCGATCCCGGTGCCCTCTACAGTGCCTTCGGATTTCAGGGAACGGGTCGCCGGCCGAGCGCATATCGGCCAGGATGGTCGCTCGTCCACGTGACGAAAGAGATCGATGCGGCCAGAACGGCTGCGAACGGGGAGGACGACATGACGAAATCCGGCACTATCCGCACCGGCATCGGCGGCTGGACCTTCGAGCCCTGGCGCGGGCATTTCTTTCCCGATGACCTGAAGCAGAAGGATGAGCTGAATTTTGCCAGCCGCCAGTTGAAGGTTATTGAGGTCAACGGCACCTATTACAGCACGCAGAAGCCGGCGGTCTTTGCCAAATGGGCAGCCGACGTGCCCGAGGGTTTCATCTTTTCACTGAAGGCGACGCGTTTCGTCACCAATCGGCGGGTGCTTGCCGAAGCCGGTGAATCGATGGAGCGTTTCCTGTCATCGGGGATCAGCGAACTCGGCGATCATCTCGGGCCGCTGCTCTGGCAGTTCGCTCCGACGAAGAAGTTCGATCCGGACGATTTCGAGGCCTTCCTCAAACTGCTGCCGACAAAACAGGACGGGCTGGCGCTCCGCCACGTGGTCGAGGTCCGGCACGATTCCTTCAAGGTGCCGGAGTTTGTGGCGCTGCTTGCCAAATATGGCGTGGCGCCTGTTTGCGCCGAACATTTCGAATATCCGATGATCGCCGATGTCACGGCCGATTTCGTCTATGCCAGGCTGCAGAAGGGTTCGGACGATATTCCGACCTGCTATCCCGACAAGGACCTGGAGGCTTGGGCAAAGCGGCTGGAGACCTGGGCCGAGGGCAAGGTCCCCGACGATCTGCCGCTGATCGACGGGGATCGCAAGGTCAAGGCCGAGCCGCGCGACGTCTTCGCCTTCATGATCCATGAGGGCAAGGTGAATGCGCCGCATGGGGCGATCGCCCTGCAGCAGGCGCTGGCGAAATAAGCCAGCCCAATCTCGGAGCGGTTATGCCCCGACCGGGCTAGAGCGGCAATACGTGGGCCGCGAGTTCCTCCGCCGTCAGCCCCTTGCCGGCGCGGTGGCCGGCTGCGCCGTGCAGCCAGACGCCGGCGGCGGCGGCCTCGAAGGCCGGCAGGCCCTGCGCGAGCAATCCGCCGATAACGCCGGCGAGCACATCGCCGGATCCGGCGGTGGCAAGCCAGGCGGGCGCGTTGGTATTGATCAGCGCCCGGCCATCTGGCGCGGCGATGACGGTATCGGCGCCCTTGTAGACGATCGCGGCATTGGCGCGGCGGGCAGCGGCCAGGGCCTTGTCCACCTTCCCCAGCCCATCGTCGCCTGAGATATCGGGAAAGAGCCGCGAATATTCACCTTCGTGCGGCGTCAACACCAGGCGCGGTTCGCCTCGGAAAAGATCGAAAAGCTGCTGCGGATCGTCCTTGAACGAGGAGATGCCGTCGGCATCGAGCACGAGATGGCGATCGGCAAGGGCGGTGACGAAGCCGCGTGCCCTGGCGCCGATGCCGAAACCGGGACCGAGGACGAATGTCTGCAGCCGCTTGTCGGCAAGCCAGGCATCGAGTTCGGCCTCGTCGTCAATGGCATGCAGCATCACGGCTGTGAGATGCGCGGCATTGGCGGCCATCGCCGCATGCGGGGCGGCGATCGTCACCAGGCCGGCGCCGGCCTTCAGGCCCGAGATCGCCGACATGCGCGCGGCCCCCGTCTTGTCGGCCTCGCCTGAAAACACCACCAGATGACCGCGCTTGTATTTGTGGGTTTCCAGCTGCTCGACCGGCAGCACCGCCCTCCAGGCGTCAGGCCTGTTTTCGTCGATGGCGCCACTTGCCTCGGCCCTGACGATGCGGGCGGGAATGCCGATATCGAAGACTTCCAGTTCACCGCAAAGCTCCCTGCCCGGCATCAGCAGGTGCCCGGGCTTGCGGGTCATGAAGGTGATGGTGTTCTGCGCCTTGAAGGCCGCACCCAGCACCCTGCCGGTACGGCCATCGAGGCCGGAGGGCAGATCAATGGCGAGCACCGGAGGACCGGCCTCGGCGACCCGCTCGATCACCGCGCGGACTTCGGCCGGCACGTCGCGGCCGAGCCCTGCGCCAAACAACCCATCGATGACGACGTCGCCGCTTTCGGGACTATAGAGGTAGAGCTCCTGTCCCTGGAGCGCGCAGCCGGCGTGGGCGCGGGCGGCATCGCCCTTCAGCCTGGAGGGATCGCCAAAATGGAGGACTGCCACTGCAGCTCCGCCCTCCTGCAGGTGCCTTGCTGCCACATAGGCGTCTCCGCCATTGTTGCCCGGCCCGCAGAGCACGACGAAGCGCCGCGCGCCGGGATGAAGGCGCAGGGCCGCAGCCGCGACCGCGGCACCTGCCCTTTCCATCAGGCCAAAAGAATCAATACCGGATGCGGCAGCCGCCGCATCGACTGCGGCCATCTCGGCAGGCGTGAGAAGAAGGTCGGACAGTTGGTGACTCATTGGTCTATTCAATCGAAAAACGCCTAAAAAACAACCGCCTGAAAAATTAAAGAAACGAACCAATTTTGTGCATTTGCCTATCTTTTCATCCTACCTAGACGTGATTGCGCGATTCCTTAAACATAGGTTTTTTCCGACTTTCGATATGATTTTGATCGAAGGGCAGAGTTTTGCGGCAGTTTTGTCACCAAATCGACATCAGAATCTCCGCAAATGCGGCGGTTTCGGCGAAATTCGCGGATTTTTTTAGGAAGACGGATTTCAAACTGGCACGATATCTGCATCATATCCGGCGAGCGGGAAAATTCCTGCCATAACGGGAGAAGCGGAGAGACATTTTCTCATGAAAAAGATCGAAGCGATCATTAAGCCTTTCAAGCTGGACGAAGTGAAGGAAGCTCTTCAGGAAGTCGGCCTGCAGGGTATCACGGTCACTGAGGCCAAGGGTTTCGGCCGTCAGAAGGGTCACACGGAACTTTACCGCGGCGCCGAATACGTCGTCGATTTCCTGCCGAAGGTAAAGGTCGAGGTCGTGCTGGCCGACGAGAACGCGGAAGCGGTCATCGATGCGATCCGCAAGGCGGCGCAGACCGGCCGCATCGGCGACGGAAAAATCTTCGTCTCCAACGTCGAAGAGGTTATCCGCATCCGTACCGGCGAGACCGGCATCGACGCCATCTGACCCACTTTGCCAAGCGCGCAAAGTTCGATACGGTCAGCGCAGCCATGTTTTGTCATCGTAAATCGGAGGAAGGTATTTAATGGCGTCCGCAAGCGAAATTCTGAAGCAGATCAAGGAGAACGACGTAAAGTTCGTCGATCTGCGCTTCACCGACCCAAAGGGCAAGCTGCAGCATGTGACGATGGACGTTGTCTGCGTCGACGAGGACATGTTCGCTGACGGCGTGATGTTCGACGGCTCCTCGATCGGCGGCTGGAAGGCCATCAACGAGTCCGACATGGTGCTGATGCCCGATACCGAGACGGTGCATATGGACCCGTTCTTTGCTCAGTCGACCATGGTCATCATGTGCGATATCCTCGATCCGGTCTCCGGCGAGGCCTATAACCGCGATCCGCGCGGCACCGCCAAGAAGGCCGAAGCCTATCTCAAGGCGTCCGGTATCGGCGACACGATCTTCGTCGGCCCGGAAGCCGAATTCTTCGTGTTCGACGACGTCAAGTACAAGGCCGATCCCTACAATACCGGCTTCAAGCTCGACTCGACCGAACTACCGTCGAACGACGACACCGATTACGAAACCGGCAACCTCGGCCATCGCCCGCGCGTCAAGGGCGGTTATTTCCCGGTTCCGCCGGTCGACAGCGCCCAGGACATGCGCTCGGAAATGTTGACTGTGCTCTCCGAAATGGGCGTCGTCGTCGAAAAGCATCACCATGAAGTGGCAGCCGCCCAGCACGAACTCGGCATCAAGTTCGACACGCTGGTGCGCAACGCCGACAAGATGCAGATCTACAAATACGTCGTGCACCAGGTGGCCAATGCCTACGGCAAGACGGCGACCTTCATGCCGAAGCCGATCTTCGGCGACAACGGCTCGGGCATGCACGTGCACCAGTCGATCTGGAAGGGCGGCAAGCCGACCTTTGCCGGCGACGAATACGCCGGTCTCTCCGAGAGCTGCCTCTACTACATCGGCGGCATCATCAAGCATGCCAAGGCGATCAACGCCTTCACCAATCCGTCGACGAACTCCTACAAGCGTCTCGTTCCGGGTTATGAGGCGCCGGTGCTGCTGGCATACTCGGCTCGCAACCGCTCGGCCTCCTGCCGCATTCCGTTCGGCTCCAACCCGAAGGCCAAGCGCGTCGAAGTCCGCTTCCCGGATCCGACCGCCAACCCCTATCTCGCCTTCGCCGCCATGCTGATGGCCGGCCTCGACGGCATCAAGAACAAGATCCATCCCGGCAAGGCCATGGACAAGGATCTTTACGACCTGCCGCCGAAGGAGCTGAAGAAGATCCCGACCGTCTGCGGCTCGTTGCGCGAAGCGCTCGAAAGCCTCGACAAGGACCGCAAGTTCCTGACCGCCGGCGGCGTTTTCGACGACGACCAGATCGATGCCTTCATCGAATTGAAGATGGCAGAGGTGATGCGTTTCGAAATGACGCCGCATCCGGTCGAATACGACATGTATTATTCAGCCTAACCGGCTGCCAAGAAGGAATGCCCCGGTTCGCCGGGGCTTTCCCCTCCCCGGGTCATGGACGCCAGCAGGAGGATATGACGTTCATGTGACGCGTTCGCGCAAAAATCTTGATTTGCGCGGCACCAATCACCAAATTTGGTGATGAAAGGAAGTCGTACCATGAAAGAAAGAATAGCAAAGTTCAGTATCGGCGAAGTGGTTCGGCACAAGGTTTTTCCGTTTCGCGGCGTCATCTTCGACGTTGATCCGGAGTTCGCGAATACGGAGGAATGGTGGAATTCCATTCCGGCCGAAGTGCGCCCGAGCAGGGACCAACCCTTCTATCACCTGCTCGCCGAAAATGACGAAAGCGAATATGTCGCTTATGTGTCGGAGCAGAACCTGACGAACGATGAAAGCGGCACGCCGCTTCGCAATCCGCAGATCTATCAGATTTTCGATCAGGCCCCGTCAGGGCAGTTCAAACCCAAGATGAGCTTCGCCCATTAAAATCGGCTTGCCCGGCAAGTGAAACAAGGCCTCGCCTCTCCCAGCGAGGCCTTTTCTTTTGGCGCAAAATTCCGGCTGCCGCCACCTTTTCCCCGTGATGACGGGGAGCAGGGACAAGCCGCAAGATCTCGGTCCCTCGCCAACGCCTCGAAGGGGGACCTATCAACAAAAAACCCGGCGCGAAGCCGGGTTTTTATTCAAATATGGCGGCAGGATTACTGCGCCTTGGCTGCCTTCTGGGCGTCTTCCAGCTTCTTGCGGGCTTCTTCGGCCTTCTTCTGCATGCCTTCCTGCAGGCTGCGCTGGCTTTCAGCGAGCTTGGATTCGGAAACCGGTTCGCCGTCATAAGCACCGGTGAAGCCTTCGAGCGAAATCTTGATCGGGTTCGGGGCGCGGCGGAAGTTGATCGAGGTGAAGATCACGTCGCTGCCCTTCTTGAGGCTGGCGATCATTGCATCGGTCAGCGGAATTTCAGCCGTGCACTTGTCCGGCAGGCAGACGGCGTAGTCGAGCTTCTGGCCCTTGCCGCCGTCGATCTGCATGATGATGCCCGGGGGGATCAGGCGTGCGGTAGGTACCGACACCTGCAGGAGCTTGCGGTTGATCTTGCCGGTAACCGAGATCAGGCCGACGGCCGTGACAAGCTGGCCGCCATTGGCGAGAATCAGGTTCTGGACAACACAGATGTCGTTGTCTTCTTGCTTGCTGCAGGTCTTGTACCAGCCGAGCTTCGGAGCGCCGGCGGCCTGCGCCGGAGCATCGGCCGGAGCCTGTGCCGCCGCATCCTGGGCGAAGGAGGAGACCGGAGCCGAAGCGGCGCCGAACATCACTGCCAGAACGGACAGTGCTGCCCGCATTTTCTTTTCAGACTTGAACATCATAACGAATTCCGTCTCCTGATATCCGTTCGGAGCAGCGACTTGCCGCCCCAACCATCGGGTCGTTCGGCACCCACCTCTTAAAAAAATAAGGCAAATGCATGACCCCGAAACTTCGGGTTCACCTGTTACATCGCAGCGTTCAAGATATCCAGCATTTCTTTGGCAATTTGAGGCGCATTTCGTCGCGATGCCAAAGAAATCGCCGCTTCGTGTTGGAATCGTTCGACCCCATGATAATCTCCGCGGTGAATCATGCCCGTTTTCGTGGTCGCAAGGATTGCCGAATGCTCCGGATCGTCGTCCCCCTCGTCCTGTCGCTGCTGTGCGGCGCTGTTGCCGCCGAGCCGCTGCATGGCATCGCGATGCATGGCGAGCCGGCCTTGCCGGCTGATTATAAGCACTTTCCTTACGTCAATCCCGACGTGAAAAAGGGCGGCAAGATCACCTACGGCGTCGTCGGCACTTTCGACAGCCTCAACCCGTTCATACTAAAGAGCATGCGCACAACGGCGCGCGGCATGTGGGATCCGGAATATGGCAATCTCGTCTACGAATCGCTGATGCAGCGCTCCCGCGACGAGCCCTTCACGCTCTATGGCCTGCTGGCCGAAACGGTCGAATGGGACGACAACAGGAGCTTCATCCAGTTCAACCTCAATCCGAAGGCGAAATGGGCCGATGGTCAGCCGGTGACGCCTGAGGACGTGATGTTCACCTTCGAGCTGATGCGCGACAAAGGCCGCGTGCCCTTCGCCAATCGCCTCAACGTCGTCGCGAAGATGGAAAAGGTGGGCGAACACAGCGTGCGCTTCACCTTCAACGACAAGGCCGACCGCGAGACGCCCTTGATTTTCGGTCTTTTCCCGGTGCTGCCGAAACATGCGATCGATCCCGAGACCTTCGATCGTTCCTCGCTGACGCCGCCCGTCGGCTCCGGGCCCTATAAGGTGAAGACGGTGAAGCCCGGCGAGAGCATCACCTATGAGCGTGATCCGAATTACTGGGGCAAGGACATTCCCGCCAAGGTCGGCACGGACAATTACGACCAGATCACCGTTCAGTATTTCCTGCAGGATACGACGCTGTTTGAGGCCTTCAAGAAGGGCGATATCGACGTCTATCCCGACGGCAATCCCGGCCACTGGGCCAATGCCTATAATTTCCCCGCCGTCACCTCGGGGACTGTCGTCAAGGACGTGTACACACCGAAACTGCCCAGCGGTATGCTCGGCTTCGTCTTCAACACCCGCCGGCCGATCTTTACCGACACCAAGGTGCGCGAGGGTCTGTCGCTGGTGTTCGATTTCGAATGGGCAAACAAGAACCTCTATTCCGGCGCCTACAAGCGCACCCAGAGCTTCTGGCAGAACTCCGAACTGTCGAGTTTCGGCGTTCCCGCCAATGCGGCCGAGCTTGCCCTGCTCGGGCCTATCAAGGACAAAATCGCACCCGCGATTCTTGACGGGACCTACAAACTGCCGGTGACCGACGGCTCCGGTCGCGACCGCAATGTACTAAAGCAGGCGGTCGAATTGCTGAAACAGGGCGGCTATACGATCCAGGGCGGCAAGATGCTGGATGCCTCCGGCCGTCAGCTCGCTTTCGAGATCATGACGCAGAATGCCGACCAGGAGAAGCTCGCCATCGCCTACCAGCGTTCGCTGCAGACGATCGGCATCGCCGCTTCGATCCGCACCGTCGACGATTCGCAGTATCAGAGCCGGACGAACAGCTTCGATTACGATATGATCATGAAGTCCTACACCTCCTCGCTGTCGCCTGGAAACGAACAGCTCGGCCGCTGGTCGTCGGCTGCGCGCACCCGCGAGGGTACCGACAGCTTTGCCGGCGCCAACGATCCCGATATCGACACGCTGATCGACCACGTGCTCAGGGCACGCTCGGCCGAGGATTTCACCGCGGCGGTGCGCTCCTACGACCGGCTGCTGCTCTCCGGCCACTACGTGCTGCCGCTCTATCATATCGACCAGCAATGGGTGGCCCACAGCAAGCGCATCGGCCGTCCCGATAACGTGCCGCTCAATGGCTATCAGCTGCCGGTCTGGTGGGATACAAGCGTGCAATAACAGCGGCCAAACGCCGAACGCACAGATAAGGAAGATCATCATGGAGCGTATCACCATCGACGTCGTCTCGGATGTCGTCTGCCCTTGGTGCTATCTCGGCAAGGCGCGACTGGAACTCGCCATCGCCGAAGTGCAGGACGAAATCGGCGTCGACATCAACTGGCGGCCGTACCGGCTCAATCCCGACTATCCCAAGGAAGGTGTCGACCAGAAGAAGGCGCTGGCTGAGAAGCTCGGCGGCGAGGAGCGCGTGGCGCAGGCCCACAAGATGCTCGCCGATTACGGCCGCGAGGTCGGCATCGCCTTCGACTTCGAGGCGATCAAAATCGGCCCGAACACGCTCGACGCCCATCGGCTGATCCACTGGGCGATGATCGAAGGCCGCGAGAAGCAGGACAGCATCGTCGCGGCCCTGTTCAAGGCAAATTTCGAGGAAGGCCGCAATGTCGGCGACCATGCGATACTGCTCGATATTGCCGGAAAGGCCGGCCTCGACCGTTCGGTCATCGCCTCGCTGCTTGCCTCCGATGCCGATCGCGACCTGATCGTCGCCGAGATCAAGGCGGCACAGGAAATGGGCGTCAACGGCGTGCCGTTCTTCATCTTCGACCAGCAATATGCCGTCAGCGGCGCGCAGACCCCCGATGTGCTGGCGAATGCGCTGCGTGATATCGCCAAGGCAAAGGCCGAGGCACGATCGGGTCTCAACTGAGGCGCCGATGCGAATCGAAATCGAAGAGCCGCGACAAAATTGTGCAGACGATTTCGCAGTGCTCAAGCCTTGGCGAAGTCAACTCATCGCCGAAAGCGAACATGCGCTAAACAACCGCTGTTGGAGTTTTATTCCGGCACTTTCGACGACCTGTGAAAGCTGATTATAAAAGCCTTGGGCTTGCTCGTCCGGCGGGAACTTGCACACAACGTCTATTAACACTGCCCTGCCTTTGGCGTCGGGGTATGTTTCCAACATCTCACCGCTCTCAACAAAACTTAAATAAGCGTTGAGCTTTTCTTTTAGCAACAGAAGGTGCTCACTATCACTCCCTGTCCATCCAAGGTGATCCGTGATAGTCAATACGACTTCGCCTGTCGCATTATCGACCCCGATGGCATCAACTACAGTCGTTTGATCTAAAGCCATTTCAATTCCGTGAATAAGTGAAGCAGGTCCGGGAAGCCGCTGGAGAGATCCCAGCGTGGCTTCAGATTCCGCCCACAACCGGAATGCAGCGCACCTCGGTCTTCACCGAGTTGGCGATGAAACATTCGTCGTGGGCGCGATGATGCAGGGCTTCGAGTTCGCTCAATGTGGGCTGCTTTTCGCCGCTGAAGACGACATGCGGGCGGAGTGTCACTACGGTCATGGCGAGACGGCCTTCGGCGTTCTTCTCCATCACGCCCTCGGCGGCATCGGTGTAGCTGTCGACGCAGAAGCGCTGTTTGGCGGCGATCGAAAGGAACCAGAGCATGTGACAGCTGGAGAGCGAGGCGACGAAGGCCTCTTCCGGGTCGACGGCGTCCTCGGCGGAATAGGGCAGCGGAACCACGTGAGCGGACGAAGACGCCCTCACCTCGATGCCGCCGTCGAAGGTCCAGCGGTGGGCGCGGCTGTAGCGGTTGTCGGTGAAGGTCTCGTCGCCTCGCTGCCAGGCGATCGTCGCGCTATATGTCGCCATCTCCGTCTCCCTTTTTTTCAAGCAATCCCGGACGCAAAACCGCGGCACACTTTTGCTGGAATTGCTTTACTTCGCCATCTCGGCCAGTTGCGTCATGATAACAGCCGCACCCTGCAGGCGTTTTTCCGGGGTCGGCAGGTCGCGGGTCAGGAACAGGCTGTGATCGGGGCGAATCTTCGCCATCGCGCCCTGCTTGCCGATATAACCGACGAGGTTGGCCGGGTTGGGGAATTCCTTGTTGCGGAACTGCACGACGACGCCCTTCGGGCCGGCATCGAGCTTTTCGACATTGGCGGTGCGGCAGAGCGACTTGATGTAGACGATCTTGAGGAGATGCTGGACTTCGATCGGCATCGGCCCGAAACGGTCGATCATCTCGGCGCCGAAGCCGTCGATCTCCTTGAGTTCGGTGATTTCGCCGAGACGGCGATAGAGCGCCATGCGCAGATGCAGGTCGGGCACATAGTTCTCGGGGATCATCACCGTCGTGCCGACGGAGATCTGCGGCGACCAGCCGGTGTCGTGGATCTCGTCGACACCCTTGACCTCGGCGACCGCCTCTTCCAGCATCTGCTGATAAAGCTCGAAGCCGACCTCCTTGATGTGTCCGGACTGCTCCTCGCCCAGCAGATTGCCGGCGCCGCGGATATCGAGATCGTGGCTTGCCAGCTGGAAGCCGGCGCCAAGCGTATCCAGCGACTGCAGCACCTTCAGCCGGCGTTCGGCCGTTGCGGTCAGCACCTTGTTCACCGGCAGGGTGAAGAGCGCGAAGGCGCGCACCTTCGAGCGACCGACGCGGCCACGCAACTGGTAGAGCTGCGCGAGGCCGAACATATCGGCGCGGTGGACGATCAGCGTGTTGGCTGTGGGCACATCGAGGCCGGATTCGACGATCGTGGTGGACAGCAGCACGTCGTAGCGGCCTTCATAGAAGGCGTTCATGATGTCTTCGAGTTCGCCAGCCGGCATCTGGCCATGGGCCACGGCGACCTTCAGCTCCGGCACATCGGACTGCAGGAAGGCGTTGATATCGGCGAGGTCGGCAAGCCTCGGGCAGACATAGAAGCTCTGGCCGCCGCGATAGTGCTCGCGCATCAGCGTCTCGCGGATGACGAGGCTGTCGAAGGGCGAGATGAAGGTGCGCACCGCCATGCGGTCGACCGGCGGCGTGGTGATCAGCGACAGTTCGCGCACGCCAGTCATGGCGAGCTGCAGCGTGCGCGGGATCGGCGTTGCCGACAGCGTCAGCACGTGCACGTCGCTCTTCAGCTCCTTCAGCCGCTCCTTGTGCTTGACGCCGAAATGCTGTTCCTCATCGATGACGAGCAGGCCGAGATTGGCGAATTTGATGCCGGCGCCGAGCAGCGCATGGGTGCCGACGACGATGTCGGTCTTGCCGTCTGCCACTTCTTTCTTGGTCAGCGCCAGCTCCTTGGCCCCGACCAGGCGCGAGGCCTGCTGGATGCGCACCGGCAGACCGCGGAAGCGCTCGGAAAAGGTCTTGAAATGCTGGCGGGCGAGCAATGTCGTCGGCACGACGACGGCAACCTGGGCGCCGTTCATCGCCGCGACGAAAGCGGCACGCAGCGCCACTTCGGTCTTGCCGAAACCGACGTCGCCGCAGACCAGACGGTCCATTGGCCGGCCGGCGCCAAGATCGGAGCGGACCGCCTCGATGGCATTGTCCTGGTCCTCGGTCTCGTCATAAGGGAAGCGGGCGGCAAACTCGTCATAGGGGCCCTCCGGCGTCGTCAGCATCGGCGCGTGGCGCGTGAGGCGCTCGGCGGCGATGCGGATCAGCGCATCGGCCATGTCGAGCAGGCGTTTCTTGAGCTTGGCCTTGCGCATCTGCCAGGCGCCGCCGCCGAGTTTGTCGAGCTGGGCGTCGGTGCCCTCGCCGCCGTAGCGCGAGAGCAGATCGATGTTTTCGACCGGCAGGAAAAGCTTGGCCTCGTCGGCATATTGCAGTTCGAGGCAGGCATGCGGGGCACCAGCCGCCTCGATGGTCCGCAGACCAATGAAGCGGCCGATGCCGTGTTCGGCGTGGACGACGATCGAGCCCTCGTCGAGACCTGCGACCTCGGCGATGAAATCGGCGGCGCGCTTGCGGCGCTTCGAGCGGCGTACCATGCGGTCGCCTAAGATATCCTGCTCGCCGATGACGACGAGGTCGCCGGTCTCGAAGCCGGATTCGAGACTGAGTACGGCGGCCGCGGCTTCACCTCTCGCCAGCGAGGCGACATCCTTCAATGCCTCGACCAGCTTGACCTTTTCCAGGCCGTGTTCGTTCAGCACCTGCAGCAGGCGCTCCAGCGAGCCTTCGGTCCAGGCGGTGACGAGCACTTTCGCCCCGGCCGCGCGGCGGTCGGCAATATGCTTGACGACGACGTCGAAGATATTGATGCGTTCGGCATCACCGCCGCCCTCGGCATTCGAGCGGGCCCAGCGCTGGCCCTGGCGGGCGTCGATATTGACGACCCGCCTCGCCTCGCCCTCATGCTCGTTGAAGGGGCTGATGCGGATCGCCCCGAGCGCGTCGAGGGTTTTGGCGAAAAGCTTGCTGTCGAGATAGAGCTGGCCCGGCGTCACCGGCTTATAGGGCGTGCCCTGCGACATCTGGCTCTTGGCCGGCTGACCGGAATTCAGGCGGGCGTCGTAATAATCGAAAACGAGCTTGGAGCGCTCTTCCGCCGCTTCACGCACCGTATGGTCGGTGACGACACGGAAGCCGCTGAGATAATCGAAGACGGTATCGAGCTTCTCGTAAAAAAGCGGCAGCCAATGCTCCATGCCGGGATAACGGCGGCCTTCGGAGACGGCGAGATAGAGCGCGTCATCCCGCGTCGTTGCGCCGAAAGCCGAGAGGTAGTTCTTGCGGAAACGGCTGATCGTATCCGGCGTCAGTGTCACCTCGCTCATCGGATTGAGATCGAGGGAGCGGACCTGGCCCGTCGTGCGCTGGCTAGCCGGATCGAAGCTGCGGATCGATTCCAGCGTGTCGCCGAAGAAATCGAGGCGGACCGGTTCTTCCGAACCCGGCACGAAGACGTCGAGAATGCCGCCGCGCACGGCATATTCGCCGACCTCGCGAACGGTCGCGACGCGATCGAAGCCGTTGCGCTCCAGGCGTCCGGCGAGATCGTCCATGCGCAGCTGGTTGCCGGGACGGGCCGAAAAGCTCAGGCTTTCGATGACATCCTGCGGCGCCACCTTCTGCAGCATGGCATTGGCGGTGACGAGCACGATCGCGGCATGCGGTTTTTTCCGATGGGCAATCAGGCCGCCGAGTGCGGCAAGGCGGCGGGCCGAGGTGTCGGCGCTCGGCGAGACGCGGTCATAGGGCAAACAGTCCCAGGCCGGTAGGGTGAGAACCGGAATGTCGGGGGCGACGAAGCTCAGCATCTGTTCGAGATCAGCCATGCGGTGGCCGTCGGACATGACATAGGCGACCGGCTCTCCCGTTCGGGCGAGCTCGGCGAGCAGCAGCGTTTCGAGGCCGGCAGGCACATTGCCGATCGTCAGCGGCTCGGCAATGGCCGCAAGCTTCTTCGCATCAAAACCTGGGATCATTCCGGCGTCCTGAGGGGCTTGTCGAAATCGGGCGTATAGGCGGCAAGGCGGGCAAACATTGGCGTCTGGAAACGTTCGGGCACCGGCCATGTTCCCATGATCCAGCGAACAAGATCATTGTCCTCTTCTGCCATGATCGTCTCGAACTCATCGAGCTCGGCATCCGAGAGCGTCGCGATCTCGGCTTCGGCAAACTGGCCGAAGACCAGATCCATCTCGCGAATGCCGCGATGCCAGCAACGGAAAAGGATCCGGCGGCGGCGCGGGTCGAGACCGGCACTCGTGAGCGTGACACCTGTCATGGCATTACCTTCCTGTTGATGCGCCTCTATAGACCCTGGAAAGCGGCTTGTCAGCCTTGCCAAGGCCGCATTGTTCATCGCATTTTGACCGCATGCGCCCCGCCATTCTCGATCCGCTGTTTTCCCCCATTTCGGGCCTTCCGGGCGTCGGCCCGAAGATTGCCGACCTGCTGGTCAAGCTACTCGGGCGCGAGACGCCGGAGGATTGCCGGGTCATCGACCTCATCTTCCACGCGCCCTTTTCGCTGATCGACCGACGCAACCAGCCGGGGATCGCCCTGGCGCCGCAAGGCGCCATCGTCACGATCACCGCCCGCGTCGACCGCCACCAGGTGCCGCCGCGCGGCAAGAGCAATGTCCCCTACCGCGTCTTCCTGCATGACGAAACCGGCGAGTTGACGCTGGTCTTCTTCCGGGGACAGGCGGCCTGGCTGGAAAAGCAGCTGCCTGTCGATGCGGAGGTGACCGTCAGCGGCAAGGTCGACTGGTTCAATGGCCGCGCCTCGATGGTGCATCCCGACTATATCGTCAGGGCCGAGGAGGCGGAGAACCTGCCGCTCGTCGAGCCGATCTATCCGCTGACGGCGGGGCTTTCACCGAAGACTCTGCGCAAGATCATCGATGCCGGCCTGCCGCGTTTTCCGGAACTGCCGGAATGGATCGACCTGGCGTTGACTGAGAAACAGGGCCTCCCGTCGATCCGCGACAGTTTTCACATGCTGCACGAGCCGCGCGACCCTTCCGATATAGACCCGCAGGCGCCTGCCCGGCGGCGGCTTGCCTATGACGAATTCCTCGCCGGCCAGCTTTCGCTCAGCCTGGTGCGCCAGAGGCTGCGCAAGGTGGCGGGGCAGCCGGTGCATGCGACCGGCGAAATCAGCGGCAAGATTTTGAAGACATTGCCTTTCTCGCTCACCGGTAGCCAGAACGAGGCGATCGCCGACATTCTGAAGGACATGGCCGGAACCGAACGCATGCTGCGGCTGCTGCAGGGCGATGTCGGCGCCGGCAAGACGCTGGTGGCGCTGATGGCGATGGCGGCAGTGATCGAGAGCGGCGGCCAGGCGGTGCTGATGGCGCCGACCGAAATCCTGGCGCGGCAGCACCATGCGACGATATCGAAATTCGCCGCCTCATCAGGGCTCGGCATTGAGGTCTTGACCGGGCGCACCAAGGGGCGCGAGCGGGAGGAGATCCTGGAGCGCATCGCTTCGGGCGCCGCCCAGATCGTCATCGGCACGCATGCGCTGTTCCAGGACAGCGTCGCGTACGCCAACCTCATGCTGGCCGTCGTCGACGAGCAGCACCGTTTCGGCGTGCATCAGCGCCTGAGGCTGACGGCCAAGGGTATCTCACCCCACATGCTGGTGATGACGGCGACGCCGATCCCGCGCACGCTTGTGCTTGCCGCCTTCGGCGATATGGACGTTTCCAAGCTCACCGAGAAACCGGCCGGCCGCAAACCGATCCAGACGATCACCGTGCCGATGGAACGGACCGGCGAGATCGTCGGGCGGCTGCAAAGCGCGCTTGCCGAGGGCAAGAAAGCCTACTGGATCTGCCCGCTGGTCGAAGAATCAGAAGAACTCGACCTGATGTCGGCCGAGGAGCGGCATGCGACGCTCGTCTCAGCGCTTGGCCCGGATGTCGGCCTCATCCATGGCCGGATGAGCGGACCGGAGAAGGATGCGGCGATGATGGCGTTCAAGACCGGCGAGACCCGGCTTCTCGTCGCCACCACCGTCGTCGAGGTCGGCGTCGACGTGCCGGATGCGACGATCATGGTGATCGAACATGCCGAGCGCTTCGGCCTGGCGCAATTGCATCAGCTGCGCGGCCGCGTCGGGCGCGGCGACGAGGCCTCGACCTGCATCCTGCTCTATAAGGGGCCGCTCGGCGAGACCGGCCATGCCAGGCTGTCGATCATGCGCGAGACGGAGGACGGTTTCCGCATCGCCGAGGAGGACCTGAAACTCCGCGGCGAAGGTGAATTGCTCGGCACCCGCCAGTCCGGCACGCCGGGCTTCCGCATCGCCAGCCTCGAGGCGCATGCCGACCTCCTGGAAATCGCCCGCAAGGATGCGGCCTACCTGATCGAGCGCGATCCGGAACTGACCAGTGAAAGAGGAACGGCGATCCGCACCCTGCTCTACCTCTTCCGCCGCGACGAGGCGATCCGGTTCCTGAGAGCCGGTTAATCAGCCTTCGAAACCGCCACCGGCTTCGGCCGCGGCAACTGCTTCGGCTTCGGCTCGGATTGAGGCGGTTCAGGCGCCACAAGGCCGCCCGAAATCAGGAACTTTGCGGCATCCTCCGGCGACATGTCGAGCACGACGATCTTCTCACGCGGGACGAAGACGAGGAAACCGGCCGTCGGCACCGGCGTCGGCGGCAGGAAAACCGCGACCATATCCTGGCCCATCGCATTGAACTTTGATGCGATCTCGCCCTTGGCGTCGGTGGCGATGAAGACCAGCGCCCAGAGGCCCGGACTTGGATATTCGATCAGGCCGACTTTCTTGAAGGAGTTCGACTGCTCCTTCAGCACTGTTTCGAAAATCTGCTTCACGCTTCTATAGATCGTGCGCACCAGCGGCATGCGCTGGACAACCGATTCGCCGAAACCGACGATGCTCTGGCCGATGAGGTTCTTGCCGAGAAAACCGACGACGGTGATCAGCACGACGGCAGTCAGCAGACCGAAACCGGGAATAGCGAAATTGAGATAGCTTTCCGGATTCCAGCGCGCCGGGATATAGGGTCGGACCCAGCTGTCCGACCAGTGGATGAAGGTCCAGGTCAGCCAGATGGTGATCGCGATCGGGGCGCAGATGATCAGGCCTGCGAGAAAATTATTCCTCAGCCGGGTCGCGACCGGCATTCTGGGGGCATTGTCGGTCATCTCTACTGATGAACTCCATCTCGGTCCTGGACAGGCCGGAACGCCGGCCCTTCCCCCTTTGTCCGCCGACCAAAATTGCCAGAATTCGGGGTCCCGCACAATATGTTTCGGCGCGAAGGCCGGGGCTCTGCAGGCTTATTCTACGGTCACGGATTTCGCCAGATTGCGGGGCTGGTCGACATCGGTGCCCATGAAAACGGCGGTGTGATAGGCGAGCAGCTGGATCGGCAGCGAGAAGATCATCGGCGCGATGATTTCGTCGACCACAGGCAGAGTAATCGTCGCCATGGTCGGCAGTTTCGAGGCGGCGGCACCGGCCTCGTCGGTGATGAAGATGATGCGGCCGCCCCGCGCTGCGACCTCCTGCATGTTCGAGACGGTCTTTTCGAAGAAACGGTCGTAAGGGGCGATGACGATGACTGGCATGTTCTCGTCGATCAGCGCGATCGGTCCATGCTTCAACTCGCCGGCGGCATAACCTTCGGCGTGAATATAGGAAATTTCCTTGAGCTTCAGCGCGCCTTCCATGGCCAGCGGGAAGCTGGTGCCGCGGCCGAGATAGAGCACGTCCTTGCATTTCGACAATTCGCGCGACAGGCTTTCCATCTGCGGCTGGATAAGGTTCAGCACCCGGCTCATGATCCGCGGCATTTCGGCGAGATGGCGCACCAGCGCCCTCTCCTCATCGGCACTCACCGTACCGCGCGCCTTGCCGGCGCCGATCGCCAGCGATGCCAGCACGGCAAGCTGGCAGGTGAAGGCCTTGGTCGAGGCGACGCCGATTTCGGGGCCGGCCATGATCGGAAAGACGGCGTCGGATTCGCGGGCGATCGTCGATTCGCGGACATTGACGATGGCGCCGATCTTCAGGCCGTTCTCCCGGCAGTAGCGCAGCGATGCCAGCGTATCGGCGGTTTCGCCGGACTGCGAGATGAACAGTGCCGCCTGCGACGGCGAGAGCGGCATTTCGCGGTAACGGAATTCGGAAGCGACGTCGATTTCAACAGGCAGGCGGGCATAACGCTCGAACCAGTATTTACCGACGAGGCCGGCGAGATAGGCGGTGCCGCAGGCCGAGATCGCCAGGCCGGTCGCCGCCTTGAAGTCGATCGCAGCGGCGTTGGCGCCGATCGTGTTCTCGGCGAAATCGACATAATGGCTGAGCGCGTGGGAAATAACCTCCGGCTGCTCGTAGATTTCCTTTTCCATGAAATGGCGGTGATTGCCCTTGTCGACGACATAGGCGGTCGCCTGCGAGATCTGGCGAGCACGTTTGACCGGCTTGCCGGCGAAATCGACGACGGCGACGCTGTCGCGGGTGATGACGGCGCAATCGCCGTCGACCAGATAGGTGATCTCGTTGGTGAAGGGAGAGAGCGCAATTGCGTCCGAACCCAGGAACATTTCACCGCGGCCATAACCGACAGCAAGCGGCGGACCGGAACGGGCGGCCATGATCGTACCGGGATCGGCCTTGAGCATGACGGCGAGCGCATAGGCGCCGGTCAGCCGGTTCAGCATCTGCAGCATGGCGGCGCGCGGCTCCAGGCCTTCGCGCAGATGTTTCGCCATCAGCTGGGCGACGACTTCCGTATCGGTCTGGGTTTGAAAGACTGCGCCCTCTTCGGTCAATTCGTCGCGAAGCTCGGAGAAATTCTCAATAATGCCGTTATGGACGACGGCCACACCTTCGACGAAATGCGGATGGGCGTTGGTCTCATTGGGCACGCCGTGGGTCGCCCAGCGCGTATGGGCGATGCCGACCACGCCGGGCAGCGGTTCGGCGTCGAGGCGCTTTTCCAGATTGAACAGCTTGCCTTCGGCACGGCGGCGATCCATCACCCCCTCGTGGATGGTAGCGACACCAGCGGAATCATAACCGCGATATTCGAGACGCTTCAGCGCATCGACCAGGCGCCCGGCAACAGGCTGATTTCCGACGATCCCCACAATGCCGCACATGCAATATATTCCCCACAAAGGCTTCGATAACGAGGCCAGTCCTAACGATTTCTGCTTATTTCTCAATCACCTCGGCGGTCACTTTCAATTTCCGCCGGTTACGCAAGGCCGCTCAGCTCTTCGCCTTCTTCGCCGCCTTGATGGCAAGCGCGCGCTCGCGCAGCAGCGTCGCGCGGCCGGGCTTGATCTCCTGGCGGGCGCGGCCGAGCGCCAGTGCATTAGCCGGCACGTCGACTGTGATGACGCTGCCGGAGGCGATATAGGCGCCGTCGCCGATTGTCACCGGCGCGACCAGCGAGGAGTTGGAACCGATGAAGGCGTTTTGCCCGATCACCGTCTCGCTCTTGTTGACGCCGTCATAATTGCAGGTGATCGTGCCGGCGCCGATATTGCTGCCGGCGCCGATGACGGCATCGCCGATATAGGTGAGATGGTTGACCTTGGCGCCCTCGCCGATCCGGCCGTTCTTGACCTCGCAGAAATTGCCGACCTTCGAACCGTCAGCGAGATCCGCACCCGGCCGCAGCCGCGCGAACGGGCCGACAGTCGCGCCCCGGCTGACATGAGCGCCTTCGATATGCGAGAAGGCATGAATGACGGCGCCGCTGTCGATTGCCGCGCCGGGGCCAAAGACGACATTCGGCTCGATCAGTGCGTCCTGGCCTATGACGGTATCGTAGCAGAGAAACACCGTCTCCGGCGCGATCATGGTGACGCCTGATAGCATCATCTGGTGACGGCGGCGCTCCTGCCAGAAGCGCTCGATGACGGCGAGTTCGGCGCGGTTATTGCAGCCGGTCATCTCGATTTCTGGCGCATCGACGGCGGTGACACGGCCGCCGAGCGACCGGGCGATCTCGACAAGATCGGTCAGATAGAATTCGCCCTTGGCGTTGGCATTGCCGATGCGCGAGAGAAGATCGAGCGCCTTTTTGCCGTTGATCGCCATCAGCCCGCTGTTGCACCAGGTCACAGTGCGCTCGGCATCGGTCGCGTCCTTCTCCTCGCGGATGGCGATCAGTTCGCCGTCCTTGACGAGCAGGCGACCGTAGCCTGTGGGGCGATCGGTGTGGAAGCCGATGACGACGATATCGCTGCCATCGGCAAGCCCCTGGCGGGCGGCCTTCAGCGGTCCATCGGTCTGCAGCGGCACGTCGCCATAGGTGACGAGAATATCGTCATAGCCCTTGGCGATCGCCTCGCGCGCCGCCAGCACCGCGTGGCCGGTGCCGAGGCGTTCCTTCTGTAGGCAGGATTCGATGCCGACGCCGGCAACGCTTGCGGCCTTTGCCACATCTTCGGCATCACGGCCGACGACAAGGGCGACCGACGAAATGCCGGCGGAGGCGACCGCCTCGACCACATGGGCGATCATCGGTCGTCCGGCGACGGGATGCAGCACCTTCGATTTCGAGGATTTCATCCGCGTGCTGTCACCGGCGGCAAGGATGACGGCAAGACAAGTACGTTCCATGATCTGCTCCGCGAATCCGCGCCATGAGGCGGCTTTGTTGCCTCATACTGCATAATTGCTGAAATCGGAATCGATTTTCGGAAAGCACGCTGCGTGGATTGAAAGCCTTGTAGCGCCCTTCGCGCGCCCGGAAAGATGCGCTGCGCTGCAGACACGCAAAAGCTTTTTGCCAGTGTGAAATCTAGGTCGAAATCGGCACTCTGACGGTCTCCGAACCGCGGGCGGCGAAGGCCTCGTGCACATGATGGCGGCCATCCAGGATGACGATCTCCATCGCGCGGCGCGCGGCAGCGCTATCCCCGGAAACGATGGCATCGACGATGCGCATGTGGGTATCGGCGATATTGGCGAAGCCGTTTTCGGAGGGCGGCGTGCTCATGCGGAACATGCCGACGAGGGCCGCTTCGATGAGGCTGCCCAAGGTGCGCATAAAGGGATTGTGCGAGGCTTCGGCGAGCGCCAGGTGAAAACGAAGGTCGGCGAGCGCCAGGCTGTCGGCAGTGTGGCCGCTCGCCGCCATATCGAGCGCCAGTGCCCGCAGCGTCTCGATATCATCCGCATTCGCCCGCTCGGCGACGAGACCGGCAGCGAAGGGTTCGACCGCAAGACGGATATCATAGAGCTGCAGCAGGAACTCTTCCGTGACGCCGCTGTCGAAGTGCCAGGCGATGATCTCGCTGTCGAACATGTTCCAGAGGTTCTTCTCGGTCACACGCGTACCGACCCGCGCCTTGGCGACGACCATGCCCTTGGCGGCAAGCGTCTTCATCGTCTCGCGCAAGACGGTACGGGACACTTTGAAGCGCTGCGCCAGTTCGGTATCGCCGGGCAGGATCGAGCCGACGGGATAGGTGCCGGCGACGATCTCCTTTCCGAGCTCGTCGACCACCTGCGCGTGGCTCGTCCGGGTTCTGCGCCCCGTCTTCCGTGTCTCGTCCAATTTGTTGCGCAAGCGATCCGTCTCCCCCTCAAGCGTACCTCTTGTTCAGACTGGAAACGAACAGGATCGCCTTCTGCATCAGAATGAATGCAAACAGCAGGAGGCCAATCAGGATCTTGGTCCACCAGCTCGACAGCGTGCCGTCGAAGGTGATGTAGGTCTGAATGAGCCCCTGGATCAGGATACCGATCAAGGTTCCCGCCACGAATCCCGCGCCTCCGGTCAGCAGCGTCCCTCCGATGACGACCGCCGCAATGGCGTCGAGTTCGACGCCCACTGCTGCAAGAGAATAACCAGCAGAGGTGTACAGCGAAAAAACGATCCCGGATAGGCCTGCCAGAAAGCCCGACAGCGCATAGATCTGGATTGTCGTGCGGCCGACCGGCACACCCATCAGCCGCGCCGTCTGCGGGCCGCCGCCGAGCGCATAGACATTGGTGCCGAAGCGGGTGCGCTGGGCGATGAAAATGCCGACGGCAAAGACCAGAAGCATGATGCCGCCGATCAGCGTCAGCCGGCCGCCGCCAGGCAGGCGCCAATAGAGGCTGGTCAGCGTCGAATAATATTCGTGATCGATCGGGATGCTGTCGATCGAGAGCACGAAGGCCATGCCGCGCGCCAGGAACATGCCGGCGAGCGTGACGATGAAGGCCGGCATTTCGAGATAGTGGATGATTGCGCCCATGACCGCGCCGAAGGCGGTGGTGATGACGAGCACGATCGCAAAGGCAAGCAGCGGATGGATCGAGGTCTTCTGCAGGATGACCGCCAGGAAGACGCCGGTGAAGGCGATCACCGAACCGATCGACAGATCGATGCCGCCCGAAATGATGACGAAGGTCATGCCGACGGCGGCAATGCCGAGAAAGGCATTGTCGGTCAGAAGATTGCCGATGACGCGGGTCGACAGCATGTTCGGATATTGCAGCGTGCAGCCGGCATAGGCGAGCACGAAGATGACGATGGTCGCCAGCAGCGGCAGGTATTTGGAGTTCATTTCGGCTACTCCCTTCCGCTCTGCCGGCGGCTGGCGAAGATGGCGAGCGATTGCACCGCCGGCGACTGGATGACGAGGATGACGATAATGATGACCGCCTTGATGATCAGGTTGAACTCAGGCGGGAAGCCGGAAGACAGGATGCCGGTATTCACCGCCTGGATGATCATCGCGCCGATCAGCGATCCGACAATGCTGAAGCGTCCGCCGAGCAGCGAATTGCCACCGACGACGACGGCGAGGATGGCGTCGAGTTCGAGCCAGAGGCCGGCATTGTTGGCATCGGCGCCCTTGATGTCGGCGGCGACGATGATGCCAGCGATCGAGGCACAGAGCCCGCTCAGCATATAGACGGCCATCAGCAGCACCGGCGTTCGGATGCCGGACAGCGTGCTGGCGCGGCGATTGATGCCGACGGCCTCGATCAGCATGCCGAGTGCGGTGCGGCGCACGAGCAGCATGACGAGCAGGCCGACGAGAAACCAGATGACCACAGGCATCGGCAGCAAGGCCATGGAACCGCTGCCGAAGAAGGTCAGCCCATCATCGTTGAAGGTCAGGATGGCGCCCTCGGTGATCAGCTGGGCGATGCCGCGGCCAGCGACCATCAGCACCAGCGTGGCGATGATCGGCTGGATATTGAGCACGGCCACCAGGAAACCGTTCCAGACGCCGCAGGCGATACCGATCACCAATGTCAGGAAAATCGTGTAGGCCACTGAATTTCCCGAAACAATCGACGATGCAGCGACGGCGCCGCAGATGGCGACGACCGCCCCGACGGACAGGTCGATACCCTTGGTGGCAATCACCAGCGTCATGCCGATCGCCAGCAGCGCCACCGGCGCGCCGCGATTCAGCACGTCGATGAGGCTGCCATAGAGGCGCCCGTTTTGAACCACGACATTAAAAAACTGCGGCGACGTTATGAAATTCAACAAAAGAATGACAACCAGCGCGATCAATTGCGGCGCCAGGCGATAGGCCAGCGCATTCCGGGAGGACTTCATGCTTCCTCCCTCTTGTGCTCGGCGGCGGCAATGGCATCGACGATGCCGGCGGCGGTGATACGTTCGCCCGTCAATTCGGCGATATGCTGCCTGTCGCGAAGCACGATAACACGTGAGCTATAGGCGACAAGCTCTTCAAGTTCCGATGAAATTACGATCAATGACATGCCTTCGGCGCAGAGCTGTTCGATGAGCCGGATGATTTCGGCATGAGCGCCGACATCGATGCCACGGGTCGGCTCGTCGAGGATGAGAAACTTGGGATTGGTGGCCAGCCAGCGGGCAAGGATCGCCTTCTGCTGGTTACCGCCGGAGAGCAGCCGGATCGGTTTTTCGCGATCGGTGGTGCGGATATCGAGCGCCTTGATGTAGCGGTCGGCAAGCGCATTCTGCTCGGCGCGCGACAGCGGCCGCGTCCAGCCGCGGCGGGCCTGCAGCGCAAGCGCGATGTTCTCCCTGATCGACAGGTCACCGACGATGCCGTCGGTCTTGCGGTCCTCGGGGCAGAAGCCGAAACCCTTTTCGATTGCGGCGCGCGGGCTGGACAGCGTCACCGGCTGGCCGTCGATCGTGGCGCTGCCGCTGTCGGCATGTTCGACGCCGAAGAGCAGTTCGGCAGTTTCGGTACGGCCGGAGCCGAGCAGTCCGGCAATGCCGACCACCTCGCCGGCGCGTACATCGAGATCGAAGGGCTTGACCTTGCCGCGTTTGCCGTAGCCTGCGAAGCGGTACCGGACCTCACCGGCGGCAAGGCTATGCTCGCGCACAGTCTCCTCGACGTGCGCGAGTTCCCGGCCGAGCATCATGGCGATCAGGCCTTGGCGCGGCAGATCGGCGGCGTCGCGGGTGCCGACGAGCTTGCCGTTGCGCAGCACGGTGATGCGGTCGCTGATGGCATAGACCTGCTCGAGAAAATGGGTGATGAAGACGATGCCCAGACCGCGCTTCTTCAGGTCCTCGATGATGCGGAAGAGCAACGCGACTTCCTGATTGTCGAGGCTTGCCGTCGGCTCGTCCAATATCAGCACCTTACCGGAAAGATCGACGGCGCGGGCGATGGCGACGACCTGCTGGACGGCGACAGAGAAACGGCCAAGCTCGGCGGTGACGTCGATATCGATGCCGTAGCCGGTGAGCAATTCGCGCGCCCTGCGGTTCATCGCCCTGACGTCGGTCATGCCGAAACGCCTTGGCTGGCGTCCGAGAAAGAGGTTTTCGGCGACACTCAGATTGGCAAGGAGGTTGACCTCCTGGTAGACGGTGCCGATGCCGAGCTTCTGGGCGGCGAGCGTATTGGCTGGATTGATTTCATGGCCATCGAGCGTCAGGCTGCCCTCGTCACGATGATAGGCGCCGGTGATGCATTTGATCAGCGTCGATTTGCCGGCGCCGTTTTCACCGAGCAGCGCATGCACTTCGCCCTTGCGCAGCGTGAAATCGACCTTGTCCAACGCCACTGCGCCGGGAAAGAATTTCGATATTCCGGAAGCCGCGAGAACATTCTCGAAATCGTGAATCATAGGGCTCTGTTTTCCTGATATTGACGGCAAAAGCCGCGCCGCGGCCGGACATGACGTCCCAAGGCGGCAAGGCAGTTCCGCACCGGTCCATGATGGGCCGGTGCGGTTCTACAGCGCTTGAATGCTGCATCATGTCTCCCTCAATCGATCCCGATTCAGGGATTGCAGCAGCGTCACATCAGATCAGTAGCCCTGACCCTTCTTCTCTTCGTAGACCTTCATCGGCTCGTCGGCAGGCGTGTAGAGCTTGGATTCGGTCTGGATCCACTTCGCCGGCGCCTTCTTGTCCTTCAGGTAGGCATCGAGGGCATCGAAGGCCGGACCTGCCATGTTCGGCGTCAGCTCGACCGTGGCGTTGGACTCGCCTTCGGACATGGCCTTGAAGATATCGGGCACGGCGTCGATCGAGACGACGAGGATATCCTTGCCGGGCTTCAGGCCGGCTTCCTTGATCGCCTGGATGGCGCCGACGGCCATGTCGTCGTTATGGGCGTAGAGAGCGCAGATATCCTTGCCGCCATTCTCGGCCTTCAGGAAGCTTTCCATGACTTCCTTGCCCTTGGTGCGGGTGAAGTCACCGGTCTGGCTGCGAACGATCTTGAGGTTGTCATGACCGGCGAGAGCCTCTTCGAAGCCCTTCTTGCGGGCGATGGCCGGCGAAGAACCGGTGGTGCCCTGCAACTCGACGACGTTGCACTTCTTGTCACCGACGGTCTTGACCAGGAAGTCGCCGGCGACCTTGCCTTCGTGTGTCAGGTCCGAAGTGACAGCCGTCAGATAGAGATCGTCCGGAGCCTTGATGGTGCGGTCGAGAAGGATAACCGGAATCTTGGCTTCCTTGGCTTCCTTGAGAACGTCGTCCCAGCCGGTTTCAACGACCGGCGCAATGAGAATGGCGTCGACGCCCTGAGCAATGAAGGAGCGCAGAGCCTTGATCTGATTTTCCTGCTTCTGCTGCGCATCGGCAAACTTCAGATCGATGCCACGCTTCTTGGCCTGTTCCTTGGTGACGGTCGTTTCAGCCGCACGCCAGCCCGATTCCGAGCCGATCTGCGAGAAGCCGACAGTCAAGCCACCGGCCGAAGCCGAACCGAACATGCAGGCAGCAAGAATCGTGGCACTCAAAAGTGCAGTCTTCAATTTCATGATTTCCTCCCAAGCCGCATCTCGCGGCGCAGGGTCAAAAAATCATATAGTATTACTTTTGTAAATCGGAATCTTGGGATGCACTGCAGCAAAAAAAGGCGCCCACAGAGGGGCGCCCTTCGCAACTGCGAATTGAGGAGGGCTTATTGTGCCGGCAGCTTGTCGTCGACGCCTTCGACATAGAAATTCATGCCGAGCAGCGTGCCGTCATCGGCCTTCTCGCCGGCCTTCAGCCAGGGCGTGCCGTCCTGCTTGTTGATCGGGCCGGTGAAGGGATGCAACTCGCCCGACTTGATCTTGGCTTCGGTTTCCTCGGCCATCTTCTTCACGTCGTCAGGCATGTTGGTGTAGGGCGCCATCTTCAGGATGCCGTCCTTCAGGCCGTCCCAGCTCTGCTCGGACTTCCAGGTGCCGTCGAGCAGCGCGTGCACGCGCTTGGAGTAGTAGGTTCCCCAGGTGTCGACGATTGCCGTCAGCTGCGCCTTCGGGCCGGCCGCAATCATGTCGGACGCCTGGCCGAAAGCATGGATGCCGCGTTCTTCGGCAACCTGCATCGGCGCCGTCGTATCGGTGTGCTGCGTCAAGACGTCGACACCCTGGTCGACCATCGCCTTGGCGGCATCGGCTTCCTTGCCGGGGTCGAACCATGTGTTGACCCAGATGACCTTGAGCTTGAAGCTCGGATCAACCGACTTGGCGCCCTGCTCGAAGGAGTTGATGCCCATCACCACTTCCGGAATCGGGAAGGAGGCGATGTAGGCGGCGCCGTGGTTCTTCGAGGTCTTCGCAGCAATCTGGCCGAGGATGTAACGGCCTTCATAGAAGCGCGAATTGTAGGTGGCGAGATTGGGACCGGCCTTGTAACCGGTGCCGTGCTCGAACTTCACATCCGGGAACTTGGCGGCGACCTTGACGGTCGCATCCATGAAGCCGAAGGACGTGGTGAAGATCAGCTTGCAGCCGGAACGGGCAAGACGTTCGATGGCGCGCTCGGCATCCGGTCCCTCAGGCACGTTTTCGAGGTAAGGCGTATCGATCTTGTCGCCGAATTCCGCCTGGACCTGCTGGCGGCCGAGATCGTGGGCCTGCGAATACCCGCCGTCGGTGTGCGAACCGACATAGACGAAGCAGACCTTCGTCTTGTCGGCGGCCTGTGCGGCAGACGAGATGCTGATCACGGCGGCAGCCGAGGCGGCGAGTGTGAGTGCTAACTTCTTCATAGTAACCCCTGTTGGTTTGAAGTCGGGAAACCCGTCTGTTGTTGTTGCTTTATCGCTCCGGTACGAAGGCTTTTCCGAGCGATGCGGGCGTGTTGATCAACGTCGTGCGCCGATTATGAGAAATGATGATGAGAACCACAATAGTCGCGGCATAGGGCAGCATCGAAAGGAACTGCGAGGGAATGCCGAGGCCGAAGGCCTGCGCGTGCAGCTGCAGAATGGTGACCGCACCGAAGAGATAACCGCCTGCAAAGACCCGCCACGGCCGCCAGGAGGCGAAAACGACAAGCGCCAGCGTGATCCAGCCGCGGCCGGCCGACATGTTCTCCGCCCACTGCGGCGTATAAACAAGCGACAGCTGCGCGCCGGCAAGACCGGCACAGGCGCCGCCGAACATCACCGCGAGGTATCGCGTGCGGATGACGTCAATGCCGAGGGCATGGGCCGAGCCGTGACTGTCGCCGATCGCTCTCAGCTTCAAGCCGGTGCGGCTGCGGAACAGGAACCAGCTGACGCCGATCACCAGCGCAATCGAGAGATAGAAGATCAGATCCTGCCTGAAGAGCACATGGCCGATGAGCGGAATATCCGACAGTATGGGAATGACGATCTCTTCCAGCCGGATGCCGGGCACGCTGACATAGGCTTCGCCGAGCATGCCGGACACACCAAGGCCAAGAAGGGTGAGCGCCAGCCCGGTCGCCACCTGGTTCGCCACCAGCGTCAGCGTCAGGAAGGCAAACAGCAGCGAGAAAAGCGCGCCTGCCGCAATGCCGCAGACGATGCCGACGTAGGGCGAGCCCGACAGCTGGGCGCCGGCAAAGGCGGCGACCGCGCCCATGATCATCATGCCTTCGACACCAAGGTTCAGAACGCCCGAGCGCTCGGCCACCAGCTCGCCGAGGGCGGCGATGACGAGCGGCGTCGAGGCGGTGATGACAGTCAGCAGAATGGCTTCGAAGATGCTCATGCCGCCCCGCCCCTTAGCCGCGACCAGACGATGCGGATTTTGTAATAGATCAGTGTATCGCAGGAGAGCACGAAGAAGAGCAGCAGGCCCTGGAAGACGCGGGTGACCTTGTCGGAGACGCCGAGCGACAGCTGTGCCGCCTCGCCGCCGAGATAGGTGAGCGCCAGCACCAGGCCCGAGGCAATGATGCCGAGCGGATTGAGGCGGCCGAGAAAGGCGACGATGATGGCGGTAAAACCGTAGCCTGGCGAGATCGCCGGTTGCAGGTGGCCAATCGAGCCTGAGACCTCACTGATGCCGGCAAGGCCAGCAAGAGCGCCTGAGAACAGGAAGCTGAACCAGATCATCTTCCTGGAGGAGAAACCGGCAAAGCGCCCTGCCCGCTCGGATTGGCCGAGCACGACGATCTCGAAGCCCTTCAGCGTATAACGCAGCATGAACCAGACGGCGATGGCCGCCACAATTGCAAAGATGAAGGCCCAATGGGCGCGGCCCGATTCTTCCCAGATCGCCGGCAGCACCGCTTCCGGAGCGAAATCGCGCGAGACCGGGAAGTTGAAGCCTTTCGGATCGCGCCAGGCGCCGCGGATCAGCCAGTCGAGGAAGAGCTGGGCAATATAGACCAGCATGAGCGATGTCAGGATCTCGTTGGTGTTGAAATGCGCCTTCAAAAGCGCCGGAATAGCCGCAAACAGCGCGCCGCCGAGCGCGCCTGATATCAGCATCAGCGGCAGCACCAGCGGCGAATGCCAGTCGTAGAAGACGATCGGCAGATAGGAGCCGGTGATGGCGCCGATGGTGAACTGGCCTTCGGCGCCGATATTCCAGTTGTTCGAGCGATAACAGACGGCGAGACCGACGGCGATCAGGATCAGCGGTGCGGCCTTGATCGCCAACTCATGCAGTGACCAGACCTCGAGCAGCGGCTCGACGAAGAAGGCGTCCAGTGCTTCGACCGGGTCCTTGCCCAGCATGGCGAACATGATGGCGCCGAAGGCGAGCGTCAGGACAAGAGCCAGGAGCGGCGAGACGAAAGCGTAGAGCTTCGAGACGTCGGGGCGTTTTTCCAGTTCAATGCGCATGCGCTGCCTCCGCACCGGGGCTGCTCTGATGCAGGCCGCCCATCAGCAGGCCGATCTTTTCACGCGTCAGTTCGCCCGCCGGGAACGGGCTGGAAAGGCGGCCTTCGGAGATGACGGCAATATCGGTCGCCACTTCGAATATCTCATCGAGATCCTGGCTTATGACGACGACGGCCGAACCATTTCTGGCAAGATCGACGAGAGCCTGGCGGATGCGGCTTGCAGCCCCGGCATCCACACCCCAGGTCGGCTGGTTAACGACGAGGACGGCCGGCTGGCGGTCGAGCTCGCGGCCGACGATGAATTTCTGCAGATTGCCGCCGGACAAGGAGCCGGCCGCCGGATCATCACCGCTTTTGCGGACATCCATCGCTTCGGAAATCCGCCGCGCGGCGGATTTCACCGCGCCGTGGCGGATGATGCCGAGCAGACCGAGAAATGCCTTGCGATCCGACTGGCTGCGGGCCAGCACCAGATTGTCCGACAGTTTCATGGCGGAGACGGCGGCATGGCCGTGCCGCTCCTCCGGCACGAAGCCGGCGCCGAGCAGGCGGCGGGCGGTAATGCCCCGATCCCCCACGGGCCTGTTGCGGATGACGATCGCATGGGCCGAGGCGACCGGATATTCACCGGAGAGCGCATCGAAAAGTTCGCTCTGGCCGTTGCCGGCAACGCCGGCAATCGCCAGGATTTCACCTGCACGCACCGTCATCGAGACATCGCGCAGCGGCATGGCGAAAGGTGTGCGCGCGGCGACGGAAAGGTTGGCAACGGCCAGCTGCACCTCGCCTTTGTTGCTGCGTTCGGGATGGGTGACGGCCGCCACCTCACTGCCGACCATCATGCGGGCAAGCGAGGCGGGCGTTTCCTGCTTCGGATCGCAGGCGCCGGTGACGCGGCCATGGCGCAGCACCGTGGCGCGATCGCAGATGCGCTGCACCTCTTCCAGGCGGTGGCTGATATAGAGAACCGAACGGCCCTCGGCGCGCAGCTTGAACAGCGTCTCGAACAGCCTGTCGGCCTCCTGCGGCGTCAGCACCGAGGTCGGCTCGTCGAGAATGATCAGCTTCGGGTTCTGCAGCAGCGCCCGGACGATCTCGATGCGCTGGCGCTCGCCGACCGAGAGATCGGCGACATGGGCATGCGGATCGAGCGGCAGGCCGTAGGCTTGCGACAGCGTCCTCGCCTCTTCGGCGATCCTGTCGATCGGGACGGCGTGATCGAGCGACAGCGCGATGTTTTCGGCAACCGTCAGCGCCTCGAACAGCGAAAAATGCTGGAAGACCATGCCGATGCCGTGCTTGCGGGCTTCACCCGGCGAGGTGATCGCAACAGGCTCGCCCTGCCAGAGGATATGTCCGGCCGTCGGCTCCAGCACGCCGAACAGCATCTTCACCAGGGTGGATTTGCCTGCGCCATTTTCGCCGAGAAGCGCGTGAATTTCGCCCGGCGCGATATCGAGATCGATTTCATTGCAGGCGGCAAAGCCACCGAAAAACTTCGTCAGCTTCTGCACGGATAATAACGCACCGGAATCCGGCACATTCAATGGCGACACGTTCCCCTCATTTCTTCTGCCAACCGGTCCGTTCGGATCTCATGGAATCAGCAGCGTCGTTCCTGTTGTTTTTCTTGTTTCCAGATCCGCGTGAGCCCGCCCAACCTCACGTAACGGATAGGTTTGATTGATATTGATACGCACTTTGTTGCTTTGCACAACATCAAATAGCGCTTTGGCACTGTCGATCAGTTCCTGGCGCGCGGCGATGTAAGTGAAGAGTGTCGGCCGCGTCGCATAGAGCGAGCCCTTCTGCGCCAGCATGGCAAGGGTGAAATTCTCGATCGGCCCCGAGGACTGGCCGAAGGAGGCGAAGAGGCCGCGCGGCTTCAGGCAATCGAGCGACTGTGGAAAAGTATCGCGGCCGATCGAATCATAGACGACATCGACACCCTTGCCGCCGGTTATCTCGCGGACACGCTTCGCGAAATCATCGCTCTTGTAATTGATCACATGGTCATAGCCATGGGCGCGCGCCAACTCGATCTTCTCCTCGGAACCCGCCGTGCCGATGACGGTGGCGCCGAGCGCCTTTGCCCATTGGCCGGCGATCAGTCCGACGCCGCCGGCAGCGGCATGAAACAACAAGACCGTTTCAGGGCCGACCTTGAAGGTGCGGTTCAAGAGATACTCGGCGGTCATGCCCTTCAGCATCATCGCCGCCGCCGTTTCGAGTTCGATGCCATCAGGCACATGCACGAGATGGCGGACGTCGATATTGCGCTCAGCGCTATAGGCGCCGTCGGCGCTGGCATAGGCCACGCGATCGCCGAGCTTGAAATCCGTAACACCGGGACCGACCGCCGTGACGGTGCCGGCCCCCTCCTTGCCGGTGACGAACGGCAGATGTGGCACCTTGTAGGAGCCGTTGCGGAAATAGACATCGATGAAATTGAGGCCCACCGCCGCCTGGCGGATCTGCACCTCACCGGTCGAGGGCTCGGGGAGATCGACGTCGACATAGTCGAAAACCTCAGGCCCGCCCGTCCGTGAAAATGAAACCGCCTGCGTCTTCGTCATCTCAACCGTCCTTTGTTTCGCGTCCGAGAGCGGGGAAGAATTGCAGCACCGCGCCGATGACGTAAAGATAGAGCCCGGTCACGATGAAGAGAATGAGCGCCCATTCAGGCGTGTCGAAATGCATCAGCAGCGAAAAAATGCCGAGCGCCGACCAGAGGAAAAAGACACCGAGGTTGAGCGGGCGCAGCCTTTTGACCCGGACCGGATGCAGGAAATTGATCGGCAGGAAGGTCAACACTACCGAGACGATGACGACGGCGAGCGCCGTCATGGCACTGGCATCGATAACGAACAGCGTAAAGACGATCATGTTCCAGACGACGGGGAAGCCGGAGAAGAAATACTCATCCGTCTTCATGCCCATATCGGCATAGTAGATGGCGCTGGAAACGACGATCAAGCCGGCGGCGACGAAGGACCAGGGCTCGCCGATCATGCCGCTCTGATAGAGCGCGAAAGCCGGCAGCAGTACATAGGTGACGTAATCGATGATATTGTCGAGCGTATCACCCGACCAGTTCGGCAGTACTTCCTTGACGCGCACCTTGCGGGCGATCGGCCCGTCTATGCCGTCGACGAGCAGGGCAAGGCCCAGCCACCAGAACATGTCGATGAAGCGGTGTTCGGCAGCGGCAACGACGCCGAGAAAGGCAAGGAAGGAGCCGGAGGCCGTCAGGATATGGACTGAGAAGGCGCGCATCTCCGCGTAAGGAACGCGCTTGTAGTTGAAAATCTTCATATTCCCCCGACCGCCCTATCGCGCTCGCCCCGGCAAGCATCGTTATTCGCCACATTTCGTCGGACCCTGTTCCTGAATCGAGGCTCCGACGTCGTAGGTCTTTGTTGTCGCACCGTTTTTGCCGAAAATCGGTATCCCGGCCAGGCGCGCTGCTCTAATATGCATCCTTTGCCGGGCTTCGCCAGCGGGAAATACGACATTCCCCGCCTGCCCCTGCTCCCCATTGAATCCTGACGATGACATGCATATTTCCCTTCTGGAGCGTCGCGTGGAATGGAATGCCTTTAATTCCGGCCGGATTTGTAATATCTCGCTCACAATCCGACAGTTCATCCGACGAATACGGGATCCGCTACCGAAATGAACGCGCCTGCAAAGACCGAAGACTTCGCCCAGTCCATCCCCGCCGGCGTTTATGCCGAGACGGTGCTTGCTGTGACGCATTACACCGACCGGCTCTTCCGCTTCACGATGACCCGGCCACAGGGTTTCCGTTTCCGTTCCGGCGAATTCGCGATGATCGGCCTGATGGTCGAGGGCAAGCCGGTCTTCCGCGCCTATTCGATCGCCAGCCCCGCCTGGGCCGAAGAGCTTGAGTTCTTCTCGATCAAGGTGCCGGACGGCCCGCTGACCTCGCATCTGCAGGCGATCAAGCCGGGCGATCAGGTGCTGATGCGCAAGAAGCCGACGGGCACGCTGGTGCTCGACGCGCTGACGCCGGGCCGTCGTCTCTATATGTTCTCGACGGGAACGGGTGTTGCGCCTTTCGCCAGCCTGATCCGCGATCCCGAGACCTATGAGAAGTTCGAGGAAGTCATCCTCACCCATACAACCCGCGATGTCGCCGAGCTGCAATACGGCTTCGACCTCGTCAACGAGATCGAGAACGACGAGTTGCTGAAGGAAGTGGTCGGTGACAAGCTGCGCCATTATGCGACCGTCACGCGTGAGGATTTCGAATATCGCGGCCGCATCACCGACCTGATCTCGTCGGGCAAGCTGTTTACCGATCTCGGCGTACCGCCACTCGATCCAGCGATCGACCGCGGCATGATCTGCGGTTCCTCGGCCATGCTGAAGGACACCAAGGAACTGCTCGAAAAGGCCGGCCTCAATGAAGGCGCCAATAGCAAGCCTGCCGAATTCGTCATCGAGCGCGCTTTCGTCGGCTGAGGTTTTCTCCGACAACCAGATCTGACGGCGGCTCCGGAAACGGGGCCGCTTTTATTTGCGGGCGAGATAGTCGATCAGTACCGCCATGGCGGCGCGCGCTTCTTCCGCCCTGCCCTGATGGATGGCGCGGATGACGGCGACGTGCAGCGTGATGGCGCGGTCGGTGCGCTCCGGGTTCGCGGTGGAATACCAGAGGCGGCGAGAATGCGTCTGCACCGGACCGAGCGCGGCGGTGATGAAGCCGTTGGGACAGGCCTCTTCGAGGATTTCGTCGAAGGCTTTATCGGCGGCGAAGAAGCCGGCGAGATCGCCGGTGACGGCGCATTCGTCCATGGCGTCGGCGCAGTCGTTAAGGCGCTGGCGCTGCTCATCCGTCGCATGTTTGGCGGCAAGGCTTGCCGCAATCGGCTCCAGCTCACGGCGCACCTGCATGACATTACCATGATCCTCGGGCGCGATCCCAGCCACCTGCAGCCCGACCCGCGGCTTCACCAGGATCAGCCCCTGCCAGGCAAGCTTCTGGATCGCCTCACGCACCGGCGTGCGCCCATGGCCCGCCATGTCGATCAGCTGTTTTTCGGTAACGAGCGCGCCTGGCTTCAGCGCCAGCGTGACGATCAGATGCTCGAGCGCCAGATAAGCGAGATGGCTCTGGGAAGTCTGCTTGCTGAAAACCGCACCCTAAACTGATATATCACTTTGTGGCACGGTCAAAAACCGAAGACAAGTCCGCATTGAAATATCAGAATAGAGACAAATAGATAACATCGACGTGAAATCCGCGAATGCTATTGCAGAAACGGGCGTCAACCGCCGCGAAAGAACGCCTTCCACTCGCGCCACCTTCCGTCATGCTTCGGCCTTGAGCTGCGCATCCAACCGCATTTACCAGCAGCAGTGGCATGGATCATCGGCTCAAGGCCGAGGAGGACGGAGAATGAGGTTGGCGTTCTTCCCAAACTCACTCCCGGCGTAATGAGCCACGCGGCGTCGACCCCTTCATCAGGCCGCGCCCTGCGCTCGATCAACCCTTGCGATCGCGCTTCACTCGTGCCGCAGAGCCTCGATGGGGTTCAACTGTGCTGCCCGTCTTGCGGGGAAATAGCCGAAGATCATGCCGATTGCGGCGGAGAAGAGGAAGGCGACGGCGACCATCATCGGGCTGAAGACGAAGGGGACTTTCAAGAGGGTGACCGCCACGAGACCGAGGCTCAGGCCGAGCACGATGCCGGTGATGCCGCCGAAGAGCGAGAGCGCCACCGCCTCGACCAGGAACTGGGTGAGAACCTGGTTTTCGAGCGCGCCGATCGCCAGCCGGATGCCGATTTCCCGGGTTCGTTCGGTGACGGAGACCAGCATGATGTTCATGATGCCGATACCGCCGACGAGCAGGCTGATGGCGGCCACCGCGCCGAGCAGGCCGGTCAGCAGCGTCGTCGTGCCGGTCATTGCCTCGGCGATCTGGGTCATGTCGTTGACGTTGAAATCGTCCTGTCGGCCGGGAATGATCTTGCGCCGCTCGCGCAGCAGATTTTCGACATCGGCCTGGATCTTGGCGGTCGAGACGCCGTCGCGGGCTGAGATGATGATCTGCGGCACATTGCTGCTGCCGCTGATGCGCCGCTGGAACACCTTGACCGGCATGATGACGACATCGTCCTGGTCGGTGCCCATGCCGGACTGGCCGCGCTTGGCAAGCACGCCGATGACGGGGCACGAGACCTTGCCGACGCGGATCTGCTGGCCTGTGGGATCGGCGGCGCCGAAGAGCTGCGAGCGCACGGTTTCGCCGATGATGCAGCGGGACTGGCCGCGTTCTTCGGCCGGCGTGAAAATGCGGCCGAGCGCCAGGTTCCAGTCCTGGGCAACGAAATAGTCGTTGGTGGTGCCGGAGACGCTGGTCGAATGGTTCTGGCCGCCTGATATCACGGTTGCCGTCGATTGGTTGAGCGGCGCCACGGCCCTCAGGCCGCCGATCTGGTCGCGGATGGCGGCGACATCCTTGATGCTGAAGCGTTTGGCCTCGGAGCTCGCCCGGCCCGGGCCGAACTGGCCAGGACGAACGAATAGCATGTTGGTGCCGAGCCGCGACAGCTCGGTCGAGACCTGGGCGGTGGTGCCATTGCCGATCGTCACCAGGGCGATGACGGCGGCAACGCCGATGACGACGCCGAGCACGGTCAGGAAGGAGCGCAGCATGTTGCGGCTGATGGCGCGCAATGCCAGCTTCAGCGTCTCAAAGAACATGATCCGCCCTCCTGCGATGCTCGACCTCGGTCTCCAGCTTGCCGTCGACAAAACGCAACAGCCGCTGCGCATAGGCGGCAATATCGGGTTCGTGCGTGACCATGACGATGGTGATACCCTGCTCGCGATTCAGCCGCGTCATCAGGTCCATGATCTCGACGCTGGTCCTGGTGTCGAGATTGCCGGTGGGCTCGTCGGCCAAGAGCAGCGCCGGCTCGGTGACGATGGCGCGGGCGATGGCGACGCGCTGCTGCTGGCCGCCTGACAGTTCCTGGGTCTTGTGATGTTCGCGGCCGGAGAGGCCGACGAGCGCCAGCGCTTCGCGGGCCCGTTCGCGCCGCTCGCGCACCGCCATGCCGCGATAGATCAGCGGCAGCTCGACATTTTCCACCGCCGAGGTGCGCGACAGAAGGTTGAAGCCCTGGAAGACGAAACCGAGCATATGACGGCGCAACAGCGTCAGCTGGCTGCGGTCGAAGCCACTGGTCGGGATGCCCTGGAAGACGTAATCGCCTGATGTCGGCACGTCGAGGCAGCCGAGGATATTCATCGCCGTCGACTTGCCGGAGCCGGATGGACCCATGATCGCGACGAATTCATGGGTGTTGATCGCCAGATCGACATGGTCGAGCGCGCGGATGGCCGCCTCGCCCTCGCCGTAGATTTTCGAGACCTGCCTGAATTCGATGAGTGGCGGGTTAGGCATCCCACTTCTCCGCCTAGTTCGCACGCGTCGTGGCGTCGGTCACCAATGCGTCATTTTCCCTAAGGTCGCCGGAGACGACCTGGGTGAACTGGCCGTCGGACGAGCCGACCTGGATGACGACAGGGGTGGGCCGGCCTTCGCGCAGCACCCAGACGCGCCGCTCGGCGCCGGTCAACGCCTGACCTGCATTGCCGCGGCGCTGGCGTGGCGGGCCGAAGATGCCGAAAATGCCGCGACCGCGCCTTTCGCCCTGTGCCGGCGCATAACGCAGTGCGGCATTCGGCACCATCAGCGTGTCCTTCACCGCCTCGACGGTGACGTCGGCCGTCGCCGTCATGCCGGGGCGCAGCAGAAGGTCGGCATTGTCGACCGAAAGCACCGCCTTATAGGTCACGACATTGTTGACCACTTCGGAGGCGAAGCGGATCTGCTCGATCTCGGCGGGAAAGGTCCGGTCGGGATAGGCGTCGACCGAAAACTTCGCCTTCTGGCCGACGGCGATCTGGCCGACATCGGCCTCGTCGACATCGACCTGCAGCTCCATTTTCTTCAGGTCGCCGGCGATGGTGAAAAGGATAGGCGCCGAAAGCGAGGCGGCGACCGTCGCGCCCGGATTGACGGCGCGGGTGAGGATGACGCCCTCGATCGGCGAGATGATCTTCGCCTTGGCGAGATTGACCTCGGCCAGTTGCAGGTCGGCCTCCGAGGCCAGCACTTCGGCTTCGTTGATCTGTTTGGCGGCGACGGCCGAATCATATTTGTAGGTGGCGTCGTCGAGGCTCTGCTGGGTGGAGACGTTGCTCTTGACCAGGCTCTTCAGCCGCTCGAGCGAGGTGCCTGCCGATTGCATATCGGCATCGGCCTTGACGACATTCGCCTTGGCGGAATTCAGCTTGGCGCGCGAACTCTTCACATCCGCCTCGAGCTTGTTGGTGTCGAGAAGAGCCAGCACCTCGCCTGCCTTGACCGTGCTGTTGTAATCGACATTGACGTCGCGGACCGTGCCGGAAAGTTCGCTCGATATATCAACCTGCTCGGTCGGTTGCACCGAGCCGGTGGCGGTGACGAGCACCGTCAGGCCACCGCGCTTTACCGGCTGGGTGGCATAGCTCACTTCGCTTTGCCCGCGGCCCATATAAAAATAGGCGGCGACGGCTGCTGCGGCGATGAGGATCAGCAGGACGAGCAGGCGTCCACGCCAGCGGCTGCGCTTGCCCTGCCGTCGCGATGCGGCAAGGACCGCCGCGAGGTCGGATGCGCCGTCTGTCTGCGCCCCGGTCTTCTTGCCGGTTCCGGTATCGTTCATGTCATCCTCGATCAGTCAGCGGCCGTCTCGGTCCGCAGCGAAATAAGCACAGCGCAGATGAACCGGGCATTAGCGTTGCCGCCGAACCGGCACGGAATTGCGGATGGGGGAAATGAAATATTGGTAATAAAAGTCAAGTTTTGGTGCGAAAGCGCTCGTTAGTCCGCATCCTCGGAATATTGGCCGGCGCCGGGCAGCGGACGCAGCCAGGCTTCGCGCCGCTTGATCCAGACTTCATAGTCCGGCGCGAGGTCGGTCGGCAGATTGTCGAGCGAGCCCACACGGATTTCCGCCTCATCGTCCCTGAGGCAGAAAAGCCTGCCGCCGCAGGTCGGGCAGAAGCTGCGGCCGGCGAAAGTGGCAATCTCGCCGCTGTGGGAAAACGCCTGCCGCGGCCAGACCGCGAAGAAGACGAAGGCGGAGCCGCTGGATTTACGGCAATCGGCGCAGTGGCAAAGGCCGACGCGTAGCGGCTCACCCTCGACGCGATAGGCCACTGCCCCGCATAGGCAGCTTCCGGTGCGGATGCTCATCGCGGGCGTCAGGCGTCGAGGCTGGTCGGCAGCCCCGGCGGGCGCCGCTTTGCCGCCATCAACAGATCGAGTTCGGTGGCGGAGGGACCGAACTTGTCGTAGAGGCGTTTGGCCTCCTTGTCGTCCAACCGATATTTCCTGGCAAATTCGCTGATGCTGTAGGGGCGGCCCCGCAACACTCTTCGCGCCGGGGTCGCCGTATTCGGTGCGTCGGTCATGAGTTTCTCCTTTCTTTCCATACCCTTTAAGCTAGAGCGACAGGCTGAATTGGAAAGAGCCGATGGGCTGCGCCGAGCCTTTCCGGCATGGAGCGATGGGGTTTAGTCGGGAACCTTCTTGCGGCCACGCGCATTGTCAATTCGAGGTTGCGGGTCGCGCCAAGCGGACGCGGCGGTGCCGGAGAACATCGGGATTTTTCCGCTTTCTCCTGATGGCCAACGAAATGGCAGGCGAGCTCCCTACCCGCCCGGTCCGCTTCCTCATCCCTCCTATCGATAGGAGATCACGAAATATTAACGTGGGGAACGCATGCGCCGGAGCGTAGTTCTTTGCCTGAGGTCGACGTGGCCTCGTTCAAATCCAAGGAGAACCGTATGGCAAACCAAGGTGGATCCCATGAACAGCACGTCAAGACCGGTCAGCAGAGTCACAAGAACGACTCCAATGCCCGCAGCGCCTCATCAGGCGGCCGCGACGCGCAGTCCAGCGGAACCCGCGGCGGCAGCCATGAACAGCATGTTAAGGCAGGTCAGCAAAGCCACAAGAATAACCAACACTAAAGCTGATGTTACGTGAAAATTGGGCTCGCGCTTCGGCGCGGGCTTTTCTTTTGCGCACTCAGGACAGACGCCGGCCGTCCTCGCCGAAGAGGTGCAGGACGGTTGGGTCAAGTTGCAGCGGCAGGGTGTCGCCCGATTTCATCTTCTGCTGGCCGGCAAAGACGGCGATCAGCTTCTTGCCGGCCGTGTCGGCGTGGACAACGGTTTCGGAACCCAGTTCCTCGACAAGGGTGATCCGCGTGTCCAGCTTGCTCGCGCTCGCTCCGTCGGAAAGGGTGATGTGTTGCGGTCGGATGCCGATGCTTATCCTCTCGCCGATCGGGCGCGTCTCCTGGGCGATCGCGGAAAGGCGATGGCCGCCGACGGTTTCGACTTGGGTAAAACCGCCTTCGTGCCCGACGACCGACCCTTCCAGGAAATTCATGTGCGGCGCGCCGATGAAGCCGGCGACGAAGCGGTTTGCCGGCTTGTTGTAGAGTTCCAGCGGTGTTCCCACTTGCTCGATCCGGCCACCTCTCAACACGACGATGCGGTCGGCGAGTGTCATCGCTTCCACCTGATCGTGGGTGACGTAGATCATCGTTGCCTTCAGGCGGGCGTGGAGGGCAGCAAGCTCGGCACGCATGCTGACCCTGAGCTCGGCGTCGAGATTGGAGAGCGGCTCGTCGAGCAGGAAGGCATCCGGCCGGCGGACGATGGCGCGGCCGATCGCGACGCGCTGGCGCTGGCCGCCGGAGAGCTGGCCCGGGCGGCGCTGCAGGAAGGGCTCGATCTCCAGCATGCGCGCGGCGTCGGCGATGCGCGCTTCGATCTCGACCTTCGCCACCTTGGTATTCTCCAAGCCGAAGGCCAGATTCTCCCGGACGCTCATATGCGGATAAAGCGCATAGGACTGGAAGACCATTGCAAGACCGCGGTCGGCCGCGCCGATCTCGGTGACATCCTTGCCGTCGATGGCGATACTCCCGCCCGTCGGCTTGTCGAGGCCGGCGATCAATCGCAGCAGTGTCGATTTCCCGCAACCGGACGGGCCGACGAAAGCGACGAACTCGCCGTCGTTGACCTCAAGCGAGACATCGCGGATGACCTCGACGGCGCCGAAATTCTTGACGATATTTCTGAGCTCGAGCCCGCTCATGTACTCTCCTGTTTCATATTATTTCAGCCCCGAGCCGGCGATACCAGTGGTGATGAAGCGCTGCAGGAAGACGAAGATCAGCACGACGGGGATCATCGAGACGACGGTCATGGCGAGGATGTAGTGCCATTGCACATTGAGTTCGCCGGCATAGACGTTGAGGCCGACCTGCAGCGTGTAAAGCTCCTTGCGCGACAGCACGATCAACGGCCAGAGGAAGTCGTTCCAGCGCCAGACGACCGAGAAGATCGCCAACACCGCCAGCGCCGGCGCCGACAGCGGCAGGACGATGCGCCAGTAGATCTGCCATTCGCTGGCCTTGTCCATGCGCGCGGCGTCGATCAGTTCGTCGGGGATGGTCAGCATATATTGCCGGAGCAGGAAGACCCCTGTCGGGGTGGCGACCGTCGGCAGGATGACGCCCCAGAGACTGTCGAAAAGGTTCAGCGTGCCGATGACGGAATAGAGCGGCACGACGATGACCGAGAGCGGCACCATCAGCGTCGCCAGGATCATCAGCATGACGGCGGTGCGGCCGGGGAACTGGTATTTCGACAGCGCGAAGGCGGCCATGGAATTGACCAGCAGCGTGATGGCTGTCGCGACCACCGTCACGAAAACCGAGTTGCGCAGGAACAGCAGAAAATCGAAATGCTGAAACGGTTCGGTGTAATTGCCGCCGGCGAAATCGACCTGGCGCACCGGCGTGCGGTCCTTGATGTTGACCTTGACGATGTCGCCCGGCTGTTTCGGATCGACCATCTGGCCCATGATGCCGATGCGGCGGACTTCGGCGAGCTGGCGGCTGCTGCCATCCGGCATCGTGACATTATAAAGCGGCAATGGCTTGTCGTAGCCCGGCACCACGGCCTGCTCGGTGACATAGGGCAGGAAGGATGGCGGGAATTCGGCGAGTGCTGCCGGCGTCTTGAACGAGGAAAAGACCAGCCAGACGGCCGGGCCGAACATCAGGAAGACGCCCGAGATCAGCCATATCCAGGTGACAACATCAGTCCAGTGCCAGCCGCGGCCGCGGCGGCGCAGCAGAAAGGTGCCGACGGCGCTCATTGGCGTGTCCCCTTCTTCTCGTTGCGGCTGCTGACGCCGAGCTGGACCAGCGTCAGGATGACGAGCACAATGCCCATCAGGATCGAAGCGGCCGAGGCGAGCCCCGGATTGCGCAGCGAACTCGCAAAACCGGTCTCGTAAATGAACTGGGTGATGTACATGGTGCTGGTGCCGGGCCCGCCGCCGGTGAGCACAAAGACCTCGTCGAAGATCTGCACGGCGCGGATTAGCGCCAGCACCAGGACGACAATGAGGTTCGGCATCAGCAGCGGCAGGGTAATCCGCCGGAAGATCCGGGTGGGGCTTGCCTTGTCCATCGCCGCCGCCTCGTAGAGATCCCGGGGGATCGCCTGCAGGCCGGCGAGCAGGATCAGTGCATAAAAGCCCATATGCGCCCAGACCGAGACGAAGACGGCGAAGAAGAAGGCCCAGAAACGATCGCTGAGCCAGGAGAAGGGCTCGAAGCCGAAGGGGCTGAGCGCATAGTTCAACAGGCCTTCACGCTGCAGTATCCACTTCCAGATCAGGCCGACGACGACAGGCGACAGTAGCACGGGAAAGAAAAAGACGGCGCGCCAGAAGCCGCGATTGGAAAGCTCGCGATTGAGGATCAAAGCCGTTGCGAGTGCGGTGATCAGCATCGCCGAGACCTGGAAGACGACGAAGACGGCGGTGTTGCGCACGGCCGCCCAGAACGTGTCGGCCGCACAGGTCGACGGATCGAGATAGGAGCGGCAATCAAACAGGATCCGGTACTGCTCGGCGCCGACATAGGTTCTGTTCGGCAGGAAGATGGCGCCGCCGCTCGTCGTCGAATAGATGAAGTTGATGACCAGCGGCAGCAGCACGAAGACGGAAAAGATCAGCATGTTGGGCGCCAGGAAGACGCCAGCCATGCCGTTCAGCCCCGTCAGCTTCTGCCAGGCACGCATGGGAATATCGACGATGCCCATGGCGACCCGGACAGGCGCAATCAGCGCCTGCCGCAGGCCGGTTTTGACAGGTGGTTCGGAGGAAACCGTCTTGTCCGCCATCCGTTCGTCCGTCAGTTGCCGCCAACCTTGGCTTTGATGTCCTCGTCGATGCGGGCATAGGCGTCGTCGAGCTTCATTTCGCCGGCGATCACCTGGCTGATGCGGGCGACGATGGCGCTGTAATAGGCGTCCGACCACTTCCAGCCCGGCAGCTTCATGGCGGGTGCCGCCGTCTGGGCGGCCGATTCGACGAAGGCCTTCAGCGCCGCCTGCACATGCGGATTGTCGGTCTTGAATTCCATCTGGCCGGCCGCCACAGCTTTGTGCGCCGGAATGAACAGGCTGCGCTCGGCGAACTCCTTCTGCACGTCGGCGCTTGCCAGGTAGTCCATCACCTTGGCGACGTCCTTGGGGTTCTTGGTGTATTTGACGGCGACGAGACCGGCGCCGCCCTGCATGCCGGTGCAGGCGACCGCGCCGCAGGGGCTCCCCGCCATCACCCAATCGAAACTGTCGCCGATCTTCTGGGCAAAGCCCGAGATCTGCCAACTGCCCGAATAATAATAGGCCAGGCCGCCATTGATGAAGTCGTCGGCCGCGGCGCGATAGGTAGTGCCGGCAGCACTGACCCAGACATCCTTGTTGATGGTGCCGTCCTCGTTCCACTTGACGAAGCGGCTGAGGAAATCCTTGGAGCCCTGGTCGATCGGCGCCGGCTTGCCGTCAGCGGCGATATAGTTGGCGCCGTAAGAAATATTCGGGCCGGAGACGCGATGGCCGGAGCGGTCGATCGCCATGGCGAAGACCTTCTGGCTGTCGGCGACCTTCTTGGCGGCGGCTGCCCAATCATCCCAGGTTGCCTTTGGGCCGGGAATTTCGACGCCGGCCTGCTCGAACAGCGTCTTGTTGACGAAGCCGCCGGTCAGCGTCAGCTGCGTCATGAAGCCGGTGATGGCGTTCGAGCCATCGGGACGCATCCAGTCGGCCTGGGCGCCGAAATTGTCGTCCCAGTATTTGGCATCGGCGAGCAGCGGGCGAAGATCGAGCCAATGCTGGGCCTGGGCCTTCAGATTGGTGACGCGGGCAATATCGGGCCCCTTCCCGGCTTCGAGCTGCACCGGCAGCTGTTCCTTTACGACGTCATAGGAAACCTCGTCGAGGATGACGTTGACATCGGGATTGGTCTTCGAGAAGCGCGCCAGCAGATCCTTGATGACAGCACCCTCGCCGCCGTCGGAATACCACATGATGCGCACGTCGCCGGCATGGGCAGCAACGGAACTCAAGAGAACCGCAGCAAAGGCCGCGCCGATCGATTTCATTCTGGTCATTTTCTCCTCCTCTTGACCGATGAATTCCTGCGCCCGGCCGGGTCCTCCACCTGCCGGACATGTCGTCTACGAGGCGGCGCGCCGAGGCTGCCGGCCTGATATCTGCAGATGTACCGCTTCTCCCCGCACCGACCAGTCCGCAGGTCTCAGAATACGGCCTTCGGCGCACACGGTGCCGTCCTCTTCGAAGATGACCTGGCCATAATCCGGATCGGCGACGATCAGTGCGTCCTTGTCGTCTCGGTGGGCCTGGAGTGCCGCGAAACGCGCCTGCATGCCGGCAAGGTCGCCCTCCCGATCGAGATCGGAGAGACGGACAATCCATCGGCTCTTACGTGCGGCCAGGCGCAGCTCCATATCCGTCGTCGGACCCTCCTTCACCGGCACCAGTGCTCCGCTGCCGATCAGCAGCGCCAGGCCGTTGCCGGAACGGGCGAGCGCCAGATTGCCGCCGACCGCCGTTTCGTCGAAGGCTTCGACCGGGAACCAGGCGTGGGTGAAATCCGGCTGGCCCTCGTGGATGTTGAAATCGAGGATGGCGAGATCGCGATACTGATGCACGCGCGGCAGCGTTCCGCAGCCGCCCCAGAAGCTCGGCCGGCCATAACCGAACTGGATGGTTTCGCCGGGATGGTTGATCCAGATCTGTGCTTCCGGCCGCTGACCCAAGCGCAGATGCAGCACTGTCTCCTGGTAGCCCCAGGCGCCGGGACGATAATGGGCGATGGTGCCGAGCGCGGTGTCGCGCGTCTTGTAGTGATAGAGCGCGGCGAAACGGTTCTCGCCCTGGGAAAAGGTCCACTCCTGCGCGTCGTCGGCGTCATGCGCGGCAATCGCCGCGAGCTCCTCGGGAAAACGCAGGCCGTGATCGCGGATGCAGACAGCAAGCTGCGGCAAAGCGTGGACGCGCCGGCCGTACCAGCCGCGGCCCCAGAGCAGCCGGGCGATGGCCGACAGTTCGACCGAGCGGCCGGGGCGTAGCGTATGTTCGTAGGAGCGGCCCTGGCTGCCAGTCAGCATACCGTGATGGGCCGAACGGGCGACGATCTCCATCAGCCGAACGATGCTGGCATTCGCCCGGGCGCGGATCGTCTCATCCGGCGCGCAGGCGGCGAGCGCCGTCAGGCCCTTGAGGTCGATCGGGAAATAGGGAACGGAATTCCACTCGGCCATTTCCCAGCGCTCGAAATGATCGAGCCAGGCATGGACGCGTTCCTCGCCGACCTTCATCTGCTCGGCGCCGGTGCGGCCGGAACGGACAAAAACGGCATTGAGAAAAAGCCGGCCGCCGAGATAGGCGGCGGTATGGAAGAGAAGCGCGTGGTTTTCCGAAAAATACCACTGAACGTCATTGCCCGGTTCATCCATCCAGTAGCGATAATGGAGAACGGCGTGCTCGATCCTCTGCCGCAGGCCTTGCGACAGCAGATCGCTCCAGCGCGTATAGGCAAACAGCAGCGGCACCAGCACGAAATCGGCGCAGTCGTGACAGTCCTCGATAACAGGCAGCATCGCCGCAATCATTGCCTCGGTCTCTTCGCCACCCTGCCCCAACGCCAGCCGCGCGAAAGCGCAGACGGTATCCGGCTCGGAATGGGCAGCAACCTCGGCCAGCGCCTCGGCGATACGGTCCGCCAATGCGGCGGGCGCCTGCCCCTGGCGTTCGGGATGACAGATTTCGACGCCGAGCGTGCGGCCGAGCGAAAGTTCGCCTGATTTGAAGGCGATGCGGAAATGGCGGAAATCGGCGGGCATATCAGCCGAGGCACCGAGTTCCAGCCTGGTTGCGCCCTTCTCCAGCGCGAAATCATAATCGAAACGCTCTGTCGACATGAAGTCGCCTTCGATCTCGACATGGCAGGTGAGCGCCACCGGTAGCGGCGCCGGAAACAGGATCGTCACGTCCTCGCCGAGATAGGCGGTGCGGTCGAAGCGCATGCCTTCGAGGATCGCCTCCAGCGCATCGGCATCACCGGCAGCGATCGGAACGGGGACTGCCGTTTCGACCTCCGGCCCTTCGAGATAATCCAGCTGGAAATAGAAACGGGCGTCGCGTTCGGCGAGATCGTCGACATAGACGCGGATCTCGTTGAGACCGACGGCGAGCTCGACCTCGAGGATCTGCTGGGCTTCCAGATTGCGCTCGTAAGGCGCCATGAAGCCCTGCTCGGCGCCATTGACGAAGAGGATCGCGCCACCACAGGTCGACAGGCGAAGCCTAGCCGAACCCGCGGAGCGGGCATCGAGGAAGGTGCGCGCCCAGCAGCCGATGCGGGTCGGGCGAAACCAGAAGCCCGAGAGATCCACACGCGGAGAGGCAAAGGGAAGCCACCAGCGGCTTGCTTCGAATTCGGCTGCCGGCTGCGGCCGACGGCCGGAGAAGGATTTCTTGAATTCAGTGCGGCAGGGATATTCGTGCGGGATGAAGTTCTTCGTCTTGGTGACGAAGAAGAACGGATCCATGCTGCCTTCCATCGGCCGATCGGCGACGTCGTAGCGCTGCTGCGAGAGATGGCCCAGCTGCCAATAGACGATCGGCCTTTGTTTCGCAGTCTGGCGGCGGAGATGGGATTGCTGCTCGGCGGCCATGTTTAGCCCGCTCGAACCTTAAGACGCCGGGCAAAACACCGACGCGTGGACTGGCCGTCAAACCGCATCTTCAAAGCCTCCCTGCTCTGTCGCTTGTCGCGGACTCCTAAAAGCAATTGTGCATAGGCATTCCATTTGCGCAATCTGAAAGATTTTTGCACAATAGACAGGGAGCGAGGAGATGTCATGGCCACGGAGCAGAAAAAGGGCAGGCGCACACGCCTCGACGACATCGCCGCCCGCTGCGGCGTATCGATCAGCACGGTGTCGCGAGCGCTCGCCGGCGAGAAGGGCGTCAGGCCCGAGATCCGCAAGCTGGTGCTGGAAACGGCGAGCGCGGTCAGCTACGCCTTGCCGGCAAGTGTCGCCGGCAAGAAGGTCATGCTCGTTGCCTCCGGCGCGGCGATGATCGACTATGTCCGCAACCAGTTCACCCTCTACGTGCTCGAGGGATTGAACGCGCGGGCGGCCGCTCTCGGCATCGAGGTGGCGATGCGCCCTATCGCCGACAAAGGAGATGAAGCCCGCGTCGTCGCCGAGATGCGGGACGATCCGAGCTTTGGCGGCATGCTGATTCTGACGGTCGACGAGGAGGACATGCTGGCGGCCGCCGCCGGCCTCGGAAAGCCCGTCGTGCTCGTCAACAGCGACGATCCCTATATGCGGCTGTCGAGTGTGACCCCCTGCAACCGCGAGGCCGCCTTCATTGCCGCCGAGCGGCTGATCCAGGCCGGCCATAAACGCATCCTGTTTATGCTGCGGCCGGGGCGACGGACGATCGAGCGGCGACTGGAGGGCTGGCGCGACGCTCTGCTGCATCACGGGCTGAAGGCCGATGCCGATCTGGTGCTCGAGGTCGACGACTGGTTGCCGGAACTCGGCGCCGAAGCCCTCACCCGCCTCGTCCGCGACAAAGGCCTCTGCTTCACCGCCGTCCTGACGGCAGGCGACAGCCTTGCCACCGGCGCCGTGCGTGGAATGCAGACGATGGGTTATGCCGTGCCGCAGGACGTCTCCGTCATGGGCATTGACGACCTGCCGCAATCGGCCTTTCTCAACCCGCCGCTGTCGACCGTACATATTCCGATGCGCGAACTCGGCGCCACCGCGCTCGACCTGCTGCGCGACATGATGCTCGGCCTTGCGACACCGCGGCGCCGCGTCGAGCTTGCCTGCCATCTCGTCGAAAGAGGCAGCGTTGCAGCGGTCGGTGGCGCACCAGCGCGAAATATCAAGCTTCCATAAAGCTCGTTTCGAACAGTTCGCGCGCATAGGCATCATGGGTGGTGCCGGCCTGCAGATCCGCCCTGGTGAGTTCGTCGACAAAGCCGCCGTTTTTCATGATCAGCACCCGGTCGCACATATGGGCGATGACAGCGAGATCATGGCTGACAAGCAGATAGGTCAGTCCCTTTTCCTCGCGCTGATCGGCAAGCAGGTTGAGGATTTCGGCCTGGACCGAGACGTCGAGCGCCGATGTCGGCTCATCGAGCAGCAGAATCGGCGGCGACAGGATTAGCGCCCGGGCGATCGCTACCCGCTGCCGCTGGCCGCCGGAAAGCTCATGGGGAAAACGACTGGCGAAACTTGCCGGCAATCCCACCTGGATCAAGGCTCTTTCGACCTTCGACCAGATCTCGGACTGGCCCATGGCGCGCAGCGGCTCGGCCAACGCGGTGCCGATGCGATGGCGCGGATGCAGGGATCCGTAAGGGTCCTGAAACACCATCTGGGCGAATTTCAGCTCCTCGCGCGAGCGCCTCTTGCCGATCGGTTTGCCGCCAAGCTCGATCTGCCCGGTCCAACCCGCCTCCATGCCGGCGAGGCAACGCAGAACCGTCGATTTGCCGCAGCCGGATTCGCCGACAATGCCGAGCGTCTCGCCCTGGTTGACCTGAAAACTGATGCCGCGGACGACATGATTGCTTGATTTGCCCGAGGCAAAGACGACATCGAGGTCGCGGACATTGATCATTGCGCCGCCTCCAGATCGAGTTTTGCCCTGTCGAGAACCGCAAGCCGCCGCACCGGGTTTTTCGGGTCGGGCAGTGCTGCTATCAGCCCGCGCGTATAGGGATGGCGGGCCTCTTCGAGACTGGTCAGCGTTTCGACGATGCGGCCGGCATACATGACGATGATGCGCTCGCAAAAAGCAGCGACCATGCGAATGTCATGGCTGATCAACAGCAGGCCGGAGTTGTTTTCGCGCACCAACTCGTCGAGCAGCAGCAGCACGTCCTTGCGGACGCTGACATCCAGTGCGGAGGTCGGTTCATCGGCAATGACAAGCTTCGGCCGGGCCAGCAGCATCATTGCGATCATCACGCGCTGGCCCATGCCACCGGATATCTGGTGGGGATAGAGCGCCATGACCCGATCGGGATCGCTGATGCGCACGCGCTCCAGCATGGCGCGGGCAGCGTCGAACGCCTGGCTCTTGCCGAGACCGAGGTGAAGGCGCGCGGCTTCGGCGATCTGCTTGCCGATCGAGAGCACCGGATTCAGCGAATAGCGCGGATCCTGCATGATCAGGGCGATATCCTTGCCGCGTAGCGCGCCCATCTGCCGCTCGCTCTTCGATAGCAACGGATCGCCGCCGAGATCCAGGCGTTCGGCGGTGACGACGGCGGCCGGCGGCAGCAGACGCATGATGGCGCGACCCGTCGTCGATTTGCCGGAACCGGATTCTCCGACGATGCCGACACGTTCGCGCCCGACGTCGAAACTGACGTTGGAAACGGCGGGCACGGCGCCTCGCCCGAAACGGACGCTCAATCCCTTGACGGACAGAACGGGCTGCAAATCATGATCTTTCATTTCAAGATCTGGCATGGCGGGGATCCAGAAGGTCGCGCAGAGCATCTCCGGCGATGTTGAAGGCAAGGCTGGTCAGCAGGATGGCGACACCCGGCATGACGGCGACCCACCAATAATCGAGCATGAACTTGCGGCCGTTGGAGATCATCGCCCCCATTCCGGCGCCGGCGGCTGGGCGCCGAGGCCGAGAAAGCCGAGTGATGCTGCCGTCAGGATGATGCCCGCCATATTTAGGGTCAGGCGAACGATGACCGATGGCACGCACATCGGTGCGATGTAGAGCAGAAGAATGCGGATCGGTGAGGCGCCGTAAAGGCGGGCGGCAACCACATAATCGGCATTTCTAACGACCAGGGCTTCGGCGCGGGCGAGCCTGGCAATCGGCGGCCATGCCGTCAGCGAAATCGCGATGATGGCCGTGGTCAGGCCGGCGCCGAGCGCTGCAGCAAAAGCGAGCGCCAGGATCAGCGACGGGAAGGACAGAACGATATCGGTGGCGCGCATCAGCAGCGCATCGGTGCGCCCGCCGAAGAAGCCGGCGACGACGCCGATCAAAAGGCCGATCGGCCCGACGATCAGCGAGATCGACAGCACCGTCTGAATGGTGATGCGCGTGCCGAAGATCAGCCGGCTCAGAATGTCGCGGCCGAATTCGTCGGTGCCGGCCCAGTGTGCCAGGCTCGGCGGCTGCAATGCATCGCCCAGCGCCTGCACGACCGGATCGTAAGGCGCCAGAAGCGGCGCGAAGATCGCGACGATGCAGAGCAGGCCGAGGATGACGAAGCCGGCAAGGCCAAGCGGCTCGGCAGCCAATTTGCGGCCGGCGCGCGTAAACGACGCCGCGATGCGGGTCGACACGCTTGGCGGGCGGATCTGAATGTCACTGCGGATGGCGTCACTCATCGGGCTGCCTCCCGCATGCGCGGATCGAAGACGGCGTAAGCGACGTCGGCGAGGAAGTTTAACAGCATGAAGATGAATCCCACGATGATGGTGCCAGCCACGATGGCGTTCATGTCGCCGATCATGAGGGCGTTCGTCATGTATTGGCCGATGCCCGGCCAGGAGAAGACGATCTCGGTCACGACAGCGCCTTCGAGCAGCCCGCCATAGGAAATGGCCAGGATGGTGATCAGCTGCACGGCAATGTTCGGCAGGACATGGCGCAAGATCGTGCCGGTCGGGCTGACGCCTTTGGCCCGGGCCGCGATGACGTAATCCTGGCTCAGCTGCTCCAGGGTGAAACTGCGGGTCATGCGGGTGATGTAGGCCATCGCCGCATAGGCCAGGATAACGGCGGGAAGAATGATATGGCCGAGCGCATTCCAGAAGATTTCGGTCTCGCCCTGCAACAGGCTGTCGATCAACAAGAGGCCGGTTCGGGGCGTGACGAGGCCGTCGTAAAAGACATCGATGCGGCCTGGGCCGCCGACCCAGTTGAGGCCGGCATAGAAGATGACCAGCCCGACGATGCCGAACCAGAAGACGGGGATCGAATGGCCGACGAGGGCGATCACGCGGGCGACCTTGTCGATCCAGCTGTCGCGAAACAGGGCGGCGGTGAGCCCGAGCGGGACACCGACGAAGGTCGAGATGATCACTGCCAGCGTCGCCAGTTCGAATGTCGCCGGAAACGCCTGGGCAAGGTCGGAAGAGACGGGATTGCCGGTGAGCACGGCCGTGCCGAAATCACCATGGGCCAGCCCGTTCAGATAGAGAAAAAACTGCTGGTAGATCGGCAGATCGAGCCCCAGGCGGGCCCGCATCGCCGCATAGGCGGCGGGATCGGCGAGCTCGCCGACGATCGCGCCGACCGGATCGTTGGGCAAGACGCGGCCGATCACGAAGGTGACACAGAGGAGGATGAACAGGCTGACCAGCAAATGCGCCAGGCGTCGGCCAAATTCGGATACGGAGAGTTCCTTCATGATCGGCTTGCCTTGGGAGTCTTACTGGGTTTCTACCTTGGTCACGTTCTCGAGCCGCGTCAGCTGAGACGGATGCCCGATATATCCCTGCACCTTGCCGTTGAGGACGATCGGCTCAAAGCGCTCGAACAGCGGCAGCACGGCCGGCTTCTGTTCGACGAACATCTTCTGCATCTGAACGTAAAGTTCGCCGCGCTTCTTGGCGTCCGGCTCCATCGATGCTTTCGCCGTCAGGGCCGTCAGTTCGGGAATGTCCCAGGCCGAGCGCCAGACGAAGTTGCCGGCATTGTTGGCCTCTTTCGAATTGTCGGGATTGGAGGAAAACTGCTCCATCGAACCGAGCACGTTCGGCATGTAGGCGCTGGTCTGCGGGATCAGCAGATCGAAATCCCGAGCGCGATGAGCGGCAATGATTTCCGAGCCATTGCCCTGCTGGATGTCGATCTTGATGCCAACCTGGGCAAGCGATGCCTGGATGGCGGTGGCAAGATCGATGCGCGGCGTCTGCGCAATGGTCTTCAACGTCAGCGAAAAGCCGTCCTTGAAACCCGCCTCGCTCAGCAGCTGCTTGGATTTTTCGACGTCGAGATGCCAGTCGGGATTGGCGATGGCATATTCGAAATTCTCCGGAACGGGAACGTTTCTCGCCCGCCCGTATGGCCCCATGATCGTCTTCTCGATGCCCTTGTAGTCGATGCCGTAGGCGATCGCCTCGCGGACCTTGGGATTGGAGAGGTACTGGTTGCCGGCATTCATCGACAGCACGTAGAAGCCGCCTGTCGGAATGCGCTGGATGGCAAAACCTTTTTTGTCCTGGAACGTTGCGAGATCCGATGCGGTCAGGGCGCTGGCAATATCGATATCCCCGCGCTCAAGCATCAGCCGCTCGACCTGGCTTTCAGGCACGTGCCGGACGATGACGCGCCTCATCTTCGGCGCGCCGGTCATATAATCCTTGTTGGCATCGAGAATGACAAGTTCGTTCGGGGACCAGCGATTGAGGGTGAAGGGTCCGGAGCCGGCCGAATGCGTCCGCATCCAGGCGTTTCCATAGTCATTGTCGACGGCATGTTTCTCCACTTCGACGCTGTCGACCACGCTGGTGGTGGTCGTCGTCAGCCGGTAGAGGAGAAGCTCCGCCGTCACCTGCTCGGAGAGATCGATCCGCACTGTCTGGTCGTCGACCGCCGTGACGAGCTTGTCGACATTGTTCTTGTCGTAGCCGACGCGCTTGAGGTTGGCGGCGGCGGCCTGATCCATCTTCAAGAGCCTGGCCAGCGAATAGACCACGTCCTTGGAGGTGACCGGGTTGCCGGAGGCGAAATTGGCCTTGCGCAGGGTGAAGGTGATGCCCTTGTCGTCGACCTTCCAGCTTTCGGCCAGTTGCGGAAGGATCTTGCCGTCCGCCGTGCTGGCGACCAGCCGGTCGTAAAGGTTGGACATGATCTCGACGGCCTTGCCTTCGGTCGCCTGCTGCGGATCGAGAGATAGAACCTGGGCCAGCGATGTACCAATCACCAGCTGATCCTGCGGGGTCGCAGCCTGCAGCTGCGGTGCAGCGATCGTCAGGGCGCCGAAAACGGCGCCGACGAACAAGCTTTTAGAAAAATGCTTCATTGTCAGTCCTCCCTGGATTACTATAAAAGACATATTATGTCGCCCGTATGTCGTATTATGATTTAACGAAGTCTGATATGATTTGCAAGACCTGAGCGGGCGACCTGATGCCAAGGGGTTTGGGAGCGGAAAATGACAATACTCAGCCGTGGCCGGCAAAGACTGGCGCAGCAGGTCATCGATCAATTGCGGGCGCAAATCGAAACGGGGCAGTTGCGCGTCGGCGACCAGCTGCCAACCGAGCCGCAGCTGGAGGCCACCTTCGGCGTCAGCCGCACCGTGGTTCGCGAGGCGATTGCCGACCTCCGGTCGGCGGGCTTCGTCAAACCGATTCAGGGTAAAGGGGTTTTTGTCGCCGACCCGAAGGCGCATTCGGTGCTGTCATTGACGCCGGTGGAAATCAAAAGCATTCCGGAAACCCTGGAATTGCTGGAGTTTCGCATGGCGGCCGAGGGTGAAGCGGCCGCCATCGCCGCCTATCGCCGCACCGCCGAGCAGGAGGCGGCCATCCGCGAGGCCAATCGCAGAATGGCGCAACTGATTGAAGCCGGACAACAGACGGTGGAGGCAGATTACGCCTTCCACATGGCGATTGCCGCCGCCACCAATAACCGATTCTATGTCGATGTTCTCCGCCATTTCGGCGCCAAGGCCATCCCCCGTGGCCAGTTTCCGACGCTGCCCGAGGCCAATGACCGGGACTATCTGCAAAAGGTCTATGCCGAACATGTGGAAATTCTCTCGGCCATCGCCGATCAGGATCCGGAACGCGCCCGCCAGGCGATGCGCGCCCATATGCTGGCCAGCCAACGTCGCTACCGGATGCTCGCCGAACAGCAATAGGGCTCGACTCTCTTCAAAATTCATATTATGTCATATGACATTGTGTAATTTCGAAAGAGACTCAAATGTATCTGGGAACACAGGTCGCCGCCCGGGATGACGACGATTATCGTATCTTCGCGCAACTGGGTGTGAAGCATATCAACGCCGACCCGCCGGGAGAACCGAGCAGCTGGACGCTTTCCGACCTCGAGCGCCACCGCGACAAGGTCGAAAGCTTCGGCCTGATTCTCGACATGATCCAGCTGCCGCTGCCCTCGCAACCGATCGAGAAGGCGTCCTATCCCGATATCCTGCTTGCCGGCCCGGAGCGCGACAGGCAGATCGACGCCGTTTGCAAGCTGATCGAGAATACCGCGGCGGCCGGCATTCCGGCGGTCAAATATAATCTCAACCTGATCGGCATTCCCCGCACACCGGACGAACCAGGGCGCGGCGGATCGATGAATGCCAGCTTCCGCTGGGACAAGACGGATCAGCAGGCAGCACCCGGTCTTGCCGGTGTGCTCTCCGAAGACGAAAACTGGGAACGGATCGACTATTTCCTCGAACGTGTCGTTCCCGTCGCCGCAAGCAATCGCGTCAGGCTCGCCTGCCATCCGCACGATCCCTATACGCCGCCGGGCTTTCGCGGCGTCACGCGGGTGCTCGGCACCGTCGAAGGCCTGAAGAAGTTCGTGCTGATGCGCGAAAACCCCTATCACGGCCTGAATTTCTGCCAGGGCTCGATCGGCGAAATGCTGGAAAATCCCGGCAAGGAGATCGACGACGTCATTCGCTGGTTCGGCGAACGCAACAAGATCTTCAATGTTCACTTCCGCAATATCCGCGGCGGCAAACTCTCCTTTATGGAGACCTTCCCCGACGAGGGCGACATGGACATGGTCCGCTCGGCCAGGATCTACAAGGAAGTCGGCTTCAAATACATGCTGATGCCCGACCATGTGCCGACCGTTTCCGGCAAGGACCCTTCCGCCACCGCATTTGCCTACTGCTACGGCTATATCGCGGCCCTTCTGCAGACGCTCGAAAGCGCCTGAGACGGCCAATTTCAACAGGTAAGGAACAGGACTTTCATGATGAACCCGATTGAATTGAAGAAGGCCGTCGGCAGTGGTCTCCTCTCGTTTCCGGTGACGCATTTCGACGACCAGCTCATTTTCGACGAGGCGAAGTACCGCCGCCATGTCGAATGGCTTGCCGGTTACGACGCTGCGGCCCTGTTTGCCGCCGGCGGCACCGGTGAATTCTTCTCCCTCAGCCCGAGCGAGATCCCGCAAGTCGTCAAGGCTGCCAAGGCGTCGGCCGGCAAGACGCCGATCATCTCGGGAACCGGCTACGGCACGTCGCTTGCCATCGAGATCGCAAAGGCGGCCGAAAAGGCAGGCGCGGACGGGCTGCTGCTGCTGCCGCCCTATCTGATGTTTGCCGAGCAGGCCGGCCTCATCGCCCACGTCAAGGCGGTCTGCCAATCGGTCGGCATCGGCGTCATCGTCTATAACCGCGATAACGCCGTGCTGACGGCTGAAAGCATTGCGCGGCTCGCCGAGGAATGCCCGAACCTGATCGGGTTCAAGGACGGCGTCGGCGATGTCGACAAGGTCATCGAGATCACCACGCTGCTTGGCGATCGCCTCGTCTATGTCGGCGGCATGCCGACCCATGAGGTCTATGCACAAGCCTATTTCGCCGCCGGCGTGACCACCTATTCCTCGGCCGTCTTCAACTTCGTCCCGGCGCTGGCCCAGCGCTTTTACGGCGCCCTGCGCACCGGCGACCAGGCGACCGTCGACGAGATCCTGAAGAGCTTCTTCTTCCCCTTCGTCGCCCTGCGCAACCGCAAGAAGGGCTACGCCGTCTCGATCATCAAGGCCGGCCTGCGGGTGCTCGGGCAGAATCCCGGCCCGGTTCGGCCGCCTCTGACGGATCTTACTCAGGAGGAGTTGGCGCTGCTGGAGAAGATCGTCCAGGCCAACGGTGTTGAACGGATTGCGGCTGAGTAATTCGGAGATTGAGGGCGGCGCTTCGCTCTTCTTAGCTCCTTAGGTCATCCTCGGCCCGGACAACTCTACGCCCGAGATGCCCCTCATCCGCCTGCCGGCACCTTCTCCCCGCCCAGCGGGGCGAAAGGACAAGCCGCGGCCTCTCCGTTTCTCGCCACCTCTCGCGTGGCACGTCCCCTAGCCCCGTTTACGGGTGAGGGGCTGTTTCGGCAATCTCTTCGGTCGAGCATATTCGCATGCGCCGGCGGGCCTCACCTACAGCGCTACACCGCTGCCGCGGTCGAAAACATGCACCTGATCGCTGGCAATACTTGCCTCGAACACGGCGCCGTAGCGGGCGGGGTATTCGCCGTCGACGATGGCGGTCACCTGTTGTCCGGCGAGATCGAAGACCACATGGGTCTGGGCGCCTGTCGGTTCTACCAGCATGGTGCGGCCGGCGAGCGGTGTGCCGGCCGCTATGCCGGGAATGAGATGTTCGGGGCGCAGGCCAACCGTGACGGCCTGGCCGGCCTTGACCTTGCGGTCGGGCGCGAGGCGGATCGCCGTGCCGTCTTCGAGGCGGGCGGCGGGTTCGCCGTTTACACCGTCGACCGTGCCGTCGAGCATGTTCATCGCCGGCGATCCGATGAAGGCGGCGACGAACAGATTGGCCGGCTTCCGGTAAAGTTCGAGCGGTGTTCCCTGCTGCTCCACCTTGCCGTGATTGAGCACGACGATGCGGTCGGCGAGCGTCATCGCTTCGATCTGGTCGTGCGTGACATAGATCGAGGTCGTCCTGACCTTCTGGTGCAGCGTCTTGATCTCCGAGCGCATCTGCACGCGCAGTTTCGCATCGAGGTTGGAGAGCGGCTCGTCGAACAGGAAGACGGCCGGATTGCGCACGATGGCGCGGCCCATGGCGACGCGCTGGCGCTGGCCGCCGGACAGCTGGGCGGGTTTGCGGTCGAGCAATGTGGCGAGATCGAGCATGCGGGCGGCCTCAGAGACGCGGGCCTCGATCTGCGGTTTGGCGACGCCGGCAAGCTTCAGATTGAAGCCCATGTTTTCAGCCACCGTCATGTGCGGATAGAGCGCATAGGACTGGAAGACCATGGCGATGTTGCGCTCGCGCGGCGTCATGGCGTTGACGACATTGCCGCCGATGGCGATTTCACCATCGGTGATCTCTTCGAGGCCGGCGATCATTCGCAGCAGCGTCGATTTTCCGCAGCCGGACGGCCCGACGAGGGCGACGAATTCGCCATCCTCGATATGAAGAGAAATGCCGTGGATGACGTCGACGGCGCCATAGGCCTTGCGAATGTCGTTCAGTTCAACGGATGCCATGATAACACCTCCAATGGTTCGGCTCAGGACTTCACGGCGCCGGCGGTCAACCCGGCGATGATGTGTCTCTGGGCGACGAAGAAGACGATGATGGTGGGAAGGATGGTCAGGGTGATGAAGGCCAGCACCAGCTGCCAATCCGTGCCGTATTCGCCGCGATAGACCATGATGCCGAGCGGCCAGGGATATTTGGATTCCGAGTTCAGCATGATCAGCGGCAGGATGTAGCTGTTCCAGCTGCCGACGAAGGAGATGATGCTGACGGTGGCGACGATCGGCCGGGAAAGCGGCAGCGAGATATGCCAGAAGAACCTCATATAACCGCAACCATCGACGAAGGCCGCCTGAAACAATTCTTCCGGAAGATTGCGGAAATAGTTTCGAAACAACAGGATGCTCATGCCGAGGCCGAAGGCCACCTGCGGCAGCACCACGCCCCAATAGGTATTGAGCAGGCCGAGGTCGCGGATGCGGATGAACAGCGGCAGGATCGCGGTCGCCGCCGGAAACATCAGCCCGAGCAGGAAATAATTGAGTAGGAAGGACGAGCCGAAGAAGCGGACATGGGCAAAGGCGAAAGCCGCCATCGACGAGACGATCAGCGTCAGCAGCACAGTAAGCGCTGCAATGATCAGCGAATTGCCGATCTGCAGCCAGTAGCGTTCGCCGAAGAGAATGTCCGTATAATTCGTCCATTGCCACTCGGTCGGCAGGCCGAAGGGATTGGTGCGCAGGTCGCCCAGCGTCTTGAAGCCGCCGAGCGCCGTCGTCAGCAGCGGCACCAACACGATCGCGGCGATCAGGCTCAGCGACACGTAGAGATAGATGCGGGTCGATGTCCTCATGCGGACGGAAGAGCTCATATCAGTCATGGCGCATGAAGATCCTTTTGTAACCGAAGGCGAGCGTCACGCAGATGACGAACAGCACGACGCCGACGGCACTGCCGAGGCCGACCTGCATGCGCATGACGCCATAGGTGAAGAGGAAGGTGACCATCGTCTGCGTCGAGTTGGACGGTCCGCCGCCGGTCAGCGGCATGATCATGTCGAAGAGTTGCAGCGAGCCGACGACGGCAAAGAAGATCGAAAGGCGCAGGGTCGAGCCGAGCAGCGGCAGGGTGACGTAACGGAACTTCTGCCAGCCGGTGGCGCCGTCGATTTCGGCCGCCTCCAGCACGCTCTTGTCGACCGACTGCAGCCCGGCGATGAACAGCATCATGTGGAAGCCGAAATATTTCCAGACGATCACCCCGAGGATGGCATAGATCGCCAGGTCCTTGTCGGCGAGCACGTAAGGGTTGGCGAAGCCGAAGAAGTTGGAAATAGCGGCAAACAGGCCGTAATCGCCGTCATAGACGAAACGCCAGATGAGGCCTGCGGCGACATCGGCCAACACATAGGGCAGGAAGAAAATCAGGCGGTAACCGACGACACCGGGAATGCGGTGCGCCAGCATCGTCGCCAGCCAGATGGCGAGCGGCACCTGGATGCAGATCGAGATGACGATGATCAGGCCGTTATTGAACAGGGCCTGGGTGAAAGCGGCGTTGCGAAACAGGACCTGGAAATTGCGCAGCCCGATGAACTCGGTTGGCGTGCCGTAGCCGTTCCACTTGTAAAGGCTGTACCAGGCCGCCTCGCCCATCGGCATGATGACAAAGAGCGTGAAGAGCAGCAGCGCCGGCGGCAGAAAGATGAGCAGCACGGTCAAGCGGTCGTGCGCGACCGAGCTCCTGCTGTTTGCGGCTCGTCTTGCCGGCCTTGCGGCACTCGGTGTCGATAGGACTGATATATTGGCCATGGTTCCTGCTTTCGCATTTCGTCGGCAGCGATGCCGGCGCTCCACTGCTGGAGCGCCGGCAGGGGACTGCGGGCGCTGGTTATTGTTCCAGTTCGAAAGCGTCCTGGATCATCTGGGCGCCGTCCTTGGAATTCATCTGTCCGGAGACGATTTCCACCGCGACGTCGTTAACGACACGGCCGACCGCCGCACCGAGATCCTGGTCGAAGAAGTTCTGATGCCAGGTCGAGCCAGCAAGCTGTTTGGCCGATTCGGCCAGCAGTGGGTTGACGACGCCGTCATCGGCACCGACGGCAACAGGCAGGAGCATGCCAGCCTTGGCCATCGCCCGCTCATTGTCCGCATTCGTCAGGAAAGCGAGGAAATCGATGGCATCCTTGGAGGCCTTCTTGGTGAGCGCCCAGCCGTTCAGGCCACCGAGCGTATCCGTCGGCTTGCCGGCGCCGCCTTCGACCGTCGGGAAGACGAAACGGCCGATGTTATCGGGCGAAAGCCCCTTGCCGTCGCCGGCATTTTTCCGCTGGTTGGCTTCGGTCGCTTCAAAGCCGAGGATCATCGCCGCCTTGCCGTCACCGAAGACGCCGAGCGTCTGCGGCCAGGTTGCGCCGAGATAGCCGGGCTGGAAAGGTTCGAGTTTGCCGAGTTGGGCGAGATCGTCACCGGCCTTGATGACCGCCGGATCGAGGAACCCTTCGCCCTCGCCGTTCTTGGCCGCCTCGAAGACCTTCTGGCCGCCCTCGCGCATAACGAGATAGCTCCAGTAGAAGTGGATCGGCCATTTCTCGCCGCCGCCGCCGGCAATCGGCACGATGCCGGCCGCCTTGATCTTCTGCACCGCCTCGAGAAAATCGGTCCAGGTCTTGATCTCCTCGGCTTTGACGCCTGCTTTTGCAAACAGCGCCTTGTTGTAGAAGAAACTGACCAGACCGACCTTGTACGGGATCGCCCAGGTCTTGCCTTCGAAGGTCAGGCCGTCGACCGAAGCCGGCGTGTAGGCCTTGCGCAATTTGCCGCCATCGGCATCCAGCGCCGTCGTTACATCCTGCAGCGCGCCGGTCTCGGACTGCTGCTTCAGGACGCCGCCGCCCCAGCTGAAAAAGAAATCCGGCACGTCGTCGGACTGCAGCAATGTCGGAAGCTTGGCCTTGAAGGCCTCGTTTTCGAGAAACTGCATCTGGACGTCGACGTCGGGATGCTGGGCTTCGTATTTCTTGACGATGTCTTCCCAGGCGGCGACGTTCTTCGGGTCGGTTTCAAGATGCAGCCACTTGACCACCGTCGTCGCCGAGGCGGCCCCGGCTCCGGCCAGCAACATGCCGGCTGCCGCGGCCATGGATACGATGCGCCTGCCGCCGAAAGCGGCATTCTTCAGCATAAAATTCATGATTTTCCTCCCAGGGGACTTATCCTCACAATTTTTCCCCTATGCGGATTAATTCAACGGACCTTTTGCCGGATGTCAACCCAATGCGTTAATTTTTGTCAATTACGCTTGACAGCTCCGCGGAATTGCCTGTTATTTATTTCGTAACACGTTAAAAATATTGGCTCGCTAACGAACCTACTGCCGGCAAATTTTCATGAAGACTGCAGACCCAGAATTGATGCGCGCGATCAATCGCTTGAACGTGCTCGATACCATCAGGCGCCATGGCCCGATCTCGCGCATCGAGATCAGCGAGCGGACCGAGCTCTCGACGACAACCGTTTCGGCCATCACCGCCTCGCTGCTCGACGACGGGCTGATCCTGCCGCGTCATGAAGGCGACATCCGCAACGAGGCGGTGCGTGGGCGGCCACGCGTGGCGCTGGAGCTCAATCCCGATGCGGCCCGGGTGGTCGGCGGCAAGATCGCCGCCAACCGGATGGTTTTCGTCGTCACCAACTTCCGCGGCGACGTGTTGTCGAAGCTCACTTTGCCGATCCGCATCGACCGGCAGCCGATCGGCGTCATCGCCGATCTGGTCGAGGACGGGGTCAGGCGCTGCGTCGTCGATGCCGGGCTGTCGTTGGAGGATGTCGACAGCATCTGCCTTGGCTTTCCCGGCGTCATTGAGCACCGCACCGGCTATATCAGAAGCAGCCCGATCTTTCGCGACATCAATGTCGATTTCGCCGCCGAAATGTCGACGCGGCTGGCAACGCCGACCATCGTCGAAAGCGACGCGCATGCCATCACGCTCGGCCATCACTGGTTCGGAAGAGCCCGGGATCTCGAGGATATGGTATTGATTTCGCTGGAACAGACGCTGGGGCTCGGCGTCTTGCACGGCAACCGCCTGTTCCGCGGCGCCGGCGGCCTCAGCCACAATCTCGGCGACCTTGTGCTCGGCATGGGGCCGAACGGCGTGGTGCGGCTTTTCAGCCAGGCCGGCGAAAGCGCCATCCTCGGCGAACAACAGACCGACGGGCGTTTTGCTGAAGCGATCCGCCTCGGGCGCGGCATGACCCATGCCCAGGCGCTGATCAAGGCCGATGACGACCGGCTGATCAGTGCTGCCATCCGCGCCGGCGAAGCCGTGGGGTTGACGATTGCCAATATCGTCACCCTGTTTGCGCCGCCGCGGGTGATCCTGGTCGGCTCCAGCCTGGCGCTCGGCGAACCCTTTCTCAACAGCCTGCGCGATGCCTATGCGCTCGCCATTCCGCCCTCGCTGCGCGGGGTGAGCGAACTCGTCTTCGACGATTCGAGCGATGATTTCTGGGCGCAGGGTGCGGCGGCGGTGGCGCTTTACGAACTCTACGAATCGCCCTGGAGCACCACCGGGCCGGCGCTCTGAGCGGCGCACACACCACGATCAATGGAGGAATTCATGGACAAAGTCGGTATCGGCATCATCGGATGCGGCAATATTTCGGGCGCCTACCTCAAGGCGATGGCATCCTTCCCCATTCTCGAGATCCGCGGCGTCGCCGACCTCAACCGCGAACTGGCGGAGGCGAAGGCTGCGGAATTCAACGTCCCCGCCAGGTCGATCGAGGAGCTTTTCGCCGATCCCAAGGTCGAGATCATCGTCAATCTGACCATTCCCAAGGCGCATGTCGCGGTCGCCATGCAGGCGCTCGAAGCCGGCAAACACACCTATTCGGAAAAGCCGCTCGGGATTAATTTCGCGGAAGGGAAAAAATTGGCCGAGGCGGCGCGCGCCCGCAATCTTCGCATCGGTGCGGCCCCCGATACCTTCCTCGGCGGCGGCCATCAGACGGCGCGCGCGCTGATCGACCAGGGCGTCATCGGCCAGCCGGTCGGCGGCTCGGCAAGCTTCATGTGCCCGGGCCATGAACGCTGGCATCCGAACCCGGCCTTCTACTATGAGGTCGGCGGCGGGCCGATGCTCGACATGGGTCCCTATTACATCACCGACCTCGTTAATCTTCTCGGGCCGGTTTCTCAGGTCGCCGGCTTTGCGACGACGCCACGGACCGAGCGGCTCGTGACCAGCGAGCCGCGCAACGGCGAGCGCATCCCCGTGCATGTGCCGACCCATGTCGCCGGCATGATGGCTTTTGCCAACGGCGCCGTCGTCCAGATCGCCATGAGCTTCGACGTCGCCGGCCACAAGCACGTGCCGCTCGAAGTCTACGGCACCGAGGGCACGCTTATCGTCCCCGACCCGAACAAGTTTGCCGGCCCTGTCGAATATCTGAAGAAGGGCGGCGCCTTCGAGGACCAGCCGGTCACCGCGCCGTATGCCGAGGGCAATTTCCGCTCTCTCGGCGTCGCCGACATGGCGCATGCGATCCGCTCGAACCGGCCGCACCGCGCCAATGGCGATCTGGCACTGCATGTGCTCGAGGTCATGGAAGCCTTCCAAACGGCGTCCGAGACCGGTCGGACGGTAACGATTACCACGACGGTGGAACGCCCTGCCCCCTTGTCCGAATCCATCATCGACGGACGGCTGGCGAAATAAGTTTCAGGAGGAAAGAGAATGCGTGAAGCACTGATCGTCTGGGGTGGCTGGAGCGGGCACGAGCCGCAGGAATGCGCCGAAATCATCAAGACCATGCTCGAGGAAGACGGTTTCAAGGTCTATCTCGAACACGGCACCGAGGCGCTTGCCGACCCTTCGGTGCATGATCTCAGCCTCGTCGTGCCGATCATGACGATGTCGAAGATCGAAAAGGAGGAGGTCAAGAACCTCGCCGCCGCGATCGAAAGCGGCGTCGGCATATCAGGCTATCACGGCGGCGCCGGCGATGCCTTCCGCGACTCCGTCGACTACCAGTTCATCATCGGCGGCCAGTGGGTGGCTCACCCCGGCAACATCATCGACTATACCGTCAACATCACCCGGCCCGACGATCCACTGATGGAGGGGATTGCCGACTTCCCCTATACGTCGGAGCAATATTACATGCATGTCGACCCCTCGAACGAGGTGCTGGCGACGACGAAATTCACCGGCGAACACGCCTACTGGATCGACGGCGTCGTCATGCCTGTCGTCTGGAAGCGCAAATACGGCAAGGGCCGCGTCTTCTATTCCTCGCTCGGCCACCAGGCCAAGGAATTCGACGTGCCGGAGATGAAAACCATCTTCCGCCGCGGGGCCAATTGGGCGGCGCGATGAGGCGAGGTTCAGATGGTTTGTAAAAACCCCTCCCCAACCCCTCCCCACAAGGGCCTTGTGGGGAGGGGTCTTGGCGATCTCAGCGCAGGATCAACGCCGTACCATAAAGCCCCAATGCAAACACCGTATGCGCCAGCAGATTGAAACACCGGACCTTGTTGGGGTTCGGATGTTTCGACGCGGCCCAGCCGATGCCGAGGCCCGGCTGTAGCAGGAACCACCCTGCCCCGACGGTGATGATGCCGAAGATCCAGGCGGGAAGGAATGTCGGTGCGGCGAGCCAGCCCTGCCCCATGATGAGTGCAAAAATCACCCCATAGAGAATGCCGACGGCGTAATGGCTGATCCAGCCGAGCGCCAGCTCATGTTCATAGGGCTCGGCATCGGCGATGCTGTCGTGAAAGACCTTGCCGCGGCGAAGGTGCCAGAACCAGCGGCCGACCGGCGCCCAGTTCGGCGGCGTCTGGCCGAAGACCTTGGTGAGCAGGATTGCCCAGAGGTCCATGAGGATGGTTGCGCCGGCGCCGATCGCCAGGCCGCGCCACAGAATATCGAACATTGGGAATCACCGGAGAGCGTTGAATTGCAGAGGCGCTAGAAAAGCACTGGAGACACGCCGGTGCAATGGCTTCGCGCGTTCCACGATCATTCGCGCTCATCATGCGGGGCCGACGTGCTGTCGCCGGGATCGACGCTGATATCTTCTGCGAACCTCCGCATCAGCCGCACCAGTTCATTGAATTCGTGCTCGTCCCAGCGCTCGAAGATGGCGCGGCCGATCCTTTCGCGCGCCACGTCGATGCGGTCGGTCATGGCCTTGCCTTTCGGGCTGATGACCGCCTCGCGCACACGGCGATCGGCAGCACTTCCGCGCCGCTCGACCAGGCCGAGGCTTTCGAGCTTGGCAACCTGACGGCTAACGGTGGTGTAGTCGCGCCCGGCGCGGTCGGCGAGTTCGACCACACCGATCGGACCGAGGCGTTCCACCGTGACCAAGAGCGGAAACAGCGCGCGGTCGAGCGAAATACCGGCCTCGCGGACCATCTGCTCGTCGCGCTGCGGCCGGTTCATGACGCTGACGATCTCGATCAAAGCCCCGTGCAGTTCGCGCAGCTTTTCGGACATATGTGTATTTTGCACACTTCTTGTTGACGCCGTCATATCGATTCTCCTATTATGTGCATAATACACATATGGAGATTGCAATGACACCGAATTCTAAGGTCGATGTGCTGATATCAGGCGCTGGTGCGGCCGGGCTGACGCTGGCAATCGAGCTGGCGCGGCGCGGCGTCAACTTCCGCCTGATCGAAAAATTGAACGACGCGTTCCGCGGCTCCCGCGGCAAGGGCATTCAGCCGCGCACACAGGAAGTCTTCGAAGATCTCGGCATCCTCGACCGGATCGTCGCGCTCGGCGGCACCTATCCCAAGCAGCGGGAATATCGCGACGATGGAAGCTTCAGCGAATCCGACGTCGTGCTGGGTGAAGCGCCGACGCCTGCCGAACCCTACCGTCTGCCGCTGATGGTGCCGCAGTTCCTGACCGAGGGCGTGATGCGCGAGCGTCTGCTCGAGCTGGGGCACCGGCCGGAATTCGGATGTGAACTCATCGGCTTCGAACAGGACGATGCGGGCGTAACGGCGCGGCTCAAGGGCCGATCCGCGGAGGAAACCATCCGCGCTCGCTGGCTCGTCGGCGCCGATGGTGGGCGCAGCTTCGTGCGCCACGCGCTCGATATCCGCTTTCCCGGCAAGACACTCGGCGTGCGCGCCATCGTCGCCGATGTCGTGCTGACGGGGCTGGATCGCGACGCCTGGCATCGCTTCGGCGAAGGCGACATGCAGCGACAGCTGGCACTTTGCCCGCTGGCGGGAACCGATCTGTTCCAGATCCAAGGGCCAATCCCGCTTACCGGCGAGATCGACCTGTCGGCCGCTGGTTTGACCGCGCTGGTGAACGAGCGCACCGGCCGCGACGATATTCACGTCCGATCGGTTTCCTGGGCCTCGGCCTTCAACATGAGCGCCCGGCTTGCCGATCGCTACCGGCTCGGCCGCGTGTTCCTGGCCGGCGATGCCGGCCATACGCATCCGCCGACCGGCGGACAGGGTCTCAATACCAGCGTGCAGGATGCCTATAATCTCGGATGGAAACTGGCGGCGGTCGCCGCCGGCGCCCCGGATGCGCTGCTCGACAGCTATGAGGAAGAGCGCCGCCCGATCGCGGCGGCGATGCTTGGTCTTGCCACGAGGCTGCTCGATGCTCTGAAGCGCGGCGAGATGCGGCGCGGCCGCGAGGTTCATCAGCTCGATATCGGCTATCCCGAGTCGTCCCTTGCGCTGGAAAAGCCGGCGCGGCGCGGCGGTCTGCTGGCAGGCGACCGTGCGCCGGATGCACCGCTGACCGGTGCGGCCGGCCAGCCGAGACGTTTGTTCGACCTGTTCAAGGGCACGCACTGGACGCTGCTCGGTTATGAGGTCGAGCAACTCGCGATACCGCCGCGCCCGGGGCTGCACATCCACAGGATTTGCCAACACAGCGACGTCATGGATAAAGGCGGGCATTTCCGCGATGCCTATGCTCTCGCCCCAGGCGACTGGGTGCTGGTGCGTCCGGACGGTTACGTCGGCGCCATCGTCGCAGCGGCCGATGGCCGGGCGCTGGAAGCCTATCTGGCAAATGTCGGTTTCGCGCATGACGCGTGAGTGCCAAGCCAACGCCGAGTCGTCGCCCGACTATGCGGATTGCTGAGGTCGACGCGCGCGCCACCCGGTCTTCGATGAAAGAAATTCGATGGGCGATGCACTGTGTTCGGCCGACACTGCCATAGCTCAGCCGCAGCGCCTTGACTGGCGGCGAATGCTACCGGGTTTTCATCGTCCGCAGCCGACTTCCCCGGATCGATTACAGGCTCCGAATTGTACGTCGACAGTGGCTAGGCGCAGATCCGTCAACGCGTTCGGCGCCCTTCGTGAGGCGCGTCTGAACGGTGGTAAGCGCTGATGTTAGAGGGCGTCGCGCTCGTAGCGCGGCGTCCAACCGCGGGTCATCCCGCGGCTCATTGCCCGCTGCGCCAGCGCCAGTTGCCGGCGGAGATGTTTGCAGTCGTCGAGCAGCGAGCGGATCGCCGCCTTGGCATTGTCGTCATGCCAGGCCAGCACGGCTTCGACTTCCCAGGCAGGATCGGGCCAGGCAGGATCGGGCCAAGCCGGATCCGGCCAAATTGTATCGGGTTCCAGGATCTTTGCCGGCTGCATCAGTTCAGCGCCAATGGCAATTGAACCGGACGCGGCAGCGGCCGGCTGAGCTCGACCTTTCTCTGCCAGGCGGCGCGTCGCAGCTGATCGCGCTCGCGCGCCGCACGCGACGCTTCGACAAGGGCTAGGGCGTTGGCGATCACTTGTTCCGTATGTGTCATGACCATCTCCAATGTTCCTGTTTTGTTCTAAGTTAGACCTTCGGCTGGAAAAGTCAAGTCAGGGGGATCTGGCGGTGAGGACGATGGATCGGGGACGTTCAGTCCGCAGCTTCGATGACGGCGATGCCGGCTTCCTGCGCAGCCCTGATGAAGGACGCCCGCACCTCATCCGGCGGGAGATCGCCGATAATCGCATCCAGGCATGACTTCACGGCTTCGAGATAATCTTCGCCGTCATCGACCGGCCAGTCGTGCAGCAGCGTTCGCGCGGCGTCCCACACAGAATTAATAACGGCATAATGGCCGAGCCCCATTGAGGCCAAGCCGACCGGTCGAAAATTTGCCGTCTGTCTCACTTCACTACAGCTTTTCTAATTTCGGTGAGCTTACGAGTTAGAGATGCAATTTGCGTGCCGATGGCGGCGGAAACGGGCATGCCGCCTGCCCACTCCAGCCAGGCGCTTGAAAACATGCAACACTTGAAGCGCTCCGATCGGCTTCGAAAGCCCCGCACTTGGTTATCAAACGACTGATTATGGTAAATATCAGGCTTCTCCCGCCAAGCCCACTCATTAAAATGCAGCCTTTCCCGAGTATTCTATAGAATTTACAGCAACTCCGCGACTTTTCTGGAAGAAACAACTTCAATAATCATTCATTGATTGTGCGAAAAGTGGACGCGAAAGCATCCAGATCGTACAATGCCATCCCCTGCACGCGGCGGATCTGGGAGGACGCTCTATGCCTATCTTCATGGACCGGCATTTTCTCGAGGGAACGTCGGCGGCCGACGTTGCGCGGGCGCATCGCATGGATCTCGACATTCAGGATCGCTACGGCGTCAAGTTCCTCACCTATTGGTTCGACCAGCGGCGTGGGACAGCCTTCTGTCTCGTGGATGCGCCCGATATGGAAACCGCCCAATGTGTGCATCGTGAGGCGCACGGCTTGGTCGCCGGCGAGATTGTCGAGGTCGCTTTGTCCGCGGTCGAGGCTTTTCTCGGCCGAATTCATGATCCCGAACCGGCGCCTGGCCAATCCTCGGCGCAAGTGGATCCCGGCCACCGGGCAATCCTCTTTACCGATATCGTCGGATCGACCGAGATGACAGCGCGGCTCGGCGACCGCATCGGGACTGAGATGGTGCGAGCCCATGATGCGATCGTGCGCCGATGCCTCGGCCAGAATTCCGGCCGCGAAGTCAAGCACACCGGCGACGGCATCATGGCGGCCTTTTCCGCCACAACGGCGGCCGTCGAATGCGCCATGGCGATCCAGCAGGAATTCCGGCGTTACAACGGCGGAAACACCGAGCCTATCCATATCCGCATCGGGCTGGATTGCGGCGAGCCGGTCGAAGACAGCAACGACCTGTTCGGCTCGACCGTACAGCTCGCCGCACGGCTCTGTGCGGCCGCATCCAGCGACCAGATCCTCGTCTCGGAGAATATCTTTCGGGAGTATGGCGCCACCGATCTCTTCGGTCACGCCTCGCGCCGGCGGCTCAAGGGCTTTTCGAAGCCGGTGATGGTGTTCCGATGTGACTGGGCGAATGGCGCGACTGCCTAAGATCCGTCGAGATCCGTCGAGATCCCCCGCGATCGCTACGCATTGTGCGCAGAAATACGCGTCCGGCGGCCAGCCGATTTTGACACCAGAACGCGCCGCACATGATGTGACGGCGCGTCTCTGCTCATTCAAACTTATCAAGCATTGCCGATATTTCGATCGCCCATCAGCTGCTCGAATTTGGGCGCGCCCTCGACCTTGGCAAGCACACCCGACATCTTCAGAAAACGCCGAAAATTCTCGCGCGCAGCGCTCAGCGGGAAACGGCCGCTAGCCGTGTCCCGGCACGCCTTCAACAGCGTGTCATATGCCAGGCCTCGTTTATCCTCCGGCCATTCATCCAGGAAATCGATGATTTCATCGAGACATGTGATCTCAGCGATGAAATGCTGACGATGAAGCAAAACCGGATCGAACCGAGTTTCCGACATAGTAACCTCCCATTTATATTACTTTTTTATGGGATAATATTACTGAAAATCCTCGATTTATTCAAGATAAAATCGCCCGAATTTCGCCGAAAGCTTCCGCAACTACTTCCATAACGGCAGAATAGCTCGATGAGATTATCCTGAGTGAATTGGTCAGCGATCAAGGTCAAATGCACAAGCTCAAGGCTGATTGACCCATCGCACACGTGTTCAGCCAAGCGTGATCAATCGTGCCTGATGTTTCGTATAGGCTGGTGACGGCACGGTAGACTATGACCAAAATCAATTCCGCAAAGGAGAGCCCAGATGAACCGATTTCTGACATTCGTAGCCATCGGCGCGCTGCTCGGCGTGTCGGCGATCACGTCTTCCTGCACCTCGCCCGCCAAGCACGATCGTGAAGACTTCCAGTATCAACGGGACACATCGATCAACCCCGCTTGCGCGGGTGGTTTCAGACCCGGCAACGCGCGCTCATGCAGCTATTGAAGCGCCGCGGCCGACATTGGTGCGCGGCATCGCTGCGAATGCCACAGGGAACAGCCACACTATGACTGCCTCGTGAGAGGCGGCGGGCTGCAGCAATAGGATTGTCAGGGAACTCCAAGCCCGCCCCGCAGTTAAGTCAACGGGTCACGGTTGGCTCGATTCAAACAGGAGAACGGTCCCCATGAACAATTTAATCTGGATTGTCGGCGCTGTCGTCATTGTGCTCGCGGTTTTGAGCTTCTTCGGCTTTCGCTGATTAATGTAAATTGTGGCGAAGGGCCTTCTCTCCATGGCAATCAGATGGAGATGAGACCGCTGGCGCCGATAGATCGATAAGCTTCGGAGCGACTCGGCTCTGTGCTTTGGCTGGCCTATTGCGCGTGTTGTCCGCCGAGGGAACCGCGCTTTATTGCCGTTTCGTCAAACAATCCACCGAATGACGTATCCTTAGGCTACATCACCCCCCTCGACTTGTTTTATAGTCACGCGTTTGCCTTCCCTGGGCCGGTCGCGAGGAAATCGATGGAACGTCTTGGTGCAGAAAAAGCGACTCAATCCAGGAAGCGGGCTGTAAAAGCCGATCATTCGGATGGTCTTGTCCGGGATGTCTCAGCCATCAAAATCGGCGACTGCCTGCTGGGATACAAGGCGGTGCAGCGCCGCGCGCGGGGCGGCCGCTGGAATCATTTCCGTGGCCGGATGCGCGAGATCGAAAAATTGATCAGGCATCGCCATGGAGACACCGTACCCGAGGCGGATGATGCTTTGATCTATGTCGAGGTGATCGCCAGCCTCGCCCTTGTCGAATTCGGGCAGGAGTTCGTGGACGTGGTTCTCGGCTGGGCAGCGCGATGGCTTCCCTGGGCCGGGAAAGCCGCCGTGGAGGAGATCATCTTCGAGCGGACGAAGGTGCGCTTTTCCTCGCTGTCGGCCGACGCGCTCGGCCACGCTCTGCATTTGAGCTACGCCCAACGGTGCACTCTCGATATCCGCACGATCGGCGCTTTCGATGTCCCGAAGGCGAAAAGAGCAAAACTGCAAAAGGAAAAGCGGCGGCAACGCGACCGAAATCGGAAAGACGAGCAACGCCGCGCCGCCGGCGCGCTTGCCCGAGCCGACTATCTCGCCAACTCCTTCAGCCAGGCGCGCCCCTGGGAGGCTTTCGGCATCAGCCGCCGGACATGGGAGCGCCGCGGCAAACCCATGCCGCAGGCCGAGGCGATATCGGATGGCGGTTCGATCCGCCTCGCCGCTTAACCAGGTTTAGGCGTCTCCTTGTCGGGTTGCCCGAACCAGGTCGTCATCGCCTCGAGCAGACCATCCGGCGTCCCCTCGCCCACCCAGGCCACGTAGCCATCGGGCCGGATCAACGCGGCGGTTGGGGCCGACACCGCACCGAGCGCCGGCAGCTCCCACACGCCGTCATAGCCGGCGTCAACCCGTTGGACGCGGCCAGACCACGGCCCGTTGTCGAGGCTGCCAGGCGCGCCGAGATTCAAGAGCACTGGCTGCACATTTTTCAGCAGCGCATAGACCCGCAGAGGGCCATCTGATGTGGTGAGGTCGAGGTCCGGCATGCGGCGGCCAAGCAGCGGATGCCCCTCGCCGAGGTCGTAATGGATGGCCAATCCGGACATTTCGGCGGCGATCTTCTTGCGGGGTTCCTGCATGGCGAGGAGCTCCAAAACGATATCTCGCAAGGCTTCGGTGCGGTCATCGGTCCGCTGCAGCGCGACCTGCGCCATCGTCGTGCGCAACACCCGGGCGGCCACCGGATGGCGTTCCGCATGATAGGTGTCGAGCAAGCTTGCCGGCGATATTCCCTTCACCACCTGGGCCAGCTTCCAGCCGAGGTTGACGGCGTCCTGAACACCGGTGTTGAGGCCCTGCCCGCCCACTGGAGAATGCACATGCGCGGCGTCGCCGGCCAGGAAAATCCGGCCCTTGGGTAAGCCGTGGCCTGACGCGACATATCTGTGAACCTGGAAATCCACCTCAGACTATGGATGCCGTAATCCGTGCCGCATGTTTCGATCAGGGCTTGCCTGAGATCACCGAGCGTCGGCTCGCCCGTGCCACCGGCATTCTTTTCGGTCACCATGACGTTGACCGGACCTTCGCTGGCAAAGATCACCTTGCCGTCGCGAATTTCGTATTCCTCCCGGCCGAAGGCATGCATGCCGAGCGCCGTGCGATGGACGGCGAGCGGCGGCTCCTCCTCCATCTCGGCCTCGGCGAGAATGTTGCTGGTCGTCGCATCCCACCCCGGAAACTCGATGCCGGCCATCTTGCGAACCAGACTGCGGCCGCCATCGCAGCCGACGAGATAGCCTGCCCTCAGCGAAGCACCATCGGAGAGTTCGATGGTGACGCCGGTATCGTCCTCAGCGAAGCGCGTCAGCTCTCGGCCGCGATAGATAGCCACCGGCAGCTCGCCGACCCAGCCGGCCAGAATGCGCTCGATGTGTTTCTGCCGCAGCGCCAGCCCATAATTGTGCCGGGTCGGAAAATCGCTGATATCGAGCCGGGTGACTGCAAAACCCGTGACCTGGGCGATCTGCCCTTCCGCAAGGAACCGGTCGACCACTCCACGCTGATCGAGAACCTCGAGCGTGCGGGCGCTCAGCCCGCCGGCCCGCGAACCGACAATCTCCTGGTTCTGCCGGCGTTCGACAATGGCAACGTCAACGCCCGCCAATGCCAGTTCGCCTGCCAGCATCAGCCCCGTCGGACCTCCTCCTGAAATCACCACCGCATGTTCCTTCATCCGAAAACTCCTCTGCTTCGATTGCGCCACGCAGTATCTCGGTGTTCCAGGCAGACCTGCCGGATGGCATCTGGAACAGCGGTTCGATAGATCCAGACCCCGGCACTGATTTCGGTGTCGTAGGTTGTTCCCCCTATAAATTGAGCTCTTTACTGGTTGGAAGGACTTGCGACAGGATTTCCGCCTTGCTTTCCAAAGCCATGTTGCTTGCCGCCTGCTGGACCTCTGCAGTCCAACGCAGACTTTCAAACACGACCTGACCAGGTGCCGCCGGACATTGCAGACGCCTTGGCGGTCATCGTTGTTCTCGAAAGACGAAATTATCTCACTGCGGAGGCGTGGCTTTTTGCGGAATCGTCTCAGCGGCAGGTCGCTCGGACGGATCGCCGGGGTGGCCATAGATTGTGTATATGGCGCCCGCCACAACACCCAGGACGAGAAGAGCCAGCACGTATAGGATCATCCCGCGGATAGCCGTCTTCGGTGTCTTGTCCATCAGGATCTCCAATATGGATCAGCGGCCAAATTTAATAGCGGCGTCTTTGGTTCCGAGGATGTGAAAGGCAATGACCGGTTTGCATTTGCGCCGAGGCTGCCCACGGAACGATCACGCCCGGATTTGGTTTACCTCACATCCTTGTCGTTCGCGGAGGCCACCATGTGGGTCATCCTGATCGGAGCCGCTCTCATCATCGGCGGACTTCTCTTTCTCTTTTCGTCGGTACTTGGCCGAAAGCCGAGTAATCCGCATCAACTGCCGCAGGGTGGCACCACACTGGAACCACGGCGCCAAGGCCTCAGGTTCCTCGGGCTATCCCAGAACTGGCCAGCCCTCGCCGTTATCGCGCTCGGCGCCCTTCTATTGGCTTTTGGTGGATACTCCTGACATCCGGCAGCATTTGCCCGCTGGGGAGGTTAAGCAGATGAGGAAATAATGGCGGTCGCCACCTTAGCCCCTTCGGCAAAAACCCGGCTTTCACCGGGTCCTTGCTCAGATACTACCAAGTCTGCCGACCGTACCAGTCATCGATATCGCGCCGAATACGATCCCTCTCGATGCCGTACCGCTCCTGGATCTTGCCTTCCAGTTGGTCGCGCTTGCCGGCGATCTGGTCGAGATCATCATCCGTGAGTTTGCCCCACTGTTCTTTGATCTTGCCCTTCGCCTGCTTCCAGTTTCCTTCGACACGATTCCAATCCATGATCGATTTCTCCTGTTTGTTGATGAGAAGAAAACGGACTGCTGTGGAAGTTGGTTCCTGTCTCTTTGGCAGATTTCATCTCGCGTCGCGTTACCCCGCGCTCGCGCAGCGGATCGAAAATAAATTCCGACGCGAAAGCACGTCGCGCCAAACTTGATTCATGCGACATGAGCATGTCGTTGCCGCAAAACCGCTGCACACTTTTGCGCGACATGCTTTGGGTCGCCAAAATACAAAAGCCCCGCCGAGCCGGCGAGGCTTTCCTGCTCCCGACTGGGCGGCAGTTCTTAGAACTTTACGCCGACGCCGAACTTGACCTCGTGCTGGTCGAGGTCGACATCAACACCAAGAATGTCTTGCTTGCCGAAGTCATTGTACCGGTATTCGCCACGGGCGAAGATGTTGTTGGTGATGGCAAAGTCGACGCCAGCCCCGACGGTGTAGCCGTTGAAGGTCTCCGTTTCCTTGTCGAATCCCGGCACGTCAACGTAACCGCGCGTGGCGGTCCAGCCAGCTGCGCCATAGATCAGCGCCTTGTCGAAGGCGTAGCCAACCCGACCGCGAACGGCGCCGGACCAATCCGTGCCAATCTCCGCTCCGAGGACATCTTCCTCATTCCAGTTGTGTTCCACGTTGCCTTCGATACCGACGACAATGCTGTCGAACTGGAAGTTATAACCGGCGAATGCGCCGAAAACGCCGCCGTTGAAATCCTCAGAAGCGCTGGCGCCGCCGCCGAAATCGAAATCACCGTTAAGCCACCCGGCGCCGCCGTCGATACCGAAGTACGGACCGGACCAAGTGAAGACAGGTGCAGCCGCAACGGGAGCGGCCGGGATATCCTGAACGGCATCCGCTGCAAAAGCGGTCGATGCGACGAGTGCGAGGAAAGTGGTGGCGATAGTCAACTTCATTTTCTGTACCTCATGCATTAGAATAAAAGCATAATATAATATTCACCAACAAATAGCTGTAGCAACAAGGCCACACTCGCGGTGACTGTACGTCTTAAAATTGTTTGGGCGTTTTCCCGAAGCGGCAGAACGCGATAACGGGACGCCACTGGCAGCGCCGACAGGGGGCATTCGGCTTTGCCAGCTTCATATGGTGACAAAGCTGCCGCAGATTCGATTCACGATCGGTGGCCACACCACATGAATTAGTGGAGGCCGGACGGCGACACTAAATCGAAAAACCAGTTCTTGGAAATGATGGTGAGAGCGTCGGGGTTCGAACCCGAGACCTACTGATTAAAAGTCAGTTGCTCTACCGGCTGAGCTACGCTCTCCCTCTCCGTGGGTGTGAAGCACCCCGGCTGGAAGTGGGCGGAACATAGGCAGGCGACCCATTGCGGTCAACCGAAATATTCGGCTTTTTTCAGCGATCTGCACATTTCTTGCGGGGCGCAAGACACATATCTTGCGCGCGCGAAAAGGTGATTGGCAATGCCGGACCTGCAAAGCTAGGAACATCACGCAGATAGCAGCCGGAGAGAATGTGTGTCGATTGCCGATATTTCCCTGTGGAGCGCATTGATAGCCGGGGCGCTTTCCTTTCTGTCGCCTTGCGTGCTTCCCCTCGTCCCGCCCTATCTCTGCTACATGGCCGGCATTTCAGTCGAGCAGTTCCGCGGCGGTGGTGCCGTTGCGGTCGCGCCCGATGTCCGGCGTGGCGTGCTGTTCTCGGCACTGCTCTTCACGCTCGGCTTTGCCACCGTCTTCGTGGCGCTCGGCGCCGGGGCTTCCAGCATCGGCATGGCGCTTCGCCAGCATCTCGATCTTCTCTCCAAGATCGGCGGGCTGATCATTATCGTCATGGGGCTGAATTTCCTCGGCGTCTTCCGATTGGGCCTGCTTGCCCGCGAGGCGCGCTTCCAGGGCGGCGGCAAGCCGGCGACGCTGACGGGGGCCTATATTATGGGCCTTGCCTTCGCCTTCGGCTGGACGCCCTGCATCGGCCCCGTGCTCGGCGCGATCCTCGGTGTCGCCGCCTCGCGCGAGACGGTCGGCTCCGGCGCCGGGCTGCTTGCTGTCTATTCGCTCGGCCTTGCCATCCCCTTCTGGATCGCCGCCGGCTTTTCCGGCGCCTTCATGCGCTTCCTGTCGCGCTTCCGCCGCCATCTCGGCACGGTGGAAAAGGTGATGGGTGTCTTCCTCGTGCTGACCGGCCTTGCCTTCCTGTTTGGATGGGTCAGCGATGTGGCCATCTGGTTTCAGCAGACCTTCCCGGTCCTGATGCAGATCGGCTAGTTCAGGCGCGACTGGTCGATCGATCCGGTTCCCGCAACCTGAATGACAGACCTATGCGGTGGTATAGCTCGCCCTGTCCTTGGCCCTACCAGGCCTATCCCTCGACCCAATCGACCGAAAACAGGCCTCCCTGTAGCGTCGTCGGTGCCGTGCTTAAGGCGGCGGTCAGAAGGAGACGAACATGAACCTTGAGACAAAGATGAGCCTGGAAAACACCGCACACCCCGGCAGACATCGGCTCGACGAGTTGGTTCCGTCGCGCTACGCGCTTAATATCGGCGATATCGAGGTGCTGGTGGTCAGCGATGGAGTGCTACCGCTCCCAACCGCGATGCTGGGACACAACATCGATCCCGCCGTCCGAGCGACCTGGCTGAAAGACATGTTCCTGCCGCCGGACGCTTTGGATTGGGCGCTGAACGTCGTCGTGGTGCGCAGCGGCGAGCAGATCATACTTCTCGACGCCGGGCTGGGGATCGACCCCGACCTGCACCTGCCGCGGGCCGGACAGTTGATCAAGCGACTGGGGGCCGCCGGCATCGATCTTGCTTCGGTGACCGACGTGGTGCTGACCCACATGCACATGGACCACATTGGCGGGCTGCTCGTCGACGGGGTGAAGGACCAGTTGCGTCCGGACCTGCGGATCCACGTGGCGGCGGCCGAGGTCAAGTTCTGGGAGGCGCCCGATTTCTCCCGGGTCTCCATGCCGCCGGGGTTTCCGGACGCGCTTCGGGCGGCCGCAAAACGGTTCGCCAAAGAGTACAGCAGCCATCTCAGGCTATTCAACGAGGAGTACGAGGTGGCGCCTGGTGTGGTCGTCCATCGCACCGGCGGCCACACCCCCGGGCACAGCGTGATCCGCCTGGCGTCCGGCGGCGACCGGCTGATGTTTGCCGGCGATGCCGTGTTCGCTGTCGGGTTTGAACACCCCGACTGGTTCAATGGCTTCGAACACGACCCCGAGGAGGCGGCCCGCGTTCGGGTCCGTCTTCTGCGGGAACTGGCGGAGACCGGCGAGCAACTGGTGGCCACTCACCTGCCGTTCCCGTCTGTCGGCCGGGTGGCGGTCGACGGCGACGCCTTTCGCTGGGTGGCGGCCTTCTGGGATTACTGATCGCTTATTGGTTTGGGGTCGTAGAGCGTGTACTCATCGAGTGAATGAGTCCACGCTCTACCGGTTTGTTTTTTGAGCAATTTTCGGACGAAAAACCGCTACACACTTTTGCTGGAATTGCTCTTGTTTCTGCGCAATTCCGGACGAAAAACCGCTACACACTTTTGCTGGAATTGCTTAAGTCAGATCCTGTCCCGCCGATCATCCCAGCGCCCTGGAAGACCTCTTGGCCGATATTGTCAGCCTGCTATTGCCGTTCTTCGGCCTGATCCTGATCGGTTACATTGCCGCCAAGGCGACGAAGCAGCCGGCCGAAGCGCTGGGCTGGCTGAATACCTTCATCATCTATGCCGCCCTGCCCGCTCTGTTCTTCAAGCTGGTCTCACGCACGCCGATCGAAGAGCTGACGCGCGTTGACTTCATCGTCACCGATATCGCGGCGACTTATGCGGTCTTCATCCTTCTGTTTGCCACCGGCCGCATGCTGCGCGGCAATTCGCTCGCCGACTGCACGATCCAGGCCTTTGCCGGCGCCTACGGCAATATCGGCTATATGGGACCGGGCCTGGCGTTGCTGGCGCTCGGCGAAGGGGCAGCCGTGCCGGTGGCGCTGATCATCTGCTTCGAAAATGCTCTGCATTTCATCGTGGCGCCGGCGCTGATGGCGGCGGCCGGCGACGACAAGCGGTCATCCGGCCGGCTTGCCGCCGATATCGCCCGCAAGGTCGCGCTGCATCCCTTCATTCTATCGACGGCGGCAGGCTTTGCGGTCGCCGCCCTTGATATCGATCAACCGCTGGCGTTCCAGCGCCTGGTCGATTACCTCGCCCAGGCCGCGGCTCCCTGCGCGCTTTTCGCCATGGGCGTGACGCTCGCTTTGCGGCCGCTGAAGCGGATCCCGGCTGAGATTTCCTATATCGTGCCGGCGAAGCTGATCCTGCATCCGATCGCGGTGTTCATCGCACTGACGGCCGTCGGTGGTTTCGAGCCGGTCTGGATCCAGGCCGCCGTGCTGCTCGCCTGCCTCCCGACGGCGACCAACGTCTTCGTCATCGGCCAGCAATATGGCGTCTGGCAGGAGCGCGCCTCGGCGACGATCCTGATCACCACGGTGCTGTCGGTGGCAAGCGTTTCGCTCTGGCTGATCGCGATCCGCTCAGGCCTTCTTCCGTTTCAGCTTCTCCCTTAGGGCATCCGGAATATCGCGGAAGCCGCGACCCGGCTCGATGCCCTCGCGCATGACGATGCTGCGCAGCGGCGGAAGGGCCGCAAGGATGTGCAGGCCGGCGGCACGCAGCATCTGAACGGGGAGGAAATCCGAGAGCAGCGAGCGGTTGAGAAGATCGACACTTGCCGTGCGCGTCATGATGTCGGCGCGGCGCTTGCGGTCGAAGCTGTCGCCGGCATCGGCCGGCACCGGCAATTCGGCCCGGTCGCAGAGGATATCGGCAAGCGCCATGATATCGCGCAGGCTGAGGTTCAGCCCCTGCGCGCCAATCGGCGGGAAGACATGGGCGGCTTCGCCGATCAACGCGATTCGTCCCTTGCCGAAACGATGTGCCATCATGCCTGACAACGGCCAGACCTGGACGCCTTCCTCGATGCTCACTTTGCCGAGCATGGACTGCATCTGAGCCTCGACGAGAGAGCCCAGCTCGGCCAGCGGCAGCTCCATCCGGGCCGCTGCCTCAGTGGGATCTTGCACCCACACGAGGCTGGAGCGGCCTTGCGGCAGCGGCACCTGGGTGAAGGGACCGTGTTTGGTGTGGAATTCGGTCGAGATATTCTGATGCGGCAGCGAATGGGCGAAATTCAGCACCATGGCCGATTGAGGATAGGACCATTTGCGGGTGTCGATTGCTGCCGTCTCGCGCAGCTTCGAGCCGCGGCCGTCGGCACCGACGGCAAAATCGGCCGTTACCGTCTCGCCGTTGGCGAGCGTGATCGAGACGGCTTCATTCGAAATCGCGATCGATTCGGCCATCTCGGTCAAGCGGGTGATATTGCCCTCGCCGGCCGCCGCCGTTTCGAGGATCTCGGTCAGAGCCTTGTTGGGAAAATTATAGCCGAAGGCATCGAGGCCTACTTCGGCGGCGCGAAAGGTCGTGGTCGGCGCGCGCAGCAGCCGGTCGGTGCCGTCGATGATGCGCATGCTGCTGAGAGGAGCGGCGGCCGGGCGCAGTTTTTCCCAAAGCGTCAGGCGATCGAGGAAGCGGATCGACTGATCCATCAGCGCCGTGGTGCGCCGGTCCTCCATTGCGGCAACGGGTGCCACCAGCGCCACGCTGCGGCCGCCACGGGCGAGCGCGATTGCAGCGATCATGCCGGCAAGACCGCCACCGATCACCGCGACTTCGAATGTCTTCATGCTATCATTCCGCCATCGTAAAAAGGCGGACCGGTCGCTTATGCGGCCGGCTTCGCCTGACGGCGCCAACTATAGCCCTTGCCGGCTTCGGCGTCACGCACCGCCGGCTGATAATGATGGGGAATGGCCGGAAGACGGTTTTCAGCAAGCCGCTTCAGCGCCGTGGCGTTGGTCACGGAAAAACTGTCGATGCCGACACGCAGCATCAGCGGCACCTGATCGATCAGCACGTCGCCGACAGCACGCAGTTCGCTGGTGTAACCAAGGCGCTGCCGCAGCAGCGAGGCATGGCTGAAGGCGCGGCCGTCATTGAAGGCCGGAAAGGCGACGGCAATAATTTCAAGGCGATCGAGGTAAGGCTCCAGCCGGCGCACGTCGTCGGCCGGTTTGATCAGCACGCCGAGGCCGACATCGTTGCTTTCATCGGCCCTGGCGATCAGCTCGTCGAGGCTAAGCAGCGGCTTCTGCTCGCCGGTGGCCTTCACTTCTTCCGTCTCGATCACCCAGGGATCGTTTTCGACAAAACCGGTTTCTCTCCAGATCTTCGTCATCATCTCCTCCTTATGCCGCTTCCGCCGCCGAGCCGTAGAGCGCAGTCTTGAAAGGCTGCGGACCGACGCGGCGATAGGTGGCAAGGAAGATCTCTGACGGATCGAGGCGCAGGCCGAGATAGGTGTCGACGATCGTCTCGATCGCATCGGTCACCCGGTCCGGCTCGAAGCCGCGGCCGATGATCTCGCCGATCGAGGTATGTTCGTCGCCGGAACCGCCGAGCGTGATCTGATAGAGTTCGGCCCCCTTCTTCTCGACACCGAGCAGGCCGATATGGCCGACATGGTGGTGGCCGCAGGCATTGATGCAGCCGGAGATCTTGATCTTCAGTTCGCCGATCTCGGCCTGGCGCTCGGCACTGCCGAAACGGCGGGAGATTTCCTGCGCCAGCGGAATGGAGCGCGCATTGGCGAGCGCGCAATAGTCGAGCCCCGGACAGGCAATGATATCGGTGATCAGGCCGGCATTGGCTTCGGCGAGATTGATAGCCACGAGGCCGCGATAGACCGCTTCGAGATCAGCCAGCGCCACATGCGGCAGGATCAGGTTCTGCTCATGGCTGACGCGGATTTCGTCGAAGGCATATTCTTCGGCGAGATCGGCGATCGCATCCATCTGCGCATCGGTGGCGTCGCCCGGAATACCGCCGATCGGCTTCAGCGAGATCGTCACCATACCGTAATCGGGATTCTTGTGCGGCTGCACGTTCTGCTGGACCCAGCGGGCGAAGCCTGCGTCGGCCTTCTTCCAGCGCGCGAGATTTTCCCAGCCCTCAGCGCGCTCAGGCAAATCAGGCAGGGCAAAATAGCTGGCGATCGCCTCCACGTCCTTTTCCGGCAGTTTCAGTTCGGTATCTTTCAGCGCGGCGAATTCGGCTTCCACCTGGCGCGTCAGTTCCTCGGCGCCGGTTTCGTGCACGAGGATCTTGATGCGCGCCTTGTACTTGTTGTCGCGGCGGCCGTGCAGATTGTACACGCGCACGATAGCGGTGGTGTAGGAGAGCAGGTCTTCCTCGGGCAGGAAGTCGCGGATCAGCTTGGCGATCATTGGCGTTCGGCCCTGGCCGCCGCCGACATAGACGGCAAAACCGATCTCGCCCTTGTCGTTCGTCTTCAAATGCAGGCCGATATCATGGACCTGAATCGCAGCGCGGTCGCGCTCGGCGCCGGTGACGGCGATCTTGAACTTACGCGGCAGGAAGGAGAATTCCGGGTGGACCGACGACCACTGGCGCAGGATTTCGGCATAGGGTCTGGGATCGGCGACCTCATCGGCGGCAGCGCCGGCAAAGTGATCGGCCGTCACATTTCTGATGCAGTTGCCCGAGGTCTGCAGCGCATGCATCTCGACACTTGCGAGGTCGGCCAGCGCATCGGGGATTTCCGAGAGCTTCGGCCAGTTGAACTGCAGGTTCTGGCGCGTGGTGAAGTGACCATAACCGCGGTCATAGGTGCGGGCGATATGGGCGAGCATGCGCATCTGGCGCGCGCTCAGCGTGCCATAGGGGATGGCGATGCGCAGCATATAGGCATGCAGCTGCAGGTAGACGCCGTTCATCAGGCGCAGCGGCTTGAACGCATCCTCGGCGAGCTCGCCGGCAAGGCGGCGCTGAACCTGGTCGCGGAACTGCTCGACGCGCTCGGTGACAAAGGCATGGTCAAATTCGTCGTAACGGTACATCGTCTTCCTCAGACTGCAATGAATTCGGGATCGGCAGGAGCGTAGCCCGGTGCGTATTCCATGGTCGGGCCCTGGGCGCGGATGCGCTCGCGCAGGCGGAGCGGCCAGAGAATACCGTCGGTTTCCTGAACGTCGACGACGGCGACGTCAACCACCTCGTTATCGGCATAGGATTTCTTGCCGATCGCCTCCAGCGCTTCAACGGCTTCGTTGTGGCGCGCGACAAGCGCCTCCTGCAGCGAGGTGGACCATTTTCCGTTCGCATCCAGCCAGACGGCAATGCCGTCCGTCAGCCGGTTGGCCGTCAGAACCTTGTCACCCATATTCAGCTCCTTGCAAGTTCCTCGAGCCGGGCGTTGGCACGCACCAGCGGCTCGGACAGTTCGAAATTGGCGCCGGCGACCGCATCGCCGATAATGACCATGACCGGCCCGGTCAATTCGTCGCGATGCTGCAGATCGGGCAGATCGGCAAGCGTGCCATGCAGCAGGCGGCGCTCGGCGCGGCTGGCATTTTCGATGACGGCGACGGTGGTCTCGGCGGGAATGCCGGCCTGCATCAGCCGCTCGGCGACGGAGGCGGCAACCGTGCGGCCCATATAGACGGCGATCGTCGCGCCGGAAACGGCAAGGCTTGCCCAATCGGGCAGCACGTCGCCGGTCAGATCATGGCCGGTGGTGAAAACAAGCGAGGAGGCGACGCCGCGCAGCGTCAGCGGCAGCTCGAAATCGGCGGCGGCGGCGAAGGCCGAGGTGATGCCGGGCACGACCTCATAGGTAATGCCGGCGGCGCGTAGCGCAGCCATCTCTTCGCCTGCCCGGCCATAGACCAGCGGATCGCCGGACTTCAGCCGCACGACGCGCCTGCCCTGACGGCCGAGATCGACCAGCAACTCGTTGATCTCTTCCTGCGACTTGGAATGACAGCCCTTGCGCTTGCCGACAGAAAGCCGTTCGGCATCGCGGCGCCCCATATCGACGATCGCCTGCGGCACGAGGGCATCATAGACGATGACATCGGCCTCCATCATCACGCGCTGGGCGCGCAGCGTCAGCAGATCCTCGGCACCCGGACCGGCGCCAACCAGCCAGACATGGCCGGCGACCTTGTCCATCGAGCGCAGCAGCCGGTCGGCGGCATGCTGGGCCTGCGGCAGGTTGCCGTTGGCGACCGCATCGGCAACGGGACCGGAGAAGAAGCGGCGCCAGAAGACGCGGCGGGAGACGCCGCGCGGCACTAGCTGCTCGACGGATTTGCGATAGCTCGTCGCCAGGCCAGCAAGCCGGCCGAGCGAGGGCGAAAGAAGCTGATCGATCTGCGCACGGATCATCTGGGCCAGAACCGGCCCCGCCCCTTCGGTGCCGATCGCAACGGCGACAGGGGCGCGATTGACCAGCGCCGGCGTGAAGAAATCGCAGTAGTCGGGCTGATCGACGGCATTGGCCGGAATTCCGGCAGCGCGGGCGGCATCGACAATCTCGCGGTCGTCGGCTTCATTGCCGGTGGCAGCGAAGACGAGTGCTGCCGCTTCCACCTGCTCGGCTGAGAAGGCAGCGCGCACGGTCTCGATGCGGTTGGCAATCAGGAAGGCGTGGTAATCGGCTTCGGGCCGGACGGCATAGGCGATGATCCGCGCTCGTGTGTTGAGAAGCAGCCGCACCTTGGCGAAAGCTTCATCGCCATTGCCGAAGACAGCCGTCTTCTGGCCTTCCACGCGAAAGAAGGCGGGAAATACCGAAAGCTGTTCAGTCTTGGAAGGCATCATCAATCCACTTCGAAGTTGCCAGAATATGCCCTTGATCGACAAGGGATTGAAGGAACAGAAATTCGAAAGTCCCAATACGCGCGTATTCTTTTGCTCGCGTCATCAATGATTTGAGAAAAGTCACCCATGCTGACCGAAACAGCACAGGTGAGCGCATTTGCTGCAGCGCACTGTAAAGCCTGTGATAAACGGCGTCTACCGGCGTTTGGCGCATTTCGCTCGCGCCGCCAAGACGATAGACTGCGGGGAAAACCGGAGATGCCAATGCCTGACGAGACCATCGCCTCCCGCCTGCTTTCGGTCATGGAAGAGGATATCCTGCCGCTCACCGAGCGCGGGGTTTCCTTAGGCAATAAGGTGTTCGGCGCGGCGATCCTGCGCAAATCCGATCTTTCGCTCGTCGTCGCCGAGACCAACAACGAGTTGGAGAATCCGCTCTGGCATGGCGAGGTGCACACGCTGAAGCGCTTCTACGAGCTTGGCGACAAGCCGGCGACCAAGGATTTGATTTTCCTGTCGACGCACGAACCCTGCACCATGTGCATGTCGGCGATCACCTGGGCGGGCTTCGATAATTTCTACTACTTCTTCAGTCACGAGGATTCCCGCGATGCCTTCGCCATTCCGCACGACCTGAAGATCCTGAAGGAGGTCTTCGGGCTCGAACCGGGCGGCTATCGCAGGCAAAACGCCTTCTGGAACAGTTTTGCCATCGCCGATCTGGTCGAGACCGAAGAGGCTCCGCTGAAGACGGCGTTGAAGGCGCAGACCGCCCGCATCAAGGCGCGCTACGACGCACTGTCTTCCAGCTATCAGTCGTCGAAGAGCGCCAACGATATTCCGCTTAATTGAGGCACCATGGAACCTTCAAAAGACATTTCGCGGCTGATCGAGATCATGGCGGCGCTGCGCCATCCCGAGACCGGCTGCCCTTGGGACATCGTGCAGAATTTCGAGACGATCAAGCCCTATACGATCGAGGAGGCCTATGAGGTCTCCGACGCGATCGAGCGCGGCGATATGGACGATCTCTGCGACGAGCTGGGCGACCTGCTGCTGCAGGTGGTCTTCCATGCCCGCATGGCCGAGGAGGCCGGCGAATTCTCCTTCGGCGACGTGGTCAACGCCATCACCACCAAGATGATCAGGCGCCACCCGCATGTCTTTGCCCGCTCGGACGCCGATACGCCCGACGCCGTGAAGATCCAGTGGGACGAGATCAAGCAGGCGGAAAAACGCGAGCGCACCGAGCGGCGAGCGCGGCGCGGGATCACCGAGGATTTCAAGGGCGGCTTTCTCGGCTCGGTGCAGCGCAGTTTCCCGGCCCTGACAGAAGCGCTGAAGCTGCAGGAACGCGCCGCCAAAGTCGGCTTCGACTGGTCGGCGCCCGAGCCGATCCTCGACAAGATCGAGGAAGAGATCGGCGAATTACGGGTGGCGCTGAGAGACGGCGACCGGGCGAAGGTCAGCGACGAACTCGGCGATTTGATCTTCGCGGTCGTCAATATCGGCCGACATGTGAAGGCTGATCCGGAACAGGCCGTGCGCGGAACGAACACGAAATTCCGGCGTCGATTCAATCATATCGAGCAGGTTCTTGATGCGGAAGGCGAGACGCTGGAGGCGGCTAGTCTCGAACGCATGGAAGAAATCTGGCAGGCTGCGAAGGCGATCGAACGAGCTGTGACGGCCGGGGCCGAATGAGTTGACACCTGCGGCTTCGTGCGGATGCTGCCCCTCACCCTAACCCTCTCCCCGTAAACGGGTAGAGGGGACGTGCCAAATTCAACGTCGAGATTGAGGAGGCCGGGCTGGCATATCCCTTCCCCCCGCAAGCAGGGAGAAGATGGCGGCAGCCGGATGAGGGGCTGGCCGCGCCGAACTTACCGCTCCCAATCCTCTTTCGCAGGCTTCGGCCCGATGCCGATGCGGCGTTCGAGTTCGGCGGCTTCGGTTTCCGACAGCCGCAGTTCCAGCGTGATCGAGCCGTCCTCATTATCCTCGCGGGCGTCGACGATCGCGTGATCGTAGAGCCAGGGCAGCAGCGCCAGCTTGTCGACGGGAAGGCGGATCGTCGTTTCGGTCATCACGCCGGAGAGGCGGCGGCTGATCTCGTCCATCAGCGTATCAACACCCTCGCCGCTGACGGCGGAAACCGCCACCACGTTGCTGGCGCCTGATGATTTCTGCACCATGGCGTCGTGGACCTCCGGCTCCAGCCGGTCGATCTTGTTCCAGACCTCGATCAGCCGTTTGTCGGCTTCGGCCTCGTCGATGCCGAGGTCGTTCAGGATGCGCATCACGTCGGAGCTCTGCGCCTGGTTGTCGGCATCGGACATGTCGCGGACATGCAGGATGAGATCGGCTTCCAGCACCTCTTCCAAGGTCGCGCGGAAGGCGGCCACCAGATGGGTCGGCAGGTCGGAGATGAAGCCGACGGTGTCGGACAGGATGACCGTGCGGCCGTGCGGCAGCTTCATGCGCCGAAGCGTCGGGTCGAGCGTGGCAAAAAGCATGTCTTCGGCCAACACGCCGGCGCCGGTGATGCGGTTGAACAGCGTCGACTTGCCGGCATTGGTATAGCCGACGAGTGCTACGATCGGGTGCGGCACCTTGCGGCGCTTGGCGCGATGCAGCTGGCGGGTGCGCACGACCTGCTCCAGCTCGCGTTCGAGCTTGATGATGCGGTCCTGCAGCATCCGCCGGTCGGCCTCGATCTGGGTTTCGCCGGGGCCGCCCATGAAGCCGCCGCCGCCGCGCTGGCGTTCAAGGTGGGTCCAGCTTCTGACCAGCCGGCCCTTCTGATAATTCAGGTGGGCGAGATCGACCTGCAGCGTGCCTTCCTTGGTGGAGGCGCGGCGGCCGAAGATTTCGAGGATCAGGCCCGTCCGGTCGATGACCTTGGCGTTCCATTCCTTTTCGAGATTGCGCTGCTGCACCGGCGTCAGCGGATGATCGACGATGACGAGACCGGAATCGCGCTCGTTGAGCAGCGCCTTGATCTCCTCGATCTTGCCCGTGCCGAGCAGTGTCGCCGGTCTCGGGTCGTTGACCGGCACGATCGAGCCATTGACCACATCGAGGTCGATCGCCAGGGCAAGGCCAGTCGCCTCTTCCAGCCGGCTTTCCGGCGTGCGGGTCGAGGCCGACTCGCTCTGGCCGCCGCGGCTGCGCGACTTCAGGACCGGCACGACGACAGTCGCGCGCATGTCGTCCCTGTGCTTGGCGGCCTCAGGGATGATCGAATCGTTCTTGGTATCGCGTGTCGAAATGACGGCTGATCCTGTTAGGACGCTGCTTCTTCGCTCTCGAACATCTGCATCGGCTGGCCCGGCATGATCGTCGAGATCGCATGCTTATACACGAGCTGCGAATGGCCGTCACGGCGAAGAAGAACACAGAAATTGTCAAAAGACGTAACAACGCCCGTGAGTTTCACGCCGTTGATCAAAAAGATTGTCAGGGAAATCTTTTGCTTGCGAACAGTATTAAGAAATAAGTCCTGCAGATTCTGAGAACGTTCCGCCATCGCGCCGCTTCTTTCTTTATTGCCGACCCGATCTGGCCGGTAGAATACCAATCAACCTCTCCATGCAAGACCGGCGGCACCCTCATTCCACCTGTCCAGCAAATCTTGGTATCAAATCGCAATCTTTTCCGCAACGTCGAAAAAGGCCTCGCGGACTTTCTGCGAAACGCTGCCCGGATGGCCGTTGGCGATGGCCTGGCCGTCGACGGAAACCACCGGAAAACAAATACTTGTTGCTGCGGTGAGGAAGACCTCGCGAGCAGTGAGCATCTCGGAAACGGAGAAATTCCGCTCCGCGATCTTCAAGCCCAGCCTGGCTGCGACATCCATCAGCGTGGTGCGGGTAATGCCGCGCAGGATGCCGTGTTCGGCCGGGCGGGTGACCAGCGTTCCATCGGGATCGACGATCCAGACATTGGTCGCCGCCCCTTCCTTCACCATGCCGTCGGCGTCGACATAAATCGCCTCCTGGGCGCCCGCCTCCTTGGCCTGCTGGCGGGCCATGGCATTCGGCAGCAGGCCGATGGATTTGATGTCGACGCGGTCCCAGCGATTGTCGGCAACGGTAATCGCCCTGATGCCGTTGGCATTCTTGGCGGCAATGATTTTGGGATCGGTGCTCTTGGCGGTGATCACGAGTGAAGGCGGCGTGCCCTCGGCCGGGAAGACATGATCGCGCCGCGCGACACCGCGCGTCACTTGCAGATAGAACAGCCCGTCGCGCACGTGGTTGCGGCGCAGCGTCTGGCGAATGACTTGGGTCAGCGCCGCCCGGCCCATCGGCCAGGTAATGCGCAACTCGCTGAGCGAACGGTCGAGACGGTTCAGATGGCGGGTGAGATCGACGATATAGCCGTGGCGGACCTCGCAGACCTCATAAACGCCGTCGGCGAACTGGTAACCGCGATCCTCGATATGCACGCTGGCATCGGAATGCTTGACGTAGCGACCGTTCACATAGGCAATTCTCGGCATGGGAAACCTGGTCTTCGGAAAGCGATAAGGGAATGCGGCGGGGCAATGGCCCCGCCGGAAAGGATCAGACGCCGAGCGACTTCAGCTTGCGGTGCAGTGCCGAACGCTCCATGCCGACGAATTCGGCGGTGCGCGAGATATTGCCGCCGAAGCGGTTGATCTGGGCGATCAGATAGTCCTTCTCGAACATCTCGCGGGCTTCGCGCAGCGGCAGCGTCATGATGTGATAATCGTTCTTGGCCGACACCTTCGGCAGCATGTCGCCGAGGTCGGTCGGCAGCATGTCGGCGGTGATCGGCGCATCCGGCCCATCGGTGCGGGCCAGAATCATCAGCCGCTCGATATTGTTGCGCAGCTGGCGGATGTTGCCCGGCCAGTCATGTGCCTGCAGTACGGCCATGGCGTCGTCGCCGATGCGGCGCGGACGGATGCCGGCCTGCTCGGAAATCTGGCGCATCAACTGGTCGACGAGGAAGGGAATGTCCTCGCGCCGCTCGGCAAGTGCGGGCACACGCACCGGCACGACGGCGAGGCGATGATAGAGATCCTCGCGGAACCATCCCTCGGTGATGCGGCTCTCGAGATTATAGGCGGTCGAAGAGATGATCCGGACATCGACCTTGACGCGCTTGGAACCGCCGACGCGCTCGAACTGCTGATCGACCAGGACGCGGAGAATCTTGTTCTGCGTCTCGCGCGGCATCTCGCCGACTTCGTCGAGATAGAGGATGCCACGATGGGCTTCCTCGAGCGCGCCGATCTTGCGCGCCTGGCCGGGCGTGCCCTCGGTGCCGAACAGCGCCACCTCCATGCGATCGGGCGTGATGTTGGCAGCGTTGATCGCCACGAAGGGGCCGTTGGCGCGAGCCGACTTCTTGTGGATCATCCGCGCCACGAGTTCCTTGCCGGAGCCGGATGCGCCGAGGATCATGATGCGGCTGTTGGTCGGCGAGACCTTCTCGATCGTCTGGCGCAGCTGCGACACGGCGACCGATGTGCCGATCAGTTCCAGTGCGTCGCCGGTGCGGCGCTTCAGCTCGGAGACTTCGCGCTTCAGCTTGGAATTTTCAAGCGCCCTTTCGGCAATCAGGATCAGCCGGTCGGCCTTGAAGGGCTTCTCGATGAAATCGAAGGCGCCGCGCTTGATCGCCGAGACGGCGGTCTCGATATTGCCATGGCCTGAGATCATCACCACGGGCAGATCCGGATGACGGGTCTTGATCTCGTCGAGCAGCGACAGGCCATCGAGCTTGCTGCCCTGCATCCAAATATCGAGGAAGATCAGCCGCGGCACGCGGTCGGAGATCGCCGCCAGTGCGCTGTCGCTGTCATGGGCCGTGCGCGTTTCGTGTCCCTCGTCGGAGAGGATGCCGGAAACGATCTCGCGAATATCGTGCTCGTCGTCGACGACGAGAATATCAGAGGCCATAAACGCTTTCCTTGTCATTGGCTGCGGGAGCGGAGGGCGTCGGATCCCGGCGTGGCAGATGCACGCGGATCATGGCCCCTCTTCCCCGATCAAAATCGGCGGGCGCATCGTGCAGCTCGAGCTGCCCGCCATGTTCCTCGATGATCTTCTTGACGATGGCGAGACCGAGACCGGTGCCCTTCTCGCGCATCGTCATATAAGGCTCCAGAATGCTGTGGCGGTTCTCCACCGGCAGGCCGCGGCCATTGTCGATGACATCGACGGTGAAGCGGTCGCGGCCGGCATCGAAGGCGGCGCGAACGAGAATCTTGCGTTCGTCCCGTTCGTCGCTCGGAACGGCTTCGATCGCTTCCACGGCATTCTTGATTAGATTTCCGAAAGCCTGGCCGAGCATGCGGCTATCGAACAGGCCCTCCAGCGGCTGCTCGCCGAAATCCTGCGCAAAGCTGACGTGATGATTGCCCATCTCGCGCAGGAAGATTGCGTCGCGCAGAATATCGCGCAGGTCGCTCGGTTCCTTGGTCGGCTTCGGCATGCGGGCGAAGGCGGAGAATTCGTCGACCATGCGGCCGATATCGCCGACCTGGCGGATGATCGTCTCGGTGCATTGGTCGAAGACGGTGCGGTCGGCCTGGTCGATCTGCTTGCCGTAACGCCGCTGGATGCGCTCGGCGGAAAGCTGGATCGGCGTCAGCGGGTTCTTGATCTCATGAGCGATGCGTCTTGCGACGTCGCCCCAGGCGGTCGAGCGCTGGGCGATGACGAGGTCGGTGATGTCGTCGAGCGTAATCACATAGGATTCGCTCATATCGCGCACTTCCTCGCGGGTGACCTGCACGCTTAGCGTCCTGACCGTGCCGCCGCGCACCAGCGCGATCTGCTTGCGGAAATCGCCGCGATGACGTGACGCCGCCTCGGTCAGCACCTGATCGACCTCAGGGGCGATGTCGGCCAGTTGCTTGCCGAGCATCTCGTCGGCTGACAGCGACATCAGCGTCTCGGCCGAACTGTTGACGATGGCGATGCGGCGGTCCTGCTCGACGCCGATGACGGCGGCGGTAACACCCGACAGCACCGCTTCGATGAAGCGGCGGCGGTCATCGACCTCGTCCTTTGCCTCGAGGATCTCGTCGCGCTGCGTGCGGATTTCCGAGATCATCTTGTTGAAGGTGCGCGACAGATTGGCGACGTCGCCATCGACGGAATGCACCGGCACGACGATATCCATATTGCCCGATGCCACGCTGTCGGCCGCCGTGATCAAGAGCCGGATCGGCCGGACGATGCGGTCGGCCACCGCGATCGCCGTCCAGATCGCTGCGAGCAGCACGATCAGCGCGAAGCCGATGTAGAGCACGGCGAAAGCGATCTGCAACGAGAAGCGGTTGGCTTCCATCGATCGATATTCGGTGGCGTTCTCCTCCATCATGCGCATGGCGCCCATGACCTTGGGATCGACGGCGCGCACCGTATAGAGGAAGGTGCCCGGGATGGCGTCGAGCTTGATGATGGCGCCGACGAGGTTGGTGACGCCGGGCGGAATCAGCGTCGGCTGGCCGGCCGCGGCCTTCTCGAGCGCGTCCTGCGGGATTGCCGGCAACGGCTTTTCGGTGGTGATGTCGGCCTGGACGACGACCGAACCGTCGCGCTCGACGAGGAAGGAGCCGAGCAGGCCGCGGCCCCTCGCCTGGCGCGTCATCAAGTCGGCAAAGCCCGTCCTGTCGAGGCTGTAAAGCGCGCGGTTGCGCTCCAGGTCGTTGGCCATGGAAACCGTCTGCCCCTGCAGATAGCTGGCGTTTTCCATCATATAGGCCTGGCCGATATTGCGCGACGAGCTGACGATCGACTGGGTGCGCAATGCAAACCAGCGGTCGAGGCCGGCGTTGAGCGTGATGCTGGCGAAGATAGCGACGAGGATCGCCGGCGTGATCGCGACGATCGAGAACAGCACGACGATGCGGATATGCAGGCGGGCGGCTGCCCGGCCGCGGGTCCGCGCCTTAAGCAGCCTTGCCACCTCGCGGGCGATCAGCGCCAGCAGCGTCAGGACGAAGAAGGAATTGACGATTACCGAGGTGATGACGACATGCGACGTCGGCGCGATCGGTGTAAGGCCGAGCAGCACAAACAGGGTCGCGGTGGCGCAGAGGAGCGCGCCGCCGGCAAGCACCAGGCCGGGCACGGCGAAAAGGGCGCGCCGATCGGTCACCGTGGTCACCGCCTCGCCCGCCGCCGGCGGCGATACCCCATCCTGCGTCATTCGGCCTCTCTTCAGACGGCACCCGCCGCCCTCGCCATCCGATCGAAACCAAAGAACGCCGGCTCAAGAAAGCCAGCGCTGCAACGACTCGATCGGGAGCGAATGTCCAAAACCCTGCGTGACCTTTAAGCAACGCATTGTGGCGAAAATGCAACGCACCCCGTCACATTGTCAAGCTGTCTATGACCTCAGTTCGTCATAGTTTTTAGAACCGACGCGGTTCTTCCGGCTTGTTTCCGGCAATCACGTCGATCCGCTCCAGCACCTCGGGCGTCACTTTGTGCCTGTGCTGGAGGGCCGCGAGATTGTCCTGCAGCTGGCTGGCGCGCGACGCACCGAGGATGACGGTGGAGACGTTGCGATTCGCGAGGCACCACAGCAAAGCGAGATGGGTGATGGACAGGCCGATCTCGTCGGCGAGCTTTGCGAGCTGGCGTACCTTTTCGAGCTGGGCACGGCCGGCATCACTGGACCACTTCTCTTTCAGCCATTCATAGCCCGGCAAGTTCATGCGGCTGTCAGCCGGCACGCCGTCGCTGTATTTGCCGGTCAGGACGCCCGAAGCGAGCGGCGACCAGATCGTGGTGCCGAGGCCGATCAGCTCGTAGAGCGGGAGGTAATCAGCCTCGACCTTCTGGCGTTCGAAGATGTTGTATTGCGGCTGCTCCATGGTCGGCGGCGTGATGCGCAGATCGCGGGCAACGGCGTAGGCTTCCGTCAGTTGCTGCGCCGACCATTCCGACGTCCCCCAGTAGAGCACCTTGCCCTGGGCGACGAGATCGTGCATCGCCCGGACGGTTTCCTCGACCGGCGTGTCGATATCCGGGCGGTGGCAGAAATAGAGGTCGAGGTAGTCGACCTGAAGCCTCTTGAGCGCCGCGTGGCAGGCATCGGTCACATGCTTGCGCGACAGGCCGCGCTGCGTCGGCTTCTCGCCGCCCCAGAAGACTTTGCTCGAGACGACGAAGCTGTCGCGGCTCCAGCCAAGCGACTTGAGCGCCTCGCCCATGACGATCTCGGACTTGCCGCTTTCATATCCTTCGGCATTGTCGAAGAAGTTCACCCCATTGTCATAGGCGAGCTTCATCAGGTCGACGGCGTCACCGCCGTTGACCTGCTTGCCGAACGTGACCCATGAGCCGAAGGAGAACTCGCTCACCTGCAGACCCGACTTACCCAAACGACGATATTCCATCATGCAGCTCCCGAAATTATGAAACTGGGCCGGCCGATACCGGCGCCGCGCGATCGATCGACGACCGACTGGCGTAATCTATGGCATGAACGACGATATGCGAGGAGGTTCCGCAAAGAAAAAGGGCGCTCGACGACAATCAGCCGGAGCGCCCGTTGCATGCAATCGACGACGTTTGCGGCGGAGGTCGACAGCAGCAAAGGGAGATGACGAGATTCGGAACGGATTGGCAACATGCAAATGGAACTGGGACGCTATCGCCAGCCGATCGACCCCTGTCATCCACTTGTTATCCACAGCCTATCCACAGGCGCCGCGGCTACGACCGCAGCAACTTCAATGACATTCGCCCGGCGGCAAACCGCACGTCGCAAATGCTCTGTGACTGTTGAATGACACTGCGCTTTTGTTTGTTCGCCCGGATATAAACCGCGGCCCGGCTCAGCTAGATTCAATCCTCTTCCCGACCGTGGCGGCGGACGCCGGGAGGAAGTGGGCGGTGGGCAACATGAGGGCCCGCCGCCCTCTTTTCCTTCAGGCGGTGCGCGAGCTTCTGTAGACCGACACACCGAGTTCCCTGATCTTCTTGCGCAGAGTGTTGCGGTTGAGACCGAGAAGATCGGCTGCCTTGATCTGGTTGCCGCGCGTTGCCGTGAGCGCAGCGAGGATCAGCGGATATTCCATTTCCGTCAGCACGCGGTCATAGAGGCCGGGTGGCGGCAGGTTTTCGCCGAAACCCGAGAAGTAGGTGCGCATGTTCTCTTCGACGGCTTGCGCGATCGTCATCGAGCCGCTGCGGATCGGCCCCTTGTCGATCGGGCTGTCGGGCACGTCGGAGCGCAGTTCGGCGTCGATGATCTCGCGGGTGATGACATCCTGCGGATAGAGCGCCATCAGACGGCGGATGAGATTTTCCAGCTCGCGGACGTTGCCCGGCCAGGCATAGGCCTTCATCAGTTCCAGCGCTTCCTGGTCGAAGCGCTTGGAGCCGAGGCCTTCCTTTTCAGCCTGCTGGATGAAATGGCGGACGAGATCGGGAATATCCTCGGCGCGGTCGCGCAGCGGCGGCAGGCGCAGCGGCACGACGTTGAGGCGGTAATAAAGATCCTCGCGGAACAGGCCCTGGTTGATCGCCTGTTTCAAATCCTTGTTGGTAGCGGCGACGATGCGTACATCGGTGCGGATCGGCGTGCGGCCGCCGACGGTGGTGTATTCGCCCTGCTGCAGCACGCGCAGCAGCCGTGTCTGGGCATCCATCGGCATGTCGCCGATTTCATCGAGGAAGAGCGTGCCGCCTTCGGCCTGCTCGAAGCGGCCGGTCGAGCGGGTCTGCGCGCCGGTGAAGGCGCCCTTCTCATGGCCGAAGAGTTCAGATTCGATCAGGTCGCGCGGGATCGCCGCCATGTTGATCGCAACGAAAGGGCCGTTGCGGCGCTTGCCGTAATCATGCAGCGCGCGGGCGACGAGTTCCTTGCCGGTGCCGGACTCGCCGGTGATCATCAGCGTCAGGTCGGTCTGCATCAGGCGGGCGAGCACGCGATAGATTTCCTGCATCGCCGCCGACCGGCCGACCAGCGGCATGCCGTCCTGTACGTCGTCTTCCAGCTTGGCAGGCTTGCGCTTCGGCTCGGCGAGCGCGCGGCCGATGATGCCGATCAGCTCGGTGAGGTCGAAGGGCTTCGGCAGATAATCATAAGCGCCCTTCTCGGAAGCCTTGATGGCGGTCATGAAGGTGTTTTGCGCACTCATGACCAGGACCGGCAGTTCGGGACGCGCCTTCTTGATGCGCGGCAACAGGTCGAAGGCGTTTTCGTCGGGCATCACCACATCGGTGACGACCAGATCGCCCTCACCTGCCGAAATCCAGCGCCAGAGGGTAGCGGCGTTGGAGGTGATGCGAACGTCATAGCCGGCGCGGCTCAGAGCCTGGTTGAGCACGGTCCGGATGGCCGCATCATCATCTGCAACGAGGATCGTAGCTGTCATCGAGAAGGTCCTGTCGAGCTTGCGGAAGAGGCGTCGTCGAGCGAGGCGTCCTTCGACACCGGCATGAGGACGCGGAATGTCGTGCGGCTGTTCTGGCTGTCGCATTCGATGATGCCGCCGTGATCGCCGATGATCTTGGCGACGAGCGCCAGGCCGAGGCCGCTGCCGTTCGTCTTGGTGGTGATGAAGGGATCGAAGAGGTGCGGCAGCAGATCGGCGGGAACGCCGGGGCCATTGTCGTGGACGCAGAATTCGAGCGGCAGCGAGATTTTCTCCCGCGTGCCGGCAACGGAGAGACGAATGCCGGGGCGATAGGCCGTCGTCAGCATGATCTCGCCATCCGGCCGGTCGCCGACCGCTTCGGCGGCGTTCTTCACCAGATTGAGGAAGACCTGGACGAGCTGGTCGCGATTGGCATAGACGGCCGGCAGCGACGGGTCGTAGCTCTCGGTGACGCGGATGTTGCGGGCAAAACCCGCCCTGGCGACGGCCTTCACATGATCGAGCACGGAATGGATGTTGACCGGCATGCGGTCCACAGGGCGTTCGTCGGAAAAAACCTCCATGCGATCGACCAGCGAGACGATGCGGTCGGTTTCGTCACAGATCAGCCGGGTCAGCGCCCGGTCGTCGTCGACCGCCGACTGCTCGAGCAACTGGGCTGCGCCCCGGATGCCGGAGAGCGGGTTCTTGATTTCGTGCGCCAGCATTGAAGCGAGGCCGGTCACCGAGCGGGCGGCGGCGCGGTGCGTCAGCTGCCGGTCGATCTTGTCGGCCATCGAGCGTTCCTGAAAGACGATGACGACGGCGCCGGGCTCGCTGAGCACCGGGGCGACGTAAAGGTCGACGAGCTTGTCCTGGCCGAGGCGGGGCGAGCTCAGGTCGACACGATATTCGTTCACCGGCGCCTTGCGCTCGCGCACCTGGTCGATCAGGGCAAGCAGCGGGCTGCCGAAGGGAATGAAGGTCGAGATCCGGTAACGCGCCAGATGCGAGGCGCTGGCGCCGAAGAAGGCCTCCGCCTCCCAATTGGCGAAAACGACGAAGCCGGATTCGTCGACCATGATGACGGGGTTCTGGATGGCGTTGAGCACGGCCATGGCGACGGTTCCGCCGGCGTGATCGAGCGGAGAAGTCGTATCCTTCGTCATGCCGCCTCCCGGCTATCGACAACTGCTGATGCCAGCGCATCGTAAAGGCGCGCGGTCACCTCGCGCGGATCGCGCGAGGTCATGATGCCGGCCTTCTCATCGCCGGCGATATCAGGTGCGAAACGCTGGAGATACCAGCCGAGATGCTTGCGGGCATGGCGGATCGCCACCGCCTCGCCGTAGAAATCCAGCATCATGCGGTAATGTTCGACGGCGATATCGGCAATCTCCTCGGGTCGCGGCGCGGCCGCACCAGCGATGACGCCGGCATGCCACGGCCTACCCTGGCAGCCCCTGCCGACCATCACGGCATCGGCGCCGGAGCGGCGCAGGATTTCCTGCGCGTCCGCAGCGGTCTCGACATCGCCGTTGGCGATCAGCGGAATGGAGATCACCTCGCGGACGGGACGGATCGCATCCCAATCGGCGCGGCCTTCATAGAATTGCATGCGGGTGCGGCCATGTATGGTGACGAGCTGAATGCCGGCCGCCTCGGCGCGGCGCGCAATCTCGGGCGCGTTGATCGAATTCTCGTCCCAGCCGAGGCGCATCTTCAGCGTCACCGGAATGTCGACGGCCTTGACGGTCGCCTCGATGAGGCCGAGCGCGTGATCGGGATCGCGCATCAGCGCCGAGCCGGAATAACCGCCGATCACCTTCTTAGCCGGGCAGCCCATGTTGATGTCGATGATATCGGCGCCGTGATCGGCTGCGATCTTTGCCGCCTCTGCCATCCAGCGCGCCTCTCGGCCGGCAAGCTGCACCATATGCGGCCGGAATCCCGCGGCCTTCAGCCGCGACCAGGATTCGGCCGTATCGTTGACCAGCTCGCGGCTCGCCACCATTTCGGTGACGACGAGGCCGGCGCCGAAGCGCCAGGCGAGTTCGCGAAAGGGCATGTCGGTGACGCCGGACATCGGCGCCAGCACAACGCGGTTCCGCACGGAGACATCTCCTACTCGGAAAGGCGCTGCGAGGTCCTTGGAAATCAATTGATTATCTTTCAGGCAAACCATGGAACTGCATTATTTTTAGCCATTGTTCCATGTCTTGCCAAGGGGGCTCGGATCGGAATCGATATTTTTCGGGCAGATGCTGGAAAAGGCCAAAGCAAGAGGTTAGAGCACTGCGGTCAATTCCGCATAATTTAGGGGATTTATGCTGCAAATGCCTTCCAAGCAACCGATATCGGCAGGAATTGTCATCGTTGCCGCCGGCCGCGGCGAGCGCGCAGGATCCTCCAAGGAAGGCCCCAAGCAATATCGCCTGATCGGCGGCAAGCCGGTTATCGTCCATACGCTTGAAAACTTCATGACATGGGAAGCCACGACCGAGATCGTCGTCGTGATACATCCCGACGACGAGGCGCTATTTGCCAAGGCGTTCCGCCATATCATTTCCGCAACGCCGATCACAACGGTGCATGGCGGTCCGACCCGGCAGCAATCGGTGCTGGCTGGCCTCAGATATCTCAAGGACAAGCAAATCAGCCATGTGCTGATCCACGATGCGGTGCGACCGTTCTTCGACAACGCGCTTCTCGACCGCATTGCCGCGAGCCTTGGCGACGGCGCTCAAGCGGTGCTGCCGGCGATCCCGGTCACCGACACGCTGAAACGCGTCGACAGCGCCGGTACCGTGCTGACCACGGTTTCGCGCGAGCATGTCTACGCGGCGCAGACGCCGCAATCCTTCGCTTTCGGAACGATTCTCGATGCGCATGAGAAGGCCGCGGCGAGCAGGCGAAGCGATTTCACCGACGACGCCTCGATCGCGGAATGGGCGGGCATTCCGGTGACGATCGTCGAGGGCGCGCCCGACAACGTCAAGCTCACGGTCAAGAGCGATATCGCCATGGCCGACGACAAGCTGTCGACCTCGTCGCTTCCGGACGTGCGCACCGGCAACGGTTACGACGTGCACCAACTCGAAGCCGGCGACGGCGTCACGCTCTGCGGCGTGTTCATTCCGCATGACCAGAAACTTAAAGGCCATTCGGATGCTGACGTCGCGCTGCATGCGTTGACCGACGCGCTGCTTGCCACCTGCGGCGCCGGCGATATCGGCGATCATTTCCCGCCATCCGATCCGCAGTGGAGGGGCGCGGCCTCGCGGATCTTCCTCGAGCATGCCGCCCGGATCGTGCGCGAGCACGGCGGCACGATCATGAATGCCGATGTCTCGCTGATCGCCGAGGCGCCGAAAGTCGGCCCGCATCGCCAGGCCATGCGGGCAAAACTGTCGGATTATCTCGGCATCGATATAGAGCGCTGCTCGGTCAAGGCGACGACCAACGAGACGATCGGCTTCGTCGGCCGGCGCGAAGGTATCGCCGCGATCGCCACGGCGACCGTCGTCTATCGCGGGGGGAAACGATGAGTCTTTTCCCGCAGGATATTTTGTCAGCGGCAGAGACGATCATCCGCGATTTCATCGCCGCCGGGCTGATGGTCTCGACTGCAGAATCATGTACCGGCGGGCTGATATCAGGCGCACTGACCGAGATATCCGGCTCCTCCGCCGTCGTCGATCGCGGCTTCGTCACCTATACCAATACCGCCAAGATCGAACTGCTCGGGGTACAGGAGCAAACGCTACTCAGCTTCGGAGCTGTCTCCGAAGAGACCGCGCGGCAGATGGCCCACGGCGCCCTCTTCCGCTCGCGCGCCGCGATCGCCATCGCCGTCACCGGCATTGCCGGCCCCGGCGGCGGATCGGCGGAAAAACCCATCGGCCTGGTGCACCTCGCCGCCAAGTCACGCAGCGGCGCACTGATCCATCGGAAAATGCTCTATGGCGATATCGGCCGCAGCGAGGTTCGGCTGGCAACGGTCCGGACGGCGCTTGATATGGTGCACTCGCTGCTCGCCGGCTGATTGCCTCATCAGACCGCCGCGTAGATCTTGCCCGCGCGCGTTTCGAAGGCTTCGGTGAACATGCGGAAGGCACGGTCGAACATCGAGCCCATCAACGCCCCGAGAATGCGGCTCTTGAACTCGTAATCGATGAAGAAATCGACGGTGCAGCCGCCGGTCGTCGTCTCGGCGAAGTGCCACCGATTTTCGAGATACCGGAACGGGCCATCGATATATTTGACCTCGATGACGTGCTCGGCACGGTTCAGCAGCACCTGCGTCGTGAAGGTCTCGCGGATCGCCTTGTATCCCACCGTCATGTCGGCAACGAGCAGGATCTTGCCGTCGCGCTCCTTGCGGCTTCTGATGGCGAGGGCTTCGCAGAGCGGCAGAAATTCGGGATAGCGCTCGACATCGGCAACGAGATCGAACATCTGATCGGGCGTGTGCGGGACGGGGCGATGGGTTTCGAATTGCGGCATAGGCGGCACTTAAGCGGGCGGGCCGAGAAGATCAAGAAGCTCACGCATCTGGCGGCGGGATTTTAGCTGCAGAACGGGTATGCCGGGGCCGTGCGCGGCGATGCCGGCGACATGCTCCCGAAGTGCTGCCTCAATCAGGGGCACGGCGTCCCGCTCGAAATTCCAGATATAGGCGAGTGCGCCGAGGGAGAGGCGTTCTGGACAGCCGGCAGGCAGCTCGGGACGGTTGCGCCCGAAATAACGCAATGCTCTTGAGACGGCGCCGTAGAGGCATGCATATCTGGGCAGACGAAGCCAAATGACGACATCAGCGCGCGGCAGGCGAAGATGGAAGGAACTGAGGCCGGTTCCATCCATGATCCAGCGCTCTTCCGCCACCGCCTTGGCGATCAGGCGATCGATCTCGTCGCGCGGTCTCTTTCTCCAGCCCGGCAGCCAGTAGAAGTCACAGTCCATGGAGATGTAGCGAAGGCCGAGCGCTTGCGAGAGCTGTTTTGCAATCGTGCTCTTGCCGCTGCCGGGGCAGCCGATGACCAGGATGCGGTCATAAAGCGGCATCGAATCCTACTCAGCGGCGATCAGTAGCTTCTTCTCGCGCGCCGCTCTCAGCCGGGCGAAATCGTCGCCGGCGTGATGGGACGAGCGGGTCAGCGGGCTGGAGGCGACCATCAGGAAGCCCTTGCTGTAGGCGACGGTCTCGTAGGACTTGAATTCGTCTGGTGTGACGAAGCTTTCGACCTTGTGGTGTTTGCGGGTCGGCTGCAGATACTGGCCGATCGTCAGGAAGTCGACATCGGCAGTGCGCAGGTCGTCCATCAGCTGCAGCACCTCGTTGCGCTCCTCGCCGAGGCCGACCATGATGCCCGATTTGGTGAACATGGTGGGATCGAGTTCCTTCACCCGTTGCAGCAGGCGGACGGAATGGAAATACCGGGCACCGGGGCGAACTGTCAGATAGTTGCCGGGGACCGTTTCCATATTGTGGTTGAAAACGTCGGGTTTGGCGGCGACGACGCGCTCCAGCGCACCCGGCTTCTTCAGGAAGTCGGGCGTCAGGATTTCGATCGTCGTTGCCGGCGAGGCCGCGCGGATCGCCCAGATCACCTTTTCGAAATGTTCGGCGCCGCCGTCTTCAAGATCGTCACGGTCGACCGAGGTGATGACGACGTGGGATAGGCCCATCTCCTTGACCGCCTTGGCGACATTCTCGGGCTCGGCCATGTCGAGCGCATTCGGCTTGCCGGTGGCGACGTTGCAGAAGGCGCAGGCGCGGGTACAGATCTCGCCCATGATCATGAAGGTCGCGTGCTTCTTATCCCAGCACTCGCCGATATTCGGGCAGCCGGCCTCCTCGCAGACGGTGACGAGCTTGTGCTCCTTCACGATCGCGCGCGTCTCGGCATAACCCTTGGAGGTCGGCGCCTTGACGCGGATCCAGTCCGGCTTGCGCATGACCTCAGTATCGGGCCGATGCGCCTTCTCGGGATGGCGCACGCGCTTGGCGTCGGGATTGATCGTGTCGAGTATGGTCACCATTGCAGTTTCAGCTTTCTACCGCCCCTGTGCGGCAAATCATCAGGACCTAGCGCCGCACCAGCCGCGCAAGGAATATCAGCAGGCAGGCGCCAAGGAAACCCGTCACGAAGTAACCGAGCCTGCCGCCGACCAAGGCGAGGTGAAACTGCGCGAGGATGGCGCTGGCAACAACCGAGCCGACGATGCCGAGCACGATGTTCAGAAAAATCCCGTACCGCGCTTCCATCAGCTTGCCGGCCAGCCAGCCCGCAAGTCCGCCGATGATGATTGCCGAAATCCAGCCTACGCCTTCCATGCCTGCCCCTACCCTCAACTTGCCCTTCAGTTGCGCCTCAAGCGACCGCCCTGGCGATCAGCACCACGATAATGGCGCCGACCGTGGCGTGGATGATCTGCACGACCAGCGCGTTGTCAATGCCCAGTGATATGCCGAGCGCGCTGAACAGATAACCGCCGACGAAGGCGCCGATGATGCCGCTGAGCAGGCATCTGATCAAGCCGCCGCCACCGACGACCAGACTGGCGAGGAAGCCTGCAACCAGGCCAATCAGCAAAAACACCAGCAACGCCTGCGTCTCCATAGACATGATGATTTCCTTTCGTTTTTTCCAGCCCCCAGGGATGACCTAGGCCATCCTGAAGGACGGCTTCGCCGCCTCGGGATAGAGGGCAGCCGTGGAAATTATCAAGCGTTCAGGACGCGGCCATAGGCATCGAGCACCGCTTCCTTCATCGTTTCCGAGACGGTGGGATGCGGGAAGATGGTGTGCATCAGCTCTTCTTCGGTCGTTTCGAGGTTCATCGCGACGACGAAGCCCTGGATAAGCTCTGTGACCTCCGCACCGACCATATGGGCGCCGAGCAGCTCGCCGGTCTTCTTGTCGAAGATCACTTTCACCATTCCCTGGTCTTCGCCGAGTGCGATCGCCTTGCCGTTCGCCGCAAAGGAGAACCGGCCGACACGGATGTCGCGGCCCAGTTCCTTGGCCTTGGCTTCGGTCAGGCCGACGGAGGCGACCTGCGGATTGCAATAGGTGCAGCCGGGAACCTTGCCCTTGTCTGTCGGATGAACATTCGGCAGGCCGGCGATCTTTTCGACGCAGACGACGCCCTCATGCTCGGCCTTGTGGGCCAGCATCGGCGGGCCGGCGACGTCGCCGATCGCATAGATGCCGGCGACATTGGTCTTGCCGTAACCATCGGCGACGACGCAGCCGCGATCGGTCTTGATGCCAAGCGCCTCGAGGCCGAGGTTTTCGATGTTGCCCTGAACGCCGACGGCCGAAATCATCCGGTCGGCGATGATCTGCTGGACTTTGCCATCTGACGTCTCTACATGAGCGGTGATGCTATTGGCACCCTTCTCGACCTTGGTGACCTTGGCGCTGGTGAATATCTTGAGGCCGCGCTTCTCCAGCTGTTTGCGCGCGATGGCGGTGATTTCGGCATCCTCGACCGGCATGATGGTCGGCATGACTTCCACAACCGTGACGTCGACGCCCATCGAGCGGTAGAAGCTTGCGAATTCGATGCCGATCGCGCCGGAGCCCATGACGATCAGCGACTTCGGCAGCGCATCCGGCTTCAGCGCTTCGAAATAGGTCCAGATCAGCTTGCCGTCGGGCTCGATGCCGGGCAGTGCGCGCGGGCGGGCGCCGGTGGCGATGATGATGTGTTTGGCGCTATAGGTGCCCTCGCCCTTGACGTTCTTCGGCAGCGGGTGCTGCGGCTCGACGACGGGCTTCGACGATTTGCCGACGACGATCTCGCCTGGCTTGGTGATTTTTGCTTCGCCCCAGATGATGTCGATCTTGTTCTTCTTCATCAGGAAGCCGACGCCGGCATTGAGGCGGGCGGAGACGGCGCGCGAGCGGCCGACGACGGCCTTGGCATCCGGCTTGACCGTGCCGTCGAGAACAAGGCCGAAATCCTTGAAGTGATTGGCGTGATCCAGCACCTCGGCCGAGCGCAGCAGCGCCTTTGTCGGGATGCAGCCCCAGTTCAGGCAGATGCCGCCCATATGCTCGCGCTCGACGATCGCCGTCTTGAGGCCGAGTTGAGCGGCGCGGATGGCGGCGACATAGCCGCCGGGACCGGAGCCGATGATGATGACGTCGTAGGATTCAGCCATGTGTTTCCTGCCCTTTTGTTACGCTGCGCTGCGGGTCATGAGCACCCACGCGTGTCTCTTGCTGTTTTCGAAGAGCGGCACGGCATTGGCGCGCGCAGCCTCCAGGAATCCGTTTCTTCCATAAAGCGACAGAGCCGCCTCGTTATCACTTGCGGTAATGAGACTGACGGGGCGGCAATCCGCCCTTTCGATCTGGTCGTCCAGCAGCCTCCGCCCGATGCCGATGCCGCGCAGATGGCGATAAACGCCGAGACTGCCGATGAACCAGCTTCCCACAACCGTTTTCTGCAAGGCGAGCATCGGCGCGGTCGCCGGAATCGTCGCCTCGATATTGCCTATCCTCTCGTCGAGCGCATGGCCGATCGCCACACCTGCGACCTCGCCATAGGCCTCGGCGATGACGGAATCCCGCCAGCCGCCGACAGCCTCCTCTTCGCTCATCTTCAACCGGCCCCGCTCCAGCGGCGTGTCGCTGACGCCATTCGCCACATCGGCGAACCAGAGCCAGGAGGCAAAACCGTGCGAAGCAATATCCGCCAGGATCGCCAGCTCCGAGGCATCCCGCCGTGAGGCCTGCCGCAGCGCGATGAAGGCGGCCATTCAGATCCCCAGCATCATCCGCACGATCGATTCCAGCCCGCGCCCGAGCGCCCGCGTATTCTCCGCATCGAGATGAATGCCGTCGATCGGCGTGGTCCTGGCGACGGAATTGCCGTCGAAGAAGCCGCAGCCGAGTTCGTCGGCAAGATCGCGATAAAGCGTTGCAAGCTTTGCCGATTCCTCGATGCCGCCGGGAAAGGATGCGGCGAAGGGAACGTTGCCCGTCGCGCAGATCGCCGGCGGCGCCACGATCAGGATCTCCGGTCCATCGAATTCGAAGGGCCAGGCATGATTGCGGATCAGCCGCACGAGGCGGCTGATGCCCTGGCAGGCGGCAAAGGCGGAACCGGCAACGACCGGCTTCATGTCGTTGGTGCCGAGCAGGAGGATGACGAGATCCAGCGGCGCATGCGTCTGCAGGATTGTCGGCAGGACGCGCGCACCGTTGCGGTCGCAATCGGCGAGGTGGTCGTCGAAAGCGGTCGTGCGACCGTTCAGGCCTTCAGCGATGACACGCGCCTCGCTGCCGAGCGCTGCCTGAAGCACGCTCGGCCAGCGATTCTTGTACTCATGACGGCCGATCGTCTCGGCGTCATAACCCCAGGTCAGCGAGTCGCCATAGCAAAGAACGGTCTTGCTCATTTCCGCCTCCGTTTTGCTATCAGACAAGCATGCCCATCGGGTTTTCGATGTAGCCCTTGAAGGCCTGGAGCAGCTCGGCGCCGAGCGCGCCATCGACGCAGCGATGGTCGGTCGACAGCGTCACCGACATCACGGTGGCGATCGCCATTTCGCCGCCCTTGACGACGACCCGCTGCTCGCCGGCGCCGACCGCGAGGATCGTCGCATGCGGCGGGTTGACGACGGCGGCGAAGTTTTTGACGCCCATCATGCCCATGTTGGAGACCGAGCTGGTGCCGCCCTGATACTCCTCGGGCTTCAGCTTGCGGTCCTTGGCGCGCTTGCCGAGATCGCGCATCTCGTTGGAGATGACCGACAGCGTCTTCTGCTCGGCCTTGCGGATGATCGGTGTGATCAGGCCGCCGGGGATCGAGACTGCGACGCCGACATCGGCGTGCTTGTGCTTGACCATGTTGTTGTCGGTCCATGACACGTTGGCGTCGGGCACGTCGCGCAGCGCCAGCGCCATGGCCTTGATGACCATGTCGTTGACCGAAAGCTTGTAGGCCGGGGCATTGTCCTTGCGCGGCGCCGCATCGTTGAGTTGGGCGCGTAGCGCCATCAGAGCATCGAGCTCGCAATCGACGCTGACGTAGAAATGCGGGATCGTCTGCTTGGATTCGACCAGGCGCCTGGCGATCGTCTTGCGCATGCCGTCATGCGGCACGAGCTCGTAGGAGCCCGGCTCGAAGAGCTTCAGCACGGCTTCCTCGGAAGCGCCCTTCGGCGCTGCGGCCGGAGCCGGAGCGGCGGCAGCCTGCGGCGCGGCAGCGGCCGGTGCGGGCGCGGCCTTGGCACCACCGGCGGCAACGGCAGCTTCGACGTCGCTCTTGACGACGCGGCCATGCGGACCGGAGCCGGCGACACCAGAAAGGTCGATACCGGCTTCCTTGGCCAGACGGCGGGCGAGCGGCGAAGAGAAGGTGCGGTTGCCATCGGCTGAAACCGACGCGGGTGCAGCGGCAGGAGCCGGTGCAGCCTCGGCCTTCGGCGCGGGGGCGGCCTCGGCCTTTGCCGGAGCGGCGGAAGCCGCGCCGCTTGCGGCAGCGGCGACATCTTCGCCATCGGCGGCGAGAACGGCGATCAGCGCATTGACCTTGACACCTTCGGTGCCGGCGGCAACGACGAGCTTGGCGACCGTGCCTTCATCGACGGCTTCGACTTCCATCGTCGCCTTGTCGGTCTCGATCTCGGCGATCACATCGCCAGACTTGACCGTGTCGCCTTCCTTGACCAGCCACTTGGAAAGATTGCCTTCTTCCATGGTCGGAGAGAGGGCGGGCATCGTGATATTGATCGGCATCGAAATACCCTCCCCTTATTTGTAGCAAACAGCCTTCACCGCATCGACCACTTCGCCGACGTTCGGAAGCGCCAGCTTTTCGAGATTGGCGGCATAAGGCATCGGCACGTCCTTGCCCGCAATCGTCAGGATCGGCGCATCGAGATAGTCGAAGGCCTGCTGCATGACGCGGGTGGCGATTTCAGTGCCGACGGAGGACTGCGGATAACCTTCCTCGACGGTGACCAGACGGCCGGTCTTCTTGACCGATTCGATGACCGTTGGAAGGTCCATCGGGCGGATGGTGCGAAGGTCGATCAGTTCGACGTCGATGCCGAGCTTCTCCAGTTCGGCAACCGCCTTCGTCGCATAGGTCATGCCGATGCCGAAGGAGACGACTGTGACGTCCTTGCCCGGACGATGGATGCGGGCCTTGCCGATCGGCAGGACGAAATTGTCGAGCTTCGGCACGTCGAAATGCTGGCCGTAGAGAATTTCGTTTTCGAGGAAAATGACCGGATTCGGATCGCGGATCGCCGCCTTCAGCAGGCCCTTGGCGTCGGACGCCGTGTAGGGCATGACGACCTTCAGACCGGGAATGGCGCTATACCAGGCAGCATAGTCCTGGCTGTGCTGAGCGCCGACGCGGGCAGCAGCACCGTTCGGTCCGCGGAAGACGATCGGAGCGCCCATCTGGCCGCCGGACATATAGAGCGTCTTGGCGGCCGAGTTGATGATGTGGTCGATCGCCTGCATGGCGAAGTTGAAGGTCATGAATTCGACGATCGGACGCAGGCCGGCCATAGCAGCACCGACGCCGACGCCGGCAAAGCCGTGCTCGGTGATCGGCGTATCGATGACACGACGGGCTCCGAATTCCTGCAGCAGGCCCTGGGTGACCTTGTAGGCGCCCTGATATTCGGCGACTTCCTCGCCCATGACGAAGACGTCGTCGCTGGCGCGCATTTCTTCGGCCATGGCGTCGCGCAGCGCTTCGCGCACCGTCATCGATACCATTTCGGTGCCTTCCGGGATTTCCGGATCGTTCGGAACGACGGCCTTCGGCTCGGCCGGAAGCGGCGCGGAAGCGGAGCCGGTATTGGTCGGCTTCTCTTCCTGGGCAACCTGCGGAGCGGCGGCTGCAGCCGGTTTGGCGGCGGAGATATCCGCGGCTGATTCGCCGTCCTGCAGCAGCACGGCGATCTTGGTGTTGACCTTGACGCCTTCGGTGCCGGCATCGACGAGCAGCTTGCCGATGACGCCTTCGTCGACGGCTTCGACTTCCATCGTCGCCTTGTCGGTTTCGATTTCGGCAATCACGTCGCCAGAAGTGACCTTGTCACCTTCCTGCTTCAGCCATTTGGACAGCGTGCCTTCTTCCATCGTCGGAGAGAGGGCGGGCATGAGGATATCGATAGGCATGGGTTCCCTCCCCGATTAGAGCAGAATGTCGGTATAGAGCTCGGATGCATCCGGCTCCGGATCGGCCTGGGCGAAGTCGGCGCTGTCGGCGACGATGTCGCGGACATCCTTGTCGATCGCCTTCAAATCGTCTTCGGAGGCCCAGCCCTTTTCGATGAGGCGTGCCTTCACCTGTTCGATCGGGTCCTGCTCGGAGCGCATCTTCTGCACCTCCTCCTTGGAGCGATACTTCGCCGGATCGGACATGGAGTGGCCGCGATAGCGATAGGTCAGCATTTCGAGGATGATCGGGCCCTTGCCGGAGCGGCAATGTTCGAGCGCCTCGTCGGCCGCCGCTTTGACGGCGCGAACATCCATGCCGTCGACCTGGATGCCGGGGATGCCGAAGCCGGATCCGCGCAGCGAGTAGTTCGACTGAGCCGTCGCGCGGGCGGTCGAGGTGCCCATGGCGTAACGGTTGTTTTCGACAATATAGACAATCGGCAGCTTCCAAAGAGCGGCCATGTTGAAGCTCTCGTAGACCTGGCCCTGATTGGCGGCGCCGTCGCCGAAATAGGCGATCGAGACATTTCCGTTGCCGCGGTAGTGGTTTGCAAAGGCAAGGCCCGTTCCGAGCGAAACCTGGGCACCGACGATGCCGTGGCCGCCGTAGAAATGTTTCTCTTTCGAGAACATGTGCATCGAGCCGCCCTTCCCGTGGGAATAGCCGCTGCGGCGCCCGGTCAGTTCAGCCATGACGCCGCGTGCTTCCATGCCGGTCGCCAGCATGTGGCCGTGGTCGCGATAGGCGGTGATAACCTGGTCGCCTTCCTTCTGCGCCATCTGCATGCCGACGACGACAGCTTCCTGACCGATGTAAAGGTGGCAAAAGCCGCCGATGAAGCCCATGCCGTAAAGCTGGCCGGCCTTCTCCTCGAAGCGGCGGATCAATAGCATCTCGCGATAGGCCTTGAGCTCTTCGTCGCGATCGAAGTCGGCTACGGGGCCTCCATTCGATGCTTTGGCTGCCGGTTTAGCTGCAGTCTTGCGGCTGGAAACGGTCGCGGTCTTTCGCGGCGCCATTCAACCCTCCCTATGGGTTTGTCGTTTCTCGGTGGCGCGTACCATAGGGAAGAAATATGACCACAGCAATGCCATAATTGCATGGCTCGTATTCGGCACTAAATTATTGGAAATACACGAGAAATTCCAATTAACTGAATTCCGGTTAATTGGAATAATGGTTGAATATGACGATCTCGTCCGCGCGCGACATATTGAGCTGATAGCGCGCTTTTTCGTCCAGCATATCCTTGTCGAGCGAGCCATCACTCAGCAGCGCGACCTGATTTTCAAGATGTTCGCGCTTTGCCTTCAAGATCGCAAGCTCTTTTTCACGCGCGAGACGCTGATGCTCGAACGTTTCCGTTGCGCGCAGACCGTAATCGCCGTGAATGCAATGATAACCGAAATAGGAAAGGAAGGCGACCGTCATAGCCGGAATGACGAAGCGGCCGATCTTTCTCTTCTTATGATGCTTTGTCCACATACACGCATGCTCTTGAACGCATTACCAATTCGTTCAGCATAACGCGCAGAGATTAACCGTTCATTGACCGTAACCGCCGGCAATAAAAAACCCGCGCCAGGTGAGGCGCGGGTGAAGTCGTCGAAAGCAGATTCGATCAGTTGCGGATGATCGAGCGACCGGCATACTGAGCCTGGGGGCCGAGGCCCTCCTCGATGCGGATCAGCTGGTTGTACTTGGCAAGACGGTCGGAACGCGAGAGCGAGCCGGTCTTGATCTGGCCGCAGTTGGTGGCGACCGCGAGGTCTGCGATGGTCGAATCTTCGGTTTCGCCGGAGCGGTGCGACATGACGGCGGTATAGGCTGCCTTGTGCGCCGTGTTGACGGCGTCGAGGGTTTCCGTCAGCGAGCCGATCTGGTTGACCTTGACGAGGATCGAGTTGGCGACACCCATGCGGATGCCGTCGCGAAGACGGGCGGAGTTGGTGACGAAGAGATCGTCGCCGACGAGCTGGGTCTTCTTGCCGGTCAGGTCGGTCAGCGTCTTCCAGCCGTCCCAATCGTCTTCGGCCATGCCGTCTTCGATCGAGATGATCGGATACTTAGCGGCGAGTTCGGCGAGATATTCGGCCATGGCGCCCGATTCGAGCGTGCGGCCTTCACCTTCGAGAACGTATTTGCCGTCCTTGAAGAACTCGGTCGAGGCGCAATCGAGGCCGAGGTAAATGTCCTCGCCCGGCTTGTAGCCGGCTTTCTCGACCGACTTCATGATGAAGTCGAGGGCTTCCGAAGCGCTCTTCAGGCCCGGTGCGAAACCACCTTCGTCGCCGACATTGGTGTTGTGGCCCTGGGCGGCCAGTTCCTTGCGCAGCGTATGGAAGACTTCCGAGCCCATGCGCACGGCTTCAGCGATGGTGTCGGCGCCGACCGGAAGGATCATGAATTCCTGGAAATCGATCGGGTTGTCGGCATGGGCGCCGCCGTTGATGATGTTCATCATCGGCACCGGCAGGAGGCTCGCGGAAGCGCCACCGACATACCGGTAGAGCGGCAGGCCGGAGGCCTGGGCGGCAGCCTTGGCGACGGCAAGCGAGACGCCGAGAATGGCGTTGGCGCCGAGGCGCGACTTGTTCGGCGTGCCGTCCAGCTCGATCATGATGTTGTCGATCTGGATCTGGTTTTCGGCGTCGATGCCGCCGATTGCGTCGAAGATCTCGGTATTGGCGGCATCGACCGCCTTCTGGACGCCCTTGCCGAGGTAGCGCTTGCCGCCGTCGCGCAGCTCGACCGCCTCATGCGCGCCGGTCGAAGCGCCCGAGGGAACGGCCGCGCGGCCCATGCTGCCGTCTTCGAGATAGACATCGACTTCGACGGTGGGGTTACCACGGCTATCGAGAATCTCGCGGGCGATGATATCGGTGATTGCAGTCATGGGTTCTTCCTGCTCGGTGGGTGATCAATCATTCGAAGCCTGTCATAATCGAAGGCGGGCAAATTACAATGGCGCATTGCGACGCCATCGACCTGCGTGTCTGATCGTCGCTATAGCACGAACATGTCAGGCTTTTGACTGTCAGGCCTTGGCGACAGCATCGAAGGCGAGCAACTTTTCCAGCAGCCGCGGCATGTCCTTGAGATAGACCATGTTCGGGCCGTCGGACGGTGCGTTGTCCGGGTCCTGGTGGGTTTCAACGAAAACGCCGGCAATTCCGGTCGCCACCGCTGCGCGCGCCAGCGTTTCGACGAATTCCCGCTGACCGCCGGAGGAATCGCCCTGCCCGCCGGGCTGCGCGACGGAATGGGTCGCATCGAAAACGACGGGGGCGCCCATCGACGCCATGATCGGCAGTGAGCGCATATCGGAAACCAAAGTATTGTAGCCGAAGGAAGCGCCGCGCTCGCAGAGCAGTACGTTCGGATTGCCGCTGGCGTTGAGCTTCTTCAGGACGTTCTTCATGTCCCAGGGAGCCAGGAACTGTCCCTTCTTGACATTGACGGCACGGCCGGTCTCGGCAGCGGCGATCAGAAGGTCGGTCTGACGGCAGAGGAAGGCCGGAATCTGCAGGACATCGACCACCTTGGCCACTTCGGCGCATTGTTCGGCGGTGTGAACGTCGGTCAGGACCGGAAAGCCGAACTCCTTCTTGAGATCGGCAAAGATCTGCATGCCCTTTTCAAGCCCGATGCCGCGCTCGGCCGACAGCGAAGTCCGGTTCGCCTTGTCGAAGGAACTCTTGTAGACGAGGCCGATGCCGAGCTTGGCGCAGAGCTCCTTCAGCGTCCCGGCAACCATGAAAGCGTGGTCGCGGTTCTCCATTTGACAGGGGCCGGCAATCAGCGACAGGCGGCCAGCATTGGAAAAGGTGACCTGGCCTGCGCCCTCGCCGATCCTGACTTCGGAATTCGTATCAGTGCTCATCGTGTTTCCTCGAAGGCGAAGAGCGTGCCCTGCCCGGGCGCCGGCTTCACCAGAATGCGATTGTTCTTGCGCGTGTAGGTCACTCCGTTAGCAGCCAAATGCGCTTCTGTCACGGCAAGATCAGCGACGGCAAAGAGGATAGCCCGGCCGCGCAGGCCGCGGTCGGCGGATGAGACGGCGATCTCGAAATAGGCCTCCAGCCCTTCCGGCGTCATCAGGCTGATTTTTGCATTCGAGGCGGCGATATTGACGCCGAAACCGGTCTTCTCGACGACCGATTGCGCCGCGGCAAGGCCGACGAAGGCGGCGAATGCAGCGGGGTCCGGCGCGCACAGCGCGATCTCGGCAATGCCTGTTGCGCCATTGGCATGCGTCTCCAGCACGCCGCGGTCGGCCGGCAAGGGATTGATGCGCTGGCAGGTAAAGAGAAAGAAATCGGGCGCCCGCAGATCGCCCGCAAAAGCCAGTTTGAAGCTGCCGACGCTCCTGGAACCATCCGGCATTTTCATCGGCCGGCTGAATTGCAACATCTCGCCGGCGCTCGATCCGCCGGCAGCGAAGCTCTGATGGTCGTGGCCGGCGTCCGCGGTGCCGAAAACCACCGCCGAAAGCCCCTCCTCGCCGCAACGGAAGCGGAAGGCCCGGTTGCGGGCGGTGAAGACATTGCCTTGCCGCGCCGACGCCTCGTTCTCCTCGACGCTCGCAATACCAAGCGGCTCCAGATAGGTCTTGTCGGCAAGGAAGACGCAGGCATTTTCCGTTCCGAAGGGATGGCGGGCATCGGCGGCAACGGTGAAGCCGAGCTTGCCTAGCCGTTCGCGGGCCAGATCGATATTGACGACGGGCAGCACGACATGATCCAGCGGGTGCGGTATGGCGGAATGCTCGTTCATGATATCCCTCCCTCAAACGACAAAAGATGTGCGACAGCGCCACCCCCAAAGCAAGACATGTGTGCCAATCCGGCGAATGAAAATAAAAATCTCAACGAGTTGGCGGCAAGTTTTACGGAAAATTAGCTACTTGCGGAACACATATGGAACATATAGTGTCTGTTCTGGATTTGTTTCAATCAGGGGTCTGACGTCGATGCTCACGCGCAAACAACAGGAGCTTCTCCTTTTTATTCATGAGCGCATGAAGGAATCCGGCGTTCCGCCGTCTTTCGACGAGATGAAGGATGCCCTCGATCTGGCCTCGAAATCCGGCATTCATCGCCTGATCACGGCGCTCGAGGAACGCGGTTTCATTCGCCGCCTACCGAACCGCGCCAGGGCACTTGAGGTCATCAGGCTTCCGGAGGCCTATAGCCCCAGCATCCAGCCCCGGCGCGGCTTTTCGCCGAGCGTCATCGAGGGCAGCCTCGGCAAGCCCCAGCCGGTCGCCGCTCCCTCGCCTGTAAAACCCGTTGCTGACAACGGCAACTCGGTCTCGGTGCCGGTTATGGGCCGAATCGCTGCCGGCGTGCCGATTTCGGCGATTCAGAACAACACCCACGATATCGTCGTTCCGGCCGATATGCTTGGCTCCGGCGAGCATTATGCTCTGGAGGTCAAAGGCGATTCGATGATCGACGCCGGCATCTTTGATGGCGACACGGTGATCATCCGCAACGGCAGCACCGCAAGCCCAGGCGACATCGTCGTTGCCCTCGTCGATGACGAGGAAGCGACGCTGAAGCGCTTTCGCCGCAAGGGTGCCTCGATCGCACTTGAAGCGGCCAACCCGGCTTACGAGACCCGGATCTTCGGACCTGATCGTGTCAAGGTGCAGGGCAAGCTCGTCGGCCTCATTCGCCGCTATCACTGACACTGGACAGGCCAGATTCGACAAAACTGTTGCTGCGCCAGTCATAAGCGCGATGGCGCATCCACGGCCGTGACAGGGTTTCGAATGCCGTTGCGACCTCCAAGCCGGTGTCTGCGAAGCGCAGCTCGATGGAACCGGTTTTGCGTAGTGTCTCACCGGTAAAAAGCGTCCCACCTGAACGGCAGCTGTTGAAACGCAGGCGGACTGATGTGACGACGATATCGGCCGCATCGCAGGCCGGACCGAGATAAGCGGCATTGTCGATGACCGTGACGATACGGCCATTGCCAAGCCTCGATGTACACCAGGCCCTCTTGACGCAGGAAAAGCGGTTTGTTTCACCGCCCGCGGCCGCCGCCCGCATCGCCGTCCTCGCTTCATTCTGCTGATCGCGGGAAAGCCTGACGCGGCGGTCGTCTCCCTCCGGCGGAATTGCGGGACCATCCAGCATCTTCGGCGGGTAATGCGCCGGCAGGACCAGCGCTCGCTGCCACTGGTCGAAAATGAAATCCGGCGGGTTTTCGCGATTGGAAGCCATTGCCTCAGCCGCGACGACTGCAACCAGACTGCCATCCTCCGAAATCACCAGATCCGGCGGCCGGGGAACCGGCAGAAGCAGCACGATGGACGTCGAGGCGGCGAGGATCGAAGTGCCGGCATGGCGCAACCGGGTGCGGAGCAGCGTCAGCAGCAGAAAGCCTGCCACCGCCACGACGAAATACCAGGCGGGGAGACGGCCGACGCCAATATCGCCGCCCCAGCCGGACACCGTCTTGGCAACCGCAATCACCATATCGAGGCCAAAGCCGACCACCTTCCAGAGCGGCGCGTCCAGACCGAAAGGCATGAGCAACATCGCCAGCAGCCCCGCCGGCATGACGATGAAGGAGATGATCGGCATCGTCGCGAGGTTTGCCGGCAGGCCGTAAGCGGTCAGGCGATGAAAATGCTCGATCGAAAACAGCGCCGTGGAAAAACCGCCGATCAGTGAGGTCAGGAAGACGCCGCCGAAGAAACCGGCGACCGCAACGACCGGCCTGATGATCGGCAGCTTCAGCAAAGCGTTTTCGCGGATGCGCCGGTCCTTCCACAGCTGATAGCCCGATACCAGCGCCAATGTCGCGGCAAAGGACATCTGGAAGCTCGGGCCCAGGACTTCCGAGGGCGAAATGGCGATGATGACAAGAGCCGAGAGGACGACATTGCGCAGGCTGATTGACGGGCGATCGAAGAAGACTGCGATCAGCATGATGGCCATCATGATGAAGGCGCGTTCGGCCGAGACTCCGAATCCTGATATCAGGAAGTAGGCGGTGACGGCGATGAGCGCGCCGGCGGCGGCGATTTTCTTTGTCGGATAGGCTTGAGCAACGCCCGGAAACAGGCTGAGCAGCATCCGGAACCCGACGAAGAAAATGCCTGCCGACAGGGCCATGTTGAGGCCCGATATCGCAACGATATGGGCAAGACCGGACTGGCGCAGCGCCTCCGTCGTCGCCTTCGAGATGGCGCGCCGTTCGTCGGTCACCAAAGCAGCTGCAAAAGCGCCCGTATCACCGGGCAGGATCGACCGAATGCGGTCGCCAATGCTACTGCGCAACTGGTAAAGCCATTCGAGCACAGCTTCCGACGTCGATCTTGCAGCCTGTGGACCAGCCTGCAAGTCGACTTTCTTCGGCGCACCGTAGAAGAAACCGTTGGCGCCGATGCCGTCGAAATAGGCACCGAAGGAGAAATCGTTGAGCGCGGGCAGCGCCGGGCCCGCCGGCGGCGTCAGCCGCGCCCTGCCGGTGATGATGTCGCCGATCTCGAACGGCGCATCGGCGCCACGGGCGATTGCGGTGATGCGTCCCGGCTGCCGCTTCAGTTCCGGTGCCTCAGTGCCGGTGACGGCAAGAATATAGCGCCAGCGCCCCCGGCCGTCGCCTTCCCGCCGTTCCACGCGGCCGGTGACCGTCGTCGTCACCGCTGAATCGAGGATCACAGTCGAAGCCCGCCAGCTCTCGAACTGGGCCGAGAGCATGCCGCAGGCGAAAAACGCCAGCGCCAGGAAAGTTGCGCGCAATGCCGGCCGGCTGCGGCCGGCGAGGAAAACCGCAGCCGCCGGCACCAGCAGACAGAGCAGCGATGCAAAGAAGGGAAAATCCCATGCCGCAAGAAACCAGCAGGCCGAGCCGGCGCCGAGGAAGACCGGCGAGAACAGCAGCAGGCGGCCGTGATCGGCCTCTTCGCCCAGCATGCAGGCTCCGGCACGCAGCACTTGCCGGCCGGTGGCCGGCAGTCGATGGCGCAAGGGGGTCTCCGATTGCGTCCTTGCCGGTCGGGTCACCATCGCAATCGCGGGAAGAGCCGGCGGAACGGCACGGCCCACGCCCGCTTCCGGCCGCAATTCGACTGTCGTCAATTCCTCCATGCCCCGCCCAAGATCACCCGCACCGGCAGTCAGAATGCAACCTTCAATCAAAACGAGCAAGAATAATCGATTGAAATATGAGGGAAAATCGAGAGTGCCAAAAGACCAGTCGAATCATTGGCTTCCGCTATGCCTGCGGCTCATCGCTGCAGTGCCTAAAAGGTGATGCCGCAATGCACAAAAAGCCGTCACGGTAACTTGGCATTAGCTTCGCGATCATATAGCTATCGCTGAGGACGCTTAACCCCTATGGCGCTTTTATGGCGCCACCGCCAGTTCGGAGGATCAGCATGACGGATCAAAGCGCAACAATAAAAATCGGTGACAAATCAGTCGACCTCGCCGTCAAAAGCGGCACGATCGGTCCGAGCGTCATCGATATCGGTGCCCTCTACAAGAACACCGCTTCCTTCACCTACGATCCGGGTTTTACGTCGACCGCATCCTGTGAATCGAAAATCACCTATATCGACGGCGACGAAGGTGTGCTGCTGCACCGCGGCTATCCGATCGAGCAGCTGGCCGAGCATGGCGACTTCCTCGAAGTCTGCTACCTGCTTCTCTACGGTGAACTGCCGACCACCGCCCAGAAGAAGGATTTCGATTATCGTGTCACGCACCACACCATGGTGCATGAGCAGATGAGCCGCTTCTTCACCGGCTTCCGCCGCGATGCGCATCCGATGGCCGTCATGTGCGGCTGCGTCGGCGCCCTGTCGGCTTTCTATCATGACTCCACGGACATCACCGATCCGCACCAGCGCATGGTCGCCAGCCTGCGCATGATCGCCAAGATGCCGACGCTTGCCGCCATGGCCTACAAGTACCATATCGGCCAGCCCTTCGTTTATCCGAAGAACGACCTCGACTACGCCTCGAACTTCCTGCGCATGTGTTTTGCTGTGCCTTGCGAAGAATATGTGGTCAATCCGGTGCTTTCCCGCGCCATGGACCGCATCTTCATCCTGCATGCCGATCACGAGCAGAACGCCTCAACCTCGACCGTGCGTCTTGCCGGTTCGTCGGGCGCCAACCCGTTCGCCTGCATCGCAGCCGGCATCGCCTGCCTCTGGGGCCCCGCCCATGGCGGCGCCAACGAAGCAGCGCTCAACATGCTGAACGAGATCGGCTCGGTCGAACACATTCCGGAATATATCGCCCGCGCCAAGGACAAGAACGATCCCTTCCGCCTGATGGGCTTCGGTCACCGCGTCTACAAGAACTATGACCCGCGCGCCAAGATCATGCAGAAGACGACGCATGAGGTGCTCGGCGAGCTCGGCATCAAGGATGATCCGTTGCTCGAAGTGGCGATGGAACTGGAGCGCATCGCGCTCACCGACGAATATTTCATCGAGAAGAAGCTTTATCCGAACATCGACTTCTATTCCGGCATCACGCTGAAGGCGCTGGGCTTCCCCACGACCATGTTCACCGTGCTGTTTGCGCTTGCCCGCACCGTCGGCTGGATCGCGCAGTGGAACGAGATGATCGAGGATCCTGAACAGCGCATCGGCCGGCCGCGCCAGCTTTATGTCGGCGAACCGAAGCGCGATTACATCCCGGTTTCGAAGCGCTGATCGCTTCACAGCCAAAAAGAAACCCGGTCAGAAACGACCGGGTTTTTTCTTTCTCAGCACGTCGAGAAGGATTTCGGCGGCATGGGCGCCGGGCGGCTTTTCGGTCTGCATGCGCTGCCAGATGAGTTCGTAGCCTTCCTTCATCGCCTTCAGCTGGTAGGTGTCGGCCGAGAGCCTTTCCATCCAGCGTGCGAGGCTTGCTCCGCGAACGACATCGTTCAGATATTCCGGCACGACCGCATAATCGGCAATCAGGTTTGGTAGTGCTCCCGTCCAGGTCTTGATGCTCGACGTCAGCAGCCTCATGATCCAGTCGACCTTGTAGGCGGAGACGACGGGAACGTCGGCAAGCGCCAGTTCAAGAATAACGGTTCCGGACGCCGCCATGGCTGCATCGGCTTCAGCGAAGGCCTTCCATTTCGCTTCCGCGCCGATAACGATCTCCGGCTGGACCACCCACTTCGCCGTCAATTCGCGGACAAGCCCTTCCTTGTGCATCACCGTCGGTAGAATAAAACGCATCGGCCCGTTGCGGGCAATGAGTTCGCTCACTGCCACCTCGAAATGCGGCAGGAGCTTCTGGATCTCGGAGGAGCGTGAGCCGGGCAGAAGCAGGATCGCGCCGGTGCCGGGCTGTCTGCCGGCGCGCCGGCGCCGGGTCTCCAGCAGCGCCGGGTCGGCGGTCAGGCGATGCCCCACATAGGTCGTTGCCGGCCCATTGAGGCGCTGCATGGTTGACGGCTCGAAGGGCAAGACGGCAAGCACATGATCGACATAGCCGAGCATGCGCGTGGCGCGATATTCCTTCCAGGCCCAGACGCTCGGACAGACATAATTGACGACAGGCAGATCGGGCAGCGCGGTGCGAACCCGCTTTGCGACGCGATGGGTGAAATCCGGGCTGTCGATAATGACGAGAATGTCAGGCCTTGCAGCGATGATCGCAGCAGTCGTCTGGCGGATCAGCCTATAGAGCTTCGGCAGCCGGCTTAGCACCTGGGTGATACCCATGATCGACAGTTCGGAGAAATCGAAGAGGGATTTCAGGCCTTCCGCCTGCAGCCCCTCGCCGCCGACGCCGACGAGTTCCACCGGTCCGCCATGAATCCGCTTCAGGGCGGCAATCAGGTCGGCGCCGAGCAGATCGCCCGACACCTCACCGGCAATGACGGCGATCTTCAGCGGCGCCCCGTTCATTCGAACCCCCATGCCGGCAGCCCGCGATCAATGCCGCAGATAAAAAGCCCCGCCTCATCGGCGGCCTTAATGACGGCGGTGCGATCGAGCACCAGCGAGCGGCCAGCCTCCACCGCGATGCCGCCGAGACCGGCGTTTTTAGCGTTCAGGACGGTGGAAACACCGATCGCCGGCAGGTCGGCGCGAATATCCTGTTGCGGCTTGCAAAGTTTGACGAGCGCGCCGCGGCGGCGCGGCGAGATGCGCCCGGCGGCTCTCAGACCCGCGACACGCTCGAGCATCTCGTCCGTGCCTTCCAACCCTTCCAGCGCAACGATGCGACCGCCGATGCTGACAGCGCCCTGCCCGACATCGAGCCGGCCGAGCATGTCCGCGGCTTCGGCCGCGCGGCTGATATCGCGACGATCCTCCTCCCCGGGCGCCACTGTGCCCAGCGGGCCGACGGCCGCAAGAAGATCGGGGGCGATCTCATGGGCGCCGACGACACGGCGGCCGTTTCCTTCGATCAGCCGGATCACCATCTGCAGAACCGTATCGTCACCGCCGGACAGCAGCGTGCGGATGGCAGCCGGCATCTTCATCAGAACGCGTAGCGTCGGGCGCACCTCGCGCCACTCCGGCCGGCGCGCCACACTCCCCGACATCACGACACGGCCGACACCATAACGATTGAGCAACGCATCAAGAGCTGCGAAATCGCCGATCCCGATGACGGCGTGGTCATAGCCTTCCCAGCGCCGGTCGCTTTCGTCCTTCAGGGCGACGACGACGGGATTTTCACCCGCGGCTCGCGCGGCTTCGGCGACATAAGAAGGCAGAAGACCGCCGCCGGCGATGATCGCCAGCCGGCCCGCAGCGGTGTCGCTGGAAAAAGCCACAGGACTAGCCCTTCTGCCCCCGGGTCGGCGAGGACAAGGCACGATCACTGTCGGCCGCAATGAAATCGAGGATCTGGACCACCGGCTCGCAATCGGCATATTCATCGCGGATGGCGGCGGCGTTTTCGCGGACGGAGGCCGTTCCTTCGAAGATCGACTTGTAGGCGCGGCGCACCCGGTGAATGACGGCGCGGTCGACGCCGGCGCGCGTCATGCCGACGACATTGAGGCCGCTCAGCAGGCCGGGGTTGCCGTTCAACATGCCGTAGGGAATGACGTCGTAACTCACCGCCGAAAGCCCGCCGACGAAGGCCTGACGGCCAACGCGGGTGAACTGGTGAACGGCTGAGCCACCACCCAGGATGACGCGATCCTCGATGACGACATGGCCAGCGAGCATGACATTGTTCGACATGATCACGTGATTGCCGACCTTGCAGTCATGCGCGACGTGAGAATTGGCCAGGAAGAGGTTGTTGTCGCCGACGATCGTCTGGCCACCGAAATCGGCCGTGCCGGTGTTCATCGTCACGCCTTCGCGCATCGTGCAGTTGGCGCCGACCGAAAGCGTCGTCTCCTCGCCGCCGTGATGCACGCTCTGCGGATCGCCGCCGATGACGGCCATCGGAAAGATGCGTGTGCCCTTGCCGATCACGGTGCGGCCGGTGACGACCGCATGTGACAAGAGTTCGACATTTTCATGCAGGACGACGTGCGGCCCGACATGGCAGAAGGGACCGATCTTGACGCCCTCACCGATCACAGCCCCGTCTTCGACGACAGCCATCGGATGAATGCGGGCGCTTTCGGCAATCGTGCTCATGCCTGTTCCTTACGAACGATCATCGCGCCGATATCGGCTTCGGCGACAAGCGCCCCGTCAACCTTGGCGTCGCAATGGAATTTCCAGATGTTGCCGCGCTGCTTGTGCTTCTTGACGTGGAATTCGACGCGATCGCCGGGCACGACGGGCTTGCGAAAACGCGCATTCTCGATGGTCATGAAGTAAACGAGGTTGCCGGGCTGGCCTTCCTTCTTAGCACAGATCGCACCTGCGGTCTGCGCCATGCCCTCGATCAAGAGAACGCCGGGCATGATCGGAGCTTCCGGAAAATGACCGGTGAAATGCGGTTCGTTCACCGTGACGTTCTTGATGCCGACCGCGCTGTTGTCGCCGTCGATCTCGATAATCTTGTCGACCATGAGAAACGGATACCGGTGCGGCAGGAGCTTCATGATCTCGATGATGTCAGCCGAAGAAAGCGTTGTCGTGGCTTCCTCAGTCATTTTGCTTGCCTCCAGGGTTCTTTCCGCGCAGCTTGCTTTTCGACACCTGCAGTGCGGCCTCTCTCAGATAGTCTTTTAGTGGCCGTGCCGGGACACCGCCATATTGTCCGCCGGCGGGAAGATCGGTCATGATACCGCTTTTGGCGGCTATCTGCACGCCGTCACCGATGGTCACGTGACCCTTGATCCCGGCCTGGCCGCCGATCTGCACACCGTTGCCGATCTTCGTGCTGCCGGCGATGCCGACCTGCGAAACGATGGCGCAATGGCGGCCGATCTGGACGTTGTGGCCGATCTGGACCTGGTTGTCGATTTTGGTGCCTTCGCCGATGACCGTATCGTCCATGGCGCCGCGGTCGACCGTGGTATTGGCGCCGATTTCGACATTATCCTGGATGATCACCCGACCGATCTGGACGATCTTGATCATGCCGCGCGGACCCGGTGCATAACCGAAACCATCCTGGCCGATGCGCACACCGTTGTGGATGATGACGCCGTTGCCGATCAGCGCGCAGAGAATGCTCGCACCGGCCGCGATCGAACAATCCCGGCCGACCTTGACGCCTGGACCGATTATGCTGTGTGCGCCGATCCGCGTCCCTTCGCCGATCTCGGCATGCGGGCCGATCACGGCCAGCGGCTCGACGATCACGCCCTTTTCGAGTTTCGCGCTCGGGTCGATCACAGCGCTGGGTGCGATTTCGCTTTCACCCGGCGGGAAAACGACCGGGCGCAATGCCGCGGGATAGAGCACACCGCCCGCCATGGCGAAGGCCGCATGCGGATTGGACGACAGGATGACCGGGATATGTTCGGGGACGAGGTCGGCGAGCGCCTTGTCGCAGATCACCGCCGAGGCCTCACATGTCGCTAGTTCATCACGGTTGCGGCGCGACAGGATATAACAGAGATCGCCCGCCCGCGCCCGGTTGACGGGGGCAACGGACCTGACGACAACATCTGAATGATCGGAATTGGCGAGTTCCGCCCCAAGAAACTCTGCAAGCTCAGCGAGCTTCAGACCTTCATGGGGCAGAAAAAAAACGTTTTGCTCCATCGGCAATGCTCCAGAACGGAATTGAGTCTTACAGTTCCGGACTGCCGATATCAGAATTGGTTGTTGATGCCAAACTTGAAGTTCTGCGTCTTGTCGAAGTCTTCCTTGAGAACCGGGATCGCGTAATCCAGGCGCAATGAACCGAAGGGAGACTGCCAGACGACACCGACACCGACGGAAGCGCGCAGGGAGGCGTCTTCGCCGTCAATGCCGTCGCCCCTCAGGTCAACGTCATTGCCGAACAGCGTGCCTGCATCGGCAAAAACCGCACCGCGCAGGTTGAAGTCACGCGGGAAGCCCGGCATTGGGAAGGTCGCTTCGGCCGATGCCGTGAAGTAAGTCGTACCACCCAGTGGATCGTCGTTGGTGCCGGAAACGCGCGGGCCGATACCCTTGTTTTCGAAGCCGCGAATATCGCCGTTGGTCAGCGTGAATTGGTCGAAGACATTCAGGTGTTCCCCGAAGCCGATGACATAACCCGCCGAGGCCGAAACCGAGCCGATAATATCGGCATCGTCGGCGAGCAGGTGGTAGTAACGGGCCTTGCCGTAGATCTTGTAGAACTGCGAGTCTCCGCCGAGACCGGCAATTTCCTGCGTCGCCGTCGCGTAGATGCCTTCACGCGGCAGGACGGTGTCATCAAGCGTGTTGTAGGTCAGCGTCTGGGAGACCGAAGACCGTGTCCACGGGCTATCCTCAACGAGGTGCTGATACGGAGCGGACAGATCGGAAAGATCGTTGTTATCCGCGTCATACTTCATCTGCTTGTAGTTATAGCGGAAGGTCGTCGCCAAATCCTCGGTGATCGGCGCGGTGACGCGCAGCACGACGCTGGTTTCCTCGTAGTCGTAGTTGTCGTTGCTCGACGTCTCGCTGTGGTTGACGTCGAAGCCTGCAGCCAGGCGGTAGCCGAGGAAATAGGGTTCGGTGAAGCTAACGCCGTAAGCACGCGAACCTTCCTGACCGCCGCCGGCCGAGATGCGGATGTACTGACCGCGGCCGAGGAAGTTCTTTTCCTCGATCGAGGCTTCGAGCAGCAGACCATCGCCGCCGGCGGCATAACCTGCACCCACACCGAACGAACCTGTCGACTGATCCTGCACGTCGACAACCACCACGACACGGTCTGGCGAACTGCCCGGCTGGGTGGAAATATTGACGGACGAGAAGTAACCGAGCGCTTCGAGGCGACGTTTGGCCTTGGTGATCATCTGCTGGTTGAAGGCATCGCCTTCGCTCATATCGAATTCGCGGCGAATGACGTAGTCGCGCGTGCGGCTGTTGCCACGGATCTCGATGCGCTCGACATAGGCGCGCTCGCCCTGGTCGACCAGGTATTCGACACCAATCGTGTTGTTGTTGAGGTCGCGGTTACCGCGCGGCGTGACGCGCGCAAAGGGATAACCGGCCGAGGCCACCTGATCGGAGATCGCCTCGATCGACTTCTGCACTTCCTTGGCGCTGTAGAGGTGACCCTCCTTCGTGCGCACGAGGGGCTGCAGTTGCTCGGAACCGACGCCTTCGACGGTGGACTGGACGGTCACCGGACCGAAGTCGTAACGCTGGCCTTCCTCGATGTTGAAGGTGAGCGTGTATTTGTTGGTCGCCTCGTCGAAGGTGGCATCGGAAGAGACGATGCGCATATCGGCATAGCCGCGATTGTAATAAAACTGGCGAAGCGCTTCCTCGTCGGCATGGAGCTTGTCGTCGTTGTAGACGTCCTTGCGGGTCAGGAACGACAGAAAGTTCGAACGCTTGGTGGCGATGACGGCAGCCAGGCGGCCGGCGCTATAGGCATTGTTACCGACGAAGTTGATCGAATCGATCTTGGTGCGGTCGCCTTCGTTAATGACGAAGGCCAGGTTGACACGGCCTTCGCCGAGCGGCACGACCTGCGTCGTCACTTCGACTTCGCTGCGGCCGGTGGCGGCATAGGCATCCTTGATCGACTGGATGTCGGACTGGATCTGGGTGTCGCTGTAAGGGCCGGCGGCGTGCGTCTGGACGATGGTCGCGAGCTTGTCGTCCTTGATCTTGCGATTGCCGTTGAAGACCACCTGATTGACGAGCTGGGCTTCCTGGACGTTGACGACAAGCGTGCTCCCGGAAACCGAGATCTTGACGTCGGAGAAGTAACCCGTGCCGTAGAGCTGCTTGACCGAGTCATCGATATCGGTGTTCGAAAAACTCTTTCCGGGAGCGATGGTGAGGTTCGACCGGACTGCTTCCGCGCCGACGCGGCTTGCGCCGCGCACATCGATGCGCTGGATGACCGCGGCTTCGGCGGCCGTGGCGGAAACGAACGTCAAAGCACCTGCGCCCGAAGCAACAACACTAGCAGACAGCGCAACCGCCGATACTGCGTTCAAAAACTTTGAACCAGCCTTCATTTCACCTATTACCTTTTTTTCCCTCGTCCCCGGCCCCAGGAGAACCCGATTCCGGTCACGTGTGTCGTTTTACCCGCTTTTGACATACAAGCAAGGGAGGTCGTTAATTTCTGTTTACTTCATTTCGAAGCGTGACCCATTCGCCACTACAGCCTTGAAACATCGTAAATAAATAGTAATTCCCCTGCCTTGCGCGTTTACCCTTAGCTCAGGCTAATGTCGTTCCAGGTCGTGAAAACCATCAATGTCAGTATCATGGCCAAGCCAATGCGAAATGCGATTTCCTGAGCCTTGGCGCCCAGCGGTTTCCCTCTCAGCGCTTCCACCGCATAGAACATCAGGTGGCCGCCATCAAGTACCGGAACCGGCATCAGGTTAAGCAATCCTATCGAAACTGAAAGCACGGCAGCAAGCTGCAACACCGCCCCTATCCCAAGCTTCGCCATCTGGCCCGAGGCTTGCGCGACGCGGATCGGTCCACCCAGTTGGTCGGCCCGCATCGTTCCGGCGAAGATGTTGCCGATATATTTGAAGGTGCCGGTGACGATGTCCCGGGTCTCGAGCACACTCTCCCGCAGCGCCTGGAACGGCGTGTAGGTCTGCAGCCGGAAATTGCCGACTTCCTTGCTGGTGACGATGCCGATCTGGCCGACCTCGATCTTGTTGCCGAACTGGTCGGTCATGTCGACGCGTTGCGGCACCATCGGCAGATCCAGCTTCTGGCCGCCGCGCTCGATGGTGACGACGATCTGCTGGCTCGGGCGGATGGCGACATAGCGGCGCACGTCGTCGAAAGTTTCGACCTTGCCGCCGTCGATGGCGACCAAGAGATCGCCGGGAAGGATGCCGGCCGCAGCCGCTACGCCATCCGGCTTGACTTCGGAAACGACGGGATCGGCGACCGAACGGCCATAAATCGAGAAAAGCAGGGTGAAGATGGCAATCGCCAGCAGGAAATTGGCGATCGGGCCGGCCGCGACGGTCGCGGCGCGTTTCCACAGCTTAGCGCCGGCAAAGGAACGCGCCCTGTCCTCTTCGGACATGGCATTGAGCTTGTCCGTGTCTGGCTTGCTGGAAGCATCCTCGTCGCCGAAGAACCGGACGTATCCGCCAAGCGGGATCACCGAAATCTTCCAGCGCGTTCCGTGGCGGTCGGTGAAGCCGAATATTTCCGGACCGAAACCGACGGAAAAGGCCAGGATGCGGATGCCGCTCCAGCGCCCGACGAGGTAGTGGCCCATCTCGTGCACGAAGACGAGCAGCGAGAGCACGAGGATGAAGGTGACGATATTCCCCATCAGGAATGCGTATATATCGGTCATCACTTCCAACAGTTCCTTCCGTCAGGCTGCCGCGTCATCAAAGGCCGAACAGAGCCGCGCCGAGCGACGTCATCGCAGTCCCCCTTATCAGGGAAAATAGTCCAGCAAGCAAGAACGCCGAAAAACAGGCGAAAATCAGTCCGTCGACACGATCCATGACGCCGCCGTGACCTGGAATGAGACGGCTTGAATCCTTGACGCCGAATTTCCGCTTGATGAACGATTCGAACAGGTCTCCCGACTGGCTGCAAACCGAGAGAACGAGTGCCGCAACGGCAGCGATGATTTCCGCGCCAGGAATGAGAAAGTGGACGAGAACGACGCCGGCTGCAACCGCCGAAACGGCACCGCCGATTGCGCCCGACCATGTCTTTCCCGGCGAGATCGAAGGCGCAAGCTTCGGTCCGCCAAGCGCCCTGCCGACGAAATAAGCAAGGATGTCGGTTGCCCAGACGACGGCAAAGACGAAGAGCATGGCATAGAGGCCGGGCCGGTCATCGCTTCTGATCGCGGCAAGCGCCAAGCCGGTGGCACCGGCATAAAACAGGCCCACCGGCAACCAGCGGCTGGTGCCGTGCAGGATGATCAGCGCTATGCCGACGGCGGTGACGCCGACCAGCATGCCGGCGGCGAATTCAAAATTGCCGACAAGCACGAGGAAGGCCACCGCCGCCTGACCGATCCAGCCGACGGCATTGGCGACCCAATCACGCGCGACGCCGGTAATTGTCGACCATTCATAATAGATCAGCAGGCCGATCACGGCCGCCAAGATGCGGAAGGCAAAACCACCATACCAGGTGGCGGCAAGAACGATGACCGCAAGAATAAGTCCTGAAACGATGCGGAGCTTCAATTCCTGCTGCATCAGGTGCCGACCGCGGCTGCCTGCGACGACAGGCCGCCGAAGCGCCGGTCGCGGGAGGCGAATTTCTCGAGCGCCTGGCGGAAGATTTCGGGGCTGAAATCCGGCCAATATTCCGGAATGAAGATGAATTCCGAATAGGCAGCCTGCCAGAGGAGGAAGTTTGAAAGCCGCTCCTCACCGCTGGTGCGGATGATGAGGTCTGGATCGGGAATGCCGGCCGTATCGAGACGGGCGTTGATCAGCGATGGCGTGATATCCTGCGCCCTCAGGCGGCCGGCCTCGACGTCCCTCGCCAAGCTCGCCACAGCCCGGGAGATCTCGTCGCGCGAGCCGTAGTTGAAGGCGATGACCAGCGTCAGCGCCGTGTTGTCCTTGGTCGTTTCCTCCGCCTCGAGCAGCAGGCCGAGGATGTCGCTGCGCAGGCTGTGGCGGTCGCCGATCACTTTGATCCGCACATTCTGGCGATGAAGCTCGGCAAGGTCACGCCGGATAAAAGCCTTGAGCAGACCAAGCAGATCGGAGACCTCGGCCTCCGGCCGGCGCCAGTTCTCCGAGGAGAAGGCAAAGAGGGTCAGATATTTTATGCCGGCCGCGCCGGCGGCGCGCACTGTCTCGCGGACCGCCTCGACGCCCTTGCGATGGCCCATTGTGCGCGGCAGGCCGCGCTGCTTGGCCCAACGGCCATTGCCGTCCATGATGATGGCAACATGCTCTGGCACAGTCACAAATACAGATTCCGACATTTCCCGTCCGGTCTTTCCAGGCAAAGGCACAGATCCACTAGACCTGCATGATTTCCTTTTCCTTCTCGCCAAGCAAGCGGTCGATTTCGGAAATCGTCTCGTCCGTCATCTTCTGTACACGTTCCGACTGCGCCCTGCCCTCGTCCTGGCCGATTACGCCATCCTTTTCGGCTTTCTTAAGGCCGTCCATGCCGTCGCGGCGAACGTGGCGAATCGCGACCTTGCTCTTTTCGGCATAATCATGCGCCACTTTGACGAGCGACTTGCGGCGTTCCTCGTTCAGCTCCGGCAGCGGAATACGCAGGTTCTGGCCATCGACAATCGGGTTGAGGCCGAGATTGGATTCGCGGATGCCGCGCTCGACGGCGCTGACCATCGACTTGTCCCAGACGGAAACTGCCAGCATACGCGGCTCGGGCACAGTGATGTTGGCGACCTGGTTCAACGGCATACGCGAACCATAGGCCTCGACCGTGACCGGATCGAGGATGTTGGCCGAAGCACGGCCGGTGCGCAGCGATGCGATGTCGCTTTTGAATGCGGAAACTGCGCCGTCCATGCGGCGCTTCAGTTCCTTGATGTCGATACCTTCACTCATGTCGATGCTCCCGTATAAAGCGCGTCGCGATGGCTGCGCCCGATAAAGCGGCGCAGTCTATATCAGTTGTCGGAGACGATGGTCTTGAGGCCGCCGCCCGTCAGGATTTCAGCAAAACCGCCTTTCTCGTGGATCGAGAAGACGATGATCGGAATGGAATTCTCCCGGGCGAGCGCCACGGCGGCAACGTCCATTACCGCAAGCCCTCTGTCCAGCACTTCCTGGTGCGTCAGGCGATCGAGACGGGTCGCATCGGGATATTTTTTCGGGTCGGCGGTGTAGATACCGTCTACCTGCGTGCCCTTGAAGATCGCTTGCGCACCCATTTCGGCGGCGCGCAGCGCTGCGGCCGAATCGGTGGTGAAGAAGGGGTTGCCGGTGCCGCCGGCAAAGATCACCACACGCCCCATCGACAGGTGATAGAGGGTCGCGCGCTGCGAAAAGCTCTCGCAGATCTCGGGCATCGAGATGGCCGAAAGCACTACCGTATCGATGTTCAGCTTGCGCAGCGAGGTCGCCAGCGCCAGCGCATTGATAATGGTGCCGAGCATGCCCATGTGGTCGCCGGTGACCCGGTCACCGCCCTTGGACGCGACCGCGACACCGCGAAAAATATTGCCGCCACCGACGACGACGCCGACTTCCACGCCCATATGCCTTGCCTCGGCGATATCGGATGCAATGCGGTCCGCCACCGCAACATCGATCCCGAAACCCTGGCTACCCATGAGCGCTTCGCCGGAAGCCTTGAGTAGAACGCGTTTATAGACAGGCTCTAAAGACATCTTGGCTCCTCGTAAATTGCCGTGAATGCCCGATACACGAAGGGCACCGCGTTGTCACGCGATGCCCCTCTTGTTTTCCCAATTATGGCTGGAAGATCAACCCTTGACGGCAGCCGCAACTTCGGCTGCGAAATCGGTCTCTTCCTTCTCGACGCCTTCGCCGAGCAGAAGGCGGGCCATGCCGGCGACTTCGATCGGCGCGCCGACGGCCTTTTCAGCTTCCTTGACGGCGGCTGCGACAGTCAGGTCCGGATTGATGACGAAAGCCTGCGAGAGAAGGGCAACTTCCTCGAAGAACTTGCGCATGCGGCCGTCGACCATCTTCTCGATGATGTTGTCAGGCTTGCCGGAAGCGCGCGACTGCTCGATGAAGACGTTGCGCTCGCGCTCGGCGACGGCGGCATCGACTTCCTCAGGGCGGATCGCCAGCGGTGCGGTCGCAGCGATATGCATGGCGACCTGGCGGCCGATTGCGTTCAGAGCTTCCTTGTCGCCGGTCGACTTCAGCGCGACGAGAACGCCGAGCTTGCCGAGGCCGTCGGAAACAGCATTGTGGATATAGGTGGCGACGACGCCGTCCTCGACGGAGAGAGCGACCGAACGGCGCAGGTTCATGTTCTCGCCGATCGTTGCGATCGCGTCCTTGATCGTGTCGGAAACCGACTTGCCGGAGGCCGGGTAGGTCGCAGCCGCCACGGCGTCGACGCTGCCGTTTGTGGAGACAGCAACCTTGGCGATACCGCGGACGAGATCCTGGAAGGCATCGTTACGGGCGACGAAGTCGGTTTCGGAGTTGACTTCGACGACAACGGCCTTGGTGCCCTGGCTCGAAACGCCGATGAGGCCTTCGGCAGCGGTGCGGCCCGACTTCTTGTCGGCCTTGGCGATGCCCTTGGCGCGCAGCCAGTCGATTGCCGCTTCCATGTCGCCGCCGGTTTCAGCAAGAGCCTTCTTGCAGTCCATCATGCCTGCGCCGGTCTTTTCGCGCAGTTCCTTCACCATTGCAGCCGTAATCTCGCTCATTAGCTTCCTCTTGTCGGTTCAAACGGTGGGCCGCAAAGCGCGGCGCGGCACCGGATTGAGGCACGAAATGTACCTGTATGTATGACAGCGTGATGAAGACGCGTCATAACGAAACTTAATCGGCGAAGAGCCTGATGCCCTCGCCCTGAAACAGGCAAGGCCGCCGAACTTCGATGAGTCGCGAGCGGCCTTTCCCAGTCATGCAAGCTTTGGCGGAACTTTCGATCCGCCGGCTTTCATCAGCCTTCGGCTGCTTCCTCGAGAGCCGGTTCGACCGGAACTTCGGAGGACGCGCCGAGATCGCGGCCGGAAGAGCTCTGCTGACGCGCGATGCCATCGATGGCGGCGCGGGAGATCAGCTCGCAGTAGAGAGCGATGGCGCGCGATGCGTCGTCGTTGCCCGGGATCGGATAGTCGATCAGGTCCGGATCGCAGTTCGAATCGATGATGGCGACGACCGGGATGCCGAGGCGCTTGGCTTCGTCGATCGCGATCTTTTCCTTGTTGGTGTCGATGATGAACATCAGGTCCGGGGTGCCGCCCATGTCACGGATACCGCCGAGAGCCTTGTCGAGCTTTTCACGCTCGCGCTCGAGGTTCAGGCGTTCCTTCTTGGTGAAGCCCTGGGCTTCGCCGTTGAGGATCTCGTCGAGCTTGCGCAGGCGCTGGATCGAGTTGGAGATCGTCTTCCAGTTCGTCATCATGCCGCCGAGCCAGCGCGAGTTGACGTAGTACTGGGCCGAACGCTTGGCGCTGTCGGCGATAATCTCCGACGCCTGGCGCTTGGTGCCGACGAACAGAACGCGGCCGCCGCGGGCAACGGTGTCGCTGACGACCTGCAGGGCGCGCGACAGCATCGGAACGGTCTGGGCCAGGTCGATGATGTGGATGTTGTTACGGTCGCCGAAGATGTACGGCTTCATCTTCGGGTTCCAGCGGTGCGTCTGGTGGCCGAAGTGGACGCCTGCTTCGAGAAGCTGGCGCATAGAGAAATCGGGCAATGCCATGCCTTTGTATCCTTTTCCGGTTGAACCTCCGCAAGGCGAACAGCATCCTATTCGAGGATGCCACCGGGCGGAACGATCCGGATTTCTCCCGGACAATCCCATGCCTTACGTGTGGAATGGTGGTGCCCATACATTCGATTTGGCGCAAAAGCAAGGCTTATGCCGAAAAATCCCCGCTCATTCGCCCGGCACTGGACGAGACGGTGTCGAAACGGACGCATCGGCCTCGATCGGCGTCAAGCGATATGGAACCGTCGGCATTGCCGGTGGCAGCTCCCAAGGGCTTGCACTGCAATTGTCTACACGAGGACATAGGAGACGGCGGCGATCGCCGACCACGGTGAATCTGATGAGAGAGTTTGAAGACAGGCGCGATTCCGTGCCTACTTGCAAACCTCGGCGTTGCGATCGAGCAGCTCCAACTTGGCGAGCTTGCCGGTCAGGACGAAATCGCCGTAATCCATCGTCAGGTCGCGGGTGATGCCGTTCTCATAGAGTTTGAACGACATGCGGTAGACCGGCAAGGCATCCGATTTTGCATTCTCGTTGAAATAGGCGATCGTCACCGGCCAGAAGGCCGTCTTGGAGAAAGCGCCGGCATTGCCGGCATCTGCCTCCTCGGCCACCGGCGTCTGCTGCTTGCCGACGATCGTCGTCGTTACCAGCGATTTGTCGCCGTCATCGGAGCCGTCGAAGACGCGGGCTTCGAAGAAGCGCTTGCCATCCTTGGCGTTCTGGATCACGTCGAGCATATGTTCGGTAGGAAAACGGCTTTCGGCAAGCTGCAGTTCGCGGCTCGACGGCTGCTTGAGATCGACCTTGACGCCATCCGGCTGATCCTGAGCCGCACCGTTGACCTCCTTGTCGAGCTGTTCGTCGGTGAAGGATTTTGTGTCGAATGTGAACTTGCCGTCCTTGAGGTTCTCGAAGGTCTTCGTCTGCTGGTCGCTGACGCGGACGCTGTCGCCAGTGTCGATCTGCGTCACGAAACGGAAGTTGGTAGTGAAGCCCTGGCAATAATTGCCGTCGAACTCATAGACCATGCGTCCATACATGCCGGCAATGCCGGAGCGGTCCGAGGCGTCCTTCAGTTCCAGATCGTAGACGGCGCGATGTGCGACGAGGCCGGTCGCGATCGCAGCGCTTACCGCAGGCGCGGCCGCCCATGCATTGGCGGAAACGCTGGCGAGAAGCAGAGCGACAAGACCTGATCGGAACATTCATTAACTCCTGTTGGACTCGGTCGCGATGTTATAAGAACGCTTTCGGCCAAATCGAGGCTCGAACCTGTCATATTAAAGATTCTAGTCTTGATGCATAATTTTTGAAGAATTGACAACAAAAGCGGAGACGAAAATGTCCGATGAAATTGCAAAGCGCCTGACTGAGATGGGGATAACCCTGCCCGAAGCCGCAGCCCCCGCTGCAAATTACGTTCCCTATGTCATCAGCGGCAATCTTCTCTACATCTCCGGGCAGTTGCCGCTCGACAGCGGCAAGATCGCCGTCTCCGGACATCTCGGCAAGACCGTCGACGTTGCGAGCGGCCAGCGCGGCGCCGAACTCTGCGCCATCAACATCCTTGCCCAGGCGAAGGCGGCACTTGGCGGCGATCTCGGCCGCATCCGGCGCGTCATCAAGCTGAACGGCTTCGTCGCCTCGGCGCCCGACTTCGTCGAGCAGCATCTCGTCATCAATGGCGCTTCGAACCTGATTGCCGGCGTGCTCGGCGAGGCCGGCAAACATGCGCGTGCCGCCGTCGGCATGGCCGCCCTGCCGCTGAACGCCGCCGTCGAAATCGATGCTATCATGGAAATCGCCGAATGACCAATGCGGCCTGGATCCGGGACGTGCCGGTCGCCCATCGCGGCTATCACGACCTCAATAAACGCGTCTGGGAAAACACGCTCTCGGCCTTTTCGCGTGCCGTCGAAGCCGGCTTTGCGATCGAATGCGACCTACATTACGCCTCCGACGGCGTGCCGGTCGTCTTTCACGACGAGGACCTGCAGCGGCTCTGCAATCTCACCGGCGACATCCGCGAGCGCACCTCCCGTGAGCTCGGACTGATCGCCATCGGCGGCACGAGCGACAAGGTGCCGACACTGCGCCAACTTCTCGATCTCGTTCAGGGCAAGGTGCCTCTAGTGCTGGAGCTCAAGGGCCGTGAGGCCGACGACGAGGGTTTTGCCGAAGCCGTTCTCGAGGTGCTCGAGGGCTATGAGGGCAAAGTGGCGCTGATGAGCTTCGACCATTGGCTGCTGCGCGATCTGAAGGCACTTGAGGCCCCCTACCCACTCGGACTGACCGCCAACGGCAACACGCCAGAAGAGTTTGCGGCGCATGCGGATGCGATGGATATCGGTCTCGATTTCATCTCCTATTATTATGACGAGCTGCCGAACGCCTTCATCACCGGCGAACGCGAAAAGGGCATCCCCGTCATCACCTGGACGGTGCGCGACGAAGAGGCGCGCCGACGGACCTTCGCCAACGCAGACCAGATGACCTTCGAAGGTTTCGATCCGCGTGCGGTTTGACGCTCGCTTTTTGGCCAATATGATGGGCAGACTGAAACAGAGCCGAGACCATCCTCCCACAGGCTTCGCATCTGCAGCATGACTGACGAACTATCCATTCGCATAGAACGGTCCTTCACCGCGATTTCCCCGGAGAGCTGGTCCAGGCTTTCCGGGGCGTCGAAGAGTGGCAACACGCTTGCCTACAATCCCTTCGTTTCGCACGCATTTTTATCATCACTGGAGGAATCGGGCTCGGCTAGCGCCGAGACCGGCTGGCTCGGCCACCATCTGCTGCTCGAGACCGATCGCGGCGAACTGATCGGTGCCCTGCCCGGCTATCTCAAGAACCACAGCCAGGGCGAATATGTCTTCGACCATGGCTGGGCCGACGCTTTCGAGCGGGCCGGCGGGCGTTATTATCCCAAGCTTCAATGCTCCATTCCGTTCACGCCTGCGACGGGCCCGCGTCTTCTTGTTGCCGAGGGACTGCAGCGGCTGCCGATCCAGAGCGCGATGGCCGAAAGCCTCAAGGAGGTGGTGCGCCGGCTCGGCATCTCCTCGGCGCATGTCACCTTCGTGCCTGATGAGGAGATCGGCGTCTTCGAGATGGATGATTATCTGCACCGCACCGACCAGCAGTTCCATTTTATCAATGACGGCTACGCCAATCACGAGGAGTTTCTCGAAACGCTTGCCTCGCGCAAACGCAAGGCGCTGCGCAAGGAACGCCGCGCCGCCCTCGAAAACGGCATCGGCATCGACTGGCTGACCGGCCGTGACCTGACGGAACGCATCTGGGACCAGTTTTTCAAATTCTATATGGATACCGGCGGGCGCAAATGGGGCCGGCCCTATCTCACCCGCAAATTCTATTCGTTGATCGGCGAGCGCATGGCCGACGACATCCTGTTGGTCATGGCCAAGCGCGACGGGCGCTATATCGCCGGCGCGATCAACTTCATCGGCGGAGATACGCTCTACGGCCGTCACTGGGGTTGCGTCGAGGATCATCCCTTCCTGCATTTCGAGGTCTGCTATCACCAGGCGATCGATTTCGCGCTTTCGAAAGGGCTAAAACGGGTCGAGGCCGGTGCCCAGGGCGAACACAAGCTCGCCCGCGGCTACCTGCCGGTGACGACGCATTCGGCCCATTATGTCGCCCATGCCGGCCTTCGCCGGGCGATCGGCGATTATCTCGCCCGCGAGCGCGCCGATGTCGAACAGATGAGCGAGGTGCTCTCCGAGCACAGCCCGTTCCGCAAGGGCGAGCGCCAGCAGGAGGATTGACGCCGCCTTGCCGGGCGCGTTACCCGATCAACAGGAAATGAGGAGATTTTGCGATGACCAGCGCCTATGACGACAACAACATCTTCGCCAAGATCCTGCGCGGCGAAATTCCTTCACACCGCATCTATGAGGACCAGCATACGGTCGCCTTCATGGATGTGATGCCGCAGGCGCCGGGCCATGTGCTGGTCCTTCCAAAGGCGCCTTCTCGCAACATCCTCGATGCCGATCCAGCCACCCTCACCCATGCGATTACCGTCGTTCAAAAGGTCGCCAATGCGGTCAAGGACGTCTTCGATGCTGACGGCGTGTTCATCGCCCAGTTCAACGAACCGGCGGCCGGGCAAACGGTCTTTCATCTGCATTTCCACGTCATCCCGCGCCACGAGGGCACAGCACTCAAGCCGCATTCCGACAAGATGGAGGATGGCGCCGTGCTTGCCGCCCATGCCGAAAAGATCAGGGCGGCACTGGCGTAAGGTCATTACCGTCTAACAAGGACGCGAAAACCAAAAAGGCCGCGGGTGACGCGGCCTTTTTCATTCTGTGACGAAAGTTCACTTCTTGCGCGGAACCTTCGGAACCGTCCTGCCCTTCTTCGGGGCGTCGCGGACTTCAGGCTCGGCCTGGGGGACTGTCTTGGCGCGGGTCTTGGGCGCTGCCTTGGTCTTCAGCTCGCCATCGCCATCTTCATCGGCTTCGGGATGGACGACCTCGGCTTCCGGCTTCGGCTTGATCGGCGCCGTATCCGGAATGGCCTCCAGCACGATGCCGGGCTTGCCGTCTTCCTTGGGGCCGACGGTGACGTTGACGACGCCGCCCTTCTTCAGCTTGCCGAAGAGGATTTCGTTGGCCAGCGGCTTCTTGATCGTGTCCTGGATGACCCGGGCAAGCGGGCGAGCGCCCATCTTTTCGTCGTAACCCTTTTCCGACAGCCAGGCGATCGCATCCTCATGCAGGTCGAAGGTGACGTTCCTTTCGGAAAGCTGGGCCTCCAGCTGCATGATGAACTTCTGCACGACCTTGTGAATGACAGCCGTCGGCAGTGCCGCGAAAGGAATGATCGCGTCGAGACGGTTGCGGAACTCCGGCGTGAACAGGCGGGTCAGTGCCTCCTCGTCTTCGCCGGTGCGCTTGGACGAGCCGAAGCCGATCGCCGCTTTGGCCATTTCGGAGGCGCCCGCATTCGTCGTCATGATCAGGATGACGTTGCGGAAGTCGATCTTCTTGCCGTTATGATCGGTCAGGGTGCCATGGTCCATGACCTGCAGCAGGATATTATAGATGTCGGGATGCGCCTTCTCGATTTCGTCGAGCAGGACCACGCAATGCGGGTGCTGGTCGACGCCATCGGTGAGAAGACCGCCCTGGTCGAAACCGACATAGCCGGGAGGTGCACCGAGCAGGCGCGACACCGTGTGCCGCTCCATATATTCCGACATGTCGAAGCGCAGCAGTTCGACGCCGAGTGACGATGCCAGCTGCTTTGCCACCTCGGTCTTGCCGACGCCGGTCGGACCGGAGAAGACATAGGCGCCGATCGGCTTGTTCGGCTCGCGCAAGCCGGCGCGCGCCAGCTTGATCGAGGTCGACAGGGCTTCAATGGCGATATCCTGGCCGTAGACGACCGAACGCAGTTCCTGCTCGAGATTGGCAAGCACCGCTTCGTCATCCTTGGAGACGGTCTTCGGCGGAATGCGCGCCATCGTGGCGACCGTCGCCTCGATCTCCTTTTCGGTGATCAGCTTGCGGCGCTTCGACGGCGGCAGCAGCATCTGGGCGGCACCGGTCTCGTCGATCACGTCGATCGCCTTATCCGGCAGCTTACGGTCGGAGATGTAGCGGGCCGAGAGTTCGACGGCCGACTTGATGGCATCGTTCGAATACCGCAGATGGTGATACTCTTCGAAATAAGGCTTCAGGCCCTTCATGATCTCGATCGCATCATTGATCGACGGCTCGCTGACGTCGATCTTCTGGAAACGACGGACCAGCGCCCGGTCCTTTTCGAAGAACTGGCGGTATTCCTTGTAGGTGGTCGAACCGATGCAACGGATCGCGCCCGACGACAGGGCCGGCTTCAAGAGGTTCGATGCATCCATCGCGCCGCCGGAAGTGGCGCCAGCGCCGATCACCGTATGGATTTCGTCGATGAACAGCACGGCGCCCGGATATTCTTCCAGTTCCTTGACGACCTGCTTCAGGCGCTCCTCGAAATCGCCGCGGTAGCGCGTGCCGGCGAGCAGCGTCCCCATGTCGAGCGAGAAGATCGTCGCATCGGCGAGCGCTTCGGGAACCTTGCCTTCGACGATGCGCTTGGCCAGACCTTCGGCGATCGCCGTCTTGCCGACACCGGGATCACCGACGTAGAGCGGGTTGTTCTTCGAACGGCGGCACAGGATCTGGATGGTGCGGCTCACCTCGGCGTGACGGCCGATCAGCGGGTCGATCTTGCCGCCCTTCGCCTTCTCATTGAGATTGACGCAATAGGCCTTGAGCGCATCCTGCTGCTTCTTGGGGCCGCCCTCTTCCTCGCCGCCGCGCGCCGTCGGCTTGCTGCTCTCGGCTTCCTCCTCGGCGCCGCGCGGGGGGCGAGTTTCCGAAGCACCCGGGCGCTTGCCGATGCCATGGGAGATATAGTTGACGGCGTCGTAGCGGGTCATCTCCTGCTCTTGCAGGAAATAGGCGGCATGGCTTTCGCGCTCGGCGAAGATCGCGACGAGCACGTTGGCGCCGGTCACTTCCTCGCGGCCGGACGATTGCACGTGGATGACGGCGCGCTGGATGACACGCTGGAAGCCGGAGGTCGGCTTCGAATCCTCGTCATAGCCGGTGATCAGATTGGAGAGTTCGTTATCGACATATTCGACGAGCGTCTTACGCAGCGCGTCGAGATCGACATTGCAGGCGCCCATGACCGCGGCCGCATCGGCATCGTCGATCAGGGCGAGCAGCAGATGCTCGAGCGTCGCATATTCGTGATGCCGCTCGTTGGCAAAGGTCAGTGCCTGATGGAGCGCCTTCTCTAAACTAGGCGAAAATGTTGGCACGTTCAGATCCTCACTTCTTTTCCATGACGCATTGCAGCGGATGCTGGTGCTGCCGGGCGAAATCCATCACCTGGCTGACCTTCGTTTCCGCCACCTCGTATGTGAATATTCCGCATTCGCCGACGCCGTGGTTATGGACATGGAGCATGATGCGGGTGGCACTTTCACGATCCTTTTGAAAAAAACGCTCCAGAATATGGATGACGAATTCCATCGGCGTGTAGTCGTCATTCAAAAGCAGCACGCGGTAGAGATTGGGCTTCTTGGTCTTCGGCTTGGTGCGTGTGATGACCGAGGTTCGATTTCCGTTCTCCCCGTTCCTATCGCTGTCGTTCTGCATCCGGATCGGCTTTGCGATCATTGTCATTCATTCCTCAAGCAATCCGGCGGAGCATGGGAGGGTGCTTTTTCCCGCCGAATATCTGAAACACTAACTTAGTTCATAATAGGCCGATTTTAAGCCCCCTGTCAGTCACTGCAATCAAGAAATGGCCGGCATGCACGGGAAAGACCAAAAAAGTCCCCGGCCGATCCCACGCAGGTGCAGCAGCGAAGTGGAAACAAAAAAGACCGGCCACAGATGCGTAGCCGGTCTTTAAATTTCAATATGTAGCGCAGGTTGCGCCGTCGCAATCAATTCATGCAGCGGCGGGGGTGGCCGGCGGCGCCTGCCTGGTGGTCTTGGCGACGGCAGTGGCGATCGGCGCTTCGTAAGGCTTGTAAGCGGATTTGGCGAGATCGGCATACATCTCGCTGAGTTTCGTCGTCTCGGAGACGAGGCCTTCGAAATAGGACTTGACGTAATTGGTCTGAAGTTCGAAAGCGGCCTCGAAGCTCTTGACGCCGGCCAGCGTTTCGAAATGCGTCACTGCGTCCTGAAAGGATTTCTTCGAATAGTCAGCGGCTTCGGCGGCGATCGCCTGGAAGCCCCTGGTCGTATCGGAATAGGTTCTCAGCGCCGTGTCGACGGCTTCCTTGCTCTTCCTGTTTGCATCGTCGAAGTTGAACATGACCGTCCTCCGTTGGGCTGTGGGATGGCGGCAGGGTAACCGCAACGCACAAATAGTCAAGTAGTCTTGTGCGCCGCAAAACACCTTGCAGTTGCATGACAACAATATAACAAAGGATGCGCGCCGGGGCACGTACGTCTTTAACTGATTTTGCTAATATATATCAGATCAGCACAACCGGAAGCTTCAAAAAAATTTTGATCCCAGGCCCAGAAAACGAAAAAAGACCGAACGGATCGCGCCGTTCGGTCCCTTTGAAAGCTTCGAACGCGTCAGAGATCGACGTCGAGGATCGCCATCGAAAAGTTGTAGGAGCGGTCGCCGTCCTCGTCATCGATATAGACGACGCCCAGAAATTCTTCGCCGATATAGACTTCCGCAGAGTCATTCTTGCGCGGACGCGCCTTGACGACGATCTGCGGGTTGAGCATGCGTTTGAAATAGGCGTCGAGCTTCTTGATTTCTTCTGGCTTCACTCTGTCATCTCCGTAAACGGTCTTGATTGGCCGCTTCTTGCACAGGAAAAGCAGCGGTGTAAAGGCAAGGTTGCCACTTGGCAATTTCCGTCCCCGGCTGAGGTCCGCCGACTGTTCCCGATCCTTTTTCCGGCAGCCGATCAGATATCGGCGCCGATCACCTGGTCCATGTTGCGCGACGGCTCGGAACAACCGGCTTCGCCGACGACCTTGGCCGGCACGCCGGCGACCGTCTTTTTCGGCGGCACCGCCTTCAAGACGACGGAGCCGGCGGCGATGCGGGAGCAGAAGCCGATCTCGATATTGCCGAGGATTTTTGCGCCGGCGCCGATCATGACACCGCTGCCGATCTTCGGATGGCGGTCGGCGCCCTCTTTACCGGTGCCGCCGAGCGTGACGTTGTGCAGGATCGAGACATTATCGCCGATCACCGCCGTCTCGCCGACGACGAGGCCGGTGGCGTGATCGAGGAAGATGCCTTTGCCGATACGGGCGGCCGGATTGATATCGGTCTGGAAGACGCTGGAGGAGCGGCTCTGCAGATAAAGCGCGAAATCTCGCCGTCCGCGGTTCAGCAGCCAATGGGCGAGACGGTGCGTCTGCAGCGCATGGAAGCCCTTGAAATAGAGCACGGCTTCCATGAAACGCAGGCAGGCGGGATCGCGATCGTAGATGGCCTGGATATCGACGCGCAGAATGGAGCTCCATTCCGGCCAATCGAGCAGCATTTCCTCGAAGGTCTGGCGAAGCAGGTTCGCTTGCATATCAGGGTGATCGAGACGTTCGCAGATGCGGTGAATGACGCATTCCTCGAGCGAATGGTAGTTGATCACCGTCGAGTAGAGGAAGGCGGCGAGAACCGGGTCCCGTTCGGCGGCGAGCCGGGCTTCCTCGCGCAGGCTGTCCCAAATGGGATCCATCACCTTCAGCGGATGGCCTGTCTCAAAAGCACGAATATCAGTCTTGGCGACCATCGCCGCTCTCCTCGTTGCCAACAGGAATGCCGTTTGCGGAATGCCAATATATAGTGGAAAACGCCAATAACATAAATGGGTGCCGTCGCCATGGTTTTTTAGCATGGGTTTTCGGCATCACGATGATGTCACCTGCCGGCGACTTTCGCGTAGAAGGCCAGCACGGCCTGCTTGAAAACCCTGTCGCCGACGGCGAGCATATGATCGCGGCCTGGAATATCGAGCGCTTGGGCATCGGGCATCAGCGCCGCCAGCTCCTGCGGCGAGCCGGCGATGTCATCCTTGGTGCCGACGCCGATCAGCGCCGGCATGTCGAGCTTTCCCATATCCGCGCGGGGCACGAGATCGCGCGAGCCGCGGATACATTGGGCAAGGGCGATGCGGTCGCTTTTCGTCTGCTCGGCAAAGGCGCGGAACATGCGGCCGCGGTCATGCGTGACGTCCTCCAGCGAGGGAGCAAGCAGCGCATCGGCGATCGGATCCCAGTCGCCGACACCGTCGGTCATGCCGATACCGAGGCCGCCGAGCACCAGCGAGCGGACGCGATGCGGATTGGCAAGGGCGGCAAAGACCGAAATGCGCGCGCCCATCGAATAGCCCATCAGATTGGCTTCCGGGATGCCGAGGTGGTCCAGAAGAGCGATCGCATCGCCGGCCATCACCCAGGGACGATAGGCTTCGGCGTCGTGCGGCTTATCGCTGGCGCCGTGGCCGCGATTGTCGATGGCGATCACCCTATAGCCGGCATCCCCCAGCGTCTTCAGCCAGCCCGGATGCACCCAGTTGACGTTTGCAGTCGAGGCAAAACCGTGGATCAGCAGGACGGGCACGCCGGCCGGATCGCCCTCGTCGAAGAAGGCGAGCTGCAATCCGTCATGCGTGAAGCTTGAAAATGCGGGCGTGTTCAGGTTCATCGGGTCTTCCTTTTGGCGCGACCATAATCGAGCCGCCATTCGTCGTGAAGCCAAAAACTGTGGCTAAAACTGTGCCTAAAAACAGTGCCCACCGCGGCGCTTTGGCTCTACACATTTGCGGCGAACGCTTATAAGGTCCGCGCAGATTTCAAGCATTCGGAGAGCGACATGGCCGGCCACAACATTCCCCACTTCCAGAACGACGGCGGTCACCGGGTTATCGAAGTCGGCGTCAAGGAATTCATGTGCACCGGCGCGTCGGCCCCGTTCGACCATCCGCATATCTTCATCGACATGGGCGACGACAACGAGAAGGTCTGCTCCTACTGCTCGACGCTCTATCGCTTCAATTCCGCGCTCAAGCCCAGCCAGACCAACCCGGCCGGCTGCGTTTTCCATGTGAAGGCGGCCTAACCCGTCCAGATTTCGGATCGGACGGACAATGCCGGTCGAACATGCCGCCATCATCGGCGCCGGAATATCCGGACTGACCGCAGCGCTTTCGCTTTCGCGCCGCGGCATCAGCTCCGACATCTTCGAGCAGGCGGGCGAACTCACCTACATCGGCGCCGGCTTGCAGGTTTCGCCCAACGCCTCGCGCATCCTTGCCGAACTCGGTATCCTTGAAGGGCTGTCAAAGGTCTGGCTCGAGCCGGAGACGATCCGGTTGATCTCGGGCAGTTCGCTTCGCCAGCTGACGGCCGTGCCTGCAGGCACATTCGCGCGGCAGCGCTGGGGCGCTCCCTATGGCGTCCTGCATCGCAGCACATTGCAGAAAGCCCTGTTGGCTGCGGTCGAGGCCGATCCACTCTGCCGGCTTCACCTTGGCATCCGGATGGAATCGAACCTGCCGGCTATTGGACGGGACGCCGATGTCGTCATCGGCGCCGACGGCGTCTGGTCGAAGCTGCGGCAATTCGTTCCGCGCAGCCCCTCGCCGCGGTTTTCCGGCAATATCGCCTACCGCTTCACCATTGCCCAAACCGAAGCGCCTGATTTCCTCGACCGGGCAAGCGTTTGCGCTTTCCTCGGCGGGTCGGCGCATCTTGTCTGCTACCCTTTGAGGGAGATCGCCAGCTTCAACATGGTGGCGATCACCGCCGGCAATATCGCGCCGCAGGCCTGGCAAAGCGAGGCGACGGCCGAGCAGCGCGCGCAGTTGTTCGCGCGTCTTTCCGGCTGGAATTCCACGATCGTCTCGCTGCTCGAAAGACACCAGAAGCTGCGCTTCTGGCCGCTGTTCGAAACGACATCAGGCACATGGCAGGACGGCCGCAAGACGGTTCTGATCGGCGATGCCGCGCATGCGATGATGCCCTTTGCCGCACAGGGAGCGGCCATGGCGATCGAAGACGGCTACGAACTTGCTGCGTTTCTTTCCGATCGCCCGGCGGCGGAAGCCCTTAAGCTCTTTGAAAGCCATCGAGCCCCACGCATCGCAAAACTTCGCCAGCGCGGCGCCTTCAACCGGTTTGCCTATCATGCGAAAGGACCGATCCGCATCGGCCGCGATCTCGTGCTCGGCCTCAAGCCGCCGCAAAGCCTGGCGACGGACCTCGACTGGATCTACGGCTACCGGGCTCTGCGTCTGCCATAAAGCATAGCGTGTCAGACGGCGCTTGCGGCGGCAAAACCCCGTTCGATATCGGCTTTCAAGTCAACCACATCCTCGATGCCGATCTGCAGGCGGATCACCGCACCATCGGTCGGAGCCTTGGCGACCTTGCGATCATTGAGGTAGGCGTGCAGGGCGAGGCTTTCAAAGCCGCCCCAGGAATAGCCGAGGCCGAAAATCCTGAGCGCATCGAGGAAGGCATGCGCCTTTGCCCTGGATTTTTCCGGGCCATCGGCGGCGAGCACGAAGGAAAAGATGCCGCTGGCGCCCTTGAAATCGCGCTTCCAGAGATGGTGAGAAGGGAAACTCGGCAGGGCCGGATGCAGCACGCGGGCGACGTCCTCCCTGCTCTCCAGCCATTCTGCGATTGCGAGCGCGCTTTCATAATGCCGCTCGAGGCGCAGGCCCATGGTGCGCAAACCGCGCAGGATCTGATAGGCGTCATCGGGTGCGCCGCAGATGCCGAGCACGCCATTCGCCTCCTTCAGCCGATCCCAGTGCTCGGCGTTGGCCGACACCGTTCCGAGCAGGATATCGGAATGGCCAGACGGGTATTTCGTCGCCGCGTGGATGGAAATGTCGACGCCGTGATCGAGCGGCTTGAAATAGAGCGGCGTCGCCCAGGTATTGTCCATCATGACGACGGCGCCATGGCGATGCGCCACTGCCGAGATCGCCGGGATATCCTGCATCTCGAAAGTGTTGGAGCCGGGAGCCTCGGTGTGGACGAGCTTGGTGTTCGGGCGGAACAATGTCTCGATGCCGGCGCCGATCGCCGGGTCGTAATATTCCACCTCGACGCCGAGGCGCTTCAGCATCGTATCGCAGAAATGGCGGGTCGGGCCATAGACCGAATCAACGACCAGCGCATGGTCGCCGGCGGCGACGAAACCCAGGAACGGAATGGTGACGGCCGCAAGACCCGAGGGCACCAGGATCGTGCCCGCCGAGCCTTCGAGTGCATCGATCGCCTCGCAGAGCGCATCGGTCGTTGGAGTGCCGCGCGTTCCATAGGTGTATTTCTGCGAGCGCGTCTCCATCGTGCGCGCATTCGGAAACAGCACCGTCGAGGCATGCACGACCGGCGGATTGACGAAGCCATGATAGTCGAAAGGGTCGTTGCCGATATGGGTCAGCCGGGTATTGATCCCCGCGTTCTGCAGCACGCTGTCTTTGTCTTTCATGTCGGGAATAGCCTTTGGCGAGGGGTCGCAAAACCAGACTTTTGGACGCCGCGTCGTTTCCGGTCAACCCCTTGACGATGGATTGCAGGCGACGCTCTCGGACGACAAAATTTGGATTTTCGCGTTATTTTTCCGCAATCGGACGCCTATTTCATAGTCAGCCGCCTTCGAATGCGGCGCAATCGACCAAAATTCTGAATTTTGCCGCAATTATTGATGGCGACACTTGACCATAGTGACATTTGCGACTGTGATAGACTCACTCGCGCCGGGAGGGTGTCGAGACACATGGGAGCGGCAGGTTTTTCCGCCGGGCCTCCCACAAGAAAAGATAAGACAACGGAAAAGGTTGGGAAAAAAATGAAGAACACGCTTCTGTCCGCCGCTCTCGGCGCAGCAGTTTTGGCACTTGGCGCTTCGGCCGCCTCGGCCACCACTCTCGGAGACGTCAAGGCGAAGGGTTTCGTTCAGTGCGGCGTCAACACCGGCCTTACCGGCTTTGCCGCACCTGACGCTTCCGGCAATTGGGCCGGCTTCGACGTCGACTTCTGCAAGGCCGTCGCTTCGGCCGTGTTCGGCGACCCCACCAAGGTCAAGTACACGCCGACAAATGCGAAGGAACGCTTTACCGCTCTGCAGTCCGGTGAAATCGATGTCCTCTCGCGCAACACGACCTGGACGATTAATCGCGACACCGCACTCGGCTTCAACTTCCGTCCCGTCACCTATTATGACGGCCAGGGCTTCATGGTGCGCAAGAGCCTGAACGTGAAGTCGGCTCTCGAACTCTCCGGCGCCGCAATCTGCGTGCAGTCGGGCACGACCACGGAACTGAACCTCGCCGATTATTTCAAGACGAACAATCTGCAGTACAATCCGGTCGTCTTCGAAAATCTTCCTGAGGTCAACGCGGCTTATGACGCCGGTCGTTGCGACGTTTACACGACCGACCAATCCGGTCTTTATTCGTTGCGTCTGACGCTGAAAAATCCGGACGAACACGTCATCCTTCCTGAGATCATTTCCAAGGAGCCGCTTGGGCCGGCCGTCCGTCAGGGTGATGATCAGTGGTTCGATATCGTTTCCTGGACGGCTTATGCGCTGATCAATGCCGAAGAGTTCGGCATCACCCAGGCAAATGTCGACGAGATGAAGAACTCGCCGAACCCCGATATCAAGCGCTTCCTCGGCAGCGAGGCCGACACCAAGATCGGTACCGATCTGGGCCTGACCAATGATTGGGCGGCCAACGTCATCAAGGGCGTCGGCAATTATGGTGAAATCTTCGAGCGCAATATCGGCCAGGGAAGCCCGCTCAAGATCGCACGCGGCCTGAATGCTCTCTGGAACAAGGGCGGCATCCAATACGCACCGCCGGTTCGTTAGTAGAACTTCGGCATGAAATCCGGGAAGGCGGCCAAGCCGCCCTCCCATCGTCAAAAGCAAAAAGAAAGCCCGAAAACGGGCACAAGGGGATTGGCGCGGCATGACGCATGGGGCTGTGGATAGAACACCTTTGCATGACACCGGCTGGAGTTTCCGGTCGGCAATGTACGACCCGAAATACCGGAGCATATTTTTCCAGGTTCTAACGATCGTCGTTCTCGTGGCGTTTGTGTGGTGGGTGGCCCACAACACGGCCGTGAACCTTGCCCGCAGCAATACGGCATCGGGTTTCGGCTTTCTGAGCGGTCGCGCCGGTTTCGAAATCGGCCAGTCGCTGATCGGCTATTCAAGCGACTCGACGTATGCACGCGCCCTTCTCGTTGGCATTCTGAATACCTTGCTGGTGGCGGTGAGCGGTATCGTCACGGCGACCATCATCGGCTTCCTGATCGGGATAGGCCGGCTGTCGCACAACTGGCTGATTGCCAAGCTCTGCACGGTCTATGTCGAAATCTTCCGCAACATACCGCCGCTGCTCGTCATCTTCTTTTGGTATCTCGGGGTTCTCTCCGTCCTGCCGCAGCCTCGCGAATCGCTGGCGCTGCCGTTCAGCATGTTCCTCAACAACAGAGGACTGGCCTTCCCGAAGCCGATCTTCGAGACAGGCATGATAGCAGTCGGCATCGCCCTGCTAGTTGCGATCGTCGCCACCATCGTCATGGCGCGCTGGGCCCACAAGCGCCAGGCCGCAACCGGCCAGCCGTTCCACACGGTATGGGCATCGATCGGGCTGATCGTCGGCTTGCCGCTGCTGGTCTTCGTTGTTTCCGGCTTTCCACTCACTTTCGACGTTCCGATCGCCGGAAAGTTCAACCTGACGGGCGGCTCCGTCGTCGGCCCCGAATTTATATCGCTGTTTCTCGCCCTGTCCTTCTATACCGCCTCGTTCATCGCCGAGATCGTTCGTGGCGGCATTCGCGGCGTTCCGAAGGGGCAATCCGAGGCAGCCGGTGCGCTGGGGCTGCATCCGTCTGGTGTGACGAGACTCGTCGTGGTGCCGCAGGCGCTGCGCATCATCATTCCGCCGCTGACGAGCCAATACCTGAACCTGACCAAGAACTCCTCACTCGCCATCGCGATCGGTTTCTCGGATCTCGTTGCCGTCGGCGGCACAATCCTCAATCAGAGCGGTCAAGCGATCGAGATCGTGTGCATCTGGGGTATCGTCTATCTCAGCTTGAGCATTCTCACGTCGCTGTTCATGAATTGGTTCAATGCCAAGATGGCACTGGTGGAGAGATAAGATGTCGGTCGCCGATAAACCCTTCGTCAGAACGTCCATCCTTGCCGCCGAACCGCCGCCCCGTGGCGAGCGTGGAGCCGCCGCCTGGATACGCCGCAATCTCTTGGCAACCCCGAAAGATATCATCCTGACGATCCTGGCTCTTGCGCTGATCGCATGGGCAGTGCCGCATCTCGTCAACTGGCTGTTCATCCAGGCTGTTTGGTCGGGGCCGGACCGCACATTCTGCGCGACGACGATCCAGGGCGGCATCCAGCCCGATGGCTGGAGTGGTGCATGCTGGGCCTTCGTCAGCGCCAAGTACGATCAATTTATCTTCGGCCGCTATCCGCTCGATGAGCGTTGGAGGCCGGCGATCGTCGGGATCATGTTCATTCTGCTGCTGGTTCCGATGCTGATCCCGTCGGTGCCGCGCAAGGGTTTGAACGCCATTCTTCTGTTCGGAGTCCTGCCGGTCATCGCCTTCTGGCTTCTTCACGGCGGCTTAGGTCTCGAAGTGGTGGACACCCCACTCTGGGGCGGCCTCATGGTGACACTCGTCCTGTCCTTTGTCGGTATTGCCGTCTCCTTACCCTGTGGAATTCTGCTTGCGCTCGGGCGCCGCTCGAAGATGCCGGTCATCCGGATGCTCTGCGTTACCTTCATCGAGGTCATTCGAGGCGTTCCGCTGATCACAGTTCTGTTCATGGCAAGCGTCATGCTGCCGCTCTTCCTGCCCACGGGCTGGAACGTGGACAAATTGCTTCGGGCGCTGATCGGTGTTTCGATCTTCACCTCGGCCTATATGGCTGAAGTAATCCGCGGCGGCCTGCAGGCGATCCCGAAAGGACAGTTCGAAGGCGCCGATTCGCTTGGCCTCGGCTATTGGCAGAAGACGCGGCTGATCATCATGCCGCAGGCGATCAAGCTCGTCATCCCGAGCATCGTCAACACCTTCATCGGAACGTTCAAGGACACGTCGCTGGTCACCATTATCGGCATGTTCGACCTGCTCGGTATCGTCAAGCTGAATTTCTCCGACGCCAACTGGGCAAGCGCCGTCACGCCGATCACGGGTCTGATCTTCGCCGGCTTCATCTTCTGGCTGTTCTGCTTCGGCATGTCGCGCTATTCAGGCTTCATGGAACGCCATCTTGATACCGGCCACAAACGATAAGAATGAGGGAAAATAGTCATGGCTGAAGCTCCAGTTAAAAAGCTCACCGTTTCCGCAACGGAAGTTGCAGTTGATATCGTTAACATGAACAAGTGGTACGGCGATTTCCACGTGCTGCGCGATATCAACCTGAAGGTCATGCGCGGCGAGCGCATCGTTATCGCCGGCCCGTCGGGCTCGGGCAAATCGACGATGATCCGCTGCATCAACCGCCTGGAAGAGCATCAAAAGGGCCGCATTATCGTCGACGGCACCGAACTGACCAACGATCTGAAAAAGATCGACGAGGTGAGGCGCGAAGTCGGCATGGTGTTTCAGCACTTCAACCTCTTCCCGCACCTGACGATCCTCGAAAACTGCACGCTGGCGCCGATCTGGGTGCGCAAGATGCCGAAGAAGCAGGCCGAAGAAGTGGCCATGCACTTCCTGAAGCGGGTCAAGATCCCGGAGCAAGCTAACAAATATCCGGGCCAGCTCTCCGGCGGCCAGCAGCAGCGCGTGGCGATCGCCCGGTCGCTGTGCATGAACCCGAAGATCATGCTGTTCGACGAGCCGACCTCGGCGCTCGATCCCGAAATGATCAAGGAAGTGCTCGACACCATGGTGGGTCTTGCCGAGGAAGGCATGACCATGCTCTGCGTCACCCATGAAATGGGCTTTGCCCGCCAGGTCGCCAACCGCGTTATCTTCATGGACCAAGGCCAGATCGTCGAGCAGAATTCGCCGGCCGAATTCTTCGACAATCCGCAGCACGAACGCACCAAGCTGTTCCTCAGCCAGATCCTGCATTAAGCCTGGGAACTGACGCCGTTGAAAGACCCGCCGCCCTTCCGGTTCGGCGGGTCTTTTACGTTCAACGTGACGCTGACGCCTGCAGCAGGCTGCAGAGACCGGAAAGACCGGAATCGGAGCCGCCTGAGGCCGAGCCGCCCGGGGATGAGATATCAGCGCAACGGACAAGCATCTTGCGTTGCTCATTGACCGGCCTCGACCGGAAATCGTCCAGGATGCGAGCCTGCGATGGGCTGAAGTTGCCCTCAGCCGCGGATTTGTTGCTGCCGCCTGCCCCGCCGATGGTGAGATTGGCGTCGGCGCCGCTGCCGCGCCTGACCGAGGCTGTGGCGTCGGTATCAAGCCCATCGGAGCCGCCGATGCGTGCATTGAGATCAGCATTGATGTCGCGCCGGGCGCCGAGCCTGACATTGACGTTCGCGTCGAGACCATCGCCGCCGGCGGCCCCCGCATTGCGATCGGCATCAACGCCCCGGCCGCCGCCGGCATTGGCGGTCGCGTTACCATTGAGGCCGCTCGATCCGCCGACGGACGCATTGGCCCCGGCGCTGACGCCACTGCCGCCGCCAAGTGATGCCCCGACATCGGCGCTGACGGCCTTGCCGGCATTTACCGATACGCCGACATCGAGAGCGTGTAGATCGCTTGCCGGCATCGCAAGCAGGGCGCAGGTGGATGCAAGCACCGCCAGCGATAGCCTACTGTGATTATGAGTCATTTTTTCCTCCGTTTCCATTCGCCGGGCGATTTGCCCGGCAATCGAAAATCGAGGAACGCGCGTGCCTTCGATCGTCTGGACGACTGCAGCCTGCAAGACATCCATGGCAAGGCAACGTGAGGAGATGACGAATGTTTCAAAGCACGGCACGGCAAGTCGGCTGAGCGGCGTCCAATGATCTTTCACGGTTATCGGAATACGAATTGGCAGCTCGACCGTGCCGAAAGCGAACATGTCTTACGGCGACCGGTGCATCGGCCCAGTATTTCTTTCCCGCGGCCGCGTAGAAATCTTCAGTGCCCGCAAGCAACGTGCAGCTCTCTATGCGATTGGGTGGCGATTGACCCTTTTACAGGATTTTGCAGATCGCCTGCACCTTGCCTCAGAGCCGGATTCCATCACTGATTGAGACCGCTAAAAATAACGCCCTTCCGTCTGGATATATCAGGCAGGAAGTCCATGTTTCAGCATGTTCTCATCTGATGGAACTGGAGGTTCAAGAATGGGCATTTTCGACAAGATCAAACACGCCATCTTCGGAGAAGCGAAAGCAGCCGAACCGATTGCATCAGGCGCGCCAAAGACGCAGCCCGCCCCGGCTCCCGCCTCGCCGTCGGCGGCGCCCAGTCCCGCGCCCGCGGCCTCTCCCGCTCAGAGCAAGCCGGCCACGGCCACGGCCTCAGCAAATGTCGATATCGTCCCGATCCTCGACGCGGCCGTGAAAAAGAGCGGCCAGAAACTCGATTGGCGCCACTCGATCGTGGACTTGATGAAAGCGGTCGGGATGGATGCGAGCATGGCCGAGCGCAAGGAACTTGCCGCTGAACTCGGCTATACCGGCGACACCGGTGATTCCGCAAAAATGAATATGTGGCTGCACAAGGCGCTGATGAGACGCCTGTCGGAAAATGGCGGCAAAGTACCTGCCGATCTGCTGGATTGATCGATGAGCGAGAACTGCCGGCGCTTCGCGACAGAGGTTCATCTGTCGCGGAGCGTCGGCAACCCCGGGCACACGCAACTCGGATCAGAGGCCATCAGTCCCCCTTGCCCGCAGGCACTGGAACCAATAACGTTCCGCTCGATTACTTCGATAATCGATCACGGGAGAATGAAATCCAATGAGATTGATGGCAGTCGTTGGCGTTGCACTTAGCTTGGGCTGTATTTCGGCCGCGGAATCTCCTGCAAACTATCAATCCTACAGCGGCATTCGCGTCGACACCGACCCGGTCCTCCTGGCTCGGTACGACAAAGCGCTCCGGTGGTGCGTGCCGGAGGCAGGTTCATGGCACCGCGGCTCACCGAATCCACGCAGCCTGCATTACAACGCGGCACTCCGAGACTGCCTCTATAGACGCGGCTTCGTCGACCGAGGCGTCTACGCCTACCCGATCCCCGAAGTTTACTTCGAGCATTTTCTGGATCGCTGAGAATAGTCTCAGGGCGGCCGTCACAGCCGGGGAATGCGAAAGCATTTGCCGGCATGCTTGTCGGGATGCTCACATCATTGGCGGCGAAATAAGGACGGAGCGATAACTCCCGGACGCTGCACAGTTGCTAACCGATCGCCGTGACGACCGTTGGCCTATCAGATCAAGCCCCCGCCCGCCGACGTGACCTTGCCTGTTGAGGCGGCTGCCGCTCGCTCGTAAGCATTTTAGCTGTCCAGCTAATAGGATCGAAAGATGCTTCTGGCAAAAAGACAACTTAAACATTTAGTGGAGAAACTTGTTGTCACGGTTTTTGATAGCATCGATGGCGTTGGCTTTCATCGCGGATGTCGTGATGAACACCGTGCTTTGGCTTGGAGGATTAGACACCGTGATTTCGGTATCCTCCGGAGCACTCGAGATATTCGCAAGAATTATGGGTGAAGTCCTGGTCTTTTGGTTCTTTGCGTTCGCGGCCGGTTTTGTTTTTTTCTGGGCGGCGCGGAAATCATCCGTCCCCATCCTGAGTCTCGTCGCATCGTCCATTGCGGTGTGTCTCATGGTAACGGCGGCCCTCGTTGGAGCTTATCATCCATCCGAGAAGCATCCAAAAATCAATTCGGACCTGCTCCGCAGCGCCTTGACGTAGATCGTCATGGCCAATTTCGCGGATGGTCTTTCCCGCTTCACGCGAATCGAAATAAACATCGGACGCCAATCATTGGATATTTAAGGGAATAATAATGCGCGCTCGTATCGTAACAGTAATGATTGCCATAGGACTTCTGACCGGCTGCGTGCCGACACGTCAGGACTATGATGCTTACGTCACATTGTTGCAGGGCAGTTCAAGGGCGAGAAGTGAGGCCGTGAAAGACTGCGCGAAAGGATTTGATGCAAACGGCCGTCGCGGCGCCGGAATTGTGACAAACGTTTCGGACAAGGACGCTCCGAGGGTTGCATGCGAGCGATTTGTTGCAGCCGTGGTTTCCGGCCGTCTCACCTATGACGACGTCGTCGACGTCAGACAGCACCGCTTTACTCCGAAGATCATCAGGATTTTCCAAGGCCGTTAAAACCGGATCGCTCGTCGGCTTTCGGTCTCGTCGTTGCAAGCCGTCGGCGACCTGCTCGGCACGCTGTTGTCAATCATGCCTTAGGTATGTGTCGTTGCCGTTGTAAGTCGTATCGAGGACGGCCCTGGTAAAGCCGATGCTCTCGGAAGCGTCCGCTACCATTGATCCCCAGGACTGCCGGATGCGTATGTCGAGTTGGCGGCCATCACCGCTGCCATCCGACTTCAACAGGTGTCCCCATCCTTTAGCTGCGACCAGGACAACTCACAGGTCTGCGGCGACCGTCGACAGGCTTCTTTACACGCGGCGAGCAAAACCAGAGAACTTGCGAAACATCGATACCACGCTTGGCAAGCAGGATCTCGACATGACGCAGGCTCAGCGGAAACCGAAAGTATAGTCGCACCGCAGCCGGATGATCTCTAGGGAAATGCGGTGCCGCCTGAGGCGCCGGGCAATGGGTTTGGCCCGAATCGACGACGGTCATTCCCTCCCTTTTCCATCTCGATCGGTGCCAATTGCAGGGCGAAACTGCGCAAAATTGTTAAATTCAGAAAAAAAATGACTATTCCGCTTTGACGGAAGGAATCCACTCACCCCCGCCAAATTTCTCCAATGTTTTCAAAAGATGCATTTCGCTATAGTTGCAGAAAGAATAATTCGCGGTAAGCGAGACATATATTCTGCCACATTTTTGGCGACTCGAAATTCACCAAATATTTCAAATCGTAACTTCAGATCCATTTGGATAATGTGGCAGCAATATGGCTATGTTTCTCAAGCACTTACTGTCGCGTTGCTGTTGCGCCCTCGAAAACACCGCCCTATAACCTGCCGCCGTAACCCCTGATTAACTAAAAATAGTAATCGGTAAAGACAACGCTAAGGTTGAGGAACAAGACAATGACGACATACTACGTAGCGACGACTGGCAGCGGCGGTGGTAACGGCAGTGCCTCCTCCCCATTTCGCACGATCAGCGACGCGATGGCGTCGGACCTTAAGCCCGGCGACGAGGTTGTAGTGCGCGCCGGCACCTATAACGAGTCGGTGAACATGTACAAGGATGGTTCGGCCGCCGGCTACATTACCTTGCGCTCGGAGGTACCGGGTGGAGCGGTGATCCACTCAGCATCGGGCGGCGCAAATGGTATCAACATCACTGCTAACTATGTAGCGGTCGAGGGCTTCGAGGTCTACGGGAGCGATTCGCACGGCATTGTTGGTGATGGCGTCCACCATGTGAAGATCGCCAATAACGTTTCCCACGACAACGGTGCGTCCGGCATCGCCTTCGCCGGATCCGACTTCATCACGATCGAAGGGAACGAGACTTACAAAAATGCGAGTGCCGGCTGGTTTTCAGGCATCTCTCTCTACCAGAACCGGAATATCACCGGGGCGCCGGACGATGGCAGCTTCCGCAACATCATCCGGAACAACATCTCGCACGACAACGTCACGAAGTCGGGTGCGCACACCGATGGCAACGGCATCATCATCGACGATTTCCAGAGCACGCAGACGAGCGGTCATCCGAACTACACATTTAAGACCCTGGTCGACAACAACCTCGTCTATGAGAACGGCAGCAAAGGCATCCAAGTTACCTGGAGCGACTCCGTCACGGTGAAAAACAACACCGCATACCACAACAATCAGGACCTGCTGAACGACGGCACCTGGCGCGGCGAACTCAGCAACGCGCAGTCGAGCAACAACACCTGGATCAACAACATCGCCGTAGCCGACCCGTCGGTGAACAAGAACAACACTGCGGTCGATAACACGTCGTACGGCGGCTATACCAACGCCAACGTCGTCTGGGCCAACAACAACACCTACAACGGCACGGCCGGCCAGGCCTCGGTCAATACCGACGGCGGCAACGCTATGCCGAGCACGGCGAACGGCAACAAGCTCGGCATCGACCCGAAATTCCTGGGAGCAGCGAGCGACAACTTCCACCTCGGCTCCGGCTCGGCAGCGATCGACGGCGGGACCGCCAAATACGGCGTCGGCTCGGTCGACCTGGACGGCCACGCTCGCGTCGTTGGAACTGTCGATATGGGTGCCTACGAATCGGGCTCCAGCTCGACCCCGGGAACACCAACCACGCCGACGCAACCGACAACCCCAACCACGCCCACGGAACCGACAACGCCAACCACGCCCACGCAACCGACGACGCCTACCACGCCGACGCAACCGACAACGCCAACCGCGCCGATAAAGGAATTCATCGGCACCAGCGGCAATGACATCCTGCCGCACACCGGTCAGTCCAACGGTGGCAACGAAACCTTCAAGGGTCTCGGCGGTAGTGACGTGTTGAAGGGCGGGGCCGGCGCGGACGTGCTCGACGGCGGTACTGGCAATGACACGGCCAGCTATGCGGGCTCCGACGCGGTCAACGTCAACTTGGCGACTAAGGTCGCATCGGGCGGCCAGGCGACCGGCGACAAGATCGCCAGCATCGAAAACTTGACCGGCTCAAGCTACAACGACGTACTGACCGGCGGCAACGGCGGCGGCAACGTTCTCACTGGCGGGGCTGGCGCGGACAAACTGGACGGCGGCGCCGGCAATGATTTCCTCATCGGTGGAGCCGGGAAGGACATTATGACCGGTGGCACCGGCGAGGATACGTTTATCTTGAAGGCACCGACGGAAACCGGGTCCGGCTTGAACCGCGACGTCATCACCGACTTCCAGCACGGCATCGATAAGATCGACCTCTCGGCGATCGATGCGAATGGCTCTGCGGCGGGCAATGGAACCTTCCATTTCCAGGCACAGGAGAATGCCTTGTTCGACCACAAGGCTGGCGCGCTCGCTTGGCACTATGACGATCAGTCCGGAACCGCGAACGATGTTACCGTTATCCAGGCCGACACGAACGGCGACGGTGTTCATGACTTCGAGGTTCAGCTGAAGGGCCTCGTCCACTTGGGGGCAGGCGATTTTCTCCTGTAACTGTCCCCGTTGTGGCGGTCGTCCGATCGCCACAACACGCGGGCCGCAAAATCGTCTACTTCGGCGCGCGGATGAGGGAGCCCCATCCGCGCGCTGCGATTTTTCGGCAGGCGTCAGCCGGCCTTTCGGGCCGGCTTTGCGTAAGCCGATAGCTCGTCAGAACACCTCACCTCCCGCCGTCAGGCGCATCGACGATCGTAGCGCGAATAGAATCAACTCCGACGAATTTCAGACGGACAGGTCGCCAAGGACCTTTAGAATATGATCCCGGATCGCGATGGCCGTTTTTGCCGGTGATGCGGAAGTGACGTCGAGCACCAATGTGTTTGGGTGCAGTGGGTCGAAGACCCCCGCCCTCCGGCTGCGATCTCTCGAGGCTGCCACATCCGTGGATTTCAACCTTTCGCGTCGCTCGGGGTTCGAAATCCGGCGAGCCAGCTCCTCTTCGTCACACAGCAATCGCACCGGCACCAAAACTGCGTCGCAGGCTTCGGCAGCACCGGCGATCTGTTGAAAGGTACGAAGGCTCCGCTCATCACCCTCCAAGCCGGCATGCGTGAAAATGAAATTGGCAGACGGCGCATAAGCGGTGATTGCATCAAGGACGGTTTGCCGAACCCGACCTGTAAACTCCCATATTCCCTTTGGAAGCGAGGCCGTTCCATCCTCATCCAGCAGACGCAGGATCGGGTTATTGATCCAGTGGTTGTCGACAATTTTTGCCGAAACCATCGCATTCAACTCTTTCGCGATGGTCAACTTCCCAACACCCGGGAAGCCTATGAGCACGATTCGGACACCCATCTTTCGCGACGCCTATTGTCATGGACAGCAATCTCGCCTGAGAAATTCGCCATACATCCGCCTTCCATCGGATCGGACGGTTCGTGGCCCGCAGGGTCGCTTCCATCCTATTAAAGGGAATGGGATTTCACCAGCGTTTCTCGTCGATGGGCCGAGGCCAAAAAATCTATCCTCGCACGGATCAGGCAGAGCGCATGGGCGGCCATTTTTCCCCGCATTGAAAGTCCGAAAGGGTGGCATGTGTTCGATGTCGGCTCGACAGCGGAGGAAGCTTGGCCGCAGCTGTGTTCGCAGGCATTTATAGAGGACAGGAATGGCGGCAGCGAACGAGAATGTGGATGTTGCGGCGCTTGCAAGCCTGAGGCCCGGAATGCCAATGGAAAAGGTCGCGGGGTCCGAGTGTGGGTGCATTGGGTGTCCGCCACAGAGCCCACGCCGCCCGCTTTCGAATGATCAAGATCCAAAACATGGAGCGACCGGGTGCGGACCCGAGATCAAGCCGCGGAGACACGACAATACGGCGCAACCAAACGGCCATTCTGCCTGGTGTGTGAGGCTCAGTTAAATGGTCGGAGTGGAGAGATTCGAACTCCCGACCCTCTGGTCCCAAACCAGATGCGCTACCAGACTGCGCTACACTCCGTGCCGTGGGCGGGAGATACACGGTTCACTTCGCCGTCGCAACCCATAAATCCAGCCCTGGGAGCAGATTTCCCGTCTGATATTTGGATGCATACAGAAAAATCGTGATGGGCTGCCATTCTGCACCTGTCGGCGTAACTAGGCGTCAGGAGAAGGCTGCCTCAGCCGCGTTCGAGTAAGCCGATATATTGGGCATAGCTGATGGCAACGTAAAAGAAAGCCGTAATTACAGCCCCTAGCACGATGGCGTTGAACTCGGCCGAACGTCTCATCATGACTGCAAATCCATTGAAATTAACTGAGCCGTAAATAGTACCGGGGGCCTGCCGCGGCAATCAGGTTGTTATCACAACATGAGACAGGCGGTAATATCGCGCAACCGGCCGGACCCCCTGGGCGTCAAGCGGCGGCTGGACACGGGGAGGATATCCGCAGCCGGCCTGTCCGCCGATATCCGTGTTTCGCAGCATCACCCTCGTCATCGTGATGGGATCGACAGCGCGTCGTGCGCCGCCTTTTTTCTTGAAAAGCCCAGGATTCGCGGATAAGCAAAATTCATCTCTTCGTGCTATCTCTAGCGACGAAGCAATCCCCGGCGACGGGAGTGAGACCATGAAAGGCGGGCGCTGCCCGCATAGTCGGAGACGCCGCAGTCATGTCTGCCAAGATCTATCGTCCAGCTAAGACCGCCATGCAGTCCGGCAAGGCAAAGACCCATCTCTGGGTGCTCGAATTCGATCAGGAGTCGCCGCGCAAGATCGATCCGATGATGGGCTACACCTCTTCCGGTGACACGCGCCAACAGGTGAAACTCACCTTCGAAACGCAGGAGCTGGCCGAAGCCTATGCCCAGCGCAACGGCATTGAATATCGCGTCATCGCCCCGAAGGATCCAGTCCGCCAGGTTGTCGCCTATCCGGATAATTTCCGCTATACCCGCACGCAACCCTGGACGCATTGAGTTTTCTCGTCCAGAACTGCCGCATCCGGTCGCGCTCCCTGAACGCGGCCGCCGGACGGCCCCTTAGCTCAGCTGGATAGAGCACCTGCCTTCTAAGCAGGTTGTCGCAGGTTCGATTCCTGCAGGGGTCGCCACTACCATCTGATATCTTGAAACTTCGGCAGCCGCTTTATGACCCGCATTGTCGGGTGCGCGCAGTCACTTCGCCTTCTTCGTCGTCGTGGCGCTGACGATCCTGTCGCCCGGTTTGATTCCGAGTTTGGCGGCGATGCCGGCGTTGAGTTCGACGACGTATTTCACCGGGCCCATCGAATCGATGATATCGCGCGAATAGGGCGTCGCGTTTTCCTTGATGTTGCGAATCGTGCCGGTGTCGTCGGCAAAAAGCATGTCGAGCGGCAGGATGGTGTTTTCCATCCACATGGTAACGCGCCGCGGTTCGTCGAAATCGAAGATCATGCCGGCATCATCAGCCATCACTTTGCGAAACATCAGCCCGTAGGCGCGCTGATCGGGGGTCGAGGCGATCTCGACAGTGAAATGCAGCATCTTGCCCGCCGCGGTCTGGATGAGCAGCGGCTCCTTGTCGAAGCGCATCTGCTCATCGGCCAGAGCCGGCAGGGCGACCATGAAAAAAAGCGCCAGGAAGGCGCTTCTGATCACATGAAACAGGACGGGGTCACGCATATCAATGCGACCGGCTGGCCGGGCTCGGAATGTCGGGGTGGATTTCGGCGGCCATTAGGCCCTTCTCGCCATCTCCGAAGCGGACGAGCACCACCTGGCCGGGGCGCAGTTCCGTCAGGCCGAAGCGGCGGAGCGTTTCCATGTGCACGAAGATGTCTTCCGTGCCCTCGCCGCGCGTCAGGAAGCCGAAGCCCTTGGTGCGATTGAACCACTTGACCAGCGCCCGCTCGAGACCGCTCGTCGCGGTGACCTGCACATGGGTGCGCACTGGCGGCAGCTGCGAGGGATGAACCGCAGTCGACTGGTCCATCGAAAGGATCTTGAAAGCCTGGTAGCCGCGCTCGCGGCGCTGGATGAGGGCGACGATGCGCGTTCCCTCGAGGATCGTCTGGTAACCGTCGCGACGAAGGCAGGTGACGTGCAGGAGAACATCCTGCATACCATTGTCGGGCACGATGAAGCCAAAACCCTTGGCGACGTCGAACCACTTGACGACGCCGGTGATTTCAACAAGATCGACCGCCTCTGCCGATAGCTCGTCAAGGTCGGAGTATTCGTTCGATGAAATCCTATCAGCCATTTCGCCAGCCCCTCGAATACGCGTCACACTGTTACGGTTAACTGATTCTTGAAATCAAGATTAACATCTTGGTAACGGATAAGCGCAAGTCCTAGTTTTCGGTTATTCCCAACTGCACATTTTATATCGATGACTTGCCCGAAGCTGACCTCAGCACGCCGAAAAAGCCAGACCCAATAAAGGAGTAGATAGAATGCGTTATCTCCATACAATGGTTCGCGTCAAAGACCTGGACGCCTCGCTCGCCTTTTACACCACGCTGTTCGGGCTGGAGGAGATTCGCCGCCACGAAAACGAGAAGGGCCGCTTCACCCTGGTTTTCCTGGCCGCCCGCGACGATCTCGACCGTGCGCGCAGCGAAAAGGCTCCCTGCCTTGAGCTTACCTACAACTGGGATACGGAAGATTATAGCGGAGGACGCAATTTCGGCCACCTCGCCTATGAGGTCGACGATATTTACGCAACCTGCCAGAATCTGATGGACAACGGCATCACCATCAACCGGCCGCCGCGCGACGGCAACATGGCCTTCGTGCGCTCGCCCGACGGCATCTCGATCGAAATTCTGCAGAAGGGCAGCCCGCTGGCCGCGGCCGAACCCTGGGCCTCCATGGGCAATACCGGCGCTTGGTAAGGCTTTTTTCCGCAAGGCTTTTGCGAGGCTTGCGGCTTTTGCGATTTCGGGTCCGGCCGGCGCCTTGACGCTTGCCGCGATCCGGCCCCGCAGGCAATCTCCTGGCGACTCGAAGCGGAAGATGGCGGTTTTCGGCCATTTTGCGCATCAACTGGAGACTGTCGCTTGCGTAAGATTGAGATGCGGATGCCCCTGACGGGCGCTTTGCTGATCGCCACTTCGGTGTTGGCGCTGTCCGGCTGCGCGTCCGACAAGAAGGCGCTCGATTCCGCCGCGGCGGTTCCAACACCGGAGGCAGCCGCACCGCAGCTTGCCGCTGCGCCCGCAAGCCCTGCCCCACGTTCGGTCTACACAGATCCCCGGCTCGTCAATGTTTCCGGCGCTCAAACCGCGCCCCGGGCCGTGACAGCGGATCCGAATGCCCCCGTCCCGCCGGCCGATCCGGCAGCGACAGCGCCTGCCAATATCGGCGGGCTCGTCCTGCAGTCGACCCGGATCAACGCGCAGGCGATGAGCATCTTTTCCGACCACCAGCCGGCGCTGCAGAACAACAGCACGTCGACGGTCATTCAGCCGCAGGCCTATGCGCCGGCCCAAGGTGCAGCACCCGCGAGAAGTAGCGTCTATAGCCAGCAACCCGCATCAGGACAGCCGGCGGAGCCGGTGCTGCCGCAGCAATCCTCGCAGAATGGCAGCACACCGCTTGTGCCCGTCACGGCGTCGTTGGCGACAGACGGCAATCCGGCCCCGACAATGAATGCGCTCTACAGCGCGCCGAGGCAGAACCTGCTCGGCAGCCTCTCCGGCCTGTTGCAAAAAGCGTCGCTGCCCGGCATGACGCGTATCGCGCCGAATGGGCTGCATATCCAGAACGACAAGGTCGAGGTCGGCTGCTTCAAGTCCGAGTTGCTGAACGTGATCAAGACGGTCGAAAACCATTTCAGCCGGCCTGTTATCGTCACCTCTGGCTATCGCGACGAGGAGCATAACCGTCTCGTCGGCGGCGCCGACGAATCGATGCACAAAAGCTGCGAAGCGGCCGATATCCAGATCGACGGCGTGACGAATTGGGATATCGCCGCCTATATTCGCTCGCTGCCGAACCGCGGCGGCGTCGGCACCTATTGCCACACGGATTCGGTTCATCTCGACACCGGCAAAAGTCGCGACTGGAACTGGGGCTGCGGCGGCAAACGCGCGCCCATGGCGACCGCAAGAGCGATCTGACGGCCGTGCCCTTTTCGCATGACGTTACGGCAGTACCGCCTTGTCCGGTTAAAGAAACAACCGGCAGCCTATTGATTCAGCTTTTATAATCAGCTCCTTGAACGCCTTCGGATTTCCTGTCATTTTTTTGAAAGAAAACCGAAATTGCCGCTTGCGGGATTCAAAACGCCTGACTATAAGGGCGCCACCACGAAGGAAGCGCCCTTCGTCTATCGGTTAGGACACCAGATTTTCATTCTGGGAAGAGGGGTTCGACTCCCCTAGGGCGTGCCACTTTCTCTCCACACAGAAGCCATCGCATCCGCTTGCATAAGTCGGTGCTCGCTCCTATTTTACTGAATTGCCAGCGCCCTTCGTCTATCGGTTAGGACGACAGATTCTCATTCTGTAAAGAGGGGTTCGACTCCCCTAGGGCGTACCAGCCTGGTTGTGCAATCCGACGGAGGCATCCCAACGGCGATCTTTTCTGGCTTCACCTTCCCGCGGCGGCGCAGTTTTCCACAACAGAAAAAAATCAGCGAAAACCGTGATTATTTCACGCCTTCGCGCTTGCGGCTTTCGAACGTGCTGACTATAAGGGCGCCACCACGAAGGAAGCGCCCTTCGTCTATCGGTTAGGACACCAGATTTTCATTCTGGGAAGAGGGGTTCGACTCCCCTAGGGCGTGCCACTTTCTCTCCAAATTCAATGTCTTTCAAACGGTTGCGCGACAGACCCTATTTCGCCGGCGCTGCATCGCAGACGCGCAGCTGGATGCGGCGCGCACCTTGGTAATGCTCGGCGCTGAGCGAGCCCGCGACATGCAGGCTGGCGCCGCGCGAGTTGAGCAGCAGGCTGCCGAGCGCCGTATCGGCGGCGCGGAAGGCGATGCCGTCGAGCCGCGATCCATCCATTGCCTCCAGCGTCACCTTCACATGTTTCTCGCCGACCAGCCGTGCATCCCGCACTCGGTGCGCCGGTACGGCGAAGAGCGGCTGAGCATGGCCGGAGCCATAGGGGCCGGCGGCCTCCAGGCGGTCGATGAGTTCCAGCGTGGCGCCGCTGGCGCCGATCGCCCCGTCGATCTTCAAGGTCTCATTGGCGACGAGGTTCGCCACCGTCCTTGCCGACTTCTCCGAGAAGAAGGTCCTCAGCCTGCCGAGATCGGCGCGCTCGACCGTCAGGCCTGCCGCCATGGCGTGGCCACCGCCCTTGACGAGCAGCCCCTCGTCGACCGCAGCCCGCACCATTCGGCCCATGTCGAAGCCGTTGATCGAGCGGCCCGAGCCGGTGCCGCGGCCGGAGGGATCGAAGGCGATCGCAAAGGCCGGCCGTTTGAATTTTTCCTTCAGCCGCGCCGCGATCAGCCCGACAATGCCGGGATGCCATTTCTCATGGGCGGTGACGATGACGGAGGCGCCCTCGCCGTCGCCATATTCAGCGAGCGCCTCGGCTTCCGCCTCCTGCAGCATGACCGCCTCCATCGCCTGGCGCTCGCGGTTGAGCTCATCCAGGCGCTGGGCGATCAATTCCGCCTCCCCGGCGTCCTCAAGCGTCAGCAGGCGGCTTCCGAGGGCTGCGTCGCCGATCCGCCCGCCGGCATTGATGCGCGGACCGATCAGGAAGCCGAAATGATAGGGTGTCACCGGGCCGGCGAGCCCGGCCTTGCGGAAGAGCGCGGCAAGCCCGGCATTGCTCTGATGGCGGGCGGCGACCAGCCCCTTCACCACATAGGCGCGGTTCAGGCCCTTCAGCGGCACGACATCGCAGACCGTCGCCAGTGCGACGATATCCAGCCATTGCAATAGGTCGAGCGCCAGGATGCGCTTGTTGCCGGCCGCCCGCAGCAGCCTGAGTGTGGCGACCAGCACCATGAAAACAACGCCGGCGGCGCAAAGATGCCCCTGCCCCGAGAGATCGTCCTCACGGTTCGGGTTGACGAGCGCGTGGCAGGGCGGCAGCTCATGTGTCACCTGGTGGTGATCGATGACGACGACATCGATATTGCGCGCGGCAGCGGCCGCCAGCGCCTCGTGACTGGTCGAGCCGCAATCGACGGTAACGACCAACTGAGCGCCATTGTCGATCAACTGGTTGATCGCTGCCGGATTGGGGCCGTAGCCTTCGAAGACGCGGTCGGGAATATAGATGTTCGCCTTGAGGCCGAAATGGCTGAGGAAGCGGAACATCAGCGCCGATGAGGCGGCGCCGTCGACATCGTAGTCGCCGAAGATCGCGACATTCTCGCCGCGCTCGATCGCGCTCACCAGACGGTTTGCGGCCTTTTCGCAATCGGTCAGCTTATGCGGGTCGGGCATAAGGCTGCGGATGGTCGGATCGAGGAATTCGATCGCATCGTCCACCGCCACGCCGCGGCCGGCCAGCACGCGGGCGATCAGATCCGGCAGGCCGTGGGTCTGCGACATGGCGAGCGCCCGGTTCTGGCCAGCCTGGTCGAGCCGAGCAACCCAGCGATTGTCGAGCGCGGATTTCTCCACGCCGAGAAAGGCTCGCTGTACCGGATCGACGAGATCTGCCATGCCACACTCCGTTGACTTCATCTGCTCTTTTTACAGGAGCAGCGGAGATAACATAGCGGCGGATTTGCAGACACGGGTTTTTACCAGAATACCGCCCAGATGATCATGGCGACGCCGGCCAGCTGCACCAGCAGGAACGAAAACAGCGTCAGAAGGATAGCCCAGTTGCGGCCTTCGGTGTGTTCATCGTCGTCAGTCTCGTCAGGAACCTGTTCGCGAATGTCACGATAGGTCGGCTTGAGAATTTCCCCAAGCATCGCAGGACGGTCCGGCGGCACCTCGCTTGGGCGGCCATAGCCCTTATCGGCGTGGCTGTCCTTGCTCATGAAATTCTCCACGCCGACGACTCACCATCTGTGGTTTTATTTATATCAATATTTCGGTATCTGTTAATATAGACTTCCGTTAGGGAAGGCTGAAAAAATCACAGAAAAACCGCCCTGTAGAGACAGGGCGGTTTAAAGGTTCCACATAAAGGGGAAAAGCGGTTAGCCGTCCTCTTTCGGCCGCTCGATGCGAATCACCTGCGGCTCGCCGAAGAGATAACCTTCCGACTTGATCGAGGCGACGGCCTTGCGGACCGACTCTTCCATCGTCGCGTGCGTGACGAGAATGATCGTCTGGTGGTGCGACGGCGCCAGATGCTGTTTGGAGCGCTGAACAATCGATTCCAGCGAGATGTTGTTTTCGGCCATACGGGTTGCGACGCTGGCAAAGACGCCGGTGCGGTCGAGCACGGTCAGGCGGATGAAATAGCCGCCCTCATGGCTCTGCATCTGCGCCTTGCGGTAGGGCTCCAGCGCCTTGGCGGGATGGCCTAGCACCGGCACGCGCTGGGCGCCCGGCTGGCTTTTGGCGATATCGGCGATATCGCCAAGCACGGATGAGGCGGTGGCATTGCCGCCGGCGCCGGGGCCGACCATCAGCAGTTCGCCGAGCACGTCGGATTCGATCGCCACCGCATTGGTCACGCCGTCGACCTGGGCAATGACCGAATCGACCGGCACCATTGTGGGATGAACGCGCTGCTCGATGCCGGTATCGGTGCGCTGGGCAACGCCCAAGAGTTTTATGCGATAACCGAGCTCGGCGGCGGCGTGGATATCCTCGATCGAGATGTTGGTGATGCCTTCGAGATAGATGTCGTCGGCCGCGATTTTATTGCCGAAGGCAAGTGTCGTCAGGATGGAAAGCTTATGGGCCGTGTCGTTGCCCTCGATATCGAAGGCGGGATCGGCCTCGGCATAACCCAGCCGCTGCGCTTCCTTCAGGCATTCGGCGAAGGAAAGCCCCTCCTTTTCCATCTTGGTCAGGATGTAATTGCAGGTGCCATTCATGATGCCGTAGATGCGCGAGACGGCATTTCCGGTCAGCGATTCGCGCAGGGCCTTGATGACGGGGATGCCGCCGGCGACCGCGGCCTCGAAGTTCAGAAGCGCGCCCTTCTCCTCGGCGATCGTTGCAAGCTCGACGCCGTGATAGGCTAGCAGCGCCTTGTTGGCTGTCACCACATGGAGACCACGCTGGAGTGCGGCGCGGACGGAAGTGTTGGCAGCCCCTTCGGCGCCGCCCATCAGCTCGACGAAGACGTCGATATCACCCTTTTCGGCAAGATCCTCCGGCCGATCGAACCAGTTGACGGCGGAAAGATCGATGCCGCGGTCCCTTGCCTTGTCACGCGCGGAGACCGCGGTAATGGTGATCGGACGCCCGCAGGTGACGGCAAGTTCGTTGCTCTTCTGCTGAATGATGCGGACTAGCGAGGCGCCAACGGTGCCCAAGCCCGCAATGCCGATTTTGAGGGCATCTGCCATGGATCAATCCTGAAATATCTGTGTGGAGGCAGCCGCGGTGTGCGGCTGCCTTGAGAGTTGGATTAGCGGTGCGCGTTCAGCGAAATGACGTTATGCATCGTCTCGTCCGCCGTCGACATGAACTTCTTGATGTTGCGCGCAGCCTGGCGGATGCGGTGTTCATTCTCGACGAGTGCCAGACGCACGTAGTCGTCGCCCATCTCGCCGAAGCCGATGCCCGGGGCAACGGCGACGTCAGCCTTCTCGACCAGCAGCTTGGAAAATTCCAACGAACCGAGATGACGGAACTTTTCCGGGATCTTCGCCCAGGCGAACATGGTGGCAGCCGGCGGCGGCACGTCGAAGCCGGCCTTGCCGAAGCTTTCGACCATGACATCGCGGCGACGTTTATAGACGTTGCGAACTTCCGCAATATCGGAACCATCGCCGTTCAGGGCATGTGTCGCCGCCACCTGGATCGGCGTGAAGGCGCCATAATCGAGGTAGGACTTGACGCGGGTGAGCGCCGCGATAAGCCGCTCATTGCCGACGGCAAAGCCCATGCGCCAGCCGGGCATGGAGAAGGTCTTCGACATCGAGGTGAACTCGACCGTCACATCCATGGCGCCTGGAACTTCGAGAACCGACGGCGGCGGCGCCTCGTCGAAATAAATCTCTGAATAGGCAAGGTCGGAGAGCACGATGATGTCGTGCTTCTTGGCGAAGGCAATGACATCCTTGTAGAAATCGAGCGTCGCGACAAAGGCCGTCGGGTTCGAGGGATAGTTGAGGATCAGCGCCAAGGGCTTCGGTATCGAATGGCGGACCGCCCGCTCAAGCGGCGGGAAGAAGGTTTCGTCCGGCTCCACCGACATCGAGCGGATCACGCCGCCCGCCATCAGGAAGCCGAAGGCATGGATCGGATAGGTCGGGTTCGGGCAGAGGATGACGTCGCCGGGCGCGGTGATCGCCTGCGCCATATTGGCGAAGCCTTCCTTGGAGCCCAAGGTGGCGACCACCTGCGTATCGGGGTTGAGCTTGACGCCGAAACGGCGGGCATAATAGGCGGCCTGGGCGCGGCGGAGACCGGGAATGCCCTTGGAGGAGGAATAACGGTGCGTGCGCGGATCCTGCACGACCTCGCACAGCTTATCGACGATCGACTGAGGAGTGGGAAGATCGGGGTTTCCCATGCCGAGATCGATGATATCGGCGCCGCCCGCTCGCGCGCTTGCTTTCAAACGGTTGACCTGTTCGAAAACATAAGGCGGCAAACGCCGGACTTTGTGAAACTCTTCCATTTCATTCCCCATGGAAAGGCGGCATTTCGGGCCGCAGTCGAAGTTCGTTCCGTCTCCCGGCGGCTGCGACACGAACTTCAGAATCGCAACGCCGTATTCATCAGACCTAAGCCACGCGGCAAATCTTTGACGGAAAGGCCGCGGAGCGCGCATTATCGGGAAAATCGTATCTTCCGATCCATCCGGAAGGCTTTGCGTCCAAATTGCCTGAAAGGCAAGGTCTATTTGGAGATTTCGGAGAGCGTATCCGTGCCGTGTTCGGCGGCAAGGCGGCGCATTTCGGCGACCTTGGCCTGATATTCGGCCTCCGAGAGCGTGCCGGCCTTGCGCCGGGCGGCAAGTGCCGTCAGCTGATGCTGCAGGTCGGCCGCCTGCTCGTCGCTCATCTGGACATTGGCGGCGGTCAGCGGCGCGCCGAAATTCGGATAACCGTCCGGCGATTTTGCCAGGCCGCCTTCGACCGCTTCGCCCTTGGTGGCCGGCATGACGACAGCGGTCGGCGCCGCGCGCTTGGCGGCGGCAGCAGCTTTTTGTTCCGCCGTCAGATTGCATCCGGCAAGGGCCATCGCCGCCGCGGCGGAGATCAATGCGATGCGGTTGAAGTTTGCGACGCGCCTGATGCCGTTCTTCGTCATGCCTCAAAATCCAGTTCTGACTGCGTCGACTGTTAAATTTGTCGCAGCCACAAAGCAATAGCATGAGCCGATGCGGGTGGAACTTGTTTTCTCGTTCGATCACGATGTACAACGAATGGATAAAAACAGTGCTGCCGCCGGGAGGAAATGGTGACCGACAGCAAGCAGGAAAATGGCGGCCAGAAGAATGGCGGCAAGGCCGGTTTCAACGCAACCGATCTCGATCCCTATCTGTTGAAGGATCCTGAGGCCATGGCGATGAATCTCGCCCGGGCGCTCGAGAATCTCGGACAGGCTGCCTCAGCCTGGCTTGCGCCGCGCGAACGCGGCGAGATCAGCGAAACCGCCGTCGATCCGATGACCGACATGGTCAAGACGCTTTCCAAGGTCACCGAATACTGGATTACCGATCCTCGCCGCACCTTCGAGGCGCAGACGCAGCTGATGTCCTCGTTCTTCGGCATCTGGATGCGTTCGATGCAGCGCATGCAAGGCGAGCCCTCGCCTCCCGAACCGGATACCCGCAAGGACAAACGCTTCTCCGACCAGGACTGGGAGAAGAACCCGTTCTTCGATTTTCTCCGCCAGGTCTATTTCGTCACCACAGACTGGGTGGAAAAGCTGGTGTCGGAGACCGATGGCCTCGACGAGCACACCAAGCACAAGGCCGGATTCTACGTGAAGCAGATCACGGCCGCGCTTTCGCCAAGCAACTTCGTCGCCACCAATCCGCAACTCTACCGCGAGACGATCGCGACCAGCGGCGAAAACCTGGTGCGTGGGATGAGGATGCTTGCCGAGGACATCGCTGCCGGAAACGGAGAGCTTCGCCTTCGCCAGACCGACATGACGAAATTCGCCGTCGGCCGCGACATGGCGCTGACGCCGGGCAAAGTGATCGCCCAGAACGACATCTGCCAGATCATCCAGTACGAAGCTTCGACTGACACGGTGCTGAAGCGACCTTTGCTGATCTGCCCGCCCTGGATTAACAAATTTTATATTCTCGATCTCAATCCGCAGAAATCCTTCATCAAATGGTGCGTCGACCAGGGCCAAACCGTCTTCGTGATTTCTTGGGTCAATCCGGATGCGCGCCATGCCGAGAAGGACTGGGCGGCCTATGCCCGCGAGGGCATCGATTTCGCGCTCGAGACGATCGAGAAGGCGACTGGCGAAAAGGAGGTGAACGCCGTCGGTTACTGCGTCGGCGGCACATTGCTTGCCGCGACCCTGGCGCTGCATGCCAAGGAGAAGAACAAGCGCATCAAGACTGCGACGCTCTTCACCACCCAGGTCGATTTCACCCATGCCGGCGACCTGAAGGTCTTCGTCGACGAGGAGCAGCTTTCAGCGCTCGAAGAACATATGAAGGCGGCCGGCTATCTCGACGGCTCGAAGATGTCGATGGCTTTCAACATGCTGCGCGCGTCCGAGCTGATCTGGCCTTATTTCGTCAACAGCTACCTCAAGGGTCAGGAGCCCCTGCCCTTCGACCTGTTGTTCTGGAACGCCGATTCGACCCGCATGGCGGCGGCAAACCATGCCTTCTATCTGCGCAATTGCTATTTGAAAAATGCGCTGACGCGGAACGAGATGATCCTCGACGGCAAGCCGGTGTCGCTGAAGGATGTAAAGATCCCGATCTATAATCTCGCCACCCGCGAGGATCACATCGCCCCTGCCAAATCGGTCTTCCTCGGCAGCCAGTTCTTCGGCGGCAAGGTGGAATTCGTGGTCACCGGCTCGGGACATATCGCCGGCGTCGTCAACCCTCCCGACAAGAAGAAGTACCAGTTCTGGACGGGCGGCCCAGCCAAGGGCGAGTACGAGACCTGGATCGAGCAGGCGAGCGAGACGCCGGGATCATGGTGGCCGCATTGGCAGGCCTGGATCGAGACCCATGACGGCAGGCGCGTTGCGGCGCGCAAACCGGGCGGCGATGCGCTGAATGCGATCGAGGAAGCGCCCGGAAGTTATGTGATGGAACGCGTCTGAAAGGGATCCCCTCATCTCTTTTTGAGACGTCGTGAGAAAGCGCAACGCCGCGTAAATAAATTAGAAACCATAATTCGTCATCCTTGCGAAACAGTCGGATGTCGCGGGTGGTCTAAATTCGGCCCATTTGCGCCATTACCGGCCCCGGCGAAGTGTAGTCAGTCAGTGCCGCCGGCCTGCGTAGCGAGTTTGAAAGACGAGTGTAGTATGGCGTTTGCGGTCGGGACGTTCGATGACGTCACCCCTCTTGGCGGATTTGCTGTTCGTTTGCGCAGATCTCGCGGTTTCCTTTACGGCGTTGTCGGCGCCGGATTTCTAACCTCCACATGGCTGATCGCCACCTTGGTGACGATGCATTCCATCGGCGCACCGGTTTCTCGGCCCGAAAAATTCACGCAGGTCGTATCCGCGCCGAAGCCCAAGCCGGCGGCGCACGAACGACTGATCCATGTCGGCAAAGCCGATCGGCTGGCGGCCTTCGATGCCAAACCGGTCATCGCCCTTACCGCCGACCTCGTCCAATCGCATGCGCAGAAGACCAATGCAGCCGCAATGGCATTGGCGGCGCTGACAAAACACAATCGGCTTGTCATGGCTGCCGAGCAGCCTGCGGTTGCCGCGATTTCCGACAGCGCCAAATTCCGCAAGGATGATGTGGTCACAGCGCCACCCGTCGAGGTCGCCTCGGCAGAGACTGTAGAAGACGACGGCGACCGGATCATCGTTCCTTCAAAGGAGGCCGTCGCCGCTGCCGAACTCCCGGCCCTGCTGGCGCTTGCCGATGCGGGGTCCCGGCAGATCGCGCCGCCGCCGGTCGAGCCACCCGCAACTCCTGTCAGAACGGCGTCAATTCCCGCCTCGCAACCCGCACCGGTGGTCGTTGCCGCGGCCGATGACGCGCCGCCTTTCGATCTCGTGCTGACGCCGGAAGAAGATTCCGTGCCGCTGCCGATGGCGCGTCCCGACGGCCTTATCGGCAAACCGGCGCCGACCGCCAAGGGTTCGCAGCGCGCCGAGCCTGCCCTTGCCTACGCCCAGCCGAACTCGCCGATTCAGGACGACGAGGACGATGCGGTGCCACGCTACGACAAGCCGGTCTTCTCGCCGAAGCTGCGCGCCGGCGTGGCGATCTACGACATCGAGAACAGCACGGTCTATCTGCCGAACGGCGAGAGGCTGGAAGCCCATTCCGGTCTCGGCAAGATGCGCGACAATCCGCGTTTCGCGAACAAGAAGATGCGCGGACCGACGCCGCCGCACACCTACGCGCTGACCATGCGGGAAAGCCTCTTCCATGGCGTCGAAGCGCTGCGGCTGACGCCGCTCGAAGGCTCGGATGCCATCTATGACCGCGTCGGCCTGCTTGCCCACACCTACATGCTCGGCAAGAACGGCGATTCCAACGGCTGCGTTTCCTTCAAGGATTACAAACGCTTCCTCGCCGCCTACAAGCGCGGCGATATCAAGCAGCTCGTGGTCGTGCCGCGGCTGAACAACAAGCCGTCCTCGACGCTCGCCTCGCTGTTTTCGTCGCGCAGCTAAGCGATAGGAGAGCGAGCGCCGCCGGCGCGTTATTTCAACCAGGCTGCGATTCGCTCCACCGCCTCGCCGATCTCGGCTTGCGAGCCCGCATAGGACAGACGCAGGGTTCGATGTCCCTCCAGCGGATCGAAATCGAGACCGGGTGTTGCCGCGACATCGATTTCCGCGAGCATGCGTTTGGCAAAATCCATGCTGTCATTGGTGAAGCGGGTGACGTCGAGATAGGCATAGAAGGCGCCGTCCATCGGCGAGGCGATCGAAAGGCCGATTTGCGGCAGGCGCTTCATCAGCAAATCGCGGTTGGCGGCATAACTCGCCTTGTAGCGATCGAGCTCTTCGCCGGCGCCGAGCGCGGCCGTGGCGGCGATCTGGGAGAGTTCGGGCGGGGAGATATAGAGGCTCTGCGCCACCCGCTCGATCGGCCGCACCAGGCGTTCGGGCAGCACCATCCAGCCGATTCGCCAGCCGGTCATGCAATAATATTTGGAGAAGGAGTTGATAACGATCGCCTCGTCAGTCAGCTCGAGCGCGCTCGCCTCCTCGCCGGCGAAGGTCAGCCCGTGATAGATTTCATCGGAAATGAAGGCGATGGAATGGGCCGCGCAGTAATCTGCAAGCGCCTTCAGCCCGTCGCGGCCGGTCACCGTGCCGGTCGGGTTGGCGGGGCTTGCCAGCAGCACACCCTTCAGCGTCACGCCGCTTTCCTTCTGCACCGCCTCGAGGCTTTCAGGGGTGAGCGTGAAGTGCGTCTCCGCTGTTACCGGCACTTCGACAACCCTCAGGCCCAGCGCGCCGAGAATATTGCGATAGGCCGGATAACCGGGTCTTGCGATTGCCACCGCATCGCCGGCATCGAAGAGCGACAGGAAGGCGAGATTGAAGCCGGCCGAGGAACCGGTGGTGACGGCGATCCGTCTGGGATCGATCTCCAGGCCGTGGCGATCCCTGTAGTGCCCGGCAAGTGCCGATTTCAGCCGCGCCGTGCCCAGCGCATCGGTATAACCGATCCGGCCTTCGGCGAGGGCTTGGCGCGCCGCATCGAGGGCCGCCTGAGGGGCTGGATGCGAGGGCTGGCCGACCGCCATCGAGATGACCGGATGGCCGGCCGCGCGCCGCTTCGTCGCCTCCGCCAGGACGTCCATGGCATGAAATGGCTCGACTTCGCTGCGTTTCGATATGGAAAACAAGATCGCTTCTCGCTCGGCTTCTTCGATGATGGCCAGACAATTGCCGCATTAATCGGCTCATCACAATCCCGCGAGGGCGGCTCAAGGGTGAAAATTCCTGTTTGAACAGAACTCGGCGCACCGTACCTTGACGCGACGCATTCAAGTCCATAACCCGGCGACGGTCTTCCCGACCAAGACCACATCGCCGATGACGAGGATATCATGGCCTTCTTCTCGAAAAGCATCACCGCACTGGCGCTTGCCGCATCGATCGCCCTTCCGTTTCCCGCGGCAGCGCTCGACGACCAGCAGAAGAAGGAGTTCGGCGAATTCATCAAGCAATATCTGATCGAGAATCCCGAGATCATGCTCGACGTCCAGGATGCACTGCAGAAGAAGCAGGAAGCCCAGCGGCTGGTGAAGGCCAATATGGCGATCGATGAAAATACCGCCGACATCTTCGATTCGAAGAACGACGTCACGCTCGGCAACCCCAAGGGCGATGTCACTGTCGTCGAATTCTTCGATTATAATTGCAGCTACTGCCGTCACGCGCTTCCCGACATGCAGGCAATGCTGAAGAAGGACAAGAACGTCCGCTTCGTGCTCAAGGAGTTTCCGATCCTCGGGCCGGATTCGGTCGCCGCCCACAAGGTGGCCGACGCCTTTCGCAAGCTGGCGCCGGAGAAATACGCCGAATTCCACGTCGCCCTGCTCGGCACCGAAGGCCGCGCCTCGGACGAAACGGCGATCGCGGTTGCCGCTTCGCTCGGCGTCAGCGAGGACAAGATCCGCGCCGAAATGGCCAAGAGCCCGAATGACGGCATCGTCCAGGCGACCTACCAGCTTGCTTCCAGCCTCGGCATCAGCGGCACGCCGTCCTATGTAATCGGCAACGAACTGGTGCCGGGCGCCGTCGGTCTCGACGATCTCGAAGCCAAGGTCAAGAATATGCGCAGCTGCGGCAAGACCGCCTGCTGAGCAGGTCAGCCGCCCGGCGGCCGCCCATCAAATCGCCAAAATCGAAGCGTTTCAACCATGTGGACAAATGTGGCGCGATTCCTGTCGGCCAATCCGTAAGGGCTTTCATTCAGCCTTCGCGGAGTCTATAGGTTGCCGTCGTACATTTTACGGAACATTCGATGACGCAAACGATTTTTGTCCTGAACGGCCCCAACCTGAACATGCTGGGCAAACGAGAGCCCGGCATTTATGGCGGCAAGACGCTGAAGGACATCGAGGCGGACTGCAAAGCTGCCGGCCGCGAACTGGGCTTCGACGTCGATTTCCGCCAGAGCAACCACGAAGGTACGCTCGTCGACTGGTTCCATGAGGCCGACGACAAAGCCGCCGGTGTCGCCATCAATGCGGGCGCCTATACGCATACGTCGGTTGCGCTGCATGATGCGATCCGCGCTATTTCCATTCCCGTCATCGAGCTCCACATATCGAACGTCCATGCGCGGGAAGAATTCCGCCACAAATCGATGATCGCGCCGGCATGTAAGGGTGTGATCTGCGGTTTCGGGCCCCACAGCTACATCCTGGCGCTCCACGCGCTGAAGAACATCACGGCATAAGAAGAAGACAGGGCAACACCATGGTTGAAAAGAAATCGGGTATCGATCAGGCACTGATCCGCGATCTCGCCAATATCCTCAACGAGACCGATCTGACCGAAATCGAGGTTGAGCAGGACGACCTGCGCATCCGCGTCTCGCGCGCCGGCACCCAGCAATATGTCCAGGCGCCGATCGCAGCACCGGCCTATGCAGCGCCGGCCGCCGCACCGGCAGCAGCGGGTGCAGCCCCCGCCCGCAACCCCGCCAATACAGTCAATGCACCGATGGTCGGCACCGTCTACATGGCGCCGGCTCCGGGCGCCCGTCCGTTCATCGAAATCGGCGCGACCGTCAAGGAAGGCCAGACGCTGATCATCATCGAAGCGATGAAGACGATGAACCAGATCCCTTCGCCGAAATCGGGCAAGGTGACCGAAATCCTCGTCGATGACGGACATCCCGTCGAATACGGCCAAGCCCTCGTCGTCATCGAATAGGCCCATGCCCATGATTTCGAAAATCCTCATCGCCAATCGCGGGGAAATCGCCCTTCGCGTGCTTCGGGCCTGCAAGGAGCTCGGCATTGCCTGCGTCGTGGTTCATTCCACCGCCGACGCCGATGCCATGCATGTGCGCCTTGCCGACGAAAGTGTCTGCATCGGCCCGCCATCTTCGCGCGAGAGCTATCTCAATATCCATCAGATCGTCGCCGCCTGCGAGATCACCGGCGCCGATGCCGTGCATCCGGGCTACGGCTTTCTGTCTGAGAATGCCAAATTTGCCGATATTCTCGAAGCTCACGGCATCACCTTCATCGGGCCGACGGCGGACCATATCCGCATCATGGGTGACAAGATCACCGCCAAGACGACGGCGTTGGAACTCGGCATTCCCGTTGTTCCGGGCTCGGACGGCGAGGTGAAGACCGAAGAGGATGCGCTGAAGACGGCCGCCGAGATCGGCTATCCGGTGCTGATCAAGGCAACCGCCGGCGGCGGCGGACGCGGCATGAAGGTCGCCAAGAGCGAGACCGACCTGATCGAAGCCTGGTCGACGGCGCGCACTGAAGCGGCAGCCGCCTTCGGCAACGATGCCGTCTATATGGAAAAATATCTCGGCAAGCCGCGCCACATCGAAATCCAGGTATTCGGCGACGGCGAAGGCAATGCCATCCATCTCGGCGAGCGCGACTGCTCGCTGCAGCGCCGCCACCAGAAGGTCTGGGAAGAGGCGAATTCGCCGGCGCTGAACGTCGAGCAGCGCATGAAGATCGGCCAGGTCTGTGCCGACGCCATGAAGAAGCTGAAATATCGCGGCGCCGGCACGATCGAATTCCTCTACGAGAACGGCGAGTTCTATTTCATCGAAATGAACACCCGCCTGCAGGTGGAGCACCCGATCACGGAAGCGATCACCGGCATCGACCTGGTGCACGAGCAGATCCGCGTTGCCTCCGGCGGCGGTCTCTCGGTGACGCAGGACGAGGTGCATTTTTCCGGCCACGCCATCGAATGCCGCATCAATGCCGAGCACCCGCGCACCTTCGTGCCCTCGCCCGGCACGATCACGCATTTCCACGCCCCGGGCGGCCTCGGCGTGCGCATCGATTCCGGCGCCTATCAGGGCTACAAGATCCCGCCCTATTACGACAGCCTGATCGGCAAGCTGATCGTGCACGGCCGGACCCGCGTCGAATGCATGATGCGGCTGCGCCGGGCGCTCGATGAATTCGTCGTCGACGGCATCAATACGACGCTGCCGCTGTTCCAGGATCTCGTCTCCAACCAGGATATCGCCAACGGCGATTACGACATCCACTGGCTGGAACACTACCTCGCCAACACACCGGCGGCATAGGGCGGGAATGGCAGGATCGCGCAGGAAGTCACCAGGCATTACCCCTGAAATTCTCCTGCGCGCCTATTCCATCGGCCTCTTCCCGATGGCCGAATCCGCGGACGACCCGGAGATTTTCTGGGTCGAGCCGGAGCTGCGCGGCGTACTGCCGTTCGACCATTTCCATGTGTCGAAGAGCCTTGCCAAGACGGTTCGCAGGAACCCTTTCGAGATCCGTTTCGATCACGCTTTCGATCAAGTGATCGCGGCTTGCGCGGAAGAAACATCCGGGCGCCCGAGCACCTGGATCAACCGGACGATCCGATCGCTCTATTCGACGCTCTTCGACATGGGCCATGCCCATACCGTCGAAGCCTGGGACGGCGATGAACTGGTCGGCGGCCTCTACGGAGTCTCGCTGGGCTCGGCGTTCTTCGGCGAAAGCATGTTTTCGCGCCGGACGGATGCCTCGAAGATCTGCCTCGTGCATCTGGTCGGGCGGCTCAGGGAAAAGGGCTTCACCCTGCTCGACACCCAGTTTACCACCGAGCACTTGAAGACGTTCGGAGCGATCGACGTTCCCAAGGCCGATTATGCCGGGATGCTTGCCGCGGCGATGGAGTCGCCACACCTTAAGTTTTAAGCGGGATCATTTCACCCAGGCGTTGATTTTCGAACCGATTTCATTAGGTTCGCGAACGCAACGGGGGATAGAATTTTGAAACGATATATTGCAGCCGCGATCCTTTTCACCTTGTTTACAGCTCAGGGCAGCGCACGTCCCTACCAGGACATGTTCGCCAACAGGTCCGATTTCACCGACGCAGAAAAGCCATTGCTGGAGAAGCTCGATTTTCAGCAGGGTGTCATTAAGCTGCCTGAAGCCAAGGCAACGCTGAACGTGCCTGCCGACTTCTATTACCTCAGCCCCGCCGACGCGAAGATAGTACTGGTCGATATTTGGGGAAACCCTCCGGCAGCGGCCGAGGGAACGATGGGCATGATCTTCCCGGCGAAATACGCGCCGACTGATATCGAGGCCTGGGGTTCGACCGTGGAATACAGCGACGACGGCTATGTCTCTGACGCCGATGCCGCCACGACGAATTACGACGAATTGCTGCAAAACATCAAAGATTCCATTCGGGAAAATAATGTCGAGCGCGAAAAGCAGGGTTTTCCGAAGATCACGCTCGTCGGCTGGGCTTCCGCGCCACACTACGACACATCGGCGCATGCGCTGCACTGGGCGCGCGATCTCATGTTCGGCGATGACAAGCAACCCCAGCACACGCTGAACTATTCCGTGCGTGTGCTCGGCCGCGAGGGCGTGTTTCAATTCAACTTCATCGCCGGTCTCGATCAATTGAAGGAGATCGAGGGCGTCATTCCGACCGTCACCAAGCTCGTGCAGTTCGACAAGGGAAAGGCCTACACCGACTATGTGGAAGGCGACAAGATCGCTGCCTATGGAATGGCAGGAATGATCGCTGCGGGTGCGGGCGCCAAGATTGCCGCAAAGGTGGGATTGCTGGCACTCGCTCTCGCCTTCTTCAAAAAGGCCGGCATTCTCGTCGTCGTCCTGCTTGGCGGCGCGCTTCGCTTCGCCAAGGGCCTTTTCAACCGGAACAAAACACCGGCCGCATAGGCGCACAATTCGTAAACTCAAAGAGTATGACCTGCTTCGCGCGTCTGAAGAGACTCGCGGCGTCGACCAGGCGCCAGGCCCGCGCTTCAAATCGCTGTTGTTGAATACGTCGCTGACACCGCGACGTTGGCCGAGACGTGTTAGCGCGCTGTCGCCTTGGCGCCGTCCGGGGCGGGCACGTCCGAGCTGGTCTTGCAGTCCTTCAGCCAGACGTCGTAGATCGGGTGCTCGACGGCGTTGAGGCCGGGGCTGGCGGCAAACATCCAGCCGGTGAAGATGCGGCGGATCTTGCGGTCGAGGGTGATTTCGTCGACTTCGACGAAACCGTCGATCTTCTGCGCTTCGGCCTGGTCGCGCGAATAACAGGCCTTCGGCGTCACCTGCAGCGCGCCGAACTGCACCGTCTCGTTGACATAAACGTCGAAGGTGGTGATGCGGCCGGTGATCTTGTCGAGGCCGGAGAAGACGGCAACCGGATTTTCGATGCGTGCGGCATTTGCCGCAACCGGCGGAAGCAGGGCCGAAAGCGTCAGCAGCGACCCGGCGGCACGCAGCGCCATGTTCCGCGTGAAGAGCTTCATGTGTACCCGTCTCCAGACATTTTCAGTTCAAGACCGCGGTCAAGCGCGGCCAACCTGCGGGTAAAGGTCAATTGTGGCCAAAAGCCGGGTTTTGGATTACCCCGGTCGAGCCGCCTCAGTTGCCCGGCGTCCAGGCGTCGTAATCGCCGGTGACGCGCGGACGCTCGCCCGGAACGGCGATGGAGCCCGGCGGACGATAGGCCTGCGCAGACCCGGTGAAGTTCGGGCGGTGCGCCTTCTGCCATTCCTTGGCGATGTAGTTTTCCTTGGACGGCGGAACATCGGTGCGATGATGCATCCAGCCATGCCAGCCCGGCGGGATAGCGGAGGCATCGGCATAGCCCTTGTAGATCACCCAGCGCTTGGGCAGACCGTAGGACGACATGCCGCCTTCATAATAGACGTTGCCGAATTCATCCTCGCCGACGCGCTTGCCGAAACGCCAGGTCGCAAAACGCGTGCCCATCGTCTGACTGTTCCACCAGGTAAAGGTCTGAACCAGAAGATTCCACATGTCTTTTCCTTGTGCCCGCCAGATGCGAGCCAAACCAGAACTCATTTCCTCGCTTATGCCGTCGCCAAGCCGAATTGTCCAGCGATTCCGCGAGAGCCACGGGTCATTTCAAGGTCATCTTGAAGCCCATATGCGAGGGCTTGAACCCCAGTCTCTCACAGAACCGATGGGCATCTGTGCGGATCGCATTCGAGGTCAACGCGACCCGCTTGATCCCGCGGCCTTTTGCCTCTGATATGGCGAACTCGATCATCCCGGCGCCGATCCCCCAAGATTGACTCGAGGGCGGGAAGATCCTCCCGGCGGGCCTGGCGAATGCGAATGTCGGGTAGATCGGCCGCCATGCCTCAATGCCCTTCGAGAGGTTTTTCGAAGATGAGCGAGGGGATGCCGGATTGACCGGGTGCACTATTCTCGTTGCGGCCAACTTCGGTGAAGCCGTGGGCCTGATAAAAGGCGAGTGCCGCCGCATTCTGCGGCTCGACTTCGAGGCGCATGATTTCCGCATCCGGAAAGCAGGTTTCGAGCTCGGCGAAGAGATCGCGGCCGATGCCCTGGCGCTGTAGCGCCGGGCTGACATAGAGGAGATGCAGCATAACCGTCTTCGTCAGTTCCTGCGACATCGCCGCATACCCCATGCCGCCGATCTTGCGGCCGTCGTCGGCAACGAGGAATTCCGCATCCTTTCGCGTCAGCCGCGCCTTCAGCGCTGCCGGCGTAAAGAGATGGCCGATCAGCTCGTCCACCTTGGCTTTGCCATGCAGGCCGTCATAGGTGGCGTGAAAGCTCTCCACCAGCAGGGCGCGGACCTTCTCCAGATCACGCTCACCGGCGGTGCGGACGAAATACACCGCTTATTCCTCGATGCCGAGCTTCGCCTTGACGAGCGCCTGGACGGCCTGCGGATTGGCTTTCCCGCCGGTCGCCTTCATCACTTGGCCAACGAACCATGCCGCCAAGGTCGGCTTCGCCTTGACCTTTTCCACCTGATCGGGATTGGCGGCAATGATCTCGTCCACGGCCTTCTCGATCGCGCCGGTATCCGTCACCTGCTTCATGCCACGCGCTTCGACGATTTCGGCGGGATCGCCGCCTTCGGTCAGCACGATCTCGAAGAGATCCTTGGCGATCTTGCCGGAAATGGTTCCAGCCTTGATGAGATCGATGATGACGCCGAGCTGGGCCGGCGAGACCGGCGTCTGCTCGATGTCCTTGCCGGTGCGGTTCAGCGCGCCGAGCAGGTCGTTGATCACCCAGTTTGCCGCCATCTTGCCGTCACGGCCGGCAGCTACCGCCTCGAAATAATCGGCGATCGCCTTTTCGGAGACGAGCACTGAGGCGTCGTAGATCGACAGGCCGAGTTCGCGCACGAAGCGCTCCTTCTTGTCGTCAGGCAGTTCCGGCAGATCGGCTGCGAGCGCCGTGACGAAGGCATCATCGAATTCGAGCGGCAATAGATCCGGATCGGGGAAATAACGATAGTCGTGCGCGTCCTCCTTGGAGCGCATCGAACGCGTCTCGCCCTTGTTCGGGTCGAAGAGGCGCGTCTCCTGCTCGATCGCGCCGCCATCCTCCAGAATGCCGATCTGACGGCGGGCTTCGTATTCGATCGCCTGGCCGATGAAGCGGATGGAGTTGACATTCTTGATCTCGCAGCGCGTGCCGAAACCTTCGCCCGGGCGGCGGACGGAGACGTTGACGTCGGCGCGCATCGAGCCTTCGTCCATGTTGCCGTCGCAGGTGCCGAGATAACGCACGATCGAACGCAGCTTGGTCATATAGGCCTTGGCCTCATCGGACGAGCGCATGTCGGGCTTGGAGACGATCTCCATCAGCGCCACGCCCGAACGGTTGAGGTCGACATAGGACATGGTGGCGTGCTGGTCGTGCAGCGACTTGCCGGCATCCTGCTCCAGGTGCAGGCGCTCGATGCCGATCTCGATATCCTCGAACTGGCCTTGGCGGTCGGGCCCGAGCGAAATGACGATCTTGCCCTCGCCAACGATCGGATCCTTGAACTGCGAGATCTGATAGCCCTGCGGCAGGTCGGGATAGAAATAGTTCTTGCGGTCGAAGAGCGAGCTATTGTTGATCCGGGCCTTGAGGCCGAGACCGGTGCGCACGGCCTGCCTGACACATTCCTCGTTGATGACGGGCAGCATTCCGGGCATGGCCGCATCGACCAGCGAGACATTCGAATTCTGCGGCTTGCCGAATTCCGTCGATGCGCCGGAGAAGAGCTTCGAATTGGACAGCACCTGGGCATGGACTTCCATGCCGACGATGACTTCCCAGTCGCCGGTGGCGCCGGGGATGAAGCGTTTCGGATCAGGCGTGCGGACGTCGACAAGGGTCATCTGATACTCTTTGCAGGCTGTTCTTTTCCATTGGTGAGGTAAAGGAAATGGCGTGCCGGTGCAAGGCTTTCGCCACAGCGCGCAGCGTGGTTTGACCCCGGCGGCGACATTTGCCGCGGGTTAACCGAGGCACGATAGAGTTGCCGCATGACGATGATCTATATCACCCAATTGGCCGCATTGTTTCTGGCGCTGAACCTCCTCGTCTTCTTTATTTATTTTCTCGACAAGAAGGCGGCGCGCAATGGCGGGTGGCGCATCAGCGAGCGTACTCTGCTTACCCTCGCGCTGATCGGCGGCAGCCTCGGCGCGGTGGCGGCGCAGCAGCTGCTGCGGCACAAGACGAGAAAAGAGCCATTCCGGTCAATCCTGGCAGCGATCCTGATCCTGCACGGCACATTGGCGGGTGCGCTGGCCTTTGCGCCGCTATGGGCCCCTCGCCTTCTTCAGAATTTTTGAAACGTCAAAATTCCTGCCCGTATCCCTGGCCGTCCGAGGCGAGCTGCTTCGTCAGCCCAACCGAGGGCACGTCGCGGTCGAGCTTCGGGTTATAGGCAACCGAGAGCCAGTGGATGCTGTAGCCATGCTTGCGGAAGAAACCGATCGCTTCGTTGTTGCCGGAATGGGTCTGCATCGCCGCCGTCTCGAAGCCTCGGTCGGCGATCTCCTTTTCGATGCGCTCGAGAAGGGCGGAGCCCAGACCCTGGCGGGTGAAGGCGGGATCGATCCAGAAATCCGAGATGGTTTCGTCCAATCCCTCACGCGCCGCCCAGCCTGCGACCTGGCCGTTCTGCTCGACGACGGTGATGGTCAGCCAGTCGTTTTCCACGAAGTTGCGAAAGGCGTTGCGGGCTGCATCGATCATCGCGTCCGATTCGCCGATCGACGCCATCGCCTTTTGCCAGGCCCTCAGCCCGATTTCGCTCAACAGCTCCGCTTCGCCGTCGCGGGCATTGCGAATGTGGATCAACGACACCTCCGCGTTATCCCGCAACTAGACCATTGAGTCGCGGAATTTACCAGTGCCCGCGGCGGGATGATGGCTGGCAACTGCGGTTTTCGACCGGTTTGATCGGCAAGCACGACTTGACCGCCTTTTGCGCGCTGAATACAAAAACGTATCGAGGTGTTTTATGTTGAGCCTGTCACAGACCCGGTAAAGGCCCTGCCCGCAAGTCCGCTTGCGCGCATGGGCCCGAAAAACGAAGCCCTGACGTTCGAAAGAGCGCCAGATCGTTTTTGCGCGCGCCTCTGGGCGCGATACCGGATCTTAACATGGACATTTCCCGCACGGAGCAGCGCATCCTGCATCTGATGGCCCAAGGCGGCCGCATCGAAATTTCTCGCGACGACAACAGGAAGATCGAGAACGTGAGTTGCTTCACTCGCGACGGCTGGCTCTATCCCGGCGTCGACCTCGATCTCTTCCGCAAGCTGAAGCGGCTGAGAGCAATCAAGTCCTCCAGCGGCCAGCCCTACCGGATCACCGAAAGAGGGCTGAAACTGGTCAGGTCGCAGTTGAACAACAGGTAACTATCATCCGTCCTGACCGCGCCTCGAACCGGCGCGGTCAGGGTGCCGCCTCAAATCTTTGCAGAGAGTTCCATGCGCATCGCCGACCATTCTTCGGCCATCGTGCCCGTGCCGCGTCTCTTACCGGCGCGGCGATACCAGTAATCGGCATTCCAGTCGTCGCCCTCGATGCGGTGGCAGAGCGCATGGCCCCAGTCGAAGGGCTGTTCGCCTTCGTGGCGCTGGCAGATGTCGTGCATTGCCTGCCAATCCGCGTCCATGGTGAAGCCGCCGGCAGCAAGGCGATCAGCGGCCTCGATCAATCGCGCAAGATCCTGTTTCGACATGATACCCTCCCCACCGGCAAAGCCTTCGACAGCAATATCATCGTCGCCGATCTCGGCGTAGGCAGAATTAGATAAGAATCAGCGGTCCGCGTGGAACGTAACGACCGAGGCGAAGTTCACCCGTTAGTGGAGGACGCCAATGCAAGATCATGATCGACCCGGTTTTACGGACGCGGAACTGCTTGATAACATGCCTGCTCTCCGATGTTTCGCCAGGCGCTTCCACAGCTCGACCAGCGATATCGACGACCTTGTTCAGGAAACGATTGCCAAAGCCATCGCGCACTCCGGGAATTTTCGGCCTGGCACGCGGCTGCGCTCCTGGCTGTTCACAATCATGCGCAATACGTTCTGCACGAAATTCAAAATGTCCAAACGAGAATATGTCGGTGAGATCGAAGATTCCGCCGATTGGGCTTCCTCGCCGCCATCGCAAATCTGGGAGGTGCGCGGACATGAGCTGGAGGTGGCGATTTCAGCCTTGCCGGACAATTATCGAACGGCCGTTGACCTGGTATTTCTTCAAGGCGTCAGCTACGAGGCCGCGGCGGACCGGTGCGGCGTTCCGATCGGGACAATCAAAAGCCGGGTTAACCGAGCCCGCCATCAGCTGACAAAGGCGCTCGACACCGAGTGACAAAGCGTGGCGCAAAAAGTGCGCTGCAGATGTGCGACAACGACATGCGCGGAATGGAAAACCTGGGCGCGACAGGTGAATCGCGACTCGGCTTAATGGTATTCCGCGGCCCTCCCGCCGAACAAAGCTTCCGCGATCTTTCCCAATTCGGTCGGCTTCTCGCATAGCGAGAAGCCTGTGAACTTCACCGGAATGATCGCCGGGTCGAACGCAGTTGCGAATACAAAAGGAATATTGCGCCGTTCAAGCTCCTCGGCGACCGGAAATACAAATTCGCCCTCCAGGTGTACATCGAGGATTGCTGCGTCGATCTTTTCATTCTCGACAAGTTCCAGCGCGGCGGTCACGCCGGCGACAGGGCCGACCACGGTAGCACCGGCTTTCTCAAGCTTCCGCCGGGTCTCATCCGCGAGGAAATATTCGTCCTCGACGATCAGTACGCGTTTTCCTGCAAAGAGCTCGATGGCGGAATTTTCCAAAGCCTCGCACCTCTGTTCTCGTTGTGACGGACCGTAGTGGATGATTTGCCGGGAGGCGAGCGCTGAAAGCGATCAGGTCAGAAACGTCTTCAGTACGTCGACAAGCCGTTTCAGGTCCGTCGGTTTTCCGATATTGGCGACACCGGCAAGCACCGGGTGGACGGCAAGTTCCGCGGGATGCACCGCGCTGGCAAGGACGAACGGAACACCCAACGCTTTCAACTGAAGCGCGACGGGCGTGACTTTTTCGCCAACGAGATTGAAATCCAAGACTGCGGCATGAGGGCATTCCTCGCTGACCAGATCAAGAGCGTGATCGACCGATGCTGCCGGCCCCAACACCCGGAACCCTCCAGCGATCAAGGCTTCCTTGAGCTCCATTGCAATCAATAGTTCGTCTTCAACCACGAGGACCGATCTCCTGCCTTCAACATCGATTTCCGCAGGGTCGTCCATCTGTCCTCACACCGGGATTTTAATCATGGCTGCCAAACCACCCGGATCGTATTTAAGTTCCACCTTTCCGCCGAGATGAGCGGAAGTGCCCTCGATCAACTCCGTTCCATAACCGCGGCGCTTTGGCGGTGTGACAGGCAGCCCGTTCTTCTCCCGCCAGTTGCAGACAAGATATGTCCGGTCCCTCGCACCGTCTTCGAGTGCCCAGGTCACATGGATTTCACCATCGGGAACGGACAAGGCGCCATACTTCGCCGCGTTGGTACCTAGTTCGTGGAATATCATGCTGATGGCAAGAACCTTGGAACTGGCAAGGGTCACCGTCGGACCGTCGCAATGAAGACGCTGGGCGCCGGGCTCGCTGACCGACTGCCGCAACAATACTTCAAAATCGGTGGCCTCGCCGGTAGCGGCGAGTTCCTGCGCGCGAAGCGTAACTTCGAGCCGCCCGAGCAGGATGTCGCGATATTCGGTGGCAGTGCGATCCTCAGTTTCCGTCTGCATGGCAATCGCGCGTATCACCGCCAACAGGTTCCTCAGACGATGCCGGGTTTCCGCAATGATGAAATCCCTCTCGGCGTCGTGGCGCCGGCGCTCCGTGACATCATCGAAGAGGATAAGGATATTGGTGCTGTTATTGTCGGGATGAATCAGACGGCGCGCATCGACAAGAAACGTTCGCTGCCCGATCGCTGGAAAATTATGCACCACTTCGAAGCCGATGACGGCGGCGGCTTTCGGGATAACCGACCCGATCAGATGCCGGAGCTCGGCTATGTCCCATTGACCGTTACCGAGATCAAAGAAGTTTTGCCCGAGGATATCATCCCGCTCGACCTCAAAGGTCCGGACGAAAGCGTTGTTGGCGGTCGTCACGCAGAGATTATGATCGAGGACGATAGTCGGCTGGGTCATCGTATCGACGATGCCCTGAGCCAGCACATGTCCGCTTTTCAGCAGACGGTAAAGGTCTTCCAAAATCATCTCTGCGCCGGCCCCTTCGGCAGAAAGGTTGCAGTCGAGTGTGCTCGCTTTCGCGGGTTTGACAACAGAAATTAGGGTGATAACCCTATTATAAAAGGGGGTAGTCACGCTCGTGGAGTGAGCCCTCCTGCACTCCTGTCATCCTCCCTCCAGCATCCCGTTATCGGTCAGCCAACCGCTTCTCCAGATGCACCTTCGCGTTCGATGCCCATGCTCTTGGAAAACTCACGGCCGCGCAAGACGCTGGTGAATCCGCAACGTTCGTAGAGCCTGATCCGCCGGTATTCCAGCATGCGTGTCGAGGCTGCCGTCGCCAGCCCTTCCGTTGTCATCAATTTGTTCAAATATAACAGGAGCGCCCGACCAACGCCCTTGCCCATGCGGCGAAGCCGACGGCGCCGACCGCTTCGTGGTCGGCGGGCGTTCTCTCTAGGATCGTAAGATCCGTTACCACCACTTGGCCGGCGTAAACCGGCCGGCCGCCTGCTCGATGACGTGAGCGGTCTTGAACAGCGTTTCCTCGTCGAAGGGCTTGCCGATCAGTTGCAGGCCGAGCGGCAGGCCCTTCTGGTCGAGACCGGCCGGCACGGCGATGCCCGGCAGGCCCGCCATGTTGACCGTCACCGTGAAGATGTCGTTCAGATACATCTTCACCGGATCGGAAGCGAGGTCCTCATCGGCGACGCCAAAGGCCGACGACGGCGTCGCCGGCGTCAGGATGGCGTCGACACCGGCATCGAAGGCAAGTTCGAAATCGCGCTTGATCAGCGTGCGGACCTTCTGGGCGCGAATATAATAGGCATCGTAATAACCGGCCGACAGCACATAGGTGCCGATCATGATGCGGCGCTTGACTTCCTGGCCGAAGCCGGCGGCGCGCGTCTTCTCGTACATGTCGACGATGTCCTTGCCGTCGACACGCAGGCCGTAGCGCACGCCGTCGTAACGGGCGAGGTTCGAGGATGCCTCGGCCGGAGCGACGATATAATAGGCCGGAAGTGCGTATTTCGTGTGCGGCAGCGAGATGTCGACGATTTCGGCACCGGCGTCCTTCAGCCAGGCGATGCCCTGGCGCCAAAGGGTCTCGATCTCCTCCGGCATGCCATCGACACGGTATTCGCTTGGAATGCCGATCTTCATGCCCTTCAGCGATTGGCCAAGGGCGGCCTCATAATCCGGCACGGGCAGATCGACCGAAGTCGTGTCCTTGGCGTCGACACTTGCCATCGATTTCAAAAGGATCGCGGCATCGCGCACGTCGCGGGCGATGGGTCCTGCCTGGTCGAGCGAAGAGGCGAAGGCAACGGTGCCCCAGCGCGAGCAGCGGCCATAGGTCGGCTTGATGCCGACGGTGCCAGTGAAGGCCGCCGGCTGGCGGATCGAGCCGCCGGTATCGGTGGCAGTGGCCCCGGCGCAAAGATGCGCGGCGACGGCCGCCGCCGAGCCGCCGGAGGAGCCGCCTGGAACGAGTTGCTGGTTGGAGCCTGACGCACGCCAGGGATTGATCACCGGGCCGTAATAGGACGTCTCGTTGGAAGAGCCCATGGCGAACTCGTCCATATTAAGCTTGCCGAGCATGACGGCGCCGTCATCCCAGAGGTTCTGCGTCACGGTCGATTCATAACGCGGCTCGAAACCATCGAGAATGTGGCTGCAGGCCTGGGTATGCACGCCGACGGTGGCAAAGAGATCCTTGATGCCGAGCGGAATGCCTTCGAGTTCGCCGGCCTTGCCGGCGGCGATGCGCTCGTCGGAATTCTTGGCCATGAGGCGGGCGAGATCCGGCGTGACCTTGATATAGGCATTCAGCCGGCCATTGGCCGCATCGATCGCCGAGATATAGGCTTCGGTCAGTTCGAGTGCGGTGATTTCCTTGGCGCGCAGCTTCTGGCGGGCTTCGGCAATGGTCAGGCTGGTGAGTTCGCTCATGGTGTTTTCGCTTCAGGTCTTTAAATTGGCAACAGGGTCGGAAGGAGGCTACGAAGCCTTATTCGACGACTTTCGGCACCAGGAAGAAATTGTGATCGGTGACGGGCGCGTTGGCGACGATATCGGCGGCCTTGCTGCCGTCGGTCACCTCATCCGTCCGCTTCTTCATCGCCATCGGCGTGACTGACGTCATCGCCTCGACGCCTTCGACATTGACTTCGGAGAGCTGCTCGACGAAGCCCAAGATGCCGTTCAGCTCGCCGACCATGCGATTTGCCTCGTCCTCGGAGACGGCAATACGGGCAAGGTGGGCGACGCGCTTTACGGTGGCAAGATCGACGGACATGGCATTCTCCGGATGGGATTTTTCCTACCCGCTATAAAGGCCATGTCCGCCCGGTGCAACGGGATTTCGTCAGATCGACAGGCTCTCCGCGGGCTTCAGCGCCTTCACTTCCGTCTTCGATCCCTCCATGCCGGCAACGAATTTATCGGCCGTCTGCTCGATGATCGGGAAGGTGCCGTAATGGCAGGGGATCGCGGTCTTGAAGTTGAAATAGCGCCGGCAGGCAAGGGCTGCCACGGCGCCGCCCATGGTGAAGCGGTCGCCGATCGGCACGAGGCCTATATCGGGCTGGTGCAATTCATTGATCAGCGCCATGTCGGCGAAGATGTCGGTGTCGCCCATGGCGAGGATCGAGGCTTCATCATCGAAATGCAGCATCAGGCCGTTGGCATTGCCGAGCGCATGCGAAACACCGTCTTCGGTGATCTGGGCAGAGGAGTGCAGCGCATTGGTGAAGGTCGCCGAGAAACTGCCGAGCGCGATCGTGCCGCCGGTATTGCCCATCTCGATCTTGCCGACGCCCTTGGAGCCGAGCCAGGCGGCGAGATCGGCATTGGCGAGAACGACGGCGCCGGTTTCCTTGGCAAGCGCCACGGTATCGCCGACATGGTCGCCATGGCCATGAGTCAGCAGGATATGGGTAACGCCTGAAGAGACATCCTTGATATCCTGGCCGGAAAAGGAAGCGTTATGGCTGAGGAACGAATCGAGCAGGATCGTCGCCTTTCCGGTCTCGATGCGGAAGGCGGAATGGCCGAGCCAGGTGATCTTCATGAAATCTCTCCTTTATTATGTGATGCAAAAACCAGTTTGGGGAGATCCGGATGACTTCAGGCAGGATCTGCCCCAAATTCTGAATCCGCATCTCAATCAAAGAATTGGAGCATGATGTCGACCGAAAACCGCTCACACTTTTCGGCATCATGCTCTATGGACATATCTCATGCGGCCGCAAAGAAAAGCGGCGGCGACTTCAATTTCTTTTGACGGGATGAAATGGCGATGACGGTGCTGACGATCGAGGAAATGGCCGAGACGCTTGCCCCGCGGCAGGCAATTGCCGGCCTCGATCTCGGCACCAAGACGATCGGGCTTTCGATGTCGGATCTCGGGCGGCGCTTCGCCACACCCGCCCGGTAATCCGGCGCATCAAATTCACCATCGATGCGCAGGCGCTCATGGATTTTGCGATAGCGGAAAAGGTCGCAGGCTTCGTGATCGGCTTGCCGATGAATATGGATGGATCGGCGGGTCCCCGGGTACAGGCGACGCGCGCCTTCGTGCGCAACATGGAGCAGAAGACCGCGCTGCCCTTCGTCTATTGGGACGAACGGCTTTCGACGGTGGCCGCCGAACGGACGCTGCTCGAGATGGACGTCTCGCGCGCCAAGCGCGCCGAACGGATCGATTCGGCCGCGGCAAGCTTCATCCTTCAGGGCGCGCTCGACAGGCTTTCCTTGCTGGCAAGATCGGCAGGAGACGAATTCAGCGCCTGACGCGCCGTCCACCAGGCGATGATCGACTTGCGCTTTCTGAAGCCGAGGATGGCGAAGACGATGAGGCTATCCACCGCGATCGCACGGGCAACCAGCGGCGGAATGGTCTCCGGCGGAATACCGAGCGCCTCGCCGTACAGCTGGAACGTCAAGTCATGAACCTGCCGCGACAGCATGAAGATGCCGAAATTCATGTCGTAATAGGAGAGCCAGTACCATCCGCCGAGAAAGACGATGGGGCCGGCCCAGAAGATCAGAAACCACTTCATGCGGCTTCTCCTCCTTGCTTGCGCGTTACGGGCAGATCGAGGGAGACCAACCAGGTCGACAATGCCATGATGCAAAGCACCAGGGTGGGAATTGCGATATCCAGCGCCAGAACTGCGAAAAACATCATCGCCGTTACGAAAAACGTGGCTCTGCCGATCTTGGGTCCCATGGATGTCAACTCGGAGACTCTCACTCATTCCATCTCTGCTGACCGCCACACTGTCGGGTTAACTGCGGCCAGGCAACGTAAACCATTCATTAAGGTTAATGCAGCAGCCGCTCCCTGTGGATGAGTGAGGTATCAGCCGTAGACGCCGCGCACGATGCGCTTCAGCGCCGTCGCCGTCTTCTCCCAATCCTTTGATGTCTTCAGCGACAGACCGGCGCACTGCCCGCCGCTTGCTGCGGCAAGCACGAGATGCTGGATCGCGGCGATGATGACGGCATTGACGGCCGCCGCATCCACACCCTTCGGCGGCGCCAGCGAGCCGCGCATGCGCTCCAGCCAGAGCGCGAGCGCCTTCGAACGCGCTTCGGAGAGCCGCCTCACCTGCTCGGTGTTCTCAGATATCTCCCAGGCGAGGATGCGGCGCATCAGCGGATCGTTCCTCAAGGCGTCGAGGAGGAGAAGCGACAGCCGCTCCATCAGGTCGCCATAGGTGAGCAGGAACATGCCGCCGGTGTCCTCAGGAATGCGATCCTTCACCCATGTGCCGAGATCGGCGCCGATCGCCTCGACCAGACCGTCGAGACCGCCATAATAACGGTAGATCAGCTGCTTGTCGCAACCGGCACGGCGGGCAACCGCATTGATGCCGAAATTCTGGAAACCTTCCTCGGCCAGCAATCCCTTGGCGGCGGCAAGGATGGCGCGCTCGGTGGCGCCGCGATCGCGCACGCGCCGTTCCGGCTCGCCGCCGGCCTCAGGCAAACTTTCAAGTTTTACCGCTTCATCAAGCACGAACGCCCCTTTCCCGCTGTCACCAATCGGTGAGTAGCGGGGAGGTTTCCTGCAATCAATCCTATCCTCTTGGGAAGATTGTGGATATTTCATCCGCTACAGATGATTGGACCCCGCAGGGGTGTGGAGGACTGCATGCCGGGCCGATCGGATCGGCTCAGAAATCTCGTCCGGGCGGTTGATCGCGATGGACGAACCCGGCATAGCTGCATTATGAACAATTCTAATATTCTCCACTAAGGCCCTGCAATGGTGAACTATATCGAAGCCTCTTCCGCGCCCTCGAAGAATACGGGCGCCATTCGGCTTTATGACGCACAAGCATTCGAGGGCATGCGCAGGGCGTGCCAGCTGACGGCGCGCTGCCTCGATGCGCTGGCCGATATCGTCAAGCCGGGGCTGGTAACCGATGACATTGACCGGTTCGTCTTCGATTTCGGCATGGATCACGGCGCCCACCCTGCGACGCTGAACTATCGCGGCTACACCAAATCGACCTGCACCTCGATCAACCACGTCGTCTGCCACGGCATTCCAAACGACAAGCCGCTGCGCGAAGGCGATATCGTCAATATCGACGTCACTTTCGTGCTCGACGGCTGGCACGGCGATTCCAGCCGGATGTATCCGGTGGGAACGATCAAGCGCGCCGCCGAGCGACTGCTCGAGGTTACCTATGAATCGCTGATGCGCGGCATTTCCGCCGTCAGGCCCGGCGCCCGCACCGGCGCGATCGGCGAGGCGATCCAGACCTTTGCCGAGGCCGAACGCTGCTCGGTGGTGCGCGATTTCTGCGGCCACGGCGTCGGCCGGCTGTTCCACGATTCGCCGAACATTCTGCATTACGGCCGCGCCAACGAGGGGCCGGAGCTGCGCGAAGGCATGATCTTCACCATCGAGCCGATGATCAATCTCGGCCGGCCGCATGTGAAGGTATTGGCCGACGGCTGGACGGCGGTGACCCGCGACCGGTCGCTCTCGGCGCAGTACGAACACACCGTTGGCGTCACCTCCGACGGCTGCGAGATCTTCACCCTGTCGCCAGGCGGACTCGACCGCCCCGGTCTGCCGTCGCATAACGGCTGACAATCCGATGGCGAAGGGCCCTGTTTCGACATCTTCCGACGACGAGCTGCCTTTCGCAACGCAGGAGCCCATTGCCGCCGACGAACGCTCGTTCTTCGGCGGACAGCCGCAAAAACCGGCCGGGCCGAATGCCAAGAGCGCCCTGCCCGCCTCGCTCGCCGCTCAGGAGCATTATCATGGCCATCGCGAGCGACTGCGTGACCGCTTCCGCGAACAGGGCGACATCGCCCTTGCCGACTATGAAATCCTCGAACTCCTGCTTTTTCGTCTGATCCCGCGGCGCGATACCAAGCCGATCGCCAAAGCGCTGATCGAACGCTTCGGCTCGCTCTCCGGCGTCTTCGGCGCGCCGGCGGCGCTGCTGACGGAGGTAAAAGGTGTCGGTGAGGCCGTGGCGCTCGACCTGAAGCTGATCTCGACCGTCGCCCACAGGACCCTCAAAAGCGAACTCAGAGCCAAGCAGGTGCTCTCCTCATGGTCGTCGGTCATCCAGTATTGTCATGCCGCCATGGCGCATGAGACCCGCGAACAATTCCGCATCCTCTTCCTCGACAAGCGCAACGTACTGATCGCCGACGAGGTGCAGGGCCGCGGCACGGTCGACCATACGCCGGTCTATCCGCGTGAGGTGGTCAAACGTGCGCTCGAGCTTTCGGCAACGGCGATGATCCTGGTGCACAACCACCCCTCCGGCGACCCAACGCCGTCGCGCGCAGACATCGATATGACGAAGGTGATCATCGATGCGGCCAAGGCGCTTGATATTACTGTCCACGACCATGTGATTATCGGCAAGGACGGCCATGTCAGCCTGAAGGGGCTGAAGCTGATCTGAAAAGCACAGGCAGGCTCGAATCGGCGGTCGTAAAACAATCTGTAACATTGACCGGCTACCGATAGACGGGCGACATTTTTGCGTCGCAAATGATTCCATTTCCAATCCGGGGCCAGATAATGCTTCAGTACGATCTCGTTGTGGTGGGCAGCGGTCCCGCAGGGCGCCGCGGAGCGATCCAGGCTGCCAAACTCGGCAAGAAAGTACTTGTCATCGAGCAGGGAAAACGCGTCGGCGGCGTCTCCGTGCATACCGGCACCATCCCCTCCAAAACGCTGCGCGAGACCGCGCTCAATCTTTCTGGCTGGCGTGAACGCGGCTTTTACGGCCGGTCTTACCGCGTCAAGGAAGAGATCAGTGCCGACGACCTGCGCCGCCGCCTGCTGATCACCCTCAACCACGAAGTCGAGGTGCTCGAGCACCAGTTCGCCCGCAACCGCGTGCAGCATATTCGCGGCAAGGCGAGCTTCATCGATGCCTCGACGCTGCAGGTGATCAAGGATGACGGCGAGATCACCCAGGTTACCGGCGCCAGCGTGCTGCTTGCCGTCGGCACAAAGCCGTTCCGCCCCGATTACATACCCTTCGACGGCAAGACTGTTCTCGACAGCGACGAATTGCTCGATATCCAGGAGTTGCCGCGTTCGATGGTCGTCATCGGCGCCGGCGTCATCGGCATCGAATATGCGACGATCTTCAGCGCGCTCGACACGGCCGTCACCGTCATCGACCCGAAGACGACGATGCTCGACTTCATCGACAAAGAAATCGTCGAGGATTTCACCTACCAGCTGCGCGACCGCAACATGAAGCTGCTGCTCGGCCAGAAGGCTGACAAGGTGGAGACGCTCGACGGCGGCAAGGTCGAGCTGACGCTCGACAGCGGCAGGCGCCTGACCACCGACATGGTGCTTTTCGCCGCCGGTCGCATGGGGGCGACCGACGCGCTGAACCTTCCGGCCATCGGCCTCGAAGCCGACAGCCGCGGCCGCCTCAAGGTCAATCCGGAAACCTTCCAGACATCGGTTGCCAACGTCTATGCCGCCGGCGACGTCGTCGGCTTTCCAAGCCTTGCCTCGACCTCGATGGAACAGGGCCGCATCGCCGCCCGCGTCGCGATCGGCGCGGTTGCCAAGGAGCCGCCGAAATATTTCCCGTACGGCATTTATGCCGTGCCGGAAATTTCCACCTGCGGCCTGACCGAAGAGGAGATGAAGGAGCGCGGTATTCCCTATGAATGCGGCATCGCCCGTTTCCGCGAGACCTCGCGCGGTCATATCATGGGCCTCGACACCGGGCTTTTGAAGCTGATCTTCTCGCTGAAGACACGCCGCCTGCTCGGCGTGCATATCGTCGGCGAAGGCGCTACCGAGCTGGTTCATATCGGCCAGGCGGTGCTCAATCTCAAAGGCACGGTCGAATATTTTGTCGAAAACACCTTCAACTATCCGACGCTTGCCGAAGCCTACAAGATCGCCGGCCTCGACGCCTGGAACCGGATGGGCGACATCAAGTCTGAACTCTAAGGGCGAATCACAGACGGCAGAACCGTCGTCTCAATCCGGCCGCCCAAAACGGAGCCGAACGACATTGCGCATCATTTCGCTGAACGCCTGGGGCGGCAGGCTGCACGAGGCCCTGATCGATTATGTCAGGCAGGCCGATGCGGATGTTTTGTGCCTGCAGGAAGTGCTGCGGGCGCCGGGCGCGGATGGGGGATGGTCAATCTATCGGGATGCGGGGCTGGAACTGCCGCAGCGCGCCAATCTGTTTGCCGAGATCAGCGCCGCCCTGCCCGGCCACGACGGCTTCTTCTGCCCGACATCGAGAGGCGAGCTGTTTAACGGCGATAGCGCCATTGCCGCCGAATTCGGGCTGGCGACCTTCGTGCGCAAATCACATTCGGTCATCGCCCAGGGGCTGGACTTCGTGCATGGCGGTTTTTCGGCCGATGGCTGGGGTGAACACCCGCGGCCGCGCAACGCCCATTGCATCCGCGTCTTCAGCCATGAACAGGCTTCTGCCGTTACCATCGCCCATATGCATGGCCTGCGCGATCCCGCCGGCAAGGACGACACGGCGGCCCGCCAAGAGCAGGCCGCGGCACTGGTCAAGCTTGTCGAGCGCATCTGGCCCGGCAATGAAGGCCTCGTTGTCTGCGGTGATTTCAACGTTTTGGCTGACAGCGCCACCTTTGCGATTCTCACCCGACTCGGGCTTTGCGAGCTCGTCACCGGCAATGGCCTTGTAGACACGCGAACCTCCTACTATCTGAAGCCGGGGCGCTTTGCCGACTATATGCTGGTCACACCAGGGGTCAGCGTTGCCAAATTCGAGGTGGTCGAGACGCCGGAGGTGTCCGACCACCGCGCATTGCTGCTCGATATCGGGTAGTATATTGAGGAATGATACGCTGCGCGAAACGTTTTGCGCGCAGCGCCGTGTTTTACGTCTTGGTTTGAACCCTCATAAGTCGCATTGATACGCCATGCATGATATGTGCTTTCAACTCCATTTTGCCTCCGGCAAAAGCTTCTGAAGAAAGATAGATACTCTTGTCCCATGTCTTGGAAGCTGCGCGCCGACGTTTTCAGCTGATTCTGATCAAGCCGTCGCATTATGACGACGACGGCTATGTCATCCGCTGGTGGCGGGCGATGATTCCTTCCAATTCGCTCGCGGCTCTCTATGGCATCGCCGCCGAATGCGCCGAGCGCAAAGTGCTCGGCCCCGATACCGCGATCGACATCACCGTGATCGACGAGACCAATACGCGGATCGACTTCGCCGGATTGCTCGCCCAGTTCAAGCGCCACGACAATTTCGGCATGATCGCGCTTGTCGGCGTCCAGACCAACCAGTATCCGCGTGCCCTCGATATCGCCCGGCCGTTTCGCGATGCCGGCCTGCCGGTTTCGATCGGCGGCTTCCATGTTTCGGGCTGCCTGTCGATGCTGGACGGCAAGGCGGTTTGGCTCGACGCCTGCCGCGACATGGGCATCTCGATGTTTGCCGGCGAGGCCGAGGGCCGGCTGGAGATGGTGCTGCGCGACGCCGCTGGCGGCGAGCTGAAGCCGCTCTACAATTTCATGAACGACCTTCCCGGCATCGGCGGCACGCCGGTTCCCTTCCTGCCGAAGGACAATATCCAGCGAACGCTCGGGCTCAGCACCAGCTTCGATGCCGGACGCGGCTGTCCCTACCAGTGCTCGTTCTGCACCATCATCAACGTCCAGGGGCGCAAGTCGCGTTTCCGCTCGGCCGACGACGTCGAAAAGCTGGTGCGGATGAACTGGGCGCAGGGCATCCACAAATTCTTCATCACCGACGACAATTTTGCCCGCAACAAGGATTGGGAAGCGATCTTCGACCGGCTGATCGAGCTGAAGGAGCGGGACGGCATTCCGCTCGGCCTGATGATCCAGGTCGACACGCTCTGCCACAAGATCCCGAATTTCATCGAGAAATCCCGGCGCGCCGGCGTCACCCGTGTCTTCATCGGCCTCGAAAACGTCAATCCGGACAATCTGACCGCCGCCAAGAAGAACCAGAACAAGATCACCGAATACCGCAAGATGCTGCTCGCCTGGAAGGCGCAGGGGATCATGACGCTCGCCGGTTATATCCTGGGCTTCCCGGCCGACACGCCGGAATCGATCCGCCGCGACATCGCGATCATCCAGGAAGAGCTGCCGCTCGACGTCATCGAATTCTTCATCCTGACGCCGCTGCCCGGCTCCGAGGACCATCAGGTGCTGTGGAAGAAGGGTGTCGAGATGGATGGCGATCTCAACATCTACGATGTCGAGCACGTCTGCACCGCGCATCCGAAGATGAGCAAGCAGGAATGGGAAGACATCTACCACGAGGCCTGGGCGCTCTATTATTCGCCTGATCACATGAAGACGCTGTTGCGCCGCGCTGTGGCGACCGGAGTACCGCTCGCAAGGCTCGTCAAGGTTCTCGTCTCCTTCGCGACCACCGTGCCGCTGGAAAACGTGCATCCGCTGCAAAGCGGCCTGCTGCGCCTGAAGACGCCGTCGGAGCGGCGCCCGGAACTGCCGCGGGAAAATCCGCTGGTCTTCTGGCCGCGCTTTGCCTGGGAAACCTTCAGAAAACACGCTTCGCTTGCCGGCACGATCATCGGCCTGACGATTTCGGCATTCCTGATTTCAAGGGAAGCGAAGTCGAAGACCTATATGGATCAGGCCTTAACGCCCGTCGCCGATGATGAGGAAGAGACACTCAGCCTCTTCACCAAGACATCAGGCGGAACCGCAGCCGTGAGCCACGTCAGGAAAGTCGCGGAACTCACACGGCATTGAGTTGCAATTCGCGCTGAAGCGCGTCGCAGGAATCACGTTCGATGCGACGCGCTTTGGCGGCTCCGATTTCGGTTGCCGCTTACGCGAATTGGATCATCCGGCTCGTCTCCGCCACTTGCAGCGTGTCGACGAATTCGACGATCTTGACCGGTTTGCCATCCTGAAAATGGATCTTGTCGACGAATTCCGTATTGAAGCTCACGCCCGATGGAACGTGCCTGACCTCCCCTTCACGATGGGCGAAGACCATCTGCTCATCCTCGTCCACATAGATACCGGTCGTCCTGATCTTGGATAGATCCCATGCTGCGATAAGCTGCGTTATCGTTTGGCGAAAGTCATGCCCGCTCGTTTCAGTCGTCAGAGGCGCCAGCCGTGCATTGCCGACCATGCGAAAGGTGCAACCGTCGCCGATCAGCGCAAGCGTACCCTCGATATCGCCACGGTCGCGCACAGAATAGATTTCCTCGACCAGCGTCTTCATGTCTTTCTTTGCAGTCATTTTCAGGTCCTCCCACTACCCAAAGCTCGTTGTTTTATGCATGTCGTCATCCCCGGGCGACATGCACCAGCAAGATCTGCATCGGTTTATACTTATTTCAACTATCTGTTGCTGCTGGCGAAGATAACACCATGATGAAGAGGGCGTCGAGTAGCCCGTCCGGATGAGCCGAAAAACAAAAAGGCCCCGCACGATGGCGGGGCCTTCCAAACTTCAGAACTGAAAAGCGATTATTCGGCGCTTTCGTCAGCTGCCTTCTTCTTAGGAGCAGCCTTCTTCTTCGGAGCGGCTTCTTCGCCTTCGCCGGCGTCGGCAGCTTCGGCCTTGGCGGCAGCCTTCTTCTTCGGGGCGGCCTTCTTGGTTTCAGCCTTCGCCTCGCCTTCTTCCTCGGCGAGCAGCTCTTCCTTGGTCACCTTCTTGTCGGTGACGTCGATTTCGGTCAGCAGGTGATCGATGACCTTCTCTTCGAAGATCGGCGCGCGGATCGAAGCGGCGGCGCCCGGCTGGCTGCGGAAGAATTCGAGGATCTGCTTTTCCTGGCCCGGATACTGGCGCAGCTGATCGTAGATGGCGCGCTGCATTTCGTCTTCGCTGACTTCGACGCCGGCCTTTTCGCCGATTTCGGAGAGAACGAGGCCGAGGCGGACACGACGCTCGGCGAGCGTCTTGTATTCCTCACGTGCCTTGTCTTCGGTCGTGTCTTCGTCCTCGAAGGTCTTGCCGGACTGGGCGAGGTCGTTGTTCACCTGGCTCCAGATGCCGTTATATTCGGCATCGACCAGCGAGTTCGGGGTCTCGAACTTGTACATCTCGTCGAGCTGGTCGAGGATCTGGCGCTTCAGCTTCTGGCGGGTCAGCGAGCCGTACTGCGATTCGATCTGGCCGCGAACGATTTCCTTCAGGCGGTCGGCAGATTCGATGCCGAGCTTGGAGGCGAGTTCGTCGTTGATCTCGACGGCGCCGGGGGCTGCAACCTCCTTGACGGACACGTCGAAGGTGGCTTCCTTGCCGGCAAGGTTCTTGGCCGGATAGTCGGCCGGGAAGGTCACGGTGATGGTCTTTTCATCGCCGGCCTTGACGCCGACGAGCTGGTCTTCGAAGCCAGGAATGAAGCGGCCGGAGCCGAGCACCAGTTCGGCGCCCTGGTCGGTGCCGCCTTCGAAGGCTTCGCCGTCGACCTTGCCGACGTAATCCATGGTGATGCGGTCGCCGTTGGCGGACTTGCCGGTCTTGGTCTCATATGCGCGGGCGCTTTCGGCGACCTTGAGAACCTGCTCGTTGACTTCGTCGTCCGAAATATCGATGACTTCGCGCGTGACCTTGATGCCCTTGACCGACTTCAGTTCGATCGGCGGCAGCACTTCATAAGAGAGCGTGAATTCGAAATCCTTCTCGGCGGCGAGGATCTTGTCGGCTTCGTCCTTGTCCTCGGTCATGGCGATTTCCGGCTGCGTGGCCGACTTCTCGCCGCGGCTGGACAGGATGGCGGCCGGCTGCTCGCGGACGATCTCGTTGACGAGTTCGGCCATGATCGACTTGCCGTAGACCTTCTTCAAGTGAGCAGGGGGTACCTTGCCCGGACGGAAGCCGTTGATGCGGACCTTGTCCTTCACATCGGCAAGACGCTCATTCATCTTGTCCTGCATGTCCTTGGCCGGGATAACGACCTTGATTTCGCGCTTCAGCCCTTCAGCGAGCGTTTCGATAACCTGCATGTCTTCCTACCTTCATGTCCTGGCGGCCGTGCCCAGACGCCGTTCGTTTCGATGAGCACGACGCCGGCAGCGTGCCGCGCGTGGCTTTTCCCAATTCCTGCCATTCCGCCCAAAGGGGAACGGCGCTCGCTTCCGGGTATTCGGGACCACTATCTCCGTCTCCCGCTGCAAACAGCTTGGTGCGGGTAGAGAGACTTGAACTCCCACGCCTTGCGGCACCAGAACCTAAATCTGGCGTGTCTACCAATTTCACCATACCCGCGTTCACAAAACCGCATGCCTATGCCTGCGCATGAGGCCTTCCGGAGCGCGGCGTCTCTATATCACCCGATTTGGTCGAGGCAAAGGAAAAATGAACGGCAAATGACAGGGATTTGCGGCCCGCAAACCGCCCTCTCCCGAAGTGCCGCCGGATCAATAGAGCGGCTCGTCGTAAACCGGCTTGTTGTCGACGAGAAGACCGCGAATCTGCGCGCTTCCATCAGGCGAGACGCGTACTGATATGGCGACATTGCCGCCGTTTCGGGCCTCCTCGATCGGCTTTCCCTCGCCTTCGGGAACGTAATAGCGCTCGATGCCGTATTCGACGCGGATGCTGTCGCCGGCGGCAAGTCCGCCACTATAGAATGGCTGGCTGCGCAGGATCACGGTCTCCGGCAGCGGCGGCAGCCCGTGAAAGGACGATTCGATCACCGTCCAGAAACCGTCCTCCTGCTTCTTCAACCGAACCCATAACGTGCGCTCGCCGGGCTCCGCCGGAATGCCGCCTGAGACCGTCTGCACCGGCACCGAGGAAATGTCGTAGTTCAAGACGACATAATCGCCGCGAAGGAAATCACGCGGATCGACGGGCGCCGTCTTCAGCAGCACCTCGGCACCGCTATTGAGGATCGACGCGCGGCTCTGGATGATCGTGCCGAGGATCACGGTCTGAAGGCCGGCGACGATGATTGCCGAAAGCACATAGCCTCTGCCGGATTGCAGCCTTGCCAGGAGCGAGTTCATGCGCGCTCCCCCTGTGCATTCGCCGAAAACCGCCGTTCGAGACGGATGACGAGCCAGGCAACCAGCGCCACCACCAGACCGGAGAACAGGAACAGGCTCGACGTGCCGAGAATCGAGCCGACCGTGACGGAGGCGAGATAAAGCATTTCGGCGGCAAAACTCATGTAGGCGAGATAACGCACCGCACCGTTGTCCCTGCCATGCAGGGCGATCGCCAGCACGGACGCGGCAAGCGTCGCCACTCCAAGCACCACCAGCCGCCAACCGTCCTCGATTTCGATATGCAGCAGCAGGAAACCGATTGCCGCGACGAGGAAGCTGTAGAAGGCCGGGGCAGCACCGGCGGTCCTGACCAGGGAAGCGATGCGCGGGAGCGGCAACGCCGCCAGGACGACGGCCGCCATGCCGCCGACGGCGAAGGCGAGCGCAACGGCGATCTCCTCATATAGAGTATAGAGCCAGGCGAGCCAGCCGATCAAAAGCAGATAGGCGAGATGGCGGGCCCGCTCGGCGTCGGTATAGCGCACCAGGGCGATTGTGATCGCCGCCATGACGGGCGCCATCCAGGGATCGAGGCCGACCCAGTGCGTGTCGTAATTCTGGAGGTAGACGGCAAAGGACGCCCAGGAGAGGAAGCCGGCGACGACGGTCACTGCGCCCGAACGGAACAGGATTGCCGAGATGGTCGCGATGGCGAACCAAAGATACATCACCGTCTGCTCGTCGCCGGAGAGATGATACATCTGCCCAACCAGCGATATGGCGCCGCCGAAACTCATGGCGCCGATGACCAGCAAGCCGCCTGCGGCCGCTGTCGCACCGCGGCCAAGCATCAACGCGGCGGCGATGTGCACCACCCAGATCAGCCCCAGGATAACGCCGACGCGGACAAGGCGTGGGATGGCCTCCCAGTTGGAGGCGACGACCAGCAGGATGGCTGATGCAAGCAGCACCGCTGCCAGCGCCATCAGCACCCTGCCGAGGCTGAAGCTTGCCGGGCGACCGTCATATTCGGCGAGAAGCGTGGTCGCCGTTTCCTGGCCCAACAGGCCTTTGCCCACCCAGAGCGAGAGATCCCGCTCCAATCTGCCGCGATACATGCTCCCACCCCTTATTTTCGCGACGCTCATTCCAGCGCTGCGCTTCCGTCGTTATAAACGTCCTCACGACAAATATACAAATTCCTCATTGGTCTAAATTGGGGCGAGTATTAACCGGCCGCTAACGTCATTAGTGCTATTGTAAGGGTATGCTGGAGAGGTATGCGCTAAGGGCATATCCCTCATGAATTTATTGCACTGCAGAAATCCAATTAGTCATACTATTTAAGAAGTCATCGAAGCAGGGGATGGCGCCCCGCCCGGCTCTGCCGGATGCCCGCGGATGGATGTCCGCGACGAGATTCGCAGCCGCGCGCTCCTCCTCCCAAGCGCACTGCGATAAGGCTGGCAACCCTCCTCCTCCCAGTTGCCAGTCACCATAATGCGCCCGCCGGATCCTCCCCCGGCGGGCGTTTTATTGAGCAAAAATGCAATCAAAACATTTAGCGCTCTCAGGATTTCGGGGATTTGGCCCCGTCGTGCGAGCCTGCCGCCTCACCGGCCCCACCGAGGCTGCCCATAAATGGGCGGCCTTCGATCCGACGCGAAACGCCTCTTTACGGTGGACGCAGGCGGCACCATGGAGGGAGCAGCGTCTTGGAGCACGGGCAACTGTGCAGGGCGCCAAACCAGATTGCCTTCCTGAGAACCATTCTGCCTAATCGTTGACCAAAAAGCGGCGAGTCCTAGTCAAACACCCTGTGAGCGTTGCACAATTCGCATAGGTGATCTGAAAACTTGGCTGTTTTCCTCTTTCGCGCCGCAACATATATTCCGGTCATCAAATAGAGGTCAGCGCCGATCAGTGGCTGCTGGCAGATCAAACCCTCAGAAAGGGGCTTAACATGAACTTCTCTCGCTCTTTCAATAACTGGCGCAAGTACCGTCAGACCATCACTGAACTCGGCCGCATGAGCAACCGCGAATTGCACGACCTCGGCATCGATCGTTCGGACATCCATCGCGTCGCCCGTGAGGCTTCCTCCCGCTAATTCAAGGCGATCGCTGCTTCCTCCCAAGCCGTTCGTCCTCGATCGAAACGCCCGCTGTACCCACAGCGGGCGTTTTCTTTGTCGCTAGGCACTGCCGCGTCGGTTGCACGGCATTACCCGCTTCCTTAGCCCGCTCAAAAAATATCCATCGCTTAATTGGCATGCATCACATTGCACAATTGCATAGCAGACGCCTTTTATTTGCACTGCACAAAAGCACTGATATCGCCTATATAAACATCAACCGCAGAGAGATAGGCGATCCCGCCATCCAGCGGACATTTGTTTGAGGAAAAAGACAATGAACCCGATCCGCATTGCAAAAAGCTGGCTCAGCTACCGCCGTACGCTCAACGAACTGGGCGGCCTTTCGAACCAGACCCTGTCCGATATCGGCGTCAGCCGCTACGACATCCGCAATATCGCATCCCGCTCGTTCCGCTAATAGCGGGCCGCTAGCGCGATGCTTCCAAGACGGCGCCCTCAGGCGCCGTTTTTGATTCCGAGGTGTTGGATCGCACCTGCCGACATGATATCAGCCCGGAATGAACACGATCTCCTCCTATTCCCCTATCCACGTCGTCGGCGGCGGGCTCGCCGGTTCGGAAGCCGCCTGGCAAATCGCCAGTTCCGGCGTTCCCGTCATCCTGCATGAAATGCGCGGGGTGCGCGGTACGGATGCCCATAAGACCGACGGTCTTGCCGAACTGGTCTGCTCCAATTCCTTCCGTTCCGACGACGCGACCAGCAATGCCGTCGGCGTCATCCATGCCGAGATGCGCATGGCCGGCTCGCTGATCATGGCCACGGCGGATCGGCACCAAGTGCCGGCCGGCGGCGCACTCGCCGTCGATCGCGATGGCTTCTCCGAGGCGGTGACCCGGGCGATCGATGACCACCCGCTGATCACCGTCGTGCGCGAAGAGATCACCGGCCTGCCGCCGAACGACTGGGATCTTGCCATCGTCGCCACCGGACCGCTGACGGCGCCGTCGCTTGCCAGCGCCATCCAGGCGGAGACGGGAGAGGATTCGCTCGCCTTCTTCGACGCCATCGCGCCGATCGTCTACCGCGAGAGCATCGACATGGATATCTGCTGGTATCAGTCGCGCTACGACAAGGTCGGCCCCGGCGGCACCGGCAAGGATTACATCAATTGCCCGATGGACGAAGCGCAGTACAATGCCTTCGTCGACGCGCTGATATCAGGCGACACGGTGGGTTTCAAGGAATGGGAAGGCACGCCTTATTTCGACGGCTGCCTGCCGATCGAGGTGATGGCCGAACGCGGCCGCGAGACGCTGCGCCACGGTCCGATGAAGCCGATGGGGCTGACGAACGCGCATAATCCGACGGTCAAGGCCTATGCCGTCGTACAGCTGCGCCAGGACAATGCGCTCGGCACGCTCTACAATATGGTCGGCTTCCAGACCAAGCTGAAATATGGGGCGCAGGCGGAAATCTTCCGGATGATCCCAGGTCTGGAAAATGCGGAGTTCGCCCGCCTCGGCGGCCTACACCGCAACACCTATATCAATTCCCCCACCCTGCTTACCCCGTCGCTGACTTTGAAATCGCGGCCCGGCCTGCGTTTCGCCGGCCAGATCACCGGCTGCGAGGGTTATGTCGAAAGCGCCAGCGTCGGGCTGATGGCCGGCCGCTTCGCCGCCGCCGAACGCAAGGGCGAGGCGATCTCGCTGCCGCCGGCAACGACGGCGCTCGGCTCGCTGCTCGGCCATATCACCGGCGGGCATATCGTCACCGACGAGGAGCCGGGCAAACGCTCGTTCCAGCCGATGAACATCAATTTTGGGCTGTTTCCGGAGCTTCAGCCCGGTTCGATCGTCAAGCCCGAGGGCGTCAAGCGCTTCCGCGGCAAGGATAAGACGATCATGAAGCGGCAATTGATCGCGCGCCGCGCGCTTGCCGACTGCGCCGCCTGGCTCGGCCAGAATTCCCCGCTTGCCGACAGCGCCTGATTGGCGGTTTAGTGCTTGTTCGCCGCCGAAATATGGTTGGACGGCAGATCCTTATCCGGCTCGGCGATATAATTGCCGAGCAGCCAGAGCGCGACTTCCGAGGACTCCTTGGCGGAAGCGAATTCGAAATCGCCGTTTTGGTGAGGCGCATCGAGGAAATCGATCACCAGGCCCCTGCCCGTTTGCGAGCTGACCACGCGCACGCGGCCCGGCTCGATCAGATGGCAGGCGAAGTGGCGCGACATGTTGCGCATGAAGCCCGCCTTATTGTCATGCAGGCGCACGAAGATCGCCTGGCCGTTCTCCGTCGCCTGCAACTGGCGGATCGCCTCGTTCGGAAAGGCGCGGCCGAATTCAATGATGGCGAGGCCCGTGTCATGCAGGCCGTCTTCCTTGTTCTGCGCGGCCAAACGCGTTGCCACGAAGGCAAAGAAAATGACGATGGCGAAAAGAACGCACCAGACGATAATGCCCACGCCGAGTCTCCGTTCGAAAGGGTAGCGGTTCAAGCCTTGTAACGCGCGAGACTTGCGCGAGTTTGACCCGCGTCAGATTTTTTTCCGGCTCGCCGAGAGCGCCATGCTGAGCTGGCGGCGCCATTGCGGCGGCTGCAGCGTCCGGTCGAACAGGACGGCGCCGAGCTTCTGCGCCCTGAGAAGCACCGGTTCGGCAAGCGTCGCCGGCAGGAAGGCCGGAAAGACCCTGGGCGTGATCGGCCCTGCCGCCCTCGCCTTTGCCAGATGTTCGCGACCGAGGCCGGCAAAGGCCTCGATGGCGGCGGAGATGCGCGGCCTGTCTTCGCCGGCAAGGAAGGCATCACGGTTAAGACCGGTGGCGGACAGGATCTGCAGCGGAATATAGACCTGGCCGCGGCGGCGATGCAGCGGCATTAGCAGCAACAGGCCGGCGACCGCCTGGGCCACACCGGCATGGCCGGCGGCATCGGCGGATCGTGCGGCTTCCTCGGGCGACAGCACGAGGCTTGCGAGCTGAATGAGGGCCGATGCCGTCTCCCCGGCATAACCTTCGAGCGACAGACGCGTTTCCATCGGATCGTCGTAGAGGTCGAAGGTCCGGGCCTCGATCATGTCGATCAGCGTCTTGCGCGGCAGGCGGTGCGTTTCGACCGCCGTCAGAAGTGCGGCGGCGACGGGATTGGCAGCCGTTGAACCATGGGCGCTGCCTTCCAGCAGATCGCGCCAATATTGCAGCCTGACCTCGCCGGGCAGCGGCTCGTGCACGAGATCACGAATGCGGGCAAGCTCGGCGTTGAAGGTGTACAGAGCGGCAAGCGCGCCGCGCTTGTCATCCGGCGACAGCAGGCAGGCAAGGTAGCGATCACGATCGCTGTCGCGCAGCATCGCCAGGCAGATCTCCTGGTTCGTCGCAGTTTTCGCTTCAGCCATTGGTCAGACCGCGATCAGTGCCGCGGCGACGGCGCGCTGCTCGGCCAGCATGATATTGAAAGTGCGTACCGCTGCGCCCGTGCTCATCGGATCGGAGGCGATGCCGCGCGATTTCAGCGCCTGCTTCAATTCTTCCGGCAGGCGGCGAAGCTCGGTTCCGGTCCCGACGAGCAGAACCTCGATATCATCAGCCTCATCAAGCACCCGCCGGAAATTTTCCGGTGACAGCGGTTTCGACATGTCCATGTCCCAGCCGTGAATGCCGGAGGGCAGGCAAAGGATCGAGCCGCGATGCGACATGTCGGCAAAACGGAAACCGCCATTGCCGTAAGTATCGATCGGCGCGCGCCCGGGAAAATGCGCGGCGCGGATTTCTATGCCTTTTGCCATGTTTTCAAACCACCGTGCCGGATTTTATACCAGCATCCGTCTTGTTGCTCTCTTCCTCGTCGGGGCTCGCCGGCCGCAGCCGGAAGACGATCAGGACAGGAGCGGCGATATAGATCGAAGAGAAGGTGCCGAGAGCGACGGCGAAGAGCATCGTAAAGGTGAAGGAGCGGATAACCTCCCCTCCGAAAAGATAGAGCGCGAGCAAGGCGAGCAGCGTCGTCGCCGCGGTCAGTATGGTGCGCGACAGCGTCTGGTTGATCGACGCATCGATCAGGATCGGCAGCGGCATCTTCTTGTATCGCTTCAGATTCTCGCGCATTCGGTCATAGACCACGACCGTGTCATTCAGGGAATAACCGACAACGGTCAGCAAGGCGGCGACGCTCGTCAGGTTGAATTCCATGCCGGTCAGCACGAAGAGACCGAGCATGATGATGACGTCGTGCAGCGTGGCAATGATGGCGCCGACCGCAAACTGCCATTCGAAGCGGATCCAGATGTAGATCAGGATCGCCGCCAACGCTGCCAGCACGCCGAGCGTCGCCATCATCGTCAATTCGCCGGAGATCGCGGGGCCGACGACCTCGACGCGGCGAAAATCATAATCCTCCTGGAGTTCGCCGCGCACCAGCGTCGCCGCCGACTGCTCGGCATTCTCGCCGCCGCCCTGGGAGGCGATGCGGATCCGCGCATTCGACGGGCCGCCGGTACGCTGGACGCTGATCTCACCGAGATTGAGATCGTTGAGGCGTGATTCAAGATCGGCGAGGTCGGCATTGCCTTGCTTCGCCGTCACCTCGATGAGCGAGCCGCCGGTGAAATCAATGCCGAGACGCAGGCCGGCGGTGGCAAAGGCGGCCATGGCGATCAACGAGATGATCGCCGAGGCGGTAAAAACGTAACGCCGGATCCCCATGAAACGGATATTGGCGTGTTCGAAAAGATGGGTCAGAACGCTCTTCGGCAGATGCCGGGGATGGCGCCCTTTCAGCCAGATGGCAACGATCGAACGCGTCAGCGTGAAAGCCGTGAAGACGGTCGCCAGAATGCCGACCGCCAGCGTCACCGCGAAACCGCGGATGGATTCGCTGCCGAGGAAAAAGAGGATGATGGCGGCGATGAAAATCGTGACATTGGCATCGACGATGGTTGCAAAGGCGCGCTGAAAACCGCGGCTGACGGCGTCTGCAAAGGAGTGGGCGGTTCTCTCCTCTTCACGGATACGCTCGTAGATCAGAACGTTGGAATCGACCGCCATGCCGACGATGAGCACGATGCCGGCAATGCCGGGCAAGGTGAGGGTCGCGCCGGCAAGGCTGAGCACTGCGATAATGAAGATCAGGTTGAAGACGAGCGAGACGACGGCGATAACGCCGAGAATGCGGTAGAGCACGATCATCAGTGCTGCGACCAGCACGACGGCGACGAGGCCGGCAACGAGGCCGGAGAAGATGGAGTCGGCGCCGAATCTCGGACTGACGCTGCGCTCCTCGACGCTCGTCAGCGTCGCCGGCAAGGCGCCGGCGCGCAGCATGATCGCGAGGTCGCGGACGCCATCCTCGGAGAAATTCGCCGAAATCGCGCCCTCGCCGCCGGTGATCGCCGCATCGATGCTTGGCGCCGACATCACCTGGTCGTCGAAGACGATGGCAAGGTGCTTGCCGATATTCTGCCCCGTCACCTCAGCCAGCCGCCGCGTGCCTTCGGCATCGAGGCGGTAGGCAATCGATGTATCCTGGGTCTGCGGATCGACGACCGGCTCGATATCGACCATGTTGCTGGCGTTGGCGAAAGCCGTGCGGTCGACAAGATAGGGGACCGGCGGATCGTCAAGCGAATAGAGCACCTGCGATGTCGCCGGCCAGCGGCCGTTCAGCGCCTCCTGCCCCGACATGCTTGCGTCGATCAGATGAAAGGAAAGCTTGGCCGTCTGGTTCAAGAGGTTCTTCAGCCGCTCCGCATCAACCGATCCCAGCACCTGCACGACGATCCGATCGGCATCATCGGGGCGAACGAGGAAATTTTCATAGCCGAAGCCAGCGATTCGGCGGCTGACGATATCGAGTGACCGCGTTCGGGCGGAGGCGACGTCGGAGGTGATGCCGGCGTCGGAAATCTGCAGCGACAGTTGTCCCTCTTCGCCCTGCTGCAGCGCGATGTCAGGCCCGGAACGTCCGCCGGCCGTCGTCAAAGGCTTCAGAAGATCGACCGCCTTCTGCGTCTCAGCCGGATCGGTGATCCGGACGGTGACGGTCTGGTCGTTGCCGGTCAGCCCGGTATAGCGGATGCCGGCGCCGCGCAGCGCGTTGCGCACATTGGCGACCACTTCTTCCAAGCGGTCCTTGACGATATCGGAACGCTCGACCTTCAGAACGATATGCGAACCGCCCTGCAGATCGAGACCGAGCGTCACGCGGTCGTGCCGCAGCCAGCCTGGCAGAGAGGAACGCTGCGCTTCGCTCAGCAGATTGGGCGCAGCGATGATGATGGCCGCAAACGCGGCCAACCAGATCAGAAGTGTTTTCCAGCGGGAAAAATGCAACATTCTCTCGACGATCTTCCGATCCGGCGGTGCTGCCGTTATCGCTTGTTACGCTGCGTCGGCCTTGACGGGTTCACCCTTGACGCGCACATCCGAAATACCGCTGCGGACGATGCGCACACGAACGCCATCGGCGATCTCGACTTCGACTTCCTTGTCGTCGATGACTTTGGTGACCTTGCCGACGAGGCCGCCGCCGGTGACGACCTGGTCGCCGCGACGGATCGCCTTCAGGGTTTCCTCACGCTTCTTGGCCTGTGCGCGCTGCGGGCGGATCAGCAGGAAGTACCAGACGACCATCAGCGGCACGAACAGGATGATCATTTCGAAACCGGAACCGCCGAAACCGGTTGCGGTGTCGGTCGCGCTCTGGGCGAATGCCGGGGTGATGAACATGCTAAACTCCTCAGGCTTGGCGGCGGAACTCCGCCTTATTTTCAGGTTGCCGGACTATAATTACCGCTTCGATGAATGCAACAGAAACAGCCCGAAACAGTACCGATTCCGCTGCCTCATAACCTTTCCGCCGGCAAAACGCCATGCTACCCCGCATCGAAAGATAAAGTGGATTGCCGCAGCAAGAAATCAGGAGCTTGCGATGACCGAGGAAATCAACACCGCCCTGCTTGCCGAACTGAAACGGCTCGCCGATGCCGTCCAGCGCCTCGCCGGGCCGCCGCCGGCCGTCAACGATTGGGATGCGGCCGACTGTTTCGTCTGGGCGCCGTCTCGCCAGCACCTGCAGCCTGTGAACAAGCCGAACCGGGTGGCGCTGAAGCTCATCCGCGGCGTCGATCATGTGCGCGATATCCTGCATGAGAATACGGTGCGGTTCTCCGAGGGTTATGCCGCCAACAACGTGCTGCTCTGGGGCGCACGCGGCATGGGCAAATCCTCGCTTGTTAAGGCCGTGCATGAGGATGTCAGGCGCGAAAGCGGCGTCGCGCTGAAGCTGGTCGAAGTCCATCGCGAGGATATCGCCAGCCTCCCCACCCTGCTCGATCTCTTGAAGGACACACCCTACCGCGTCATCGTCTTCTGCGACGATCTCTCCTTCGATCACGACGACACCGCCTACAAGTCGCTGAAGGCGGCACTCGACGGCGGCGTCGAAGGGCGACCGGACAATGTGCTCTTCTATGCGACGTCAAATCGGCGCCATCTGCTGCCGCGCCACATGATGGAAAACGAGCAGTCGACGGCGATCAATCCGTCGGAAGCCGTCGAGGAGAAGGTTTCGCTTTCCGATCGCTTCGGTCTCTGGCTCGGCTTCCACAAATGCAGCCAGGAAGATTATCTCGGCATGATCGACGGCTATGCCGATTACTTCAAACTCGCCCTCGAGCGCGACAAGATGCATGCAGAGGCGCTGGAATGGGCAACGACGCGTGGCGCGCGGTCCGGCCGCGTCGCCTGGCAGTATATTCAGGATCTGGCCGGACGCATGCGCGTCCATATTGACAGAGGCTAAAAATACAAAAGCCCGGCGGGTGGCCGGGCTTTTGCGCTTCCTGGGACGCTATACCTATTCCAGGAAAGTCATCGGGTTGACCGGGGATGCATCCTTGCGCACCTCGAAATGGACCTGCGGCTGCTTAACGTCGCCGCTCATGCCGGAGACGGCAACCGTCTGGCCACGCTGGATCTTCTGACCGCGGGCGACGCTCAGCGTATCGGCATTGCCGTAGACGGTGACGGTGCCGTCGTCGTGACGGACGAGAACCGTGTTGCCGAGTTCCTTCAGGCCGTTGCCGGCATAGATGACGACGCCGTTTTCGGCGGCCTTGATCGGGGTTCCCTGCGGCACCGAGATGTCGATGCCGTCATTGCGGTTGCCGTTGACGTTGGCGCCATATGAAGCAATGACCTGACCGCGGACCGGCCAGCGATACTTGCCGATGCCGGTCGATTCCGGTGCGGCGGAGCTGACGTCGGACTTCTTCTCGACATCGTCGACCGTCTGGGTGGCGGCCGGCGCCTTGTAGGGTGCGGGCTCGACGGAGGCCGTTTGCTGGGCGGGCGCTGCCTGAGCCGGCTTCGGATCGACCTTCGCGGCCGGGATCGAGGCCGTCTTGATGTTGTCGGCTGTGCCGTTCGGGATCTTCAGCGCCTGACCGATCTTGACCGAGCTGGCCGACAGATTGTTGGCGGCCTTGAGATCGTCGATATTGGTGCCGGTCGCCTTGGCGATCTTTGCCAGCGAATCGCCTTGCTTGACGACATAGGTGCCAGCAGGCGCCTTCGGGTCCTTGCCGGCGCCGGCCGGAAGCTTGCCGGTGGAATCGGCGCTCGCCATGGTCTTGTCGCGGGCGGAATTGGCGCCAGGAACGACAGCGACGTTCTGCTCAGGCGCCTTCACCGGTTCCGGCATCTTGCCGGGCTTGGAGAGGTCGGCCGCCTGCGATGCCGACTTGGCGGCATTGCCGCCGTTGAACGTCGGGATCAGGATCGCCTGGCCGGGCTTGGCCGCAGATGCGGTCTTCAGGCTGTTGACGCGCAGGATTTCCTTTTCCGGGACGCCGAAGCGCCTGGACAGCGTGGCGATGCTTTCACCCGGACGCAGCGTCACGGAAGGCGCGTTGGTCGCGGACCAGCCGGAGACCTTCGGCGTCGTGCCCGTCGCCAGAGGATCGGGCGTCAGCTTCGGCGCGGCCGGGGCCACCAAACGAGGCTTTTCAGCCTGAGGCGCCGAAGGGAAAGGCTGGGCGAGCGCGACTTCCCTTTCCCGCTGCCGGGGCGGCGCAACGGCCGTCGGAGCTGCAAGATCGGAACGCTGCACCGCGACCGGCGCGGAGGCCATACGGGCGCTCGACGTGCGGACCGGATCATAAGTCTGATTCGATGGATAAGGCTGGTTCAGTGCACCATTGCCGCCACCATATCCCGACTGGCTTGCAACGGCGGAGCCGCCGAGATCGGCGCGCGGCACCGGATCACCCTGGGCGCCGCCCCTGCGCGGAATGGAGCTGGTGGTGATCTGATCCTGCCCTGAGGAGGAAAACAAGCCGCCGAACCGTGTCACATCGGAACTGCAGCCTGTTGCGGCACTTGCCAGCAGACCCACAACCAGAAGATTACCGGCTGACTTCCCGAACTTCGGCGAAAGACTGAAACGCATTGACTCGACCCACTGAGAACGCAACCATTTGTGAGTCTATTAAAACGCGTTAGTATTACCACGCAGTTAAGATGCTGGAATCAGTGCGATATTTTTGAGAAGTTGATAACCATAGCTTACGGGTGAAAAATCGCAGTCGCTACAGCAGCGAGGCAAGCCGCGGAACGATCGGCAAATAAGGGGCTTCGAACAGTTCCTCGCGCTCGAACCGGCTGCCGGTTTTCGTCAGCCGAACCATGCGGCATTCATTCTCGGAGATCATCAGCGGGGCGATCATCGAACCGCCGGAAACAAGCTGATCGGTATAAAAGCGCGGCATCGCGTTGAAGGCCGCCGTCACCAGGATGCGGTCGAAGGTGCCCTCTCCCTGCATGCCGGCACTGCCATCGGCGTGGCGGATGATAACGTTACGCAGACCTAGCGATTCCATGCGCCGCTGTGCAGCCGATGTCAGCGTCTTGTAGCGGTCGATGGATAGGACACGCTCAGCCATGCGGCCCATGACGGCGGCGGTAAAGCCACTGCCGGTGCCGATTTCCAGGACGCGTTGTCCCGGCTTGAGCTTCAGGTGATGCAGAATGCGGACGACAAAATCGATGCCTTCCAGGAAGGAGCCGCATTCGATCGGGATCGTCCGGCTCGAATAGGCGTCATCGGAAAATTGCGGCGGCACGAAGAGCGAGCGCTGCGTCTGCTCGACCGCCGTCAGCAAATCGAGGTCGGAGATGCCTTCAGCGCGCAATCTGAGGACAAGCGCCGCAAAGCCCTCTTTCTCGGCCAGTCTTGCCGTCAAACCTGTGCTCCGTATCCCAGGGCCCGCGCCACGCGGTCCGTCACGGAATAATCGGTCAGATCCAGTTTCAAAGGCGTTACCGAAATCTTGTTATGCTTCAGGGCGTGAATATCGGTGCCTTCGATGAAGGCGCCGGCGCGTTCGCCGAACTTCAGCCAATAATAGGGAAACCCCCGGCCATCGGAGCGGGCATCGACCTGCAGATTGAAGGCGAGTTTGCCCTGCATGGTCACCTCGGCGCCGTCGACCTCGCCCGGACGGCAGTTCGGGAAATTGAGATTGAGGAACGTGCCCTCCGGCAGGTCCAGAACCATCAGCTTTTCCAGAAGAGCCGGCGCATGCGTCTCGCAGACCTCCCATGGCACAATGCGCGCGCCGTCCTCATAGAGATAGGCTTGGCTGAGCGCGAAGGAACGCACGCCCTGCATGGTGCCTTCGATGGCGCCGGCGATGGTGCCGGAATAGGTGACGTCATCCGCGACGTTCGAGCCTGAATTGACGCCCGACAGGACGAGATCGGGCTTGATGTCCATCACCTGCTTGATGCCCATGATGACGCAATCGGTCGGCGTGCCGCGCAAGGCGAAATGCTTGTCGGAAATCTTGCGCAGCCGCAAAGGTTCAGACAGGCTCAGCGAATGGGCCAGGCCGCTCTGGTCGGTCTCCGGCGCCACGATCCAGACGTCGTCGGACAGGGTCCGCGCAATCCGCTCCAGCGCGGCCAAGCCCTCTGCGTGAATGCCGTCGTCATTCGTCAGCAGGATGCGCATCGCCTCAGGCCGCCCGTTCGATCTTGGTCAATCCGCCCATATAAGGCAGCAAAACGTCCGGAATCGTGACGGAGCCGTCATCGTTCAGATAATTTTCGAGCACGGCGATCAGGCAGCGGCCGACGGCCGTGCCGGAGCCGTTCAGCGTGTGCACGAACCTGTTGCTCTTGTCGTCCTTGCCGCGGTAGCGCGCATTCATCCGCCGGCCCTGAAAATCGCCGCAGACCGAGCAGGAGGAAATTTCACGGAACGCGTTCTGCCCCGGCAGCCAGACTTCGAGATCGTAGGTCTTGCGCGAGCCGAAGCCCATGTCGCCGGTGCAAAGCGTCATCGTGCGGAAATGCAGGCCGAGGCGCTTCAGCACTTCTTCGGCGCAGGCCGTCATGCGTTCATGCTCGGCGATGGCGCGCTCGGCATCGGTGATCGAAACGAGCTCGCATTTCCAGAACTGATGCTGACGCAGCATGCCGCGCGTGTCGCGGCCGGCCGAGCCGGCTTCCGAACGGAAGGACGGCGTCAAAGCCGTGAAGCGCAGCGGCAGTTTTTCCTGGTCGAGGATCTCCTCGCGCACCAGATTGGTGAGCGTCACCTCGGCCGTCGGAATGAGATAGCGGCCATCCGTCGTCTTGAAGAGATCCTCTTCGAACTTCGGCAGATTGCCGGTGCCGAACAGCGCTTCAGCACGCACCATCAGCGGCGAGCTAACTTCGGTATAGCCGTGCTCGCGGGTGTGGAGATCGATCATGAACTGGCCGAGCGCGCGCTCGAGCCTGGCGAGCGGCCCAGTCAGAACCGTGAAGCGCGAACCGGAGAGTTTGGCCGCGCCCTCGAAATCCATATAGCCGAGCGCCTCGCCGATTTCGAAGTGCTCCTTGGGCGTATGGTTCCAGCGCGGCTTTTCGCCGACGGTGCGGGTGACGACATTGTCATGCTCGTCCTTGCCGACCGGGACGTCGTCGAAAGGGATGTTGGGGATGCGCGAGATCGCGTCGTGGAGTTCGGCCGTCAGTTGCCGGTCCTCTTCCTCGATCGCCGGCAGCAGCGTCTTCAGTTCGGCGACCTCGGCCTTCAGCTTCTCGGCAAGCTCGGCGTTCTTCTGGGCCATCGCCGCGCCGATCTCCTTGGAAGCGAGATTGCGGCGAGACAGCAGGTCCTGCACCTTCTGCACGGCGGAACGGCGCTTTTCATCGAGGGCAACGAGACTTTGGGCCAAAGGCTCCGCGCCGCGCTTGGCAAGGGCGGCATCGAGCGCTTCGGGATTCTCACGGATCCATTTGATATCGAGCATCGTCGTTCCAGGTCGTTGCAACAGAAATGACCCGGCCAAAGCCTGACCGGGCTTCGACCGGATGAGACGGCGTTCATGGAAGGATTTCCGGATTGCCGCTCAGACGCTGTCCGTCTTGGCAACGTCCGCGGATTCGGTGTCCTTTTCGACCGCCTGCCGGGCACGCTGGCGCTCCACGAGTCGCGCCGCATGGATGGAAATCTCGTAGAGAAGGATCGTCGGTATCGCAAGGCCGATCTGGGACATCGGATCGGGCGGCGTCAACACGGCGGCGACGATGAAGGCGAGCACGATGGCGAATTTGCGCTTTTCGGCGAGCCATTGCGACGTCAGCAAGCCGACACGGGCAAGCAGCGTGGTGATGACGGGCAGCTGGAAGACGAGGCCGAAGGAGAAGACCAGCGTCATGATCAGGCTCAGATATTCCGAAACCTTCGGCATCAGCGAGATCGCCACCTCGTCATGACCCGGCGCCTGCTGCATCGACAGGAAGAACCACATGACCATCGGCGTGAAGAAGAAATAGACGAGCGCGGCGCCCATCAGGAACAGGACCGGCGAGGCGATCAGGAACGGCAGGAAGGCCTGGCGCTCGTTCTTGTAGAGACCGGGCGCCACGAATTTGTAGACCTGGGCGGCAATGATCGGGAAGGCCACCACAAGGCCGCCGAACATCGCCACTTTGACCTGGGTGAAGAAGAATTCCTGCGGCGCGGTGTAGATGAGCTGAGCCTTCTCTACATCGAGATGGGCCCATTCGACGGCTGTCTTGTAGGGAATGACCAGATAGTTGAAGAGATGCTTGGCAAAAAAGAAGCATGCGATGAAGGCGACGAAAAACGCGCCGATCGACCAGATCAGCCGCGTGCGCAGCTCCATCAGGTGCTCGATCAGCGGCTGCGGCTTGTCTTCGATATCACCGCTCATGCCTCGTCCTTCTTCGTCTGCACCGGTGTCTTCAGCGCTGCGGGCTTCCTGGCTGTCGTCGTGCGCTTGGGCTTTTCGACAGGCACGGCGATGGCGGCCGCGGCATCGACCGCGTCGGCAGCCTTGACGCGCGGCTTGCGCACGGCCTTCGGCTTGGCGGCAACCTCATCGGCCTGGACAACCCCTGCTGCGACGGGTTCAGGCGGCGCAGGTACCGGCACCAACGGCGGAGTCTCCGGCAGGCTCATCGACGGTGTCGGCGCCGAAACGGCAGCCGGCGGCACTTCGGTCTTGTTTTCCGGAGCGGCGGACGCCTTATGCAGGTCTGCTTTGATCTCGTTGCCCATCTGGCGAAGCGGGTTCATCGCCTCGCGCAAGCTATTGACCGGGTTGAGCTTCTGCGCGTCACTAAGCGTCTGGCGGACATCGTCAAGCTCGGCCTCACGCAGCGCTTCGTCGAACTGCGCACGGAATTCACCCGCCACCTTGCGGGCGCGCTGCGTCATCTTGCCGAAAGCGCGCAGCATCGGCGGCAAATCCTTGGGACCGACGACCACGATCAGCACGACCGCGATGACCAAAAGCTCGGTCCAGCCAATATCGAACATGCAAGGCTCCTGGACGGGTAGCGCGGGGGCGGCGCTTTTCCCGGACTTGGTTACTTCGTTTCGTCGGCCTTGTGATCGACGGTCTTCGCCGTATCCGGCGCGTCTTCGTCCGTCATGCCCTTCTTGAAGCTTTTGATGCCCTTGGCGACATCGCCCATCAGTTCCGGGATCTTGCCGCGACCGAACAACAACAGCACGATGACCAGAACGATCAACCAGTGCCACATGCTAAAAGAACCCATTACCCTAACTCCCTGTTTCGATGTTCCCTCGATGTAAGGATTTCCGACACCGTTTCCAACATTCAAGCCAATTGAACTGCGCTTAATGTCACGGTATCGCCCTTTGTGACAAGCCATCGCCCGGTGGAAAAGTGATGGCCGGCATTGTTTTCGCCATGCATGGCAAAAGCAAGACGCGGCTCTTCAATCTTCGGAGGTGCCGCGCGGTGCCAGCAACCCAAGTTCCTCCAGATCCATCTGGGTGATCGGGTCCTCGTCCTCGGTCAACTCGTCGTTCATCAATGGCGAGGGAATATTGAAGTTTGCCGGAATTCGGCCCGACAGCAAGCCTGCGCCCTTCAATTCTTCGAGACCGGGCAGATCACGCAGCTCTTCGAGACCGAAATGGTCGAGGAAATCGCGTGTCGTGCCCAATGTCACCGGCCGGCCCGGCGTGCGCCGGCGGCCGCGGAACCGCACCCAGCCGGCTTCCATCAGCACGTCGAGCGTGCCGCGCGAGGTCTGGACGCCGCGGATATCCTCGATCTCGGCGCGCGTCACCGGCTGGTGATAGGCGATGATCGCCAGCACTTCCAATGCGGCGCGCGAGAGCTTCTTCACCTCATTGTCGTCGCGGCGGATGACGAAGGAGAGATCGGCGGCGGTGCGGAAGGCCCAGGCGCCCTCGATCTGCACGAGGTTGACGCCCCGCGGCGCATATTGCGCCTTCAGGCGCAGCATGGTGGCGCGCACATCGGTCATCTCGGGCAGGCGCTCGGCAAGGAAGCCTTCGGAGACGGGTTGCGAGGAGGCAAAGACCAGCGCCTCGGCGATGCGCTCAGCCTCGATCTCCGCCTGCAGGTCGCGGCTCCTGTCTTCGAAATCGTTCTTGAAATCCTCTTCGCTCTTCGGATCGATCAAGCCGGCTGCTCCTGCTCCACCACCTGCAGCGTGGCGTGTTTGGGCCCACGGCGCATGTATATCGGCTGAAAGGCGCCGTCCTGGCGGATTTCCAGCTTGCCTTCGCGCACCAGCTCCAGCGAGGCGGCAAAGGCGCTGGCAATCGCCGTGACTCGTTCCTCAGGCGCTGCGAGATAACGCAGCAGATAATGCTCCATCGCCGTCCAGTCGCCGACCTCGCCGATCATCTGGGTCAGCAGCTCGCGGGCATCGGTCAGCGACCAGACATTGCGCCTCTCGATCGTCACCTGAGTAACGGCATTGCGCTGGCGCAGCGCCGCATAGGCGGTCAAAAGATCGTAGAGGCTCGCCGCATAGGCGGATTGCTGCCGGTCGGGAATATGCTCAGGCGCACCGCGTACGAAGATGTCGCGGCCGAGGCGGTTGCGGTTGACGAGGCCTTCTGCGGCCTGGCGCATGGCTTCCAGGCGTTTCAGCCGGAAGGCGAGCGTTGCCGCCATCTCCTCGCCCGAAGGACCGTCATCCTTGATCTGCTGGGGTATCAGCAGGCGCGACTTGAGATAGGCGAGCCAAGCCGCCATGACGAGATAATCGGCGGCAAGCTCGATGCGGATACGCCGGGCGCTTTCGACGAACTGCAGATATTGCTCGGCGAGCGCCAGAACCGAAATGCGCGACAGATCGACCTTCTGGTTGCGGGCGAGATAGAGCAACAGATCGAGCGGGCCTTCGAAGCCGGCGACGTCGATCACCAACGCCGGCTCGTGGCTGGCGCGCTCGGCGCCGTTCTCCTGCCACAACTTGTCCATCGGCGTTGCCGCCTGCGGACGTTCCGTGCCCTTGACCGTGCTCACCACCCTGCTCCTCTACGATCACATCCCCTGCGATCACATCCTCTGCGATCACCCGATCGCAAACATCGCCTCGAATTCCGCCCGCAATTCCGCCTCATCGGCGGCATCCGGCGCTGTGAAGCCTGCTTCCACTGCTTTCGCGCGGGCAAGCGACGCGCCGGCCAGCGGGGGAACATTTGCCACGACACCCAGCATCTCGTCCATATGGCCATTGCAATGCAGCACGATATCGCATCCGCCTGCAATGATATTCGCCGCGCGTTCGCCTATCGTGCCGGAAAGAGCATTCATCGAGCTGTCGTCGGAGAGCAGCAGACCGGTAAAACCGATATGCTCGCGGATGACGCCGTCAATCACCTTGCGCGAGGTCGTCGCCGGATTGTCCGGGTCGATCGAGGTGAAGACAACGTGGCAAGTCATGGCCATCAACTCTTCCTTCATTGCGACGAAGGGCGGGAAATCCTGAGCCTCCAGCTCGTCGCGCGAAACGGTGACGACAGGCAGCTCCAGATGAGAGTCCGCAAAGCCGCGGCCGTGGCCCGGCATGTGCTTCATGACAGGCAACAGGCCGCCGGCCTTCAGCCCTTCGGCAGCCGCCCGGCCCATGGCGATGACGGTTTGGGGATCGCCTCCATAGGCGCGGTCGCCGATGACGTTGCTGCTGCCCTCCACCGGCACGTCGAGCACCGGCAGACAATCGACATCGATGCCGAGGCTCGAAAGGTCGAAGGCGTGCAGCCGCGACATTACCCAGGCGGCGCGCAGCCCAAGCGCCGGGTCACGGCGATAGAGATCACCGAGCGCCTGGCCGGAGGGATAACGTGAGAAAACCGGCGGACGAATGCGCTGAACGCGGCCGCCCTCCTGGTCGATCAGCACCGGCGCATGCCAGCCGACACTGTCGCGCAATTCGGCGACAAGATCGGCAATCTGCCCTGCTTCGGAGATGTTGCGCCCGAAGAGGATGAAGCCCCAGGGCCGTTCGCCCCGGTATAACGCTCTCTCTTCGGATGTAAGGGCAAGGCCGCTGCAGCCAAGGATCATCGCTTTTGATTCGGTCATAGCAGAATCATAGACGGCGCCCGGCCAAATGCGAGCAAGCTCGGGGGCGATGCACAAAAAAGAGCGGCGGACCGATCCGGCCCGCCGCTCCTGTTATTTCATTGAAACCTTAATGTTACTTGGAGATCAGGCAGCTTCCGCCCGCCGCGCGATATTGTTCGCAGAGCGCAGCCGCCTCGTCCTTGGAACCGGCCGGAATACGGACACGGTAGAAAGTGCCCTTCCCGGCGATATCGGCCCTGCGGATCTCATGGGCGCGGCCACCAAGCACACCGGCGAATTTCTTCGACAGATTGGCATAGGATTTGTTCGCCTCGTCCTGCGACGGCAGCGAGGCGATCTGGATGCCATAGCCGCCGGCGGAGGCGCCCTGCTGCGGCTGGGCGGCGGCGGGTGCTGCAGCAGCGACCTCCGTCGTCTTCGGCTGCTGGGCGGGTTTCGGCTGCTGTGCGGGAGCGCGAACGTTGCCCTTTTCGGTCACCGTGCCGACGACGTTGACGGGCTGGTCGGCCGGGCGCGCGGTCGGAACCGGAGCGGTATCGCCGATCGCCGTGGTCTTGACCGGACGCACCGGCGCATCGACCGGAGCGGGATTTGCAGCCTGCGCGGTTTCGGCCGGCGCTGCGGCGCGGGCATCGGCGGAGGCAACCTCGGCGCTCGTCGGGAAGCTTGCGGCCGTTCCGCCGACCGGCGGCACGGGCGAAGCAGATTGCGCCGATGGGGGCGTCAAGGCCGGCACCGGCTGAGCGGCTTGTGCAGACTGCGTTGCCGGGGCAGACGCTGTCGTCGGTGCAGCCGGCTGGTCGACGGGCGCCGGTTCCTCGCGGGCGACCAGCGTGCCGTCAGGCTTGACGATCATCGTGCGTACCTTGCGCGGCGAAACCGATGGCGTCTTGCCGGCATCGCTGGCGGCAGCGTTGTCGGCGCTGCTCTCGTTCGGCAGCAACCGCGGATCTTCCGTCTCACCGACTGCGGTCGGCGTGACCTGATCGCCGGCATTGGCGTTCTCGTCGTCCTCAGGCAGCGATTCCGGTGTCAGCGTGCGCTGGACAACATCGACCGGCGCCTCGTCGGAAGAAACCAGCGCCTTTTGCTTCGGCTCCTCGGCAGAGCCGGCAACACGATCGTAGACGGCCTTGTCCTGGTTCGGCACGGTCTTGCCGCCGGGATTTTCCGGAACGACCTTCACCGGCTCCTTGTCGGCAGTGATCACGCGCGGCTCGCCGGATGCGACGATGCCGAGCCCCTCGCCGTTCCAGACGGAGGAATAGACACCATAACCGACGCCGGCGAAGACCACGAGCACGACGGCTCCGGCCAGCAGCCGGCGCATCGACCGGGCACGGCTGAAATCGGCCGCCTGGCTTGCTGATTCGATGCGGACCTCGGAGGTCTCGCGACGCTCGACCGGCTCGCGCACGCTGCGGCGGAAATCCTCCTCCAGCGCCCGTTCGAAATCATCGAGGCCGTCGGCGATGGTCGGCTTGACCGGCTTTGCCGCGGCTGCGGCGGTATCGCGAACCGGGGCCGGCGTTTCCCGCGGCTTGGCCGGCTCGAAGAAGCTGGCGATCTCGGCGTCGAGATCGAAATCGAAATCCTGTGTTTTCGCGACCGGCGCGGGCTGCTCGACCGGCGGCAGCGCCGGCACGTGCATGTCCTCGACCGCCTCGGGACGATCCTCCGGATCGGAGATCATCGCTGGATCAAACGGCAGATCTTCGGTCGATTCGGCGGCAGTTCCCCAGTTGACGGTCGGAGCCGGAGCCTCGGGCTCAACGAAGGCAGGAGCAGGCCGCGGAGCGGCGGATGGCGCCTGCTGGAAAGTGGGATTTTGCGGCTCGGGCGAAAAACCGGCGGCGGGCCGAGGGGAGACGGCGGCGGCCGGCTGGGGGGCACGGACCGGCGGCTCCGGTTGCGGCGCGGGCTCAGCCGGCGCCAGCTCGGTTTCGGAGAAATCGAGATCGGCGAGTTCCAGCTCGATGCCGGCAAGATCCAGCTCGAAATCATGGCCAGCGAAAGGGTCGTCGGCTTCCGGCACAGGCTGCAGCGCCCGCGAATATGCCATTGCGGCCGGCTGGGGTGCGATGACCTCGGCAGGCTGCGGCGCGACCGGCCTTGCGGCTTCGGCGGTATAGACCGGCGCCGGCTCGACCGAAGCAGGCCGAACGGGGGCCGCGGTGGCCGGTGCTGGAGCGATCACCTGCGGCTGGGCAAATGCAGCGGCCATAGGAGTGGCAGCAACGGCATCAGCCTCGATCAAGTCGGCCTGCTGTGAAACGGGCGCCGGATTAGAGCGTTGCGGCACCGGATAACGCGAGACGTCGGCAAGCAGATCGTCGAGATCGAAAGTGCCGGCAGTGCGCGGAACTTCAGGCACGACCTCGGTCAGCGCCGCATCCGCCTGGATCTCGCCCTCGACGGCGGCGGCGATCAGATCGAAACCGGCATCGGATCCGAAATCTTCGAGTTCGTCTTCGATTTCGACGAAGTCTTCGGCCTCGGCAATCTGTTCCGACGCGATTTCGTCATGGCGATCGAGCTCGGCGGGGAAGCCAAGCGACGGAGACGCGGATTCGAATTCCTCGGACGGCTCGACAGCGACGACCGGAGCCAATTGCTCGACGACCGGGGCGGGCTGCTCGACCACCGGCTGCGGCTCTGCCGCGGCGAGATCGGCGGATGGCGCTTCAGCCACCGGTGCTGCGGCGAGCGCTTCGGCCACAGGCTCCGGCGGAACCACCGTTTCCTCGCGTTTGGCAGCGTGGAAATTGGCAAGCGGCAGCCTGATGCTGGCCGCCGACCATTGCGGCGCCTTGGGGGGCTGCGGTAGCGAAGAGACAGGAGCAGAACCGATCGACAGCTCAAGCTCCTCGATCAGATCGCGCGCACCGCCGAAGGCCGATTGCACCGGCGCGCCGGAAGCCGGCTCGACGGAAAGCTGCTGCGGCCAAGCCGCCTCATCGTCGGCGGGCGCATCCCAGTTGCCTGCGGCCGGCGCAGCATCTTCTTCGACCTCAACGGAGGCGACGGAAACCGGTTCGGGCACATCAGCCCTCTCGATGGCGGGAGACGCATCGAGAACGGGCTCGATGTAATCTTCAGGCGTCTCGTCATCGGAGATCGGCTCGGCGGGGCGGTCGAGCTCGGCGAGCGGACGGGGAGAATCGTAACGGTCGAACTCACGCCCAAGCTCGTCCTCGAGATCGAGGGCGGGCTCGTGCCGTGTTTCGGTCACCGTATTTGCTGCTACGCGCGGCTCGAAACCGACGATACGGGCAAGTTCGGCCAACGGATCATCGTCGGCAAACAGATCGTCTTTTCCGCGCGTATCATACGCAAGTTGTTTATCAGCCATGCCTATCCCACTCGCAAACGCCAACTCTGAGATGCCAGCGCATTGTGGGTAAATGGTGACGTTATCGCATTTCGTCCGGTGCGGCAGTGCCTGTAATGGCAAGTCCCGACTTCAATACCGACGCGACGGCGTACACCAGCCCAAGTCTGGCAATAGTTGATTCTCGGTTTTTATCATTAACAAATCGTAATTCCGGCTGATCTTTACCTTTGTTCCAGTGCGCATGGAACGAACTTGCGAGGTCGTAGAGGTAAAAAGCGACGCGATGCGGCTCCTGCGACTGGGCCGCCGCCTCGACCATCCGCGGGAATTCAGCGAGCTTGGCGACGAGCTGCAATTCGGCCGGATCGCCAATGCCTGCAACGGTTTGCGCCAGTTCCTCGGGAGAAACATCGAGGTCGCCGAAAGCCTCTCTCGCCTGCCGAAAGACCGACATGCAGCGGGCATGCGCATACTGCACGTAAAAAACCGGATTATCTTTCGACTGTTCCGTCACTTTGGCGAAATCGAAGTCGAGCGGCTCGGAATTCTTGCGGTAAAGCATCATGAACCGGACCGAATCACGGCCGACTTCCTCGACGACCTCCCGAAGCGTGACGAAATCGCCCGAGCGTTTCGACATCTTCACCGGCTCGCCGTTGCGATAGAGCTTGACGAGCTGGCAGAGCAGCACCGTCAGCTTCGCCTTACCATCCGACACGCCGCGTGCAACCGCCTCCAGGCGCTTGACGTAGCCGCCATGGTCGGCGCCGAGCACATAGATCATCTCGTCGAAACCGCGATCGAACTTGTTCTTGAAATAGGCGACGTCGGCGGCGAAATAGGTGTAGGAGCCGTCCGACTTGATCAGCGGCCGGTCCATATCATCGCCCACTTCGGTCGAGCGGAACAGCGTCTGTTCGCGATCTTCCCAATCCTCAGGCAGCTGGCCCTTCGGCGGCGGCAAGGTGCCCTTGTAGACAAAGCCTTTGAAGGTCAGGTCGTTGATCGCCGTGCGGATGGCGGCCGCGCCATTGGCATGCAGAGTCCGCTCGGAGAAGAAGATGTCGTGATGGACGTTCAGCGCCGCCAGATCTTCGCGGATCATCACCATCATCGCATCGATGGTGCGGTCCTTGACGATCGGCATCCATTGGTCTTCCGGCATATTGTGCAGCCGCACGCCATAGTCGGCAGCCAGCGACTGACCGACCGGCACGAGATAGTCGCCCGGATAGAGACCCGAGGGAATTTCGCCGATCCTTTCGCCGAGCGCTTCGCGATAGCGCAGGAAGACGGAACGGGCGAGCACGTCGATCTGCGAACCGGCATCGTTGATATAATATTCCTTCTCGACGCCGTAGCCGGCAAAGGCGAGCAGGTTGGCGAGCGCGTCGCCGACGACGGCGCCGCGGCAATGGCCGACATGCATCGGCCCGGTCGGATTGGCCGAGACATATTCGACGTTGACCTTCCGGCCCGCGCCGAGCGTCGAGCGGCCATAATCGGTACCGGCGCCGATCATCGACGCGAGCAACTGCTGCCAGTAACCGACGGCGAGACGAATGTTGATGAAACCGGGACCGGCGACCGAAACATCGGCAACATCGGCGTCTTCCCTGAGCTTGGCGATGATGACGTCGGCCAGCGCACGGGGATTGGTTCCGAGCGGCTTTGCCAGCACCATCGCGGCGTTGGTCGCAACGTCGCCGTGGCTCGCGTCACGCGGCGGCTCGACGGCGATGCGGCCGAAATCGAGCTCGGATCGCTTGTCCCTGACCAGATCGATCTGTTCAAGGGCGGTTTTGATCCTGGCTTCGAAGTCGGTAAAAAGGTTCATCGCACTCTTCCATGCATAGGCTGTGCCAAAGGCTCAAATCCGCCCTTGGCGGGGCGACCGCTGCCTATCGCAAATCCGGAGTGTGGTCAAACAATCGCCTGTGGGCGCTGATCGCATAGGTGTCGGTCATGCCGGCGAGGTAATCGCCGACATGGCGGGCCTTCGGTGCATCGGCGAGACCGGCGATATGGTCGACCCAGTAATGGCTCTGCATCTCCTTGGGATTGGCCATATAGGCGGCAAAGAGATCGGTGACGATCTGGGCGGCACCGGCGCGGATGCGCATGATATCGGGATTGCGATAGATGCGCTTGAAAAGCATCGCCTTGATCTGCCGGTCGGTTTCGGCCATCGCCTCGGAGAAGGTGGCGATGACCCGGTCGGCGGCGCGGATGTCGGCGGCGCTCTCGGGGCGCAGCAGCAAAAGGCGCTCCTGCGCAACGCCGATTACGTCTTCAACCATGCGGGTGATCTGCCGGCGCATGATTTCATGGGTGAAGCGGCTCGGTTCCAGATGCGGATACCGGTCCCTCACCTCGGCCATCAGCCCGGCAAGGAACGGGATTTCCTCCAGCATATCGAAAGTCAGGTAGCCGGAGCGCAGCCCGTCGTCGATATCGTGGGTGTTGTAGGCGATGTCGTCGGCGATCGCCGCCACCTGGGCCTCGAGGCTGGCATAAGTTGCAAGCTCGAGATCGTGCAGTTCGCAATAATCGAGGATCGGCTGCGGCACGGGCCCGCGCGTGCCGACACCATACGGCGTCAGTAGCGGACCATTGTGCTTGACCAGACCTTCGAGGCTTTCCCATGTCAGGTTGATGCCGTCGAATTCGGCATACCGCCGCTCCAGCTTGGTCACGATGCGCAGCGATTGGGCATTGTGATCGAAGCCGCCATAAGGCAGCAGCACCTCGTGCAGCGCGTCCTCACCGGTATGACCGAACGGCGTGTGGCCGAAATCATGCACCAGCGCCACGCCCTCGGCCAGATCCTCGTCGAGCTTCAGGGCGCGGGCGAGCGCGCGGGCAATCTGCGCCACCTCGATCGTATGCGTCAGCCGGGTGCGGTAGTGATCGCCGTCCTGGGCAATGAAGACCTGGGTCTTGTGCTTCAGCCGGCGGAAGGCGGTAGTATGGACGATGCGGTCGCGGTCGCGCTGGAAATCGGAGCGCGTCGGGCTTCCGTCCTCGTGATAGAGCCGTCCGCGGCTCGTCCAGGGGTCTGCCGCATAGACCGCCCTCTCACCGCTGCCGAAACCTAAAGCACGCCTATCGATCGTCATTCTTCACCGTCATCCTGCATGTTGCCGCATCTGCCCATTGACGCCGCTTTGCCCTCTTCATACCTATAGCCCGAAGAAACGGCAAAGAGGCACTTTCTCATCCACCTCGGCGCATCATGGCCTTTTTCCGAGGATCATGATAAGTTTGTTTGATATCAGGCATTTGAACATTCAAGTGCCAAAACCCATTCTCTCCGGATCTTGACCCCGGCAGGAGGAAACATGACGGATACGAGTGTAACCCTTTCAGATGCCGCAGCAAAGCGTATCGCTGCGATCGTCGGCGCCGAAGCCGGCAAGAGCGCGTTGCGCGTCTCCGTCGAAGGCGGCGGCTGTTCGGGCTTTTCCTACAAGTTCGACCTTGCCGACGGCGCCGGCGACGACGACATCATCGTCGAAAAGAACGACGCCAAAGTGCTGATCGACAGCCTTTCGCTCGTCTACATGGCGGGCTCGGAGATCGACTTCGTCGACAATCTGCTTGGCCAATCCTTCCAGATCAAGAACCCGAATGCGGTGGCAAGCTGCGGCTGCGGCACCAGCTTCTCGATCTGAAGATCTGAACCTAAGGCATTGTCCCCATCGAACCGGCCGAAGAACTGCTTCCGGCCGGTTTATCGTCTTGTCCCCTGGCGAAATACCGCGATACAAGAAGCCCGCTAAAGCTGCATCGACGCTGATTCATGCGGCACGCTTTAGCTCTTTGTTTTTACGCATGTCGTCATGAACGGGACAGAGCCATGAAGATCGCGACCTGGAACATCAACGGCGTCAAGGCGCGCATCGACAATCTCACGCAATGGCTCAAGGATTCCGATCCGGATATCGTCTGCCTGCAGGAGATCAAGACGGTCGACGAAGGTTTTCCCAGGCTGGAGATCGAAGCGCTCGGCTATCACGTCGAAACACACGGTCAAAAGGGCTTCAATGGCGTGGCGATCCTCTCCAAGAGTTCGCCTTCCGAAGTGAACCGCGGCCTGCCCGGCGATCCCCTCGACGAACAGTCGCGCTTCCTCGAAGCCGTGTTCACGCTGCCCGACACACGCATCCTGCGCGTCTGCTGCATCTACCTGCCGAACGGCAACCCTGTCGACACGGAGAAATACCCCTACAAGCTCGCCTGGATGGAGCGCCTGCGGACCTTTGCCGCCGAACGGCTGGCCTATGAGGAGATGCTGGTGCTTGCCGGCGACTACAATGTCATCCCGGAACCGCACGATTGCTTCGATCCCAGGGTCTGGGAAAATGATGCGCTGTTTCTGCCGCAGACGCGGGAGGCGTTCAGACGGCTCGAAAATCTCGGGCTGACGGATGCAGTGCGCGCGACGACGGATGCGACGCAGTTCTATTCGTTCTGGGACTATCAGGCCGGCGCCTGGCCGAAGAACAACGGCATCCGCATCGATCACCTGCTGCTATCGCCTGAGGCGGCCGACCGGATGACCTCGGCTGCGATCGAAAAACATGTACGAGCCTGGGAAAAGCCGTCCGACCACGTGCCTGTGATCGCCTATTTCGATTTCGCGGCCTGAGGCTTCCGTCCGAACTTAATCGTCAGAGCCGCTGGCGATGCTATGCGACAGGGATACCGCCGTGCGGCGGTCGGCCTCGTTGGCAACCGAGAAGGCCTGTTCCTGCAGCGCTTCCATCCAGTTGCAGTCCTTAGGCTTGCAGCGGTCGAGAGCGGCGGTCATCAAAGCGAGACCGCGGGCCGTCTGGCCTTCGTCGAAAAGAATATTGCCGAAAACCGCCATGGCGCCGGGATGACCGCTCTTGCGGGCCTGGTTCAGCCATTTCTTCGCCTGCTGCGGGCTGGCATTGCCACCCTCGCCGGCCAGCATCATCTGCGCCAGCTGGAACTGCGCCTCGGGGACGCCAAAGGTGGAGGCCACCTGAAAATAAAGCTGGCGCGCCTGGGTCAGGTCGATCCGGACCGGACTGCCTGATATGCCATGTTTGTAATAGTTGGCGAGCGAGAGCAGCGCGTTGACGAAGAAGCCGGTATCTTCCGAGCCGGGCTCGACACCCTGCTGGGCGATCTCGCTGTAGATCTTGAAGGCTTCGAAATCATCCTGCGTCACGCCGTCGCCATCGGCATACATGTTGGCAAGCGCCCAGCGCGAGCCGGTGTGGCCCTTTTCGGCAGCGTATTTATAGGCTTCGACCGCCTCTTCCTTCTGTCCGTTCTTATAGGCTTTGAAGCCGAACTTGAAGAGATCGAAGGGTCCGGATTCCTTGCTGACGGGGGCCTTGATGTCGAATGCGCGGACTGGGCCGGACAGCGCCAGCGCTACGGCCAAAGACATGCCCATCAGCATGAATTGGAACAGTTTGAACTCGGACGTCACCATTTCAACCGATTTCTTTCGCTCATCGCAGGCAGGAGGCAGCGGCGCTCGCGCCGTGCGTTCCGCGGATGTATTTCGTCGAGGCGAGCGATCCCGCGGCGAGCTCCATGGCTCCTTTGCCCGCGTCGCATCCAGCCCATTGACCTTCTCTCGAAGGCCGAATTCTCACCCCATCACTCAGAACCACCCGGCTCCCGGCATGGCCCGACTGCAATCTCCGTGGCACTCTTTCGGCAGGTGCGGCATCCGCCTTCCCGCCTTCACCATATTCGTAAACGGCAAATGTGACGAAACCGGTATCGGCGTCTCCGGCAATGCCGGGCTGCTGACCCGAGCGGGCCGAAAACGACAACAACGAACGGCTCGACGGCGCCGCCGCGAGGCCGGGTTGGCGGCCGGAACACCCTTGTGCGGAAAGCGAAACGCCCACAACCAAACGATTGCCGCCAATCGTATCGCGCAATCTGGTATTACCGGAAAAAAATCGACCCATGCTACTATTTACACGCACCGCAAGCCTGCCCACATCCTCGCCTGCAAATATCGCTGCGCTCTCTTTGTGGCGGGAAATGGACAATTTCACCCCGCCGCCACCTTACGCCAATCGTCGTAAAAAAGTGTTGCGGAATCGTCACAAAACGGGATGAGAAAATGGCATGATTAACGGGGGTGAATAAAGAAGAGCCCGGTAGTGCCGGGCTCGTCAATTCTTCAAATGGGAGGATTAGAACTTGACCTTTAGGCTGGTCGACAGTGCAGCGACCAGATCGTTGCCAAAGGAATAGGAGACATCATCTCCGAAGGTGACGCCGTTCCGGGTCATGACCCCGGACGAACCGCTCGTCAACACGCCCACGGCACCGGCGACACGCCATTCAATATGTTCGGTCGGTGTGTAGGCTGCACCGAGCCCCACCGTCCAGCTGTCGGTCTGCGCGCCATAGCCCTGGCTGGTGCCGCGGTCCCATGTCAGGCTGACTGCACCGGACCACTGATCGTTGAACTTGTGGCCCACGCCACCGCTGATCGTCCAGCCATCCTGATAAAGCAGGTCGAGCGAGGTTAGCTCCGTCGAGCCGCCGGATTTGCAGGCAACCACGCCCTTGGTCGACGTCGGGCAGAAAGGCACGGATTGCAGGACACTCCAGTTCGTCCACTTGACCGACCCGAAGGCCAGCCAATCCGGAGCGATACCGCTTTGCAGTTTAAGCTCCAGCGAATCCGGCGCTTCGGCAGAACCAAAAACAGGTGTGACTTGACCGCCAAATATCGGGACAACCGGAACCTGACGGAGATCAACAGTTCCGGTCAAGTTATCGTACTTGACGCGGCTGTTATAAACGAGGCTCGCGCGCATCGCATATTCCGGAATCTCGTAAGCGATGCCGGCGCGCCAGCCCCAGCCGCTATCGTCGAGATCCAGGCGGCCGACGCCCGTTCCAGTGCCGAACAGAAGCGGAACCGTTGAAACCAGACGTTCTTTGAAGCCTTCGACTTCCTGATAGAAAGCGCCGCCGATGAAGCGAAGCTGTCCAGGGCCGACATCAAAACGATAGGAGCAGGTGCCGCCATAGTTGCGGGTCTTGATCTCTGTCTCAATGTTATTGTTGGCGCCGGCCCAGTTCGAGCCGGGGTCGGTATGCGCGCCGAAGGGCTCCGAATAGTCGACAAGGCAGTCGACCGCATCGCCGAAACCAGCCTTAAAGCCGATATAGGGGATGGTGTAATTTGAGGTCTCGTCGGCGGAGTTTGGACGGCTGTTCAGATTGCCGCCTGAAGATAGCGACGTCTCGGTATCGCGGACGTCCTTCAGCTTGCGCTGGGGCGTGACGTAGGTCACGCCCGACTGAAATGAGAAAGGCGACGTATCGAACAGCTGATCGATATTGTATCCACCGCGCTCCAGACCGCCGGCGAAGGACGGCGATGCAAGCGATGAGAAAAGAACGAGCGACGTAACGCCCTTGGAAAACCTACGCGATGCCATTGTGTCTCCCCCACTCCAGCAATTGATGTGACGCCACTCTAGTAAGTGTTCGCTCGACCTGGCAACGCGCCCCACGGCGGTGCTCCCAGGCCTTAGATCGGCCAAGTTACGTAAAGAAATTGACGGACACGTCAAAAAATCTGGTTAATAAAATTTTATTCCAGAGCGGCCGATTTTCAGATGGGGTTTTGGGTTTTCATTCCACACATTGCGGAAGCTGTATCAATCCGACAACAGTGACAGTTTTCGCCCGCAGGAGGTCAGGGAGGCCACAATCCACAGCCTTAGCGCCTGAAATCAGCGTTTTCAGGACCGAATCAACGCGCGCCCAAACGACAAAAGACGCGCCCCTGGGGAGCGCGTCTTTGAAATAGCTTGCCAAAACGAGGGCTGAAACTTATCCGGCTTCGCTCACCCTGGAGAGCGCGGTCTTCAAGCTGGCGATCTGCCCCTTCAGCTCCTCGAGGCGCTCACGCTCGGCGTCGACCACGTCGGGATTGGCATTGGCGACAAACTTCTCGTTGGAGAGCTTGCCGTCGATGCGCGAGATCTCCCCTTCCATTTTGCCGATCGCCTTTTCCAGCCGAGCTTTTTCAGCGGAAAGGTCGATCAGATTGCCGAGCGGCAGGCAGATGGTCGCCTCGTCGACGACGATCTGAGCAGCCCCCTTCGGCGCATCGTCGGCCAGCGATATCGCCTCGACGCGCGCAAGCCGCTTGATGGCGGCGTCGTGGCGGAACAGCCTTTCGCGCGTCAGGTTGTTGGCCTTGACGACGACGAGCGGCGCTGTCGCCGACGGCGGCACGTTCATTTCGGCGCGCACCGAGCGGATGCCGGAGACGAGGTCGATCAGCCAGTTGATCTCGTCGGCGGCCCCGTTATCGGCATAGGAGGGCGAGGGCCATTCGGCATGGCAGACCAAGGTGTCGCGCTCCTTGCCCTCGCCTGCAGTATGCGCCCAGAGCTCTTCGGTCATGAAGGGCATGAAGGGATGCAGCAGCTTGTAGATCTCTTCGAGGATATAGGCGCTGCAGGCCTGAGCCTCGGCCTTGGCGCCCTCGTCCTCGCCGTTGAAGACCGGCTTTAGCAGTTCGAGATACCAGTCGCAGACCTCGTTCCAGACGAAACGGTAGAGCGCGCCGGCGGCATCGTTGAAACGGAAGGCTTCGAGCGCTTCCGTAACGTCACGTTCCGTGCGGGCAAGTTCCGTCAGGATCCATCGGTTGATGGTGAGTTCGGCAGCCTCGGGCACGAAATACGGATCACTCTTGGCACCGTTCATCTCGGCAAAGCGCGTGGCGTTCCAGAGCTTGGTGCCGAAATTGCGATAGCCTGCGATGCGGGCCGGATCGAGCTTCACGTCGCGGCCCTGCGCCGCCATGATTGCCAGGGTGAAACGCAGCGCATCGGCGCCGTATTCGTCGATCAATTCCAGGGGATCGATGACGTTGCCCTTGGACTTCGACATCTTCTGCCCATTCTTGTCGCGCACCAGCGCGTGAATGTAGATCGTATGGAAGGGTTCGACGGGATCGCCATTCTCGTCCTTCATGAAATGCAGGCCCATCTGCATCATGCGAACGACCCAGAACGGAATGATATCGAAACCTGTGACCAGAACACTCGTCGGATAGTAGCGCGCAAGTTCCGGCGTCTGGTCGGGCCAACCGAGAGTCGAGAAGGGCCAGAGCGCGGAGGAGAACCACGTATCGAGCACGTCTTCATCGCGCGTCAGGATTTCGCCCGGTTTGAAGTTTTCGAGCAGGTCCTCGACATAGGCCTTCATCGGCCCCTCATGCGAGAGGTAATGCTGGATCGCCGCCTGCAGCGCCTCCTCCTCGGTCTGCTCGACGAAGACCTGACCATCCGGGCCATACCAGGCGGGAATCTGATGCCCCCACCAGAGTTGGCGCGAAATGCACCACGGCTCGATGTTCTCCAGCCAGTTGAAATAGGTGTTTTCCCAGTTCCTCGGAATGAACCTGGTTTTTCCCTCGCGAACGGATTCAAGCGCGGGCTGTCCCAATGTCTTATTGTCGACAAACCATTGTTCGGTCAGCCGCGGCTCGATCGGCACGCCGCCGCGGTCTCCGTGCGGAACCATATGCTTGTGCGGTTCGATCTTGTCGACGAGGCCGGCCTCCTCGAAAATCTCGACGATGATCTTGCGCGCGTAGAAACGGTCCTGCCCTTCCAGACGGTCCCAGGCGCCATGCAGTGCGGCCGGGTTGTCGAGGCCTTCGAGGAAATCCTCGTTGTCCTTGATGGCAATCGTGGCATCGACGTTCATGACGTTGATGGCGCGCAGCTTCGCGCGCTTGCCGACTTCGAAGTCGTTGAAGTCGTGCGCAGGCGTGATCTTCACCGCACCCGTGCCGGCCGTCGGGTCGGCATAGGAATCGGCGACGATCGGAACCTTGCGGCCGACGATCGGCAGGATGACATGCTTGCCGACGATCGATTTATAGCGCTCATCTTCGGGGTTCACGGCAATGCCGGTATCCCCGAGCATCGTCTCCGGCCGCGTCGTCGCAACGACGATATAGTCGCGCGTCTCGAATTCGGTCGGCTTTCCTTCCTCATCGAAGGCAATCGGATATTGATAGGTGACGCCGGGCTCGAGCGGATAGCGCAGATGCCACAGATGGCCCTTCACCTCGTGCTGCTCGACCTCCATGTCGGAAATAGCCGTCAGGAGTTTGGGGTCCCAATTGACGAGGCGCTTGTCCTTGTAGATCAGGCCTTCCTTGTAGAGCGTGACGAAAACTTCGAGCACGGCCTTCGACAGGCCTTCGTCCATGGTGAAGCGTTCGCGCGACCAGTCGCAGGACGCGCCCAACCGCTTCAACTGGTTGAAGATCAGCCCGCCCGATTCAGCCTTCCACTCCCAGATCTTGTCGATGAAGGCCTCGCGGCCCATTTCGCGGCGGCCAGGCAGCTGCTGTTCCATCAGCTTGCGCTCGACGACCATCTGCGTGGCGATGCCGGCATGGTCCATGCCGGGCTGCCAGAGCACGTCCTTGCCGCGCATGCGCTCGAAGCGCACCATGATGTCCTGCAGCGTGTTGTTGAGCGCATGGCCCATGTGCAGCGAACCGGTGACATTCGGCGGCGGGATGACGATGGTGAAGGTCTCGGCCCCGGGTTTGGCGTTCGCGCCGGCGCGGAAAGCGTCTTCATCATCCCATTTCGCGGCGATTTTGGGTTCGACGGCAGCAGAATCATAGGTCTTGTCGAGCATTTTCTGACCAATTTTCGAGGTTCGAGGGTGGCGTTTGTAAATAGGATGGGCACCGGCAAGTCAATAAAAAAGCCGCCCCGGAGACCGGAGCGGCTTTTCAGGAAAAAGCAATCCGATCAGCGGCGCGGGCCGCGCGCCACGCGCTCGATTTCCTCGCGCACCAGCCGCTCGACCAGCGTCGGCAGATTATCATCGAGCCATTCGCGCAGCATCGGGCGCAGCATATCCTCTGCGATCTCGTCCAGCGAGCGGCGCTCCGCACCGTCGATGGCGGCGGCGAGCTCTTCGAAGGAGCGGCTGATCTGCAGGCCGGCATTCTCGGAAAGCAGGTTCGGCTGAACCTCGTCGGCGAGGCTCGGCAGAAAACGCTCGGCCGAGGACTGGACCGGTTCCAAAGGCGGCAACGCCGTCTCCACGGCAGGCGCCGGCTCGGCGACTGCGACCGCCGGGGTTTCTGCAAACACCGGCGCCTCGACCGGCTGCTGAATTGCGACCTGCTGAACGGACGGGGTAGCCTCGAAAACAGGCTGAGCCGACTGCGGCTGCGGTGCCGCGGCGCGCGGCGCTTCCGGCATCGGGGCCGGCTGCGGCTCGGGCTGACGGAAGCCGCTCGGAATTTCGCGCAGTGCCTGACCGGCCTGCACGGCGCTGCGCTCGGAGGCGGCGCGCACGCGGGCGGCGACATCGGCAAGCGACAGGGCGCGGGCCGGCACTTCAGCTTCGGGGGCGGTGCCGGCCGAATTGGCGGCAACGAAACGCGGATCGGAGGAGCGCAGGGCCGGCTCGGGGAACTCCACGCCGGCATAGGTGTCATCCACCGTCAGATGGATTTCGGAGCCGTTGTCATCCTCGTCGGCGCCGTAGACCGGCGGCAGGGATGCGGAAATCGCCTTGCCGGCGCCGGGCTCATTGCTTTCGATGATCTGGCGGATGGAGGCCAGAATTTCTTCCATGGACGGTTCACGCGCTACACTTGGCTGAGCCATTTCTATCCCCGTTATCCAAAAACAACGACCGGACGATGTGGAGCGTTCATCCGAATCACCACGACCTTAGAATACCCCAGCCATGAAAAAAATCATCGCGAATCAATTGAGTGCGGCCATGCACAGTTTTGTTACCTGGTGTTTTCGACATGGCGGCGTCAGGATAAATCATGTTTGTGAAGGCGCTCACGCGGCCCCGATAAAAAAATGGGCGCCGATGGCGCCCATTGCTAAACGCATCGACAAAATCAGATCAGAAAACGAACTCGCGCACCTTGGCGAAACCCGGCAGCGGCTTGACCGAAGCGTTGAAGAAGACGTTTTCCGAAACGGCGCCGCGCTCGGCGGCGAACACTTTGGCGCGGGCGGCATTGCCGTAACCTTCGACCGTCACAAGACGGCCGCCATCACGCAATTGACCGAGAAGAGCTGTCGGAACCTCCTCGACTGCGCCATTGACGAAAATCAGATCATAGGGAGCGCCGGCAGCGTAGCCCTTTTCGAGCGGCCCGGTGACCACCTCGACCTTGGCGTAGCCGGCGAGCTGCGTCTTCGCCTCGGCGGCCAGCGCCTCGTCGCATTCGAGGGCGATGACCGAGCCGGCAATGATCGACAGCAGCGCCGATGTGTAACCGGTGCCGCAGCCGACTTCGAGAACGAAATCATCCTTGGTGATCGCGGCCAGCTGCAGCAGCTTGGCGAGCGGCGATGCCTCCATCAGGAAGCGTGCCGGCTTTCCGGGTGCGGCAGCCGATATCTCGACGTCGTTGTCGATATAGGCCAGCAGCTTCGCCTTCTCCGGCACGAATGCCTCACGCGGCACCGTGAGAAACGCCGTCAGCACGGAATGCGACGTAACGTCCGTCGTGCGAACCTGGGTGTCGACCATCTTTGCGCGCGCTGCTTCGAAATCCATCATGTCCTCTCGCTCTTGAAAGCGGTTCCTGTCCCTCGTCTCTTAATCCCCGCCACCGATGCTTTCAAGGCTTGGCAGCCGCCGGCGAAAAGAATCCGACAAACGCTTCTTCCGCGCCACAGAGGCAATGAGGCGCTGCAACGCAACGTGGAATCCCCTGCCCCTTCATGTTATTGTTTTCAACGGAGGAAATAGGAGGAGCAGGCCATGTCTGCGATTTTGGAGTATTTGACGCTGTTCGACTTCTTCATCCTTGCAGCGCTCATCGGCATCTTCTGCTGCGGGCTGCTGGACGGCGAAACGACCTTGAAGTGATAAGGGCGCGCGAACGCGCTCAAACATCGTCTCCGCATAGAGTCTGTGGCAATCCCATGCCGACGGACGTCACGACATGCGACGGTACGCGGCGCGGGTGGCACTGCGCCTCAGGCGCCAATGCGGGCGTCGCCGCCTGGGTGCATTTCAGCCGAGTTATGTCATGTGGGAAGATGTTGGAGGCCTCGCCCGGAATTGAACCGGGGTACAAGGATTTGCAGTCCTCTGCGTCACCACTCCGCCACGAGGCCTCACGGGCTCGTTATCTGAGCCGTGGCGAGCGTTTAGAATGATCGTAAGGAAATCGCAAGAGGGCATTTCCGAAAAACGCTATTCCGCAGTTGCCGAAAGGACCGTTTTCTAGCGCACGTCACAGGCTGGAAATTCCATGACCGTAGCGATGCCCCGCTGCCCGCCCTGATCGCATTTGAAACAAATCGTTAGCTTGACGATCGCCCCGCGGGCCTCATATTGCTCCGGGAGGGTGATAGGAGCTGCAATGGATTGGGCTGCCCTCAAATCGAAGCACGCGCGTGCCGCATATGATGCCGAGAGCCGGGATCTTCATGTAAAATTCCCGGGTTCTCCAACCGTCAAACATGCGGACATTCCACCGCACGTCTACCAGAACCTGCTGGAAACGACCGATCCGCACTTCTACTACAACTATTATATTGCGCCCTCCCGCGTATCACCGGGCCGCAGATATGCGGTTTCCGTGTCCTACGCGATGAAGCTCGTCCTCATCCTGGCCGCCTGCAGCCTGTTGTTGGCCACCAGCCTTGATCCGGATCATGGCGGCACTTTCGAGGAAAGCGAACTCAGATCGAATTAGGCCGATGCCGGCTGAATTGCAGCGCGGCAATGCGGCTGGATGCAGCCTCGAAATTGTCGCTTCTGTTCTGGTTGCGAAAGCGGCGATCGTCCCGGCCGCGGTCGTTGTCGCCATCGCGCTCGTTCCGGCCGTTGAAATTGCGATAGTTGCGAGGACCTTTATAGCTGCCACCCTGGCCGTGATCGACCACGCAGCCTTCCGAACGACGGCAAATGCCGCGCGCGTCAAATCCCCGGCTATCGACCTGAGCCTCAGCGGGGAAAACGCCGGAGAAGATCGTCGCCGTGGACAGGGCGATTACAAAAAATGCCTTCATTTCCTCACCTGGCCCATTGGACGCGTTTTCGGCGTTTTACATTCCATAAACCACGAATGCGAAAAGCGCTCCGCCGTTCCATGCCCCCCGGGGTGGTCGTCAGTCGGCCGGTTTCCGCCGCCTGTGCCACCAGACTGCCAGCCGCCGCCGAAGCCGGCGTGCGACCGGCAGATCGTGCGAAAGCACGAGGAAGCCGAGCGGCAGCATCCAGAAGCCCAGGATCGGCAGGAACCCCAGAAACCCACAAAGAATGAGGGCGACGCCGATTCCCATCCGCGCGATGCGCGAGCGCGGCAAGCCGATGCTGAAGGAGCCGAGCAATAGCCTGCCGCTCGCATGATCGATGCCGAAGCGCTTTGCCCGCTTCCCGGGCTTGTCGCCGCCCCTCGCCTCGCCGTAATCATTCCCGTTCGTCATTCCCCAGAGATGGGCGCAGGCATCCCAAATACAAGTTCATTTCATTTTTTTGAAAAAACCGCTTGGCAAATCGGGAAAGCATTTGTATTAGCCCACTCACACCGCGCCAAGCAGTGATCCCTGGTAGCTCAGCGGTAGAGCATTCGACTGTTAATCGACAGGTCGCCGGTTCGAATCCGGCCCGGGGAGCCATTTTTCAAGTTAATTGCCTGTTTCGTTGAGACGTCCGGAGCAGGCACTTACTTCCCCGCTTTTCTCCCCCTTTTGGATGCCCATGAGATCCGCGTTCTTTGCTGTGGAGGGTTTATTCCGGTCGATCTTCCCGTCAGCTCATCAGCTGAGCTCCGGCGAAATCCAGAAGCCTGCGATCAATCTTGCTCAGAAGCTTGTCGCATCGGTCAAGACTGGATTGACGGCGCGCACCTCTACAGACATGAACCCGGCGATCAGGAACCGCCGCAGCCTCCTCTCGAATTGGCAATTTATGGTGAGTGCCCTCTTTACTACGATGGCGAGAAACGGAAACGCCGCCGGCCGGGCAGGCGACAAAGAGGTTGGCGCCCCCCTCGCCTAGCCCTAAATCAGCACTCCCTAATCCTTGCGAAAATTCACGAGGCGCATAAATTCAATCTACCGGATAGCTTTTGCTGGTGACCACGGATGTACTGGCACCGTGCGGATGCAATCAAAGAAGGGTCGGCGCGAGCATTCGCCCCGACCTTTTTCTTTGTTCAGGCGCCGGAAACAAAACGTCCGCCGGGTTGGTCGATCGACGGGCTGCTGTGGTGGCGTGGTGAGGTCAAGCCGACTGCTTCAAGTGAACTGCCGACTAAAAATCGAAGTACACGGTCACACCTGACCGACGACGATAGGGGTAATCGTCGCGATAGCCGTAATAGTCGCGATAGCCATACTGCCGAGGACGGTAGCACGAGCCGTAGTACCGGCAGTCGCGGTAAGCGTATCGGCTTTTCTTCCAGTGGCCATACGCATGTCCATTACCGTGGCGACGGTGTTTGACCTGCTCGACGTCGGCGGCGTGCATCGCCATGGCTTTCGGCACGACGATTGGCGTGGCGTTTAGCGGCAGGGCGAAAGATGCAGACAAGACCATGGCTGCAAGCGAGGAAAAAAGCATCTTCATCGGCACATCCTTTCAAGCCGCGATTCTGGGTTAATAAGCATTAACCTCCGATGAACGGCTGCGCGATTGAAGGAAGACCGTCCGGCGCGCTGCTGCTGTTGGCGCAGGTGGTGACCGCGCCGGCCATCGGTGTTCATGCTGCCTGCAGGCGCCAAGGCAAGCACCCACCGGCGGCACAGCCGGCCGCCACCGGCTATCTGCGAGGGGTGCCGGGTGCCGCAAGCGGCATAAACTTCCTGCACGAAAGCGCCGCTGGCGACCACGGGTAAACTGGGCCATGCAGATGATGGTTGGGGAGGGTCGGCGTGAACACAATCGCGCCGACCTCATTGCTTCAACTCCAAGAAAACCTCATCGAAGGCGGCCACCGCTCCTCGCACCGGAATTGGTCAGATCCCGACAGATAGCGGCGGATGTTGCCAAGCCGCATGTTCTTGTCTCGCGCGGCCAGCTTTGCGTTGCCGGTTTGATGGTATACAGACTGCCGCAGAACGCGACCGCCATTAACTTAAGAATGGGGTCGGGCGGCAGATTGACGTCACGTCGCTGCCACGAGATCACGTGGCCGTTCTGTCTTAATCATTGGAGCACGCGTACCGGATAGCATCAGCGATGGCTCTCGGTATGGCGCCGCGGTTGGCCCGATGAAGCCGTAGCGGGCTGAGCCGACCGCCCTAGTAGCTGCACGAACGGCCGTCGCCAGGGCGAAATCCATCCGCACAAGCTGGGTTCATCGAATCTCCCGGCTGATATCCCGATGCCGAACCGTATGAATTCGGCGCGGTCGAGCAGGCCGAGGCTATGGCGGCAAGCGTGATCACTCCGGCAGCTAGAAATGCCCGTAATCCGTTCATCGATACTTCTCCAATTCAGGCCGTAGGCAAAATGATCGGTGCCTTCTGCCAAAAGAGAAATGGCAGGAGAAATTTCCGGCAATTCATCTCCGTCCAGAGCACCCCATGTGGAAACATATATGTATTCTCCTCGGCTGGCGTCAGCGGCGAACGCGCAATATTTCCGTCGATATCTGCGCCATCGCCCCTCCTCGCCGCACTTCGCCCGTTTTGGGTGGGTCGTCCAATCGCCCGTTCACACAGGGCCCGGAATGAGCTGCGCGGACTATCCCCCGCTCTTGACTCGGGATCTGACCGGAACATAATAAGAACATCGGCAATACTGCCGCCAATCTGAGAACTTGCATCTGATAACTCCGAAAGAGATCAAGGCCGTGCGTCCGCAAATCGCCGAGAAACTGGCAGAAGAAGCGCTGAAGGAAGACGTCGACGCAGTTGTCGCCTACCACGATGGCGACGTCCGTGCCGCCATCACGACGTTGCTGCTGGATTGCCGTCATTTGCGACTTCAGCTTGCCCTCGCAGAAGGGCAGACAATCGGCAGCATGACAGCGGGATCGCGGCCGACTGCCCAACGAACATGAAACATCGCCGCAGTATCGAGCTCGCGCCCCCTGAGGGCTTTGCCGTCGAGGAAAAGCAGACGCTCGCAACCTTGCCGCAATGGTTCGTCGTCCACGCCCGCTGTGGCGTCTGCGGTTACCAGTCACTTCTCGAGCGCCGGGGCATTGCCCGGCGCTGCGGCCTAGACCTGTCTCTCGCCAGACTGGCCGGACGCCTCAAATGACGAGAATGCGGCAACCGATCCGACAATCTCTTGTTGCTTGGTAAGCTGCCGAGAGATTGACTTACACCGCTACCGGAGGGCGTTGGGAAATTCTTCCTGCCAGTTCCAAACCGGCCGGGAACAATCGGCGCAGTAAAAAGTTGAGTGGCATCAACAACGTAAGGTCAACCCTGACAGGAGGTCTCTCATGGGTCGCGGTATTCTACTTTGGCTGCTCGGTGTTCCACTGCCTATCATCATCCTTCTTGCTCTGTTTATGCGATAGGAACAGATCATGTCGGTTTCAATGATAGGTTCCGGAGAGGTTGCCACTCCGGTCGAATCCTCCAAATCGGCCATGACGTGGGGCCCGATCTTCGGCGGTGCTGCCGCTGCCATCGGCGTAACCCTGATCCTTCTGCTTCTCGGATCCGGGCTCGGGCTGACAATGGTCTCCCCCTGGTCGGGGCAAAGCAGTTCGCTCGGCACACTCGGCGTGACGGCGGCAATCTGGCTGGTTCTCGTGCAATGGCTTTCCTCAGCGCTCGGCGGCTATATTACCGGCCGGCTGCGGACGAAATGGGCGGCCGTTCACACGGATGAAGTTTTCTTCCGTGATACGGCGCATGGTTTCTTAAGTTGGGCTCTGGCGACCGTCTTCGTCGCCGGGTTTCTTGCATCGTCGCTGACCTCGCTGGCCGGCGCAGGTGCACAAGCCGTGGGGTCGGCGGCCACGGCCGCCGGTACGGCAGCAGCATCGTCGGCAACCTCGCCGGCGGACCTCTCCACTTCCTACTTTACCGACGCATTATTGCGCCCTGATCAGGCTCGCGCGGCGGCGACATCCAATGATGCCGCAGCAACATCGGAGGTATCACGCATCCTCCTCAACGGCGCCGCCCAAGGCCAGATTCCCGATGATGACAAGGCCTATCTTGCCACCATCGTTTCTGCTCGAACCGGTCTTTCAGAAGCCGATGCGCGCACTCGCGTCGACACGGTGCTGAAGCGCATCGACGATGCCAAGGTTGCCACCCAGAAAGCTGCCGATGAGGCACGCAAGGCGGCGTCGACCACGGCCTTGCTCGGCTCCTTGTCACTTCTGATCGGGGCTTTCATCGCCTCTGCCGCTGCAGCGTTTGGCGGATCGCAACGCGACGAAGAGGAAGATCTCCTCGTTACGCGGCTCTGACAACCGGCGGAAATCATCGGGCGCGGGGTCGAAAGACCCCGCGCCCTCTTTTATGCATCTGATTTGATGTCGTTATCACGCGCAACCCGTCGCGACGCCGCTGTTTATTTTGCCGCGGGCGGAACATGTCGCCATTTTTGAGCTTCGGTTAGGTCAAACGCTTTCCGGAGAAAATCAATGGCCAAGACGACGAAGACCTCGCCCTCGGACGACGCAACGATTCATGATCAGAAAATGCACCGCGGTGCAGGCGGTGAGCTGCATCAGTTTGCCGAAGACGGCATGCCGGTGCTGACCACAGCACAAGGCGGCCCGGTCTCCGACGATCAGAATACGCTCCGTCTCGGCGCCCGCGGCCCCGCCCTCATCGACGACTTCCATTTTCGCGAAAAGATCTTTCATTTCGATCACGAGCGCATCCCCGAGCGGGTCGTGCATGCGCGCGGTTACGGCGCCCATGGCTATTTCGAAACATATGAATCGCTGGCCGCCTATACCCGGGCCGATCTTTTCCAGCGGCCCGGCGAAAAGACACCGGCCTTCGTGCGGTTTTCGACGGTCGCCGGCAGCAAGGGGTCCTTCGATCTGGCGCGCGATGTCCGCGGCTTCGCGGTGAAGCTCTACACGCAGCAGGGGAATTGGGATCTGGTCGGCAATAACATTCCCGTTTTCTTCATTCAGGACGCGATCAAGTTTCCCGACGTCGTCCATTCCGTGAAGCCGGAGCCCGACAGGCAATTTCCGCAGGCGCAGTCGGCGCATGATAATTTCTGGGACTTCATCTCCCTCACGCCGGAAAGCATGCATATGATCATGTGGGTCATGTCGGACCGTGCCATCCCACGCTCCTTCCGTTTCATGGAGGGGTTTGGCGTTCACACCTTCCGCTTCGTGAACGCGGCCGATGAATCGACCTTCGTCAAATTCCACTGGAAACCGAAGCTCGGCCTGCAATCCGTCGCCTGGAACGAGGCGGTCAAGATCAACGGTGCGGATCCGGATTTCCATCGCCGCGACCTCTGGCAATCGATCCAGTCAGGCAACTTTCCGGAATGGGAACTTTGTGTTCAGCTTTTCGATCAGGACTTCGCCGACACGTTCGATTTCGACGTCCTCGATCCGACGAAGATCATTCCGGAAGAGATTCTGCCGGTCAAACCGGTCGGCCGGCTTGTGCTCAACCGCATGCCCGAAAACTTTTTCGCCGAGACCGAGCAGGTCGCCTTCATGACGCAGAATGTCCCGCCCGGCATCGATTTCAGCAACGACCCGCTGTTGCAGGGACGGAACTTCTCCTATCTCGACACGCAACTGAAACGTCTGGGCGGCCCGAATTTCACACACCTGCCGATCAACGCGCCGAAATGTCCCTTCCACAATTTCCAGCAGGATGGCCACATGGCGATGCGCAATCCCGTCGGGCGGGTCAATTACCAACCGAATTCGTGGAATCAGGGACCGCGAGAGTCGCCGGTTCAGGGCTATCGTCACTTCCCGGCCGAGGAGCAGGGTGCCAAGGTCCGGTTGCGGCCGGAAAGCTTTGCCGATCATTACAGCCAGGCCAGGCAGTTCTTCATCAGCCAGACTCCGCCGGAGCAACGCCATATCACCGCGGCGCTGACCTTCGAACTGAGCAAGGTCGAGACGCCGGTCATTCGCGAGCGCATGGTCTCGCATCTCCTGAACATCGATGAGACTTTGGCCAGCAAGGTCGGCCACGCACTCGGCTTCAAATCGATGCCGAAGCCCGCCGATGCCGCCATGCCGACGCGCCAGGATCTCGAGCCGTCGCCGGCGCTCAGCATTATCGAGCGGGGTCCGCAGCGGTTCGAAGGACGCAAGCTCGGTATTCTTGTCACCGATGGCAGCGACGCCGCCGTCTTCAAGGCGCTGCTTGCCGAGATCACCGAACAGAAGGCAACCTTCGAAGTGATCGCCCCGAAGATCGGCGGCGTGACACTTTCGGACGGCAATTGGATCGAGGCGCATCAGATGATCGACGGCGGGCCCTCGGTGCTCTACGACGCCGTCGCGTTGCTGCCCTCGTCAGAGGGAGCCAGCGATCTGCTGAAGGAGGCAACGGCCCATGATTTCGTGTCGGATGCCTTCGTGCACTGCAAGTTCATCGGCTATGTGAAAACCGCGCTGCCACTCATGCAGAGGGCCGGAATTGCAGATTCACTGGACGAGGGCGTGATTGCGCTTGGCGCGGCTGGGGATGTCGCCGCCTTCATCAAGGCGCTCGGCAAACTGCGTGTCTGGGGCCGGGAACCGTCGGTCAAACTGAATTGATCTCTTGTCGCCATGAGATACGGCCGTCGTCATATAAAACCCGCGGAAACGCGGGTTTTATCCTGTTCGCGGCACGCATTTTATTGGATGAGGGTGATGGAAACGGCTTCGATCTGCTCCATCTTCAGTGTTGTGCGCTGGGGAGAGCCGTATGCGCTGGCGTTTTCGACAGATTTCCGACTTGGCCGTCTTGTGGGCAGGGCATCGCGCGGTACCTGTAACGCTCATCATATTCGCGGTCTTGTGGGCGGCAGTCGGCCTGCACCTTTCTTACCCACGGCAATGGTTTCTGCTGACCAATATGGTCGGGACACTCATCGTATTTTTCATTTTATTGCTGGTGCAGCACTCCCAAAATCGGGACATGATGGCGCTCCAAACCAAGCTCGATGAACTGATCCGATCAAGCAAGGCCGGAAATCACTGGATTGCGGCCGAGAAGAAAGAGGCTGAGGCCATTGAGGAAATGCGCCAGCAACACCAAGACCAGATCTCAGAGACGATGAACTGAAGCGCGTCGCATCGAGGCGATATGCATCAGGTGGAGGTTGCCTGTGCCGCAGATTTCTCATCCGCTTTTTCCTCGACGCATTCGGCCTGCGCGGCAAGTGTCTTGCTCATTTCTCTGAGTTCACCCTCCTCCAGCTTTTCGATGCCGACGAACTTGTTGGCGGCCTGGCTCGTCAGGATGAGTTCGTCAAGCTTGGCCTGGACTGCTTTGCCGTCACGGTTCTGGCTATTCTGCAACACAAATACCATCAGGAAGGTAATGATGGTCGTGGTTGTGTTGATCACCAGTTGCCAGGTTTCAGAATAGCCGAAAAAAGGGCCGGAAACCGCCCAGCCAAGCACGAGCGTCAAAGCCGCGACAAAGGTGAACGGCTTTCCCGAAAAATCGGCGACGGCGGTTGCAAAAGAAGAGAAGAAGTTGGGTTTGTTCGACATCTGAAAAGCCTCGCTGGATCGCAGCATCATGCTGTCGATCGCCAACTTCAACGTCATTTCCGGGCCGAAGTTCCTCGGGCTGCCGAGCTGCCCACGCACTCGGAAAATCCGGCTACTCAGAAAATATTGTGCAGCGCAGCAACTTTCCGCCGACTGACGCGTTTAGTCATGCATCACCGCCATCCCGGCAGCTGATTGGCGGAGACTTTCATGAGATCTATGTCAGACACACTCGCACGCCTTGCTGCGCTGCGAGGAACGTTTCGCCCCCGCCCCATGCAGGACAATCCCGATCTGGTCGCTCTGGCCGCATTTGGTACGAACCCGGGTGCTTTGGGAGGTTATATCTACCTGCCGTCGAAGCGCGCAAGAAACATGGCCCTAGTCGTCGTCCTGCACGGCTGCACGCAGACTGCCGCCGGCTATGATATCGGGGCGGGTTGGTCTGGCTTGGCCGAAGATTATGGTTTCGCGCTGCTGTTTCCCGAGCAGCGGAGGTCAAACAATCAAAATCTCTGCTTCAACTGGTTTAACCCGGAGGATATACGCCGGGATCACGGCGAGGTCTTTTCCATTCGGCAGATGATCGCAAAGGTCGTTGCGGAACACAGTATCGACAGCAGGCGCGTTTTCGTGACCGGGCTTTCGGCCGGTGGCGCGATGACCGCCGCGATGCTTGCCACCTACCCGGAGGTTTTTGCGGGCGGCGCCATCATTGCCGGCCTGCCCTATGCAAGTGCTGCGACCATTCCCGAGGCCTTCGACCGAATGCGCGGTCATGGCGGCCCGACCGCTCGAGAACTGGAACTGCGCTTGAGAAACGCCTCAGGCCACCGAGGCCCGTGGCCGACATTATCGCTCTGGCAGGGAAGCGCGGACAGAACCGTCGTGCCATCCAATGCGAATGCAATCGTCGAGCAATGGAGAAACGTCCACGGCATCGACGCACTACCGTCGCGCGTGGAAAATATCGGACGACACCAGCGGAGGGTCTGGACAGATGCCCATGGGGTCGAGGTGATCGAGCTCTATACGATTGCCGGCATGGACCACGGCACGCCGCTCGATGTCGGCACCGGCTACGGGGCAAGCGGCCCCTTCATGCTCGACGTCGGAATTTCCTCGACCGTCGAAATTGCCAGGTCCTGGGGTCTGGTTCCCTCGTTTGAAAAACGACGCAAGGCAGACCTCTCTGCTGCGCAAAACACCGCGGCTACATCCACTACCGGCAGCGACCGCGGCGGCATTCAGCAGGTCATTGAAGACGCCCTCCGGTCGGCCGGGCTGCTGCGGTAATTGTCGAAAATTGCCGTTATCGGTTCCGAGACTTGGGCAGCGGCCCGTTTTGATGGCTGAGGACGAGTTCGATCTGGACATCCTGCTGAAACTGCAGCACCCGCTCGCCGACGTCGCTCTCCGGCATCCCGGCTGCCAGAAGCTGATCGGCAATCCTGCGGCATTCCGCTCTCCAGAATTCTATCGCATCAGCGCCATGTCGCCGGCCGAGTTCACGGGCGCAGCGCTCGATATTGGCGGTTCCGGTTCCGGAAGGAAAAGCAATCACCACGCCTTCACTCAGGGCGGCGGGGCGGCAGGTCATTTCAGTAGCCATCGAACGGAGGTTCCTTTGATCCTGTTCGTTGTCTACGGGACTATGGTTAATGCTTTCTATCCGTCGTACCCGTTCTTTCCACGAATCAGAATTTGCAACCGAAGCCGTCACGCCGTGTCGCCTTCGACCTTGACGCCGGCCCGCCGATACGCCGACAGTTCACATCACGATCGACACTCCAGGCAGAGACACCGATGACGATATCAACTCCCCGCGATTTCCTGAAAAGCCTGTTCGACGCGGCGGTTCGCGCCGCCGATCCGCTGACCGGCATCAGGGCGAACCTGCCTGACAGGCCGAAGGGAAGGACCGTGGTGATCGGCGCCGGCAAGGGTGCTGCGCAGATGGCGCGAACGCTCGAAAGCGTCTGGGACGGACCGCTCGAGGGTCTGGTGGTCACACGCTACGGCTATGGCTGCGAGACGCGCGACATCGAGATCATCGAGGCCGCCCATCCGGTCCCGGATGCGGCAGGACTTGCCGCGGCAAGACGGCTGATGGAGACGGTGAATGGACTGACGGAAGACGATCTGGTGATCGCCCTGATCTGCGGCGGCGGCTCGGCGCTGCTGCCCGCGCCGCCGGAGGGGCTGACCCTCGAAGACGAGATTGCCCTCAACGAAATGCTGCTGGCTTCGGGCGCGCCGATCTCGGCGATGAACGTCGTGCGCAAGCATCTCTCGACCATCAAAGGCGGGAGACTTGCGGCAGCCACCAGAGCAAGAGTCGTCAGCCTGATCGTCTCCGACATTCCCGGCGACAATCCCGCCCATGTCGCCTCGGGGCCGACAGTGCCGGATAGTTCAACGCGGCACGATGCGCTTGACATCGTCAAGCAATATGGATTGCAGCTGCCGCAGGCAGCCCTCGACCATCTGCACTCGCCGAAGGCCGATGCGCCGCAGCCGGACGATGCGGTCTTTTTACGCCACGCGCATCACGTCATCGCCTCCGCCGGCGTGTCGCTGGAAGCAGCGGCCGTCCTGGCGAAATCGCAGGGGATCGAGCCCGCTATCCTTTCGGATGCGATCGAGGGAGAATCGCGCGACGTGGCGCAGGTGCATGCGGCGATCGCCCGCGAGGTGCTCGGCCGGAACAGGCCGTTTTCCAAGCCGGTGGTCATCCTTTCCGGCGGCGAGACGACGGTGACACTGCGAGCCAAGGGCGGCAAGGGCGGACGCAACGGCGAATTCGCGCTCGCCATGGCGCTTGCGATCGACGGACAGGAGGGCATCCATCTCCTTGCCGCCGACACGGACGGGATCGACGGCTCGGAGGATAATGCCGGCGCCTTTGCCGATGGCGGCACAGTCAAGCGCTTGCGTGCCGCCGGGCTAGATCCGCGCCGGCTGCTCGACGGCAATGACAGCTATTCTGGCTTTGCAGCCGTCGGCGATCTCTTCGAAACCGGCCCGACCGGCACCAACGTCAATGATTTCAGGGCAATCCTGATCCGTTAGGTGTTGGCGGTTCAGATCTTGATCCGCCCCTGCCCGATCAGCCAGCCCACAGCCTCCTGCACTGCCTGCAGCGAGGTGTATCTCGGGGTGTAACCGAGCAGGCGTCGGGCTTTGGCGATCGAGCAATTCGGGCTGCGGGCGATATGCTCCCATGTCGCCTCTGCGTCTTCGGCCGTCTGGCTTTCGGCCCAGGCGTCGAAGGGGGCAAAGCTGAGCTTCGGCTCCTTCCCGAACCAGTGCGACATGGCTTCGGCAAAACCGCGAAGCGTCAGCGCCTGCTCCGAAACCGCGTGGAAACTTTCGCCGGTCGACGCATTCCAGCTGGCGATCGCCCCCATGAACATCGCCGCCACGTCATCGGCATGGACGTGATGCACCGTCTCCAGGCCGAAATTGGGCAGGACCAGGGCGTCTCCGCGGGCAAGGGTCGAAAAGACCTGCGGGTTGAAATTGCCGGCCGGATTGAGCGGCGCCCATCCGGGGCCGACGATATGGCCGGGATGGATAATGGTCGCCGGAAAGCCGCGTAACCTTGCCTGCTGCAGCAGATAGGTTTCGATCGCCGCCTTCTGGATACCGTAGTCACCGAAGGGAGACTTCGGCGCCTCTTCAAGGGTCGGCACAATCGTGGAGTAGCCATGGGTCCAGATCGTGCCGGTGTGCAGGAAATGACCGACATGCCCGGCCAGCGCCGTCACCAGGTGTTCGGCACTCGCCAACGTGAAGCAGATCATGTCGATGACAATATCGGCTTTCACTCCGCGCACGACCGGGCCGAATTCGCCGGTCCGCTCCATTTCGGCCCGATCCATCTGCCGCTGGTCAACGGAAGCCCATGCGTGATTGGCCGAATAAGGCTTTGCTGTGCCGCGGCTGATGGTGACGACGTCGTGACCCGCCTCCACCAGACGAGGGACGAGATAGGTGCCGACATGGCCCGTCGCCCCGATGACCAAAATCCGCATTGTCGTTCCTCCCTTTGGCGTGATCGCGCCGACTATGCTGCGCCGTGTCGCGATCCTGCAAGTGACTTTTCGTGATCCAGGCGGGCCGGACCGCGCCCTATCTGTTCCTGAAGACAAGGCAGGTGCCGCCATGTTTGCGGATCTGGCTGCAGAGGTTGTCGGCTTCCACACGTGTCTGCCGGCCGATGCGGGCGGCATAACGCGGGCGAAAGCCGAAGCTGCGATCACGCTGGCGCAGGATCAGCGGCTGCTCCGCATTCAGAGGTGCTGGCAGATCCTGCACCGCATCGACAAACATGCGCCGGGCCACCGCGACATTTGCGTTGGCGGCAAGCTGGACGCCCCAGGGCGCCCAGTCACCCTCCGGACGCCAGGGAGCTTCCTTCAATGTCCGCCTTTCGGCAAGCGCCACACAGCCATCGAGAAAGGGCTTGTCCTTGTCGAGCGGGGCTGCCGCATCTTCCGGCGGATTATCCTTCCACTCCTCGACCGTATGAGCGGTGATCGCCATGACGTAGCCGCGCGTCTCGTGAGGTAATCTTCCTGACGCTAGGTAAGAGGCAAGGCCGTTTTCGCCGGCATTATAGGCAGCGGCGGCAAGGCCGAGATTGCCGAAACGATCGCGCAATTCGTCGAGATACTGCGCCGATTTCCTGAGCGCTTCCAGCACCTGATAGCTGTCTTCGAGGCCGCGCAGTTTCGCCGTTCCGGGCATGAACTGCGCAATCCCTTGCGCGCCTTTGAAGCTGACGGCATCGGGACGAAAGGTGCTCTCGCGCCAGATCAGACGGGCGAAATAATCCGGCGGCAGTTGATTGGCGCTGGCGAAATGCTCGATTGCGACGCAGAGATCGCGATTGAAACTGTCCTTGCGGATGCAGAGCGTCTCATCAGTTCCCAAGGCTGAAGGCCCGGAATAGAGACAGGCCGGCTCGGAAGCGCTTTCTTCCGGCTGGGCCTTCGGCGTCTCTATGACGGAAAACAGAAAACACAGCGAAAGCAGGGCCTTCGCCGATCTCTTGCCCATGTCGGACTGACGCTTTCGCCCTATCATCGGATCTCGGCAGGTTCGACTTCCATCGCGACGCTGATCTTAGATAGCATCGATCAAGCCGCGAAGCTTGCCCATTCCGCAATGACGGCGTGAAAAAGCCGCCGGGCCACGGGCCGCGGCGGCTTCAGGAGCGGGTTGAAGGCAGAGAATCAGGCCGTCGGCTGCTTGGTCTTGCGGAGATAGGGCAGAACCGTATCGAAGGAGCCGAAACGTGTGATCGCGTCTTCGTTGGAAACCGCGGCGGTGATGATGACATCCTCGCCCTGGTTCCAGTTTGCCGGTGTCGCCACCTGGTGCTTGGCGGTCAGCTGGATGGAATCGATGGCGCGCAGGATCTCGTTGAAATTCCGGCCCGTCGTCATCGGATATGTGAGGATCAGCTTGATCTTCTTGTCGGGACCGATGATGAAAACCGAACGCACCGTGGCGTTGTCGGCGGGCGTGCGGCCTTCCGAGCTTTCGCCGGCGCCGGCCGGCAGCATGTCATAGAGCTTGGCGACCTTCAGGTCCTTGTCGCCGATCAGCGGGTATTCGACGTCGAAGCCGGTGGCGGTCTTAATGTCGTTCTTCCACTTGGCATGGCTTTCCACCGGATCGACAGAGATGCCGATGATCTTGGCGCCGCGCTTGGAAAAGTCCCCGGCCAGGCCAGCCATGGCGCCGAGTTCGGTCGTGCAGACAGGCGTGAAATTCTTCGGATGCGAGAACAGCACCGCCCAGCCGTTGCCGATCCAATCATGGAAGCTGATCGGCCCCTGCGTGGTGTCGGCGGTAAAATCGGGGGCAATATCGTTGATGCGTAAGCTCATGGTCGGCCCTCCAAAGCCTTGTGTTAAATCTTATTCGTCTCAAATCGAGGCCATGGGATCCGTCGGCCGATGCGGCCGCTGGATTGCGGTCGTCAGGATCGCGCCGGCCGAAGGAAAAAAACGTCCCATCCCAGGATTTTAAGTAAGTCATATACCACGATAACCGAAGGCATGCTCTTTCGATTTCCGGCCTGCTGCCGCATTATTTTTCCGGCTAATGCTCGCGATGAATAGACCGATGGTTTTCCATCGTCCCGTCAAAAGCTGCAGGAGCAATGGCCCGCCCCTCGCTCAGGCCGCCTGAACGGTTTTGATCCTGTCGATGCCGCCGACAACCGGCGCGAAATCAGCCCAGACGGCTTGCGCGCCCTTCTGCCATTCCTCGAAGGCTTCCGGCTTCAGGAGCTTGCCGCCATGGCTAAGCGCCGTCTCGACGGACTTCGCCTCGTCGTCGACGATCAGCTGGTTGAAGTAGGCAGCCCCTTGACTGGAGGCCTGCTGGAACACCGCCTTCTGCTCGTCATTCAGGCCGGCCCAGAAGGTCGAGGCATAATAGATGACGCCGGATGCCCAGATGTGGCCGGTCTCGGTCATATCGGGCACGACCTCATAAAGCTTGAAGCCGGCATAAGCCGATTTGGTCAGGTCCATCGCGTCGGCAACGCCGGTTGCGAGCGCATTGTAGGTCTCGGTGATCGGAATGCCGATCGGCGTCGTGCCGAATGCGCTCCAGAGCTTGGTGTGCAGCGGGCTCTGGATGACACGGATGCGCTTGCCCTTGAGCTGCTCCGGCCGCGTCACCGGTTCCTTGGTCAGCAGATGGCGGGCGCCGTAATTGATGTAATCGCCGACGACGAAATTCTGCGCCTGCAGCTTCTGCTTGAGATCGGCGCCGACATCGCCGCTGACAGTCCTGCGCACGTGGTCGGCATCGCGGAAGAGGAAGGGCAGGTCGAGGAGCTGCAGCTCGGGCGCCCAGCCGGAGAGCGACGAGACTGTGGAGAGGCTGGCCTGGATAGAGCCGAGGCGTACGCCCTCGGCTACTTCCTTCTCGCCGCCGAGCGCACCATTCCTGACGATATTGAACCTGAACTGGCCGGGGAGCTTCGCTTCGACCAGTTCGCCGATCTTCACCCAGATCTTCGTCTCCGGCTTGTTGTCCCCAAGCAGCGAGGCGATCGTGATCGTCGTCGTACGGGCGGCGGCCGTGCGGACGAAGGCGGGCGCTGCAAGCGCCGTTCCGGCGAGGGCGGCGGTCTTCAGGAAATTGCGGCGGCTGAAATAATCCACGAGGTTGTCCTGTTCGTTAGAAGATGATGGCCCATGCGCAAAGAATTGCGAGCGAAACCAGGAGAGCGAGAAGATAGGGAACGACGGCCCGAAAGAGTTCCGAGGCAGGAATGCGCGTGACGCCGCTGACGACGAAGATCAGCATGCCGAGCGGCGGCGTCAGTCCGTGGATCATCAGGTTGACGACGATGATCACGCCGAACTGGATGGGATCGATGCCGGCGGCAACCGCTGCCGGCAGCAGGATCGGGCCGAAAAGCAGGATCGCGGCGCCGATATCGAGAACGAGACCGACGGCGAACAGAATGACGTTCGACAGAAGGATGACGGCAAGCGCGCTGCCGCCAAGCGTCGTTGTCAGATGCGCGATCAGACTGGACACGTCGTCGACGGCGAGCAGGAAGGCGAAGGGACCGGCCGTGCCGATAAGCAGGCCGATTGCCGCCGCCTCGACCGCCGCCTGGCGGAAGGTGGCATAGAGCGAGAGGATGCCCAGCCGCGCGCCGATGCCGAGCAGCAGTGTGTAAAAAGCGGCGAGTGCTGCCGCCTCCGTCGTCGTGACGATGCCGATGCGAATGCCGACGACGACGATGACACCGAGCCCGAAAGCCGGGATCGCCTGCACCGCCGATTGCCCACGCTGTTTTGCGCTTGCGCGCGCCAAGGGCACCTGCTCTCGTACGGTCAGATGGATGGCGACCGCCAGACATATGGCCATCAGCCCGCCGGCGAAGAAGCCGCCGACCAGCAGCGCGCCGACGGAAAGATTGGTCGCCGAGGCAAGGATGAGAAAGGCGATCGATGGCGGGATGATGTTGTCGAGAACCGACGTCGCGGCGATGATTGCCGCCGCCTGCGCCGGCGGATAGCCGTGTTTGACCAGTTCGGGCTGGAAGGTCGAGGCGCCGAAGGCAGCATTGGCAACCGAGGAGCCGGAGGCGCCGGAAAAGAGGACGCTGGTCAAAAGCGTGGTCTGCGCCAGCCCGGCCCGGCGATGGCCGACCATGGCGGCGGCGAAGCGCACGAGCTGATTGGCGACGCCGGAAGCCGTCAGCAGGCCGCCGGCAAGCAGAAAGAACGGAATGGCGAGCAGCAGGAATTTCGATATGCCGGTGACTGTGGAGGAGACGATCGCCGGCTCCGGCAGACTGCTGCCGAAGGCGATGGCAACATAGGCAGCAGCAAGAAAGGCATGCGGCAACGGTGCGGCGAGCAAGAGGCCCAACGCCGCAATCAGCCCAAGGAAAATGCTCGGCGGCCAGTCGAGATCAAACGAGATATGCGGGATGCCCGCATAGAGCGCGACGCCGAGGGTCAGGGAAAGAGCAACCGCCAGGATCTTGCCTTCGGCGATGCGCTGCAGAAGCAGCACCACGAGGATCAGTGCGCCGCCGGCGCCGAGAAAGCCGAAGCGGATCCATTCCGGCAGACCGAGCGTCGGCGAGATGCCGCCGAGCATCGTCATGATCTCGCTGCCACCGAAGGCGAGGATCAGCGCCGAAAGCACGGTGAAGACATCGGCACCGATCCGCGTCACCTTCTGCAGCTTTTCCGGCAGCATCCTGACGAAAACGTCGAGGCGCATGGCAAGCGCACTGTTGAGACTGAGCGGCGCACCGAGCGCGATCAGGGCGACATGCAGCCAGATGCCGAGATCCTCGGCGCCGATGAAGCCGGTGCCGAAGAAATAGCGCAGGCAGACAGTGACGAGCACCGTGAAGAGCAGCACCGCGAGAACGACAGCCACCGCAACGCCGAGGATGGTTTCGATCGCCCGCAGTGCGCGCGTTGCCAACCCCGGAGTAGCCTGGTCGATCGGATGAAATTCACTGGCCGCCACTAATTTACCTTCTGCTCAGAGGATCACCGCTCTTGACGGTCACAAGATCCCGGTCGAAAAACATCAGCCGGATATCGTCCCACGCCCTTGGCGACTTCCTGCCGACCTCAAGCCGCGGCAGACCTTTTCGCCGAAACGAAAGACTTCCTCAAGCAGCCGCATGCCGGAAAAGACAACGGTATCGACGCCAGCCTTTGATGAACTTAGAATGCGTGCGGCCACACTGCGCTCGAAAGCGGCAGATCGACCAATTTTTGTGCACATCTATTTGTGCACACTTTTCAGGCGGACGTGCTTGCCAAAATTGCTGCAGTGCGTCATGAATATAGCAATGACGCATCTCGATCTGACGATTCTGGTCATCGACGAAAATGCCATTCGCGCCTCCATCATCGAAGAAGGGCTGCGCGAGGCAGGGCATGCGCGCGTCACCGTGGTGCATGAGGTCAACGGCATCGCGCGGACCATCGAAACACTGATGCCCGACGTGATCATCATCGATATCGAAAACCCCAACCGCGACATGATGGAGCATCTGTTCCAGCTGACGCGTACGGTCAGCCGGCCGATCGCCATGTTCGTCGACCGCTCCGACACTGCTTCGATCGAGGCCGCGGTCGATGCCGGCGTCTCCGCCTATATTGTCGATGGATTGAAGAAGGAACGCGTCAAACCGATCCTCGACATGGCCGTCAGCCGCTTCAATGCCTTCAACCGACTGCGGCGGGAGCTTGCGGATGCCCGCTCGGCGCTCGAAGAACGCAAGCTCATCGAGCGTGCCAAGGGCATATTGATGAAGATGCGCGGTCTGTCCGAGGAAGAGGCCTTTGCCTTGCTGCGTCAGACGGCGATGAACGAAAAGAAGAAGATGTCGGAAATCGCCCAGAGCGTTGTCACCGCTGCGGGACTTTTGATGTAATGGCCGCCCTGGCGAATTTCCGGAGGAAACCGGAGTGGATATGATGACGAACACCGCCAGTTCCAGCGGCGGGCTGCCCTCGCCCGCACGCGTCAACAATGAAGGGCCGAAAGTGTTGCGGGCCGGTTTCATTCCGCTCGTCGATGCATCGGTGCTGATTGCGGCGGCCGAATTCGGCTTCGCTGAGAAGCAAGGCCTGACGCTCGATCTCGTCAGGGATGTCTCCTGGGCGAATGTGCGCGACCGCCTGGCGTTCCGCCAATTCGATATCGCCCATATGCTGTCGCCGATGCCGGTCGCCTCCATGCTCGGTCTCGGCTCCAATCCTTCGCCGACGATCACGGCGTTTTCCCTTGGGCGCGGCGGCAATGCGATCACCCTGTCGACGCGGCTCTTCGAACGGATGCGCGATGAGGCCGGATTGCCGGAAACGGCAAGCGCGTTGGATAACGCCCATGCCCTTTCAAAAACCATCGCGGCAATGAAGGCGCGCGGCGAGCCGCTGCCGACCTTCGGGGTCACCTATCCCTTCTCTTCGCATAATTACGAATTCCGCTACTGGCTGGCGGCCGGCGGCATCAACCCCGACAAGGATGTCAAACTCGTCGTCGTGCCGCCGCCGCTAACCTCGGACGCGCTGGCGGCCGGCGCCATCGACGGTTTCTGCGTCGGCGCGCCGTGGAACATGGTCGCCTCGGAGCGCGGTCTTGGCCGCATCGTCGCCACCAAACAGGACATCTGGCCCTCGGCCCCAGAAAAGGTGATCGGCATGCGGCCGGACTGGGCCGAAAGCCATCCGGAGACCGTTTCCAGGCTGATCGTGGCGCTCGACGCAGCAGCCCGCTGGTGTGACCGGCCGGATAATCACGACGCGCTGGCGGCGGCCCTCGCCGATCCGCGCTACATCGCTGCCCCCGTCGGCATTATTCGCCGTGTTCTCGCCGGCGAATTCAACCTCGATGCCAAAGGAAACCGGCGCATCATCGCCGATTATTTCCAGTTTCATTCCGGCTTCGCAAACTATCCGAGGCCGAGCCATGCCCTGTGGATTTACAGCCAGATGATCCGCTGGGCACAGGCCGAGGCCAGCCTCAACAAGGCGCGGGCGGCCGCCTCCGCGTACCGCCCGGATCTCTATCGCACGGCTCTCGGCGACATCAACGCACCCGATGACGCCGATATCCGCATCGAAGGCCATGACGAGGGCGACCGCTTCATGGATGGCCACGTCTTTGATCCGACGGAACTGCCGGACTATGTCGCGAGCTTTGCCGTCAAAAGCGCCCTGCCTTTCGCTTCCCATGGCGATGAGACCTGATCCGTGCCAGCCTGCACAAAAGGCCAGCAAAGTTCGATGCCCGCCATCGCCGCAACGCACAAAAGATTTGCACGTTTTCTGGCAGCCGCAAAAACATGCAGATGGTCAAATATTGAAAATTCCATTTATACTCAATCACTTAAAACAAAGATGCAAAACTGGCACACAGCTTGCAGGGCTATTACCGCACAGATCAATGGCGATCAGCGCAGTATGAGGGCGCAATAAGCGCTCGCAGAAGACCATGAATTCGGCGTCCAACGGCGGGCGCCACCAGCAAAGCCGCTGATCAGGATATTTCGCGCGCCTCGTGCATGCGCATCCTGACCAGCGGCTTTTCGTTTTTAACCCCCAGCGATGGATCGGCACGACCTTGTCGCGCCACGGAGAAGCCATGTCTGTCACCGAGAAAACGCAGCCTATGTCCGCCGGCGAACCCGCCAAAGCACTGTGGATCTCTACGGTCGCCTTTACCCTCTGTTTCGCCGTCTGGACGATCTTTGCGATCATCGGCATCCGCATCAAGCAAGAGCTCAACCTCAATGAGGCCGAGTTCGGACTGCTGATCGGCACCCCGGTCCTCACTGGCTCGCTCGTGCGCATCGTCCTCGGCATCTGGACGGGGCGTTATGGTGGTCGTCTCGTCTACACGCTCACCATGCTTGCCGCCGCGATAGCGACCTTCCTGCTCTCCTACGCCCAGACTTATACGCAGATGCTGGTCGCCGGCCTCGGCGTCGGGCTTGCCGGCGGCTCCTTCGCGGTCGGCGTCGCCTATGTCTCGCCTTTCTTCCCGGCGGAAAAGCAGGGAACGGCGCTCGGCATCTTCGGGGCCGGCAATGTCGGCGCGGCGGTGACCAAATTTGCCGCTCCCTTCGTGTTGCTCGCCTGGGGCTGGCAGGCGGTTGCCGAGATCTGGGCCGTCTGTCTCGCGCTGATGGCGATCGTCTTCTGGTTCACCACCACTGATGATCCGGCCTTCCGCCTTCGCCGCGAGCGCGGCACCGCCTCCAAGAGTTTGGCTCAGGAATTCGCGCCGCTGCAGAACGTTCAGGTCTGGCGCTTCTCGCTCTACTATTTCTTTGCCTTCGGCGGCTTCGTCGCCCTGTCCTTGTGGCTGCCGCGTTATCTGGTCGGCGTCTACGGCTTCAACCTGGAAACAGCCGGCATGGTCGCAGCCGCCTACTCCATCCCGGGCAGCATCTTCCGGGCCTTTGGCGGCGTTCTGTCGGACAAGAAGGGTGCACGCAGCGTCATGTATGCGATGTTTGCCGTGTCGGCCGTCGCCACCCTGATCCTTTCGATGCCGTCTGCGACCATCACACCCGTGATCTTCATCGCCGTCATCTTTGTGCTCGGCTTCTTCATGAGCCTCGGCAAGGCCGCCGTCTACAAGCACATTCCGGCCTATTACCCCGAAAACGTCGGGGCCGTCGGCGGCATCGTCGGCATGATGGGCGGTCTTGGCGGCTTCATCCTGCCGATCGCCTTCGGCCTCCTCAAGGACATGACGGGCCTTTGGTCCAGCTGCTTCCTGCTGCTCTTCGCAATCGTCGCGATCTCGCTCGTCTGGATGCACCTGTCCGTCAAGCAATTGTCGCGCCGTGGGCACTCCGCGCCCGTGGCTGCCACCTGATCTAAGGACCTGGAAACATGACAGAAAAACTCGTCATCATCGGCAATGGCATGGCGCCCGGGCGCATGCTGGAGCACCTCCTCGAACGGGCTCCCGGACGCTACGAAGTCACGATCTTCAATGCCGAGCCGCGCGTCAATTACGACCGCATCATGCTGTCGCCGGTTCTCTCCGGAGAAAAGGACTACGAGCAGATCATCATTCACGGTGACGGCTGGTATATCAAGCATGGCATCATGCTCTACAAGGGCCACAAGATCGTCAACATCGATCGCGTAGCCAAGACCGTCACGTCAGACCACGGCGTCACCGAAAGCTACGACAAGCTGGTGATCGCCACCGGTTCGGTGCCCTTCATCATCCCGGTTCCCGGCAAGGATCTGCCTGGCGTCATCACCTATCGCGATCTCGACGACGTGCAGGCGATGCTGCTCGCCGCCCAGTCGCGCGAAAAGGCCGTCGTCATCGGGGGCGGCCTGCTAGGCCTTGAAGCGGCGGCCGGTCTTGCCCAGCGCGGGATGGACGTCACCGTCCTGCACGTCATGCCGACGCTGATGGAGCGCCAGCTCGATCCCGCCGCCGGCTATCTGCTGCAGAAGGCGGTCGAGGAACGCGGCATCAAGGTCATCTGCAAGGCCAATACCAAGGCGATTATCGGCAACGGCAAGGTTGAGGGCATTGAGCTCGACGACGGCCGGATCATCCCGGCCACGCTGGTCGTCATGGCCGTCGGGATTCGTCCGAGTGTCGGCCTGGCCAAGGATGCCGGCTTGGCGGTCAATCGTGGCATCGTCGTCGATGCCGGTATGCAGACCTCGGACGGCGACATCTTTGCGCTCGGCGAATGCGCCGAGGTGGGCGGCATGGTCTACGGCCTCGTCGCCCCGCTCTATGAAATGGCCCGGATCGCCGCGGCACATCTTAGCGATGATCGCTCACCGGCTTTCGTGCACGCCGACACGCCGACCAAGCTCAAGGTCACCGGTATCGAACTCTATTCGCTCGGCGATTTCGCCGATGGCGACGATCGCGAGGAGATCGTGCTGCGCGATGCCAGTGCCGGCGTCTACAAGCGTCTCGTCCTGAAGGACAACAAGATCATCGGCACCGTGCTTTACGGCGAGACTGCCGATGGCGCCTGGTTCAATGACCTGAAGAAAAAAGCGACCGATATCTCGGAGATGCGCGAGACGCTGATCTTCGGACAGGCCTATCAAGGAGGGTCGCCGCTGGACCCTATGGCGGCCGTTGCAGCCTTGCCGGATGACGCGGAGATCTGTGGCTGCAACGGCGTATGCAAGGGCAAAATCACCTCGACGATCACTGGCAAAGGGCTGACGTCACTCGACGACGTGCGTGCCCATACCAAGGCATCCGCCTCGTGCGGCTCCTGCACCGGCCTCGTCGAACAACTCATGGCATTGACGCTCGGCGACGGCTACAATCCGGCTGCCGTACAGCCGATGTGCACCTGCACCGAACTCGGCCATGACGACGTTCGCCGGCTGATCAAGGCCAAGGGTCTGAAGAGCATTCCTGCCGTCATGCAGGAGCTCGAGTGGAAAACCTCCTGCGGCTGCGCCAAGTGTCGGCCGGCGCTCAACTATTACCTGGTCTGCGACTGGCCGGACGAATATGCCGACGACTACCAGTCGCGCTTCATCAATGAGCGTGTCCACGCCAATATCCAGAAGGACGGCACCTATTCCGTCGTGCCGCGCATGTGGGGCGGCGTCACCAATTCTAACGAGCTGCGCGCCATCGCCGATGTCGTCGATAAGTTCGAAATCCCGATGGTCAAGGTGACCGGCGGCCAGCGCATCGACCTGCTCGGCATCGAGAAGGAAGACCTGCCCGCCGTCTGGGCCGATCTCGGCAAGGCCGGCTTCGTCTCCGGCCAGGCCTATGCCAAGGGCCTGCGCACGGTGAAGACCTGCGTCGGTTCGGACTGGTGCCGCTTCGGCACCCAGGATTCCACCGGTCTCGGCATCCGCATCGAGAAATTCATGTGGGGCTCCTGGACGCCGGCCAAGCTGAAACTGGCCGTTTCCGGCTGCCCGCGCAATTGTGCGGAAGCAACCTGCAAGGATATCGGCGTGATCTGCGTGGATTCCGGTTTCGAGATCCATTTCGCCGGTGCGGCCGGTCTCGATATCAAGGGCACCGAGGTGCTCGGCCTCGTTAAGACCGAGGACGAGGCGCTGGAGCATATCGTGGCGCTGACGCAAATGTACCGCGAGCAGGCCCGCTACCTCGAGCGCATCTACAAATGGGCCAAGCGCGTCGGTCTGGACGAAATCCGCCGCCAGATCATGGGTGATGCCGAAAAGCGCACAGCCTATTACGAGCGTTTCGTCTTCAGCCAGAAATTTGCCCAGGTCGATCCCTGGTCGGAGCGTGTCTCCGGCAAGGACAAGCATGAGTTCAAGCCGATGGCGACGATCGGCTATCCGCAGGCAGCCGAATAAGGAGATGGACATGAACTGGATCTCAATCGGTGACATCTCCGAAATCCCCTTGCGCGGTGCACGTTGCGTGAAGACGCCGCAGGGCAAGATCGCCGTCTTCCGCACGGCCGAAAACGAAGTTTTCGCCATCGAGGATCACTGCCCGCACAAGGGCGGCCCGCTCTCACAGGGCATCGTGCATGCCAAGGCCGTCACCTGCCCGCTGCACAATTGGGTGATCTCTCTCGAAACCGGCAAGGCGCTCGGTGCCGACCAGGGCGAGGTGCGGACCATACCGGTCCGCAACGAGAACGGCGCCCTGTTCATCGCCCTGGAAAGCCTCTTGATGGCGGCTGAATAATGGCGGCTGAGGTCAAGACCACCTGCCCCTATTGCGGCGTCGGCTGCGGCGTCATCGCGACCGTCGACGAGGCAGGCGCCGTCAGCGTCAAGGGCGACCCCGAGCATCCGTCGAATTTCGGCCGGCTCTGCTCGAAGGGGTCGGCGCTTGCCGAAACCATCGATCTCGATGGCCGGCTGCTTTACCCCGAGATCGCCGGTCAACGCAGCGGCTGGGACGAGGCGCTCGACCTGGTCGCCCGGCGTTTTTCCGAAACGATCGCCGAACACGGGCCTGATTCCGTTGCCTTCTACGTCTCCGGCCAGTTGCTGACCGAGGATTATTATGTCGCCAACAAGCTGATGAAGGGCTTCATCGGCTCGGCCAATATCGACACCAATTCAAGGCTCTGCATGTCTTCGTCGGTCGCCGGGCATCGCCGCGCCTTCGGCGCCGATACTGTGCCGGGGACCTATGAGGATATCGAACTCGCCGACCTCGTGGTGCTGACAGGCTCCAACCTCGCTTGGTGTCATCCCGTCATCTACCAGCGGCTGGCCACCGCAAAGGCGGCGCGGCCGAACATGCGGATCGTGGTCATCGATCCGCGCCGGACGGTGACATGCGACATCGCCGACCTGCATCTGGCAATCCGCCCGGACGGCGACGTGGCGCTGTTCATGGGACTGCTTGCCCATCTGGCGACCAGCCCGGCGATCGACCAGAATTATATCGCCTCCCACACCGAAGGTTTCGCCGGCGCCTTTGCGGCCGCCGCAGCGCTTGACATCAACGATCTGCTGGAACGGACCGGCCTGCCGGCCATGCAGATCCGGGAATTCTTCCGGCTGTTCGAGACGACTGAGAAAGTCGTGACCTGCTACAGCCAGGGCGTCAACCAGTCCTCCTCCGGCACCGACAAGGTCAATGCCATCCTCAACTGTCATCTGGCGACCGGCCGTATTGGCCGCCCGGGCATGGGGCCGTTCTCGCTGACCGGCCAGCCGAACGCCATGGGCGGGCGCGAGGTCGGTGGTCTTGCCAATATGCTCGCCGCCCATATGGCGATCGAGAACCCGCAAGACCGGGATCGCGTGCAGCGTTTCTGGGAATCGCCCGTCATCGCCGCAAAACCTGGTCTGAAGGCGGTGGACATGTTCCGCGCCGTGGCCGACGGCCGCATCAAGGCGCTCTGGATCATGGCCACCAATCCCGTCGTCTCGATGCCGGATGCCGACAGCGTCGAAAGTGCGATCGCCGCCTGTCCTTTCGTCGTCGTCTCCGACATCCTGAGAGAAACGGATACGGCCCGGCACGCCGAGGTGCTTCTGCCCTCGCTCGGCTGGGGCGAAAAGGACGGCACCGTCACCAATTCCGAACGGCGCATTTCCAGACAGCGGCCGTTTCTCGGGCTCCCCGGCGACGCGAGGGCCGACTGGTGGCAGCTTGCGGAGGTCGGACGCCGCATGGGCTTTGCCGCCGCTTTCGATTTCGACACGCCGGCGGAGATCTTCTCCGAACATGCCGCCCTTTCCGCCTTCGAAAATAACGGCAGCCGCGATTTCGACATCGGCGCCCGCGCCGGCTTGACCGGTGACACCTATGACGCGCTGTCGCCCTTTCAGTGGCCGCAGGCGGCAGGGACCGAACCCGGCGTCACCCGCTTCTTCGCCGATGGCGGTTTCTACCATGGCGATGGCAAGGCGCGCTTCGTCGCAGTGGCACCGCCCGAAACGGACCGCACCAATGCCGACTTCCCCTTCACGCTGAATACCGGGCGCATCCGCGACCAGTGGCACACGATGACGAGGACGGGAAAGAGCGCCCGGCTTTCCGCCCATATCGCCGAACCCTTTGCGGAGATCCATCCGCGCGATGCGATCGAGACCGGCATATCGAGCGCTGGTCTCGTCGAGATCGACAGCCCCTACGGCAAGGCGATCGTCCGGGCGCTGGTGACCGATCGCCAGGCGCGTGGCGGCATCTTCGCGCCGATGCACTGGAACGACCAGTTCGCGGCCAAAGCGCGGATCGATGCCGTGGTCGCGCCGATCACCGACCCCTTTTCCGGTCAGCCCGCCTCGAAGAACGTTGCCGTCGCCATTCGCCCCTTCCGCGCCACGCATTACGGCTTCGCCGTCTCGGCGACAAAACCGGCCACACCTGACGCGGCCTATTGGGCGCTGGCGAAAGCCGATGGCGGCTGGCGGCTGGAGCTCGCCTTCACCGAGGCGGTCGAAGACTGGACGGCCTGGTGCCGCGCTGTTTTCGCCATTCCTGATGGCATCGAGCCGCTGGGTTATGCCGACCGGCAATCCGGCGACCTCAGGCTCGCCTTCTTCGACGGCGAGACCCTGCTGGCCGCACTGTTCCTCGCCCGCGAACCGGTCGCCGTCGCGCGCAACTGGGCAATTTCGCAGCTCGCCACCGCCCACGGCGATTTGAGAAAACGCTTTGCGCTGGTCGCTGGCCGTCCCGGCGCCGGCAGACCGGATCCGGGCGCCACCGTCTGCTCCTGCTTCAGCGTCGGGGTCAATCAGATCGCTGCCGCGGTACTCGGCGGATGCCACAGCGTCGAGGCGGTCGGCAAGGAACTGAGCGCCGGAACCAATTGCGGCTCCTGCCGCGGCGAAATCGGCAGGATCATCGATCGCTGTCTCGCTGCAGCCGCGGAGTGAGCACTCAGCGGGGATCGGGCGGTGTCAGGCCGCTTTGGGGACGATAAACATCTTATGGTCGGCTGAGATGCGGACCGAGATCTCGTCATAGGACGAGAGGGTCGGATGCGGCGTGTCCATCTTCTGGTGATGGGTTGCGGTCACGACCATGACATCGGCGCCCGCCGCCTCGCCGGCGATGATACCGGCTGCGACATCCTCGAACACCAGGCAATCCCGTGTGCTGACGCCGAGGCGTTCGGCGCCCAGGATATAACATTGCGGATCGGGTTTTCCGACCTTCACATCCTCCGCCGTCACCATGAATTTCGGCAGCGGCAGACCTGCCGCGTCCAGCCGCCGATGGGCAAGGCGCAGTGGCGAAGATGTGACGATCGCCCAGCGATCCGGCGGCAGCGCACTCAGGAATGCCGCGGCACCCGGAATGGCCACGACATCGCCAACATCGGCGATTTCGGCCTCGGTCACCAGCCTGGCCTCATGTTCGGGGTCAACGCCTGGCAGGTTCAGGCGGGCGATCGTGTCGACGCCGCGCGATCCATGCATCTTCGGCAAAAAGGCGGCGACATCGAGCCCCTGACGCTTTGCCCAGTCGCTCCATACACGCTCGGCAGCACGGATCGAATTGAGGATGGTGCCATCCATATCGAACAGGAAGGCGGCATAAGGCTTCTCGAAGCCGCGGGGCATCGGCAGGGACAAAGGCGGATCCTTTAAGGAAGAGCATCGGATGGTTATCGTTATCGCCCGATGAAACGGCAAATCGAGGCCTTTTGCAAGCTTTGGCAGGGACGGGCCGGTCTAACGCCGCGGCAGACCTTGGCGACATGCGTCAGCGAAGCAGCTTCAGCGAGCCCGTCAGCGAGCGGATCCACTTCGTCGGACCGGCGAGCCCGATGCCGTCGATGGTTTCCGAAGACAGGTCGCGCTCCGGCAACGAAGCCTCGTAGTCGGCATAGACGTGCAAGGCGCGTGCAAAACGCGGGAATGGCACGACCAGGGCTCCGTCAGGCGCCGGCAAGGCCTTCAGCAGCAGCGATCTCAGATCCGCGGCCGCCGCCTGCAGGACAGGTACCGGCTTGTTGGCGCTCACATGAAATATCCGGCCGGCCTGGTCACTCAGCCGCCCTCCGGCAAGCGCGGGGGCCGCAGCGCCGAGCCCGATCGATAGCACGGCGACGGTGTTGGCGAGTTCGCCGGTCGGCAACCCCGGCTCGACGATCACCGCGACACGCCAGTCCTCACCCGTCATCCCTCATTCTCCCTTCCTGGCTCGATCTCCTCAGCCTATCGAAAGCCAGGGAAATATTCTGCCTATTCCTGTCGTTCCGCCCGCGATTTTGGTAGGATCTACCTGTATAATGATAAAATTCGAAAGGACTTACCGACGATGGAATTCGAGCCGGGAGATATCCGCATATTGAAGGCATTGCAGAGCGAGGGGCGGCTGACCAACCAGGAGCTGGCGGAACGCGTTGGGATGTCGACCTCGCCCTGCTGGCGCAGAGTGAAGCGGCTGGAAGAGGCCGGTGTCATCCGCGGCTATCAGGCTCTCGTCGATCGGCGCGCCGTCGGCCTCGGCGTCCTCGCCTTCGTGCGTGTACAGATCGATACGCATTCCCATGACGAGGCCGAGCGTTTCGAGCGCGAGGTCGGCGAACTGGAGGCGGTCATCGCCTGTTTTTCCGTCGCCGGCGAAGCTGACTTCCTGCTGCAGGTGGTCGCAACCGATCTCGACAACTATGCGGAATTTGCCATGACAGTGATCCGCCGCCTGCCCGGCATCAAGGAGATGCATACGATGTTCGTCCTGAAGGACATCAAGGCGTCGACGATCCTGCCCGTGCAGCTATCGGCCACCGGCCGTTCGCGCTGACGCGCTCAGATCGTCATCTAAAAGGCTGTGCTGCCGGTGGCGATCAAGTCGCAGGAGAGGCGCAGGCCGATCGGGTCATGGCACAGTTCATCGCGGCCGCCGGCGAGTTCCAGCTCGGCGGGAGCGTCGGAGCGCAGATAGGCCTGTGTCGGGTCGACGCGCATCGGGACGTCGGTCCATAGGGAGGGGCGGCTGAGGTCGATCGCTGATATACCGGCCTTCTCGCCGCCCATGGCAGAGGACGCGATCGCCATGCCGCTTGCCGTCAGGGCAAGTGCGAGGGCAATCTGGAGACCGAGATCTGCAGCCTCGCGGGGGGAAACGAACATAGCGGCCTCATGCTGCTGATTTTTAGCGTTTCAGCATGCCACTAAGGCAGGCGGCATCCGTGATCCAGCGGCTTCGGCGGTTAAGGTTTATGCGTAACCATGAGAGGTCGCGTGCAGGTTTTTCGCAAATTTCGGAACAATGATTCCAGCAGGCGGTTACCCAAGGGCCACCCAAGATGAAAATCAAAGGAGGATATCCTTATGAGCAAGTCCCTTATCGCCGCTTCGCTGCTTGCGATCGGCATGGCATCCTCGGCCTTTGCCCAGTCGAACCCCGATCCCATCGGGCCGACCAATGGCGGCTCGACCGACCCGAGTTCGGGTACCTATTCTTCCGATTACACCAACAGTGACAACGGCATGTATCCGGTACGCACCGCTCCGGTCGATCCGATGACGACACAGAGCATCGGTCAGCCGCAAACGATGGAATGCCCTGGCATGCCGCAACAGAGGTCGGGCGTCGATACACGCGGCGGCGAAAGCGGCGCCTCGATCAGCGAAGCCTGCCGCGAATACGACAACTGACAGGCAGTCTTTGCTACAAAGCATGTCGCACAAAGTGCGTCACGCTTGAAAAGGCCGGTTCACGCCGGCCTTTTTTCACGTAGCAACGAAACTTTTGATCCGGGCTTTCCGTACATCCGCAGCAGCTTGAACGAACAAGGGAACGGTCTCATTGGCAAAGGACGCGGCAAAACCGGTCATACTGTGGTTTCGCAAGGATTTGCGCCTTGACGACAACCATGCGCTCGCGGCAGCCGATCTCTCCGGGCGACCGATCATCCCTCTCTATATCAAAGAGCCCGCGGCACATAGCGGTGCGCTCGGTGCGGCGCAGGCGTGGTGGCTGCATCATTCGCTGGAAGCGCTCGACGGGTCGCTGCGCAAGCGGCAGGGACGGCTGGTGCTTGCCAGCGGCGAGGCACTCGACGTGCTTGGCGCCCTCATCAGCGAGAGCGGCGCCGAAGCCGTCTTCTGGAACCGATGCTACGATCCGTCCGGAACGGCCATCGACATCCGTATCAAGCACGAATTGCAAAAGCAGGCGATCGAGGTGAGCAGCTTCGGCGGCCAGTTGCTGCACGACCCTTCCCGGCTGATGACCGGCGGCGGCACGCCCTATCGTGTCTACACACCGTTCTGGCGCGCGCTGGAAGGCGCCGGCGAACCGGAGCGGCCGGTGGAGGCGCCGGCGAAACTGCGGCTGGCAGCGCAGCTTCCGAAATCGGAAAGGCTGGAGAGCTGGAAACTGCTGCCGACCAAGCCGGACTGGGCGAGGGATTTCGGCGATCTCTGGACGCCGGGCGAACAAGGCGCGCGGGAAAAGCTCCGCTCCTTCGTCGAGGACGGGCTCGACGGTTATAAGGAAAACCGCGACTATCCGGCGAAGCAGGCGACATCGTTGCTGTCGCCGCATCTGGCGCTCGGCGAGATCTCCCCTGCCCGCATCTGGGACGCGACGCGTGGTCTGTCGAAACGGATGCCGGCGGCCGACATCCTGCATTTCCGCAAGGAGATCGCCTGGCGTGAATTCTCCTACCACCTGCTATTCCATTTCCCGCGTCTTGCTTCGGACAACTGGAACGCTCGTTTCGACGGCTTTAAATGGCGCAATGACGATGACGATTTCGCGGCGTGGCGCCGCGGCATGACCGGTTATCCGATCGTCGATGCCGGCATGCGCCAACTCTGGCGGCATGGCTGGATGCACAATCGCGTGCGGATGATCGTCGCCTCCTTCCTCATCAAGGATCTGATGGTCGACTGGCGCCGGGGCGAGGCATGGTTTCGCGACACGCTTGTTGATGCCGACCCCGCCAACAATGCGGCAAGCTGGCAGTGGGTGGCGGGCTCGGGAGCCGATGCGTCGCCGTTCTTCCGGATCTTCAATCCGGTGCTGCAGGGCCAAACCTTCGATCCGCACGGCGACTATGTCAGAACTTATCTGCCTGAGCTTCGAGAACTCGCGGCAAACTACATCCATCGGCCGTTCGAGGCACCGGAGAGCGTGCTCGACTCGGCAGGCATCATTCTTGGCCAGACCTATCCGAGACCGATCGTCGATCACGCCAGCGCGCGCAACCGGGCGCTGGCCGCCTACGACGTCACAAAGCATGCCGTATGAACGCGCACTTCCGTTCCGCGCCGCCCGTCTTTTCGGACGAGCAAAGGCGCTGAGACAGATTGAACCGCTCTTACGATCTTATCTTAAATCTGTTCCGATTTGAGCAATTATGCAGTAGCCTTCGATCTAATCGCCGGGGGGCGGCCGCGCGTATATTCTAGGGCTTCGTCGTCCCTAACCGGCAAGAAAATGCTGGAGGAGGAGAGATGAGCAAGGCGCAGGACTGGAATCTGCTGGCTCGTGATGCGGTGACGCTGACGGCCGAAAACATGTCCCGCATGGTGAAGGGCCTGCCCTTCAAGGCAAAGCTGGCGTTGCGCGGACTTCTGCACATGCAGCACGGTTCGCTCGCCGTTACTCTCCCCGATGGCCGCCGGCTGCTGGTCGAGGGCCAGAAGGCCGGGCCAAAGGCGGCGCTCAGCCTCCACAACTGGAACCTCGCCTATCGGGCGCTGACGAGCGGCACGATCGGGGTCGCCGAGACCTATATGGACGGCGATTGGGACAGCCCCGACCTCACCGCCTTCCTCGAACTCTTCCTGGTCAACGGCGAGGCCGCGTTCAGCTATGCGCATGGCAAGAGCGGTGTCGGCCGCCTCTTCGAGCGCGTACGCCACTGGATGAACGCCAATACCAGGACGGGCTCCAAGCGCAACATCTCCGCCCATTACGATCTCGGCAATGATTTCTACAGGCAATGGCTCGATCCAAGCATGACCTATTCCTCAGCGCTCTACTCCACAGGGGCCAACGACCTGCAATCGGCCCAAAACGCCAAATATCGCGCGCTCGCCGAGGCGACCGGCATCGGGCCGGGGGATCACGTGCTGGAAATCGGCTGCGGCTGGGGCGGTTTTGCCGAATTCGCCGCTGGCGAATTGAACTGCAAGGTGACGGGGCTGACGATCAGCCGCGAGCAGCTCGCCTTTGCGCAGGAGCGCATCCACAAGGCCGGCCTCGACGACCGCGTCGAATTCCGTTTCCAGGATTACCGTGACGAGATCGGGCTCTACGACCGGATCGTCTCGATCGAAATGTTCGAAGCGGTCGGCGAGAAATACTGGCCGTCCTATTTCTCCAAGCTCAGGCAATGTCTGAAACCCGGCGGCAAGGCCGGTCTGCAGATCATCACGATCAAACCCGAGTCCTTCGACCAGTATCGCAGCAATCCTGACTTCATCCAGAAATATGTCTTTCCCGGCGGCATGCTGCCGACGCGCAATCATCTGGCCGAACTCGCCGGCAAGGTCGATCTGTCACTGGTCAGAGACTTCGGCTTCGGGCTCGACTATGCCCGCACGCTTGCCGAATGGCGCGAGCGCTTCTGGTCAGTCTGGGAACGCATCCGCCCGATGGGCTTCGACGAGCGTTTCAAACGGCTCTGGGAATTCTATCTGTTCTATTGCGAAGCCGGCTTCCGCGCCCGCAATATCGATGTGCGACAGGTCGTGTTCTCGCGCAGCAGCTGATCATTCCGCCGGATGCGGTGTCGCCGGATGGTGACCAGGCGATGACGGCCGCTCGCGCCAGCCGGTGACGCGGTTGACCAGCGGGAAATAAGCGCCATAGGGCAGCAGGCGCGCGAGTTTCAGCATGGTGGTGAACCGCCTGGGGAAGGTGATCTCGAAGGCCTGCGACTTCAGCCCGGCGGCAATCTGCTGGGCAGCCTCCTCGACCGACACCACTGATGTTATCGGAAAGGCGTTCTTCCCGGCCGCCGACGTATCGACGAAACCCGGGCTGACGAGCTGGATGCGGATGCCGATCTTGTCGAGATCGAATTTCAGGCTTTCGGCCATGTTGATCAGCGCCGCCTTGGTGGCGCCACAGGCAGCACCCGTCGGCAGACCGCCATAGCCGGTGGCGCAGGAGACAACGGCGATCTGCCCCTGCCCTTTCGCCTTCATATGACCGATTGCCGGCACCATGCAGTTGACGACGCCGGAAAGATTGACGGCAAAGCTCTTGTCGAAATCGGCGCGGTTCAGATCCTCGCCATGAACAGGCAGGCAGACGCCGGCATTGAGGATCGCCATGGCGAGCGTGCCGTGTTCATATTCGATTGAAGCCATGACATGTTCCATGTCCTCGGCATCGGTGACGTCGCCGTCGAGAACGACGATGCTGCCGGAAAGGCCGCGGGCCTCGGCCTGCAGTTCGACCAGCTTTTCGTGACTTCTGGCGGTGACTGCGACCTTGTATCCTTCAGCCGCGAGCTTCAGCGCCAGCGCCCGGCCGATACCCGAGCTCGCCCCGGTGATCCAGACGACTCCATGTTCGGGACGGGCGATGAAATCACGCATGACATGTTCCTCCTGCTGCCTTGCAAACACGAAAACAGGTCCGGAAGTTTCTCTGCTCCTCCCGGATTTATGGCTCTATCACACCATTGTGGCTGCTTTCAGCCGATCAGATCGCCGATCATCTGACGAAGGGATCCGGTGAGCTTCACCGGCCCGTCCGAAACGGCAAAGGCGATGCAGGGCCTGTCCTTTTCGGCGACTGGCCGGTGGTCGATCGTGTCGTCGGCAATGGAGATGTCGCCGGGGCCGAAACGGCCGCGCTCATCGTTGAACGCGCCGTCAAGAATGAGGATCAGTTCCAAGCCTTCATGCGTATGCGCCGGCAAGGCGCGACCCGGGCGGATCCACATCAGGCTGACCTCGCAGCCGTCCATGTCGAGGCAATATTCCTTGAACCCCGGCAACCGCGTGCGCCAGGGCACATCCTCGGCTTCGAAGCCGACGAGATCGCGCAACGCTTGGGGAAACAGCGCGTTTTCCCGCCGCGCGGCGGCCGGCGCCGACATGGGAGAGGCGGAGGAAAAGATCGCCGCAAGCCGCCGGTCGCGGTCGGCAATGGCGGCTGCAGGAGCACTTTCGAGCGCCTCCCCGGCCAGCAGTTCGAGGCTGTTCACCAGGCGGCGATTATCCGGTTTCATTTCCAGATGAGACTGCACCAGCACACGCGCCGGCTCGGGCAGGGAGCCGGCGACATAATGCGCCATCAATGCATCGATCGTGTCGATCTGCTCGTGAATCATGCCCGTTTCGGCCACGCCCTGTTACCGCGCTCCGCTGTCGCTTTGTCGTCATCCGTACGGGGAAAGTCAATCGTCGGATCACCCGCCCGCGGCGGGATTGCCGGCCATGCGTCATTTCGGGGGAGGAAGGCCAAATTTTATCGTGCCCGACAGAGGCGTGGAATAGCATTTCTTGCCAACTCAGCCTTGTGAAGGGAAAAGACCGTTCCTAAAGTAAGAGTTCGAATAGAGGCAGATTCCATGACCTTCCACCCTTCCGTCCTCGAAGCCATCGGCAACACCCCCCTGATCAAGCTCAAGGGCGCTTCGGCGGCGACCGGCTGCACCATTCTCGGCAAGGCGGAGTTCCTGAACCCCGGCCAGTCGGTGAAGGATCGCGCAGCGCTCTACATCATCCGCGACGCGGAACGGAAAGGGCTGCTTCGATCCGGCGGCGTCATCGTCGAAGGCACAGCCGGCAATACCGGCATCGGGCTGACGCTGGTTGCCAAGGCGCTCGGCTACCGCACCGTCATCGTCATCCCGGAAACGCAGAGCCAGGAAAAGAAGGACGCGCTGAAATTGCTCGGCGCCGAACTCGTCGAAGTGCCCGCCGTTCCCTACAAGAACCCGAACAATTATGTGAAGGTCTCGGGCCGACTCGCCGAACAACTGGCCAAGACCGAGCCGAACGGGGCGATCTGGGCAAACCAGTTCGACAATGTCGCCAACCGGCAGGCGCATATCGAAACGACGGCAAAAGAAATCTGGAACGATACCGACGGCAAGGTCGACGGTTTCATCTGCTCCGTCGGCTCCGGCGGCACGCTGGCGGGTGTCGCAGCCGGCCTCAAAGCCTTCAATGCGGACATCAAGATCGGCATCGCCGATCCCGATGGCGCCGCCCTCTATGAATTCTACCACAACGGCACACTGAAATCCGAGGGCTCCTCGATCACCGAGGGCATCGGCCAAGGCCGCATCACCGCCAATCTCGAGGGCTTCACACCTGATTTTTCCTATCGGGTCTCCGATGCCGAAGCGCTTCCCTATCTTTTCGATCTCGTCGAAAACGAGGGCCTCTGCCTCGGCGGCTCGACGGCGATCAACATTGCCGGCGCGGTCAAACTCGCCCGGGATCTCGGACCCGGCCACACGGTGGTGACGATCCTCTGCGACTACGGTAACCGCTATCAGTCAAAGCTCTTCAACCCGGATTTCCTGACCTCGAAGGGACTGCCCGTTCCGGGCTGGATGGCCAAGTCGCCCGAGATCGACGTTCCCTACGAACCCGCGTGAGACCCATGCCCGTCAATGCCCTTTATCGTGACGACTTCTATCTCTCGACATGCGAGGCGGTTGTCACCGCCGTGCACGAAGATGGGGGCATTGAACTCGACCAGACCTGCTTCTATGCGACGTCAGGCGGCCAGCCGGGTGATACGGGCGAACTTGAACGTGCCGACGGCACCAGGATCGCGCTCGGCCAGACGAAGCACGGTGCAAGCAAGGATATCGTCATCCATGTTCCCCTCGAAACCGAGCCGCGGCCTGATGTCGGAGAAACGCTGGTTCTGCATGTCGACTGGCAGCGCCGCTACAGGCTGATGCGCATGCACACGGCCTGCCATCTGCTCTCCGTCGTCTGCTCCTATCCGATCACCGGCGCCGCCGTCGGCGAGGAGGAAAGCCGCGTCGACTTCGACATGAGCGAGACGATCGAGAAGGACGCTGTAACCGCCAAGCTGATGGAATTGGTCGCTGAGAATCATCCGGTCTATCTGCAGTGGATTACCGACGAGGAGCTTGCAGCCAACCCCGATATCGTCAAATCGAAGAATGTCCGCCCGCCGATCGGGCTTGGGCGCGTCAGCCTCGTCTGCATCGGCGAGAACTCGTCGATTGACAGCCAGCCCTGCGGCGGCACACATGTCTCCGAAACACAGGAAGTCGGCCAGATTCACATCGCCAAAATCGAGAAAAAGGGCAAAGAGAACCGGCGCTTCCGCATCCGTTTCGGTACGCCCGGCGACGAAGCCTGACCATCAAGGGAGATCATCATGAATGAGACCAAGAGCCGTTTCGTCGTCTCGGCCGACTGGCTGCAGGCCGAACTCGGCAAACCGGATCTACGGGTGCTGGACGCCTCCTTCTATCTGCCGGCGCAGAAGCGCGATGCCGATGCCGAATACGCGGCCGGCCATATTCCCGGCGCCATCCGCTTCGACCAGGACAAGATCGCCGACCATTCGACGTCGCTACCGCACACGATCCCCTCGCCCGATTATTTCGCCACTGAGGCCGGCCGGCTCGGAATCAGCGAGAACGATCGCATCGTCGTCTATGACGGCATCGGTCTGTTCGCCTCGCCCCGCGTCTGGTGGCTGTTCCGGGTGATGGGCGCAAAGAACGTCTTCGTGCTCGACGGCGGTCTCGACGGCTGGAAGGCCGAAGGCCGTCCGCTAGAAACCACGACACCCGACCCTGCGCCGGCGACCTTTAGGCCTGACTTCGACGAGAGCCGTGTCGTGACGCTCGATACGATGCGCGACATCGTCTCGAGCGGCGCGATGCAGATCGCCGATGCCCGCAGCGCCGGCCGCTTCGCCGCCGCCGAGCCCGAGCCGCGCGCCGGCATGCGCTCCGGCCATATGCCCGGCGCCCGCAGCCTGCCCTCCGGCACCTTCGCCAACCAGGGCCGCTTCAAGTCGCTGCCCGAACTCCGGCAGACGATCGAGGATGCCGGCATCGATCTTTCCAAGCCCGTCGTCACTTCCTGCGGCTCGGGCATAACAGCGGCGATCATCACGCTGGCGCTGGAGTCGCTCGGCCATCACGACAACAAACTCTATGACGGCTCATGGAGCGAGTGGGGCAGCCGTGACGATACGCCCATCGTCACCGGTCCGCCGACGCCGGTTAAAGCCTGATCGCCATGGGGAAGACACCCGCTTCTTTGAAAGCTCACATCACGCGGCTCGAAATGACAGCGGCGCCGAAGGCGAGCATGCCGGTGCCCGTCAATATCCAGACGGCGATCATGCGCGCGCCTGAGATACCGCTGCCCTTCTATCGCTACCTCTACCGGCAGGTGGGCGCGCGCTGGCAATGGGTGGACCGGCTGCGGATGAGCGACGAGCAGCTTACCCTGACGCTGAATGACAAGCGCAACAATATCAGCGTCCTCTACGTCAACGGCGCGCCCGCCGGCTTCTACGAATATTTTTGCGAGGACGAGGATACGATCGAGCTCAGCCATTTCGGCCTGATCGAACATGCGCTCGGCCTCGGCATCGGTAAATGGTTCCTGCTGCAGGCGCTCTACGCCATCTGGACGCTCAATCCGAAGCGGGTCACCACCACCACCAACAATCTCGACCATCCGCGCGCTCTGCAGCTCTACCAAATGTTCGGTTTCTCCCCGGTGTCCACAGGCACCGGCATCGTCCGGCCGCTGAGCGACAAGGAACTTCTGGAGATGGCGCGGAAAGGCTGACCGCTCTCTTTCCCGACGTCGCTAACGTCGCGTCAGGTTGTTCGGGCGGCGCGGATCGTTGCGGCGCTCGAAATCGAGTGTGCGATCCGACTGCTCCTTCAGTTCCGCCACCTCCCGGCGCAAGGCCTTCAGCTCTTCCAGTATTTCTGCATTCTGCTGCGCCAGCAGCGCGAGATCGACGTCGGCCATCGCCTTCTCCTTTTCGTCATGCAGTTTGCGGATTCGATAGCAAATGATCCGTGCACGAGTTTGACCTTATTAAACCCCAACCGTGCCGCTTCCGTTGACGCCCATAACATCTAGCCGTGCCGGCGGCCTGTGATCAACCATGCGCGCGAATCGAAGTGAATTCCGTGGAGTGTCTGGTGCGCCTCCAGCATGTCGAGTAGCCGCGCCCGTATTTTGGCGGCCGTAGCAGTGGGATGATTGAGAGCTTTCTCGACATTCTCAAATGTCTGAATAGTCGCCAATGCAGTCTGAGGATTCGGACCGTAGTATACAGGCTCGTTTATTTCATAGAACTCGATGGCAGTGAACCCAGCCGTTTCTAGCAGGGCAGAAGTCACGGAGGGTTCGCTCAGCGAAAAGGCCTTGCTGGCCGCAACCGGACCGGTTGCTTCAGGGTCAAGCGCCTCATGGATGCCGGTCGCCCACTCATTGCGGTCTCTGCCCTGCCAGACCATGAACACGAAACGACCTCCTGGCCGTAGGGCGTTGGCGATGTTCGCGAAGGCTGCCGCCGGATCCGCGAAGAACATGACGCCAAATCGACTGATGCAAATGTCAAATTCCCCTTTAGCGAAGACATGGTTCTGCGCATCCGCCACTTCGAACGTCGCATTTGACAAGCCCTCCTCGGCACTGCGCCGGCGGGCAATCTCCAGCATCGTGACGGACAGGTCTATTCCGTGCGCTCGTCCTTTTTCAGCAGCGCGAGCCGCGTCACGGGTGGTTTGTCCAGCGCCGCAACCGATATCGAGCACACGATCAGAATGCCCGACTGCGGCGACGACCCTAAAATGCGCGTTGTGGAGAGCAAGCTCCGCATCATAGAAGTCTGCGAAGTTCAATACTGCTTCTTAGGCCATCACCTGTCCCCCAGAAAGCGAAACTCGTGAGTGTAAGGTCGGGCCAGCGACCCTCACAACCCGACCAGCGGCCCTTACATGTGCCACCCGATCGCTTACCACGGGATGGAGAGGCTAGACATTCCCGGCGCTGCCACGAGAGACACGATCGGATCGACGACAGCATTTTACCGCGACAAGGACGCCGGCCCATGATCGCCCCAATGCCTGCGGCGCGCAAGAAACGGGTGGCTCACGCGATCATTCGGGCGCATTTCATGACAATCACAAAGGAGATTGCCATGACCGTCATTCGTTTTGCCGCCATGCCGACTGCCAATGCCGAAGCTCTCTGGAACGGCGGCCGCGACGCCTATGACAACCTGCCCGAGACGATGATATCAGACGGTGACGGCAACCCTTGCCGCCACTGCCTGCAGAATATCGAAGAGGGCGAGGAGTTCTTGGTTTTCGCCTACCGACCGTTCCCGGCGTTGCAGCCCTATGCCGAGACCGGGCCGATTTTCCTGCACAAACAGCGCTGCCGGCGTTACGCCGCCGAGGAGATCCAGCCGCCGATGCTGGCGATGAGCCCTGACTTCATCGTTCGCGGCTATGGCGAGAATGACCGCATCGTCTATGGCACCGGCGCAGTGACCGAGATCGCCGATATTCCGGCCTATGCCGAGACATTACTCGCGCGGTTTGACATTGCGTATGTTCATGTCCGCTCAGCGCGCAACAACTGCTTTCAATGCCGGATCGACAAGATAGAGGCGCCGACCCTTGCGGAGACCGGCGCCTAACCTTGAGTCAGGAAGCTTACGCTACGTTGAGCACGCTCTCCGGCGCGAAGGCCTCGTAGCCGAGCGCCTCGGCGACCGGCTTGTTGGTGATGCGGCCCTTGTGCACGTTGAGGCCGTTCCTCAGATGCTTGTCTTCGGCGATGGCGCGCAGGCCGCGGTCGGCAAGCGCGAGGCCATGGACGAGCGTCGCATTGTTAAGCGCATGCGCCGAGGTGACGGGGACTGCGCCCGGCATGTTGGCGACGCAATAATGCACCACGCCGTCGACTTCGTAGGTCGGATCGGAATGGGTGGTGGCATGCGAGGTCTCGAAGCAGCCGCCCTGGTCGATCGCGACGTCGACGATGACGGAGCCCTTCTTCATGCCGGACAGCATCTCGCGGGTGACGAGCTTCGGAGCGGCAGCACCGGGGATCAGCACGGCGCCGATAATCAGATCAGCCGAGAAGACTTCCTCCTCCAATGCTTGGATGCTGGAATACCGCGTGTGGACGCGGCCAGCGAAGATGTCGTCGAGCTGGCGCAGGCGCGGCAGCGACCTGTCGAGGATGCTGACATCGGCGCCGAGACCGGCGGCCATCCGGGCCGCGTGCAGGCCGACGACACCGCCGCCGATCACCGTGACCTTGCCTGGCAGCACGCCAGGCACGCCGCCGAGCAGCACGCCGAGCCCTCCATTGGCCTTCTGCAGGGCGGTTGCTCCCGCCTGGATCGACAGGCGGCCGGCGACCTCCGACATCGGCGCCAGCAGCGGCAGGCCGCCGCGCTCGTCGGTGACCGTCTCATAGGCAATCGCGGTGACGCCGGAGGCGAGAAGACCCTTGGTCTGTTCGGGATCCGGGGCGAGATGCAGATAGGTGTAGAGAAGCTGACCGTCGCGGAGTTGCGCCCATTCGGAGGCCTGCGGTTCCTTCACCTTGACGATCATGTCGCACTTTTCGAAGATATCCTTGGCGGAGGCGGCAATCTTCGCGCCAGCCGCGGCATAAGCGGCGTCATCGGCGCCGATGCCGGCGCCCGCCTTGGTCTCGACCCAGACCTCGTGGCCGTGGGCGACATATTCGCGCACAGAAGCCGGTGTCAGACCGACGCGATATTCATGATTCTTGATTTCCTTCGGGCAACCGACACGCATTGGCGTTCCTCTCTTATCGTCTCCGCAATTGCGGATCTCCTCAGACGATGAATCCAACCACCAAGGCGGTGAAATGTCCTTGCAAAGACGATTTGCGAATAGACGATTTTTCGGCGATTATTGCGCCTCATATTCCTTTTTTCGAAGGTCCTTCGAATGGCCGATCTCGATACCATCGATCTTGCGATTCTCAAGGCATTGCAGGCCAATGCCCGCATCACCAATGCCGAGCTTGCTGAAAGGATCGGCCTGTCGCCTTCGGCTTGTTCGCGCCGGCTCGACATCCTGGAAAGAAGCGGCGTCATCGACGGTTACCATGCGCGGCTGTCGCACAAGGCGCTCGACTACAAGATGATCGCCATCGTGCATATCTCGCTCTCCGGCCAGTTCGCCAAGACGCTGGCGGAATTCGAGGCGGCAGTGAAGCTCTGCCCAAACGTGCTGGTTTGCTATCTGATGTCGGGCGAATACGACTATATCCTCAGGGTCGCCGCCCGCGATCTCGAAGACTACGAGCGCATTCACCGCGACTGGCTGTCGGCCCTGCCCCACGTCGTCAAGATTAATTCCAGCTTTGCGCTCAGAGAGATCATCGACAAGCCGAATGTCGGGCTTTGAGCCCTTGCATATCGTCCGAAAGCCTGCCCAGACTTTTCATGCGCGCGGGCGTTTCCCGCTCAATGGCAAGTCATGACATCGAAGACCCAAGGCTATATTTTCGCTCTCTCGGCGCTCACCATCTTTTCGTTGCAGGACGCCATCTCGAAACATCTGGCAACGACCTATCCGCCGATCTTCGTGACGATGATCCGCTACTGGGCCTTCGCGCTTTTCACGATCATCCTCGCTTCGAAGATGCGCGGCGGCATCAAGGCGACGGCCCGCACCAAACGCCCCCTTCTGCAAGTGACGCGCGCCGTGCTGCTTGCGGTCCAGGTGGTCCTGGCTATCACCTGTTTTGCCGTGATCGGCCTTGCCCGCTCACAGGCGATCTTTTCCGCGACGCCGATTCTGATCGCGCTGCTGGCGATGCCGATCCTCGGCGAGCGGGTCGGTTGGCGGCGGTGGGCGGCGATTGGCGCGGGACTTTTCGGGGTGCTGCTAATCCTGAAGCCGGAAGGCGAATTTTTCGATGTGAAGCTGCTTATCGCCGTCGCCTCCTGCTTCAACTTCGCCTTCTACGTCATCGCCACCCGCCTCGTCAGCCGCGACGATTCGTCGATGACCAGCTTCTTCTATACCGGCGTCGTCGGTGGCATCACGATGACCATCGTCGGCCCGTTCTATTGGATCTGGATGTCGCCGGGCGACTGGGGCTGGATGGCGCTCGTCTGCATGACCAGCATTTCCAGCCATTATTTCCTGATCCGCGCCTACGATATTCTCGATGCCGCCGCCGTCCAGCCGCTGACCTATCTGTCACTTGTCTACGCCTCGATCATCGGCGTGACCATCTATGGCGAAACGCTGAGCCTCAACATGATCGTCGGCTCGGTCATTGTCGTCGCCGCCGGCATTTTCACGGTCTGGCGCGAACATGTGATTGGGCGCAGAACCGCCAAAACCAATTGACGGTTCGCTGCAATTTTAGCCAAGCCACTAAAACCATTTCAATTTTCAGCTGCTATGGTCCCTGACTGTATCGAGGGAGACAGCATGACCCGCAACTTGAAAATCACGGCGCGAAAGGCTGATCGGCAAAACTGCCGCGTCTTCGGCAGCGTCAAATATTTAAACAGCGAAGTGGATGTGCGCATTCTCAACCTGTCGGTGACCGGCGCCGCCCTGGAGACGAAGACGCCACTTCATGCCGCTTCCGGCAGCAAGGTGCGCATCGAAGCTGAAAACCTCGGTCTGCTCGAAGGCATCATCCGCTGGAAGCACAATGGCCGTGTCGGCATCCAGTTCGACGTGAATTCGAATGCGCGGGCACAGGTCTCCTCCTATTTCCGCTTTTTCCATAAGGAAATACGGCCGGTGCTGGCGGTGCGTCAGCTGAGAGCCGCGACCAGCGGCGAACGCCCACCTCATTTGGCCACGTCGACGCTGAAATCGTAAGGCCGCACCGATTCTGCGCCGAAGGAGCGGCCGAGATCGTTCCTGAGCTGCCGTTGACATTGCGGCGAGCGCAACAAGGCCTGCGTCTGCAGCAAGCGGGCGCCGAGGTTCCTGATGTTGAGGGCGGTGGCACGCAATGAGACGCTTGCTCACGATCCCGCCTCCGATGAATTTCAGTCGGAGGACTGCACCATAAATTGCATTTCAAAACCGCATCGCCTTTGCTACCGATTGTTTTGCCGTCCTGTCATTTTTGCAGTGTACTCCTCGCCAAATCGTCCTAATTCTGACGGGCCGGACGATGCATGATCCTTCAAGGAGAGTTTCGATGTCTTCCCTTTTCGATGTCGGCGTCATGAGCCGCCGTTCCCTGCTCGGCGGCCTCGCCGCCACCTCCGCCCTGGTGCTGCTGCACCCATTCAGCGCGCGCGCCAGCGCCAACCAGGCGCATCTCCGGCTGATGGAAACGACGGATATTCACGTCAACGTCTTCCCCTATGACTATTATGCCGACAAGCCGAACGACACGATGGGTCTTTCCCGCACCGGGACGATCATCGACAATATCCGCGCAGAAGCCGTCAACTCGCTGCTGATCGACAATGGCGACGTGCTGCAGGGCAATCCGATGGGCGACTACATGGCCTATCAGCACGGCATGAAGGACGGCGACGTCCATCCCGTGATCAAGGCAATGAACACGCTCGGCTACTCCGTGGGAACGCTCGGCAATCACGAGTTCAACTACGGGCTCGACTTCATGTTCAAGGTCCTATCCGGCGCCAACTTTCCCTTCGTCTGCGCCAACCTGACCAAGGGCCAGCTCGCGTCGGACCCGAAGAAGGACGATCTCTTCTTCAAGCCCTACGTCATCGTGGAAAAACAGATCAAGGACGGTGCCGGCAATGAGAGCCCGGTCAAGATCGGCTTCATCGGCTTCGTGCCGCCGCAGATCATGCTCTGGGACATCAAGAACCTCGAAGGCAAGGCGCAGACGCGTGATATCGTCGAGGCCGCCAAAGCCTGGGTTCCGGCCATGAAGGAAGCCGGCGCCGATATCGTCATCGCGCTCTCCCATTCCGGCATCGACGGCAGCGCGCCGTCCGAAAAGATGGAAAACGCCTCGCTGCATCTCGCCGCCGTCGAAGGGATCGACGCGATCTTCACCGGCCATCAGCATCTCGTCTTCCCCGGCCCGAAGAGCTGGGACGGCATCGCTAGTGCCGATCCCGTCAAGGGCACGCTGCATGGCAAGCCCGCTGTCATGGCCGGTTTCTGGGGCTCGCATCTCGGCCTTATCGACCTGCTGCTCGAAAAGGACGGCAACAGCTGGAAGATCGTCGATTTCACCTCGGAAGCGCGGCCGATTTATCACCGTGACGACAAGAAGAAGGTGGTCGCCGACTACGCTGACAAAAAAGAAGTGGTCGAGGCCGCAAAATCAGAGCACGAGGCAACGCTTGCCTATGTCCGCACCCCTGTCGGCAAGACCTCCGCACCGCTCTATTCCTATTTCGCGCTTGTTGCCGACGATCCCTCCGTGCAGGTCGTCAGCCAGGCCCAGACCTGGTACATCAAGCAGATGCTGGCCGATACCAAGTACAAGGATCTGCCGGTGCTTTCGGCGGCGGCCCCCTTCAAGGCCGGCGGCCGCGGCGGCGCAGACTATTACACCGATGTTCCGGCCGGCGATATCGCCATCAAGAACGTCGCCGATCTTTATCTTTATCCGAACACGGTGCAGGCCGTCGCCATCACCGGCGCCCAGGTTAAGAACTGGCTGGAAATGTCGGCCGGCATGTTCAATCACATCGCAGCCGGCTCGAAGGATGCGCCGCTCCTCAACAACGACTTCCCATCCTATAATTTCGACGTCATCGACGGCGTTACCTACCAGATCGACCTGTCGCAGCCGCCGAAATATGATTCATCCGGCAAAGCGATCAATCCGGATGCCAACCGCATTCAGAACCTTGCCTTCGACGGCAAGCCGATCGATCCCGGCCAGAAATTCGTCGTCGTCACCAACAACTACCGCGCCGGCGGGGGCGGCAGTTTCCCGGAGATCGCGGCGGACAAGGTGATCTTCCAGGCGCCGGACACCAACCGCGACGTCATCGTCCGCTATGTCCACGACCAGGGCACGATCAATCCGTCGGCGGATGCGAACTGGACCTTCAAGCCGCTGCCGGGCACGACGGCGACCTTCGAAAGCGGCCCGAAGGCAAAGCAGTTCCTTGGCGAGGTCAAGAGCGTCAAGATCGAGGATGCCGGCGACGGCGCCGACGGCTTCTCGAAGTTCAGGCTCGTTCTTTAAACGGAAACAGCCGAGGCAGGCGCGGCACCCGCGCCTTCCTCATTCGGCTGCAAGCGGGATTGCGGGTTCGCGCAGTTCGGCGATCCGGGCGTGGAAATCCGCCTGGCTGGGGCAATTGGAAAGACTCGTGCGGAACGCGTCGATCATCCAGGTGGCGGCCGGCCCCGGCGGGTTGGCGAGGCGGCGCGTCGAATAGATGGCATATTCCCCCTGCTCATAGGCGTCCAGATCGAGATGGATGAGCGCGCCGCTCAGGAGATCGTCATGGATGAGGGACGCCGGAAGGCCGCCCCAGCCAAGACCGGCCTTGATGAGCTGATGTTTGGTGGCAATATCGCTGACGCGCCATGTCTTATAAGACAGAACGTTGAAATCGCGCCCCTTCGTCCGGCCCGAGGCGTCGGTGACGACGAGTTGCACTTCCTCACGCACGTCACCGAGGGTCAGTGGCCGGCCGATCCCGGCAAGCGGGTGATTGCGCGCGGCAACGGGCATCATGAAGGAGTGACCGATCCGCTCGGTGACGACCGAATCGTCCTGCTTCAGCACGGCGCCGCCGATCCCGATCGTCGCCTTGCCGCTGAGGACAAGGTCCATGACCATTCCGAGCTCGCCAACGTTGAGGTTCAACGAAACCGACGGGAACATCTCGCGGAATTCGTGGAGAACGTCGACCACGGCTTTTGACGGCACCATGACACTGATGGCGACGGAGACCTCGGCTTCGAGCCCTTCCTTCAGGCTCTTGACGCGCGCCCGCATGACCTGCAGGTCGCCGAGAATGCGCCGTGCATCCTCCAGCATCGCCTTGCCCGCCTCCGTCAGCTTCGGCTGGCGGGCGCCCGAGCGTTCGAAAAGCGGCATTTCAAGCTGGGCTTCCAGATTGGCGATCGTATAGCTGACCACCGACTGAGCCCGGTTCAGCGCCCGTGAGGCGGCCGAAAAGCTGCCGGTCTCGGCAACGGTCAGAAACACCTGCAATTGATCCAGAGTCGGGTTCGGAAGCATATCCATCCATTCCATCGATAGTTTCGATCGACATTATCACCGTTTTTTCGATAGCAGGCCAGACCTATTTTCCTTTTCGACACCACGGCTCACCTCCCAGCAACGGGCCGTCAAATCCAATTCGAAAGGAAATGCACCATGTCGTCCATCCTTCTCCTGACGTCCAGCCCGCGTGCCGATTCGCTCTCGACGCCGATCGCCGCCGATCTCGCCGAAAAGCTGAAGAACCAGAAGCCGGGCAGCGTCGTCGTCCGCCGCGACCTCGCCGCCAGCCCGCTGCCGCATATCGATGACCTGTTCACCGGCGCGATCCGCAAGCCGGCGGACGACCGCACCGCCGAAGAAATCGCTGCCATCAAAACCTCCGACGAACTCGTCGCCGAACTGTTTGCCGCCGACACGATCGTCATCAGCACCGGTCTCATCAACTTCAACATCTATTCCTCGCTGAAGACCTGGATCGACAACGTCGCCCGCGCCGGCGTGACCTTCAAATACACGGAAACCGGCCCGGTCGGCCTCGTCACCGGCAAGAAGGTCTATGTCGTGCTCACCTCCGGTGGCGTCTACTCGCAGGGTCCCGCAGCGCCGTTGAACCATGCCGTGCCGTACCTGAAGTCGGTTCTCGGCTTCCTCGGCATTACCGATATCGAGACCATCTATGTCGAAGGCCTCGCCTTCGGTCCGGAAGCTGCCGAAAAGGCCATCGACGCCGCCAAGTCGCGCGTCCAGGAAATCGCGCTGGCCGCCTGATCGGCTCTCAACGCTTACCGCAGTTACAGCGGCCGGCATTCGCCGGCCGTTTGTCATTTGTCGATGCCGGCGACAAAATCACGGATAGTCGCAAGAATTTCAGCTGAGAGATGCTCATCGGCGGAGATCCGGGCAAGGCCGACACCGCCTGCCATCATCGCGAAGGCGATGATCGCCTTACGTCGCCTTTCTCCTTCGTCCGCTCCTGCGGCCTTGCTTGCCAAAGCTTCGAAATTACGCCTCAGCCCGTCCGTCGCAATCGCCCTCGCCTTCTCGCCGCTGCGGGATAGATCGGAGGTCAGGGCGGCAAAAGGGCAGCCTTGGCCGGGATTGTCGCGATGATAGGCACTGACATACCGATCGGCGATATCGGCCGCGGTCATCTTCGCCGGGTCTACCCCTTCAGCCTGCAGCTTGCCTCCCCATGAATCGAAGGCCGACTGGATCGCCTCGGCGACGAGATCGTCGCGGGAGGCGAAGTGCTTATAGAAGCCGCCGACGGTCAGTCCGGCCTCCTTCATCAGGTCGGCGACGCCGATACCTTCAAGCCCCTCCTCTCGCAGGCGCTTCGACGCGATCTCGAGGATCTTTTCGTGCGTCTTCTGTTTTTCCAGCTGCGAACGACCCATCGGAAATCCCCCAGAATGCCTCTTGACTCGCGTAGATTACGATCGTAATCCTTATAGATAACGATCATAATCCAGATCGTTGCCAATTCCAAGAGGAGCATGAATTATGCGTCTAAGAAACAAGGTCGCGCTGATCACCGGCGGAAACAGCGGTATCGGTCTTGCGACCGCCAAAGTCTTCATCGATGAGGGTGCAAAGGTCGTGATCACCGGCCGTAACCCGGAAACGCTTGCCGCCGCCGAAAAGGCGCTTGGGGCCGGCGTCGTCGCACTGAAGCTCGATGTCACCGATGCCGCCGCTACCGAGAAGGTCTTTGCCGAAGCCGCCGTAGAGGTGGGCAAGTTCGACATCGTCTTCGCCAATGCCGGCATCGGCGGCGCGACACCGCTCGGGGACACGTCGCCGGAACAGTTCAATCGGATCATCAGCACCAATCTGACGGCAGTATTCTTCACCGTTCAATCGGCCCTGCCGCACCTCAACGACGGCGGTTCGGTGATCCTCAACGGTTCGGTGCATGCCGTGCTCGGAGCTCCCGGCTGGTCGGCCTATGCGGCGACCAAGGCGGCGGTTCGCGCGATGACGCGCAATATGGCCTCCGAACTCGCGCCGCGCGGTATCCGCGTCAATCAGGTGACCCCCGGCGGCACCAAGACGCCGATCTGGTCGCCGATGGCACCAACAGACGACGCGATGTCGGCACTCGAGGCCCGCATGGGTGGCCTCAGCCCGCTCGGCCGCATGAGCGAAGCCGACGAAATCGCCAAGGCCGCACTCTATCTGGCTTCGGATGATTCCGCCAATGTCACCGGCATCGAGATCACCGTCGACGGCGGCATGACGAGCGCCCCGTCCGGCGCCAAGATCTTCCGCGCCGCCTGAGCAAGCCAGATCCGGGCAAGTGAAACTTGCCCGGGGCCTATCCGTCCCCGACTGCGGTCAATCGCCGAAAGTTTCCTATTTCTCCGCGAAGGACGCTTTGCCGATTGTCGCGCGGTGGGCAATACGAACCAGGACGATTGCTGAATTCAGGGCGGCAAGCACGAGCAAGACATGCAGCATCGCCTGAATGCCGGAGGAGACGATCAGATTGCCAGCGATCAGCGGAAAGCCGAAGACGCCGATGAAATAGGACAGCGAAAACAAGAGCAGCGATTGCGGCATAAGCCCCGTGGGCGCCTCGTTCGCCGCCAGCCCATTGATGACGGAATAGGTCAGCCCGTAACCCAGCCCCAGCATCGCCGCGGCTCCAAAATAGGCCAGCTGACTTGATGTCACCATCAGGAACAGCAGGATGGATGTCAGCGACAGGCTCGTCAGCACCAGAAGCGAATAGAAGGGATCCTTTTTGACCACATATCCCGCCACGAACAGCCGGCTGGCGATGGCGGCGGACATGAAGCCGATGAAGAACAGCGAATAATCGAAGTCGTGCGCCTTGGCGTAGCTTGTCTGAAAGCTGGAGAGCCCGCCGAAAATCGCGCCGCCGATGCCGACCATGACGATGGAATAGATCGCCGGCGAAGCAATCACCTGACGCGCTGCGGCAAAGGAGATCTTGTTGACATGCGGCAAAATCTCGCCGGCATTGCTCAGTCGCAGATGCAGCCAGAAATAAAGTGCACCGCCGGCGAGACTGGAAAACAAGGCAAAGGCGAAGGCCGTCTCGATCGGCATGGACCAGCCGGTGGCGATGCGGCCAATGATCGGACCGGCGCCGATGCCCGACATCATTGATCCCGACAGCAAGGCGAAGAACCTGATGCGGTGCTCGGGCTCGACGAGTGCGGCGACCAGAATGGGTCCGAGCGTATAGAACGTGCCCCAACCGATGCCGAGGATAAGGCCGACGATTATCAGGCCGAGCCCAGCCGATGGGACCGTGGCAAATCCCAGCCCCGACACCGCCAGAAACAGCCCGGCAACCGCCACCGCCCGCGCCGAGCCGATGGCATCGGCGATGTGGCCGGAGAGGATCACCAGAATGACGGTGCTGACGGTCGCGGCCGAGATGATCAGGCCGGCCAGCGCCTCGTTGCCGCCGCGCTGACCGACCAGCACCGGGATCAGAAAGGTCACGCCATAGGCGATCGAAAGAAGAAATCCGCCGATGCACAAAACGGCGAACTCGCCGCCATCGACCTTCGTTCGCACAGCTGTATCACTCATGTCTCCGCCCCTCGCAGGAAAACTCGTCCCGTCGCGGCAATGGAGATCACGTTTGTGGCGTGCCAACAACCCGTTTTTATTGTTCTATTAACATATTGAAAACGCATAATATCGGCAACAGATGTTTCTGTTTGTGCAACATCACGAACACCGGCAGCCGACGCGCTGCCTTGATCGAGTCAACCGAGGTTCATCACGCCGGAACGGCCGACAACACAGTTGCGGCCGCTCTTCTTTGCCGCGTAGAGCCTGCCGTCGGCGGCCGTCAGCACCGCGGTAAAATCAACGCCGTCCTCGTCGGCGGTCGCCACGCCGATGCTGACCGTGACCGGCCTGTCGTCCGGCGTCTTGACGCTGGTGGCGATCGTCCAACGCAGGCGTTCGGCAAGCAGCAGACCTTCCTCGTGGTCGGTGCCCGGACAGACGGCAACGAATTCCTCGCCGCCGAAGCGGAAGACGCGGTCGCTCGAGCGCAAGGTCGTGCCCACTCGGGCGGCGATTGCCTTTAGCACCTCATCGCCTTGGAGATGGCCGTAGCCATCGTTGACATCCTTGAAGTGATCGGCGTCGAGGATGAGGATGGTGGTGAATAGCCCCTGCCTCTGCGCCTCGCGCAGCATCAGCGGCGCCTCCAACTCCATGCGCGTTCGATCGTAGACGCCGGTCAGCATATCGCGGCCGGTGCGCTCGAGAAGATCGTTGTAGCGCTCGCGGAACGTCAGGTCGCCGAACACGTCGCTGATCGAGCGTGCGGACACGGCCGCCCCGCCCCGGCGAATACGATATTCATAAATTGCAAACATTGCCGCATAGAGGCAGACGGCAAGCATCTTTGCCTTCCAGCCCGCCCAGAATGCGGCGATCGGCACATCCAGGAAATAATTCAGCGCGGAGAAGAAGCCGATCTGGTCGAAGGTCAGCAGCACGAAGCCCGAAATCAGGAAACGCAGGACGACGCGCCGGCGGAAGAAATCGCCGAGCTTTTCGTAAAGCAGAATGATGCCGAGCGAATCGACATAGAGCAGCGCCGTGCCCCAGACCATCAGCCAGCCCATCTCCTTGAGGAAATCGACGTCGGGCGTGTGGTTGGCTGACAGCTGCAGCGGCTGGTGCAGCTGCAACACCCAGGCGATGCCGACGGTGAGCAGGTTGCCGAGGAACAGGCCGTAGATCGGCTGCCGAACCGTCGCGGCATCCTCCTGCAGGTAAAGCATCAGGATCATCATCAGCTTGCCGGAGAAGAAGACCGACGACCCCGGCGACACATCACCGAACGGCAGCGAGACATAGAACACCGCCGCCAGATAGGTTTCCATGAAATGCATGACGCCGAGCGCCGTCAGGAAAACCCCGAGACCGAGCCGATGACGGAAATGCAGAAGCGTCACCATCAGCACGAAATAGGCGACGGCTTCGACGACGAAGAGAGCGAGGTTGAGCGTCTCCATCACCACACCCCGGCTTCAGGCCGGCACCCTCCGCGCATGGGCGCAACGGTCGCGACGGCGGATCCTTTGGTCGATCGTCCGAAAAAGTCAAACACGAGGGCGGCCCTGCAAATGCTGCAGGCGATAGCTTTGACTGCAATCCTTTAAGATTGCGTGAGCGAGATCCCAATGAGCGGCGGCATAGCCGCGTCACAGGATTGAAAAACAAGAATAATTGCGGCCGGGCATTCCGTATCCATGCGGCGGATCCCGGTCTCAGACCTGACGAAGCTTCTCGCCGTCACCAAAGAGTGACGCACCGTGCTGATCGATGATCTGCTGTGCCTTGCGCACCGTGCATTCGAGCGCGTCGTCGGAAGAGGAAAACAGATCGGCGCGAATGAAATTGCGTACCAGCACCTCGTCGCCGACCTTCTTTTCAATGCGGCCGGCAAGGCGATACTGGCTGCCTTCCCTGCGCGGCTCGGCATAAATGGTGCAATCGCCGTAAAGCTGCGGCTCGCCGGAAGGACCTGCCGCTTCGGAAGCCGGTTTGCCGCCGCCGGAGAACATCGAGAAGAGATTTGAAAGGAACGAAGCCATGATCCGCCTTTAGCACGATGGTGTTGTTATCGCCAAGTCAAATGATCAGATTGGCGAGGATCTCGTTTTCGGTGATATCCTCGTAACCCATGCCGGCGGCTTCGAAATTTCCGATCAGCCGGGCGAAATTCTCCGGCGCCTTGGTTTCGATGCCGATCAGGATCGAGCCGAAATTGCGGGCCGATTTCTTCAGATATTCGAAGCGGGCGATATCGTCATCGGGGCCGAGGAGATTGAGGAAATCCCGGAGTGCGCCGGGACGTTGGGCGAGCCGCAGGATGAAGTATTTCTTCAGCCCTGCGTAACGCATGGCTCTTTCCTTGACGTCAGGCAGGCGCTCGAAATCAAAATTGCCGCCGGAGACGACGGCGACGATGGTCTTGCCGCGGATTGCTTCGGCGTCCATCGCGGCGATCGCCGTCAGCGACAGCGCGCCGGCCGGCTCCAGCACGACACCCTCGACGTTCAGCATCTCCTGGATGGTGACGCAGATGGCGTTCTCCGGCATCAGTTGCACTTGGCTTGCCGGAAAATCGCGAAGGGCGGCGAAATTCAGATCGCCGATGCGGGCGACGGCAGCGCCGTCGACGAAGTTGTCGACCTTGGCAAGCGTTGTCACCCTGCCCGCTTCGATGCTGCGCCTGAGACTCGGCGCCCCGGCGGGTTCGGTAAAGACGAAGGCCGATTTCGGCACGGTGCCGTCGAGATAGCCGGTGATGCCGGCGGCAAGCCCGCCGCCACCGACCGGCAGGACGACCATGTCGGGCACCGTTCCCTCAGGCAACTGCTGCATGATCTCGGCGGCGACGGTCGCCTGGCCCTCGATGATATCGGCATGGTCGAAAGGCGGCACCATGACGCCGCCGATTGCCTCGACATGGTCGCGTGCGGCCTGGTAGCACTGGTCGAAGAAATCGCCGAACAGCCGGATGGTAATGAATTCGGCGCCGAACATGCGGGTCTTGTCGATCTTCTGCTGTGGCGTCGTCACCGGCATGAAGACAACGCCCGGCACGCCGAAATGACGACAGACGAAGGCAAAGCCCTGGGCGTGATTGCCGGCCGAGGCGCAGACGAAGGTCTTGGCCGAAGCCCCCTGCCCGATCGCCTTGCGGAAGAAATTGAAGGCGCCGCGGATCTTGTAGGAGCGCACCGGCGACAGATCCTCGCGCTTCAGCCAGATATCGGCCCCGTAACGCGCCGAGAGATGATCATTGAGCTGCAGCGGTGTTGCCGGAAAAAGGCTGCGCATTGCCTCTTCGGCGCTTTCGACATCAAGTCTCGTCACGGGCGTGATCCATTCTCACAATTGTAGCTGCCGCTATGGCACGGACCGGCCGGCAAAAGAAAGGCCGCTTCGGTCGTTTACGGTTCGGCCCAGGCTCTGTCTGCGAAAGCTTTTCTTAAGCCAACGGCGAAATTGGCGGCACATGAACTGATTTTAACTGTCAAAGAAACGGCGAGCCATTAAATATGAAGCCATGATCATGTTCAAATTCGCAAGACCGCTCGCCTGGCTGCTGCTCGCCATCATCATCTTCGTCACGGTCTCGCCGATCGGGCTGAGGCCGGAAACGGTGACGACGGTCGATACCGACCGCGCTACCGCCTATATTCTTGTCGGCCTCGCCTTTGCGCTCGCTTATCCGAAACAGTGGAAATTGGTGGCCGTGCTGCTGATCGCTGGCTCCGTCGCCATCGAGTATCTGCAGTACCTCTCGCCGACACGCCATCCGCGCCTGCACGATGCCGGCATCAAGGCCATGGGCGCCGCCATCGGACTGCTGGCCGGCTGGGTGATCAACAGATGGCGCGAGACGCTGATGATCTCAGGTTAGAAACCGCGAAACTCCACGGCCCAGAAGAACAGCGGTATTGCAGCCGTCGCGGCTCCAAAAACAAGCGCGACACTGGTCTTGAAGATCCGGATGCGCCGGACCCTGGCCCCAGTCCAATCGTAAACCATCGTCTCTTACTCCCACAAGACAACACTTACTCAACCGCCGCGGCGCAATCCTTGCACCGAAAATGCCTTTGTCAAGCAATAACACGCTTATATCCACAATATCTATGCGTATTCCAACGGTATTATGAAGGCATGTGGGCAATCGGCAACATGACGGGGCCGATAGATTATCACTGAGATCCGCTACACTTGATCGGCACCGGGAACGACTATGATCCTCTCAGTAGAGCACCGGCATGATGCTCGGCGGCGAGCAGGTCAATGCCCCGCTCGCCGTCTCGCGCGATTCCTGAGAATAGAATCCAGAACGCAAAGGCGCTATGGCGCCAATCATTCACGCCTAGCCGTCGTAATGGCCGGAGAACGCCGCTTCCGCCGACTTGACCGTGACAGCCACGTTCACGCCCTTCGTCACCGTCGCGCCGGTGTCGCGAAGATCGGTTACGACTTTCAGGCCGCCCGCCTTGGGGACCGGGAGCGGCAGTACAGTGCCGGCGTCCAGATCAGCGACCCAGAGCCCGTCTCGACCCTCAATACTAATAACAACAACTGTAGCCATGTTTTGCCCTCTCTAACGATTGATGTTTAAAATCCAGCTTTCTTCAGGCCTTCGCGATAAAGATCCTTATGCCATTGCTCTTTACTTGGAACTGCGGACAACCACTTGTCCACATCGAAGTCCGGATTGCCTTCACGAAACCTTCGTACGAAGATCCGCGCCTTGTCGGGATGGCCCAACATGGCCCAACTTGCGGCGGACAACCTATCCGCTAAATGAGGATCGGCCATCTGCCCGATATAGTCCAGCGAAGCTTCGAATTCGCCGAGGGCATAGTTTGCTCCCGCAGCGGTCCAGAAATAGGTGTCGGGACCGAGCGGGTTCAGCTCGATTGCCCGCTCGATCTTTCGCAAGGCCATGGCGGGGAGCGAACAATGAACCAACGTGTCTGCGTAGTCGGCGATGACGTCGGCGTAGTGCGGCGCAAGGCTTTCCGCTACTTCCATTGCTTCGGCGCTTTCATCGAACGCGCCCTGCAACAGTTTGGCGACACCGAGCTCGCGATAGCCATCGGCGAAGTCCGCACGCATACCGGTCGCCTGCTTTGCGAATGTCTCCGCCAATTGCAAAAGATCGATATCACCGCGCGCCGTCAGCAACCATTCCTTGGAGTAGGTCCGCGCCATCGAACTCATCGCCGGTGCGAAATCCGGGCTCACGCTGAGCGCAGCTTTCATTTCCTTGCGGACGCGCCGCAGGTTCGGAAGCGTCAGCCGCGCCAGGTGCCGCCTGCCGACAAGATATCTGTGATAGGCGACCGGGTTCAGGTCTTCGCGCAGCGCCTCATGGCGCTCGATTTCGCTGGATACGGAGAGAGCGATCTGCCGGGCAACAACTCTTCTGTCTCTGGCGAGATCCATACGATCGAGGCTGAACCTTTCCGCCCAAACAATCTGGTTCTGATCGAAAAAGATCAGTTGGGCGAACAGCATCACTTCGTCATCCGAACTGCTGATCCGGGTGTCGAGGATGTAGTTGACGCGATGCCGCTCGAAGAAGGCCTTCTGCGTCTCCACCTGGTGGCCGATTTGAACCGCCGAATACGGGGCTATGACCTCCAGGCTGTTGAAGACGCAAAATCCGATGGTGATATCCTCTACCAAAGACGCAGCTAAAAAACCGGCTTGCGGCCGAGCGGATTGATTTTTGGGGGGAAGCAGCACCAGGCGGGGAATGGCAATGCGGATATCTTCAGGCTCAAGTTTTGCCTTTGACGGCACCGATGACGGACGCAGGGATTTCGCGTCGCCACCATCGGCTCCGGTGCGCGCGGCGATGCCCCCGGACGTCAAACTGCGCCGCTGTTCAAAATAGCTCCGAAGGGATTCGACTTCCTCTTCCGCATTGAAGATCCGTATGAGCAGTTGCAGCGTTTCCGTATCCTTCGGCTCGGTGCGAAACAGGATAACCGCGGCCTTCCTCAGCAGCTCGGCGTCCTTCCGCGACTGGGCCAATGGGTAGGCAGTTCTCAATGTATTTCCGAGCAGCTCGATATGGTAATTTTCACGTTCGGCGAGCCAACGCTGGAAGTGACGACTATGGCTGTGAACCGGCCCGAGAAAAGGCTGGTTCATCAGCGCCACCAGCTGTCTCAGCCGGGAGAACGGCTCAACCTCCTCCGCCTCGGCCAGCAGAATGTCGGAAGACAGAGTTGGGTCGAGTGTGAGCACGTTGCCCTGAGATGATAGGGTATTTACCCCGAGATCGACTTGACGGGCCTTAATTCTCGAAATCACTTTCCGCAAAGTCGAAAGTGCAACGTCCCTGTCGGCTTCGCCCCATAGGAAGCGAGCCAAGGTCGTTCGATCGGCCGAACCTTGATCGGTTGTAAATAAATAGGCGAGAAGCAGCAGGCCTTTCTCGGGAAACGCGACAGCGTTCCCCTCCTCGTCGACGAGCTGCAGCCTCCCGAAGGTCTTCAGAACAAAAGCCATTTTGCCCTATAAGTCACCACATGTCTCGGCGCTCACGCTGAAAAGTGAAGCGCACGTATAACAACAGTAAAAATTGCAAACTCTACCCTCGCCAGCACTTTGTCCCAATGTCCGGCGAAATTCAACAAGCTTGTGTCGCAGGGGTTGCATTAGGTTTTCTACGCCGCCTCGCAGCGTCAATTTGAAAACTTGCTGACGCGCAGTTGCTTGCCAAAGCTTTGATCAGCACCTGGGTTCGTCGCTTACTCCCGAATTCAGCTGGACACTCGAAGCGACCAGGTGGCGGAGGACTCCAGACTTTGAAACGGAATCGTACATCACCACTGAATATCGGTTGAGAATGCCGCGTCTCTTTGTTAGCAGGGAGAACCACGCGGACGTGGTGGAATCGGTAGACACAAGGGACTTAAAGCAAAATTGAGTGCACTGGCGGAAACGCCTGATGTAGAACTGCTCAAAGTCGGGGAAACCTGTCAGATGGCAATCCCGAGCCAAGCCCTGCAAGGGGAAGGTGTAGAGACTAGACGGGCAGCACCTAAGGCAGGCGCTAAGGTGAAGGTATAGTCCAGACCACAAACGCCGGAAGGCGGCGGCGAAAGCCGTAGCGGTAAGAAAATCCCTCGGCCTAGGCTATGCGGGTTCGACCCCCGCCGTCCGCACCAGCCTTCGCTCTGTGAGCTTAGGCTCGGCGAGCCTAAGACAGCAGCCAAGCGAAGGCTGTCGCGCCGTAGTTCCGTCGGCAACGAAGTCGGGCCGGTACAATGCTCCGGTTAGCTGCACCACTATTGGAATTGCTTAAGATCGCAGCTATCGCATCGGCCTGTTCCAAGAGCACGATGCCATCCGAAAACCGCCTACACTTTTCGGCATCATGCTCGCATGTTTGCAAAGCGGCCGAAGGGCGCTACCTATTCACCAGCCTCACTTTACGGAACATCCCATGAGCCATGCCACCGTCGTCACCGCCGCCATGCTCGCCATTGGCGACGAACTTCTTTCCGGCCGCACCAAGGATAGGAATATCGGCCATCTCGCCGACCTGCTCACTCTTTCCGGCATCGACCTCAAGGAGGTGCGCATCGTCGCCGACGAAGAGGAGGCGATCGTCGAGGCGCTGAATGCGCTTCGCGCTCGATATGATTATGTCTTCACCTCGGGTGGCATCGGGCCGACGCATGACGATATCACCGCCGATGCCATCGCCAAGGCGTTCGGGGTGCCCTGCGAACATGACGAAACGGCGATGACGCTGCTTGCCGATATGTACCGGCGCCGCGAGATGGAATTCACCGAGGCGCGCCAGCGCATGGCCCGCATGCCGCGCGGTGCCACCCATATAGCCAATCCGGTTTCGACGGCGCCGGGCTTCATCATCGGCAACGTCTATGTGATGGCCGGCGTGCCACAGGTTTTCCAGGCGATGGTCGACAATGTGTTGCCGACGCTTCGAACAGGAACGCCGGTGCTCTCGCTCGCCATCGCCTGCCCCTACGGCGAAGGCGAGATCGGCACGCCGCTGACCGCGATCCAGAAAGCCCATCCGGACACCAGCATCGGTTCCTACCCCCGCTATATCGGCCAGAAATTCTCGACCGAGATCGTCGTGCGCGGTCGCTTGCAGGCGGCGATCGATGCGGCCGGCGCCGAGGTGCATGCAATGATCGAGGCCATCCGCCAGAGGAAGGACATCGCCGAAAACCATTCCGCCGAGGCTTGAGGAGAATGCCGGAACCGGGGACCAGGCTTGATCCCCGTCAAGGAACGGAGGAGCGGTCCGGTGCATTCCTTCCCTCCCGCACGCCATTTCAGCGCAAGGAGAATTGATATGTCTTACAAAACCATTCTCGCCATTCTCGATACAGCAGACAATAGCGCCGCCGTTGCCGATTTCGCCTTTGCCATTGCCGCCGAAAGCGGCGCCTATGTGATCGGCCTGCATGCCGAAACCATCTCCACCGTGCCGCTGGTAGCGCCGATGGAAATTCCCGATCCCGTCGCCGTGCAGGCGCTGCAGGATATGGCGCATAGCGAAACGGTCGCGGTGGAACGGATCTTTCGCGCCAAGGCGCAAGCGTCGGGCGGCTCCTCCGAGTGGCGCAGCTTTACCACCTCAACCGGCTATGGCTCTGCACCGCTGATCGAAAGCGCGCGCAGCGCCGATCTGTTGATCGCATCGCAGGCCGACCCGGCCAAACGCTCCGACAGCCATGTCGACGTCGACAACTTCCTTTTCGAAACCGGCCGGCCGGTGATGGTCATCCCGTATACCATCCGCCAGCCTAAGCCGATCAGGCGCGTACTGATTGCCTGGAACGGCTCGAAGGAGGCGGCGCGCGCGACCTTCGACGCGCTGCCGATCCTGAAAGCGGCCGAGGAGGTGGAGATCTTTTCGGTCGATCCGGCCGACACGGCGCTGCAATCGCCGCTGACGGCAGGTGCCGAGATTGCCGCGACGCTCACCCGCCATGGCGTGAAGACGACGCTTGCGACAGCCAGAAGCGTGGATAAAAACACTTCGCATATCATCGAGAACCGGCTTTCCGACGACAGCATCGATCTTCTCGTCATGGGCGCCTATACGCATTCCTGGCTCTGGCAGATGATTTTCGGCGGTACGACCAAGACCCTGCTGCAATCGATGACGGCGCTGACGCTGCTGTCGCGCTGACGTTGCCGCGATCATCGGCGCTCTTGCCTTTTGCCGGCAACTTCCGTTAATTGCGGCGACCGATGACAGCTTCGAGCCTCGGCCACAGCTCGCGCAGTTGCAGCTCGCGATCTCGCGCAGTTGCAGCTCGCGCGATTTGCGTTTTGCCAATTGCCACCTCGAGCGCGTCCGGTCGCCGGCAAACGGCGTGTTGTTTTTTCATGCCGCGGAGCAGCCCGATGTCCCTTCCCGATAAAGCCTTTCCCGTTTCCTGGGATCAGTTCCACCGCGATGCGCGCGCCCTTGCCTGGCGGCTTGCCGGCCTGGACCAGACGTTCAAGGCGATCGTCTGCATCACCCGCGGCGGCCTTGTCCCGGCCGCGATTATCTCGCGCGAACTCAACATCCGGCTGATCGAGACCGTCTGCGTCGCCTCCTATCATGACTATGTGAACCAGGGCGACATGACGCTGCTCAAGGGAATAGCGCCCGAGCTTGCCGAAAACGGCGGCGAAGGCGTGCTGGTCGTCGACGATCTGACCGATACCGGCAAGACCGCCGTCCAAGTTCGCACCATGCTGCCGAGGGCGCATTTCGCCTGCGTCTATGCCAAGCCGCAGGGTGTGCCGACGATCGATACCTTCATCACCGAGGTGAGCCAGGATACCTGGATCTACTTCCCGTGGGATATGGGCTTCACCTATCAGGAGCCGATCGCCAAGGGCCCGCGCTGATCGCCGATCCAGCTGCGGTGATCATATTTACCACTTGAAATTGTTCCAAATTTCGTCGGCCGGGGTTCCCGAATCCGCTTTGACGGGTTCGGGATCTGATTTATTTTAGCGCCATGGACCCGGCAGCATGAGAAGCGTGTCAGGTTGCGCCTAAAACGTGCAACGAACGATGCAGTGCAAGGAAGTAAAATGGCGCGGTGGGGGCATATTGCGGTTATGACCACCGGGCTGGCGGCGTGTCTGCTTGCGCTCCACCCCGCCCGCGCCGAGCCTGCTTATATTCCCCTCGTGCGCGATTATGTCGAGCAACGGGTGCGGCCGATGGTGGAGACGCCACTGGTGCTGAAAGCCATTGCCGAGCAGAATGCGGAATTCGGCGATGTCAGCGAGAAGGATATGCGGGTACTCGACAAGACCTACCGGTCGGAGATCGATCACCACCATCTGCACATGGTCAAGCTACTGCTCGACAAATCCGTGTCGCATTATCTGAAAATCAGGCAGGACGCCTCACAGGGTGCGATCGTCGAATTTTTCGTGACCGACATTCACGGGCTCAACGTGGGGCAAAGCGTCATCACTGCCGATTACTGGCAGGGCGACGAGGAGAAATACCTCAGGACCTTCGCCAGCGGCTCCCCGGACATCTTCATCGACCGGGCGGAACGCAACGAATCCACCCAGATGCTTGAGACACAGGCGAGCTTCGTCGTCATGGACGACGAGGCCAGGCCGATTGGCGTTGCCACCGTCACCATCGCCATCGATGCTCTCTAAACCGCCCCTGTTTTCTCAGCGAATCGCCATGCGCATTTGCGCCGGAAATGCCATCACAAGATTTGCCGCAGGGCGCTTTTTTGCCGTTCCAGCATTTTCCTTAGCCGGCGACGCCCGCAAGCCATTGTAATTTCAGGGCTCCCCGGCTTTCCCCAATCTCCACAGGCGCATCCACAAGATGTTGTGGTTAGCAATCAATTAAGATCCAGCCCTTGACGGAATCACCTGTTTCAAACTTTATTGTTACTGATGTTGCGGCGGCGACAGGACCGGAGGTAACGAGCCCGGTTTCCTTTTGAAAAATTGGACGCGGAATCAGGGTGATGGACCGGAAACGGTTTCAGGCCTGACAGGATCTCTGCGCGATTTTCAGCCTCCAAAAAAAGTGACGTCGGGACTGGCGATAATAAGCTGTTAATACTATATTTAGTGTTTGCAGCCACCATCACCACAAGATACAGGAAGAGCATCTCCGGATGACACCCCTGTGACAATACGGAAACGAGACTGGCTGCACGACGACAATGTGCCGCCGGATAGGAATTTTGCGCCCCGGTCGCGGGGACTGGGCGCCAACACGAGGTCAAGACCATGCGCATCGAACGTCGTTTCACGAAGGCCGGCCAAGGCGCCTATGCGGATATCGAATTCCGCAAGGCGACGAGCGAGATCAAGAACCCCGACGGTTCGATCGTTTTCCGCCTCGAGAATATCGACGTTCCCGCGCAGTTCTCCCAGGTCGCGACCGACGTTCTGGCGCAAAAGTATTTCCGCAAGGCCGGCGTCCCCACCCGGCTGAAGAAGGTCGAGGAAAACGACGTTCCTTCCTTCCTGTGGCGCTCCGTTCCCGACGATGCGGCGCTGAAGACCCTGTCCAAGGACGAGCAGACCGGCTCCGAAATCGATGCGCGCCAGGTCTTCGACCGCCTTGCCGGCACCTGGGCCTATTGGGGCTGGAAGGGTGGCTATTTCTCTTCGGAAGAAGATGCCTCGGCCTTCAAGGACGAGCTTGCCTATATGCTCGCCACCCAGCGCGTCGCCCCGAACTCGCCGCAATGGTTCAACACCGGCCTGCACTGGGCCTACGGCATTGACGGCCCCGGCCAGGGCCATTTCTATGTCGATCCCTTCACCGGCAAGCTGACCAAGTCGAAGTCGGCCTACGAACACCCGCAGCCGCATGCCTGCTTCATCCAGTCGGTCGAGGACGATCTCGTCAACGAAGGCGGCATCATGGATCTCTGGGTGCGTGAGGCGCGCCTGTTCAAATACGGCTCCGGCACCGGCTCCAACTTCTCGATGCTGCGCGGCGAAGGCGAAAAGCTTTCCGGCGGCGGCCGTTCTTCCGGCCTGATGAGCTTCCTGAAGATCGGCGACCGCGCTGCCGGCGCCATCAAATCGGGCGGCACGACGCGCCGCGCCGCCAAGATGGTGGTCGTCGATATCGACCATCCCGATATCGAGGAATACATCAACTGGAAGGTCAAGGAAGAGCAGAAGGTCGCGGCCCTCGTCACCGGCTCGAAGATCGTCGCCAGGCACCTGAAGGCAATCATGAAGGCCTGCTTCAACTGCGAAGGCGGCGACAACGGCGATTGCTACGACCCGACCAAGAACCCTGCCCTGAAGCGCGAAATCCGCGCTGCCAAGAAGGATCAGGTTCCGGAAAACTACGTCCAGCGCGTCATCCAGTTCGCCCGCCAGGGCTACAAGGATCTCCAATTCAAGACCTACGACACGGATTGGGATTCGGAAGCCTACCTCACGGTCTCCGGCCAGAACTCCAACAACTCCGTCTCGATCAAGGACGACTTCCTGCGCGCCGTCGAGAATGACGGCGAATGGAACCTGACCGCCCGCAAGGACGGCCGGGTGATGAAGACGCTGAAGGCGCGCGATCTCTGGGAAACGATTTCCTACGCCGCCTGGGCCTCTGCCGATCCCGGCATCCACTTCAACACGACGATGAACGACTGGCACACTTCGCCGGCCGGCGGCCCGATCCGCGGCTCGAACCCGTGCTCGGAATACATGTTCCTCGACGACACCGCCTGCAATCTTGCCTCGCTGAACCTCCTGCAGTTCAAGGACAAGGCCACCAAGCGCATCAACATCGCCGATTACGAACATGCAGTGCGCCTGTGGACCGTCGTGCTCGAAGTCTCGGTGATGATGGCGCAGTTCCCGTCGAAGCGCATTGCCGAACTCTCCTACGAATACCGCACGCTCGGCCTCGGCTACGCCAATATCGGCGGCCTGCTGATGTCGTCGGGCATTCCCTACGACTCCGCTGAGGCCCGCGCCATTGCCGGTTCGCTGACGGCGATCATGACCGGCATCTGCTATGCGACCTCGGCCGAAATGGCTGCCGAACTCGGGCCCTTCCCGAACTTTGCGCCGAACCGCGAGAGCATGCTCAAGGTCATCCGCAACCATCGCCGCGCCGCTCACGGAGAAACGTCAGGCTATGAGGCCCTGTCGATCAACCCGGTCGCGCTGATCCATTCGGAAAACCCGGACCAGGATCTCGTCGCCCACGCCAAATCGGCCTGGGACAAGGCGCTCGCGCTTGGCGAACAGCATGGCTACCGCAATGCCCAGGTCTCGGTCATCGCGCCCACCGGCACGATCGGTCTCGTCATGGACTGCGACACGACAGGCATCGAGCCCGACTTCGCCCTCGTCAAGTTCAAGAAGCTCGCCGGCGGCGGCTACTTCAAGATCATCAACCGCGCCGTGCCGGACGCGCTGCGCACGCTCGGCTATTCGGAAAGCCAGATTGCCGAGATCGAGGCCTATGCCGTCGGCCACGGCAACCTGAACCAGGCGCCGGCGATCAACCCGTCGACGCTGAAGGCCAAGGGCCTGACCGATGAGAAGGTGGAAGCCGTCAATGCCGCGCTGAAAAGCGCCTTCGACATCAAATTCGTCTTCAACCAGTGGACGCTCGGCGCCGACTTCCTGAAGGACACGCTGAAGGTTTCCGACGAACAGCTCGCCGACATGAGCTTCAGCCTGCTCGACCATATGGGCTTCTCGAAGAAGGACATCGAAGCGGCCAACATCCATGTCTGCGGTGCGATGACGCTGGAAGGCGCGCCCTTCCTGAAGGCCGAGCATCTGCCGGTCTTCGATTGCGCCAATCCCTGCGGCAAGATCGGCAAGCGCTACCTCTCCGTCGAAAGCCATATCCGCATGATGGCGGCTGCCCAGCCGTTCATCTCCGGCGCAATTTCCAAGACGATCAACATGCCGAACGAGGCGACCGTCGAGGATTGCAAGAACGCCTACCTGCTCTCCTGGAAGCTCGGACTCAAGGCCAACGCGCTCTATCGCGACGGCTCCAAGCTGTCGCAGCCGCTCAACGCCTCGCTGATCGAGGATGAGAACGACGAGGATGCGCTGGAGGAACTGCTGCAGGCGCCGGTCGCCGCCCAGGCCGTCACCATCACCGAGAAGATCATCGAGCGGGTGATCGAACGGGTTTCGCGTGAACGCGAGAAGCTGCCGAACCGCCGCCAGGGCTACACCCAGAAGGCTGCCGTCGGCGGGCACAAGGTCTATCTCAGAACCGGCGAATTCGGCGATGGTCGCCTCGGCGAGATCTTCATCGACATGCACAAGGAAGGTGCTGCCTTCCGTGCGATGATGAACAACTTCGCCATCGCCATCTCGCTCGGCCTGCAATATGGCGTGCCGCTCGAGGAATATGTCGAGGCCTTCACCTTCACCAAGTTCGAGCCGGCCGGCATGGTCATCGGCAATGATGCCATCAAGAATGCCACCTCGATCCTCGACTATGTCTTCCGCGAGCTTGCCGTCTCCTATCTCGGCCGTCACGACCTCGCGCATGTCGATACGTCGGACTTCTCGAACACGGCACTCGGCAAGGGCATCCAGGAAGGCAAGACCAACCTTCTCTCCACCGGCTGGACCCGCGGCTACAAGCCGACGCTGGTTTCCGGCACCGGCGGCGAGCGCCAGGCGGGCGAACCTAAGGGTGCTGCCACCGCAGCCCCTGCCCGTGCCGCTTCCAGCGGCACCGTGACCGCCTTTGCAGGTGCCGCGGCCCGCAAGCTGGAACCGACGGTTGCCATCTCCACCTCCGAAATCGTTGCCTTCAAGCGCGATTACGAAGAGCGCGCCAAGGAATTGGCCGAAGAGATCGCCGAAGAGGTGACCGAGGAAATCACCAGCGACGCCACCGCTCTCTTCTCCGACAAGGCGGCAGCCGACGCGGCAACGGCGAAATCCGAGGCCAAAAAGCGCGAAGCCGAACGCCGCCAGCGCTCGATCATGCAGGGGTACACGGGCAACATGTGCTCGGAGTGCCAGAACTTCACGATGGTGCGGAACGGCACCTGCGAGAAGTGCGACACGTGCGGTGCGACGAGCGGGTGCAGCTGATTATTCTTTCTACTCTTCAGTTCTGAAACATCGTGGAGGTCCGGGCAACCGGGCCTCTCATGCTTTTATGGGCGGAACGTACCTTCGATCCGCCACTCCGCGCATTGACCGAGGCCTGCCTCGGTGGGCCGCCCCATCGGACTTGCAAAACATTCTTGGCGATGTTCAATGAGGATCGTAAAGGCGGGGCGAATCGATGCGTTACATCGCGGCTGGGTTGTTGTTTCTATGCGCATTTCCTCTGTCTGCAGCAGAGATCACGCGACAGCCGTTGGAGAATGATACGGACCTGATCTCCGTCACGGGCATCTTGAACGACGGTGACGAAATCGCCTTCAGAAACCTGGCCGCAGCCTCCAGCAAGGCCCTTGTTTTTCTGAACAGCGAGGGCGGGGATCTCAAAGCCGGGATCGAGATCGGGCGTGCCATCCGCCTTCGAGGCTTTGCGACGGCCACTCCGCCGGGGACCTTGTGCGCGTCGGCTTGCGCCCTCACCTGGCTTGCCGGGTCGCAGAGGTTTCTTCAGCCCGAATCCAATATCGGCTTCCATGCCGCCTATCGAGTGGTAGACGGCAAGGCCAGCGAAAGCGGCGTCGCCAACGCACTGGTCGGAGCTTACCTCAACCAGCTGGGATTGTCTGACACTGCCATCGCCTACGTGACGTCGGCACCGCCTGAAGGCATCGCGTGGCTGACGGCCGCCAAGGCGCAGGCCGTCGGCATCACCTACGACGCGATTGACGAGGACGGACCTGATCCGGCATCCGAGGCGGGCAAGACGTTTCCGCACGATCCGATGGGCGCGGTGACGGCCTTTTACTCCGCGCTCGCCGCAGCCGATGGTGAAACCGCCTCGGCCCTGGTCATTCCGGAAAAGCGCGGGAAGGGCCCTTTCAACGAGGCGTCGATCCACGCCTTCTACGGCGCGATGTCGCAGCCGTTCAAGCTCACCGGCACGGCCCTGCGCGGCGATGACAACGTCCGGGTTTCCTACGAATACGTCACCAATGACGGCCGTCGCTGCAAGGGCCGAGCCGATGTCCAGACCACCTATGTGTTTGGCAAGACCCTGGTCTCGAGGATCAAGGTGCTTGATGGCTGCTAGCCAGATGCCTTCGCTTTGAAGCAGTCACAGCCCCCCGCTCTTTCCCTCGGGCAGACTGCGGCACCTGCGGTCGCTGCCTCCGGACCGGCGCTGCTTACTCGTCATATCTGCGGGAGTTGGCATCGCATTTGTGCCATTTCATCTCCATGCCGGCTTCGTCCTTATGGCCATAACACCAGTCGACGCGATCGAGTAGCGGACCGAGCTCGTCGCGCCTTTTGCACGCCCGTAGCGTCGCGGCGCCCTCGCGATCGGTGCTACCGCGGCAGATGTCGTCCAGCCCTATCCACTGATCAATCAATCGATCTGGCGCCTTGGCACCCTTGTCCGTGGCGATCACCTTTCCGGTCTCGGATTCGATCTGAAGGGAGGCCGTGTTCCACACGTAAGAGAATTCCGCCATCCCGGCGGACGTCTTACCCGTGTCCTTGTTTCGGGCAAACCACTCGACAATTCCCGACATTTCGCATTTTCCGGCACAGCTCGCAGTCACCGAGCCTGGCTTGACGCTGTAGATGCGCTCCGGCCAGCGTTGGGCGAAGGCTGCCTTTTCCTTCAGGACGGCGTCGTTGGCGACCGAGTTTCCGAAGAAGGAGACCTCGTCGGCATAGACGCCCTTCATGAAGGCCAATGCCGAGGCACTGTCTTTCGACCATTCGTCATTGTATCGGTTGACGAAATCAATCGCCTCCGTGGTCAGGTCGCCGGGTTCGGATGTGCCGGCCTCCTCGGAATCACCGGGGTCTGACGCCATGTCGGCGGGTGCTGCGCTCTCCTGCGGTGTTGCGCCTGGCGGTGGCGACGCGCTTTCCTGTGCCGAGGGCATATCCTCGGGCGTGTTGATGTTCCAGTCTCGCATTTCCGCAGCGGTGAGATACCTGATGTCGGTGCTGTCGATCGACAGGCTGAGCTGCAGCAGATTGGGGCTTACCCCCATGTCGGTAAGATAGCCGATGATCTCGCCGGTCAGCAATTGAACGGTCGAGACTGCCAATGTGTTGTCCATGGGGACATCGAGGGAAACGCGGTGCACGCCGATGGAGCCCGGCTCGGCAAACCTTTCGACGCCACCGACGAAGGCGAAGGCGCAAGCCGATGCACATTCCATGGCTCTGATCTGGAGCGTTCTTGCATTCAGTGCGCGGATGGCGCGGCCGAAGCCGATCGCGGTCACCACGTTCCCGCCGGGCGAGTCAAAGCTGATGTAATCCGCTTGGGACTGCTTGTATTCGTCGACAAGCTGCGCTGGGTCGTCCGAGAATTCAAACACGCCCTTTATCACCAGACCACGCTCTCCCGGAGCGCCATCCAGGCGCTGGTAGGAAATGGCCGCATGCGCCTCCCCGGCCAGGGCGATGAACGCTAATAGCATCGATATCAATGAGACGAATTTCCGCATCCTACCCCGGCCCTTGAGCACCCGTATTTCTCCTGTCGTCACGCGCAGCATATCTTGCTCACTTGTTGCCAGGCTGATCACCGAATTCTTGGCGTCAGCCCGCTTCAATGCGACCCAGGCTCGTGGCGATCGCGATTGCAAGATCAACAGCTTTGACGAGAATATTTCACCCCTGCCCCACCAGCATCCGATCAATGCACAAGGGGCGATCTTCTGGCAAGCGGCACAATCAGAAGTGATGAGACAGGGTAAACGCCGGTTCCTCTCGGCAATCGCGAGGTTCCTGTCCGCACCGTGGGAATGCGCCGGCTAAACGTCGGCACATATGCATGAAACCAGTCTTATCAGTGCCCAAGCAGCGGGCGCTGTAGACCGATGCAATGATTGTCGATTATGTCGCCTGCATCGAAGCATTTGACCCGTGAGGCAGTTCGTGACTTTTGCCTATGACAATCACGCCCTCGATCTGAGGAGCGATGCCGATTTCTTCCTCCTCCTCACCGGAAGTTACCTGCGTATCACCGGCCGTCGTCTTGTCCAGGACGGACAAGGGCCGGACTGGCTCTATAACGATGCGGCTTCCGTGGTCCTTGCCCACAATACCGAGCCGGATCCGCGCTTCGTCTACGCCAACTGCACGGCGCAGAAGTGCTTCGAATACAGCTGGGATGAATTCATCACGCTGCCGTCGCGGCTTTCGGCCGAACAGCCCGATCGCGCCGAGCGCCAGCGGCTGCTCGATGCCGTCACGCGTGATGGTTTTGTCGACAATGGCCGCGGTGTCAGGGTCGCGAAATCGGGCCGCCGTTTCTGGGTCGACAACTTCACTGTCTGGCAGCTCATCGATGAAGCGGGCGAGCGGTTGGGCCAGGCTGCGATATTCTCTTCGTGGCGGGACGCGTAGTTTCGCCGTCCAGGGCGGGGAGCGGCAAACGTAGCTTAGCGGTTCTTGCTGTATACTCCCTACTCCGAGGGATGTCACAGGAATCCAGTGCGCTCAAGTCCTTGAGCGCGGAAGACCGCTTTATCACTGAGAGTCATTCACGGCGCCGACGCGCCGTGGCTGGATTCCTGTGACATCCCTCGGATCAAGTCCGAGGACAGGAATGAGGGAGACCGGAGAGGCCGACTCTGCCTGATGAGTTTTATCGCAATGACGTTACGGTTTCACGCGGTCGGGATGCGCCGCCTGGAAGGCGGGCAGTTCGGCGCACCTGGCGTCGATGTCGGTGATGCGGCTGAAACACGTGATATCAACGCCCCAGCGGCGGGCGTTGTAGAGCTGGGGAACAAGGCAGAGGTCGGCCATCGCAGGCCTGTCGCCAAAGCTGAACTTTCCATCGGCCTCGCTGATCATGGCCTCCACTCGGCGAAGCCCGTCGGCGATGAAGTGCTTCATCCATTCCTCACGGGCATCGGCCTTTTCCGTCAGCGTCAGCAGATGCGAGACGACATGCAGGTTGCAGATCGGATGGATGTCCATGGCGATCGCATAGGCCAGAGCGCGGACTTTCTGGCGATCGGCGCTATCGGATGGCAGCAATCCGCATTCCGGCCGAAGCTCGGCCAGATATTCGATGATGGCAAGCGACTGCGTCAGTGTTTTCCCATCGATCACCAGCGTCGGCACGAGCCCTTGCGGGTTGAGCGCGAGGTAGTCCGGCTTCCCATGCGCGCCGTCCAACAGGTTGATCGGCACGGTCCGATAGTCGAGACCCAGGAGGTTGAGCGCGATGCGGACGCGGTAGCTCGCCGACGATCGCCAGTAGTCGTAGAGAACCACCTCGTTCATCCCTCGTCGGCTCCCTCGTATTTTCCAACCGTTTGCTCGATCGCCCCGAAAATCGAATGGCCGGCCTGATCCTTCATCTCGATGCGGACCTGGTCACCGAACCTCATGAAGGGGGTCTTCGGCGCTCCGCTCTCGATCGCCTCGATCATCCTCAATTCGGCAATGCAGGAGTAGCCGTCTCCCCCCTCTTCCACCGGCTTGCCGGGGCCGCCGTCGAGCTTGTTGGAAACCGTGCCGGAGCCGATGATCGTTCCGGCCGTCAGATGCCGGGTTTTGGCGGCATGGGCGATCAGCCGGCCGAAATCGAATGTCATGTCGATGCCGGCATTCGCCTTGCCGAATGGTCTGCCGTTCAAGCTCACCAGCAGCGGCAGATGCAGTTTGCCGCCATCCCAGGCGCCTTCGAGTTCGTCCAGCGTCACCGCGACCGGCGAGAATGCCGAGGCCGGCTTGGACTGGAAGAAACCAAAGCCTTTCGCCAGCTCCTCCGGGATCAGGCCGCGCAGCGACACATCGTTGACGAGCATCAGCAGCCGGATGGCGCCGCGGGCAGCTTCCGGGCTCGCCCCCATCGCGACATCGCCGGTGATGACGGCGACCTCGCCCTCCATGTCGATCCCATAGGCTTCATCCGCCACGATGATCGGCTCTCGCGGCGCGAGGAAACCGTCCGAGCCGCCTTGATACATCAGCGGATCGGTCCAGAAGCTTGCCGGCATCTCGGCGCCGCGCGCCCTGCGCACCAGTTCGACATGGTTGACGTAGGCAGAACCGTCGGCCCATTGATAGGCGCGCGGCAAGGGCGATGCGGCGTCATGTTCGTGAAAGCGGATCGTCGGCTGCGCCCCGGTCTCGATGCCTTCGGCAACCAGTGCAAGCCTCGGCGCCACATGCTCCCAGTCGTCGAGCGCGGCTTGCAGGGTGCGGGCGATGTGACCGACTTCTGAGCAGCGGGTCAGATCGCGGGAAACGACGACGAGGCGGCCGTCCCGGGTGGAGTCCTTCAAGGTCGCAAGTTTCATGTTCGAATTCCCGTGCCGGAGGATGCCGTATCAGAGGGTGGCCTATCAGAGAGTTCTGGGCCGATCTTCATTTGATGCCGGGGGTTCCGTCGAATTTGCGCTCCAGGCCGTCCCAGCATTCCAGGTAATCCTCCTGCAGCGTTTCGAGCTCGGCTGCATATTTCGTCAGTTGCTGCGGGTAACGGGTCTCGAACATGAAGGCCATGGTATGATCGAGCTTCACCGGCTTAAGTTCGGCATTGGATGCCTTTTCGAAGGCGAGCGCGTCCGGCCCATGCGGCAGCATCATGTTGTGCAGGCTCATGCCGCCAGGCACGAAGCCCTCCTCCTTGGCGTCGTACTGGCCATGGATCAGGCCCATGAACTCGCTCATGATGTTGCGGTGATACCAGGGCGGACGGAACGTGTGGTCGGCGACCAGCCAGCGCGGCGGAAAGATCACGAAGTCGACATTCGCCGTGCCGGCATCTTCGGTCGGCGCCGTCAGCACCGAGAAGATCGACGGATCGGGATGATCGAAGCTGATGGCGCCCACAGGCGAAAACGTCCGCAAATCGTATTTGTAGGGTGCGTAGTTGCCGTGCCAGGCCACCACATCCAGCGGCGAGTGGCCGATATCGGTGACATAGAATTTGCCGCACCATTTCACATGCACGCGGCAAGGCGTTTCCTTATCCTCGAAAGCGGCGACAGGCGTCTTGAAGTCGCGCGGGTTTGCCAGGCAATTGGCGCCGATCGGCCCGCGGTCCGGCAGCGTGAATTTGGCGCCGTAGTTCTCGCAGATATAGCCACGCCAGACCGTCTGCTCGTCGCCCTTCAGAATCTTGAACATCATGCCGCGGGGGATGAGGCAGATTTCCAGCGGTTCGACATCCATGATGCCCATTTCGGTGAACACTCTGATGGCGCCGAGCTGCGGTACGATCAGCAATTCGCCATCGGCATTGAAGAAATAATCGTCGATCATGTCCTCGTTGAAGACATAGGCATGGGCCGACATACCGACCTGGGTCGCGGCATCGCCCGCCGTGGTGATCGTCCGCACCCCTTGCAGAAAGGTGAGCCTCTCCTCAGGCGCGGGGATCGGGTCCCAGCGGAGCTGACCGAGAGGCAGCGAATGTTCGTCCAGGCAAGGCGCGGTTTTCCAGAGCGGATAGGAAGCGTTCGAGAAGCGGCGGGTGTGACGCACGCTCGGGCGAATGCGATACAGCCAGGATCGTTCATTCGTGCCGCGCGGCGCGGTGAAGGGCGAGCCGGAAAGCTGCTCGGCATAAAGGCCGTAATTGCATTTCTGCGGGCTGTTCTGGCCCTGCGGCAGGGCGCCGGGCAGCGACTCCGTCTCGAAGTCGTTGCCGAAGCCCGGCATGTATTTCAGTATGTTTGCCGCCGCGGCTTCCGCGTCGGCAGGCTGGATCGATGTCTGGTCCATGCTCAATTCCTCCCAAAGCTCACAAGCGCCGCGCCTGGAGTTTACTCCGCCGCAGTCCCGATGACACCACGCTTAATCTGATCGGCCTCGATCGATTCGAAGAGCGCCCGGAAGTTGCCTTCACCGAACCCTTCGTCGCCCTTGCGCTGGATGAATTCGAAGAAGATCGGGCCGATGACGGTCTTGGAGAATATCTGCAGCAGGATTTTCGTCATGCCGCCATTCACCACGCCTTCGCCGTCGATGAGGATGCCGTGTTTCTTCATGCGATCGACCGGTTCGCTATGGCCGTTCACACGTTCATAGGACATGTCGTAATAGGTCTCCGGCGGACCCGGCATGAAGCGCAGCCCATTGTCGGCAAGCCGGTCGGTGGCCCCGTAAATGTCCTCTGTGGCGACGGCGATGTGCTGGATGCCCTCGCCCCGGTACTTCTTCAGATATTCCTCGATCTGGCTTGTGTCGTCCTTCGATTCATTCAGTGGAATGCGGATCTTGCCGCAGGGCGAGGTGATGGCGCGGCTGACAAGGCCTGTGATCCGCCCGTCAATATCGAAGAAGTGGATCTGCTTGAAATTGAACAGGTTGCGGTAGAAATCCCACCACTTGTCCATGTTGCCGCGGAAGACGTTGTGGGTGAGATGGTCGAGATAATAAAAGCCGATCCCTTCAGGGCGCGGGTTGCGCTCGCCCAGCCAATCGAACTCGGCATCGTAAGCCGATCCCTTGGCGCCATAGGTCTCGACGAAATAGAGCAGCGAACCGCCAATGCCTGTAATGGCAGGGACGTCGAGCATCTTGTCGTCGCCTTCATAGGGAACAGCACCTTTCGACACCGCATGGTCGAAGGCGTGTTTGGCGTCGACGACACGCCAGGCCATCGATGCGGCGCAAGGGCCATGTTGCTCCACGAAGCGGGCTGCGTGGCTGCCGGGCTCGGCATTCACGACGTAGTTGATGTCGCCCTGGCGCCAGACGGTGATGTCTTTGGTCTTGTGCCTGGCGACGGCGACATAGCCCATGCGCGTGAAAAGTTCGCTGAGCTTTTCTGGTTCGGGATGAGCGAACTCGACGAATTCGAAGCCATCGGTACCGGCCGGATTGTCGGCGGTGATTTCGGATGGCGGTGCATCATGCGGGAAAGGACCCATTTTCTCCTCCTGAGAAGATCGGACTTCGACTGTGCAAATTGTGGTCCAAAACGCGCGCAAAATCCTTGCATTCTCTGTGTCATAAGAAGATATTATGCACGATCTGTGAGTGTTATTGGAGTTTTACGCAATGGATGAGCCGCTCGATAAATTGGATTTGCGCCTGCTGCAGGAACTGCAAAAAGACGGCCGGTTGACCAATAACGATCTGGGGGAGCGGATTGCGCTTTCACCGTCGCAATGCTCACGCCGGCGCACGCGGCTGGAGGCCGAAGGATTTATTCGCAGCTACCGGGCCCACCTCGATCGGGAAAAGCTGGGGCTCGATATGCTCGTGGTCATCTCCGTGACGCTTGCTACCCACAACAGGGACAATGCCCGCAGATTTTCCCAGTTGATCAACGGCCTGCCGGAAGTTCTCGAAGCCTATGCACTCACAGGTGAAATGGACTATCACCTGACGGTGGCGACCCGCGGGCTCGCCGACCTCTCAAAATTCGTCAACGACGTTTTGTTGCCGCACGAGTCGGTCCAGCACGTAAAGACGTCGATCGTGCTCGATACGCTGAAGACATTCGAAGGCTTTCCGGTGCATATGCCGGGTAGCCGGCATGGAGACAGCACCCGATAAGTTTGACGGCATCCCCTTGCGTCTCGCCGTCACCAATCGGTGACCACCTTGGCGAGACGTGTCAGATCGGCAGTTCGGTCGAGAATTTCAGCTCGCGCAGCACGAAGCTCGAGACCACAGTGCGCACATGCGGGTTGCGCAGCAGGTAGCGGGTCATGAAGACCTCGTAGCTTTCGACGTCCCTCGCCCGGATCTTCAGCATGTAGTCGAAGGCTCCCGACAAGGCGTAGCACTCCATAATCTCCGGTCGCTCCAGCACCACCGACGCAAAAGAGGCGACCGCCTCTTCATGGTGATCCTCCAGCGTGACATGCGCGATCACGCAGAGCTTGAGATCGAGTTTGCCGGGATCGAGCAAGGTCACACGCTTGCGGATGACGCCGTCGGCTTCCAGCTCCTGGATCTTCCGCCAGGCCGAACTCTGCGACATGCCGGCCTTTTCTGCGAGATCCGCCAGCGACAGACTGCCGTCTGCTTGGACGAGCTTCAGAAGGGTGCGGCGGAAATTCCCAGCTTCTTTCATTTTTGGCGCCATTTTCGGGAACATTTGCCACCATTATGGCAATGACCAGCACGAAAGAAAAGAAAATCCTCCAATGCTGGAGGATAATGGCAGGAATATCGTCATGCGCCTGGGAGGATCAGCATATGACCAAGGAAAGCAGCTACACCGCCAAACTGCCCGGAGCCGACGGCCTCTATGACTATACCGCCGATGAAGACGCGATCTGGGGCGAACTCTACCGGCGTCAGATGAAGATCCTGGCCGATACGGCCTGCCGCGAATATCTGGACGGCGTCAAAATGCTGGGGCTCAAGCCGGAGAAGGTGCCGCAGCTTCTCGACGTCAATAGGCGCCTGAACGAGACCACCGGCTTCGGCGTCGAGGGCGTGCCGGCGCTCATCCCGCCCTCGCGCTTTTATGAACTTCTGTCGCAAGGCAAATTCCCGCTCGCCACCTTCCTGCGCCGCCGCGAACATATCGACTATATCGAGGAACCGGACCTGTTCCACGAGGTCTTCGGCCACTGCCCGCTGCTGACCAACCAGAGCTATGCCAATTTTGTCCGGCATTTCGGCGAGGCGGCCGTCCGCCTCGGCAAGGGCTATTCCTGGCATCTGTTTCGGGTCTTCTGGTTTACCGTCGAATTCGGCCTGATCAATACGCCTGAGGGCCGGCGCTGCTTCGGCGCGGGTATCGTCTCCTCGCCAAGCGAAGCCAAGGCGGCAATGGAGGGCAAGGCCTGCGAGTTTCGGCCCTTCGATCTCATGAGCGTGCTCAGAACCCCCTACCGCATCGATATCCTCCAGCCGATCTATTATGTCATCGACAGCTTCGCCGATCTGGAGGCAATCGTCGAGCAGGATATCGAGGGGATGATCCTCAAGGCGAAATCGCTCGGTGATTTCGCCCCCGCTTTTGAGGCCAAGGCGTCGTAGTCGTTGGGACCGCGGGGAAGATGGCGGCCCTGCAAGGTGCTGCGTCTCACTTCGGCGTGGCTGAACTTCGATTGACGAAATCCACCAGGACACCTGGCTTGACCATGCCGGCCAATTCTTCGGCGTCCCAATTGGTCAGCCGCACGCAGCCATGCGAGCCAACCTTGTCGATGAGCTTCGGCTCGGGTGTGCCGTGGATGCCATAGGTTGGCTCGGTCAGGTCGATCCAGACGGTGCCGACCGGGCCGTTCGGACCTTTCGGAATGGTCAGGACCTTGTCGTTCTTTCCCTGCTTGAAGTTGAGCTTCGGGTCATAGCGGTAGACCGGCATCCTCGCGACGCCCTTGACCTTGTGCTTGCCCGACGGCGCCGGATTGTCTTCGCTGCCGATCGTCGCGGGATAGACGGCAAGCAGGGATCCGTCCCCGGCATAGGCCAGCACTTGGCCCGCCTTCCGGTCGGCCTCGATCCGCTTGACCTTGCCTTCCCTCGAAGAACCGGGGCTCACCACCCACACCGTATCGCCGGGAGCAAATTTCGAAGCCGGGTTGAGCGCGTTGACAAGATCGATACCCATGTGGAAGCGCTCCGATAGTTTTTCCGCAACGCTGGTATATCCCAGGCTCTGCATCTTTGCCTTCTCGCCATAGTCTTCGGGGATCTTGTCGACGAGACCCTTGGCGTCCTCTGCCGAGACGACGTAGCTCTCGACGACAGGAGTAGTATTGCCTTCCAGGCGAGAGGCAACGTCCGGATCCACCCTGCCATCGACGGGAAGCTTATTCATAGCTTCGAAACCGGCCACCGCCTTGTTGACGTTCTCGCCGGCGAGCCCGTCGATGACGCCAGGAGATGCGCCGGCACGGTCCAGCAGGACCTGAAGGCGGACGACTGCCGGATCCGGATCTGCGGGCGCAGACTTTTCTGTCCCAATGGAGGCGATCGAAGCTGCGTTGATGATGTCAGGTTTAAGTTCCCGCGCGGCGGCGCCGCCAACGGAAATGGAGAGAGCGAGCAGCGACATCGGCAGGGCTTTTTTCATGGACGACAAATGGCTGGCGGCGCAACTTGTTCCACTGGGCAAGAGTGCCCCGGTCACGACATCCTGGCCTGCCTCCTGGCTTCGCGCGATTTGGCCGTCCGGCGAGCGGGCCTCAGTTCCTCGATCGTCGGCAGCCACCACGCTGCGTCCCCATCTGGAGACATCTTCACAGGCCAGGTGCGGACGAGTTCTTCGAGCGTCGGCAGCCGCCAATATCCCCAGACGTGATCTTCGGTCACATCAGGATAGGCGTCGGCTACGACATCCGGGGCGACCAGTTCGCCTGATATTTCGGTAAAGACGACGATACCATAGGCGGTGGCCACCGGCCGCCCGATCGGCGGCAAGTCGTGGCTGAGAAGCGGGTAACGACGGCGCTTTCGTTCTGCGGAGCGGCGCTTGCTGCGGATGTCCTCTTCGCTCCCCTTGCGCTCTTCGGCCCGGCGCCGTCTCTCCTCAGGCTCGTTTCTGCGGGCGGCCGCTTCGATGTCGGGCCATTGGCGTCTGAGGTCTTCATAGGATCGGAAGGGAACGTGCCATATCCTGAGGTCGCCGTCCCAGCGTGAGAATGGCACTTCGTGCAGCTGGTCGACGACGGTCTTCGAATAGGGCGTGCGGATTCGAAAGCCTGCCTTGCCGAGTTCAAGATACGGACTGTCGATCGGATCGAAGGCGAAGGCGTCGCGTCCCTTCGCATCCGCATGGGCGTCGGCTTCCGCCTCCAGCTCGACAAGCCATCGCCCGATGCGACGGGAGGCCGTTCTGCCGGGAACGAACCAGGCTTTGCGGGCATCGCTCCAGCGGGCGCGCGGGAAACGCCTTCGGAACTGCTCGACGGTCATCCGGTCGTAAGGGAAAGCAATATCGGCGCCGGGCTTGGCGTCGTCGTCGCCGGGCGGCGCCTCCTCGTGGTCAGCGTGGGTTTTCGCTTCGGTCATGGAAGGAGAACGCTCTCGCGGGGTGACGGTTTCCGCTGAGGCAGCTGGCGCAGTGACCTGATGACGCCGAGGCCGCAGCTGGACAAGGTCGCAGGCGATCTCTGCTCAGTGAACAGTCTTCGGGGACGTCTCCGGATGCGAGATGGTCTGGAGCGTCGCCATAAGCTTTTCGAATTCAGTCAGGACACGATTGAACTCGACGTCCTGCATATTGGCGATTTCCGCTATCGTCGAGGAAACGGATGCGATGAGCCTGTCGATCCACATGCAGCGCTCTGCCGGCACATTGCCGAGCACCTCCTGCCGATGCGTCTTCAGCTCGTGCAGGATGCGAATGATAAGGGCTCCCCGCTCGGCCCTGCTCAAGAACCGGAGTCTCGTCTGCGCCCGTTGAATTTCCGTCACCAGTGTCGTCGCCATCCCTGATCTCCGACCCAATACTACCGGGTATCACAACCCCAGCGTTTGTAATACGGACTTTAGTCTGACTGCCACGCAGCGCAGCAGCAGGCACCGGCTCCAATCAATTATTCCTGGCAATGACGACCGGTACGTCGCAGCTGCGCCGCGGCCCGTCCCATGGTTGATAGCTATTATCTTCCGGTCGATACGACCTGTAACGAGCAGCGCACCAGCTAGCCGCCTGTGTACTTACCTCCGGGCCGACGCCTTCACCGGTCTCGGCGAGATTTTGCTGGAACGGCGAAGTGCAGGCGCGGATCTCGCCGCTATAAGATCGATAGCTGTTTGCCACCGGATCGAAGGAACGATAATGCTGCGCGCACCAGGCAAGGTGCTCGGGCGACAATTTCGGCTGCGGCGCCTGAGCTGCGGCTGAAGGATTGGCGGGCTCCGGCTTCGCCCGTGCCGTCATCACGGCCGGCGCCTCGGTGACGTAGCTGGAATAGAGAGGCGCAATCCGTTCGTAACTTTGCCGCCGAGCGTCGACTTTCACGGGGTGCGCCGTCCATAGGTCGGGCGCGGCAAGGTCCTGGAAGGCATGAGGTTCTGAATCAGCCACAACATGGGAGGCAACGGACGCAGCAGCGATGCAGGCCCCGACGGAACTGACGATGCCAAAGGCGACGGATGCGACGGCGTTCATCTTCCCGTCCCCTGCTGTTGCGGCTGCGGAACGGAGACGTGTCCGCCAGCGCGGCTTTCTCCCCCGTCGGTCGCGGCGAGCATGGCGAGAATGCCGGCGATAGGGATTGCGATCGGCGGCACGGCCAGACCAACGGATTTCTCTTCTGAATGGATCATGTTCCTCTCCTCACGCTCGGCGATGACGCCGCCTCATGACGGTCTCTCTGCTTAGGCCGCACGACGACATCGCCGTCCGTCGTGCGGCTGTTCTGAACGATGATTTCCGGATTAAGCCGTGGCCCGGCAGGGGCCGCGAAGGGGGGATCAGATTACTTGATAACCTGGATCACCTTGCGGGATGACGGTTCGACGATGATGCGTTGATCATTGACCACCGCGTAGGCATAGGTCGGGTCATCCGGAATAGGCGTCACGACGACCGTCTCCGGCAAAGGCTGGCCGACGACAATCTTCTCTTTCACGACCACGCGCGCCGATGGGGCCGGAGCCTCGCGGACATAGGTGACGACCTTCTGCGGCGGCGGATCGATCGCTGTACCGACGACTGCGCCGGCAACGCCGCCGACGGCGGCACCCACGGGACCACCGACGATCGCTCCGGTCACCGCGCCACCGGCCGCGCCGTTGACGGTCGACGATTGAGCGAATGCGATGCCGGACATAAGGGTCACGGCAGTTGCCGCGCCGACGATAAGTTTGGAGAGCATGTTTTCCTCCTTCTGTTTTGAAGCGGCCCTGGTGACCGCTGCCAAACCAACCAGTTAGCAGCGGGGTCGTTCCACGCCCCGGACCTCAGTCCGATCGATCCCGGCCTTTGGTCCTAAATCCATGTCAATGTCGGTTGCCGGCGCTATTTTCGGATAGGAAGGTCTTATCGGTCCGGGCTTAGGAGGAGACTGACGGAAATGGCGCGATCCAACCGCAGGGAGGCGGGGCGCAGACGCCTGGCGATGCGGCTGCCGGAGATGCGGAAGCTGATCATGGAAGCGCGCGACCCGTGGCAGCTCGAGCTCTTCGAGGCCTATCAGATGGCCGTCGAGGCACGTGACGCTGTTCAAAGGCGACGGGTCAGTTCGAAGCTGGTGCAGGAACATGACGAGACCTGTTTCGAGATCGAAAAACACGTCATCCGCGCCATACACGAATCTACTTACGCGAACGAGCAGAAGGCCGGCGAGCCGTCATAGCCCCAGGCAGACCTTTTTGAACCATTTCATTTGCAGCAACCCTGTAATTGGCACACCGGCCTTCGCTGAAGGCGATTACGCAGCGCGGCCGGCGACGACCAACGCGCTCATGCTGCCGTTGGGAGAAGCTCCGTGCCGCGCTTCCACTCGCTCGGCCACCTCGTCGACGATCTCGGACAGGCGTTCCGGCGCCCGCCATTCGATCTCCCCCCGCAGTGGCGTGCCTTGGCAAAAGGCGCTTGCCACGTCTTGCGCGGTAGCCGCGGCTGATATCAATTCGAGCCGATCGCAGGTCACTGCCTTAAATCCCGCCGATGACATCTGTGCTTTGATCGGACCGGGATCGAAGTAGGAGTATGGTAAGCGCCTGAGAAAATCCGGCGGATCGGAGGGGAAGATGCCTGCCAGACATTCGTCCACACATCGCGCGAAGTCGTTGACTGAGAGTGAATCCCACGTCGAGAACAGAAAGCGGCCTTTGCCGCGTAATACTCTTGCAGCCTCGCTATAGGCTTTTACCTTATCCGGAAAAAACATTGCGCCGAACTGGCAGATGACGAGATCGAACATTTCGGGGGCGAATGGGAGATTTTGCGCATCGGCGTGCATCCAGTGTGTCCGCGACAGCGTCACCGATGGCGCGCCGATGTCGATCATCGCCTGGCTGAGGTCGGTGGCAACGATCTCCGTCGGTGGATCAAGCGTCGTGCGCAGAGCGCGTGTCAAGGCGCCCGTCCCTGCCGCGAGCTCGAGAACGCTGCCTGGTTTCGACCGGTCGGCAAGGATTGCCATCTCCGCCGCATAGGGCGCAAAGAGGATCGGCACGAGGAGGGACTGGTAAAGCTCCGCAACACTTTCCTCGAACGGAGGCGGGGCGAATGCGGCGTGGGCGCCGTTTTCGATGTTAGCAGAAATCGTCACTGGAAAATCTCCAAACCCTCGAGCCATTCAGTGCTGAAATATGCCTGAATCCGCTGAGGTCCACGGGGGTCGGACCTAGGTCCCAGGCCCGTCAGACCGAAGTCCCGGCGGTGGAACGCGCGTCCCATCGCGTCGTTTCGAAGGGGTGAAGGAGATCCCGATATGGCTCAGACTAACAGATCCCGTGTCAATGACGCCTGCAACCTGTCCGTCATCGCCCTTGTCGTCGTTCTGGCTGCTCTTCTCTATATTTTCGGTGCAGCCATGTCAGGCGATACGCTCCAATTGACGAAAAGCATAAGAGGCGCCGAAATCTTTGATACCAGAGATCTGCCCTGATGCTGTCTGGAAAAATTTCGAGGAAGCGATAGGTTAGGCGGCAAGTCTCTTACTGGTATCACAATGAATTGGCTTCGCCGCTGGAATGCCCGCTCACTCGCCTCCCAGTTCTTCATCGCGGGTGGATTGATCTCGATTGCCGCCATGTTCCTCGTGGGACTTCTCGTTACCCATCTCATAGAGGAGGCGGTCATCCACAATTCCGGTGCTGCGACGGCGCTCTATGTCGACAGCGTGGTCGCGCCGCTGCTTCCCGACATGCAGACGGCATCATTCCTCGACGAAGGCACCGCACAGGCTCTGGACGAAACGCTTGGTCAGGGCGCACTCGGCAGGCGGCTTGTTTCGTTCAGGCTGTGGCGAAGCGACGGCACCATTCTCTACTCCAACGAAAAGGCGCTGGTCGGCAGGACATTTGCGGTCAACGACAAGCTCCAAAAAGCCTTCGCAGGATCTCTCGTTGCGCGCTATGAAATCGCCGACGATCCTGAAAGCGGCAAAGAGCGCGCACTCGGCAAGCCGCTGATGGAAATCTACAATCCCGTACTCCAGCCATGGTCCGGACAGGCGGTCGCCGTCATTGAATTTTACGAGTCGGCAGAAGGGTTGAGCGACAGTCTGGCGCATGCCAGGCTCCAGAGCTGGGCCGCCGTCGCGGCTTTGACAGCCATCTTTTTCCTTATTCTCGCCGTCTTGGTGTTTCGGGTCAGCCGCACGATCGAAGCGCAACGGAAGGATCTCAAAGAACGGGTCAGCGACCTGTCCGCGCTGCTCGCGGAAAACCGCGCGCTGCAGCGGCGGCTGCAGCGGGCCTCCCAGCGCGTGGCGGCGCTGAACGAAACATACCTGCGCAGCATCGGCGCCGATCTGCACGACGGCCCGGCCCAGCACATTGCCTATGCCTCACTGCGGCTGGACAGCGATCTATTGATCAATGCGTCGACCCCGCCTGAAACGCGCGAAAAGGAACTCGCGTGGATACGCTCGAGCCTTGCCGAAGCGATGACCGAGATCCGTAGTATCTGCAGCGGACTGGTACTGCCGCAGATCGAGAAATCTTCGATTACCGAGATCGTAACCCGGGTGGTCGAGGCGCATCAGCGCAAAACCGAAACCCATGTCGAAACAGTTATCGACGATGATGGACCCGAACCCGCGCCTGCCGTAAAGATCTGTATTTATCGCTTCGTTCAGGAAGCCTTGAACAACGCCTATCGCCACGGCGGCGGTATTCAGCAGACGGTAAAAGCCGTCTCGCGGGATGGTCACGTTCATGTCGAGGTCAGCGACCGCGGCGATGGCTTCGACCCGATCGAGGTGAGGCCGACGAGCCTCGGCCTGGTGGGGCTTCGCGAGCGTATCGACAGCCTCGGAGGTTCCTTCGACGTCAAGACAGGTGAAGGAGGGACCACGGTGACCATGACCTTCGAGCCTATGGAAGTGGGAGATTAAAGATGACATCCATCACCATCGGCGTTGTGGACGACCACCCGCTTTTTCGCGAAGGCGTAACGCGCAGCCTGTCGGAAATCACAGGCTTTGCCGTCGTTGGCGAAGGCGCCAGCAGCGATGATGCGGCAATGATCGCGTCGACCAACCGTCCCGACATCATGCTCCTCGATGTTTCTATGCCCGGCGGCGGGCTGTCGGCGATCAGCGACGTGCTGACACTGAGCCCGGCAACGAAAGTGCTGATGTTGACGGTATCCGAGGAGGTGGACACGCTGATGGCAGCCCTGCAACGGGGCGCAATGGGCTATGTTCTCAAAGGTGTCGGCTCGCGTGGTCTCGCTGAAGCGATCCAGACGGTGCTGAGTGGCTCACGCTACATCTCGCCGACCATGTCGACGAAGGTCATGGAGAATTCGCTGAATGGCGGCTCCGCCCCCGACAAGAACAGTCTGACGCCGCGGGAACGCGAGGTGATGGATCTGGTCGCCCAGGGCTTGTCAAACAAGCATATCGGCTTGCGTCTCAATCTGCAGGAAAAGACGGTGAAGCATCATATGACACAGATTCTGAGCAAGCTCGGCGTCTCGAATAGAACTGAAGCGGCTCTGCAATGGCGCGAACAACACTAGATCAGAAATTGTCAGCATCGCACCCGCTTGGCGGCCTTAGCGAAGGTAGCGGCCCAGCCGGCGGGCATCGTTTGCCGTCGCTTGCCGGCTTATGATCGTCCGGCCTTTTCCGTCCTTCATCACGTAGCGGCCGCGCCGCAGGGTTTCGGTAATGCCGTTCGCGTGGCGGACGTCGATCGAACCATCGGACGCTGCGGTCGCTCGTGCCGCCGATCCTTGCGAGGTCCCCGTGGCAGAGGAAGAGGATCGGCCACCATTGTTGGAACTTCCACCGCCGCTGTTCCCCGAGCCGCTATTGCCGTTGCCACCACTATTGCCGTTGCCGCTCCCTCCCCGTTGCCGCTCCCTCCCCCGTTGCCGTTACCGCCGCCGTTGCCGCTACCGCCGCCGTTGCCATTTCCTCCCCCGTTGCCGTTGCCGCCACCGTTACCGTTATTGCCGTCCTTGGCCTCAGCGCGATCTACTGCCAGAACAGGAAGGGAGCCGTCGAGATTGAATGTGGCCGGCGATGCGGCAGCGACGAGGGCAACGGCCGCGCTGCCGCCCAATCTCAGGAAATCGCGTTTCGAGAGTATCATCGCCTCGTCCATTCTTCGCCATCTCTTACGCATTATAGATGCGCGGCAATTTTCGCCGTTCCGGCGACCAAATGCAACCGGACCTTGGTACCAGATCAGGCAGGACTTTGGTCCCGCCCCGCCGGCTTGCCGAGGCGATGAGCGAGGAAATGTCCGAACGATTGTCGCCGGCACCGGATTGCGCGGCGAGCCATTGGCGATATTCGCCTTCTCGTCAATACATCACCGCATAAGGAGGATGGATTTTTCTGGAACTTCTTTCCTCGTCGCCGATTTTGGTTGTCGAAGAGCAACAGAGGAAAACCCCGATGGCAAACCCCAACGAATCCCCCGCAGTCCAGTCCCTGCGAAAAGAGCAGGCAGAGCAGCAAAGAAGGGCTCGAAAGGGTGAGCTCGACAGAGGTATCGAGGGCACCTTCCCGGCCTCCGACCCAGTGTCGGCCACCCACACCTCGATTCCGGCCGGGCGCAGCGATGTCGAGGCGGCTGAGCGCGTGAAGCGGGAGCCCGATCCCACCAGCCTCGACGAGGGTTTTCCGCTCGTTGACCAAGCCCTGCGCTCGACCGGCGAAACCGGCGGCTCCTCCGAAGGCTTCGATGTCGATCGCGGAGAAAGACGCGCGCTTCAGAAAGAAGCCGGCCGAGTGGTCGAAACCGCTTCGGAGCTGGCTTCCGGAACAGCCCGCCTGGCAAAGGCGGAAGCGCGCAGCTTGGTCCAGGAACTCGAAGATCGCATACGCCGGCAGCCGCTGACCGCGGTTGCGATCGTCGCCGGCATCGCCTTCGTCTTCGGCGCGACGCGTTGAGCACCCGGTCTGGTCGTCCGAGAACCCCGTGAAAATCGCGACCTATAACGTCAACGGGATCAATGGACGGCTGGCCATCCTGCTGCGCTGGCTGAAGGAGGACGCCCCCGATGTGGTTTGCCTCCAGGAACTGAAGACCGACGACGCCAAGTTTCCGCGAAAGGAGATCGAACGATCCGGCTACGGCGCCATCTGGCACGGACAGAAGTCCTGGAACGGCGTCGCCATCCTGGCGAAGGGCAAGACACCGATCCTGACACGGCGCGGTCTTCCCGGCGATCCCGATGACAGTCACAGCCGATATATCGAAGCTGTCATCGATGGCATGGTGATCGGATGCCTGTATCTGCCGAACGGCAATCCGTTCCCCAGTGTCAAGTTCGACTACAAGCTTCGCTGGTTCCGCCGCCTGCACGACTACGCCGCCGAACTCCTCGACCTCGAAGTGCCGGCCATCCTGGCCGGCGACTTCAACGTCATGCCGACGGAGATCGACGTCTACAAGCCGGAGCGCTGGCTGGACGACGCGCTTTTCAGGCCGGAGGTCCGCAAGGCCTATGCCCATCTCGTCAGCCAGGGCTGGACCGACGCCGTCAGGCACCTCCATCCGGAAGAGCGCATCTATACGTTCTGGAAGTACTGGCGCAACAGCTTCGAACGTGACGCGGGGCTGCGGATCGACCACTTCCTGCTCAGCCCGGCCGTCGCGCCATGGCTACGATCGGCGACGGTCCGGAGAAAGCCGCGAGGCTGGGAGCATACGAGCGACCACGCGCCTGTCATGATCGAACTCGACATTCCCGAACAGACCGACGGTTGAGCCGCGCGGCCCGGGCGCTACGCCCATAGGAGCGAGGGAACCTCGCGATATCGCCGGGCGTTTCCTTGCAAAGGGAAATGGCCACTATGAACGAGAGCAAGAATTACCTGAACACCGATGAAATCCAGGCCGACGACCAGTTGTCGCCGAAGCCTGTCGAAGGAAAAGATCCGCCAAGACGGGTGCGCAGAAGCGAGGAAGCCATCGCCGAAGGCTCCGACGACACCGAGCGCGTTCGGGTTCCGCCCCCGGTTGCCAATCCCGATTGACTGCCCATCGCGTGGAGGTCTCAGTTATTCGCGTCGAGATCATAGATGCGGCCGGTCAACCAGGCCGGCCAATCCCGCTCGAAGAAGGACCTGGCGCTTTCATCAAAAGTGCGGTTTGCACGGGTCGCCAGCCTGATCTCATCGCCCTCGAGCCGGACGACGATCTGCTCGTCCCGATCGGCTTGCCGTTCTGTGCGGAAGCGATATTCCTCTAACGGGCCTGCGCTCGCCAGCGGAAGGGATTGGCCTTCGGCGTCACATATCGCCCGTGCTCCACGGCTGCCGCCCCCGTTGCGAATGAAGAAATCGAGAGCGCCGAGCACCGCCTCCGAGGCGAGCGCCATGTGCCGCCATTGCACGCCTCGGACCGCCTCGGCCGCACGCCCGTAGGCGACGCCATGGGCGCGAATGTCGGCGTTAAGCTTTTGCGCGTCGAACAAGGCCTGGCCGACGCTCTGCTGATCGCAGATGATGCCGGCCTTCTCGCTCATTCGCGCCTGCACGTCTGAGCGGATCGATTTGACGGTCAGCGGGCTCTCGGTGCGAAGAACCGCGAGGAGTTCCGTGATGCCGGTCTCTGCGACGCCTGAGATCTCGCCCGTGGCGGCCTGTTTCGCCCTGCCGCTAGCGCTGATATGCTCGGCCACCCGGGTGCCGAAGACTTGCCCGGCATTGAGCGCCGCGCCACCGGGCCTCGTCACGCCATGTGTGCCGGCCGCTTCTCCGACCGCGTAACAGCCCGCAAGATTGCTGCGGCCCCAGGTATCGACCATGACGCCGCCATTCATGTGCTGGTTGTTAACGGCGAATTCCAGCGGCTCGGCGGCAATGTCGATCTTGTAGCGGCGGTAAAGCTCGATCGCGAGCGGGTTCATGTGCTTCAGCCGATCGATCGGCATGTCCTGGCTGGCTCCGGCCTTGCCGAGATAGAGGCGAACGTCTTCATCAAGCCTCTCCAGGCTGAACGGCAGGTCGCCCGGCACCGGCAGCGGATTGCGATTGAAATCCATGAAGACACACCGCCCGGCGGCTGTCTCGCTCGATATGGCGAGATCCACCAGGCTTGAACCGAAATCGAGCGTGCGGGTCGCATGAAATGGCCATTGATAACCCTTGCGAAAGACGTTCGAGGCCAATTCCTGCGTGCTGCGGTAATATTGCGCCAGGAAGTAGTGTTCTACGCCATCGGCATCGACCGAGTAGATATGCGGGATCGCTTGGACGTAGGTGCCCGACAGATTCCACGGGAAGCCTTCCCTGCGCGTTCCGATGCCGAACTGGCTTTCTGTGAGGTTGACGAGTTCGACGCCTGCCTCGAGCGCCAGGCCGAGAGAGCCGAAGCAGCCGTTTGGATAGACGCTGTCGCGATAGAGCTCGCCTGGTCCGCCGGCTGCAAGCACGATGACGTCACTGACGAACAAGGCAATGCCCAGCGGATTCTCTTCCGTACGGTCGGCGGCGCGCATGGCGAGTATCCCGACGACGTGACGGTCCGCTCCCTCGCCTTCAGTCAGGATCTTGACCGCGGTGGCCTGGTTGTAGAACGGCACGGCGAGCCGGATCGCCTCTTCGGCCAGTACCTTGACCATCAGGCGCGAGGTGCGCGGACCGCAGCTGGTGGCGCGGCCGACCTCGTCATGGTCGGTCTGGTATCGCAGCGTTCCCCCGAGCGGATCCTGTGGCAGCGGCAGCCCTAAGAACTGCAGCGACGCCATCATCCGCGACGAGCCCACGGCCTCGACATAGGCGGTGTCCTCATCCATCGCGCCGCCGCTGCGGATGGCGCGGGCCATCGCCTTGTAATTATCGCCCTGGTCGGCGGTGTTGGCGGTATGCAGGGTCTGCTTATCGGATCCCGAGCAGGCCGAGGTTCCACCCCAGGCGCTTTGGCTCATGATGACGACGTCGTCGCCGCGCCGCTTCATTTCCACCGCCGCACGCAGACCCGCGGCACCCGATCCGACGACGACGCAACCGGCGCGATAGACCGGCACCTCGACGCCGGCGAGCCGAACCGCTTCCGAAGGGCCAGCTTCGGGGGGAAGCTTGGGCATATCGACATCGGTCAGTGCGTCGAGAATTTCCTGCGGAACAGCTGTGCTCATCGACGTTCAGCCCAGCGGGATGTCGACCCAGCGCTTCAGCCGGGAGGACTCCATGCATGCATCGACGATCTGGCAGATGTGATGGCCCGTATCGAAGGTCGGCCACATCGGCCTGTTTGCCACGATCGAGCGGATCACCTCGGCCGCCTCGATGATCTTGCTTTCGTTGTAGCCTATGCCGAAATTCGGCAGGGGAAGGAACGCCCGGAAGGTGGCGTTTTCCGGCCCGACGTCGATCTCCCGGAAGCCGCGCCGCCCGGTGCGGTCGTCGTTGGAATAGAAGCGCAGCCGGTTTATCTCGTCATAGGTATAGGCGATGCTGCCTTTCGTTCCATAGACTTCGTAGGTCTGCATGAACTTGCGGCCGGTCGCGACACGGCTGAAATCGACGATGCCGCCGGCGCCGTTGGCAAAACGGCAAAGCAGGTTCGTGGCGTCGGGGTTGGTAATGTCGGCCCATTCCTCGCTGCCTGTCAGTTTCACCTCTTCGCCATAGGCAAGGCCCTCGACGACGGGTCGGCGCGGCGTCACGATGAGATTGTCGGCGATCAGGGAACTGACGCGACCGACCAGGAAATCCATGAAGCTGAAAATGTGCGAGCCGGTATCGCCGACGATCCCGGTCGGCGCCAGCTTGCCATCGGCGCGCCACATGAAGGGCGCTGTGGGATCACCATACATGTCGACATGCTGGCAGCCGCGAAACAGCTTGGTCTCGCCGATTTCGCCGGATTCTATGATGTCTTTCGCCAGATCATGGACCGGATTGCGGGGAAAAGCATGTCCGACACGGGTAATCACGCCCCTTTCTCTGGCGATCTCGGCCAGTTCGCGCGCTTCGTCGGCAGTGTTGGCCAGGGGCTTTTCGCAATAGACATGTTTGCCCGCCAGCAGGGCCGCCTTGGCCACAGGATAGTGCAGATGGTCAGGCAGGCAGATATCGATCAGATCTACCTCGGGATCGGCGACCGCCAGCTTCCAATCCTGATAGATCCTGGCGCCCGGCGCCCTGTTGCTGATATCCTCGGCTTGGTCAGGGTTGCTATCGACAAGCGCCACGATCCGCGCCGTTCCGTCCGAAACGCCGAAGAAATGCGGAAAAGTCTGATAGGCCATGGTGTGGATCTTCCCCATCCACCCCGAGGCACCAAGCACTGCAACTCTCACTTCAGACATTGTCGTTACTCCCTAGCGGATTTTGGCGCGGGCCCGAGGCCTGGTATCGTTGCGTTCATAGGCGAAGATTGCCGACGGCAGCGCCGGCAGGCCCCTGATAAGATCCGATCCCTTTTCGCCGACCATGATCGTCGGCGCGTTGGTATTGCAGGATGGCACGCGCGGCATGACGGAGGAATCGCAGACCCTCAGGCCTTCGAGGCCATGGACCTTGAGATCCAGCCCGACAACCGCATCGGCCCCCGTTCCCATCTTGCAGGTGCCCACAGGATGATGGTCGGTCTTGGCATTGGCGCAGCCGTAGTCGAACAGCTGCTCGTCGGTCATGACCTTCGGCCCAGGGAGCCTTTCGGCCATCACATAGGGCTTCAGCGCCGCCTGCTGCATGATCTCGCGGGCGATCTTTAGCCCCTCTATGGACATTTTTCGGTCGTGCGGATCCGACCAGTAATTGGGGTCGATCATGGGCGCAGCACCCGGGTCGGACGATGACAGACGCACTGTTCCCCGCGAGCGCGGATGCAGATAGGCGGAGTTGAGCGTCACGCCCGCATTCTTGAGCCGCTCGACACCGGCTTCGATGCCCGACCCGAGCCCAAGGTGGAATTGGATATCGGGAGAGCGTGCATCGGGATCGGCATACCAGAAGCCGCCGGTCTCAAAGAGCGACGACGCCACCGGACCGGTGCGGAACAGGACATATTGAATGCCGGCCCAAAGCGTGCGGTGAAGCTTGGCGACGCCATCATAGGTGTGATCGCCGGTGCATTCGGCGATGACGAAAAGATCCAGGTGATCCTGGAGGTTACCGCCGACACCAGGCAGATCGTGGAGCACCTTGACGCCCACCGATTTGAGATGATCGGCCGGCCCGATGCCGGACTGCAGAAGAAGCTTCGGCGATCCGATTGCGCCTGACGACACCAGGACTTCACGTTCGGCGCGCACAATCTCCGCGCCATGCGCAGTGGCGATCTCGACGCCGACGGCACGGCTTCCTTCCAGCACGATGCGGGCGACACGCGCGCCCGTCCGGACCGTCAGGTTCTTCCGGTCCCTGATCGGCGAGAGATAGGCGAGCGATGCCGAGGAGCGGCGGCGATTGCGCTGCGTCAGCTGATAAAATCCGACGCCCGCCTGCCGGCGGCCATTAAAATCGTGATTATAGGGAATGCCGAGCTCCTGCCCTGCGCGGATATAGGCATCGCAGATCGGCAGCGCTGCCGCCGGCATCGAGACCCCCAGCGGACCGCCATAAGCGTGATAGTCGTCGGCGAAGCGCTGGTTGTCCTCGGCGCGCTTAAAATACGGCAGGATCGAACGGTAGTCCCAGCCTTCGCAGCCATCTTCACTGGCCCAGAGGTCATAATCTGCAGCATTTCCGCGCGTATAGAGCTGAGCGTTGATCGACGAGCCGCCACCGATGACCTTCGCCTGGGTATAACGGAGCACCCGGCCGTTCATGTGCTTCTGGGGAACGGTTTGCCATCCCCAGCTGGCCACGCCCTTGGTCATCTTGGCAAAGCCGGCGGGCATGTGAAAAAGAGGGTTCCAGTCGCCACCGCCCGCTTCAAGCAGGAGGACGCTGATATCGGGATCCTCACTCAGCCGGCTTGCCAAGACGCATCCCGCGGGACCCGCACCGGTGATGATATAGTCGAATGTCATCTTACTGTCCTATTTGGGTCCGGCGCACGCCAATGGATCCGTTGATGCCTGCAGGTCTTTCGATGCGATGTGGTCCGCGACCCTCAGCGCCTGGCTGGCGACGGTGAGTGCGGGATTGACCGCGGCCGACGTCGGCAGGAAACCGGCGTCGACGACGAAGAGGTTCTCGTGATCATAGGAACGGCAGTAGGGATCGAGCGGCGCCGTCGCGGGGTCGTTTCCGATGCGGACCGTTCCGCACTGATGGGAGGGCGTGCGCTTGTCGAAAGGCCGCGACAGCACGATCGGAAATCCGATCGACTTCAGAATCGCCTTCAGCCTGGCGACGAGCGCCAGATGCGGATCCCAGTTGGTTCGCTGCCATTGCAGAACGATCCGGTCTCCATCGACCATGACGCGGCTCTCGGGATTGGGCACGTCCTCGCTCATCGCATAGAAGTCGATGGCATGATTGGTGATGAAACGCAGCAACCATTCCGGAGCCTGCGGCAGGGAACCCTTGAGAACCTTTTCGGAAATACGGCCAAGGAGCTGCACGTTGCCGAGCGGCGGTCCACCCTCCCCGTCCGAGAGATAGAAGTCGTTGAAGGCAAAGGTCTTCTGATAGACGGCGGTGTTCCTGAACCGTGGAGAGACGCCGATGACGGCGGAGGCATTGTGGTTCATGAAATTGCGGCCCACCTGATCGGAGGAATTCGCCAGGCCCTTTGGAAAGCGGTCGTTTTTCGAGCGCAGCAGAAGCACCGACGACTGTACGGCGCCTGCCGAAAGGATGACAATCTCAGGCGAAACCGTCAGCGTCTGCCCGTTCTTGACATAGGTGACCCGGTCGATCCGGTTCCCCGCCCCCGTGTCGAGCCTCGTCACACGCGCATTGGTTTCGAGCCGCACGTTTACGTGCTTCAGCGCCAGCATAAGCGCCGCGGTCTCGGCGTCCATCTTGCCGTCCCGTGCGTTCGGATGCGCATCCCATGGTGTGCGTGCCTTGGAGAGCCAGGCGTCAAGGTCGAGCCCAAGCGGCAACGAAGACGGATGCAGGCCTTTCTGCTTGAGACGCGCCCTGATATCGGCGATCGGCGCCTCGTCGGGCACGGGCGGGTAGGCGTAATCAGTCGAGTGGTATGGTTCGGTCGGATCTTCGCCCAGGCTGCCGCGAACCTGATACATCTGCTCCGCCTTCGAGTACCACGGCTCCAGTTCCTCATAGGGAAACGGCCAGGCCGGTGACACGCCTTCGCGATGCCGGATGACGCCGAAATCCTCTTTGCGGTAGCGCGACAAGACGGCGCCGTAGAATTTCGAATTGCCGCCGACATTGTAATAATTGCCGGGATTAAAGCCCTTGCCGTCTGCCTCGTACCAGGTTTCCCTCGGGCGAAAATGCCCCCGCTGGAAGATCGCGCGCTGATCACGATTGACGGGAAGATCGGCGATATGATCGCCGGCTTCGAGGATCAAGATCTCAGCGCCCGTCGCTGCCAGGCCGGCGGCGACCGTGGAGCCGCCGACGCCCGAACCGATGATGACGATGTCTGGGGAATTGCTCATATCAGCACCGGGCCGTCACGCAATCCGCATCTGGCTGTCGGGATCGAAGAACACGGCCTTGTCGAGATTGAAGGCAAGGCGTGTGCTTTGACCGGGAGCGATGCCGGCATCGGCGCGCAGGCGGGCGACGACGGATTTGCCGCCAAGCTTGGTGACGGCGAAAGTGTCGGAGCCGGCCGGTTCGACCACCTCGATCAGGCAGTCGCCTTCTGTCAGCGACCGCGCCTTGCGGTCGGCGCCGTCGGGATCGGTCAAGGCTTCCGGGCGGATGCCGAAGATCACCGGCTTGCCGGTATAGCGGGTCAGGCCGTCATTGCCTGCGATAACAGGCAATCTCAGCGGTGCGCCATTGGCCCGCTCCAGCGAGACCTCGAGTCCGCCCGCGCCGTTCTCGACGGTGGCGTTGAGCAGGTTCATCGCCGGCGATCCCATGAAGTCGGCGACGAAGAGATTGGATGGGCTGTTATAGATCTCGGCCGGCGTGCCGAACTGCTGCAGCACCCCGTCCTTCAGCACGGCGATCTTGGTCGCCAGCGTCATCGCCTCGATCTGGTCGTGGGTGACATAGACGAAGGTGGTGCCCATCCGCTGATGCAGCCGCTTGATCTCGGTGCGCATGTCGACACGCAGCTTGGCATCGAGATTGGAGAGCGGCTCGTCGAACAGGAAGACCTGCGGATTGCGCACCAGCGCCCTACCCATGGCGACGCGCTGGCGCTGGCCGCCGGAGAGCTGGCTCGGCTTGCGGTCGAGCAGATGGCCGATCTGCAGCATGTCGGAGACCTGCTTGATCGCCTTGGCCCGTTCCTCCTTCGGAACGCCGCGGATCTCCATGCCGAAGGCGATATTGCCCGCCACCGTCATGTTCGGATAGAGCGCGTAGGACTGGAACACCATGGCGATGTCGCGCTTGGACGGATGCAATCCGCTGATGTCGCGGCCGTCGATCCTGATATCGCCCGAGGTGATCGTCTCCAGCCCGGCAATGGTGTTGAGCAGGGTCGACTTGCCGCAGCCGGATGGGCCGACCAGCACCAGGAAGCCGCCCTTTTCGAGTTCGAGGTCGATGCCCTTGAGGATATCGACGGCGCCGAAGCGCTTTCTGAGACCGGAGATTTCCAGGAAGGCCATGACTTACCCTTTGACTGCGCCCGCCATCAGGCCACGCACGAAGTAGCGGCCGGCGAGGATATAGACGATGAGCGTCGGAACGGCGGCGATCATCGCCGCCGCCATGTTGACATTGTATTCGACCACCCCGGTCGAGGTGTTGACGACATTGTTCAGCGCCACCGTCATCGGCATGGAGTCACCGGTGCCGGCATAGGCGGAGGCAAACAGGAAGTCGTTCCAGATGTTGGTGAACTGGTAGATGACGGTGACGACGATGATCGGCAGCGAGTTCGGCAGCATGATGCGGCGGAAGATCTGGAAGAAGCTCGCGCCGTCGACCTGGGCGGCGCGCACCAGTTCGGTCGGAAAGGCCTCGTAGAAGTTGCGGAAGAACAGCGTGGTGAAGCCCAAGCCGTAGACGACATGGACGAAGACCAGATTGACCGTCGGATTGCCGAAGCCGAAGTTAAAGCCGGTGGCGTTCTGCAGCGTCATGCCGAAGCGGCCGAGCGAGCCGAGGATCGTCGCCATCGGCAGCAGCACCGACTGGAACGGGATGAAGCAGGCAAACAGCATCAGCCCGAACACCAGTGTGTGGCCGGGAAAGCGCCATTTGGTCAGGATATAACCGTTGAGCGCTCCCATGATGGTGGAGATCGCCACTGCCGGCACCACCATCTTGATCGAGTTCCAGAAGTAACCCTTGATGCCGGCGCAGGTCAGCCCGACGCAGGTCTCGCCCCAGGCCTTCACCCAGGGATCGAGCGTCGGCGCCTGCGGCAGCGCCAGCATGTTGCCGCCCTGGATCTCGTCCATCGTCTTGAACGAGGTCGTCAGCATGACGAAGAGCGGCATCAGGTAGAGGATGGCGAAGATGACCAGCAGGCCGTAGATGACCAGGCGGCCAATCCAGCGGGCGCTGTTGCCGCGCTCCGCTCCTTCGGCTGCCGATGCCGATGAGGACGTGCCGATGGAAGAGGTGAGACTGCTCATCGGGCCTTCTCCTTCAGTTCGGAATAGAGATAGGGCACGATGATTGCCGAGATGGTCATCAGCATGATGATGGCGCTGGCCGAGCCGACGGCCATCTCGTTGCGCTTGAAGGTGTATTCATACATGAAGTTGGACGGCAGCCAGGCCGAGCCGCCCGGCCCGCCCGAGGTCAGCGCCACCACCAGGTCGTAGGACTTGATCGCCATATGGGCGAGCACGATGAAGGCCGACAGGAAGATCGGCCGCAACAGCGGAATGACGATGCGCCGGTAAAGCTGCAAGGGCGAAGCGCCGTCGATCTGTGCCGCCTTCATGATCTCGCCGTCGATGCCGCGAAGCCCGGCCAAAAACATCGCCATGACGAAGCCGGAGGCCTGCCAGACACCGGCGATGACGACGGTGTAGATGACGAAGTCCTTGTTCTTGATCCAGTCGAAGTGGAAGCTCGTCCAGCCGAAGTGGTGCAGCGTCTGCTCCAGTCCGAGGCCGGGATCGAGGAACCACTTCCAGGCAACGCCGGTGACGATGAAGGAGAGCGCCATCGGATAGAGGAAGATCGGCCTGAGCAACCCCTCGCCGCGGATCTTCTGGTCGAGCAGGATGGCGAGGAACAGGCCGAGGGCCAAGCAGATACCGACATAGAGGAAGCCGAAGATCGCCATGTTGGTGATCGAGGTATACCAGGAGGATGGCGGATCGCTCTCGAAGGTCCAGCGCCACAGCCGCTGATAGGCGCGTGCGCCGGTCAGCGCATAGGAGGGAAAGGTCTTGGAATTGGTAAAGGAGAGATAGGCCGTCCAGACGATGAAGCCGTAGACGAAGACAAGCGTGATGACGAAGCTCGGCGCCAGCACGATCTTCGGCAACGCATCCTGCAGCCGGCCTCTGATCGAGACGCTCGTCGCTTGCCGCGGCGTCAGAACCGGATCGGTGGTGGCAACTGTGCTCATGGATATCATCTCCTCCCCTGCATCATCGGCCCCGCATGAATGGTCGCAGGGCCTGAAGCTTCCCCGCAAGAGGCGGGGAAGCGTGTTCATCGACCGTGATCTCAGCGGGCGTCGTCGATCGCCTGGACGAGCTGGGTGACGGCCTCGTCGGAGCTCTTGATCTGGCCGTGGACGAACTTCGAGACGACGTCCTTATAGGCGTTGGCAATCGCCGGAGGCGCGCCATAACCCTGAGCCAGCGAACCGAACAGCGTGCCGCCTTCGTTGGCCGCCTTCAGATCGGCAATGCCCTTCTTGCCGCAGGCGTCGAAGTCGGTATCGGGAACGTCGGTACGGGCCGGCACCGAACCCTTGACGACGTTGAAGGCCGACTGGAAGCTCTTCGACAGCGTTGCCGTCGCCAATGCCACCTGCGCCGCCTTGCGGTCGTCGGGAACGTTGAACATGCCGAACATGTCGGAGTTGTAGACCACGCTGCCTTCGGTGCCGGGGAAGCGGTAGCAGAGGAAGTCGGTATCCGGCGTCTTCTTGGCGGCGACGAATTCGCCCTTGGCCCAGTCGCCCATCACCTGCACCAGCGCGTCACCCTTGATCACCATGGCGGTCGCCAGGTTCCAGTCGCGGCCGGAGAAGTTCGGATCGACGTATTTGACGATCTTGGCGAGGTTGTCGAACGACTTCTTCATCGTGTCCGACTTCAGCGACGCCTCGTCGAGATCGTTGAAGGCCTTCTTGTAGAATTCCGGTCCGCCGGTCGACAGCACGATCGAATCGAACATCGTCGCTTCCTGCCAGTTCTGGCCGCCGAGCGCCAAGGGGATGACACCTGCAGCCTTGGCCTTGTCGAGCAGGGCGATCAGATCGTCGAAGCTCTTCGGCTGAGTGCCGCCGATCTTGTCCATCACGGCCTTGTTGATCCACAGCCAGTTGACCGAATGGACGTTGACCGGGGCGGCGACCCATTTGCCGTCATAGACCGAGAACTTCTGAAGTGCGGCCGGCACCGACTTGTCCCAGCCTTCCTTCTTCGCCGTTTCCGTCAGGTCGCCCATGACGCCGGCCTGGGCGTAATCGAGCACGGTATAGCCCAGCATCTGCGAGGCCGTCGGATAGGTGCCGGCCGCCACCATCGCCTTCAGCGCCGTCATCGCCGCGTCACCGCCGCCGCCGGCCACCGGCACGTCCTTCCAGGCAAAGCCTTCCTTCGACAGATCCTGCTTCAGGACGTTCAGCGCCGCTGCCTCGCCGCCAGACGTCCACCAGTGCAGCATCTGCACTTCCTTCACGTCGGCGGCGCGGGCGGACACATGCGCGCCGGCCAGAGCCAATGCGATCACGGCAGTCGTGGTGAGAAACCTATTCATCGAAGAACCTCCCAGTTCCATCTTGCAAGATGCGGGACCCATTCCCGCACCGATCACCCGCCCTCCTCAGGCGTAGTTTCATGACCGGCCAAGCCGGCTTTCTGTCTGCGGCATCCACCAACTGGTGCGCTTGCCGATATGCATGTTCAGCGTCTTGGTCTCGGTATAGTCCTCGACCGCATGGCGACCGAGCTCGCGGCCGAGGCCGCTTTGCTTGTAGCCGCCGAAGGGAAGTTCCGAGGCACCGTCCATGAAGGTGTTCATCCAGACCGTGCCTGCCCGCACCGACCGGCCGACCGTCAGGCAGGTATCGAAATCGCGGCTCCAGACACCGGCCGACAGGCCGTAGTCGATGGAATTGGCGATCCCGATCGCTTCGGCCGTCGTCTCAAACGTCAGGACCGACAGGACCGGGCCGAATACTTCCTCACGCGCCACCGCCATATCGGGTGTCACTGCTTCGAGGATGGTCGGCGCCATGAATTGCCCCATGCCGAGGTCGAGCGTCTCGCCGCCATGCGCGACCCGGGCGCCGCTGCTCCTGGCGCCGGCGACATAGCCCGAGATCTTTTCGAGATGCTGCGGCGTGATGATCGCGCCGACCTGCGTCGAGGGATCGAGGGGATCGCCGACCTTGACCGCCTTCGACAATTCGGCAATCCGCTTGACGACATCGGAAGCGATCGACTTGTGAAGGATCAGCCGCGAGCCGGCATTGCAGCACTCGCCGGCATTGAAATAGGCGCCGAAGACAGCGGCATCGATGAAGGCGTCGAGATCGGCATCCGGGAAGACGATCTGCGGGTTCTTGCCCCCCAGTTCCAGCGAGACTTTCTTCAGCGTCTGCGCGGCATTCGACATCGTCAGTTTTCCGACGCCGGTCGAGCCGGTGAAGGACACCATGTCAACGTCGGGATGAGACGTCATGACCGCGCCGACTTCGGGTCCCCTGCCGGTGACAATGTTGACGACGCCCTCCGGAATGCCTGCTTCCTGCAGGATTTCGCCGAGCACAAGCGTCGATCCCGATGTCAGTTCCGAGGGTTTGACGACGGTCGTGCAGCCTGCGGCCAAAGCGAAGGGCAGCTTCTGGCCGACGATCAGGAACGGAAAGTTCCAGGGTGTGATGATCGACACCACGCCGATCGCTTCGCGCAGCACGACACCAAGCGTGCCATCGCCGAGCGTATTGTAGCTTTCGCCGTGAAGATCGCGTGCGAGTGCCGCGGCATAGCGCCAGATGTCGACCGAACCGGCAATTTCACCCCGTACCTGCGTGATGGGTTTGCCTGCCTCGATCGCGTCGAGAAATGCCAGCTCCTCCGCGCGTGCCGCGATCAGATCGGCGGCCTTGAGAAGGATGGCGGACCGTTCGGAAGCCGTCATCCGCGGCCATGGCCCGAGGTCGAAGGCCCTGCGCGCGGCAGCAATGGCGCGTTCGGCATCCCTCCTGCTGCCGGTCGGGAAGCGGCTGACCACGACCCCGTGGCTCGGCGCGACACGCTCGACCGGATCGGCGGCGCCGGCCTCCCATTTGCCGCCGATGAGCATCCTGAAATCGCGCGCTTTGTGGTTGCTCAATGCGGTGGGGTTGACGAGGACCGTCATTACCATTCTCCCTTGAATGTTGCCGGGCGCTTCTCGCTGAACGACGCGACGCCCTCCTTCAGATCGCCGGTCTTGGCCGCCAGGATCGAGCCCAGGGCTTCGACGGCGGTCCCGTTGTCTTCGCCGTTCGCCGATGCGATCATCAACTTGGCGATCTCGATGGCCGCCGGACCCTTTGCGGCAATCCGTTCAGCATAGTCCTTGGCGGCGGACAGCGCGTTTCCGGTTGGAACTACCGCGTCGACGATCCCGAGCAGGCGTGCCTCCTCAGCGGTAAAAATCTCGCCGCCCAAGGCCATGCGCCGCACGGCCTGCGCCCCGAAGCGGCGCACGAGACGCTGGGTGCCGGACCAGCCCGGGACCATTCCGAGGCCGGTCTCCGGCAGGCCGATCTTGATGTGTTCCTCTGCGAGGCGAATGTCGGCAACGCCGGCCAGTTCGAGCCCGCCTCCGAGGGCATGGCCGTTCAGGGCCGCGACCAGCGGCACCCGGAGCGTTGCCAGTCTTTCGAAGATACGATGGCCGTGCCGCACCCAGGCATGGCCGAACTCTTGAGGCAACATTCCGCCCCAGGCCCTGATATCGCCTCCGGCGGAAAAACCCTTCCCCTCACCCGTCAAAACAGCGGCGCGCACATTCGGGTTCGCCTCGACCGCATCGGCCGCCTCCGCCAAGGCTTTCAGCATATCGAGATCGAGCGCGTTCAGCTTCTCCGGACGAGACATCGTCAAGGTCGCAACATGTCCGTCGACGTCTACTCTGACTGTTCCGCTAGCCATGGAAGCTTCCCTTCAGCGTCCGTGCCCTTTTGGCCGGAAGCGACAGGCCGATCGCCGCTTCGCCGAAAAGCGCTGCATCCATGACCTTGAGATCGGGCGCGACAATCAGCGGAAACTCGGACTGATCGAGAATCTGGGACTGGAGATCGACGCCGGGCGCGATTTCGGTCAGAACGATACCTTCAGGCGTCAGCTTCATCACGCACCGCTCGGTGACATAGATGATGTCCTGCCCTTGCTCGATCGCCCGCCTGCCGCTGAAGGTGACGTGTTCGACCTCGTTGACGAGCTTCTTCAGCTTGCCTTCCCTTTCGATGAGAAGCGCGCCATCGGCGATCGAAAGCTTCGCTCCGGCGTTGAACATGCCGGAGAAGACGATCTTCTTTGCCCGCGCCGTGATGTCGACGAAGCCGCCGGCGCCGGCCGTCACATGCGGCCGGAAGGAGAGCTTGGAGACGTTGACCGAACCGTCCCTGCCGATCTCGAGGAAGGACAGCAGCGACGCATCGAAACCGGCACCCTGGAAATAGGTGAACTGATAGGGAGACGGCATATAGGCGTCGGCGTTGGAGGCGCAGCCGAAGGCGAAGTCGAGCAGCGGCACCCCGCCGACCGCCCCTTGCTCGATGACCCAAGTGACCGCGCCGTGAAGCCCCTCCTCCAGCAAAATGCGCGGCACGTTGGCCGAGATGCCGAAGCCGAGATTGACACAGCTGCCCGCCTGCAATTCCTGCGCGACGCGGCGCGCGATGACCTTCTGAACATTGAATTCCGGGACGCTGAAGCTATCGAGCGGACGGAATATCTCTCCTGAGATCGCGGGATCGTAGCCTGTCTGGGTCGTCTGCTTCTGTTCGGGATCGACGACGATATAGTCGACCAGCATGCCCGGCACCCGGACGTCATGCGGTTTCAACGAACCTTCCTTGGTGATCCGCTTGACCTGCGCGATGACGATGCCGCCATTGTTGCGGGCTGCAAGCGCCTGATCGAGGCCGCCGAGATAGGCGCCTTCATGCTCGTATGTGAGGTTGCCGCGCTCATCAGCGGTAGTGGCGCGGATGATGGCGACCTGAGGCACGATCGAGGGGAAGAACAGCCAGTCGTCGCCCTCGAAGCTGACGCGCTTGACCACCTGTTGTTCCGAAGCCCGTTCGTTCATCGCACAGCCCTGCCGCCGGGGATCGACGAATGTGTCGATACCGACCTTGGTCAGGACGCCCGGCCGCTTGGCGGCAGCTTCGCGATGGATGTCGAACAGGATGCCGGAGGGAATGTTGTAGGCCGGGATCTCGTTACTGGTGATCATCTGCCAGATCAGCGGCGGCTCGGACGATGACGGACCCGAGGGATAGGAGCCGCCGATGATGCGCTTGAGCAGCCCCTTCCGGGCGATGTGATCGACGCCCTTGATGCCGCTCATGTCGCCGGCAGCGATCGGATGCAGGGTGGTGAGATCGCTCGGATGACCGGTCGCATCGAAGCGCTCGCCAATCGCCTTCAGCATCAGGTCCGGGCAACCGAGACCGCTCGACGACGAGACCGTGACAACGGCGCCATCCGGGATGAGCGCGGCCGCCTCGGCTGGGGTGAGATGCTTCTGCATGTGCGTTACTCAGCGTCCTGTTTCGATTTTACGCTCTTGCCGGTCCTTGGCGGCGCGGCCTTGCCGGCCCCGCAACTTTCGCGGACAACGAGCCGAACGGCTGTGGTCACCGTCTCCGCCTCGGCCTTACCTGCATTGATCTGCTTGAGCAGCATCTGTGCGCCGCGTCGCCCGATGCCCTGCGGATCGACTGAAACCGTCGTCAGCGCCGGAACCGCCGCCTGCGCCTCGATGACGTCGTCGAACCCCACCACGGCGAAGTCGGCGCCGGGCTCCAGGCGGCGGGCGCGCAATCCGTCACAAACGCCGAAAGCGACGGCATCGTTGAAACAGACGGCCGCGGTCGGCCGACGGCCGAGCGCGATCGCTTTTCCGATCGCCTCCACCCCGCCGGCCCGCGACGGCGCCGACGAGATGACGAGTTCCTCGTGAAAGTCGAGCCCGGCTGCCTCCACGCCGCTTCGGTAACCGGCAAGCCTGTCGTCGAAGACAGCGGTGTCGGGAAAACCACCGAGGAAAGCGATGCGTTTGTGGCCGAGCCCGGCCAGATGCCTGACCGCCGACACCATGCCGGCCCGGTTATCGGAGACGATCGACGAGACCTTGGCGCCGGGCAGGTTTCGAACGACGACGACGACCGGAATCCCGGCCGCCACGAGCGGCTTGAAATCTGCGGCATCGGTGGCGCGCGCCGGCGAGACGATGAGGCCGGAAATGCCGTGCTCCCGCATCGATGCGACAACCTCACGCTGCCGGTCGATGCTCTCGCCGGTGTTCGACAGGAACTGCACGAAGCCGGCCGACTGGACGACCATATCGACGCCGACCGCCAGCTCCGCAAAAAAGCTGTTCGTCAGGTCGTTGACGACGACCCCGACGATCCGCGACTTTGCGCCGGCCTGCCGAAGATTGGCGGCGCCGCGATTATAGACATAGCCGAGTTCGCGCATCACGGCATTGACCCTGGAGCGCGTCCCCTCATTGACCAGGGAGGAGCCCTGAAGCACCAGCGACACCGTCGACTTGGAGACGCCGGCGGCTTTCGCAATGTCAATGACAGTGACCCGCGCCTTTGTCATTTTTCCTCCCGACCACGCGTTGACTTAACGACAATTATTTGGAACGTTCCAATTCTGTCAAGCGGAATCTAAAACGAGATATTATCGATCTCGATTTTGTTCACTTATTTTTCCTTCCTTGACGCAAGATCCTTCGCTCGAGATTGGAACGTTCTAAAAACAGAGACCAATAAGCACCATCGTTCGATATTTTCGTCCGGCAGAAAAGGGAGCGGACGAGGCATGTTTTTGCCCATCGGGGTCGCCTCGAGCGAGGCGGCCGATCTCCTCTTTCCAAGTCTCCCCCGAGGAGCTTCTGCAGACCTTTAGCGAAACTTTATCGTTTCTGACCAATGCTACGCATGCGTGCAACGCGCCAGATTTGAAGCAGGGCCGGATGATGCCACACTCGTTTGAATCCATTCTGGAAAACCTGCCGCAGGGCATCGTTCTCCTCGATCCTGCCAGCGCGGTAACGGCATTCAATTCCCGCACGCTCGATATTCTCGGTCTGGCGGCAGGCGCGATCCGCAAGGGAATGACGATCGACGAATTGCCGGGTACCAGGGACTGCCGCGCCGTGGCATCGAGGCGGTCGACCACCGGGAAACCACAGATATCGCAGTTTGCGCTTTCCGACGGACGGATGATCTCGTTGACCTCAGCCCCGTCGAAGGATGGAGGCTGGATCCTGAGCTATGAAGACATCTCTACTCTCATCCGCGTCGAAGACAGCCTCACCGAACAACATCACCGGTTCGACGCGGCCCTTAGGAACATGCCGCATGGGCTGTGCATGTTCGATTCGACAAAGAAGTTGATCCTGTGCAACCCTTCTTACGCACGGATGTACAATCTGCCGGAGTCACTGACCCAACCAGGCACGCCGCTTGTCGATATCCTGGCCTATCGGAGCAGCGTGGGAAATGGCCCGGTCGACACCGCGACCTATTTCGATGTGGTGTTCGAAGCGACGGCGCGCGGTGCGGTGGCCAGCCAGAACATCGTGCTGGTCGATGGTCGCGTTATCAAGATCACCCACAATCCGATGCAAAACGGTGGTTACGTGGCCACCCACGAAGACGTCACCAAGACAGTGCGGCTTGCGGAAGAGCTGCGCCGGCATCACGATCAGCTCGAAACGACGGTGCAGAGCCGCACGGCGGAAGTTGAGCGCCAGGCGCGGGAACTCGAGCGAATGCTTGCGCAGGAGCGCAACATCAACGAATTGCAGCGGCAGTTCGTGGCAATGGCGTCCCATGAATTCCGAACCCCGCTCGCCATCATCGACGCTGCCGCCCAACGGCTGCTGCGTAAAAGAGGGGCAGTCGAGCCCGAATTTCTCAGCGACAAAGTCGACCAGATCCGCGCATCAGTGAACCGGATCGTCGATCTGATGGAGAGCATCCTTTCGGCCGGGCGCCTTGATACCGGCAAGATCGATATCAGCTATGACGCCTGCGCCTTGCGATCATTGATAAGAACCTGTTGCGAGCGTCAGTCGACGATCGCCAAGACGCACAGCTTTGCGTTGGACATCGACCGGTTGCCGGAGTTCATCGATGCCGACCGCCGCGCTTTGGCGCAAGTCTTTACCAACCTGCTGTCCAATGCCGTCAAATACGCGCCCGGAACCTCGGAGATTCGCGTCACCGCATGGGAGGAGTCGGGAAACGTCAAAGTCTCGATCAGCGATGACGGCGTGGGGATCGATCCCGAAGACGTGCCCCGGCTGTTCCAGCGCTATTTCCGTGCCGGGAGCTCGACCGGAATTGCCGGAACCGGCATCGGCCTTAACCTGGTCAAGCAGATCGTCGAACTCCATGACGGCTCGATAGAAGTTCGAAGCGCAAGAGGACGCGGATCGACCTTCACCGTCACTCTTCCGATCAAGCGAACCGGTAACGCTTCCGAGAACAGTGACGCCGCCTGACATTTCAGGATTGCTGTCCTCATTATCTACCCTATCCTTCTCCTATAGAGGAGGACCATGCCATGGCTTTCATTCACACCCCCAATGCATCCGCCAGCGAGAAGACGACGTCGATGTATGCATCGGCCGAGGCGAATTATGGTTATCTGCCGAACATGTACCGGGCCTTCGGACACCGGCCGGAGGTGATGGAGAACTGGGCAGCGCTGCTTTCGAGCATTCGCGGCCATATGAGCCTGAGGCGCTATGAACTGGTGACGCTTGCTGCCGCCAAGGAGCTGAAATCCTCTTATTGCATGCTGGCGCACGGCTCCGTGCTGCTGCGCGAGGGTTTTACCGGCGACGGCCTGACGGCTGTCGTCAACGAGACGGAGAAAGCGCCGATCGATGCCGGTGAACGGGCCATCATGGCCTTTGCCGCCAAAGTGGCGCGCGATGCGACGTCGGTGACCCAGCAGGATATAGACGGACTGAAGAAACACGGGTTGAGCGATGCCGAGGTCTTCGACGTCACGGCTGCGGCGGCCGCCCGCTGCTTCTTCTCGAAAATGCTGGATGCGCTGGGGGCTGCGCCCGACCATGCCTATATGGAGCGGCTGGAGCCGAATGTGCGCAAAGCGCTCAGCGTCGGCCGGGAAGTCGAACGGCCTCTGGCGCCGTCACCGGCACGCGGCACATCGCAATGATGATGGGGTAAAGAGAGGATGCTTGGGCGGCGGCCGTTGCGATCCTGCTCCTCCCGCCCCCTACTCCGGTTTGTCCGCAAAATTCCGGATCGCAAATTCGGCGATTTTCTGGCTCGACCGATCGGCATCGTCGAGCAGGGATGGAAACAGCTGCCACTGATGCGGCATGCCCGGCCAGACCTCGGTCGTGACATCGACACCTGCCTGGCGTGCCTTGTCGGCGAGCCGCAGCGTATCGTCGAGCAGAACTTCACCGGAGCCGACCTGCAGCAGCAGCGGCGGAAAGCCCGTCACGTCGGCATAAAGCGGCGATGCCTGGGGATCGGTCGGAGACCGGCTGCCGAGATAGACCTTCCGCAAGGTCTCGATCGAGGCCTTGCCGACGAATGGATCGCTATCGGCATTCGCTGTCATCGATCCGCCGGTCGCGGCAAGATCAGTGATGGGGCTGAGCGCCACCACGGCCGCCGGCAACGGTTTTGCCGCCTTCATCTGCCGCAGCACCGTCTCGATAGCGATATTGCCGCCGGCGCCGTCTCCGGCGACGATAACGTTTTCACTGCGATAGCCGTTGTCGAGCAGCCAGCGAAAGGCCGTCAGCGCGTCGTTGATCTGAGCGGGATAGGTATATTCGGGCATCAGCCGATATTCGATCAGAAGCACGTCGCTGGATGCGGCCTTGGCGAGCGAGCCGGCAAGCAGACTGTGCGTGCGGATGGAGCCGCCGGAAAAGCCGCCGCCATGTATATAGAGGATCACCCGTTGGCCGATCGGGTGATGAAGACGGGCGGGCCACATCAGCTCGGCATCGACGCCGTCGGCATCGACCTGCCGGACCTGGACGCGCGTCGGCCCCGGCATTGTCTCCATCAGCGTCCTGAAAGCGGTGCGGCGCTGCTGCAGGCCATCGGCGCCGGCAAAATGATCCTTCCAGAGTCCGACGAGTTTTTCGACCTGGTCGCGCGAGGCCTGGCTTTGCGGTCCAATGTCCTTGCCGATCGCTGCCGATGCCGCGAGCATCAGCGCGGCCCAGACGGGAAACAGACAAACAAGCCGCTTTGGGGCTTTTCGAATACCCGCTGGCAAAATCCCACCGCTCATCAACTTCTCCCGACGATGCTGGCCATGCGGCATAATTGGCCGGTTCGTCCACCGGAGTCAAAAGGGTGAGGCCGGAACCTTGGGCTGCTCCTCAAAAAACGGACAATGCCTGCCGGCACGGCTTGCTATTTGCCGCGCATCCGTCGGAAATGGGCTCCGTGCCTGGCTGCCCCGACCCCGGCGCTTCGTCTCGTGTGCAAGTGAAGGATACCGATGACCACCATTTACCTTGCCGGCCCGGAAGTTTTTCTTCCGGATGCCATGCCGATCATGGCCGAAAAACGCCGATTGGCGCGCCAGTTCGGCTTCGAACCGACCGGTCCCGGCAGCGACGAAAACCAGACGCCGGTGAAGCGGACCGCCGCCGAGATCTACGCACGCAACGACGACGCCATGCGTCGAGCCGAGATCTGCCTCGCCAATATCACGCCGTTTCGCGGCGTCAGCGCCGATCCGGGGACGGTCTACGAGATCGGCTTCATGATTGCGCTCGGAAAAGCGGTCTTTGCCTATACCAATCACCCCGACGATTATGGGCTGCGTGTTCGCTCGGTCTGGTATGCGGGGCTCGAGATCGATGAGACGAGCGGGCGCCCACGCGGACCGGATGGCATCGCCATCGAAAATCACGGCATGGCCGACAACCTGATGATCGACGGCGGGGTCGAGGCGACGGGAGGCAGAGTATTCCGTGCGGCCGCGCTGCCGGCGGACCCTGCCCGCGATCTGGCGGTTTATTTTGCGGCGCTGCAGACGATCGCAGGCATGCATGCCGATGGCCGCCGACTTCACCACGCGGGTCCGGTTCCGGGTTGAGCGACGCCGGCGACGGACAGAAAACTTGAGCTTTTACTCCGCCCGCATCGCTTCGATAACCGCCCTGAAGCCTGCCGACATGTGGCGGCGGCTCGGATAATAGAGATAGAGCGGTTCCTCCGGCTGGCACCAGTCATCCAGCACCTGAACGAGTTCGCCGCTGGCGATCGCCCTTTCCACGCGCGGTTCCCAGATATAGGCAAGACCGACGCCGCCGAGCGCTGCCTGCATCATCAGTTCGTGATCGTCGAGCGACAGCGGTCCGGTCGGCTGAAAGCTCACCGTCTGGCCGTTCTTTTCGAACTCCCAGGCATATCGCGCGCCTGATGGAAACATGTTCTGGATGCAGAGATGGCGCTTGAGTTCGTGAGGTGTTGCCGGTTTCGGCCGGGTCTCGAAATAGGCGGGCGAGCCGACAACAACCAAGCGGATGCGCGGCTTGATGCGCAGTGCGATCATGCCGTCGGTGACGCGTTCGCCGAAACGGATGCCGGCATCGAAGCCTTCCTCGACGATATCGACAAGCCGATCCGTCGCGTTGATTTCCAGCTGCAGATTGGGGTTCTTTTTCAGTAGCGGGCCAATGACGCGGCCGATGACGAAAGGACCGATCGAGTTCGGCACGTTGATCCTCACCTTGCCGAAGGGTGTGTCTCGGTAGCGGTTCAGCGCGTCGAGCGCGGCGGCCATCTCCCCGAAGGCCGGATCAAGATGCGACATCAGAAGTTCGCCGGCCTCGGTCAGCGAGACGCTGCGTGTCGTGCGGTTGAGCAGGCGGATACCGATTCGATCTTCGAGGTTGAGCACGGCATGACTGATCGCAGAGGCGGTGACACCCCGCTCCTCGCCCGCCTTGCGAAAGCTCTTATGCCGCGCGACGGCTGAAAAGGCTGCGAGCTCGGAAAGTTCGGTGGCGCGCATTGCTGAATTACACTCATCATAGTTTCGAGAATAACAAATCTTATACATCAGCGGATTTTCGGTCAAATTCACCCCGTCGGCACAGAGATGCGACGCAAACGAAACAAAGCAGCCCGAAAGGAATTCGTCATGAAAGTCTGGTTCATCACCGGTGCATCCCGCGGCTTCGGCGCGCTGATGACCAAGGAAGCCCTCGCCGCCGGCGATGCCGTCATCGCCACCGCCCGCAACCCGAAGACCGTGACCGAGCAGTTCGGCGATCATCCGAACCTGCTTGCCGTCGCCCTTGACGTCACCAACGAGGCACAGGCAAAAGAGGCCGCGGCTGCCGGCATCGCTCGCTTCGGACGCATCGACGTTCTTGCCAACAATGCCGGCTACGGCTTGCTCGGCGCCGTCGAGGAAGCCACCGCCGAAGAGATCGAAAAGCTCTATGCTACGAATGTCTTCGGCCTGCTGAAGGTGACGCGCGCGGTGCTCCCCTATATGCGCCGCCAGCGTTCCGGCCACGTGCTGAACTTCTCCTCGATCGGCGGTTACTTCGGCTATCCCGGCTGGGGCATCTACGGCTCGACGAAATTCGCCGTCGAGGGCCTGTCGGAATCGATGGCGGCCGAACTCGAACCTTTCGGCATCAAGGTGACGATCATCGAGCCCGGGTTCTTCCGCACGGACTTCCTCGCCGACACGTCGCTGGCGATCAGCCCGGCCTCCATCGCCGATTACGAAGGCACGCCGGCCGGCAACATGCGCAATTTCGCCGCCGACGCCAATCATGCCCAGCCCGGCAATCCCGCCAGACTCGCTGCCGGCATCGTGACGATGGTCAATTCGGCCAACCCGCCGCTACGCATGCCCTTCGGCAGCGATACGGTGGCAATGATCGAGGCGCAGCATGCCAGCGTCGAAAAGGAACTAGCCGCCTGGCGTGAGCTTGCTTTGTCGACGGATTTTCCGAGCGAGGCAACGGTCTCGGTCTGAAGCGGCAAAATCAACATTCCCCTTATGCTGGGGATGACCTAAGTCTAGGTTCGACCACGACCATGAAGAGGCGATGCATGCCGATAAAAACCATCTCTATCTATGGCGCCGGCGCCCTCGGCGGCGCTATTGCCGCCAAGCTCGCCCGCAGAGCCGGAAACGACGCCACCATCTCTGTCGTCGCGCGCGGGGCGCATCTCGACGCCATCCGCAGGCATGGTCTCAGCCTGCGCGAAGCCGATGCGGAAACGCCGCTCAACGTTCGCCTGACGGCGACCGACGATCCAACGACATTGCCGCCGCAGGATCTCGTCATCACCGGTCTCAAGGGGCATCAGTTGGCGGCCGCCGCCGAGGGTATCGCCGGTCTCCTGAAGCAGGGCACCCGTGTCGTCATGATCCTCAACGGCATTCCGTGGTGGTATTTCCATCGCGATACCAATAGCAGGCATGCGGAACTGCAGTTCGACGAACTCGATCCAGGCGGCAGGATTTGGCGGCTGATCGGGCCGGAGCGGGTGATTGGCTGCGTCGCCTATCAAGGCGCTGAGGTGGTCAACCCGGGTGAGATCCAGCTTTCCCACAAAGGCCGCTTCGTGCTCGGCGAGCCCTCCGGCGAAATGTCTGCCGATCTGGAGGCCATAGCAGCGGTGCTGACCGGCGCCGATCTCAACATTACGACCACGCCGGAAATCCGCAGCGAAATCTGGAGCAAGTTGATGGGCAACGCCGCCTTCAACCCGATCAGCGCTCTGACCCGGGCGCTGATGACAGACATCCTGGCGGACCCGGCGCTGATGGACATGGTGAGCAAAGTCATGAAGGAAGTGCGCGCGGTCGGCGATGCGCTCGGCGCGCACTTTTCCATGACAGTCGAGCAGCGGCTGGAACAATCGCGCCACATCGGCGGCGTTCGGACATCAATGCTGCAGGATCTGATGGGCGGCAAGCCGCTCGAAATCACGCCGCTGGTGGGCATGCTGGTGGCGCTCGGACGCCTGACTGCCGTGCCGACCCCGGTATCGGAAACCATCCTGGCGCTGGTGACGCAGCTGGACCGGGAAAACCGGCGCGGCAGCTGATGCGGGATAGTGCGGCCGGGATAAATCCGGCCGCTCTCGCTTATTTCCCAACCTGCTCGGCCCAGTTCGGCGCCTTGCCGCCGCCGTCGAGGAAATTCATCGCTACATTCGCCATCAGCGGCGAAGCGAAGGTCTCGTAATGGGTGAGATCGGGCAGAATCGCCAGCCGATTCTTCGACATGTTCTCGCGCATCCAGCCGGCATCGCGCAGGCCGCCGCCGAGCTTGTGGTAGAAATCGATCATGTGTTCGGGGCGGATCATGTCGGCATCGCCGTAGATCAGCATGACAGGCACGGTGAGCCTGGCGACGGCATCGCTATAATCCTTGGGTTCGCGCATCAGCGCACCCATGGCGTCGAGCAGCTTCGGAAATTCGGAAACGTCGGGCGCCACCGCCTTGTAAGAGAGGAACATCGGCGTGTCCTTCATCATCTCGGCCATGCCGGCGCCGACGGCCGCCTGCTGCGGCAACATCTCCGGGAAGAAGCCGTTCTGCGCATAGGGCGCCGAGAGGATCACCAGGCGGCGCACCTGGTCGGGCGCGTTCGCCGCCATGTTTAGCGCCACCCCGCCGCCAAAGGAATAGCCGAAGACGTCGAGCTTGTCGTAACCGAGCTGCTTCGCCAGGATCGCAAGATCGGCGCCGATTGCCGCAAGGTCGATCGGCCGCTTGCCGAGCGGCGTGCGGCCATCGCCCTGCAGATCGACGGCGATCACCTGCCGGTGGTCGGTGAAAACAGGCATGACAGGCGCGAACATCTCGATCTGTCCGAGACCGCCGTGAAGCAGCAGCAGCGGTTCGCCCTCGCCGCGGATCTCGTAATAATAGTCGATGCCGTTGACCGGCAGACTTCCCTTCCTGACGATCGGTGCGACCGCCTTTTCCTCGATACCAGCCGCGCCACCGGCGCCTGCCATATCGGGCGCCGCCAGGAATGCGGCAGCGGTTGCGATCATCGAAATCAGCCTCATCTTCGACATGTCCTTGCTCCGTTTTTGCTTGGATATCGCAAGGACGGCGGCGGCCCGGCGTTTCCGACACTGTGCCTCGAAATTTCTCCGATCGGGCCTTCAGATCGATTTCCAACTTTTCCTTAACCGGCATACTGGTAAAATCTCGTCACAGGACTTCAGACACAACGAGACCGATGCCGAAACCGAACTTCCGCTTCACCCATTACGATCTCAAGGAACAACGCGCCGGAACGATCGTCGAGGTGTCGTTGAATGCGGTGAACAATGTTCGGCTGATGACGGCGCCGAATTTCCAGCGCTTCACCGAGGTTCTCGATTTCAAGTATATCGGCGGCGTGGCACGCAAATCGCCGATCAAGATCGCCGTTCCGGAAAGCGGCCATTGGCATATCGTCGTCGATATGGAAGGCCATCACGGGCTGGCGGACTCTTCCGTCAAGGTGATCGCCGGGCCGCCAAATCAGAAGACGCCGCGGGCTTCCTGAGCTTTACAGCACCGCGTCTCCACGCGCTCCGCAGAAAACCGCGATCAAGACACGTCCAATAGTGCCGATCTTTGATCACGATCAATGAATCCGGCTGCCGGGCCGATCACAGTTACGGTGGTAAGCCTACCCACGCCGCGGCGCCGCCAGCGGCAAGTGGGATCGCCATTCATGCCCCGACAGCAATAGCAGGCTATGATCTTCGTCACTGGGAAGTAGTCCATGACTTCGAACCTGATCGGCCGCATCACCAAGATCATCGATCCCGGCGATGCGCTCGGTGAAGTCCTCTTCGGATTGATTATGGCGCTGACCTGGACGGTCGGTTCGAGGCTGGTTTTTGCAAAAGAAGGGTTAGATATCCACGATCTGATCGTCGCGACGATCGGCTGCAACGTCGCTTGGGGGATCATCGACGCCGTCTTGTTCTTCCTGGGGACGACGTTTAACAAAAGCAGGCGGCTTCGCCTTTTTCGGCAAATCAAAGCAGCCAGAAGCGAGTCTGCGGCGCTCAAGCTGCTCGCGAAAGAATTCCCGATCGAAGAAGCACCGTTCTCTGCAAAGGGCGCCGACGCGGACGCGCTCTATCGATCACTCCTGACGCTTGCATGCCGGGCCGATCCTGTGAAGGCGTCCCTACCGAAAGGTGATCTGTTTGCCGCTATCGCGGTCTTCGCTCTGGTCTCGGCCACATCAATTCCCGCCGTTATCCCATTCCTTCTCATTGACAGTGCGCACCTTGCGCTGAGAATCAGCAACCTGTTTCTGATCTTGCTGCTGTTTGTGACGGGCTATGCGTGGGCGAAGTTCTCAGGCGGCAGGCCTTTTTATGCAGGGATGACGATGACGTGTCTCGGATTGCTGCTGGTGGCAATAGCGATCGCGCTTGGCGGCTAAGCCCCATTTGCCAAGAACAGGCGCCCAGGCGCGTCAGCGCGGCTTACGCTCCTTGCGAAGTTTGTCCCACCATTCCAGCCGCTTGCGGATATCGCGCTCGAAGCCGCGCTCCGGCGGATCGTAGAAGGTCTGGCGGCCCATCTTCTCTGGGAAATAATCCTGGCCGGAAAAGGCGTCGGGTTCATCATGGTCGTAGCGGTAACCCTCGCCGTAGCCTTCGCCCTTCATCAGCTTGGTCGGCGCATTGAGGATGTGCTTGGGCGGCAGCAGCGAGCCGTTCTGCTTGGCGGCCTGGCTTGCCGCCTTGAATGCGGTGTAGACGGCATTCGATTTCGGCGCGGTGGCGAGATAGACGCAGGCCTGGGCGAGCGCCAGTTCCCCTTCGGGGGAGCCGAGATACTCATAGGCATCCTTGGCGGCGTTGCAGATCACCAGCGCCTGCGGATCGGCAAGGCCGATATCTTCCACCGCCATGCGCACCAGCCGCCGGCCGAGATAAAGCGGATCCTCACCGGCATCGAACATGCGGGCGAGATAATAGAGCGCGGCATCGGGATCCGAACCCCGCACGGACTTATGCAGCGCCGAGATCAGATTGTAATGGCCGTCCTGCGCCTTGTCGTAGACGGGGGCGCGACGCTGGACGATGCGCGTCAGGCCCTCGGTATCGAAGCTCTCGCCCTCGCGCGCGGCGCGCCAAACCTCTTCGGCCAGCGTCAGCACCGCGCGGCCGTCGCCATCGGCCATGCGGATCAGGCTGATGCGCGCCTCTTCGGTCAGCGGCAACGGCTTCTGCTCGATCGCCTCGGCGCGCTTCAGCAATTCCTCCAGGCTCTCCTCGTCATGCGACTTGAAGGTCAGCACGCGGGCCCGCGACAAGAGAGCGGCGTTGAGCTCGAAGGACGGGTTTTCGGTGGTAGCGCCGACGAGGATGACGGTGCCGTCCTCCATAACAGGCAGGAAACTATCCTGCTGGGCGCGGTTGAAACGATGGATCTCGTCGACGAAGAGCAGCGTCTGGCGGCCATCCATTCGCCGCAGGCGGGCCGTCTCGAACACCTTCTTCAAATCGGCGACGCCGGAAAAGATCGCCGATATCTGCTCGAAGGCCAGCCCCGCCTCGCCGGACAGCAGCCGCGCCACCGTCGTCTTGCCGGTGCCGGGCGGGCCCCAGAAGATCATCGAGCCGAGCGAGCCGCTTTCGATCATCCTTTTCAGGACGCCGTCTTCACCGGTCAGATGTTCCTGGCCGGTGACATCAGCAAGCGTCTTCGGCCGCAACCGGTCGGCAAGCGGCCGCCTGGCGGCCACCTCCTCCGGAACACGCGGCGCGAAGAGATCGTTGCTCATCGGAAGAACTGCCGGATGCGCTGACCATCGCGCTCGATCTCGACCCGCCAGAGGCCGGGGTCGCTGTCAGCGATTTGGGACAGTTCGCTGGTCGACTTCACCTCCGTGCCGTTGATCGAGACGATGATATCCTTCGGCTCAAAACCGAGACGGGCGGCCGGCGAATCCTCTTTCACCTCGGATACGACGACGCCTGCCGATTCCGGCGGCATGCGCAGCTCGTCGGCGACCCGCGGCGACAGGTTCTCGACGACTGCGCCGCTAAAGGGGGTGCGTCCGCCGATGGTGCGCTGGTCGCGCGGCGAGGTTTCCGGGGCGCGGTCGAGCGTCAGCGGCAGTTGCTCCACGCGGCCATTCTCGATGACGGTGAGCTTGACCGATTTGCCGAGACCCGCCGTCGTCAGGCGATACAGCAAGGCGTCGGGATGCTCGACGGAGATGCCGTCGACGGCGGTGACGATTTCGCCGGCCTTCAATCCGGCCTTGGCCGCCGGTCCGCCTTCCGAAACCTTGACGACCAGCGCGCCGCGCGCCTTGTTGAGCCCAAGCGCTTCGGCGACTTCCGAAGTCACGGCATCGAAGCTCGCGCCGACATAGGGTCGTTCGAAGGATTTGACGCCGGCATCGGCCGAGGCGAGGAAGACCTTGACGAGATTGGCGGGAATGGCAAAGCCGATGCCGTTCGAACCGCCGCCGCGCGAGAAGATCGCCGTGTTGATGCCGATCAGTTCGCCCTTCATGTTCATCAAGGCGCCGCCGGAATTGCCAGGGTTGATCGAGGCATCGGTCTGGATGAAGAAGCCGAACTCGTTCCTCACCACCTGGTTGCGGGCAAGTGCCGAGACGATGCCACTCGTCACCGTCTGTCCGACGCCGAAGGGATTGCCGATCGCCAGGACAAGATCGCCGACCTCGACCGCATCGGAATTGCCGATCGGCAATGTCGGAAAACTCTCCTTGGTATCGATCTTCAGCACCGCGAGGTCGACGCGGTCATCGCGCAGCACCACCTTGCAGGGGAATTCGCGGCCATCCGTCAGCGCCACCTTGATGTCGTCGGCGCCTTCGATGACGTGATTGTTCGTCACGACAGTGCCGTTCGCCTCGACGATGACGCCAGAGCCGAGCGATGACTGCTTCTCCGAACGGTTCGGCATCTGCTGGCCGAAAAACTGCTCGAAGAAGGGGTCGCCGGCAAAGGGTGACTGCCGCTGGACGGTTTTCTCCGCATAGACATTGACGACGGCGCCCGACGTCTGCTTGACGAGCGGCGCGAAGGAGAGCTGCATTTGCATCTGGCTCTCGGGCACGGTCTTTGCCGTTTGCGCTTCAGCCGCAGCCGGCAGAAGCAGTGTCAGAGCCAACAGCGAAACGGAGGCGCGTTTGAACAGGCCTTGCATGGGTATCCTTTTTGAATCCTCTTGAGCAACGTTGTAGCGTCAGACGCTAGAAAGGAAAGAGGGCGGAAGCATGGAAGAATAAGGCAAAGGAATGTCTTGAAGTCGCTGCGAACTTGATTCAGGAAGATTGTCCATGCAACTGATATCACAGGCCAAAATCTGGGCGAAGTCACTGAAGCGTGACATCGTCGCCCTGTGGCTTGCAGCCAGAGACCGGCGCGTGCCCTGGTATGCGAAAGCGGTGGCCGGCGCCGTTGCCGCCTATGCGCTGTCACCCGTCGATCTCATCCCCGATTTCATTCCCGTGCTCGGCTATCTCGACGATCTGCTGATCGTGCCGCTTGGCATCCTGCTGGCGACGCGGCTTGTCCCGGCTGAGGTGATGAGCGAGCTTCGTGCCGAGGCGGCAAGACGCATCGAGCGCCCTTCCGGCCGGGCCGGGCTGATCTTCATCCTTGCCGTCTGGCTTACCTGCATCATCTTCCTGGCTCTGGCATTGCGCAAACTGGTTTGACCGGAAGCAACAGGGATAGGAATGATGACGGCAAAAGCGGTGATGATGGGTTTTGGTTTTGCGATTTCGATCTTCGCGTCGGATATGGCTATGGCGGCAAGCTTCGACTGCGATGCAAAGGAATTGAAGCCGGACGAAAAGACGATCTGCGACAACCGCGCGCTCAACGATGCCGACGTGAAAATGGTGACGACCTTCGAACTGCTCTCCGGTCTGCTGGCGATGGGCTCGCGCGGGACATTGCAGGACGAGCAGACCGCATGGCTGAAGAAACGACAGGAATGCGCGACGGATGCCGTCTGTATCAAGTCTGCCTATGATGAGCGGCTGAAGCAGCTCGGCGAGACCTACAAAAACATCAACCGGCCGCTTTGAAAGCGACCGGTTGCGAGAGCAGCTGACTCTTAATCAGCGGATCGTAGGTTCGAAACCGCTCAGCGCGCGTTCAGATCACGCACGGCACCGCGGTCGGCACTCGTGGCGAAGGCCGCATAGGCCTTCAGCGCCGTCGTGACGTTGCGCTTGCGCACTTCTGTCGGATGCCAGCCCTTGGCGTCCTGATCGGCGCGGCGGGCGGCAAGTTCGGTCTCGCTGACGCGCAGGCTGATCGTGCGGTTCGGGATGTCGATATCGATCATGTCACCTTCGCGCACCAGGCCGATCGTGCCGCCATTGGCCGCCTCCGGCGAGGCGTGGCCGATCGACAGGCCGGAGGTGCCGCCGGAGAAGCGGCCGTCGGTGATCAGCGCACAGGCTTTGCCGAGGCCCTTCGACTTCAGATAGCTCGTCGGATAGAGCATTTCCTGCATGCCGGGGCCGCCCTTCGGGCCTTCATAGCGGATGACGACGACGTCGCCGGCCTTCACCTCATTTGCGAGGATCGCCTTGACCGAGGCATCCTGGCTTTCGAAGACGCGGGCCGGGCCGGAGAATTTCAGGATCGATTCATCGACGCCGGCCGTCTTGACGATGCAGCCGTCGACCGCGAGGTTGCCCTTGAGCACGGCAAGACCACCATCCTTGGAAAAGGGATGCTCGACCGAGCGGATGACGCCGTTCTGGCGGTCGGTATCGAGTTCGTCCCAGCGGGCCTCCTGGCTGAAGGCGACCTGGGTCGGGACGCCGCCGGGGGCGGCCCGATAAAAGTTGCGGACGGTGTCGCTGTTGGTGCGGGTGATATCCCAGCGGTCGATCGCATCGCCCAGCGTCTCGGCATGCACGGTCGGGCAATCACGGTTGAGCAGACCGCCCTTTTCGAGTTCGCCGAGGATCGACATGATGCCGCCGGCGCGGTGGACGTCTTCCATATGAACATCGCTCTTGGCCGGCGCGACCTTCGAAAGGCACGGCACCCGGCGCGACAGCGCGTCGATATCGGCCATGGTGAAATCGATCTCGCCCTCATGGGCGGCAGCCAGGATGTGCAGGACCGTATTGGTCGAGCCGCCCATGGCGATATCGAGCGCCATGGCATTCTCGAAGGCCTGCTTCGAGGCGATGGTGCGCGGCAGGGCCTTGACGTCGTCCTGCTCGTAGTAACGGCGGGCGAGATCGACGATCAGATGGCCAGCCTCGACGAAGAGGCGCTTGCGGTCGGCGTGGGTGGCGAGCGTCGAGCCGTTGCCGGGCAGCGACAGGCCGAGCGCTTCCGTCAGGCAGTTCATCGAATTGGCGGTGAACATGCCGGAGCAGGAACCGCAGGTCGGACAGGCCGAGCGTTCGATGGTCTGGACGTCCTCATCGCTGATCTTGTCATCGGCTGCGGCGACCATCGCGTCGACGAGGTCGAGCGCGTGCGTCTTGCCGTGCAGCACGACCTTCCCGGCTTCCATCGGACCACCGGAGACGAAGACCGTCGGGATGTTGAGGCGCAGCGACGCCATCAGCATGCCGGGGGTGATCTTGTCGCAGTTGGAGATGCAGACCATGGCGTCGGCGCAATGGGCATTGACCATGTATTCGACGCTGTCGGCGATGAGTTCGCGCGAGGGCAGCGAATAGAGCATGCCGTCATGGCCCATGGCGATGCCGTCATCGACGGCGATCGTGTTGAATTCCTTGGCGACACCGCCGGCCGCCTCGATCTCGCGGGCTACGAGCTGGCCGAGGTCCTTCAGGTGGACGTGGCCGGGTACGAACTGGGTGAAGGAATTCACCACCGCGATGATCGGCTTGCCGAAATCCGAATCCTTCATGCCCGTGGCGCGCCAAAGGCCGCGCGCGCCTGCCATGTTGCGGCCGTGGGTCGTGGTTCTGGAACGGTAGGCTGGCATCGGTATCTTCCTCGACATGTCGGAAATCATCAGGCGAAACGGGGCGGCATTGAGCCTGCGGCCGGGCAACGGTGCTTTTGGAATTGTCCTAATCCAATCGACGGGGGCTGTCACTACCGGCAAGGCCAAATCCGGTACGCTGCCTGGAGATGCCTTGAGCGCCATTGCTGATTTACGGTTCGGCGAGCGGTTTGGTTACAGCCTATTCCATCACAGCCGAACACAAAAAATTGGCTTCCCGGCGGTGTTATTCAAGGCATAGACACTAATCCGAATATGCGGGCGGTTCGTTTAGAGACTATATTCAGGAAATCCGCCCTGGAGGTTTTCGAGATGCCCAGCTATCGCCCCCCCAAGATCGCGCCGTCGGAGATCACGCCGCGCCAGATCTACCTGCGCCGTCGTGAATTCCTGGGCGCGGCAGCACTTGGCGCCATGGCGCTCTACAGCGCCGGCCAGGCGAGTGCGGCTGCGCTTTCCGCCGTCGAGAGCAAGTACAAGGTCGACGAGAAGCCGACGCCGATCAAGGACGTCACGACCTACAACAACTTCTATGAGTTCGGCCTCGACAAGGGCGATCCCGCAGCCAATTCCGGCGATTTCAAGCCCCTGCCCTGGACGATCAAGGTCGACGGCATGGTCAACAAACCCGGCACCTTCGACCTCGAGGCGCTGATCAAGGAATTCCCGATCGAGGAGCGCACTTACCGCATGCGCTGCGTCGAGGCCTGGTCGATGGTCATTCCCTGGGACGGCTTTCCGCTGGCAGCGCTGCTCGACAAGGTGGAGCCGCTCGGCAGCGCCAAATATGTCGCCTTCGAAACCGTGGTGCGGCCCGACGAGATGCCGGGGCAGAAGGGCTTCTTCCAATCGCTCGACTGGCCCTATGTCGAGGGCCTGCGGCTGGACGAGGCGCGCCATCCGCTGACGCTGCTTGCCGTCGGGCTCTACGGCGAAACGCTGCCGAACCAGAATGGTGCGCCGATCCGTCTGGTGGTGCCGTGGAAATACGGCTTCAAGGGCATCAAGTCGATCGTCAGGATCACCCTCACCGACCAGCAGCCGAAGAATACCTGGCAGGTGACCAACCCGCAGGAATACGGCTTCTACGCCAACGTCAACCCTACCGTCGACCATCCGCGCTGGAGCCAGGCGAGCGAGCGGCGCATCGGCGAAAGCGGCTTCTTTGGCGCAAGCCGCCACCCCACCCTGCCCTTCAACGGCTATGCCGACGAGGTGGCGAGCCTCTATGCCGGCATGGATCTGAAGGCGAATTTCTGATGGCGGAATTGTCGTTCGCCATCCCGAAGCGCTGGCAGCCCGCCTCCGTCTGGCTGCTTTATGTCGTTGGCCTCGTGCCTGCTGCCTGGACCTTCTATCTCGGCGCGACCGATCAGCTCGGCGCCGATCCGGTCAAGACCTTCGAGCTTTTCCTCGGCATCTGGACGATCCGCTTCCTGATCGCAACACTTGCCGTTTCCCCTGCCCGCGAGCTCCTCGGCTGGAATTACCTGCGCTACCGCCGGGCGCTCGGCCTGCTGACCTTCTATTACGCGCTGATGCATTTCACCGTCTACATGGTGCTCGACCAGGCGATGGATATTCATGCCGTCATCAACGACGTGCTGAAGCGGCCCTTCATCATGTTCGGCATGGCCGGACTTGCGATGCTTATTCCGCTGGCGGTGACGTCCAACAATCTTTCGATCCGCAGGCTTGGCAAGAGCTGGATCTGGCTGCATCGCCTCGTCTACCTCATCGCCGCCTGCGGGGCGCTGCACTTTGCGCTCTCGACCAAGATCCTCGATCTCGAGCAATATATCTATGTCGGGCTGATCATCGCGCTCATTCTCTACCGCTCCTGGCGCCCGATCGCACGCAGCCGGAAAAAGGGTCAGGGGCGGACGCGCAATCGCGCGATGGCGTCAGCTTCGTGAGACGGCCGCCTTATCGGCGAGGAGAAATGGCCGGGTGACGGGCGGGATCGAAGGCCCAGGCCGCGGCGATGCCGATTGCATAGGCCCAGATATTCACAGTGAGAATATCCGGCCAAGCAGCAGCGCGCCTGCCGTGGTCAGCCGAAACGCGTCGAGCCATGGCGTGTGATAGAGCCGGAACAATTCCACTGAGATCGCGATGAACAGCGCGACGATGGCAAGGACTGCCGGCCGGGACCGTGCAACGATCAGCGCCACCAGCAGATAGACCATCGCCCCCCAGAGTGCCGATCCACCATATTTGACGACGACGAAGGGCAGATCGACCGCATAGCCGAACCGTCTGAGTGCCAGCCCAAGCACGATCACCACAAGCAGAGCTGCAAGGCGAAGGAACTGCGCTTGAGAGCGAGTTTGGATGATTTCGCGCACTTGAACCTGACCTGTATCATCGGACGGTTGAGGTGGAGATATCGAATTTTCGAGAGGTGCTGCCTGCCATCTCAGGCTGGCGTCGCTTTCATCCGTGACCGCCGCACAAACGAAAACAGCCGGGCTTTGTGAGCCCGGCTGTTTCTATCCGACGGAGCGGAAACCTTAAGCGGCGACGGCCTGCTCTTCGGCAGCGACGCGGGCCTTGTCGGCTGCGCCCTTGGCGAAGGTGTCGCGATCAACGAATTCGACAACGGCCATGGCGGCATTGTCGCCCTGGCGGAAGCCGGCCTTCATGATGCGCAGGTAGCCGCCGTTGCGGGTGGCGTAACGCGTTGCGATCGTGTCGAACAGCTTCGAAACGACGGCAGCATCGCGGATCTGCGAGATCGCCTGACGGCGAGCATGCAGGTCGCCGCGCTTGCCGAGCGTGACGAGCTTCTCGACGATCGGACGGATTTCCTTGGCCTTCGGCAGGGTCGTGACGATCTGCTCGTGGGTAATCAGCGAAGCCGCCATGTTGGCGAACATCGCCTTGCGGTGGCTTGCAGTTCTATTCAGCTTGCGGCCGGCTTTACCATGGCGCATTGCTATTCTCCTTTAATGCAGGTGCCCTTACGTTAACTGGGCCTGCCGTTTCCTGGCACATGCAGGCGATCGGCCTGCTGTTTGACGGGGAAAGGCAGCCGAAAGAGCCTGCCTTTTGTTTTCTCAGTACTGGTCTTCGTAACGCTTGGCGAGATCTTCGATGTTCTCGGGCGGCCATGCCGGCACTTCCATGCCGAGGTGCAGGCCCATGGAAGCGAGAACTTCCTTGATTTCGTTCAGCGACTTGCGACCAAAATTCGGTGTGCGGAGCATTTCTGCTTCGGTCTTCTGAATGAGGTCGCCGATGTAGACGATGTTGTCGTTCTTCAGGCAGTTTGCCGAACGGACCGACAGTTCGAGTTCGTCCACCTTCTTCAGGAGAGCCGGGTTGAAAGCGAGTTCGGTGACTGCTTCCTCTTCGGTTTCCTTCTGCGGCTCGTCGAAGTTGACGAAGACGCCAAGCTGATCCTGGAGGATGCGCGCCGCAAAAGCGACGGCGTCTTCGCCGGTGATCGAGCCATCGGTTTCGATGGTCATGTTCAGCTTGTCGTAGTCGAGAACCTGTCCTTCGCGGGTATTTTCGACCTTGTAGGACACCTTCTTGACCGGCGAATAAAGGCTGTCGACCGGGATGAGACCGATCGGAGCATCTTCCGCACGATTGCGCTCGGCCGGAACGTAGCCCTTGCCGTTGTTGACGGTGAATTCCATGCGGATTTCGGCGCCCTCGTCGAGCGTGCAGATGACATGCTCGGGGTTGAGGATTTCGATATCGCCGACCGTCTGGATGTCGCCAGCCGTCACAACACCCGGGCCCTGCTTACGCACAACCATGCGCTTTGCGTCGTCGCCATCCATCTTGATGGCGATTTCCTTGATGTTGAGCACGATATCCGTGACGTCTTCGCGGACGCCCGGAATCGAGGAGAATTCATGCAGCACGCCATCGATCTGCACCGCCGTGACGGCAGCGCCGCGCAGCGAGGAGAGCAGAACGCGGCGAAGCGCATTGCCGAGGGTCAGGCCGAAGCCGCGCTCCAGCGGTTCGGCAACAAGCGTCGCCCTGGTGCGCGAGCTTGAAGAGAACTCCACCTTGTTCGGCTTGATCAGTTCCTGCCAGTTCTTCTGAATCATGAGTTTGCCTTCCGTTCGTTGCCACCATCCAATCGTGGCAACCGAGCTTGAAAACCACCGGGAGCGCCGAGGCGCTCACCAGTGACGAGAGCGATGATCAGACGCGGCGCTTCTTGCGCGGACGGCAGCCATTGTGCGGGATCGGGGTCACGTCGCGGATGGACGTGATCATGAAACCTGCAGCCTGGAGCGCGCGCAGAGCCGATTCACGACCCGAACCCGGACCGCAGACTTCGACTTCCAGCGACTTCATGCCGTGTTCCTGAGCCTTCTTGGCGCAGTCTTCGGCAGCAATCTGGGCCGCGAACGGGGTCGACTTGCGCGAGCCCTTGAAGCCCTTGGCGCCAGCCGACGACCAAGCGATCGCATTGCCCTGCGCGTCGGTGATGGTGATCATCGTGTTGTTGAAGGTCGAGTTGACGTGAGCGACACCCGACGAGATATTCTTGCGCTCGCGACGGCGAACGCGGACGGCTTCCTTAGCCATGGTATTCCTTTCGTTGATCTCTTCACCGCCGTAATGCCAGCGGCTACACCGGAACGGCGCCTATATGGTCCCGCTCCAAACTCAAAAGAGGCCGGCGCTAACCGCCAGCCTCCCCACCCCGGTTTCCCGGAAATTACTTCTTCTTGCCGGCGATTGCCTTTGCCGGACCCTTGCGGGTGCGGGCATTGGTGTGCGTGCGCTGACCGCGGACCGGAAGGCCGCGGCGATGACGCAGGCCACGGTAGCAGCCGAGATCCATCAGACGCTTGATGTTCATCGCGGTATCGCGACGAAGATCACCTTCGACCTGATAGTCGCGGTCGATGGCTTCGCGGATCTGAAGGACTTCAGCGTCCGTCAGCTGGTGCACACGACGTTCAGCCGGGATACCGACCTTCTCGACGATTTCCTGTGCGAATTTCGGACCGATCCCGTGAATGTAGGTCAGCGCGATAACAACGCGCTTCGCAGTCGGGATGTTGACGCCAGCGATACGTGCCACGCCTGTTCTCCTTGCATTCCAGTTGCCATCCGGCAAGTGGGCTTCGTTATGCGGTCTTTGGAACCGCTCGTTCAGATTTACGTCCGCAACATGTCAAAACGACCGCACCCGGACTTCCCTGGGAAATCCGCGCCGATCGCATGGAATGTCGCGAGTTGGCGCGGTGTTTAGCGGAATCAGTGCTGAAAAGCAACCGTTCCGCCAAGTTTATTTTCAAAGCCTTAAAGCTTGGAAAGAATGCTTTCCACCTCGGCCGTCACCTGATCGATCTCCGCCATGCCGTCTACGGACCTGAGTTTGCCCTTGGCATGGTAATAGCCGATCAGCGGTGAAGTTTCCTTGTAGTAGACCTGCAGCCGAGCCGTCATGGTCTCCGGGTTGTCGTCAGGACGGCGCTTGAAGTGCGTGGAACCGCACTTGTCGCACACGCCTTCGGCAGCCGGGACCTTATCGGTATCGTGATAGACGCTGCCGCACTGTGCGCAGGAGTAGCGACCTGCAACACGACGGACCAGTTCCTCATCGTCGACACGGAATTCGACGACGACGGAGAGGCTGAGACCCTTTGCCCTCAGCATCGCTTCGGTGGCATCCGCCTGGACGAGCGTCCTCGGGAAACCGTCGAGAATGAAGCCGTTGGCGCAATCGGGCTGATCGATTCGCTCGGAGACGATGGCGATGACGATCTCATCCGAGACAAGTTTGCCGGCATCCATCACCGCCTTGGCGCGCTTGCCGACATCCGTGCCGGCATTGACCGCTGCGCGCAGCATGTCCCCCGTGGAAAGCTGCGGAATGCCGTGCTTTTCCACGATCCGCTGGGCCTGGGTTCCCTTACCCGCGCCCGGCGGCCCTAAAAGGATAAGTCTCATCGCCCCCTCTTTCCTCCACGCAACTTCGATTTCTTGATCAGGCCTTCGTATTGCTGCGCGATCAGGTGACCCTGGATCTGTGCAACCGTATCAAGAGTTACGCTAACCACGATCAAAAGCGAAGTCCCACCAAGGGATAATGGAATGCCGGTTTGCGACACCAAGATCTCCGGAAGGATGCAGACGAAGACGAGATAGATCGCGCCGATCACCGTGATTCGGGTCAGCACATAGTCGATATATTCGGCGGTGCGCTCGCCAGGGCGGATGCCGGGAATGAAGCCGCCATGCTTCTTCAGATTGTCGGCCGTGTCCTTCGGATTGAAGACGATGGCCGTATAAAAGAAGGCGAAGAAGGCGATCAGCGCCGCATAGAGCACCATGTAGAGCGGCTGGCCATGGCCGAGCGCCGCAACGATCGACGTCGCCCAGGAGGGCATTGCCGTGTTGTTGGCAAAGCCCGCAAGCGTTGCCGGCAGCAGCAGCAGCGACGAGGCGAAGATCGCCGGAATGACGCCCGAAGTGTTGAGCTTCAGCGGCAGGTGCGAGGTATCGCCCTGGAACATGCGATTGCCGACCTGGCGCTTCGGATACTGGATCAACAGCCGGCGCTGCGCCCGCTCGACGAAGACGATGACGCCGATGACGCCGATCGCGACGATGATGACAAGCAGGATGAGGAAGGTCGACAGCGCGCCGGTGCGGCCGAGCTCGAGCGTGCCGGCAAGAGCTGTCGGAAGACCGGCGGCGATGCCGGCGAAGATGATCAGCGAGATGCCGTTGCCGATGCCGCGCGAGGTGATCTGCTCGCCGAGCCACATCAGGAACATCGTGCCGCCAAGCAGCGTCAGAACGGTGGAAACCCGGAAGAACCAGCCCGGATCGACGACGAGGCCCTGGCCGCTCTCAAGACCGGCGGCAATGCCGTAGGCCTGGAGCGCACCGAGGATGACCGTGCCATAGCGGGTATACTGGTTGATGATCTTGCGGCCCTGCTCGCCCTCCTTCTTAAGGTTTTCGAGCGCCGGCACGACCGATGTCATCAGCTGCACGATGATCGAAGCAGAGATATAGGGCATGATGCCGAGCGCGAAGATCGCCATGCGCTGCACGGCGCCGCCCGAAAACATGTTGAAAAGGCCGAGAATGCCGCCTGACTGGCCGCGGAAAGCCTGGGCATAGGCTTCGGGATTGAGGCCCGGAAGCGGAATATGGGTGCCGAGCCTGTAGACGAGGAGAGCTGCCAGTGTGAACCACAGGCGCTTCTTCAAATCCTCGGCTTTGGCAAAGGTCGAAAAATTGAGGTTGGATGCCAATTGTTCCGCTGCAGAAGCCATGCGATTCTCCGCGCTACCAATTCCGGCGTCTCTAGGGATAGGCCGGCCCGGAATCAGTATGAAAATTATTCAAAACCGGGTTCAGTACGGATTGCAGCGCAACCCCATGCCTCACCCTTGTTTTAGTCTTACCGGCATGACGCGGGCGCGCCAGCCAAGTTTTTGTGAGGCCCACATATGGGAGCAAAATCGCCCGGTGTGAAGCACCCCGGGCGATATATCATCAGATTATTATTCGGCTGCAGCCGGAGCCGAAAGCAGCGTCACGGCGCCGCCGGCCTTTTCGATCTTCTCGACGGCAGGCTTGGAAGCGCCTGCAACGACGATGGTGATCTTTGCCTTGAGCTCGCCGTCGCCGAGAACGCGAACGCCGTCCTTGGCGCGACGAATCACGCCGGCTGCCTTGAGAGCAGCTGCGTCGACGGTCGCCTTGGCATCGAGCTTGCCGGCGTCGATCGCCGCCTGAATGCGAGCCAGCGATACAACAACAAAATCGGAAGCGAAAATGTTGTTGAAGCCGCGCTTCGGCAGGCGACGATAGATCGGCATCTGGCCGCCTTCGAAGCCGTTGATGGCGACGCCCGAACGGGACTTCTGACCCTTCACACCGCGACCACCGGTCTTGCCCGAGCCCGAGCCGATACCGCGGCCGAGGCGCTTGCGGCTGTGAGTCGAGCCTTCGTTGTCTTTAATTTCATTGAGTTTCATGAGCGTTTCCTCCGTCTCACTTCTCGTCGACGACGCGAACGAGATGCTGGACAGCACGGATCATGCCACGAACGGAAGGAGTATCCTCCAGCGTGCGGCGACGATGCATCTTGTTCAGTCCGAGACCGATCAGCGTGCGCTGCTGAACGTCCGGACGGCGAATCGGGCTGCCGACCTGTTCGATCGTGACAGTCTTCGCTTCAGCCTTCTTGGTAGCCTTGGCCATCTGTCAAACTCCTCTTATTCTTCAGAGGCGTTGCCGGAGGCGCTACGACGAGCCTGCAGCGTTGCATACTTGATGCCGCGCTGAGCTGCGATGTCCTTCGGGTGAACCTGGTGCTTCAGAGCGTCGAAAGTGGCGCGAACCATGTTGTAGGGGTTCGACGAGCCAGTCGACTTGGCGACGACGTCGTGCATGCCGAGCGTTTCGAACACGGCGCGCATCGGACCGCCGGCGATGATGCCGGTACCGACCTTGGCCGAGCGCAGCAGAACCTTGCCGGCGCCGTGGCGGCCATGAACGTCGTGATGCAGCGTACGGCCGTCACGCAGCGGTACGAAGATCAGTTCGCGCTTGGCGGCTTCGGTTGCCTTGCGGATGGCTTCCGGCACCTCGCGTGCCTTGCCATGGCCGAAGCCAACGCGGCCCTTCTGGTCGCCAACGACGACGAGTGCGGCGAAACCAAAACGACGGCCGCCCTTGACGACCTTGGCGACGCGGTTGATCGCGACCAGCTTGTCGACGAATTCGCTATCGCGCTCTTCACGGCTCTGGCGGTCTTCCCGCTGCGGCCTTCTTTCCTGTGCCATTGTCCTCTTCCTTTTTCTTTTCCGGGTGCAATCGGCAAACGAATGTGGACCGCATCAGCCTCCCCTTCCGGAGAGTGCCTGCGGTCCGGCGAAAATCCGGCCGGCGCTGAAAGCGTCCGGCCGGAAACTGATCAGAAGGTGAGACCGCCTTCGCGGGCCGCATCGGCGAGAGCCTTGATGCGGCCGTGATAGATGAAGGCGCCACGGTCGAATACGACCTCGGTGACGCCCGCCTTCGAAGCGCGCTCTGCAACGAGCTTGCCGACGAGGGCAGCTGCTGCGGTGTCAGCACCGGTCTTCAGAGAACCGCGCAGATCCTTATCGAGGGTCGATGCAGCGGCAAGCGTCTTGCCGGCAACATCGTCGATAACCTGAGCGTAGATGTTCTTCGAGGAGCGATGAACCGACAGGCGCGGACGGCCGTTGGCCACCGACTTGAGATGACGGCGCACGCGGTTGGCACGACGTGCAAGTGCTTCTTTCCTGCTAGCCATTTCGCGTGATCCTTACTTCTTCTTGCCTTCTTTGCGGACGATCCGCTCGTCAGCGTACTTGACGCCCTTGCCCTTGTAGGGCTCAGGACCGCGATATTCGCGGATTTCGGCGGCGACCTGACCGACCTGCTGCTTATTGATGCCGGAGACAACAATTTCAGTCGGCTTCGGAACGACGATCGTGATGCCGACCGGCGGTTCATAGATCACGTCATGGCTGAAACCGAGGGCCAGCTGCAGGTTCTTGCCCTGCAGCGAGGCGCGGTAACCGACGCCGTTGATTTCGAGCTTGCGCTCAAAGCCGTCCTTGACGCCCTTGAAGATGCCTTCGATCATCGTGCGGGACATGCCCCACTTCGAACGTGCATCCTTGGTCTGGTTTACGGGCGTCACGACGACCGCGTTGTTTTCGAGCTTGAGGCTGATTTCGTCGTTAGCAACGAAAAACAGCTCGCCCTTCGGGCCCTTTGCAGTGACCTTCTGGCCATCGACCGTAGCCGTGATCCCAGCAGGCACCTGAACGGGCTTTTTACCGATACGAGACATGTTTCAATCCTGTCTGTTCGCTATGGAGATCTCTGCCCGATCTTAGAAGACCGAGCAAAGAACCTCGCCGCCAACGTTCTGTTCGCGAGCCTGGTGATCGGCCATCACACCCTTCGGAGTCGAAAGGATGGTGATGCCGAGGCCGTTCGCGACCTGCGGAATGGACTTGACCGAGACATAAACCCGGCGGCCCGGCTTGGACACACGGCCGATCTCACGGATCACCGATGCGCCTTCATAATATTTCAGCTCGATGCTGAGCTCCGACTTGCCATTGCCGAAATCGACAACGGAATAGCCACGGATGTAGCCTTCGGACTGCAGAACATCGAGAACACGTGCACGGAGCTTGGACGCAGGCGTCGAGACCGACGACTTGCGGCGGGAAGCGCCGTTACGGATACGGGTGAGCATATCGCCCAACGGATCAGTCATTGTCATGTAACCTGCTCCTTACCAGCTCGACTTGACGATACCCGGCACCTTGCCGAGATTGCCCAGTTCACGCAGCGCAATACGCGACATGCGCAGTTTGCGGTAATATGCGCGCGGACGCCCCGAGACTTCGCAACGGTTGCGAATACGGGTCTTCGATCCATCACGCGGCAGGGATGCCAGCTTGATCGAGGCCTTGAACCGCTCTTCGATCGGAAGAGCCTGGTTCATGATGATCGCCTTCAACGCAGCCCGCTTAGCGGCCTGGTTGGCGACCGTAGTACGGCGGCGCTTGTTCTTTTCAACTGCGCTTGTCTTCGCCATGTCAGGTTCCTTTTCTACGCTCGTCGTTACGGTTATTGACGGAACGGGAAGCTGAACTCTTTCAAAAGAGCCCGCGCTTCGTCGTCGGTCGTCGCCGTCGTGCAAACGATAATGTCCATGCCCCACATCTGATCAACCTTGTCGTAGTTGATCTCAGGGAACACAATGTGCTCCTTGATGCCCATGGCGAAGTTGCCACGGCCGTCAAAGCTTTTCGGGTTCAGGCCGCGAAAGTCGCGAACGCGCGGCAGCGCGATGTTCACGAGACGGTCCAGGAACTCATACATGCGGGCGCCGCGCAGGGTGACCTTCGCGCCGATCGGCATCTGTTCGCGGACCTTGAAGCCTGCGATGGAGTTGCGGGCGCGGGTGATGACCGGCTTCTGGCCGGCGATCGCTGCGAGGTCGGCGGCAGCTACCGTCGGCTTCTTCGAGTCAGCGGTTGCTTCGCCGACACCCATGTTGATCACGATCTTGTCGAGCTTCGGGATCATCATCTCGTTGGCGTAGGAGAACTGCTCCTGCATCGCCTTGCGGATGCGCTCGACATATTCCTTCTTGAGCCGCGGCTCGTATTTTGCCTCAGCCATCGATCACTTCTCCAGAACGCTTGGCCACACGGACCTTCTTGCCGTCAACAACCTTGAAACCGACGCGGGTCGGCTTGCCGTCCTTGTCGATGATTGCAACGTTGGACAGGTGAACCGGGGCTTCCTTGTTGATGATGCCGGCTTCCTGGGTCTGCGTCTGGCGCTGATGGCGCTTGACGACGTTGACGCCACGAACAACGGCACGATCTTCCTTCGGCATGACCTGGACAACTTCGCCGGTACGGCCCTTGTCCTTGCCAGCGAGCATGACGACCTTGTCGCCCTTACGAATCTTCTGCATCGCTTTGCTCCTTACAGTACTTCGGGAGCCAGCGAGATGATCTTCATGTGGTTCTTGGCGCGAAGTTCGCGCGGAACCGGTCCGAAGATACGGGTGCCGATCGGCTCTTTTTTGTTGTCGATGAGGACTGCTGCGTTGGTGTCGAAGCGGATCACAGAGCCATCCGGACGACGGATGTCCTTGGCGGTGCGAACGACAACCGCCTTCATCACGTCACCCTTCTTCACACGGCCGCGCGGGATCGCTTCCTTGATCGAAACGACGATGACGTCGCCGATCGAGGCATACTTGCGCTTCGAGCCGCCCAGCACCTTGATGCACATGACACGACGTGCGCCGGAATTATCCGCGACGTCGAGGTTTGTTTGCATCTGAATCATATCAGGTCGCCTTCTTGGTTTACCGGAATGGTTGGGCTAGCCCCCTACTCCGGCTTATGAAAATTTTCGCCGGCCGAGCTGCCATGACGGCAGCACAGACACGGCAATGCTGAATAGCGCGGGATCGATCGTGCCAGGGTGGTTTCCCGAAGGACCTTCCGTGCGCTCAAAGCAAAAGAACGCCCGGCATTCGAGCGTTCTGACGCTGCTTCATACAGATATTTCGGCGAGACGCAAGGCCTCGCACAAAATTCTGTTTACTGACCCTGGGCGGAAATGACCGTCCAGCGCTTGTCCTTGGAGATCGGCGCGCATTCCTCGATGGATACGGTATCGCCAATCTTGTACTGGTTGTTCTCGTCGTGGGCCTTGTACTTCTTGGAACGACGAACGGTCTTCTGGAGCAGCGGGTGAGCGAAACGACGCTCGACGCGAACCACTACCGTCTTCTCGTTCTTGTCGCCAACGACGACGCCCTGCAGGATGCGCTTCGGCATATTTTTCTTCCTTTAGGCCTTAACTTCTGCCGCCTTCTGGCGGGCAATGGTTTTCACGCGGGCGATGTCCTTGCGGACTTCGTTGATGCGCGAGGACTTTTCGAGCTGGCCGGTCGCCTTCTGGAAGCGCAGGTTGAACTGCTCCTTCTTCAGCTTGGCAAGCTCGTCCTTGAGTTGGTCGGCGGTGAAACCGCGAACATCTGAGGCTTTCATGAGCTCAATCCCTTACTCTGCAATGCGCTGAACGAAGCGCGTCTTGACCGAGAGTTTGGCAGAGCCGAGACGAAGCGCCTCACGGGCGATTTCTTCGCTGACACCGTCGATCTCGAACATCATACGGCCGGGCTTGACCTTGCATGCCCAGTATTCAACGGAGCCCTTACCCTTACCCATGCGGACTTCGGTCGGCTTAGCGGTTACCGGAACGTCCGGGAACACGCGGATCCACACACGGCCGGCGCGCTTCATGTAACGCGTGATCGCACGGCGAGCCGCTTCGATCTCGCGTGCATTGACGCGGTTGGGTTCCTGAGCCTTCAGGCCGAATTCGCCGAATGCCAGGTCAGAACCACCCTTGGCGACACCCTTGATGCGGCCCTTGAATTGCTTGCGGTACTTAGTACGCTTTGGCTGCAACATTTTCTTACTTCTCCGAGCTTATCTTTCGCCAGCGCTAATTACGCGTTGTCGCGTTCGCGGCGACGATCGCCACGGTCGCGTTCGCGGCTTGCCGGACCCTGTGCGTCGCCTTCCAGCGCGCGACGTTCGGAAGCCATCGGATCGTGCTCAAGGATTTCGCCCTTGAAGATCCAGACCTTGATGCCGCAGATACCGAATGCGGTTTCTGCTTCGGCCGTGCCGTAGTCGATGTCGGCGCGCAGCGTGTGCAGCGGCACACGACCTTCGCGGTACCATTCCGTACGGGCGATTTCAGCGCCGCCGAGACGACCAGCGCAGGTGATCTTGATGCCTTCGGCGCCAAGACGCATCGCGGACTGAACAGCGCGCTTCATGGCGCGGCGGAAAGCCACGCGGCGCTCGAGCTGCTGGGCGATCGACTGAGCGACCAGCGTTGCGTCGACTTCGGGCTTGCGCACTTCAACGATGTTGAGGTGCGTTTCCGAATTGGTCATGTCCGACAGCTTCTTGCGGAGCTTGTCGATGTCTGCGCCCTTGCGGCCAATGATCAGGCCCGGGCGTGCCGAGTGGATCGTGACGCGGCACTTCTTGTGCGGACGCTCGATGACCACCTTGGATATCCCGGCCTGCTTCAGTTCGCTCATGACGAACTTGCGCATCTTCAGGTCTTCGTGCAGCAGCTGGCCGTACTCGGCATTGTCCGCGAACCAGCGGCTATCCCAGGTACGGTTGATGCCAAGACGGAAACCGATTGGATTGATTTTCTGACCCATTATGCGGCCTCCTCTACTGCCTGCACTTCACGAACGACGATCGTCAGGTGCGCGAAAGGCTTCTCGATGCGCGACGCGCGACCGCGGCCACGAGCGTGGAAACGCTTCATGACGATCGACTTGCCGACATAGGCCTCGGCGACGACGAGAGCGTCGACGTCGAGATCGTGGTTGTTCTCGGCGTTGGCGATCGCGGATTCGAGCGTCTTCTTGACGGCTCCTGCGATGCGCTTGCGGGAGAACTCCAGCTCAGCGAGTGCGCGCTCGACCTTCTTGCCGCGGATAGCCGCAGCAACCAGATTGAGCTTCTGGGGGCTGACGCGGAGCGTGCGGGCGACTGCTTGCGCCTCGTTGTCCTTCAGCCGGCGTTCGGCTTTTGCCTTGCCCATTGTTACTTCCTCTTCGCCTTCTTGTCCGCGCCGTGACCGTAGTAGGTGCGGGTCGGAGAGAATTCACCGAATTTGTGGCCGACCATGTCTTCATTGACGCTGACCGGGATATGCTTGCTGCCGTTGTAGACGCCGAAGGTAAGACCGACGAACTGCGGCAGGATCGTGGAGCGACGGCTCCAGATCTTGATCACTTCTGCACGTCCGCCTTCACGAACCTTCTCAGCCTTCTTGAGAAGATAGCCGTCAACGAACGGACCTTTCCATACTGAACGAGCCATTGGAGACTTCCTCTCTTACTTCTTACGCTGATGACGCGAGCGCATGATCATCTTGTCGGTCGACTTGTTCGACCGGGTGCGCTTGCCCTTGGTCGGCTTGCCCCACGGTGTCACCGGATGGCGACCACCGGAAGTGCGGCCTTCACCACCGCCGTGCGGATGGTCGACCGGGTTCATGACGACACCGCGGTTATGCGGACGCTTGCCGCGCCAAACGGTACGACCGGCCTTGCCGTCGTTGATATTGGCGTGGTCCGGGTTGGAGACGGCGCCGATCGAAGCAAGGCAGGAGCCATGAACGAGACGCTGTTCACCAGAGTTCAGGCGAAGGATCGCCATGCCCTGGTCACGGCCGACGAGCTGTGCGTAGCCACCGGCGGAGCGAGCGATCTGACCGCCCTTGCCCGGCTTCATTTCCACGTTGTGGATGATGGAGCCGACCGGGATGAACTGCAGCGGCATGGTGTTGCCGGGCTTGACGTCGACAGCCTTCTCGGAAGCGATGACCTTGTCACCGGCAGCGAGGCGCTGAGGAGCGAGGATATAAGCCTTCTCGCCGTCGGCATAGGTTACCAGCGCGATGAAAGCCGTGCGGTTCGGATCGTATTCGATACGCTCGACCGTGCCTTCGACGTCGAACTTGCGACGCTTGAAGTCGATCAGACGATAGGTGCGCTTGTGACCGCCGCCGATGAAACGGGCGGTGATGCGACCGAGGTTGTTACGACCGCCGCTCTTGGTCAGGCCTTCCGTCAGCGCCTTGACCGGCTTGCCCTTGTAGAGGGCCGAACGGTCGACGATGACCAGCTGGCGCTGGCTCGGGGTGATCGGATTGAATGTTTTCAATGCCATTTTCTTATACCTCAGAGACCGGTGGAGACGTCGATCGTCTGGCCTTCAGCCAGGGTCACAACAGCCTTCTTCACGTCCTTCTGCTTGCCGACGAAACCGCGGAACCGCTTGGTCTTGCCCTTGCGCAGCAGAGTGTTGACGGCCGTAACCTTGACGCCGAACAGCGCCTCGACAGCAGCCTTGATTTCCGGCTTCGTCGCCTGCTTGGCGACATTGAAAACAACCTGGTTGTTTTCGGAGACCAGCGTGGACTTTTCGGTGATCGCCGGAGAGACGATCACATCGTAGTGGCGAAGATCGGTCACTTGAATCGCTCCTCTAGCGCTTCAACCGCAGCCTTGGAAAGCACGAGCTTGCCGCGGCGCACGATGTCGTAAACGTTGATGCCCTGGATCGGCAGAACATCGATGTTCGGGATGTTCTGGGCTGCGAGCTTGAAGTTGCCGTCAAGTTCTGCGCCACCGATGAAGAGGGCGTTGGTCAGGCCGAGCGTCTCGAATACAGACGCAAGAGCCTTGGTCTTGGCTTCAGTTGCAACCAGGTTGTCGATGACGATGACGTCATCGGCCTTGATCTTGGCCGAAAGAGCGTGGCGCAGGCCGAGTGCACGAACCTTCTTCGGAAGGTCATGCTCGTGGCTGCGGACGACCGGGCCGTGAGCCTTGCCGCCGCCGCGGAACTGCGGAGCGCGAGCTGAATGGTGGCGGGCGCGGCCCGTACCCTTCTGCTTGTACATCTTGGCGCCGGTGCGCGAAACTTCAGCGCGGCCCTTTGCCTTGTGGGTGCCCTGCTGCTTCTTGGCAAGCTGCCAGCGGATGACGCGGGCGAGAATGTCTTCGCGGGGCTCGAGGCCGAAAATCGCATCAGAAAGAGAAACCTTCCCTGCGTCTTTTCCCTCGAGGGTCTTGACGTTGAATTCCATTGGTCCGGCTCCTTACTTCGCTGCCGACTTGACGGCATCGCGCACGATGATCCAGGCACCCTTGGAACCGGGCACTGCACCCTTGATCAGGATCAGACCGCGATCTTCATCGGTCGAAACCACTTCCAGGTTCTGAGTCGTAACGCGCGTCTGGCCCATGTGACCAGCCATCTTCTTGTTCTTGAATACCTTGCCCGGATCCTGGCGCGAGCCGGTCGAACCGTGCGAGCGGTGCGACACCGACACACCGTGCGTGGCGCGCAGACCGCCGAAACCATGGCGCTTCATGGCGCCGGCAAAACCCTTACCGATCGTCGTGCCCGTCACGTCGACGAGCTGACCGGCCGCAAAGTGACCGGCCTTAAGCTCAGTACCGATCTCCAGAAGATTATCTTCCGAGACGCGGAATTCCTGAAGCTTCGCCTTCGGCTCGACGTTGGCGACAGCAAAGTTGCCGCGCATCGCCTTCGACGTGTTCTTCACCTTCGCCTGGCCGGCACCGAGCTGAACTGCGGTATAGCCATTCTTTTCGACAGTACGCGTGGCAACGACCTGGACGGCCTCCATGCGCAGTACCGTTACCGGGACATGCTCACCGGCGTCGTTATAGACGCGGGTCATTCCCACCTTCTGTGCAATCACACCTGAACGCATCGGTTCAATCCTTCTCACTCAGCCCGAAGACCCGAGGTCTCAGAGCTTGATCTCAACATCGACACCGGCGGCGAGATCGAGCTTCATCAGCGCGTCTACCGTCTGCGGGGTCGGGTCAACGATATCGAGAAGGCGCTTGTGCGTGCGCATCTCGAACTGTTCACGGCTCTTCTTGTCGATGTGCGGGGACCGATTGACCGTAAACTTCTCGATGCGGGTCGGAAGCGGAACGGGGCCCCGGACGCTTGCACCGGTGCGCTTAGCCGTCGATACGATCTCGCGCGTGGAGGCATCGAGAATCCGGTGATCGAACGCCTTCAGGCGGATGCGGATATTCTGGCCGTTCATTCGACTTTATCCTTGTGTCTGTTATCCGCGTGTCACCATTCAGGGACACGACTTACCTTCAGTTACGTTAGCGGGCCACCGGTTTCAAAGATCGAGAGGGACACCGAGATCGGCGTCCCCATCCTTTCCTTGGGCCTGGTGGCCCAGCCGCTAATTACTCGACGATCGAAGCAACGATACCGGCGCCGACGGTGCGGCCGCCTTCGCGGATGGCGAAGCGCAGCTTTTCTTCCATCGCGATCGGAACGATCAGCTCGACAGCAACGGTGACGTTGTCGCCCGGCATAACCATTTCCGTGCCTTCCGGCAGCGTCACGATGCCCGTGACGTCCGTCGTGCGGAAGTAGAACTGCGGACGGTAGTTGGTGAAGAACGGCGTATGACGGCCACCCTCTTCCTTCGTCAGGATGTAGGCTTCGGCCATGAACTTCTTGTGCGGCTTGACAGAGCCCGGCTTGCACAGGATCTGGCCACGCTCGACGCCGTCACGGTTCACACCGCGAACCAGTGCGCCGATGTTGTCGCCGGCCTGGCCCTGATCGAGCAGCTTGCGGAACATTTCAACGCCGGTCACCGTCGTCTTCGAGGTCGCGCGGATGCCGACGATCTCGACTTCTTCGCCAACCTTGACAATGCCACGCTCGACGCGGCCGGTCACAACCGTACCACGGCCCGAGATCGAGAACACGTCTTCGATCGGCATCAGGAACGGCTGGTCGATCGGGCGCTCAGGCGTCGGGATGTAGGCGTCGACCGCAGCCATCAGCTCGCGGATCGCGTCTTCGCCGATCTTCTTGTCGCTGTCTTCGAGAGCGGCCAGTGCCGAACCCTTGACGACCGGGATATCGTCGCCCGGGAAGTCGTAGGACGACAGCAGTTCGCGAACTTCGAGCTCGACCAGTTCGAGAAGCTCGGCGTCGTCAACCTGGTCGACCTTGTTCAGGAACACCACGATCGCCGGAACGCCGACCTGGCGGGCCAGCAGGATGTGTTCGCGCGTCTGCGGCATCGGGCCGTCAGCGGCCGAGCACACCAGGATCGCGCCGTCCATCTGGGCAGCACCGGTGATCATGTTCTTGACGTAGTCGGCGTGGCCGGGGCAGTCGACGTGCGCGTAGTGGCGGGCCGGCGTCTCATATTCGACGTGGGCCGTCGAAATGGTGATGCCACGGGCCTTTTCTTCCGGAGCAGCGTCGATCTGGTCGTACGCCTTGAACTCACCGAAGTACTTCGTGATCGCTGCCGTCAGAGACGTCTTGCCGTGGTCAACGTGGCCGATCGTGCCGATGTTGACGTGCGGCTTGTTGCGCTCAAACTTACTCTTTGCCATTTTCGGCTCTCCATTTTGCTAGTCCCCGAGGGGATCTAATTCTTGTTATCGGTCAATTGGTATTCCGGTCACTTCTGACCGGAATACTTTGCCTGGATTTCTGTTGCGACGTTCGACGGGACCGGCGAATAGTGATCGAAGGTCATCGTGTACTGGGCGCGGCCCTGAGACATGGAGCGCAGGTTGTCGACGTACTTGAACATGTTCGCGAGCGGCACGTTCGCGTTGATGACGACAGCGATACCACGGCTTTCCTGGCCCTGGATCTGACCGCGACGGGAGTTCAGGTCGCCGATGACGTCGCCGACATAATCTTCCGGGGTAACGACTTCGACCTTCATCATCGGCTCGAGCAGCTGAGCGCCGGCCTTCTTGGCTGCTTCACGGAAGCAGGCACGCGATGCGATTTCGAAGGCGAGAACCGAGGAGTCGACGTCGTGGAAGGCGCCGTCGATGAGGGTCGCCTTGACGCCGAGCATCGGGAAGCCAGCAAGCGGACCCGAAGACAGGACGCTTTCGATGCCCTTCTGGACGCCGGGGATGTATTCCTTCGGAACGGAACCACCGACGATCTTCGATTCGAACTTGAATTCGTCGCCTTCCGGGTTCGGTTCGAAGACGATCTTGACACGCGCGAACTGGCCGGTACCGCCAGACTGCTTCTTGTGCGTGTAGTCTTCTTCGTGCTGGCGCGTGATGGTTTCGCGGTAGGCAACCTGCGGCGCACCGACGGTTGCTTCGACCTTGAATTCACGACGCATGCGGTCGACGATGATGTCGAGATGCAGTTCGCCCATGCCGGCGATGATGGTCTGGCCGGATTCCTGGTCGGTCTTGACGCGGAAGGACGGATCCTCAGCAGCCAGGCGGTTGAGCGCGAGGCCCATCTTTTCCTGGTCGCCCTTGGTCTTCGGCTCGATGGCGATCTGGATGACCGGCTCGGGGAATTCCATACGCTCGAGGATAACCGGCTTCAGCGGATCGCAGAGCGTGTCGCCGGTCGTGGTTTCCTTGAGGCCAGCGAGAGCGACGATGTCGCCTGCGAAGGCTTCTTCGATGTCTTCACGCGAGTTGGAGTGCATCTGCAGCATGCGGCCGACGCGCTCGCGCTTGTCCTTGACCGTGTTCATGACCGACGCGCCCTTTTCGAGCTTGCCGGAGTAGATGCGGGCGAAGGTCAGCGAACCGACGAAGGGGTCGTTCATGATCTTGAAGGCGAGCATGGAAAGCGGCTCGCTGTCGTCGGCATGACGCTCGATGTCAGCTTCCGTCTTGAAGTCGATGCCCTTGATCGCCGGGATGTCCATCGGCGACGGCAGGTAGTCGACAACGGCGTCGAGCAGCGGCTGTACGCCCTTGTTCTTGAAGGCGGTGCCACAGAACATCGGATGGAACTTGACGTCGATCGTGCCGCGGCGAACCAGCGCACGGATCTGATCGTTGTCGGGCAGAATGCCTTCGAGATAGGCTTCCATCGCGGCTTCGTCGATGTCGACAACCGTTTCGATCAGCTTTTCGCGGTATTCTTCAGCCTTGGCCTTCATGTCCTCGGGGATCTCGACGACATCCCACTGGGCGCCGAGCGACTCGTCGCGCCAGATGAGAGCGTTCATCTCGATCAGGTCGATGACGCCCTTGAATTCGGTTTCCGCACCGATCGGCAGCTGCATGACGACAGCCGTTGCGCCGAGACGGGTCTTGATCATCTCGACGGAGCGGTAGAAGTCAGCGCCGGTCTTGTCCATCTTGTTGCAGAAGATCATCCGCGGGACATTGTACTTCTCGGCCTGACGCCAGACGGTCTCCGTCTGCGGCTCAACACCGGCGTTGGCATCGAGCAGCGCGATGGCGCCGTCGAGAACGCGCAGCGAACGCTCGACTTCGATGGTGAAGTCGACGTGGCCGGGGGTGTCGATGATGTTGAAGCGGCGCATCTTGCCGTCACGGCCCTTCCAGAAGGTCGTGGTGGCAGCGGAGGTGATCGTGATGCCACGCTCCTGCTCCTGCTCCATCCAGTCCATGGTGGCTGCGCCGTCGTGGACTTCGCCGATCTTGTGCGACTTGCCGGTGTAATAAAGAATACGCTCGGTGGTCGTGGTCTTGCCGGCGTCGATATGCGCCATGATACCGAAATTACGGTAGTCTTCGATCTTATATTCGCGAGCCATTGTGGACTGCCTTTCGATACCGTTCGGAATTACCAGCGATAGTGCGAGAACGCACGGTTGGCGTCAGCCATCTTGTGCGTGTCTTCGCGCTTCTTGACGGCGGAGCCGCGGTTGTTGGACGCATCGAGCAGTTCGCCGGACAGGCGATCGATCATGGTGGTTTCATTACGCTTACGGGCAGCAGCAATCAGCCAGCGAATGGCGAGAGCCTGGCGGCGCTCCGGACGAACATCAACCGGGACCTGATAGGTCGCACCACCGACGCGGCGCGAGCGAACTTCAACGTGCGGGGCAATGTTGTCGAGCGCAGAATGGAATACCGTGAGCGGCTCCTGCTTGGACTTGCCCTGGACGACGTCGAAGGCGCCATAGACGATGTTTTCAGCAACGGACTTCTTGCCGTCGAGCATGATGGCATTCATGAACTTGGTGACGACGAGGTCGCCGAACTTCGGATCCGGATTGATCTCGCGCTTTTCTGCTTTATGACGTCTGGACATACTTTTCGTCTCTTCAACCGTTAAGGCGCTTCATCACGCGGAGGACCTCGCGCAGCGCCGGATTATTCAAAACCGAATTACTTCGGACGCTTCGCACCGTACTTGGAGCGGCGCTGCTTGCGGTTCTTGACACCCTGGGTATCGAGAACGCCGCGGATGATGTGATAACGGACACCCGGAAGGTCCTTGACGCGGCCGCCACGGATCATGACGACAGAGTGTTCCTGAAGGTTGTGACCTTCGCCGGGGATGTAACCAATGACTTCGAAGCCGTTGGTCAGGCGGATCTTTGCGACCTTACGCAGAGCCGAGTTCGGCTTCTTCGGCGTCGTCGTATAGACGCGCGTGCAAACGCCGCGCTTCTGCGGGTTCTCCTGGAGTGCGGGAACCTTGTTACGCTTTACGTTCGCCTGGCGAGGCTTGCGGATCAGCTGGTTTACGGTAGGCATTCAACCATCCCTTACGTTTTATCTCAGTACCCTTGCGGGCTTGAACTCGCGCCGTCTCCGGCAGTGACGCATGCTTTCCGTCAATGCGCAAAATATGGCCCGATCCGCTTCCGCAGATGGACCACAAGGAGCAGAGGACGCATAAAAAATGCGTCGTGCGTGCAGCATCATGACTTCAACGTGCGTTTAGAACCTTGTTTGAGGTGAACTTCAGGGCGCGTCGCCCCGAACAGCCAAGCCTCACATGGGATCTGATGGCCGGGGTACTACTGGTTTCCACCCCTCTCGTCAAGGCCGGTTAAGAAATAAACTCGCCGTATCGCCTTGATCTGCGGGCCTAACGCCCTGATTTCATCCTTCTAGACGAAATGGCAGCCGTGCACCAAGATAAAAACTTGGGCATCGCGGCAAAAGCAGTTAAGGAATCAGCAATTGCGGCGTGCGGCCCTCACAGCAGGATTCGAGCGACCGAATCGTCAAAGAGCCGAAGGACAGGCGATGATTACGACACCCGATAACGACAATAATTTCGATGGCCCGATGATCTTCATCATTATCGGCAAGGGCTATGAGTCCGACGACAGCGAGGGCATCGACCTGCACATCATGCTGAAGGCGCCCGACGACGACACGGCCGTGCGCGAGGCCTTGAACGCGCTTGCCGAGGAAGGCTTCATCGAGGCCGATCTCGACCAGATCGGCATGCTGACCGAGGTGCCTGCCGAAGAGCCGCACGCCTCTGCCTACCAGGGTGCGGTCGACGGCGAGGTCGCGATCATCCGGTTCAACTGAAGGGCGCCGCCACTTAGGCTGCCGGTCGCCAAAGCAGCATAAGTGGAATGAGCGCCTTCCCTGCCCCGGACCAACCAACACCGACCAAAACAAAAACCGCCCGGATCGCTCCGGGCGGTTTTTCAATTGGTGGACTTCAGCTGCGGATTATTCCGCAGCCGGAGCCTTTTCGGCCATGTCCTGCAGCATCGGCGTGGCAACGGCAGCACCGGAGCCCTTACGGCGCTCTTCGAGGATCAGCTCGTCGCGCGACGTAGCGATACGGCGGATCTGGGTCATGGTGCCGCCAGTGCCGGCCGGGATGAGGCGGCCGACGATGACGTTTTCCTTCAGACCCTGCAGACCGTCGGTCTTGCCGGCGATCGCAGCTTCCGTCAGCACCTTGGTCGTTTCCTGGAAGGATGCGGCCGAGATGAAGGACGGGGTCTGCAGCGACGCCTTGGTGATGCCGAGAAGAACCGGATCGCCATAGGCGGGCTTCTTGCCCTGTTCGATCAGGTGATCGTTGACGTCTTCGAGCTCGATCCGGTCGACATTGTCGCCGACGATATAGGTCGAGTCGCCTGCATCGGTGATCTCCACCTTCTGCAGCATCTGACGGACAATCACCTCGATGTGCTTGTCGTTGATGACAACGCCCTGCAGGCGGTAGACTTCCTGGATCTCGTTGACGAGGTAGGAGGCCAGAGCCTCGACGCCCTTGATCGCCAGGATGTCGTGCGGAGCCGGGTTACCGTCGAGGATGTAGTCACCCTTTTCGATATAGTCACCTTCCTGAAGGTGGAAAGGCTTGCCCTTCGGGATCAGGTATTCGACAGGCTCGACACCGTCTTCCGCCGGCTCGATGATGACGCGGCGCTTGTTCTTGTAGTCGCGGCCGAGGCGGATCGTACCATCGATCTCTGCGATGATGGCGTGGTCCTTCGGACGGCGGGCTTCGAAGAGCTCGGCAACACGCGGCAGACCACCGGTGATGTCCTTGGTCTTGGCGCTTTCCAGCGGCGAACGCGCAAGCACGTCACCCTGGGAGACCTTGGTGCCTGGCTCGACCGACAGGATCGCATCGACTGAGAGCAGGAAGCGGGCGTCACCACCACGCGAAAGCTTGGCGACATTGCCGCTGGCATCCTTGATGACGATCGCCGGCTTGAGGTCCGAACCGCGCGGGGTCGAACGCCAGTCGATGACCTGACGCTTGGTGATGCCGGTGGATTCGTCGGTTGCTTCCAGAACGGAGAGACCGTCGACCAGGTCTTCGAACTGAACGGTACCAGCCACTTCGGTCATCATCGGACGGGTGTAAGGATCCCACTCCGCCAGACGCTGGCCGCGCTTGACCTTGTCGCCTTCGTCGACATGCAGCTTCGAACCGTAGGCCACACGCTGCGAAGATCGTTCCACGCCACGCTCGTCCAGGATCTGGACGGTCATGTTGCGGCCCATGGCAACGAGGTTGCCATCGGAGTTGCGCAGGATGTTGCGGTTCTTGATCTGCACCGTACCTTCGTACGAGGCTTCCAGGAACGACTGGTCGACCACGGTGGCCGTACCGCCAAGGTGGAAGGTTCGCATGGTGAGCTGGGTGCCCGGCTCGCCGATCGACTGAGCCGCGATGACGCCGACGGCTTCGCCCATATTGACAGGCGTACCACGGGCCAGGTCGCGGCCGTAGCAGACCGAGCAGACGCCCGTCTGGATTTCGCAGGTCAGCGCCGACCGGATGCGGATCGACTGGATACCGGCCTTCTCGATCTCGATGACATCGGGCTCGAGGATCATCTTGCCGGCATCGACGATGCGCTCACCCGTGACCGGATGATCGATGTCATCGAGCGCCGTGCGGCCGAGGATGCGGGCGCCGAGCGAGGCAACCACCTGACCGGCATCGACGATGGCGGTCATGGTGAGGCCGGTTTCAGTGCCGCAATCGACGTGCGTGACGATGCAATCCTGCGCGACGTCGACAAGACGGCGGGTCAGGTAGCCGGAGTTGGCGGTCTTCAAGGCGGTGTCTGCCAGCCCCTTGCGGGCGCCGTGCGTCGAGTTGAAGTACTCGTTGACGGTCAGGCCTTCCTTGAAGTTCGAGATGATCGGGGTCTCGATGATTTCACCCGACGGCTTGGCCATGAGGCCGCGCATGCCGCCCAGCTGACGCATCTGGTTCGGAGAACCGCGGGCGCCGGAATGGCTCATCATGTAGATCGAGTTCATCGGCTTCTGACGACCGGTCTTGTCGTCGAATTCGACCGCCTTAATGCGGGCCATCATCTCTTCGGCGACCTTTTCGGTGGCTTTGCCCCAGGCGTCGACAACCTTGTTGTACTTTTCGCCCTGGGTGATCAGGCCGTCATTATACTGCTGCTCGTATTCCTTCACCAGGCTTTCGGTGTCGGCAACGATCTTGGCCTTGGCATCCGGAATGACCATGTCGTCCTTGCCGAACGAAATGCCGGCGCGGCAGGCATGGGAGAAGCCGAGCTGCATGATGCGGTCGCAGAAGATGACCGTGTCCTTCTGGCCGCAGTGACGGTAGACCGTGTCGATCATCTTGGAGATGTTCTTCTTGGTCATTTCCTGGTTGCAGATGTCGAAGGGAACCTTGCCGTTCTTCGGCAGCAGTTCGCCGATGAGCAGACGGCCAGGCGTCGTCTCATAGATCTTCGAGTAGGGCTTGCCATCCTCGTCGACCGACTTGAAACGGCCGCGGATCTTGGTGTGCAGTGTCACGACCTTGCTTTCGAGGGCGTGATGCAGCTCGCCGAGATCGGAGAAGGCCATGCCTTCGCCCGGCTCGTTCTGGTTCAGGATCGACAGGTAATAGAGGCCGAGAACCATGTCCTGCGAGGGAACGATGATCGGCGCGCCGTTGGCCGGATGCAGGATGTTGTTGGTGGACATCATCAGCACGCGGGCTTCGAGCTGGGCTTCGAGCGACAGCGGCACGTGAACGGCCATCTGGTCACCGTCGAAGTCGGCGTTGAAGGCCGTGCAGACGAGCGGATGCAGCTGGATCGCCTTGCCTTCGACCAGGGTGGGTTCGAAGGCCTGGATGCCCAGGCGGTGCAGCGTCGGTGCGCGGTTCAGGAGAACCGGATGCTCGCGGATAACCTCATCGAGGATATCCCAGACTTCGGGCTTTTCCTTTTCGACCAGCTTCTTGGCCTGCTTGACGGTCGAGGAATAACCCTTGGCGTCGAGGCGGGCATAGATGAACGGCTTGAAGAGCTCGAGCGCCATCTTCTTCGGCAGACCGCACTGGTGCAGCTTCAGTTCCGGGCCGGTGACGATAACCGAACGGCCGGAATAGTCGACGCGCTTGCCGAGCAGGTTCTGGCGGAAGCGTCCCTGCTTGCCCTTCAGCATGTCGGAGAGCGACTTCAGCGGACGCTTGTTGGCGCCGGTGATGACGCGGCCGCGACGGCCGTTGTCGAACAGCGCGTCAACCGATTCCTGCAGCATGCGCTTTTCGTTGCGGATGATGATGCCAGGCGCACGAAGCTCGATCAGGCGCTTCAGACGGTTGTTACGGTTGATGACGCGGCGGTAGAGATCGTTCAGGTCCGAGGTCGCGAAACGGCCGCCGTCGAGCGGAACCAGCGGACGCAGGTCCGGCGGGATGACCGGAACGACCTTCATGATCATCCATTCCGGACGGTTGCCCGACTCCATGAAGTTCTCGACGATCTTCAGGCGCTTCATCAGCTTTTTCTGCTTGAGATCCGACGTGGTGTCGGCAAGCTCGGCGCGCAGGTCGCCAGCGATCTTTTCGAGGTTCATCGAGGCCAGCATCTCGTAGATCGCCTCAGCGCCGATCATCGCGGTGAACTGGTCTTCGCCGTATTCGTCAACGGCGAGCATATACTCTTCTTCCGAGAGGAGCTGGTGCTCCTTGAGGGCAGTCAGGCCCGGCTCGGTGACGATGTAGTTTTCGAAATAGAGGACGCGTTCGACATCCTTCAGCGTCATGTCGAGCAGCGTCGAGATGCGCGACGGCAGCGACTTCAGGAACCAGATGTGGGCAACGGGAGCGGCGAGCTCGATATGGCCCATGCGCTCACGGCGAACGCGCGACAGCGTGACTTCGACGCCGCACTTTTCGCAGATGATGCCCTTGTACTTCATGCGCTTGTACTTGCCGCACAGGCATTCGTAGTCCTTGATGGGCCCGAAGATGCGCGCGCAGAACAGACCGTCGCGTTCCGGCTTGAACGTGCGGTAGTTGATGGTTTCCGGCTTCTTGATCTCACCGTAGGACCAGGAGAGGATCTTCTCCGGCGACGCGATCGAAATCCGAATGGAATCGAAATTCTGTGCAGGCACCTGCGGATTGAAAAGATTCATGACCTCTTGGTTCATGCCTGTCTCCTTCATGGGCTAAAGCGCCCTCAAAATGCGATGGACGGCGGCAAATTCCCGGGAGCCGCCTCCCTCGCTTAAACGAGAATAACCGCAAGATGCGGCGAAACTTCCCTGCAGGGCCGATACGGATACGGCGCCCGGCGGGACCGGCGTGCGCCGCATTGGCAGCGCACGCCCTATCAACTGCTTACTCGGCCGCGTCGGGCAGCTGAGCTGCCTGCGCCTCGTCAAGCTTGGTGTTTTCGAGCTCGACGCTAAGGCCCAGCGAGCGCATTTCCTTGACGAGAACGTTGAAGCTTTCCGGAATACCGGCTTCGAACGTGTCGTCTCCGCGGACGATGGCTTCGTAGACCTTGGTGCGGCCGGCGACGTCGTCCGACTTCACCGTCAGCATTTCCTGCAGCGTGTAGGCCGCGCCGTATGCTTCGAGCGCCCAGACTTCCATTTCGCCGAAGCGCTGGCCGCCGAACTGCGCCTTGCCACCCAGCGGCTGCTGGGTCACGAGCGAGTAAGGACCGATCGAACGGGCATGGATCTTGTCGTCGACCAGGTGGTTGAGCTTCAGCATGTAGATGTAGCCCACGGTGACCTGGCGGTCGAACTGCTCGCCGGTACGGCCATCATAAAGCGTCGACTGACCGGTATCCTTGAGACCTGCCAGACGCAGCATGTCGTTGACGTCGCCTTCGTGAGCACCGTCGAAGACAGGCGTCGCAATCGAAACGCCGCGCTTCCACTGGTCGGCAAGACGCAGAACAGATTCGTCGTCGAACTCGTGGACCTGTTCGGCCTTCGGACCGTCACCGACGACATCGCCGATGGTCTTGCGCAGCGGCTCGATGTTGCCATTGGCCTTGTATGCCTCGATCAGTTCGCCGATCTGGCGACCCATGCCGGCGCAAGCCCAACCCAGATGGGTTTCAAGGATCTGGCCGACGTTCATGCGCGAGGGAACGCCGAGCGGGTTCAGAACGACGTCGACATGCGTGCCGTCTTCGAGGAACGGCATGTCCTCGACAGGCACAATGCGCGAAACGACGCCCTTGTTCCCATGTCGGCCGGCCATCTTGTCGCCCGGCTGGATCTTGCGCTTCACAGCGACGAAGACCTTGACCATCTTCATGACGCCAGGAGGCATTTCATCGCCGCGCTGGACCTTCTCGACCTTATCCATAAAGCGCTGTTCAAGGCGCGACTTGGATTCGTCGTACTGGCCGCGGAGCGCTTCAAGCTCGCTCTGAACCTTCTCGTCTTCGACCGCGAACATCCACCACTGCGAGCGGGGATATTCGGAGACGACGGCGTTCGAAAGCTCGGTGCCCTTCTTGAAGCCCTTCGGGCCGGCGATGGAAGCCTGGCCGCGCAGCATTTCGATCAGACGGCCGTAGACGTTACGGTCGAGGATCGCCTGCTCGTCGTCGCGGTCCTTGGCAAGACGCTCGATCTCTTCGCGCTCGATTGCCATCGCGCGCTCGTCCTTCTCGACGCCATGGCGGTTGAAGACGCGAACTTCGACGATCGTGCCGTAAGTGCCGGGCGGCATGCGCATGGAGGTATCGCGCACGTCGGAGGCCTTTTCGCCGAAGATGGCGCGCAGAAGCTTTTCTTCCGGCGTCATCGGGCTTTCGCCCTTCGGGGTGATCTTGCCGACGAGGATATCGCCCGGCTGAACTTCGGCGCCGATATAGACGATGCCGGCTTCGTCGAGATTTTTGAGCGCTTCTTCCGAAACGTTCGGAATGTCGCGGGTGATTTCCTCAGGACCAAGCTTGGTGTCGCGCGCCATCACTTCGAATTCCTCGATGTGGATGGAGGTGAACACGTCGTCGGCAACGATACGCTCGGAGAGCAGGATCGAGTCTTCGTAGTTGTAGCCGTTCCAGGGCATGAACGCGACGAGCGCGTTGCGGCCGAGCGCCAGGTCGCCGAGATCGGTCGACGGGCCGTCGGCAAGGATGTCGCCGCGGTTGACCTCGTCACCGACGGTGACCAGCGGACGCTGGTTGACGCAGGTGTTCTGGTTCGAACGCTGGAACTTCTGCAGGCGGTAGATATCGACGCCGGATTTGCCGGCTTCGAGGTCTTCAGTGGCGCGGATAACGATACGCGTCGCGTCGACCTGGTCGACCACGCCGCCGCGGCGGGCGCCGATGGCAGCACCCGAGTCGCGGGCAACGACCGGCTCCATGCCGGTACCGACGAACGGGGCTTCGGCACGCAGCAGCGGCACGGCCTGACGCTGCATGTTCGAGCCCATGAGGGCGCGGTTGGCGTCGTCGTTTTCCAGGAACGGGATGAGCGCGGCTGCGACCGAAACGACCTGCTTCGGCGAAACGTCCATCAGGTTCATACTGTCGCGGGGCGCGAGCATGACTTCGCCGGCATGACGGCAGACGACGAACTCGTCGACGAAGGAGCCGTCGGCGTTCATTTCGGCGTTGGCCTGGGCGACGTAATACTTCGCCTCTTCCATGGCGGAGAGGTAGAGCACGTCGCTCGTCACCTTGCCGTCGACGATACGGCGGTACGGGCTTTCGATGAAGCCGTACTTGTTGACGCGGGCAAAGGTCGCAAGCGAGTTGATCAGACCGATGTTCGGGCCTTCCGGCGTTTCGATCGGGCAAATACGGCCGTAGTGGGTCGGATGCACGTCGCGGACTTCGAAGCCGGCGCGCTCACGGGTCAGACCGCCCGGGCCAAGAGCCGAAAGACGACGCTTGTGGGTGATTTCCGAGAGCGGGTTGACCTGGTCCATGAACTGCGAGAGCTGCGAGGAACCGAAGAACTCGCGAACGGCGGCAGCCGCCGGCTTGGCGTTGATCAGATCCTGCGGCATGACCGTGTCGATCTCGATCGAGGACATGCGTTCCTTGATCGCGCGCTCCATGCGGAGCAGGCCGAGACGGTACTGGTTTTCCATCAGCTCGCCGACCGAGCGGACGCGACGGTTACCGAGGTTGTCGATATCGTCGATCTCGCCCTTGCCATCGCGCAGTTCGACCAGCATCCTGACCACGGCCAGAATGTCGTCCTTGCGCAGGATACGGACGGTGTCTTCGACGGTCAGGTCGAGACGCATGTTCATCTTGACGCGGCCGACGGCGGAGAGGTCGTAACGCTCCGCATCGAAGAACAGCGAGTTGAACATGGCTTCGGCCGATTCCATGGTCGGCGGTTCACCCGGACGCATGACGCGGTAAATGTCGAACAGAGCGTCCTGACGGTTCTCGTTCTTGTCGGCGGTAAGCGTGTTGCGGATGTAGGCGCCAACATTGATGTGGTCGATGCCGAGAACCGGGATCTCGTCGAAACCGTTGGCCAGGATGATGCCGAGCGTCTTCTCATCGATTTCGTCGCCGGCTTCGAGATAGATCTCGCCCGTCGAGTAGTTGACGATGTCGCCGGCGAGGTAGTTGCCATAGAGATCGTCATCGGCAGCCTTCAGCGCCTTCAGGCCCTTGTCGGAGAGCGTGCGAAGCAGACGCGGGGTCAGCTTCTTGCCGGCCTCCACGACGACTTCGCCGGTATCGGCGTCGACCATCTCGGTGATCGCCTTGGCACCCTTCAGGGTTTCCGGCTTGAAGGGAATGCGCCAGCCTGCGCCGTCGCGCTTGTAGAGCGACTTCGTGTAGAAGGTGTCAAGGATTTCCTCGCCGTCCATGCCGAGCGCCATCAGGAGCGAGGTGACAGGGATCTTACGGCGACGGTCGATACGGGCGTAGACGATATCCTTGGCGTCGAATTCGATGTCGAGCCAGGAGCCGCGATAGGGGATGACGCGGGCAGCAAAGAGCAGCTTGCCGGAAGAATGGCTCTTGCCCTTGTCGTGGTCGAAGAAGACGCCCGGCGAACGGTGCATCTGGGAGACGATGACGCGCTCCGTGCCGTTGACGATGAACGTGCCATTGTTGGTCATGAGCGGCATGTCGCCCATGTAGACGGACTGTTCCTTGATGTCCTTGATCGACTTCGCGCCGGTATCCTCGTCGATATCGAACACGATTAGGCGCAACGTGACCTTCAGCGGTGCTGCATAGGTCAGGTCGCGCTGACGGCATTCGTCAACGTCGAACTTCGGCGGTTCGAACTCGTAGGACACAAATTCCAGCATGGACGCGCCGGAGAAATCGGTGATCGGGAAAACCGACTTGAAAACGGCCTGAAGGCCTTCGTCGGGCCGGCCGCCTTTCGGCTCTTCAACCATCAAAAACTGGTCGTAGGACGCCTTCTGAACCTCGATGAGGTTCGGCATTTCTGCGACTTCGGGGATCTTACCAAAAAACTTGCGTACGCGCCTGCGACCGTTGAACGAAAGGGTCTGAGCCATCGTCGCTCCTTCAAATCTTGCACCCGGGCCTGCAACGGACGGGAACCGATGGCCAGTCGATCCCGTCAATCAATGGGTAGTTCAATCTCGTCCGACTCCCGAAAACGCTCAGCTCGGATTGCTGTGCTGCCCTCGGCGCGAGACTATCCTTTTGAAGAACCCATTACCCAAAAGCCGGTTTGACGCGGCTTTTGGGTAATTCGTTCAGAAAAACGGCAAATGGGAGGCAGTCGAGACTGCCTCCCAAAAGCAGTTCAAGATTACTTGACGTCGGCCTTGGCGCCGGCGTCTTCAAGCTTCTTCTTGATGTCAGCGGCTTCAGCCTTGGAAACGCCTTCCTTGACAGCCTTCGGAGCGGCCTCGACGAGGTCCTTGGCTTCCTTGAGGCCGAGACCGGTGATGGCGCGGACTTCCTTGATGACGTTGATCTTGTTGGCGCCGGCATCCGCGAGGATGACGTCGAACTCGGTCTTTTCTTCTTCAACGACAGCCGGGCCAGCACCACCAGCAGCGGCAGCAACAGCTACCGGAGCAGCAGCGGAAACGCCCCACTTTTCTTCGAGAAGCTTCGACAGTTCTGCAGCTTCCAGAACGGTCAGCGAGGAGAGGTCGTCAACGATCTTTGCGAGATCAGCCATTTTACTAGTTCCTTTTGTTCGGTTCGAACCGGTTGATTATAAACAGCGAAAAACCGCCTTAAGCGGCTTCGTCCTTCTTGGCGTAGGCCGCAAACACGCGGGCAAGCTGGCTTGCCGGTGCTGCAACAACTCCAGCGATGCGGGTAGCCGGTGTCTGGATCATGCCCAGCAGCTTCGCACGCAACTCATCGAGCGAAGGCAGGGTCGCAAGCGACTTGACTGCATCGGCGTTGAGCGTGGTTGTTCCCATGGCGCCGCCCAGAACAACGATCTTGTCGTTGGTCTTGGCGAAATCCATGACGACCTTCGGAGCGGTGATCGGATCGGTGCTGTATGCAATCAGCGTCTGACCCTTGAAGAGATCGGTGATCCCTTCCGCTTCCGTACCCTGAAGGGCAATTTTGGCCAGGCGGTTCTTCGCGACTTTGACGGTGCCGCCAGCTGCACGCATCTTCGAACGAAAGTCGTTCATCTGCGCGACTGTGGCACCAGCATAGTGGGCCACGACAACTGAGCCCGAAGCCTTGAAGACTTCACTCAGTTCCGTGACGAATTCGCGTTTTTCCGCTCTTTCCACTGCCTATCTCCAGTTGGCGGGACCGAAAACGGGCCCGCCGGGTTGCCTTTGCCTCCCGGGATCATGTGAGATCCCAAGCGACGCTTGAGGATCCTGTCCCCCCGCGCTCCCGCGCCATTCAAGGCTAAAGAGGCACAAGGCATCCAAGGCTCGAACCGAGTTACGAGAAGCGAACTTCATGCAATTCGGGTCTTACCCGTCTCATGCAGGCGAAGTGATTAAGGGAAAACCACCTGCAATCTCGGACAGGATTCCGGATTTCTCCGGAATATTCCGGCCCCTCGCGAGGCCGGAATTTCAGTGACCGGACCGAGGTCCGGCAATCAACTTACGCAGTCGGAGCTGCGGTGACCGAGCCGACTTCGATCTTGACGCCCGGGCCCATGGTCGAAGAAATCGCCACGCGCTTGACGTAGTTGCCCTTGGCGCCGGCCGGCTTCGCCTTGATGACGGCGTCAGCGAAGGCGCGGATGTTTTCTTCCAGAGCCTTGGCATCGAAAGAGGCCTTGCCGATGCCGGCATGGACGATACCAGCCTTCTCGACGCGGAACTCGACAGCACCGCCCTTGGAAGCCTTGACGGCTCCGGCCACATCCATGGTGACGGTGCCGACCTTCGGGTTCGGCATCATGCCGCGGGGTCCGAGAACCTTACCGAGACGGCCGACGAGCGGCATCATGTCGGGGGTGGCGATGCAGCGATCGAATTCGATTTTGCCGCCCTGGACGATTTCGACGAGCTCTTCAGCGCCGACGATATCAGCACCGGCGGCCTTGGCTTCATCAGCCTTGACGCCACGAGCGAAGACAGCAACGCGAACCGTACGGCCGGTGCCGTTCGGCAGGTTGACGACGCCGCGAACCATCTGGTCCGCATGGCGCGGGTCGACGCCGAGGTTCATCGAGACTTCGATGGTTTCGTCGAACTTGGCCACAGCCCGTTCCTTGACCATACCGATGGCCAGGGAGAGAGCATAGAGCTTGGTGGGATCAACACCTTCGTTGATCTTCTGCGTGCGCTTACCAGCCATGATCTTAACCCACCACTTCCAGGCCCATGGCGCGGGCAGAGCCCTCGATCATCGCCATTGCACCTTCGATATCCGCTGCGTTCAGATCCTTCATCTTGGCTTCTGCGATCGACTTGATCTGAGCCTTGGTGAGGGAGCCGGCCTTGGCGCCCTTGCCGGGCGTCTTGGAACCGGATGTGATCTTCGCTTCCTTCTTCAGCCAGTAGCTGACCGGAGGCTGCTTCATCGCGAAGGTGAAGGACTTGTCCTGGTAGTAGGTGATGACGACCGGGATCGGCATACCCTTTTCCATTTCCTGCGTGGCGGCATTGAACGCCTTGCAGAATTCCATGATGTTAATGCCACGCTGACCAAGCGCCGGACCAATCGGCGGGGACGGGTTTGCCGATCCTGCCTTGACCTGAAGCTTGAGCTGGCCTGCAACTTTCTTAGCCATATCTCTCTGCCTTTCATGAACGGCCGGTCGCCCGACCCGTGATGCCGGATCTCTCCGGCGGCTGCGGTTGCGTGGTGCGGATCATTAGGGTCCGGCTAAGACCCCTCACCTTCCACGCGGGTGCGGACAAGGTCCGCGGGAAACAGGCCGCAAGGGCCAGCTTCCAATCTCATACAATCAGACCTTCTCGACCTGAGCGTATTCCAGCTCAACCGGCGTTGCGCGGCCAAAGATCGACACTTCAACCTTCAGGCGCGAACGCTCTTCGTCCACATCCTGAACCGTGCCGTTGAACGACGCGAACGGGCCGTCGGAAACACGCACCTGCTCGCCGATCTCGAAGGTAATGGAGGCCTTCGGCCGCTCGACACCTTCCTGGACCTGACCGAGAATGCGCTCGGCCTCATGATCCGGAATCGGAACGGGCTTATTGTCGGAGCCGAGGAAACCTGTCACCTTCGGCGTATTCTTGATCAGGTGATAGGCTTCGTCCGTCAGATTGGCACGAACCATGACATAGCCCGGGAAGAACTTGCGCTCGGAATCGACCTTGCGGCCGCGACGCACTTCCACCACCTTTTCGGTCGGCACGAGGATCTTCTCGAACAGGTGCTCAAGCCCCTTCTGGCGAGCCTTGTTCTCGATGTCTTCAGCTACCTTCTTTTCAAAATTTGAATATGCGTGGACGATGTACCAACGTGCCGCCATTTTCATCTCCACCCGTATCAGTTGCCGGTATTGAGCACGAAGCTCAGAACCCAGCCGATCAGCTGGTCAGCGGCAAAGAAAAACAGCGCGGCGAAAACCACCATCACAAGCACCATGACCGTCGAGATCATCGTCTCGCGGCGCGACGGCCATGTAACTTTGGACGTCTCGGAGCGAACCTGCTGCAGAAACGCAAACGGATTGGATTTGGATGCCATCGACTGCCCACGCAATTACGGCGCGTAAAGCTGAAACTATCAGCCCCACGCACCGCGTGTCTGTTGAACCCTAAATAAACACCGATTTCCGAATACACAAGAGGGAAACCGAAGTTTAACGAAATAAGTCATTGCCCATAAATCCCCGGCCGGAATGCCGCGAGCATGTCCGCGCTGTTCCGCACGAGGAAAATGGCAGGGGCAGTAAGGCTCGAACTTACGACCTGCGGTTTTGGAGACCGCCGCTCTACCAACTGAGCTATACCCCTTCATACCGATCATTCAGCGTCTGGGCCAAGACCCGCAAATCGCTGCTGAAAAGCATGGCGCTCCCTTTAAGACGACGGCAGCGGATTGGCAAGCACGAATTTCGTTTTTCAAAGCCATTCTGCGCATTTGCGAGCCATCGGCTTGCCCGTCCCGCCACCGAGAAGGGTTCAGACCTTCACATATTTCCGCCAATCGTGCTCTTCTTTAAAACCCAGCACCTCGCGAATCTTGCGGTTGGAGAGCAGGCCTTCATATTCGCCGATCTCGCGGGTGAAGGGCACGTTCGGGAAGAATCGCTTGGCAAGCTCCTTCGACGGCGTGTTGGCCGAGACGGTGTCGTTGGCGGCGTTGAAGACCTGATAGCCCAGGCCGTCCTTTTCGATGCAGAGATGGCAGATCTGTCCGAGATCGCGGGCGTCAATATAGCTCCAGGTAATGCGCTTGCGCATCTCGGGATTGGCGAAATAGGTGGGGAACCTCTCATATTCGTGCGGCTCAATGACGTTGCCGATACGCAGCGCATAGATGTCGAAGCCCGAACGCTCGGCAAAGGCGCGGGCCGTCTTTTCGTTCACCACCTTGGAAAGCCCGTAGGAATCCATCGGATTGACGTCGTAGTCTTCCTCCAGCGGGAACTGGTGGAAATCGCGATGGCCTTCGGCGAAGCAGACGCCATACGTCGTCTCGCTGGATGCGATGATAATCTTCCTGATGCCGAGCTTCACCGCCGCCTCGATGACATTATAAGTGCCCATCGTGTTGATGCGGAAAGTCTCATTGTCGGGCTTGATCAGAATACGCGGAATGGCGGCGAAATGCACGACGGCATCGAAGGGCTGCACGCCCCTGCCCGCATCGAGATCGGGAAAATCTCGGTGCATCGACAGCGCGTTGAAGACCTGACCGCTGTCCGTGATGTCGGCAATGAGATTGGTGACGCCGGGACTGTCCAGCGGCAGGAGATCGAGGTTGTGAACCTCGTAACCTGCATTGACGAGCCACGGCACGGTGTGGCGACCTGCCTTGCCCGAACCGCCCGTAAACAGAATTCGCTTCTTCATGGGAAATATCCTCCGCGTCATAACATCGGAGGCATAGTTAGACGCTTCCGCGCGAAGAGCAAGCGAGCGTCCGGCAAGGGTTCACCCCCGCATCGCCGAGCGCTCCCTATCCGGGCCACGTGGCAGTCATTTCCGATCACCGCAAAGCCTGCGATGAACTGCTTAAATCGTCACTTGACGACGCTTATGTCACCGATCTGCACTCCGGCTGCCTGAACAACCTCCTGCGGAATTGCAGCGATGAAAAACATCGTGAAAACATACATCGCGAATATCGTCGCAACGAACGTGGCCTTTGGAATCATCCGGGCTCTCCTCTTTGCATGAAGGAGTCTGGACTAAAATGAACCAATCACAACCGGTTTCTGAATGTGAGATGAACAAAATACTGTGACGGGTGAATTTAACGATATTTTTACAACACCTGTTAAACACCCAGATAGGCATCAAAACGAAAAAACCCCGCCGTTTCCAGCGGGGTTTTTCCTGAAATTCGGGTAATCCCAGGATTACTCGACGATCGAAGCAACGATACCGGCGCCGACGGTGCGGCCGCCTTCGCGGATGGCGAAGCGCAGCTTTTCTTCCATCGCGATCGGAACGATCAGCTCGACGGCAACCGTGACGTTGTCGCCCGGCATGACCATTTCCGTGCCTTCCGGCAGCGTTACGATGCCCGTGACGTCCGTCGTGCGGAAGTAGAACTGCGGACGGTAGTTGGTGAAGAACGGCGTATGACGGCCACCCTCTTCCTTCGTCAGGATGTAGGCTTCGGCCATGAACTTCTTGTGCGGCTTGACAGAGCCCGGCTTGCACAGGATCTGGCCACGCTCGACGCCGTCACGGTTCACACCGCGAACCAGTGCGCCGATGTTGTCGCCGGCCTGGCCCTGATCGAGCAGCTTGCGGAACATTTCAACGCCGGTCACCGTCGTCTTCGAGGTCGCGCGGATGCCGACGATCTCGACTTCTTCGCCAACCTTGACAATGCCACGCTCGACGCGGCCGGTCACAACCGTACCACGGCCCGAGATCGAGAACACGTCTTCGATCGGCATCAGGAACGGCTGGTCGATCGGGCGCTCAGGCGTCGGGATGTAGGCGTCGACCGCAGCCATCAGCTCGCGGATCGCGTCTTCGCCGATCTTCTTGTCGCTGTCTTCGAGAGCGGCCAGTGCCGAACCCTTGACGACCGGGATATCGTCGCCCGGGAAGTCGTAGGACGACAGCAGTTCGCGAACTTCGAGCTCGACCAGTTCGAGAAGCTCGGCGTCGTCAACCTGGTCGACCTTGTTCAGGAACACCACGATCGCCGGAACGCCGACCTGGCGGGCCAGCAGGATGTGTTCGCGCGTCTGCGGCATCGGGCCGTCAGCGGCCGAGCACACCAGGATCGCGCCGTCCATCTGGGCAGCACCGGTGATCATGTTCTTGACGTAGTCGGCGTGGCCGGGGCAGTCGACGTGCGCGTAGTGGCGGGCCGGCGTCTCATATTCGACGTGGGCCGTCGAAATGGTGATGCCACGGGCCTTTTCTTCCGGAGCAGCGTCGATCTGGTCGTACGCCTTGAACTCACCGAAGTACTTCGTGATCGCTGCCGTCAGAGACGTCTTGCCGTGGTCAACGTGGCCGATCGTGCCGATGTTGACGTGCGGCTTGTTGCGCTCAAACTTACTCTTTGCCATTTGAATGCTTCCTGTGAACGAAATTGTGGGCCCCGGCGAACCGGTTTAGTGCCGCCGTTTAAGGCTTTCGGCGAAATTGCGCAAGACTTAATTGCAGACGCCAATCTTGGTGTGACAGCGCATATGGGGGACAATTCGCCGGCTGCAAGGCGATTCGCCGGCATGCGGGGGAAAATCACTGAAATCCTTGGAGAAAATCGCGTGGACTGCGAGAGATGAGGCACGGGCGGCCAGGGCTGGAACGCACTCTTCCGTCAGTCGAGAGCCGCTTGCGAAACATCGACCTGCGGAATTATCGCGGCAGCGTCGGGCGCATAAACGGGCTTCGGAGAACTGGAGCGGGTAGCGGGAATCGAACCCGCGTATTCAGCTTGGAAGGCTGCTGCTCTACCATTGAGCTATACCCGCGGGGTGGTCCGATCCGATGACGAATGGTGGAGAGAGTTGGATTTGAACCAACGTAGGCTGAGCCAACGGATTTACAGTCCGTCCCCTTTAACCACTCGGGCATCTCTCCAGTTTTTCGTCCGGATCTAGAAGACCAAGTTTGTCAGACTTTGAAGCGTTGCCGCCCGTCGTCTGCGCCGCGTATATGACCGGAGCATTTCAGTCTGTCAACACGACAACAACGGAAAAAACACGAAAAATTTCATTCTCCGCCGAAAGCCGGCATATGAAAGAAAGCCTATGCGGCGGCGAGCGCCATGGCTATAAAGCCGCATGAGCAAAGACAAAAAACCCGGCGGCAAGGCCGCGACAGACCCATCGGCCAAGGACACGCATTACGCCACGCTGCGGCGCGCGCATCGCGACGCCAAGCGCGAACGCGGCGAAATTCCGACACCTCAGCCGCAGAAACGCAGGCGCGGGGCTGAGGACTGGAAACCGCCGGCGCTGGCGCCTGACCAGGTGCATCTCTACGGCCTGCATACGGTGCGCGCCGCCCTCGACAATCCCGAGCGCAAGAAGATCAAGCTCTTCGTGACGCAGAACGCCCTGGCGCGGCTCGAAGTCGACGCCGAAACGCTCGGAATCCCCTTCGAGATTGTCTCGCCGCAGGATATCGACAAGGTGCTCGGCCCCGAGGCGATCCATCAGGGCGTCATGCTGGAAACGCGACCGCTGCCGGTGCGCCGTCTCGAAGCACTGAAGGACAGCCCTCTCCTGCTCGTCCTCGACCAGGTCACCGATCCCCACAATGTCGGCGCGATCATGCGCTCGGCCGTCGCCTTCAATTGCGGCGCCGTTATCACTACTCAGAGACATAGCCCAACCGAGTCAGGCGTCCTCGCCAAGTCCGCCTCCGGCGCGCTGGAACTGATACCTTATATACAGGTGACCAATCTCGCCGATGCACTCGGTGAACTGCACAAGCTCGGCTTCTCCACCATCGGCCTCGATTCGGAGGGGCCTGCGGCGCTCGAAGGCACGTTTTCGGGCAAGAAAGTGGCGCTGGTGCTCGGCTCCGAGGGCAAGGGTCTTCGCCAGAAGACGCGGGAAACCGTCAACGCACTTGCCCGTCTCGACATGCCGGGCGCGATCAAATCGCTGAACGTCTCGAATGCGGCGGCGATCGCGCTTTATGCGGCGCGGCTTTACCTGAAGGCATAGGCTGGTCCGCAGGCGGGCCGCGACAAAGGGGAACTGTCATGATCCGTTTCGTCTTTCGGCTCGCGGCTACCGCAGCCGCCCTGCTCGCCTGCGGTCTGGCGTACGGACAGGATATCGATCCCGATATCCTCAAAGCGCAGGCAGGAACCTATCTCGTCGCGCCCGAAGACGGGCGCACGGGATGCAGGATGACGCTCGAAACCGACATGGCGATCGGCGGTTATTCGGTTTCCGGGCAGGACGCCTGCGCCAAGCCGTTGCCGGCCCTCGCGGAAGCCTCTTCGTGGAATTTCGACGGCAATGGCGGCCTCATCCTGATCGATCCGACGCGCAAAGTGATCGCCCGTTTCGTCGAAAACGAAGGCTCGCCGATGAAGACTGAGGACGGCAAGCTGTTCCTGCTGAGCGCGGCACCCGACGGCGTCGATCACCTGCCGACCGTCAACAGCCTTGCCGGGCCGTGGACAATGCAACGGCCGGACGGCGAAAGGCTTTGCGGCGTAACGCTCGGCAGCAATGTCGGGACGGACGGCAATGCGCCATTGTCACTTTCCGGTGACTGCGCCGCCAATGTCGCCAAGCTCAAGCTTGCGGTCTGGCATATCGAGGGTTTCGGGCTGACGCTGATGGGCGGTGACGGTTCATCCCTTAGCTTCGACATGCGCGCCGACGGCAATTTCGACAAATCGAAGCAGGAAGGCGGCAAGCCGCTTTCGCTCGTGCGTCGCTGATTCTCCGTCAGTCGGGCCTCCCGCAAGTGGTCGGGCCATCCATCGGCCGGCGCGTCGTATCGCCAGCCGCGTAGGCCAATTCGATGGGGTAGACGATAACGCTCGGCAGTTTCTCAATTTCGCTTGCGTGATCGGGGCTGCGTTTGATTTCCGCCTTATAGGCTGCGGCGCAATCAGGCAGTTGGGTCAGTGACAGGCCGGTATCGGCGGTAATCGCCTTCGCGCAGTCGGCCTCCTTCAGGTAGAGCGAGCAGGATGCCGTGTAGACGCGACGAAAATGAACGGTCAGCTCCCCCTTCCCGCTGCTGATCACGGCAAAGTCCTCGCCCTCAAACGAATCGTCAAGCAGCCGCTCGCCCGTCGCCGCATCGTAGACGACGAAGGGCAGCCCGCCGTTCCATCCATCCGCGGCACGGAAAAAGACGAAACCACCGCTGACGCCCATGAGATAGCCGGCGGTATCGTCCTCGATCACCCACTCGCGCCCGCCGGCGCGCTCACAGGGCGCTTCGGCTGCAAGCAGCGCCAGTTTTTCGGCGCCGACCTCACCGAGATCGACCTCCTTGACCATGAAGGCGGGATAGCGGCTGCAGGTGATCTTCGGCTTTGCATCGGGATTGAGCTCATCCTTCGGCAGAGTGACGACATCCACTTTTATCGGCTTGTCGAAAGCTGCTGGGTCTGAAGAGGCTCCGGCGACGCAGACGAATGCCGCGACAATGACCGATGTTATAACCGTCCGTTTCATCGCGTCCGTCCCCAATTGTTTCAGGCATCCCTGACACAGTTCAAGCCGGTGCGACAGATGGAAAACGAATGCCGGCGATAGCCGCGCAAGGCACGACGGATGCCGGAGAAATTCGATTTTGCCTTGGAAAGACCTCCTGGAGCATTATGATCGGGCGATGACCGATCGCAACGACCGGTCGGAAGCAAGAAGGAACGATCCCCATCATGGCTATTCGACCGCTGATTTTCGGTATCCTCTTCATCGCGGTCTTCGTCGGGATCATTCTCAGCATCATCTGGGTGGACACGTCTCATCCCATCCACCAGCCCGATCCCCTGTCGCCGACGGCGCCCGGCCCCGCGACGCCGGGAACGGTGCAATAGGCTGATAGGAACGCCGGCGGCAATCGCGCGTTAATCCCCACTGAATGAGGATTGAACGCCTATGCGCATAATGATTGCCGTCGTCGCCTTCATGGTCGTTTCCGTGCTCAGCATCGCAATCCTATCGCCCTCCGGCGCCGGCCAGACCGGCAATGGCAGCAGGATCGAGGCGAGCGTCAACGAGCCCGTCGCTCATTGAAAAATGGCCCGGATGATCCGGGCCGTTCCTCTCAGCTACGATCAGCTGCGATAGAGCCAGAAAGGCATATCGCGATTGCGATGGCGCCACTCGCGCCGTTCCTGCCAACGCTCTGCACGCCACCGCCGCCAGCGGCGGTCATCGTCGCGCCAGTCGGACCGGCGCCAATCGCCCTCGTCGCGCCAGCCACGGTCGTCACGCCAGCCACGGTCGTCACGATAGTCCCGGTCGCGATCATGGCGCCAGCCATCGCGGATTTGAATGATATCGCCCTGCGCCGAGACCGCAGGCCGGTCGGCCGGCATGGCGGCGGCCGGTGCGACGGACGCGAAAGCCGCACCGGCAGAAAGGGTTGCGGCGAGAAAGAGATGTGCGAGCCTCATGGCAGTTTCCTCATTGATGATGAGGCGAAGATAAGTTCGCACGGCTGAATTGGCGCTGAAGCAGCCCTTCAGACAAGGTTCATCAAACGATACGTGATGGCTGGAAAGATCTGCCGGCGCGATCGAGCGCATCGAATCGAGATCATGGTCTGGACGAGCGGTACCGCGCGGAAAAAATGGTGCCCCCGGCAGGGTTCGAACCCGCGACCCCCTGATTACAAATCAGGTGCTCTACCAACTGAGCTACAAGGGCAATAGGTGCCCAACTAGCAGATTCTATGATTCTGTAAAGGAAAATTCGTGTCTGTGCGGACGGGTCGGCTGCCGCTCAAACGCTTGGTTGGAGAAAACGTCCTTGTCGCACCAGCACTTTATCCGTTAGCTAGAGCAGCTTCACAAAGGGCATTGCATGGGCCGTTCATTTCAGACTCTTTCCTTTATCGCCTCACCGACGACGGAGGCGCTCGCCGCGCGCGAGGAGTTGATTCGTATCTATGGCGATGTGCCGGCTGACGATGCCGATGTCATCGTCGCGCTCGGCGGCGATGGTTTCATGCTGCAGACGCTGCACAACACCATGAATTCCGGCAAGCTGGTCTACGGCATGAACCGCGGCTCGGTCGGCTTCCTGATGAACGACTATCGCAGCGAACAGCTTCAGGAGCGCATCTGCCTCGCCGTCGAAAACGTCTTCCGGCCATTGCAGATGACGACGGCCAATGCCGACGGCACCAACTCGACGGCGCTCGCCATCAATGAGGTCTATCTTTTCCGCCAGTCCTATCAGGCGGCGAACCTGAAGGTGACGGTGGACGGACGCGTGCGCCTGGAGGAGCTGATCTGCGACGGGCTGATGGTGGCGACCCCTGCCGGGTCGACGGCCTATAATCTTTCCGCCCATGGCCCGATCCTGCCGCTCGAGGCGCCGCTGCTCGCCATGACGCCGGTCAGCGCTTTCCGGCCGCGGCGCTGGCGGGGCGCTCTGCTGCCGAACAAGGTGACCGTCGATATCGATGTGCTCGAGCCGGTGAAGCGGCCGGTAAATGCGGTGGCCGACAATACCGAGGTCAAATCGGTGCTGCATGTCCGCATTGCCCAGTCGGAACATATGACGGCACGCATTCTTTCCGATCCCGACCGTTCCTGGTCCGACCGTATTCTCGCCGAGCAGTTCAAGGATTGAGACGATGGCCGTGCGACGGATATTGATGACCACGGTTTTTTTCATCGGATGGTCGGCCGCAGCCTTGCCCGCGCACGATGACATCCTGCCGGCATCGGTGATTTTCGCGACCAGCACCGGCTATTGGGAGGATGACGGCAACGCCCCTGATGTCGAGCGGGCGCCGACAGGCGCCGAGCCCGTTGCCAACCCCGAAGGAAAGCGCACGCAGCGCCACGGCTACTACAAGCTCTTTGCCGTAAGACAGCCAGACAGGACCTCGAAGGTCTATCTGCAGCAGGTCGCCCAGACCGAGACCGGTCCGGCGATCGCTTCTACCGTCGAACTGCAGGAGATCAGCGACCTCAAGCCTTACATTACCGATATACGCCCGGAAAATTCGAACGGCATCATCAAGGAGCCGGGGCTATTCGCGACGATCTATCTGAAGACCGATCCCCAGGCCGAGCCGGATGGCTGGACCGTGCTGATCGATGAATTCGGCGACATCACCGTCGAGAAAGCGACGAATTGAACCACGGGGAAGCGTTCGGGAAAGAGTGGAAGAGATGAAACTCGGCTTCCGCGATGGCGTGCTTTACGACAAAAACAGGTCGAACTGGGACGCAAACGGTCCCAGACCCATCAGCTGGTCGCTGTGGTATCCCGCTGCCGATGAGGCGCGGGAAAGCGATGCAACGGAAAGAAGCTGGTTCAAGAAGGCCGCCATCGCCCGCAACGCACCCATCCGGCCGGATCTCCTGCCCCATCCCCTCGTCCTGTTGTCACATGGCACCGGCGGATCCGCGGCCGGACTGGAGTGGCTGGCGCGACGGCTCGCCGAGCGCGGATTTGCAGCGCTCGGCGTCAACCATCACGGCAATACCGGCAACGAGCCCTATCGCGCCGAAGGCTTCGCCTGCCTTTGGGAGCGGGCGCCGGATCTAAGCTTTATGCTCGACCACAGCGATGACTGGCTCGGTGATCTCTCCTGTTCTATCGATATGACCCGCGTGTTCGCCGCCGGATTTTCGGCCGGCGCCTATAGCGTGATGCTGCTTCTTGGCGCTGTCGCCCAGTTTTCGCAATTCGAACCATCAAGAATGAAGTCGGGTGGGGCGCGCGGACCAAGGGAATTTCCCGATCTTGCCGACCATATCCCCACCTTGCTTCGCAGCAGCGATGTGTTTCGCGATTCATGGTCGCGGATGTCGAAGTCCTACCGGGACGACAGAATCAAGGCTGCGCTCCTGTGCGCGCCGGGCCGGTCCGTTCTCGGTTTCAGCGAGGAAAGCCTGAAAGCCGTCGACGCGCCCGCCCTCATTCTCGTCGGCGATGCCGACAGGGCGGCGCCGGCCGAGGAATGTTCGGCATGGCTGCATGCGCGGCTCCGGCGCGGTTCTCTTAGCATCTTCGGCGGCGGGCTTGGACATTATGTCTTCGTGCCGGAGGGCACCGCACTCGGCCTCGCCTTTGCCGCAGAGCTCTTTACCGATCCCCCGGGCGTCGAGCGCGCAGCCATTCATGACGAGATTGCCGATCTGTCGGCAGCGCTGTTCCAGGACAGCACCGTCGAAGCGATCGCCTGAGCATAAAAAAGCCCCGTCTCCGGGGCTTTCTCGTCTCAGTCCTGGTTTTGTCCATCAGTCCACATCGTCGACGACTGCGTCGGCGGCGCCGCTGATGCGGTGGGCAAGGGCCGCTTCCATGAACTCGTTGAGCTCGCCGTCCAGCACGTCATCCGGCGCGGTGCTGGCGACGCCGGTGCGCAGGTCCTTGACCAGCTGGTAGGGCTGCAGCACGTAGGAGCGGATCTGGTGGCCCCAGCCGATATCCGTCTTGGAGGCGGCTTCGGCGCTGGCGGCGTCCTCACGCTTCTTCAGCTCGGCTTCGTACATGCGGGCGCGCAGCATGTCCCAGGCCTTGGCGCGGTTCTTGTGCTGCGAACGCTCCTGCTGGCACTGAACGACGATGCCGGTCGGCATATGGGTGATGCGCACGGCCGAGTCTGTCGTGTTGACGTGCTGGCCGCCGGCGCCCGACGAACGATAGGTGTCGATGCGGCAATCACCTTCGTTGATCTCGATCTGGATCGAGTCGTCTACCACGGGATAGACCCAGATCGACGAGAAGGAGGTGTGGCGACGCGCGTTGCTATCGTAAGGCGAGATGCGCACCAACCGGTGCACGCCCGATTCCGTCTTCAGCCAGCCATAGGCATTGTGGCCCTTGACGAGCAGGGTTGCGGATTTGATGCCCGCCTCTTCGCCGTCATGAACTTCGAGAAGCTCGACCTTAAAACGCTGGCGTTCGGCCCAGCGAGTGTACATGCGCAGCAGCATGTTCGCCCAGTCCTGGCTTTCAGTGCCACCGGCGCCGGAATGGACTTCGAGATAGGTGTCGTTGCCGTCGGCCTCGCCGGAGAGCATCGCCTCCACCTGGCGGCGCGCAGCCTCGGCTTTTAAGGCCTTCAGCGTGTCCTCGGCTTCCTTGACGACGCCTTCATCGCCCTCTTCCTCGCCGAGTTCGATCAGCTCGATATTGTCATTCAGCTGCTGTTCCAGCTGCTTGACGCCACTGATGCCGTCATCGAGCTGCTGACGCTCGCGCATCAGCTTCTGCGCTTCGGTAGCGTCGTTCCAGAGGTTCGGATCCTCTGCCTTGTTGTTCAACCAGTCCAGCCGTCTTATCGCCTGGTCCCAGTCAAAGATGCCTCCTCAGCAGGGTGATAGCCTGCTTGGTTTCATCGACAACGTTTTCGATTTCGGCTCGCATATTCCTGCTTCTCTGTCTGGTTCTTCCGGTGCTGGTGGACATAGAGACGCCCGCCGCGGATGTAAAGGCCGCGCGGGCGTTCAAAAATCAGGCGGCGGTCAGAACAGGCCGGGCGTGCCGGTCTGGACGGCCTGGTTTGCCTGCGGCGAAGTCTTCAGGATCTCTTCCGGCGCCATTGTGCTGTCCATGCCGATGACGGAGAAACTGTCGGCCGGGCCGGTGCCGGGCTTGAAGGCCTCGATGATGGTGTTCGGATCGCCGTCGACGGCGGCCATGCCGGTCTTGCGGTCGATCGAAATCAGGTTCATGCCCGGCGGGATGACGAATTTCGATTCCGGCGAATCCTTGACCGCAGCCTGCATGAATTCGTTGAAGATTGGGGCGGAGAGACCGCCGCCGGTGCCGCCGCGGCCGAGCGGGGCCGGCGTATCGAAGCCCATATAGAGGCCGGCGACCAGATCCGGGGTGAAGCCGACGAACCAAGCGTCCTTCTCGTCGTTGGTAGTGCCGGTCTTGCCGGCGACGTCGCGGCCGCCGAGATCGATTTTGCCGGCTGCGGTGCCGCGCTGGATGACGCCCTGCATCATCGAGGTGATCTGATAGGCGGTCATCGGGTCGAGAACGGTTTCACGGTTGTCGACGACGTTGGGTTCTTCCTGGTTCTGCCAGTCGCCGGCATTGCAGCCTTCACAGAGACGCTCCTCGTGCTTGAAGATCGTCTTGCCGTAGCGGTCCTGGATGCGGTCGATCAAAGTCGGCTTGATCTGCTTGCCGCCATTGGCGATGACCGAATAGGCCGAGACCATGCGCAGCACCGTGGTATCGCCGGCGCCGAGCGACATGGAGAGAACCGGCAGCATGTGATCGTAGATGCCGAAGCGCTCGGCATATTCGGCGACGATGTTCATGCCGAGATCGTTGGCGAGGCGCACCGTCATCAGATTGCGCGAATGCTCGATACCCGAGCGCAGCGTCGACGGGCCGCCGACTTCGCCGCCGTAGTTTTCCGGCTTCCAGACCTGGCCGCCGGAGACGATCTCGATCGGCGCATCCATGATGACGGAAGCCGGCGTGTAGCCATTGTCCATCGCCGCGGCGTAGACGAAGGGCTTGAACGAGGAGCCCGGCTGGCGCATCGCCTGGGTGGCGCGGTTGAATTCGGACTGCGAATAGGAAAAGCCGCCGACCATGGCGAGCACGCGGCCGGTCTTCGGGTCCATGGCGACCAGACCACCCTGCACCTTCGGCGGTTGCTGCAGCCGATAAGAGGTCGACGCAGCGTCGCCGAGCTTTGCGACATAGACGACGTCACCGGGGGCGACTGCGCCGACCGGCGATTTCGTCGTCTTGCGGGCGCCGTCGGACGACCGGAAGGCCCATTGCATGTTCTTGGCGTCGATGGTGCCGCGTTGACGGTCGGCTGAAACCTTGCCGCTGCCATCCTTGGGCGGCTGCAGGCCGATATCGACATTGCTGTCGGAGACCGCAAGCACGACGGCAAGCCGCCATTCCGGCACGTCGGAGAGGGTGGGAATATCGGCAAGCGCCTTGCCCCAGTCACCGCTTGCATCGATCTGCTTGATGGGCCCATGGAAACCGCGGCGCTCGTCATAGGTCACCAGACCGTCCTGCAGCGCTTTGCGGGCAGCGAGCTGCATCTGCGGATCGAGCGAGGTGCGCACCGAAAGGCCGCCCTCATAGAGAACCTTTTCACCATATTGGTCGATCAGCTGGCGGCGCACGGCTTCGGCGAAATAATCCGAAGCAAAGAGCGACGGGCCGGTCGAGCGGGCGGTGACGCCGAGCGGCTGCTTCTTGGCGTCCTCGCCGTCGCTCTGGCTGACATAGCCGTTCTCGACCATGCGGTCGATCACCCAGTTGCGGCGCTCGAGGGCTGCCTCGGGATGGCGGAAAGGATGGTAGTTGGCAGGCCCCTTCGGCAGCGAGGCGAGATACGCGGCCTCGGCGACGGTCAATTCGGTGACCGATTTGTTGAAATAGGTAAGCGCGGCGCCGGCGATGCCGTAGGAATTCATGCCGAAGAAGATCTCGTTCAGGTAGAGTTCGAGGATCTTGTCCTTGCTGTAGGCCTGCTCGATCCGGAAGGACAGGATCGCTTCCTTGATCTTGCGGTCGATCGTCTGGTCAGAGCTCAAAAGGAAGTTTTTGGCCACCTGCTGGGTGATCGTGGAAGCGCCGACGGGGCGGCGGCCGGAACCGAAATTCTGCAGGTTGACGAGGATGGCGCGGCCGAGACCGGTGAGATCGACGCCCGGATGATTGTAGAAATTCTTATCTTCGGCCGACAGGAAGGCCGCCTTGACGCGGTCGGGGACGGCCTGGATCGGCAGGAAGAGGCGCTTTTCCTTGGCGTATTCGGCCATTAGAGCGCCGTTGCCGGCGTGGACACGGGTGGTCACCGGCGGCGCATAGCTGTTCAGAACGGCATAGTCCGGGAGATCCTTCGCGACGTTGGCGAGGTAGATGGCAACCCCCGCCGCCGCGACCAGAAACAGGACGCAGGCCATTCCGAAGAAATATCCAAAAAGTCTAACCATATTTTCAGCTACCGGTCTCTTCGATCTTCAATCGGCGCAGAACGCCACGATTGCACGGATCAAGGCAATTTGCACGTTGCGCGGCTTACTCCATGAGCGTTACCGCCACAAGCCGATTCCGCGCTCAAGGCTTACGAAACATAAGCCGGAGTAACGGCGCGATTGTGAGGAAAATAGGGCTCTGCCCGCCGCATTCACCGCTGCGGGCGCGTTTCATCAGCACTGTCACATCCAAGCAACGCCCGTCCCCGCCGCCAATCCGAGGAATCCTGCTCAGAATTTGAGTCACGCAACGCACGTTAAGTCTTTGTTTTCATGGATTCTGCCAACCTCAACCACGATGGATTTAGGGGGGCAGGCACTAGCCGCCATTGGCGATGACGGCGGCGCGGTAGCGCTTCACCGCCTCGGTCAAAAGACCGACGATCTTGCCGCGCCAGGTCTCGTCGAGCAGCAATTTCTCGTCCTCGGCATTCGAGAGAAAGCCGAGCTCGAGAAGGATCGACGGCACGTCAGGGGCCTGCAGCACGCGGAAACCGGCATGACGGTGTGGATTGTTGATGGTGCCGACCTGATCCTTGAAGGAATTCAGCACGCTCTCGGCCAGCGAGATCGAGAAGGCCTGGGTCTCGCGCCGGGTCAGATCGAGCAGGATATCGGCGACCTCGGGCGGCTCGGCGACCGTCTCCTTGCCGGCAATCTGGTCGGAGAGGTTTTCACGTTCGGCCAGATCGGCGGCGAGCTTGTCGGATGCCTTGTCGGAGATCGTGTAGACGGTGGCGCCGCGGATATCCTTCTGCTTCAATGTGTCGGCATGCAGCGAAATCAACAGGCCTGCGTGGTTCTGGCGGGCGATCAGCACCCGCTGCGAAAGCGACAGGAACTCGTCATCTTCGCGCGTCAGGAAAGCCTTAATGCCCGGCTCCTTGTTCAGCCGCTCGGTCAGGGCCTTGGCGAAGGCAAGCGTCACCTGCTTTTCCTCGGTCTTGGTGTCGACCCCGATCGCGCCGGTATCGATGCCGCCATGGCCGGCGTCGACGGCGATGACGAAATCGCCGGGGGCGGTTTTCTCAGGAGCCGGAATGGCGCTCGTCGTTTGGGCCGCCTCACTCTGGTCACTCCAGGATTGCGTCTTGACCAGTTCGGCAAAGGCCTGCTTGTCGATCATCTCGGCATCAAGCACCAGACGATGCCCCTTGCCGGACTCGTCGGCCTGCACCTTGGCGAGCGCCAGCTTCACCGGCCCTGCGGTCGTCAGGACGATGCGGGCGCTTTCCTCGTCCATCTTGCCGTAACGGATATCCTTGAACAGGCCGCGGGCGGCGAGATCCTTGGCCGGAAAACCGAAGGCGGTCGCCGGCAGGTCGATGACGATGCGTTCCGGATTGGCGATATAGTGGACGGAGAAGCGGGGTTCGCGATCGAAATCTATGACGATGCGGCTCCTTGCATCGTCGCCGACGATACGCGCGCCATAGGCAAGCAGCGGATCTTTGGCCTCGACGGAGCCGGCAACGGCCGGCAATAGGCTGACGGCCAGAAGCACTATCAGAACCCGCCTCGCGAATGTCGATCGCCACTCTGCGGACTTCGCCGCGATCCGAGCCCTCTTAAACAATAAACCGCCACACCCTATCTGTATTGCGATGGAGCCGACGCGGCCGCGTCGAACGTCGCTTGGACGAAATACCCGTTGCGGCCTGCCGAATCGCAATCGCTTTATCCCAGCTTCTATGCGTCACGAAATCCATCAATATTATGGCACATTTGGCTTTTCCCTTGCTATTGTGACACGGAAAACATACAACGAATTTTAGGATAAAGTGTTGACGGGATAGAGTCGCCGCAAAGGCTGCCAGCCAGATCAGGACCTGGCGCCACACCGGTCATCGTCCGCCGTCTCATGCGCTTCATCCTTTGAACTGGATCCTGATTTTCCGGCTCATTGTCGGAATTCATTGGTGGATCAGCCACCACGCTCTCAGGGAGCAAACTCATCGGACCCGAACGGGTCTTCGTATTTGTCGATCACGCTTGGTTGTTGATGGTTTCGCAGCAGGTTTTATCTGAAGTGTACAGGCCCCGGACCGAAATGGTTCCGGCTGCGGTCTGGCTGCTGCCCTCCCCCTCGCATCAGGCGCGACTTTCATTATCCGGCGCGGCCACGACGGACCGCATTCTTTCTGTTTCAACAGCAGTCGGGAATGCGCTCTCGCGGCCACGCCGAGGAGCTCAGCTTACATGGCAGACAAAATGCTTATCGATGCGTCTCACGAGGAAGAGACGCGCGTCGTTGTCGTTCGCGGGAACCGCATAGAAGAATTTGACTTCGAGTCCCAGCACAAGAAGCAGATCCGCGGCAACATCTATCTGGCAAAGGTAACGAGGGTCGAGCCCTCGCTGCAAGCCGCCTTCGTCGATTACGGCGGCAACCGGCACGGCTTCCTGGCCTTCGCCGAAATCCATCCTGACTATTATCAGATACCGCTCGCCGACCGTCAGGCGCTGCTTCGGGCCGAAGCCGAGGAGCATCGCCGCGACGAAGACGTCGAGCATGTCGAAACCGCGCCGATGGTCGATCTGTCCAAGCAGGATCAGCCGGATGTCGGCATCGTGCCGGTAGAGGCGCCGGAAATTTCTGCCGCAACTGAAGAGCCGGCGGCGGTTGAGGCCGCGGCAGCGCCCGAGGCCACCGAGGAAGCGCCGGCCAAGAAGGCAAGGCCGCGCCGCAGCCGCAAGAAGGCAGCCGAGCCGGTTGCCGAGACGACCGCGACCGAGGACGCCGTTCCCACAGACGTCGAAGCCGAAGGCGCTGCGAACGTCGACAACGAGGATGATGGCTCGACCGGCAGCGCAATGGCCGCCATGGTGGAAACCGACGAGATTTCCGAGGACGTCGATACCAGCAAGCGTCGCCACGATGATGACGACGACGATGACGATCACGGCGAAGAGGAAGTCATCGAATCCGTCGGCGCCGAAGACGCGATGGAAGAAGTGCCGGACCGGGTGCAGCGCAAGCCGCGCAAGCAATACCGCATCCAGGAAGTCATCAAGCGCCGTCAGATCCTGCTCGTGCAGGTTGCCAAGGAAGAGCGCGGCAACAAGGGCGCGGCCCTTACCACCTACCTGTCGCTTGCCGGCCGCTATTCCGTGCTGATGCCGAACACGGCGCGCGGCGGCGGAATTTCCCGCAAGATCACCAACCCTGCCGACCGCAAGCGCCTGAAGGAAATCGCGCGCATGCTCGAGGTGCCGCAGGGCATGGGCGTCATCCTTCGCACCGCCGGCGCCAACCGCACCAAGGTCGAGGTCAAGCGTGACTTCGAATATCTGATGCGCCTCTGGGAAAACGTGCGTACGCTGACGCTGGCGTCCACCGCTCCCTGCCTCGTCTATGAGGAAGGCTCGTTGATCAAACGCTCGATCCGCGACCTCTACAACAAGGATATCGGCGAGATCATCGTCTCCGGCGAAGAAGGCTATCGTGAAGCGAAAGACTTCATGAAGATGCTGATGCCGAGCCATGCCAAGGTTGTTCAGCCCTATCGTGACATCCACCCGATCTTCTCGCGTTCGGGCATCGAGGCGCAGCTCGACCGCATGCTGCAGCCGCAGGTCACGCTGAAGTCCGGCGGCTACCTGATCATGAACCAGACGGAAGCGCTGGTCTCGATCGACGTCAACTCCGGCCGCTCAACGCGCGAACACTCGATCGAGGACACTGCGCTGCAGACCAACCTCGAGGCGGCCGACGAGGTCGCCCGCCAGCTTCGCCTGCGCGACCTTGCCGGCCTGATCGTCATCGACTTCATCGACATGGAAGAGAAGCGCAACAACCGCGCAGTCGAGAAGAAGCTGAAGGAGTGCCTGAAGAACGACCGCGCCCGCATTCAGGTCGGCCGGATCTCGCATTTCGGCCTGCTCGAAATGTCGCGCCAGCGCATCCGCGCCTCCGTTCTCGAATCGACCACGCAGGTCTGCTCGCATTGCGGCGGCAGTGGCCATGTGCGTTCGCAATCCTCCGTTGCGCTGCATGTCCTGCGCGGTATCGAGGAATATCTGCTCAAGAATACCACGCACAATATCAGCGTACGCACCACGCCTGACATCGCGCTCTACCTGCTCAACCACAAGCGCCAGACGATCATCGACTACGAAAATCGTTTCGGCGTCGCTATCGTCATCGATGCGGATGGTTCGGTCGGCGCGCAGCATTTCGCCATCGATCGGGGCGATGCCGTGGAGAACCCGGTCAAAATCGAGACGCTCTTCAACTTCGCAGCTATTCCTGAGGATGACGATGACGACATCGTCATTGAGATGGATGAGGACGAAGACGAGGAACTCGAGGAGAAGCCGGCCACCGCCGAGCGACCCGTCGCGGCACGCTCGGAAGGCGAGGGTGACGGAAACCGCAAGCGCAAGCGCCGCCGGCGTCGGCGCGGCCGCAACGGCAATGCCGAGCAGCCGGTATCGGCTGCAGGCGAAGCCGGCGACGAGGATGAGGACGGTGACGACGAAGGCAGCGAAGGCGATGAAAACGCCGAGGGCACGCCCGAGACACTGGCTGAAAGCGAAGAATCGCAGCGCCGCAAGCGCCGCCGTCGCGGCAAGCGTGGCGGCCGCCGCAACCGCGCCGAGGATGGTTCCGAACTGACGGCCGGCGAAGCCGGTGAAGACAATGGCAGTGACGAGGGCGTCGAAGAGGGCGAAGGCGACGACATCGCGAACGACGGCACTTCCCAGGAAGCCGAAACTGTCGAAACGGTTGTCGAGCAGGCGGGCGAAAGCCAGGCCGCAGCCGCCGCTGTCGAGGGTGCGGCCGTCGTCACCGAGGATCTGAAGCCGGCCCGTGGCCGCGGCCGTCGCAAAGCCGCAGCAGCGCCGGTCGAAGAGCCGGTGGCAGAGACAGCACCGACGGCCGTGGCTGAACCGGAACTGGCGGTAGCCGCCGCCGATCTCGGAACACCCGTTCAGGAAGAAGCGCAGGAAGAGGCAAAGCCGGTTCGCGCCAACCGCGAATCCAACATCACCTCCTCCGAGCCGACGGTGAAGTCCACCCGCGCTGAAAACGCCGAAGGCGAAGACGGCAAGCCGAAGAAAGCCGGCTGGTGGCAGCGCCGTGGCTTCTTCTGAAAGCTGATTTTCGGACATAAATGATCAATCCGGCCGCGGCGACGCGGCCGGATTTTTGTTTGTGGCGATGGCGTCAGCGTCGATCTTGAACCGCGTGACGCTGATGTGTATCTTTTAAGAAGATTATACACATGAGGTGAAAATGCGGACGAATATAGATATCGATGACGCCTTGCTCGACGCGGCAATGACCGCCACGGGATTGGCGACGAAAAAAGCCACCATCGAACAGGCACTGCGAAGCCTTGTCGACAGACACCGCCGGAAAAATGCGATCGCAAATCTCTCGGGAATCGGCTGGGAAGGCGATCTCGACGAGATGCGTCGCGATCGGCCGGACGATAACCAGTGATCGTCGTCGACAGCTCGGTCTGGATTACACATCTGCGCGGGATAGAAAGCGCCGCAAGACGACGCCTGCAGGATATCGAGGATCCGCTAGAGATTCTTGTCGGTGATGTTATCCTTCTGGAAGTGCTCCAGGGCGCGCGCAACGAACGCCATGCAGCCACCATCGAAGCGAGCTTGCGCCAATTCACCATTCGCCCGATGCTTGGCGAGAGCCTGGCCATTCGGGCAGCTCGCAACTACCGTCTGTTACGGGAACGCGGCATCACAGTGCGCAAGACCATGGACTTGATCATAGGCACATTCTGCATACAAGAGGGCCATTCACTCCTGCACGATGATCGTGATTTCGATCCGATGGCCGAGCATCTCGGTCTCAGGATCGCCTGATCTCAAGGGTCGGCGGCTCACTGCCTGCGATCAGGCCGCCGGCGGATAGAGCAAATCGACGATGTAGCTGGCGTCGAAGCGGGAATCGAGCATGCCGTAGGTCGAGCGCCAGCCGCCGGCGAGACGCGTCTCGATGAAGGCATCGGCGATGCGCCCTGCCCCGAGCCGGTAGAGTTCGGCGGCACCGGCGGCAAGCGCCAGTTGCTCGACGAGCAGCCGCGCGGCGCCCTCATCCTGTTCGCAGAGCGCGATTGCGGCGCGCAGCACGTCGATGGTCTTCTTGCCGGCAGGGCCGAGGTCGCGGGCAAGGCCAGCGAAAACCGTTTCGAACAGATCCTTGCCGCGGTTGAGCACCCGCAGCACATCGAGCGCCATGACGTTGCCGGAGCCTTCCCAGATGGCGTTCACCGGAGCCTCGCGGTAATGGCGGGCGATCGGGCGCTCCTCGATGTAACCATTGCCGCCGATGCATTCCATCGCCTCGTAGATCAGCGCGGGCGCGATCTTGCAGCACCAATATTTGGCGACCGGCGTCATGACGCGGGCATAGGCGGCTTCTTCGGCGTTGCCACGCGCCTTGTCGAAGGCGTCGGCAAGACGGAAGGAGAGCGCGGTGGCGGCGGCGACATCGAGCGCCATGTCGGCCAGCACCCGCGTCATGATCGGCTGATTGACGAGCATCTTGCCGAAGACGCTGCGGCCGCGGGTGTGGTGCACGGCCTCGGCCAGCGAGGCGCGCATCATGCCCGAGGAGGCCAAGGCGCAGTCGAGCCGCGTCAGCGTCACCATGTCGAGGATGGTGCGGATGCCGGCATCCGGACCGCCGAGCAGGAACCCGAAGGTGTCTGAGAATTCCACTTCGGCAGAGGCGTTGGAGCGGTTGCCGACCTTGTCCTTCAGCCGCTGGAACTGCAGGCCGTTGGCGGACCCATCCTCCAGCAGGCGCGGCACGAGGAAGCAGCCCATGCCCTCCTTCGTCTGCGCCAGCATGATGAAGGCATCGCTCATCGGGGCTGACATGAACCATTTGTGGCCGGACAGCCGGTAGATGCCTTCGCTGACCTTTTCGGCAGCGCTGCGGTTGGCCCGCACATCCGTTCCGCCCTGCTTTTCCGTCATGCCCATGCCGATGGTCACGGCGGATTTCCGCATGGCGGGCTTGTTCGACGAATCATATTTGCGCGAGAGGATTTTCGGCGCCCAGTCCTTCTGCACCGCGGGCGAGGCCGAGAGCGCGGCGACGGAGGCGCTGGTCATCGTCAGCGGGCAGAGATGGCCGGATTCCAGCTGTGACGTCAGGTAGAAGCGGGCGGCGCGAACCTTATGGGCTTCATCCTTGGCTTCGGTGTCGGCTTGCGGATCCCAGACGGAAGAATGCAGGCCGACCGACATCGAGCGGCGCATCAGCGCATGCCAGGCGGGGTGGAACTCGACGACATCGACGCGCTCGCCGCGTGGACCATGGGTGCGCAGCTGCGGCGCCCCCTGGTTCGCCATGCGCGCCAGCTCCTGCGCCTCCGGCGATGTGACGTAACGGCCCATATTTTCCAGGTCTTCGCGGATACCGCGCGGCAAGGCCGCCGTCAGATCGACGATCAGCGGATCGGACCGATAGGCATTGATGCCGGACCACAGGCTCGGCTGGTTGAGTTCTGCGAGTTTTTCGTCAGTCCGGTTGGCGGAGGTCATTATTCGCTTCTAGTGTAAGAGCCCGGCAAAGGGAAACCGGAAGTTATGATTCGGTTCATTCTGCTCTATCGGAATTTTGGCGAAAATGCATGGGGACATAAGCCTTTGCCCACAGCGCATGCTTGCCCCGGCGGGCAGCACTCTTTATAGACCCGCCAGAGACAGCAAGAGGCAGGGTCATGGTCTTTTTCCCCCACCGCCACCTCATCGGCATCAAGGGCCTCACCGAGCAGGATATCACCTATCTGCTCGACAAGGCCGACGAGGCCGTCAAGATCAGCCGCCAGCGAGAGAAGAAGACGTCGACGCTGCGCGGGCTGACGCAGATCAACCTGTTCTTCGAGGCATCGACCCGCACGCAGGCCTCCTTCGAGCTTGCCGGCAAGCGGCTCGGCGCCGACGTCATGAACATGTCGGTCGGCAATTCCTCGGTGAAAAAAGGCGAAACGCTGATCGATACGGCGATGACGCTGAATGCGATGCGCCCCGACGTGCTGGTGATCCGCCATTCGAGCGCCGGGGCGGCCGCCCTCCTCGCCCAGAAAGTCTCCTGCTCGGTCGTCAATGCCGGCGACGGCCAGCATGAACATCCGACCCAGGCGCTGCTCGACGCGCTGACGATCCGCCGCGCCAGGGGCAAACTCTCGCGCATCATCGTGGCAATCTGCGGCGACGTGCTGCATTCGCGGGTAGCGCGCTCCAATATCCTGCTGCTCAATGCGATGGGGGCGCGCGTCCGTGTCGTCGCCCCTGCCACTCTCCTGCCCGCCGGCATCGCCGATATGGGCGTCGAGGTCTTCCATTCGATGAAGGAAGGGCTGAAGGACGCCGATGTGGTGATGATGCTGCGGCTGCAGCGCGAGCGCATGTCCGGCGCCTTCGTGCCGTCGGTGCGCGAATACTACCATTTCTACGGGCTCGACGCCGAAACGCTGAAGGCGGCGAAGGAGGATGCGCTGGTCATGCATCCCGGCCCGATGAACCGCGGCGTCGAGATCGCCTCCGAGGTGGCGGACGGTCCGCAGAGCGTCATCGCCGAACAGGTGGAAATGGGGGTCGCGGTGCGCATGGCGGTGATGGAGACGCTGCTCGTCTCGCAGAACCAGGGTCCCCGAACCGATGGAATGAAGGCATGAGCAACCCGATCGTCCTCCAGAACGTCCGCATCGTCGATCCCTCGCGCAACCTCGACGAAGTGGGCACGATCATCGCCGAAAACGGGGTCATTGTTGCCGCCGGGCACGCGGTGCAGAACCAGGGCGCCCCCGCGGGCGCCGTCATCCGCGACTGCACCGGCCTCGTCGCCACGCCCGGCCTCGTCGACGCGCGTGTTCATATCGGCGAACCCGGCGGCGAGCACCGTGAGACGATCGCCTCGGCGAGCCGGGCGGCGGCGGCCGGCGGCGTCACCTCGATCATCATGATGCCGGACACCGATCCCGTTATCGACGACATCGCGCTGGTCGAATTCGTCAAGAAGACGGCGCGCGATACGGCGGCCGTCAACGTCTATCCAGCCGCGGCCATCACCAAGGGGCTTGCCGGCGAGGAAATGACCGAGATCGGCCTGTTGATGCAGGCGGGCGCCGTCGCCTTCACCGATGCTCATTCCAGCGTCCACGACACGCAGGTGCTGCGCCGGATCATGACCTATGCGCGCGAATTCGGCGCTGTCATCTCCTGCGAAACCCGCGACAAATATCTCGGCGCCAACGGCGTCATGCATGAGGGGCTTTTCGCCAGCTGGCTCGGGCTCTCCGGCATTCCAAGGGAAGCCGAACTCATTCCGCTCGAACGCGATCTCAGGATCGCAGAGCTGACACGCGGGCACTATCACGCCGCGATGATCTCGGTGCCGCAATCGGTCGAAGCGATCGAACGCGCCCGCAGCCGCGGCGCCAAGGTCACCGCAGGCATATCGATCAACAATCTCGCGCTCAACGAAAACGACATCGGCGAATACCGCACCTTCTTCAAGCTCTATCCGCCGCTGCGCCCGGAAGATGACCGGGTCGCCATGGTCGAGGCGCTGGCAAGCGGCGCGATCGACATCATCGTCTCCTCGCACGATCCGCAGGACGTCGATACCAAGCGCCTGCCTTTCGGCGAGGCGGAGGATGGCGCGGTCGGCCTCGAAACCATGCTGGCGGCAGCGCTCAGGCTTCACCACGGCGGCCAGGTGAGCCTGATGCGCCTGATCGACGCCATGTCCACCCGCCCGGCTGAGATTTTCGGCCTTGCTGCTGGCACGCTGAAGCCGGGGGCTGCTGCCGATATCGCGCTGATCGATCTCGATGAGCCTTGGCTTGTCGCCAAAGACATGCTTCTCTCGCGCTCGAAGAACACGCCGTTCGAGGATGCGCGCTTCAGCGGGCGGGCGGTCGCGACTTACGTCTCGGGAAAGCTTGTCCACGCGCTTTAGGAGACGGCTGGACTGAGGATAGGCCACGGAGGGCCGAGGGGGCATATGTTATCCAATCTCATGTCATGGCAGATCACCCTGCCGGTTGCGCTTGCCGCCGCCGTCATCGGTTATCTGTTCGGCTCCATTCCTTTCGGCCTGATCCTCACGCGCGCCGCCGGGCTCGGCGATGTGCGCAGCATCGGCTCCGGTAATATCGGCGCGACCAATGTGCTCAGAACCGGAAACCGCAAGCTTGCGGCGGCGACGCTGCTGCTCGATGCGCTGAAAGCGTCGGCCGCGGCCTGGATCGTCGGCTATTTCCTCGGTGAGGAGGCTGCGATCATCGCCGGCTTCTTCGCCTTCATTGGCCATCTCTTCCCGGTCTGGATCGGCTTCAAGGGCGGCAAGGGTGTCGCCACCTATATCGGCACCCTGCTCGGTGTCGCGCCGATCATGGTCGTGCTTTTCGCCACCGTCTGGCTGGCGGTCGCCTTCACCACCCGCTACTCCTCGCTGTCGGCGCTGGTCGCCATGCTTGTCATTCCGGTTGCGCTGTGGATACTGGGCAACGAAAAGGTTGCAGCCGTCATGGCGATCATGACGCTGATCTCCTATTGGAAGCACAGGGCGAATATTTCCCGGCTGATGGGCGGGACTGAAAGCAAGATCGGGGCAAAGGGATAATGGATGCGCTGAGCGCGGGACCAAAAGGCACTGTGCTGAGCGAACGGCAGAGAATTGCCTGGCTGCGCCTCATCCGTTCCGACAATATCGGCCCGGCCACCTTTCGCGATCTCATCAATCATTTCGGTTCGGCCGAGGCAGCACTTGCAGCGCTGCCGGAGCTTTCAGCGCGCGGCGGCGCGACGCGGGCAGTCCGCATCGCCAGCGAGGCCGAGGCGCATCGGGAACTGGAGGCGGCACATCGTTTCGGCGCCCGTTTCGTCGGCATCGGCGAGCCGGATTATCCGCAAGCGCTGAAGCAGATCGACGGCGCACCGCCGCTCTTGGCCGTCAAGGGCGCGCTGGCCGCCGCCAAACGACCGGCTGTCGGTATCGTCGGCTCGCGCAACGCTTCGATCGCCGGCGCCAAATTCGCGGCAATGGTGGCGCGCGACTGCGGCCGGGCCGGATATACCGTCGTCTCGGGCCTCGCGCGCGGCATCGACACATCGGCGCATCGGGCAAGCCTCGAAACGGGCACCATCGCGGCCCTTGCCGGCGGTCTCGACCAGCCCTACCCGCCGGAGAATATCGGCCTGCTCGAGGAGATCACCGGCGGCAACGGTCTGGCGGTGAGCGAGATGCCTTTCGGCTGGGAACCCCGCGCCCGCGATTTCCCGCGCCGGAACCGGCTGATCGCCGGCATCGCGCTCGGCCTCGTGGTGGTCGAAGCGGCAACGCGCTCGGGGTCGCTGATCACCGCACGGCTTGCCGGCGAATTCGGCCGGCTGGTGTTTGCCGTGCCCGGCTCACCGCTCGATCCGCGCTGCCATGGCACCAATGGCCTGCTGAAGGACGGGGCTTCGATCGTCACCGCACCCGCCGATGTCATCGAGGCCTTGGCGCCGCTTGCGCAATTCGAGTTGTTCCCGTCGTCGATGGCCGAGGAACCGCCGCGTGAGGGCGGGGCAATGACGATGCCGCCCGGCGATACGGATCGCAGCCGCATCATCGATGCGCTCGGGCCGACGCCGGTCGAGATCGACGACATTATCCGCCACACCGGACTCTCGGCATCGGCGGTCTATCTCATCCTGCTGGAACTCGACATTGCAGGCAGGCTGCACCGGCATCAGGGCGGCCTTATCTCGCTTTCCGATTGAGCCCCTGCCCAATATGAGAGAACGCCTCTCCGATTGCAGAAACCGCGTGTCGAAAATGATGGATACGCAATCGAAAATTGTTTTTCATCGCGAATCTTTCTCTGATTGCAACAGATGCAAGAGGTAAAATTGTAGCAAACCCCTTGACCGCGGCGATTTCCCTGTCCATGTCGGAAGGCCGGTATCCAAGTTACGGTGTGTGTTGCGCTGGCTTCAACGCTGGCGTCGTTTCCTTTTTTAGAGAATCATCATGAATGTTGTAGTGGTGGAATCGCCTGCCAAGGCCAAGACGATCAACAAGTATCTGGGTTCGGGATACAAGGTGCTCGCCTCCTTCGGCCACGTGCGCGATCTGCCTGCCAAGGATGGCTCGGTCCTCCCCGATCAGGATTTCGAAATGCTTTGGGAGGTCGACAGCGCCTCGGCCAAGCGGATGAAGGACATCGCCGACGCGGTGAAATCCTCCGACAGCCTGTTTCTCGCAACCGACCCGGATCGCGAAGGCGAAGCGATTTCCTGGCACGTGCTCGACATGCTGAACAAGAAGCGGGTTCTGAACGGCAAGCCGGTCAAGCGCGTCGTCTTCAACGCGATCACCAAGAAGGCAGTGCTCGACGCGATGGCCGATCCGCGCGACATCGACGTGCCGCTGGTCGACGCTTATCTCGCGCGCCGCGCCCTCGACTATCTCGTCGGCTTCAATCTTTCGCCGGTCCTCTGGCGCAAGCTGCCCGGCGCACGTTCGGCCGGCCGCGTCCAGTCTGTGGCGCTGCGCCTGGTCTGCGACCGCGAATCCGAGATCGAGCGCTTCATTTCGGAAGAATACTGGAACATCTCTGCGCTTCTGAAGACGCCGCGCGGCGACGAGTTCGAGGCAAGGCTGGTTTCGGCAAATGGCAAACGCCTGCAGCCGCGGGCGATCGGCAACGGCGAGGAAGCCGGCCGGCTGAAGGCATTGCTCGACGGCGCCAGCTATATCGTCGATGCGGTCGAGGCCAAGCCTGTCAAGCGCAACCCGGGACCGCCCTTTACAACCTCGACGCTGCAGCAGGCCGCCTCCTCCAATCTCGGCTTCTCCGCCTCGCGCACCATGCAGGTCGCCCAGAAACTCTATGAAGGTGTCGATATCGGCGGCGAGACGGTCGGTCTCATCACCTATATGCGAACCGACGGCGTGCAGATGGCGCCGGAGGCGATCGATGCCGCGCGACGCGCCATCGTTGACCAGTTCGGCGAACGCTACATGCCTGAAAAGGCACGCTTCTATTCCACCAAGGCCAAGAACGCCCAGGAAGCGCACGAAGCGATCCGTCCGACCGATTTCGACCGGACCCCGGACCGCGTACGCAAATTCCTCGATGCCGACCAGATCCGGCTCTACGACCTGATTTGGAAACGCGGCATCGCCAGCCAGATGGCATCGGCCGAAATCGAGCGCACGACGGCTGAAATCACCGCCGACAACAAGGGCGAGAAAGCCGGCCTGCGCGCCGTCGGTTCGGTCATCCGCTTCGACGGCTTCATCGCCGCCTATACCGACCAGAAGGAAGACGGGGAGCAGAGCGATGATGGCGACGAGGATGGCCGCCTGCCGGAGATCAATGCGCGCGAGAACCTCGCCAAGCAGAAGATCAATTCGACCCAGCATTTCACCGAGCCGCCACCGCGTTATTCGGAAGCCTCGCTGATCAAAAAGATGGAAGAGCTCGGCATCGGCCGCCCCTCCACCTATGCGGCGACGCTGGCGACGCTGCGCGACCGTGACTATGTGACGATCGACAAGCGCAAGCTGATCCCGCAGGCCAAGGGCCGGCTGGTGACGGCTTTCCTCGAAAGCTTTTTCACCAAATATGTCGAATACGACTTCACCGCCGCTCTGGAGGAAAAGCTCGACCGGATTTCCGCCGGCGAGCTGAACTGGAAGCAGGTGCTGCGCGACTTCTGGAAGGATTTCTTCGCCCAGATCGAAGACACCAAGGAACTGCGCGTCACCAATGTACTGGATTCGCTGAACGAGGCGCTGGCGCCGCTGGTGTTCCCGAAGCGGGAAGACGGCAGCGACCCGAGAATCTGCCAGGTCTGCGGCACCGGCAATCTGTCGCTGAAGCTCGGCAAATACGGCGCTTTCGTCGGCTGCTCGAACTATCCGGAATGCAATTACACCCGCCAGCTCTCCTCCGAAAACGGCGGAGAAGCGGATGGTGCGGCCCTCAACGAACCGAAGAACCTCGGCACCGATCCGACGACCGGCGAGGAGCTGACGCTACGTTCCGGCCGCTTCGGCCCCTATATCCAGCGCGGCGACGGCAAGGAAGCCAAGCGCGCTTCGCTGCCGAAGGGCTGGAAGCCTGAGGACATCGACTATGAAAAGGCGATGGCGCTGATTTCGCTGCCGCGCGATATCGGCAAGCATCCGGAATCCGGCAAGATGATTTCGTCTGGCATCGGCCGCTATGGGCCGTTCCTGCTGCATGACGGTTCCTATGCCAATCTGGAAACCATCGAGGACGTCTTCTCGGTCGGCCTCAACCGCGCCGTGACGGTCATTGCCGAAAGGGCCAACCAGGCGCCGGGCCGGGGTTCGCGCGGTACACCGGCGGCACTGAAGGCACTCGGCGATCATCCGGATGGCGGCCCCATTACCGTTCGCGACGGCAAGTACGGCCCTTACGTCAACTGGGGCAAGGTCAATGCCACCCTGCCGAAGGGCAAGGATCCGCAGGCGGTCACTATCGAGGAGGCGCTTGCACTGATCACGGAGAAGGCTGGCAAGGCGCCAGCCGGCAAGACGGCCAAGGCAAAGGCCAAGCCGAAGGCGGCTGCTGCTGCAACCAAGACCACCAAGACGGCGGCCAAGCCGAAGGCAACGAAGGCGAAAGCGCCCGCGAAATTGAAAAAGAGCTGACGTGAGCAGAATACCGCGCGACAGAACGAACCCTGCGGGCAAACGTCCGGGCAAGATCGGCCGCGCCGGCAAGGATGCTCCCGCCGTCGAGCCGCTGAACATCGTCCACGGGGCGCTGCCCTCGCGCGAGGTGATCCTGCGCTTCATCGCCGATCATCCGCAGAAAGCGTCCAAACGCGAACTCGCCAAGGCTTTCGGCCTGAAGGGCGACAACCGCGTCGAGCTCAAGCACATGCTGCAGGAGCTCGAGCAGGAAGGCATGCTGCAGAAGACCCGCAAGTCGCTGATCCGTCCCGGTGCCCTGCCGCCCGTCACCGTCCTCGACATCACCACGCGCGACAAGGACGGCGATCTGATCGGCCGGCCGGCGGAATGGCCGGAGGACCAGGGTGTCGCCCCTGCCGTCGCCATCCGCCAGCAATCGCCCGCGGGCCGCCAGGGCAAGGGCAAGGCACCCGTCGCGGGCCTCGGCGACCGCATCCTGGCGAAAATCTTCCCGGCCGTCGATCGCGGCGGGCCGGCCTACACAGCGCGGATCATCAAGGTGATCGACAAGCGCCGCGGCGCCTCGATGGGCGTTTTCCGCACGGCGCCGGGCGGCGGTGGCCGGCTACTGCCGATTGAGCGGCGCGGCGAGGAGATGGTGATCGATCCCGACTTCACCGGCGGTGCTGCCGACGGCGATCTGGTCGAAGTCGAAATCGCCCGTCTCGGCCGTTTGGGCCTGCCGCGCGCCAAGGTGCTTTCCGTCGTCGGCTCCGTCGGCTCGGAAAAGGCGATCTCGATGATCGCCATCCATGCGCACGGCATTCCGCATGTCTTCCCGCCCGCCGTTGTCGCCGAGGCCGAGGACGCAAAGCCCGCAACGATGTCGCATCGCGAGGACTGGCGCGACGTGCCGCTGATCACCATCGATCCGGCCGACGCCAAAGACCATGACGACGCCGTCTATGCCGAACTCGACCCCTCGCCCGACAATCCCGGCGGCGTCATCGTCACTGTGGCGATTGCCGACGTCTCCTGGTATGTCCGCCCGAAGTCGCCGCTCGACCGCGAGGCGCTGAAGCGCGGCAACTCGGTCTATTTCCCGGATCGCGTCGTGCCGATGCTGCCGGAGCGCATCTCCAACGATCTCTGCTCGCTAAAGGAAGGCGTCGACCGCCCGGCACTTGCCGTGCGCATGAGCTTCTCAGGGGAAGGCCGCAAGATCGGCCACACCTTTCATCGTGTCATGATGAAGAGCGCGGCCAAACTCTCCTACCAGCAGGCGCAGGCGGCAATCGACGGCAAGCCGGACGATCGGACCGGACCGATGCTCGAGCCGATCCTGAAGCCGCTCTGGCACGCCTATGAGGTGATGAAGCGCGGACGCGACCGACGCCAGCCGCTGGAACTCGACATGCCGGAACGTAAGATCCTGCTGAAGCCCGACGGCACGGTCGACCGGGTCCATGTGCCGCCGCGGCTCGATGCGCACAAGCTGATCGAAGAGATGATGATCCAGGCCAACGTCTCCGCCGCCGAGACGCTGGAAAAGAGACGCCAGACGCTGATCTACCGCATCCATGACGGCCCGACGCTTGCCAAGCAGGAAATCCTGCGCGAGTTCCTGGCCACACTCGGCATCCCGCTTGCCAAGGGCGGCAACATGCGCGCCAACAATTTCAACGGCATCCTGGCGAAGGCGGACGGCACGCCGCACCAGACCATGGTCAACGAGATGGTGCTGCGTTCGCAAAGCCAGGCAATCTACAGCCCGGAGAATATCGGCCATTTCGGCCTCAACCTGATGAAATATGCGCATTTCACCTCGCCGATCCGCCGCTACGCCGATCTCATTGTGCATCGCGCCCTTGTCGGCTCGCTCGGCTTCGGCGAAGGCGGCATCACGCCCGAGGAAGAAGGCACGCTCGACGATATCGCCGCCGAAATCTCGACCTTCGAGCGCCGGGCGATGGCGGCCGAGCGTGAGACGGTCGACCGGCTGATCGCCCATCACCTTGCGGGCCGCGTCGGCGAGGAATTCGCCGGACGGGTCTCGGGTGTGACGAAATCAGGCCTCTTTGTCGCCCTGCCGGACTATGGCGCTGACGGTTTCGTCCCCATATCTACGCTCGGCACCGACTATTTTATTTATGACGAGGCGCATCAGGCGCTCTCGGGTGAAAGAACCGGGCTCGGCTACCGCCTTGGCGACAACGTCACGGTGGAGCTTGCCGAGGCGATCCCGCTTGCCGGTGCGCTGCGTTTCGAAATGGTCAGCGAAGGGCGCGAAATGCCAGCGGCGGTGCGATCCTTCCACAAAGCCGGCCGCCGCGAAAGAGGTCAGGTCCGCAAGAAACCCGGAACGAGGCCACCGCGCGGGCGGCGCTAGCTCCGAAGAGGAACATGCGATGAGCACACCGACCGATCCGGCCGTCCGCTACGGGGATGCGCCCGAGGTCGAGCGCCCGCTGGGACGCTCCATCCTGCGTGGGCTGATGAACCGCTGCCCGGCCTGCGGCAGCGGCAAGCTCTTTCGCGCCTTCCTGAAGCCGGTCGATCATTGCGCGGCCTGCGGCGAGGCGATGCATCACCAACGCGCCGACGACCTGCCGCCCTATATCGTCATCCTCGTTCTCGGCCATGTCGTGGTCGGCGGCTATATGCTGACCGACCTGACCTTCGTGCTGCCGGTTTGGGTGCATATTGCCATCTGGGCGCCGATCACCGTCATCACCGCCCTTGCCTCGATCCAGCCGATCAAGGGCGGCGTCATCGGCCTGCAATGGGCGCTGCGGATGCACGGTTTCGGCGGCGAGAGCGACGATCCGGACGATTATGACCTTCCCGGACGCCCGGATTGATCGCTTTCACCTTCCAGACATATTTAACGTGTAGGGCCAGCGCTCCACCGACCACCACCCGAATGCGGCAGCCGACGATCCTCAACGACCCGACATGGTAAGCATTTCTTGGCCGAACGGGCTTTACATTCCGCAGATGGTCACTCACATCGGAAACACTGCGAAGCGGCATCCGTCACCCGGATTTGGCACGTCTGTGTCTATCTATCTGACGGGACCGGCCGATTCGCTCGCGCAGCTTTCTAAGGATGGATAAATGTCTCAGCCGAGAAACGGCACACCGGGCGATGTCGAGGAAATCCATTGGCCTTCTCTGGTGGCAGCCATCTCGTCCATATCAGCCGTCGGCATAGCAATCGGCCTCGGACTCCCGCTTCTCAGCATCATCCTGGAAAAACGCGGCATCTCGTCCACCCTGATCGGGCTCAACACGGCGATGGCAGGTGTGGCGGCGATGGCGGCCGCGCCCATCACCACCAAGCTCGCGCATAAATACGGCGTTGCGCCGACAATGCTCTGGGCAGTGCTGATTTCGGCGCTGAGCGCACTCGGTTTTTATTATGCCGAGGATTTCTGGATGTGGTTCCCGCTGCGTTTCGCCTTCCATGGCGCAACGACGACGCTGTTCATCCTCTCCGAATTCTGGATCAACGCCGCCTCGCCGCCGTCCAAACGCGGCTTCGTGCTCGGCATCTATGCGACGGTGCTTTCGCTTGGCTTCGCCGCCGGGCCGCTGCTGTTTTCGATCCTCGGCAGCGACGGCATCTTCCCCTTCCTGATCGGCGCCTGCGCCATCCTGCTTGCCGCCATTCCGATCTTCATCGCCCGCGACGAGAGCCCGGCGCTCGAGGAAAAACCGGAGCTGCATTTCATGCGCTACGTCTTCCTGGTGCCGACGGCGACGGCGGCGGTCTTCATCTTCGGCGCGGTCGAAGCGGGCGGGCTGTCGCTTTTTCCGATCTTTGCGGTGCGCGCCCATTTCACCGAATCGCAGGCAGCGCTTCTGCTCACCATGATGGGCGTCGGCAACGTCATCTTCCAGATCCCGCTCGGTCTGCTCTCCGACCGCATTCCGGACAAACGGCCGCTGCTGGCCGGCATGGCGCTGATGGGCTTCGTCGGCTCGCTGATGCTGCCGCTGCTGGTCGACAACTGGCTGCTAATGGCCGGGCTACTGCTTTTCTGGGGCGGCTGCGTCTCCGGCCTCTATACGGTCGGCCTCAGCCATCTCGGCTCGCGGCTGACGGGTTCCGACCTTGCGGCGGCCAATGCCGCCTTCGTCTTCTGTTATGCGATGGGAACCGTGGCCGGGCCGCAGGCAATCGGTGCGGCGATCGATGTCGCCGGAAACAACGGTTTTGCCTGGGCGATTGCCGGTTTCTTCGGTCTTTACGCCCTACTTTCCGGCATCAGACTGATGTTCATACGAAAACGGACTTGACTTTTCGAGCTGGATTCGTAGTTTCGCGCCAGAATTTGCCGTGGAGCCCATCCGGCTTCCACGGCTTTCATTTTTCTTAAAGGCAGGACGACTATGGCCAAGGCTACAACAATCAAGATCAAGCTGCTGTCGACAGCCGACACCGGTTTCTTCTACGTCACGACGAAAAACAGCCGTACGATGACGGACAAGATGACGAAGACGAAGTACGACCCGGTTGCTAAGAAGCATGTCGAGTTCAAGGAAACCAAGATCAAGTAATCGCTTGATCTCAGGATTTCGCAAAAAGCGCGCGCCCTCGGGTTGCGCGTTTTTTATTGCCTGAATTGGCCCGCTTCGAGAGATGATAGCGCAAACAGAAAAACGCCGCCCTTCCATCTTCGGGAAGTGGCGGCGTTTTCTTGAAAGGGGGTCGGCCAGCATGCAAAACGGCACGAGGAACCGCTATAATTTGCCTACTAGCCGACCGACCCCACGACCCAGGAGATGCGGCGGACCTGAGCATCATGGGGTATCGACAACTCCTCTACGGGAGCGCTTCTCTTATGAGCCGATAATTTGCGCAGAAATGAAAGAAAATCAACAAATTCTTAATGGTGAATTTTATGAGTGTGATTCTATGGTTAAAAGTCCAATTTTGGGACATATAAAAAATTGTCGGCTCTGCTTGGGCCTGAAGCCTATTGTCCGACCACCCCAAGAAATTCGACACTATAACTGAACAACTTACGCCTCCCCTACCCTTACGTGAGGTGACGTCGCCGCGCTCTATTTGAGCCTGCAGGCAGCAGCCATTTTTTATAGTCTCTATTTCATCCGGAGCGAAGGCCCCGACACCCTCAACACTATCGCGCTGCGGCATATCGGCAGCAATGCCGAAAGGCGATTTTGGGGCTATTGAATTGCAAAATTTTCGCCCCGCATCGCTCGGGCGAAGATTAAAGATCGGTAACAATTCGCTTACCGCAGTGGAAAACCCGCAAATGGCGCCTATGGCGCCAAAGTGATTCGTCAAGCGGCTGCGGCGACGACGCGATTGCGGCCGGTATTCTTGGCTTCGTAAAGCGCAAGATCGGCCTGCTTCATCAACTGATCCGGGGTCAGCACCGAGCCCATACGCGAGGCGATGCCGAAGGACGCGGTGACATTCAGCGCCTCCCCCGCGTGTTTCAGCCTGAAGGGCGCATTTTCGACAGCCGCGCGCAGGCGCTCGGCGACGGTGGCGGCAATTTCCGGCGAGGTATCCGGCATGACAACGACGAATTCCTCGCCGCCGTAGCGGCAAGCGAGATCGGCGCCGCGAATGGTCGAGCGGACGCGATTAGCAAACTCCCGCAGCACTTCGTCGCCGCCATCATGGCCATAGGTATCGTTCACCTGCTTGAAGCGGTCGATATCGGTGATCAGCACCGAAAGCGGCCGGCCCCGCGCCATCGAACGGTTGAAGAGCACGTTCAGGTGATTGTCGAGATAGCGCCGGTTATAAAGGCCGGTTAGCGGATCGGTCACGGCAAGCTCGATCGTCTGCTTGACGCTGGCGCGCAGACGGTCGTTGCAGCGCTTGCGGCGGATCTGCGTCAGGCTGCGGGCAACCAGTTCGTTGGGATCGACCGGGCGGATGATGTAGTCGTTGACGCCGAGATCGAGCGCGCGCACGACCATCTCGTCAGCACCCTGCTCGGTGATGATCAGGATCGGCAGGAAGCGCGTGCGCTCCAGCGAGCGCAGCTGCGAGCAGAGGCGAAGCGGATCGTAATCATCGAAATTGGCGTTGACGATGACGAGATCAAACGGGCTTTCCGCCGCCTCGAAGAGCGCTGCCTGCGGATCGGAAAGGGCAAGCACGTCGGCGACGGGCTTCAGCGCCTTGATGATGCGCTCCTGCGAATTGGCGCGACCATCGACGAGCAGGATCTGACCGGCCTCGTCGATGCGCCCCTCGCCTGCCCGCATGAGATCGTCGATGCCCATCGTATGGGCGGTATCGGCGCGGATGCGCAGCTCGTCACTCAGCGTCTTCAGCCGCAGCAGGCTCTTCACCCGTGAGATCAGCTGAAGATCATTGACCGGCTTGGTGAGGAAATCGTCGGCGCCGGCCTTCAGGCCACGGACGCGATCGGCCGGCTGATCAAGTGCCGTGACCATGACGACAGGAATATGGGCGGTCTTGCGGCTGGCCTTCAGCCGCTCGCAGACCTCGAAACCGTCGATACCGGGCATCATGATGTCGAGCAGGATGAGATCGACCTGGTTGCGCTCGCAGATCGCCAGCGCCGTGTAGCCGTCGGCCGCGGTCATCACGTCGAAATATTCGGCAAGCAGCCGCGCTTCAAGCAGCTTCACATTGGCCGGAATATCGTCAACCACCAGTATTCGCGCAGTCATAGGTGTCTTTCCGATGCGTCAGGCATCGCCGAGATAGGTCTTGATCGTCTCGATGAATTTCGGAACCGAGATCGGCTTGGAAACATAGGCTTCGCAGCCGCCCTGGCGGATCCGCTCCTCGTCGCCCTTCATCGCGAAAGCCGTGACGGCAATGACGGGAATCACGTGCAGCTCGTCGTCTTCCTTCAGCCATTTCGTCACTTCGAGACCAGAGACCTCGGGAAGCTGAATATCCATCAGGATGAGGTCGGGGCGATGTTTGCGCGCCAGATCCAGCGCCTCCATACCGTTTCTGGTCTGGATCGTCGTATAACCGGACGCCTCGATGAGGTCGCGAAAGAGCTTCATGTTGAGCTCGTTATCTTCTACAATCATCACCTGTTTGGGCATGACAAGCTGTCCCTACGTCCGTTCGCGCAGCGGTTCGTCCCATGAGAAAGGCATGCGGACGGTAGCTGCGTAAAACCGATAGCGCACGCTAGCGGTATTTGGTTGAAGAAAAGGTAACTTACCCCTCGAAATGCAAAGCAACTTCAAGACTTCGAAACAACCGGCCGCCGACCCGCACGCTACCGCGATCGCCGTGCTCGGCTGGCTTGCCGACGATCCCGACATGTTCGGCCGCTTCCTGGCGCTGACCGGTGTGGCTCCCGGCCAGGTGCGCGGCGCCGTCAACGATCCCGGGTTTCTCGCCGGCATGATGGATTTCCTGATGAACCACGAACCGACGGCAATGGCTTTCTGCGCGGCGAGCGGCATCAGCCCGGAAACGGTCACCGCCGCCTGGCAGCATTTCTCCTCGCCCGGCCTCGATTCCGGGGAATACTGACGGTGACCGGCATTGTGGACCTCGATATCTCGCATATCCGGCTCGGCGAACGGCCGCTGATCGTCTGCGATGTCGACGATGTCGTGCTGCAATTCATCGGCCCGTTCCAGCTTTTCTTGCAAAGCCAGGGCCACGCATTTCTGCCACGCTCGTTCAAGCTGCACGGCAACATCGTCTCGCAGGCGGATGGCGTCGAGATCGGGGACCAGCAGGTCAGCCGGCTGATCGAGGAATTCTTCGAGACGCAGGAGCTCTGGCAGACGCCGCTCGACCGCGTCGTCGAAACGCTCGACCGGCTTTCGCGGGAGGCCGACGTGCTTTTCCTGACCGCCATGCAGCCGCGGTTCCAGGACCAGCGCCGCCGCCTGCTCGACAGGATGGGCCTGCTTTTTCCGCTGCTTGCCAGCGAAGAGCCCAAGGGGCCGATCGTTCACGCCTTGCATGCCAGCCGCTCCCTTCCCGTTGTCTTCATCGATGATATGGCGCGCAATCTGCATTCCGTAAGGGAATATGTTGCCGACTGCCTGCTGATTCACCTGATGCCCGACTCGCCCGTCCATCGTTTCGCGCCGGCAGCCGCCGACGACATCACCCGCGTCAGCGACTGGGCGCATGCGGCCGCCCTGATCGAGGCGCATTTCATTGCCGGCGCTTTCAGCCCTGCAGTTCCAGCCGCATGAGCGGGCGGCCTTCTTTGCGCCGCGTTACCGTCTCGAAACGAAGATCGTTATCCAAAGGCAAAGCTCCCGCCCTCTCTTGAGACTCGGAAGCTTAGGGCGTATTGTCCCGGCGTTCAACCTTTGTTCTCATGATGACGCCCGCGCCCGACAAGACACCCGGCTTCTGTCGCGACTGCCTTGCCGAGCAGAAGGGCGAGGCTCGCCGCTGCCTTTCCTGCGGCAGCCCCCGGTTGGTGCGCCATCGCGAGCTCTATGCTTTGACGCTTGCGCATATCGATTGCGACGCGTTCTATGCGGCCGTCGAAAAACGCGACAATCCGGAACTTGCCGACAAGCCTGTGATCATCGGCGGCGGCAAACGCGGCGTTGTCTCCACCGCCTGCTATATCGCCCGCATCCACGGCGTGCGTTCGGCGATGCCGATGTTCAAGGCGCTGGAAGCCTGCCCGCAAGCGATCGTCATCCGCCCCGACATGGAAAAATATGTCCGGGTCGGCCGCCAGGTGCGCGCCATGATGCAGGATCTGACGCCGCTGGTGCAGCCGCTATCGATCGACGAGGCCTTCCTGGAGCTTGAAGGCACGGAGAGGCTGCATCACGATCCGCCGGCCCGCACGCTCGCCAAATTCGCCCGCCGGGTCGAAAAGGAGATCGGCATCAGCGTGTCGGTCGGGCTCTCCTATTGCAAATTCCTCGCCAAGGTCGCCTCCGACCTGCAGAAACCCCGCGGCTTTTCCGTCATCGGCCGTGAGGAAGCGGTCGAGTTCCTGGCGCCGCGTCCGGTCACCACGATCTGGGGCGTCGGCAAGGCCTTTGCGGCGACGCTGGAGGCCGACGGCATCCGCACCATCAGCCAGTTGCAGCAGATGGAGGAAAACGACCTGATGCGCCGCTACGGCAGCATCGGCCAGCGGCTCGCCCGGCTGTCGCGCGGGATCGACGACCGCGAAGTGCATCTCAACGATGCGGCCAAGAGCGTGTCGTCCGAGACGACCTTCTTCGACGACATCTCACGTTATGACGATCTGGTGCCGATCCTGCGCAATCTTTCGGAAAAGGTCTCCTGGCGGCTGAAGAAAAACGACATCGCCGGCCAGACCGTCGTCCTGAAGATGAAGACCGCCGACTTCAAGCTACGCACACGCAATCGCAAGCTGGAAGACCCGACCCAGCTGGCCGACAAGATCTTCCGCATCGGGCTCGAGCTTCTCGAAAAGGAGACCGACGGCACGAAGTTCCGGCTACTCGGCATCGGCGTCACCGATCTCGGCGATGCCGCGCGCGCCGATCCGCCCGATCTCATCGACCGGCAATCGGGCCGGCGGGCGGCCGCCGAAGCGGCGATGGACAAGCTGCGCGACAAGTTCGGCAAGAACACGGTCGAGACCGGTTACACCTTCGGCAGCGGCAAGCGCGATCACTAAAGCGTGAGTCCAGGTTCCTGTCGAGCCTATAAAATCTTCCTTAAACTTCGTCCCATAGTGTGCCGGACCAGTATTGCGTATGGTTGGGTATCATGTTCTCGCGTCTCGTCTTCGGCCTCGGCTTGCTGTCGGCCACCGCACTCGTGCACCCTGCTCTTGCCGCGGATGCACGCACGCTGCAGATCATCGTCTCGAAGGACAAGCAGTCGCTTGCGGTCTATGACGGCACCGAGGTCGTCGCGACTTCAAAAGTCTCGACCGGCAAGGACGGGCACACGACGCCGAGCGGCATCTTCTCGGTGCTCGAAAAGCAGAAATACCACGAATCCAATCTCTATTCGAACGCGCCGATGCCCTTCATGCAAAGGCTGACGTGGTCGGGCATTGCACTGCACGAATCCAATTCCGTGCCGCGCTATCCGGCTTCGCATGGCTGCGTGCGCATGCCCGGCGTTTTTGCGAAAAAGCTTTACGGGATGACCGAGCCCGGTATTCCCGTCATCATCAGCGACGGCGAAGTGGTCCCGCAGCCGATCGACCATCCGACGCTTTTCCATCCAGAGGCGCCGGCGCCGATGCTGCTGCTTTCGGATGTCGAATTGCGGCCCTCGATGCCCGACAGCCCGGGGACACCGGTGCAGGTGGCGATGAACGACACGGCGGCGATGCCGATGCCGGCCGCGCCAATTGCAATGCCCCAACCCAAACCGCCGACCGAACCGATCAGCATGCTGATCACCCGCCGTACGCTGCGCGAGACGGTGATCGACATCCAGACCCTGCTCAACCAGCTCGGCTTTCCCGCCGGTAATCCTGACGGGTTGCTCGGGCCGGCGACCGTCGAGGCGATCAAGGCTTTCAAGACATTGCGGCCGGCGGAATTTACCGGCGACAGGAGCCTGGTCTCCGATACGCTGCTCAAATCCGTCTATGCCGCAACAGGCAAGGGCGAGCCGCCGAACGGCGTCATCATGGTGCGCCGGGCGTTCAAGCCAATCTTCGAAGCGCCGCTGACGATCGCCGATCCGGGCCTGGCGCTCGGCACGCATTTCTTCACGCTGCATGCAGTCGATGAGAAGGCCGGTACCGTGGATTGGCTCGGCATCACGCTCGAAAACAATCTCTCTCGCGAGACGATGAAGCGGCTCGGCATCACCAATCAGGAAAGCTCGATCGTCAGCGGCAGGCCGATCGCCCGGTCGCTTAGCCGCGTCACGATCCCCGAGGAGACCCGCCGCAGAATCGAGGCGCTGATCGCGCCCGGCTCGACGCTGACGATCTCCGATACCGGCCTCGGCCGGGAGACCGGCGAAGGTACGGATTTCATCACCATCACCCGGGGTTGATGATTTCCCGGGCGATACCATCATCCCAGGTGATAACCATCATCCGAAGTGACAAAAATCACCCTAGGTGATGCGCATCATCTCTAGACAAGCTCGACATCAACGACGCCGGGGGCGGCGCGGAGAGCGGCCGCGATTTCCGGCGTGATGCGGTATTTCTCCGACAGCGCCACTTCCACCTCGCGTTTGCCGTCCTCCTTGATGACGATGAAGGAAACGAGGCCGTCGCCCTTGGCGTTGAGATGGCCGGCGACCATCTTCAGCGGCCCGGAATCTCTGACATAGACGCGCAGCGCCTTCTGCATCTGCAGTGATTTTTCCTCCAGTGACTGGATCGTCTGGATGCGCAGGCCGATCCCTTCCGGCCGCTCCTCGCCGGTGGCGGTCAGCACGAAGGATTTTCCCGATTCCAGCACGTCGCGATACTGGTTCAGCATTTCCGAAAACAGCACCGCCTCGAACTGGCCGGAGGAATCGGAAAAGACGATGATGCCCATCTTGTTGCCGGTGCGGGTCTTGCGCTCCTGCTTCGAAATGACGGTGCCGGCGAGGCGTGCATTGAAGGCGCCCTGTTTGATCGCCTGGGAAAACTCTGCAAAGGTCTGCACCCGCATCTTCTGCAGGATGTTGTTGTAGGAATCGAGCGGGTGGGCGGTGAGATAGAAACCCAGCACCTGGAACTCCTTGAGCAGCCGCTCCGAGGCGAGCCATGGCGAAAACGGCGGCAGGGAGATCTTCTCGGGCCCCGAGGTCAGCGTACTGCCGAAAATGTCCGACTGGCCGCTCAGCTTGTTCTCCTGGGCGCGCTGGGCATAACCGAGAACGCGGTCGAGACCGGCGGCAAGCTGGGCGCGGTCCATGTCGAAACAATCGAAGGCGCCGGCAAAGATCAGGCTTTCGAGCACGCGGCGGTTGACCTGGCGCGGATCGATACGCAGGCAGAAATCCTCGATACCGGCAAACGGCTTGTCGCCGCGCACCTCGACGATATGGTCGACGGCGGATTCGCCGACGCCCTTGAGGGCGGCGAGCGCGTAATAGATGCGGTTGTCGCCGGTCTGGAAGTGGCGGAAGGAGGTCTGGACCGAGGGTGCGATCACCTCGATACCCAAGCGCTTGGCATCCTGACGGAAGTCATTGACCTTTTCGGTGTTGGACATGTCGAGCGTCATCGAGGCGGCGAGGAATTCGACCGGATAATGCGCCTTCATATAGGCCGTCTGGTAGGAGACGATGGCATAGGCGGCGGCATGCGACTTGTTGAAGCCGTAGTTGGCGAACTTCGCCAGCAGTTCGAAGATATTGTCGGCCTGCGGCTTCGAGACGCCGTTCTTGACGGCGCCAACGACGAAGCGTTCGCGCTGCTGGTCCATCTCGGCCTTGATCTTCTTGCCCATGGCGCGGCGCAGAAGGTCGGCTTCACCGAGCGAATAGCCGGACAGGACCTGGGCGATCTGCATCACCTGTTCCTGATAGACGATGACCCCTTGAGTTTCCTTGAGCAGGTGGTCGATCATCGGATGGATCGATTCCAGCTCCTCTTCGCCGTGCTTGCGGGCATTGTAGGTCGGGATATTCTCCATCGGGCCCGGACGATAGAGCGCCACCAGCGCGATGATGTCCTCGATGCAGTCCGGCTTCATGCCGATCAGCGCCTTGCGCATGCCGGCACTTTCCACCTGGAACACACCGACCGTTTCGCCGCGCGACAGCATCTCGTAGGTTGGTTTGTCGTCGAGAGGAATGGCGGCAAGGTCGACCGCGATGCCGCGCTTGGCGACGAAATCGACGGCGACCTTCAGCACCGTCAGCGTCTTCAGGCCGAGGAAGTCGAACTTGACGAGGCCGGCCTGCTCCACCCATTTCATGTTGAACTGGGTAACCGGCATGTCGGAGCGCGGATCGCGATACATCGGCACCAGCTTGGAGAGCGGCCGGTCGCCGATTACGATGCCGGCGGCGTGCGTCGAGGCATGGCGGTAAAGCCCCTCGATCTTCTGGGCAATGTCGAGCAGGCGCGCGACGACCGGTTCCTTTGCCGCCTCCTCCTGCAGCTTCGGCTCCTCCTCGATCGCCTTCGACAGCGGCGTCGGGTTGGCCGGGTTGTTCGGCACGAGTTTGCAGATCTTGTCGACCTGACCGTAGGGCATCTCAAGCACGCGACCGACGTCGCGAAGGGCGGCGCGCGCCTGCAGCGAACCGAAGGTGATGATCTGCGCCACCTGCTCGCGGCCATACTTGGCCTGGACGTAGCGGATCACCTCTTCGCGGCGGTCCTGGCAGAAGTCGATGTCGAAGTCCGGCATCGAGACGCGTTCGGGATTAAGGAAGCGCTCGAACAGCAGCGAAAACCGCAGCGGATCGACATCGGTAATCGTCAAGGCGTAGGCAACAAGCGAGCCTGCGCCGGAACCGCGGCCGGGACCGACCGGAATATCGTGCTGCTTGGCCCATTTGATGAAGTCGGCAACGATCAGGAAGTAACCAGGAAAACGCATGCGCTCGATGACACTGAGCTCGAAATCCAGCCGCTCGCGATATTCCTTTTCCTCGTAACCCGGCGACATGCCGAGCGTCGCAAGCCGCAGGTCCAACCCTTCGACCGCCTGGCGGCGTAATTCGCTCGCCTCGGCGCGTTCGGCTTCCTCGGCATCGTCGGTCGCGCCGGTGAAGCGGGGAAGGATCGGCTTGCGCGTCTTCAGCACAAAGGAGCAGCGCCTGGCGATCTCGATCGTATTTTCCAGCGCTTCCGGCAGGTCGGCGAAAAGCTTGGCCATCTCGGCCCGGCTCTTCAGATAATGGTCCGGCGTCAAGCGAAAGCGGCTGTCGTCGGAGACGATGGCGTTGTGGGCGACCGCCATCAGCGCATCATGGGCGTCGTAATCGTCGCGGGTCGGGAAGAAGGCCTCATTGGTCGCAACCAGCGGCAGGTCGTGGGCATAGGCGAGCCCGACGATCCCCTGCTCGTGGCGCTTGTCGTAGGTGCCGTGCCGCTGCAGTTCGACATAGAGCCTATCGCCGAACAGGCTCTTCAGCGCGAGTAGCCGGGCTTCCGCCTGGGCGGAATGGCCCTCTTTGATCGCCGCGTCGACCGGCCCGGTCAGGGCGCCGGTCAAAGCAATCAGCCCTTCGGTGCCGGCCTCCGCCAGCCAGGAGGCTCTGACATGAATGGCCTGGTTGCTTTCACCGCCGAGATAAGCGCGGCTGACGAGATCGACCAGCCGTTCGTAACCGGCATCCGTGGCAGCGAGAAGAACGATCGACGGCAGCTTGACCAGGGCCTGCTGGCCGCCGCGCTTTTCCGTTTCCAACCCGTCTTCCATGTCGATCGAGACCTGGCAACCGATGATTGGCTGCAGGCCCTCGTCCATCGCCTTCTGGGAAAATTCCAGTGCGACGAACAGATTGTTGGTGTCGGTAATGGCGATTGCCGGCTGGCTGTCGCCGGTCGCCTTGTAGAGGATCTTCTTCAGCGGCAAAGCGCCCTCAAGAAGCGAATAGGCAGAATGGACCCTCAGATGGATGAAGCCCGGCGTGCCGCCGGTCGCCTCAGCCGTAGAACCCTTTGCCGTATCCGCCATGACATGCCTTCCCAATCACCCGAATGAATCGGGCGCATTGTCGGCATAGAGGGCGATGATGTCCAGCAGAAGTCCCACGTCCGGACCGCATGATTGCCATGCGGTCCCCTGAAAACTTTAGATCGCCATGACAATCAGCGAGAAGCTGGCAACGAACATTGCGATGGAGGTGAATGCTGCGATATCACGGATCATGTCAGTCATTTGGCTCTCCTTTACTCGTTATGTTTTCAATTTGTTCGATATATGTTCCATTGTCAACAGGAATCTTTTCCTCCTTTCTTGTGTTCGGAGAATCTCCGGCAGCGCATTGCGAATCGGGAGGGACCGACACGCGTGTAATGGACAGGCCGTGGTCCTCGCCCGATCCGCCTCAGATCAGCATGGCCTCAGCCGTCTGACCTCCGTTTAAAGCGAGCCACTTCTTTCCGACTATTGTTCCGCTTTTGTTCTTTACACGTTGCTGCATATTTGCCAGCATTCGGCCGAGAGGAGAACGATATGGTCGACATTGCGATGCTGAATGAATTCGTCGTGGAGGCCAAGGCCGCGACCTATGTCGGCGGCGGCGTGCCGAGCGCGCCCTGCCGACCGGGTTCCCATGATATCGGTTACGAGAGCGGCGACTGGCGCTATCTCGACAGCTATTTCGGCGGCACCGATTTCGCCGGACAGGAGGTGGTGTGGTCTGCCGGCGAGCCGATCTGGGTGATGAATTATTTCGGATGGATCGTTGCACCGGATGTCATCGACGGCGCTGCCGCCGGGACGGTGATCAAGGCGGCACTTTCAGCCATGTATCGGCAGGGGCGCTTTCTTGGCGGAATGGAATTCGATCATCCGCTCGGCCGTTATCTCGACCGCAGCGAGGGCAGTTGCAAGCGCTTCAGCGGCCACGAATGCATCATGGTCGACGGCCGCAAGGCCTATATGCTCGATTATCACGGCGGACTGGTCATCCCGTGACCGCAGTGCTGCCTCGGGTTCGAATTGCCGATTGAGTGCGTGGTGTACGGCCAGGAGAACGGCGAGATCGGCGGAACCAGCCCCTCATCCGCCTGCCGGCACCTTCGGGATATGCCGCACCCTCTCGGCCTCCCGCAAACCTCTCGCATGGCGCGTCCCCTCTCCCCGTTTTTACGGGGAGAGGGTTAGGGTGAGGGGCAGCACACTATCCAGCCGGTTGCGCATCGGCGCAAGCCGGACAGCCATAGACCGCGGTTTTAGAAATCGACGATCTTGCCGTCCGAGATCGTCACGCGCCGATCCATGCGGCGGGCGAGTTCGTGATTGTGGGTGGCGATAAGCGCCGCGAGGCCGGACTGGCGCACCAGCGCCTCCAGCGCGTCGAAGACGTAGGCTGCCGTTTCCGGGTCGAGATTGCCGGTCGGCTCGTCGGCAAGAAGCAAGCTTGGCGCATTGGCAACGGCGCGGGCAATCGCGACGCGCTGCTGCTCGCCGCCGGAAAGCTCGCCGGGGCGATGGGCGCCACGATGGCCGATGCGCATATAATCGAGGAGCTGGCCGGCCCGCTCGCCGGCTTCCTTCCAGGACAGTCCGGCAATCAGCTGCGGCATCATGATGTTTTCGAGCGCCGAAAATTCGGGCAAGAGGTGGTGGAACTGGTAGACGAAGCCGATCTCGCTGCGGCGGATCCCGGTACGTTTCTCGTCTGAAAGGCCGTCGCACGCATGGCCGTTGATGGTGACTTCACCGCCGTCTGGATGCTCCAGCAGGCCGGCAATATGCAGCAGCGTCGACTTGCCGGTCCCCGACGGAGCGACGAGAGCGACGATCTCGCCTTTCGACAGCGAAAATTCCGCGCCCTTCAGGATCGGGAGCAGCGTATCGCCCTGCCCGTAATGGCGCTCGACGCCGGTAAGCTTGAGAACGACGTTGCGGTTCATGAAGTCGGCATTCCTTATTCGTAGCGCAGGGCCTGCACCGGATCGAGCCTGGAGGCGCGCCAGGCCGGAAAGATCGTCGCGATGAAGGAGAGCGTCAGCGCCATGACGACGATCGAAATGGTTTCGCTGAGCTGCATCTCGGCCGGCAGCTGGCTGAGGAAATAGACCTGCGGATTAAAGATCACGGTGCCGGAAATCCAGGAGAAGAACTGGCGGATGGACTCGATGTTGACGCAGACGAGAACGCCGAGCAGCACTCCGGCAAGGGTGCCGACGATACCGATCGCCGCCCCGGTCATGAAGAAGATCCGCATGATCGCACCGGCGCTGGCGCCCATGGTACGCAGGATGGCGATATCGCTGCCCTTGTCCTTCACCAGCATGATCAGACCGGAGATGATGTTCAGCGCCGCCACAAGCACGATCAGCGTCAGGATCATGAACATGACGTTGCGCTCGACCTGCAGTGCCGAAAAGAAAGTCTGGTTGCGCTGGCGCCAGTCGGTGAGGTTAATCTGGCGGCCGGCCGCCTCCTCCACCTTGGGCCTCAGCGCGTCGATATCGTCGGGGTGATCGACGAAAAGCTCGATCGACTGCACCAGCCCTTCGGCATTGAAATAAAGCTGCGCCTCCTCGAGCGGCATGAAGATGATCGAGGAATCATATTCCGACATGCCGATCTCGAAGAGGCCGGAGATCTTGTAGGACTTGACGCGGGGGCTGACGCCCATCGGCGTGATGTCACCATCCGGAGACGTCAGCGTAATGAGATCGCCGACGCTCAACCCGAGCTGGTTGGCCATGCCGGTACCGATCAGCACACCCTGGCCGGAGGCATAACCCACCATGTCGCCTGATTTGATGTTGCCGGAAATCGTCTTGAGCTTCGTCAGGTCTTCGGCACGGGCGCCGCGCACCAGGGCGCCAGTGCTGCCGCCGGCCTGAGCGGAGGCAAGCACCTGGCCTTCCACCAGCGGCAGCGCCATCTTGACGCCGGGCACAGCCGCGAGCCTGCTGGCGAGATCGGGATAATCGGTGAAAGGGCCATCGGACGGCTGGACGATCATATGGCCGTTGATGCCGAGGATGCGCGAGACGAGTTCGGTGCGGAAGCCGTTCATGACGGCCATGACGATGATCAGCGTCGCAACGCCGAGCATGATGCCAACGAAGGAGAAGCCGGCGATCACCGAGATGAAGGCCTCCTTGCGGCGGGCGCGCAGATAGCGCCACGCCACGAGGCGTTCGAAGGTGGAAAATGGCTTGCCAGCCGGACCCAAGCCGGATTTCGAACTCCGGTCCACTGCTGCCTCTGCCATTTCGCCTCCGTTTCCTTAAGCCAGGAACCTGTTGATCGCCGCTTCGATGGTCATCGTTTCGCGGTCGCCGGTCTTGCGGTCCTTCACCTCAACTTCGCCGTTTGCGACCGCGCGCGGGCCGGCAATAATCTGGAAAGGCACGCCGATCAGGTCGGCGGTCGCGAACTTCGTGCCGGCCCGGTCGTCGGTATCGTCATAGAGCACATCCTTGCCGGCCTTGCTCAGCGCGGCATAGATCAGCTCGCAAGTATCGTCGCAGGCCTGATCGCCCGCCTTCATGTTGATCACCACGACATCGAACGGCGCAACCGATGCCGGCCAGATGATTCCGTTATCATCATGCGAGGCTTCGATGATGGCGGGAACAAGGCGTGTCGGGCCGATACCGTAGGAACCCATGTGAACGAAGTGTTCTTTACCGTCCGGTCCCTGCACTTTCGCGCCCATCGGCTCGGAATATTTCGTACCGAAATAGAAGATATGGCCGACCTCGATGCCGCGGGCCGACAGGCGGTCGCCTTCGGGAACGGCGTTGAAGGCCGCCTCGTCGTGCATTTCCGAAGTCGCCGCATAGAGCGAGGTCCATTTGTCGAAGATCGCTTGCAGGCCTTCGACGCTGTCGAAATCGGTGCTTTCGCCAGGAATATCGAAGCCGACGAAATCCTTGTGGCAAAAGACCTCGGATTCGCCGGTATCGGCAAGAATGATGAATTCATGGCTGAGATTGCCACCGATCGGGCCGGTATCGGCGCGCATCGGAATGGCGCGCAGGCCGAGCCGATCGAATGTTCTGAGGTAGGCGGCAAACATCTTGTTGTAGGAATGCTCCGCCGCTTCACGCGTCAGATCGAAGGAATAGGCATCCTTCATCATGAATTCGCGCGAGCGCATGGTGCCGAAGCGCGGGCGGATCTCGTCGCGGAACTTCAACTGGATGTGATAGAGATTGAGCGGCAGGTCCTTGTAGGACTTGACGGAGGAGCGGAAAATATCCGTCACCATCTCCTCATTGGTGGGACCATAGAGCATCGGCCGGTCCTGCCGGTCCTTGATGCGCAGCATCTCCTTGCCGTAGGCGTCGTAACGGCCGCTCTCCTGCCAGAGTTCGGCCGACTGCAGGGTCGGCATCGACAGCTCGATGGCGCCGGCCCGGTTCTGCTCGTCGCGGATAATGGCGTTGACCTTATCGAGCACGCGCTTGCCGAGCGGCAGCCAGGAATAAATGCCCTGCGACTGCTGGCGGATCATGCCGGCCCGCAGCATCAGCCGATGGGAGACGATTTCCGCCTCTTTGGGGTTTTCCTTGAGGATGGGCATGAAATAGCGGGACAGACGCATGGCGGATTCCGAAGCAGTTGAGATCCGCCGAAAGCGGAATCGAAAGACAATGGTTAATGTCGGCAGCGTTCATAGCCGCTTCGCGGCAGGAAGGAAACCCGCAACTGATGTCGGCAACCTCCCGCACGCGCATGTTCGCAGCCGCAAAATGACAGGGCGTGAAAAAGCGCGTGTTTATAAGGACTTGAACGAAAATCTTGTCAACAGAAAAATTTTGCTAGAGTGTAGCAAAAATGCAAAAAAAGCTGATGACAAAGCCCAATGTTTGAGCTAGCTTTAGCTCACAAAACAGGCAGGAAGGATAAATTCTTGCCGAATTCGCGGTCAAGTCTTGGGAGGATCAGATCTTAGGCGCGCTCGTCGCAGCCCCGGCAACGGTTACGGATCACGCGATACTTAAAACAAGGCTTTTAGCCTTGTTTTTTTTTGGTTTTTCGGCTTCCCATCCCACTCCAAAATCCGCCCGCTTCCGTAAGGAGATGGGCCTCATTCCGTTACGTGCGCTCTTTGCTGCAAAAGCATGACGGCGGTATGACGGCATGCCGTCCGGCTAAATTTACATCTGCCCAAAGTTTGGGCAAAAGCTAGGTTTTAGTAGAAGCTCGGCCCGAGTTGTGGAAGGGCATCGAAGCCCCAGCCGAAATAGGTGTCACAGACATACCAGAGGCCGTAAATCAGAGCCGATATCAGCGTCGTCAGCGAAAAGGTAAAGACGGCACGAAACCGGCTGGGCGCGCTCGGAACAGTGCCGAGCACGACGTCGTTGTCCTCAGCCTGGGTGCGCAGACCGATCGGCAGCACGGCAAAAAGCGTCATCCACCAGACGATGAAGTAGACGGCAAATCCCTGAAGGAAGGTCTGGAGCATTGTGGTTCCCAGTGGTGTCGTGCCGACAGGACGGCGAAGGACGTTCTGTCATTTTGAGTTGGGCGCCCTTATACGGCGGAACGGCGGCCAATTCAAAGCGAACGAGGAATTTCCCCGCCTTCGGGTCACTCTGCCGCAGCCAAAGCGGATGTCAGGCCTGTTCGAGTTCGATCAGCGTGCCGAAGAAATCCTTAGGGTGCAGAAACAGCACCGGCTTGCCATGCGCGCCGGTCTTCGGCTTGCTATCGCCGAGCACCCTCGCCCCGGCCGCGACCAACCGGTCACGGGCAAGCAGAATATCGTCCACCTCATAACAGATGTGGTGCATGCCGCCGGAGGGGTTCTTTTCGAGGAAGGCTGCGATCGGCGAGGTTTCCCCAAGCGGCTGCAGCAATTCGACCTTGGTGTTCGGCAATTCGACGAAGACGACGGTGACGCCGTGTTCCGGCAGAGCCTGCGGCTCTGATACCGCAGCACCCAACGTGTCGCGATAGGCGGCCGTCGCCGCCGCCAGATCGGGAACGGCGATGGCGATGTGGTTCACCCGGCCGAGCATGATCAGACCTTGGTGACGAAGGCGGTTACGACCGGCTTCTTGCCCCAGGCATGGTTCGCGGCGGCGCGGATGGCGCGGCGCACGGCCTCCTGTACCATGTCGATATCCTTGCGACGGGCGCGGGGAATGCTTTCGATGGCGCTGATCGCCGCATCGAAGAGCGTATCTTCCATCTCCTCGCCCTCGTCGTCATAAACGGGCAGGCCGATCGAGACGAGATCGGGATCTCCAACGATGTCGTAGCGGGCATCGAGCACGACGCTGACCGCGACATGGCCGACATAGGAGAGCTTCTTGCGCTCGCCGATGCCCATCTCGTCGAAATCGCCGATCAGCGAACCGTCCTTGTAGATGCGGCCGTGCGGCGCCTCGCCGATCACCTCGGCGGCACCGGGCGCGAGCCGCAGGATGTCGCCGTTGCGCACGCGCGGCACGATTGCGATGCCCGATTGCTCGGCGAGTTCCTTATGCGCCGTCAGATGCGTCGCCTCGCCATGCACCGGCACGACGATCTTCGGCCGCGTCCACTCGTACATCCGCTGCAATTCGTTGCGGCGGGGATGGCCGGAAACGTGAACCAGCGCCTCGGTATCGGTGATGATGTGCACGCCCTGCTCGACGAGGCCGTTCTTGATATCCTGGATCGCCTTTTCGTTGCCGGGAATGGCGCGGGAGGAAAAGACGACGATATCGCCTGCGGCAAAGGCAACATTGCGCATCTCGTCGCGGGAGAGCTTGGCAAGGGCTGCCCGCGCCTCGCCCTGGCTGCCGGTCAGGATGACGACGACCTTGTCGCGCGGGATGTAGCCGTATTCCTCCTCGGAGATGAAGGGTTTTACGCCCTCCATCAGGCCGATATCCTGGGCAACGTCGACGACCCGCTTCAGCGAGCTGCCGAGCAGCAGCACTTCGCGGCCGGCCGCCTCGGCAGCTTCGGCAACGGTGCGGATGCGCCCGACATTCGACGAAAAGGTGGTGATCGCCACCCGGCCCTCGGCATCCTCGATGATCTTGCGCAGGCTTTCCGATACATCCTTTTCGGAGGGCGAGACACCGTCGCGCAGCGCGTTGGTGGAATCGCACATCAGCGCCAGAACGCCCTCGTCGCCGAGTTGACGGAAACGCGTCTCATCGGTCAGGGGTCCGAGCGAAGGCTCGTGGTCGATCTTCCAGTCGCCGGTGTGGATGACATTGCCGAGCGGCGTGCGGATCATCAGCGACATCGGCTCGGGGATCGAATGGTTGACGGCCACACCTTCGATGCTGAATGGGCCGACATTGATCGTGTCGCCTGCCTTGAACGGCGTCACCGGCACCTCACCGATTCTGGCCTTCTCGAAATTGCGCTTGGCTTCGAGCAGACCTGATGTAAAGCCCGAGGCATAGACCGGCACGTTGAGACCCGGCCAGAGATCCGCGAGCGCGCCATAATGGTCTTCATGCGCATGGGTGATGATGATCGCCTTGAGGTTCTTGCGTTCACTGGCGAGGAAGCGGATATCGGGCAGCACGAGATCGACGCCCGGCAGGTCGGGGCCGGGAAAGGTGACGCCGCAATCGACCATGATCCATTGGCGATGCTCTGACGGGCCGTAGCCATAGAGAGCGAGATTCATGCCGATCTCGCCAACGCCGCCCAGAGGCAGGAATACCAACTCGTCCTGTTTCGCCATAATTTTCGTTTTTTCCGCTATTCAAAAAACACATCACCGGCAGCAATGGGCATTATCCTGCCAGTGCCGGTATCGAGCATCAACAAGCCATTATCATCTATTCCGGCGAATTGTCCGGAAATCGATCGGTCCGGCAAATTCACCGTGATCTTTTCGCCGATGCCGCAGGCGACCGCGCGCCAGAGCGCCGTGATCTCACCGATGCCGCGGCCCTGATCCCAGATTTCGAGCACATCCGCCATGGCGGCGAAGAGATGGGCGAAGAGTTCCTCCGGCGAGGCCGCACTTCCCTGCTGACGCAGGCAGGTGGCAGGGTAGAGCGGATTATCCGGCATGACCGAGACATTGATGCCGATACCGATGATCAGCGCGTAGCGGCCGTCCGGCAGCCCCTCGCCTTCGACGAGGATGCCGCAGGTCTTCTTTCGGCCGATGAGGATATCGTTCGGCCATTTGACCTCGAGCGGCTCGGCGCCCAGCGGCAGCACCCGGCGGATCGCCTGGTGCACGGCAACGGCGACGGCAAGCGGCAGAGAACTGAGGCGCTCCATCGGCGCCGGATCGACCAATAGAAGCGAGGCGTAGAGATTGCCGCGTTCGGAAACCCAGAGCCTGCCGCGACGGCCGCGGCCGCCGGACTGCCGCTCGGCGGTCACCCAGAGATTGCCGCCATCGCCCGCCCGAGCCCGGGCAAGGCATTCGCTGTTGGTGGACGATGTTTCCGACAGAGCCTCGTGCCTGAAATCGCCGAGCGATATCCGGCGTCCGTCGGAACCCATCAGAAGAGCGTCGCGGCGGCAAGCTCTGCCGCACCGCCGATCGGGCCGCCGATGAGCACATAGGCAGTGACGAAGAGACCGGAGAGACCGAAGACCAGACGCAGCGCGCCGGAAACCCGGGCGAATTCGCCGGTCGCCTCATCGAACCACATCAGCTTGATGACGCGCAGATAATAATAGGCGCCGACGACCGAGGCGAGAACGCCGATAATGGCAAGCGCATAGAGCTTGGCTTCGATGGCGGCGACGAAGACGAAGTACTTGGCGAAGAAGCCGGCGAGCGGCGGAATGCCGGCGAGCGAGAACATCAGCGCCGTCAGCACCACGGCCATGAACGGGTTGGTCGTGGAAAGGCCGGCCAGATCGTCGACGTTTTCGACGACGGTGCCGTCCTTGCGCCGCATCGACATGATGATTGCGAAGGTGCCGAGGGTCATGACCATATAGATGACCATATACAGCATGACGCCGGAAACACCGGTCTGGTTGCCGGCGGCAAGGCCGACCAGCGCATAGCCCATGTGACCGATCGACGAATAAGCCATCAGCCGCTTAATGTTCTTCTGGCCGATCGCGGCAAACGAGCCGAGCAGCATCGAGGCGATCGAGATGAAGACGACGACCTGCTGCCAGTCGGCCAGAACCGGCTGGAAGGCGGTGATGACGATGCGCGTCATCATCGCCATGGCGGCAACCTTGGGGGCAGCGGCCAGGAAGGCGGTGACCGGCGTCGGCGCGCCTTCATAAACGTCCGGCGTCCACATGTGGAAGGGAACGGCCGAGATCTTGAAGGCAATGCCGGCGAGAATGAAGACCAGGCCGAAGATCAGGCCGAGCGAACGCGCGCCCTCGACCGAAAGCGCCTGGGCGATCTCGGAGAAATGCGTGTGGCCGGTGAAACCATAGACCAGCGACATGCCGTAGAGCAGCATGCCGGAGGACAGCGCGCCGAGGACGAAATATTTCAGGCCAGCTTCCGTCGACTTCAGGCTGTCGCGGTTGATCGCGGCGACGACATAGAGCGCCAGCGACTGCAGTTCCAGCGCCAGATAGAGCGAGATCAGGTCGTTGGCCGAGATCATCAGCAGGATCCCGAGCGTCGCCAGCACCAGCAGAACCGGGAACTCGAACTTGTCGAGCTGATTTTCGCGCGCATGCCCCATCGTCATGACCAGGGCGACCAGCGAACCGATGAGCGCCACCAGCTTCATGAAGCGCGAGAAACCGTCGGCCATGTAGACGCCGCCATAGGCGAGGCCTTCTGCCGGCACGAAGAGCAGCCACAGGCCGGCGGCCAACAGCAGGACGATGGCGAGGCCGGTGACGACAAGGCCCGACCGCTCGCCCGAGAAGACGCCGACCATCAACAGGACCAGGGCGCCGACCGCAAGGATGAGCTCCGGCGCGGAAAGATGCAGACTGAGGAGAATTGTTTCAGCGGTCATGTCCGATAAGTCCCGTCATCAATTCATAGACAGCGCAACATTCTGCGCTGCGTGCACGGCGGCCGTGTAGTTGTTGACCAGCAGATCCACCGAGGCGGCCGTCGCATCGAAGACCGGGGCCGGGTAAACGCCGAAGAAGATGGTCAGTGCGACCAGCGGATAGAGGATCAGTTGTTCGCGTCTGGACAGATCGAGCAGCGCCTTCAGCTTTTCCTTCTCAAGCGCGCCGAAGATCACCCGGCGATAGAGCCAGAGCGCATAGGCGGCCGAGAGGATGACGCCGGTGGCGGCAAAGAGCGCGACCCAGGTATTGACCCGGAAGACGCCCATCAGCGTCAGGAATTCGCCGATGAAGCCCGAGGTGCCGGGAAGCCCGACATTGGCCATGGTGAAGACCATCATTGCGACGGCATATTTCGGCATGTTGTTGACGAGGCCGCCATAGGCGTTGATCTCGCGGGTGTGGGTGCGATCGTAGACGACGCCGACGCAGAGGAAGAGCGCGCCGGAGACAATGCCGTGCGACAGCATCTGGAAGATCGAACCCTGGACGCCCTGCATGTTGGCGGCGAAGATGCCCATGGTCACGTAGCCCATGTGCGCCACCGAGGAATAGGCGATCAGCTTCTTGATGTCGTCCTGCATCATCGCCACCAGCGAGGTGTAGATGATGGCGATGACAGACATCGCGAAGACGAGCGGCGCGAAATAATCCGACGCCACAGGGAACATGCCGAGCGAGAAGCGGATGAGGCCGTAGCCGCCGAGCTTCAGGAGCACGCCGGCCAGGATCACCGAGCCTGCCGTCGGCGCCTGAACGTGCGCATCCGGAAGCCAGGTATGGACCGGCCACATCGGCATCTTCACGGCAAACGAGGCGAAGAAGGCAAGCCATAACCAGGTCTGCAGCGCCGGCGGGAACTTGTAGGCAAGCAATGCGGTGATGTCGGTCGTGCCGGCCTGCCAGTACATCGCCATGATGGCGAGCAGCATCAGCACCGAGCCGAGCAGCGTGTAGAGGAAGAACTTGTAGCTCGCATAAACGCGGTCCTTGCCGCCCCAGACGCCGATGATCAGGAACATCGGAATGAGGCCCGCCTCGAAGAAGACGTAGAAGAGCACGATATCGAGCGCGACGAAGACGCCGATCATCATCGTTTCCAGGATGAGGAAGGCGATCATGTATTCCTTCAGGCGCTTCTCGATCGAGAGCCAGCTCGCCAACACGCAGAAGGGCATGAGGAAGGTCGTCAGGATGACGAACAGCATGGAGATGCCGTCGACGCCAAGGTGGTAGCCGATACCGGTGCCGAGCCAGTCATGCTTCTCGACCATCTGGAAGCCCGGATTGGCATTGTCGAAACCGGTCCAGATCAAGAGCGAGACGACGAAGGTGAACACGGTGGTGATCAGCGAGATCCACAGCACGTTCTTGCGGCCGCTAGCGCTCTCGCCGTTCATCAAGAGCAGGAGCACCACGCCGACGAGCGGCAGGAAGGTGACCGTTGAAAGAATAGGCCAATCGGTCATCAGAAGGAACTCCCGAGCATCATCCAGGTAACAAGCGCCGCAATGCCGATCAGCATGGCGAAGGCATAGTGATAGAGGTAACCGGTCTGCAGGCGGACGACGCGGTCGGTGACGGCGACGACGCGGGCGGCAACGCCGTTCGGACCGTAGGTGTCGATGACGCCGACGTCACCCTTCTTCCACAGGAAGCGGCCGAGCGCCTTGGCGGTGCGGACGAAGAGGAAGTCGTAGAGCTCGTCGAAATACCACTTGTTGAGCAGGAAGTGGTAGAGCACGCGGTGCTGCTTGGCGAGGACGCGCGGCGTCTGCGGCGAGCGGATATACATGTACCAGGCGAGGACGAAGCCGAGCAGCATGGCGATAAAGGGGCTGAGGCCCACCAGCGCCGGCACGTGATGGAACTGTTCCACCAGTTCGTTCTCGGCGCCGGTAAACAGCGCACCTTTCCAGAACTCAGCATATTCCTCGCCGTAGAACCGGCCTTCGAAGACTACGCCCGCAAACATCGCGCCGATGGCGAGGATGTAGAGCGGAACCAGCATGACCTGCGGCGACTCGTGAACGTGATGCATGACCTCATGCGAAGCGCGCGGCTTGCCATAGAAGGTCATGAAGATCAGCCGCCAGGAATAAAAGCTGGTGAACAGAGCCGCGATGACCAGCAGCGAGAAGGCAAAACCGGCGACCGGTGAATGCGAAGCATAGGTCGCCTCGATGATCACGTCCTTGGAGAAGAAGCCGGCAAAGCCGAACGGCGTGAAAGGAATGCCGACGCCGGTGATCGCCAGTGTGCCGATGATCATCATGCGGAACGTCCACTTGATGTGCGGCCGCAGGCCGCCCATGTAGCGCATGTCCTGCTCGCCATCGACGGCATGGATGACCGAGCCGGCGCAGAGGAAGAGCAGCGCCTTGAAGAAGGCGTGCGTGAAGAGATGGAAGATCGCCGCGCCATAGGCCCCTACCCCCAGCGCCACGAACATGTAGCCGAGCTGCGAACAGGTGGAATAGGCGATGACGCGCTTGATGTCGTTCTGCACCAGGCCGACGGTCGCCGCGAAGAAGGCGGTGATCGCGCCGATCACGGTGACGACGACGAGTGCATCCGGCGACAGTTCGAAGAGAGGCGACATGCGGGCGACGAGGAAGACGCCGGCGGTGACCATGGTGGCGGCATGGATGAGGGCCGAGACCGGGGTCGGGCCTTCCATCGCGTCCGGCAGCCAGGTGTGCAGCAGGAACTGCGCCGACTTGCCCATGGCGCCCATGAAGAGCAGCAGGCAGATGCCGGTCAGCGCATGCGCCTTGTCGAGTTGCATGCCGAAGAGATTGAGGATCACTTCGCTTGCCTCGCCGCCGCCTTCATGCGGGGCGAAGTTCGAGGCATTGGCAAAGATCGTGTCGAGATTGATCGAGCCGAACAGCACGAAGACGCCGGCAATGCCGAGCACGAAGCCGAAGTCGCCAACGCGGTTGACGATGAAGGCCTTCATCGCCGCAGCGGTTGCCGACGGCTTCTTGAACCAGAAGCCGATCAAGAGATAGGAGGCGAGACCGACGCCTTCCCAGCCGAAGAACATCTGGGCCAGGTTATCGGCCGTCACCAGCATCAGCATGGCGAAGGTGAAGAGCGAGAGATAGGCGAAGAAGCGCGGACGATGCGGATCGGTGTGCATGTAACCGATCGAATAGATGTGCACCAGCGTCGAGACCGTGTTGACGACGATCAGCATGACGGAGGTCAGCGTATCCACACGCAGCGACCAGGAGACGTCGATGCCGCCCGACTGGATCCAGCGCAGCACCTCGACCTTGATCGGGCCGCCTTCGAGATGTCCCATGCCGACGTTGAAAAAGACGATCCAGGACAGGATGGCGGCGATGATCATCAGGCCGCTGGTGACATATTCCGAAGCCTTGGCGCCGATGGCGCGGCCGAACAGGCCGGCGACGATCGCACCGATCAAGGGAAGAAAGACGATAGCCTTATAGAGGAACATGAGCCACTCAGCCCTTCATCATATTGACGTCTTCGACCGCGATCGAGCCGCGGTTGCGGTAGAAGACAACGAGAATTGCAAGACCGATCGCCGCTTCGGCAGCCGCGACCGTCAGGATGAACAGCGCGAAGACCTGGCCGACGATGTCGTTCAGGAAGGAGGAGAAGGCGACCATATTGATGTTGACGGCAAGCAGGATCAGTTCGATCGACATCAGGATGACGATGACGTTCTTCCGGTTCAGGAAGATGCCGAAGACACCGAGCGTGAAGAGGATGGCGCTGACCGTCAGGTAGTGGGAAAGTCCGATGACCATGTTCTTTGTTCCTTGACCTGCCTTTAGACGCCCTGCCCGGGCTTGACCGACACCACCTCGACGGCGGTGGCGGGCGTGCGGGCAACCTGCCTCGGGATATTCTGCCGCTTGATATTGGTGCGGTGCCGCAGCGTCAGCACGATCGCGCCGATCATGGCGACCAGCAGCACCAGGCCGGCGATCTCGAAGAAATAGACGTAGTTGGTGTAGAGCACGTCGCCGAGAGCGGCGGTATTGGTGCGCTCGCTGAGCGCCGGGATCGGCATGGCGACGGATTTGGCGATCTCAGGCGAGATGACGCTGCCGCCGATGACGACAATCAGCTCGGCGGCGAGAATGATCCCGATCAGCCCGCCGATCGGCGCGTATTCGAGAACCCCTGCCCTGAGCTCCGTGAAGTCGATATCGAGCATCATCACCACGAAGAGGAAGAGAACGGCGACGGCTCCGACATAGACGACGAGCAGGATCATCGCCAGGAATTCGGCACCGAGCAGCAGGAAGAGGCCGGCCGCGTTGAAGAACACCAGGATCAGGAACAGAACCGAGTGAACCGGGTTCTTCGCCCAGATGACCATGAACGCCGACGCCACCGCGACAAAGGCGAAAAGATAGAAAAATAGAGCCTGCAGACCCATGTTGGTGCCTTTTTCATCTTCCCCCGGGCAGCCGGGAGTTTTTCTGCCCGATAGAGCTTGGCGCGGCTGACCGGCAAAGCTCCTGTGCATATTGACCGCGACCGGAGCAGCAGAGCTCCATCGCGGCATTTCAAAACCCAATCAGCGGTACGGCGAGTCGATCGCGATGTTGCGGGCGATTTCGCGTTCCCAGCGGTCACCGTTGTCGAGAAGGCGCGCCTTGTCGAAATAGAGCTCTTCGCGGGTTTCCGTCGCGAACTCGAAATTCGGGCCTTCGACGATCGCGTCGACCGGGCAGGCCTCCTGGCAGAAGCCGCAATAGATGCACTTCACCATATCGATGTCGTAGCGCACCGTGCGGCGCGTACCGTCGTTGCGGCGGGGGCCGGCCTCAATGGTGATCGCCTGGGCAGGACAGATTGCCTCGCAGAGTTTGCAGGCAATGCAGCGTTCCTCGCCGTTCGGATAACGGCGCAGCGCGTGCTCGCCGCGGAAACGCGGGGAAACCGGGCCCTTTTCAAAGGGATAGTTGATCGTCGCCTTCTGGCGGAAGAAATAGCGCATCGACAGAAAGAACGCGCCGAAGAATTCCTTGAGGAACAGCGAGTTGATGGAGCTGGACAAGCTTCCCATCTTCAACCTCCAATTTTGCCGGAAACGAGAGCTGACATGGTCATGCCCAACCCATCAGTTTCAGCACGAATGCAACGATGATGACCATGGCGAGCGACAGCGGCAGGAACACCTTCCAGCCGAGGCGCATGAGTTGGTCGTAGCGGTAGCGCGGAACGAAGGCCTTGACCATCGCGAACATGAAGAAGACCAGGCAGGCCTTCAGCGTGAACCAGATGATGCCGGGAACCCAGTTGAGGATCCAGATATCGACCGGCGGCAGCCAGCCCCCGAGGAAGAGGATCGTCGTCAGCGCGCACATCAGGCAGACGGCCGCATATTCGCCGAGCATGAACATCATGTATGGCGAGGAGCCGTATTCGACCATGAAGCCGGCAACGAGTTCCGATTCGGCTTCCGGAAGGTCGAAGGGCGGACGGTTCGTTTCGGCGAGCGCCGAAATGAAGAAGATGATGAACATCGGGAAGAGCGACAGCCAGTGCCAGTCGAGGAACGAGGCCGGCAGGCCGAGCATGGTGCCGAGGCCGGTATGCTGCGCATTGACGATATCGGTCAGGTTCAGCGAGCCGACGCAGAGAAGCACGGTGACGATGACGAAGCCGATCGAGACTTCATAGGACACCATCTGTGCCGCCGAACGCAGCGCGCCGAGGAACGGATACTTCGAGTTCGAAGCCCAGCCGCCCATGATGATGCCGTAAACCTCGAGCGAGGAAATCGCGAAGATATAGAGGATGCCGACATTGATGTTGGCGATCACCCATCCGTCGGCGAGCGGCACCACCGCCCAGGTAGACAGCGCCAGAAGCACCGTCACCAGCGGGGCCAGCAGGAACACCGCCTTGTTGGCGCCGGCCGGAATGATCGGCTCCTTGAAGACGAACTTCAGAAGGTCGGCGAAAGACTGGAACAGGCCGAAGGGGCCAACGACGTTCGGGCCGCGGCGCAGCTGCACGGCCGCCCAGATCTTGCGGTCGGCGAGCAGCACATAGGCAATGAAGACAAGCAGGCAGACCAGAAGCAGCAGCGACTGACCGATCATGATGATCGCCGGCAAGACATAGGTCGAAAAGAAAGAATCCATAGTCCCCTGCCCTTACTCTGCCGCGACTTTGAAGTTGTTGCGGGCCAATGCCGAGCACTCCGCCATGACAGCCGAGGCCCGCGCGATCGGGTTCGTCAAATAGAAGTCTTTCACCGGCGACGCAAACCCTGACTTGTTCATCTTGCCGGCTTTTTTCGCTACTGCGGCAATTTGGGCGCTATCGGTTTCGGCGATCTCGTCGATGGCGGCGAAATGCGGGAAAGCGGCATAGAGCCGGACGCGCAATTCGCTCAGCGAATCGAAGGGAAGCTTCTTGCCGAGCACATCGGAAAGGGCACGGATGATCGCCCAGTCCTCGCGGGCGTCACCCGGCGCAAAGCCGGCGCGGTTGCCCATCTGGACGCGGCCTTCGGTGTTGACCCAAGTGCCGGACTTTTCGGTATAGGCGGCCGCCGGCAGAATGACGTCGGCGTGATGGGCACCGTTATCGCCGTGCGAGCCGATATAGACCGTCAGCTTGGCCTTCTTGGCGGTGAAGTCGAGTTCGTCGGCGCCGAGCAGGAAGAGCACATCCATCGCCGTCAGCATTTCGGCGGCGTTAACGCCCTTGGCGCCCGGCACGAAGCCGAGGTCGAGGCCGCCGACGCGCGATGCGGCGGTATGGAGGACGGCAAAGCCGTTCCAGCCTTCGACAACAGCACCGACAGAACCGGCAAGCTTGGCGGCACTGGCGAGAACGCCGGCGCCGTCGGTGCGCGACAGCGCGCCCTGGCCGATGATGATCATCGGCTTGGCAGCGTTCTTCAGCACCTCCGCAAAGGCGTGGGTTCCGTCGACCAGATCCTTCAGCGTGTCGGGACCGCCGCCGAGATAGTCATAGCTGTAGCGCAGTTCGCCCGGCTCGCCGATCACGCCGATCGGGAACTTGCCGCGGCGCCAGCGCTTGCGGATGCGGGCATTGAGGATCGCCGCCTCGAAGCGCGGATTGGCGCCGATGATCAGCAGCGCGTCGGCCTGGTCGATGCCCGAGATGGTCGGGTTGAAGACATAGCTTGCACGGCCGAGCGACGGATCGAGTGCCGCCCCATCCTGTCGACAGTCGAGATTGGCCGAGCCCAGCGACTTCACCAGTTCCGAGAGCGCATACATTTCCTCGACGGAAGCGAGGTCGCCGGCGATCGCACCGATCTTGTCACCGGAGGTGGCGCCGACGGCGGCCTTGATGGCGCCGAAGGCGTCGGCCCAGGTCGCCGGCTGCAGGCGGCCGTCGCGGCGAACGTAGGGCCGGTCGAGGCGCTGGGTCTTCAGGCCGTCCCAGATAAAACGGCTCTTGTCGGAAATCCACTCTTCGTTGATCGCCTCGTTGACACGCGGCAGGACGCGCATGACTTCGCGACCGCGGGTATCGACGCGGATCGCCGAACCGACGGCATCCATGACGTCGATCGATTCGGTCTTGTTCAATTCCCAGGGGCGCGCGGTGAAGGCGAAAGGCTTGGAGGTGAGCGCGCCGACCGGGCAAAGGTCGACGACATTACCCTGCAGTTCGGAGGTCATCGCCTGTTCGAGATAGGTGGTGATCTCAGCATCCTCGCCACGGCCGATCAGGCCGAGTTCGGAAATGCCGGCAACCTCGGTGGTGAAGCGGACGCAGCGCGTGCAATGGATGCAGCGGTTCATCACCGTCTTGACCAGCGGGCCGATATACTTGTCTTCGACGGCGCGCTTGTCTTCCTGGTAACGCGAAGTGTCGATGCCGAAGGCCATCGCCTGGTCCTGCAGGTCGCATTCGCCGCCCTGGTCGCAGATCGGGCAATCGAGCGGATGGTTGATCAGCAGGAATTCCATCACACCTTCGCGGGCCTTCTTGACCATCGGGGTGTTGGTGAAGACCTCGGGCAGTTCGCCGTTCGGGCCGCCGCGGATGTCGCGCACGCTCATGGCGCAGGAAGCCTGCGGCTTCGGCGGGCCGCCCTTCACTTCGACAAGGCACATGCGGCAGTTGCCGGCAACCGACAGGCGCTCATGGAAGCAGAAGCGCGGAACCTCGGCGCCGGCGTCTTCGCACGCCTGCAACAGCGTGTAATGATCCGGAACTTCGATCTCGTTGCCGTCAATCTTCAGTTTTGCCATCGTCGCTCAGTCCTGTTTCCCGTTTGCCTGATGACGGCAAACAAACCACTTTTTGCAACAGTCTCATTGCCAAGCCGGATCTTTCGTCCGGCTGACAGCTGATGTCGCCCAAATTCTCTATCGCGCGTTCCAGGTCCAGAACCCGCACCGGCATCTGCAGCTTGAGGCCCCCGCCCGTCCGCCGATCTGCCCCTCTTTCCGGCCGATGGATACGGCCGGACAGTTCATTTCCGTCTGCGGCCCCGCCCTGCCAGAATTTTCGCCTGGCCGGCCCAGTCGTCACGCCCGATGCGGCCGTTGAAGCCAAGTTCGGCGTCAAGCCGAGCGATGTCCTCATCGCCCCAGGCAGCAATCTCGGCGAAGCTGCGAATGCCTTTGTCGTTCAGCACCTGCTCCAGCTTCGGGCCGATGCCGGCGATCAGCTTGAGATCGTCAGCCTTTTTCGCCCGGGTAACCGGCCTGGCCTTCACGGCGGGCTTCGGCTGGCTGGCAGCGGGTTGGCTGACCGGTGTTACAACAGTCAGTTTCGGCCCTGCCTTCTTCTCGGCAACCGGCTTTCCCCCGCCCACCGGCGCGGTCTCGACCGCCGGCTTATTCTCAACCGGCTTGGCGACAACCTTGACGGCAGGGCGAATATTCTCCGGCCGGATCTCGACGTCGGGCGTCAACGCGTCCGGCGGCGTGTCATCGAGGGCGGCAGCGACCTTGCCGGTCGTCTCCAGCGCACTCTGGAAGGCGCCGAAGAAGGCGCCCGCCATTTGGGTCGAGAAACCGAAGCCGATCGCCGTTGCCGCAGCAAAGGCTGCGGCCGGATACGCCATCAGCGGATGCACCGGCATCGCCCGTGCATTCTCCAGCATCTCGGCGGCAAGACGGCCGAAGCCGGCCGCGAAATCCGCTGCGTCTTCTTTTTTCCTGCTATCGGATGCCTTGTCCGCCATGATTATTCAGCCGCCTCCAGAACCGCGCCATGATCGAGCGCGCTCGCCGTATACTGGTCGATGCGCTTTTCGATTTCGGGGCGGAAGTTACGGATCAGACCCTGCACCGGCCATGCGGCGGCGTCGCCGAGCGCGCAGATGGTGTGGCCTTCGATTTGTTTGGTCACCTGGAACAGCATGTCGATTTCGCGCTTCTGGGCATTGCCCTTGGCCATGCGCTCCATCACCCGCCACATCCAGCCGGTGCCTTCGCGGCACGGCGTGCACTGGCCGCAGCTCTCATGCTTGAAGAAGGCGGAGATGCGGGCGATCGCCTTGATGACGTCGGTGGATTTGTCCATGACGATCGCCGCGGCCGTGCCGAAGGAGGAACCGACGCCGCGCAGGCCGTCGAAATCCATCGGGCAGTCGATGATGTCCTTGGCCGGAACGATCGGGCAGGATGCGCCGCCCGGAATGACGGCGAGCAGGTTGTCCCAGCCGCCGCGAATGCCGCCGGCATGGCGGTCGACCAGTTCGCGGAAGGTGATGCCCATTTCCTCTTCGACCGTGCACGGCTTGTTGACGTGGCCGGAGAGCATGAACAGCTTGGTGCCGACATTGTTCGGACGGCCGATGGCCGAGAACCAGCCGGCGCCGCGGCGCAGGATCGTCGGCGCGACAGCGATCGATTCGACGTTGTTGACGGTCGTCGGGCAGCCGTAAAGGCCCATATTGGCCGGGAAAGGCGGCTTCAGGCGCGGCTGGCCCTTCTTGCCTTCGAGGCTTTCGAGCAGCGCGGTTTCCTCGCCGCAAATGTAAGCGCCGGCGCCATGATGGACGTAGATGTCCATGTCCCAGCCAAGCTTGTTGTTCTTGCCGAGCAGGCCATAATCATAACATTCGTCGATCGCCGCCTGCAGCGCTTCGCGCTCGCGGATATATTCGCCGCGCACATAGATATAGGCGGCATTGGCGCCCATGGCGAAGCTCGCGATGACGCAGCCTTCGATCAGCGTATGCGGATCGTGGCGCATGATGTCGCGGTCCTTGCAGGTACCGGGCTCCGATTCGTCGGCATTGACGACGAGGTAATGCGGGCGGCCATCGCTTTCCTTCGGCATGAAGGACCATTTGAGGCCGGTTGGGAAACCGGCGCCGCCGCGACCGCGCAGGCCCGATGCCTTCATCTCGTTGATGATCCAGTCGCGGCCCTTTTCGAGGATCTGCTTGGTGCCATCCCAGTGGCCGCGGCTCATCGCGCCCTTCAGGGACTTGTCCTTGAGGCCGTAGATGTTGGTAAAGATGCGGTCTTTATCTTGTAACATGCTTCACCTCTTACCGCGGCTTCTTGCCGAAGACCTTGATATATTCCGCTTCGCCGCCCTTGGCGAGCGCCTTGGCCTGCTTGCCCCAGTCGTCGCGCTCGATGCGGCCGCGGAAGTTCAGGTAGCCGTCGACCCATTCGCGCTCGGCCTTCTTCCAGCCCGCGACCTGCGAGAAGGTGAAGATGCCGATCTCGTTCAGCGTCGCCTCGATCTTCGGGCCGACGCCCGAGATCATCTTCAGATCATCCGGCGCGGCGGGCTTTTCGATGCCGGCCGGACGGTTCTTGTCGGTGAGCGCAGGCTTCGCCGCCGCGGCGGCTTCGGCCTTGACGGGTGCCGGGGCCGGTTCGGCAGGCGCAGTGCCGGAAACCGGCTGCTGCTCGGCAGCCTTGGCATTCCTGGCAGCCGCCTTCGGCGCTGTTGCCGGCGTCTTCAGGGCGGCATTGGTTTCGGCATCGGTGCTCTTCGGGCGGGCAGCCTCCGACGGCGGAACCGGAGCGGCGTCAACGGGAGCCGAAATGGTTTCGGCATCGGCCTTCTTGGCGCGCGTTCTTGCCTTCGGCTCTTCCGTCGTCAGCGAGGTCGGGCCGCCTTCGGGTGCGGAGAAAATCCGGTCAATCTGGGTGCCGGGCTTGATGCCGGCGCCATTGCCGGCGGCGAACGCATCGATGATCTCTTCGAGGCGCGCCGGCGTCAGGTCCTCATAGGTGTCCTTGCCGATCATCACCATCGGGGCGTTGACGCAGGCGCCAAGACATTCGACCTCTTCCCAGGACAGCGTGCCTTCGGCATTGCGCTCGAAGGCATGGGCGTGGATCTTGCTCTTGCAGACCGACATCAGCGCTTCCGAGCCGCGCAGCATGCAGGGCGTCGTGCCGCAGACCTGGACATGGGCCCGCGTGCCGACAGGATGCAGCTGGAACTGCGTATAGAAGGTCGCGACCTCGAGCACCCGGATATAGGCCATCTCGAGCATGTCGGCGATCTTTTCGATCGCCGCGCGCGTGACCCAGCCGTCCTGCTCCTGCGCACGCATCAACAGCGGAATGACCGCCGATTGCTGGCGGCCGGCGGGGTATTTCTGGATCGTCTTGTCCGCCCAGACCGCATTTTCATCGCTGAAAGCGAATGCGGCAGGCTGAAATTGATCTTCGGCTAATCGACGAACGGACATTCTTCCTCACGCCTTGTCAGTTTAGGGTTCCACACCGCGAAGCGGTCAAAGACTGCATTTCGCAGGCATAGGCCGACTGGTCTTTCTGCATAAATACGACGAATTTGCTGCCATTCGGAATGGCAGCCTTGATCTGATAGCCCTTGGACAAAAGCTCGCCCATAGACGTTTGCGCCGCCGGCGGCGTCACTTCCTTACGACCCAGCGGGGTGCCGAGCTTATCGGTCTCCTGGGCCGAAACCCCGGATGCCGCGAGAAGGAGTGCGACGGCAAGCGGCAGACGCTGCATCAGCGGTCCACCTCGCCGAAGACGATGTCGAGCGAGCCGAGCACGGCCGCGACGTCGGCAAGCTGGTGGCCGCGGCACATGAAGTCCATCGCCTGCAGATGGGCATAACCAGGCGCACGGATCTTGCAGCGATAGGGCTTGTTGGTGCCGTCGGAGACGAGATAGACGCCGAACTCGCCCTTCGGCGCCTCGACGGCGGCGTAAACTTCGCCGGCCGGCACGTGGTAGCCTTCGGTATAGAGTTTGAAGTGGTGAATCAGCGCTTCCATCGAGCGCTTCATCTCGCCGCGCTTCGGCGGTACGACCTTGCCGTCGATCGACGAGAAAGGACCAGTCTTGGCATCCGACAGCAGGCGGTTGACGCATTGCTTCATGATGCGGACCGATTCGCGCATCTCGATCATGCGGATCAGGTAGCGGTCGTAATTGTCGCCGTTCTTACCGATCGGAATGTCGAATTCGAGATCGGAATAACATTCATAAGGCTGGGCGCGACGCAGATCCCAGGCAGCGCCCGAACCGCGCACCATTACGCCGGAGAAGCCCCAGGCCCAGCAATCCTCCAGCGAGACGACGCCGATATCGACGTTGCGCTGCTTGAAGATGCGGTTGCCGGTCAACAGATTGTCGATGTCGTCGAGCGCCTTCAGGAACGGATCGCACCAGTCGCCGATATCCTGGACGAGCTGTTCCGGCAGGTCCTGATGGACGCCGCCCGGACGGACATAAGCCGCATGCATGCGCGAGCCGCTGGCGCGTTCATAGAACACCATCAGCTTTTCACGCTCTTCGAAGCCCCAGAGCGGCGGCGTCAGCGCACCGACGTCCATCGCCTGCGTCGTGACGTTCAGGAGATGCGAAAGGATACGGCCGATTTCCGAATAGAGAACGCGGATCAGCTGACCGCGGATGGGGATCTCGAGGCCGAGCAGCTTTTCCACGGCCATCGCATAGGCATGCTCCTGGTTCATCGGCGCGACGTAATCGAGACGATCGAAATAGGGCAGAGCCTGCAGATAGGTCTTGGTCTCGATCAGCTTCTCGGTGCCGCGATGCAGCAGGCCGATATGCGGATCAACCCGCTCCACAATTTCGCCGTCAAGCTCCAGGACAAGACGAAGAACGCCATGCGCCGCCGGATGCTGCGGTCCGAAATTGATGTTGAAGTTGCGGACGTTATGTTCGGTCATGCTGCGTGCTCCGCTATTGCAGGCATTAGCCAATGGGCAATAGGCAATAGTGTAGTTTTTCGATCCTACTGCTTCGCCTTTTCGTCGCCAGGCAGAACATATTCAGTTCCCTCCCATGGCGACATGAAGTCGAAGTTGCGGAATTCCTGCTTCAGTTCCACTGGCTCGTAAACGACGCGTTTTGCCGCGTCGTCGTAGCGGACCTCGACGAAACCCGTCGTGGGGAAGTCCTTGCGCAGTGGGTGGCCTTCGAAGCCATAGTCGGTCAGGATGCGGCGCAGGTCCGGATGGCCGGTGAAGAGCACGCCGTACATGTCCCAGGTCTCGCGCTCGAACCAGTCGGCGCCGGGATGGACCGCACAGGCCGACGGCACCGGAGTATCCTCGTCGGTTGCGACCTTGACGCGGATGCGCAGGTTCTGCTTTGGCGACAGCAGGTGATAGACGACGTCGAAACGCAGTTCACGCTGCGGCCAGTCGACGCCGCAAATATCGATCAGGTTGACGAAACCGCATTTGGCGTCGTCGCGCAGGAAGGTCAGCAGCGCGATCAGGTTTTCACCCGTCGCCGTCAGCGTCAGCTCGCCATACTTCATCTGCGAAGCGGCAATCAGATTGCCGCGTGCTTCGCCAAGGTAGGACGCAAGCTCAGTCAGGGCTTCACTCATATGCCTTGTCCTTAACCCTTAGCGTTCGATCGTGCCGGTGCGCCGGATCTTCTTCTGCAGCAGAAGCACGCCGTAGAGCAGCGCCTCTGCCGTGGGGGGACAGCCCGGCACGTAGATATCGATCGGCACGATGCGGTCGCAGCCGCGCACCACAGAATAGGAATAGTGATAATAACCGCCGCCATTGGCGCAGGAGCCCATCGAGATCACGTAGCGCGGCTCGGGCATCTGGTCGTAGACCTTGCGCAAGGCGGGCGCCATCTTGTTGGTCAGCGTGCCGGCGACGATCATCACGTCGGACTGGCGCGGCGAGGCCCGCGGCGCAAAGCCGAAGCGCTCGACGTCATAACGCGGCATCGACAGCTGCATCATTTCGACGGCGCAGCAGGCAAGACCGAAGGTCATCCACATCAGCGAGCCGGTACGCGCCCAGTTGATCAGCTCGTCGGTCGAGGTGACGAGAAAACCCTTGTCGGCGAGCTCGTTGTTGATCTCGCCGAAAAACGCGTCATTGCTGCCGATCGGCTTGCCTGTGGAGGGATCGATGATCCCCTTCGGCTGCTGGGCGACGAGCGGCTGATTGCTCACAGGGGTCACTCCCATTCCAGGGCTCCCTTTTTCCATTCATAGATAAAGCCGATGGTCAGTACGAAGAGGAAGACCATCATGGACCAGAAGCCGAACCAGCCGATGGCGCCGAAGGAAACGGCCCAGGGGAAGAGGAAGGCGACTTCGAGGTCGAAGATGATGAAGAGAATCGACACGAGGTAGAAGCGGATGTCGAACTTCATGCGGGCGTCATCGAAAGCGTTGAAGCCGCATTCGTAAGCCGAAAGCTTCTCCGAATCGGGCGCTTTGAAGGCGACGGCAAACGGCGCAATGAGCAGCGCCAGGCCGATAACGAGCGCGATAGCGATGAAGATAGCGATCGGAATATAGGAACTGAGCAGTTCAGTCATCATGTTCATCCCTGCTTGCCGGAGGCGCCAGGCGGCGCATTTGGGCAAATGCCCGGCAAGCGAACGTGCGTTGCAACAAGCCGTGGTTAGCGCAGCCGAAGCCCCGGCGCAAGAGATTTACAGAGGCAATTCGACGCGTCGCGCGCGGACATTATCAAGCAGATGCAACGATGTCGCGACAAATCCGCCCAAGCCGCTTCAAGCTGCATGCCTGACCACTGAAAACTGCATGGCTCTCGGAAGAAAATGGCGCGAGTGACGGGGCTCGAACCCGCGACCTCCGGCGTGACAGGCCGGCACTCTAACCGACTGAGCTACACCCGCGCATAGGACCGGCCATTTGCGGCCGCGAGGATGAAGAAACCCGGACGAACGACAAATCGCATTTGCGTTCTACAAGACTTGAAATGGCGCGAGTGACGGGGCTCGAACCCGCGACCTCCGGCGTGACAGGCCGGCACTCTAACCAACTGAGCTACACCCGCAATTCATTTCAAGCAGTCCGGATGCCTTCGCACCCTCACCAAAACGGCTGCCCGTTTCGATGAGCGGCTAACTACGGGGTTCGCCTTTTAGTGTCAAGCAGGTTTGGAGACAAAACCATGACAGTCGTTGAATTGTTTCGGCAAGGCCCGCGCGGGAAGAATGAAAAGCCGGCAATTCCGTTTCCGAAGGCGGCAGCGGCGCTTCATCGGAGACGGTCGCATTGTCGAAACTGATCGGCCTTCCGCCCTGCCCCTCCCCTTTATCCACAGCCCTGCCGCGCCCGACCGGCGCCGCAAGCAACAGGATCGCCGCCAAAAAAATCAAAAAATCTTCACAAACACTCTTGCGGTTTTGCCGCGATCCGCATAGATCACGGCCACCAACGCGGCAGGCCGATCCGGTTTCGCTAGCGATGGGCGATTAGCTCAGTTGGTAGAGCGCCTCGTTTACACCGAGGATGTCGGGAGTTCGAGTCTCTCATCGCCCACCATTTCCCTTATGTGTCAAATAATAGCGACTTCAGGCAGACGCCTCAGTTGCTTCGTCACCGTATGTGGAATTCCAATTGGATCCGCGGGAGAGCGCCCAGCGTTTCTGATGCGGCACACTGTCTGAAAGCCAGTTCCACCAAAACGGACTACTCCGGTCACCCGCCACCTCCTATTGGGCGAATGGATGGGGGCCGGCAAAAGTGGGAGTATTCGCCGCCCGGAAAGTCTCCGCGCTTGAAGGCCTACGAGGCCTGGAGATGTGCCATGAGGATTTTCAGCTCCGTATTGACGCTGTGCATCGCGATTGCCCTTTGCACGCCAAGTGCCATCTATGTCAGCCTGCCCGGATACGCCTTCAAGACGAATCCGAAATGCCAGCGCCACGTGCCAAAGACGCGGTTTGACATCCGGTGCGACTGGCCGCGACTGGGCTTCAAGGACTTTACGCCCCCGCTTGTGACCGTGCTTGGGATCTGAAGGCGCTGCTCAGCTTTTGCGAATCAAGCAGCCCGGACGCGCTTGGTAGCCGCGGGCATTCCATGGCTCTGTGATCGCGACCGAGTCTTCGATCGAGGCCAGATGCCTATAGCTGGGAACTCCCCACCAGACTCTATATAGCCCTTCGGAATCCCGAAATTGGTTGCGGGATTGAAATCATTGCATGATTTTTTCTGTCGACACGGCGCGAAGCTCGGCGAATTTCGGAATCCCGAAGCGGGGAATTTCGGGATTCCGAAGTGGCGTTCTGGAATTGGTAACAGCCGGGGCTCATCGCCCGCCATTCATCCCTTCGCCAGTTCTTTATCCACCGCCGAAACCAGCCGCGAATCATCCGCCATCACGTCAGGCGCGAATCGAGCGGCGACCTTGCCGTCGCGGCCGATCAGGAATTTTTCGAAATTCCAGAGGATGTCGTCCTCGTTGCCGCCGGATATGCCGTGGGATTTCAGGCGTTCGCGCATCGGGCCGTCGCCTGTTGTCGCCACACCCGATTTGGTCAATTGGCGGTAGAGCGGGTGCTGGGCTTCGCCCTTGACCGAGATCTTCGAGAAGATCGGGAAGGTGACGTCGTAGGTGCTGGTGCAGAAATCGAGGATCTCGGCGTCGGTGCCGGGTTCCTGGCCCTTGAAGTCGTTGGCGGGGAAAGCGGCGATGACGAAGCCGCGCTCGCGCTTTTCGCCATAGAGTTTTTCCAGGCCTTCATACTGCGGCGTGAGCCCGCATTTCGAGGCGACATTGACGACCAGCAGCACCCTGCCCTTATAGTCGTTGAGCGTGGTGTCACGACCATCCACAGTCTTGACCGGGATATCCAGCACATTGCCCGTCACGGGAACCTCCAATTTCATAGGAACATTGTCGCCAAACTTAGCGATATCGCCGCCGTTGTCATCCGCGTCAGAATCAATTCGGCGTTAGAAGAGGCCGGGACCGCCTTGCGGCGGCGCCGGCCTTCGCCCATCAGGCGGGGGATGTTTCCTTCACTTCGTCGAGCAGGAAGTGCACGACGAGATAATCTGTCTTGTAGGGGCGGCCGCTGTCCGACACGGATTCAACGCTGCCGCCGTCCTTCGGGTGCCAGGCGTGATAATGCGGGTTGGTGGTGATCAGGGTGATGGCCTTGCCATCTTTTTCGCCAAGCCGGAAGCGCATCTCGGCGAGCGGCCAGATCCGCTCGTAATCTCCCATGCTGATGCGCGCCTTCAGCGCCTTGCGATGCAGCGGCGCTTCGCCGGCCTCGGCGGGTGCTTCCAACGTCACCTCCTCGGCTCCGCTGATGATGGCGTTGAATTCTTCAGGCCACATGCGTCTCATGAAATCGCTCCTCCCGGGGCTCTCGTCAGTCCACAGGTGAAACTTAGCGATTTGTTCGAAAGAAGCAAATTCCTGTCATGCGGTTGTCATCGGCCTCGGCTGCTCCTACGTTCCCGTCATACCGCATCAGGGCCATCAGCCGCCCGCAATCCTGAGATCCGAGATGAAGACACGTGAAGACAGGCAGGCGCTCCGGGCGAGCATGCCGCGCACTCCGCTCAGCGCCCATCATATGGAAAACGCCCGCCTGCTGCCGGATCGCGGCGAGCTGCTCTACCGCATCCCGAACGGCGGCATCGGGGTCGAGGTCGGCGCGGCCTTCGGCGAATATACGGCGGAGATCCTCGAAAAGAACCGCCCGGCGCAGCTCTACCTCATCGATCCCTGGTCGATGGATCGCTACAGCTCCGGGCTTGATACGGTCCATACGAAATTCGCGGCCGAGATCGAAGCCGGCCGGCTGCATCTGATGCAAGGCACGTCGCTCGACAAGCTTGCCGAGTTTGAGGACGATTTCCTCGACTGGGCCTATATCGACACCGATCATTCCTTCGAGCTCACCTGGCAGGAGCTGCTGCTCTGCGAAAAGAAGGTGAAGCGGACCGGGCGCATTGCCGGGCATGATTTCTGTACCGGCAATACGGTCAAGCCGATCGTCTATGGCGTCGTCGAGGCGGTCACCAAATTCTGCAAGGATTACGGCTGGCAATTCGAGTTCCTGACGGTCGAATCACACGCGCATTTTTCCTATTGCCTGAAGCGGCTCTGATTAGCTCATACCGGAATATTGCGTGTCGCTGACCTGCTCCATCCAGTCGACGTGTCTGCCGTCCAACGCCTCATGGATGGCGATATGCACCATAGCCGTGTCGGGGGCAGCGCCGTGCCAATGTTTTTCGCCCGGCGAGAACCAGACGGTGTCGCCGGCGCGGATCTCGCGGATTTCCTCGCCCCAGCTCTGGGCGAGGCCCTTGCCCGAGGTGACGATCAGCGTCTGGCCGAGCGGGTGCGTATGCCAGGCGGTGCGGGCGCCGGGCTCGAAGGTAACGGAGGTCGCCTTCACCCGGGCCGGCGCCGGCGGCTCCATCAGCGGATCCTGGCGAACGGCGCCGGTGAAATAGTCGGCCGGTGGCTTCATCGAGGGACGGGAGCCGGCTGGTTTGATCTCCATGATCTTTCCTTTTCATTCCATTGCAGTTGAAGCCTTGTCAGCTGACGATATTTCATCGAGGCGACCAATCAAGGGCGGATCGGCAATTGCCGCATAGTCGCCCGGCTGGTAGGCCATTATCTTTCATCACCTAAAGCGCGTCGCATTGAACTTGGTTCATGCGACGCGCTTTAGTTCTTTGTTTTACGCATGTCGTTATCCCGGAACCGCTGCACACTTCCGGGCAACATGCATTGGGAGAATTTCTCATGAAACACCATGCTTTTGGCCGCATGCCCTTCACCGTCACCAATGTCGGCTTCGGCGCCTGGCAGATCGGCGGCTCATGGGGTGATATCAGCGAAGCGGACGGCGGCGCGGCGCTGAAGGCCGCGCTCGATGCCGGCATGACCTTCATCGATACGGCTGACGTTTATGGCGACGGCCGCTCGGAAAAAATCATCGCCGACGTGCTGAAGACGCGCGGCGGTCAGCGCCCGATGGTCGCCACCAAGGCGGGCCGCCGGCTCAACCCGCATGTCGCCGAAGGCTACAGCAAGGCGAACCTCGAAGGCTTCATCGACCGCAGCCTTGAGAATCTTGCCGTCGACAGCCTCGACCTCGTGCAGCTTCACTGCCCGCCGCGCGAGGTGCTTTACCAGCCCGAGGTCTTCGAAAGTCTCGACGCCCTGCAGAAAGCCGGCAAGATCAAGGGTTACGGCGTCAGCGTCGAAAAAGTCGAAGACGGGCTGAAGGCGATCGAATATCCCGGCGTCGTCAGCATCCAGATCATCTACAACATCTTCCGCCAGCGCCCCAATCACCTGTTTTTTCAGGAAGCGCGCCGCAGGAACGTGGCGATCATCGCCCGCGTGCCGCTGGCAAGCGGCCTTCTCTCCGGCAAGATCACCCGGGAGACGCACTTTGCCAGCGACGACCATCGCCATTTCAACCGCAACGGCGAAGCCTTCGATGTCGGCGAGACCTTTGCCGGCGTGCCCTTCGAGGTCGGCCTGCAGGCGGTGGAAGAGGTGCGCAAGCTGGTGCCTGCCGGCGCCACGATGGCAGCCTTTGCGCTGCGCTGGATCCTGATGGCCGAAGCCGTCACCGTCGTCATCCCCGGCGCCCGCAATGGCGAACAGGCAAGAGCCAACGCTGACGCCGCCGATCTGGCGCCGCTTTCTGCCGATGTCATGGCGGCAACACGCGAAATCTACGAGCGGCTGATCGCGCCGCATGTGCATCAGCGCTGGTAGGGCTGGAGGCTCTTCGTAAGGGCTGCGGCGAGACGAGAGCCGCCCCTCATCCGCCTGCCGCCACCGACCGGGGTCGAGCCACGGGTCTCGACCCGTCCTTCGGACCCCGCTCGCGGGGCGAAGGGACCGTGCTGCAACCTCTCCGTTCCCTCCAACCTCTCGCAGGGCACGTCCCCTCGCCCCGTTTTTTTACGGGGAGAGGGTTAGGGTGATGGGCCGCTTTTAGTTTGTCGCGCTCAACTCAACCGGGAAAAACAAAGTCTCGCCGGAAGAATCGCTGACGCCGTCGTTGTCGGTGACGGCGTAGGGTTTGCCGGATGCGTCGAAGGCGAAGCCTTCGAGTTTGTCGAGCACGTAGCCGTTGGTCGCGGACTTGAGTTCACCGAGGAAGTCGTGGGCTTCGGTTTTCTTGACGATCGGCAATTCGCCACCGAGCTTGGCAGGCTTCAGTTCCGAGATCGCAACCTTGTAGAGCTTCTTCAGCTTGGCAGCATCGCCGACGAGGTTGTCGCGCTCGATAATGTAGACACTGTCGCCGTGGGCGGAGATTTCAGACAGGCCGACCCAGCCGCTTTCCGTCTTGTCGAGCGGATAGCGGACCGCACCCCATTCCTTCTTCTTCGGATTGTAGGAGACGAGCTTGACGAAACCCTTCTCGTCGTCATTCCACTCGCGCTGGACAGCCATCCAGAGCGTGGCGTCGTCGCCGGTGCCGATAATCGTCACGCCTTCGAAACCGTAGCGGATTTCGTTGGCGGCGAATTCCCTAGGCAGGGCGATCTCGGCCTTGATGTCGCCCTTGGCGTTGACGTTGTAGAGGGCGTGCGGGACGAGACGCTCGCTGTAACCTTCCGAGGCGAGCCAGAAGGAGCCGTCGGCGGCAGCCGCGATGCCTTCGATGTCGAGCTTCTGGGCCGGGGCGCCGTCACGCTTGACGACGAGGGCGTCGGTGATGACGGCCGGCTTCTTGCTGGCGTCGATCGTGTAGATCGTCGGCTGCGAGCCGAGAACGCTGTCGCTGACGGCGTAGAGCATGCCCGGCTTGCCCGGAACGGCGGCAAGGCCCGAGAGGGCTGCGAAGCCGATCGGATTGCCGTCCTTGTCGGCGGAGACGATCTGCGGATAGGCCTTTTCGCCTTCCGCACGCTCATAGATCATGACATGCGAGCGTGTGCCGCCGTCCTTGCCGAGGTCGAGTTCATTGGCGGTGGCGAGCAGATTGCGCTGGGGAAGTGCGATCGCGCCCTCCGGCGAAATGCCCGACGGCAGAAGCTGCACGAGTTCGGGATCGGCGCCGGTGTCCTTGTAGACGCCGACGACAGAGGCGCGCTCGGCGAGCAGGAAGAAATACTGCTCATCACCGAACTTTGCTGCCTCCAGGCCTTCCGGCTCGACGCCCTTGGAGCCCGAACGGCTTTCCGGATAGTGGCCGATATGGGCGACGGCGCGTTCGAAGAATGCGCCCGATTCGTAGAGAAGCTTGCCCGTTTTGTCGAAGATGGTGAAGCCGCGCGAGCCGCCCTCGTAGTCGCCTTCATCGGCAACGACCAGACGGTTGTCGTCTAGCCATTTCACGGCGTCGGGTTCGCGCGCAACGGCCTTCTTCTCGCCGGTGAACTTCAATGCCCCGTCGCGCTTGATGTCGATGCCGGTGAGATCGACGCTGCCGGCGGAGAAATGCGTCTTCACCTCGGCCGTATTGGCGTCGATGATGACGATCTCGTTGTTTTCCTGCAGCGTCAGGGCGATCTCGTTCAGGCCGTTTAAGGCGACGAATTCCGGCTCCGGATCCTCAGGAGCGACGCCCGCAAGGCCGGTCAACGCCACGTGTCTGATGGTGCCGCAATCGACGGTGCCGTTCTTGAGCTGGAAGACGACCAGGTCGCCGGCGGGCATCTGCGGGATCTTGCCGTCATTGACCTCTTCATCGCGCTCGTTTTCGATCGCGATGGTGCCGAGTGTCTTGTCCTTGTTCAGCGCGATCGAATCCGGCTGACCGCCGAGATCGCAGCTGTTCTCGATCTTTTTGGTCGCCACGTCGACGATCGCAAGGCGGCCCGACGGCTTCGCCTTGCTCTCGGAGGTGTTGACGGCGACCAGCGCCTTGCCGGCGCTCGAGGTGACCGATGTCGGCTCGCCGTCCATCATCAGCGCGCCGCCGGCCTTCGGGGCCTTGGCATCGGTAATGTCGATGAAGCCGATCGCGCCGAGCGGGCTGTCGCTATAGATCAGCGTATTGCCGTCGTCGGTCGCGGTGATGATTTCGGCCGAGGTGACTGAATGCTTGTCCTTGTCGGCGGGCAGGTTCGCGGCGACCGAGAAAGAGGCGATGCGGTTGAAAACCGGTTCGGCAGCAGCCGGAAACGCAACGGATGCGACAAGCACGGCAGCCAGTGCTGCCTTGCGCGATGAAATTGTCATGGAAACCCCCAATGTCGAAAGATCGAACAGAGGTTTTTTGCGGGACTGCCATGACAGACACATGACAGCCCGCGAGATTTCACAGGGTTCGCGTCACGCAGCTTGCCTTTCCCGACGCATCTCGTTCCTCATGATGAAGAGCGACGCGGAGAGAATAAGCGCGGCGCCCAGCCACAAATAGCCGGCCGGCGCGTAACCGAAGAACAGCCAGCCGGCGAGTACGTTCAGCGGCAGCTTCAGGTCGTCGAACGGCTGCACATAGGCGGCGTCGGCACTGGCATAGGCAAGGGTCAGCAGATATTGCGCCACGACCGTCAGCAGGCCCGCCAGCAGGAAAAGCGCAAGCGTTGCGCCCGTCGGCACGGCAAAACCCGCCGCAAGCGCCAGCCCGCCATTGATCGGCGTCAGCAGCACCAGCAGCCAGACGGTGATCGTCTCCGGCTTCTCGATGCCAGTGAGGTTCTTGGTGATCAGCGACGACGCGCCCCAGAGCAGCGCCGAGAGAACAGGCAACAGCGCCGACCAGGAGAAGCTGTCCGACCAGGGCTGCAGGATGATCATTGCTCCGGCAAAGCCGACGCCGGTCGCCATCCAGCGGGCGGGACCGACGCGTTCGCCGAGGAAGAGCCGGGCGCCAAGAATGATGAAGAAGGGCGAGGTCATGACGAGGGCGATCGCCTGCCAGATCGGGACCGTAGCGAGGCCGGACACCCAGGCCTCGACGCCGAGCGCGGCGAAGACCACGCGCACGACATGCCGCCATGGGTAATCGGTACGCATGGCGGAAAGGCCGACCTTGCGCAGGAAGGGCAAGGAGAAAAGGAAGGCGAAGCCGTATTGCCAGAAGGCCGCAGAGGCCGGGGGAAAGGCGAGCTTCATGGTCAGCCACTGGGTGACGACGTTAAGGAGCGAGAAGGCCACACCTCCAAGCACCATGAAAGCGGCGCCGGCAAAGGCGCGGGACTGCGAGGCTGCAAGGGATTTCTGATTCATGCTCTTCATCCGCAACTAGGGACCAACATAAATCAGGACGCATGAGGCGACGGCACACAATGCCGGCAGTCCCCTGCCCGCACGCGGCCATGCTCATTCTCTTCCATCCGGACTATACCGTCGGCTCCGGAATCACACCGGATCTGCTGACCCCTCCTAGCCTGAGCTGGGAAGGCGCTCGCGGGCTCGGGCCGAGACCCTTACCGCCGGTGGGGAATTTCACCCCGCCCTGAGAACAGAAATGTCGTAGATCAAAGCGCGTGGGGCGGCAAGGCCCTATAGCAAAAGGGGTCCGGCAAACCGAACCCCTCCCAAATCCTGCACAGCCGGTCTCGTTTACGGCTGGCGGATAATCTCAGATCAGCCGTTGACGGCGTCCTTCAGGCCCTTGCCGGGCGTGAACTTCGGCACGTTGCGAGCCGGAATGTCAACTTCAGCGCCCGTCGACGGGTTGCGGCCCTTCGATGCGGCACGATGAGAAACGGTGAAGCTGCCGAACCCTGCGAGGCGGATGTCGCCCTTGTTCTTGAGTTCACCCTGGACAACGTCAAAAACCGCGTCAACAGCGGAAGCCGCGTCAGACTTCGTCAGTCCTGCCTTTTCGGCGACTGCGGACACGAGTTCATTCTTGTTCATGTTTCCACCCCTTTCTAAATGGTACGAAACGACTCAAATGTAAGCTAGGCGCAGAATAGGTTTCATCAGGCCCGCCGGGAACCCAAAAGCCCTGCAAATCAAGGAAAAGCAAGCGTCTACATGACGTTTTCACAAAAAAGGCTGGCGTTTTCGCCAGCCTTTTTCCGTCTTTTCAGCCAATGGGGCATAAATGTGGCCCAGGCGGCTCAATGCGCTATGGTTGCGCCCGTCTCGTCGAGGCCTTCGACCGTTGCGATCACAGGCGTTTCCACCGTGCCATCCCATTCGATCGGCTCCGGCCGCCGGATCAGCGCATGCTTGATCACCTCGCCCATGCGGGACACCGGGATGATCTCCATGCTGTTCTTCACGTTATCCGGAATCTCCGCCAGGTCCTTGGCGTTTTCTTCCGGAATCAGCACCTTCTTGATGCCGCCGCGAAGCGCTGCGAGCAGCTTTTCCTTAAGACCGCCGATCGGCAGCACACGGCCGCGAAGGGTGATTTCACCGGTCATGGCCACATGCCTGTTCACCGGGATACCGGTCATGATCGAGACGATCGCAGTCGCCATGGCGACGCCGGCCGAGGGGCCATCCTTCGGCGTTGCGCCTTCCGGCACGTGCACGTGGATGTCGCTCTTGTCGAAGCGCGGCGGCTCGATACCGAAATCGACAGCGCGCGAGCGGACATAGGAGGCCGCCGCCGAGATCGATTCCTTCATGACTTCCTTCAGATTGCCGGTGACCGTCATGCGGCCCTTGCCCGGCATCATCACGCCTTCGATGGTCAGCAGTTCACCACCGACTTCCGTCCAGGCAAGACCGGTGACAACGCCGACCTGATCTTCGCCCTCGGCTTCGCCATGGCGGAAGCGCGGGACGCCCAGATAGTCGGAGATGTTGGCCGCCGTTACATGCACGGACTTCGTCTTGCCCTTGATGATCTCGGTGACCGCCTTGCGGGCGAGCTTCATCAATTCGCGTTCGAAGCTGCGCACACCGGCTTCCCGGGTGTACTGCTGGCTGATCGCCATCAGGGCGTCGTCGCTGACCGAGAATTCTTCCGGCTGCAACGCATGTTCCTTGATGGCCTTCGGCAGCAGGTGCCGCTTGGCGATTTCGCGCTTTTCATCTTCGGTGTAGCCGGCGATACGGATGATCTCCATGCGGTCCATCAGCGGCGCGGGGATGTTCAGCGTATTCGCCGTCGTGATGAACATCACGTCCGACAGGTCGTATTCGACTTCCAGGTAGTGGTCCATGAAAGTCGAATTCTGCGCCGGATCGAGCACCTCGAGCAGGGCCGAAGACGGATCGCCGCGATAATCCTGGCCGAGCTTGTCGATCTCGTCGAGCAGGAACAGCGGGTTGGATTTCTTGGCCTTCTTCATCGACTGGATGACCTTGCCGGGCATCGAGCCGATATAGGTGCGGCGATGACCGCGGATTTCGGCTTCGTCGCGAACGCCGCCCAGCGCCATGCGGACATACTCACGGCCGGTCGCCTTGGCGATCGACTGGGCGAGCGAGGTCTTGCCGACGCCCGGAGGGCCGACGAGGCAGAGAATCGGACCCTTGATCTTGGTGGCGCGGGCCTGCACGGCCAGATATTCGACGATGCGCTCCTTGACCTTGTCGAGACCGAAGTGATCGGCTTCGAGGATCTTCTCGGCATTGTTGAGATCTGCCTTGATCTTCGACTTCTTGCCCCAGGGAATGCCGAGCAGCCAGTCCAGATAATTGCGCACGACGGTGGCTTCAGCCGACATCGGGCTCATCTGGCGCAGCTTCTTCAGCTCCGCATCGGCCTTTTCACGGGCTTCCTTGGACAGCTTGGTCTTGGAGATGCGCTCTTCCAGTTCACTCATCTCGTCGCGGCCTTCCTCGCCGTCGCCGAGCTCCTTCTGGATCGCCTTCATCTGTTCGTTCAGATAGTATTCGCGCTGGGTCTTCTCCATCTGGCGCTTGACGCGCGAGCGGATGCGCTTTTCGACCTGCAGGACCGAAATCTCGCCTTCCATGAAGCCGAGCGCCTTTTCGAGGCGGGCCTTGACGCTGGTGGTTTCCAGCATCTCCTGCTTCTCGGTGATCTTGATCGACAGATGCGACGCGACCGTATCGGCGAGCTTGGAATAGTCGTCGATCTGGCTGGCGGCGCCGACCACTTCCGGCGAAATCTTCTTGTTGAGCTTCACGTAGCTTTCGAATTCGGAGACGACCGAACGCGACAAGGCTTCTAGCTCGACCGGATCGTCATTCGGCTCCTCAAGCACGTGGCCGAGCGCCTCATAGAAATCCTCGCGGCTGGTATAGGTGTCGATCTCGGCGCGGGCGCGGCCTTCGACCAGAACCTTGACGGTGCCGTCGGGCAGCTTCAAGAGCTGCAATACGTTCGCCACGGTGCCGACCTTGTGGATCGCGGACGGATCCGGATCGTCGTCACTGGCGTTGATCTGCGTGACCAGCATGATCTGCTTGTCGGAACCCATGACCTCTTCGAGCGCACGGATCGACTTTTCCCGTCCGACGAACAGCGGCACGATCATATGCGGGAAAACCACGATGTCGCGCAAAGGCAGAACAGGGTAGGCAGTACTGCTCGCTACAGACGTTTTCTTCGTCATTTTTAAGTCCTTTCCATCGTCCCGTTGCCGGGCTCTCTGCACGGCCGCTTGGGACCGGCCGGCACTCTCACTTGTTGCTACAAGTGGAGGTTCTGACTACGCTTTTCAAGCCACGCTAAACGCCCGCGTTCCCCGGATGTGACAGCTTTATTACAACGGAACGCCAACACTATGAAGCGCGTGGCTGGACCGGCGCTTACCACTTCCGACCGGCTAAAATACAAGCGCCGACAATAGGTTTACGGAATCTCGGCATCATTGCCAAGCACTCTTCCTTACGCAACATCGGAGCCTGCGAAACATCGGCAAAGTCAATTTCGGTCCCCACCGGCAAAATACTAACAGTGCCTCGGGTGGTTTTTCAAATAGAAAGGGGCCTGCCGATGGCAAGCCCCCAAAATAATCGTGCGAAAGCGCAAAGGTTACGCCGAAGCGTTGGCCTTTTCTTCCTGACGATCGGCATAGATGTAAAGCGGGCGGGCCGAACCGCGCACCACTTCCTCGGAGATGACGACTTCGCGCACGCCTTCCAGCGTCGGCAGTTCGAACATCGTGTCGAGCAGGATCTTCTCCATGATCGAGCGAAGGCCGCGGGCGCCGGTCTTGCGGACGATCGCCTTGCGGGCGATTTCGCGCAGGGCATCCTCGTGGAAGGTCAGTTCGACGTCTTCCATCTCGAACAGGCGCTGATACTGCTTGATCAGTGCGTTCTTCGGTTCGGACAGGATCTGGATCAGCGCATCCTCGTCGAGGTCCTCAAGCGTCGCCAGAACCGGCAGACGACCGATGAACTCGGGGATGAGGCCGAACTTGACCAGGTCTTCCGGCTCCAGTTCGCGCAGGACTTCGCCGACGCGGCGGTCGTCCTGGGCCTTGACGGTCGCGCCGAAGCCAATCGAGGTCTTCTCGCCGCGGGCGGAGATGATCTTGTCGAGGCCGGCGAAGGCGCCGCCGCAGATGAACAGGATGTTGGTCGTGTCGACCTGCAGGAACTCCTGCTGCGGGTGCTTGCGGCCGCCTTGCGGCGGAACGGAAGCGACCGTGCCTTCCATGATCTTCAGCAGCGCCTGCTGCACGCCCTCGCCCGAGACGTCGCGGGTGATCGACGGATTGTCCGACTTGCGCGAAATCTTGTCGACTTCGTCGATGTAGACGATGCCGCGCTGGGCACGCTCGACATTGTAGTCAGCCGACTGCAGAAGCTTCAGGATGATGTTTTCGACATCTTCGCCGACATAACCGGCCTCGGTCAGCGTCGTCGCATCCGCCATAGTGAAGGGAACGTCGATGATGCGGGCGAGCGTCTGGGCAAGATAGGTCTTGCCGCAGCCTGTCGGGCCGACGAGCATGATGTTCGACTTCGCCAGCTCGACTTCGCCGTTCTTGGAGGCGTGCGCGAGGCGCTTGTAATGGTTGTGAACCGCGACTGACAGGATCTTCTTTGCCTGCCGCTGGCCGATGACGTATTCGTCGAGGACCTTGATGATGTCCTGGGGCGTTGGAACGCCGTCGCGGGACTTGACCATCGAGGACTTGTTCTCCTCGCGGATGATGTCCATGCACAATTCGACGCATTCATCGCAGATGAAGACGGTCGGCCCGGCAATCAGTTTCCGGACTTCGTGCTGGCTCTTTCCGCAGAACGAACAATAGAGTGTGTTCTTGGAGTCGCCGCCGTTGCTGCCGCTGACCTTGCTCATATCACTTTCCTTCCAGCACGCCGCATTTCAAGGCGAAATCGCGGTCCACTCTATCAGCTCCTGGCGGCACTCCGTTTCCGGAGCCTTTGCCGAGAAGGCTTCAGGGGGTACGAACCGGGCCCAACCAATCATGTCCGGGTTCCGGCGGCAACGAACTCCCCTTCGAATGCCGAATGCTATGTCATAAAAATTCAACATAGCATTAATGGTTACTATTAGCGTCTTCGTCGCCAGTTGAAAGCCTTGTTCGATCACAAATGAGATAGAACTGTGGCGAGGAAAACACCATCCCAATTAATTACTAGGCCTGTTCGCCTTCCATTTCGAGGCGCGACGTCAGAACCTTGTCGATCACGCCCCAGCCCTGGGCTTCGTCCGCATCCATAAAATGGTCACGATCGAGCGTCTTTTCAACTTCTTCGTAGGTGCGGCCGGTGTGCTTGACATAGACTTCGTTCAGGCGGCGCTTCATCTTGAGGATGTCGCGGGCGTGGCGCTCGATGTCCGAAGCCTGGCCCTGGAAGCCGCCCGAGGGCTGATGCACCATGATGCGGGAATTCGGTGTCGCGAAGCGCATATCCTTGTGGCCGGCGGCCAGCAGCAGCGAGCCCATGGATGCGGCCTGGCCGATGCAGAGCGTCGAAACCGCCGGCTTGATGAACTGCATCGTGTCGTAGATCGCCATGCCGGCGGTAACGACGCCGCCCGGCGAATTGATGTAAAGGGCGATTTCCTTCTTCGGGTTTTCGGCCTCGAGGAAGAGGAGCTGGGCGCAGACGAGCGTCGCCATATGGTCTTCGACGGCACCGGTGAGGAAGATGATGCGTTCCTTCAACAGGCGGGAATAGATGTCGTAGGAGCGTTCACCGCGGTTGGTCTGTTCCACGACCATCGGCACGAGGGCCATTGCGGTATCGACTGGGTTTCTCATGTGCGTCCTTTGTCAACGTCTCGCCGGCCGGCGCCGGGAATCAAAGAAAAAATGTCTTATCCCTACATAGAGTGTCCCGGCCCTCCTCTTCAAGACACGCATGAGGATAACGTTAAGAAGGCGGGCTTTGCTGTAGCCTCTTTCCAACAAGCGCCTGTTAACGGCGAGCCCATGGCGCCGCCTTCCCCGGGATTTCTGCATCACAGGATGAAGGAAAGCTTACTCCATTCGAGAGTGCTCACACACATTTACCCGACAGAAAGCCTACCGGGAGATATCCGCCCAAAAGCATGCCGCAGCGCAGCAGCATTAAGGAAGTGGCGAGCTTCCTCGGCAAGGATGGCAGCCAACAAATAGGGGCCGATTGAAAGGCCGACGGGCAAGGGGTTGCTGCCGTGTTCAATATTGCTACAGGTCTCGCCATCTGGTGCTCGGAGGCCATGACGCTCGCTTTGGTGCTATTCGTCGCCTGGCGCCATAACGTCCGAAATGAAGCCTATCTCTATTGGGGCCTCGGCTTCCTTTTGACCGGCATCGGCTTTGCCATGATCGCGATGCGCGGCCAAGTTCCCAGCGTTCTGTCCATAGAAATCGGCAATGCCATTGCCCTGCTCGGCCAGAGCGCCTGGGTGGCGGGTTTTCTGGCGCTTGATCGCAAGAAGATCGAATGGTGGGCGCTGCTGCCGCCGGCGATCTGGCTCGCCGGGGTCTTCCTGCCCTGGGTCAACAGCGATTATTCAAACCGGGTGGTGCTCTACAATCTCGCTTCGGCGACAGGTGCGACGGCGCTGGCGCTCGCGGTTGCCGCCGGCGACATGCGCCGCGAACGCACTCGGGTCAAGCTGATGAGCGTGTTCGTCATCCAGGGCTGCCTGTGCTTCGGCTCGGCGCTGACGATGGCGCTGACCGTGCCAAGCGATATCGAGGCGACCAATCTCGGCGGCGCCTCCGCCATGGCAAGCGCCTTCCTGCTGACCATCGCCTTCGCCTTCACCTGCCGGCTGATCATGGAACGCTCCGAACGGCACCTGCGCGCCCTCACGCTGACCGATTCGCTGACGGGCGTGCTCAACCGCCGCGGCCTGCTCGGCTATTTCGGCGCCATTCAGGAAAAAGCCCATGACGAGCAGCGCCAGGTCGCGGTGATGCTCTTCGATCTCGACCATTTCAAGCGAGTCAACGACCGTTTCGGCCACCAGTCCGGCGACGCGGTGCTCACCGCCTTCGCCCACATGGCCCGCCAATACATTCCGAACAACATCTTCGGCCGTATGGGCGGCGAAGAATTCGCAGCCTTCGCTGCAGTCACGGACCAGACGGAAGCCGAGGCAATCGCTGAAGCGATTCGCACCGAATTCTGCCGTCTTCCGGTAAGCACCGGTGAAGCGATCGTTCCGGCGACCGTCAGCATCGGCATTGCGCTCGCCTCCTCGATCGAAGCCAATATCGACAAATTGATCTCGGCTGCCGACCGGGCGCTCTATGCGGCGAAGGGCGCCGGCCGTAACTGCACGGTCACCTTCGGCGAAGCGGAAGCAGCAGCCCCGGCACCGGCGACGCCCAGCACCACCGCCGGCGAACTCGTGCCGACGGTCGACGACCAGGTCGAGGCCTTGCGGCGCATGGGAACGCTGTCGCGCGCCGGCTAGTACATAACCCCGGAAACTGGAATCGATTCTCGGGGTTGTGAGCAAATCCTCAAGTGATGGAGCATCCGACCGCGCGGCCTCGACGCGCGTTCGAGAACACCCCCTCCCCCTACCTTTTCGAGGCCCGGCAAATCCGCTAAGCCTCGGGGCATGATGATACCGCCCTTTCTCTCGATCGACCCTGCCCGCCGCCACGTCTCGCTGGACGCCCGCAATCCGGGCTTCTACGGCAACCCGAATGCCGTCTATGCCGTATTGCATGCCCATTGCCCGACCTTCTACTGGAGCGAGCAGAAGCAGTATTTCTTCACCGGCTACGACCATGTGAACGGGCTGCTGCGCGACCGCCGTTTCGGCCGGCAGATCCTGCATATTGCCAGCCGCGAGGAACTCGGCCTTGCCGAACCGATGCCGCATCTTGCCAGTTTCGATCTCTCGGAACGGTATTCCCTGCTCGAACTCGAACCGCCGGAGCACACGCGGTTGCGCACGCTCGTCAACCGCGCCTTCGTCTCCCGCCATGTCGAGAAGATGAAGCCGGAGCTTGCCGAGCTTGCCAACCGGCTGATCGACGGCTTCGCGGGCAAGGGTGAGGTCGAGCTGCTCTCGGCCTTTGCCGACATTATCCCGGTGACGATGATCGCCCGGATGATCGGCATTCCCGAGGAGATGGGGCCGCAGCTGCTTGCCTGGTCACACGCCTATGTCCGCATGTATATGTTCGGCCGCACGCGCGAGCAGGAGGACGAGGCCGAACGGGCGGCGAAGGAATTTTCCGACTATGTCAGGACTGTCATCGCGGAACGCCGCGCCGCGCCGCGCGATGACCTGCTCACCCACATGATCCATACCGAGCACAAGGGTCAGTATCTCACTGAGGAAGAGCTAATCTCGACGACGATCGTACTGCTCAATGCCGGACATGAGGCGACGGTGCACCAGATCGGCAATTCGGTGCGCACCATCCTCGACAGCGGCTCAAATCCGGCCGAACTCTTCCGCGACGAGGCGACCACGGCGCGCACCGTTGAGGAAACCCTGCGCATCTGCGCGCCTGTGCATATCTTCCAGCGCTGGGCGCTCGAGCCCGCCGAAATCGATGGCGTCACCTTCCGGCGCGGCGACAAGGTCAGCCTCATTCTCGCCGCCGCCAATCTCGATCCGGCGAAATTCACCGATCCCCTCGCCTTCCGGCCCGACCGCAACGAGGCGGCGAACCTCTCCTTCGGCGCCGGCATCCATTTTTGCATCGGCGCACCGCTGGCACGGCTGGAACTCAACGTCGTGCTGCCGATCCTGTTCGAAAGGCTCGCCGGCCTGAGGCTGGCAAGGACGCCCGTGGTCAAGGATGTCTATCATTTCCACGGGCTGGACCGGCTGGATCTGCAGTGGTGATCCACCCCTGACAGATCAGCCGTAGCGGCCGGTGATGTAATCTTCCGTGCGTTTGACCTTCGGCGACTGGAAAATCTCCGCGGTCGGGCCGTATTCCACCAGTTCGCCGAGATATATGAAGGCGGTGTTGTCGGAGATGCGGCTTGCCTGCTGGATGTTGTGGGTGACGATCGCGATGGTGAAGTCGCCTTTCAGCTGCGCGATGAGCTCTTCCACCTTGGCGGTCGAGATCGGATCGAGCGCCGAGGTCGGCTCGTCGAGAAGCAGGACCTCCGGCCGCAGCGCCACGCCGCGGGCGATACAGAGACGCCGCTGCTGGCTGCCGGAGAGCCCGAGGCCGCTCCTTTTAACTTGTCCTTGACCTCATCCAAGAGGGCGGCCTGACGCAGCTGCCGAAACAGCAGCCATGCGCCACATATGCCGCGATCCTACGATCGCATCATGCGGCCGCGTCTTCCCGCAGCTTGCCGGATATATCGCGTGCCGACATCGGTTTTCCGATGAGATAGCCTTGAAGCTGATCGCAGCCGGCATCTCGCAGGATCGCCGCCTGGCGGGAATTCTCGATGCCTTCAGCGGTCACGGGAATCTGGAGGGCGGTCGCCAGCGAGATGGTTGCCCGAAGAACGTCGGCGCCACTTGCGCCTTCGTCGAGTGCCGACACCAGTGAACGGTCGATCTTCATGCGGTCAAAACCAAACTGCCGCAATGCCCCGATGCTTGCATAGCCGCAGCCGAAGTCATCGAGCGCGAACTTGATGCCGACGCGCTTCAGTTGGTCGATCGACCGCCGCGCCTGCTCCGGATTGGTCATCAGAACGCCTTCGGTGATCTCCAACGTCAGACGCTTTGGATCGAAATCGAGTTCCTGCAGGACCGAGATCACCTCGGCGGCAAATCCGGGATTGCAGAGCTGGACCGGCGAAACATTGACCGACAATGCCAGATCTGGCCAGTTCTTGGCATGCTCGATCGATGTTCTCAGCATATGGACGCCGAGCGCATCGATGAGGCCGCACCTTTCGGCGAGGGGAATGAAGATCTCCGGGCTGACATTTCCCGTTGCTGTTCGCCAGCGCGCCAAGGCTTCAAGACCGGTAACGGTGCCGGTCGAGGCAGAGACGAGAGGTTGGAAAACCGCTTCGATTGCGCCACTGCTGATGGCGTTCTTCAACAGGCTTTCCAGTTCGGCGACCCGTTGGCGCTCCTGGTCGAGCTCGGGGTCGTACTCGACCGCCTGGCCTCTGCCGTTTGCCTTTGCACGATAAAGCGCCATATCCGCTCTGCGTAGAAGCTCCAGCGGCTCGACATCGCCGTCACGCGCCGCAGCGCCGATGCTTGCTCCAACTTCGATTGTCCGTCCGTCGATTTTGTAGGGCTTGGCAAACAGCGCCAGAACGGTCTTCTCCATATCTTCGCATGTGGCAGATCCGACATGCACCAGCGCAAATTCATCGCCCCCCAGCCGGGCCGCGGCGACGACTTCGGGGTGGCATGCCATCAGCGCCTTCGAGACCATTCGGATCAAATCGTCGCCCACTGCGTGGCCCCAGGCGTCGTTGACGGCCTTGAAGCCATCGAGATCGATCAGATAGAGGCGGGTTGGTGATGACTCTGAGTTCTCCATATCTCCCAGCAGGCTCAGAAGCCCACCTCTGTTCAACAAGCCGCTCAGGCTGTCGTGACCAGCTTCGAAAAGCGCTGCTTGCGCCAATTGGCGCAGGCGCCGCGCCTCGGTCGCCCCAACCAGGAGAACGCCGACCAAAAACAGCGAAAGGATGGCGACGGCAGCCGCGACATAGGGCGTTACCTGCTGAAACACAGTACTTCCAGGCGCTTTGCTCGGCCAGACGAGGTAGCCGATGACGGCCCCCTTCATGTCCGTGATCGGCGTGTTCAGAAATTCCGGCTTCGGGGTCGCCTCGAGGCGCAGACCTTCAAGTTCATGTTCGTTCGAGAGCGTGTCGAGAACTTCCTGGGTAAATTCCTTGTAGAAGCTCAGCGTGCTGAGCTTCGGCAGCTCAGCCTTTTCGCCGAAAGGCTGGATTGCCTGCGATGCGATGAGGGCGATACCGCTTTCGGTCTTGATGAAATTGACCACCGGCTCCTGCGCCGGATCGGCGGCTGCACCGATCTGCCGATAAAAGCCTTCACCGAAAAAGGCGCTTGGCTGGAATGGCTTGCCCTTGGCATAGGCGGAGACAATCGAAGACCGGTCGGGCCCGATCACGATCGCGCCGTCATAGAGCGCGTACTCCGCGCTGGTTTTTCCCCAATTCTCATAGGCCCAATCCGCAGCGGCAGGAGTTGACGCCGCACTATAGGCATCGTCCCACACGGCATTATCAGTCGTCGTCGCGCTCAAACGAGCCACAAAGGCTGCGATCGCCGCGCGGGCGGCGCGACTGGCTCGGGCATCATCAATTTCGTTCGCCGACCGGGTCATCGTCACGACGACATGCGCCATCAGGCCGGTCAATACGAGGGCGACGACAAGGAAGCAAACGGTTGTCGCAATGATGGAAGACGTTTGGGTCCGAAGGTGCCTACCGACAAGATTCGACGACATGCCAATTCCGAAAAGATTAGTTGCAAGGCCATGTCTATTGGTGACGGCAGGAGACATCATGTCCGCAATGCGCTGCAGAAGAGATATAGCATTTTGACGATGTAAGTCCGATTAACGGGATTGGTTAAAAGCCATCTATCTGGGAAAGAGGCGCAGCCATTCGTCGAAAGACAGGCCGTCATCGCCGCAAATCGGGACAGGTCCGCCATCGTCAGCGCCGGTTTGCCGGCGCTGCTTAAACTTTGATCACATAGTCCTTGCGAGTCGTTTCAACCACTTCCCACGTTCCCTTGAAGCCGGGTCTCAAGATCATCCGGTCGCCCGCCTTCAGATGAACCGGCTTGCCGCCGTCCTCGGTGACGATCGAATAGCCGGATAGCAGACTGAAATATTCCCATTCCTCGTAAACGATCCGCCACTTGCCCGGCGTCGCCTCCCAGATGCCGGAATAGAGCCCGCCTTCGGCCTCCTCCAGATTCCAGGTGCGGAATTGCGGATCGCCGGAGATGATCCGGACAGGCTCCGGGGCGCCGACCTCCGGTTCGATGCCATCGATGCGGAAGGTGATGAAATTTGTCATGGTCGTCATAGACCTCTCTGAATTGACGTTCGCAATAGACGTTTTGAGCATGGGCGTTTGATTTCGTTAAATTTTTGGAGCCCTCGCATCTGCCTTCCTTATTCAATTTGATGCCCGATACCAGAACCCGTGTCTCAGACGCCTCCCCGACGGCAAATGGCGCCAATGCGGTAGCCGGAGGTTCCCGTATGGATACGGCCCGTTGATCTGCCGAAACTGCTCAGATCGCTCGAACTTCGGCAAGCCGCCTGACTGCGTACTCGTCCTGCCAGCAGACGGCCGCTTCCCATGCCGCCGACGCTTGCGCGGCGATATCAAACGCGCTGTCGTCGAGACCGGCAGCGTTGTCGGGCAGTACTAGGTCAAGGTCGGGGACGTCGACGTGTGCCTCATCCCAGTCGATCAACGCGACCCGATCCGCGGTCATGCGGATATTGCCGGGGTTGTTTGGATTGCCGTGAACAACGCATGTCTGACGCCCGATCAACCGCGCCCACGCTGCTCGACATCGAATAACGCCCTCAGGCGGCATCGCGGTAAGGTTGATCCTCGTTCCGGTTTCAGCATGCAGCAGATCGGTGGATGATCGCCAGCCTGGCCGCTGCGGCCATCCCTGCGTCAACCGATGCAGCTCGCGGAGCGTGTCGGCCACGCGACGCCAGTCGGCCCCCGTTTCGGGCGGTCCACCTTCCATGTATTTCATCACCACCAGACCGTCCACGAACAGCCGGCCGTCAGTCGTCGGGATCGGCACTGGAACGGTCATACCTTCTCGGTCGAGATGTTGGAGTAGCTCGGCTTCCCATGCGAGATCAGCATTCGCCCTGGAGCCGAGACGACCGACCGCGACCCGCCCGTGGATGCGAACGCTCCAAACGTCGTTCGCAACTCCGCCGGTAAGTGGTTCGATGCGAACCGCGTCTTCACCCCAATGCCCGAGCGCTTCCCACCCCATTGGCGATACCCTTGGCCGTCATGATTAAATTGACGGAAAAATAGAGAAAGTTGACGACGCCACGATATCCACTGAGCCCATCTCACACTCGTGAATCGACCATTCAGATCTTCGAGAGCGCTTGTTCGAGATCGGCGATGATGTCCTTGACGTCCTCGATGCCGACGGAAAGGCGGACCACGTCGGGGCCGGCGCCGGCGGCGGTCTTCTGGTCGTCGGTCAGCTGCCGGTGTGTCGTCGAGGCCGGATGAATGACGAGCGAGCGGGTGTCGCCGATATTGGCAAGATGGGAGAAGAGCTCCAGCCCCTCGACCAGCGTCTTGCCCGCCACGTAGCCGCCGTTGACGCCGAAGGTGAAGACGGAGCCTGCGCCCTTGGGTGAGTAGCGCTGCTGCAGGGTGTGGTTCGGATCGTCGTCAAGGCCGGCATAATTCACCCAGGCGATCTTGCTGTGCGCCTTCAGCCATTTTGCCACGGCGATCGCATTGTCGCTGTGGCGCTGCATCCGCAGCGGCAGGGTCTCGATGCCGGTCAGGATGAGGAAGGCGTTGAAGGGCGAGATCGCGGGGCCGAGATCGCGCAGGCCGAGCACGCGGGCCGCGATCGCAAAGGCGAAATTGCCGAAGGTCGCATGCAGGACCATGCCGTTATATTCCGGCCGCGGGCTCGACAGCATCGGATAATTGCCGGATCTCGACCAGTCGAAGGTGCCACCATCGACGATGAGGCCGCCCATGGAATTGCCGTGGCCGCCGAGAAATTTCGTCAGCGAATGCACGACGATATCGGCGCCATGCTCGATCGGACGGATGAGATAGGGGGTTGCCATCGTATTGTCGACGATCAGCGGCAGGCCGTTGCGATGGGCGACATCGGCGATGGCGGCGATATCGACGAAAGTGCCGCCGGGATTGGCGAGGCTCTCGATGAAGATGCCGCGCGTCTTGTCGTCGATTTGGCTTTCGAAGCTTGCCGGATCGGCAGAATCGGCCCAGCGCACCTGCCAGCCGAAATTCTCGAAGGCATGGCCGAACTGGTTGATCGAGCCGCCGTAGAGTCTGCGGGCAGCGATGAAATTCTCGCCGGGGCGCATGATGGTGTGGAAGACGATCATCTGCGCCGCATGGCCAGAGGCGACGGCAAGCGCCGCGGTGCCGCCTTCGAGCGCTGCGACGCGCTCCTCGAGCACGGCCTGGGTCGGGTTCATGATGCGGCTGTAGATGTTGCCGAAGGCCTGCAGGCCGAAGAGGGCGGCGGCATGATCGGAATCATCGAAGACGAAAGCGGTCGTCTGATAGATCGGCGTGACCCGCGCGCCGGTTGCCGGGTCGGGCTGGGCGCCGGCATGGATCGCCAACGTGTTGAATCCCGGATCGTTCTTGGCCATGTCGTCCTCCAGTTATTGCTGTCGGGCAGGATCATAGCCTGTCGCCGATGAAAGTTAATTGCGATCCGTTTCAACCCATGGGCGTTCCGTGGAAAATCCGTCTCAGCGAACCGCAACTCAGGCAATGAGACGGGGGTACTCGATCGCCGGGCAGCGGTTCATCACCACCTTGATGCCGGCGGCCTCCGCCTTTGCGGCAGCGGCATCGTCCCGGACGCCAAGCTGGGCCCAGATGACCTGCGGCAGCTGCCTCAGCGCCAGCGCCTCCTCGACCACCCCATCCAGATATTCGGCGGCGCGGAAGACGTCGACCACGTCGATCGGCACGGGAACGTCGGCGAGCCGGGCATAGACGGTGCGGCCCTGGATCTGTTTGCCCGCCTGCCCCGGATTGACGGGAATGACCTCGTAGCCGCGCGACAGCAGATAACCCATGACGCCGTTGCTCGGCCGCGCCGGATTGGGCGACGCGCCGGTCAGCGCGATGGTCTTTACGGAATGCAGGATTCCGGCGAGATAATCGTCCGTATAGGCGTCGTGGTTCATGGTTGCTCCTCCATTCCCGAAAGCCCTCCGGTACGGCGCGCAGTTTTTTTGCTTTTCCGTGAAACCGGCGGCGTGGCTTTTCCGTATATATGATTGGACACTCTCTGAGGATGATTCGATGAAAAAAATCGCTCTTGCCCTCATCTTCGTGCTCGCCGCCTCGCCGGCGCTGGCGATCTCGCGCTATAATCCGCTGAGCATGAACTGCGCCAGCGTGCGCGCCGCCATCCACAATCAGGGTGCCGTGATCTTCCGTTATCAGTCGCCCCGTGGCTTGCCGCTTTACGATCGCTATGTCCGCAACAGCCATTATTGCGATGCGACCGATTATGCGGAGTGGACCCACATCCCCTCGAAAGACGATCCGCGCTGCCCCGTTCTGAATTGCCAGAACATAGACAACCTTGACGGGATGCTGTTCGTTCCGCACTATCAGCTCTGATATTTTTCAACATCGCACGGGATGACGAGCTGCGACATCATTCGCAGTTGCGGGAGGCTCGGACTCAATCGCGCGCTGCGATTTATTAGAGATAACACAACCAGTGGCTTTGGTTTTCCTCTATGTCAAAGTTATAGAATAATATCTATATTTCAGCATCATAGAATAATCCACTTCGGAATTCCCGCAGGCATTTTCTTGTTTCGTTCACGATAAAACCCCTTCGCGTTCTCACGTAAATTAGAAACATCTCATAGTTGAAAGTGTCGCGCGGATTGAACGCATATCGCGCGCACGTAAAAATTGCTGCGGTGACCCAACATTGTCCTGATATTGAAAGGATGGTATTCCACATATGAACGCATTCGGGACCGCCTCCCGTTCATTTTCGTGCAAATGCCAGTTGTCTTTTCAAGAGTTTGCGCCGTCCAGGGGCGAAACGTTTTCTCCTCCCCACCTGTTTGCGGATTACCCCCTTGCCACTCGACGTCATCCTGCTCGTTCTCTTCGGCGCATTGCTGCATGCGACATGGAACGCCATCGTCAAGGCCGGCAGCGACAAATCCCTCGATGCGGCGCTAATCTCGGCCGGCGGCGCGGTTTCAGCGCTGCCGTTCCTGGCATTTCTGCCGTTGCCGCACAGCGCGTGCTGGCCGTTCATCGGCGTCTCGGCCATTCTGCAGTTCGCCTATTTCCAACTGGTCGCCGCTGCCTACCGGGCCGGCGATATCGGCCTCGTCTATCCGCTGATGCGCGGCTGCGCGCCGCTGCTGATCGCCGCGACAAGCGGCTTCATTCTGAAGGAAGATCTTTCCGCCGGCGCTCTCGCCGGCACGATGACGATCTGTGCCGGCGTCCTGACATTGGCACTGGAGGCGCGGCGCGGCAGCAGCCGCGCCGTGCTGCTCTCGCTTGCCAATGCCTGCGTCATCGCCAGCTATACCTATGTCGACGGCGTCGGCGCACGCCTTTCCGGCAATGCGATTTCCTACACATTGTGGATGTCGCTGCTGCCGCCGGTGCTGCTGTTTTCCTGGGCAGCCTCCCAGCGCGGCGCTTTCGCTGTGGCGCATCACGTCCGCCGCAACTGGTGGCGCGGCCTCATCGGCGGCGCCGGCTCGATCGCTTCCTACGGGCTGGCGCTTTGGGCGATGACAAAAGCCCCGGTCGCGACCGTCGCGGCCCTGCGCGAAACCGCGATCCTGTTTGCGCTGGTGATCTCGATCACCGTCTTCAAGGAAAAGGCCAGCGTCTGGCGTTACGTCGCCGGCGTCGTCATCGCAATCGGTGGCCTGGTTCTGAAACTGGCCTAGTCACTCACCTTTCCATTCCGGCTTGCGCTTGCCGAGGAAGGCGCCGATCCCCTGCTCCGCATCCTGCGTCAGCATGTTGTCGACCATCACCTTGGCGGCATAATCATAGGCCGCCTCCACCGGCAGTTCGAGCTGGCGGTAGAAGGCTTCCTTGCCCATCTTCAGGATCAGCGGCGATTTGCTGGCGATCACTCCGGCATATTTGGAAACGACCTGCGCCAGATACTGCTTCGGCACGATACGGTTGACGAGCCCGAAATCCTTGGCGGTGGAGGCGTCGATCGTCTCGCCGGTCAAAAGCATCTCCATCGCCTGCTTGCGATGCGCGGCCCGGGTAACGGCCACCATCGGCGTCGAACAGAACAGGCCGATGTTGACGCCCGGCGTGCAGAATGTCGACGTATCCGTGCAGATCGCCAGATCGCAGGAGGCAATGAGCTGGCAGCCGGCCGCAGTCGCCAGCCCGTCGACCTCGGCGATGACGGGCTTCGGCAGATGCGCGATCTTCAGCATCAGATCGGCGCAGAGCCGGAAGGCCCTCTCGAAGAAAGCGGCTCCCTCATCTTCATCGGCGCGACGGGTGGTGAGTTCCTTGAGATCATGGCCGGCGGAAAAGACATTGCCGGTCGAGGCGATGACGACAACGCGGACATCGGCGTCCGATCCGGCCTTGTCGAGCTCGGACGTCAGCGCTTCGAGAAGCGCGATAGAGAGTGCATTGGCGGGCGGGTTGTTGAGCACGAGCCGCAACACCCCGTCCCGCAGCGAGCGGACCAATAGCGCTTCTGCCTTGCCTGCGTCCGGGAAGGATACGATTTCGGCCATGATGCTGCTCCCTGCGCTCGATTTCCAGACCGAGGTATTGCCACAAGGCGCCGGCAATTTCGAGCAGGATCGGCGCTTTCCGCACAGGCCGCAGCCGTCACGACCAGAACCAGGACTTCGTTGTCTCCGCCCTCGCCTGCGCACGGGTCAGGCCGACATCGCGAAGCTCGTCGTCGGTGAGTTCGCACAGCGTGCGGCGGCTGCGGCGTTTTTCCAGGCGCTGCCCGACAGCCGCCAGCAGCCGCCGGCCACAGCGCGCCGTCCGGCGCATTTTCGATCGAACGATATCGCGAGGCGTCTCCAGGATTTCGCTCAGTTCCATGGCCATCTCTTCTGCCTTTCTTCAACCGCTGAAGGATGGGCTGGAAAATCCCATGAAGGAAGCTTATTGGTATTATGATTTGCATAAGGGATCCTTTGGTATGGCGCTGAACCTCGATCAGCTCGCGACCTTCGTCAACGTCGCCGATCTCGGAAGCTTTACGGCAGCCGCCGACAAGGAGGGGCTGACGCAGCCGGCCGTCAGCCTGCAGGTCAAGGGACTCGAACAGCGTCTCGGCGTCCGGCTGATCGAGCGCGTCGGGCGGCGGGCGCAGCCGACCGCGGCAGGCCTCGACCTGCTTACGCATGCAAGGCGCCTGCTGCAGGAATCGGCCGCCGCCGAAGAAGCGATGACGCCCTATAGGGATGGCGCCAGCGGCCGCGTGCGCATCGGCAGCGGCGGCACTGCATCGATCCATCTGCTTCCTCGGGCCATCGCCGCCGCCAGAACATCCATGCCCGGCCTCGAAATCACCGTGCGCATCGGCGATGCCGACGACGTCCTACGCGATCTGGAGGCCAACAGCCTTGACATCGCCGTCGTTGCCCTGCCGGCCCTGGGGCGCAACTTCGAGATCGAACCGTTCTACGAGGAGGAATTGCTGGCCGTCGCTCCCGCGGGCAGTCTCATACCCGACGGCGGACCAGACGCCGCGTTCATGCGGGACAGGACACTGCTGCTTTACGAGGGCGGCAATACGCGGCGGGCAATCGACGCGTGGCTGGCGGCACCGGACATCCGGATCCGGCCGGCAATGGAGTTCGGCAGCATCGAGGCGATCAAGGAGCTGGTGGCCGTCGGGCTCGGCTGGTCGATCCTGCCGGGATTGGCGCTGAAGCGCGACCACGCCAGCCTCGTGACGACATCATCGCTGCATCCGAAGCTCACGCGCCTGCTCGGCATGGTTCTGCGCCGCGACAAACACCTGACACGCGGCCTTCGCGAAATGATGAAATGCCTGCGCGAGTTCAAAGTTTAGCGGCCGCTTTCGACCGTGGCACTCTCTTTCAGACCCGGCAGGAGGTGCGAAAAGCGTCAAGCGTAGCAGCTCTTCAGCCGACAAATGTGTGGTAACATAATACCATACACTTAACTACTTGTTTTTACTTACTCTTTTTTCCAGGCATCGGGGATGTCGATATTGACCCGCTGTCACATTCCCTCTATACACCGCGCCAGAACGCAGCCTGTCCGGGCTGCTTTCTTTTTGGCATGCCGCAAGCCTGCCAATCCAAGCAACAAGAAACGCCCTTCAAGCCTTCGGGCCAAGGGTCTCAAAAGAGAGTATTCACTATGGCAACCTTCTCCCAGAAGCCTGCAGAGGTGGAGAAGAAGTGGGTGATCATCGACGCCGAAGGGCTGGTCGTTGGCCGTCTCGCTTCCATCATCGCTATGCGCCTGCGCGGCAAGCACAAGGCAACCTTCACACCCCACGTTGACGACGGCGACAACGTCATCGTCATCAATGCCGACAAGGTGGTTTTCACCGGCAAGAAGTATTCCGACAAGGTTTACTACTGGCACACCGGTTTTGCCGGCGGCATCAAGGAACGCACCGCGCGCCAGATCATCGAAGGCCGCTTCCCGGAGCGCGTCCTCGAAAAGGCCGTCGAACGCATGGTTCCGCGCGGCCCGCTCGGCCGTCGCCAGATGAAGAACCTGCGCGTCTACGCCGGCTCCAACCATCCCCATGAAGCCCAGCAGCCGGTCGCCCTCGACGTTGCCGTGCTCAACAAAAAGAATGTAAGGAGCGCCTGATCATGGCTGACCTCTCCTCCCTGAAGGATCTCGGCACGGTTTCTGAAGCTGCTGCTCCGGCCCACGTCCGCAAGGTCGATTCGCTCGGCCGCTCCTACGCGACCGGCAAGCGCAAAAACGCCGTCGCCCGCGTCTGGGTCAAGCCGGGCTCCGGCAAGATCATCGTAAACGGCAAGGAATTCGCGGAATATTTCGCTCGTCCGGTGCTGCAGATGATCCTGCGTCAGCCGATCGTCGCGGCTGCCCGTGACGGCCAGTTCGACATCATCGCAACCGTCGCCGGCGGCGGCCTGTCCGGCCAGGCCGGTGCCGTTCGCCACGGTCTGTCCAAGGCGCTCACCTACTTCGAACCGGGCCTGCGCTCGGTGCTGAAGAAGGGCGGCTTCCTGACCCGCGACAGCCGCGTCGTCGAACGCAAGAAGTACGGCAAGGCGAAGGCCCGCCGCTCGTTCCAGTTCTCGAAGCGTTAATCGCTTCGGACAGACGAGATTACGAAGGCCGGGGCAACCCGGCCTTTTTTGTTGGGCAATCGGCTTTTGATAAAGGGCAGAACCACGGCAGCGCTGCGGTAACGGCTTACCAAACAAAAGCAGAAGCAGCGCGCTTGAAAGATTGCGACACGTTTAGAGCAATTGCAGGAAAAGGGCGAAGTGGGTTTTCTCAGGCAAAGCGAAACGCTTTTGCCAGGCAAAGCGCGAAGCGCTTTTGCGGGGACACAAGAGACGAGTGGTTCTGCGCTTCCGGGGAAACTTGGCCGCTCTCGTCCTTCGGGGCGACGTACGTCAGTTGGAGGAGAGCGCTGCCATGCCGTTACCGTCCGTCATGTCGTCCTGCCTGAGAGCGACCAGGATTTCGTCAACGACGGCTTCCGCACCCGCCGGGGTGAAATGCACCTTGTCGGAAATGAAGGTCTTGCCTTCCCGCGCCAGGTCGCATCGGCCCGTCTCTATCCCACAGAAAATCTTCGCCGGATCGACGCGCAGGACATGCCTGTCCTTGGGGTCGTCGAGATAGGCGTAGGAAGGCGACGATTGCTGGAGAAAATCATCCTGAGCGATCGTGATCGTTGGCGCCGGCGTACCCTTATGCATCAGTTTTGCGACCTTGGCGGCGATCTCGGTGTCGCCGCGGGGATGAGGATAGATAATGACGACGCGGATGCCGGCTGATGTCAGCGCGCCGACGGTTTTGTCGAAAGCATCCCTCAGCCTCTGCCCTCCGTCCGATGTCGCGACTTCTTCGCCGTTGAAGAGATAGCGCGACTGTTCGAAAAAGATCTTCCAGGAGGCGGCGAGAAAGACCGTTCTCACCTTGCTCTTGACCAGATAGTCGATGGCCGCGGCGTTGAAGGCGCCGCAGTCGCGCGCCTGATGGGGGACCATCGAGACGTCAGCAACCGGCGCGCAGAAGCTGTGGGTGATCTGCTGCAGGCCGATATTCATGCTGTCCAGGCGCTTGGCCAGCGCCGGCGTCAGCGACGATGCCAGGGAATCTCCGAGGATTGCATACGTCTCTGCGTGGCTGCCGTTGAATATGCAATCTTCAATCGGCATCGCATCCCAGCCCGACGAGCCCTCACGAAGGCAGGTCTTGCTCCAGTCATTATCCGCCATGAATTCCTTGATCGGTGCCGGCAGACGCCATGGAATGCCGCGCGTATCGTGGCCGTAGATGCCGAAGGCGATGAAGGCCGCAAGCACCAGCGATACCAATGCAACCAGGCTGCGGGTCGACGGCAGCAATCTGAGCTCGCCCCTTCGGAACGGCTGCTCGACGAAACGCCAGGAGCCATAGGCCAGCACAAGAGAAAGGCAGCCGAGAGCGCCCATCACGGCGAGCGGGGGCGGATCGATGCTGCGGATGCGCGCAAAGGCAAAAAGCGGCTGATGCCAGAGATAGGCGCTGTAACTGATCCGCCCGATCAGGGTGAGGGCGCCGGTCGAAAGCAGTGCCGCCACATAGGTTCCCTGCCGTGCAAAGAGCAGCACGAGCATCGCGCCCACCACCGGGACCAGGGCGAGCGTAGAGGGAATGGGCGAGGTTTCGTCGAAATAGAAGACGGAGAAGGCGATCATGCCGAATCCGAGCAGGGACAACGGATTGCTGCCGCGCTTCTGCCCCTTCAACTGCGCCAAGCTGGAGATCGATCCGGCCAGAAACTCCCAGACCCGCGAAGGCAGGAAATAGAAATTGGCCGAGGGAAAGACGCGCGACGCCCACTCGCTATAGGCAAGGCTGGCACAGGCGATCGCAACCAGGACTGCAAAGAGCCAGTTCGGCCTGCGCTTCCACATGAATAGGACGAGCAGCGGAAAGAACATGTAATATTGCTCTTCGACGGCGAGGCTCCAGATGTGGAGCAGCGGCACCTCTCCGGCCTCCGGCGCGAAATAGCCGCTCTTGAACCAGAACAGGAAATTGGCGCCGGAAAGACTGGTGGCAATCAGGCTGTCGGAGAATGTCCGAAACTCCTCCGGCATGACCCAGAGCCAGGCGAAGGGCAGACAGCAAAGGACGACAAGAAACAGGGCCGGCAGGAGCCGACGGGCGCGGCGCTCATAGAATGCCGCCAGCGAGAAGGTGCCGTTGCGCATCTCCTCAAGAATGATCGAGGTGATCAGAAAGCCGCTGATCACGAAGAAAACGTCGACACCGATGAAGCCGCCGCTGAAGAAACTGAAGCCCGCATGAAACAGAATAACGGGCATCACCGCGGCCGCCCGCAGGCCGTCAATCTCTCTTCGGTAAATCACTAAAATATTCCCAAAAGTATAGTGCTCTGCCGGCTGTCAGGAGCGAATCTGCAACCCGGCCTTGCATAGGCAGTCGTGTCATTTTCTGCAAGTCTGACTTTTAGAAATAATTCTACTAAACCATCGCTTTTATCGAGATAGCGGCGCAGGAGGCTGGAGCGCGCTGTTGCAGAACCCCGGCTGCATTGCTAGACAACGGGTAAAGCGCTTCAGGAACGACGGAGCCGCAGTCAGGGGCGCATGATGGGAACAACCAAATCCGCAGACAAATAGGCCGCAACAACTGCCCTGTTGTTGCGGCGTCTGTCTGGCCAATCCCGATACTGATGAGACAGATCGCCGCCGAATGAAATCATTTGAGCGGGTTCTTTCCCATGTCTTATCCAAAAATTCAGCGCTGGACCTATTCGGTGCCAGCAGCCTTGGCGTTGATGGCGCCTTTCGACATCCTGGCCTCCCTCGCCATGGATATCTATCTGCCGGTTGTGCCTGTTATGCCGAAGGCACTCGGCACCTCACCTGAAGTCATCCAGCTGACCCTCAGCCTCTATATGCTGGTGCTGGGCGCCGGGCAGATCGTCTTCGGCCCGATGTCCGATCTTGTCGGACGACGACCCGTGCTGCTCGCAGGAACGGCACTCTTTGCCATTTCCTCCTTGCTGCTTGCCGGCTCCTCGTCGGCATCGCTCTTCGTGGTGCTACGATTGCTGCAGGCCATCGGCGCCTCGGCAGCGCTCGTCGCAACCTTCGCAACCGTGCGTGACGTTTACGCCGGGCGTCCCGAAAGCAGCACCATCTATGGCCTTCTCGGCTCTATCCTCTCCTTCGTGCCTGCTTTGGGCCCGATCGCCGGAGCCTTGATCGCCGATCATTTCGGCTGGCGCGCCATCTTCCTGGTCCTCGGCCTGCTATCGGTTGCCGCCCTTTTCAACGCCGGTAAGCGCTGGCATGAAACCCGCCCCAACGCCACCGCGAAGATCGCTGTCCGCCCGATCCTCACCAGCTTTCCCTTCTGGGTCTATACATCAGGCTTCAGCGCCGCGATGGGCGCCTTCTTCATCTTCTTCTCGACGGCGCCCCGTATCCTGATCGGTAAGGCCGGTTTCTCCGGTATCGGCTTCAGCCTCGTCTTCGCCACGGTGGCGCTCGTGATGATCGTGACAGCGCGGTTCGCCAGAGACTTCATCATGCGCTGGGGCATTGCAGGCAGCCTTGCCAGAGGCATGGCGATACTGCTTCTCGGCGCCATTCTACTTACCTTCGGAGAGTTGTTTCTGCAGCCTTCCCTGATGAGCTTCGTCGTGCCGATGTGGGTCATCGCGATAGGCATCGCCCTTGCGACGGCAGTCACCGCCAACGGCGCGCTCGACGCCTTCGGCAATACGGCAGGCACCGCGGTCGCGTTGTATTTCTGCGTTGAGAGCATCATCGTCGGCTTTGCCGGAACCGTGTTCGTGCTTCTGCTCGGCGGCGACAGCGCCTGGCCGCTCGTCGGCTATATCTGCGTGACGGCGCTGACGACGCTTTCTGGATTGTGGTCCCTGCGAGGACCGGCCTGATAGGCAGAAGGACGGTCGCTCGGTGACGACGAGCGGCCGTCATCCGAACGATTGCTTGAAATCTGCCCGCGCCTCGCCTACCCCTTTCTGCGCGTGAGCGGATCGCCATTTCCTTCGCGTGAGACCGGCCGTCCGCCCGGCGTCGAATGGCGCCTTGCAATGCAGCGTCCGCATCGAACGCGACCGTGGATCTGCGACCCGAAAAATGGAGCATGACTTGGCGAACAGATCGATTGACCACGCCTTCACGGCGACCAGCCTTACCTCCGCCGCCGGCGACCCGACCTTTGCCGGAGCGCTGTCTTTCATGCGCCGCCGCTTCACCAAGGAGCTTGCCGGCGTCGACGTTGCCGTCTGGGGCATTCCCTTCGATGCCGCGACCTCGAACCGGCCAGGCACACGCTTCGGGCCGCAGGCAATCCGCCGGGCTTCGGCGATCTTCGACAATGATCCGCAATATCCGTTCAACCGCGATCTCTTTACCGAGATGGCGGTGATCGACTACGGCGACTGCCTGCTCGACTACGGCAATCACCAGGATACGCCCGCGGCCATCGAACGCCAGGCGAACGCCATCCTCGACAGCGGCGCCTTCCTGCTGACGCTCGGCGGCGATCACTACATCACCTGGCCGCTGCTGAAAGCCCACGCGGCAAAACATGGGCCGCTTGCCCTTGTGCAATTCGATGCCCACCAGGATACCTGGTTCGACGAAGACCGGCGCATCGACCACGGCTCCTTCGTGGCCCGCGCCGTCCGCGAGGGCATCATCGATCCCGACCGCTCGATCCAGATCGGCATCCGCACCCATGCGCCGGAGGATTGCGGAGTCAATATTCTCTACGGCCATCAGGTCGAGGAGATGAGTGCCGGCGATATCGCTTCGGCGATCATCTCCCACACCCGCGGTGCGCCTGCCTATCTGACCTTCGATATCGATTGCCTCGATCCGGCCTTTGCGCCGGGTACCGGCACGCCGGTTGCCGGCGGCCCGTCGAGCGCCAAGATCCTCTCGGTGCTGCAGCGCCTGCACCAACTCGATATCCGCGGCGCCGATATCGTCGAGGTATCGCCGCCCTACGACCATGCCGATATCACCGCCATTGCGGGGGCAACAGTGGCGATGTATATGCTTGGCCTTCATGCCGAGCGACACGCCATCGCCGTGTCACAAGGCTGACTTATCATCTCAAAGTGAATCCGGAAATCTTCTGAACTCATTGAAAGCGCAGGTTAACATGGCACCGAAAATCTTCATCGACGGCGAACACGGCACGACGGGTCTGCAGATCCGCACGCGCATGGCCGGCCGCCGCGATGTCGAGCTTCTGTCCATTCCCGAGGCCGAGCGGCGCAACGCCGCCATGCGCGAGGACATGCTGAACGGCGCCGACATCGCCATTCTCTGCCTGCCCGACGACGCCTCCAAGGAAGCGGTTCAGATGGTTTCGGGCAACAACAACGTCCGTGTCATCGACACCTCGACCGCTTTCCGCGTCAATCCGGGCTGGGCCTATGGCTTTGCCGAAATGGACGGCGCGCAGGCCGACAGGATCAAGGCCGCCCGTTTCGTCGCCAACCCCGGCTGCTATCCGACGGGCGCGATTGGTCTTATCCGGCCGCTGCGCGCGGCCGGCATCCTGCCGGACGGTTATCCGGTGACGGTCAACGCGGTCTCCGGTTATACCGGCGGCGGCAAGCAGATGATCGCGCAGATGGAAAATCCCGGTCACCCGGATGCGATCACCGCGCCGCATTTCCTCTACGGCCTGCCGCTCACCCATAAACATGTGCCTGAAATGACCGTGCATGGCCTGCTCGACCGCGCCCCGATCTTCTCGCCATCGGTCGGCAAGTTCGCGCAGGGCATGATCGTGCAGGTGCCGCTGCATCTCGGCGATCTTGCCGAGGGCACGACGATGGAAAGCATCCATGCCGCCCTCGCCGCCCATTATGCCGGACAGGACATCGTCACCGTCGTGCCGCTTGCCGAAAGCAAGGCCCTGCCCCGTGTCAACGCCGTCGAACTCGAAGGCAAGGACACGATGAAGCTCTTCGTCTTCGGCACATCAGGCGCTTCGCAAGTCAATCTGGTGGCGCTGCTCGACAATCTCGGCAAGGGCGCCTCGGGGGCCGCCGTGCAGAACATGGACCTGATGCTCGCCTCCTGACATCATGACGCTCGATGCGCTTATCGCCGGCGTGCACGCCTGGTTTGCCGCCGCCCTGCCCGACCATGGCGTCTACGCGCTGATGGCCTTTGCCTTCATCGCCGGGCTCGCCCGCGGCTTTTCGGGCTTCGGCGCCGCACTGATCTTCGTTCCGCTTGGCGGCGCGATCGTCGGCCCAAAACTTATCTCACCGATCCTGCTCGTCATCGACGGCATTGCGTCACTCGGGATGATCCCGCCGGCCTGGCGCGGCGCAAACCGGCGAGAAGTTTTCGTCATGGCGGCAGGCGCTGCGCTCGGCGTGCCGGCCGGCACGGCGATACTGGCGTTTCTCGACCCGCTGCTCTTGCGCTGGAGTATCACCATCATCGCCATCTGCCTGCTTGCGCTGCTGGTCTCGGGATGGCGTTACCATGGGGAGGCGTCCGCACCGCTCACCAGCGGCGTCGGCCTGATCGCCGGGCTTTTCAGCGGCGCAGCACAGCTCGGCGGGCCGCCTGTCGTCGCCTACTGGCTTGGCGGCAAGAGCGACTTCACACGCGTCAGGGCCAATGTCGTCCTCTATTTCTCGATCTCGTCGGTGTTCAGCGCCATCAGCTATTATTTCGGCGGACTGTTCGTGCCTGCCGTCTTCGCGCTCACCGTCGTCATCCTGCCAAGTTATGCGATCGGGCTCTACGGTGGCTCCAAACTCTTCGGGCTTGCCGAGGAGCGGACCTTCCGCATCGCCTGCTATATCCTGATCGCCGCTGCGGCGATCATCGGCATGCCGCTGCTCGATGGGGTGCTGCGTTAGAGCCCGATCCCATCGTCTGGCGCTCAATCTTGCTCGGCAATTGCCGTCCCGTGCGGGTATTCGCCGTAAAAGCCGCGCCAGTTGGCGACGGCGAAACCGAAAACCGCCAGGGCGCCGGCCTGATGCAGCAGGCCCCAGTGAAGCGGCACCTGCATCAGCAGCGTGGCGATGCCGATCGCCGCCTGCAGCGTCACCAGCGCAAAGAGCACGACGGCGCGGCGGGCATGAGTGGTCCAGGCTGCGGCGCGAAGCGCGATCACCATATTGATCAACGTCAATGCGAAGAGCGTATAGGCGCCGATGCGGTGGATGAACTGCACCGTCTTCGGGTTCTCGAAGGCATTGATCCAGAAGGGCTGCTGGATCAGCAGATCCGACGGGATGACGGCGCCGTCCATCAGCGGCCAGGTATTGTAGGAAAAACCGGCGTCGAGCCCGGCCACCAGTGCGCCGAGATAGATCTGAAACAGCGCGAAAATGGCAATTATGGCAGCAAAACCGCGCGAGTTGCGGGCCGGCGCCGGATCATCCGAATGTGGCGAGAGACCGCGCATGATCCACATGCAGCCGGCAAAGATCAGGCAGGCCATGACGAGGTGCGTCGCCAGCCGGTACTGGCTGACGTCGGTGCGCACGGAGAGGCCTGACGATACCATCCACCAGCCGATGAAACCCTGCAGGCCGCCGAGCGCCAAGATGCCCAGAAGCGGCCAGCGCAGCCGCTTTTCGATCCGCCCCGTCAGCCAGAAATAGAGGAGCGGCAGCGCGAAGATCACGCCGATGCCGCGGGCGATCAGCCGGTGCGCCCATTCCCACCAGAAGATGCCCTTGAACTCATCGACGGTCATGGAGCTGTTCAATTGCTCAAATTCCGGAATGCGCTGGTAGAGGCGGAATTCCTCCTCCCATTCGGCAGCCGACAGCGGCGGGATGACGCCGTGGATCGGCTTCCATTCGGTGATAGACAGGCCGGAATTGGTCAGGCGCGTGGCGCCGCCGACCAGCACGAGACAGAAGAGCGCCAAAAGCACGAAACCAAGCCAGAAGCGCAAGGCGCGGCGGTCGCGGTTCTGCTTGCGCACTTCGCTGAGAATCGCCTGTTCCGTGGTCGGGTTTGCGACGGCCATGATGTCTCCTTCTATCCGGCAGTTGATTTGCCCCACCGGCTCATGCAAAACAAGCCCCGAACCTTTGCGGCATGCCGTCGCGCCGGTTCGTCCCGTTCCCGCCGAGAGATAATTGATGCCCGTCCGCCTCCGCAAATTCATCGGCACGATCCTCATCATCGTGCTCGTGCTGGTCTATGCGCTGGTGGCGAATACGATCGCGGTGGCAACGCTCGGTAACGCGCCCTGGTGGGGGCATCTGCTCTATTTCCTGCTCACCGGTCTGCTCTGGGTCCTGCCGGCGATGGTGATCATCAAATGGATGGCCGGACCGCGGCAGCAATAGGCCATTAACGGCCGAATAACCGTGATCGGTGGAAAACCTCGCCCCTCGCCTGCGAATAAACCAAATATACGTCCTGCATTCCTACCTTCCCGCTCAGCATTCTTGACCGGAGAAAAGCCGTGCAGACGCAAAAGCTCGATGTTCATGAACAGCCGTCGAAGGACGGGGCGCTGGCCCAAACGGCCATTTCACGCCTGCGTCAGCTGAGCATGAAACTCGCCATGGCCGAAGTCCATATCGAAGTCTTCGACGCAATGCAGCCGTTGGAGAACGACTGGCGGGCGCTGGAGCGCGACAATCTCCAGTCCCTGCATCAGAGCTATGACTGGTGCGCCGCCTGGGTGAGCGCCTTTCAGCGGCCGCTGGCGATCCTCAAAGGCACCTATGCCGGAGAGACGGCTTTCATTCTGCCGGTCGAAATCGTCAAGTCTCGTGGGCTCGCCGTCGCAAAATTCATCGCCGCCGATCACAGCAACATCAATACCGGGCTGTTCTCGGAAGGCTTTGCTGAAACTGGTGGGAGCATCGATCCTCGCGACTTCGCCGGCCGGCTCCAGCAGGCGCTGAAGAGCCGCGCCGATCTGCTGCTGCTGCAGAACATTCCGCTGGAATGGCGCGGGCGTCACAGCCCGCTTGCGGGCCTGCCGATGGTGCAGAACCAGAATCATGCCTACCAGCTGCCGTTCCTCTCCAGCTTCGAGGACACGCTGAAGCAGCTCAATGCCAAGAACCGGCGCAAGAAATTCCGTGTTCAGTCGAAACGCCTCGAGGCGGCCGGCGGCGTCGAATACGTCATCCCCGAGACTTTGGCGGAGCAGCACCGCCTGCTCGATATCTTCTTCCGGCTGAAGAGCGCCCGCTTCGCCAGCCTCGGCCTGCCCGACGTCTTCGCCGACAGGGAGACCCAAGCCTTCCTGCATGGCCTTATCGACAAGCTAGATGATGCCAACCGATATTTTGGGCTGCAGATGCATGTGCTGCGGCTCAACGGCGGGCACGAAGAGCGGATCGCCGCGATTTCAGGGATTTCGCGCAAGGGCGACCACATCATCTGCCAGTTCGGCGCGATCGATGAAGAGCTCGTGCCGGATACCAGCCCCGGCGAATTCCTCTATTGGCAGACCATATCGGGACTGCATGGCAAGGGTGTGGCGCTGTTCGATTTCGGCCTCGGCGACCAGACCTACAAACGGTCCTGGGCGCCGGTGGAGACCGCGCATTACGACGTGGTCCTGCCCGTCTCGCCGTTCGGCGTCGCCGCCGGTGCGGCGCACCGGATCGTCACCCGCGGCAAGGCGCATATCAAGGCGCGCCCGAAGCTCTACAAATTCGCCCAGGGTATCCGGGCACGGTTCGGCTGAGCGATTGAAGCGATACGCCTTAAATCTTTGAATTTTATGCCGCCTGACCGAGCGTCTGCTCGGCCCCGTCGCCGCCCGACATCAGCACGACGCGTTCGTAGCCCGCAGCCTGGAATTCCGTCATCAGGGCGACGAAGATCGTCTCCTCGACCTCAGGAAGGGAGAGGATGATCTCGACATCCCGGCTGCGCGTCAGCCGCGAGACGCCGGCGACATCGGCCGAACCGCATTCGACCACCACGAGGTCATAGGCGGCGGCCAGCGCATCGAGCAGCAGCGATAGCCGGTCGACCCCGCGCATGGCGCGGCGAACGTCGCTCTGGCCCTGCGGGATCAGATGGGCATCGGACAGACGATCGCTGTGGATCGTGTCGCCGAAGGCGGCCTCGCCGCACAAGAGATCGGTGACGCCAGGAGCGGCCTGGTCTTCGGCCATCAGTTCTGTGGGATAACCGGAACCGGTCATGTCGATCAGGATGACGCGGCGGCCGGCATCGGCGAGCATGCGGGTCAGCAAAACCGTTGCCGCCGAGCCGTTGTCACCGGTCGGAGATATCGCGATGGCCAGCGGTGCGCGGCTGCCCGTCAGATAATCCGCAACGGAGGCGACGGAGAATTCATTCTCGTCCTGCAGCGGCTGCTCGGCGGCCTCGCTGTCTTCGATCGCGTCCTGTTCGTCTTCATCGCCGACAATGGCGAGCATGCTCGGCTGGATGGGCTTTCTGACGGCAGCGACAACCGGAGCGGCCTGCGGCGCATGCCTCTCCTCGACAAGGGTTTCCGCCTCCATCGTCTCACGAGCCCCATCGAGCGGCCGGAGCGCTCGGCCGCTGAACAGTTCGGCCAGCATGGTGACGATGGCGCTCAAGATCAAAGTCGCGACGGCAGCGACGATGACGATCGGCACCACCTTGGGGAAATAGGGATCGACCGGCTCGATGGCCTTGGAAACGATACGCGCATCGGCCGGGCTCGAATTGCTGTCGGCGCGGGAAGCGGCCTCGCGGTAGCGCACCAGATAGGTTTCGAGCAGCTGGCGCTGGGCCGTCGCCTCGCGCTCCAGCGCATTGAGGCCGACCTCGTCCTCACCGGCGCGGGCGCTGTTGGCCTGCACCGTGTCCGACTGGCGCTCGAGCTCGCTGGCGCGGAGATCCGCGACCTTGGACTCGTTCTCGATGCTCGTCAGAATCTTCTGCGTTTCCTGACGGATCTGGGTGCGGATGTCGGCGAGCTGGGCCCGCAGGCTTTTCAGCCGCGGATGATTGTTGAGAAGGCTGGTCTGCAGATCCGAGATCTGCGACTGCAGGCCGGATTCCGTCGCTTTCAGCCGCTGGATCGCCTGAGAGGACATGATGTCGGGCAGCGTATCGGAGGCCTCGCCCGAAGACAGCGCATTGCGCACCGCTTGCGCCCTCGCCTCGGCATTGGCCTTGTCGCCGCGCACGCGGGTCAACTCGGCGGAGATATCGTTCAGCTGCTGGGCCGGAAAGGTGGTCGTGCCATTGGTCTGCAACAGCCCGTGGGAGGTGCGGTATTCGGCAACTTTCTTCTCGGCTTCGCTGACCTTGCGGCGCAGACCTTCGATCTCCGGCTCCAGCCAGCGCGTCGCTTCCGAATTGGAATCGAGCTTGGCGCCGCTCTGGGTCGACAGATAGACATTCGCCATAGCGTTCGGAATAGCGGCAGCGAGCTTCGGATCCTTCGAGGTGAAACTGATGCCGATGACGCGTGAACCAGGCACCTGGTAGACCTGCAGGCGTTCGACGAAGGCATCGATCACCCGCTCTTCCGGCGGATTTTCCAGCGGGTTCTTCTTCAAATGCAGCTTTACCAGGATGCTGCTCATTGCAGAGCCGTTGGCGGCATCGTCGAATTCCGGCAGGTTATAAAGCTTCAGGTCGTTGATGACCTTCTTGAGGAGATCGGCCGATTGCAGCAGCTGCACCTGGCTGGCGATATTCAGTTCATCCATCAGCGGGCCGGCGCCGGCGTCATTGACCTGCTGGGTGCTGGCGAAGGCGGGCGCGCGGGGTTCAATCAGGATGCGTGTTTCACTGCGATATTGCGGCGACATGATCTTGGCGCCGGCAAAGGCGACGCCCGCCCCTATGAGGGTAATCGTCAAAATCCGCAGACGGCGCGCCCAGACGGCGCGGACCAGCTGGCCGAGGTCGATGTCCACATCCTGATCACGCGCTACGCCGGACATGCTCTTACTCCACAACAAAGGTGCCGCAAGCGTAAACGACCATGGTAACTCAACGGTTAATGGCAATCTTGCCGAGCAATGAGCAACTTCGGTGATGGAGCGCGGGAAATTGCCAGCGGCCTTTACCGGGCATTAACCCTAACGGATCGATAACGGCTCTACCAAGTTCATTTTCTGTGAGCACGAACGGATGTCTGTCGTCCAGCCCAAGATCCTTCTGGCCCTGAGCCTTGCAGCCATGACGGCAGCATTGGGCGGCTGCACGACGTACAAACCGGCACCGAAAGCCTTTAACGAGGCGACCATCCAGCCCTATACGCTGGATAGCGGCGACCGGCTGCGCGTTACCGTCTTCGACCAGCAGAGCCTGACCAACACCTACACCGTGGATCAGGCCGGTTATATCGCCTTCCCGCTCATCGGCCAGGTCCCTGCCCGCGGCCGAACCCTACAGCAACTCTCGGGGCAGATCGCCCAGAAACTGCAGCAGGGCTATCTTCGCGATCCCGACGTCACCATCGATGTCGATCGCTATCGTTCGATCTTCCTGATGGGTGAAGTCGGCCAGCCCGGCCAGTATGCCTATGTCCCCGGCATGACCGTACAGAATGCCATCGCGGTTGCCGGCGGCTTTACCAGCCGCGCCAACCAGAGCATGGTCGACGTCACCCGCAAGATCAACGGACAGGTGCTGACCGGCCGCATCAACATATCGGGGCCGATCATCGCCGGCGACACGATCTACGTTCGCGAACGGCTGTTCTGAGCGATGGCAACACAGAAGCCGCTCCGCATTCTCCATTGCTTCAGATCGCCGGTCGGCGGAATTTTCCGCCATGTCCGCGATCTGGTCGAGGAGCACAGCAGGGCCGGTCATCATGTCGGCATCCTCTGCGACAGCTCGACCGGCGGCGAGTATGAGGACAGCCTGTTCGACGATATCCGTCCCTATCTCTCGCTCGGCCTGACACGCGTGCCGATCCGGCGTTCGATCAGCCCGTCCGACCTGGCGACGATGTGGGATACATACAAGAAAATCAAAAGTTTGCGGCCGGATGTGCTGCACGGACACGGCGCCAAGGGCGGCGTGCTCGCGCGACTTGCCGGCTCAGCTCTGCGGGTGAACAGGTATCGCGTAGCCCGCCTCTATACCGCGCATGGCGGAAGCCTGCATTATTCGCGTTCCTCGCTCGGTGGACAGTTCGTCCTCAGGATGGAGCGCCTGCAGGAATATTTCACCGATGCGCTGGTTTTCATCTGCGAGTATGAGCGCGACACCTATGCGCGCAAGGTGGGCAAGCCGCGGACGAAGACGAGACTGATCTATAACGGCATCGCCGAGCGCGATTTCGAGCTGATCCCCACCCGGTCGGATGCCGTGCATTTCATCTATGTGGGCATGCTACGGGACCTCAAGGGTCCCGATCTGTTTGTAGATGCCTTCGCCAAGACCGAACGGTTGCTCGGCAGGCCGCTATCGGCGCTGATGATCGGCGACGGGCCGGATCGCGACCGCTACCGCGAGATGATGGTCGAACGCGGCCTCGGCAAACGCATCGGCATGCTGCCGGCGATGCGGGTCCAAGAAGCCTTCTCCATGGCGCAGAACCTCGTCGTTCCCTCGCGCGCCGAAGCCATGCCCTATATCGTGCTCGAGGGGCTCGGGGCCGGCAAGACGATCATCGCCAGCCGTGTCGGCGGCATTCCCGAGGTGCTCGGCCCCGACAGCGCAGCCCTGGTGGAGGCCGGCAATTCCGACGATCTCGCCCGCGTCATGGCGGAAACGCTGAGCACGCCCGACTGGCACGCCAGGACGATGCCGAAGCCCGAGGCGGTGAAGGCGGTGTTTTCCTCCGCCGTCATGGCGCGCGATGTCCTGAAATTGTACCACGAGCTCGTCGATCCCACTGCCGGCCGAGCAATGCCCGCCGCCCCGTAAATCTTTCTTAGGGGCTTTCTGCTACTTCGCTGGGTGACAACGAGCGAAAAGCCCCATGAACAAGCTGGAAAAAGGCGATCAATTCGACGTGGAAGCACTGCGCAAGCAGGTCTCCGACATCGATGCGCGCGGCGACGCGGGTCAGGAAAAACCGTCCGACCCGACCGAAATCAACCCCTATGCCCGGCAGATCGCCGAACAGTTCCGCGACGGAACCAATTCGCCTGTGATTATCATCGGGCAATTGCGGCTGCTGGAATTCCTGGCGCTCTTTTCGATCGCCCTGATCGCCCACTATTTTTGGCCCGGCGACGGCTACGATTCATCGCTGGTGCGGGCCGGCATGGCAGCGGTCGCCTCGGCCTTGACCGTCATCGGCCTGCAGCTTGCCGACACCTATACCATTCCGGCGCTTCGGGCCAAACTGCGCCCGATCCCGCGCATCCTGGCGTCGTGGACGATCGCGATTCTCTTGACCGTCGGCCTGTTCGCGCTGGTTCGCGGCACCACATGGGCGATGGTCGTCGACGCCTATATGCCCTGGTTTACGGCCGGCGCTCTCTTCCTTGCGGCCGAGCGTTTCCTCGTCGCCTACGGCATCCGCAACTGGGCGCGCAACGGCATCATGGAGCGCCGCGCCGTCATCGTCGGCGGCGGCGAGCCGGCCAAGGAGCTGATCCGCATCCTCGAACAGCAGGATGACAACGACATCCGCATCTGCGGCATCTTCGACGATCGCGGCGAAAAACGCTCGCCGATCATGGTCGCCGGCTATCCGAAGCTCGGCACTGTGGCCGAACTGGTCGAATTCGTGCGGCTGACACGCATCGACATGCTGATCATCGCCCTGCCGCTTTCAGCCGAGGCGCGTATCTACGACCTCTTGAAGAAACTCTGGGTGTTGCCGGTCGACATCCGCCTTGCCGCGCATGCCAACCGGCTGCGCTTCCGGCCGCGCGCCTATTCACATGTCGGCTCGGTGCCGATGCTCGACATTTTCAAGATGCCGATCCGCGACTGGGATTCGGTCGCCAAGCGCGGCTTCGATATCTTCTTCACCCTTGTCGCGCTGGCCCTGCTCTGGCCGGTGATGGTGGCGACGGCGATCGCCATCAAGGCGACCTCCGAAGGCCCTGTTTTCTTCATGCAGAAGCGGCATGGCTTCAACAACGAAATCATCAACATCTTCAAATTCCGCTCGATGTACACCAATATGGCCGACCCCACAGGCAAGGCCGCGGTGACCAAGGCCGATCCGCGTGTCACCCGCGTCGGCCGTATCATCCGCAAGAGCTCGATCGACGAATTGCCACAGCTTTTCAACGTGCTGAGAGGCGAACTTTCGCTGGTCGGCCCGCGCCCGCATGCCGTGCTCGCCCAGGCCCGCGATCGCGCCTTTTCCGATGTCGTCGAGGGGTATTTCGCCCGCCACCGCGTCAAGCCCGGGGTCACCGGCTGGGCGCAGATCAATGGCTGGCGCGGCGAGGTGGACAATGACGAGAAGATCAAATTCCGCACCGCCTACGACCTCTATTACATCGAGAACTGGTCGCTCTGGTTCGATCTCAAGATCCTGTTCCTGACGCCGATCCGGCTGCTCAACACGGAAAACGCCTATTGAGCGCGATCGAGGCGACATATCCCCGTGTCGCCCAGCCGCAGCGGATGGCGCTGCGCCTGATCGGCTCGGCCTTCGTCGCCTTCGGCGTCTTCCTCTCCGGTTTCGTGATCGACGAGCCGGCGCCCTACGAACTCTGGATGGCGGGACTGATCGGCCTCTGGTTCATCCTCGGCCTCAGGATTTCGCGCGGCGTCGCACCGCTGCTTGCGCTGCTGCTCACCTTCAACATCGGCGGCATGCTGTCGCTGACGCAGATGAAGGATCTGGCGACCGGGCCGATGTATATCGCCGTGTCGACCTTCCTGGCGCTGACGGCGGTCTTCTACGCCGCCATCATCGAGGACAGCCACAAGCGGCTGCCGCTGATCTTCAACGCCTGGACCTTCGCCGCCGTCGCCACTTCTGCACTCGGCATACTCGGCTATTTCCACGCCTTTCCGGGCGCTGAGATCTTCACGCTCTATGACCGCGCCAAGGGCGCCTTCCAGGACCCGAACGTCTTCGGTCCCTTTCTCGTGCCGCCATCGCTCTATCTCGTCCATGGCATCCTGGTGGGCGACCTGAAGAAATCGCCGTTGAAGGCTCTCGCCCTGCTCGTGCTGGCGCTCGGCATCTTCCTGTCCTTTTCCCGCGCTGCCTGGGGGCTCTTCGCCCTCGGCGTGGTGCTGTTGATTTTCATCATGCTGCTGAAGGAGCGCAGTGGCGCCTTTCGCCTGCGAGTCCTGGTGCTGTCGCTGGCGGCTATCATCATGCTGGTCGCCTCGCTGCTGGTGGCGCTGCAAATCCCGAAGGTCGCCGAACTGTTTTCGGCGCGCGCTCAGCTGGTGCAGCAATATGACGGCGAACATCTCGGCCGCTTCGAGCGCCACCGGATCGGCTTCACCATGATGATGGAGCGTCCGCTCGGCATCGGCCCGCTGGTGTTCGGCACGATGTTTCCCGAGGACGAGCACAATATCTGGCTGAAATCACTCACCACCTATGGCTGGCTCGGCTTCGTCAGCTATGTCGGCATGCTTGTCTGGACGCTCGCGCTCGGCTTCCGATACCTGTTGCTCGACCGGCCGTGGCAGCCCTTTCTGATGATCGCCTGGATCTCGGTCCTCGGCCATGCGACCATCGGCAACGTCATCGATATCGACCACTGGCGCCATGTCTATCTGCTCCTCGGCACCGTCTGGGGCTGCGCAGCGCTAGAAGTGCGCCATAAGCGCGGCCAGAGGCAATAGCGCCTGCGGCGCTGGAGATGCGCCACAAGCGCGGCCGGAGGCCGTAGCTGCTTATTTCGTCGCGCCTGCCGTCAAGCCGGCAATAAATCGCCGCTGGAAAACCAGATAGGTCAGGATGAGGGGGAAGATCACGATCACCGCGCCGGCGGTCAGCACCGGCGTATTCACGGTGTAACGCCCCTGGAAAAACAGCATGCCGAGCGGCAGCGTCCGATAGGCGTCGTCATTGACCAGAATGAACGGAATGAGAAATTCGTTCCAGGTCCAGATGAACAGGAAGAGCGCCAGCGTCGACATGGCCGGTATCATCAGCGGGATAACGATCTTGCGCAGGATATGAAGGCGTCCGGCGCCATCGAGGACTGCCGCTTCGAGAACCTCCTCCGGCAGTTGCTGCATAGCACTGGCGAGGAAGATCGTTGAGAAGGGTATCGACATGGCGATCTGCGGCACGATGAGGGCTGCATAGGTATTGATCAGCCCAAGATAGCGCATTTCGTAATAAAGCGGGATGATGAAGGCTTCCGCCGGCACCATCATGCCGAGCGTCAGGATGGCGAACAGCGAGCGCCGGAACGGAAATGACAGGTAGGCGAAGGCAAAACCGGTCAGCAGGCCCAAGAAGACGCTTGCGGCCACCACGGGGATGACGACGACGATTGAATTCCAGAAGTAAATGTTGAAATGCCCGGCATTCCAGGCATCGACATAATTTTCGAAATGCGGATAGGCCGGGAGGGCGAATGCGCCTTTCAGAACGTCAGCCTTGCTCTTTATCGAGGTCAGCAACAGGAGCAGGAACGGGATGATCGTTACGAAAGCAAGAAGCCAGAGCACGATGCGGAGGAAGAGCGCGGCGGGGATATTCGACGAGCGGCCCATCAAGCCAATCCTTTGCTTCTCGAGCCCACCAGCCGGTGAATTGCATAGTTGATTGCGAAAGTCAGCAAGGCGCCGACAATGGCGATGGCGGCGGCAGCGCCGAACCGATTGAGCTCGAAGCCGAGCTGGTACATGTAAATATTCGGCACGAGCGTCGCGTTGGCGGGTCCACCCCGGGTCATCGTGAAAATCAGGTCGAAGCTCTTGATCGAGGCGATCACCGTCAGCAGCAGAACCACCCTTATCTCAGGCATGAGAAGCGGCAGCGTTATCCAGAAAAAGGTCTTTCGCCCCGACGCGCCGTCGACCTTGGCAGCGTCGAAAAGCGACGGGTCAATGCGCTGAATTCCGGTCAGGAAGATGACCATGCAAAAACCGAAGAAATACCAGGTGGCAACGGTCCCGACTGCGGGAAGCACAAAATTGAAATCTCCGAGCCAGGGCAATGCGAACCTGCCCAATCCGACCGCTCTCAGAAACTGGTTGAACGGGCCGAATGCCGGATTGTAGAGCCATGCCCAGATGATGCCCAACACGGCCGTCGGCATGATGTAAGGCAGGAACAGGAACGTTCTGAGGGCGAGCTGCTCGCGTTGCTTCAGATTCCACACACAGGCAGCAAGCGTGATGCCGAACACGAGCGGCAGGACGCAGTAGAAGATCATCAGCTCGGCATTGTTACGCAAGGCAATGTAGAAACGGCTGTCGGAAAAGAGATCGGCGTAATTGCCGAGGCCAACCCATCTGGGCATGGTCAAGCCGTCCCAACTGGTCAGGCTCAAACCCAAGGCCGCGACAATCGGCCCAAAGACAAAAGCCGTATAAAGCAGCAATCCAGGCAATAAATAGATGAAATTGGTCTGTTGCGGGCCATCCAGTGCGGAACGTTTCATCCAGTACCCCATGAAGCCAAAGCTCTGGTCATCGCGCAGCAAGCCGTGAGCTCGCAACGTTCATTTTCATATGATGAACAGGACACCGGTCGGACCGCCGAATGGGCAGTCGTGACCGGCGTCCGCGCGTCTTATTTCTTATCCTTCAAATACGCCTGATAGTCCTTGTCCATGGCATCGACAAAGGCTTCGGGCGTGATCTTGCCGGACAAGAGAAGTGGCGTGTTGTCGTCGATTGTCTTCAGCATCGTCGGGCTCGACCAATCGGGGTAATGGCCGAGCGCATCGTTGGCATTGAGCGTCTTCCACATCTCGATGCCGGAGGTCAGGAGCGGCGTGAGCTTGGGCTTTGCATCCGCCGGCAGCGATGTTGCCGGGAGATAACCTGCGGCGGCCCAGCTTTCAGCGGCCTTTTCGGACACCATATAGTCGATGTACTCGCCGGCCAGGTCCTGCTTCGCCTTGTCTTTAGCAAGGCTCGTGATTGCCCAGGCCAGATCCACGCCGCCAACGCTCATGGGTTTGGCGACACCCTTCGGAGCGGGAATGGCCATGAAGCCGATATCCGGATTGTTTTGCATGTCTCCGAAGTACCAGGTTCCGGAGATCAGGAAGGCGCCCTGCCCCGAGATGAAAAGCTGGACGGCGTCGTCACCCGAGATGCCTTCGAAGCCGGGATAGAAATAGCCGCCTTGCGCCCATTCCTGCACGAGTTTGGCCGATTCGATGTTCCCTTTGGTGTTCCAAGAGCCGCCCTTGCCGTAGATCAGGTCGTCAAGCTCGGCGCGATTGCCCGCGTCGATATGTGCCTGGTCGATGGCGCCGATCATATGCAGGGCCAGATGCTGCTTGGCGGACCCCATCATGAAGGGCGCAACACCTTTTTCCTTCAGCTTGTCGAGATCGGCCAAAAGCTCCTCGAAGGTCTTTGGCAGCGTCACGCCCGCGTCCTCGAGGATCTTCTTATTGTAGTAAAGGCCGACGATCTCGCCGAGACCTGATATGCCGTAGGTCTTGCCGACCCCGAATTTGGTCCCTTCCCAGCGGTCTCTGGCAAGCACGGATTCCGACTGCCGCTTATCCCAGCCATATTTCTGGATGTACTCGTCAACCGGCAGGAGCAATCCTTCCTTGACCATTGCGCCCATGTCGCCGGCGCCTTGGTTCACCTTGGTGATAACAGGACCATCGCCTGCCGAAACTGCAAGCTTCAGCGTCAACTTCATGTCATCGAAGGTGCGCGCAGTGCGTTTGATCGTGACACCGGGATGGGCGGCTTCGAACTCCTTGTTCAGTTGCTCGATGACCGCGCTCTGGCCTTCGAAGGTCTGGTCGTCCCACACGGCCAGATCGTCGGCCCGGGCGGCGGAAAGACCGAAACTCACAAGCGCCGCGCCGGCAAGCGCGACAGCTGCTTTCAATCGGTATGCTGGCAGTATGCTGATCGATTTCACGGTTCTTTTCATCTGCTCCACCTCATTTGGTTTATTCTCCACTCCCCATCCGAGCCTCGCACCTGGCGCCGGCCGAACGTTTTCTTTCCCCAGAGCTTTGCCTGGTCGGCGAATCTGAGGTAATCGTCAGTGCATCGGCACCTCTCGCGATCCAGAATGACAAAGCGCCACGCAGGAGGTGGCAAAGCGATGGACAGCAACTGCTTCATCCGCCCGGCGACTGAAGCCGATATCGACGCTCTTTTCGACATTTGCCTGAAAACCGCCAATGGCGGCGAGGATGCCAGTGCGCTTTACAGCGACCCGCATCTGCCCGGTTACATCTGGTCGGTACCCTATCTCAAATTCGCCAGAGACTTTGCCTTTGTCCTGGTTCAGGGCAACCGGCCGGTCGGTTATGTCGTCGGTGTGCCCGATACCAGCAGGTTCGACAAAGACCTGCAAGCAAACTGGTGGCCGTTCGTCCGCCGGGAGATCGCCGGCCTGACACCCGGCCGTCCGCGCGATGCGGACGTGATCGAACGAATTCAAAATCCGCGCAGCGGAACGACGTGGCTTCAAGACGACTACCCGGCGCATCTTCACATCAACATCCTTCCCGGACTTCAGGCCGGCGGCTGGGGACGGAGGATGATCAGCACCGAGCTTGAAGCGCTCCGCAATCACGGTGTCGCAGCGGTGCATCTCGGGGTCGATCCAAACAACGAACGCGCCAGAGGTTTCTACCGTCATCTTGGCTTTTCCGAACATGAACGCGATGGCTCCGTCGCCTTCGCCATGCGGATCGATCAAGGATCCGACTAGAACCGACCGAGCCGCCATGTTCATGAGATTGGCTCCGCATTTGCGGCGTCAAGCCCATATTTCAAAACGACCGCTGCCGGCATGGCACTCCAGCCCTGAAGCAGGGAGCCGCGCCCATAGGGCGGCGAGAAATATTCCACCGCTCCCATCCAGCCATTGTCGAGGCAGATTTCCCACCAGCGCGTCAGAGCGTAGCGCGCGCCGCCAAGTCCGTGGCGAAGACGTTCTTCGGCATAGGCGCCATCCCAATAGGGCCAGTCCGAGCCATTGTGGTAGCGGTAGGGAAACGCGGTCTTGGATCGCAGATCGCTTGGCCGCTTGAATGGCGGGTAGGCGCACATCACACCCCAGCTGCCGTAGGGCTGCTCCTGATTGTTGCGCGTTTCCAGTTGGCTTTCAAAGGCTCTCAGCAAGCCAACGGCCTTTTGTTTTGAAATTGCGTCGAACCGCGACAAGGTCAGGCTGTCGAGAGCCAGATGATCCTCGACAAAGGCGGCAGGCGTTCCATAGTCGATATATCCACCGGTTGCCGGGACGAAGAGCTTGGCCTCAATTTCCTGGCGGGCAAGACGTGCAGTCCTGCCTGCGCGTTCGGCAAGCGTCGGATCAAGACTGTCGCCAAGCCTTGCCACCGCATCCATGGCGCCGACGAAAAGACCGAGATCATAAGAGACCAGCCCGTCACGATAGACGTTGTCGGCCCAGTCCCGGTCATTGCGCGGTTTCACGGGAAGAACGCTGTCAGGACCGGCCAGGTCGAGATAACGATCTGCAATGGCTCTGACCGTTGGCCAGTGCGCCTGCACCTCGGCCAGGTCCTTCGTTGCCCTGAAATAATCATCGATGAAAAGAATGAAGAAAAGCGGGCTGTCGAAGTGGTCGCTCCACCAGTCTTGCGGACGGTTGTGGTATTCAGGAACGGCCTTTTTATGGGTTTTGGGATTGGCCTTGCTGTCTTCGACAAAGCGCTGCCACGCCTCTGATTGCGCAGGCCCCGTCAAGATCACGCCGCTCGGGGCTTCTCCATCCGGCTGCACCCCCTTGGCAAGCAGCCGGATCTCGTCACGCACCGCCTCGGGTGCAAGCGTCAGGAGGGGCTGCATCGTCCAATAGCCATCGCGGTAATAGGTCCGCGCCGGAGCGCTGTAGGCCTGGCCCGCGGCAAGGCCGGCAAAGGCGCCGTTTTCCTCGCGCCGGATGCTGGAAAGGGCGGCATGGATCCCCTGGCTGACCATGCTGCGCATCAGCGGATCGGCCTCGGGCGCCAGATCGCAACACGCGACATATTCGGCGGCTTCGGCAATGATCGCGTCGCTGGTGAGGGCGAGAGCCCTCTCGGCTTCGTCTCTCGAGGCGCCGACTGCAATGCGCAGATCGGACCCGAGAAGGTCCACGATCAGCACACCCCAGCCCATTTCGGCAGTCTGCCGATGTTGGTCCCGCGTGACCCGCACCCTCTCGCCTTGCCCATCCGGCTCATGCCACCAGGCGCAACGACGCGCCGGATATAGGCCTTGAAGGCGGACGCCGCTGATCAGCATTGCCGGCAGCGACTGCGCGACGAATATGCCGCCATGCCTGGAGACCATGCGGTTCGGCGCATAGGTAAAAGGGCCGGCGATGGCAGAAAACCGCACGCGCCCCAGACTGCCGGCGCCCCACAAAGCGAGATCAGCATATCCGTCCGGATGAACATCCGCCTGAAGCCGCGGCGCCATGACAGGCAGTAAAACGCCTTGTTCGGCGGAAAGCTGTCCATCGGTCAAGGGCTTTATCATGGATAAAACCCCGACAGCCAAGTTGAAGAGGCTGCATAACGCGAAAACGAAAAATAGAGGGACGAGCCGGGGCCTGCTCCTCTTCGAGCGACCTTGGCGAGCGCGCGGCTATCCAGACAATGCGGGTGGCGCATACTTGTCCTCGACCTCTTTGTTTCGTCGCGCATTTCATTGCACGTTGATATCAGCCTACAGGCGACCTCCCATTTGTCAAGGACATAGACAAATTGCTGCCTTGCATGTATTAAAATCCCGTAAGCTGACGCAATTGAACTGCAGCCTTCCCTTTTCCGATCGCTGTGGATCAATTATCGGCCCTTAATTAGGTATATGCTCCGAACTAATTGGAACGAGCTAGCCGGATGGCACCGACACTTTCTACCGCCCAGACTCCCATCGCGCGAAAAATCTCAACCCATGCCGTGATCCGGACCGTGTTGGCCCACGGGTCGATCTCCCGCGCCGATATTGCCAAGCTGACCGGACTGTCGAAGCAGACGATTTCCGATGTCGTGCGCGACCTCGAGGATGCTGGATGGCTGAAACCTGTGGGCCAGACCGATGGTCGCCCGGGCCGAAATGCCATTACCTATGAAATCAACGCGAGGGCTGGTCTCGCCGTCTCCATCGATCTCGGCGGCACCAAGATCGACGCGGCGATCTGCGATCTATTGGGCAACATCGTTGCCGAAACCAAAGTGGCCACTGACCCGCGCGGCGGGTTGCATCTCGTCAATCAGTTCAGCGACCTTATCTCTGAACTCGCGCTTGTTGCCGGAACGACCGCCGACAAGCTCCGTGTCGTCGTTCTGGGCAGTCCCGGCGTGCTCGATCCGGCCACCGGCCATATCAATGTGGCGCCGAATATCCCCGGCATCGACGCGATCAATCTGCGGCAGGTCTTCAGCGACAGAATGGGCATGCCGGTGATCGTCGAAAACGACGTCAATCTCGCGGCGCAGGGAGAGCGATGGCGGGGACACGGTGCCGAGAGCGGCAATTTTGCTTTCATTGCGCTCGGAACGGGAGTCGGCATGGGCATCATCGCCAATGGCGCTCTGTTGCGCGGCGCGCGTGGCGCGGCCGGCGAGATCGCCTATCTTCCGATCGGCGGCGATGTTTTTGATCCCGGCGGGTTTACGCTTGGAACCTTTGAGAGCGCGGTCGGCAGCGTCGCGATGTTACGCCGCTACACCGGTTTCGGCGGGCGTAACGCTTCCACCGTCGCCGATCTCTTTGTCGCCTTCAATGCGGGAGAGACCAGCGCCGTCGCCGCAATCGACGAGACGGCAAGACTGGTGGCGGTCGCCATTGCCGCCATCGGTGCAACTCTCGATCCCGAACTGGTGATCACCGGCGGCAGCATCGGCGCGAGACCGGAACTCGTAGACGCCATCCGACATTTCCTGCCGCGTTGCACGCCTTATCCGCCGCGCATCGAGATAAGCCGCTTTGGCAACCGGGCCGCCCTCATGGGAGGCATGGGGGTCGCCGTCGAGCGCATGCACGACGATCTGTTCGGCGTGAAATTGAAGGAGGTTTGATCGGCCTGCGCCACTTGAGAAGTGCGGCAAATGCGCTAGATTTTCCGCCATGATAACAGCCACACAGATACGCGGCGCACGCGCCATGATCGGAATGAGTATCGAAGAGCTCGCCGCCGCAAGCGGCCTGCCGGTCGAGACCGTCGCGGCGCTGGAAAACGGCGAGTTTGCGGGCGAACCGCACGCGCTGTTCGATGTGCGCAGCACGCTCGAGGCGAACGGCATCATCTTCCTGTCGAGCGGCAATCAGGATGAAGGCGGCCCCGGCATCCGATTGCGAGCACGCACCATGACCGACGATGGGATCCGGCCGGAAAACCTCAATGCCGCCAACGACGATTAGAAGCTATGCGATCGGCCTCACCGCTGGAAAACAAAGCGCAGGCGATCGCGATGAGCATCGGCAACAACGGTGTCTCGATCGAGCAGAACTGAGCGTCAGAGATAGGTTTTTGCCAGATCGGCGAGCTTGCCGCCGTCCTTCACGCCCTGCCTGTAGAGCTGAATGATGACCGCACCGATCCGCTCGGCCTCAGGTGTTGTCCTGGCCAGGCCGCGCTCATCGCAGACCTTGTCGAGCACCTGCGAAAGCAAATCGAGATCTTCCGAAAACAGCGGTAAATCATGCGGATGAATTGATGATCGTAACATCACGCCGCATTCCCTCCGAGGGCAAACGCATCCACGCTTGCATTGCCGGCCGCCCTCCGCAACCGGCAAAAATGATTATGCGCGAGGGGCCGAACTTTAGCAACTATGCAAACTTCCACAGAACAAAATTAGGGAACAAAATTTTGTGCCGCGCGTTTTAGGCGCGTTTGCAGCAGGAATCAGCGAGTACCGACGTTGAGTGAAATACGCTTTCCCTCCCCCGTCCGGGTCTTTTCTCAAAACCGCAGCCTAATCGTTTCCACCGTTTGGGAAGCCGTCGAGTATTTGAAACGATGGCCGAAGAAGCGCGAGCGCGACTATCGCATTGCGCGCCAGCACTGCCTGGATGCGCTCGATGGATTGCGCAGCCCGCGCGCCGCACAGGCTTCCTTCATTGCTGCGGCGAAGACGGCGGGATTGCTGCTATAAGATCAGCTGCTGTGGCGGCTGGCGGCGAGCTGAGGGTGAATAAAGCCTTCCGTGATCACCTTGGCGGTCATCTCGATCACCTGGTCCTCGGCGAGTTCAGCAAGCGCGAGGGCGACATCGCCCTCCGGCCAGCCGGCCTTGACGGCCTCGTCGGACAAAGCCTGGAATGCGCCGGCGAGGGCTTGTCTGCAAGTGAGATTCTGCTTCATTTCCGCCATGCGCTCGCAGTAGGCTGTTTGTGACAGGGACGCTTTTAATCTACACCTATTCGCATGAATTCGAAGAGGTTTCACGTTATTTAAATTTGAAATCGGGTATTTCATATTCGATCTCGGTATAGTCTTAACAAAAGGCAACCAATACCGCCTAGCGTCACTGGAGACGTGCCAAAAAGAACTAATATATTTATTTGATTCCACACCATCGAAGGGTATTTTACTGCATTATTTGCTGCAAATGGTCGCAGCTATCGGCGTTGAACCGACGGCGGGTCACCCCGCCCGAGCAGACGAAATCCGAATTGCGGCAGTTTTCATCATCTTCCCGCCTCCCTGTCAAATTCTAGATCTTCTATGGGCGCTCATCGTTCGTGAGACGAAGGTGAGCCCGGCCGAACGCGCGCATCCATCACCAGCGCCCCTCACCTGCCGCGGGCGCCTTCGGCGCTAATCACGTTAATACCACAACGACACCACACTGCCGTCAAACTCCGCTGTACCATTGTGTGGCGTATTATTGGGCTGGCGGGCTCACTACTCCCTCACTACTCCAGGAGATAAAATGTCTATCGAACTAGACGCAACGACCTATATGCATGCCAGACCGGCGACCGCCCATTCCTATATCTTGCCGGCTGTTGTCGATGTTCTTGAGAATAGTTTTCAGGAAGCAAACGAAACGTCGGTCTTCGACCTTGGTTGCGGTGCCGGCGGTGCTGCAGCCGTGCTTGCCCGAAAGGGCTATGATGTAATCGGTGTCGATCCCTCCGAGGACGGTATCGCAAAAGCGAGAACGGCCCACCCGGATCTGCCGCTGGAAATCGGCTCCGGTTACGAAGATCTCTCCAGCCGGTACGGCACCTTCGATGCGGTGATCAGCCTTGAGGTCGTGGAGCACGTTTATGACCCCAAGGCATTCTCGGCCACCATGTACGACCTGGTGAAGCCCGGCGGCATCGCGGTCATGTCGACGCCTTTTCACGGTTACTGGAAAAATCTGGCCTTGGCCGTGAGCGGAAAGATGGACGACCATTTCATGCCTCTCAAGGACCATGGCCACATCAAATTCTGGTCTCCGGGAACGCTGAGCACGCTTCTGCACGAAACAGGTTTCGAAGAGGTCGACTTCGAATATGTCGGGAGGATTCCGCTGCTGGCCAAATCGATGATCGCGATTGCCCAGAAACCGCACTGAACATTCACCGTTCTCCGCACTGACCGCGAGAGCGGCCGCCACACGAAACGTGATGTTCTGACTGGATTTCAAGGGGATAAATGGTCGGGGCGACTGGACTCGAACCAGCGACCCCTTGACCCCCAGTCAAGTGCGCTACCGGGCTGCGCTACGCCCCGACCTGCCGAAACGGCTTGCTTCGTTTAGTTTTTCGGCGCGTGCAATGCAAGCGGAAAAAACTCGCCTCCGACAAAAAGCAGGTGGTTTATCGGATTGGTCAGATCGCGATGAGCTTCAACTGGCCTTCGCCGGTCTGGCCGGGCTGCCATGCCTGGTAGTTGGCGATGGAGAAATGCGGGGTTTCGAAGGGGGTGGCATGGGTTTCGGTAATGACCGTGACATCGGCGCCGGCGGCCTCGCCCGCGAGGATGCCGGCGACAGCGTCTTCGAAAACGAGGCATTTCGAGGGATCAACACCCAGGCGGCTGGCGCCGAGCAGATAGCCTTCGGGACTGGGCTTACCGGATTTGACCTCCTGGCCGCTGACGATGACCGTCGGCATCGGGATGCCGGCTGCAGCCATGCGGCGTCTGGCGAGCTCGATCGGTGCGGAGGTGACGATCGCCCATTTGCCGTCGGCAATGGCGGAGAGGAAGCGGATGGCACCGGGAATTTCAACGATGCCTGAGACATCCTCCATCTCCTCGGCGAGCAGCAGGTCCGCCTCATGGGCCGGATCGACGCCTGCCAGGCCGAGCCCGCGAATGACGTCGGAAGCGCGGATGCCGTGGATCGTCTTCAGGAAGACTTCCGGTTCGAAGCCGTGGCGCCTTGCCCACTCGCTCCAGACGCGTTCGACGACGGCGATGGAATTCAGCAGCGTTCCGTCCATGTCGAAAAGGAAGGCGTCATACGATTTGTCGAGGATATCGTGGGGAGCGGGCACGGGCGTTTCCTTGCGGGTGCGAGGCCGGGGTGACCCCTGCACAGGCGAGTAGCGGAGAGCGGCGTCGGCGTCAACGACTAGCGTTGACGTCGACGTCAACGCTAGTCATTGACATCAGGGTGGGTGACGTTGCGAACGTCGGCCAGACCGCGTGCGGCGTCGCGGCTGCCGGTCGCGGCAGCGGCTTCAAAGATACGGGTCGCATCGCCATACATTTTGAGATTGAAGTAGCTGTAGCCGCGCAGAACCATCAGGTCGATGCGTTCCTGCTGCAGCTGGGCGCGCTGATCGAGATAGATCAGAGTTTCGCGATAACGCCCGGCGTCGAAGGCCGAAAGCGCGCGGTCGGCGAGGATCGCCATCTGGAGCTCGGCGGCCCGCTGGCGGTTCTGCGGCGCCTTGGTGGCGGCAACGGCGGCGTTGCTGGAGAGGCCGGCGCGCAGATAGGCAAGGCTCTGGCCGTAGGCTGCGTCTTCACGGTCCTTGCGGACCGGGCTCTGCAATGCCGTCTCGAAGGCCGAGATCGCCTCCATCGGCCGATTGATATCCATCAGGCACCAGCCGCGCGACAGCGCATTGGCCCGGCTGAGCTGGGCCGCATCGATGGTCGTCGAGCAGCCGCGTGTCTGGCGCGGACCGCGCGCAACCGTCACCGTCTGCATCGCCGGCCTTGCCGGGCGAACGGCGACGTCAGGCCCCGGCTGCAGCTGGCGTTCATCTGGAAGCGGCTCGTTTGCCGTAGCTGGGCGTTGCGCCGGCTGTGTCGGCTGAGCCGGTTGCTGCGGGGCAAGTGCGCCCTTCTCCGGCGGCAGGACGCGCGCATTCGGTATCAGCGAGGAGGTGTCTTCGAGATTGGTGATCCGGTCCGAGCGTCCGGCCCAGGCGCGCTGCAGGTCGAGCACACCCTTGCGGTCGCTCAGCTGTTCGCGCGTGACGACAAGGCCATAGGCCGACGGCTCGTCATCGGGTTTCCAGACCAGCGCGGTCTCAAACCAGCGCGCGGCGGTCTGGAACTGGTTGAGCGAGCGGGCATACCAGCCGAACTGCTGCGCCGTCGGCACATATTTCCGGGCAATAACCTCGGCGGCGATGCGATGCAGCACGTCTTCGGCGAGTTCAGCCGGCGGCTGCAGCGCCATCAGATTGGCGGTCGCCGCGAGATAGGTGGCACTCGCGTCGTCGGAATCGGCACGCCAGCGGAACATCACGTCCTCGGCTTCCTCAGGCGCCTTGCGGGCGATCAGCGCCAGCGCCAGCCCCTGCGAAGCGGCGGCAGTATCCTGCTTGGCTCGGGCGGCGCGAAACCACTTCTCCGCCTCGGCATCATTGTTGCGGCGAAGCTGGTACCAGCCGAGCAGCAGCGCATCCGAGGCAAGTCCCTCGGTCCCGGCGAGTTTTTCGAGGCGGGCGACGTAATCGGGCGCGATGGCGAGCTTCGGATCGTCATTGCCTTCGGCGATGAAGCGTCGGGCGAGGTTGTCGCGGATCGCCTCGAATTCCCTACTGCCGTCGGACGCCGGTCTTTCCAGCGCAAGCAGCGCCTGCATCGGCTGGTAGGCAAGCAGTGTCGAGGCCTTTTCGACGGTCGCCTGCCGCTCGGCCGGATTGGGGCAGTTCTTCAGGATATAGTTGTAGGCGTCCTGGCCGCGCTGCTCCCTCTTCGTCTGGATGAAGGCTTCGGCGACACGCCAGAGGACATCGACCTCGCTGCAGGTGAGGAGGCTCGGGGTTGTTGCGGCGATATCGACCACCGTCGCATATTGCTTGAGGTCGGAAGCGTTGATGAGGCGGGCGCGGGCCTCGGCGACATCGAGCCGGTCGAGCAGATCGGCTGGCGGCTGCCATCCGGCATCGGCTGCCTGACGGCCGGCGATCGCCTTGCGCAGCTCGGCATAGCGGCCGTCGGAATAAAGCTGCCACATGGCCTCCAGCTGTTTGTCGCCGTTTTGCGGCACGGCGAGCGGATCGGCCGGCGGAACCCAATTCGGGTAGAGCGCCTGAAGGCGGGAGATCTCAGCCTGGAGGCGCACCTTGTCGCCGCGGCTGGCGAAATAACGAAGCGCGCTTTCGTCGACGGCAGGCTGCGTCGGGGCGGCGGCCTGCTGCGGCGCCGGCGTCTCGGACACGATGGGAGGCGTGATCGGCGCCGGCTGAGGCGCAGAAGGGGTCGCAGCTTGAGGCGCGGCTGATGGCAGCGGTGCGGGCTGCTGCGCGACAACATTTGGATCTGAAGTATCCGATGCTGACGGCGGCGGGGACGTGATCGCCTCGATCTTGTCGGCGACAAGCTGCGCATTGAATTCGGAATTGCCGGCAGCCTCGGTCGGCTTGATGCGGCCCATCATCATCAGCTCCGGCGCCGGCTTGCCGGCCGAGCCAAGGCCGAACTTTTCCTGCAGCGCGGCACGGTCTTTCAGCCCGGTGACGAGGCTCGCCACCACCACTGCCGCTGAAACCGCCACGAGAGAAGACTTCACAGACACTCTGGATGCTTCTCCCCGATATAGGCCAGCCCCAGCAGTTGAAGGGTGGACGGATAATAGAGTGCGGGGGCAAACTGCAGCGCCGAGTTCGGCAGCTTGGTCCCATCGACAACACAGGCCACAACATCGTTAACAATTCGATAACCGGGGTCCGACAGAACGGTCTTCGGCCGGCCGGTGGTCAGGTCGATGGTGGCGGGAACGCCGTCTTGCGACATCCCCTTTTGCAGGCGGATGAGCAGCGCCTTGTCGGTGATGCCGCCCCGCGCGAGATAGAGCGGGATGCGGATGGCGTTATATGAGAATTCGGCATCGAACCCCTCTGCCGGCCGCGGCTTGTCGTGCAGGCTCACCCATTCGGCAGGCAGCTTGCGCGGGCCGAATTGCATCGTCTTCAATAGTTCCACGCCGTCGTCCGACAGTTTTTGCCAGGCGTCCGACGGAGCGAGCGCTGACATCACCGGGATCGCCTCATAAATCCAGTAGGATGGGTTTACAACGGGACCATCGTCGCGGTCGCTGCCGGTAAAACCTTCGGTCCCCGGCATCAGCAAGGTGCGGCCCTGCGAGCTGCCGACGGTTTCGGCAAGCAGTGCCTGCGCCATGCGGGAGGCAGCGAGGATATAGTCTTCCCGTTTCCAGGTCGTTCCGGCCAGCGCCAGCGCATAGGCGATCAACATGTCGCCATCGGTGGCATTGTTGGTGTCGGCCACGTGCGGCTTGACGTTCGGATCCCATTTCCAGACGGCCAGGCCATCGTCGCGCAACAGCAACTCGGTGCGGGTAAAATACCAGATCTGCTCGAAATCGGCGGGGCTTGCTGCGAGGTAGGCGAGCAGCAGGCCATAGCCCTGCCCTTCGCTGTGGCTGATGTTGCCGTTGCCGTTGTCGACGATGCGGCCGGTCGGATCGAGAAACTTCGCCTTGTAGGCCGACCATGCGCCGGCATTGATCATCGCCTGCTGCGCAGTGGCGGGCAGGCCCGGTGCAATCGCGACCGTTGCCGCCAGCAGGAACGCGCGCCACCGCCTCATTTCGACCGGCCCAGCTTTTTGAGCATCTTCGACGTGGTGACACCGATCAGGAGCACGAAGACGACGAGCAGCGAGGCATAAGAGAGGATATTCGTCGACAACCAGTTAGCGGCGATCAGGCGGTAGTTGGCGATCGACCAGGGTGTCGACGGCACGAAATCAAAACGGGTGACCGGCACCGCCTCGATCTTGCCGGTCTTGCTGGAATAGGTGGTGATGTGGCCTGATATTTGCGGCCAGTTCAGCTGCGAGGTCAGAACCTCCACCCCTTCGCGCAAATCCTTCGCCGATGGCGCCGCCACCACGGTCCAGGAGCCTGCTCCCGCCGGGCTGGAGCCCTGGGCCACCAGAAGCGAGGCGGTGTTGGGCGGCGTAAAGATTTCTTCGGCGCCCGGCGCGAATTGCAGCGAACTGCGGGATATATCGAAATTGCGCCACAGCCACTCGCGGAAAGCGGTCATCCGACTGCGCAAGACACCGCCACTGACCTTGGAATTCCATTCCTCGAAGGCCGTACCGGTGTCGACGACACCCGTCTGCGCATCCGTCACCGGACGCCACGAGGCCTGGCTCGCCGTTGATATATTGGTCTGCGACAGCGCGGTTGTCGGCATCTGCGAGATGGAACCGATGAAGATGGCGTCACGATCGCCGATCGTATTCGGCGAGGCGACTGTTTCCACAGGGATCGGATGGCCGGCCATGATCGCCATCTGGCCAAGCAGGGTGGCGGCGGCCGAAAGCGTGTCGGCATCGACACGGTCGATGAACAGCGGCATCGGCTCCGTGGAACGACCGTAGGGATAGGCGGTGCCGGCCATGGCAGCCAGATTTGGCCGCTGACCGACACGGGCGAAATCCGGCATGTGCAGCTCGGAGGTATCGAACAGGGCAAAGCGGGGGTTGGCGGCGGCGGTGGCGCCCGGCGCGCAAGCCGCATCGTCCTTGGTCATCAGGATCGCCTCGATCGCCACCGTATTCAGGCCGGGCTTGACGTGCCGCATCGTCACGCGGATCGGCAGATGGCGCAGGATACCGCCCGTTGTCGTGGTGATCGGCACGGTGGAGGCGATATTGTCGTTGACGTAGATATCGATGTGACTGCCGGGCAGAACGTTGTGGGTATAGGCGGCGTCGAGCAACACCTTCGCCTCGCCATAGGCATTGGCGTAAAAATCCGCCGGCACGGCAAGATTGAAGCTGGTCCGCAACCGCCGGCCGGAGAATTCGGTGGTCTTCACGCCAAGCTGAGACAAAGCGATGTTCGTATCGGAAAAGATCAGCGGCGCATTCGGCGCGCTCCAGCGCTCGGTGGTCAGCGCGTCGCGGCGGACATCTGCGGATCTGTCCGTCGGCGAGACGATGGTATCGATCGCCGAGGAGACCGCCTGCCAGGAGGGGCCGCTGATCAGAAGCACCGGCGAGCCGCTGCCCGGATTGGTGACGAAAGTGGCGAGTGCCGCACTTTCGGCGCCGGGCGGCAAGCCGGGAAAGAGCGGCCGCAGTTCCGCCGCGGTGCCGACGAGTACGCTGAGCTTACCGGGCCCGCCGGCCGGAAGCGAGGAGGTGCTGAAGGCGAAAATCTGGTTCGGCATGCTGCTCAGCACAGACAGGCCCTGCGCCAGCCGCAGCAGCGGCTTGGTGGTGCCCGGCTGCTCCAGCGCCGGGACGACGATGTCGAACTCGGTCTTGCCGGCGCCGTCGACGCCGATGGCGCGGATAGCATCGGCGCTCGCCGGCTCCGCGGCATCACTGCCGGCAAAACTCAAATAGGTTCCGGCCGGATCGATATTCGACCACAATTCATAGGTGGACTGGATGCTGCAATCGGTGCGGTGGCGCTGAGCGGCTTCAAAGGTGACGACATTGGCGCCCGGCTGCAGCAGGCCTGGCGGAACCTCGAAGGTGACGGCCGACAGGCCGTCCGGCGAGCCGACCCGCTGCTGGCCGATCGGGCGATTATTGAGATAGACTGTCAGCGCCGAGGCCTCGGGCGCGACGACGATCGAATTCTGATAGGCGAAGGTGAAGCTCGCCTTGGCTGCCGCTTGTTCCGGCGTCAGATAGACGGACCATGACCGCCGGTCATATTCGCCGCTGAGACCGAGCTTCGAAAAGGGCACCACATAGCGACGGACACTGCCGGCGCGCTGAACCAGAGCCGTATTTGCCGCCGCGGCTGGCTGCAGCGCGGGCGGCTGCGGCTGAACGGAGATTGCCGGGGGGACTGGTGCAGGAGCGGGAGCGGCCTGGGGTGCAGGTGCCGGCAACACGGAAACCGGAGGCGTGACCGGAACCGGCGCGGTCGCTGCCGGCGGCACTGGCGGTGTCAATCTCGGAGTAACGGAGACGCCGGGCGGCCGCTCGCCGGACATGTCGAAAGGTGCCGTCTGCGCCTGGGCGAAGACGGAGGCATTCAGCAGCAGAAGCGAGGCGGCGACGATGCTTCTCATCCGGCGTTGACCTTTGCTGCCTGCTGCCGGGCTTCCCGTTCCGGCCGCATGCTGCGGAAGAAGTAAATGAGGCCGCGGCTCGTCTGGTAGAACGCCAGGCCGAGGAACCAGATGGTGCCACGGATCAGGCCGGGATTGTGACGGCGCGAGGCCTGGAATTCGGTCCACTGGCCTGAGTTGGCAAACATCAAGTCGGCGATCAGGCGGTGGTCGAGCGCGCTTTTCGGCACGTACTGGCAGCCGACATTGCTGATGTCGCCTGACGGCTCGATATTGCGGACGATGAGCGGCAAGGTTTCCAGTTCCGCGCCGCTATAAGGCCGGAAGCGGATTTCGCCGAGGGCGCCGACCAGCATCTCATCGAGTTGCTTGTTGAAGATGTGAAGCCTGGCGCCATGGACGGAGACATCCTCGATCGAAGCGGCATACCACTTGCCGTTGGCGCCGAATTCGCAGCGACGGTTGACGCGTACGCGGCGAGACAAGGCGCGTTCGCCGCGCTCAGACACGACACCGAGCGCGCAGCCGGCCATGATCAGGTTGATGAGGTTCCAGCCGCCGACGACGAGCGTGACGTCGGCCTTATAGGGCTCGGCATAGATTCTGTAGATAGTGATGATGAGCGCGACGATCTGCACCGCAAAGATGACGAAGAAGGGGCGGCTGATCTCCGACAGGCGGCTGACCGCGATCGATTCGTCCTTGGCGGTGACCTTGAAGGTCGGCTTTCTCGGATTGAGCATGACGGAGACGACCGCCGGCAGCAGATGCACGCTCTGGACATATTCGTAGAGTTCGGAAATCCACGGCCAGCGGAACGACCCGTAGAGGTAGTTCTGCATCATCAGGTTCACCAGCATGTAGGCCAGCGTATAGGCAAGGAATTCGCCGCCGGAGGCGGTGAAGATTTCCAGATCGAAGAACAAATAGAAGAGCGGCGCAAACAGGAAGATGGTGCGCGGGAACGGAAAGAGCCAGAAAAGCGTGGAGGACATGTAGCAGAGGCGCTGCGGGATCGACAGGCCGCGCTTCAGCAGCGGGAAGCGGAAGCGCAGGATCTGCATCATGCCCTGCGCCCAGCGGCTGCGCTGGCCGATGAAACTTGCGAAGGTGGCGGGCTGCAGGCCGGCGATCAGCGGTTTGTCGACATAGATGCTGTTCCAGCCGCTGCCGTGGAGCGCCAGGGCCGTCTCGCAGTCTTCGGTGATGCTGACGCCGGAAAAGCCGTTCTGGGATTCAAGCGCCCTGCGGCTCAGGACCGCGGCCGAGCCGCAGAAGAAGGCAGCGTTCCATTTATCAAGGCCGCGCTGGATGATGCCGTAGAACATTTCGTTCTCGCTCGGCATCTTGTCGAAGGTCCGCAGGTTGCGCTCCAGCGGATCGGGATTGATGAAGAAATGCGGGGTCTGGACGAGGAAAAGCTTCGGATCGTCTTCGAAGTAACCGACGGTTTCGAGCAGGAAATCGCGGGCCGGCGCGTGATCGGCATCGAAGACGGCGATCAGTTCGCCGGTCGAATGTTTCATACCATTGTTGAGATTGCCGGCCTTGGCGTGCTCGTTGCGGTCGCGCGTAAGATAGTGAACGTCGAGGTCTTCGCAAAGCTGCTTCAGTTCGATATGGCGGGCGGCCGCCGCTTGGGCCTCGAGCAACTTGCCGGAGTTACGCTTCTGCAAGGTGCCGCCGTCGTCGAGCAGCCAGACATGCAGCTTGTCGGCCGGATAATCCATGGCCTTGGCGGCAGCCAGCGTGTTGCCGAGAAGCCCGGCATCCTCGTTATAGGACGGTACGAAGACATCGACATGCGGCAAACGCCCGGGATTGGCGGCACGCGAGGGGCGCGGCGGCAGCGGCGTGGCGACAATGAACAGGCTGAGCGCCAGCATCGCGACGCTATACATTTCGGCAAGATAGAGCAGCAGGCCCGGAATGAAATTCTCAGGCTGGTTCACCGGCGGCAGCGTATTGGTGGTGCGCCAATAAACGTAGCGCAGCACGATCGAGGTGCCGAAGGCGAGCGCCACCAGGCGCCAGGTCCCCTCGCCCTTGAAAATCTTGATCAGCGCCATCACCGTCACGACCGTGATGCTAGTGATGAGCTGCGTCTGCAAATTGACCGGCAACGTGATCAGCACGATCATGCAGAGCGAAACCACGGCCCAGATAAAGACACTGCGGGCTTTGCGCATCGACGTTCCTTCGAAATTGCTCAACCGAGGCGCCCTTCGGCGCTCCGGGTATGCTCACTGGAACAGGATGCCGTCCGATAACCACCCACACTTTTCGGCATCATGCTCTATCTCCGGCAGGCGGCCGTCATGGCCGCGTCGCCTATGCAGTCCGGCGATGGCACAGCGACGCCGATCGCTCTTGCGGATTGTACGACCGGTTGTTCGGGCGGCGCGGCTGCCGCATCCGGCGTTGCCCTCGCCTGCGGCGCCTCGCCGGGCAGCGGCACACGCGGGCCGATGGGCGGAGGCATCGGTGCGGGGCCTTGCGCCGGTTGCGGGGTCGAAGCGCTGCGGGGCAAAACCGCCCGCGGCCGGCTGACAATGGCGGGCGCCGGCTCGTAGCCGATCGGCATCGGGCTGGCGCGATAACCGCCCTGGTCAGGATAGATCGGCTCGCCGGTGCGCCCCAGCGCGGCATCGGCGGGCGGCGGATTGCCGTAAGGATTCCAGATCACTCCGTCGAAGCTACCGACTATGGTGTAACCATAGACGATGCTAAGCAGCTGGCGCTCGCTGGCGTTCGCGTCGCAGAGACGCAGGCGCAGCTGGATCATGCCGAAGTTGCGCGCCCGGCTGGTGGCGTTGACGCTTGAGCGGATCTGCTGCCAGGCATAGAGGCAGGTGTCGCCGGCACGGCTGCGGCCGGAGGCATAACCGAAGGGGCCATAGCTGTTCTGCAGGAAGGTCGCCGACGTCGCCATGGGCACGCCGGGGGCCGAGCGCGCCACCTCGCGGGCAATGCCGCTCTCGTTGATCATGCTGAAGCTGGCATTGCCGGTGCCGGGGTTGGCCCCGGATGCGCCGAAAAACTGGACCTTCAGGAAATTCTGGCCGGGGACGGAGGATGACGTAAACAAGGAAACCGTCTGTTCGACGCCGTTGCCACGCTTGCGCTCGACGACGCTGACGATCGACGGGCCGCCGGGCGGCGGCAGGACCAGCGCCTTTTCAGGCGCCACGGTCTCCGGCCCGGAGGGCTCGCGCACACCGCCTGTCGACGTACAGCCGGCCATCATGCCCAATACGGCCACCAGCGATATCGTCTTCCGCAAACGCATGTCTCGAGCCGCCGCAATCGTCTTTCCAGATATCCATTCGCAAAACGCGACGGACCTTCGAATCAACGACCACACGGCCGTTCACAGGGTATAAATCGCCAACATGGTTAATGAAGAGTAAACACCCGGCCCTGCCGCCGGACGGACTCGCACTGACCGTGATTCGGACAGATCAACCGTATGGTGCATAATTTGGTTTAGCAATATCTTGCAGGCCTGGCGCCTGCCTTCCGCCAAGAAGAGCCGGCGCGGAACTATGCCGTACGGCCGGCGTTGCCTTGATGTCTTAGGTTAAAAAGGAGAACATCCCGTGCGCACCATCATGCTGGCTGCCGCCGCCGTGCTGACCATCAGCTCCGCCGCCTTCGCGCAGAGCACTGTCATCATCACCGATCCCGCGCCGACCGGCTCCGTCGTGTTGCCGGGCGAAGTTCGCACCTATGTGATGGAGCAAAACACGCCGTCCGCCGTCTATGAAGGCGATATCGCGGTCGGCGCGACGCTGCCCGATACCGTCGAAGTACATACCGTGCCGAATATTGACGGCTATGGCTATACTGTCATCAATGAGCGGCGCGTCATCGTCGAGCCGAAGACGCACCGCGTGATCCAGGTTCTGGAATAACGCGGTCGCCAACAGTGGATGTGCGGCCGTGGTGCGGCTTCACGTCCTCTCATCTTCCATTCTCGCCGGCACATTCAGAAGTTCGCGGATCTTGTGGGCGAGCTGCTCCAGGCTGAAAGGCTTGGCTAGCAGGGAGACACCATGATCGAGCACCCCGTTATGGACGATGGCATTGCGGGTGTAGCCCGTCGTGTAGAGGATGCGGATCGCCGGCCATTTTTCCTGAACAATATCGGCAAGCTGGCGTCCGCTCATCTGCGGCATGACGATATCGGTGAAGATCAGATCGACCTCCCGATTTTCTTCCAGAAGCAGAAGCGCCTCCATACCGCTTGCCGCCTGCAACACGGTGTAACCAAGTTCATGCAGGCTTTCGGCGGTCATCATGCGGACGTTCTCATCATCCTCCACCACCAGGATGGTATCGTTGACGCTGCCCTGAGGAATAGGCTGGGCGCCAGCCGCATTGAACCTGGCGTCCGTCGCCCCGACATGCCGGGGTAGGTAGATTTTTACCGTCGTGCCCCTGTCGATCTCCGAATAGATCTTGATGTGGCCACCGCTCTGCTTGATGTAGCCATAAACCTGGCTGAGGCCGAGACCAGTGCCCTTGCCGGGACCCTTGGTGGTGTAGAACGGGTCGAATGCCCGGTCGATCACGTCAGGCGACATGCCGGTGCCGGTGTCGGTGATGCTGATCATTACATATTGGCCGGCCTCGACCTCCGAATGCATGCGGGAATATCGCTCGTCGAGTTCGGTATTTGCGGTCTCGATGGTAAGATGTCCGCCGCCGGGCATGGCGTCGCGGGCGTTGACGGCAAGGTTCAGGATGGCATTCTCAAGCTGGCTCAAATCGGCAAAACTCGGCCAAAGGCCGCCAGCAAGCACGGTCTCGATCCGGATGTGCTCGCCGAGGGTACGCCGCAGCAACTCCGACATGCCGCCGACCAGCTTGTTGAGATCGATCACCTCAGGGGCAAGCGGCTGCTGGCGCGAGAAAGCGAGAAGGCGCGCGGTCAGAACCGCTGCCCTCTGGGCGCCGTCTTTAGCATTCTGGATAGAATTCAGCAGGCGCGGATCCTCATGCCCCGTCATGCGCCGCTGGGCGAGGTCGAGGTTGCCGATGATGATCGCCAGCATGTTATTGAAATCATGCGCGACGCCGCCTGTGAGCTGACCGATCGTCTCCATCTTCTGCAACTGGCGGACCTGCGCCTGTGCGGCGGCATTCTCTTCCATCTCGTGCCTGAGTTCGGCGGTGCGCTGAACCACCGTCTGTTCGAGGCGCGTGTTGAAACTGTTGAGCTCGTCGCGGAGCCGGCTCTGCCGGCCATGCGCCTTGATGATCAACTCCATCAGCCCGACGATGATGACCGCATTGATGAGATAGGTCGACAGCCCAACCCATTGGCCGGCGCTGACCGGCCAGAAGATATTGTGCGGCTCGACGAAAAACTGCTGGACGATGAAGGCGGCCAGTATTGCCGCGACAAAGCCCGGCCCGGCGCCGCCTATGAAACTCGCCAGCAATATCGCCGGAAGGAAGCTCAGGAAGGGAAAACCGGAGAGATAGTCGCTGACGGCAAGCCTCAGAAGAAATGTCAGGCCAACGAAGGCAACGGCCAACGGATATGTATAACCCGGCCTATGGCGCAGCCAATCCGTGGCACTCAGCAAATCCATTCCAGACCCCTCCTCACGGCGCCGCGTCTTTTCAGATGCGCAAATGGCGCCGTAACACTTTGAATTGCTGCAGAGTTTAATCCCAAAATCGATTCTTATTGAAGGAATTATGCAGCCGCCGTTGTGCAGGCGGCATTCCAGCTTTTACACATCGAATTTCACCCGGCAATATGCTGTTTCTCGCACTACCGGGTAGGACATCTTGACGAGCCGTGCATGGAGTCCACATAAATCCGCATGCCCGGCAAGGGGAAATGGGTGGACGCGAACATGAAAGACATATTCATCGTCGAAGACGATGCGCTGATTGCCATGCTGCTCGAGGATATGCTCGCCGATCTCGGCTATCGGGTTTGCGCCAGCGCGCCCGATCTGGAACGGGCGCTGGCAGCCGCCAGGGACACGGAATTCGACGCTGCCATTCTCGACGTCTCGCTTGCCGGTCAAAGCTCGCTGCCGGTCGCAAAACTGCTCGACGAACGCGGCAAACCCTATGTCTACGCGACGGGATACGGCGCCGCCCCTGCCGGCAGCAGCCCGACCGCATTGCCGGTGCTGCAAAAACCTTTCCAGCTCAGCGAACTCGAACAGACGATGAAGCGGCTTACTGAAACCTGACGTATGTTGCCGGGAAGCGTGCAGCGATTCCGGGATAACGACGCGCATAAAATTAAAGAGTTCCGGTCAGCGCACCTGATCGAGCAGACGTTTGCACTCCAGCAGGTCGTAGAGCGCCTCCTGCAGCAATGCCCTGTCTTCCTTGCCGACGCTTGACTTGCCGATCGAGACTTCCTGCTCGTCCTCACCAGCCACAAAATTGAAGAAGCGGCGGGTAATCGGCGGCTTGGCGCGGCCGACAATCTGGTCATCATCGGCCATGCCGACGCGCGGTTCCCCGGCGCTCGCCTCCTGCACACCCGACGCAAGCGCCTCGACACTAGCGAGATCGCCGTGGCCGACCGATATGACGAACTTGTTGCCGTTGGTTTTCAGAAGCTTCTGCACACCCTTGATCGTATAACCGTGATCATAGAGCAAATGCCGGATGCCCTTGAGGAGATCCACATCCTCGGGCCGGTAGTAGCGACGGCCGCCGCCGCGCTTCATCGGCTTTATCTGGGGAAAACGCGTCTCCCAGAAGCGCAGCACATGCTGCGGCAGATCAAGATCGTCTGCGACTTCGCTGATGGTGCGAAAGGCATCGGGGCTCTTGTCCAACGTCATACTGCTACGCGACCTCGCGGCTCGATCTTACGGCGACTCATCATATTTCAACGGTTTGGCGCCGACAATTCAAGTCATGTCTCGACGTTGCGCACAACGCAGCACGGTGCGAAGGGAAAAAACACCGTTTAAAGACGGGAAGCCGATGATCAGGATGCCGGATTTTGCGGCTTCAGCTTGACCTTGCGGGAGACATGCGCCTTGAGGATACGCGTCTTCAGCACGTTCGACGCCTTGAAAGTCATGACCCGGCGGGGAGAAATCGGAACCTCCTCGCCGGTCTTCGGGTTGCGGCCGATCCGCTCGTTCTTGTCGCGCACCTGGAAGGTGGCGAAAGAGGACAGCTTGACGGTTTCACCCCGCACGATGGCGTTGCAAACTTCGTCGATGACGGTTTCCACAAGTTCCGCAGATTCGGTCCGGGAAAGCCCAACCTTGCGGAAAACGGATTCCGCCAGGTCTGCTCGCGTCACTGTCTTTCCGGTCATGGTTTCCCCGCCCATTACAAATATTTTGTGAAATCGCGCAAAGAGTATTTGTCTTGCGCCTTACGGTCAAGCTCTTGTTCGCCGCCAGTTTTTTGGATTTACGCCTACCAGCGCAGCAGAACGGCGCCCCAGGTGAAGCCGCCGCCCATCGCCTCGAGCATCACCAGGTCGCCCTTCTTGATGCGGCCGTCGCCGGCAGCGGTCGCAAGGGCGAGCGGGATCGAGGCCGCCGAGGTATTGCCGTGCAGATCGACCGTGATGACGACCTTCGCCGCATCGATGTTCAGCTTCTTGGCCGAACCGTCGATAATGCGCCGATTGGCCTGATGCGGCACCAGCCAGTCGAGGTCGTCGGCGGTGGTGCCGGTCGCATCGAAGGCAGCCTGAATGACATCGGTGATCATGCCGACGGCGTATTTGAAGACCTCGCGGCCTTCCATGCGCAGCTTGCCGACGGTGCCCGTCGACGACGGCCCGCCATCGACATAAAGCTTGTCCTTGTGCGAGCCGTCGGAGCGCAGATGCGCCGTCAGTACGCCGCGATCGGCAACGGTGCCCTCGCCTTCCGTCGCTTCGAGCACGATCGCACCGGCGCCATCGCCGAACAGCACGCAGGTGGTGCGGTCGTTCCAGTCGAGAATGCGTGAAAAGGTTTCAGCGCCAATAACGAGAACGCGCTTGGCAAGGCCGCCGCGGATATAGGCATCCGCTGTCGTAACCGCATAGACGAAACCGGTGCAGACGGCCTGGACGTCGAAGGCAAAGCCGTGGCTCATGCCGAGGCGGTTCTGGATGTTGACCGAGGTTGCCGGAAAGGTGTTGTCAGGCGTCGAGGTGGCGCAGATGATCAGATCGATATCGGCTGGCGTCAGGCCGCCATTGGCAAGGGCAGCACGCGCGGCAGCCTCGCCGAGCGATGCCGTCGTCTCTTCGTCGCCGGCGACATAACGCTGGCGGATGCCGGTGCGTTGGACGATCCATTCGTCCGACGTATCGACGATCGCCTCCATGTCACCATTGGTCATTACGCGCTTCGGAAGTGCGGCTCCGAACCCGCGAACCACTGAACGGATCATATTCGATTGAACCCCATTGCTCATGCAGCTTCCGGGCCCATCGGGGGCAGCCGCTTGGCATGATATTTCTTAAGATCGTTTTCTATTTTCTGATTAAGGCCGTTCTTGGCCATGTCGTAGCCGACTTCGATGGCAGCGGCGATGCCTTCGGCATTCGCGCCGCCATGGCTCTTGATGACGATGCCGTTCAGGCCGAGAAACACGCCGCCATTGACCTTGCTCGGATCGAGCTTCTCGCGAAGCATGTCGAAGGCGCTTTTGGCGAAGAGATAGCCGATGCGGGCGAGCAGCGTGCGCGACATGGCAGCGCGCAGATATTCGCCGATCTGCTTGGCGGTGCCTTCGGCCGTCTTCAGCGCGATATTGCCTGAGAACCCTTCGGTGACGACGACGTCGACCGTGCCCTTGCCAAGGTCATTGCCCTCGACGAAGCCGGAATATTCGAGCGAATCGATGTTCGCCTCGCGCAACAGCCGGCCGGCCTCCTTGACCTCTTCCTGGCCCTTCATCTCCTCGACGCCGACGTTCAGTAGACCGACGGTCGGCCGTTCGACCTCGAACAGCGCCCGCGCCATGGCGCCGCCCATCAGGGCAAAATCCATCAACTGCTGCGCATCGGCGCCGATCGTCGCACCAACGTCGAGCACGATGCTCTCGCCTTTCAGCGTCGGCCAGATCGCGGCGATCGCCGGGCGCTCGATATTGGCCATGGTGCGCAGACAGAACTTCGCCATTGCCATCAGCGCGCCGGTATTGCCGGCTGAGACGGCGACGTCGGCTTCACCCGTCTTCACCGCCTCGATCGAGCGCCACATGGTGGAGATATAGCGGCCGCGGCGCAACGCCTGGCTCGGCTTCTCTTCCATGCTAACCGCGAGCTCGCAATCATGAAATACCGATTTTTCCTTAAGCTTCGGAAACTTGGCAAGGACCGGATCGCATTGTTCCTTGAGACCGTAGAAAACGAAGGAAATATCCGGATGCCGATCCAGCGCCTTGGCGGCGCCGGGGATGACAACCTGGGGACCAAAGTCGCCACCCATGAGGTCGAGAGATATTCTGATCACGCGTCCCTGATCCTTCTTTTCGCCGAGGGCGAAATTTCGGCCAAAATACCGGTTTTGGCGTCGCTTACAACTGAATTATGTCAAATGCCAGAGGCGCTTCAGTCCTTTTTCCAATCCTTGAGGGCCGCGAAAGCCGAAGGCTTTTTGTCGTCCTCGCCGCTATCCTCGATATGGCCTGCGAATTCGATGCCCCCCTTGCGCGGATAGGGATCGATCGCGAGAGCGGCGAATTCGGCAACCACCTCGCCCGCATCGATCGTATCGCCGACAAAGGTCTCGGGCAGATCGGGACCGTCGGGATCGAGCAACATCTCGCCGGCATCATTGCCGGCCTGGCGGGCAAGCTTGGAACCCTCCGGCACGAAGATCTGCTCGAAGCTCTCGTCGATGGCGGATTCGACCGGCTCCAGCGTCACCACGCAGGATTGGACGATCTTCGCCTTCACGCGGCCCTTGATGCGCACGCCGTCACGCTTCCAGCGGGCGATCTGCAGATCGGCGCTGAGATCGTCGACTGAGACGACATTCCAGCTCGCGGCCAGCGCCTTCAATTCGTTTGCGTCGGCCTCGACATGGACCTCGACCGGGTTGGCCGAGATATGGCCGACCTTGACGTGATAGGAGAAGGGAACATCGTCCCGATCGTTCTTCATGATTCCTCCTCAAGCGACAGGTGGGCTGGCGACCGGCGGGAGCGTTGCCGAACCGGTGGCGATCTCCTCTTCCGATAGGGCCGACAAATGCGCTTCCGCGGCCATCATCCATCCGGCGAGGCCGGACATATCGGCCGGCACCGGGCTTTCCGGATAGATATTGCGCGTGAGCGCGAGAGCGAGCGCTTCAGTATCGCCGGTATCCATCGCCTTCGAATAGGCTTCGAGCCGGCCGTAAAACATGCCGGCGAGCTTCTTCATGCGCTTCGGCACGCTGTTGTCGCCGATGCCGAGTTCGCGGATCGAGTAGTCGATATCCTGGAAGAAGGCGTCGACGATCTCCTGGGCGATCTCCTGGCCGCTGGTGGCGGAGCTGCGCGTGCGGCGAAAAAATAGAATCATGGCGATCGACAGCATCTCGAAACGGCCCATGACCGTATCCGGCACATTGAGCCGCTCATAAATCTCCGGCATGCGCGCGGCCGCCGTCAGCACCGCATATTGCCTGTCGACGATTGCCTGATTGTTGTTTTTCTTACGGAACAGCCCGAAGATCATTGTTTTTTCCGGAAATGCCTCATTCTTCACGCCGGCTGGCCTCTGGCCTTGTTGCATGATTTGAAAAGCTGGTTTACCGAAGCAGGCGCGAATTGCAATGCCGATCGTGGCCAGTTTCGGGACGACGCCCTCGATGCGTCAGCGAAGCGAATTCGGGACATTCGACCCGGAATGGCCACAATGGTTTTGCAGGAGGTAATGCGTGCAAGGCCCCAAATGGCTGCTTATCGACACTCAAGGGAGTAGATGTCGTTGAAGAAACGGTATTTCAAGTCTGACGTGAAGTTCTTCAGCAGCGCGGCCATTGCCTTTATAATCGCCTCCACATCAGCTCTTTCCGGTTGCCAGACCAGCACCGTGCTCAATGGCGGATACGTCGCCGACCAGCAGTCGCTGAACCTCGTTCCGGAAGGATCGAGCCGCGAGCAGGTGCTGCTTTCGCTCGGCACCCCGTCGACGACGGCGACCTTCGACGGCGAAGTCTTCTATTATATCTCGCAGCGGCGCACGCGTGCGGTCGCCTTCCAGAAACTGAAGGTCGTCGACCAGAGCGTCCTGGCGATCTATTTCGACAAGGACAGCGTCGTCAGCCGCCGCGCCAACTATACGCTGCAGGACGGCAAGGTGTTCGACTCGATCGGGCGCGTCACGCCGACCGGCGGCAAGGAACTCACCTTCCTGCAGCAGATGCTCTCCGGCGGCAGCGCCGCGAGCGCCGCCCGCAGCCTGTTCGGTGGCGGCGCCGGCGGCACGCCACAAAATCCGAGCAGCCTGCGCTGACCCGATACGCCTCATACGAAAAACCCGCCGGATCGCTCCGGCGGGTTTTTTAATGATCGCTGCTCCGACTTGACGCTTACCGTACCTAACCGGCCGGCGCTGTTTATCCGGCGAGAACGGCGAGCAGCAGCAGCGCGACGATGTTGGTGATCTTGATCGCCGGGTTGACGGCGGGACCCGCAGTGTCCTTGTAGGGATCGCCGACCGTATCGCCGGTGACCGACGCCTTGTGCGCATCGGAGCCCTTCATGTGACGCACGCCATCCTTGTCGACGAACCCGTCCTCGAAGCTCTTCTTGGCATTGTCCCAGGCGCCGCCGCCCGATGTCATCGAGATGGCGACGAAGAGGCCGTTGATGATGACGCCGAGCAGCGATGCGCCAAGCGCGGCAAAGGCCGAGGCCTTGGAGCCGGAGATGAGCAGCACGCCGAAATAAACGACGATCGGCGCCAGCACCGGCAGCAGCGACGGCACGATCATCTCGCGGATTGCGGCCTTGGTCAGAAGGTCGACGGCCCTGCCGTAATCCGGCTTTTCCGTGCCCTGCATGATGCCCGGCTTTTCCTTGAACTGACGGCGAACTTCTTCGACGATCGCACCGGCCGCACGGCCGACGGCCGTCATTGCGATGCCGCCGAAGAGGTAAGGAACGAGGCCGCCGAAGATCAATCCCGCCACCACATAGGGGTTGGAAAGATCGAAGGAAATATCGCCTATGCCGGCGAAATAAGGGAACTTGTCGCCATTCGCCGCAAAATATTTGAGGTCGTAGGAGTAGGCTGCGAAGAGAACCAGGGCGCCGAGACCGGCCGAACCGATGGCATAACCCTTGGTGACGGCTTTGGTCGTATTGCCGACAGCATCGAGCGCATCCGTGGATTTGCGCACTTCCGGCGGCAGATGCGACATTTCGGCGATACCGCCGGCATTGTCCGTCACCGGTCCGAAGGCGTCGAGCGCGACGATCATCCCGGCAATGCCGAGCATCGCGGTCACTGCAATGCCGGTGCCGAAAAGGCCGCCGAGCTGGTAGGTGGCGAGAATGCCGCCAACGATGACGATCGCCGGCAGTGCCGTCGATTCCAGCGAGACGGCCAGGCCCTGGATGACATTGGTGCCGTGACCGGTGACCGAGGCCTGGGCGATTGAAACGACCGGGCGCTTGCCCGTGCCGGTATAATATTCGGTGATCACCACGATCAGCGCGGTGACGACAAGACCGACGATGCCGCAGAAGAAGAGGTGCGTGCCTGAAATGTCGACGCCTCCAACCGTGCCGAGCGAGCCCCAGCCAACCGTCAGCGAGGTGGCGGCGCCAAGACCGACGATCGACAGCAGACCGGTAACGATAAGGCCCTTGTAAAGAGCGCCCATGATCGAGCCGTTCGAGCCGAGCTTGACGAAAAAGGTGCCGATGATCGAGGTGATGATGCAGGCGCCGCAGATCGCCAGCGGATAGATCATCGCCGACTGGAGGATCGGCGCGCCGGCAAAGAATATCGCGGCAAGAACCATGGTGGCGACGACGGAAACCGCATAGGTTTCAAAGAGGTCGGCGGCCATGCCGGCGCAGTCGCCGACATTGTCGCCAACGTTATCGGCAATCGTTGCCGGGTTGCGCGGATCGTCCTCGGGAATGCCGGCTTCCACCTTGCCGACGAGGTCGCCGCCGACATCGGCGCCCTTGGTGAAGATGCCGCCGCCGAGACGGGCGAAGATCGAAATCAGCGAAGCGCCGAAGCCGAGCGCCACCAGCGCATCGATGACTTCGCGCGAACCGCTCTCATGGCCGAGGCCAACGGTCAAAATGGTATAGTAGATGGAGACGCCGAGCAGTGCGAGGCCGGCCACCAGCATGCCGGTGATCGCACCTGACTTGAAGGCGATGTCTAGGCCGGCGGAAAGGCTGGCGGAGGCCGCCTGGGCGGTGCGCACATTGGCGCGCACGGAGACATGCATGCCGATAAAGCCGGCAGCACCTGATAGTACGGCGCCGATCAGGAAGCCGATGGCTGCCTCGGCGGAAAGTAGCAGCCAGGCTGCGATGAAAACGACGACGCCGACAAGGGCAATGGTTCTGTACTGGCGGGTCAAATAGGCCTGAGCGCCTTCGCGGATATAGCCCGCGATCTCCTGCATGCGGCTGTTGCCCTGATCGGCGGCAAGCACCGACCGGGTTGCCCAGGCGGCATAGACCACCGAGAGCAGACCGCATGCGATTACGCATAAAAGAATCGTCATTTCGCTCTTTCCTCCCATAGGCCGGAGCTCACTCCTTCTCCGGCAGATACGCCGCCGAATCGCCTTCCTCTCCACAGAAATGCCACAGCTAAGCGGTGCGGAGATTGCGTGGTCGATCACGTGGCGTCAAGACCGCAACGAGCGAAAACCGTTGCAGTGCGAAGAAAGACTTAGGGAGATTGTTTGGCGGCTAAAGACTTACTTCTTCGTCTCGCCGCGCACCTGCTTTGCAATACGGTCGAGCACCGCATTGACGAGCTTCGGCTCGTCGTCATCGAAGAAGGCCTGGGCGATCTCGACATATTCGGTAACGATGACCGCCACCGGGACGTCCTTGCGGTCTGTGATCTCGAAGACGCCGGCGCGCAGGATGGCGCGCACGGTGCTGTCGAGGCGCGACAAGGCCCAATCATCCTGCAGGGCCGCGGCAATCAGCGGATCGAGGCGGACCTGATCGCGCACGACGCCGGAGACGATGGAACGGAACCAGCCGGCATCGGCCTTCAGATAGGTCGCGCCGTCGAGTTCCTGGCCGAGACGGTGCGCCTCGTATTCGGCGACGATTTCCAGAACGCCGGTGCCGCCGACATCCATCTGATACAGTGCCTGAACGGCAGCAAGGCGGGCAGCGCCCCGCTGGTTTGCAGTCTTGACCGGCCGTTCCGTCTTGTCGTCGTTCATTCGTTATGCACCCAGTTTCTGCTTCAGCTCGATCATCGTCAGAGCCGCGCGAGCGGCAAATCCGCCCTTGTCCTTATCCGAGCGGCGCGCGCGCGCCCATGCCTGTTCGTCGTTCTCGACGGTCAGAATGCCGTTGCCGATGGCAAGCGACTCACTGACCGCAAGATCCATCAAAGCGCGCGAGGATTCATTCGACACGATATCGAAGTGGTAGGTCTCGCCGCGAATGACCATGCCGAGCGCGACATAGCCATCATAATGCGTTCCGCCATTGTCGTCTCCATCGAGCGACATGGCAATTGCCGCCGGAATTTCCAGTGCGCCGGGAACGGTAACGACTTCGAAGGTGGCGCCGGCCTGTTCCAATGCGAAGGTCGCACCTTCGAGCAGGGCGTCTGCCATGTCGTCGTAGAAGCGGGCCTCAACGATCAAAATATGGGGAGCGGTCTCTCTCGGCATGGTTCACCTTCGTTTTGTGGGGCGTTTTCCACTCGGCAGGCCGCGGTCAAAACATGCCTTCACCAGAATGGCAAGCACTTTCGCCCGATGCCGCAATGCCAAAGAAGAAATATCCGCAAGGGGATAGCCGCGCCGTGCCTGTACTGCTCGGCAAGCCTCTCGAACCGGTTTTTCCGCATGCCTGGAAAACGGCATTTCGAAGGCGGATTTCATGAACAATTCTTAATGGGTTTTCAGTGGCTTAGCCTATTGAATCGCGAATGGAAGAGCGCCAATTTCATGTCGTGACAGACGATCCCCTGCAACGACAGTCGACCGTTAAAGCAGATGAAAGGATACAATCATGAACCGCGTTGTCACCATCAGCATCGCTGCAGCCCTCTCCTCCCTCGCATTTGCCGGCGTCAGCCGGGCCGAAAGCCTTGGGATGAACAGTGCCCAGGGCATCGAGCAGACACTCCGGACCTTCCACGGCAATGATTTCAACGTCGAGCAGGTCCACAACTGGCGCAACCTCGACGACGAGAACACCGGGCCGCGCTCGGCGCCGGAACGTTCCGGCCAGGCCGTTCACGCCATCCAGGCCTCGATCGACGCCAACAGGTCGCTTGCCCATCGTCTCAACAACGAGGGCGTCGACGTCCGCAATATCGTCAATGCCGAACAGGCAGCCGACGGAAGCGTGACCTTCTACGTCCGTTGACGTTTCAGCGCATCGCGTCCCCTTCGGTGCGCGGCGCTCATAGCATGGGCGGCGGTCTCCTCTCCGCCCATGCCGGGGATTTTCCAGAAAACCATTGAATTTTTCCAGGCGATGATGGTTTCTCTTCCTGCAACAGGAGGACATCATGGCTAGGGAAGCGAAGGCGGTGATCAATATCGCCGATCTAAAGCTCGACCATTGGCAACAGGGCACGCTCTATGAGAGCGTCGACACGTCGTTCGGCGCGCTTCTCGGCCTGACCGGCCTCGGCATCAGCTACAACGAGGTGCCGCCGGGCAAATCGGGCTGCCCCTTCCACAACCACCACGTCGAAGACGAACTTTTCTACGTGATTTCAGGCACAGGCGAATACCGCTTCGGCGGCGAGCGCCATGCGATCAAGGCGGGCGACGCGCTCGGCGCACCGGCCGGCGGCCCGGAAACGGCGCACCAGATCATCAACACCGGCACGGCTCCGCTTGTCTATCTCGGCATCTCGACGATGGCGAAGACCGAGATCGTCGAATATCCGGATTCCGGAAAGTTTCTTGCCAAGACCAACAGGGGCGATACCAAACCTGTGCGCTTCCGCCATATCGGCCGGCCGGGAGCCGATCTCGACTATTGGGTCGGCGAGCCCGGCGCTTGAAGGACCCGATATGACCGATATTCCAACCCTCGAAACGGAGCGGCTGACGCTCCGCCCTCACCGCCTCGATGATTTCGAGGCGCATGCGGCACTCTGGGCTGATGAAGACGTCGTCCGCTTCATCAGCGGCATCCCGTCGACGCGCGAGCAGAGCTGGAGCCGCATGCTGCGGATTGCCGGCATGTGGCACCATATGGGCTTCGGCTTTCTTGCGATCGTGGAAAAGGCGAGCGACCGGTTCATCGGCGAAGCGGGCTTCATGGAATCCCGCCGCGAGATGACGCCATCGATCGAGGGGACGATGGAACTCGGCTGGGCGCTGATACCCTCGGCGCACGGGCGCGGTTACGCCACCGAAGCGTTGACCGCCCTGATCGGCTGGGGGCAAGCACATTTCCCGGCAAAACCGATGAGCTGCATCATCAGCCCGGAGAATCCGGCCTCGTTGCGGGTCGCAGCCAAACTCGGTTTTCGCGAGACCACGCGCACGCAGTACAACGGCGAAGTCATTCAGTTTTCGCGCTAGGCTTCGCACCGGCTACGCGCAAGCAACGCGCTGTAGAGTCGCTGACAAGAGGCAAAAACGCTAGGAATGCTGACGTCCGCCACCTCGACACAACGAAGCATTGACGGGCGAGCCGCGTGGTAATTTCAGCCGGCAGACACTCCCCGTCCATCAGAGGCTGATTACAAATATGACCATTTTCATTGTTTGCCATAAGGATTTGCCGAGCTACCCTCCTCCCGAGGGCGCGAAAATCATATGGCTCAACTCTAAACTGCCTTTGGAAAGCAGGGGAATGGATGTCATTGCCGGTTATGATTTTTTCAGCGAGCCGGAGGAGCTTCACGCGAAATTGTCAGGATCTCTTGGAACGATCGTTATCGCAAAGGTCGTTTCGGAAGAGCCAGCAAAACATCGCAACGTTACCATCTGGCAGTATCGTAAATTTCTAACGAGGCTAAAAATCGGGACCCCGAACCCCGAATATCCCGGGATGAATACAACGACTTCTGAAGAAGTGGAAATCACAAGACCGGAGGATCCGCAGTTTTTTTCAGAGAATTTCTTTCTACCTCGGCCGTTAAACCTCCACAACATATCTCAACACTATGCACGCTTCCACAATATTGTTGACTTTCTCAGATATACAGCGTTTGCAATCGAAGCAAACACTTTAACGCAAGCCGAAGCTTTGCAGTTTTTTAACTCCAGCACTTTCGTTCCTGGAGGCATTGAACTCGGCACCTATCCGACGGACTGGTGGCTGGACACTTTTGTCCGCATGGTGGCGCCGTCTTTTGAATTTGCGAAACGATATCAACCGTTTCAAGCCGATGACCCCGTGCAGAAACGCGCGATCTCATTTTGCCAGGAGCGTCTCGGAAGCTATCTTCTCGTCAAACGGATAGCCGAACTCTATGGCAATACCCTGCCTGGGTCCTTGTTCGGGGATATAGCCACCGTATCGAATGATGGCGCCTATAGAAGCGGCGTATAAACCGAGCGGCCCAATCCAAACGGAACATCGCAACTCTTGCGACACCGGCAGCAGAAGCGGCTGAGCCAATAAAGCTGGCTAGAGAAAACTGGCAGGGGGATGGCCGAGTTCCCACACCCCTCCAGATTGCCAGCGACAGTTCTGCGAACAGTGTGGCGCAAGCTTCACCTCAAATAGTAGGCACCAAACAGGCTCGAATTGCCATTCTGCGGATTTCCCAAACAGACGGCAGCCATTCGCGAAGGACGATACCTTGACGATCAATCAGCCCATTTCTTCTTTGCCGGCCGGCCTTCCTGATCTGGCGCTTCTCACGGAGAAAGCTGCCGGCACGGGATCCGTCATTGTCTATCAGCCTTATCTCGATGCTTCGCAGCGCGGCCAGCTCGACGCGGCGGCCATGCCGCTCGACATCTCGTTCAACACGCAGGCTACGACCCGCGAATATGAACTCTTCCTCACCCTGCATCAGCATCACGAGGCCATCGGCCTCGGCGACGACGTGTTTTGGGGGCTGCTCTCCAGCAAATTCGAGATGAAGTCGGTGACGAGCTTTCCGTCCTTTGTCACCGAGGCGGAAAAGGCCAGGGCAGAAGGTGCGGACGCCTATCTTTACAATCCGCTGATCGGCCACGCGGCGATCTACAGCAATGTCTGGGAACATTCGCTGCTTGGCGGTCACCCCGGCATGGAGCCGATCTTTTTGCATATCCAGGAGCTCGGCTATCCGATCGCGCCGCCCCAGGACAAGACTGCCTTCGCATTCTGCAACTATTTCTGCGGCAACCGGAAATTCTGGTCCGGCTATTTCGCCTTTTGCGAACGAATTCTCGAATCGCTGGAAAACCAAGCGCGAGCCGGCACGGCGGCGGGCGCCGCCTATGCTGGTACGGCTCACTATTCACGCGATGCCAACGCGAAGATGCGCCCCTTCGTGATCGAGCGTCTACTCGGGCTTTATATCCAGCAGGCAGCCGCCTCCGGATTGAAGATCGCCGCCTTCGTACCGACCGTTGCCGATTTCGAATGGAAGTTCGGTGTCCGCCTCGGCCGGATGCTGCATGGCCTCTTCGCCGCCAAGGAAGCTTTCCTGCGGAGCCCTGACGATGCTCTCCTGACCGCTTGGCAGCAAGGCCGCCAACCGCTCATCAAGCAGCCGCATCTGATCTGGATGGCTGATGATCCGCCCGCCTGGATGCCGCGCGGCCAATTCATCGGCGGCCGCGAATTGATGCGCGCCCACGCCCAGCAGCCTTCCGGCGCCTCTGCGGTGCCGCAGCAGCCCGTACAGACAGCAAGGCCCGCTATACCAGCTGCACCGAAGATCGAGCAGCCGCTCGGCCATTCGTTGCAACCCTTTAGCGGCGGATGGCAGGCACACAAGGACCGCCATTGCATCTGGATCGTGACGCCCGACAACTACAATCACAGCCACGCCTTCGACGAAGTCGCGCTCGGCCTGCAAGGCGCCTTCGAGGAACTCGGCGGCTCGGCACCGATCACCCGCGACATGAACGCATTCGCCGGCCGTGCGCCGATCATCTATGGCGGCAATCTTCTCCCCGCCGACATCGTCGACCATTTGCCGAAAGACAGCGTCATCATCAACCTCGAGCAGGTGTCCGAAGAAAGCAGCTGGATCAATTCGCGCTATACGTCGATCCTGAGGGCGATGCCGGTGCTCGACTACAGCCCACGCAACCGCGAAAATCTCGCCGCCAAGGGCATTGATCACGCCGGCGTCCTCGAAATCGGCTACAGCCGCTGCCTCAGCCAGATAAAGCACAATCCCGTCAGAGATATCGACGTGCTCTTCTACGGCTCGATGAACGAACGCCGCCACCATATCCTGAAGACGCTGAAGGACGGCGGGCTCAAGGTCGCGCACCTCTTCAACATCTATGGTGCGGAACGCGATGCGGCGATTGCCCGCGCCAAGATCGTGATCAACATCCATCATTATGCGAGCGGCGTCTTCGAGATCGTGCGCATTTCCTATCTGCTCGCCAATCGCGTTTGCGTGCTGACGGAAGGCGACATTCGCGATCCGGACCTCCAGCCCTTTATCGGCGGTTTGGCAATCGAGCCCTATGACGACATGATCGAGCGCTGCTACAAGCTGATCGCCGATCCCGACGAGCGCGATGCCATTGCCGCGACAGGCCTTGCGGCCATGCAGAGCCGCTCGCAGGCGGACATGCTGATGAGCGTCATGAAGGCAGGCGCCTGATGAAGGCCGGAGAAAAGGTACGTCATGCGCATTGAGACCGCGGCCATCGTAGGCATCGTAGCAATCACCCCGCCACGCTTCGGCGATCACCGCGGCTACTTCTCCGAGGTATTCAAGGATGCCTGGTTCCGGGAAAATGTGGCCGACGTCAGGTTCGTCCAGGACAATGAATCGCTTTCGGCGCAGGCCGGCACCGTGCGGGGGCTTCATTTCCAGATCCCGCCCTTCGCACAGGGCAAGCTGGTGCGTTGCCTTGCCGGCCGGATCATGGATGTCGTCGTCGATATCCGCGTGGGATCGCCGAGCTTCGGCAAATGGCTCTCTCAGGAGCTCTCGCCTGAAACCGGCAAGCAGCTCTGGATACCGGCCGGTTTCGCGCACGGGTTCGTCACGATCGAGCCGAACAGCGTCATCAGCTACAAGGTAACCGCACCCTACAGCCCGCAGCATGATCGGGGCATCGCGTGGAACGATCCCACGATCGGCATTCGCTGGCCCTTCGACGAGAGAGAAATGGTATCGTCCGACAAGGACAAGACGCTGCCGCGGCTCGCCGAACTGCCAGGCCATTTTTCCTATTCAGCACAGCTACCCGAGGATTGATCCACGATGCGCATACTGGTCACGGGCGGAGCGGGCTTCATTGGATCGGCATTGGTGCGCTATCTCGTCAGCGAGATCGGCGCCGAGGTGCTGAATGTCGACACGCTGACCTATGCCGGCAATCTGGCGTCGCTGAAATCCGTCGAATCCGCACCGAACTACCAGTTCCTGCGTGCCGACATCTGCGACCGCGCCAGGATGCAGGAAGCATTCGCGTCCTTCCGCCCTGATATGGTCATGCATCTCGCGGCAGAGAGCCATGTCGACCGTTCGATCTCGGGCGCGGCCGATTTCATTCAGACCAACATCGTCGGCACATTCAGCCTGCTGGATGCCGCACGGCACTATTGGGATGGTCTTGATGCTCGCCGCAAGAGCGCCTTCCGCTTTCTGCATGTCTCGACGGACGAAGTCTACGGCTCACTCGGCGACGAGGGCCTGTTCGAGGAGACGACGCCTTACGATCCGTCCTCGCCATACTCGGCCTCCAAGGCCGCGAGCGACCATCTGGCGATCGCCTGGCACCGCACCTACGGCCTGCCCGTCGTCGTCTCCAATTGCTCCAACAACTACGGGCCGTTCCATTTCCCGGAAAAGCTCATTCCGCTGATGATCCTGAACGCGCTAGAGGGCAAGCCTCTTCCGGTTTACGGCAATGGAGCAAATGTCCGCGACTGGCTCTATGTCGAAGACCACGCCCGCGCGCTCTTCACGATCGCATCCAGAGGCCGCCCCGGCGAAAAATACAATGTGGGCGGTCGCAATGAGCGCAAGAACATCGATGTCGTTCAGCGCATCTGCGCTATTCTCGACGGCGTCTACAGCGACAAGGCACCGCATGCACGTCTGATCACCAACGTCACGGACCGCCCTGGACACGACGCACGCTATGCGATCGATGCCTCGAAACTCGAAAGCGAACTCGGCTGGAAGGCGCAAGAGACCTTCGAAACCGGCATCGAGAAGACCGTGCACTGGTACTTGGAAAACGAATGGTGGTGGAGGCCGCTACGCGAAACCGTCTACTCCGGCGAACGCCTCGGCGTTTTCAAGGAACGTTAAGCGATGCACATTGTCGTTACCGGCAAACAGGGCCAGGTCGTTCAGTCGCTGCTCAGACGTGGCGCCGAAACAGGCGTCGAAATCAGCGCGGTCGGGCGCCCGGAAATGGACCTCGCGGATCCTGCAAGCATTGCAGCCGCCTTCTCGGCCCTGCGCCCGGATGTGATCGTCTCGGCCGCCGCCTATACGGCGGTCGACAAGGCCGAGAGCGAAGCCGAGCTTGCTTTTTCTGTCAACGCGACAGGCGCCGGGGCGGTGGCCGGGGCTGCCGCGCGGATCGGGGTTCCGGTCATCCACATTTCGACCGACTACGTCTTCGGCGGCGACAAGGCCTCCGCCTATTCCGAAGAAGATGTGACGGCGCCGATCTCCGTCTACGGGCGTTCGAAGCTTGCAGGCGAGACGGCCGTCGCGGCGGCGAACCCGAACCACGTCATCCTGCGCACCGCCTGGGTCTATTCGCCCTTTGGCACCAATTTCCTGAAAACGATGCTGCGGCTTTCCGAGACGCGCGATCATCTTCGCGTTGTCGCCGATCAGACCGGATGCCCGACCTCGGCACTCGATATCGCCGACGCGATTCTTGCGATCGCAGCCCGTGTCGTCGCGGACCCTGCGCCATCGCTCCGCGGCACTTTTCACCTGACCGGCAGCGGCGAAGCAAGCTGGGCGGATTTCGCCGAAGAGATATTTGCGGAGCTTTCTAAATCCGGCGGCAGAAAGGTCGCCGTCGAGCGCATCCCGACGGCGGACTATCCGACACCGGCAAAGCGTCCCGCCAATTCGCGTCTCAACGGCGACAAGCTCGCCAGAACATATGGAATCCGGCTCCCGGAGTGGAGGCAGTCCATGATGATTATCATGCAAGACCTTTTGAACAAAGGTCTTTAAGGAGAGGGCATGAAGGGAATTATTCTCGCCGGCGGCACAGGCACGCGTCTGCATCCGATCACTCAGGCCGTCTCGAAACAGCTGATGCCGGTCTACGACAAGCCGATGATCTACTATCCGTTGACGACGCTCATGCTCGCCGGCATCAGGGAGTTGCTGATCATCACCACGCCTTACGACGTCGAAGCCTTCAAGTGCCTGCTCGGCGACGGTTCGCAATGGGGAATTTCGCTGACCTATGCCGTGCAGCCGAGCCCGGACGGCCTTGCACAAGCCTTCATCATCGGCGCCGACTTCGTGCACGGCGACAGTTCGGCACTCGTTCTCGGCGACAATATCTTTTACGGCCACGGACTGGCGGAAATCATGAAATCCGGCACGAGTCGGCGGGAAGGCGCGACGGTGTTCGCCTATCACGTCACCGATCCGGAACGCTACGGCGTTGTCGGCTTCGACGAAAAGATGAATGCGCTGTCGATCGAGGAGAAACCGAAGGAGCCCAAATCGAACTGGGCAGTGACCGGCCTTTATTTTTACGACCAGCAGGTGGTCGATATCGCCGCCAATCTGAAGCCGTCACCGCGCGGCGAATTGGAAATCACCGATATCAACCGCACTTATCTAGAGCGCGGCCAGCTTTTCGTGGAGCTGATGGGCCGAGGCTATGCCTGGCTCGACACCGGCACGCCGGACAGCCTGCACGATGCCGCAGGTTTCGTCAGCACGCTGGAGAAGCGCCAGGGCTTCAAGATCGCCTGCCCCGAAGAAGTCGCCTGGCGCATGGGTTACATCTCGCAGCACGACCTCGCCAAGCTCGCGGAGAAGCTCGGCAAGAGTGCCTACGGCCAGTATTTAACGAAGCTGTCCCCGGATTGGTGAGCTATCTGGCCGGCGCCACGTCGCAGACCTTATGCTTCGCGCCCAGCATGCCGGCGAAATGCAGATTCGCCCCCTGGAAACCGGTAGAGGTTTCGATTCAGGCGCTCGGGAATTCGGCCAGCCGGGCAGCGTAACGCGCCATGGTGTCGACTTCGAAATTGACGAAATCGCCGGCCTTGCGCTCGCCCCAGGTGGTGACCTCGAGCGTGTGGCGGATGAGCAGCACGTCGAAATCCGTGCCGTCGACCGAATTGACCGTCAGCGAGGTGCCGTCGAGAGCGATCGAACCCTTGGGGGCGACAAATTTTGCCAGATGCTCGGGCGCCCGCAGGCGGTAACGGGTGGCGTCGCCCTCCGATGTCACCGAGAGTATTTCCGCCTTGCCGTCGACATGGCCGGAAACGATATGCCCGCCGAGTTCATCGCCTATTTTCAGCGACCGTTCGAGATTGATGCGGCTGCCTTCCTGCCAGGTGCCGATCGTCGTCAGCCGCAGCGCCTCTTCCCAGGCCTCGACCTCGAACCAGCGGCCGTTGCTGCCTTCGCCAGGAAGTGCGGTGACGGTGAGGCAGATACCGGAATGCGAGATCGAGGCCCCCATGTCGATCGTCGTCGGATCGTAGGCGGTGGCGACCCGCAGTCGGATGCCTTCCTTCAGCGGGGAAACGGATTCGACCGTGCCGACATCTGTGACTATTCCGGTAAACATCAAAGCCCTCTTTCGTATTCGTCCAGGCGATCTTCGCCGAACATCTGCGTGCCCGTATGGGCAAAACCCGATGGTATGTCGGTTGCGCCAAGCGGCGATTCAATACCGCCCTCGCCGATGACGACAGGCGCCTGGTAAAGCTGGATGCGGTCGACAAGGCCAGCCTCGAGGAAAAGCCGGGCGGTCTTGGCGCCGCCCTCGACCAGAAGCGAGGAAATACCGCGTGTTGCTAAGGCCGGCAGCAGGATTTCCGGATGATAGGGATTGCAATAGACGATCTCGACACCGGCGGCTTCGAGCGCGGTGCGGCGAGATTCTGTTTCGGGGATGTCAGTGGATGGGGTACCCCCCTCTGCCCTGCCGGGCATCTCCCCCACAAGGGGGGAGATTGGCTGAGGGTTAGTTCCCTGCCCTACATGTTTTCTTGCCGGTGATGAGCGGTCATCTTGGGAAGACGGAGCATGCTCCTTGCCGATCTCCCCCCTTGTGGGGGAGATGTCCGGCAGGACAGAGGGAGGTAGCCCCTCCGCATCCGCAGCTAAAGACGAAACTTCCTCACCCGCCACCACGATGACAGGCACGTCCCGCGCCGTCTGAACCAGCTTGCTCGTCAGCGGCAATGCCAGCGAGGGATCGAGCACGATGCGGATCGGCGACTGGGCCTCGAGGCCTGGTGTTCGCACCGTCAGCAGCGGATCATCTGAAATTGCCGTGCCGATGCCGACGAGGATCGCGTCGGTTTCGGCGCGCAGCGCCTGCACCTCAGCGCGGGCCTCCGGGCCTGTGATCGCCACCTGCCCCTCCCCCTCGCGGCCGATCATGCCATCGGCGGAAACCGCAAGTTTGAGAGTCACATAAGGCCGGTTCTTCGTCTGGCGGGTGAGATAGCCGGCAAGCGAACGCCGGCCCTCCGCCTCCAGCACGCCGGCATCCACCTCGATACCGGCTTCACGCAGCATGGCGATACCGCGGCCCGAGACGCGCGGATCTGGATCGGTGACTGAGATGACGACACGGGCAACGCCATAGGCGATCAGCGCCTCGGCGCAGGGGGGCGTCTTGCCGTGATGCGAGCAGGGTTCGAGCGTCACATAGGCGGTGGCGCCGCGGGCAGCCGCGCCGGCTTCGGCCAGCGCCTGTGGCTCGGCATGCGGACGGCCGCCGACGGCGGTGACCGCCCGACCGACGACGACGCCGTCCCTGACGATCAGGCAGCCGACGGAGGGGTTGGTGGCGGTGCGGCCGAGATGACGGCGCGACAGGCGGATCGCCGCCGCCATGAAACTCTCGTCATCCGGCGTGACGCTCATGGCTCACCTGTCCAGCGGGTCGCGGGCGATCTTGGCGTTGATTTCGGAAATGACCTTTTCGAAATCCTCGGCAAGCGAGAAGTCCCGATAGACGGAGGCGTAGCGCACGAAGCCGACATCGTCGAGGCTCTTCATCGCTTCGAGCACCTGCAGGCCGATCTGCTCGGAGGAAATCTCGGTCTCGCCGGAGCTTTCAAGCCGGCGGACGATGCCCGACACGGCGCGCTCGATGCGATCCCGCTCAACCGGGCGTTTGCGCAGCGCCACTTCGAAGGAGCGCACCAGCTTGTCGCGGTCGAACGGCACCTTGCGGCCGGTCTTCTTGATGACCATCAGCTCGCGCAGCTGCACGCGCTCGAAGGTGGTGAAGCGGCCGCCGCAATCCGGACAGATACGCCGCCGGCGGATGGACGTGTTGTCCTCCGCCGGGCGCGAATCTTTGACCTGTGTATCTTCCGAACCGCAATAGGGGCAGCGCATTGCTACTCCTTATCCCATGTAGTCATACATTGGGAAGCGGTCTGTGAGGTTGACCACCTTGCCGCGCACCGCGGCTTCGACGGCAGCATTGCCTTCATCGGAATTGGCGACCTTCAGGCCGTCGAGAACCTCGACGATGAGATTGCCGATTTCGCGGAATTCGGCTTCCTTGAAGCCGCGGGTCGTGCCGGCCGGTGCACCCAGGCGCACGCCCGAGGTGACGAAGGGCTTTTCCGGGTCGAAGGGAATGCCGTTTTTGTTGCAGGTGACGTAGGCGCGGCCGAGAGCGGCCTCGGCGCGCTTGCCGGTGGCGTTCTTTTTGCGCAGGTCGACGAGCATCAGATGGTTGTCGGTGCCGCCGGAGACGACGTCGAGACCGCCAGCGATCAGCGTTTCGGCCAGCGCCTTGGCATTCTTGACGACCTGGGCAGCGTAATCCTTGAACTCAGGCTGCAGCGCCTCGCCGAAAGCGACCGCCTTGGCGGCGATGATGTGCATCAGCGGACCACCCTGGAGACCCGGGAAAACGGCCGAATTGAACTTCTTCGCCAGATCCTCTTCATTGGTGAGGATGACGCCGCCGCGCGGGCCACGCAGCGACTTGTGGGTCGTCGTCGTCGCGACATGGCAATGCGGGAACGGCGAGGGATGCTGGCCGCCAGCAACGAGACCGGCGATGTGGGCCATGTCGACCATCAGATAGGCGCCGACGCTGTCAGCAATCTCGCGAAAGCGCTTCCAGTCCCAGATACGGGAATAGGCGGTGCCACCGGCAATGATGAGCTTCGGCTTGGTCTCTTCGGCCTTGCGGGCAACTTCATCCATGTCGAGCAGGTTGTCGCCTTCACGCACGCCGTAGGAGACGACGTTGAACCACTTGCCGGACATGTTGACCGGCGAACCATGGGTGAGGTGGCCGCCCGAATTCAGGTCGAGACCCATGAAGGTATCGCCCGGCTGCAGCAGCGCCAGGAACACGGCCTGGTTCATTTGCGAGCCGGAATTCGGCTGGACGTTGGCGAAATTGACGCCGAACAGCTTCTTGGCGCGCTCGATCGCCAACTCCTCGGCGATATCGACGAACTGGCAGCCGCCGTAATAACGCTTGCCGGGATAACCCTCGGCATATTTGTTGGTCATGATGGAGCCCTGGGCTTCCAGCACGGCGCGGGAGACGATGTTCTCGGAAGCGATCAGTTCGATCTCGTGCCGTTGGCGACCGAGTTCCTTTCCGATCGCGCCGAAAATTTCCGGATCGACGTCCGCAAGCGAGCGATTGAAGAAGGATTCGGTGGAAGCATTGGTCATGGGCGGGCTCCTCAACTGGAATGCGCTGAGGTATTAGCCTTCCGTTGTGGCAAGGGCAATACGAAGAACGACATTTGCTGAGCAAAGCGCGCGCTCCGATCATTTTGCGACAGCGCGGCGCCGATGAATGATGGCTACGAGAGCGCGCGCCCTCCCCCGCATAAAAAAACCGCGCCGGGAAGGCGCGGTTTGAGGTTGCGATTGCAAAGGTCGCCGCTTATTGAACCGGCTGCTCCATGCCAGCCGTGGTATCCAGCGCCAGCTCGGCATTGCCATCCATCTGATAGATGTCGTCGCGGAACTGGACGATGCCGTCGGGCATGCCCCAGGCGGAGATGTAGACGAAATAGACCGGAACTTCGATGGCGAGTTTGACCGGCGTGTTGACGCCGGTTGCGATCACCTGCTCCATCTGCTGGCGGTTCCAGCCGGGGGTCTCGCGCAAGAGCCAGTTCGACAAGTCGCGCACGTTCTGGACGCGGACACATCCAGACGATTCGAAGCGCATGAGCTTGTTGAACAGGCCCTGCTGCGGCGTGTCGTGCATGTACTCGCCGTTCTTGTTGTAGAAGTTGATCTTGGTCGAGGCCATGGCGTTGGTCTTGCCGGGGTCCTGACGGAACATCAGGTTCGGCGCCTCGCCGTTCCAGTCGATGGTCTCGGGGGCGACTTCGTTGCCCTTGCCGTCGATCAGGCGGATGGCGTTCTTTTCGAGATAGGTCGGATCCTTGCGCATCAGCGGCATGATGTCCTTCTCGACGATCGAGCGCGGCGAGGTCCAGTAGGGGTTGAGGATGACCTCGTAGATCTTCGAGTTGACGAGATGGGTCGGGCGGCTGAGACGGCCGACAACCGCGGTGTGGCGCGTCGCGACGCTGCCGTCTTCAACGGCTTCCACGTAGGCGGCGGGGATGTTGACCATCACGTGGCGGCGGCCGAGGTCCTCGGGGAAGGTCTGCAGGCGGACGATATTGGTGTTCAACTGCTGCAGGCGGACATCGGCGGGGATGTTCATCGCCTTCAGCGTGAATTCGCCGAGCACACCATCAGACGGCAGGCCGTGGCGGGCCTGGAAGCGCTTGACGGCACCGTCGACATAGGAATCGAAGGCGCTCGACATGCCGGCTTCGCGCGGCAGGTCGCCGGTAATCGCAAGGCGCTGGCGTAGCGCCTGGACTGCGGGGTGGCTGACGCCGAGCTGCAGGCGCTGGTCACCGGGATTGACTTCGGGCCAGCCGCCGGCGGCCGCGATCTGCTGATACTGCATGATCGCCTGCTGGGCGCTGGCGACCGATTGGGGGCCAAGAATCGGCGTGTTGGAAACGACAGCGCTTGCCGTGCGCGAAGCCGCCTTGGCGTCGAACTGGTCGTCCCAGTTGCCGCGGCGCGGTGCATTGATCAGCGTATCGATCGCCGATTGCGCAAAGGCCGGCGCGGCAATCGCGCTGGCGCCAACTGTTGCCGCGGACGCAAGGAAAGCGCGGCGCGAGAGAGCTTCATTTCCGTTTTTCTTCGACATAGTCCCAACCACTGAATGCGGCGAAAAGAGAAGCCGCGGCTCTTTGCGATATCACAGCGCTCTAACGCAGATCTCTGTGCATTTGTTGTCCCGGCACATCAAAACTTTCCGCTTGCCCCATCACAAGATTGCGATGCGACAGGCTGACCAATTGATCGGTCTGTTGAAAGCGCCGGTTGTTAAGCCTTCCGCTGCCACACCAATGTGGCCAATTCGTGTTATCGGGCCGGAAGACGGATGACCCGGCTACCGGAAACACGACACAACGAACCATGTGACGGGCTAAACCGTGCCGGTTAATAACGGCTAAAAAACGGCTTGGATACGGGCGATAATGCTTGCCCGCCTTGCGTTGCAAAGATGCCACGGAGAGCAAACGGCAAATCGGACGTGCAGGGACACGTCCGATTTTCTGCAACCCTGAAAGGAGGTCGAGGGTCTTAGAGGCGATACATAATCGAGTCGTTCCAGAAGCGGTCCAGGCGCTGGAGCAGCTTGTTCATCTGGGTGAACTCGTCGGTGCCGATGCCGCCGACCTTGTCGATCGAGGTGATGTGGCGTTCGTAGAGTTTTGCCACCGTCTCGGCGATGTCCTGGCCGGTTTCGGTCAGGCTGATGCGGACCGAGCGGCGGTCGATGCGCGAGCGCTGGTGGTTGATGAAGCCGAGGTCGACCAGCTTCTTGACGTTGTAGGAAACGTTGGAGCCGAGATAGTAGCCCCGCGAGCGCAGCTCGCCGGCGGTCAGCTCGGAATTGCCGATGTTGAAAAGGAGCAGCGCCTGGATGGCGTTGACGTCGCTGCGACCCTGACGGTCGAACTCGTCCTTGATGACGTCGAGAAGACGGCGGTGAAGACGTTCAACAAGATGAAGGGATTCCATGTAAAGATCACGGATGCCCTGATCCTGCTGGTCACGGAAGTTCGATACCGCCTGCGGCTTAATTTTCGTGTTCATATTGACTGCCTCACTGTTTGATTGGCGGTGTGTTTTCTTCCCGCCTTGAGTGAGACCCTATCGAATACATATAAAATTCGACTTAAACCGCAGGCTTAACGGAGCCTTACTGGAAACCCCACGTTGTCTCAGGGTAAATCAACACTTACCTGGCGGCGGTGCCGGCGCTTTTCCAGCCAGAGCAGCAGGCGGAAAATCCAGTAGACGGCTGCGACCATCACATGCAGCAGGATGATCAGTTTGTTGGGCCCGAAAATATTGGGCAGCAATCCATACATCAGGATTTGCCCGCCGGCGGCCAGCACCCAGATGACCGGCCCCCAGGAGACAGTGAGCCAAAGACCGAGGGAAGCGACAGGAAAAAGCACGGCGAGACTGGTGCTCGCCACCTTCCACGGCAGGCTCAAAAGATCGAAGCGGCCGGCGCCGACCAGCGAATAGCCGACGAGCATCGCCCAATATTGCAGGCCGAACCAGAAACAGGATATGGCGACCAGTCTCAGGAACAGAATGAAGAGGATATCCGCCAGCGTGCGTTTCGGTATCGTCGGGGAATCGGTTTCCATAGCGCAGACATCGGTTCGGGGTTGCATCTTCTTGAAGAGCGCCGTGCGTCTGACGACGCGCTAACGACGCTCTATCACATCGCGTTGGCGCGTAACGCCGAAAATCAATTTCGGGTTAGACGCTTGAGGTTTTTCCGCCGCGGCCGATCGTCCGGTTTGGATTTTTCGAGGGGCATGATAATGAGCGCTCCGATAAATGGAATGGGCCAGGGCAGATATCATGCAGGATAGGACGCATCTCGTCGACGACATCACCGGCCATCGCCGGATGCGGCGCAACCGCAAGGCGGATTGGACACGCCGGCTGGTGCAGGAGAACCGGCTGACGGTCGACGACCTGATCTGGCCGATCTTCATCGTGCCCGGCTCCGGCATCGTCGATCCGATCCAGGCTATGCCCGGCGTCAACCGCATGAGCATCGACGAGGCGGTCGAGGCGGCACGGGAAGCCGCCGGCCTCGGAATTCCCGCACTCGCAACCTTTCCGAACATCGAGATGGAGCTGCGCGACGAGACCGGCTCGAACAGCCTCGAAGCCAACAATCTGATCAATCAGGCAACAGTGGCGATCAAGAAGGCTGTGCCCAATATCGGCGTCATCACCGACGTCGCGCTCGATCCCTTCACCAGCCACGGACACGACGGCATCTTGAGAGACGGCGAGATCGTCAACGACGAGACGGTCGACCAGGTTGCCCGCGCCGCCGTGATGCAGGCCGATGCCGGCGCCGATATCATCGCGCCGTCGGAGATGATGGACGGGCGCATCGGCGCAATCCGCATGGCGCTCGATGCGGCAGGTCACCAGAGCGTCGGCATCATGAGCTATGCGACGAAATTCGCCTCCGCCTTCTACGGCCCCTATCGCGAGGCGATCTCGACCGGCGGGCTGCTGAAAGGCGACAAGAAGACCTATTATATCGACCCGGCCAACGGTACCGAGGCGATCCGCGATGCCGCTCTCGACGTCGAGGAAGGCGCGGACATGCTGATGGTCAAGCCCGGCCTGCCCTATCTCGACATCTGCTGGCGGATGAAGGAAGCTTTCGGCCTGCCGACCTTCGCCTACCAGGTTTCCGGCGAATATAGCCAGATCAAGGCGGCGGCGATGAACGGCTGGATCGACGGCGAGCGGGCGATGCTCGAAACGCTGCTGTCGTTCAAGCGGGCGGGATGCGACGGCATCCTCACCTATTTCGCGGTCGAGGTGGCGAAAATTCTCGGCACACGCTGATTCCGACAGAATATTGTATTTTGTTCTGCCGATACCATATCTGCGGCATCGCTTTTCCGCAGGAGATTGAGATGAGCTACAACCCCAATCCGCTTTATGCCGCACCGGAGGACTGGCGCGCCTATAGCGGCGTGTTGAGCCGCCGTGTCTTCGCCTTCATCCTCGACTATCTGATCGTCCTGCTGCTTTGCATCCCCGCGGGGATCGTGCTGTTTTTTCTGTCGATCGTCACGCTCGGGCTCGGTTTCCTGCTCTACCCTGCCCTCTTCGTCATCGTTGCCGGCATCTATTTCGGCCTGACTGTCGGCGGGCGGAGCCAGGCCTCACTCGGCATGCGCGCGATGGGGATCGCCATCGTGCGCGTCGATGGGCGGCCGATGGATTTCCTGACGGCGATCGTGCATCTGGCGCTATTCTGGATCCTCAACTCGGTGCTGACGCCGCTCATCCTGCTTGCCGGCCTGTTTACCGAGCGCAGCCGTCTCATCCACGACCTGCTTGTCGGCACAGCGACGGTCCGCACCGCCTGAGCGTTGGATAGAGACCACGGCTAAACCATTAAGCGGAGACGAAATAAAGTCTCCGCTTTCTCTTTGCCCGGGAGCGCCGCCGCTCCATATCTAAAATTAGAAGACCGAAATGAAGGGCGAGAACCGCCCCGCTGTTGACGTTTTTTATTCTTAGGTCATGCTGTCAAGAAACGGCACGATCTCGACAAGGAAATTTCCGCGACAGATGAATACGCAGACAACGCCATCCCCGCAGTTTTATCTGACGGCCCCGGCTACGTGTCCGTATCTGCCGCATGAGATGGAGCGTAAGGTGTTCACCCATCTGGTCGGCCCGCGCGCCGCCGAGATGAACGACATCCTGACCCAGGGCGGTTTCCGCCGCTCCCAGAACATCGCCTACCGGCCGGCCTGCGAATCCTGTCGCGCCTGCGTTTCCGTCAGAATTCTCGCCCAGGAGTTCGAGCCGACGAAATCGATGAAACGGGTGCTTGCCGCCAATTCCGACGTCATCGCCACCGAATTCACGGCCCAGCCTTCCAGCGAGCAATATTCGCTTTTCCGCCGCTATCTCGATTATCGCCACCAGCAGGGCGGCATGTCCGACATGACCGTGCTCGACTATGCGATCATGGTGGAAGACACGCATGTGAACACGCGAATCGTCGAGTACCGCCGGCGTGAAGAAGGCTCCGGACTGGAGCAGCGGCCGAAGGGCGAACTGCTTGGTGCCGCGCTGACCGACACGATGAGCGACGGGCTGTCGATGGTCTATTCCTACTTCAATCCCGATCTCGAGCGGCGGTCACTCGGCACCTTCATGATTCTCGACCATGTCAGGCGCACGAAAGCGCTGGGCCTGCCGCATGTCTATCTCGGCTACTGGGTGCAAGGGTCGCGAAAAATGGACTATAAGACCCGCTTCCAGCCGCAGGAACATCTGACCCCGCGCGGCTGGGAACGTTTCGATCCCTCATCCAAGCCCGAAAGCCCCCACGATTAGAGCCTTTCCTGGTCAGATTGAAGCATTCTGTTGGCTCAAACGGAGTCGGACGGTCGACCGGCCGGCGCGCGTCGTAGCAAAGCTCTACGGCCAAGCCGGCCGGTCGATCAGCCGGCCCGTTTCAGCCAACCCGAAGGGCCGGGCATCTTTCCGCCAGGATCAAAGGCGATCGGCTCGGACGTACCTTGGGGTATGCCCGTCGCCAATCGCCTTTGCCCTGACGAAAACCTGCTCCGGCAGAATACTTCAATCTGTCCAGGAAAGGCTCTAAATGCCTCCCACCGCTCTTTCCGATCATCGGAAGGGTCTGCTGCTGACGGCGATCGGCGGGCTGGCGCTTTCCATGGATATCCCGCTCGTCCGTCTTGGCGATGGCGACATCTGGTCGGTCCTGGGAGTGCGAAGCGCTGCAACGGTTCTCGCCACCTTCGTCATCCTTGGAGCGATGCGCCTTACCTCGGGCAAATGGCCGATCCTCATTCCCGGGCGAGCCGGCGTGTTCGCCGGCCTGCTCTACGGCATCTCGTCCCTCACCTTCGTGCTGGCCGTCTTCAATACGACCACGGCCAATGTCGTCTTCATCGTCGCCTTCAATCCGATGTTTGGGGCGCTTCTTTGCTGGATTTTCCTCAAGGAGAAGCCACCCGCAGCAACGCTGATCGCCATGCTATCCATGGTCGTGGGCGTTGGACTGATCGTGCGCGAAGGGCTTGCGAGCGGCCATGTTTTTGGCGACGCCATGGCGCTTCTCAGCGCGCTTATTCTTGCCGCAGCCATCACGGTCGGACGTGCCTCGCGCCGGGAAATGGGCTTCGTGCCGCTGCTGGCCGCCCTCCTGCCGGCCGCGCTCGGCCTCGCGCAAGCCCTGCCCTCAGGGCTTGCCATCGCCCATCCAGGCTGGATCCTTTTCAACGGTGCCATCGTGATGCCGGTCGCCTTCTGGTGCCTTGCGACCGGGCCGCGTTATCTTTCCGCGCCTGAAGTCGGCATGTTCTATCTGCTGGAAACGGTGCTCGCGCCCATCTGGGTCTGGCTGATCTTTGCCGAAACGCCTGCGACGATGACACTCGTCGGCGGCGGCATCCTGGTGGCGACAATCGGCGGGCATTCCCTTTGGATGACGCGGGGGAAGAGCATCAAGCGACTCTTCTGAGGCGATGTTGTCGCCTGCAACGACCGGCGCCAATCTCAACACCTTCGTGCTTGTCGTAGCAGCCGGCGAGATCGACGAAGGAGGTGCTGCCCGCTTCCTCCGCGATTTCAGCGCACCTCTCAACCGGTAGCTTTCATCTGCTGCTGTTCCAGCTCCTTGCCAAGCCCTTCGACCACATGCGCCCAGCCTCGCCGGGTCTTTTCCTCGTGTTCGGCCCATTCGGCACACATTTCGTGGGTCAGCGTCAGGCGGCTGCCGCCGCCGAGCGGCTCGATGTCGATTTCGACGCGGTCGCAATTGTGATCATGGTCCTCGACGGAAAAACTGAAGACCATGCGTTGCGGGCGCTTCAGTTCCAGGAAGACCCCCTGGTGAAAGGCGTCGCCGGTGGGACGGCGGTCGACGATGAAGAAACGGCCGCCGACATGCGGATCGATATCGGCGCGGATGACGTGACCGTCATCGGTGGCAAACAGGAAGCGGCGGGCGATTTCAGGATTGAGCCAGGCGTCGTACACGACAGCAGGCGGCACCCTGTAGGTGTGGCTGACATGCAATTTGATGGTGCTGGCGGGCATCGATTTTTCCTCCGGTAAACGGCGCGCACCTTCTCCAAGCGCACGGGCCACAGCCGTTCCGTCCGCCCACGGATCGGCCTTCTCTTCTTTTGGGTAACAGCAAAGAGATAGAGAAGTTCCGGCGCCCGCCAAGAGACGAGCGCGGAATTTTTATGCATGGCGTATCCCCGAATTATATGTCCGGGCGAAATGCATTAACCGGCGAATTTGCCGCTGCGCGGAAAGCCCTTCGGCACGGTGCGACCGGCGGTCGCGCGGTCGGACAGCCACTCAGCAAGCTCGTCCTTGTTCTTCGTGAAGGTGCGGCCGGCGCTGTCTTCCCAGACGAGGCCGTCTGATATCGCGAAGCAGCGGACGTCCGAGATGCCGCCATCCTTGTAACGCTGCAGACGCACGCCCTTGCCGCGCGACATTTCCGGCACCTGCGCCAGCGGGAAGACCAGCAATTTGCGGTTTTCGCCGACGACGGCGACATGATCGCCACCCACCGGCACCAGCAGCTGGGTTTCCTCGGGCAGAGCGACGTTCATGATCTGCTTGCCCTTGCGGGTATTGGCGACCAGCTCCGCCTCCGCAACGACGAAGCCATTGCCGGCTGTGGAGACGATCAGCTGCTTGCGCGAGGGGTCGTGGACGAAAGCGGTCAGCACCGCCTGGTCGTTATCCATGTCGACGATGATGCGCAGCGGCTCGCCATGGCCGCGACCGCCCGGCAGCTTGTCGCCGCCGAGGGTGAAGGCCTTGCCACCTGTGGTGACGATCAGGATCTTGTCCGTCGTCTGCGCCGGGAAGGCTATCTTCAGGCCGTCACCTTCCTTGAAGGTCAGCGTCGCCGTGTCGGCGATGTGGCCCTTCAGCGCGCGGATCCAGCCCTTTTCCGATATGACGACGGTGATCGGTTCCTTTTCGATCATCGCCTGCTGGATTGCTTCCTCGTCGGCTTCGGGTGCGTCGGCAAACTGGGTGCGGCGGCGGCCGACCTCGGTCGCCTTGGCGAACTTCTTCTTCACTTCGCCGATTTCCCAGGCGACCGTCTGCCACTGCTTGTCATCGGAGGCGAGCAACGCCTCGATCTCGCTCTTTTCCTTGGTGAGTTCGTCGAATTCCTTGCGGATCTCGAACTCTTCGAGCTTGCGCAGGGCGCGCAGCCGCATGTTGAGGATAGCCTCGACCTGAATGTCTGTCAGATCCCAGCGCGCCATCATGACCGGCTTTGGCTCATCTTCCTCGCGGATGATCCGGATCACTTCATCTATATTGAGGTAGGCGATCAGCAGACCGCCGAGGATTTCGAGACGCCTGTCGATCGCGGCCAGGCGGAAACGCGAGCGGCGCTGCAGCACCTCGCGGCGGTGATCCAGCCACTCCTTCAGCACTTCGTTCAGCGCCATGACCCGCGGGATGCGGCCCATGGACAGCACGTTCATGTTGAGCGGAAAGCGGCTTTCGAGCTCCGTCAGCTTGAACATCGATTCCATCAGGATGGTCGGATCGACGCTGCGGGTCTTCGGCACCAGGACGACACGGATGTCCTCGGCCGATTCGTCGCGAATGTCTTCCAGGAGCGGCAGCTTGCGGGCGATCAGCAGCTCGGCGATCTTTTCGATCAGCCGCGACTTCTGCACCTGGAAGGGAATTTCGGTGATGACGATCTGGTAGCCGCCGCGGCCGAGATCTTCCGTCTGCCATTTCGCCCGGACGCGGAAACCGCCGCGGCCGGTGCGGTAGCTCTCGATGATGCTGTCGCGGCTGTCGATAATGATGCCGCCTGTCGGGAAGTCCGGCCCGGGAATGAATTCGACGAGCTTTTCGACGGTGGCATCCGGATGTTTGATCAGGTGCAGCGCGGCGTCGCAAAGCTCGTGGGCATTGTGCGACGGGATCGAGGTCGCCATGCCGACGGCGATCCCGGAGGAGCCGTTGGCGAGCAGGTTGGGGAAGGCGCCGGGAAGGACGGTCGGTTCGGAATTCGATTCGTCGTAGGTATCGCGGAAATCGACGGCATCCTGATCGATGCCCTCGAGCAGCAGTTCGGAGACCGCCGTCATCTTCGATTCGGTGTAACGCATGGCGGCGGGGCTGTCGCCGTCGATATTGCCGAAATTGCCCTGGCCGTTGACCAGCGTGTAGCGCTGCGAGAAATCCTGAGCGAGACGGGCAAGCGCGTCGTAGATCGACTGGTCGCCGTGCGGATGGTAGTTACCCATCACTTCGCCGACGATCTTGGCGCATTTCCTGAAGGCCGACGTCGGCCGCAGCCCCATCTCGTTCATCGCATAGACTATGCGGCGGTGCACAGGCTTCAGCCCGTCGCGCACATCGGGCAAAGCACGGTGCATGATGGTCGACAGCGCATAGGCGAGATAGCGCTGCTCGAGCGCCGCCTTGAGGTCGACCGGTTGGATGTTGTCGTCGTCTCCGCCGGAGGGCGGCAAAATCTCTTGTCCCATAGCTTCTGACTAGCCCAGAAGAGGCTGGCGGGCAAGGAATCCAGGCCATTGCAGCTGTGGATGAAGTCTTGGCACCGACATCAAAGGATGAGACAAACGTTCGGCCGCAATTCGGACTTCGTTTGCCGTTCCTTTCAACGGAAATTTAGAAGTCCGTAAATATAAAGCGGGCCCAATCCGTAGTAGCGTAACTGCAGATTTCAGAACCGCCACACGCCACCAGAGGAATCACCCATGAACTTTTACCGGACAACGCGGCTGATGCTGTCGGGCGCCGCCTTTTTCTCGCTCGCCGGCTCAGCTTTCGCTCTCGATGGCACCGATCTCTTGAACAAGATCAATGCCGCTTATGCCGCACAGGGCGGGACGATTGCCGCGGAAAGCGTCGACATCGACGGCACGACCGTGACGTTGAAGAATGTCACCGTCAAGCCGACCGGCGGCGAGAGCCTGCCCATCGGCCAAATCACCCTTTCCGGCGTCGAGGAAGACGAGGACGGCGGCTATTACATCGAAGAAGCGGCCTTCCCCGACATCAACAAGACCCAAGACGGCGTGACCGTGACGGCGCAGGAGCTGACGCTCGGCGGCATTTCCGTGCCGGCAACGCCGGGCGGCGATACGCTCGACACCATGATGCTCTATGAAAGCGCCCATATTGGGCCGCTGAAAGTGGTCAAGGACGGCGCGGAAGTGTTCTCGCTGCTCGAAAGCAACATGAACCTGACGCTGCGCGAAGACGAATCCGGCTTCGATTTCGACGGCGCCTTCAAAAGCATGAAGGCCGACCTCACCAAGACCGAGGATGCGCAGAGCAAGGATGCGATCGAGAAGCTCGCCCTGCAGCACATCCAGGGCGACATCACCATGAAGGGCGCCTGGGAGCTCGCCCCCGGCACGATCGACATTTCGGAATTCGCCTTCGATTTTACCAATGTCGGCAAGCTGAACCTCGGCTTCAAGATCTCCGGCTACACGATGGCCTTCATGAAATCGATGCAGGATGCGATGAAGGAATCCGAAGCCAACCCGAATAAGGAACAGTCGCAGCAGGCACTCGGCCTTGCCATGCTCGGCCTGATGCAGCAGCTGTCCTTCGAGGCCGCACAGGTGCGTTTCGAAGATGCCTCGATCACCAAGCGCGCGCTCGATTATGCCGGTTCGCAGCAGAACATGTCCGGCAAGCAGATGGCAGATTCGCTGAAGGCGATGACGCCGATCATGCTGGCGCAGCTCAATATCCCGGAACTGCAGAACGCTGTTTCGGCAGCGGTCAATACCTTCCTCGACGACCCGAAGAGCCTGACCGTCAAGGCCGCTCCCGAAAAGCCGGTACCGTTCCCGACGATCGTCGGTGCTGCCATGGGCGCTCCGAACACGCTGCCGCAGGTGCTCGGCGTCAAGGTTTCGGCCAACGACTGATCGTTTCGACATTAAAATAAAGGCCCGGCAGTTCCACTGCCGGGCCTTTTATCTTTCTGAGCGCGACTCTCTCCAGCCTCATCCCGAGGCGCCCGAAGGGGCCTCGAAGGACGGGGCTGCCGCGCAGCCCCTATGTCAGTCCTTCTTGACTGGCGGGATCGGGCGGATCGAAAGTTCGCGCAGCTGCGTCGGGGTTGCCGGGGTCGGCGCGCCCATCAGAAGATCCTGGGCCTGCTGGTTCATCGGGAACAGCGAGATTTCGCGCAGGTTCTTGGCGCCGACGAGCAGCATGACGATACGGTCGATGCCGAAGGCAGCACCGCCATGCGGCGGCGCGCCGTACTGGAAGGCGCGGTAGAGGCCGCCGAAACGGTCTTCGACATCCTGCTGGCTGAGACCGACCTTCTCGAAGGCGGCGACCATGGTTTCAGGCGACTGGTTGCGGATCGAACCCGAGGCGATTTCGAAGCCGTTGCAAACAGCGTCGTACTGGTAGGCTTTGATGCCAAGCGGATCCTGGTTCAGCAGCGCGTCGAGGCCGCCCTGCGGCATCGAGAACGGGTTGTGGGCGAAGTCGATTTTCTTGTCTTCCTCGTTGTACTCGAAGAAGGGGAAGTCGACGATCCAGCACAGTTCGAAACGGTCGCGGTCGATCAGGTTCAATTCGTCGGCGGCGCGGTTACGGGCTTCGCCTGCGAACTTGTAGAACTTGGACGGCTCGCCGGCGACGAAGAAGCAGGCGTCGCCAACCTCGAGGCCGAGCTGCGTGCGGATTGCGTCGGTGCGCTCCTCGCCGATGTTTTTGGCAAGCGGGCCGGAGCCGGCGATTTTGCCCTCTTCTTCCTTCCAGAAGATGTAGCCGAGACCGGGCTGGCCCTGGCTCTGCGCCCAGGCGTTCATACGGTCGCAGAAGGCGCGCGAACCGCCGGTCTTTGCCGGGATCGCCCAGATCTCAACCTTCGGGTTGGAGGCGATCATGCCGGCGAAGACCTTGAAGCCGGAGCCGGCAAAATGCTCGGTCACCGCTTCCATGACGATCGGGTTACGAAGATCAGGCTTGTCGGATCCATACTTGCGGATCGCTTCATCGTAAGGGATGCGCGGCCATTCCTTGGTCACCGGCTTGCCTTCGGCGAATTCCTCGAAGATCGAGGTCATCATCGGGCCCATCGTGTCCCAGACGTCTTCCTGGGTCACGAAGCTCATTTCAAGGTCGAGCTGGTAGAATTCGCCCGGCAGACGGTCGGCGCGTGGGTCTTCATCGCGGAAGCACGGCGCGATCTGAAAGTAGCGGTCGAAGCCTGCGACCATCAGCAGCTGCTTATACTGCTGCGGCGCCTGCGGCAGGGCGTAAAAGGTGCCGGGATGGATGCGCGAGGGCACGAGGAAGTCGCGCGCGCCTTCCGGCGAGGAGGCCGTCAGGATTGGCGTGGAATATTCGGTGAAGCCGACATCGCCCATTTCGCGGCGCATCGACGAGATGACCTGGGTGCGCTTGACGATGTTCCTATGCAGCGTTTCGCGGCGAAGATCGAGGAAGCGGTACTTGAGGCGGACGTCTTCGGGGTAGTCCGGCTCGCCGAAGACCGGCAGCGGCAGTTCCTTGGCGGCGGAGAGCACTTCGATCTCCTGGGCGTAGAGCTCGATCTCGCCGGTTGCCATGGTCTTGTTGACAGTGTCTTCGGTGCGGGCCTTGACGAGGCCGTCGATGCGGATGACCCATTCGCCGCGCACGGTCTCCGCCGTCTTGAAGGCGGGGCTGTCGGGATCGGCGACGACCTGGGTGATGCCGTAATGGTCGCGAAGGTCGATGAAGAGAACGCCGCCATGGTCGCGGACGCGATGGACCCAGCCGGAGATACGGACGGTCGAGCCGACATCCGTCTTGCGGAGGGCGGCGCATGTGTGGCTGCGATAGCGATGCATGATCTCAAATCCTGGATGTGGCTTAAGACGGCAGCAAGGGTTCAAAGACCCTCAAGCGCCGACAAGAAAATCGGGCGGAAAAGCGCACGGACGCTCCGATTTGTCAAGGCTTGGCGCGCCCTGCCCGCGCGATTGGCACGCGTTTGTGGCGAGGCCACGGCGCGTATGCTGCGGCAGTTTGGCCGCGTTTCCGGTATTGATGAAGATGCCTGTCAACTTTAAAAGGATCGGCATTCTCATCCCGGAGCCTCCGCATGCCTCTGCTCACCCGCCGCAACCTTCTCAAGGCATCCGCCGTCGCGGGCGCCTATGGTGTCGGCATGGGCATTGGCGGCAAATTCGGGCTTGCCGAGGCGGCACCCGAGCCGCAACTGCTGACAGCTGTGAAGACAGAGGCGATGCTGACCGAGGCGGCACCGACCCGGGAGATCATGAGCTGGGGCCATGACGGCATGCCGCCGATTCTCAGGATGACGAAGGGGCGACCCTATGCAGCGCGGCTGAAAAACGGGCTCGACGAGCCGACGACGATCCACTGGCATGGGCTTCGCATCGACAACCGCATGGACGGCGTGCCCTTCATGACGCAGCCCTACATCTATACCGGCGACAGCTTCGACTATGCCTTCACGCCGCCCGATGCCGGCACCTTCTGGTATCATCCGCATTGCAACACGCTGACGCAGATGGGGCATGGCATGACCGGCGTCATCGTCGTCGAAGATCCGGCCGATCCGGAGTTCGATGCAGAGGTGGTGCTGAACCTGCGCGACTGGCGGCTCGGCGGCGACGGACAGTTCATCGCCCCTTTCCGGCCGCGTGACGCCGCCAAGTCCGGCACCTACGGCACCGTGCGCACAGCCAACTGGCACCAGGAGCCGCGATATGACGCGCCCGCCGGCGGGCTGGTGCGGCTGCGCATTGCGGTGACCGACGTGACGCGGATCTTCTCGCTGAAGATGGAAGATGCCGATGCGAGCGTGATTGCAATCGACGGCAATCCGGTACCGAAGCGCTTCCCCCTTGATCTTCTGCAGATCGGACCGGGTCAGCGGCTCGATCTCGCCGTGCGTATGCCGGACAGCGAGGGCGCCGTCGCAACGCTCGAAGATATCCGCGGCACGACGCCGAAGACGATCGCCAGCCTGCGCGCCACCGGGTCATCGCTGAAGCGCGAGATCGGCGATCTCGGGCCGCTTGTCGAAAATCCGGTGGCAAGGGCCGACCTTTCCGCCGCCGAAGAGATCCCGCTGGTGCTGAGCGCCACGGCGGAGAATACCGCCGCCGAAAGCATCTGCGGCACGCTCGGCTACAGTTTCTGGGCGATCAACAAGGTGCCGTGGCCGGGCGATACGCCCGATCCGACGGCGCCGCTGGCGGAGCTGACGCTCGGCAAGAGCTATGTCTTCAATCTGGAGAACACCACGCCGCACGCGCATCCGATCCATCTGCACGGGATGAGCTTCACGGTGATCTCCTCCTCGACCAGAGAGGTGATGCCGCTGGTGTCCGATACCTATCTCATCCAGCCGGACGAGAAGGTGCAGCTCGCCTTCGTCGCCGACAATCCCGGCGACTGGCTGCTGCATTGCCATATCATCGAGCACCAGAAGACCGGAATGACCAGCTATGTCCGTGTCGGCTGAGGCGCTCAGCTGCCACAGTTTGGACGTGATTCTTAGCCAGCAATGCTCGAAGCGTATGCTGTTGTATTGACATATCGAAGCGAAAGGAGAAGGAAGGTTCAACCGACCTTTTCCTTGCGAATGAAATGATATGATCGAAACCACCGCCGATTTGGCGGCCGCCTGCAAAGAGCTGGCCAAGTCCGACTTCATCACCATCGATACCGAATTCCTGCGCGAGACGACCTTCTGGCCGGAGCTTTGCCTGATCCAGATGGCAAGTCCGACGACCGAAGTTCTCGTCGATCCGCTGGCCAAGGGCATCGACCTCGCCCCCTTCTTCGAGCTGATGGCCGATACGAAGGTGCTGAAGGTCTTTCACGCGGCGCGCCAGGACATCGAAATCATCTTCAATCGCGGCAATCTCATTCCGCATCCGATCTTCGACACGCAGGTCGCCGCCATGGTTTGCGGCTTCGGCGACAGCGTCTCCTATGATCAGCTGGTCAGCCGCATCAAGAACGTCCATATCGACAAGTCGTCGCGCTTCACCGACTGGAGCCGCCGGCCGCTCTCCGACAAGCAGCTGGAATATGCGCTGGCCGACGTCACCCATCTGCGCGACGTCTACCTGTCGCTGAAGGCGGAACTCGATCGCGAAGGCCGCACCTCCTGGCTCTCCGAGGAGATGGACATTCTCGAGGCACGCGAAACCTACGACATGCATCCCGACGATGCCTGGCAGCGGCTGAAGATGCGGCTGCGCAAGCCGCAGGAACTCGCGATCCTGAAATATGTCGCCGCCTGGCGCGAACGCGAGGCGCGGGCGCGCAACGTGCCGCGTTCGCGGGTGCTGAAGGATGATGCGATCTACGAGATCGCCCAACAGCAGCCCAAGGATACCGAAGCGCTTGGCCGGTTGCGCACCATTCCGAAAGGCTGGGAGCGCTCGACCTCCGGCGCATCCGTCATCGAGGCCGTCAACGCCGCGCTCGCTCTTCCGAAAGCCGATATGCCACATGTGCCGCGCCAGGCGCAGGCGCCCGAAGGGGCCGCTGCCGCCGTCGAATTGCTGAAGGTGCTGTTGAAGCTGATTTCGGAAAAACACGGCGTGGCGCCGAAGGTGATCGCCAACAGCGAGGATCTCGACAGGATCGCCGCCGAGGGAGAGAAGGCCGAAGTCGCCGCCCTTAACGGCTGGCGGCGCGATCTTTTCGGCGAGCCGGCGCTGCAGCTGATCCAGGGTCAGATCGCTCTGCGCTTCGTCGGCCGGAAGGTCGAAACGGTCAGCCTCTGAGTCGGATTTAAAATCGCTTGACGCTTTTTTCCCAGCTGAAACAATGGCTGGAAGAAACATCATCGGCGAAGGGCCGCATGCGGGAAATATCTCCGACGCAGAACTGGATCTTGATCACGCTCGTTCTGGCCGCCAGCGGCGTCGTCTATGATCTGATGTTCTACTCCAATCAGACGCCCGTTATCGGCGCCATCTTCGCGCTGTTCATCGGCATGCCGATCATCGCCTTCGAGCGCAAGGTACTGTTTCGCGGGCTGTACAGGCGTATTCAGAAGCTGCCGACCTTCGCCTTCATCATCAGTGAACTGGTGATCTACGAGATCCTGATGAGCATCGGCTTTGCCTGCGGCGGCCTGCTGCTCTGGTCGATCGGCATGGTGAAGCCGTCGTCGCTCGTCGATCTCATCATCATGCCGTATGAGGTCTTCCTCTATGCGCTTGCCGTCTGCTCGGCGATGATCTTCATCCTGCGCGTGCGGGAACTGCTCGGCCGCGAGGTATTTCTGAGTATGCTCATCAGCCGGTATCGTAATCCGGTCAAGGAAGAGCGTGTCTTCCTGTTCATCGATCTCGTCGATTCGACGGCTTTTGCCGAAAAACACGGCGACCTCCGCGCGCAGCAACTGCTGAACTCGCTGTTTGCGACCTTCGCCGAGCCGGTCCGGCGCCACAAGGGCATGATCAACGACTATGTCGGCGATGCGGCGATCATCACCTGGCCGCTTGCCCGCGGCGTCAAGAATGCCCGCTGCGTGCGCTGCATCTTCGATATCCTCGCCGATATCGAAGCCAATGCCGCCGGCTGGCGGAAAAGCTACGGCCAGGTGCCGAAGCTGCGGGCCGCCCTTCACGGCGGCGAGATCATCACCGCCGAAATCGGCGTCGACCACCACAAGATCAGCTATTTCGGGGACACGGTGAATACCACCGCCCGGCTGGAGGCGCTCTGCCGCAGCCTGAACCGGCCGGTGCTGATCTCCGCCGAACTTGCCCGGCGGATGCAGTTTCCCGATGACATATCGTGCGAGGATCTCGGCAGCCATGCCGTCAGGGGGCGCGGCCAGGCGCTCGGCGTCATGGCGCTTTCCTCGCGCGCCGTCACCGTGCTGAACACACCCGCGGTCATTCTGCACGGCTGAGCAAACGTTCTGCCGCGCGTCACCAAAGCTTCACCCAACCGTCAATTCGCTGACATTAAACCCCTGCTAAGCGGAAGGCATTCGCTTCCGTTCCAGGGGGATATTATGAAGAACGTCCTTTTTGCTTCCGTATCGCTTTTCATCCTGATCGCCGGTCCCGCTTCAGCAGACCAACAGCAGTTCCCGGCCAAGCTCGCCGGCCAGGCGATCCTGCCTGCCAACACCATGGTTCCGGCCCCGGCCGACGCTCCTGAATTCCTCAAGCATTCTGGCAAGTTCACGACGCCGAACCGCAAGCGCACCGAAGCGCTCGGCACCGTTCCCGGCAAGGACGGCGCCCGCGTCACCGACCTGAAGCTTCCCTTCGACGGTCAGCCGGTCCAGGGCTTTTCCGGCATCAAAACGATGGCCGACGGCACCTTCTGGACGCTGACGGACAACGGTTTCGGCTCGAAAGCCAACTCTTCGGACGCCATGCTTCTCCTGCACCAGATGAAATTCGACTGGGCCAGCGACAGGGCTGAAATCGTCAAGAACCTCTTCCTTTCCGATCCGAACAAGATCGCTCCGTTCCCGATCGTGCTCGAAGGCACCGACACGCGTTATCTCACCGGCGCCGACTTCGACATCGAATCGATCCAGCCGGTTGCCGACGGCTTCTGGCTCGGCGACGAATTCGGCCCCTACATCCTGAAAATCGACAGCGAAGGCCACCTGACGGACGTCATCGCGACGACGCTCGACGGCAAGCCGGTGCTTTCACCCGACAATCCGCTGATCCAGCTTCCCGGCAACCCGGCCGCGAAGATGCCGGTCTTCAACCTGAAGCGCTCCGGCGGCTTCGAAGGCCTCGCCATGTCGAAGGACGGCGCCAAGCTCTACGGCCTGCTCGAAGGCGCCCTTTACAAGGATGACGGGCAGATGGAGAACGTCGACGGCCACACCGCCGTCCGCGTGATCGAATTCGACGTCGCCGCCAAGAAGTGGACCGGCCGCAGCTGGCTCTATCCGTTCGAAGACAAGGGCGTCTCGATCGGCGACTTCAACATGCTCGACGACACGACCGCTCTCGTCATCGAGCGCGACAGTGGCGCCGGCACCAAGGACAAGGTCTGCGCCGACCCGAAGCAGCCGAAACCGGATTGCTTCGAGGCGCCTGCCGATCTGAAGCGCGTCTACAAGATCGAGTTCAACGACGCCAATGCCGGCAAGGCCGTCCGCAAGATCGGCTATATCGACCTCTTGAACATCCAGGACCCCGACAACAAGAAGAAGGCCGGCAGCAAGGACGGGGTCTACGACATGCCCTTCGTGACGATCGAAAACGTCGACCGCGTCGATGCCACCCACATCATCATCGGCAACGACAACAACCTGCCCTTCTCGGCCGGCCGTGCGGTCGACAAGGCCGATAATAACGAGTTCAGCCTGCTCGAGGTTGGTGAGTTTTTGAACGCGAAGTAATTCGGGGTTGATGTGAGATTGAGAGGGCGGTGCGAGAGCGCCGCCCTTTTTATTTGGGTCGAGCACATCCAAGTTTCTCCCTCATTCCTGTGCTCGTCACAGGAATCCAGGGCGCCCAAGTCCTTGGGCGCGGGAAACTACCTTTGTCGGGAAGAGTCATTCACCACGCGGACGCGCGGTAGCTGGATTCCTGTGACGAGCACAGGAATGAGGGAGAGCGGGAGGGGCGGCGGCGCAAGACAACGGCCGCAAATCGGCCTACTCGAATCGAAACGCCAACCTCTTATTCGTCAGCTTCGACAGTTGCTGCAGGCGGCCGTCCAGGCGTTCGCCGGCGAAATCGCGGTATTCGGGCGGCACGACGAATTCGAGGTCGAGGTCGGGGTTCGCGGATTTGCGGAAGCTCAGGCTTTTGACGATGCCGGGCATCGAGGCCGAGAAGAGGTAAACGACGCGCAGCATGCCGCCGAGCAGCTTGGCGCGTTCGATGAACTGCGGGGTGGCGATCTGCGCCAGCGGGCCGGTGGCGCCGTCGTCGTGCAGGCCCTCGAAACGGTAATAATTGGTCAGCGCGATGAAGGCGCGGCCGGGATGGCTGATGCCGACGAAGGAGGAGTGGGCGATGACGTTCAGCGCCTGCAGGCCGCGATAGTCGGGATGGGCTCGCCAGCTGATATCGGCGAGCAGACAGGCGGCCTGACGATAGCGGCTTTCCTCTTCGGTTTCCTGGACGCCGAACAAGGGCATCATGCGGCCGGTCCATTCCGCGAGCTCCCGGGCATGCTCGGGCGAGCGGGCACGCAGGATCGCCAGTTCGCCGGCAGCGGCAAGCAGTGGATCGAGGCGGCGCTCGGCCTCCGACAACAGCGAATAGAGATAGCCCTCGCGCACGCCTTGCGCCGAGAAGGAAATCACCGACGGCTTCATCGCGCTCAGCACTTCCTTCATGGCGACGGCGCCGAAGGGCAGCAGCGAACGACGGTGCTTGGAAACGGCCTGCAACGCCGGCTCCTTGGAATCGCGGGCGGTCACCACTTGTTCGAGGAACAGCATCATCGCTTCAAGCGAGACCTCATAACCCTGCATCATATGCAGCGGATAATGAGTCATCTCCATATGCAGCTTGGCGATGTTTCGCCAGGTGCCGCCGACGGCGTAGAAGGTGCGCCCCTCGCCTTTCGACAGCAACTTTGCCGTCTTCACCTGCTTGCGGGCAAAGGTGCGAGCCTTGGCGAGCGACCCGCCTGTATATTCAGACAGGCGCAGGCCGCCGAGCGGCAGCGTAATGCCCTTGCCGAACTCCTTGCCCTTGATATCGATCAGCTCCAGCGAGCCGCCGCCGAGGTCGCCGGCAATGCCGTCGGGATTGAAGAAGCCGCTGATGATGCCGAGCGAGGCGAATTTCGCCTCCTCCTCGCCGGAGAGCACACGGATCCTGCGGCCGAGGATGGTTTCCGCCTGGTGGATGAAATCGGGGCCGTTGCTCGCCTCACGGGCGGCGGCGGTCGCCAGCACATACATGGTGGCGGCCCGCGCCTGGTCGGACAGGGCCTTGAAACGGTGCAGCGCTGCCAGAGCCCGGCCGACGCTGTCTTCATCCATCTTGCCAGTGACGGCAATGCCCTTGCCGAGGCCGCAGAGGACCTTTTCGTTGAAAAGAATGGTCGGCGAGCGGGACAGGCCTTCGTAGACGACGAGACGGATGGAATTCGATCCGATGTCGACAACGGAGACCGGGGCGATCCCCGGAAGGCGCCCCTGGGCTTCAGATTCAACCATTTAGGTCCAGTATTACTTGTTGTTGCGGCCTTCGAGCAGGCCGGCGATCAGCTTCGGCGCACTGGACTTCAGAGCTTCACCACGGCCCGACAGGCTCGGATTGGTCATGAAATACTGCTGCGCATTGAACGGTTCTTCGCCTCTGCGCACTTCCATGCGCCGCGACGTACCGTCGGGCAATATCTCGTAGCTTTGCTGATTGTCAATCACGTTGCCGAGCATAATCTGGGACAAAACCTGCTCATGAACGGTCGGGTTCGTCAGTGGGACCATGGTTTCGACGCGGCGGTCGAGGTTTCTCGGCATCATGTCGGCCGAACCGATATAAACCAGTGCCTTGTCGGACGGCAGACCGTGGCCGTTGCCGAAACAGAAGATGCGGCTGTGCTCGAGGAAGCGGCCGACGATCGATTTGACGCGGATCTTCTCCGAGAGACCGGGCACCTGCGGACGCAGGCAGCAGATGCCGCGCACGACGAGATCGATCTCGACGCCGGCATGGCTGGCGCGATAGAGCGCATCGATGATGTCAGGATCGACAAGCGAATTCATCTTCATCCAGATCGCCGCCGGAGCGCCGTTCTTGGCGTGCTGAATCTCTTCTTCGATGTGGCGCAGGATGCGCGGGCGCATTGTATAGGGCGAGATTGCAAGCTGCATGCCCTGTTCCGGCTCACCATAACCGGTAATGAAATTGAAGATGTTGGCCATGTCATGAGCGATGACCGGATTGCAGGTGAAATAGGACAGGTCCGTATAGATCTTCGCGGTGATCGGGTGGTAGTTGCCGGTTCCCAAGTGGCAATAGGTCCGGAGCTTGCCTTCTTCGCGGCGGACGACCATCGACATCTTGGCGTGGGTCTTGAGCTCGATGAAGCCGAAGACAACCTGCACGCCGGCGCGCTCGAGATCGCGCGCCCAGCGGATGTTCGCCTCTTCATCGAAGCGGGCCTTGAGTTCGACCAGCGCCGTCACCGACTTGCCGGCTTCGGCGGCGTCGATCAACGCGCGGACGATCGGGCTATCGTTGGAGGTGCGGTAAAGCGTCTGCTTTATTGCCAGGACGTCAGGATCGCGCGCAGCCTGGAGAAGAAACTGGACCACCACGTCGAAGGATTCGTAGGGATGATGGACGACCATGTCCTTTTCGCGGATGGCGGCGAAGCAGTCGCCGGCATGTTCGCGGACGCGCTCGGGAAATCGCGCATTGTAGGGAAGAAATCTGAGATCGTCGCGCGGCGCCTTGGTGATCTCCGATAGGGTGTTCAACGCCAGAAGGCCCGGCAGAACGGCGACGCGATTATCAGGAATATTCAGCGCCTGAACGACGAACTGACGCAGCGAGGCCGGCATTTCGGAATCGGTCTCGATGCGGATGACCTTTCCACGGCGGCGGCGCTTCAGCGCCGTTTCGAAAAAGCGCACGAGATCCTCGGCCTCTTCTTCGACTTCGATATCGCTGTCGCGGATGACGCGGAACGTACCGGAGCCCTGCACCTCGTAACCGGGGTAGAGCCGGTGGATGAAGACGTTGGCGACATCTTCGAGCGTGATGTAGCGGATGGTGTTTCCATCGTCCGGCAGACGGACGAAACGATCGAGCGCCACCGGCAGACGCAGCAGCGCCGTCATTGGCTCGCGGCCGTTCTTGCTGACGAGCTGCAGGCCGATTGAGAAGCCCAGATTCGGAATGAACGGGAACGGGTGGGCTGGATCGATCGACAGCGGCGTCAAGACTGGAAAGATTGCCTGTTCGAATTCGGCGGCCAGCCACTGGCGGTCGGCATCGCTCAAGGCGCCGGGACGCACGATCAGAATGTCTTCCTTGGCGAGATACTGCTGCAGCACGGCAAGCGAGGCCTGCTGCTCCATCTGCAGATGGTCGATCTCCTGCAGGATCGAGTCGAGCTGCTCGGCCGGCGTCTTGCCGTCGGGGCTGCGGATGGCAATGTTCTGGCGCACCTGGCCCTCGAGGCCGGCGACACGCACCATGAAGAATTCATCGAGGTTGGCAGCCGAGATCGACAGGAAGCGGACGCGCTCGAGCAGCGGATGCTCGGTATTCAAAGTCTCTTCCAGGACGCGGCGATTGAATTGCAGCCAGGAGAATTCTCGGTTGATGAAGCGCTCGGGGCTCTTGAGCAGCTCTTCCAGCGGGGGAGTGTTGTCGTTGGTTTCCGGAGTAAGTTCCTGATGTTCTGCGACTGCGCTATCCATGGTCCACCCCGTTCTCAATCGCCGAAGGCAATTATATCAGTTTCACGACGGAACTGTGACAGTCAATCGGCCGGCTCCGAATTTCCCAATTCATTCAATACTTCAGCAGCAAGAGACCGGGTGATTTTTGTGCCTCGCGACAGGGCCAGCCGGTCAAGCCTTTCGACGATCATCTGGGCCGCGTTCAGCGATCGCTCCATCCGGTTGACGATATAGAGCACGAGTTTGTCATCTATATAAACCTGCCGGTCGGCAAAGAGCTTGACTATCACCTGCGACAACAGCGCCTCGTCGGGCTCGCCGATCTCGACGACGGTGGCAGCTTTCAGGCGGGAGCGCAGATCCGGCAGCAAAACCGGCCAGGAGATCGGCCAGAGACGGCTTGTCATCAACAGGCTGGTGCCGTTTTCGCGCACGCTGTTGATGACGTGAAACAGCGCATTGTCGTCGAAACCGAGGCGATCGGCATCCTCGAATAAAACCGGGCCGGCGGCGGCGGCAATAGCAGCGTCCGAGCCGAGTTCCGGATGGATCTCGACGGCGCCACTCAACTCCCGCCAGATGCGGGCCAGATGCGATTTTCCCGAACCGACCGGGCCGGCGAGCACAACAACCTGCGACGGCCATGCGGGCCAGGCATCGACGATCGACACCGCGGCAGCGAGACGGTCCGAGATCAGGAGATCGTCACGTCCGCTTGCGGCATCGTGCGAAAAGACCAGCGGCAGCTGCTCTCCGGCCTTGCGCTTCGGATCAGCGTTCTTCACGTCATTCATTGGGAACTGATTTCGTCTTCCGGGCGCGGCCACCGGATGACCCGCCAAAATAAAGATCACTCTGAAGGTAACGCGAAAGCGCGAAACGGACAAGCACACCGACGGCAGCCGCCGCCGGCACCGCGACCAGAAGCCCGACGAAACCGAAGAGGGCACCGAAGGCAAACAGCGCAAACATCAGCCAGACCGGATGCAGGCCGACGCTGGAGCCGACGAGCTTCGGCTGCAGAATGTTGCCTTCCAGGAACTGGCCGCTGAAGAAGACGGCGAGCACCAGACCGATCCAGGGATAATCCGGCCAGAACTGAACGATCGCCACGCCGATGGCGAGAACGAGGCCGACCAGCGAGCCGACATAGGGAATGAAACTGATCATGCCGGCAAAGAGCCCGATCAGCAGGCCGAAATTCAGACCGACGAGAGACAGACCGGCGGCATAATAAATGCCGAGGATGAGGCAGAGCGAGCCCTGACCGCGGATAAAGCCGGCGATCGCCTGATCGATCTCGCTGGCGATCTGGCGGACGTCGCTGATATAGTCGCGCGGGATCCACTGATCGACCTTGGCGACCATGCGGTCCCAATCGAGCAGGATATAGAAAGCGACGACGGGGGTGACGACGAGCAGGGATATGACGTCGACGATCGCCTTGCCGGAATTCCAGATCTGCGCGAAGAGCCCGGTCAAGAAGCCCATGCCTTCGGAGAGGATGCCGGAGAAATTATCCTTGATCGTGCCGGCCTGGCTTCTGACCCAATCGGGCAGCAGCGAGTTTTTCGAATTGTCGATGAACTGCTGTAGCTGGCTGATATAACCCGGCAGCCGCTCGGCGAAATCGTTGAACTGGCTGATCAGCACGGGAATGAGGATCATCAGCGCCAGCGCAAAGACGATGACGAAGGCGATGAGGATGCCGACCGTCGCCATCATGCGGCTCAGACCCAGCCGCTCCAGCCGATCGGCCACGGGATCGAGGAAATAGGCGATCGCCATGCCGGCGATGAAGGGCAGCAGGATCGAGCTGAAGACGTAGAGAAAGGCGATGAAGAAGACGAGCACGATCAGCCAGAAGAAAATCTGACGCTTGAGACTGTTGCCGCTGACTTGCTGTGGCATCGCTTCCCCGCTGATCGCTTTTCCGCCGCCAAACGCCGCATCCGAACCGACGCAGCCATTCAGCACATAGGGTGCAGGCGCAAAGATGGTCAACCCTGTGGCGGCAAATCCCGGAAAGGCCCCAGGGAAGACGCGGGAAATTGGGGGCTTTTGCCATGCAGCGCTTGCATAAACGCCCCTGTCATGCAATTGCGACCGGCAGATGACGCGGCGCGTCTGCCGCCTGAAATAGCCATCGGAGACCAGCATGAGCCAGTCTGGAAAAAACGGCCTGACCTACAGCGATGCGGGCGTCGACATCGATGCCGGCAACCTCCTTGTCGAGAAGATCAAACCGGCGGTGCGCTCGACCCGCCGTCCCGGCGCCGATGGCGAAATCGGCGGCTTCGGCGGGCTCTTCGATCTCAAGGCCGCCGGCTTTACCGATCCGGTTCTGGTCGCCGCCAATGACGGCGTCGGCACCAAGCTGAAGATCGCCATCGATGCCGATTATCACGACACCGTCGGTATCGACCTCGTCGCCATGTGCGTCAACGATCTCGTCGTGCAGGGCGCCGAGCCGCTGTTCTTCCTCGACTATTTCGCGACCGGCAAGCTCGACCCCGACCAGGGCGCGGCGATCGTCGGCGGCATCGCTGCCGGCTGCCGCGAAGCCGGCTGCGCGCTGATCGGCGGCGAGACGGCTGAAATGCCCGGCATGTATTCCTCTGGCGATTACGATCTCGCCGGCTTTGCCGTCGGTGCCGCCGAACGCGGCAGGCTGCTGCCTTCCGGCGATATCGCCGAGGGCGACGTGATCCTCGGCCTCGCCTCCTCCGGCGTCCATTCCAACGGCTTCTCGCTGGTGCGCAAGATCGTCGAACTCTCCGGCCTCGGCTGGGATGCGCCGGCACCGTTCCTCGAAGGCAAGAAGCTCGGCGAAGCCCTGCTCACCCCGACCCGTATCTATGTGAAGCCGCTCCTGAAGGCGATCCGCGAGACAGGTGCGCTGAAGGCGCTCGCCCATATCACCGGCGGCGGTTTCCCGGAAAATATTCCGCGCGTGCTGCCGAAGCATCTGGCGGCCGAGATCGATCTTGATGCCGTCAAGGCTCCGCCGGTCTTCTCGTGGCTCGCCCAATCCGGCGGCGTCGAGGCGAAAGAAATGCTGCGCACCTTCAACTGCGGCGTCGGCATGATCGTCGTCGTCGCTGAAGAGAACGTCGCCGCGGTTTCCGCAGCACTGGAGGCCGAAGGCGAAAAGGTCATTACCCTCGGCCGGATGATCGCCCGCGACGAAGGCGCTGCCGGCACGGTCTACAAGGGCACGCTTGCCCTATGAGCACGCCGCGCAAACGCGTCGTCGTCTTCATATCAGGCAGCGGCTCCAACATGATGGCGCTGATCGCGGCGGCCAAGGCCAGCGACTACCCAGCCGAAATCGTCGGCGTGGTCTCCGACAAAGCGGATGCCGGCGGGCTTGCCAAGGCGGCCGCCGAGGGTATCGCCACCTTCGCCTTCCCCCGCAAGGATTATGACAGCAAGGATGCACACGAGGCGGCGATCTTTTCCGCCCTCGATACGCTTTCCCCCGATATTCTCTGCCTCGCAGGCTACATGCGGCTGCTGACGCCGACTTTCATCCAGCGTTATGAAGGCCGGATGCTCAACATCCACCCTTCCCTGCTGCCGCTGTTTCCGGGCCTGCATACCCATCAGCGCGCCATCGACGCCGGCATGCGCATCGCCGGCTGCACGGTACATTTCGTCACCGAAGGCATGGATGAAGGGCCAACGATCGGCCAGGCGGCGGTCCCGATCCTTTCCGGCGACACGGCCGAAAGCCTCGCGGCGCGGGTGCTCACCGTGGAGCATCAAATCTATCCGCAGGCACTGCGGCTCTTCGCCGAAGGCCGCGTGACGATGGACGGTGGTAAGGCGGTGGGTGCTGAGGCTTCTGGCGCCATGCCCAAGGCCCAGCTGGTTTCGCTGATTGGTGACCGCGCTTAAGTAAACTTCACAGCAATATCGTTACCATCTACTATCACAGCCGATCCTTTCGGAGCGGAAAGCATGTCTATCGTCAGCTACCCAAAAAAGTCCGCTGGCGTAATCATATAGCTAAAGGGCAGTTCATCTCTGGGGCGTGAGACCCCTGGAGGGTCGCGGGGGAAAATCTCTCTTGGTTCAACAGTAGTGTTGAGCCAGGGAAGCCGTTTTCGCAACTTATAGCTGATACGGTCGGTCGTAATTTCCAAATCTAAGCCTGCAAACTGAACACCTGGAAAGTATCGGCCAATCTCGCTCGGCCGAATCTCATAGATGGTTTTTGGATCGCTCTCGTTCTTGAACGATACTATTACCGGCAGTCGCGTCGTTTTAAGCTTGAAGGGATACCGCCCAGTTGCGCTGCGTAGCACGGCGAAATCTGCTTCAGATAGAGAGCCGACGCTATTCTTTATGCCCAAGGTTGTCAGAACTGCATACTCGTAAACTTGAGTGAGGCTGTTGTTGGGATCATGCTGAATTGGCAAGATGTAAATTGTACCTTTGCCGCCAAGTTCGAAAATCAAAGCCTCGCCGTAGAGACGTGTTGCTCCACCATTTCCGATCAGGCTGTGCGTTACCTTGGAATAGCCGATTTCCATCACTGATGAACTTTCGACCGGTCGGCCATCAACCGTCGCGGAAGCAATGACCTTAAAACGGACGGCCGCACTCTCGCCTTGGCAAGACGAGAGGAGCAATGCGCACAGTGACGACAGGAACGACCTACGCTTCATTGGCTGTCCGATACTCAATCGAAAATATCCCATTGCGGAAGGGAGCATAGCTTCCAACCGCCAAAATACCCGTGACCTTCACCGTTCGCCCTCTTTTTGCACACATCCACGGATCTGCCTGCTCCATTTGCCATAGCGGTTCGCGGGTGGACATCATCATAAGCGCCGCAAGGAAGTAAAGCGGCTCTGGCGCAACTTAGACCTGAATTTAGTTAGGAAAGCGTCGACTGTCAGCCCCACCGAAGCATGCCAAGTCCTTCACCTTCGACACAAGATGAAAGGCATGCTGCTTGCTGAGATGACAATCACGTTTTTTCGACCTAAGCCGCCATCGCCCGCAGCGGATGCAGCGTGCCGTCGCTGTAGACGAAGCGGCCGGCGCGGAAGGTGGCGCGGATGCGGTTGATGTCGCCGGGTTCGACAGTCACCAGATCGGCGCGCTGGCCGAGGGCGATTTCGCCGCGGTCGGAGAGGCCGGCGGAGTGGGCGGCGTTGGCGGTCGCCATAGCGACGGCAGCCGGGAGACCGCCTTCCACCATATCGGCGAGCTTGAAGATGCCGGGCACGAAGGCGGCCGGGTGGTAATCGGCGGCAATGACGCTGAGCAGGCCGGCCCTGGCGGCATCGAGGGCGCTGAGATTGCCCGACATCGACTGGCCGCGCAGCGCGTTCGGCGCGCCCATCAGCGTCCAGAGGCCGCGGCGGCGCGCCTCTTCGGCTGCAGGTGCGGTCACCGGAAACTCGCTGATGGTGACGCCGAGATCGTGCATTTCGGCGACTTTCTCGACGCTGTCATCATCATGCGAGGCGAGCGACAGCTTGTGCTTCAGCGACAGCGCGACGATGTCTTTGAGCTTGGCTTCGATCTCGGGATTGCTGCGCATGGCGATGCGCTTGGCGACGATTTCGGCGGCCATTTCCTCGGAGATGGCCCGGCGCTCGGAAATGCTGAGGATGTAGCTTTGCAGGTTGTTGTACTGGCCCTGCCCCGGCGTGTGGTCGGTGAGCGAGACCATGTCGATCTGGTTGGCATTCAATAGGCGCTCGAGCGCCGGAGCAGCGCCGACATTGGTGATTTCGTAGCGGGCGTGGACGCGGTGGTCGATCAGCAGGTCGTCGCGCAGGCGGTTGATGCCCTCGATCACCGCCGCAGTCGTCTCCAGCGAGCGGACGTGGCCGTAGACGCTTTCGGTGGCGAAAGAGACGGCGGCGAAGGCCGTGGTGACGCCGGCGGCGGCAAGTTTCTTGTCGAGTTCGTGGATGCCGAAATCGATCGGCATCGTCGCATTCGGCCGCGGCGCGATCTCGCGCTCGATCATGTCGCCGTGGAGATCGACGAAACCGGGCATCAGCAGCCGGCCGCCGCCATCGATGGCCGCAGCCGCTATCGGCTCGGGCCGGATCTCGGCGATGACGCCATCCTCAACACGCACGGAACCTTCACTCACGACCTCGTTTGGGAGAACGAGGGTGAAATTGCTGAGCCACATGGGCTTTCTCCTAACCGCATCGATGATTGACAGACCGCAGCGGATAGAACCGCTTCGTGACAAACGTATGAAATTTTCGAACGCCACAACCGCGATAGCGAAACCGTCTTGAGCCCAACCCAACGGCTTGCCCGAGACCGCTCATCCGCTATCGAAGTTTATTCCTGTTCAACAACGCCCATTGCAGCAGCATGATCGTCTTGGCGTCGAAGATCTCGCCGGTTTCGATCATCCGGGCGGCTTCGTCGAGCGGGATTTCCAGGACCTCGATATCCTCGTGCTCCTCGTCTAGGCCACCGCCCTCGGCAACGCGGTCGGCGATGTCGATCACGGAGACGAAGAAGTGGACGACTTCGGCAAAGGCGCCCGGCGACGTGTAGCATTTGAACAGGAAGCGCGCATCGCGCAGCTGGTAACCGGTTTCTTCCATCGCCTCGCGGCGGATCGCCTGTTCGGGATGATCGTCGTCGAGAAGGCCGGCAGGCACCTCGATTATCCAGGCGGGGTCGCCATTGAGATGCACGGCAAGCCGGAACTGGCGGACGAGAACGACAAGATCGCGTTTCGGATCGTAAAGCAGGACGCAGGCGGCCGGCGTGCGGTGGTAGACCTCCCGCTTCAGCTGCTGGGTCGCGCCCCTACGGTCGATATAGTCGAGCAAATAGCTGCTCAACCGCGTCCACCCATTCGACAGCGTTTCCTCGCTGACGATCTTCACCCGTGATTTCGGCTGCATCATGCTGCGTCCTTGCGAAGCCAGACCTTGTTATCGTGCACGGCGGCCCCACCATAGGGCGCGACCGGGTCGGCGCCGGTCAGGACGTTGATCCCCTCGCCGTCGATATGCGCCTTGTTCGGCCAGAGTCCCTCGGCAATCAGCACGCCTGATTTCACTTCGGTGGTGATGCGGGCGTGGATGCGCAGGTCGCCGCGGCTGTTGCCGATGCGGACGAGATCGCCATGAGCGATGCCATTGGCTTCGGCGTCGGCCGGATTGATCATCACTTCGGGGCGGCCTTCCTTCTGACGCGAGGTCTTGGTTTCGGAGAAGCTCGAATTCAGGAAGTTGCGGGCGGGCGATGTGGCGAGGCGGAAGGGATGCTCGGGATCGGCGACCTCGATGACATCGACCTGATCCGGGAAGGCCGGAAGCTCTGCATGCGGCCCGAGCACGCCGACGGCGGCCGGCGGCTTGTTAGGCGCCGGCTGGTTGATCCAGTCCGGGCGGAAATGGAACCTGCCATCCGGATGGGCAAAACCGTCCAGGAAGTGTGCCTCCTCGAAAGCCGGCTGGCGATCGAACCATTTGTGTTCGAGGAAATGATCGTAATCCGGCAGGCCGCTCGATTCGAGCACCCGGTCGACCATCTCGCGGGCGGTAAAACCGAAGCCCGGGCGATCGGCGACGCCGAGGCGCTTGGCCAGTTCTTCGATGACGAAGAGATTGGTGCGCACGCTTGGCGGCGGCTCGACCAGCTTCGGCCCCAGCAGAATATGGTTCTGGCCGCCGGCCCGGTAGATGTCGTCGTGCTCGACGAACATCGTCGCGGGAATGACGATATCGGCAATCTCCGCCGTTTCGGTCATGAACTGCTCATGGACGGCGACGAAGAGGTCGTCGCGGGCAAAACCGCGTCTGACCAGCCGCTGCTCGGGGGCGATGTTTGCCGGATTGGTGTTCTGGATCAACATCGCCGTCACCGGGCCGCGATGGCGCAGCGCCACCGCATCGCCGGTCAGCACCCGGCCGATCTGCGACTGGTCGAGCATGCGGATATCGGCATCCTTCATCGACCTGCCGGTCAGTTCCGCATTGTTCATGCGGAAGATATCGCTGTTCGAATGGAAGGCGCCGCCGCCCTCATATTGCCAGGAGCCGAGGACGGTGGCGACCGAGGCTGCCGCATGCATGGCGACCGCACCATTGCGCTGGCGGGTGAAGCCGTAACCCAGGCGGAAGAAGGTCTTTTTCGTCGTGCCGACGAGGCGGGCGAAAGCTTCGATCTCCTCAACCGAAAGGCCGGTGATATCGGCCGCCCATTGCGGGGTCTTCGTCTTCAGATGCGCTTCGAGACCTTCGGGATCGTCGGCATATCGCGCCATGTATTCACGGTCGGCATAGCCGTCGCGGAAGGCGATATGCATGACGGCGCAGGCGAGTGCCGCATCGGTGCCCGGCTTGACGATCAAGGCCATGTCGGCCTGCTTCATCGTCGGATTGTCGTAAATGTCGATGACGACGATCTTCGCGCCGCGCTCCTTGCGCGACTTGATGGCGTGGGTCATCACATTGACCTGCGTCGACACCGCATTGGTGCCCCAGATGACGACGCAATCGGTGCGGCCCATCTCGCGCGGATCGGGACCACGCAGGGTGCCGGTCGCCATGGTGAAGCCGGTCCAGGCCGGATTGGTGCAGATCGACGAGAAGAAACCGGAATAGCGCTTGGCATGGCGCAGGCGATCGATCGAATCGCGCTGCACCCAGCCCATCGTGCCGGCATAGAAATAGGGCCAGATCGCTTCGCTGCCGTCGCTCGCTTCGGCCTTCACAAAGGCTTCGGCGATCTCATCCAGCGCATCGTCCCAGGAAATCTGCTGCCACTGCCCTGCCCCCTTGGCGCCGGTGCGGCGCAAGGGATGCATCAAGCGCTCGGGATGGTAGAGCCGCTCGGCATAACGGGCGACCTTGGCGCAGATGACGCCTGATGTGTAGGAGTGATCGTGTGCGCCGCGGACACGGCCGACGCGGCCATCCTCTGATATCTCGACCTCCAGCGCGCAGGTGGAGGGACAGTCGTGCGGACAGGCCGTGTGGCCAACCCTGGTGTCCTGCTTCGAGGATTTGGCGTGGATGGGGGTCGCAATGTTCATGGCATTTGTATATTGCAAGGCTTGCACGGCCAAAAGCCACAAAAACTCCCCATGACGCGAATTCATACGGACATCAGCGAAAATGAACTACCGCCACATCTACCATGCGGGCAATTTTGCCGATGTGCTGAAACATGCCGTGCTTGCGCGGCTGATCCGCTACATGCAGAAGAAGGATGGGGCATTCCGCGTGCTCGACACGCATGCCGGCATCGGGCTCTACGACCTCTCCTCCGAGGAGGCGCAGAAGACAGGCGAATGGCTCGAGGGCATCGGCAAGCTGATGGAGGCCGATCTCGGACCTCAGGTTGCCGAGCTGCTAGAGCCCTACCTCGCAGCCATCCGCGAAATCAACCCTGAGGGCGGCATCCGCTTCTATCCCGGATCGCCGAAACTCGCGCGGCTACTGTTCCGGCCGCAGGACCGCTTGTCGGCAATGGAACTGCATCCCGAGGATTACCTCAGGCTGCACCGGCTGTTCGAGGGCGATCACCACGCCCGCATTGCCGAGCTCGACGGCTGGCTGGCGCTCGGCGCGCATCTGCCGCCGAAGGAGAAGCGCGGCATCGTGCTCGTCGACCCGCCTTTCGAGGAAGAGGACGAATATCAGCGCCTGGCCGAAGGACTGGAAAAAGCCTATCGCCGCTTTCCCGGCGGCACCTATTGCCTCTGGTATCCGCTGAAGAAGGGGGCGCCGATCAAGGAATTCCACGAGACGCTGCAGGCGCTCGATATCCCGAAGATGCTCTGCGCCGAGCTCATTGTTCGCAGTGACCGCGGCATCACGGGACTGACCGGCTCCGGCCTCGTCATCGTCAATCCGCCCTTCACGCTGAAGGACGAGTTGCACCAGTTGCTGCCAGCGCTAAAAGACCATCTGGCCCAGGACCGTTTCGCCTCGCACCGGGCCTTCTGGCTGCGCGGCGAGACAAAGGCGGTCAAGGACGATTGACCTGGAAATCGGCTTCGGGAATAGTCCCGGCCCGTCGTTTTACAATCTCATCAGGTGTCCCCATGAAGCTGCTTTGGTCGCCCGCCTCCCCCTATTCCAGCAAGGTGCGGATGGCCGCGCATTTCCTGGGCCTGGAGTTGAATGCCATCCGGGTCGACACCAATGCCGGGCCGGCGATCCTGGTGGACAACAATCCGCTCGGCAAGATCCCGACGCTTCTGACCGATGATGGCGCCTCGGTCTTCGACAGCGTGGCGATCATGCATTATTTCGACCGGCTGGCGAAGGGCAAGCTCTATCCCGCCAAGAAGGGCAAACGCACCGATGCGGAGGTCCTCGAGTCGCTCTGCGACGGCATCTGCGACTGCCTGCTCGCCATCATCTACGAGCGGCGCTTTCGCGATGAGGAAAAGATCCACCAGCCCTGGATCGATCGGCAATGGAAGAAGGCGACGAGCGGGCTTGCACATCTCAGCGCCAATCCGCCGAAATCAGGCAAGAAGCTCAATGGCGGACATTTCGCCTTGGCCGCCACGCTCGACTATCTCGACCTGCGCTTCAAGGGCCAGTGGGAAGCCGATCATGCGCCGCTGGTCGACTGGCTGGCGCAGTTCGAAAAGAAATTCCCTGCCCATCAGGAGCTCAAGCCGACAGCATAGTCCGTTAAATCGGCATCGAGCAGGCCGCAAAAAAGCCGGGCGATGTGCCCGGCTTTTTCATGCTTGAACGATTGTTCTCGGCTTAGAACTTGACGCCGATACCGAGCTTGACGCTGTTTTCGTCGTAACCGCGCGAGAAGCTGCCGGAGTCGAGGTTGTAGTCCTTGCTCTGGTAGTCGGTGTAGCGATATTCCAAGCGCGTCGTGATGTTGTTGGTCACGAAGGCTTCGACGCCGGCGCCGACGGTATAACCGTAATTGGTCTTGCTTTCGTCCGAGGTGCCGTCGGAAACCTTGACGTCGCCGAGGGCGAGACCGGCCGTGCCGTAGAGCAGGAACGGGTTCATGTCGTAACCGACGCGGCCACGGACAGAGCCGTTCCAGCCGTACTTGTTCTTGACGCCGCCCGAGGAGACGTCGTCGCCGCTGTAGCCGAGATCGGATTCAACGCCGTAAACGATCTGGCCCTGCTGCCAATTGTAGCCGGTGAAAACCTGGCCGCCGAAACCATAGGTGTGGCGGTCGGAACCGAAGTCACCCATGTTGTAGGTGCCGGCGCCGCCGAGGTAAAAGCCTTCCCAGTTACCGGCCGGCTTGACCGGAGCGTCCTGGGCGACCGGTGCTTCCGGAACCTGGTCGACGGCATCGGCCGCCTGAGCTGCCGAGACGCCCGCAATTGCAAAAACGGAGGCCATGAGGCCAGCAATGAGTACACGCATACTTAGTCTCCTTTCAGTCCCGCGTCGCTTGATCACTGTCTATCAGTGAAGCATCGGCGGGATATTGCCAGATGTCCCTTCCGGATCGAGACTGAAATTGGAACTCAAATGCGGATTTGAAAGAGCCAAATTGTGATATCATTGTGGCTGCCGCATGGCCGAAATTCGATGTTGCTTTGACGCAACATACAATTCATTAACCCTACTGAAGAGTTAAACTGAAAATACTTATTTTATCAAATCGCATTCTTAAATAATACATAGAATATCCCGTCCGCCGACGCAACCGCCACAGCCTATTTATATAATCTCCGCCCGCGCCTATATAGTCGACAGACAGACTCGCGGGATCAGAAGGCAGGATTTTGAACCACAAAAGACTTCGCTCGGCCCTTGTAACCGGGGCCGCCAAAAGAATAGGCCGGGCAATCGCCGAAGACCTTGCTGCAAATGGCTTTTCCGTTGCGATCCACGCCAACGACTCGATCGGCGAAGCCGAAGAGCTGGCGGCGGAATTGCGGCAGAAGGGGCAACGAGCGATCGCGTTGCAGGCCGATCTTACCGATATCGGCGAAACGGCCGAGCTGGTAGCGAAGGCGTCGGAAGCGCTCGGGCCACTCGATCTGCTCGTCAATAATGCGTCGGTTTTCCAGCATGATTCCGCGCGTGGTTTCAACGCCGCCACATGGGCGCTGCACTTCGACCTGCATGTGCGTGCGCCATCGATCCTCGCAGCGGCCTTCGCGCAGCAGATGCCCGCCGAGACCGCGGGACTGATCGTCAACATCATCGACCAGCGGGTCTGGGCGTTAAGACCCAGCTTCTATTCCTATACACTCTCCAAGTCCGCGCTGTGGACGGCGACGCAGACGCTTGCCCAGGCGTTGGCGCCGCGCATCCGCGTCAATGCCATCGGCCCCGGCCCCGCGATGCCGAGCGAGCGGCAGTCGCAGGAGGACTTCCAAGCGCAGGTCTCAGCCCTTATCCTGCAGCGAGGGCCGGCGCTGGAGGAATTCGGACAAACGATTCGCTTCCTTTACGACACGCCCTCGATCACCGGCCAGATGATTGCCCTCGACGGCGGCCAGCACCTCGCCTGGCAGACGCCCGATGTGGCGGAGATTACGGAATGAACGGACGAAAGCTGCCGGATGGCGGCGTTCTCTACGACGATACGGATGAGAGCGAAGACGATATCGAGGTGGAAGGCGACCTTTCCGCCGCAGCCCCGCTTGCGGCTGCGGTCGACTGGAACGCGGGCAGCATCAACGAGACTGGGCTGATCGGCGCGGATCTGATCGGCGAATTCGTCAAGCGGCTGCCGAATAGCCCCGGCGTCTACCGCATGTTCAATGCCGAGGGTGACGTGCTCTATGTCGGCAAGGCGCGCAGCCTGAAGAAACGCGTTGGCAATTATGCCGTCGGCCGCGTGCATTCCAACCGCATCGCCCAGATGGTGCGCCAGACGGCAAACATGGAATTCGTGACGACGCGCACGGAGACCGAAGCGTTGCTCCTGGAGGCGAATCTTATCAAGCGCTTGCGGCCACGCTTTAACGTGCTGCTGCGTGACGACAAGTCCTTTCCCTATATCCTCATCACCGGCGACCACCGGGCGCCGGCGATTTTCAAGCATCGCGGTGCGAGGGCGCGAAAGGGCGACTATTTCGGGCCTTTCGCTTCGGCGGGTGCCGTCGGGCGCACGATCAATTCGCTGCAGCGCGCCTTCCTGATCCGCACCTGCACGGACAGTGTCTTCGAAACCCGCACACGCCCCTGCCTGCTCTACCAGATCAAGCGTTGTTCCGGGCCATGTACCCACGAGGTCAGCGACGAAGGTTATGGCGAACTGGTGCAGGAGGCGAAGGACTTCCTCTCCGGCAAGAGCCAGAAGGTGAAGTCGCATATGGCCGAGGCGATGAACCAGGCGGCCGAGGACCTCGATTTCGAGCGGGCGGCGATCTATCGCGATCGGCTGGCGGCCCTGTCGCATGTGCAGAGCCATCAGGGCATCAACCCGGCCGGCGTCGAGGAAGCGGACGTTTTCGCCATCCACCACGAGGGCGGCATTTCCTGCATCCAGGTGTTCTTCTTCCGCACCGGCCAGAACTGGGGCAACCGCGCCTATTTCCCCAAGGCCGATCCGCAGCTTTCCGGCGCCGAAGTGCTGAACGCTTTCCTCGCCCAGTTCTACGACGACAAGCCGGTGCCTAAGCAGATCATGCTGTCGGAAACGATCGAGGAGATGGAACTGCTCGCGGCCGCACTCAGCCAAAAGGCCGCTCACAAGGTTTCCATCCTGGTGCCGCAGCGCGGCGAGAAGCGCGATCTGGTCGATCACGTCGTCGGCAATGCGCGCGAGGCGCATGGGCGAAAGCTCGCCGAAACGGCGTCGCAGTCGCGGCTGCTCGGAGGTTTCAAGGACACGTTCGGGCTGGCCTATGCGCCGCAGCGCATCGAAATCTACGACAACTCGCATATCATGGGCACCAACGCCGTCGGCGGCATGGTGGTGGCGGGGCCGGAAGGTTTCGTCAAGAACCAGTACCGCAAGTTCAACATCAAATCGACCGACATCACCCCCGGAGACGACTTCGGCATGATGAAGGAGGTTATGACGCGGCGCTTCTCACGGCTGATCAAGGAGGAAGGCATTCCCGATCGGACGGCAGAAAAGGCCGCTATCGACGCCGCCGACATGCCCTTCCCGGCCTGGCCGGATGTAATTCTCATCGATGGCGGCCAGGGGCAGATGACAGCGGTGCGCGGCATCCTCAACGAACTCGGGATCACCGACAGCGTGACGGCGATCGGCATCGCCAAGGGTGTCGACCGCGATGCCGGGCGCGAGCGCTTCTTCCCGCCGGGACGCGAGAGTTTTACGCTGCCGCCGCGCGATCCGGTACTCTATTTCATCCAGCGCATGCGCGACGAGGCGCATCGTTTCGCCATCGGCTCGCACCGGGCTCGGCGCAAGAAGGAAATGATCAAGAACCCGCTCGACGAGATCGGCGGCATCGGCCCGTCGCGTAAACGGGCGCTGCTGCAGCATTTCGGCACGGCAAAGGCGGTTTCGCGCGCCGCCCTTTCGGACCTGATGGCGGTGGAAGGCATTTCGGAAGCCGTTGCGAAGCAGGTCTATAACCATTTCCACGACGACGCCGCGAAATAACCGGGGTCCGTCGCAAATTCCACGCAAAGGCAATGAAAAGACAGAAAGAATGTTGACGGTTTACGGTCAAAGCCGTCATCTACCGCATCGGCCCGAAAATCGGAATCGATTTTCGCAAGACGCGCGGCGCTACAGCGGCGCATCAATTCAGAGAAACGATCCCATGGCATCGCGTGCGTACAGCATTCCCAATCTTCTGACCTACGGCCGCATCCTCGCCGTGCCGCTGATCGTTCTCTGTTTCTTCATCGAGGGCAGGCTGTCAATCAGCAACACGGCGCGCTGGGTGGCGCTCTGGATTTTCGTTATCGCCTCGCTCACCGATTTCCTCGATGGCTATCTCGCGCGCATCTGGAACCAGACGTCTAATATCGGCCGCATGCTCGACCCGATCGCCGACAAGCTGCTGGTCGCCTCGATCCTGCTCTTGGTCGCAGCCGACCAGACCATCGCCGGCTGGTCGATCTGGGCGGCGATCACCATTCTTTGCCGTGAAATCCTGGTGTCCGGCCTGCGTGAATATCTGGCGGCGCTGAAGGTCAGCGTGCCGGTCACACGGATCGCCAAGTGGAAGACCACGCTGCAGCTCGTCGCCATCGCCTTCCTGCTCGCCGGCCCGGCCGGCGACGAGATTTTCCCCTACACGACGCAGACCGGCATCGCGCTGCTGTGGATCGCCGCGCTGCTGACCATCTATACCGGCTATGATTATTTCCGCGCCGGGCTGAAACATATCGTGGATGACGAGGAATGACGCGGCTTGTCTATTTCGCATGGGTGCGCGAGCGCATCGGCAAGGACGAGGAGGAGATCGACCTCCCCTCCTCCGTCGTCACCGTTGCCGATCTCCTGAATCATTTGAAGACGCTGGGCGAAGAATATGAGACCGCGCTTCAATATCCCGAGGTGATCCGCGTGGCGCTGGACATGGAGCATGTCGAGCATGATGAGCCGATCGGCGCCGCCCGTGAGATCGGGATTTTTCCGCCGATGACGGGGGGATGAGGCGGTGATGGTGGTGCAGTGTCGCTACCCCCCTCTGCCCTGCCAGGCACCTCCCCCACAAGGAGGGAGATTGGCTGGACGCACGGGCCTCCTCAAAGAATTGGCGTTTCAGCCCGGCGAAGCGGTAAATGGGCAAGAAGAGCGCGCCACTTGTGATCTCCCCACCTGTGGGGGTCCGAAGGACGGGTCGAGACCCGCGGCTCGACCCCGCGGCCGGCAGGCCAGAGGGGGGCGGACACGGGACAGCCTTTCCGCATTCTTCACAGCAACTTCAAAGCAGCGGAGGATTTCGCTGTGACCATCACCCTCACCATCCGCGTCCAACGCGAAGACTTCGACCTGCAGGCCGAAGTCGACCTGCTCTCCAAGGGCAAAGCCGGCGTCGGCGCCATCGTGACCTTCTCCGGCCTCTGCCGAGATGAAGGCGGCACGCTGGCGTCTCTTGAGCTCGAGCATTATCCCGGCATGGCCGAAGCGGAGATGAACCGCATCGGCGAACTGGCCATTGCCCGTTTCGGGCTGCTCGGCCTCACCGCCATCCACCGCTACGGCAAGATCGCCGTGGGCGAGAATATCGTGCTCGTCGTTGCAGCCGCGCCGCATCGGCAGGCGGCGTTCGATGGGGCGAATTTCGTCATGGATTTCCTAAAGACCGCAGCGCCCTTCTGGAAGAAGGAGCACGGCAAGGACGGCGCCGCCGGCGACTGGGTCGCGGCGAAAGACGCCGACGATGCGGCGCGCGACAAGTGGAAGTAAAGGTAGGACAGCTCCGTATTTTTTCGAAGCACGGAGATGCCCTACCTTTTTTGTCTTACGAAATTCCGGACGCAAAACCGCTGCGCACTTTTGCTGGAATTTCTTAGAGCACCACACGCTCCCTGCGGCTCATGACCAAGATCAGGACGAGCAGCGAGAAGATGACGAGATCGCGCCAGACGAAGGGGCCGTAGGCGCCCCACATGGTTTCGACGACGGCGAGCCCGGCAGCGCCGCCCGCAGAGCGCAGCGGATCGGAATAGCCGCCGACGGCGGCAATCAGCAGGACCTTCAGCCCGAACATCAGGCCGGCGCCGAAATCCATCGAGCCATAATAGAAGGTGGCGAGGATGCCGCAGATCGTCGCGACCAGGGCGGCGGCGGCATAGGCGACGAGAAAGACGCGGTTGGCGCTGGTGCCGCAGAGTTCGGCTGCCAGCGGATCATCGGTGACGGCGCGCCAGATGCGGCCCCAGGCCGTGCGCCTGAGGATCAGCGTACCGACAGCGACGATGGCTGCCATCAGCGCCGTATCGATCAGTTGGATATAGGTGAGCGTCACCTGGAATGCACCATCAGTCCAGAAGACGACGGTGCCGTTCAGAAACGGCGGCAGCCAGATGGCCCTTGTATCGGCGGCAAGCCTCGCGGTCTCCATCAGCACGATCATGATGCCGAGGGCAGCAACGATCACCGTGTTCGGCGATTTGCTGACCAGCGGCAGCATGATCGAGCGGCCGATCCAGAGACCCGCCGCCAGCGAATAGACGATCGCCGCGCAGGCGCCGACGGCAAGGGCGGCCGGCAGCACCAGCCAGAACCTGACATAGGCGAGTTCGGTAAACAGCAGCAGGATCTGGCCGGAGAAGGCGAAGATCGCCCCATAGGTTATGTCGGCCCGCTTCGTCACCCCGAAGGCCACGGCATAACCGAAGGCGAGCGCAGCATAGAGGGCGGCCAGCGGAACCGCATTCGCCAATTGCTGCAGAAGATAGGCCATTTCGACACTCCGCCTCTTCCAAAAATTATAACTGGTAAAACCTATTTAGCCAGTTATAATTTCAGCATGAGCTTTTCCTGGACCCCTCACCGCTTTGCCGGCGGCGCACTGGCACTCGATGTCGCCAACAGCGTCGTTCTGCGCCACGATTCCGCGCGGCGGATCGACCGCTTCGCGATCAGGGACCAGCTGCGGGATTTTCCGCAAGCGGCCGCCGAATTCTGCGCCGAACGCGCCCTGTTTGGCGATATTGCGCCGGTGGCGGCAGAAAACGAGAGGGATTTCTTCGCGCTGCGCGAGGCAATCGACCTCTATTTCCGCAAGCGTATACTCGATGGCGGTGACGACCAATTGCTGGCCGGGCTGCTGGAGGCGATGGCCAGAACGTTGCGCCAAGCTTGCCCCGGCAGTGTGGCCGTGGCCACCGCCCATTCCGTGCTGCGGCTGCTCGCCATGCCCGACCCGGAGCGCATGAAGATCTGCGGCAATTGCGGCTGGCTCTTCATCGACCGCAGCAAGAATAGGAGCCGCGCCTGGTGCGACATGACGGTCTGCGGCAATCGCGCCAAGGCGAACCGGCACTATCGCCGCAAGAAGGAGGAGACACCATGAGGAAACATCTCATCGCAATGGCGGCGGCAGCCGGCCTCCTGCTGTCCGCCTGTCAGCGTCAGGCGGAAAATCTGGTCGAAGTCACCGGCCATCTCTTCGTCTTCAATTATCGGGTGGCGAGCGCCACCTATCTGCTGACGTTGAAGAAGACCGGACCGATCCCCGATGGGTCGGTCATCATCGCCGAATTCGAAAACCCGGAAGGCGGCGATCCACTGGTGCTGACCCAAAAGATCTATCCGATCGACGACAAGATCGCGCTGCAGAGCGAAAAGCTGCACTGCGTGCGCAAGGACCGTCCCTATTTCGTCAGCGTCCGGCTGGTCGACAAGGACGGCAAGGTGCTGCAGGAATTGAAGACGCAGTTCCGCTCCGACCTCGACCAGACGGTGCTGCCGAGCAAGCCGCTCGTCGTCGGCGCGCTTTATGACAAGAACCCGGAGGTCTTCAAGCCCGACGGCAGTGTCGATTTTTCGAACACCGATAAATGTCCTGCATAAACATGCCCGACATAGAAAAAGCCGGGACAAGGCCCCGGCTTTCGAGAGTCAATTCAAGGCATTGCAAGCCAATGCCGAAGCGTGGCCTCAGCCGACGACTTCGGTGTCGGAGAACCAGTACTTGATTTCCTGGGCAGCCGTTTCCGGAGCATCCGAACCGTGAACGGAATTTTCGCCGATCGACAGCGCGTGAACCTTGCGGATCGTGCCTTCGTCAGCGTTTGCCGGGTTGGTCGCGCCCATGATTTCGCGGTTCTTGAGGATGGCGCCTTCGCCTTCCAGAACCTGAACGACGGTCGGGCCGGAGGTCATGCCCTCGACCAGTTCGCCGAAGAAGGGACGATCCTTGTGAACGGCGTAAAAGCCTTCGGCTTCGCGGCGGCTCATCCAGACGCGCTTGGAGGCGACGACGCGCAGGCCGGCATCTTCGAGCATCTTGGTGATGGCGCCCGTCAGGTTGCGCTTGGTTGCGTCAGGCTTGATCATCGAGAAGGTGCGTTCAATCGCCATAGTCAAATCCTCTGTTTTCTCGGGAAAAGTGGGCGGTCTTTACCCGCCCCAACGCCCGAAAACAAGGGGTCGACGGCAATTTCACGCCGCTGTCACAGTGCGACCCCGGCATTGGTGGAGATCGAGGCAGCGTTCGAACCAGAGCATAACGGGATCGTCGGCGGCCAGCATGGTGAGGCCGGCGGAGACACGCAGCCATTGCAGGGCGCCGAAGACGATATAGTCGGCGAAGAGCGGCGTCTGCCCGCCGATGAAGGGCTGGAACTTCAGCATGTGGCGGAGCGGCTCCAGCTTGACGGCAAACGCGGCCTTCTCCGCTTCGCTGTCGGCGGCAACCACCTCCAGCGGCTTGCCGAGCCTGACCTCGCGGCTCTCGCGGAAATAGGCCTTGTCTCCCTCGTCGAGATTCGCATGGATGTCGAGAAGGGCGATGCGCATGATCACCGGATGGATGATCATCTGCGAATAGCCTTCCACCATGCGCGACAGCGCCTTGCCGCCCTCGCCGTTAAACAGCGACGGCCGCTCGGGATAGGCTTCCTCCAGGTAGAGGGCGATATCGAAACTATCGGGGATCAGCCGGCCATTGTCGTCGAGAACCGGCACGGTCTGCGAGACGCCGCCGCCGATGGCGCGGATGCGGGCATAGGTCGTCGGAATCTCCTCGAAATCGAGCCCCTTATGCGCCAGCGCCATCACCGCCTTCCAGCAATGGGGCGAGAAGAAGCGCCGTTCGTCGGCGCCGCAGAGGGAATAGAGGGCTCTGGTCATAGCAGTCCTTTCGAGATCGAAGCTGCATCCATTCGACGACAGAAAACGCCCGTGATCAAATCAGGAAATTTCATGGGCGCATCACTGCGCGTTGCGGGGAAGACGGGTTAGACTGCCGCGACGATCAGGGAGACCGTATATGCTCAGACATTACCGGATGTTTGCCGCTTATAACCGCTGGGCCAACGCCCAGGTCTATGCGGTGGCGGCCGAACTCAGCGATGCGGAATTCCGCAGCGACCGTGGCGCCTTCTTCGGTTCGCTCCATCGCACGCTCAATCACCTGCTCGTGGCCGACCGGATCTGGATGAAGCGCTTCACCGGCACCGGCGACGCACCGTCGACCCTTGATGTCGTGCTCTATGAAGAACTGGATGCGCTGGCCGCCGCGCGCAAAGCCGAGGACGAACGGATCATTGCCTGGACGGGCACACTTGACGACGCAAGCCTTGCCGCCAATTTCACCTATTCGCCCGTGACGCAGCCGATCGAGATCACCCAGCCGCTGTCGCCAGCGCTGGCGCATCTCTTCAACCATCAGACCCATCATCGCGGCCAGTGCCACATGACGCTGACGGCGCTCGGCAAGCCGAGCCTCCAGCTGGACCTCATCTATTTCTTGCGCGGCGAGGGTCGCGAGTGGATGTGAGTGGCGGTCGCGATCAAGACTGAATTAACCGCCTTTGCCAGTTCCACTGCCAAGCCGCCGCTTCCCGACCAAAAATTCAATGTCTCTTAAAAGCTTGCGCGCATAGCGGAAGATGGAGAAAACGCCGGATCGCGAGGGATCGTCATGCAGAATGCAAGCGCAAATGCACTGGTGCCACGCGAGGCGGCACGCCCGGCTGATGTGGCCGATATTCAGAAGATCGCCCAGCACCTGGCGCGGCTGAACGTCACCGCGCTGCCGCGCAATTACGAACTGTTTCACGAGGCGATCGTCGGCCTCAATGCCGGCCTTGCGCAGGATATCGCCGCACTTGGGCCCCAGCCGCAACAGGCAATGCTCGACGAGCTCGGACTGAAATACCGCCTCGTCGGCCATTGCGGGCTGGCGGGCGAGGCGTCGCGCAACGAAGCGAGCCGGATGCTGCGCGAGGTGGCGGAGCGGCTTGCCGAAGGACTGCGGCACAGAGACGCCTTTGCGCGCGCCTGCAGCACGATCCTGAAATCGGTCTCCGGCCACGACGACCAGAGCCTTGCAGCCTTCATCGGCGAGGTCGATTATCTCTCCGCCTCGCTTGCGGCAGTGCTATCGGCGGAGACGGAAATCGGCGCCCGGCTGGAGGATGACATCAGGCGGCTGGAGAGGCTGGAACGCGGCATTTCGGCGATGCAATCGGCCAGTGTGGCCGACAGGATCACCGGACTTCCCAACCGCATCGCGCTCAACCGGGTGATATCAGCGCTCTATGAGCGCGAAGAGGGGGCGGCCGGCAGCGCGCTGTTCATGGTCGATATCGACAATTTCACTGAGCTCAACGACACATACGGCACCCAGGCCGGCAATAGGCTTCTGAAGAAACTTGCCGGCCTTTTCCGCAAATCGGTGAAGAAGAACGACTTCGTCGCCCGTACCGAGGCGGACGAATTCGCTGTGCTGTTTGCCAATGTCGGCATGCAGGATGCCATTGCTATCGCCGAACGGCTGCGCGCCTCCGTCGAGGACAATCTGGTCTTTGCGGCCTCGGACAAGGCCGATCGCGGCAGGCTGACCATCTCGATCGGCGTGGCGCTCAGCACGGATGCGGCAACGCCGGGGCAACTGCAGGCCAATGCCCGGGTGGCGCTGCTCGCCGCGCAATCGAACCCCCGACGACCGGTGCAGGCTTTCGGCCACTAAGGCGCGGACAAGCATGCCTGCGACAGACAAGTGATCTTGCCGCGGGACAAGCTCTTGCCTTAACGGGTTCTTTCGGCCAAAACGCCGGCCATGATCACGATTACCGACATTTCCGCCCGTATCGCCGGGCGCCTGCTTCTCGACAATGCCAGCGTCTCGCTGCCCTCGGGCACCAAGGCGGGGCTCGTCGGGCGCAACGGCGCCGGCAAGTCGACGCTGTTTCGCGTCATTACCGGCGATCTCGGCTCCGAGACCGGATCGGTATCGATCCCGAAGGCCGCACGCATCGGCCAGGTGGCGCAGGAAGCGCCGGCAACCGAAGACGCCCTGATCGAGATCGTGCTTGCCGCCGACAAGGAACGCACGGCGCTCGTAGCCGAAGCGGAAACGGCGACCGACCCGCACCGCATCGCCGAAATCCAGATGCGTCTGGTCGATATCGACGCGCATTCGGCCGAAGCGCGCGCAGCGAGCATCCTCGCCGGTCTCGGCTTCGACCAGGCGGCGCAGGCCCGCCCCGCCTCCTCCTTTTCCGGCGGCTGGCGCATGCGCGTTGCCCTTGCCGCCGTGCTGTTTGCCGAGCCGGACCTGCTTCTGCTCGACGAGCCGACCAACTATCTCGACCTTGAAGGCACGTTGTGGCTGGAAGACTATATCCGCCGCTATCCGCACACCGTCATCATCATCAGCCACGATCGCGACCTGCTGAACAATGCGGTCAATTCGATCGTCCATCTCGACCAGAAGAAGCTTACCTTCTATCGCGGCGGCTACGACCAGTTCGAGCGGCAGAAGGCTGAGGCCGACGAGCTGCAGACGAAGGCCAAGGCCAAGAACGAGGCGGCGCGCAAACATCTGCAGAGCTTCATCGATCGCTTCAAGGCCAAGGCTTCCAAGGCGCGGCAGGCGCAATCGCGCGTCAAGGCGCTCGAGCGTATGGGAACGGTCGCCGCAGTGATCGAAGACCACGTCACGCCGATCACTTTTCCCGAGCCGGAAAAGCAGCCGGCCTCGCCGATCGTCGCCATCCAGAGCGGCGCCGTCGGCTATGAGCCCGGCAATCCGATCCTGAAAAACCTCAACCTGCGGATCGACAATGACGACCGCATCGCCCTGCTCGGCTCGAACGGCAACGGCAAATCGACCTTCGCCAAATTCATCTCCGGCCGCCTGGCGCCTGAAAGCGGCGAGGTGAAAATCGCGCCAAGCCTGAAGATCGGCTTCTTTGCGCAGCATCAGCTCGACGATCTTATTCCCGAGCAATCCCCCGTGGAGCATGTGCGCCGGCTGATGCCCGGCGCGCCCGAGGCCAAGGTACGCGCCCGCGTCGCGCAGATGGGGCTTGCGACCGAGAAGATGGCAACGGCCGCCAAGGATCTTTCCGGCGGCGAAAAGGCCCGGCTACTGATGGGGCTTGCCGCCTTCAACGCGCCGAACCTGCTGATCCTCGACGAACCCACAAACCACCTCGACATCGACAGCCGACGGGCGCTGATCGAGGCGCTGAACGACTATGAAGGCGCCGTCATCCTGATCTCGCACGACCGCCACCTGATCGAGGCGACAGTCGACCGGCTGTGGCTGGTCAACGGCGGCACGGTGACGTCCTTCGAAGGCGACATGGACGAATACCGCGACCTGATCGTCACTTCGGGTAAAAAAAAAGAAGAAAAGCCGCAGCTAGTTGAAGACGCGACATCCAAGGCGGAGCAGCGCAAGCTCAATGCCGGAAAGCGCGCCTCGCTGACGCCGCTCAGGAAAAAGATCAACGAAATCGAATCCTTGACGGCGAAGCTGGAGAAACAGATCCAGGCGCTTGACGCGGAACTCGGCGATCCCGCCCTCTATGAAAAGACGCCCGCCAAGGCCGCCGAGAAGGCAAAGCAGCGCGGCGAGGCTGCTGCGAAACTGGCGGCCGCCGAGGAAGAGTGGCTGACGCTTTCGGCCGAATACGAAGAAGCGATGGCGGGATAGCCACAGGCCTTTAAAGAAGTAGAGCATGATGTCGCCCGGAAACCGCTCACACTTTTCGGCATCATGCTCCGGCGAAAGCGCGGCGAAGTGCCGCGTATCAGCACAATTCCTGCCGATCTCAACCGATCGTTAACCATAATTCGAAAGGTTGTCTCAACATTCATTACCGATTTGTTGAGCCCTTTCCATGCATCGCTTTTTCATTCTGTCCTGCATGGCCATCACGGCCATCCTGTCTTCCTGCAGCACCACCAAACAGGCCCCAGATACCTCAATCAAGACCTCTTCGGTGATTGCGCCCGAAGGGCGGAAACTTGCCTATGCCGGCGACGATGCGGCGCCGCGTATGACGGGCTGGCACCAGCTGGCCGGACGGACGCTTGAGGTTTCCTCGCTTGCCGATCTCAAGCTGCAGGACAAGGAAGTGATCCTGAGCTTCGACGACGGTCCGATCCCGGGCCGGACCGACAAGGTGCTGGCAATCCTCGACCAGTTCGGCGTCAAGGGCGCCTTCATGATGGTCGGCGAAATGGCCGAAATGCATCCGGCGCTGGCCCGCAGGGTCGCCGAGGACGGCAACACCATCGGCAGCCACACCTATGACCACGCCAACCTGACTTCGCTTGATTTCGACGCGGCGATGGCCGAGGTGGTCAAGGGCGAATTGGCGGTGACCAAGGCGACGGGAACCGACGTCTCCTTCTTCCGCTTCCCCTATCTTGCCGAGAGCCACAGGCTGCGCGCCGCGGTTGCCGTGCGCAACTTGGTGGTCATGGATGTCGATATCGACAGCAAGGACTATTTTGCCATCACGCCGGCTTCCGTGACGCAGCGGACGATGGACCTGCTGCACAAGCGCGGCCGCGGCATCATCCTGATGCACGACATCCATAAGCGCACGGCGACGATGCTGCCAACCCTGCTTTCGGATCTTGAAGCCGAGGGCTACAAGGTCGTGACACTGAAATTCAAGAAGACGCAGGCGCCGAGCAATCTCGTCGCCTCGGCCGATTTGGTGACGACCCGGTAAAGCCGGGTTGCCAAGTCCGGACCGGCTCCCTAGATCTCTGCGACGTCAACAGGAGCCGGCAGGTCGAACATGAACCTTCATCTCGAAGCGGACGACGATCCGCGCACCCGCCAGTTCATCGACGAACACAACGCGCGCTCCGACGCGGCATTGCGAACACCGGAATTCGCCAGGGATCGCGACGCCATCCAGGCGCTGATCGAGCGGCAGGACAGGCTGATCGTCCCGATGCGCCGCGGTGCGTGGCTGTTTGATTTCCGGCAGAGCAAGGACAATCCTCTCGGCGTCTGGCTCCGTCTGCCTGCCGACCAGCAGCCACTGCCGGATGGCGATTGGGAGCCGGTCTTCGATCTCGATGCCTTCTGCGTCAGTGAAGGCAAGCGCTGGAACTGGCGCGGCGTCGTCACCTGCCCGTGGGAACCGACGCGGGTGCTGCTCACGCTTTCGGACGGCGGCTCCGATCTTCTCCGGCTGCTCGAATTCGACGCCGAGAGGAAAGAGATCGTCGAGGGCGGTTTCGATACGCCGGCCGCACGATCGCATGCCAATTGGCTGAGCCGCGACGAGATCTGCTATTTCGGCTCCATCGACCGATTTTCGGCGACCCGCTCCGGATGGCCGCGCGTCGGGCGGCGATTGAAGCGCGGGCAGCGGCCGGAAGAGGCCGCGATCATGTTCGAGGCCGCCGACGAGGACGTCTATGGCTACAATCTCGTCATCGACCCAGCCCTGTCGGGCGATGCCGGATTGATCGACATTTTCGTCGCCAGCCATGAGATCGGCGTCGCAAGCGCTTTCCTGATCGCCGACGACGGCAGCCAGCGGCGCATCGATCTGCCAAAGGAAGCGGACTTCCAGTTCAATCACGATCATTGCCTGTGGCGGGCAAAGACCGATGAGCGCGTTGCCACCGGCAGCCTTGTGCTGCAACGCTTCGATCCAAGCTCGGAGACAGTTCCGCTCGGGCCCGAGCGGATCCTGTTTCAACCTGGCGACGGACAGTCGATCTCGCAGATGATGCTGATGCACGAGTGGTGCGTCTTCATCATCTCCGATCGGCTGCGTCCGCGTCTCATGGTGCTGGACCTGACGAAGCCTGATGCCGAACAGCGCGAGATCGCGCTGCCGGCGGACATGCAGACGGCCCATTTCAGGCCCCTCTATGCGGATCTGCATCTTGGCGACGATACGCTCTGCATCATCGGCCAGGGCTTCCTGCAGCCGCCGGCTTGTTACCGACTGGAGCTGTCGGATCGCAGCAAGGAGGCCGAGCCGATTTTCGTCGCCGCAGCGCCCAGCTATTTCGATGCGACCGATATGTCATCCGAACTGCTGGAGGCGGTTTCCGAGGACGGAACCAGGGTTGCCTACCGGCTTGTCCTGCCGAAGCAATGGACCAAGGGCGCGCTGCCGGTGCTGCTCTACGGCTATGGCGGCTTCGATGTTTCGCTGTCGCCGAGCTATTCCGGCGTGACCGGACTCTGGCTGCAACAGGGCGGCGCCTATGTGCAGGCCTATATCCGCGGCGGCGGCGAATTCGGGCCCGACTGGTATCGCAGCGCCAAGCGGCAGGGGCGAGACCGGGCGTTCGCGGATTTCGTCGCCATTGCCCGCGATCTCGTCGCCCGCGGCTACACCGTGCCGTCGCGCATCGCCTGCCAGGGTGGCAGCAATGGCGGTCTGCTGACCGGGGTGATGCTGACGCGTTATCCGCAGGATTTCGGCGCCGTCTGGTGCCAGGTGCCGGTGCTCGACATGACACGCTTCCACCTGTTCAGCGCAGGGCAGGCCTGGATGGACGAATATGGCGATCCGGAGATATCAGCGGACCGGGATTTCATGCTCGGCTACTCGCCGCTTCACAATGTCGGGCCGGCGACCGAGATCACCTATCCGCCAATCTATATCGAAAGCTCCGCCAATGACGACCGGGTGCATCCCTCGCATGCGCGCCGCTTCGCCGCGCGGCTGGAGGAAGCCGGGCACCGGCCGTTCTTCCACGAGTTCGGCTCGGGCGGGCACGGCGGCGACGGTAATTCACAAGAGCGCGCCGCCCGTGCGGCAATGGGTTACAGCTTCCTTCGCCAAACCATCATGCGGTAGATGGGCGATCATGCGGTAGGATAGAAGACAATGAAGGGGAGAGCTTGTCGGCGCTCTCCTTTCTGCTAAAAGAAGCGCAATAAATCATACTTTTCACAGGCTCGAGCGAAACCATGTCCCCAATCAACCTCGCCATCGTCGGCGTCGGCAAGATCGTCCGCGACCAGCACCTCCCTTCCATTGCCAAGAACGCCGATTTCAAGCTCGTCGCGACGGCAAGCCGCCATGGCACGGTCGAAGGCATCAACAGCTATACGACGATCGAGGCGATGCTCGACGCCGAGCCGTCGATCGATGCGGTCTCGCTCTGCATGCCACCGCAATATCGCTACGAAGCGGCCTACAAGGCGCTCGCCGCCGGCAAGCATGTGTTTCTGGAAAAGCCGCCCGGCGCAACGCTGAGCGAAGTGGCTGATCTCGAGGCGCTTGCCGCAAAGCAAGGCGCATCGCTGTTTGCCAGCTGGCATTCGCGCTATGCGCCGGGCGTCGAGGCCGCCAAGGCGTTCCTGGGGTCGACGACGATCAAAAGTGTGCATGTGATCTGGAAGGAGGATGTCCGCCACTGGCATCCGAACCAGGATTGGATCTGGCAGGCTGGCGGCCTTGGGGTTTTCGATCCCGGCATTAACGCGCTGTCGATCGTCACCCATATCCTGCCGCGGCTCTTCATCACCGGAGCCGTGCTCGAATTCCCCGAAAACCGCGATGCACCAATCGCTGCCGACATCCATTTCCGCGACGCCGACGGCCTGCCGGTTCATGCTGAATTCGACTGGCGCCAGACCGGCAAGCAGAGCTGGGACATCGTCGCTGAAACGGCAGCCGGCCAGATGGTGCTCGCCGAAGGCGGCGCCAAGCTTTCCATCGACGGCACGCTGACATTCGCCGAGCCGGAGCAGGAATATCCCTCGCTTTACCGCCGTTTCGCCGAAATCGTCAAAGCTGGCACATCGGACGTCGATCTGGCGCCGCTGCGCCACGTCGCCGACGCCTTCATGCTCGGCAAGCGGAAATTCGTGGAGGCGTTCCACGACTGAGCTGCCTTCACCGGCAGATGCCAGTGCCTCTGCGCAACGCTAAAGTAGCGACACTAGGCGTGCCGCATCACGCTTGATTGATGCGACACGCTTTTATGCATATCGTTATCCCTCGGAACCGCTGCACACTTCCGGGCGTCATGCATTAACGCTCGAAGGCCGTTTCCATGCAGCAGCAGGATGAATCGTTTGGATTGGGCGTCCCGCATCTGGCGGTCAGACTTTCTGACCACAATACGAAATGGCGCGAGATCAATCTGCTGGAGGAGACCAGGATTCGCGATGCGCTTGGCCCCCTGGCGCTCGATATCCAGCATTTCGGCAGCACCGCCATTCCAGGCATCAAAGCAAAGCCGATCATCGACATCCTGGTTGGCGTCCCGCGGCTCGACGATGGGCTTGCCTGTATCGGACCGATGGATGAGATCGGTTACGATTATGCCGGTGCGGATATCGTGCCTGACGACCACCTCTTCGGCCGAGGCGTCCTCGGCGAGACGCGCACGCATCTCGCCCATGTCGTCGAATATCAAGGTTTCAACTGGAGGCGGAACATCTTCTTCCGCGACAGGCTGCAAAACGATCCCCCGCTGGCGCTGGCCTATGAGGAATTGAAGATCGGCCTTGCGCAGAAATTCGCCGAGAGCCGCGCGGCCTATACCGGCGCAAAGAAGGATTTCATCGACAAGGTTCTGACCGAGGCCGGTTTGGCCTGAGGCCCGAATTCAAGCCTTCTTTTCCCACCGCCCTTCCGGGGTCTGCTGCCAATAGGTGAGATTATGCCCCTCGCCTTTCAGCTTCTTCCATTGCGCCCGGGCGGCCTCCAGTTGCGGCTGGTCGTGACCGTCGAACATGAAGACGACGCGTTCATAGGCATCGACCGGCGGCGGTTCGGCGCCGTCGATGATGAAACGCACGGTCGCCGCATTGGCATTGTCTGATGTCACCGTCAAGAGCACCGGCTGGCTTTCGGCAAAATCGCCCTCGTCGGTGCCGTGCGGCAGGAAGCTCTCCTCGCGGAACGTCCAGAGATGCGCGTCGAGAGCATCGCGCCGTGCTGCCTCGCGGGTCTGGACGGCGACGCGCCAGCCGCGCTCGACGCTTTTGTCGATCAGCGGCGGAAGCGCGTCTTCCAGCCTGGTTTCGGTCAGATGATAAAAGAGAACGTCCGTCATCAGGATTCATAATGGGCGCGAACGAGCTCGTCGAGCAGGCGTACGCCGAAACCGGAACCCCAGGACTGGTTGATCTCGTCCTGCGGCGAGCCCATCGCCGTGCCGGCGATATCGAGATGCGCCCAGGGCGTGTCCTGCACGAAGCGCTTGATGAAATGCGCAGCGGTGATCGAACCCGCCTGCCGGCCGCCGGTGTTCTTCATGTCGGCGAACTTGCTGTCGATCAGCTTGTCGTAATCCTTGCCGAGCGGCATGCGCCAGAGCTTCTCGTTTGTGGAAAGGCCGGCGGCCGTCAGCTGGGCGGAAAGCTGATCGTCATTGGAAAACAGGCCGGCGTGAACATTGCCGAGCGCCACGACGATCGCGCCGGTCAGCGTGGCGAGATTGATCATGAATTGCGGCTTGAAACGATCGTTGCAGTACCAGAGCGCATCGCAGAGCACGAGACGACCTTCGGCATCGGTATTGATCACCTCGATCGTCTGGCCGGACATCGAGGTGACGATATCGCCGGGACGCTGGGCGTTGCCGTCAGGCATATTTTCGACCAGGCCGATGATGCCGACGGCGTTGACGGCGGCCTTGCGCGAGGCGAGCACATGCATGAGGCCGGTGACGGCCGCGGCGCCACCCATATCGCCCTTCATGTCCTCCATGCCGGCGGCGGGCTTGATCGAAATGCCGCCGGTATCGAAGACGACGCCCTTGCCGATGAAGGCGACGGGACGATCCTTGGCTTTGCCGCCCTTCCACTGCATCACCGCCAGGCGTGGCGGGCGCACGGAACCCTGGGCAACGCCAAGAAGGGCGCCCATGCCGAGACGGCGCATTTCCTTCTCCGTCAGGATCTCCACGTCGACGCCAAGCTTTTCCAGCTCCTTCGCCTTGGCGGCGAACTCGACCGGGCCGAGCAAGTTCGGCGGTTCGTTGACGAGGTCACGGGCAAGATTGACGCCGCCGGCGATCGCTTCGGAATCGGAAACCGCCTTCTTGGCGCCGGCCGGATCGGCGGTAACAATCGTCACCTTGACGGATTTCGCCGCCTTTTCCTCGTCGTCACTCTTCTTCGTCTTGTAGGTATCGAAACTATAGGCGCGCAGCAGCATGCCGAGCGCGAAATCGGCGGCAGCCCGCGCGCTCATTTGAAGGCCGGGCACGTCGATGAAGACGGCAGCCTTGTCGGTATTCTTGATTCTCGCTGCCGCGGTACCGCCGGCTTTCAGCCAATCATAGGCGGTGAGGTCGGCGGCCTTGCCAAGCCCGATGACGACGATACGCTCGACGGATGCGCCTTCCGGGGCGACGATATCCAGCGCGCTCATGGATTTCGCGGAGAATCGGGCGATCCTGGCCGCCTTGGCGATCACGCCTGCCGGATCGGCTGCGTCGGCGCCCGCAGCGCGGTCGGCTTCTGCCGTCTTCAACAGGATCGCCAGGCCGCCAGTGAGCTTTGCCGACTTTGAAAATGAGATTTCGAACTTTGCTGACATGTCTTCTCCGCAGGGATTCTTTGAAATCCGTTCCCGGCGGATAATTTCGCGTTTGGCGGGTCTGTCAATGGCTTGCGACAATTGTTATGGTCGCCCGCGGCCATCACGGCCCTCATGTTTTCGTTGGTTTCGTAGTTATTCGCGTTGACAGTTTTCTCGAAAAATCGCCCGCGGGGTCCGGTAATCCGCCTGCCTAAAACGACGTTCGGTGCATTCATGCTGCTGTTCTGGGCGTGGTGGGCACTGTTGATCGTCTTTCGCGCCTTCCCCGGCATCGACATCTATTTTTCCCAGCTTTTTTTCGCGAATGCGGATTGCGACGCGTCGGCTGGCCCCGGAAGCATTTGCGGCGGCTTTCCCTATCGCGACTCCGGAAACTTCGACCTGCTGCGCACCATCTTCTTCCGCCTGCCCTATGTGGTGGCGATCGTGATGGTGTGGAAATTCATCGAATGCTATCAGCAGCATGGCGCAACCTTCAACGCCGAACGGGCGCGCAAGCTGAAAGTCGCGCTCGGAACGCTGCTGATCGGACCGGTGCTGCTCGTCAATGTCGTGCTGAAGGAACATTGGGGCCGGCCGCGGCCGATACAGACGGACATTTTCGGCGGCGCGCTGCATTTCGTCGAGGCAGGGTCGCTTGCCGGAAAATGCGTTTCGAACTGCTCGTTCGTCTCGGGCGAGGCAGCAAGCGCCGGCTGGCTTTTCTGCCTTCTGCTCTTCGTTCCCAAATCCATGCGGTATGCGCTGGCAGCACCCGTGGCGGCGATCTCGATCCTGACGCCTGCGATGCGACTATCCTTCGGCGCGCATTACCTTTCCGACGTCGTTCTCGGATGGCTTTCGTCGCTCGTCGTCTTCGCCGCGTTGCTGGCGTTAACTGAGTCGCAACAGCATCAAAAAAATTCTGAAAATTGAATGAATTTTTGACACCAGCTTGTCGCAAAACCGCGACAAAGAGCGTAGAGGGTTTCTCCTGCAAAGCCGTTGGGGCGTGCAGGTGCTTTCAAGGGCAGGCATGAAACTACTCGAGACATACATATTGCGGCGTGTCGGCCAGATGTTTCTCGTGGCGCTCCTGCCCGTTCTGGCGATCATTTGGACGACTCAGGTTTTGCAGCGCATCAACCTGGTCACTGACAGCGGCCAGTCGATCGGCTCGTTCGCCAAGCTGGCGACGATGATCCTGCCGTCGATCATTCCCGTTGTCCTGCCCTTTGCTCTCGTTATCGCGATTACCCAGACGCTGACGACGATGAACAACGATTCGGAACTCACCGTCATCGATGCGGCCGGGGCGCGGCGCAGCGTGCTGATCCGCCCGATCATGCTGCTTGCCGCCGTCGTCAGCGTCTTTTCCTTCTTCGTCGACAACGTCGTCGAGCCGCGCGCAAAAACCGTCGTGCGCCAGATGATCGCCGAGACCTATGCCGATCTGCTGTCTTCGGTGATCGAAGAAAAGACCTTCCGCAAACTTGATGACGGCCTTTATGTGCAGATCTCGAAGCGGATGGCCGGCCGTATGCTGAAGGGCCTTTTCGTCGCCGACGAGCGCGATCCGGCGTATGAGCTGATCTATTATGCGAAGGAAGGCGCCGTCGACGATACCGGCACGACGCTGATCATGCATGAGGGTGAGGTGCACCGGAAAACGCCAGACGGCAATGTCTCGGTGATCAATTTCGATTCCTACTCCTTCGACCTCTCGGACATGACCGAGAATCGCGGCCAGGCGACGCTGCGCGCCAGTGACCGCGACCTGTGGTTCCTGATCAATCCGGATCCGGCCGACAAGGATTATACGATCCGGCCTCAGAGCTACCGCGCCGAACTGCATCGGCGGCTGACGGACTGGATCCTGCCTGTCGTCTTTGCGCTGTTTTCGCTGGCAATCGCCGGCGACGCGCGCTCGCACCGCGAAGCGCGGCTGCACCCGATGGTGAGCGCGCTCGCCTATGCCTTCGCGCTCAGGTGGGCGGCATTCTACGCGGCCAATCAGATCGACACCGATCCTGAATATATCGCCGTTCTCTATGCCATACCGATCGTCAGCAGCATCATCTCGATCGTCTTTCTCGGTCTGCACAAACGACTGGCGATACCGTCGTTCATTCGCGACCGGATGTCGTCTTTCTGGAGACGGACGCAGGAATGGCTGCTCGCCGCGACCGGCAGGACCGGCGGAGACGCCGCCCAATGATATTCGGGACATTGTCGCGCTATTTCTTTCGCCGCTACCTGGTGACGATGGGCTGGTTCCTGATCGGCGTCTCGGCGATTTCTTTCCTGCTCGATTTCAGCGAGACGGCGGGCCGCATGTCCGGCCTGCCCGGCTACACGATCGGCGGCGGCATCATGATGACCGCCGTGCGCTTGCCGCTCATCCTGCAACAGACGGTGCCTTTCATCGCGCTCTTCGTTGGCATGACGGTGCTGATCGGGCTCAACCGCAAATATGAACTCGTCGTCACGCGCGCAGCCGGCATTTCGGTCTGGCAGTTCATGTTCCCCTTCATTGCCGGCTCGCTGATACTGGGCCTGCTGACGATGACGGCGCTCAACCCGCTTGCCGCCTGGGGACAGCGCCAGGCGCTGCTCGTCGAGTCCGACTGGCGCGGCGAAAACGCGGTTCTGCGCAAGGCGCCGCAGATTCCGTGGCTGCGCCAGATCAGCGGCCGCGACGATGTCATCATCGGCGCCCAGACGGTTCAGGAGAACGGAACCAAGCTGATCGACGCCGTGTTGATCCATTTCGATTCACGCGGCCAGGTCATTCTGAGACAGGACGCCGCGACGGCAAAATTGGAAGATGGTTACTGGCAACTTAACAACGTTGTCGAGCGCAAGCCTGGCGAAATCCCCGTGCGCAAAGCTTCGGTTCAACTTCGCACCAATCTGAAACAGGACTTCGTCCAGGAGCGGCTGACAGCGCCGGAAACAATTGGTTTCTTTGACCTTTCCAACCGCATTGCCGCAGCCAAATCCTTCGGCATCTCGACCAAGGCGCTGGAGACGCAATTCAACTCTCTGTTGTCCCAGCCGTTGCTGCTGGTGGCCATGACTTTCATTGCTGCAACAGTGTCCCTAAAATTTAGCCGGTTCAACCAATCCCGCTCCGTGATTCTGGGTGGCATCCTTTCGGGCTTCATGCTTTATGTCATCACCGTGCTTGTAAAGGCATTCGGAAGCAGTGGAGTTGTGCCCCCCTTCGTGGCGACGTGGATACCGGTGATCGTCGCGCTGGCGTTGGGTGCGACTATTCTGCTTCATCAGGAGGACGGCTAGTGGCGGCAGGCGACCGCAAGTATTTTAGTAAACAGTTGGTTGCCCTGCTCGTCGGCGCGACTTTAAGTACCTATTTCGGCAGTGCTGCGGTCTCCTACGGCCAGGCCAGCGCGCCCGACCAAACGATTGGAAAGAATATTCCTGAAGGGGCCAAGCTTCTGCTTTCGGCCAATGAACTCGTCTACAACCGCGATGCCGACCTGGTGTCGGCGGTCGGCGGCGTGCAGATCAACTATGGCGGCTACAAAATGGTCGCGCAGAAGGTCGAGTACAATCAGAAGACCGGCCGGATGATGGCCCTCGGCAATGTCGAGATGGTCAGCCCGGACGGCAATCGCATCTATGCCGACGACCTTGACGTGACCGACAATTTCGCCGACGGGTTCTTGAATTCGCTGCGCATCGAAACCGCCGACAATACGCGTATCGTCGCGGAAAGCGGCGAGCGTGTCGGCGGCACGATGATGATTCTCAACAAGGGCGTCTACACCGCCTGCCTTCCCTGCGCCGAAGATCCGAAGCGCGCGCCTTTCTGGCAGGTCAAGGCCAAGCGGGTGATCCAGAACGGCGTAACGCACACGATCCGCCTGGAGAGTGCGCGCTTCGAGCTGCTCGGCTATCCGATCGCCTTCCTTCCTTTCATCGAAGTTCCCGACAATACGGTGAAGCGCAAGTCGGGCTTTCTCTTCCCGACGATGAGCCTATCGCAGAATCTCGGCTTCGGACTTTCCATTCCTTATTATTACGTGATCTCGCCGAGCATGGACGCGACGGTCACCACCACCGGCTACACCGCCCAGGGCTTCCTCGTCGAAGGCGAATTCCGCCAGCGCTTCGAAAACGGCACCCATATCCTGCGCGTCGCCGGCATCGACCAGGCAAAACCGGATAATTTCAGCTCCGGCACCAGCGATGCCGAAGCCGAGCAGCGCGGCATGGTGGCGTCAAAGGCGGAGTTCCGCATCAATCCGCGCTGGACGTTCGGCTGGGACGTCATGATGCAGAGCGACAATAATTTCTCGAAAACCTATAAGCTGCGCGGCCTCAGCGGCACGGATCGCACCAACCAGATCTACCTGACGGGACTTGGGAAACGGAATTATTTCGACATGCGGGCGTTCTATTTCGACGTCCAGGATGCCGACCGGACGAACACGGCGGAAAAGCAGCAGGCGATCGTCTATCCGTCGCTCGACTACCATTATGTGGCACCGCAGCCGCTGGCCGGCGGCGAACTGTCGGCTGATGTCAACCTGACCAATATTTCGCGCACCCATGACGACTTCTACACTGTCGACGGCTTCGACCGATTCCGCGGCCTGAGGGGACAGACCTCGCGCCTGACGGCGGAACTGCAGTGGAAGCGCACCTATGTCACGCCGACCGGCCTAGTGATCACGCCGCTGCTGGCTGCACGCGGCGACGCCTTCGCGCTGAACATGGATGACCCCACCGGTTACTCCGGCAACTACCTCGACGACAACTCGGCTACCCGCTCAATGTTCACGGCCGGGCTGGAGTTGCGTTATCCGATCCTGATGACGACTGAGAATAGCACCCATATTCTCGAGCCAATCGCACAGATCTATGCCCGCCCCGACGAGCAGCTCGCCGGCCGGCTGCCGAACGAGGATGCGCAGAGCTTCGTCTTCGACGCCACCTCGCTGTTCGACCGCGATAAATTCTCGGGCTACGACCGTATCGAAGGCGGTACCCGGGCCAATCTCGGCGTCCAGTATACCGGGACTTTCGACAGCGGCTACAAACTGCACGGCATCTTCGGCCAATCCTATCAGATTGCCGGCCAGAACTCGTTTGCAACCGATGATCTCGTCAATGTCGGCGCGGACTCGGGCCTGGAAACCGATCGTTCCGATTATGTCGGCCTTGGCGGCGTCGAAACACCCTACGGCGTTTCCGTCGCAGCCTCTTACCGGCTCGACGAAAAGGATTTCGAATTCCGCCGCGGCGATCTGACGACGGCCTACCAGAACGACACCTTCTCGACGCAGCTGACCTACACTCATCTCAGCGCCCAGCCGGCATATGGCTTCGCCGAGGACAATGACGAGATCCAGACCAACAGCAGCGTCAAGTTCAAGGATTACTGGTCGATTTTCGGCGGCATTGCCTGGGATCTGAACAATGATGTGATCAGCCGGCGGACGATCGGCCTCTCTTATGACGACGAATGCACGATCTTCACGATCGCCTATACGGACAGCAGAGATTCCGACGACGAGTCGGGAAGCGACTGGACGATCGGCGCACGGCTGACTTTCCGCACGCTCGGCGACATCAAGATCGGCACCGACACCCTGCAATGAGGGGCGGCCGGCGCAAACATGGCCTGAAGCCATTCTTTCGCCGTATGCCTGTACAAGACATTGCTGCCAGTCGATATCTGAGGCATAGGGGTTTCGCGCCGTGACGGAAGCGATGTCCGTGTGTTTCACTGTGGTAAAAAACGCCGCGAACAACGTCTCGCGGCGCTATCGGGAGGTCAGTGGATGATTGACGCGAAAAAAGCCATAACCAAGTTTCTCGCCGGGGCAGCGCTTGCCCTGCTGACGGGTGTCGCCGCTCCAGCATTTGCCGCAAGCGAGGTCAAGGCCGTGGTGAACGGCACTGCCATCACCAGCGGCGACGTCGCCAAGCGCCAGGCCTTCCTGCGCCTTCAGCACACCAAGGCCGATGCCAAGGCTGCCGAGGAGCAACTGATCGACGAGGCGCTCAAGCGGCAAGAGGTCGCCCGCGTCCGAATGTCGGTTTCGCAGCAGGACGTCGATGCGTCTTTCGCCCGCTTTTCGGCCGGCAACAAGCTTTCCCCAGAGCAGATGTCGCAGATCCTCGATCGCGCAGGCGTCGGCGTCGATCATTTCAAGGCTTTCATCGCCGTGCAAATGAGCTGGCCGCGTATCGTCAACGCCCGCTACGGTTCGACCTCGCGGCTGTCGAATTATGACCTCGTCTCACGCATGATGCAGAACAACAAGCAGAAGCCGGTCACAACAGAATATATACTGCAGCAGATCATCTTCGTCGTTCCGCAAGCCAAGCGCAACGCAATCACCGGCAAGCGCAAGGGCGAAGCCGAGGCGTCGCGCTCGAAGTTTCCGGGCTGCGATCAGGCAAAGGTGTTTGCCGCGACGATGCGCGACGTTTCCGTGCGCGATCTCGGCCGCATGCTGGCGCCCGAGATCCCGCCGGATTGGAAGCCGCTGGTCGAGCAGGCCAAAGGCAATACCACAGGGACCCGCGTCACCGACAAGGGCGTCGAATATCTGGCAATCTGCAGTCAGCGCCAGGTTTCTGACGACCAGGCGGCCGAAATGGTCTTCCGCCAGGAGGACCTCGGCAAGTCCAAGGACAGCAAGGACGCTACCCCGGAAAACGAAAACAGTAAGAAGTACCTGGATGAACTGCGCAAGAAGGCGCAGATCGCCTATCGTTGACCGGCGATGACGATACCGTTTTCGCGACCGCTTGCGCTGAGCCAGGGCGATCCCGCCGGCATCGGGCCGGATATTACGCTGATGGCCTGGCTCCGGCGGCGTGAACTCGGCCTGCCGCCTTTCTTCCTGATCGGCGATCCCGATGTCTTGGCCTTGAGAGCCCGCCAGCTCAACCTTTCGGTTTCGATCCGCGAGACGGATAAAGCCAGCGAGGCCGCCAGCATGTTTGCCGACGCGCTGCCCGTCATGCCAGTGCCTGCCGGTATCGCAGTGGTCGCCGGCGAACCGCATGCGGCAACGGCGAAGGGCACGATCGCGGCGATCGAAACAGCCGTGTCGCTTGTCATCAACGGCGAGGCGCTGGCGGTCGTCACCAATCCGATCGCCAAGTCGGTACTCTACGAAGCCGGTTTCCGGTATCCCGGCCATACCGAATTTCTCGCCGATCTCGCCGCCAGGGCGACCGGCAGACCTGTGACGCCTGTCATGATGCTGTCGGGACCGAAGCTCCGGGCCATTCCGGTCACCATCCATATTCCGATCCGGAACGTTCCGCAGGCGCTGACGAGCGAACTAATTTTGAAGACCTGCCGGATCGCCCATGAAGACCTGAAGCAGCGCTTCGGCATTGAGGCGCCGCGGCTGGCTGTCGCCGGCCTCAATCCGCATGCGGGCGAAGACGGAACGATCGGCAAGGAGGACGAGGATGTCATCCGCCCGGCGATCGAGCGCCTGCGCGACGAGGGCATCGATGCGATCGGCCCCCTGCCCGCCGACACGATGTTCCATGACGAGGCGCGGGCGCGATATGACGTCGCCGTCTGCATGTATCACGATCAGGCGCTGATCCCGGCCAAGGCACTCGGTTTCGACGACAGCGTCAACGTCACGCTCGGGCTTCCCTTCGTGCGCACTTCCCCGGATCATGGCACCGCTTTCGGCATCGCCGGCAAGGGATTGGCGCGCGAGCAGAGCCTCGTTGCGGCGCTGAAGCTCGCCGCCCAACTCGGCCGCAGCGCGGAAAGCCATCGCTGATGGCAGCGCTCGATGGCCTGCCGCCGCTTCGCGACGTCATCCAGCGTCACGGCCTCGATGCGCGCAAGGCGCTCGGGCAGAACTTCCTGCTCGACCTCAACCTGACGCAGAAGATCGCCCGCACCGCCGGCCCGCTCGAAGATGCGACCATCTTCGAGGTCGGCCCCGGCCCCGGTGGGTTGACGCGGGCGATCCTGGCGCTCGGCGCCAGGAAGGTCATCGCCATCGAGCGGGATGCCCGCTGCCTACCGGCGCTCGCCGAAATCGCCGATCATTATCCCGGCCGTCTGGAGGTGATCGAAGGCGATGCGCTGAAGACCGATTTCGAGGCGCTGGCGCCGGAAGGCCCGATCAAGATCATCGCCAACTTGCCTTACAATGTCGGCACGCAGCTTTTGGTCAACTGGCTGCTGCCGAAAGCCTGGCCGCCATTCTGGCAGTCGCTGACGCTGATGTTTCAGAAGGAAGTCGGCGAGCGTATCGTCGCCTGTGAAGACGACGATCATTATGGCCGGCTCGGCGTGCTCTGCGGCTGGCGGACGGAAGCTCGGATGGCCTTCGATGTGCCGCCGCAGGCCTTCACGCCACCGCCGAAAGTGACGTCGACGGTGGTGCATCTGACACCCCGCGAAAACCCCATCCCCTGCGCTGTCGGCAATCTGGAAAAGGTAACGCAGGCCGCCTTCGGACAACGCCGCAAGATGCTGCGCCAGAGCCTGAAACCGCTCGGCGGCGAGCGCCTGCTCGTCAAGGCCGGGATCGATCCGGCGCGCCGGGCGGAAACCTTGTCGGTCGAGGAGTTCTGCCTTCTGGCAAACAGCCTGTAGACAACCGCTTCGCGCTTTTCTGGGGTTTTCTTAAAGCGACGGCGTCTCTTCCAGCAGCTCGCGGACGAAATCGAACATGCCGTGGCGGCGGTCACGGCGCAGCCGTTCGGCCTTGACGATCGACTGGACGGCGTCAAACGCGGCGTTGAGATCGTCATTGACGATGACGTAGTCATATTCGCGCCAGTGGGCGATCTCGGCGCGACTGTTGGCGAGGCGCGTCTGGATGACCTCCTCGGAATCCTCGGCGCGGCGGTGCAGCCGCGACTGCAACTCGGTCATGGTCGGCGGCAGCACGAAGATCGAAACCACATCGGCCGACATTTTCTCCTGCAATTGCTGGGCGCCCTGCCAGTCGATATCGAAGAGCATATCGCGGCCTTCGGCCATGGCCTGCTCGACCGGCTCGCGCGGCGTGCCGTAAAAATTGCCATGCACCTCGGCCGATTCGAGCAGCGCGTCGCTATCGCGCATCCGCTCGAACTCGCGAACGCTCTTGAAGTGATAATGCACGTCCTCGATTTCGCTCGGGCGGCGCTGCCGGGTGGTGACGCTGACGGAGAGGCCGATTTGCCTGTCCTTCTCCAGCAGCGTGCGCGCGATGGTGGACTTGCCGGCGCCCGACGGCGACGAGATGACAAGCATCAGACCGCGGCGGGCGATCTGCACGGGCGAGGATTTCGCCGGTTTCATGTCTTACTCCAAATTCTGGACCTGCTCGCGGAACTGGTCGATGACGACTTTCAACTCGATGCCGGCGGCGGTGACCGCCGAGGCATTCGACTTCGAGCAGATGGTATTCGATTCGCGGTTAAATTCCTGTGCAAGGAAGTCCAGCCGGCGGCCGGCCGGACCATCTTTCACCAGGAGATCGCGCGCCGCGGCGACATGCGCCTTTAGACGATCGATTTCCTCGCGCAGATCCGCCTTGGTCGCCAGCAATGCGGCTTCGGCATGCAGCCTGTCGCGATCGAGCGCGGCCATGCCGTCCATCAGCAAGGCGACCTGCGCGGCAAGCCGCGCGGCGATCTCCTGCGGCGAACGTGAGGGATCAGCCTCGATCGTCCGCGTCAGGCCTTCGATCGTCGCGATATGGTCGAGCAGAATGCGGGTCAGCGCCGCCCCTTCCTGCTCCCGCATCGCTCTGAGATCGGCAAGGGCTGCCAACAGGCCGGCAGCGATTTCCGCATCACGGGCGGCAAGCGCTTCCTCGCCATCCTCGCTTTCGCGGAATTCCACGATGCCGCGCACCAGAAGCAGGGTATCGAGCTTCAGCGGCGACGGATCGATTATCCCTTCCAATTGCTCGTGCATAGCAAGCACGGCAGCGAGTGCCTGCTTATTCAACACAGCCTCGAAGCGGTTCTCGTCGGCGGTGACGGAGAGCGAGGCCTGCAGGTTGCCGCGGCTGAAGCTTTCGCCGGCAACGCGGCGGACGTCCGCCTCCATGCGCTCGAGGCCGGGCGGCAGGCGCAGCCGCAAGTCGAGGCCCTTGCCGTTGACCGAACGCAGTTCCCATGCCCAGCGCCAGCGGCCGCTCGTTCCCTCGCGTCGCGCAAAACCGGTCATGGATTGCAAAGCCATACGAGCCTCCAGAAGTTGTCAGTTGATCTTCTTTTTCTTCGGCGGCGCGACGGCAGCACCGTCATCCGCCGGCTGCTCTTCCGGCTGACCGTCGACGGCGATGTTGGGATCCGAGCCCTTGTCTGCCTCGAGCTTGCGCCAACGCTTGACGTTGGCATTGTGCTCCTCGAGCGTCGCGGCGAAAACATGGCCACCGGTGCCATCGGCGACGAAATAGAGATCCTGCGTCTTCCAGGGATTGGCGACAGCTTCGAGCGCATCCTTGCCGGGATTGGCGATCGGCGTCGGCGGCAGGCCCTTGATGACATAGGTGTTGTATGGCGTGTCCCGCTTCAGGTCCGACTGGTAGATCGGCCGGTCGGCGGGTTTGCCGTCGCCGCCGAAAAGACCGTAAATAATGGTCGGATCGGACTGCAGGCGCATGCCCTTGCCGAGCCGGTTCAAGAAAACCGAGGCGACATGGGCACGTTCGTCGGCTACGCCAGTTTCCTTTTCGACGATCGAGGCGAGCGTCACGAATTCTTCCTTGGATCGCAGCGGCAGCGAGGCGTCGCGCTTGTCCCAGATCTGATCGACGATTTTCTGCTGTGCCGCCGCCATCTGCTGGATGATTTCCGAGCGCTTGGTGCCGCGCGAAAACTTGTAGGTATCCGGGCGCAGGCTGCCCTCGGCCGGCAGGGCTGCCGGCAGATCGCCTTCCAGCACCTTGTCTTCCAGCATGCGGTTGAACATCTGGCGGACCGTCAGTCCCTCGGGGAAGGAAACGGAATAGAGAATTGATTTGCCCGATTTCAGCAGCTCCATGATATCGCTCATGGAGGCCCTGGCCTTGATCTCGTATTCACCGGCCTTTAGGCTCTCACCGGCAGAAAGATGCGTTGCCGTGAGATAGCGGAAAATGCGGGCATCGCTGATGATCGCGTTGCGCTCGAGGTTCGTGGCAATTTCTGCGAGACCGGCGCCATTGCGGATGATGAAATTGGTGTTGGTCTGCAGCGGACCGGGGTTCCTATAGGTCGATGTGGCGTAGTAGAAGCCGATGACGGCAACGACGCAAACCAGCACCGCCATCGTCATGATGAAGTTCAGGAAAAGAACGACCTGGCCGCGGGCCTTCTTCGACCGTTTCGGCGGCTCCGGAACGCGCTCCGGACGCAGGGCCTCACTCGGCGACTTCGGGATGATCGGTCCCTTCTGCCCTTGCCGGCCGTTCTCGCCCTGCGGGGTATCGTTGCTCTGGTTCGTCGTATCGCTCACCGGCAATCCTCTAAAACTTGACCCTCACTTCGCTATTTCGCGAAGCAATGCGGCAAAAGCAGGTTCTGCCGCCGCTCAACGGCGCCGTTGCTGGTCGTTATGCTCCCGCACGCTCTTCTAAGCAACTGCGAGGACCGGCCGGCGTAAGGGACACCCGTTACACCGCGCGCATGTCTCTTATTGCGCGTAACGGCGCAGAACGAGCGACGCGTTCGTGCCGCCGAATCCGAACGAGTTGGACAGCGCCACATTGATTTCTCGCTCGCGCGCTTTGTGCGGAACAAGATCGATCGCCGTTTCGCGCTCGGGGTTGTCGAGATTAAGCGTTGGCGGCGCGACATTGTCACGGATGGCAAGCGTGGTGAAGATCGCCTCGATCGCGCCGGCAGCACCGAGAAGGTGTCCGGTCGCCGATTTGGTCGAGGACATGGAGATCTTCGACGCCGCATTGCCGACCAACCGCTCGACGGCGCCGAGCTCGATCGTGTCGGCCATGGTCGAGGTGCCGTGGGCGTTGATGTAATCGATATCGGCCGGCGTCAGCTCCGCCCGCTTCAGCGCCATCGCCATGCAGCGGCCAGCGCCCTCGCCGTCTTCGGACGGCGCGGTGATGTGATAGGCGTCGCCCGACAGGCCGTAGCCGACGATTTCGGCGTAGATCCTGGCGCCACGCGCCTTGGCGTGTTCCAGTTCCTCGAGCACGACGATGCCGGCGCCCTCGCCCATAACGAAACCGTCACGGTCGCGGTCATAGGGGCGCGAAGCCTTCTGCGGGTCGTCATTGTGCTGGGTCGACAGCGCCTTGCAGGCGGCAAAACCGGCGAGCGAAATGCGGCTGACGGGAGACTCTGTTCCGCCGGCGACCATGACGTCGGCGTCACCAAGCGCGATCAGCCGCGCGGCATCACCGATCGCATGCGCGCCTGTCGAGCAGGCGGTGACGACCGAATGATTGGGTCCGCGCAGCTTGTGGCGGATCGAGACCTGGCCGGAGACGAGGTTGATCAGGCGGCCGGGAATGAAGAAGGGGGAAATGCGGCGCGGGCCCTTGTCGCGCAGGGTATATCCTGCCTCGACGATGCCTTCGATGCCGCCGATGCCGGAGCCGATCAGCACGCCGGTGGCGATCTGGTCCTCATCGGTCTTAGGATGCCAGCCGGCATCGGCAAGCGCCATATCGGCGGCGGCCATGCCGTAGATGATGAAGGGATCGACCTTGCGCTGCTCCTTCGGCTCCATCCACTGATCGACGTTGAAGGTGCCATCGGTGCCGTCGCCGATGGGAATACGGCAGGCAATCTTGGCGGGAAGATCGTCGACCTCGAATTCGGTGACGAGGCGGGCGCCGTTCTGGCCGGCAAGCAGCCGGGACCATGTCACCTCGGTTCCGCATCCCAAGGGTGATACCATGCCGGTACCCGTTATGACGACACGTCTCATCGCGTGCTTTCCCCCGTCTCTTATGTTCTATGGAGAAATATGCCGAAAAGAAAAGGGCGGACTCCAGGCCCGCCCTTTCTCAAAATTACAGAATCAGGCCTGGGCCTTCTCGATAAACTTCACTGCATCGCCGACCGTCAGGATCGAGTCGGCAGCGTCGTCAGGAATTTCAACGCCGAATTCTTCTTCGAAAGCCATGACAAGTTCGACCGTGTCGAGCGAGTCAGCGCCCAGATCGTCGATAAAGCTGGCGCTCTCGACGACCTTGTCGGCATCGACGCCAAGATGATCAATAACAATTTTCTTTACGCGTTCTGCGATATCGCTCATGTCGGTTTCCTCGACCTTATGTCCTGATCGGAATGCCGTTGCGGCACCCCTACCCTGTTTCAGCCTGCGATGTTTTCAGACATCCTCGGCAAACTCGTTTACCCGGCTTCAGAGAGGTCCCAGGCTTGCGAAAAGCCCGCCGGTCCGTCTGCTTTCTCGGGACGACTGTTGACAGTCATTGGCCCGCTTAACATGCTTTAGGTCTGCCGCAAAGCGAGAAAATCAACGGTTCGTGATTGCTCAACATGCTATTGGCGGAAAACTTCCCATGCCAGCGGTTTGTCGTTTCAGATCATCGCCATGCCGCCGTTTACGTGCAGCGTCTGGCCGGTCATATAGGCGGCCTCGGAGGATGCAAGATAAGCGACCGCCGAAGCAACCTCGCCGCCCGTGCCCATGCGCTTCATCGGGATCGCCCCCATGATCGCTTCCTTCTGCTTGTCGTTCAGCTTGCCGGTCATGGCGCTTTCGATAAAGCCGGGCGCCACGCAGTTGACCGTCACGTTGCGGGTGGCGATTTCCTGCGCGAGCGACTTGGTGAAGCCGATCATGCCGGCCTTGGAAGCGCAGTAATTGGCTTGGCCCGGATTGCCGGTGACGCCGACGATCGAGGTGATGTTGATGATGCGACCATAGCGGCGGCGCATCATCGGATGCGTCAATTCGCGCGTCAGCCGGAAGGTCGACGTCAGGTTCACTTCGAGAACGGCGTCCCAATCCTCGTCGCTCATGCGCACGAACAGGCCGTCCTTGGTGATGCCGGCATTGTTGACCAGAATATCGACGCCTTCGAGCTCGGCCTCGGCCTTCTGGCCGAGCGCCTTGACCTCATCGCGGTCGGAAAGGTTTGCTGGGAAGATCTTGACGCGCTCGCCAAGCTCGGCGGCCAACGCTTCCAGCTTCTCGACGCGGGTGCCGTGCAGGCCGACGATGGCGCCCTGCTTATGGAGAAGGCGGGCGATTTCCTCGCCGATACCGCCCGATGCGCCGGTGACGAGAGCCTTGCGGCCAGAAAGATCGAACATGGAAACGTTCCTTATATCTGGATATCTGGAAATACCAATCAGGCCATGAGGGCGGCGACGGCCGCGTCGATATCCGCCGGACCGTTGACGGAGATGCCGTTGATCGTCTTGTCGATGCGCCGCGCAAGGCCGGTCAGCACCTTGCCGGAGCCGAGTTCATAAAGCGTGGCGACACCGTTTCCGGCGAACCATTCCACCGTCTCGCGCCAGCGGACCTGGCCGGTCACTTGCTCGACCAGCAAGTTGACGATCTCGTCGGCAGTGGTCACCGGCGCGGCGCGGACATTTGCGATCAGGGGCACGACGGGATCGGACTTGGCGACCTTTGCCAGCGCTTCGCGCATGGCCTCGGCAGCAGGCGCCATCAGCTTGGAATGGAAGGGGGCGGAGACCGGCAGCAGGATGGCGCGCTTGGCGCCCTTGTCGGTTGCCAGGCCGGCGGCCTTTTCGACGGCTGCCTTCTCGCCCGAGATGACGATCTGGCCGCCTCCATTGTCGTTGGCGATCTGGCAGGCGCCGGTGGCGGCCGCTTCCTGGCAGACGGCGATGACGTCGGCATGTTCGAGGCCGATGATCGCTGCCATGGCGCCGACGCCGACGGGCACGGCCGCCTGCATGGCATTGCCGCGGATGCGCAGCAGCCGCGCCGTGTCAGCGAGCGAGAACGTGCCGGCGGCGCAAAGGGCCGAATATTCACCAAGCGAATGGCCGGCGACATAGGCGACCTTGGACTTCAGATCGAGCCCCTTCGCCTGGAGAATGCGGATAATGGCGATCGAGACGGCCATCAGCGCCGGCTGGGCGTTCGCCGTCAAGGTCAAGGTATCCTCGGGACCGTTGAACATGACATGAGAAAGCTTTTCACCGAGCGCCTCATCGACCTCTTGGAAAACGGCGCGGGCTTCGGCGAAGTTCTCGGCGAGATCCTTGCCCATGCCGACGGCCTGACTGCCCTGACCGGGAAAAGTGAAAGCAATGGTCATTCTCGTGTCCCTGGCTCTTGCCGCTGATTGCGCCCCTTGAGGCTGTTTTGCCTCCAATTGACATTCTTTCCGGCAGAGTCAAGTGGCGGCTCATTCTCGGCAAAGCCTGTCGCGCACGCGCAAAAGCCCGGTTTTTACTCTTGCGCTCCGCCAAATCCGGCCTAGATTTGCCCGGTCCTTCCCAAGGCTTCAGCTCCTTCACAAGGCTTCAGCTCTCTCCCAAGGTTTTCTCATGAAGTACAAGTCACTCGGCCGCACCGACATTTCCGTTTCAGAAATCTGCCTTGGCACCATGACCTGGGGTTCGCAAAACAGCGAAACCGACGCGCATGCGCAGATGGATTACGCCGTCGAAAAGGGCGTCAATTTCTTCGATACTGCCGAACTTTATCCCACAACACCGGTTTCGCCGGAAACACAGGGCTGGACCGAAGACTATATCGGCAGCTGGTTCGAAAAATCAGGCAAGCGCGGAGATATCGTGCTTGCCACCAAGGTCGCCGGACGCGGCCGCGATTATTTGCGCGGCGGCGAAGGTGCGGATGCGAGGAATATCCGGCTGGCGCTTGAGGCTAGCCTCAAGCGGCTGCGGACCGATTATGTCGATCTCTACCAGGTCCACTGGCCGAACCGCGGCCATTTCCATTTCCGCCAGAATTGGGGCTACAATCCGTTCAACCAGGATCGCGACAAGGCCGTCGCCAATATGCTCGACATCCTGGAAACGCTCGGCGCACTGGTGAAGGAAGGCAAGATCCGGGCGATCGGCCTTTCCAACGAAACCAGCTGGGGCATCCAGAAATACCTGACACTGTCTGAACAGAAGAGCCTGCCGCGCGTTGCCAGCGTCCAGAACGAATATAATCTGCTCTATCGCCATTTCGACCTCGATCTCGCCGAGCTCTCGCATCACGAGGATGTCGGGCTGCTCGCCTATTCGCCGCTTGCCGGCGGCATCTTGTCCGGCAAATATGTCGATGGTCAGAGGCCGAAGGGCTCGCGCGGCTCGATCAACCACGATATCGGCGGTCGCCTGCAGCCGTTGCAGGAGCCGGCGACCAAGGCCTATCTGGAGATCGCACGCAAATACGGCCTCGACCCGGCCGCCATGGCGCTCGCCTTCTGCCTGTCCAGGCCCTTCATGGCCTCGGCCATCATCGGCGCAACCACGATGGAGCAGCTGAAAGTCGATATCGGCGCGGCCGACCTGAGGCTTTCGGACGAGGTCTTAGCGGAGATCGCCAAGGTGCACCGGCAGTATCCGCTGACGCTCTGACCCTGTCCCTCTCGTCCAGGCCCGACGCTGCCGATCGGTCTGCGTCGGGCTCGCATGTCCGATTGGGCTTGCCTTCCCGCGAAAAATCCGTATAAGCCGCCCTGTTCGTTAACCCGGTCCTCTGGCTGGTGGCTGAACGGAGGGCCGGTTTTCTCTTGGAAATCGTTCGGAACGGAAGCGTTCCAGCCTCCCGTGTCTCCGCTCTCGACCGTCTCGAAAAACGCTTTCTTGCCTGGGTCCGCCCAATCAGGAGCAGTCGTTGAGGCTTAGCCGCCGAATATCGGGTTGAACCAAACGCAAGAAAGGCAAAGCTGTCATGGCTCTTTATGAACATGTATTCCTTGCCCGGCAGGATATTTCCGCTCAGCAGGTCGATGCCCTCGTAGAACAGTACAAGGGTGTGATCGAAGCTAACGGCGGTAAAGTCGGGCGTATCGAGAACTGGGGCCTCAAGTCCCTCACCTACCGCATCAAGAAGAACCGCAAGGCACACTACGCCCTGATGGACATCGATGCACCGGCTGCTGCCGTCCAGGAAATGGAACGTCAGATGCGCATCAGCGAAGACGTCCTTCGCTACATGACGATTGCCGTCGAGAAGCATGAAGAAGGTCCGTCTGCCATGATGCAGAAGCGCGACCGCGACGACCGTCCGCGCGAAGGCGGCCGTGGCCCGCGTGAAGGCGGCTTCGGCGATCGTGACCGTGGCCCGCGTCCGCCGCGTGAAGGTGGCTTCGGCGACCGCGAAGACCGTCCGCGCCGTCCGCGCGAAGACCGTGTATAAGGGAGATCTGAGATATGTCTGAAACTTCCTCTGCTCCGGTCCGCCGCCCGTTCCATCGCCGTCGCAAGACCTGCCCGTTCTCCGGCGCCAACGCGCCGCGGATCGACTACAAGGACGTCCGTCTGCTGCAGCGCTACATTTCCGAGCGCGGCAAGATCGTTCCGTCGCGCATCACGGCCGTTTCACAGAAGAAGCAGCGCGAGCTCGCCCAGGCGATCAAGCGCGCCCGTTTCCTCGGCCTGCTGCCCTACGTCGTAGCCTAATCGAATATGTGACCCCCAGATCGCTGATCTGGGGGTTGCCTCCCTTCCGCGATGGGCGTGGATCGGAACTCTTAAAACCCATGTTGAGACGTTTCTGAATTCGATTCAGCAACATCCTCTAACTGCTTGATGAAGCAGGACAGCGACCTTGAACCGACCGAACCTTAAAACGCTGCTGATCGGCGCACTCGCCGGATTGACCGCTGCCCTGCTGGTGTTGGGCGCGAGCATGCAGCCGTCGTTTTTCAGCGCGCTGCTCTATACGGCCTCGGCTTTGCCGATCTTGATCGTCGGTCTCGGCTGGGGCAATGCCGCGGCGATCGCTGCCGTCGTCACGGCAGCAGCACTCGGCGCTATCGTCATTTCGCCGTCCTTCGCGCTGATCATGACGCTGGTGACGCTGCTGCCGGCCGGCTGGCTCAGCCATCTCGCCAATCTCGCGCGTCCTGCCTCCGAACTCGGCGGCCCAGACCATCTGCTTGCCTGGTATCCGCTCTCCGATATCCTACTGCATCTCTGCGGCCTGGTGACGATCGCCGTCATCGTCATCGGCGTGATGATCGGCTACGGGCCTGATGTCACCGATCCGATCGTCGACCTGCTGATCACCTCGCTCAAGCAACAGCAACCGGAATTCATGCCGGATCCGGCGGCGACTGCGCAGACCAAGTCGCTGATCCTGCTGATGCTGCCGGCTTTGCAGGGCGGTATGTGGGTGAGCATGCTGTTTGCCGCCTATTATTTCGCCGTGCGCATCGTCGCAGCGTCCGGCAAGGGCCTTCGCCCACGCGAGGACATCCCCTCGTCGCTGCGCATGAACCGCAATTCGATCTTCATTTTCCTCGCCGGGCTTGCCGCCTGCTTCTTCGGCGGCGTGCCGGCGCTGGTCGGCGCCACCGTGATCGGCTCTTTCGGCGCCGGCTTCATGCTTTCCGGTTTCGCCTCGCTGCATTTCCGCACGCGCGGCAAGGACTGGCGTTTGCCCGCCCTCATCCTCAGCTACCTGGCTTCGATGCTCATGCTGCTGCCAGCTTTCCTCATCCTCGTCCTCGGTCTCAGCGATACGCGCAAGGCGATCGCACTGACCCCGACGAAAGATGCTGATGCCCCCAAACAATCCGACACAAAAATCTGAGACACAAGAAAGGTAAAAGAAATGGACGTCATCCTTCTCGAACGCATCTCCAAGCTCGGCCAGATGGGCGAAACCGTAAAGGTTCGCGACGGCTTTGCCCGTAACTACCTGCTGCCGCTCGGCAAGGCGCTGCGCGCCAACGCCGCCAACAAGACCCGCTTCGAAGCCGAGCGTGCGACGCTCGAAGCCCGCAACCTCGAGCGCAAGTCGGAAGCCCAGAAGGTCGCCGACGTTCTCGATGGCAAGTCCTTCATCGTCGTGCGCTCCGCCGGCGAAACCGGCCAGCTCTACGGCTCGGTTGCTGCCCGTGACGTTGTCGAAATCCTCGCCGCCGAAGGCTTCAACATCGGCCGCAACCAGGTTCACCTGAACACGCCGATCAAGGCGATCGGCCTGCACAAGGTCGAACTGCAGCTGCATGCCGAAGTCGAAATCCATGTCGAGCTGAACGTTGCCCGTTCCGCCGAAGAGGCCGAGCGCCAGGCCAAGGGTGAGGAACTCACCTCGGTCGACGCCATCTACGGTGTCGACGAAGACGCTCTGCGTCCCGAAGATTTCTTCGATCCGGAAGCCGACGGCGTCGACGAAGACGAAGCATAATATCGCCGGAGCGATCCGCGTGAGGGAAGCCCGGCCACCGCGCCGGGCTTTTTCGTTGGGGATGGTCCGGATGTTTTTGCTGCGTGCCTTATGGCATCGCGCTAAAATAATGTTCTCCGAAACGGATGGGCTGAGTCGGCCCCAGACCGTGTCGTGCGGGTGACACTGGCAGTATTTCTCCTTTGTGTCGCCCGGGACTGTGGAGAAGTCGAACAACGTGCACAGCGTTCAGGATTTAAGCAAAGCGAGCCCCGGCTCCTTTCGCAGCCTCTTGATTTTCGCGTCCGGAATTGCAAATCCGGAGCTGGAAAAAGACAGAACGGATGATGATGAACGACGCCGCTCGAAAGATTGCAGCCGTTGCTCCGTCGGAGCAGCATTATCGCGAAGCACCCAACAATATCGAAGCCGAGCAGGCGCTTCTGGGTGCTATCCTGATGAACAACGACGCCTATTACCGGGTCTCCGACTTCCTGAAGCCGATTCATCTCTATGAACCGCTGCACCGAAAGATCTTCGAGGTTGCCGGCGACATCATCCGCATGGGCAAGATCGCCAACCCGGTGACGATCAAGACCTTCCTGAAAGCCGACGAGAAGGTCGGCGACATGACGGTTTCGCAATATCTGGCGAGCCTCGTCAGCAATGCCGTCACCGTCATCAATGCCGAGGATTACGGCCGGGCGATCTATGACCTAGCGCTGCGCCGTGCGCTGATCACCATCGGCGAGGACGTCGTCAACATCGCTTATGACGCGCCGCTCGACATGCCGCCGCAGTCGCAGATCGAGGATACCGAACGCCGCCTGTTCGAACTGGCGGAAAACGGCCGCTACGACGGCGGCTTCCAGGCCTTCAACGATGCGGTAGCACTGGCGATCGACATGGCGGCCGTCGCCAAGGAACGTGATGGTGGGCTTTCCGGCATTTCCACCGGCATCCATTCGCTGGACTCCAAGATGGGCGGCCTGCAGCGTTCGGACTTGATCGTCCTTGCCGGACGTCCCGGCATGGGCAAGACCTCGCTGGCGACCAACATCGCCTACAATATCGCCGCCGCCTACGAAGGCGAAGTCCAGTCGGACGGCAGCATGAAGGCAAAGAACGGCGGCGTCGTCGGCTTCTATTCGCTCGAAATGTCGTCGGAACAGCTTGCCACCCGTATCATCTCCGAGCAGACAGAAGTCTCCTCCTCGAAGATCCGCCGCGGCGACATCAACGACGCCGACTTCGAAAAGCTCGTCGCCTGCTCGATGATGATGCAGAAGGTGCCGCTCTATATCGACCAGACCGGCGGCATCTCGATCGCTCAGCTTTCGGCGCGCGCGCGCCGTCTCAAGCGCCAGCGCGGCCTCGACGTGCTTGTGGTCGACTACATCCAGCTGATGACCGGTTCGGGCAAATCCAGTGACAACCGTGTCCAGGAAATCACCCAGATCACCACCGGCCTGAAGGCGCTGGGCAAGGAGCTCAACGTTCCGATCATCGCGCTGTCGCAGCTCTCGCGTCAGGTCGAAAGCCGCGACGACAAGCGGCCGCAGCTCTCCGACCTTCGCGAATCCGGCTCGATCGAGCAGGACGCCGACGTCGTGCTGTTCGTGTTCCGCGAGGAATACTACGTCAAAAATTCGGAGCCGCGCGACATCCAGGATCCGAAATATCCGGAATGGGAAGCGCTGTTCGACAAGGTAAAGGGCACGGCGGACGTCATCATCGCCAAGCAGCGCCACGGGCCGACAGGCACGGTGAAGCTCGCCTTCCAGTCGGAATTCACCCGCTTCGCCGATCTCGCCGATCCCTCCTTCACCCATTACGAGGAACATTGACGCGGTTTCCCGCGTCGATTTTCCTTAGAGGCCGACGGCCCGCAACAGCGCAACCGTTGCGACGCCGATCACGACGCTCACAAGCATTGGCAGACGGCGCGCGGCGATCGCCGTTGCTGCGCAGCCCAAGGTCTCCGCCCAGCCCGCAGCAAAGGCGGTCGGGGCAATGACCGCCATCAGCACGGCCGGCGGAATGGCCTCGATCGCCGTTCTCCGCCGCTCATTCATCTCGATATGACGGATCAAGACGAGGCCGCTGACGCGGGTAAAGACTGTTGCGGCGGCCATCGCGAGGATGGCGATAAAGGTGTTGAGGTCGAGTATCATGCCGCCTGCTCCCGCGCCCTGCCCTGCCAGAGCGCTGTCGCCAGTCCGGCCAGTGCACCGGCGGCGATATACCAGACGCCCGGCACAAAATGGTGGACCGCAACGGAGGCGGCACCGCTTGCGGCAAGGACGGCGCCGGTTTCCGGTCCCTTCCAGAAGCCCATGACCAGCACGACGAAGACAGCAGGAAAGGCGAAGTCGAGGCCGATGACGGCAGGATCGCCGAGAAAAGCGCCAAGCAGTGCGCCCATGAGCGACGAGCCAACCCAGGTGAGATAAAATGGCGTGACGATGCCGGCATACCAGGCGGGTGTCAGCCGCGCGGCGCCGGCGCGAAATTCCGCCATGGCCCAGAGCTCATCGGCGAGAAAGAGCATGGCGATATAGCGTTTGACGGCGGAGAAGGACTGCATCTTCGTGCCGATCGAGGCGCCCATCAGCACGTGGCGGATATTGACCAGCAGGGCCGCGAAGCCAATGCCGATCCAGCTTGCCGGATGCGTCCAGATGTCCATCGCCACGAATTGCGAACCGCCGGCAAAAACAAGCGCGCTCATCAACGTCGTTTCCAATGGCGAAAGCCCTTGGTGGCCGCGACGGCGCCGAAGACCAGGCCGATCGGCAGGACGGCGACGACAAGCGGAAAAATGACCCGCATTCCGGCAAAAAACTCGCCGGCAGGGAACTCGCCGGATGGCCGGGTTTGCTGAAACATTGGCAACCTCCACATCAAGATGGCGGAGAAGTAGCCGAGGCCATAAAGCTTGTATTGAACGAAAGTGATCAGCCCGTGCGGAATTGGCCGGGTGTTACGCCTGTCCGTGCCTTGAAGTGCCGGGTGAAATGCGCCTGATCGGCAAAACCGCATTCGAGCGCGATATCGGCCGGCATGCGCCCCTGCCGCAGCATCCGGCGGGCCACCTGCACGCGGCGATCCGTCAGAAAAGCGTGCGGGGTGATGTGATATTCCTTGCGGAAGGCGCGGATGAGGTGAGCGCGGCTCAAACCCGCCACTCCGGCCAGTTCCTCGAGGCCGACATCGGTGTCGAAGTTCTCGATGAGGTATTCGCGGGCGCGCGCCACCGCGCTTCGTTCCTGCGTATCGACGGGAACGATGATTGCGCTGCCGTGACGCGCAAAGATCGCTGCCAGCACCGAAAACATTCCTTCATCGGATTCCAGCGCGCCTGCCTTGCCCTCAAGCGTTCGATGGGCGGCGTGAAACGCATTGGCGAGCTGCGGGTCGCGTGGAAGCCCGCCGGAGAAAGAGGGCGTCGCATGGAAGGCTTTGCCGGTGACATCCTCCAGAATATCGACGAACAGCTTCATGTCGGGATAGATCATCCGGTAGCGGTATCCCTCACCGCCCGGCGCACCGTCATGGATTACACCGGGATCGATGAGATAAAGGTCGCCCGGACCGGTTTCCTCCCGCCTGCCGCTGAGAGTGGCGATCTGGGTGCCGCTTTCGATCGCGCCGATGCTGAATGTGTCATGCGCATGCGGCGCGTATTCGTGCGTCAGGAAGGTGGCGCTCAAACACTCCATGTCGCGGAACCGGCTATCCCGCCAGAAGCGGGCCGATTCCACGTTCGCAAGCGGCATGGCCTCCGCCGCCTCTTTTTGCGATACGTTCTGCATCCAGTCAGATTATCGCGGAAGCCTGCACGCGTCTTGAACAAAAGTGATCCTACGACAGGCAAAGGATGGTATGTGACCTCGCTTGGCCATAAAGCTCGCTAGACTGACTTAGGCGATTTCCCTCCATTACTTCACGGCGATTCATGACAGATTTTCCCATCCCCTTCGAAGATGACGATCTTTTCGCTTCCGCGGGCCTGCGGCTGACCGTCGACCTGACGGCGCTGACGGAGAACTGGCGCGACATGGCGCGCCGCTCCGGTGCTGCGCGCACGTCTGCGGTCGTCAAGGCGGATGCCTACGGCATGGGCATCGAGGATGCCGGTGAAGCGCTCTACATGGCTGGCGCACGGGATTTCTTCGTTGCGACCGTCGACGAGGGCGTCACGCTTCGCCTTTATGCGCCGGAGGCCCGCATCTTCGTGCTCTCAGGCATATGGCCGGGAACCGAGCGGCGCTTTTTCGATAACGATCTCGTGCCGGTGATTTCCTCCGACGAGCAGCTCGCCTTCTGGATGGCAGTGCTTGCCGATTACGGCGACTATCCCTGCGCCCTGCATGTCGATACCGGCTTCAATCGGCTCGGACTGCATATGGACGATGCGATCGCGCTCGCCGACGACGTTTCGCGGCCGGCGAGCTTCGCGCCGGTGCTCGTCATGAGCCATCTCGCCTGTGGCGACGATCCCGGCCATGCGATGAACCGGCGGCAGCTCGAATCATTTCACAGGGTTAGCGCCGCCTATGAAGGCATCGATTCAAGCCTTGCCGCCTCGGCCGGTATTTTCCTTGGCGAGGATTATCACTTCGACCTGACCCGTCCCGGCATCGCGCTTTATGGCGGCGAAGCCGTCTGCGACATGGCCAATCCGATGCGGCCGGTCGCAACCGCGGAAGCCCGCATCATCCAGGTGCGCAGCGTCGAGGCCGGCGAGACCGTCAGCTACGGGCGGGCGCTGCAGCTTGGCCGCAAAAGCCGGCTGGCGATCGTCTCCGCCGGTTATGCCGACGGCTACATGCGCAGCCAGTCGAGCGGCGGCGTGCCGCTGCGCCAGGCCGTGCCGCAGGGCGGGCAAGGCTTCGTCGCCGGACACAAGGTGCCCGTCGCCGGCCGGATCACCATGGACCTGACGATCTTCGATATCACCGACCTGCCCGACAACGCCGTGCGCGCCGGAGATTACGTCGAGCTGTTCGGAAAGAACATGCCGCTGGATGACGTGGCGCGGGCAGCGGGCACGATCGGTTACGAGATCCTGACCAGCATGGGCCTGCGCCACGAACGGCGCTATGTCGCCGACGAGGAGTAGGGCGCCCCTCAGCGGCTGCTCAGTGCAAGGCGCACGCCGAGCGCCAGGAAAAGTGCGCCGAGGCCGCGATCGAGCCATAGCCCGATTTTTTGATTGTGTCTGAGTGCCTCGGCGAGGCGCCCTCCGAGAAGGACGAGCGGCGGCTCGACGAAGGCGGCGACGGCGATGATAAGCCCGCCATGCAGCATGAGCTGGGCCCATGCCGGCCCGGCCCCTTCGACGACGAATTGCGGCAGGAAAGCCAGGAAGAAAATCGCGACCTTTGGATTGAGCAGCGACACCAGAATCCCCTGCCGGTAGATCCTTGCGGCTGGCAGTTTTTCACCGGCAGCCTTTATCAGGCCATCGCCGCCGCCGGCGCGCAGAGCCTGGATTCCCAGCCAGACGAGATAGACGGCACCGATCCATTTAACCGCGGAGAAAGCCACGGCGGAAGCGGCCAGCACGGCGGAAAGGCCGAGCGCTGCCATCAGAACATGCAGGCAGGCACCTGACCAGACGCCGAACAGCGCGGAAAAACCGGCGCGTTTTCCACCTCTCATCGTGTGACCGAGGATGAAGGCGATGTCGGGCCCGGGTGAGAGGTTCAGCAGAACCGCGGCCGAGAGAAATGCAAACCAGTGCGCGAGCGAATAATCGAACATCTTCCACCGTTCAGGATGAGCAGAGGCAAAGGATAGGCACGGCAGGCGCTGATGGGAAAATCATTAGTTTTGATCCGTCGCGATAGCCATTATCTCAGGCACGACAATGATTCGATGAAGCAGGCGTCTGCTTCACGCGGGACCCCGGACTGAAAGAGTATTTGATGGCGAAGGCCAGGACACAATTCATCTGCCAGAATTGCGGCACGGTTCATAATCGCTGGGCCGGCAAATGCGAGAACTGCGGCGAGTGGAACACTATCGTCGAAGAAGACCCGATGGGCGGGATCGGCTCCGGTCCCGGCAAAACGCCGAAGAAGGGCCGGCCGGTGACGCTGACGGCGCTGTCGGGTGAGATCGAGGAGGCGCCGCGCATCCATACCGCCATGTCGGAGCTCGATCGGGCGCTCGGCGGCGGCTTCGTGCGGGGATCGGCGGTGCTGATCGGCGGCGATCCCGGGATCGGCAAATCGACGCTGCTGATGCAGGCGGCCGCCGCCCTTGCGCGGCGCGGCCACAAGATCATCTACGTTTCCGGCGAAGAAGCCGTGGCCCAGGTCCGGCTGCGGGCGCAGCGCCTCGCGGCGGCCGATACCGACGTGATGCTGGCGGCCGAAACCAATGTCGAGGATATTCTGGCAACGCTTGCCGAGGGCAAGCGGCCGGACCTCGTCATCATCGACTCCATCCAGACGCTGTGGAGCGAACTTGCCGAATCCGCGCCGGGAACGGTGACACAGGTGCGCACCGGCGTGCAGGCGATGATCCGTTTCGCCAAGCAGACGGGCGCCGCCATGGTGCTCGTCGGGCATGTGACCAAGGACGGGCAGATCGCCGGCCCGCGCGTCGTCGAGCACATGGTCGACGCGGTGCTCTATTTCGAGGGCGATCGCGGCCATCACTACCGCATCCTGCGCACGGTCAAGAACCGCTTCGGCCCGACCGACGAGATCGGCGTCTTCGAAATGTCGGACAAGGGACTGCGCGAGGTCGCCAATCCGTCCGAGCTCTTCCTCGGCGAGCGCAACGAAAAATCGCCCGGTGCTGCGGTCTTTGCCGGCATGGAGGGCACGCGCCCGGTATTGGTCGAAGTCCAGGCGCTGGTGGCGCCGACCTCGCTCGGCACGCCCAGGCGCGCCGTGGTCGGCTGGGATTCGGCCCGGCTGTCGATGATCCTGGCCGTGCTGGAAGCCCATTGCGGCGTCAGGCTCGGCCAGCACGACGTCTATCTCAATGTCGCCGGCGGTTACCGCATCACCGAACCGGCCGCTGATCTCGCCGTCGCCTCGGCGCTCGTTTCCTCGCTTGCCGGTATTGCCCTTCCCGCCGATTGCGTCTATTTCGGCGAAGTCAGCCTGTCGGGCGCCATCCGGCCGGTTGCGCACACCGCCCAGCGCCTCAAGGAAGCCGAGAAGCTGGGCTTTTCCGCAGCATTGCTTCCATCCGCCTCCACCGAACTGCCGAAGGGCTCCGGCGGACGCTGGAGCGAGGTCGAAAGCCTGCCGGATCTGGTTGCGCGCATCGCCGGGTCGAAGGGGGCGCTGCGTGTGGAAGACGAGGTTTGATCCTTTCATTGCCAAGATTGGTGATGATATAGGAGGCACACGATAAGGCACGACACGGCCGCCAAGCGGCAGTCCTGGAGTTGAAATTACATGCCCATTACGATTTTCGACGGTATTGTCATCGGCGTCGTGCTCTTCTCCGCCGTGCTGGCGATGGTCCGCGGCTTCTCCCGTGAGATCCTCTCGATCGCAAGCTGGGGCGGTTCGGCAGCGGCGGCCTATTACCTCTATCCGTACCTGCTGCCCTATGCGAAGAAATACACCGATGACGACCGCATCGCGATCATAGGTTCGGCAGCGGTCGTCTTCCTGATCGCGCTGATCGTCATCTCCTTCATCACCATGAAGGTTGCCGATTTCATCATCGATAGCCGCGTCGGGGCGCTCGACCGCACGCTCGGCTTCCTGTTCGGGGCCGCACGCGGCGTGCTGCTGCTGGTCGTCGCCGTCGCCTTCTGGAACTGGCTGGTCGATGCCGACCACCGCCCGACCTGGGTCAACGAAGCGAAGTCGAAGCCCTTCCTGGACTCGATGGTCGTGAAGCTGAAATCGGCTCTGCCGGAACAATTTGCCCAGATGATACCGGCGAGCATTCGTGATAAGCTTCAGCCGCCGGCACAGGGCGCTGAAGGCACCAATCCGCCGACGGGCGACCAGGCGCCGGCGGAAGACGCACCGACAGCGCCTGCACAGCAGCCGGCGAATTGACACAGTGTTCAAGAGCTTGACCCGCCTTCCGGCAATTGCCATTTGAGCGGAGCATGAACTACAGCGCCGCGCGTCTTTCAGACGCGCAAAGGACGGTAGCACTTTGAATTCTGCATAATTTTATCCTTAAATCGATTCCGATTTAAGGAATTATGCAGTGGGGTCCGGCTGGGCGTTCAGCTCCGCCGGGCTTAGCTATTTCTGGAAATGCCGATCCATTCTTGTGAGAGCAGAGGCCCGCAGAAATGAACCAGTCCCATTCCTTCCCGACCGACGATCCGCTCGACGGAGATACGCTGCATGAAGAGTGCGGGGTTTTCGGAATCTTGGGGCATCCGGATGCCGCGACACTCACAGCTCTCGGTCTGCATGCGCTTCAGCATCGCGGACAGGAAGCGGCGGGCATCGTCTCCTTCGACGGCAAGCGCTTCTACCAGGAGCGCCATATGGGCCTCGTCGGCGATCACTATACCAATCCGATGACGCTCGCCCGGCTGCCCGGCAGTATGTCGATCGGTCATACGCGCTACTCGACAACAGGCGAAGTGGCCATGCGCAACGTCCAGCCGCTCTTTGCCGAACTTGAGGAAGGCGGCATCGCCATTGCCCATAACGGCAATTTCACCAACGGCCTGACGCTGCGCCGCCAGATCATCGCGACCGGCGCCATCTGTCAGTCGACCTCGGATACCGAAGTCGTCCTCCACCTCATCGCCCGCTCCCGCCACGCTTCCACATCCGACCGCTTCATCGATGCCATCCGCCAGATGGAAGGCGGCTATTCGATGCTCGCCATGACGCGCACCAAGCTGATTGCGGCGCGCGACCCCACCGGCATCCGCCCGCTTGTCATGGGCGAACTCGACGGCAAGCCGATCTTCTGCTCGGAAACCTGCGCGCTCGACATCATCGGCGCCAAGTTCGTCCGCGATGTCGAAAACGGCGAAGTCGTCATCTGCGAAATCCAGCCTGACGGCTCGATCAGCATCGATGCGCGCAAGCCCGGCAAACAGCAGCCGGAGCGCCTCTGCCTGTTCGAATATGTCTATTTCGCCCGGCCGGACTCGGTCGTCGGCGGCCGCAACGTCTATACGACCCGCAAGAATATGGGCATGAACCTCGCCAAGGAATCGCCCGTCGATGCCGACGTGGTCGTGCCGGTGCCGGATGGCGGCACGCCGGCGGCTCTCGGCTACGCACAGGAAAGCGGCATTCCCTTCGAATACGGCATCATCCGCAACCACTATGTCGGCCGAACCTTCATCGAGCCGACGCAGCAGATCCGCGCCTTCGGCGTGAAGCTGAAGCATTCGGCAAACCGGGCGATGATCGAAGGCAAGCGTGTGGTGCTGGTCGATGATTCCATCGTGCGCGGCACGACGTCTCTGAAGATTGTGCAGATGATCCGTGAGGCCGGCGCGCGCGAAGTCCATCTGCGCGTTGCCAGCCCGATGATCTTCTTCCCCGACTTTTACGGCATCGACACGCCCGATGCCGAAAAGCTCTTGGCCAACCAGTATGCCGATGTCGAAGCCATGGCCAAATATATCGGCGCGGATTCGCTTGCCTTCCTGTCGATCAACGGGCTCTACCGCGCCGTCGGCGGCGAGGACCGCAATCCCGCCCGTCCGCAGTTCACCGACCATTACTTCACCGGTGACTATCCGACCCGCCTGCTCGACAAGAACGGCGAGTCGATGGGCAACAAGCTTTCGATGCTTGCCAGCAACGGCTGAGCCGCCGCTGCTTTAACTTCCTCCCGAGGGGCTATGACGCCCCTCGCCTTCGCAAGCAAATCCGGAACCGGAGCAGATGAACATCAATCTTGAGGGCAAGATCGCGCTCGTTACCGGCGCATCGCGCGGCATTGGCTATTTCACGGCGCTTGAGCTTGCGAAAGCCGGCGCCCATGTGATCGCCTGCGCCCGCACGATCGGCGGGCTCGAGGATCTCGACGACGCGATCAAGGCGGTCGGCGGCACGGCGACGCTGGTGCCCTTTGACCTGGCCGACATGAGCGCGATCGACGCCCTCGGCGGCTCGATCTTCGAACGCTGGGGCAAGCTCGACATCCTCGTCGCCAATGCCGGTGTGCTCGGCGTCATTTCGCCGATCGGCCATATCGAGGCGAAGGTGTTCGAAAAGGTCATGACCATCAACGTCACCGCGACCTGGCGGCTGATCCGCTCGGTCGATCCGCTGCTTGCCCGCTCGGATGCTGGTCGCGCCGTCATCCTGTCCTCCGGGGCTGCGCACAAGTGCCGTCCCTTCTGGGGCGCCTATTCCGCTTCCAAGGCCGCCGTCGAGGCGCTGGCGCGCACCTGGGCCGGCGAGAGCCAGTCAACGCCATTGCGCATCACCAGCGTCGATCCCGGCGCGACCCGCACGGCGATGCGGGCGCAGGCCGTGCCCGGCGAAGATCCGCAGACGCTGCCGCATCCTTCCGAGGTCGCCAAGGCGATCCTGCCGCTGCTGGGCCCCGGCGTGACCGAGACGGGCAAGCTGTTCATCGTGCGGGAAAACAAGCTCGTCGATTACCGCCTGCCGGAATAGGCCGGACGTCTCACCTCGCCGCAACGGCCGGGAAGAGACGCGTCAAGCCCGTTTCCGACGGGCATAGCGCATTGAGGTCCACCGCTCCCTGAATGCCGTCGACAGTGCCGTTGTCGGCAAATTGCCAGATCGACCAATGACTGCATCCTTCCTGCGCCGGTTCCTGGAACACGCTTCGCAGCCAGAGGTAATGCTCGGGGAAGCGGGCTTCATTGCCTTTCAGATACTGATCGTAGAACTCCCGAGTGACGTAGAAAATCGGCTTTTCCGGAAAGGTGCCTTTCAACTCGGTGAAAAAGGCGTTCACCTCAGTCGCCATTTCCTCGAGCGTCGGCACCTTGTTGCAATTGCCGACAAATTCCAGGTCGACTGTGATGGGCAGGGTTCCCGGCAGCTTCGGCACGGTCGCCAGGACATTCTGCGCCTGATCCCTGCCAGCGCGGCAGAAGGTGAAGAAATGATAGGCGCCCCTGACCAGTCCAGCATCGCCGGCGCGCTGCCAGTTGTCAGCAAACTTGGAATCTCGGTGATCGCCGCCTTCGGTCGCCTTCATCATCGCGAAGCGAACATTCGGTTGCGAGGCAACTGTCTTCCAGTCGATATCGCCCTGGTGATGGCTGACATCAATGCCTTGGATCGGATAGCGGCTCAAGGATGGATTGTTGAAGCGAAGCATGCCGAAATCGTATGCGAAATATGCGGCGGATGCGACTGCCAGAATTACAGTCGCTCCAATCGTCCATCGGCCCAGTCTTCTCACGCATTTCCCCCTATTTTCAATAGCCTCCTACTTGGCTATTCGCGATTTGTGCCGCGAAAATGGCGGCCGAACCGTACCGCCGGATCGTTCCTCGCCCCTCTTGACCAAATGCCATTCCCACGCCATAAATCGCGCCATGAAAACGGTTACCTGCATTATCTGCCGGAAGATTATTCGCTAGCGCCAGCGCTGGCCCGGCCGTTTTCGTCTCCCAAATAGTCAAGATGCGAAACGCCCCGGCCCGCCGGTCGCGATATTTGTCTGATCGTGCATTTGGGAGAATGGAATGGACGCGACGCCGGAACTGAAGCTGTACAACACGCTGACGCGGGAGAAATCGGTGTTTTCGCCGATCGATGCCGACAATGTCCGCATGTATGTCTGCGGCCCGACCGTCTATGATTTCGCCCATATCGGCAATGCCCGGCCGGTCATCATCTTCGACGTGCTGTTCCGGCTGCTGCGCCATATCTATGGCCAAGATCATGTCACCTATGCCCGCAACATCACCGACGTCGACGACAAGATCAATGCGCGGGCGCTGAGAGATCATCCGGGCCTGCCGCTCAACGATGCGATCCGCGCCGTCACCGAAAAGACCGAGACGCAGTTTCACGCCGATGTCGCCGAGCTCGGCTGCCTGGAGCCGAATGTCGAGCCGCGCGCCACCGACAATATCGCCGAGATGACCGAGATCATCGACAAGCTGATCGGCAACGGTCATGCCTATGTCGCAGCCGGCGAAGTGCTGTTCGACACCAAATCCATGGCGGATTACGGCCAGCTTTCGAAACGCCCGCTCGACGAGCAGCAGGCCGGCGCCCGCGTCGCCGTCGATGTGCACAAGAAGAACCCGGGCGATTTCGTGCTCTGGAAACTGTCGAGCCACAACGAACCCGGCTGGGAGAGCCCTTGGGGCCGCGGCCGGCCGGGCTGGCATATCGAGTGCTCGGCGATGAGCCGGCGTTATCTCGGCGATGTCTTCGACATTCACGGCGGCGGGCTTGACCTGATCTTCCCGCACCACGAAAACGAGATCGCCCAGTCGCGCTGCGCCCACGGCACCGAGGTGATGGCAAACGTCTGGATGCATAACGGCTTCGTACAGGTCGAAGGCCGCAAGATGTCGAAATCCGAGGGCAATTTCGTCACCATCCACGATCTGCTGCACAGACAGATTTTCGGCGGCCGCAAATGGCCGGGCGAAGTGCTGCGCCTTGCCATGCTGATGACGCATTATCGCGAGCCGATCGATTTCTCGATCAAGCGGCTGGAAGAGGCCGAACGCCTGCTCGCCAAATGGCCGGCGACGGAAGCCGGCGATGCAAAGCCCGACGACAGCGTGCTGAACGCGCTGGCGGACGACCTCAACACGGTTGCGGCGGTGCAGGCATTGCATGCGCTGGCACAGGCCGCCCACACGGATGCCGCGGCGGGCGCCACCTTTGCCGCAACGGCTGCCCTCCTCGGCCTGCTGCCGAAGAAGGCCGAAATCGACGACGCTCTCGCAGCGGCGGTCGATGCGCTGGTCGCAATGCGTCTTGAAATGCTGAAGGCGAAGAACTTCGCCGAAGCCGACAAGATTCGCGACGAGCTGACGGCAAAGGGCATTCAGCTGAAGGACGGCAAGGATGCCGCAACCGGCGAGCGGGTGACGACGTGGGAGGTCAAGCGGTGAGAGTGGTGTGTTGGGTCAAAACCCCTCCCCAACCCCTCCCCACAAGGGGGAGGGGCTACGGTGCGGCACTGCTCCGAAGCGACTTCACCGCAATTGCAAGTATTCCAAGCGGAAATGAAGGCGGCGCCACGAGAGAGCCCTCCCCCTTGTGGGGAGGGTTGGGAGGGGTCTTGGCGCCCAGCCTGGAATCCCGGTGGAGGAATCTGCCATGACCACCTACACCGGCGGCTGCCAATGTGGGGCGATCCGGTTTCGGGCGCGGGGGACACCGGCGGATTCGTCGATCTGTCATTGCCGCATGTGCCAGAAGGCGTTCGGGGCCTATTATGCACCGCTGGTTTCCGTGCGCGGGATGGAGTTCGAATGGACCAGGGGGCAGCGCAAGTCCTTCCGCTCATCGAATTTCGTCGAGCGCGGTTTCTGCGGTGACTGCGGCACGCCGCTGACCTATGAGGCGCCGGATGGAATGGCGGTTGCCGCGGGCGCATTCGACGATCCGTCGTTGCTTCCGCCGACCATCCAATGGGGTGTCGAAGGCAAGATCGGCTTCGTCGACCACCTGCATGAGCTGCCCGCAGAGCGAACCGAGGCGGATCTCACGGCAGGTTCGTTCCTGCACGAACTGGTTTCCTATCAGCACCCCGACCACGATACGCCAGTCTGGCCACCGGAGGATCGCGCATGACGAAAACGGCAGGGCATACCGGCGGATGCCAGTGCGGCGCGGTTCGTTATCGCGCCCGCGGCGAACTCGGCTATCCCCATATCTGCCATTGCCGCATGTGCCAGAAGGCGGCCGGCAATTATTTCCTACCGCTTGCTGCGGCCAAGCTTGAGGATTTCGAGCTGACGCGTGGGGAGCCCAAATGGTTCCGCTCGTCCGATCTCGTGCGGCGCGGCTTTTGCGGCGATTGCGGCACGCCGCTGTTTTACGATATTCCGGAGACGGATTTCATCAACATCGCGCTCGGCTCGCTGGATGATCCCGATGCAGTCAAACCGGTGATGCAGTCGAATACAGGCCGCAAGATGTCCTGGTTTCACGCGATCGACTGCCTGCCGCTGGAACCGGAGCCAGACACGTCCGACCGCGAAGATGCGATCGCTGCAAGCAATCATCAGCATCCCGACCATGATACGAAAAGCTGGCCCCCCGGAGAAACCCTATGACGGATAAAATCAGAACAGGCGGATGCCAGTGCGGCGCCGTGCGCTTCCGCATATCAGGCGCACTCGGGCGGCCCTCGATCTGCCATTGCCGCATGTGCCAGAAGCAGTTCGGCGGCTTCTTCTCCGCGCTCGTCACCGCGCCTGAGGAGGGGATGGAATGGACGCGCGGCGAGCCGAGCTATTTCCAGTCCTCGGTCAATATCGAGCGCGGCTTCTGCAGCAATTGCGGCACGCCGATGACCTATCGCCATCCGGGCGGGCTGGAGCTTGCGATCGGCACCTTCGACGACCGCAGCGATCTCGCACCGCAGGTCCAGGTGAATTACGATGCCCGCCTGCCCTGGGTCGAGGAGATCTTCGCAGCACCTGTTCATAAGGACCCGGATTTCTACGCCCGGCAGGAGGCGATCATCTCCTTCCAGCATCCCGACCACGATACATCAGTCTGGCCCGCGAAAGGCGTGAAGATATGACCGAGAGACTGCGCACGCTCTATCCCGAAATCGAACCCTATGCCTCAGGCCGTCTCGATGTCGGCGACGGCCATGTGATCTATTGGGAGCGCTCGGGAACGCCGGGCGCCAAGCCGGCCGTCTTCCTGCATGGCGGCCCCGGCGGCGGCTTCTCGCCCACCCATCGCCGGCTTTTCGATCCCGCCCTCTACGACGTCATGCTGTTCGACCAGCGCGGCTGCGGCAGGTCGACGCCGCATGCGGATCTCAACGCCAACACGACCTGGCACCTCGTCGCCGATATCGAGCGGCTGCGGGAAATGGCTGGCGTCGACAGCTGGCAAGTGTTCGGCGGTTCCTGGGGTTCGACGCTGGCGCTCGCCTATGCCGAGGCGCATCCGCAACGCGTCTCCGAACTCATTCTGCGCGGCATCTATACGCTGACCAAGGCCGAGCTCGACTGGTACTATCAGTTCGGCGTCTCGGAAATGTTCCCGGATAAATGGGAGCGCTTCATCGCTCCCATTCCGCCGGAGGAGCGACATGAGATGATGCATGCCTATCATCGCCGCCTGACGCATGAGGATCGGTCCGTGCGCCTTGCAGCCGCACAGGCCTGGAGCATCTGGGAAGGCGAAACGATCACGCTGCTGCCCGAACCTTCGACAAGCGGCAAGTTCGAGGAGGCGGAATTCGCCTATGCTTTCGCCCGCATCGAGAACCATTTCTTCGTCAATGCCGGCTGGATGGACGAGGGCCAATTGATCCGCGATGCCGTCAAGCTCAAGGATATTCCCGGTGTCATCGTGCATGGCCGCTACGACATGCCCTGCCCGGCAAAATATGCCTGGCTCTTGCACAAGGCCTGGCCGAAGGCGGAATTCCACCTGATTGAGGGTGCGGGCCATGCCTATTCGGAGCCCGGAATTCTCGATCGGCTGATCCGGGCGACGGATGGATTTGCCGGGAAACCGGACTGAAAATTCGGGGACAGCCCCTCACCCTAGCCCTCTCCCCGCGCGCGGGGAGAGGGGACGTGTCCTGCGCCGGATGAGGGGCAGCATTCGCATTCCAACAACACCCGCTCGCCGGGAGGAAACGACATGAAAGAACGCATCTACCTCTTCGACACGACGCTCCGGGACGGGCAGCAGACGCCCGGCATCGATTTTTCCGTCGAGGACAAGATTGCGATCGCCGCGATGCTCGACGAATTCGGCATCGATTACGTCGAGGGCGGATATCCCGGCGCCAATCCGACCGATACCGCCTTTTTCAGCGAGAAGCGTACCAGCCAGGCCCGCTTCGTCGCCTTCGGCATGACGAAGCGGGCGGGCGTTTCGGTTTCCAACGACCCCGGTCTTGCCGGGCTGCTGCAGGCGAAAAGCGACGCCATCTGTTTCGTCGCCAAGAGCTGGGATTATCATGTCGCGGTGGCGCTCGGCTGCACCAATGAAGAAAACCTCGAAAGCATCGCCGAAAGCGTCAAGGCGGCGGTCGGCGCCGGCAAGGAGGCGATCGTCGATTGCGAGCATTTCTTCGACGGTTTCAAGGCCAATCCGGCCTATGCGCTGGCTTGCGCGAAAACCGCCTATGAAAGCGGCGCCCACTGGATCGTGCTCTGCGACACCAATGGCGGCACGCAGCCGCCGGAGGTGCGCGCGATCGTCGAGGCGGTGATCGCTTCAGGTGTTCCCGGCCGCTGTCTCGGCATCCATGCCCATAACGACACCGGCCAAGCGGTCGCCAATTCACTCGCCGCAGTCGAAGCCGGCGTCCGGCAGATCCAGGGCACGCTGAACGGCATCGGCGAGCGCTGCGGCAACGCCAATCTGGTGACGCTGATCCCGACGTTGGCGCTGAAAAGCGCTTACAACACACGCTTCGAAACGGCGATCGACGAGGAGCGGCTGCTCAACCTCACCCGGCTCTCGCATGCCTTCGACGAGTTGCTCAACCGCTCGCCCGATCACCAGCTGCCCTATGTCGGCGCTTCCGCCTTCGCCACCAAGGCCGGCATCCATGCTTCGGCGCTGATCAAGGACCCGCGCACCTATGAACACGTGCCGCCTGAGAGCGTCGGCAATTTCCGCAAGGTCATGGTGTCAGACCAAGGAGGCAAGGCGAACTTCATCAATGCGCTGAAGCGACGCGGCATTACCGTCGCCAAGGACGATCCGAAGCTCGACCTGCTGATCTCTATCGTCAAGGAACACGAGTCCATCGGCTATGCCTATGAGGGCGCCGATGCGAGCTTCGAATTGCTGGCGCACCGCACGCTCGGCACTATCCCGGAATTCTTCACCATCGAAGGCTTCCGGGTGATGGTCGAGCGCCGCTTCGATAGTCTTGGCCGTGTGAAGATCGTGTCCGAAGCAGTGGTCAAGATCACCATCGACGGCCAGACGCTGATGTCGGTTGCCGATGCCGAGGGCCCGGTCAACGCGCTCGATCTGGCGCTGCGCAAGGATTTCGGAAAGTATCAGCATGAAATCGACGATCTCGTGCTCGCCGATTTCAAAGTGCGTATCCTCAATGGCGGCACGGAGGCAATCACGCGCGTACTGATCGAATCCACCGACAGCGACGGCGTGCGCTGGTGGACGGTCGGCGTTTCGGAGAACATCATCGACGCGTCGTTCCAGGCGCTAATGGATTCCGTAATCTACAAGCTGATGAAGAACCGGCAGTTGGCGGGAAAGATCGCGGCGGAATAAGTTATTCCGCTCGGTCCTGCCAGAAGGCGATGCCGGCTTTGGCCGCCATCATCCGTCCCTTGCCCCGTTTCCGCTTCAAATCCTCACCCTTCATTCAAAGAAATGAATTGGCCTATTCACGGCGCTTAAGCTAGGCCGGATCAGAAGAAGAACAAAGATGGAAACACCCGATGTCGACCGATGCATCCGTTTCTTTGGCCAAGAACGAAGACAGTCCGCGCGGCTTCGCCTTCGCGCTGACTGCCTATCTGCTCTGGGGCTTCCTGCCGATCTACATGAAGGCGGTGGCGCATATTTCGCCGGCCGAGGTGATCGCCCACCGCATCGTCTGGTCGCTGCCGCTCGCCGGCATCGTGCTGATCCTGCTTGGACGCACGAGCGATATCGCCACGGCGCTACGCTCGCCGCGCATGCTGGCGATGGCAGCGCTGACGGCGTCGCTGATCACCGTCAACTGGGGCACCTATGTCTGGGCGATCGGCGCCGGCCATTCGCTCGACGCAGCACTCGGTTATTTCATCAATCCGCTGTTCAGCATCTTCCTCGGCGCGGTACTGCTGAAGGAGAAGCTGCAGCCGCTGCAGATTGCGGCGATCGCACTGGCAGCGCTTGCCGTTGCCATTCTCGCCTTCGATAGCGGCGGCATTCCGTGGGTGGCGCTGACGCTGGCCATCAGCTGGGGTTTCTATGCGTTACTGCGCAAGACGCTGCCGCTCGGGCCGAACCAGGGTTTTTTCCTCGAAGTGCTGATCCTCAGCGGGCCTGCCCTCCTCTATATCCTCTATCTCGAATTCGGCAGCGGCCAGGGCCATCTCTACCGCACCGGCCTTGCCGACACGACGCTGCTGCTCGGCTGCGGCGTCATTACCGCCGTGCCGCTGATGATCTATGCCAACGGCGCCAAGCTCCTAAAACTGTCGACGATCGGCATCATGCAGTATATCGCGCCGACGATGATCTTCCTGATCGCGGTGTTTGTCTTTCACGAACCGCTCGGCACGGCGCGCATGATCGCCTTCCCGCTAATCTGGGCGGGGCTGTTCCTCTATAGCTGGTCGATGCTGAAGGGAAGCCGCGGAAGGACGTAGCCGTTCTCCAATCGCAAGCCGGAGCGTTGGCTCAAAGCCAAGATAGTAGCGCTGTGCGGACGAGAATTCCGGTCAATGCGCTCAAGACGGCAATCCCCGCCACCGCGCGGAGCGCCGGCACCGAAGCGACAAAAATGGAAAGGCCGGGAAGATCGAGAGGGTTTAGCAGAAATGCGGATCCGTGAATGATTTTCTCCGGCGGAAGGCTCAGTTCCTTGTGGGCGTCAAGCAACAGCGTGACCGCTGCGCTCGATCCGGCCAGGCACTTTGTGAGCAGGAAGAGGACATCCTGCTGCGAGGCGCCGAGCAGCTGAAGCAATGGCTGCGCAGCGGACGTGAAGGCGGAAAGTGCGCCTGTGCTTTCGGTAAGCCTTACCAGAGCCAGTGAGATCACGAGAACCGGCAGGATCGCAGAAACGACGCCGATGGCATCTGCGCCACCGCGATTGATCGCCGCCAGCAGATCGCGCCTCGCCACGTCGTGGTCATCCGCCTTGTCGCAGGAACAGGGCTTTCCGGGCAAGGAACGGCGCCCAACGATCCAACAGGCGAGAGTGGACGCAACGAGCGCTCCGCACACGCCGTTTATTATGATCAAGCCGGGATCGATACCGAGACTTGCGAGCGGGAAACTGGCATTCGCCGGCGCAGCCGCAAGCACCGCCGCAAAGGCGGCGGCCATAAATTTCTCCGATGTTCTTTTGTGCGCCATCAGCGACAGGGCAGCAACCGGGGCAGCCGAACTTACGAGGCTGAGTTGGATGATCGCCAAGGCCCCAAAACCGTCCAGGCCGAAAAGTCTAAAGAGCGGATTGGCCTTGCCGGCGATTGATCGCAGTGCGCTCATGCCCTCGAGGTAGCGCATCAGCGAGAAAGTCACGATCATCAGCGGCAGAAAGGTGAATATGGCGATGTCGACGGCACTTCGTCCAGCATCCAGGATGGCGGTGATCAGAATTGTCATGGGAACGACTGGTTTGATGGACGGTGAACGCGCGGCCGGCTTGATGGAGGAAGCGGGCTCCGGATTCGATCCCGGAGCCACGTCGTTCAGACTCTATTCCGGTTTGAAATCTTCCTCGAAGAAGCGGGCAACCTCGGAATAGACCTGCATGCGCTGGCTCTCCATGAGGGCCAGATGCGTCGCCTCCCCGATTTCCACCCATCGCCTATAGGAGGCACCGGTCAGTTGCTCGAAATAGGCCCGTGCCAGATCGAGCGGGACGTCGATGTCCCATTCGCCGTGCAACAGCAGCACCGGCGCGCGAATCTCGCTTGGCCGATAATAAGGGGTTCCAGCTCTCCAGTAGGTGCGGATGTCCTGGATCGGCCCGTTGGTGGCCCGGAGTTTGCCTTGCTCTCTGTCGACCTGCGACGGCTCCTCCGAGAGGGTCAGTGCGGCCCAGAGGTCGAACCAGCCCTCAGGCACAAGACGTTCACGCGCATATTCGGGTGCGGTGCCCTGCCAACGCGCCAGGGCCGCATGGACGGGAACGAGCCTGTAGGAGCCGAGGGCGCCGCCCTGATCGATGGGGATGGCAACGTCACTGAGCCATTGCGGCGCGAGCAAGGCTAGCTTGACGAGCTTGTCGGGGTTGCGCGCAGCATATGCACCGGCCACGGTACCGCCCCACGACATTGCAAAGACGTTGACAGCCTTCAGGCCGCGAAGTCGAAGGACGAAATCGATGGCCGTTGCGAAGTCGGCGACGCCGGTGTCTGTGGCGACAAGCGGGGGGTTGAGATCGGGCGCCGCCTGCATCTCCGGCGGGCGGGTCGATTTTCCATAGCCCCGGACATCGACCGCAAAGACATCGAAGCCTCGATGAGCGAGGAAGTCGGTGAAGGACATCCCGTTGAAGGGAACGTCGTAAAGACTTCCGGACGAGAAGGTCGCCCCATGCACCATCACGATCGTTTTCTCCGCGAGAAAGACTTTGTGGTCCTTCCTTCGCTTATTGCGGAGATAGAGCTTGATGCCGTCGGTCCCGCTATCAACATAATGCTCGTCGAAGACGACCTCGCCGGCGTCAAAAGCTGAAGACGCGAGCTTGTTATCAGACATAGGACCACCTGAATTTTTCGCCGTCGCGGGTGACATATCCAGCAGACGAACCGGGAAAGTGCGTGGAGAAGTACATGGCGTGATTATCGGCAGCGAGTTCGAGTACGCGCCGCCTGGACTGGGTAGCCTGATCCAGGAATTCGCAGAAGACCGTGTTGAGGTCGGGCCGTTCCACCTGGATCGGATGGTGCATGACATCGCCGGCGAAGATTGCCGCTTGATTGTCCGCCTCCAGTAGAACGGACATATGGCCGATGCTGTGCCCAGGCGTCGGCAAGAAGGTAAAGTGTTTCAGGAAAGGACCGGCTGCACCGTCGATGAAATCGGCAAGCCCCGCCTCGATCACCGGCCGCACGCTGTCCTCATAGACGCCGGCGCTGGGAATATTGACGTCGTTGTGGCTTGCCGTCGACGCATAATATTCCTGCTCAGCGCGGGGGAAGACGTAGCGTGCGTTTTTGAAAGTAGGGATCCATCTTCCGTCCTCGAGCACGGTATTCCAGCCGGAATGATCGACGTGGAGATGGGTATTTATGACGAAGTTGACGTCTTCGGGCTCGACACCTGCCTGGCGCAACCTGTCGAGAAACGGAATGGTCTGCTGATGGAAGGCGAGATTGCGCGGTCTTTCCTTATCGTTACCCGAGCCCGTGTCGATGAGGATGACGTGGTCGGGCGTCCTGACAAGCCAGCTATGGATGCTCACCACAAGGGCATCGCGGCCCTCTTCCATATCGACGGCGGAAAGACGTGGCTCGATCGCCTTGATCTCCTCGGATCCGGCAGTCGGGTAGAGAAATGAGGGCGGAACGTTGTGCAGATACTGCTCCTGCACCTTTCTGACCGTCACGCCGGCAATACGATATTCCTTTCCAAGATCGCTCATGGAACTTCCTTTCGAGTTGAACTGGAACCGGGACAGCGCTGTCTGATGGCTATGGACAGTAGGGAAAATTCGTGCAACGATCAAATCGATGAATGAAATTGTCTCCATCGATCATTTCAATTTGTGGTCTTTCGACCTTAACCTGCTCGTCGCCTTCGATGCGCTCATGAAGGAGCGGAGCGTGACGAAAGCGGCTGTCAGGCTGAAAATCCAGCAGCCTGCCATGAGCCACAATCTCGGCACTCTCCGGACCCTGCTTCAGGACGAGCTGTTCGTGCGTGTCGGCCAAGTTATGCAGCCGACCCATCGGGCGCTGCGCTTCGCCGAAGCCGTGGAGCAGATACTCAGTCGCACGCAGCTGGCAATCGTAACCCCTGCGACCTTCGAGCCGGGCGAGGCCGAGCAGATATTCCGCATCGGCTTTTCCAGCGAGCTTGAGGTGCTGCTCGTGCCGCGTCTCGCCGCTATGTTGAATGAGACGGCCCCCGGTATTAGAGTGCTTGCGCGAGCGGTCGACCCCGAGCTGGTCCATAAGCTTCTGGACGACAATGTCATCGACCTCGGCGTCGGCTGCTACGATGACGGCAACAACAGACATCGGCGAAACCTACTGTTCGAGCAATCGCTGATGTGTTGCTACAATCCGAAGCTTCTTGATCTTCCCGAAACTTTGGACCGTGACGTCTATATCGGGCTGAAGCATGCCCTGGTTTCCCAGAAGGACGCCATCGAAGGTTGCATTGATGATGCGTTGAAGCGGATCAACTTGCGGCTCGACGTCTCTGTGGCAGCGCCAGAATTCCTCACCGTGCTGACCGCCGTCGTCGAAGCGCCCCTGATTGCAACTCTGCCGACCAGAATTGTGAAGCGGTATGCCGGTCTGTTCGGCTTGGCGAAGGCCGAAGTTCCCCTCGATCTCATGGTGAGCCCGATATCGATGGTCTGGTCGGCGGCAGGCGACAATGATCCCGCCAATCGATGGATGCGATCTCAGGTGACGCAGCTTGTTTCGGCCTATAGCTGAATTTGCCGGCGAAACGGCGGGGTCGCTCCAGGGGCTGCTACCCCGCCTACATCTTCGAAATCACCTCGTCCTCGCCGTCACGATCGGCGGCGAGCTGGGCGGCCTGGGCCATGATCGCCGGAATGATGCCGGAGATCTCGTCGACGACGAGCGGCTGCACGCGGTGGGCGGTGTGCAGGAAGCCTTCATCGGTCATATGGCGCATCAGTTCCATCATCGGATCCCAGAACCCGTTGATATTGGCAAAGACCATCGGCTTTTCGTGGCGGCCGAGCTGCGCCCAGGTCATGATCTCGACGATCTCTTCCAGTGTGCCGATGCCGCCGGGCAGCGCGACGAAAGCGTCGGAACGCTCGAACATCGTGTGTTTGCGCGCATGCATGTCAGGGGTTACAATAAGTTCGTTGAGCTGACCGAGCGAGTGGCGAGTCGCTTCCATATCGATCAGGAATTCGGGAATTATGCCGGTGACCTGACCGCCGCCTGAAAGCACCCCGCTTGCAACCGCGCCCATGATGCCTTTGGTGCCCCCGCCATAGACGAGGCGCAGGCCGTATTCGGCGATCTCTCTTCCGAGAGCACGCCCGGCCGCCATGTGAGAGGGATCGCGTCCCGGCCTTGAGCCGCAGTAAACGCAGATGGATCGAATCGATACAGATTGGTCGGTCATGGAGGCGAAACAACTATTCCATTTCAATGCAGTCAAGAAAATTGACTGAAAAGCAGCGTGTCTAGCTTGCCTAATTGCTTTGAATGCTTGTGAAAAGCAACGGGAATCGCTAGCAATTTTGGTTACTACGGCAAATTGCCGCCTTGGGAGACATAATGATGAAGAACCGTGCCGGCTTGCTGGCCCTTGCAGTGCTCGTAATCGCAATCCTACTGATGGTGTTTTTCGTCATGCCGCGTATCGGCGGCGATGCCAACAAAGTCGGCGATGCCATAAACCAGGCGAGCACGGACCTCAAGAACACGGTTAACGAGTCGGCAAAGACATCACGCTCCGCCGTGGCCGACTCGGCTGCGGTCGCCGAAAAGGTGGGCCGCCTCTCCGCCGACGCCGGCACTTCGCTTAGCGAACTTAGGACACTGTTTGCCGACGGCAAGGGGCCGGCCGCAGATGCGCTCACCGCCTCCAAAACCAAAGCGGTCGGTGCGCTGAAGGCGCTTGCCGATTTCACCATCCCCGATGGCCTCGATCCCGCGACCCAGGCTCTCGCCGCCAAGGCTAGCGATGGCGCGGCAAAGGCGCTCGCCATCGTGCAATCGCTGCCTGACAATGTCGCCGATGCGCTGGCCGCGATCGCCAAGGCCGAAGTTGCGCTGACCGGAGGAGCGCCCGCATCTGCCGCCGCTGCGGCGAATGCGGCAGCGGAGAACAGCGGGCCAAAGCTTCCGGCTTTCGACGTGCTGCGCGTCGAACCCGACGGCTCGACCGTGATTGCCGGCTCGGCCGAACCGAACGGCAAGCTCGAAGTGCTTGACGGCGAGAAGGTGGTGACCACTGCCGATGTCGATGCGAGCGGCGATTTCGCCGCCGTGCTTGACGATCCGCTGCCGGCGGGCGACCACCAGCTGGTACTCAAGTTCACCGGCAAGGACGGCAAGAGCACACTTTCCGAAGAAGTCGCGACCATTTCCGTGCCGAAGGACGGTAACGGCGCCAATCTGCTCGCCATGGTCTCCAAACCCGGCGCGGCAAGCCGCATCATCACCGCGCCCAAGGCCGGTACCGAAGTCGCCGATGCCTCCAACCCGATGGCGCCGGCTGGCGACAAGCCGGCAGCGGGCGAAAGCTTGGCTGCACCTGGTGCAATAGTTGCGCCAACCGGCGAACTGGCACTGCAGACGCCTAATCTCACTGCCGCCGCCTCCAGTGTGGCCACTGCACCGGCCATTCCCGGCGGCGCAGAACCCGACAAGTCGAATGCGCCCGATGTGATGGTCAATGCCGTCGAGATCGAAGGCAACAAGATCTTCATCGCCGGCACGACGCGCGCCCACGCCAAGGTCCTCGGTTATGCCGACGACAGCCTTGTCGGCCAGGACACGGCGGGTTCTGATGGCCATTTCATTATCGACGGCGTGGTGGCGCTCTCGGTGGGCGACCACAAGATCCGCGTCGATGTCGTCGATCCCGCCGGCAAGGTGATCGTGCGCGCCGCGGTGAATTTCAATCGCCCGGCCGGCGATCAGGTCAGGGTCGCCGCGCAATCCGTCCCCGCCGACGCGAACGGTGCCTCCTCGATGGTGCCGCTCGACGAAGGCGAACTCGGCAAGCGCAAGGCCGAAGCCGGCAAGGCCTTCGGCCTGCTGAAGGGATTGTTTGCCGACGGCAAGCTGCCCGGCGGCGAACAGCTTGCGGCGGCGCGCTCGGCAACGGAATTCGCGTTGCGCTCACTCGCCGACTTCCGCCCGGCGGTAGACGCGCCCGATACCTTCAAGCAGGCATCCGGCTCCGCCTCCCAGACCGCGACCAACGCGTTGACAGTGCTGCAGGGTCTGCCGACGGATGCAAAATCCGTCGGCGCAGCACTCGAGAAGCTCGGCGCTATGATCGCCGAACTCTCGCCATCCCCCGCCCCGGCTGCGCCCGCGGCCACGGCACCGGCCGTAAACGAGGCTGTCGGCAACCAGCCGAAGACGATCGAACAGGCGCCACTGACGGCAAATAACGCGGCGGTGATCATTCGCCGCGGCGACACGCTGTGGCAGATCTCTCGCCGTACCTATGGCCTCGGCGTTCGCTACACGACGATCTACATCGCCAACGAGGACAAGATCATCGATCCGGATCGCATCCGCCCCGGCCAGATCTTCGGCCTGCCAAAGGATGCGTTGCCGAACGCCGAAGAACTGCACCGCAAGCGCATGTCCCACCAGCGTCTCTAAGCGCCAAACAACATGACGAGGCCGGGCGGGATAACCGCCCGGCCTCTCTTTTCCTGAACCCCGCACTTGTTGTATTCATCCGCCCGGCATCCTATTTGGCGGTGGCGGGGGAAGCGCTTCGGGCATATCCCGGTTTCGCGCTCTTGCCGGTATCGAAGCGCGCGACCGCGGCAAGCCCAACCGGGCTGGAGACACGCATGGCAAACAGCAAGACAGTCTCTGAATCCAACCTGCCGCAAACGCTTCTCAACCTCTGGCCCTATATGTGGCCGGCCGGACGGCCCGACCTCAAGATGCGCGTCGTCTGGGCTTCGGTCTTCCTGCTGATCTCTAAATTCGTCCTGCTGCTGGTTCCCTATTTCTTCAAATGGTCGACCGATGCGCTGAACGGCAGGATGGATCTGGCCGGCTCGGTGCCGCCGCTCTTGGCCGGCGCCATCGCCCTGGTGATCGCCTACAACATCACCCGCCTGATCCAGCTTGGCCTCAACCAGCTGCGCGACGCGCTGTTTGCCAGCGTCGGGCAGCACGCCGTGCGCCAGCTCGCCTTCAGGACCTTTGTGCATATGCACGAGCTGTCGCTGCGCTTCCATCTGGAGCGCAAGACCGGCGGCCTCTCACGCATCATCGAGCGCGGCACCAAGGGCATCGAGACGATCGTGCGTTTCACGATCCTCAATTCGGTGCCGACCGTCATCGAATTCCTGCTGACGGCGGCGATCTTCTGGTGGGGCTACGGCTTCTCTTACCTCGCGGTCACCGCCTTTACCGTCTGGGCCTATATCTGGTTCACGATCCGCGCGTCCGATTGGCGGATCGCCATCCGCCGGTCGATGAATGACAGCGATACCGACGCCAACACCAAGGCGATCGACTCCCTCCTCAATTTCGAGACCGTCAAATATTTCGGCAACGAAGAGATGGAGGCAAAACGCTTCGACAAATCGATGGAGCGCTACGAGAAGGCGGCGACCGATGTCTGGACCTCGCTCGGCTGGCTGAACTTCGGCCAGGGCGTCATCTTCGGTATCGGCACGACGATCATGCTGGTGCTGTCGGCGCTGGCCGTGCAACGTGGTGAGCAGACGGTCGGCGATTTCGTCTTCGTCAATTCGATGCTGCTGCAGCTTTCCGCGCCGCTCAACTTCATCGGCTTCGTCTACCGGGAAATCCGTCAAGGCTTGACCGACATCGAGCAGATGTTCGATCTCCTGGAGGTCAAGGCCGAGGTCAAGGACGCGCCCGATGCGACCGAGCTTCGCATCGGCCAGGGCGCGATCGCCTTCAAAGACGTGCAGTTTGCCTACGACCCTGCCCGTCCGATCCTGAAGGGCATTTCCTTCGAGGTGCCGGCCGGCAAGACGGTTGCCGTCGTCGGCCCTTCGGGCGCCGGCAAATCGACCCTGTCGCGGCTCCTCTATCGCTTCTACGACATCCAGGGCGGCGCGATCACCGTCGACGGCCAGGATATCCGAACGGTGACGCAGAAGAGCCTGCGCTCGGTGATCGGCATGGTGCCGCAGGATACCGTGCTCTTCAACGATACCGTCGCCTACAACATCCGCTACGGCCGCACATCGGCGAGCGATGGCGAGGTCTTTGCAGCGGCCGAGGTGGCACAGATCGCTCATTTCATCGAGACACTGCCCGAGGGTTTCGAAACCAAGGTCGGTGAGCGCGGGCTCAAGCTTTCGGGCGGCGAAAAGCAGCGCGTGGCCATCGCCCGCACCATTCTCAAGGCGCCGCCGATCCTGATCCTCGACGAGGCGACATCAGCGCTCGACACGACGACGGAACGGGAAATCCAGACAGCGCTCGACGTGGTTTCGAAGAACCGCACGACGCTGGTGATCGCCCACCGGCTGTCGACGGTGATCGGCGCCGACGAAATCATCGTGCTGAAAAGCGGCGAGATCGCCGAACGCGGGACGCATGCCGCCCTGCTCGAGCGGAACGGTCTCTACGCCTCGATGTGGAACCGCCAGCGCGAGGCGACACAGGCGGAGGAACATCTGAAGCAGGTGCGCGAAAGCGACGACCTTGGCGTAATCACGCGGCTAGCCCCGGCAAGCTGAGCGGGGAGCGACAGCGGCCAAGCTTTTGTTGTTCAGAACTGCGGCGTCGGAACCAGGTCTGGGGCCACAGCATTGCCCCGGAGACGGTTTTTCGCTAACCAGCAAAAAACGACAACGCAAGGAGACCGGCAGCATGAGCCTGTTCAACACGGTTCGCAACACGATCGTCCCCGTGCACAAGGAGGGTTATCCCTTCGTTGCCGCCTTCTTCGTCGCGTCGCTGATCCTCGGGTGGATCTTCAAGCCTCTCTTCTGGATAGGCATGATCTTCACGCTGTGGTGCGCCTATTTCTTCCGCGATCCCGAACGCGTGACCCCGCAGGACGACGATCTGGTGATCTCTCCCGCAGACGGCAAGGTCTCTGCGATCCAGATGGTCACCCCGCCGGCCGAACTCAACCTCGGTTCCGAGCCGATGCTGCGCATCTCGGTGTTCATGAACGTCTTCAACTGCCATGTGAACCGGGCGCCGATGCGCGGGCGCATCGTCAGCATCAATTACCGCTCCGGCAGCTTCGTCAATGCCGAGCTCGACAAAGCGAGCGAGGACAATGAACGCAACGGGCTGGTGATCGAAACCCGCCATGGCCAGATCGGCGTCGTCCAGATCGCCGGCCTCGTGGCGCGGCGCATCCTCTGCTGGGCAAACCCCAACGAGCCTGTCGATGCCGGCGAGCGTTTCGGGCTGATCCGTTTCGGTTCGCGGCTCGACGTGTTCCTGCCGGCCGGTGCGGCGCCACGCGTCTCGCTCGGCCAAGTGGCGATTGCCGGCGAAACTGTGATTGCCGAATTCGCCTCCACCAAGGGTCCCATCATCAGCCGCCGCAGCTAAACTCTAGCTTCAGATTGGAACGCGATATGGAAACGCCCTTTCCGCCTTTCGAGCCCAATGGTCCGGATGACTCCGCCCGCGGCCCGCGCCTGCGTGAAATCCCGCTCCGTCTCGTTTTTCCGAACCTAATCACCATTCTGGCAATCTGCGCCGGGCTGACCGGCATCCGGCTGGCTTTCGAAAACCGTTACGAGCTCGCCGTCGCCATGGTGCTGCTCGCCGCCTTCCTCGACGGCATCGACGGGCGCGTAGCGCGGCTGATGAAGGCGACCTCGAAGTTCGGCGCGCAGATGGATTCGCTTGCCGATATCGTCAATTTTGGCGTCGCCCCTGCCCTCGTCGTTTATGTCTTCGCACTCGACCAGGCGCGCTCGCTCGGCTGGATCGCCGCGCTGATCTATGCGATCGCCGCCGGGCTTCGGCTTGCCCGCTTCAACGTCATGGCCGAACGCGAGAACAAGGCGAGCTGGCAATCGGAATATTTCGTCGGCGTGCCGGCACCGGCCGGCGCCATGCTGGTGCTGCTGCCGGTCTATCTCGGCTTCCTCGGCCTGGCGACGGACCGCACCTTCGCCTATGTCTCGTCGATTTACACCGTCGTCATCGCCTTCCTGCTGATCAGCCGGCTACCGGTCTGGTCGGGCAAATCGGAAGGCAACCGGCTGCGGCGCGATCTCGTGCTGCCGATGATGCTCGGCGTCGTGCTCTATGTGGCTCTGCTGATGAGCTACACCTGGGAGGTGATGGTCTTCACCGTTGCCGCCTACCTCATCTCGCTTCCCTTCGGCGCGCGGAAATGGCGCCGGAAGTACGGGACGCTGACGATCGAGGAACCTGGCGTCGGCGACGACGATATCGGCCGGCACATCTGACGCGGGCGCATTTCCTGATCTCCTCGGGTGATGGAAATGCCTTCTCTCTTCACTGCCCGCATTCGCGGGAAAACTGTTGCGCGCTTTTCCCCGGGGAAAAACGGCTGCGCAGTTTTATTGGAACCCTCCCCTTCAGTAAGTATTAACCAACGTAGGCTTCAGTTAAGCCTCGCGAATTATGGTGCGCGTTTACAAATCCTGATAAGCTGCGTCCCCATTTTGTCGCTATTCGTGATGAAACTTCAAAATACAAAATACCTGGGAAGAACCACGTAAGGAGAGTATCCGTGACTTCGAAGAAGAGTAGTACCGGCGAACAGCAGACGGCTAAGCCGGATCTCGCCGCCAACTATCGCCCCGTTGGTCTCAAGGCCGTTGCCGCGGCATCGCTAATGGCGAAGAACAAGCCGACGAGCGTCAAGAAATCCGCTTGAAGCATCGCCGCGAGCAAGGAAAGCGGCCGATAGCGTTCAGAAGAAACTAAGCTGGCCGCCGTCAGGCCTTTGCTTCTCGGGGGTCTTCAGCGGCTTTTCGATCACCACCGGTTCATGCAGGTCAGGTCCCATATTGGCGACCTTGTTGACCTTGTCAGAGACCGGGACGGCCTCGAAGAAATCCTCCTGAATGGGCTGCATCAGGTCGACCACCTCGCGCGGCTCCTGCGTCTTGCAATCAAGCCAGCGCGAGAAGTCCTCGGGCTTGATGATGACAGGCATGCGATCGTGGATGGCCGATATACCCGCATTGGCCGATGTCGTCAGGATCGCACCGGTATCGACTTCGGAACCATCAGCCGAGGACCACGTCTCGATCAACCCGGCAAAGGCGACGACCCCGCCCTGACGCGGCCTGATCCAATAGGCTTGCGGCTTCTCGCCGCTTTCCTTGGGCGGGCGATGCCATTCGTAGAAACCGGAAGCCGGAATGAGTACGCGGCGGTGGCGCATGGCCGCCCGGAAGGAGGCCTTGCCGATCGCGGTTTCGGATCGCGCATTGATCAGCAGCGGGAAGTCCCTCGGGTCCTTGACCCAGCCCGGCGTCAGGCCCCAGCGCACGAGCACGGCACGCCGGTCGGCCAAGTTGCTGCCCTGCTCCCTGCCCTCGCCCGCCATGACGACGAGGATCGGCTGCGTCGGCGCGATATTGTAGCGCGCCGGAAATTCATCGAGATCGACGCCGGAGAAAAATTCGCGCAGGTCGGCGCTGGAGTTTGTCAGGGCGAAACGTCCACACATCGGCTTGTCTTTGCACCCGGTTTGAGTCCGGTCAAGGCGCCTCAGCCTCTCTGCCCAAAGAGGATAATACTCGTTCCCGCAAGGCAGATCAGCGCCCCGCCGACGTCGTAGCGATCAGGCACGCGGCTTTCGACCAACCAGAGCCATAGCAGCGAAGCGACAATGTAGATGCCGCCGTAAGCCGCGAAGGTGCGGCCGGCTGCCTCGCTCGGCACCAGCGTCAGAAACCAGGCGAAAAGCGCCAGCGAGACCATGCCCGGTGCCAGCCACCAGATTGGCTTTCCAAGTTTCAGCCACGCCCAGAAGGCGAAGCAGCCGGCGATCTCGAAGACCGCGGCGAAGGCGTAGATGATGTAGGTCACGGAAGCACCTTTCGAGCCTCGCATTTCTTCGGCGGTATTCATCGGGTAGGATGAGCCATCACAGCAAGAGCCATCTCATGATCTCCACCGCCAAAGCCGCCTCCTCCGCCATTCTCGAACGCGATGGACGATTCCTTCTGGTTTTGCGGCGCAACCCGCCTTCCGCCGACATGTATGCCTTTCCGGGCGGCCGCGCCGAACCGGGCGAAACGCCGGAGCAAACGGCGCTGCGCGAATTTCGCGAAGAAACCGGCATTTCGGTGCGCAATCCCCAGCTGTTTTCGACCTATGACCTGAAGACGCATGCGGCCGATGGCAGCCTCAGCAGCCACTTCTTCCTGTCGGTCTTTCGCGTCGAGGCGGATCGGGAGCTGGTGGCGGAAGCCGCCGACGATGCGGCGGCGCTTGGCTGGTACACGGTGGAAGAGATCCGACGGCTGCCCGTGCCGCAGAGCGTGCTCGAATGCGCGGAGCGGTTAGAACAGGATGATTCGGCCGGAAAGGCCGCATATGCTGTTCTGGATTAAGAGTTAGGGCATGATGTCGTCCGAAAGCCGCTTACACTTTTCGGCATCATACTCTGGCGGCTGCGAATAGAAGTGGAAATTATCGGGCGCGCCTTGTTGCCGTCATGCTCAGCATATCAACTATGAGCATGATTCCCGTTCGACGCGTTTTCTTGCTCCTGCTCGTGCTCGCCGGCCCCACCATGGCGCAGGGGGGCAAGAATACGCCGCCTCAGCAGGAGGAGATTGCGCCGCCGCCAGCCGTCACCGTGCCCTATGACGATAAGCTGGCGCGGCTCGCTGAGGTGTTGGGTTCGGTGCATTATCTCAGAACGCTCTGCAAGGCGGCAGGTGGCGACGAGTGGCGAAACGGCATGCAGCAGTTGCTCGATTCGGAGACTGGGGGCGAGCAGCAGCGCAGGGAAAAGCTCACTGCGGCCTTCAATCGAGGCTACCGCGCCTTCGCCTCTGTCTATACGGATTGCACCGTAGCGGCCATCGTGGCAGAAGAGCGCTACCGTAACGAAGGTGCAACACTCGCCACAGAAATTACCTCGCGTTTTGGAAATTGACGTTTAATTAACCTGTTTTCGCATGTGGACGTGTCGTTTTGGGAAAAGGCTGTTAGTGTTGTTAACGGTGCAGTAAGACATGAGAAGTTTTGAGGAAAAGACAATGGAAGCAAGCCTCAACGAGATCGACGACATGATCGTCCACGAAAAGATGCAGGCGGCTCTGGAATACCAGAACGAGGCTTGGGCCGACGGTATGGCCGACGGAATCGAGACTGAGATCATCGCTGATGCCGCTATTGCGCATGCATTGAGAGAGACCATCAGATTGCACGGGGAAAGCAGCGCCGAAGCCCTGCTTGATTCGCTGCGTGAGCGCATGCTCGCTGGCGAATTTTCCGCGAACCGCACCCTGCAATAATCGATATCAGAGAGTTTAATGCGCACCGGTAAAGAGAAAGTTTCGCGAATTCCGCTCGCGCCGGTGCTGCTTGCGTTCAGCCTCACCGCCGGCAATATCTCCCTCGCGCCGGCAGCCCACGCGCTTTCCGAACTGCACAAGATCCCCGGCCAAGCGGCCAACGACGCGCCCGCCGCGCCAGGAAGCGCTCAGGGACAGAGCCAGCCGCAGGGCGGGACCACTTCAGGCGTTCCCATGGCCGATCCGCTGGTCCAGAACAATCAGGGTGTCGACAAGACGCCCGGCGCTCAGGAGGCATCCAAGCCCGTCGAGGTGATTTACGACATCAACAAGGTGCCCGAGCCGGTTCGCAAGATGCGCGAGCAGATTGTCGAGGCGGCCGCCTCCGGCGATCTCGAACGGCTGCGGCCATTGATGGGCACCGGCACCGAGCAGACGCAGGTGACTGTGGGCGAGCCCACGGACGATCCGATCGGCACGCTGAAGGATCTTTCGGGCGATCCTGACGGAGATGAGATCCTCGCCATCATGCTCGACATCGTCTCGACCGGCTTCGTGCATGTCGGCCAGGGTACGGCAGACGAGATGTATGTTTGGCCCTATTTCGCCGAGAAGGACCTCAAGTCGCTGACGCCGCCGGAGCGCGTCGAGCTGCTGCGCATCGTCACCGCTGGCGATCTTTCCGACATGCAGGAATTCGGCGGATATAATTTCTACCGCCTCGGCATTAAGCCTGATGGCAAATGGAAGTTCTTCACGGCGGGTGATTGACCACGTCGCTTACGCGTCTCGCATGGCGCTTGCGATCCATCTCATGAAGACATACCTCTGAGCGATGACCAACGCGACAGGTTCCGCCATGCCAGCTGTATTCCTGAAAGACCGCTCACATCTCTCTATCAGCGGCGCGGAAGCTCAATCCTTCCTGCAGAACCTGATCACCACCGATATCATCTCGCTCGAGGCGGATGAGGCGCGGCCCGGGGCGCTGCTGACGCCGCAAGGCAAGATCCTGTTCGACTTCATGATCTGGCTGGAAGGTGACGGCTACACGATCGAAACGGATACCGATCAGCGCGATGGCCTGTTGAAGCGGCTGACGATGTACAAACTGCGCGCCGCCGTCACGCTGGCGCCGCGTACCGAAGAGGGTGTCACCGTTTCCTGGGGCGAAGGTGCCGAGGGTGTTCAGGACGGCCAGGGCGTCCGTGACTGTCGCTTCGTCAAGGCAGGTGTTACGTTGATACGTCAGCCCGGCAAACACGGCGATGGTGAAGAAGCGCTCTACGACGCGCTGCGGATCAGCCATGGCATCGTCACGTCAGGATCGGACTTCGCCCTGCAGGACGCCTTCCCGCATGACGTACTGATGGATATCAACGGCGGCCTCTCCTTCCGGAAAGGCTGCTACGTCGGCCAGGAGGTCGTTTCGCGCATGCAGCACCGGGGCACCGCGCGCCGGCGTGTCGTGACCGTTTCTGCCGCAACGGCACTGCCGGAGAGCGGCACGGAGATCACCGCCGCCGGCAAGCCTGTGGGCACACTCGGTTCGGTCGAAGGCGACCATGGACTGGCGATCGTGCGCATCGACCGCGCTGGCGCAGCAATGGCCTCAGCCACGCCGCTGCTCGCCGGCGAAACACCCGTTTCCCTTGTCCTGCCCGCATGGTCCGGCCTTACCTTTCCCACCAGCGCCGACGAGGCCAGCGCGTGACAGTGGCGAAAGCTCCGCGTGCCTGGCAACGCATGCTCTCCGGGCGCAGGCTCGACCTGCTCGATCCCTCGCCTCTGGATGTCGAACTGATCGACATCGCCCATGGGCTGGCGCGTGTCGCCCGCTGGAACGGCCAGACATCGGGCGATCATGCTTTTTCGGTGGCGCAGCACAGTCTCGTCGTCGAAGACATTTTCCGCCGCTTCAACGATGCTTCCCCGCAGGAGTGCCTGATGGCGCTGCTGCATGATGCGCCCGAATATGTGATCGGCGATATGATCTCGCCGTTCAAATCGGTGGTCGGCGGCGGCTACAAGACGGTGGAAAAGCGGCTGGAGGCAGCTGTGCACCTGCGCTTCGGCCTACCGCCGCATCCCTCACGCGACCTCAAGGAGCGGATCAAGAAGGCCGATACGATCGCCGCCTATTTCGAGGCGACAGTGCTCGCCGGCTTCACACCCGCCGAGGCGCAAAAATTCTTCGGCCAGCCGCGCGGCGTCAGCAGGGAGATGCTGATGATCGAGCCGCTGCCGGCAGTCGAAGCACAGCGGCTGTTCTGCGAGCGCTTCGCGGCGATCGAGACCGAGCGGGAGTTGGTGTCGTGAGCTTCATCATCGTCTCACCGCTGTCGCGCATCGCCGAGATGGCGGTGCGGCACAAGGCACGCGACATGATCAGCCTGATCGCCAGGGAACAGGCCTTTCACCGACCGGGCGTGATCGCGGCTGACCGTCATCTGACGCTTGCGATGAACGACATCACCTTCAAGGGCACCGGCGGCCTGGTGGCGCCCGACGAGACGCATGTGCGGGGGATTATCGACTTTGCCTCATCGTGGCGGCAGGAGACGCCGCTGCTCATCCATTGCTGGATGGGCGTGTCGCGATCGCCCGCCGCAGCCCTGATCGCAGCCCTTTCGCTCGCGCCGGATCAGAGCGAGGAAAGCCTTGCCCGCCGGCTGCGGACCGCCTCGCCTTTCGCGACTCCAAATGCCCGGCTGATCGAGATCGGCGACACCCTGCTTGACCGCGGCGGCCGGCTGGTTGCGGCGGTGCGGGCGATCGGACGCGGTGCCGATGCCGACGGCAACGCGCCGTTCGTGCTTGCGATCGGAGAGCCCGCCTGCGGTTGACGCTGCCGCCAGCCGCACCATCTAGGCCCCGACCACGCACAACCGACAGGGCCAGATCATGCAACAACAGGCAGCCGACGTCCTTCTCGCCACGCAAACGGCGCTCAGCCAGGCGAGCGCGCTGGCGGTGCAATATTCCTTCTCCGTGCTCGGGGCGGTGATCCTGCTCGTTCTCGGCTGGGCGCTCGCCGGTTTTGCCAGCCGCTGGGCCTATGAAGGCCTGTCACGCGTCCATGGCATCGACGAGACGCTGGCGCGATTCTTCACCAATGTGCTGCGTTATGCGCTGCTCATCCTGGTATTCATCACCGTGCTCGGTCAGTTCGGCGTCCAGACCGCCTCAATCATCGCGGCCCTCGGCGCAGCCGGCCTGGCGATTGGGCTGGCGCTGCAAGGAACGCTGCAGAATATCGCCGCCGGCATCATGCTGCTGATACTCAGGCCATTCCGGGTCGGGGAATATATCGAGACCAGCAGCGTGGCCGGCACGGTGCGCGAAATCGGGCTGTTTGCGACCGAACTCAGGACCGCCGACGGGCTCTACCGGTTGGCGCCGAATTCGACGCTCTGGAATACGCCGATTACCAATTTCAGCCGCGAGGCGACGCGGCGGAACGAGTTGAAGATCAAGGTAGAGGACGACATCGATCGGTCGATGGAAACATTGATGGGCCTTGCCAAAGCCGACTCCCGGGTACTGACGTCACCGGAACCCAGCGTCTTCATCGATAGTCCCGGCGACGGCGCCACCTTCGTGACGCTGCGCTACTGGGCGAAGACCGGTGACTGGTGGACGGTTAGCCGTGACATGGCAAAGCGCGTAAAACTCGCCTTCGACGAGAACAATCCGGCCGCGGTGCCGGATGCGCCGAACGCCGCGTCGGCAAAAACGTCCAACGGCCGGGCGGCGGCGGAGAAGCCGGCACCGACGCGGCAGTGAGATATTGGTCCAGGGATATGCAGCAGGCTATTGAATGACGCCGCAGGACAGTCTTTCCCCGGCATCACCCGAAGGCTGGCTGCGATAATCATCCGAATTGGCGTGCACCATCAATGCGCGGCCGCGAATGCCGTCGGTCTTGCCGTCGAGCGTGACCATGCTGTCGAAGACCTGCGCCCTGAGAATGCCGTCCTGCCCGACATATTGATTGGGCAGATCGCCGGCGTGTGGACCCTTGGCCGCCAGGATGCCGTGCTCGGCCTTCTCAGGATTGAAGTGACCGCCGGCCGACTCGTGGTGGGTTGCGGCGTCGCAGCGGCCGGTCTCATGAACATGGAAGGCGACCCATTTGTTTGCCGGCAGCCCCGATATTTCGACCTCGATCAGGACACCGCCGCTGGCGGCAGCCGTCAGCTGCGCGCGGCCGTCTTCCTTGCCGTCCTTGCCGACGAAATTGGCGACCGCCGTCTGCTTGTCCTGAGCACCTGCCGGCAATACAACGGCAAGCAGGCTCAGGGCGGCGATGGTGCACATGGCTTTCATGGAGGTCTCCTTCCGTGCGGTTGTCCTTCTGAACGTATCAACCGGGAAGGTGTTCCTGATCAAGGACGCTTACACGACAAAGCCGGCCAAACGGCCGGCTTGCAGATGACCCTATTCGAGAATGGTTCAGGCGACGGCGTTGAAGTCGAACTGGCCGTAAGTGTTGCGATAGAGATCGTTCGGTTGATCGCCTGATATCGGCGCCATCTGCTGCAACGGATAGGGAACGGCGATTTTGCTTGCAGTATCGCTGTCACGCGAGTCCATCATCAGCGCAATCAGGCTGCCGGAAAATTTCGGCTGCGTCTCGCTGGTGGCGTCCTCTTCCAGCAGTTCCTTGATGATGCCGGGCCTCTTATCGGCGGCACGTTCGCCGCGGCTGAGGACACCATCGCCATTGGCATCAAGCCGCGAGAGTGTCGCCAGATAGGCATATGAAGTGTCGGAAACGGATGTGGTGCTGGCCATACAAACCTCCATTCACCGCCTTTTGTCGGTGGTGTTTGTACGCAATACGAACGTGGAAAATCACTGATTGACTCGCTGGTTAAACTGATTTGCGCGGTGCGTCAATAAGTTGTTAACTTCTCATTAACGATGATTGACAACCGTTAACGGAATGGCCTGAGGCAGAACACCCGCCTGAAACAGGCGAAGAGGCTTGCGGCATTTCAGCGATTTTTCACATATAAAACAAACGGCTAACGAGGTGTTGCCGCTGCTGCACTGCAACCGAATATTAATCCAACCCAGCCAGAATGAGCGGAATAAGACACCACCTGGACGTTTAAATTATGAAAAATCAATTTGATGGGCACTTTAGGGAGTACTTCAATGCGATGAGGTACGTCCATCAACGGACGGAGACCATGGTCGGAGCCGCCCCGCAGGGGCTCCCACATGAAAGCTGAAGCGCTCTTCTGGCAGCAATGCAGCCAGGCGGTTACGGCCGATGGATCGGTCGATGCGCAGCGTCTTATGGAGCTTGTTATTGCGACCTATCGCGTCCATGAAAGCGATTATGACGAGATCGAAAGATGTGCTGAAACGCTGCTGCGGGAGAACCACCGGCTGCGCGGAAATATGTCAGCCCTCAGTCAGGCATTCGACGGACAGCAGAGACTCTTCGAAATCATCTTCAACAACCTGCCACTCGGACTCAGCGTCTTCGATGCAGACCAGCGGCTGACGCTTTCCAACATTCGCTTCGGTCAGCTCTTCGGCCTGACGCAGGACGATGTCACCGCCGGCGCGACCATTGCCGATCTCATCGACAAAATGCGCGGCGCAGAGGGGGCCGGCGCCAAAGCTGCCCGCCGGGCCGGGCGGCACTCCTCTGCGACCGCAACAAGCAGCAATATCCGGCGGCGCGAATGGCTGATGGACGACGGCCGCATCGTCCAGAGCATGGTGACCATCCTTGCCGACGGCAGCAGCATCGCCATTCATGCCGATATTACCGAGGATCGGGAGGCGGCCGAGCGCATCACCTATCTCGCACACCACGACCCGCTGACCGGCCTCCCGAACCGCATCCATTTCCGCGAGCAGGTCGATGCGGCGCTCGCACAGCGCAAGCCGAACGAGCAGATCGCGCTTGTTCACCTCAATCTCGACCGGTTCAAATTGATCAACAACACGATGGGCGTGTCAGTCGGCGACAAGATCCTGCAGCAGGTCGCCGAGCGCATCCGAGCCTCGGCCGGTTCGGAAAACACCCTGGCGCGTCTCGGCTCGGATGAATTCGCCATCCTGCAGACAGGCAGACAGCAACCACGGAACGTGACGGTGCTGGCCGAGCAGATCCGCCGTGAGCTCTCCCAGCCCATCCTGCACGGGGAAAAACAGGTGGAGCTCAGCGTCTCGATGGGGATCGCAATTGCCCCTGATGATGGTAAGGAAACCGATATCCTGCTGAAGAATGCCGCTGTGGCACTGTCGCACGCCAAGGCGGACGGGCGTAAGCGCGAGCGCTTCTTCGCCGGCGAGATGGAAGCGCAGATGCAGCTGCGCCATGCCCTCGAGGCAGACCTCAGGGCAGCCGTTGAGAGAGAGGAATTCGAGCTGCATTACCAGCCACTCTATGACCTTTCGCAGCACCGCATCTGCGGCTTCGAGGCTCTGATCCGCTGGAACCATCCGATCCGCGGCCGCGTTGCGCCGATGGATTTCATTCCGCTCGCCGAAGAAGTCGGCCTCATCGTCGATATCGGCCGCTGGGTTTTGCGCCGGGCCTGCAGCGATGCGGCGCAATGGCCGGAGGGCATCAAGGTCGCCGTCAACGTTTCGGCGATCCAGTTCAGCAGCAGCGACCTCACGCAGGATGTCAGCGAGGCGCTTGCCGCCGCGGCGCTGTCGCCGTCGCGGCTCGAGCTTGAAATTACCGAGAGCGTGCTGATGGAAAATCTCAGCGAGGTGCTGCCGATCCTGCATGCGCTTAAGGAGCGCGGCATCCGCATCTCGATGGACGATTTCGGCACCGGCTATTCCTCACTGAGCTATCTCTCGAGTTTCCCCTTCGACAAGATCAAGATCGACAAATCCTTCGTCTACGACATCGTCGAAAACAAGGAGGCGCATGCGATCATGCACGCGATCATCCTGCTTGGCGATGCGCTCGGCATGCGCGTCACTGTCGAAGGCGTCGAGACGGCCGCGCAGTTGGCGCTGCTCGAACGCGAGGAATGCGACGAGATCCAGGGTTATCACATCAGTCCGCCGAGACCGGCGCCTGACGTGCCTAACCTTCTCTCCCTATTGCGGAACGGCGGCGAGCTGCATTCTCGCGAAGCCAGACGCTGAGCCAGCCTCAATTGCGACTCGCACGGCAAGCCGCTACAAAATCCGGCAACGGTCCCCGAGCCTTCGTTGTCGCGTGCTTTGACCGAGATCCATATCCGCTTCCGCTCCGATGCTCTGTCGACGGAAAACGATCCCCCGTCCTTAAGGTGGCGCAATGTTCGAAGCCCAAGCCTTCTCCCCTCATGAAACGCTCGCAGCGGCGCTGATTGCACACGCGGCCGATGGCGACGACGGCTCGCACGATCTTGCCCATATCCTGCGCGTCTTCCGCAACGCCATGCGCATCCACGCTGAAGAAGGCGGCGACGGGCGAGTTCTTGCCGCTTCCGTAATGCTGCACGACTGCGTCGCCGTCGAGAAGAATTCGCCGCTGCGGGCAAAAGCATCGGCTCTGGCGGCGGAAAAAGCATCGGCAATCCTGGCAGAACTCGGCTGGAGAGCGGCGGATATCGAAGATGTGGCTCACGCCGTCACCGCGCATAGTTTCTCGGCCGGGGTTGCGCCGCAAACGCTGGAGGCGAAGATCCTGCAGGACGCCGACCGGCTGGACGCAATCGGCATGGTCGGCGCCGCCCGCTGCTTCTATATCGCTGGCCGACTGGGCTCTGGCCTCTATGATCCTTTCGACCCGGCGGCAGAAAACCGTCCGCTCGATGACAAGCGTTACGCTATTGACCATTTCCAGACGAAGCTGTTCAAACTGGCGGACGGATTCCAGACCGAGACCGGCCGCAGGCTGGCAGCCGCGCGGGACAAGAGCCTGCGCGATTTCCTCTCGGACTTCATGGGCGAAATCTAAAGCGCGTCGCATTAAATTTGCCTCACGTGACGCGCTTTAGCTCTTTGTTTTTATGCATGTCGTTATCCCGGAACCGCTGCACACTTCCGGGCGACATGCAACAGGGGACGAAACCAGGAGAACGGGTATGCGTATCAGCGACCTCTTTATTTACCCGCTCAAGAGCGCCCGCGGTATTGCACTGCCTTCGGCCGACATCGACGCCTACGGGCTTCCCGGCGACCGGCGGGCGATGATCACCGATCCCAAGGGCCATTTCATCACCCAGCGCGAATCGCCGGATCTCGCGCGCATCGAGCTGCGCCCGGAACCGGGCGCATTTCGGATGCTGATGGAGGGAAAACAGGAGATATCGGTGCCGCCACCGCGGCCTGACAGCCGCATGGATGTGACCGTGTGGAAATCGACGGTCAGCGCCGCCGTCGCCGATCCCGAGAGCAACCGGCAGCTTTCCGAATGGCTCGGCCGCGAGGTGCGCCTGGTCTTCTTCGATGGGCAGGCGCAGCGGACGGCGAATGCCGAATGGGCCGGCGAAGGCACGCCGGTCACCTTTACCGACGGCTACCAGATCCTGGTAACGACGACCGGCTCGCTGAAGGCGCTGAACGTTGATCTTGCCGCCCATGGCGAAGGCAGCGTCGGCATGGAACGATTCCGGCCGAATATCGTCATCGATATCGATGAGGCCTGGCCGGAGGACCGCTGGGCGGCGATCGAAATATCCGGCATCCGCTTCGATCTCGTCAAACCCTGCTCGCGCTGCATCATGACGACGCAGGACCAGCTGACCGGTTCACGTGAGGTGCCGAACCCGATGCCGGCCATGGGCCGCATCCGCATGTCGGCCGACCGGCGCGTGCCCGGCCCGCTTTTCGGCTGGAACGTCACACCACGCGGCAACGGCAGGATTACGATCGGCGACACCGTCCGCGTCGTCGAAGAGAGGCCAGAGGGCTGGGCGTTGAAGGTTCGTGCACGGCGATAGGTCGAGTCGAAATGCGCAGGCTGCTTTCTTCCGCACGCGCTGCAACGTTCTCCCTTATTCCTGTGACGAGCACAGGAATAAGGGAGCGTGGGCGAGTGTCACCGATCTTCACGCGCGCGCGAGTGCGGCGTCGATCCCGGCCATGACATCGGTTGGCAGCGGTCCCTTTTCCAGCGCGCCTGCATTTTCCTCCACCTGGGCGACGGTGCGGAAGCCCGGAATGGGCAAGGTGCGCGGCGACTTTGCCCAGAGCCAGGCAAGTGCGCCTTGCGTCAGCGTGCGGCCGCCCGAGGTCAGGAGATCGCGGACGGCGTCGAGCCTTGCGGCGAATTCCGGGGCCATGCGCCCGTCCTTAAAATAGACCATCCAATCGAGGGCAGCACCGCGTACATCCTTGGCGCCCACCGCCTTGTCGGCGGTGAACTTGCCGGTCAGAAGCCCCATGGCCAGCGGACCGCGATTGATGGAGATCAGCCCCTGTCTTTCGATCACCGCAATCATTTCCGGCACCGGCTCGAAGACGTTCATCGTATGCTGAACGGAGACATAGCCCTGGCGGCCGGTATGGCGGGCGGCGCGATCGGGAGAATCGGTGCTCCAGCCGAACGCATCGATCTTTCCTTCGGCGCGCAGCGCCTCCAGTACATCGAAGACGGTATCCGACTGTTCCAACGGAAAATCATTGATGTGGAACTGCAGGAGATCGAGACGGTCACGCTTTAGTCGGCGCAGCGAGGTCTCGACCGAACGGCGGACGAAGGCTTCATCGGCGAAGGCGCCAGTTGCCTGCTTGGTGTCCGGGTCGGTGGCGAAGCCGAATTTGGTGGCGACGATGATATCGTCGCGATTGCCGATCGCCCGCCCAAGTACCTCCTCGGAATGGCCGGCGCCGTAATTCGAGGCCGTATCGAAGAAGCGGATGCCGAGTTCGATGGCGCGGCCGATCGCTTCGACGGATTCATCGTCATCGACTTCGCCCCAGCCGAGCGGCGTCTCGCCCGCAAAGAAGGGTCCGCCGATCGCCCAGCATCCCATGCCGAGACGCGGAATTTCGCGGCCGTTCCAGAGCGTGATCGTCGTCGGGGTGGCGGTCTTGGTCAGCATGAGATCCTCCTTGGCTGGCAGTCCTCCAAGACATAGGAAGGGCCTCCATACGGGTAAACCGCCAAATTCGGAGGATGTTTTGCACTGGTAAAAAACCTGTGTTCAGGCGGAAATACCATTCGGACCCGAAAGCGCCGGCAAGGCCGGATTGAGCGCCTTAAGCGCCGCCTGGACGAAACCGTCGCGGGCTGCCACGGCTTCGATTCCGCGCGGTTCATAGACGTGGCGATGCAGAAAAAAACCCGTCAAACGGAAAGCCGCCGCGAGACTATCGAAGTCGGCCGCATGGTTGCCTTCGGCACCGAGAAACGGCGGCAGGAGCAGCAGCTTGTTCGCCCAGGGGGCGCCGGCGCTGCGGCTGACGGCGCGGCCGGATTTCGGCGAGACATAGACGAGATCGGAACGGCCGCCGGTCGCGGCGCATTCGGCCAGATCGAGGCCGAAGCCGAGATCATTCAGCACCGCAAGTTCGAAACGCACGAAGAGTTCGCCGGCATCGGCCGGGTTGTGCAGGTGATCAAGGATGACCTCCAGCGCATCGAAGAGGTGGGGGTGCGGATCTCGCTCCGGCAGCAGCCGCAGCAAAGCGCCCATCGCCTGGACGCCGTAAACGGCGGTCGCCGTTTCCATCAGGCGGGCGGCGCGTAGCGTCACCGGTTCGACGCGAAATTCGCCGAGATGTTCGTCCAACCTGGCACGCCAGAGGACCTCCACGGCATTGCCGGCCTGCAGCACCGGCTGCATGGCGCGCGAACGGCCAGAGCGCACCAGGCCGAGATGGCGGCCGCGATCACGCGTCATCACCTCAGCGATGACACTCGTCTCACCGTGGCGCTTGACGCCCAGGATGATCGCATGGTCCTGCCACTGCATCGAAAGAAGTCCTTACGGCTGACGAATCCATTCTAGCGTATATCCCCGAAAATCGGAAAGGTCTGCCGTCATGGACCGCATCAGGCGACGGCCGGGAAAAGCCTCAGCAGGAACTCACGCATCGCCGTCTCGTCGAAAGGCTTCACCAGGAGCGGAATATGCTGCAGATCGGGCGGGAAATCGCCGGTATCGGAATAGCCGCTGACGAAACCGAAGGAAATACCGAGATCGAGAAGATGACGAGCAAATCCGAAGCTCATGCCTTCGCCAAGATTGACGTCGAGAAGGGCGAAATCATATGTCTCCGCAGCGATGGCAGCCCTCGCCTGCTCCACACCCCCGACGATATCGATATTCTCGACGCCGGCCGAGCGCAGCATATCCTCCGCCTCCATCGCGATGATCAGACTGTCTTCAAGAACCAGAACACGAATTGCGCTCATGATTCCAGGCACTCCGTCGGGCGGCTGCCGCGGCGCCCCGGCCTTTTCGCCAACATCAATGCCCTCCGGTGCCCCGTATGGCACGCTACCGGTGAATTCCGCCACCATTTCTGAATAAACCATTTTGCCCGGCCGATAAGAATCAAATCGAGGAAAGATAACGGCCGAGCTTATTTTCCCAAATGCTAATGCGCATTTAAAAAAGACATAGGACCCAGCTAGATGAACGGGCGTTTGCCCTCTCCGAGCCCTTCCCAGCCTGATATGGCCAGCAATTCCTCGCCGTTCAGCACCTCACAGCCGCGCTCCTGCCAGCGGATCAATCCACGTTCCCCGAGCTTTTTTAACGTCTTGTTGGTATGGACGATGGAAAGGCCGAGCGTGTCGGCAATGTGCTGCTGGGTGATCGGGATGAATTTTCGGCCGTTGAAGAGACCAAGCTGCCTGCCGCGCTCGAAGAGGAAAGCCAGCAGGTAGGCCGCTCTCTCCAGCGCCGTGCGCCGGCCGATGCTCAAGAGATGCTCATCCAGAATGCGCTCCTCGCGCGCAGCGATCCATGTGATGTCGAAGGCGAGCGACGGGTGTTTGTTATAAAGCGTCATCAGCCTGTCGCGCTCGAAGACGCAGAGGGAAACCGCTGACAGCGCTTCGACGGAATGCTGCATCTCGCCGGCGATCGTTCCCTGCAGGCCGATCAGGTCGCCCGGCATAATATAATTCAGAATCTGGCGGCGGCCATCCTCCAGCATCTTGTAGCGAAAGCCCCAACCGGAAAGTACCGTGAAAAGATGAGCGCTATGGGCGCCCTCGACGAGGATGGTGGAACCGGCATCGACGGCAAGCTCACCCCTCTTGAAGGTCGAGACGAATTCCAGCTCGTCGCGGCTGAATTCCCTGAAATGCGGCAGGGGCCGCAAAGGACATTGCTGGCAAGGGGTCTTGAAAGAATTGATCGATCTCGACGTCACCATACCCGCCCTTGCCGTCGCAAAACCGGCGCGCCGTCCATGGCGCGCCGTTCACCCAGGAATGCACAAGCCACCGAATTGTTCCGTGTTCGAAGCGGATTTTTTATGCGGAAACAAGGAGCTGACGGCCGGCCGACGAAATCCTTGCCATGCTTATTTCGGAAAATCGAGGCCCATTTCGCGGAACCGCTCGGGATCGTCACCCCAATTCTCGCGAACCTTGACGAATAGGAAGAGATGGACCGGCTGCTCGAGAATTTCTGACAATTCCTTACGTGACGCAGTCGAGATCGCCTTGATGGTCTCACCACCCTTGCCGAGCGCAATCTTCTTCTGGCTGTCGCGCTCGAGATAGATCACCTGCTCGATCCGCACCGAGCCGTCCTTGCGTTCCTCCCACTTCTCCGTTTCGACATGCGAGGCGTAGGGAAGCTCCTGATGCAGGCGCAGAAACAGTTTCTCGCGCGTGATCTCGGCGGCGAGCTGGCGCATCGGCAGATCGGAGATCTGGTCTTCCGGATAGTACCACGGCCCCTCGGGAAGCGTTTTCGCCAGATAGTCCATGAGGTCATCGCAGCCCGAGCCATTTTCGGCCGAGATCATGAACGTGCGTTCGAAGGCGATCTTCTCATTGGCCGCGGCCGCCAGGGCCAGCAGATCCTCGCGGTTGACACGGTCGATCTTGTTGAGCAGCAGGATCTTCGGCTGCCGGACTTCCTTCAGGCCCTCAAGGATGGCTTCGGCATCGCCGCGCAGGCCGCGTTCGCTGTCGATCAGCAGCACGATCAGGTCGGCATCCCGCGCGCCGCCCCAGGCCGAGGTCACCATGGCGCGGTCGAGCCGGCGGCGCGGCTTGAAGATACCAGGCGTATCCATGAAGACGATCTGGGCGTTGTCGTGGATGGCAATGCCGCGGACGATCGCGCGTGTCGTCTGGACCTTATGGCTGACGATCGAAACCTTGGCGCCGACGAGGCGGTTGACCAGCGTCGATTTGCCGGCATTGGTCGGCCCGATCAGCGCGACGAAGCCCGAATGCGTCGGACCACTGGTTTCTACGGCAGCTTCGGCCGCGATATCTTCTTCTTGTGTCATTGTCCCGTCAGTTTCCGGCAGGCGATTGCTGCCAAATGCCTTCGCGCTCAAGCATCTTCGTCGCCGCAACCTGTTCGGCGGCGCGCTTCGACCGCTCTACGCCGGTTTCCGGCTTTATGCCAGCAACTTCCACCGTCACCTTGAAACGCGGATCATGATCCGGTCCGCTGCGTTCATCAACCCGGTAATTGGGCGTGACGCCGAATTTCGCGTGCGACCATTCCTGCAGCTCGGTCTTGGCGTCGCGCTTGGCACCATCGGCCCTGACCGCCCTGCCCTGCCAGTAGCGCAGGATAAAGCGGCGGGCAACTTCGAGGCCGCCATCGAGATAGATCGCGGCGATCAGGCTTTCGACGACATCGGCGCGCACGTTCATCATCCGCTTGCCGGTCAATTTCTTCACATCGGCGCCGGTGCGGATATAGAGGTGAAGGTTGAGTTCGTCGGCGACCGCAGCGCAGGTTTCAGCGCTGACCAACTGGTTGAGGCGAACCGAGAGCTCGCCTTCCCCCGCCGTGCCGAAGGTACTGAACAGGAGTTCGGCGATGCAGAGGCCGAGAACCCTGTCGCCGAGGAATTCCAGCCGTTCGTAATTGCCGACCTTCTCAGTGCGGGCGCTGGCATGGGTCAGCGCCCGGTCGAGGCGTTCCTTTTCGGCGAAGTCGTGACCGATCAGGCCTTCAAGCTTTGCGCGGTCCGCCGCAGAAAGCGTCTGAGCCTTGCTCATTCAACAACCTTGAAGAGGCGGTCCCAGCGCATGTTCGTCGGCCACTTCCAAATTTCGCGGAAGGAGGTGTCGTTGCCGAGCGAGAAGAAGATGACGCTGGCGCGGCCGACAAGATTTTCCGCGGGCACGAAGCCCACGTCGAAGCGGCTGTCGAGCGAGTTGTCGCGATTGTCGCCCATCATGAAATAATGGCCTTCCGGCACGATGAATTCACGGGTGTTATCGCCGCGCGACACAGGAGACTGATCGAGCGTGTCGTAGGTCTTGCCACTATCGAGCGTTTCGCGGAAGACCGGCACATCGGCGCCCGGATCAAGCTTGTAGTCCGACGTAAAGGTACCATCGGCCACCTTCGGAACCGGCTTTCCATTGACGTAGAGCACGCCGTCGGTCACCTGGATATGATCGCCCGGCAGGCCGATGCAGCGCTTGATGTAATCGACCTCGGGATTCGGCGGGAAGCGGAAGACAACGATGTCACCGCGCTTCGGATCGGCGCCGAACAGGCGGCCGCTGAAGATGTCGGGCGAGAAGGGCAACGAATATTTCGAATAGCCGTAAGCGAACTTATTGACGAAGATGTAGTCGCCGACGAGCAGCGTCGGCATCATCGAACCGGACGGAATCGTAAAGGGCTGGAACAGCACGGTTCGGATCACCATCGCCAAAATCAGCGCCTGGATGATGACTTTGATATTTTCCCACAGGGCGTTCGGCTTGGTATCGACTTTTTCGGACACGCAGTCTTATTCCTTCAAGACGCCGCGACGGCGCAATTCTTTCTGTCGTTCTCTCTAGCGGCTTCGGCCGGTTGCGGCAATGGCGACAGCATCAAAAGCGACGAGAGGTCGCGTCGAAACGCTTCCGGGGTCGCGTCGAAACGCTTCCGGGGTCGCATCAATCGCTTCCGGGGTCGCGCTCAATCGCTCCCGAGGTCGCGATCAAAGGTTCTCGGGCAACGCCTCAATAATTACGAAGGCCTGCGCCAAGGGATAATCATCCGTTATTGTCAAATGAATGGCGGGCCTGTGGCCCGCGGGCAGCATCGATTCGAGGATCAGGGCGGCGGCGCCCGATAAAACCATCGTGGGCTTGCCGCTCGGCAGGTTGACGACGCCCATGTCCTTCCAGAAGACGCCCTGGGCGATACCGGTGCCGAGCGCCTTGGAACAAGCCTCCTTGGCGGCAAAACGCTTGGCATAGGAGGCGCCTCGATTCGCCCGGCGGTCGGACCGCGCGCGCTCGACCTCGGTGAAGCAGCGATGGGTGAAGCGGTCGCCGAAGCGCTCGATGGACTTCTCAACGCGGCGAATGTCGATCAGATCGCTGCCAATGCCGATGATCATGCCGGAACCTTCCGTCGCTTAGATTTATTGACCAGGTTCATACGCTCGGCATGTCGCCGGCAGGGCTCGCCAGACGCAGACGCGCCCGCTCCAGCAGCCGGGTGTGGCGGCGCGTCTGAAAACCCTTCACGGTGTAGAATGTCAGTGCATAGAGCGCAACGGAGGTGACGATCGCCGGCGGAATGGCGCCGACGAGCATCGGCTCCAGCACCGGCCTCCACAATTCAGTGAAGTTCAGCTTGTGAAACAGGGCGGCGAGATCAATCGCCTGACCGGCCAGTTGATCCTCACGGCTGAGCAGCAGATGCCCGATCTCCCAGGTGATGCCCCAGATAAAGGGATAGGTCAGCGGATTGCCGAAGGCGGCGCAACCGAGGGCGGCGGCCACCATACTGCCGGAAAGGAAATAGGTGATGACGAAAGCCATGACAAAATGCACGCCGATGAAAGGCGTCCACGAGACGAAGACACCGGCAGCAACGCCGGCCGCAACCGCGTGCGGCGAAGCGCTCAGGCGCAGGATGCGCATTGAGAGGTAACGGATCGGGCGAAGGAAACCTTTGCGGGGCCATAGAAGCTCTCGCATCTTTTCCTTGAATCCCGCGGGCTTGCGACGGCGAAACAACATGGCCGGTATTTAGTGCAGCGCACATGACCATGACAAGAGCGGCAAATGATAGCGCCGAAAAAACAGCTCAGCCCTCTCAGCAGAGAAGAGCTTTTTCATGCCGAGGGGCGTCCGTTATGCATAACGTCCCTCACTCGTCTCAAGTATAAAGCTCAGTATCAGCGATTGCGGAACAGACCGCGGTCGACCTGGCGCTGACGAAACTCGAGATCGATACGATCGAACGAGCCGTTCAAATAGGCCATTTCACGTTCCTGGGCGGTCGGAGCGCGCAGGGCGCGAGCGATTTTCCTGATAGGTTCAAACATTACCTTGTCTCATCTTCTGTTTGCGTTTCGATGACCAGAAGATAGTCGCGGCAAAGGTTAATTACCACCGCCGCAACATGGAGTCAGCCATGCATCAGGCGCATTGCTTGCCTTTTCGATGCGCCATTCCGACCATATAACGATCACAAAATGTGCAATTTATCGACCTGCCGGTGGTCAGGATTAACAAAAGCCTACTCGTAGAGCCGCCGGACCGTGGCGATGCAATCCAGTTCCTTCATCTGGGCGAGCAGCTGATTGAGCTGACGCAGGTCCCAGACCTCAACCTCGAGCATCATTTCGGTGAAATCGGCAGCGACCCGCACCGTATTCAATAACCGGATATTGACGTCGAGGCCTGCAACCGTCTGGGCGACCTTGGCAAGCGTGCCGGGCTCATTCAACCCGTTGACCATGATGCGCGCCATGAAACGCGACTTGTTGGCCTCGTCGAGATCCCAGCGGACATCGATCCAACGGTCGGGCTGATCGTCAAAGCGCTGGAGGCTCGGCGACTGGATCGGATAAATCGTGATGCCCTTGCCCTGGTCCATGATGCCGACGATGCGATCGCCGGGCACCGCGCCTGTCGACGCGAACTTGACGTCGACATTGCCGGACAGGCCGCGGATCGGGCCGATATCAACGTCGGTGTCGACTTCCGGATGGCGGCCGTCGAGACCGGGCTTGGCCTTTCCGGGGATCTTGAAGATCATGCCGGCCGCGCTGCGGACATTGAACCAGCCGTCATCGCCGGAGGGTTTTACCGTGACGCGCTCATCCTGATGGTCGGGATAGACGGCGCGCAGCACATCGAGCGAGGACATCTCGCCGCGGCCGACGGCGGCGATCGCATCCTCGACATCCTTCTGGCCGAGACGATGCAGCGCCGGCTTCATCGCCTCACGGGAGAAAATCTTGCCGGCCCTGTCGAAGGTGCGCTCGAGAATGCGGTGGCCGAGGCCGGCATATTGCTTGCGGATCGCCATGCGGGTGGCGCGGCGGATGGCGGCACGCGCCTTGCCGGTGACGACAATCTCCTCCCAGGCGGCGGGCGGGACCTGGACGCCGGAGCGGATGATCTCGACCTCATCGCCATTGGCAAGCCGCGTCACCAGCGGCATGATGCGGCCGTTGATCTTGGCGCCGACCGTGGTATCGCCGATATTGGTGTGCACCGCATAGGCAAAATCGATCGGGGTGGCGCCGCGCGGCAGGGCAATCAGCTTGCCCTTCGGCGTGAAGCAGAAGACCTGGTCCTGGAAGAGCTCGAGCTTGGTGTGTTCGAGGAATTCTTCCGGGCTGTCGCCCTCGGCTAGCGCCTCGATCGTATGGCGCAGCCAGGAATAGGCGTTGGATTCGCGCGAAAGAATGTCGCCGTCGGCATTGGTGGCGCCGTCCTTATAGAGCGTGTGGGCGGCGATGCCGAATTCGGCGATTTCGTGCATGCGCTTGGTGCGGATCTGCAGTTCGATGCGCTGGCTGGAGGGACCGACGATGGTGGTGTGCAGCGAGCGGTAATCATTCTGCTTCGGCGTCGAGATATAGTCCTTGAATCGGCCGGGCACGACGCGCCAGCGGGTGTGGACGATGCCGAGCGCCCGGTAACAGGACGGGATGTCTTCGACGATCAACCGGAAACCGTAGACATCGGAAAGCTGCTCGAAGGAAAGCGACTTCGATTGCATCTTGCGGAAGACCGAATAGGGCTTCTTCTGCCGACCCTTGACATAGGCGCTGGTCAGGCCGCTTGCGACCAGCAGATCACGCAGTTCTGCCTCGATCTTCTTGACGATGCCCTCGTTGCGCTTGGAAAGCTCTTCCAGCCTTTTGGTGACGGTGTCGTAGGCTTCCGGGTTCATATGGCGGAAGGAGAGCTCCTCCAGCTCCTCGCGCATATCCTGCATACCCATGCGGCCGGCGAGCGGCGCATAGATTTCCATCGTCTCCTCGGAGATACGGGCACGCTTATCGGCCGACATATGATCGAGGGTGCGCATGTTGTGCAGGCGATCGGCAAGCTTGACGAGCAGAACGCGCACGTCGTCGGATATGGCCAACAGCAGCTTGCGCAGGTTTTCCGCCTGCTTGGCCTTCTTGGTGACGAGATCGAGCTTCTTGATCTTGGTCAACCCCTCGACAAGGCGGCCGATATCCTCGCCGAAGAGTTCGTCGATCTCGGCGCGCGTCGCCGTCGTATCCTCGATCGTATCGTGCAGCAGGGCCACTGCAATCGTCGATTCATCGAGGTGCATGTCGGTGAGGATGGCGGCGACTTCGAGCGGATGGGAAATATAGGGATCGCCGCTCGCACGCTTTTGCTGGCCATGCTTCTGCATGGCGTAGACATAGGCTTTGTTCAGCAGTGCTTCATTGGCATCGGGCTTGTATTGCTGAACCCGCTCCACGAGCTCGTACTGCCGCATCATTCCAAAGCCACTCCGGTAAAAATAAAAGCGCGCCAATCAACGATTGGCGCACACATGGGCAATAATATGCCTAAGCAATAAAGGCGCAAGATTGACGATTGGTAATCATCGCACTTTCGCATCGAATGATTTCCGGTTCGTCTGCGACCGGATCATAAGACCGGGGATCGGCCTGCGCTTAGTAGTCGTCGCTCTTCTCAGGCGGCACCAGGCCTTCGATGCCGGCAAGCAGCTCTTCTTCCGACATCTGGTCGAACGTGATCGTTTCGGGCAGGTCGTCCTGCTCCTCGCTGTCGGCCGCAGCGACACCGCCGGCGGCGATCATGCTGGCCGGATCGGGTTCGGGCTCGTCGACTTCGACATGCTTCTGCAGCGAATGGATCAGATCTTCCTTGAGGTCATCGGGCGAAAGCGTTTCGTCGGCGATTTCGCGGAGCGCCACGACCGGATTCTTATCGTTGTCGCGATCGATGGTGATCGAGGCGCCCTGGGAAATCAGCCGGGCGCGGTGGCTGGCGAGCAGAACCAGCTCGAAGCGGTTCTCCACCTTGTCGATGCAATCTTCAACTGTGACACGGGCCATTGCCTGTCCTTTACGGTCGTCATTTCGGGATTAGCACGCCCGATACAATTAAAACCGGGCAAATACAAGTTTTTCATTCCGGCTCCCCTCGTCTTTATAAGCGGCTGATCTAAATTTCCATGGAGAATGTCACAATTCCACCTGGGGTTGCTTGGAATATGCCGAATCGTGCCCTAAATCTTTCATATATGAATAATTGTTAAAATATGGATCAGAGCAAAATCAAAACACAACTCATTGATTTTATTGAATTTTGGTCCTGCGGATTTCGATTGCTCTCATTGGATTGGTAAGCGATGTTTGACCCACGCGAAAAAATTGCACTCTTCATTGACGGCGCCAACCTCTACGCTGCATCCAAGAGCCTCGGTTTCGACATAGATTATCGCAAACTATTGAAAGCATTCCAGAAACGCGGCTATCTCCTGCGCGCCTACTATTATACCGCTCTGATCGAGGATCAGGAATATTCCTCGATCCGGCCGTTGATCGACTGGCTCGACTATAATGGCTACAAGGTCGTGACCAAGCCCGCCAAGGAATTCACAGATTCCATGGGTCGCAGAAAGATCAAGGGCAACATGGACATCGAGCTTGCGATCGATGCCATGGAACAGTCCGAGACGGTCGATCATCTCGTCATCTTCTCGGGCGACGGCGACTTCACCAATCTTGTGGAGGCTCTACAGCGCAGGGGCCGCAAGGTTTCGGTGATTTCGACCATGGCGACGCAGCCGCCGATGATCGCCGACGACCTGCGCCGTCAGGCCGACCACTTCATCGATCTCTTGTCTTTGAAGGCTGAAATCGGTCGCGACCCTGCGGAGCGGGCTCCACGCCCGGTGGAAGTCGTAGCTCCGGCCAGCGATATCGAGGACTGATCCGGCAGCATTGCCGTGCGAAACGGCAATCGTCCCCCAAGCGGCCTAGTTAGCCATTATCCTTCAGCAGACGGCTCTTCTGCCGGTTCCAATCGCGTTCCTTCTCGGACTCGCGCTTATCGTGCAGTTTCTTACCCTTGGCGAGCGCCAGTTCCATCTTCGCCCGACCGCGGTCGTTGAAATAGATCTTCAACGGGATCAGCGTCATGCCCTCGCGGTTGACGGCAGAGCGCAGGCGATGGATTTCACGGCCAGACAAAAGCAGCTTGCGGCGCCGGCGCGGTTCGTGATTGAAGCGGTTCGCCTGCAGATATTCCGGCAGGTAGGAGTTGATCAGCCAGATTTCGCCGCCCTCGTCCGACGCATAGGATTCGGCGATATTGGCCTTGCCTTCGCGCAGCGACTTGACCTCTGTGCCCATCAGCACGAGGCCGGCCTCGTAGGTATCGATGATCTCGTAGTTGAAGCGGGCCTTGCGGTTTTCGGCCACGACCTTGTTCACCACGCGCTGGCTGCCTTTGGGGGCCATGACAATATTCCCTTCAGGGCGCGCGAAAGACCGCGCCCTCATTGCTTACCCTTTATGTAAGGGAACGACCCGGCCTTGTGAAGACGGCCGGTCTCCTCAGTTCAGCAGCCCGGCATGGCGAAGGGCGGCGTCGATCGCCGCTTCGGTTGCCGGCTCCAGCGTCGACAGCAGCGGCGAGCGGACGTTGCGGCTCATGCGACCAAGCCGGGAGAGCCCGTATTTGGCGCCGCAAAGACCGGGTTCCAGGAAGATCGCCTTGTGCAGCGGCATTAGTCGATCCTGATATTCCAGCGCGCTGCCATAGTCGCCTTTCAGCGTCGCCGCCTGGAAATCGGCGCAGAGGCGCGGAGCCACATTGGCCGTGACCGAGATACAGCCGACGCCGCCATGGGCGTTGAAGCCGAGCGCCGTCGCGTCCTCGCCGGACAATTGCCGGAAATCCTTGCCGCAGGTCATGCGCTGTTCGGAGACACGCTCGATCTTGCCCGTCGCATCCTTGACGCCGACGATATTGCCATGCGCCTTGGCGAGCACACCCATCGTTTCCGGCGTCATGTCGACGACCGAGCGGCCGGGGATGTTGTAGATATAGATGGGCAGATCGACGGCCTCGGCAATCGCCGAAAAATGCGCGATCAAGCCCTTTTGCGTCGGCTTGTTGTAATAAGGAGTGACGACCAGAACAGCATCCGCGCCGACCTTTTCGGCGTGCTGGGCAAGCTCGATCGCCTCACCTGTATTGTTTGAACCGGCGCCGGCCATGACGGGAACGCGTTTTGCGGCAACCTCGATGCAGAGCTCCACGACCCGTTTGTGCTCGGCATGCGACAACGTCGGGGATTCGCCCGTCGTGCCGACAGGAACGAGACCATTGCTGCCCTCCTTGATCTGCCAGTCGACATGCGCGGCGAAGCTGTCTTCGTCGATCAGTCCGGCATCGGTGAAGGGGGTGACGAGGGCGGGAATGGACCCATTGAACATGCAAAGCTCCTCACGACCAAATCCTTGCTTCGGCCGCATTCCATGAATATTTTGCGCACCATAGAGCGCCGAAATCATCGCGACAAGCGCGGAGAGTTCGGTTTAGGGCAAATTCCGATAGCAGATGTGAATGAATTTTACCTGGTACGGTAAGGTTTCGTTAAGATGCCTCTAGCCAAATGGCAGGGCGTGTTTTCGTTGCGAGATCCCGGATGAAGAAAGCTGTCCTGATTCTGTCCGCCTTCGGCTTTCTTGCCGCTGCGTGGAGCAGCGTAGCGTCGCCGCTTCCCGGCGAGAGCACCGCCATTCCCGGTGTGAAGCCGCTCGGCTTCATCCCTGAAACTTCACTGCCTGAATCGATCACAACAGGCGCCATTCCGCATAATCCGGCAGTCGCACCCGTCAATGGCGACCTGAAAGCCGGCCTCGACGCACTTTCCGACAAGGATCCGCGGCTGGCGCTGTCGATCCGAGACAATATGCGAGACGGTACGCTCGACCGCCATATCCTCACCTGGGCGATTGCCGTTTCTGGATTGAAGGGCGTTCCCTCCTATGAGATCGCCAGTGCTGCGCAGGAGCTCAAGAGCTGGCCGGGCCTTTCGCGGCTGCGTGCCTATTCCGAACGCGCGCTCTATGACGAAAACCCCGCCCCATCCGCCGTGCTTGCCGCCTTCGGCGATACCGCGCCTGAGACGATGCAGGGCGCCGTCATTCTCGGCCGGGCGCTGGTTGCAACAGGCAAACAGGCGCAGGCAGCAAAATATGTCCGCAAGGTCTGGCGTGGAGAGGCTCTCGACAAGGCGACCGAGGACAAGATCCTCATCGAATTTTCCGCGCTGTTGACGCCGGCCGACCATAAGGCGCGGATGGACTATCTGATGTATCGCGGCCGGGTGGCGCAGGCCAAGCGTTTCGGCGACATGGGCCAGGCGCAGTCGCTCTACAAGGCATGGGCCGCCGTCGACGCCAAGGCCGGCAATGCCGGCACGCTGCTCGACGCCGTCGATGCGAGATGGCGCAGCGATGCCGGCTTGCTGTTTGCGCGGATCGAATATCTGCGCAAACAGGACAAATATGCCGAGGCTGCGGCACTGCTCGACCGGATGCCGCCCGAGCGCAGCGAGCTTGTCAATTCCGGCGAGTGGTGGAACGAGCAGCGCATCGTCAGTCGTGGCCTCGTCGACCAGGGACAGTTCAAACCTGCTTATCGCATCGTCGCCGACTACGCCGCAACGAGCCCAACGGATATCGTCGAGGCTGAGTTTCATGCCGGCTGGTACGCGCTTCGCGGCCTGCAGGATCCGGCAACGGCGGAAAAACACTTCCGCAAAATCCTGCAGACATCAAACGGGCCGATCTCGGTTTCACGCGCCTGGTATTGGCTGGGACGCGCGGCGGAAGCCGGAGGTCCTGGAAAGTCCAGCGAATTTTATGGGAAGGCTGCGACCTTCCCCGGCACCTTCTATGGCCAACTCGCGGCAGAACGGCTGGGGCAAAAGACGCTGAACGTGACGTATCCCTCGCCGAGCACGGCCGACCGGCAACGCCTCCAGGCACGCGAAGCCGTGCAGGCGATCGCCCGGCTGGAATCGGCGGGCCATGGATGGCGGGCCGCCATTCTCTATCTCGCGCTTGCCGAGCAATTGCAGAGCCCCGGTGAACTGGCAGTGCTTGCGGCCCAGGCCGAACAATCCGGCGACCATCATCTGTCGCTACAGATCGGCAAGATCGCCTATGGACGCGGCATCGGTGTCGCAGCGCTCGCCTTTCCGGTCGGCGTCATCCCGTCGAATGCCAATATATCAGGCTCCGGTAAGGCGCTTGCCTATGCCATCGCCCGGCAGGAAAGCGCCTTCAACCCGGCGGCCGTTTCGGCGGCGAACGCACGCGGCCTGCTGCAGCTTCTGCCGGGGACTGCCCAGGCGGTGGCCAAGCGCCACAACATCGCCTATTCGAAAGACAAGCTGACCGCCGATGCCGGCTACAACGCCACGCTCGGCGCGCATTATCTCGGCGAGCAGATTGACGCCTTCGGCGGCTCCTATATCCTCACCTTCATCGCCTATAATGCCGGGCCGAAGCGGGTACCGGAATGGATCAGCCGCTACGGCGATCCACGCGGCAAATCGATCGACGAGATCGTCGATTGGATCGAGCGCATCCCCTTCCCCGAAACGCGGAACTATGTCCAGCGGGTGATGGAGAATTACGAGGTCTACAAGGCCCGTCTCGGCCAGCCCACAGATATCGAGCGTGACCTGATCGGCGGGCGTAGCGCCTCCTGACGCTGTTTGCGCGGCTGGAAAAGCAGGCTACATCTTCCGGATCAACAGATTTCGAGGGATGCGATGCCGGATACTTATGCAAGCGGTTTCCAGGAACGATTTTACACCTCTCCCGATGGTCTGACGCTTTATGCCCGCGACTACCGGCCGGACGAGACGGTAACTACAGGACGGCTGCCGGTCATCTGTCTGCCAGGCCTGACCCGCAATACGCGGGATTTTCATCGGCTGGCGCTGCTTCTCTCCCAGGACACGACGGCACCACGGCGGGTCATCGCGCTCGATTCGCGCGGACGGGGAAACTCGGCCTGGGACGAGAAAAAGGCGAACTACAATCTCACTACGGAAGCCCGCGACGTCGTTACCGCCTGCGCGGCGTTCGACATCGAGCGGGCGATCTTCATCGGCACGTCGCGGGGCGGGCTGATCCTGCATCTGCTCGCGGCGACACGGCCGGATCTTCTCGAGGCCGTCATCCTCAACGATATCGGGCCTGTGGTCGAGGCCGAAGGGCTGGCGCGCATTCGAGACTACCTCAACTGCGGCAGAAGGCCGACAGACTGGGGCGAGGCGGTCGATATAGTGAGGGGTAATCATGGCGCCTCGTTCACCGCACTTGCAGAGCATGATTGGCGCGAGATGGCGCTTGCCCTTTATCGCGACATCGGCGGAAGGCCGGTCGCCGATTTTGACCCGGCGATTGCCGAAGCGCTGAAATCGGTCGATCTCAGCCAGCCGCTGCCCGATCTCTGGGGGCAATTCGAAAGCCTGAGTCAATTTCCGCTGATGGTGATCCGCGGCGAAAATACGCCTCTGCTTTCAAATGAGACGGCCGATGAAATGGCCTGCCGGCATCCGGGTCTGGTCCTGCATACCGCCGAAGGACAGGGACACGCGCCGCTTCTGCATCACGGCGGCATCCCCACAGCCATTCGAGCTTTTCTCGCCTCCCGCCGATAAAGCCTACAGCACTAATTTGAATCAGCGACGCGCTTTCGCTCGTTGTTTTGATGCATGTCGTCATCCGGGAAGCGCCGCACTTCCGGGCGACATGAATTGGCCTCATCGGAGCCGGGCAGCGGGCTGACATGCGGTCCGCTCAATGCAAAAAAGCCCGGCTCAGAGAGCCGGGCTTTCCTGATTGACCGAAGTCAGATCAGATTAGAACGAACGCTGCAGACGGAAGTAGCCCGAAGTGGAGTCGTCAGCATCTTCCGGATCGAGGTACTGAACCGAAGCCTTGGCGTAGAAGTTGTCGACGATCTGGTAATCAACCGTCAGACCGACCTTCCAGGCATCGCCGTCGTTGAAATCGCCAGCGGTGACACCGTAGTCGCCGTAGTACTGAACACCAGGGGTGATCTTCAGCTTGTCGGTTGCCTTGATAGCGTATTCGGCAGCGACAGCCCATTCAGCCGCGTTGTAGTAGGCGTTCGGGTTGGTGGAGTAAACAGCAGCGAGACCGAGGGTGCCGGGGCCGATGTCAACCGTACCCATTGCGCGAACGGCACCTTCTTCATTGTCGACGTCGTAGCCGGCAGTGATCTGGTAGCTGAACGCACCAGCCTTGCCGCCGAGACCGACGGCAACGCCGACGTTGTTCGGGGTTTCGCCGTCATAGAACGGACCGTCTTCCAGCTCGTCAACGCTGATGCCAGCGTAGAAGGCGTCGGTTTCATACTGGTAACGGATGGAGTTATGCAGCGTGACCGGAGAACCGATATCGTCGGTTTCGCCGGAGAGGCCGTCGTCCCACCAGCTGTAGAACAGACCGGCGCGGAAGCCAGCGATGTCGAGGTAAGCGGAGTCGAGCTTGGCGCTCTGATCGGTGGCGTTGTCAGCATTGAACTGCATGACGATGACGCCGGTCAGCGGACCGTATTCGGTGTCGCTCTTGGCGGTGAACTGAACCTGGCCGCGAGTAACAGCATCCCAGTCGGAGTCGTTAGGGCGCGTCAGCGAATTGCCCGGACGGTCGCCAACATTGACCTGGAAACGGATGTAACCGTTGATCTTCAGGCAGGTTTCGGTGCCCGGGATGTAGAAGTAGCCGGTGCCGTAAGCGTCGCAGACGCGAACATATTCAACCGGTTCCGGCTCGGCAGCAACGATAGCGTCAGCAGCCTGAGCACCGGAAACTACTGCGAGAGCAGCAGCGGAGCCGAGAAGAAGGCTCTTGATGTTCATAAATGACCTCCAATTCAAAGTTTCGATCGGGTTTGGGATCTTTCGCTGAGCAGCGTTCCCTGCCCCATTCCCGTGTTTCAAGAAGTGGACGATCAGTCGCCCTTGCTTCCGAGGGTGAAAATACAAGACGGCGGCCGTCACGCAATCACCAACTTGCTCGGATGGGGGGTTTGGGGGAGCCTTCCCGACATTCTGTTGCTGAAAGGACACAAGTTGGGCAAGCGGCCGCGATTTCCTTTATGCTTTGTTAAGAAAACGCTGATTTTGCGGCGACTTAGGTAAGATGAACCGGGAACTGGACATGGGCTTCGCAACACATTTGCGACGTTTTTTTGACGAAATCCGGATGCTGGAGGAGATATCTCCACCGCTGCAAGCGTAACCGAAGATGCACCGATCCCATTACAGTGCTTGCCGGGACATGCGAGCGGGCGGTGATTCCCAATGGCGATTCTCTCGCTGGACGCGGAGGGATTTTCTCACCAAGGAGCCATCAAGCCTTGCCGTCCAGCGGTCACGAGCGATCGCCGAAAGCGAAGGCGAATTCTCTGCCTGAAAATTAAGGATCGATCTGAACTGGGAAAATAAAAATGGCGGAGAAGATGGGATTCGAACCCACGATACGCTTTTGACGTATACTCCCTTAGCAGGGGAGCGCCTTCGACCACTCGGCCACCTCTCCGGTGCGGCCTAACTATGGTGACCGGTCTGTGAATGCAAGGGTTTTTTGAACTTTCACCAGAAGAAATACAGCGGCTGGCATTTCGGCTGGGCTGGGCAAAGGGACATTACTCCATACCGGTGATCAGCCGAATTTGACCGCGCGTCGCTTCGACGGCGAAGCTGAGCTTCGCCGTCCCGCGTTCGATAGGATTGGTGACCCCAGCATGGCGTCCCGCCGGGGTGATCCCTTGCGGAATCGGTTTCCGGCTCAGCCGAGCAGACGCTTGAGATCGGCTGAGGGGTCGGCGAGAATCGCTCTGTCGGGGTTGATCCCGGATTCCAGCAGCTTTTTGCCGGTCACATAGGCTTTGGCGTCATTGATGGCATCGACGGCAATCAGCAGACCTTTTTTAAAGTACCAGATAGAATGGGCACCTTCGCGGGCGCCGGGGCGCAGCAGCGTTTCGTCGTAGCCGAGATTGAAGCCGGCGATCTGCAGCTTGACGTCATACTGGTCGGACCAGAACCACGGCTTCGGATCATATGGCTCGCTGCCGCCGGCGATGACGGCTGCCGCCGCTTCGGCCTGGTCGACGGCGTTCTGCACCGATTCGAGCCTGATGCGGCCACCCTGCCAAGGAAGGGCCGCGCAATCGCCGGCGGCAAAGATCGCCGGATCGGAGGTGCGGGCGAATTCGTCGACGACAACGCCGTTGGCGACTTCGAGGCCGGCTTCGTTGGCGAGCTGGTCATTCGGTACGACGCCGATGCCGACGATGGCAAAGTCGATGTCGATGACCGATCCGTCGGAAAGTGCCGCGCCGGTGACGCGGCCATCCTTGCCGACCAGATGCTTGAGCCCGGTTTTCTCGCGGATCACTACGTCGTGGGTCTCATGGATCCCGCGCATGATGTCGGCGGTTTCCTTCGCCGCGACGCGTTGCAGGATGCGGTCGGCCATCTCGATGACCGTGACCTCAAGGCCGAGGTGGCGGGCAACGGCTGCCGCCTCCAGACCGATATAACCGCCGCCTATGATAAGGACGCGGCGACCGGGGCGCATCTCCTCGGCGAGCAGATCGGCGTCGCGCTTGTCGCGAGCGACATAGACACCTTCCAGATCGCCGCCGATTGCCGCGGGCAGCCGGCGCGGTGTCGCGCCGGTGGCCAGCGCCAGCGTGTCGTAATCGAGAACGGAGCCATCCTGCAGCAGAACCTGCTTGTTGTCGGGCTTGATCTGCTCGACCCATGTGGAAAGGCGAAGATCGACATCATTCTCCGCATACCAATTCTCGGCGCGGAACAGCAGGCGGTCGAAGCTCATTTCGCCGAGCAGATATTTCTTCGAAAGCGGCGGTCGCTGGTACGGAGCGACGTCTTCGACGCCGATAAGGGTGATCGGGCGCATGTCCTTCAAGCCACGCAGCTTGGCCGCCAATGCGAAACCGGCCTGCCCCGCGCCGATGATCACCAGTCTATCCGTCACGATCCCACTCCTGAAACTGCGCCCGACAACAACGCCAAGGCCTATTCCCTGCTCTGCGCGCCGTCAACGGAAAGCGGCTTCTTACCTTCAGCCGATCTCGATCCAGCGACGCTCGTGGAACGACTGTGCCATGGCATGCACCGACTTCTCTATCCTGAGACCGTCTTTAAATGTCACGATCGACGACGGCTCCCCCGATATTGCCCGGATCAGCTCGCGGCATTCGATGATCTTCAGATCGTTGAAGCCGAGACCGTGGCCGGGCGCCGGGATGAAGCGATCATAAGGCCGATGGGCGGGCGCCGCCAGTATCTTGCGGAAACCCTGTTCGGAACCGCGACCATCCGCCTGGTAGAGGTCGAATTCGTTCATCCGCTCCTGGTCATAGACGATCGAGCCATTCGAACCATAGATCTGGAGGGCAATGCGGCCCTTGCGGCCCCAGGCGGCGCGGTTGGCCATCAACACGGCGGAGATGCCGCCGCCAAGCCGCATCAGCACGTTGGCGCCATCGTGATTTTCGACGGGGCGGCGGCCACCCTCGCTCAGCGGGCGGTCGGCATAGGGCCTCACCATGTCTGTAATGACCGCCTCGACATGGCCGAACAGATACCAGAGCATCGACAGCGGGTGTACCGCGAAATCATCGAGCGCGCCATAGCCGGCGGCAAGCTCGCTCTTCCAGTAAAAGAAGACATCGGGATCGGCCATGAAATCCTCGTCCATCTCCACGCGGATATGGTTGACCGTGCCGATGGCGCCCTCACCAATAAGCGTCTTGATGTGCCGCATGACGGGATTCTGAATGTAATTATAGCCAAGCGCTGCAACCTTGCCGGAACCCCTCGCCGTTTCCAGCATGCGCTCGGCATCGGCATAGGCCGGTGCCATCGGCTTTTCGCACCAGACGTGTTTGCCGGCTTGAAGGGCTGCAATCGCCATCTCGGGATGGAACTGGTTGGGCGTCGTGACGGAGACGACGTCGACCTCGGGATCGGCAATCAGGTCCCGCCAATCGGCCGTCGCCTTCTCGAAGCCGAATTCGCCGGCACGCGCCTCAGCCAGCCCGGCATTGGCTTCGGCAAGATGCACGAGACGCGGGCGCTCGACATCGCCGAACACCGTCTTCACCGCATTCCACGCCAGCGCATGGCACTTGCCCATATAGCCGGTGCCGATCAAACCGATGCCGAGTGGCTTCATTTCCGTCTCCTCCAGGAACTGCGCGGCGATTTTTGGAATATTTGGATCATTTTGACAAGGGACCCTCCGCCGGCGTTTGCAGGCTCTCTCCGGATTTATTGTTTAAAAGTGTTGAATTACAGGTGATTAAAAACAATTAGGCGTACCGTTTGAAATCGTCTATGTTCGGCAATATGGAATATTTGTTTCATATCGTGAGCCGCGAGCATGGATAACGACCCTCAGAGGCAGGCGCGTGTGCCGCGCGATTTCGAAAGCCTGCGCAGCACCATCATCGAGCGCAAGGCGAACATGCCGAAGCGGCTGGCGCAGGTCGCCGCCTTCGCGCTCGGCAATCCCGATGAAATCGCCTTCGGCACGACGGCAAGCATTGCGGCTGCCTCCGACGTCCAGCCTTCAACGCTGGTGCGGCTGGCGCATCATCTGGGTTACGGAGGTTTCTCCGACCTGCAGAGCATCTTTCGTGAAAGGCTGCGCGACCGCACGCTGAGTTATGAGGAGCGGCTCGTCACGCTGGAGCAGGCGAGCGGCGACGACGAGGACGCGAATCTGCTCTCCGGCTTCATTGCCGCGGCCAGCCAGTCGGTCAACCGGCTGGCGGCGACGGTGCAGAGCGATACGTTTACGAAAGCAGTGGATATCCTTGCCGCCGCCGAGACGATCTATCTGATCGCCAAACGGCGCTCTTACCCGTTGACGGCGCACATGACCTACGCTTTTTCCAAGCTCAACATCCGCCACCAGATCGTCGCCTCGCCGAACGGCGTCGACCCTGAGATGGTGCAGTTCGCAACGCCGAAAGATGCGGCGATCGCGGCGAGTTTCTCGCCCTATGCGGCCGACAGCCTCAGCCAGAGCCAGGAGCTTGCCGACCGCGGCGTCCCCGTCATCGCCATCACCGATTCGGCCTTCTCGCCACTTGCCGCCTGCGCCACGCACTGGTTCGAGGTGGCTGAGGCCGATTTCGCCGGCTTCCGCTCGCTGTCAGCCTCGATGGCGCTGACCATGGCGCTGCCGGTGGCCATCGCCGAGCGGCGGCGCAAGCGTCAGCATTCAAAAGCTGGAAAAGCGAAAATGGAATAAACATTCCGAATTGACAAAATATCGGAACCGATGTTTCATTATTGACAAATTCGCAGGCACTGGAAGCCGCGCAAAATCTAGTGGGAGGACATCATGGTACAATCGAATCCGGGCTCACAGCCGGAGCCGGCGCTTGATGTAATCACCATCGGCCGTTCCTCGGTCGATCTTTACGGTCAGCAGATCGGTTCGCGGCTGGAGGATATCGGCTCCTTCGCCAAATCCGTCGGCGGCTGCCCGGCCAACATCGCCATCGGCACGGCGCGGCTCGGCCTCAAATCCGGCCTCATCACCCGCGTCGGCGACGAGCAGATGGGGCGCTTCATCCGCGAGCAGTCGGCGCGCGAAGGGGTCGCGACAGACGGCATCGTCACCGACAAGGAGCGGCTGACGGCGCTGGTGCTGCTTGCGGTCGAGGCCGAGGGCGTGTCGCCGATGATCTTCTATCGGTCGGATTGCGCCGACATGGGGCTCGATGAAGGCGATATCGACGAAGATTTCATCAAGTCGTCGCGCGCCGTTCTCGTTTCCGGCACGCATTTCTCCCGACCGAATACCGAGGCCGCGCAACGCAAGGCGATCCGCATCGCCAAGGCGAACGGCCGCAAGGTGATCTTCGACATCGACTACCGGCCGAACCTCTGGGGCCTTGCCGGCCATGCGGAAGGCTTCGAGCGCTACGTGAAGTCCGATCGGGTTTCCTCGAAGATGAAAGAAACGCTGCCGGATTGCGATCTCATCGTCGGCACCGAAGAGGAAATCCTGATCGCTTCCGGCGCCGACGACGTGCTCGGCGCGCTGAAGGAGATCCGCCGCCTGTCGCCGGCAACGATCGTGCTCAAGCGCGGCGCCATGGGATGCATCGTTTATGACGGGCCAATCGCCGACGACCTCGAAGCCGGCATCGTCGGCGAGGGCTTTCCGATCGAAGTCTTCAACGTGCTTGGCGCCGGCGATGCATTCATGTCCGGTTTCCTGCGCGGCTTCCTGCGCGATGAACCGCTGAAGACCTGCGCCACCTGGGCCAATGCCTGCGGCGCCTTCGCCGTCTCCCGCCTGCTCTGCTCGCCGGAATATCCGACCTGGGCGGAACTCGACTTCTTCCTGAAGACCGGCAGCAAACATCGGGCGCTGCGCAAGGACGAAGAGATCAACCATATCCATTGGGCATCGACCCGGCGCGGCGACATCCCGCTGCTGATGGCGCTGGCGATCGACCATCGTTCACAGCTCGTCAGCGTCGCCGACGAACTCGGCGTCGGCCACGACAAGATCGTCGCCTTCAAGCGACTGGCAGTCTCGGCAGCGGCACGCGTTTCGAACGGCCGCGACGGCTACGGCATGCTGCTCGACGAACGCTTCGGCCGCGACGCCTTTTTCGATGCGGCGACGAAGAATTTCTCCTGGATCGGCCGGCCGGTGGAATTGCCGGGCTCGAAGCCGCTGCGCTTCGAATTCAGCCAGGATATCGGCTCCCAGCTTGTCGAATGGCCGCTCGGCCATTGCATCAAGTGCCTATGCTTCTATCATCCCGACGATCCGGCCGAATTGAAGAGCGAGCAGCAGGAGAAGCTACGCACACTGTTCGAGGCATCCCGCAAGGTCGGGCGCGAGCTGCTGGTGGAGATCATCGCCGGCAAGAACGGGCCTCTCACCGACGACACGATCGCGACCGCGCTGGAAGAGCTCTATGCACTCGGCATCAAGCCGGACTGGTGGAAGCTGGAGCCTCAGGCCTCGAGCGAAGCCTGGAAAAAGATCAATGCGGTGATCGCCAAAAATGATCCATGGTGCCGCGGTATCGTGCTCTTGGGCCTCGAGGCGCCCGCCGACGAGCTGATCTCCTGCTTCGAGGCGACGCTGGCGGCTCCCTCCGTGAAGGGCTTTGCCGTCGGCCGGACGATCTTTGCCGATGCGGCGCGGGCCTGGCTCTCGGGTGGGATGAACGATGAGGAGGCCATCGCCGACATGGCGGGCCGCTTCCGGCAGCTGACAGAGGCGTGGTTGAAGACCCGCGCGCATTAACAGGAAGAACCCCTCCCCAACCCCTCCCCACAAGGGGAAGGGACTTAACTTGAGGCGCCGCCTCGTACTAGGCGGCAACCGTCCTGCTGGAAGAGACGCTGCAATATGCGTGAACAGCACGGCAGGTTAGCCCCTCCCCCTTGTGGGGAGGGGTTGGGGCGGGGAAGATAGACGAAAGCTAAAAGTTCGGGAGGCCCCGATGGGCAAGACGACACGGTTAACGATGGCGCAGGCCGTCGCGCATTTCCTCAAAAAACAGATGACCGTCGTGGACGGCAAGAAGGTGCCGATCTTCGGCGGCGTCTGGGCGATCTTCGGTCACGGCAACGTCGCCGGCATCGGCGAGGCGCTCTATCAGGTGCGCGGCGAACTGACCACCTATCGCGCCCACAATGAACAGGGCATGGCGCATGCCGCGATCGCCTATGCCAAGGCGAATTTCCGCACGCGCTTCATGGCGTGCACGACCTCGATCGGCCCCGGCGCGCTGAACATGGTAACGGCCGCGGGCGTGGCACACGTCAATCGTATTCCCGTTCTCTTCCTGCCGGGCGACGTCTTCGCCAACCGCGCACCGGATCCGGTGCTGCAGCAGATCGAGGATTTCGGCGACGGCACGGTTTCGGCCAATGACGCCTTCCGTCCGGTTTCGCGTTATTTCGACCGCATCACCCGCCCCGAGCAGATCATTTCGGCGCTGAAGCGCGCCATGCAGGTCCTGACCGATCCGCTCGATTGCGGCCCGGTGACCTTGTCGCTCTGCCAGGACGTTCAGGCTGAAGCCTTCGATTATCCGGTAAGCCTGTTCGATGAAAAAGTCTGGACGACCCGCAGGCCGCAGCCGGATGCGGACGAGCTGGCCAATGCCATCGCGCTGATCAAGGCTTCGCAAAAGCCGGTGATCGTTGCCGGCGGCGGTGTGCTCTATTCGCAGGCGACGAAGGAACTTGCCGCCTTTGCCGAGGCCCACGCCATTCCCGTCGTCGTCACCCAGGCTGGCAAGTCGTCGATCGACGAGACACTCCCGCTGGCGCTCGGCTCGGTTGGCGTCACCGGCACATCGGCGGCGAATGCAATCGCCGAAGAGACGGACCTGGTCATTGCCGTCGGCACGCGCTGCCAGGATTTCACCACCGGCTCCTGGTCGCTGTTCAAGAACGACAACCTTAATATGATCGGCCTCAATATCGCCGCCTATGACGCGGTGAAACACGACAGCCATCCGCTGGTGACTGACGCCCGCGAAGGGCTGAAGGCACTTTCGGCAGGGCTTTCCGGCTGGAAGGCGCCGGCTGCATTGGCCGAAAAGGCCGCGGCGGAGAAGAAGGTGTGGATGGAGGCCACTGTCAGGGCGATGGCAACGACCAATGCCGCCCTGCCCTCCGATGCGCAGGTGATTGGTGCGGTGGTGCGTTCGATCGGCGGCGACAACACGACGCTGCTTTGCGCTGCGGGCGGCCTTCCCGGCGAATTGCACAAGCTCTGGCCGGCAACGACGCCCGGCACCTATCACATGGAGTACGGCTTTTCCTGCATGGGCTACGAGATCGCCGGCGGGCTCGGCGCCAAGATGGCGCGTCCGGAACGAGATGTCGTCGTCATGGTCGGCGACGGTTCCTACATGATGATGAATTCCGAGATCGCGACTTCGGTTATGCTCGGCCTCAAGCTCAACATCGTCGTACTCGACAATCGCGGCTATGGCTGCATCAACCGGCTGCAGATGGGAACCGGCGGCGCCAACTTCAACAATCTGCTCAAGGACTCCTATCACGAGGTGATGCCGGAGATCGATTTCCGCGCCCATGCCGAGAGCATGGGGGCGATCGCCGTCAAGGTCGGATCGATCGCCGAACTGGAGCAGGCGATCACTGATTCGAAGAAAAACGACCGCACCTCGGTCTTCGTCATCGACACCGATCCGCTGATCACGACGGATGCCGGCGGCCACTGGTGGGACGTCGCAGTGCCTGAGGTCAGCCCGCGCGGCGAGGTCAACAGAGCCCATGAGGCCTATGTCAAAGCGCGCGCTGCTCAGCGCGTCGGTTGATCGATTGCTATGATTTCCGGGGGAGCGGAAGCGCTCCTCCGCACTATTTTCAAGGAGATTACTGATGAAGGCCAAACTCGGCATGTCGCCCATCGCGTGGTGGAACGACGACCTTCCGGAACTTAGCGACGATGTATCGCTGGAGGAATGCCTGCGGCAATCGCGCGGCGCCGGTTTCACCGGCATGGAGCAAGGCCGCCGTTTCCCCAGCAATCCCGAGGAGATGCTGCCTATCCTGCGCGCCGCCGACGTGACGCTGTGCGGCGGCTGGTTCTCGGGCACGCTGGTCAACGAGGAGCTTGCGGCCAACAAGGACCGCATCGCGCCGATGATCGAGCTATTCAAGGCGGTCAATGCGCCGTGCATCGTCTATGGCGAAGTCGGCCGTTCCATCCAGGGCGACCGCTCCAAGCCGCTCGCCACCAAGCCGCGCCTTTCCGACGACGAGATGAAGGCCTATGGGCGCCGCGTCACCGAGTTCGGCGAATGGTGCGCCGAACAGGGCATGCCGCTCTCCTATCACCATCACATGGCCGCCGTGGTCGAAACCGAGCCGGAACTCGACGCCTTCATGCGCGCTTCGGGCGAAGGCATTCCGCTGCTGCTCGATGCCGGCCATCTCGCCTTTGCCCGCGGCGACGTGCTGCGAGCCATCGACAATCACCACGCCCGCATCAACCATGTTCACGTCAAGGACATCCGCAAGGCTGTCGTTGACGGGCTTGACCGCAGCCGGCAGTCCTTCCTCGACGCGGTGGCGCTCGGCGCCTTCACCGTGCCAGGCGACGGCTCGCTTGATTTCGGCGCCATCGTCCAACGGCTCGCCGATCACGGCTATGAAGGCTGGTTCGTCGTCGAAGCCGAACAGGATCCACGCAAGGCGCCGCCGCAGAAAATGGCCGAGATCGGCCATGCGGAATTGATGCGCGTGATGACGGCGGCGGGATATAGCGTGGAAACCGAAGGCTTTCCGAAGGGATAAGGGAGAGGCCTTGCGGGACTGCTGGAGCAAGTTGTCCCCTCATCCGCCCTCCGGGCACCTTCTCCCCCAGGGGAGAAGGGGAAAAGAGACGGCGCGGCATATCCCTTCTCCCCTCGGGGAGAAGGTGGCGGCAGCCGGACGAGGGGGCCGCGCCCACTAACTTACGAGGAGAATCACCAATGCCAAACCTCAAGGTGAAACCATCCGGCACGCATGGCCGTGTCACCCATGTCACCCCTGAGAATGCCGGCTGGACCTATGTCGGTTTCGATCTGCATCGGATGAAACCGGGCGAGACGGTTTCGGGAGAGACCGGCGATCGGGAAGTCTGCCTCGTTTGGGTGACCGGCAAGGGCAAGGCCTCGGCCGGCACAAAGGATTTCGGCACGCTCGGCGGCCGCATGAGCCCGTTCGAGGGCGCGCCGCATTCGCTCTACATCCCGATGGAATCGACGTGGTCGGTGACGGCGGAAACCGATCTGGAACTCGCCGTCTGCTCGGCGCCCGGCGGCGGCACCTACCAGGCCAAGGAAATTCCGCCCGGCACGCATCCGCAGGTCACGCGCGGCAAGGGCACAAATGTGCGCTACGTCAATAATATCATGCCGGAGGACGACAGCTCGGCGCATTCGCTGCTTGTCGTCGAGGTGATCACGCCGGGTGGCCATACCTCCTCCTATCCGCCGCACAAACACGACCAGGACGACCTGCCGAACGAGAGCTTCCTGGAAGAGACCTATTACCATCGCCTCAACCCGCCGCAGGGCTTCGGTTTCCAGCGCGTCTACACCGACGATCGATCGCTCGACGAAGCGATGGCGGTCGAGGACGGCGACGTGACGCTGGTGCCGAAGGGCTATCACCCCTGCGCCGCAACTCACGGCTACGATCTCTATTATCTCAACGTCATGGCCGGGCCGAAGCGGATCTGGAAATTCCACAATGCCGTTGAGCACGAGTGGCTGATTAAGGCGTGAGGGATACCGCAGATCGCTAAATAATCTGACAGCGCCCAGCCGCCGCTGATGGTTCACTGCCTCCATCCAAACAAGGATGGAGGCTCATCATGCATAGCTCGAACTTCACGATACCGGCCCGCAACACCCGCTCTTCGCGTCCTATGCGGCCCGGCCTGCTTCATGCAACAGTCACGGCAGTCCGCTGGCTGGCGCGCAAGATCGACGAACGGCGCAACTGCAATGCGCTGATGGAACTCTCCGACGAGCAATTGAAGGATATCGGCCTTTCCAGGGGGCAGACAGAAAGCGACGTTCACGTCTATAGTCGCTACTGAAATACAGGCATCAGTTGTGATATTGTGCCCAGGCCGCCTTGTGGCGGCCTGTGTGACCGGGACATGAGATGTCGCAGTTTTCAACAGCACCGCTCCTGAAAACGAAGATGGTCACCATTCGTGATATCGTCTGCAACGGCGCGTGCCGCCATAAGAGCGACGAGGAATGCGCCCACAAGACGAGCCTCGTCTATCCCTATCGCGGTGTCTTCATGCGGCATGTCGGCCGCAACGACACGGTGGCCGAAGCCAATCAGGTGCTGTTTTTCAATGCCGGCCAGAGCTATCGCATCAGCCATCCGATTGAGGGCGGCGATGCCTGCATCGACCTGGCGATCGACGAGGCCATGCTCGAAGAGCTCGCACCGAAGGAGCAGGTGCAGGCCGGCCCGGCTTTTTCCTTCCGCCGCCAGCGCCGGCGGATCGATCCGCGGGCACAGGCCCTGGTCGCTTTGCTGCGTCACGGTCTCAGCCGCAACATCGCCGAGACGCTGGAGGTAGAAACACTGGCGCTGACGCTGGTGCGCCGCTCGCTCGGCGAGCGCACGTCACATGCGGCCGGCGCCAGCGCCGGCCGGCAGAAACTCGTCGACCGGGCAAAGCTGGTGCTGTCCTCCGATCTTGCCCGGCGCTGGACACTTGCGGAAATCGCCTCCGAGGTCGGCGTCTCACCCGTCTATCTCACCCAGGTTTTCCAACAGGTCGAGGCCACACCGCTTTACCGCTACCAGCTCAGGCTACGACTTGCCCGCGCCCTCGACCTGCTCGGCCAGTACGAGGATCTGACGGCGCTCGGCCTCGATCTCGGCTTTTCCAGCCACAGCCATTTCAGCGCCTCCTTCAAGCAGGCCTTCGGGCAAAGCCCGGGCGAATTTCAGCGCGCGGCGCAGCTGCGGCGAAGATGAAGATCGATCGCTAAAGATTTCGACAGCGGCAATGCGGTCTTCGATGATCTTATCAGCCTGTCCCGATCCGGGGACGATCAATCGGAGGATCATCTGATGAAGAAGACGACGTGCGCTGCCTGCGACTGCGAACTCGGCGCGGAAACCATCACCGTCAAGCTCGGCGGCAAGACCGTCGAGGTCTGCTGCCAGGAATGCGCCGAGGCGCTGGACGAGGCAGAAGCCGCAACAGCGGCTGCTGCAACTGGCAAGGAATAGGGCATATCAGGCAAAAGCCGCGCTGGAGAGCACGGCTTTTCAAACGGGCAGAAGCCCGTAGCGCCAACCGCGGCGTTTGGCGTTCTGCGACAGCACCAGCAAGGCAAGGAGGACCATGCCTGCCTCGGCAAAGACCGGTACCATCCAGATCCCCTGCTCGCCGAAGACGAAGGGCAGCAGGAAGGTGAGCGGCAGGGTGAGCAGATAAGGCCGTGACAGGCCGAAGATCGCCGCGCGCGGCGCGTCGCCGATCGCCTGGAAATAAGACGACAGGATCAGCATCTGCCCGAAGAGGAAATAGGCGCCGATCGTCCAGGGCAGAATGCGCGTGACCTCGGCTGCAATGGCGGGGTCGGCGACGAAGACGGCGCCGAGGCGGCCGGACATGAGCTCGACGGCGATCTCCACCAGGGTGCAATAGACGAGTGCTGCGAGCATGGCGATCTGAAGGCTGCGGCCGACGCGGAGGCCGAGGCCGGCGCCGTGATTGTTGCCGGCGATCGTCTGCAGGGCGATGCTGAGTCCAAGCAGCGGCAGATAGGTGAAGGTCATGATCCGGGTGATGATGCCGTAGGCGGCAACCGTCGCCGCATAATCAGACATACTCCAGAGCGAAACGTTGATCAGAATGGCGGCGGATGCCAGCGATATGCCGATGAAGCCGAGGCTCATGGGCGCGCCGAAGGCGACGATGCCGCGCCATTCGGCAAAAGCCAATCCTCGTAAAGGCCTGAGCGCCGCCGGGCGGCGCCAGCGATAGATAAGTACCGCTGCGAGACAGACGAATTGCGATGCGATGGAGCCGGCAGCCGAACCGAGCACGCCCCAATGCATCACCGCCATGAACAGCCAGTTGGCGAAGATGTTCAGCAGCGAGGCCGACAGCGTCACCAGCGTCATGAAACCGATCTTGCCTTCGCAGCGCAACCCGTCGAGATGCAGCGACAGGAAGAAGCTGACGGGTGCAAAGGCGATCATCGCGCCCATGAACAACTTCGCGCCATCGGCCACCGCGGCGTTGCCGGCAGCACCGGCATCGATGATCTGCCGGCCGGCGGCCCAGTAGAGCATGTTCAGGATCAGGGTGACGGCCAGCGCCAGCATTTGGGCGCCGGCAAATAGTCTGGCCGTGCCCTGGCGATCGCCCGCGCCAAGCCGGCGGGCGAGGATGCTCGCCATGCCGTTCGAAACGAGCGATTGCAGGGCGACCAACAGCATCAGCCCCGGGAAAATCAGGCTGACAGCCGAAAGCGCATCGGGGCCGACATAGGCGCCGAGGAAATAGGCGTCGACCACGGTGAAGAGACCGTTGACGGTGGTGATCGCGACGATCGGCGCCGCCGTTTTGATGAAGACGCCCGGCAGCCAGCCGGTAAGAAAGGCGTTGCCTTTGGAAAGATTGGTCATGGAGAATCCGTGTGATATCGAGCGCGGTCCGATCCGGCTTGAAATCATGCGGATACGGATGGTCTCGAAAAAAAGGAAAAATTAGAGATCGAGCACCAGATGCGGCACGCCGTTCGAAGTCTTCCTTGGCGAGACGCCGTCGGCGTCGATCTGGGCGTTCACACGCCGGCGAAAGGCCGAAAAGCTCTCGAAGGTCACGACATCCACCGGCTCGTCGAAATGGATGGTGATCCTGTGGAGTTCGCCTCCCGGCAAGGCCGAGAGCGCCAGGATTTCACCGGTGAATGGCTGATTGAGATAGCGGCCACGAATATGCGCGCCGACGAAGAGCGGCGTCTTCGCAGCCGCATTGGGTTTTGCAGCCAGCGCCGCCAGCGTGTTCCAATCACGCGCGCCGTGCTGGCGAGCAATCATTTCCAGGGCCGCACTGTGGGTCAGCGCGGTGCCGCGATCGTTCATCGCCTGGCGCAAGCGCTTGGCTTGGACCTTCAATTCGTCAATGGCAGGATAGGTCGTCGTCATGGAGTGAGCCTTCGCAAGGCATGCTCTTCGACTGTGGATGGGAGCTCGCATTGCCGCCAGTCAGCATGCACAAGGGCCGTGACCATGATCGCGAGGACTTCACCATGGATTTTCATCCGCGAGCGGCCGGTGCCTCGAACCGGCCCTTGTATGCGCGAACGTCGCCGACATGTCAAGAATGGCGCATGTGCGCTGAGGAGTGAGCAGATTTGGAGCAAATCTGCACGAAATCGGTGCGATTTTCCCGCAGCTTTTGCCGACGGCTTCAATCTTAACGATGCTCTTCAGCAATCGTCAGCACTCTTGCGTTATTCTCCTGTCGTACAATGAGCGGAGGCTAAAGGGCCTTTCAGATGCACCTCGACACAGAACACCCCAAGCCGGAACGTGCTTACAGAGAATTCAATCTCGATAGGCCGGGCAACATCATCTTCGTCGGCCATCACCTCAGCACCGGAACGCAGGTGCGCTGCCTGATCCGCACGATCACGCTCGCCGGCGCATTGCTCGAAGTGAGCCCGAACCTGGAAATGCCGAGCCATTTCTTCCTCGAAATCCTCGGCATCCATGACGAGATCGGCTCGACGATGGTCAAGCGCGAAGGCGAATGGGTCACGGTCAGCTTCAACATGCTGCTCAATCCGGAATTCCTGCACCACGTGCTGCGGCTGAGCTTCGAAAGCTGAGACTTTTTTCCGCCCGCGATTTACCGGGACGTAGCGCCTTTTTCTCCCCGCCCCGTCTTGCCGAGAGACGCGCGATGGCGGAAGCGGCCCAGAGCAATCCGCGCCATTCCGGCCCCTCGAGCGGGTCGGCGAAAGGATCGCGGCGCACCCGCCTGTTATAGATTTGCAATTCGTTGAAGAGAACAACCCAGTTGAGAAGCATTGCTTCATCCTCCATCTATTGGCTCGAGCACTGGAACTAAGCCTTCGCGCCCTTCCGATGTAGAGGCGCTGGGGAAAGGGGGTTTTCATCCATGAAAGATGCGAGCTGGGACGACCTGCAGCTTTTCTTCCATGTCGCGACCGGCGGCGGGCTTTCGGCCGCGGCCGCGCGCACCGGTCTCAGCGCGCCGACCATCGGCCGGCGTATGCTGGCGCTTGAACGGGTGACGGGCCGATCGCTGTTTAACCGCGGCCCCACCGGTTATCTGCTGGCGAGGGACGGGCAGGAGCTACTCGACCGCGTCCGGCTGATGCAGGATGCAGCGCGTGCGATCTCCGACTGGCGCGGCGAGGTGTTAACACTGCCGATCGTCTCGACGGCCGCCGACAGCTGGACCTCGCGCTTCATCGCCGATCATCTCGCCAGCGTCTGGACGCCGAAGGACAGCTTTCGCATGTGCTACAAGACCCGCGACGCGGACGTCGATTTCACCTACCGCGAGGCGCATATCGCCGTTGGCCACAACAGGCCGGACAGCGGTAATGTCGCGATCCGCCGTTCGGTCAAGGTGGCGCATGCGGTCTATCAGGCCGCAGATTATGACGAGGCCAACTGCAACTGGATCTCGCTCGGCACCGATACGGCCGTCTCGCCGGCGGACAAATGGACGTTCGAACAGCCGGATTACTGGATCACCAGCTGGACGAACACGCCGCATATGCTGTTTTACCTGATCCGCGGGGGCGCCGGCCGCGGCGTGCTTCCCTGTTTCGTCGGCGATCGGGACCGCAAGCTCGTTCGCGCCGGGCCTCTCATCGACGAACTGACCCATGACATGTGGATCGTTGCGCATGATGACGAGCGACAGCGGCCGGAGGTCAGGATCGTCATCGACCGCCTGGCGGCGTTGTTTGCCGATCATCAGGAGCTGTTTGCCGGGCAGAGGCCGTCGATATAACACGAAAACGCGGGCCGTAAGACCCGCGTTTCCCCTATCCCTTTGTTTTCTGAGAGATCGACTTGCCGCCTCAGGCAGCGAGATGCCGCTGGATTTCGTCGACCGGCATGTTGGTATAATCCTTGGCCACCTCGGCTGTGATCGCGGCCTGCGTATCGGCGCGAAGCGCCGGCCGTAACGTGCCGAGCGCCTTCGGCGGTGCAACGATGACGATGCGACGTGCACTCTTTTCCTGCACCAGCGCGTCGAGCTTTTCAGCCACCTGTTTCAGAAATTCGGCTTCGGCCTGGTCCTGCCAGCTGGTCTCCTCGACAGCGCTGCGGCTGAAGCCGTCTGCTGCGTGGGTGCGGCCTGGCTTATCGGCGCCAATCTCGCGATCCGGCGTGCTCGGCTGCGTCAGGGTTTCCAGCACCTTCAGGTTCATCAGCTGGGCATCGCCGGCATTCTGCATGATCAGAGCCTTGGCTCCGTCGCAAACCACGACCCATGATTCCCAAGGGATTTTGACGTTGGTCATTTTCAACTCCTCGCGTCGTCATTCGAAGCGCGCCGTGCTTCATCGATCAAGGCAGAACGCCCGGCAATTGAAAGAGTTCGGGAAAAATTGCGCCGAAATCGCACGGCGGCGGTCGGGGCGGCCTGTTCTGCGTCGAAATGCAGGTTCGAGAGATTGACGAGGAAAACAGCGCTGTTCGCCTATGCCTGCACCATTTGCCTTGGGGCTGGAAGGTAAGCCCGCGTCCCGATAATGCACATCGGGCGTCCCGCTTGGGAACAAAATTTAAACTCGTTAAAATTGTCATTTTATCTTTGACGAATGTGCAAAACATTCATGTGACGTTGGCTGGAGCAAGAACCCCAAATGTGCCCTGACTGACGGAGAATGTGAATGTCTATGCTCCGCGCCACACACCTTGCGACGGTCAAGTCCGCTGTCTACGACCTGCGCTGGGAAGAATTTAGCGTCAAGCGGCCCGCCCGCATCGTCGCCGTCCGGCCGTGCCTCACCGGCGTCTCGATGCGCAGCGCCGAGATCATCGATATCTCCCAGGGCGGCGCCACCTTCATCGTGTCGACCACCGCCGGCCTGCCGAAACATTATTATCTCAACATTCTCGGCCTCGCCTACCGGATCGGCTGTGCCGAGGTCTACCGCCACAAGGAGCGCATCGGGGTGCGGTTCATCAACATCATGGACCCCGAGGTTCTGCGCCGCGTCGTCCGCACCGATTTCCTTGTCGGCAATATGGAAGCCATCGCCGCCCGGCGGGCGCCGATCTTCCGGGCGTAAAGAGCCCAACAGCCAGTTGGCTGCAGAAATAATCTTGCTTGCGTCGGCGGTGCCCGGGCCTATTGTTGCGCCGATCGTCAATATATCCGGGAAACCGCCTTCGCATGTCCGCCTTTTCGCGCTTCACGCCGCTCGCCGGCGCCCTGCCCTCCACAGTTCCCTTCGTCGGTCCCGAGGCCATCGAGCGCCAGCGCGGACTTGTCGTTTCGGCACGCATCGGCGCCAATGAGAACGGCTTCGGCCCCGCCCCATCGGTGTTTGCTGCGATGCGCGAGGAGGCCGGCAATATATGGAAATACAATGACCCGGAGAATCTCGCGCTCCGGCAAGCGCTTGGAGACCATCTCGGCGTCTCGGCCGCCAACATCGCCATCGGCAGCGGGATCGACGAGCTGCTCGGCCAGATCGTCCGGCTGGTGATCGAACCCGGCGCGCCCGTCGTCACCTCGCTCGGTGCCTATCCGACCTTCAATTTTCACGTCGCCGGCTTCGGCGGCCGGCTGGTGACCGTTCCCTACGCCAACGACCGCGAGGATCTCGACGGCCTACTCGATGCCGTCAAGCGGGAGAATGCGCCGCTCGTTTATTTCGCCAATCCCGATAATCCGATGGGAAGCTGGTGGGATGCCGACAGGATCGTCGCTTTCGCCCAGGCGCTGCCCGAGACGACGCTGATGGTGCTAGACGAGGCCTATAGCGAGACCGGGCCGGCAGGGGCGCTGCCCTCGATCGCCTCGATGATCGAGCTGCCGAACGTCGTTCGCACCCGAACCTTTTCCAAGGCCTACGGTCTTGCCGGCTCGCGCACCGGCTACGTGATCTCGACGGCAGGCACGGCGCAGGCCTTCGACAAGATCCGCAATCATTTCGGCATGAACCGGCTGGCGACGGCGGCGGCACTCGCCGCCCTCAAGGACCAGGCCTATCTCGCCGAGGTGGTCGGAAAAATCCAGGTGGCGCGCGACCGGATCGGCGGCATCGCCCGGGCAAACGGTCTTGAGCCCCTGCCCTCGGCAACGAATTTCGTGGCGATCGACGCCGGCCGCGATGGCGCCTATGCGCGGGCGATCGTCGACGGGCTGATGGAACGCGGCGTCTTCATCCGCATGCCCGGCGTGGCGCCACTCAATCGCTGCATTCGTGTCAGCGTCGGGCCGGAGGCGGATATGGCGCTGTTCGAAGAGGCGCTGCCACAGGTGCTGAAACAAATCGGCTGATAGAATGACGCCGAAACGTCTTAGCGGTTTTCGGGCAACATCATGCTTACACTCAGTGATGTAAAACAGCAAGAACCGCGGCCGGTGGAGGATCCGGCCGCGGTTCCGTTCTCCTGGCGTCGGGCCTGTTGAAAGCGCCCTGCCAGCTCCCTCTTTCCGAGGTTCTTATATCTTCCTACCCGTATCGGTAGGACAGGTTCAGTGGACCGTCATCCACTCACGGGCGGCGCGCAGCGCCGCCACGATTTGCATCTTGTCCATGGCGGCGGCCACATCCGCACGAAGCTCTGCGGCGCGGTCGTTGCCCTTGATTGCGGCGATGTTCAGCCATTTGTGGGCTGCGACCAGATCGACTTCGCAGCCGCGGCCGGTCGCATACATCAGACCCATTTCACAGAAGACATCGGCGCTGTTGTCGCCACCCATGGTGGCCGTTTCAGCATTGTGCATTTCAAAGCGTGCCATCGGTTTTATCCCTGTTAGCCTGTTTATGACTTACCCTGTTTTACCTCGGGGCCTTGCCGTCTATCGCGGCTTGCGGCCCTTGCGGTTCGGCGGGTTTGCCCCGCTCGTTTGATGGGTTCACTATGCCGCACGGCCTTCAAAAAACGCCTAAAATGCATGATTAATTTGAGACAAACAAAGTGCAAATGCTTGGTAAATTTGGGTTTTTGTTAAACATCAGAGGCCTTGCGACTTAAGGACTTTCGCTCGAATTTTACGAAAGATTCAGATCTGAAAATAAAGGGATCATTCATCATGAAATCAGACGCGGATATTTCGAAAGCGCGCCGCAGGCCGTTTCCTCAGCACTTTTCCAACGCCGCCATGGAAAATGACCATGCATGTTTACCTTTACGTTCGCGTCAGTTAATTTCACGCCCGATCAAGGACATCATGGAGGAAAAGATGATCCGCAGCTTCGTTCTGGCCATTTCCATCGCAATGATCGCAGGCTCAGCCCACGCCGAGGAGCCGATCGTCGGCAGTTGGAAGACGGCGGCCGGGGATACGGCGGTAATCGCCTCCTGCGGCGGCAGTTATTGCGTGACGCTGAAGACCGGCAAATATGCCGGCCGGAAGATCGGCACGCTTGCCGGAACCGGCGACATCTATGCCGGCGAGATCACCGACCCGGCCGCCGACAAGACCTATAGCGGCTCGGGCAAGATCTCCGGCAATTCGCTGAGGATGCAGGGCTGCGTGATGAAGATCCTCTGCAAGTCACAGACCTGGACGCGGCTCTGAGGTTTTAAATACGCCTGCGCAACCATCATAGAAGCGCGAAGCATGCCGACGCCTGGGCATGCTTCGAAGCTCTTTGCGCCCATTCCAGAGCCGTTAGCCGGCTGACTTCTATGAACGGTGGATGAACCAGCATCTCAGCACTCATTCAGCCGGCCCATGGCAAAACTCTTCTCACGATAGAGTTGCGTATCGGGGGTAAGGCGATGGACATGTATATTCTGGCAAGACGCTTCAGCATCATCACATTGTTTGCGGCGATCTTCGCGATCACCTTTTCAGCTGTCGTGGTGCATAATGGCGGCGGCGGCACGCAATCGCATTTCGGGGCGAGCTATACCTGCCTGGAGCGGAACGGCACCTTCTGCGCACCGTCGGTGCAGTGACTGGCAACAGACGCGGAAGACGATAAATTAATCGGATTCCGCCGGCGCGCGTCGTTTGCTTGTCAAAAACAACTCTCTATAATGCGTCATGAACAAACGAATCTCCCCTTTGCCGCCGCTCGACATATCCTCACCACCCCCTTTCCAGCCGCAGAGCTTCGATGATCCCGCCAAGGCGGTGGAAGCGCTGACAGCGCTTTATGAGCGCAATACGGCGTTCCTGATCAAGAGCTTCACCGAGCTTGCGCAGGGCGCGCCGATCTCCTCGCGCTACCGTGCTTTCTATCCGCAGGTCAGCATCGAGACGACAAGCTTCGGCCACGTCGATTCGCGCCTTTCCTACGGCCATGTCACGGCACCAGGCATCTATACGACGACAGTCACCCGGCCGAAGCTCTTCAAGCATTACTTGAAGGAGCAGCTCGCGCTCCTGGTGAAGAGCCACAATGTTCCGGTCATTGTCTCGGAATCGACGACGCCGATCCCCTTGCATTTCGCCTTCGGCGAGGGTGCCCATGTCGAGGCGTCAACCAACGCCTTCATCGACATTCCGATGCGCGATATTTTCGACACTCCCGATCTCAACACCACCGACGACGAGATCGCCAATGGCGAATATATCCCGCCGCCGGGAGAGCCCTCGCCGCTTGCGCCGTTCACCGCACAGCGGATCGACTATTCGCTCGCCCGCCTGTCGCATTATACGGCGACACATGCCGAGCACTTCCAGAATTTCGTGCTGTTTACGAACTACCAGTTCTATATCGACGAGTTCTGCAGCTGGGCCCGCAAGCTGATGGCGGAGGGCGGCGACGGCCATACCGCCTTCGTCGAGCCCGGCAACATCGTCACCCTGCCAGGCTCAAACGCTCCGGAAACGGATGCGGCGCTGACCCGCCTGCCGCAGATGCCCGCCTATCACCTGAAGAAGAAGGGCCATGCCGGGATCACCATGATCAATATCGGCGTCGGCCCCTCCAACGCCAAGACGATCACGGACCACGTCGCCGTGTTGCGCCCGCATGCCTGGCTGATGCTCGGCCACTGCGCCGGCCTTCGTAACAGCCAGCGGCTCGGCGACTATGTGCTTGCCCATGCCTATATGCGCGAGGACCATGTGCTCGACGACGACCTGCCGGTCTGGGTGCCGATCCCGGCGCTCGCCGAAGTACAGGTGGCGCTGGAGGCAGCCGTTGCCGAAATCACCGGCTACGAGGGTTTCGAGCTGAAACGCATCATGCGCACCGGAACCGTCGGCACGATCGACAACCGCAACTGGGAACTGCGCGACCAGCGCGGGCCGGTGAAGCGGCTGTCCCAGGCGCGTGCGATCGCGCTCGACATGGAATCGGCAACGATCGCCGCCAACGGCTTCCGCTTCCGCGTGCCCTACGGCACGCTGCTGTGCGTCTCCGACAAGCCGCTGCACGGCGAATTGAAGCTGCCGGGCATGGCGACCGCCTTCTACCGCACGCAGGTCAACCAGCATCTGCAGATCGGCATCCGCGCCGTGCAGAAGCTGGCCGCCATGCCGAAGGAAGCACTGCATTCGCGCAAGCTGCGCAGCTTCTTCGAAACGGCCTTTCAATAGGCCGTTTCCTCACCTGCCGGTCACAACAGGCGCCGAGCGCTGCGCGAGCATCTGTGGCCTGCCGGCCGCAATGTTCAGCCCTGCAATCAACAGGGTAAAGGCCAAGAAGACGAAAGCGACGCGCAGAAGGGCCTTCAGCCCATCGCTTTCGTCGAAATCCAGCGGACGTTTCTCACCTCGGCGTGCCCAGATCTGGCTCGCCAGCGCGATTTCAAGAATACTCATTGCCATTCTCCTCGACAGTGTTTCGACGAAGCCTTGTCGAGTGCTGCCTTGCGATTTCGACGCCGGACCGGCACAAAAGATTTTTTCCGCCGCTGTCGAAATGCTTGCGGCTCGGTCGTCCAGGGTTGTTGAACACGCACAAGGAGGCTGTCCGCGATGAAATATCTCTGTCAGGTCTGGTTCGATGGCGCAGTGCTCGGCGCCAGGACGAAAGAGGAAAAGGCCGAACTCGGCACGAACTCACTCAACTATGACAAGGCGCTTGCCGAAAGCGGGCATCTGATCGTCGCCCATGCGTTGCAGCCGCCGACATCGGCGGTGACCGTCCGGGTGCGAAGCGGTGAGACGTCGGTGACGGACGGTCCTTTCGCCGAGACGAAAGAGGCCCTCGGTGGCTTTATCCTCATCGAGGCGAAAGACCTTAACGAGGCGATCCGCATCGCCGCCGGCATCCCGCTCGCCAGACTCGGCGCGATCGAGGTGCGGCCGATCCATGAATTCCGAGCTCAATGAGGAGAGACCAATGAAGTTTTTATGCCAGATCTGGTTCGACACCGAAAAGAGCAAGTTGGTAAGCCAAGCCGAATGGGAAGCCGTCACGCAGGAGTGCATCGCCAGCGACAATTGCTGGCGCGACAGCGGTCATCTGCTGGTGGCGCTTGCCTTGCGTGAGCCGTCGAGCGCGATCACGGTCCGCCTGCGCGACGGCGAAGCCTCGGGGACCGACGGCCCGTTCGCCGAAATCAAGGAACATCTCGGCGGTTTCGTGCTGATCGAAGCCGAAACCATCCAGGAGGCGCAGACGATCGTATCCAGTTTTCCGATCCTCAAATATTGCTCGATCGAAGTGCGCCCCGCTTATTCGATCCAGGACGGGAGATAGTCATGCGCTACATCTGCCTGATTTATAACAGCGCCGACACGGACGGGACGCTGACGCCTGACGAAACCGACGACCTTATCAAAGCGCATTTCGCCTTCGACGAGGAGCTGCGCCGCGAAGGCATCCTGATTCATTCCGATGCATTGGAAATGCCTGACAAAGCGACCGTCCTGCGCGTTCGAAACAGCGCGCTGTCGGCCACCGATGGTCCCTATGTCGAGACGAAAGAGCATCTGGCCGGCTTTTACGTCATAGAGGCACCTGACATTGCGAAGGCAAAGGAGGTTGCCGGGCGAATCCCTTCCGCGCGTTTCGGTGCGGTAGAACTCCGGCCCGTGCGAACGCTGACCCTGCCGGATTGAGGTGCGCCTTGGAAAGACTGATCGAGGAGATTTACCGAACGCAGTCGCGCCGGGTGCTGGCGACGCTGATCCGCCTGCTTGGCGATTTCGACCGGGCGGAAGAGGCGCTCCACGATGCCTTTGCCGCCGCCGCCCGGACATGGCCGGCGGACGGCATTCCCGGCAATCCCTTCGCCTGGCTTGTTTCCACAGGGCGTTTCAAGGCGATCGACACGATCAGGCGGCGGGCGCGCTTCGATGCTTCGCAGCATCACATCGAGGACAGCCTCTACAGCGTCGACGAAACGGAGATCGGCGAGATGGAACCGATCGAGGACGACATGCTGCGGCTGATCTTCACCTGCTGCCATCCGGTCATTCCCGCCGATGCACAGATGGCGATGGCGCTGCGGGAAATCTGCGGTTTGACTACCGAAGAGATCGCCCATGCCTTCCTCATTCCGGCACCGACAGTGGCGCAGCGGATCGTGCGCGCCAAGGGCAGGATCCGGGCGGCGAAGGTCCCTTACGAGGTGCCAGCCCGCGAGGTGCTGCCTCAACGGCTCGACCAGGTGCTGCACGTTATCTATCTCGTCTTCAACGAAGGTTATTCCGCCTCTTCGGGTGAAGATGTGGTCCGCGCCGACCTGACCGCAGAGGCGATACGGCTCGCACGGCTTCTTCTGGCGCTACTGCCGCATCCCGACGTCTGTGGCCTGCTGGCGTTGATGCTGCTGCAAGATTCCCGCCGTTCCGCCCGCAGCAGCGAGCAGGGATCGCTGGTGCTGCTTGCCGATCAGGATCGCTCGCTCTGGGATCATGCGAAGATTGCGGAAGGCCTGGCGCTGCTTTCCCAGGCAATGCGCCCGGGGGAGATCGGTGCCTATACGCTGCAGGCAGCGATTGCCGCCGAGCATGCCAGGGCGCCGGTCGCCGAAGAGACCGACTGGCGGCGGATCGCCTTTTATTACGACCTGCTGCTTTCAGCCCAACCCTCGCCGATCGTCGAGCTCAATCGCGCCGTGGCGGTCGCTATGGCGGAAGGGCCGGCAAAGGGGTTGGATCTGGTCGATGCCATTCTGGGGCGCGGAGAGCTGCCGGCCTATCATCTCGCCCATTCGGCGCGCGCCGATTTCCTGCGCCGCCTCGGGCGGCGCGAAGAGGCGATCGCAGCCTATGCGAGGGCGCTGTCGCTCTGCCGGCAGGAGCCGGAACAGGCATTTCTCAGAAAGCGGATTTCAGAGCTTGCCGCGACGCCCGAGCGGCAGTGAGATCGCCGTTCCGGTCAGCGCCGAGACGATGATCAGCAGGTGGGCGTTGACGCTCGCCTGGGCCAGTGCTTCCAGGGCGAGCCTCTCGCTCGAAGCGCCCAGAGCAATAGCGCCGGCGGTGATGCCGGCGGGATAGGTGCCGACGCCGCCCGGCGCATGCATTGGGAGTACGGAGGAGAGCTCGCCGCCGAGCGCACCGCCGAAGCTTGCCGCCATCGGCAGCACGCCCATCAGGCCGAGCGCCCAGGCCAGCACCAATACCTTGACCAGCCAGTTGACGATGGTCATCGCCCAGGCACGGGCAAAAGCGGTGGCATCCAGCGGCAAGCCGTTTTCGATCTCTGTGACAAATTTCTGCGCCTTCCCCGGCAGCAGCCTGGCGGCGAGGCGCAGCAGCGGCTTGCGGGCGGCGAAAGCTGCGACCGGCAGCAGCAGAAAGCCGGTCCAGAGCAGCCAGGCAACCGTCTGATTGGCGGCGCCGACGGCAAAACCGATGCCGGCGGCGGCCACAAGCGCGTGCAGGTCGAGCAGCCGCATGACAAACAGCGCCGAGGTCGCGCGCGTCAGCGGAATGCCGAACTCCGAGCGCATCAACAGCGGAAAGCTGGTCTCGCCGGTGCGGAAGGGCAGCATGATGTTCAGCAGATTGTGGATCTGGGTGACGCGGAAGAGGACCGCGAACCGACCCGCCGTTTCCTTCGGAAAATAATCGTAGATGCGCCAGGTGCGCAGGAAATAGGTGCTCGTCAGGAGCACCAGCGCCGCGATCACCGGGCCGGCGCCGACATCGGCCCATTGCCTGATGATGACGGGCCAACCCCAGAACCATTGGATGAAGAGCGCATAGGCTGCGACGATAACGACCGTCAGCACCGTCATGCGATTGCGCATAAACCAGGATTGCCGGCTTTCAACGATCGAACTCTTCATGTAGTAGGCATTCCTCGCTGGGCGCCGGCTTAGGCATCGGTTCCGGCGCCAGGCCTTTTAGGAGAAATGAAGCCTGCGCACAACGGCGGAGTTGATGGGCGACGGCGGCAACGCCTCTTCCACACCGGCACGCGGGCGGCAGACCAGTGGCGACGGCGCCTTGCCGGCTTGACGTGGAGATCGATGTTGGAGCGGATTACCAGAAACATTACGACCGCAAGCCTTTTTCTGGCAGTCTATTTCCTGCTCAATATCGTGCTGCGCATCTCCTTGCCGCATACGCTCGATCTCGACGAGGCGGAGCAAGCTTTCTATTCGCAATATCTGCTTGCCGGCTACGGCCCGCAGCCGCCCTTCTACAACTGGATCCAATATGCCATCGTGTCGGTGACCGGCATATCGATGTGGGTGCTGTCGGTGCCGAAGAACATTATTCTCTTCGGCTGCGATCTCTTCTACGGGCTTGCTGCCCGCGAGGCGCTGAAGAACCGTTCGCTTGCAGCCGTCGCCATGCTGAGCCTGATTACGCTGCCGCAGGTGGGGTTGATGGCGCAGCGCGAATTGACCCATACCGTCGCTCTGCTGTTTGCAACCTCGCTCTTCCTCTTCGGTTTTTTCCGCACACTTCGCCGGCCGACAGTCGGGAGCTATCTCGTCATCGGCATCGCTACCGGCATCGGGCTGATCTCCAAATACAATTTCGCCATCCTGCCATTTGCCGCCTTCATCGCCGTCCTGCCGGACCGAGAGTGGCGCAACCGTCTGTTCGACTGGCGTCTGCTGCCGGCGATCGCGATCGCCATTCTGATCATTCTGCCGCACGCGCTCTGGCTGCCCGATAATCTCGCCAGCGCTTCGGGCCCGACACTGGAGCGGATGACCGCCGAGCACGAGGCCGCCGCCGGCCTTCCCCGCATCGGGCAGGGGCTGCTGTCGCTGGTCATCGCGGTGATCGGCTTCGTCGCATTGCCGATCGTTCTGATCGCAGCAGCCTTCCGACGGGATTTCTTTCGTGCGCTTGCTTCGACCAATCCGATGATCCGGGTGATCGAGCGGATGATGATCGTCAGCCTGATCGCCTTCGCCGGAGTCGTTGTCTTCGCCGGCGCGAGCGATATCCACGAACGCTGGCTCGACCCCTGCCTGCTGGTGCTGCTGATCTATCTGTTCCTGAAGCTGCAAGCCGCAGGCTTCGATCTTTCCGCCGGCCTTGCGCGCTTCCGCCCCGTCGTGCCGGTGTTCATGGTCGTCATCCTGGCGATCCTTCTGCTGCGGATCGTCGCCATTCAATATATCGGCACTTATACCAGAACGAACGTGCCCTTCTCCGGTTACGTGGCCGAACTGACCGCGACCCGCAAGCCGGTTCTGATCGTGGCCGGAACCAAGTTCGTGGCCGGCAACATGAAGCTGGAATTCCCGGATGTGCCCGTGGTGATCCCGTTCTTCCCGGGTTCCGGCGTTCCCGAATATGCGACTGCGAAGGGGCCGGTGCTCGTTATCTGGCGCGGCGAGACCGCAGATGACCCGACGATTTCCCCCGGCTTTGCGAATGATCTTGTGAGATCGGGCATTCATCTGCAGGAGTTGAAGACGCTGACGCTGCCCTATCTTTTCAGCAACGGCAAAAAGAGCTTCTCCATTGGTTATTCCTGGGTTGAAGGCGGCGCGAAATAGCGTTCCGGCAAGTCAGCCGATTGCGGGGAAACCGGCATTGCCCGCTGGCAACGGACGGACACTTCATGTACTAGCCTTCCGCAAGCGCGGCAGCAGCGATAAGATTGCTCGGCCGTCCGGCCTTTTGGAGATGAAAGTTGCAGACAACGGTAGAGCCCATTCGCGGTACGAATGATCCGGTACAATCGCTCGAGCTGTCGCTGGTCGTGCCCATTTTCAACGAAGAGGAAAGCGTCGGCCCGCTCGTCGAGCGTGTCGCGGCTGCAATGGCCGCCTATCCCAATCCCTGGGAGCTGATCCTCGTCGACGACGGCAGCACGGATGCGACGCTCGTCAACGCCCGCAAATTTGTCGGGCGCGAGGGGCTGACGCTCAGGATCGTCGAGTTGCAGCGCAACTTCGGACAGACCGCCGCCATGCAGGCCGGGATCGACACCGCCCAGGGCCGGCTGATCGCGACGATGGACGGCGACCTGCAGAACGATCCGAAGGACATTCCTTCGATGGTCGCCGAACTGGAACGGCGTGAACTCGACCTCCTGGTCGGCTGGCGCAAGAACCGCAAGGACGGTCTGTTCCTGCGCAAGATTCCTTCCTGGTGCGCCAACTACCTGATCGGCCGCATCACCGGCGTCAAGCTGCATGATTACGGCTGCAGCCTCAAGATCTACCGTGCCTCGATCATCAAGCAGGTGAAGCTGATGGGCGAAATGCACCGTTTCATCCCGGCCTGGGTGGCCGGTGTCGTCCCGAGCTCGCGCATCGGCGAGATGGCGGTCACCCACCATGCCCGCGAGCACGGCGTTTCGAAATACGGTATTTCGCGCACCTTCCGCGTCATCCTCGATCTGCTGTCGGTGATGTTCTTCATGCGCTACAAGGCACGGCCCGGCCATTTCTTCGGCTCGCTCGGTCTTGGCCTCGGCGCGGTCGCCATGCTGATCCTGCTTTATCTCGGCTTCGACAAGTTCATCATGGGCAATGACATCGGCACGCGCCCGATGCTGATGGTCGGCGTCGTGCTGTTGCTTTCGTCCGTGCAGATGATCACGACCGGCATCCTGGCGGAGATGATCGCGCGCACCTATTACCGCGACGACGCCTCGCCGAATTATATCGTGCGGCAGATCTTCGACGATCGCAGCCAAGCCTAAGCCGGCAGCATGATGCTGGAGCGCGCGACGAGGACGATCAAGACCGCAGGCCTGCTGCTTGCGGCCTATTTCGCGCTCAACATCGTGCTGCGTATCGCGCTGCCGCATTCGCTGGAGCTCGACGAGGCCGAGCAATCCTTCTTCTCGCAATATCTGCTGGCCGGCTACGGCCCGCAGCCGCCGTTCTACAACTGGATGCAATATGCCGTCGTTTCGCTGACGGGCATGTCGATCGGCGCGTTGATCGTTCCGAAGAACATCCTGCTGTTCCTATCCTATCTCTTCTATGGCCTTGCCGGACGGCGCGTCCTGAAGGACCAGACGCTGGCCGCCATCGCCATGCTGGCGCTGATCACCCTGCCCCAGGTCTCCTATATGGCCCAGCAGGATCTGACCCACACGACGGCGCTGCTCTTTGCCAGCGCACTGTTTCTCTACGCCTTCTTCCGCACGCTCGACCGGCCCGAGATGGGCAGTTACCTGCTGCTCGGGCTTGCAACCGGCATCGGGCTGATCTCGAAGTATAATTTCGCGCTGATGCCTGTCGCCGCCTTGATTGCCATCTTGCCCGATAGCGAATGGCGGCGCCGAGCGCTCGACTGGCGCTTGTTGGCGGCGATCGCCGTCGCGCTCGTCATCGTCCTGCCGCATGCGATCTGGCTGCGCAACAATCTCGCCTTCGCCTCCTCCGATACTCTGGTCAAGATGGCCGCCGGCAACGAACCCGCCGGCATGGTGCGAGCCGGCAAAGGACTTCTCGCTTTTCTCGTCGCCATCATCGCCTTTGCAGCGCTGCCGGTCGCAATCTTCGCCGGCACCTTCCGCCGGGATTTCATCCGTGCGCTTTCGGCCGGAAACCGCTGGACCGGGATGATGGAGCGGATGATGCTCGCAAGTCTGGCCGGCATCGCTCTCATCGTGCTCTTCACCGGCTCGACCACGGTGCGTGAGCGCTGGCTCGACCCGTTCCTGCTGGTGCTGCCGATCTATCTCCTGGCGAAAATGCAGGCTGCCGGCATCGACCTTTCCGCCGGTCTGCGTCGCCTCCGGCCGTTGCTGCCGGTGCTGATGGCCTGCGTTCTGATCGCACTCGGCCTGCGTGTCGTCGGCGCCGGGCTGATCGGTACCTATGCCAGGCCGAATGTGCCGATGGCGGGTTTTTCGCGCGAGATGACGAGACAGGGGCAGCCGGCGCTGGTGATCGCTTCCGACACCTATGTCGGCGGCAACATGCGGCTGCAATTTCCCGATGTGCCCGTGGTGATCCCGGATTTTCCGGTACCGGGCATTCCGGCCTATGACGAGGCCAAGGGGCCGGTGCTGATCGTCTGGCGCGGCAAGAAGACGGCGACGGCTGCGGATGCGGTCATGCCGGATCGGTTCACATCGGCGCTGACGGCCGCCGGTATCGCGCCGCGGGAGATCGGCTCGCTGTCGCTTCCCTATTATTTCGGCCGCCAGGGCGACAATTTCGCGCTCGGTTACGCCTGGGTCCGGCCGGGGATGCGATAGATGAGCGGGACCAACAATCGCGACATCCGCTGGATTTTCGTCCTGCTGGCCGCCTATTTCACGCTTCAGGTCGGCGTGCGGCTCGCAACCTCGCATTCGCTCGACCTCGACGAAGCCGAACAGGCCTTCCGCTCGCAATGGTTGGCGGCCGGCTATGGCCCGCAGCCGCCCTTTTACAACTGGCTGCAATATGCTGTCTTTCAGTTTGCCGGCGTCTCGCTTGCCGCCCTCTCGGTGGTGAAGAACCTTCTGCTGTTCATCGCCTACCTGCTCTACGGCCTGACCGCACGGCTCATCCTGCGCGACAAGGCGCTGGTGGCGGTCGCCACACTTGGGCTGCTGACGATCCCGCAGATGGCTTTCGAAATGCAGCGCGACCTGACGCATACGGTCGCCGTGTTCTTCTCGGCCAGCATCTTCTTCTACGGCTTCATCCGCAGCCTGAAGCAGCCGAGCCTTGCCTCCTATCTGATCGCCGGCATCGGCATTGGCTTCGGCCTGCTAGCCAAATATAATTTCGCGATCCTGCCGGCGGCAGCGCTGATTGCCGCGCTTTCGGATGCACGCCTGCGGCCGCGGATCTTCGATTGGCGGCTGGTGCTGACGGCGGCGGTGGCATTCGTCATCACCCTGCCGCATCTCTTCTGGCTGAAGGACAATCTCGATTTCGCCACCGCGCGCACGCTGGAGAAGATGACCGCGAGCGGCCATGCCAGCTATCCCGCGCAGGTGGCGATGGGTGTCAGTTCGCTCGCGCTCGCCACCCTCAGCTTTGCCGGGTTGACAGTGGCGGTCTTCGCCATCGTCTTCGGCAGGAGCCTTCGCCCGGCGCTGACGGTGGGTTCGCAATGGACGCGGTTGCTGGAACGGATGATGCTTGTCTTCCTGGTCGGCATTCTGTTTTTGATCGTCTTCGGCGGTGCTGCCGGCATCAAGGATCGCTGGCTGGTGCCGATGCTCTTCCTCCTGCCGCTCTATTTCTGCCTGAAGATCGAGGCAGCGGGCGTCGCGACAGATCGGCCATTTCGGCGTTTCCTGGCCATCGTCGCCATCATCATGATCGGCGTGCCGGCCGCCCTTTACGGCAGCGTCGCGGCCGCACGCTTCACCGGTCATTACGAGCGATTGAACAGGCCCTATGCCACGATGCTGGAGAGCTTGCGCAAACAGGCCGAGCCGGCGGCAATCCTTGCCGGCGACAGCCTACTTGCCGGCAATCTCAGGCAGGATATTCCCGGCGTGCCGGTCCTCTCGGTGGATTATCCCGGCTTCCACCCGGATCTTACCGGCCGGCGCCCACTTCTCCTGGTGTGGCTTCTCCCCAAGGGCGGAAGCGAAGCGCTGCCGCCTGATATGGCGGAGTGGCTGCAGGCCAATCTCGGCGCATCCGCGCCTGAGGCATTGGTGATTGACGCGCCATATTTCTATCGACGCGGCGACGACCGCTATCGTTTCGGCTATGCCTGGGTCAACCAGCATCCCTGAGCGCAACTTGTGCGCTGCCGCAACTCAAGGTCTCGTCTTGCCGCGCCCCGGCGGGGACTATCACGCCGATATTGCACGCTTGATGACTGTTAAATGGCTGCAAATGCACGCCGAAAACACGGATATGAAAAGGATGGTCCCAAGCGGTTGGGATAGCGGCAGGAACGACCAGTCGCCCCGTGGAAATTGAGGCAGCGCAAACTCGGAAAGGCCGGCTTGCGCAACGGCTCCCCGCACCATGGTCAGACCGGTCCCGATCAGCGCGATATGGGCATGGATGAATCCTGACCGGCGATGTCTTTGCGGCTGCATGGCCACTCGAATCCCGAAAATCGATGCAATCATCAAAAGGACCGTTGCGCTCCAAATTCCAACGCCGGGTACGGCCAAAAGCAGATAGATGGGTTCGCGCATGATCGGAAGTATCGTCATATACAGCCACCAGGCGAAGGCACTTGAGGGGTGGCTTTCCAGGAGCGGCATGCTGAGAACGAAGATCGATGCTAACGCGTAAGCCAGCGATGGCCCAAGTCGCATCATTGTGAAAATGGCAATCCACATGCAGCGTTCCATCCTTTGACCTGACGGGGGATAGGCGACGTTGATTGATCACTCAGGGAGTCACGGGGCAGATGATGCCTACCTTGGATAGTAGGCTTTTTTCACGCTATCGCATTCCGACGAAGACCGCTTCTGTCGCTTTTTTGTGAGTATATTCTTAAATTCTTGAGTTGTTAGCTTTTTTTCACGATGATTGCCGGCGGACACATCCGAGTCTTGGGCAAGAATGTCTGATGGGGGATCATATTGCCAATGTTGCAGATCAGAGCTGGAACGACATGCATCGCGTTTTTGATAGCGACCGGGGCGATTTTAGCTGGTTGCCAGTCAGCCAGTGATGGTCTGGCTGCTTATGGCGATAGTGCAAAGACCCTCGAGGATGACTCAGCGGTCGCCTTCTATAAGAACGACGAGTTGATAACCACCGGCAAACTGCAGTTTCAGGAAAAGAACTACGGAAAATCCTACGCCATTTACAAGCGAGCGGTTGACGTTTTTCCGGAAGATCCGGCCGCTTGGCTAGGCTTAGCAGCCTCCGCCGACATGGTTGCCCGCTTCGATACATCCGACCGCGCCTACCAGCAACTCTCGCGAATGATCGGCAACACCCCTGTTTACTACAACAATATTGGATATTCTCACCTGTTGCGCGGTGATTTGCGCACTGCCAGACGGTATTTCCTGAAAGCCTATGAGCTTGATCCCGGAAATGAAGTCACAGCCCGTAATCTCGAATTGATGAAGAACAGCGTGAAATACGCTCAGCGGTGATAGGCCTTCAGCGATCTGCGTCGAGATGAGAGTGCCCTTGCGGCGTTGCGAGCATCGGCGCGGCGCCCTTGGCTGCGTCCAGCAACTGCTTTAAAACATGTCGCGCAAAATTGTGCAGCAGTTTCGCGACAGGACATACGGAAAAACATAAGATCTAAAGCACCTCACATGAAGCACGTTTGATGCGACGTTCTTTGGAGGTGACGTCGTTGTTACCGTGCCTTCCGAAGGATGAGTTGGCCTTCCGGCGAGAGTGTTCGTTCGTAACGCGGCAGGTCATTGACCGCAATGCCCCCGGCGGCCATCGACGCAAGACTGCTATCCGGAGTTAGAGTTTCCGCCGGCGCGGCACGGGGTGCGAAAAATTGTGCCGGTTCCTTGCCGGGGGCGCTCAGGACCAGAGCCGAACCCATGCGTAGACCGCTCGTGTCGTCGCGCCGTTCGCTCACCACAGCCTTTTGCAGCTCATCCATCTGCTGGCGAATCACTGCGACGTCGTCGGCCTTGGCATTGTCGTCCATCTTGCCCGACTGCTTTTCGATCTGTCCTTTCAGGCCATCGATGGACCTTTTCATCGCGGCGATGGTCTCGCGGCTCTCGCGAACATCCGCCGAGTTTTTAGCGGTATAGATGAGAACGCCGGCATTCACAGGCAGGAGCATCAGGAGCAAACCGACGAGCAGCGGGCTTTTTGAGCCCCTCTGCTCTACTGTTCGCAAATTGCTCGGTTTTGGGCGTTCTGCTTCGACCTCGATGCTCGGAATGCTGGTCATTCGTTTACTCCCTCGTGAGTCATCAAATCTGCGTGGGCCGTGATCGGCGCCAAGCCCGCAATCATTCGGTTGTAAATACACCTTCCCATGCCCGCTCGAGCATGTCGAGCGATGCGTTTCTAGCTATGCCGTTGAAATCGCAGTAAGAACCGACGAAATCCAAAAGATATTTCGGATGATAGCAAGAGGCCGGCATATCGCCGTCATACTTGCGATCGTAGAACAGGTTCAGGTCTGGATCGCAGACAACCAATCCGTTGCCGCTGGCATAGGATTTGAAGATCCTGATATATTCGTCGCGCGACGGCGTGTTCACAAAGATCTTGTATTTGAGGCGCCGCAAGCCCGCCTCGTCGGAAAGGTCCTTCGGGGCGATATTGGTCGAAAATACCACAAGCTCGTCAAAGGGAACCTTGAACTTCTTGCCGGTGTGCAGCGTCAGGAAGTCATATCCGCGCTCGAGCGGCACAATCCAGCGATTGATCAGCGCCTGCGGCGCCACCTGTTGGCGCCCAAAGTCGTCGATGATGAAAACGCCGCCTGATGCCTTCAAGTGGATGGGCGCTTCATAGACATTTGGTCCTCCGTTGAAGGTGAGATCGAGTTGATCGAGGGTCAATTCGCCGCCCGTCTTGATCACCGGACGGCGGCATTCGATCCATCGTCGATCCGCTTTCGGATGGGATTCTGTCTCGCCCTCCGATACGGGATGATGCACGGCTTCGTCATAGAAACTGATGACATGACCGCCGACCTCGATGGCATAGGGCACCCAGATTGTTTGACGAAACAGCTGCGACGTCCGCTCGGCGATGCTCGTCTTTCCGTTTCCGGGTGGTCCGTAAAGCAGGATAGAGCGACCGGAGTTAATGGCCGGGCCGAGCTTTTCGACCAAGGTGTGCGAGAGCACCAGCCCGGCAAGGCTGTCGGTCAGCCGCTCCGGGGTCACGCGTTCGTCGTGGATGGACTGCAAACCGATTTGCCGGCAGAACGCGTCCAGCGACACCGGCGCCGGGCCGACATATTGGCTTTGACGCGACGCGGCGTGGGCATATTCGAGCCCCTTCATTGAAAGTGCATACCGAATATCGGATCTCACATCCTCACCAGCCAGGCCGCGAGCCTCGAGGTAAGCGAGTTTCACGAGTTCCTTGATCAGGATATTGACGATCACTTTCGGCAGTTTCATGCGGTCAGCCAGATGAGATGCCGTGGTCGTATCCTGCTCGGCCGCACATTTTGACGCCAGCCGAAGCAGGAACGACGGATCCAGTCCGGCTTGTTCCAGGCTTGCCGGTGCCATCGGCATGCGCGGATCGAGAGGAATGATGGCATCGTTACGATCCTGTTCGAGCGAATACTGCATACGACCTCGCTTGGCTCAACCGCCGGGGTTCATGCTGAGAAGAAGACTGATGACACGGATAACAACGGGAACGAGAACAATGATGAGGCTTACCGGAAAAAGGAACGCGCCGAGCGGCAGCAGCATCTTGACCGGCAGGGCATTTGCCTTTTCCTCGGCGCGAATAATGCGGAGATCGCGCATTTCCTTGCAGTAGACCCGCAACGTCTGCGTTACACTGGTCCCAAGCTCCTCCGATTGGCGGAACAGAACGGATAGGGCCCGGGCTTCGTCAATCCTCAGGCGGACGGCAAGGTTCGCGAGCGCCTCGCGCAAACGCCGGCCACCTCGCACTTCCAGCATCATGATCGAGAGGTGCAGGCCGAAGTCCTGCCGCTTGTCGACGAATTCCCGGGCAACTCGGTTCGCCGCTGCCTCGATGCTCATGCCCGCATCGAGGCAGACGATCAGCATATCCATAAAATCGGGAAAAAGGCGGCGGTACTCCCTCTCTTTGGCGGCGCCACGCCGGTCGATATAGATGTTGACCAGAATGAAGGTTACGCCCGCAGCAAACATGGCAACAACCAGCGTAACCACCCGTGACATGTCCGGCACGGCCCAATTGAGAGCCCAGACCGCCGCGACCAGCACGCTGATACAGACCAGCGCACGAACCACCTGGAAGGTGGTCACGGCGCCGGCGGCGAAATAGCCCGCCCGAATCAGCCGGTTCTGGGTAGAATTCACATTGGTGTCACGCCGCGTAATCTCGAAATAGCGACGGATCAGGCGGTTTTCCGCCTCACCGAGATCGGCAATCGTCGTATCGCCAAGGTGGAACTCCTCGCCTGTTGCCGCCGAGCTCTTTGAGACCCGAACCGAGACCTCGCGCCGTCGAAAATACAATTCCGACGCTGTTGCAGAGAATATCAGCACTGCAAAGAAGACGATGAGGTAAATTCCATACTCACTCGACATGACCGCCTCAGTACTCGAAGTTGACCATCTTGTAGAGAATGACATTCCCGATCGCCATGACGGCCAGCAGCACGGTCACGACGATGGCTCCGTGGCCGCTCTCCCAGACGGGATCGAAGTAGGTCGGCGACAACGCCTTGATCATCGCGTAGAGCAGAAACGGATACATTGACATGACGATCGCCGTAATGCGTCCTTCCGAGGAAATAGCCCTGACCTTTGCCTTCAGTAGCATGCGGTCTCGCAGCGTCTTCGAAAGGTTCTGCAAGATCTCCACGAGGTTTCCGCCGGTTCCCGCCTGTACGCTCAGCGATATCGCAAGCAGGTTCAGATCCTCGACGCCGACCCGGTCCGTCAAGTTCACCAGGGCGTCGTCCAGTGTCACGCCGTAAGTGAGTTCATCCGAGAGCAGGCCGAACTCGGTGCCGATCGGATCGGGCATTTCGCGCGCCACCAAAGAAATCGCCGCCGGCAGCGGATGGCCGGCGGCCAGGCTGCGATTGGCGACATCGAGCGCTTCAGGAAGCTTCAGTTCGAATTTCCTCATGCGGCGCGCCCGGGCGCGCCAGACGACGAGCGCGGGGATGAGGAGGCAAATCAGCAGAAAGACGGGGACTCTAAACAGAGTGCTCGGCAGGAGGATCTGGACGACCAGCCATATCGAAAGAGCGCCCGCGATCGCGTAGAGAGCAAATCGTCTGGCATCGAACTTGATTCCCGACTGGGCGTAAAACAGCCGCAACCGCTGAATCATTGGGGTTTGCCGCCACCTGCCACCGGCCCCGCGCTCCTTGAGCATATCGCTATAGGTCTTACGATGATCATCGCTGACCTCGAGCAAGCTCAGCCGATGGTTCACCGCGCGGTGGCGTTCGGATGTCTTGAAGTAGCCGCGCATGACCGCTTCGACAGCAACAAGGGCGGCGGTGAAAACGGCCGCGTAAAGGAGAAGCAGGATCATTGGACAGGTCCCGTCTGCAGCGGTTTACCGGGATCAAAAATCGTCACGGGGATCTCGATCCCGAGTTCGGCAAATTCCTCGACGAACCGCGGCCGAATGCCGGTGGCGCGGAATTCTCCATGGATTCGTCCGCCTTCATCGGTGCCGAGTTTCTTAAATTTCATAATCTCCTGCATCTGCACAACTTCGCCCTCCATGCCGGTGATCTCGGAAATCGAGACGACTTTGCGGGTACCGTCGCTCAGGCGCTGGACCTGCACGATCATGGTGATGGCGGAGGAGATCTGCGAGCGAATGCTCATCTGCGACATCGGCATCCCGGCCATGCCGACCATCTGCTCAAGCCGACCGACGGCATCGCGCGGCGTATTGGCGTGAATGGTCGTCATCGATCCCTCGTGACCGGTATTCATCGCCTGCAGCATGTCGAACGCTTCATCGCCGCGAACTTCGCCGACGATGATACGATCGGGACGCATGCGCAGGGCGTTTTTCAAAAGTTCGCGTTGACGGATCTCGTTGCGTCCGTCGAGCGTCGGCGGTCGGGTTTCCAAACGCCCGACATGCGGCTGCTGCAGTTGAAGTTCGGCTGCATCCTCGATGGTGATCAGGCGCTCCCTTGGAGAAATCTGCGACGAGAGAGCGTTGAGCAAGGTGGTCTTGCCAGAACCGGTGCCGCCTGAAATGACCATGGACACCTTGCCCTTGACCGCGGCGCTGAGAAGGATGCGCATCGCATCGGCCATAGCGCCATATTGCACGAGGCGCTCCATTGTCAGCGGCTTGCGCGTGAATTTGCGAATGGAAACGAGCGGTCCATCGACCGAGATCGGCCTGATGGCGACGTTGACGCGCGAGCCATCCTTGAGGCGAGCGTCGACCATCGGCGTCGACTCGTCGACACGGCGGCCAACCGCCGAGACGATCTTGTTAATCACCCGAAGGAGATGATCCTCGTCTTTGAACCGCACGGCGGTGCTCTCGAGCTTGCCGCTCCGCTCGACATAGACGCTATTGTAACCGTTGATGAGAATATCTGCGATCGTGTCGTCGGCCAGCAGCGGCTCGATCGGTCCGAGCCCCAGCATCTCGTCGGTGATATCGCGGATCAGATCATTGATTTCCTTGGCATTCAGCGGAAAATTGTTGGTCCGGATATAGTCCTTGACCAATGGCCGGATCTCGGTGGCGATCTCCTCGTTGTCGAGTGTGTCGAGGATCCCGAGATTGATGCGATCGAGCAGGTGGCGGTGGAGATTGACCCGCTCGGAAACCATGTCCGGCCCGAGCGAAGCCTCTTCGTCACTCGCCGCGGCGCTGTCGGAGGCCGGTTGGGCAGGCATGGCCTGAACCGCGCCAAGCAAAGACAGTTCGGCAGTCTCCGGATGTTCCCGCTTTTCCGGCTCCTGCCTGTAGAAACGCCCCATGATACCGCTCGCCATGCGCCCCACTCCTGAACTCTTATTTTACAATGACCGTGGAACCGACCTTCACCCTCTCATAGAGATCGATGACGTCGGCATTGCTCATGCGAAAACAGCCCGATGACGCAAAACCGCCGACCGTCGACTGCTCGTTCGTTCCATGAATGCGGTAGAGCGTGTCGGCCCCACCCTTGTAGAGATAGATCCCGCGAGCACCCAAAGGATTGAGCGGCCCGGCAGGCACCAGGTCCGGAAGCCCGGCTGCGCGTGCCTTCATCTCGGCAGGCGGGCGCCAGTCGGGCCATTCTGCCTTGCGTCCAACCTTGACGGTACCGCTCCAGCGAAACCCGTCTCGCCCGACGCCGATTTTGTAGCGGATCGCGCGCCCTTCGGAGATGACGAGATCCAGCGTACGGTTGCCGCTGACGATGACGATTGTCCCGGCCGCGTAGCTTTTTTCGATCGGCACCACGGCGCTTGTCGTCGGCCCGAGGCTGCGTGGCACAAGCCCGCTTGCCGCTGCATCTCCGACAGCGGCCAGAATTGCCAAAACGGCAAGGCCGGCACCGGCTGCGCAGGACCTTATGATCGCCTTCATCGCACCAGTGCTCCAAGCTTGCCGACCGCGCCGCAGAAGCGCGCCCGGGAATTCACTTGAAATGGCAGCACGCCGCGGTTGACCGCCTCGCTCACAGTGTCCCAGTCATCCGCAATGACATGCGTCGGGATCTCTTTGAATATCTTTTCCGTCTGTTGCCGGCGCAGGCCGAGGCCGAAAAGCTTGGCGCGGTATTTGTTGATGACGATGAATATCTGGTCCGCACTGCCCCGCAGCCGTACCAGATTGGCAAACAGATCCTTGGCTTGCGAAAGCGCAGGCACGGTCATTTCGGTGACGATGCAGACGCTGTTGACCGAAGTGAGCACCTCGTATTTCCACGGCGTGTCATAATAGGGAACGTCGATGATCGTGTGATCGCTCTCGAAGGCGGCGACGTCGAGCATACGCAGCACGAGTTCACGGCCCTTCGGCGCCAGAAGCACTGATGGCTGCTTGAAGGACAGCAGCGAAAAGCCCCCCGAATGCCGCTTTCGCACCAGATCGATGAATTCCAGATCAACGCGGGAAGGATTGGCGATGACCGGTTTCAAGTCGTAGTCGTTGACGAGATTGAGATAATAGCCAAGTGCCCCGGAGCAGAAATCCGTGTCGAACAAGTCGATCCGCGGCGTGGAATTCTTGGTCGGCTGGGCCAGCACATGCGCAAGCGACGAGGCGATCACGCTGGCGCCCGCGCCGCCGACGGCCGAGACCACGGCATGCACCCGGCTGTCGCTCGCCCCGGTGCCCGGCGCATGGGTCGAAATCATGTCGATCAGTGCGCGGCGCTCGAGCGGCTTTTTCAGCCAGTCTTTGCCGTTCAGGCGGAAGAGCAGCCGCAGCATGTCGTCCGGCAGGTCTTCGGAAACGACGACGAGCGGAATGTCGCGAAAGCTGGTGCGAAAGGTAAAGAGTTCCGGCTGCTGCAGCAATGTCCCGTTGTCGACGTCGAGAACGATCAGGTCGAACTGCGTCGCATCGAACCGGCCTTTTTCTCCGAGCGCCTTCAGCGCGAGATGGCGAACATCGTAACGCGAAAGCGACCCGAACGTATCGAGCATGAAGCTCGCTGCAGCCGCGTCGTCGGAGAGGACCAGGATCTTGGTAGATGCGGCAATGTTCATGTGCGCTGTCATTTTCGCTTTCCTACGCGTAATTCAAGGATTCAGCAGGTGGAGCAGGTCTTCAAATCTTCCGTCGTGATCGTCACGGGATGGGCCGGGATGGTTACGTCGTTCAGCCCCAACAACCCGCCGAGGACAGGCAGATCGAAAGTGATGTTGCGCACCTCCAGCCGCATCGTCAGCACAGGCCCCTCCGGCCGGCCCCAGTAGCCGAGCCCCGATCGCTGATAGGTGACCATCAGCTTGTCCGGGGTGATGCGCCAATTGAGGTCGCAAATGCCGGGGTGAGGATCGGTTCCCGCGTTGCAAACGCCGTCGCTTCCCCGGACAATCCGGTTCAATGACGCCGTGCAGTTTGCAAGAGCCGGTCCACAGGTCGAGGATATCGTCGCATTGTTCGGCGCCGCTTTGCCGTTGTTGAGTGGATCGGCGGCATCTGTTGGGAAAACGGCATTGAAATTCGTCGTCAGCGGATCGGATACCGCCGCCAAACGGGCTCCATATTGCAGTGCCTTGACCGTCTGATTCCACTGCGACATCGCATAACCGAACTCGATGAAGGCGGCGAATACCAGCATGACGATCGGAAAGGTCAGCAGTGCTTCGACAAGGCTGACACCACCGCTATCCTGCCAGAACGCCTTGATTGCCCTAGAGGTCACCATCCGATGTATCTCTCTTCATGGAAGGAACTGATAGTGATGGCACCAATGCCCAGAAAGCCGAACACCGGCGAGGTCTGGTAGAGATGAGCAGTGGAAATGGTGATGTCCCCGTCCGCATCCGGCGCAGTGATGGTGATGTCGGCAGCGTTGTTCCAACCGGGCACGCGGGGTTTAGCGTTTGCCGCAGGTGTTTGCGTTCCGTAAAAGGCGATCGTCTTCGCCGTCGCCTGATTGCATGTCGGCACATAGGTTCCCGACACCGGCCGGCACCGCGAGAGGTAGCGCCCGGCATCGCGCAAGCCCGCGTCGATCTGCATGCGCTGCCAGAAGATGCTGCCAAACTCGAGTATCCCCGCCGCGAAGATCGTCACAAAGGGGATTGCGAGCAGCGCTTCGACAAGCACCGCGCCTTCCTCCCGCCGCCAGAAGCCGAGGCAAAGCCGATGCCGGATAAAATTGCGGAGCGCCATCATCTGACCAGTTCCGCTTCTTCCCGCAGGAATTCGTCCAGCGTACCGCGGCCACCCTTGCCGCTGATGTCGATCACCTCGAGCGAAAGATAGCGCTCGCTACCGGCCTTGATCGCCGGTTTGGTCATGAACATGCGCGCAAAGGCAACCGCCTGCGTTTGCTTCTGACCATTCAGATGGCCGACCGATGCCTCGTAGCCGCAATTGACGATTGCGGCGAAAATCTCTCGGCGATCGCCGTACTCGCTCCCCGTGTAGTTCGAGAGATCAGGTCCCGAATAGCACTGACCGCCGCCCGTCGTCGGCGTACCGACCTCGCCGTTCGCAGAGGCATGGTTGAGCAGCGCCGCGGTATTGAGCTCGTAACGATAGACATCATAGGCAGAGGGCCGGCTCGGCGTTCCGGTGGCCCCCGGGGGATAGCTGGAATAGTTGCCGAGGATCGCGCTGACCGACGGCGCCGTGCCTCCCTGGGCGACACTCCAGTAGTTTGCGTAGTTCCAATTGTTGCCGGTGCTGATCTTGCCGCCGCCGAGGGGGCTCATGGTTGCGCCGTAACCCAAAGGCACCGCCTTGGTGACATCGCCGACCGTGCTGCCGACCATTGCCGGGTCGTAGTCTTTGCAGCCGTTCTGCCCTGTTTGCTTTTGCGCGGAGCGGACGTTCTGGGCCGGGCGATAGCGGCTGTCCCCGCGCGAGCCCTTGAACGACCCCTCATAAATGCCGAAGCGCGTATTGACGCCAGCTTCAACGGGTCCGGCCATGGCACCCGTCTTGGTATCGAGGCTGTCCTGGGTATAACAGGCCCCCGGATTGCCGGTGGCCAGAGCCTCTGCCATCACGTTCGCGCCATTGCCCAGCGCTGTCCGCAGGAATCCGAAATTGCCAGGCCCGGGATTGGCGGAGGACGTGCTGTGCATTTCGATCTGCCGGCCGTAGAGATTGCCGGCCGCGAAGTTGGTGTGGAGATCCGCCGCCGCCTGTTGGCTGGCGGCCGGGCTCGTATTGCCAGCCGGCTCATAGGGATTGCAGATGAAGATCGGCGTGATATCACAGGCACTGGCGTGGTACACCGCCACGGCATCGGCAGCGATGTTGATCGTACTGCGGGTGAAGCCAACCGGGACCGGAAAGATCGTCTGCATCGCCTGCGGCTTGGCGATGACCCAGGCATAGGACGCCTCGCTGGCCACTGTCGTTTTCATGGAAGCCGGGATTGATGTATCGTCGTTGGCCGGGATGCTCTTCAGAAAAGACACGGTGACCGTGCTGCCGGCATCATTTGCGGCGTTATAGGTCACGCTGATGTGCGAGCCAAGCGACATGCCGGTCCCGCCCCCGGAAAAAGCCGCGCTATTGGCGATTTTCTCGATCGCCGTCTGCGCCCTCGAAATGGCATCATCGCGGCCATCGAGTTCGCGGGCTCCGGCCAGCGCCATCGCATCGACTGCGTTCTGGAGATCGGTGTGCAGGTTGCTGCTGCGGCCGACATCGATGACCAGCAGCGAAAAGCCGAGAAGCATCGGCATGGCAATGAGCGTCAAGGCGATGACATAGCCACGATGATCGTTCCAGAACCGTCTGACAACCCTGCCCAGCATTGGCCTACCCCCCATCACGGCTTCTGCCGTGACGACCCTGTTTCGTGCATTTCCCCCCCCGGCGCGCTGCCGCCGGTCATGCCTTTCGAACAGCTACTGGCTAACCGTGGCCCCACTGGAGGCACCGTTGGCCTCCATGGCCGGCGACGGCTGAATGACCCCCACCCCGCCGTTCTGATACTCAGTCATCACCCTGCGGACCACCTTGCCGTCGCTTGCGATACGGGTTCGCTGCGCTTCCGGCGGGAACGGGTCCTCGGTATGGATGGCCTTGTTTGCTTCCATGGCGTTCCCGGCCCCGAAGGTGATCGTGTCGCGATGGTTCATGTAGTCGGCGCAGCCGGAAACCAGGCCGGCGGCCGCAAGGACGAGAAGGGCGCGCTTAGCGTTTTGTAGCAACAACCTGGCCTCCCTGGTTCAGGTCGAGACGATGGCCATAAGGCCCGGTCACACCTTCGCCGTTGCGAAAGCGCCGGAGCATGTCCTTGTCGACTTCCAGGACACCGAGCGCGAAAAGTTCGACGTCGTTGGACGACCGCGTCTGATCGAGTGGACTGTAGAGGTCCTCACCCGGGCGGGCCGGCCGCACGATGTGCGGGGTGACGACGATAACCAGGTCGGATTCCTTCTTCTGGAAACTCGTCGAGCGGAACAGCGCGCCGAGGATCGGTATCTTCCCGAGGCCCGGCAATTGCTGGATGTCCTTGGCATTGATCGACTGCAGCAGACCCGCCATGGCAAAGCTTTGGCCGTCGCGAAGCGCGACCGTGGTGCTGGCGGCGCGTGAGATGAAACCCGGATTGCCGTTGACGTTGATCGACGGATCAAGCTCGGAAACCTCAGGCTCGATTTCCAGATTGATGACGCCGTCGTCAAGCACCACCGGCTTGAAGGTCAGCCGCACACCGAAGGGGCGATAGTCCGTCTCGGTGGCAACAGTCGTGCCGTTGTTCGTCGTCTTCAGGATCGGCACTTCACCGCCGGCATGGAAGCTGGCGGTCGAGCCGCTCATGGCGATGAGGTTCGGCTGAGCCAGACGACGCACCAATCCCTTCTGCTCGAGCGCGTTGATGACCACGTCGATGCGGCCGCCCGAGATTTCCAGCACCTTGGCGATCAACTGGCCGAAGGGCAGCATGCCGGTTGCCGCCCCCTTGGGGTCAACAAGAGTACGGACGAGGCTCCCGTTATCGTCCACGCCGATACCCTGGCTGGTCGTTGCCTTGCCGATGCCATTGTTGCCACGCCCGGACCAACCGATCCCGAGGTCACGACCCGTCTGACGCGAGGCTTCGATGACACGGACTTCCAGCATTACCTGCTGGCTGTCGCTGACACGCAACTGGTTCAGCACCGGCTGGTCGGAATAGGACTGGGCGATTTCGATCACCCGCTGCAATTCGACGCCGTCACGAACCATGCCTGTCAGGCGAATGCGGTCACTGGAGTTGGCCACGATAACCCGGGCAGAGGGCGCGGCAGAGCGAATGGCGGCGGCGACTTCGCTGAAATCGCTGGCAACGCGGACATCGATGACGCCGAGAAGCGACTTGTCGTCGCCATAGACAGAGATATTGGTGGCGCCGATCTTCTTGCCGCGGATGAAAAGCGACTTGTCGGAAAGCGGCACCACGTCGATCATATCAGCGCTGCCGATGACGAGATCGCCGAAGGCCTGGCCGGTATTGAGCGTCAGGGTCGCGTTCGGAGGCAGGGTCACGCGCTGGACCGATCTGCCTAAGGTGACCGATTTTTCCTGTGCGTAGGCGCAGCCGGCAAATCCGGGCCCTAAACACACACAGGCCGAAAACGCTGCCGCCAGTGCCGCAAGGCTTTTTGTCCTTGCGATTCTTCTCTTGCCATTCGCCATGCCTGCTTTTAGCCCCCTCATTCGGCTGGCCGCATCTGCGGCATGCCGGCTAAACATCACTGGATCAGGCCGACTCGGTGCTCCTCGCGCTTCGTCGTGTTCCAGACCCCCACCGTCACCCACTTCGGCTCGACCGGCAATACCGGTTCGACTTTTTGTTCCACAATCTGCACTTGTTTTTCAGCTTCTGGCAACTTATTCTTTTCCAGATCATTGCCGAGCTCTGTCGCCATCGCCCCGCCACCGAGGTCGGCGACGGTGATCGGCCGGGTCTGCTCGACGGAGGCAGAGGCAATATTGCGAAGGGCCAACGAGAGCGTGCCGATGCTGGAGCCGAGGGTAAGGCGCTGCGCCTCATCGGTCGTGACCTCGAAGGTCACGGTTTTGACGACGGAGGGCTCGTCCTTGCGCTCGTCCGCGGTCTGGTCCACCGCCAGCACCTTGACGCCTTGCAGCAGCACGTCGACGAAGGTCTGATCATTGCCGGCCGGCCCGCGCACGACCCGCGTCAGAAGCACGTCGACGCGATCGGAAGGCCTGACGAAGCCGGCAACGCCGAGCACGTCGTTGACACGGATGGAGACCGCCTTCATGCCCTGGTCGAGCGCCGCCGACAGCGTGGCGCGTTCGCCGGCGCCCGTGATTTTCGAGGAAAGCACCGGCTCGCCGGGATCGATCGCCGCCATGGCATAACGCGGCTGGGCATCGCTGCCGACGACCGTCTCGATGCTGACGAACGAGCCTGCGGGTGTTTCATTGGAGGGCCATGGGATGGCTCTGAGATTTTCGGGCCGGATCCGGTCGCCGAAGCGCATCGGTTTGGCGGCGACAACGAGTGTCCGCTCCTCGGCCTTCACGCCGTTCATCGCCAGCAACCTGGCCTTCTGATCGGAGAGATACTCGCGCATGCCGAAAACTGCTGCTGCTGCGAGGACAAACGCAATAACGAGACTTAAAATCGTTGAAGAACGCATCGCAGTTACTCGCTACACTGGACGGAACGCATCCATTCATTGCTTCTAAATTAGAAGAGAGGGGTTAACAAAACCCCTCGCTTCTTCGAACGCCGATATCAGGCTGCTGGAGCGGTGAGGTTGGCCGTAAACCAGCCTGCCCAGCCGTTCCAAACGGTAGCCAGATTGGTGCCGGCCAATGTCACCGCCGTGATCACGCCGCCGACCAGCAAGGCAAGCAGAATGAGGTATTCCGTAAGTGCGACGCCGTCTTCTTCCCGCGCGAAAGCGCGTACGCAGTTTACAAATGCTTTCATCGAGAATTACCTCCCAGGTAAGTTGTGCGCCGTAATTTCCCCCGGCCGCCCTGTCGTCGAGACCGCCCCTTCGACTGGTTGTATTAATAATCTGTTAAGTCTAAATTAGTCAATCGTTTTATACATGGACGATATACATCTATACTTTTATGGTTAAGACCAAAGTCCGAATAACCTGGAGTAAATACCAGCCAGCGTCGCAGATTCTGAATTAAACTAACGTACAAGTAGGTTAAATAGCCAAAGAAGGTTGCGTTCCATGCTGAAAATGCTCTTCGTTATTAATTCACTTTCAGTATTACTTTTTCTCTACGCGGCATGGACAGATTTCCGCACATGGAAGATCCCCAACACGCTCGCTCTTGCGCTCGTGACACTTTATGCATTGCGCGCGGCGGCCGTGATGCTCAGCTCCGAGGATGTCGGCGCTGCGCTGTTTGCTTCCAGCGGAATTGCCGGCGACGTCGGAGCCGGTCTGCTGATGTTTGCGCTCGGGGTGGCGCTCTGGGCTCTCCGGCTGTTCGGCGCAGGCGACGCCAAGCTTTTCCTGCCGATCGGCCTTTTTGTCGGATGGCACGGAATGCTGCCGTTTTCGTTCTTCCTCCTCGTCCTCGGCATCGTGACGCTGCTGGTCCTGCGGCTGCCGGTGCCATTGCCCGTCGCACACCTCGCCTTTTTCATGCGCATCGAAGAAATCCGGGCAAGCCGGAAGATACCTTATGGCGTCCTCATGGTTTTCGCCGTGCTCCTCACCTTGGCCTTGCCCATGATCCGATAGCAGCTGCAGCTACGGTGACCCGGCATCGACATGCTTCCTCGCAAGAGCACCTTTGCCAAAGCGTTCAACTTTGGTGGTGGCGGATGTCAGGGGCAATGGCATTGTGGGGAATTGGGTTGTTTGACCTTGACGGCCGCCTTCGGAGTTCAGCAGGATGCCCGCTTCCAGATAGCCGCAAGCGAAGTCGGCAGCGAGGAGACGCTCTTCAAGCGTGCCTTGAGGGCCGCAAAGAGTAATTGTTCATCTGACCCGAAGTAAAGCGCAGGTAAGCCTGGATCCGTCATCAACGCCAGTGCCGGTCGATCACTTCGGCTTAATGGTCATCAGATTGCCGAACTCCATCGGGAAGGGGAATAAAATCGTCGAAGTCTTCTCGCTGGCGATGACGTTCAAAGTGCTTAAATAACGAAGTTGCATCGCCTCCGGCTGCTTGGCCAGAATTTCGGCCGCTTCCAGCAGCTTCGCTGCAGCTTGCTGTTCGCCCTCGGCGTTGATGACTTTTGCGCGGCGTTCGCGTTCGGCTTCCGCTTGGCGAGCAATTGCACGAATCATCGACTCGTTGATATCCACATGTTTGATCTCGACAGTGGCTACTTTAATTCCCCAAGCATCGGTCTGAGTGTCAAGGATTTCCTGAATATCCGAGTTGAGCCTGTCACGTTCCGCCAGCATCTCATCGAGGTCGTGTTTGCCGAGCACGGAGCGTAACGTCGTCTGGGCAAGCTGGCTTGTTGCCATCATGAAATCCTCGACCTGTATTGTCGACTTCTCGGGGTCAATAACCCTGAAATAGATCACCGCGCTGACACGAACCGAGACATTGTCATGTGAGATGACGTCCTGGCTGGGGACATCGAGTACGCGCGTGCGCAAATCGACCCGCATCATCTGCTGGACATAGGGGATCAGCAGAATCAAGCCGGGGCCCTTGACTCCGGTAAAGCGGCCAAGTGTGAACACGACGCCGCGTTCATATTCCCTCAGAATCTTAACCGCGGATGCGAGGATGGCGACCAAAATGACAATGGCCACCACATAGAAGGCAAGATCTGCAAACATATCCATGACTTCTCCTCCTGCTTCCTGGGTGACCGTTAAGTGTCCTTAGGACGGCTGGCGACCTCGAGCGCCAGCCCATTGCGGCCAGTCACGCTGACAGGGTCACCCGCAACAAGCGGTTCGGCGGAAACCGCCTTCCAGCGTTCGCCATGCGCAATGACGTACCCCGTGAGCCCCGTCCAACTCTCAACTTTGCCGGAAATGCCGATCATCTGTTCTGCACCGGTGGCAACCTGGCGCAAACGTGAGGTGAATGCCAGGCGAGCAACGACAAGGCTAAAGGCAAGAGTCGCAAAGGCAATCGCGCCCAGTAGGAGGCGCGACACTTCCAGGCCGGGTACATCGGTATTAAACAAAATCGTTGCTCCCAGGATCACGGCTACCCCGCCGCCAATGCCGAAAGCGCCGAAGCTTGGCGAATGCGCCTCAGCCACAGTCAATCCCACACCGAGGAAAATAAGCCCCAGGCCGGCAAAACTCACCGGCAGCAATGCGAGGGCATAGAGACCAAGGAGGAGGCAGATGCCGCCGATCGTGCCCGGAAGCATTGTCCCAGGTGCGAGAAATTCGAAGATCAGGCCATAGATACCGACCATGATCAGGATGATTGCGATGTTCGGATCGGTAATTACGGAAAGCAGGCGCGTGCGCCAGTCAGGCTCGAATTCCTGCACGACTAAACCGGCGGTGTCGAGCTGGGCGTCCGTTTGACCGACCCGCACCATGTACCCTTGTGCCTTTGCAAGAAGATCGTTGACATCGACTGCCGTGAAATCGATGGCATGTTCGCGCACTGCCGCATTGGATGAAAGGCTCGCAGCTTCGCGGACAGCACGCTCTGCCCAGTCGGCGTTGCGATTGCGCAATTCCGCAAGCCCGCGAATGTAAGCGACTGCGTCGTTAACAGCTTTGGCTTCGCTGGCATTGCCTGGAGATTCTGCCTGTTTGTCACCAGGTTCGCTCGGCTTCTTTTCGGGTTCCGCATCACCGCCGAAAGGCTTTATGCTGAGCGCGATTGGTGTCGCCGCACCTAGATTGGTCCCAGGCGCCATTGCCGCAATGTGGCTTGCGTAGAGAATATAGGTGCCGGCGCTGGCAGCTCGTGCCCCGCTCGGTGCGACGAAGCCCGCGACAGGCACTGGTGAGGCAAGAATTGCGCGGATGATTTCCCGCATGGAGGTGTCAAGGCCACCGGGTGTGTCCATCTGCAGAATGATCAAGGCCGCTCCACGTTCGCCGGCACGCTGGATGCCTCGTATCACGTAGTCAGAGATCGCGGGCCCAATCGCGCCGTTCACCTTGAGGACGACAGCGGCTCGGTTGGACTCCGACGCCGACGGTGCGGCGAAGCCAAAAGCTGAGAGCAGCAAAAACAACAAAGTGAAGATTGGCGGTTGCCATCGCCAACACCTTAATCCGCGCGTGACAATCTGCGGAACGTACATAGTATTTAATGTATGTCGGAAATTACAAACAAAAAGGAGAAGGCGTCTCAAGATTTACGAACAAGCGAAGAACGGCAAGCTCAAGTTTCGCTTGCATGGTTGGTTTAAACCTCAAGCTGGATGAGTTCCGGAGCCGATGATGATGATTACCGTTACGGCTTCCTACGGTGACCCGGCATCGCTGAGCGGAGTTACGACTTCAATTCCTTCCAGGCCGCATCCAGCGCCAGTCTGGTCATCGCGACCATCTCGTCCACCTCCGCGTGGGTGATAACGAGCGGTGGCGACGCGAGCATGCGGTCGCCGGTGGCGCGCAGCACGAGGCCGTTCGCCAGCGCGTGGTTGCGCACCAGCGCCCCGATCCGATCGGGCTTGTCAAAACGGGTGCGCGTGCGCTTGTCGGCAGCAAGCTGCAGGGCGCCCATCAGACCGATGCTGACGGCCTCGCCGACCAGATCATGCTCGGCGAGCGCCGCCCAGGCCTTGCCGAAATAGGGACCGATGTCGTCGCGTACCCGTTCGACCAGTCTTTCCTCCTCGATGATGCGCAGGTTTTCGAGTGCGGCGGCGGCACAAACCGGATGGCCGGAATAGGTGAAGCCGTGATTGAAGTCGCCGACCTCGTTGATCAGCACATCGGCGATGCGGTCGCTGACGAGCACGCCGCCGATCGGCAGGTAGCCGGAGGACAGCCCCTTGGCGATCGGTGCCAGATCGGGCTCGACGCCGAAATGCTGGTGGCCGAACCAGGCGCCAAGCCGGCCGAAACCGCAGATCACCTCGTCGGTCACCAGCAGGATATTGCGCGCCTTGCAGATGCGGTCGATTTCCGGCCAGTAGGTTTCGGGCGGGATGATGACGCCAGCGGCGCCCTGCACCGGTTCGGCAACGAAGGCTGCGACATTTTCCTCGCCCAGTTCATCGATCTTCGCTTCGAGCTCGCGAGCGACCTTGAGGCCGAATTCGGCGGGCGAGAGATCGCCGCCCTCGCCGTACCAATAGGGCTGGCCGATATGGACGATACCAGGGATCGGCAGGTCACCCTGCTCATGCATGTATTTCATGCCGCCGAGGCTGGCGCCGGCAACGGTCGAACCGTGATAGCCGTTTTTTCTCGATATGACGATCTTCTTCGACGGTTTGCCGACGGCGCTCCAATAGACGCGGGCCATGCGGAACCAGGTATCGTTCGCCTCCGAACCGGAGCCGGTGAAGAAGATGTGGTTGAAACGCTCGCCGGCATGTGAAGTGACCTTCTGGGCCAGCAGCGTCGCCGGCGTCGAACTCGTGCCGAAGAAAGTGTTGTAATAGGGCAGCTCGTTCATCTGTCTTGCGACCACCTCGGTGATCTCCCGGCGGCCATAGCCGATATTGACGCACCAGAGTCCGGCGAAGCCGTCGAGATATTTCCGGCCATGGTTGTCGAAGATGTGGCAGCCCTCGCCGCGCTGGATGATGCGCGTGCCTTCGCCATTCAGCTTCTTCATGTCGGCGAAGGGATGCAGGTGATGGGCCGCGTCGATCGCCGCGAGGTTCGAGGGCGGATAAGTATCGGGCATGAGGTAAAGACCCTCGCGGATTGAAAGGTTGCTGTCGATCAGATAGGAGCTTGGCCTTATCCCGGAGGATTTTCAAGGTCATGGCGAGCGATAGGACGGGCGGCAAGGCCGAGGGCGGCGACCCGCGTTTCGAGATCCTGATCGTCGGCATGAACGGCGATCTGCGCGGCAAGCAGCTTCCATCAGGCGCCGCAGACAAGGTCTGGGCCGGCGAAATCCGCCTGCCGACCTCGACGCAATCACTCGACATCTGGGGCGACGACAATGACGACATTACCGGCCTGTCGCTGACGATCGGCGATCCCGATGGCAGGGTCGTTGCAGACCGGCGCAGCCTTGCGCCGATGCCCTGGGCGCCGGAGGGCTCGATGCAGGTGCTCGCCAGTATGCACGAATTTGACGGCAGCCCGAGCTTCATGGACCCGCGCGCCATCCTCGCCTCGACACTGGAACGTTATGCCTCGCGCGGCCTGACGCCTGTGGTGGCAACCGAGCTGGAATTCTACGTGATGTCGGGAGACTGGCGCGAGACCGGACGCCCCTCCCCGCCCGAAAGCCTTACCTATCGCGGCGAACCGAACGGTTTCCAGCTTTACGACATGAGCGCCGTCGACGCGCTCGACGACTATCTCGGGACGTTGAGGGCCTATGCGAAGGCGCAGGGGCTGCCGGCGGAAGCGACGACGGCGGAGTTCGGTCCCGGCCAGTTCGAGGTCAACCTGCTGCACCGCCCCGATGCGCTGGCGGCCGCCGACGACTGCCTCTACCTCAAGCGCATCGCCGAGCAGGCGGCGCGCCGCCACGGGCTGAAATCGACCTGCATGGCCAAGCCCTATTCCGAGCACGCCGGCTCCGGCCTGCATGTGCATGCGAGCGTCATCGACAGGCAAGGCCGCAACATCCTCGACGCCAAGGGCGGCGAGCCGAAGCGGCTCAAATCGGTTGCTGCCGGGCTGCTCAATAGCATGCGCGAGGCGCAGCTGATCTTCGCCCCCTTCGCCAATTCCTACCGCCGTTTCCAGCCGGGCTCGTTCGCGCCCGTCGACCTCACCTGGGGCAGCGGCCATCGCGGCACGGCGATCCGCATACCCGACAAGGATGGACCGGCGGCCCGCATCGAGCATCGTGTCGCCGGCGCCGACGCCAATCCCTATCTGCTGCTGGCGGCAATCCTCGGCGGCATGCTCACCGGTCTCGACCATGAACTCGACCCCGGCGAGGAGACGACGCCCTCGCACACGCCGGCGAACACCACACAGCTGACGCATGATTTCCTCAGCGCCGTCGAGACCTTCCGCGCCTCGCCCTTCATCGCCGATATCTTTGGCGCGCGCTATCAGGCGCTTTATGGCGACACCAAGCGCAAGGAAGCGCTCGCGCATCTGCGCACCGTCTCGGATTTCGACTATCGCACCTATCTGCCGCGGCTCTGAAACTGTCAGCGGCTAACCTAGGCAGCCGGTTCTCGGCGCTCATCCGCATCCACCTGGGCGGCGAGACCCTGCTTGACAAGCACCTTCAATTCGCCCGGATGCAGCCTAATCGAAACATCGCGTTCGAGCGGCAGCAACTCGCCGTCGATGACACAATTGGCCTTGGAACGCAGCTTCGGGAAATGCAGACGCACTTCGGCCGGGTGCATCACCATGACATCGGCATTCTCGCGCACCTTGCCGCGCAGCATATCGATGGCGAGACGGGCGACGCCGAGCGGCTTCAGTGGATTTGCCGCATAGAAACCGAGTTCGCCGCTTGTCAGATTATCGGCGTAAAGCAGCGCATTCTCGCCGAACGGATTGTTGGAAACCGAGATTGCCGACACCCAGCGGCGTTCGCGCATGCCGGCCGCCTCGAACTCGACCTCGAATTCCGGCGGATTGAACACGACACCCAAGGCCGCCTTTGTGCTCGCCCGGATCTTGCCGAGCCGCGAACGATAGCTGTAGGCGTTGCGGTAACGGACCATGCGGGCATGCAGGCCGGCGGAAAACTGGTGGATGAAGGGGCGGCCGTTGGCGCTGGCAATATCGACATTGTCGATCTCGCCGGAGGCAAGCACATCGAGCGCCTGCCAGATATCGAGCGGCACGCGCAGCGAGCGGGCAAAGAGGTTCATCGTACCGGCGGGCACGACGCCGAGCGCAATGCCGTTTTTCCAGGCGATCGATGCCGCGGCCGAAATCGTGCCGTCGCCGCCGCCGGCGACGATCCCGTCGATATCGTCGCGCTTGGCCGCCCGCTCCATGGCGGGAATGATCTCCTTTCCGGAGAAGACGATCGCGTCGAAATCGTGCCCCGCTTCGCGGAATGCTTCCTCCGCCCTCTTTTCGTAGGCCAGCATATCGGTGGTCCTGAAGGTGCCGCCGTCGCGATTGAAAAAGCCTACAAGCTTCATAAGGGCTCCCGTCCCTGGCGCGGAAATGGTCCTGCCTTGCACCTCAGATGGTTGCGGCATTGGCGATTTCAAGCGCATCCGCCTTTCCGGAAGAGTATCCGAAATGCAAATACTGCAACTGATATATGCACATAGCAGGACGCTGCACTGCGAAAAATGCACTCGACGCCTGCCGGTACATCACGGATAGATCACATATCGGAGAGATCGTCTCCACTTCCCGCCAGATACCCACGATCGCCTCGCGGCCTCGCTTGCGCCGGGGGCCATTGCCAAGCAGAAAACCGTCCCGAGGAGCTCTCATGAGTGAGATCACCGTCAACGATTCTATCGATAGCCAGGATGAAGGGCTGCCCTCGGCAACGACAGTGGCGCTGGTCCAGCTGGCGCTCGCCTGTGGCGGCTTCGGTATCGGCACCGGCGAATTCGCGATCATGGGTCTGCTGCCCAATGTCGCCGCCACCTTCTCGGTGACGACGCCGCAGGCCGGCTACGTCATCAGCGCCTATGCGCTCGGTGTGGTCATCGGCGCGCCTGTCATCGCCGTGCTCGCCGCGAAAATGGCGCGCCGGACGCTGCTGCTGACACTGATGCTGATCTTTGCCGCCGGCAACATCTTCAGCGCCATGGCGCCGACCTTCGAAAGTTTCGCGCTGCTGCGCTTCATCAGCGGCCTGCCGCATGGGGCCTATTTCGGCGTCGCTGCGCTTGTCGCCGCCTCGATGGTGCCGGTGCATCGCCGGGCGCGAGCCGTCGGCCGCGTCATGCTCGGCCTGACGGTCGCAACCCTTCTCGGCACGCCCTTGACGACATTCTTCGGCCAGTCGCTCGACTGGCAGATCGCATTTTTCTCCGTCGGCGTGCTCGGCCTGCTGACGGTGGCATTGATCTGGTTCTACGTTCCGAAGGACAGGGTTTCCGAAGAGGCAAGTTTCTCACGCGAACTCGGCGCCTTCCGCCGGCCGCAGGTGTGGCTGACGCTCGGCATCGCCGCCGTCGGTTACGGCGGCATGTTTGCGATGTTCAGCTATATCGCTTCGACCACAACCGAGGTGGCGATGCTGCCGGAAACAGCTGTTCCGATCATGCTGGTGCTTTTCGGCGTCGGCATGAATGCCGGTAATTTCATCGGTTCGTGGCTTGCCGACAAATCGCTGCTCGGCACGATCGGCGGCTCGCTCGTCTATAATATCGTCGTGCTCACCACCTTCTCGCTGACCGCCGCCAATCCCTATATGCTCGGCCTCTCCGTCTTCCTCGTCGGCTGCGGTTTTGCCGCCGGTCCGGCGCTGCAGACGCGGTTGATGGATGTCGCCGCCGATGCGCAGACGCTGGCGGCCGCCTCCAACCATTCCGCCTTCAACATCGCCAATGCGATCGGCGCCTGGCTCGGCGGCCTCGTCATCGCCTGGGGTTATGGTTTTGCGGCAACCGGTTATGTCGGCGCGGCCCTCTCCTTCCTCGGTCTCTTCGTCTTTGCAGCCTCGGTGCGTCTGGAGCGCCGCAGCCGAAGCGCGCAGGCCGCCTGAGCCCCTTCATCTGCCATGCGGGGGTGCGACATTCTGGCGTTAAGCATTTACCCAGCTTGACTTTTTTCGCGTTCGGGACCACCTACCATCTCACGCGGAAGGCACCTGCCTTCCGCGGATTTCAACGGAGCCATCTTAACGATGCCAAGCGACAGTCGCAGTCGATTGCCTTTGCCGTACGCGGCCCTCGTGCGCTGACCGACTCCTGTCGGCTCGCCCGTTCGGGACGCTACGGCGGATCGACGGAAAGGCGAGCCTCAAATGAATATCAATCGCTTCCCTCTTCGGGCAGGCCATGCCGCCCGTGCCTTCATCAACAACAGCCGCGGCGCAACGATCGCCGAACGCGTCGATGCGTTGAACGCACTCACCGTCCAGGATGCTGGCCGCGTGCTGACAGGCATGCCGCTCGACTATGCCGTCAATATTCTCGACCGGCCGGAGCTTCGCAACGCCGCGCAGATCCTGGCGCTGATCAGTGCCGACGATGCCGCCCGCCTGCTGCACGGCATGTCGAATGACCGTGTCGCCGACGTGCTGCTCGAACTCGACGGTGAGACCCGCGCGCGGCTGTTCTCCAGCCTCGACGAGCCGGTGCGCATCGCCATCCAGCACCTGATGGGCTATCCGCCGCGCACGGCCGGCGGCATCATGACGACGGAATTCGTCAGCGTGCCTGATAGCTGGACGGTTGCCCAGACACTCGACCATGTCCGCCAGGTCGAGCGCTCGCGCGAGACCGTCTACGCAATCTATGTGCTCGACGAGATCAGCCATGCGCTGCAGCATGTGGTGACGCTGCGCCGCCTGATCACCGGCGAGCCGGACGCTTCCATTCTGTCGGCGGCACAGAAGGGCGCGCCGGTTTCGGCCGATCCGCTGATGAAGCAGGAGGATGTCGCCCGGCTGATCCGCAAACACGACCTGCTCGCCTTGCCGGTCACCGACGATCATGGGCAGGTGCTCGGCATCGTCACGGTCGACGACGTCATCGACACGATGATCTCGGACACCACGGAAGCGGCCCAGAGGTTCGGCGGCATGGAGGCGCTCGGCCAGCCCTATATGAAGATCGGCTTTACCGGCATGATCCGCAAGCGCGCCGGCTGGCTCGCAGCCCTGTTCCTCGGCGAGATGCTGACGGCAAGCGCCATGCAGCATTTCGAAGGCGAGCTGGAAAAGGCCGTGGTGCTGACGCTGTTCATCCCGCTGATCATGAGCTCGGGCGGCAACTCCGGTTCGCAGGCGACCTCGCTGATCATCCGGGCGCTGGCGCTCGGCGAGCTGAAGCTTTCGGACTGGTGGAAGGTGCTGTTGCGCGAGCTTCCGACCGGCATCGTGCTCGGCGCGATCCTCGGCCTCGTCGGCTTCATCCGCATCGTCTTCTGGCAGTCCGCCGGGCTCTACGATTACGGCCCGCACTGGCAGATGGTCGCCATCACGGTGTTTGCCGCCTTGATCGGCATCGTCACCTTCGGCTCGATCTGCGGCTCGATGCTGCCCTTCCTGCTGCAGAAGCTCCGGCTCGATCCGGCCAGCGCCTCGGCCCCCTTCGTCGCGACGCTGGTCGACGTCACCGGGCTTGTCATCTACTTCTCGGTGGCGCTGCTCATCCTCAGCGGGACGCTGCTGTAGAACACGCAAACGGCAGACCCGAGGGAATTTATCTTCCCTCGGGCAGTTTCAGCGGTCCATGCGTCTTGATGCTGCGGATGGCGAAGTTGGAGCGGATGTCGCTGACATTCGGCAAGGTCAACAGCGTTTCGGTCAGCAGTCGATCATAGGCGGCGAGATCCTCCACCACCACTTCGGCGAGAAAATCGGCGGTGCCCGAGATCAGGAAGCAGGAGACGATCTCGGGGATTTCGAGCAGCGCCTTGTGCTGCGCCTCGGAATTCTCGCGGCTGTGATGGGCGACCTTGAATTCGACGAAGACGGTCAGGCCGAGCCCGACCTCCTTGCGGTCGATATCGGCCGTGTAGCCGCGGATGATGCCGGAGCGTTCGAGATTGCGGATGCGGCGCAGGCAGGGCGACGGCGACAAATTCACCTTCTCGGCGATCTCGACATTGGTCGCCCGCGCATCCTCCTGCAGGCATTTCAGGATGGCAATATCGAATTTATCGAGATTTGGCATTTTCTCGATCCTTGTTGGCATGGATTGGCAGAAGATTGCGCATAGCATGATTTTTGAGCTAGAGATAGCAAGGACATGCCCCGGCACCTCAAGCTAATCTTCTCTTCAACCGGACAGGATCCGGATGGAGGAAAGGATTAGGACGATGAGCACGATCGCATTTTCAAACGACAAATCGCCTTCGCAAACCCTCGGTTATGCCGCCGGCACCATTACCGTGCTGATCTGGGCTTCCTGGTTTCTGGCAACCCGCCACAGCGCGACGACGTCGCTCGGCTCGATCGATATCGGTCTCATCCGCTTCGGCATTCCGGCCGTGGCGCTGTCGCCGGTCTGGCTCCGCATCGGCCTGCTGCCGAAGGGTCTGCCGCTGCATCTGCTGGCGATCATGGTCGCCGGCTGCGGCGCGATTTTCTTCCTGGTGACGACACTTGCCATCCACTCCACACCGGCAGCCTCGTCGGGCATCCTGCTCGGCGGCTCCATGCCGCTTGCCACCGCACTGATCGGCATTCTGCTGTTTCGGGAGCGGCCGGATGCCACGCGCATCGCCGGGCTGGTGGCAATCGTCGGCGGCGTCCTGATCCTGCTCGCCCGCAGCCTTGCCGATGCCTCCTTGCCCTGGACAAGCTTTGTAATGCTGCCGGCGGGTGCCGTGCTCTGGGCAAGCTATACGCATGCCTTCCGCCGCTCCGGTCTGACGGCCGTTCAGGCCAGCGCGTTGATTGCCGTCTGGTCTTTCCTGATCATGGCAGCGCTCGCTCTCGTCTTCGGCATCTCGCTGCCGCAGGCCCCGCTTCCGGAAATCGGCCTGCAGGTGCTGAGCCAGGGCATTCTTTCCGGCCTCGTCGCGATGGTCGCCTATGGCACGGCCGTCCGCACCCTCGGCGGCACACAGGCCGCCGCCTTCACCGCGCTGACGCCTGTTCTCGCGACCGTCGGCGGCGGGCTCCTGCTCGGCGAACCGGTCGGTATTGCCGAAATCAGCGCCGCCGTGATCACCGGCATCGGCGTGGCGCTGTCGACGGGGATTGCGGCGCGGCGCCGTTGAAACACTCACCAAAAGCAAAAGCCGCCGACAGCGATTGCTGCGGCGGCTTTTGCACGTCTGCTGCCCAGGATCAGGCCTGGATGACGACAACCCTGGCGCCGACTTCGACACGGCTATAGAGGTCGATCACGTCGTGGTTCATCATGCGGATACAGCCGCTCGACATGGCAAGACCGATCGATTGCGGCTGGTTGGTGCCGTGAATGCGGAAATGCGTGTCGCCGTCGCCGCGATAGAGATACATGGCGCGGGCGCCGAGCGGGTTATTCGGGCCGCCCGGCATGCCGCCGGCGAGCTTGCGATAACGTTCCTCGCGGCGCTGCATGTTTTCCGTCGGCGTCCAGCTCGGCCATTCGGCCTTGCGGCCGATATAGGCGTTGCCGGCAAAGGCCAGCCCCTCGCGGCCGACACCCACCCCATAGCGCACCGCCCTGCCGTCGCCGAGGACATAGTAGGCGCGGCGTGCCGGCGTATCGACGACGATCGTGCCGGCTGCATGTGTGGTTTCGTAAGCTACTTCCTGTCGGCGGAGCTCCGGCTTGATCTTGTCGATCGGCACCTGCTTCAACGGGAATTTTTCATCCGGAAGTGCGGCATAATTCGTCTGGCTGTTCAGGCCAGTCGACGAGCAGCCGGCGACAAAAAGCGGCAGAGCGATCAGGAAGCCCCGGCGGGAGATCGTCATGAAATGTGTCCTTAGTGCGTCAACATGATGTCGCAAGCTAAGGAAATTATGGTTAACGAACGACTAACGGCGGCCCGCAACAAGTGATCAACAAGGCGTCAGCACGTAAAAATTGTCGGCGGTGGGGATAATCCGCCTCACATATTCGGATAGACCGGCCCCTCGCCGCCCTGCGGCGGCACCCAGTTAATGTTCTGGTTGGGATCCTTGATGTCGCAGGTCTTGCAGTGCACGCAGTTCTGGGCGTTGATGACGAAGGTATCCTTGCCGTCCTTCTCCACCCATTCATAGACCCCGGCCGGACAGTAACGTGTCGACGGGCCGGCATAGATGTCGTGCTCCGACCGCTTCTGTAGGGCCATGTCCTTGACCTGCAGATGCACCGGCTGGTCCTCCTCGTGATTGGTGTTCGACAGGAACACCGAGGACAGACGGTCGAAGGTCAAGACGCCGTCCGGCTTCGGATAGGCGATCGGCTTGTGCTGGGAGGCCGGCTCCAGGCTTTGCGCATCGGTCTTGCCATGCTTCAGCGTGCCGAAGAAGGAGAAGCCGAGCAGCGTATTGGTCCACATGTCGAGACCGCCGAGCGCCACGCCGATCGCCGTGCCGAACTTCGACCACAGCGGCTTGACGTTCCTCACCCGCTTCAGATCCTTGCCGATGTCGGTGGCGCGCCATTCGTTTTCGATCTCGGTGACCTCGTCATGGCTGCGGCCGGCTGTCATCGCCGCGGCGATCTTCTCGGCCGCCAGCATGCCCGACAGCACCGCATTGTGGCTGCCCTTGATGCGCGGCACGTTGACCAGACCGGCCGAACAGCCGATCAGCGCCCCGCCGGGGAAGGAAAGCTTCGGCACCGACTGATAACCGCCCTCGGTGATGGCGCGCGCGCCATAGGAGAGCCGCTTGCCGCCCTCGAAGGTTCCGCGGATCGCCGGATGGGTCTTGAAGCGCTGGAACTCCTCGAAGGGATAGAGGTAGGGGTTCTTGTAGTTGAGGTGGACGACGAAGCCGACAGCCACCAGATTGTCTTCGAGGTGATAGAGGAAGGAACCGCCACCGGTCTTCATTCCCAGCGGCCAGCCGAAGGAGTGCTGCACCAGGCCCGGCTTGTGGTTCTCGGGCTTGACCTGCCAGAGTTCCTTGATGCCGATGCCGAACTTTTGCGGTTCACGATCCTTCTGCAGATCGAACTTGGCGATCAGCTGCTTGGCGAGCGAGCCGCGCACGCCCTCGCCGATCAGGGTATATTTGCCGAGCAGTTCCATGCCGCGGGTATAGTTCGGGCCGGGTTCACCATTCTTCTCGATGCCCATATCGCCGGTGGCAACGCCGATCACCGCACCGTCGTCATTGTAGAGCACTTCGGTTGCGGCGAAACCCGGATAGATCTCGACGCCGAGTTCCTCGGCCTTGGTTGCCAGCCAGCGACAGACGTTTCCGAGCGAGACGATGTAGTTGCCGTGATTGTTCATCAAGGGCGGCATCATGAAATTCGGCAGGCGGATCGAACCGGCCGGACCAAGCAGCAGGAAGTGGTCGGCATTGACCTCGGTCTTGAAGGGGTGGTCGGCATCCTCGCGCCAGCCGGGCAGCAGCCGGTCGATCCCAATCGGATCGACGACGGCACCGGAGAGGATATGCGCGCCGACTTCCGAACCCTTTTCCAGCACGACGACCGAAAGCTCGGGATTGACCTGCTTCAGCCGGATCGCCGCAGAAAGACCGGCCGGACCTGCGCCCACGATCACCACGTCGAATTCCATGCTCTCGCGTTCGGGCAACTCAATCGTCTCGGTCATTCACTCGTCTCCGCTTGGCGGCGTGCGGCCGTCATCCCATGGGCACTTTCTTGTCAAAACGAGAAAGCATTGTCGAGCCGGGATACGACAAGCAATCTTCAATTCGCACAATGATGTGCCCTGTGGGCTCAAATTTTATAACGTTTACGTTAACGTCAATTTGGGAGCACCATCGAACCGGTCACTCTCCCTTTCCTTTTCCGCCGCTTGCGCCTTATACATCCCTCACAGATATTGGAGGACAATCATGGATCTCGGCATCGAAGGCAAACGGGCGCTCATCCTCGCCTCCTCGCGTGGGCTCGGCCTCGGCATCGCCGCAGCACTGGCGCGCGAAGGCGCAAATGTGCTGCTCTGCGGACGCAGCGGCGAGCAGCTGGAGGCCAATTGCAAGGCGATCAACAGCGAAGGCAAAGGCCGGGCCGACTGGATCTGGGCCGACCTCGGCGACGAACGCTTCGTCGAGACGGTAACGAGCGCGGTGAAGGAAAAGTTCGGCGGGCTCGATATCCTCGTCAACAATACCGGCGGGCCGACGCCCGGCACGACCGAGGACATGACGGGTGAAAAGCTCGAGAGCTATTTCCTCTCCATGGTCGCCCGCGTGATCACGCTGACCAATGCGCTGCTGCCCGGCATGAAGGCACAGGGCTGGGGCCGCATCCTGACGGTCGCCTCCTCAGGCGTGATCGAACCGATCGCCAATCTAGCGCTGTCGAATACGCTGCGCCCCGCCCTTGCCGGCTGGAGCAAGACACTTTCCTCCGAAGTGGCGGGCTTCGGCATCACCACAAACCTGCTCTTGCCGGGCAGCATCCTGACGGGCCGTCTCGACGATCTCGACGGCGCGGCGGCAAAGCGGACCGGCAAGAGCCTCGAAGAGATCCGCACCGACAAGGAAGCGCGCATTCCGGTCGGCCGCTACGGCCGGGTGGAGGAATTTGCCGCAACGGCTGCCTTCCTGTGCAGCCAGCCGGCAAGCTACATCACCGGCTCGCTGATCCGCTGCGACGGCGGCGCGGCGCGATCCGTCTGACGGCTGCTTTAAAGCGCGTCGCAGCAAACTTGCTTCATGCGACGCGCTTGAGCTCTTGGTTTTATGCGTGTCGTTATCCCGGAACCGCTCCACACTTCCGGGCGACATGCATTAGCCGACATGGGCGGCGGCAGCCCATGTCGCAACATTTTGGACCATCAAGCCGACATGGGCCGGATCGTCTGCGAGTTCGGCGAGCTCGGAAAGACGATGGAAGCCCGTCAGGATCGCAATGCGCCGCCGGTCGAGCCGGCGTCCGGTCAGCATCTCATAGGCCGATACGATGCGTGCGGTCAGATCCGGCGAGATGAAATTCGAGTAGATGAATTCCTGGTGCAGCGGGCCAAAACCTGAATCGGCGAAATCGTAAATACCGTTGAGCCTCCCTTGCGCATGGTCGAAGGCCATGTTCCAGCCATGGCCGTCGAAGAAGCCGAAGACCGTGCCGTGGGGATCAGGCGGCAAGGCTTCGAAATCGGCGATGACGGGCTCGGCAAAACCCCTGATGTCGGGCGGCAACAGCGGCAAGGCCTTCGTTCGCACCGCCTCGGGCGATTGCCATGGCTGGATGGCTCCGACCCCGGCTTGACGCAGACGATCGGCATCAACATCGTGCAACTCGGCGTAAAACCGTGCGAGGTCATCGGCGAGGTGCCGGCGAACGCCCTGCCCCAGCGCATCGTAATCTTCGGTGATGAGATGCTCGCCGTCGAGCTTGGCATGGCTGGAGAAGATCGGCGGCCCGTCGTGAATGTGCATGTCGGGAACCGCCATCGACAACGACGGCCGAACGATGTCGAGCAAGGCGGCTTCCTTCACAAGCGCTCTTTCTGCGCCTGGATGGCGGGGGAACTTGAAGATCAGCGTGTCGTCGACGTCTACGGCAAGCGAATCCCAGCCCTTCGCTGCCAGCTTGAAGACGGAGGCCGTGAGTTCAGGAAACACGCTTATGATGAGAGAGCGAAATTCGCTTGCGTTCAATTCGGTCATGACGACCTGCCTTCTCTTTTTCCGTGTTTTTTCGCCGGGCGACGAACGGCACGCGGACCGATCTCGTCTTGTCGCGAGCCGCCCGCCCTCCGCCGTCAAACGGCACCGGGGTTACACTGGCCTATATTAGTATAGTTTGAATATTACGGAATATTCATTACAAAAATTTAAGCCATTATAACCACTTAGTGATTGCGACCCGGGAATTATGTCTTTTTTGCGCCGCAATATAGGCGGCTCAATCAGAGCATAAAAATCGCAAACCCCGTTCAACCCCCGGTCTCGCCCATGAAGAAATTTTGGATCACTGTCAGCGTTATCGCAGTTGCCGCCGTCGGCGTCTGGCAATTCGGGAATCTTGTTCCTTATGCCTCCCGCATGCCCTACCTCTCGCAGTTCATCAAGCAGCCGGTCAGCGGCGATGACGGGCGGCCGGCACAGGGCGATCAGGCGCAGGCCGATCAAGCGCAGAACGGTGGGCAACACCAGGGCGGCGGGCGCCGACGCGGCGGCGGTGGCCCGACAGTCGTGAAGACCGTGGCAGCCGTGAAAACGACGCTACCGACGGATGTGACGGCTTCCGGCTGGGCCGATGCCGACGACAACACCACCATCGCCGCGCAGGAACAGGGCCTGATCGTCAGCATCAGTGGCCAGGATGGGGCGACCGTCAAAGCCGGCGATCTGATTGCCAAGCTCGACGACCGGACAGCCAAGGCCGCCGTCGACAAGGACAATGCGATGATCGTGCGGGACACGGCGACGCTTTCGGAATCCGAAACCGCACTGGTGCGCGCGCAGGACCTCTTCGACCAGAAGGCCGGCACCCAGCAGAGCCTCGATCAGGCGAGAGCCGCCCGCGATACCGCCGCCGCCACCGTCGATGCCGATAAGGCGACACTCGCCTCGGATCAGATAATCCTCGAAAATACCGATATCCGCGCACCCTTCGACGGAAGACTCGGCGATATCGCCATCAGCAAGGGCGCTTTCCTCAATGCCGGCTCGGCGATCGTCACCATCGCCAAATACGATCCGATCTATGTGAAATTCCATCTGCAGGAACGCTATCTCAGGCAATTGAAGACCGCGCTCGCCGCCGGCCCGGTCGAGGTCAGCACGGTTCCCGCATCCACCAAGGGGCAAGTCCGCAAGGGCGAGATCAGCTTCTACGACAACACCGTCGATACCGCTTCGGGCACGATCCTCGCCAAGGCGAAATTCGAGAATGCCTCCGGCGCCCTCTGGCCCGGCCAGTCGGTCAACATCATGGTGCATTTCAACAGTAACGAACAGCAGGTGGTGGTGCCGACGGTCGCCGTCAGCCCCGGCCCGGAAGGGTTCTTCGCCTTCGTCGCCAAGGACGGCAAATCGCATCTGACGCCAGTCACGGTTGCCCGCGCCAATGGCGGCTTCACCGCCATCGAGTCGGGTCTTTCAGAAGGTGACCATGTGGTCGTCGAGGGCCAGGGCCAGCTCAGCGACCAGCAAGCGATCAAAGAGCAGTTCGACGAAAAGGCGCTTGATGTCGCCTCCGCCGATGAGCCTCGGCAACCCCAGCAATCCGAGACGATCGCCGTGGGAGCTCAGCAATGATCCCGAATTTCTGTATCCAGCGCCCCGTCGCGACGACGCTGCTTGCCATCGGCGTCATTCTGGCCGGCCTTGCCGGTTACCGGCTCGTGCCGGTTGCGGCACTCCCCCAGGTCGATTTTCCCACTATCAACGTTTCGGCGCAGTTGAGCGGCGCCTCGCCGCAGACAATGGCGACCTCGGTTGCCACACCGCTGATCAAGCAGTTCGAGACCATTCCCGGGATCAGCGAAATCAGCGCCTCCAGTTCGCTCGGCAGCAGCAGCATCGTGCTGCAGTTCGACCTCAACCGTGATATCGACGCCGCTGCAGCGGACGTGCAGGCGGCGATCTCGCATGCCACCCGCCAGCTGCCCGACAATCTGACGACGCCGCCGAGCTACCGCAAGACCAACCCGGCCGATGCGCCGGTCATGCTGCTCTCCGTGCAGAGCAACACCATGCCGCGCAGCAAGCTTGATGAGATCGCCGAGGACATCATCTCGCCGTCGCTGTCGACTCTTCCCGGCGTTGCCCAGGTCAGCGTTTACGGTGCGCAGACCTATGCCGTGCGCGTCGAGGTCGATCCCAACAAGCTGCTCACCCGCGGCATCGGCATCGATACCGTCAACAAGGCGCTTTCTGCCGCCAACAGCCAGCAGCCGGTGGGAACGCTGCAGAACAGTTCGCAGAGCATGACCATCACGGCGAACACGCAGCGCACCAATGCCGAACAATTCCGCTCGCTGGTCATTGCCAATCCGAACGGGGCGCCGATCCATCTCGGCGACATCGCCGATGTGCAGGACAGTGTCGAGAACCAATATACCGGCAGCTGGTATGACGGCCAGCGCGGCATCATCCTCGCCATTCAGCGCCAGCCCGACGCCAATACGGTCGATGTCGTCGATGCGATCAACGCCAAGCTGCCGCAGCTTCACGCCGAAATCCCGCCTTCGGTCAACACGGTCGTCATGAACGACGCGGCGAAACCGATTCGCGCCGCCATTGCCGACGTGAAGTTCACGCTGTTCCTGACGATCGGCCTCGTCGTTCTCGTCATCTACCTCTTCACCGGCCACGCCACAGCAACGATCATTCCGGGCCTTGCCGTTCCGCTGTCGCTGATCTCGACCTTCGGCATGATGTATGTGCTCGGCTACAGCATCGACAACATCTCGCTCTTGGGACTGACGCTCGCGGTGGGGCTGGTGGTCGACGACGCGATCGTGATGCTGGAAAATATCCTGCGCCATGTCGAGGAAGGCATGCCGGTGCGGGAGGCGGCGATCAAGGGGGCCGGCGAAGTCAGTTACACCATCATCTCCATGTCGGTCTCGCTGATCGCGGTCTTCATCCCGATCCTGTTGATGGGCGGCGTCGTCGGCCGCGTGTTCAACGAATTCGGCATGGTGGTCGCCATTGCCATCATCTCGTCGGCGATCGTCTCGCTGACCGTAACGCCGATGCTCGGCTCGCGCCTCTCCAACAACCACAGCCGTCCGCCGCTCCTCATCCGCCTCTTCGATGCCGGCTTCGAGCGGACACTCAACGGCTACGACCGGGCGGTCGGCTGGTGCCTGCGCCACCGCGTCACCATCCTCGGGGTTTTCCTCGCTTCCGTGGCGCTGACGGTCTATTTCTTCATGACGCTGCCGACGAGTTTCTTCCCGCAGGAAGACATCGGCCGGCTGACGATCAGCACCCAGGCGAGACAGGACATTTCCTATACCGCCATGGAGGCGCTGCAACAGCAGGCGGCAGCCGCCGTCAAGGCGAACCCGGCGGTCAACCACGTGATGTCGACGATCGGCGGCAACCCGAACAAACCGCAGAACAATGGCTCGATGTTCGTCGAACTCAAGGACAAGAAGGAGCGCCCGCCGCTTGACCAGACGCTGCGCGAATTGCGCACGGCGATCAACAGGATCCCCGGATTGCAGGCCTTCGTGACGCCGAACCAGAGCCTGCGCTTCGGCGGCCGCCAGACCGCCAGCCAGTATCAGCTGGTGGTTCAGGCACTCAGCGCCGACCAGACCAACCTCTGGGCCGGCAAGATCCAGGCGGCGATGCGTGGTGACCGAGGCCTGTTCACGGATGTCACCTCGGATGCCCAGAACAACGCCCTGCAGGCCAATATCGTCATCGATACCGAGCGGGCAGCGGCCTACGGCATCGACAACGATACGCTGCGCACGACGCTGCAGGAATCCTTCAGCGGCTATGCGGCCGCGGAAATCCAGTCGACGGGCGATAGCTATGACGTCATCGTCGAATACGACACCAGCAAGCCCTGGGACGACCAGAAGCTGTCGGAAATCCGTATCGCCTCCTCCAATGGCAGCTTGGTGCCGCTGTCGAACTTCGCCCATGTGCAGCGCACCACCGGCCCGGTGACCATCAATCAGACCGGTCAGCTGGTCTCGACCACGGTGTCCTTCAACCTGCCGGACGGCGTCTCGCTCAGCGACGCGACGGCGGCGGTCGAACAGATCAAGAAGGATATCAGCGTGCCGGCCGACGTCTTCACTTCATATGGCGGTACGGCGGAGATTTTCCAGCAGTCGCAGGGCAATACGCCCTATCTGATCCTGGCGGCCGTTTTGACCATCTATGTCGTGCTCGGTGTGCTCTATGAAAGCTTCATCCATCCGCTGACCATTCTCTCCGGCCTGCCGGCCGCGGCCTTCGGCGCGCTGCTGGCATTGAAGATCATGGGCTTCGATCTGTCGATCATCGCGCTGATCGGCCTGCTGATGCTGATCGGCATCGTCAAGAAGAACGCGATCATGATGATCGACGTGGCGGTGGAGACCATGCGCACGACCGGCGAAAAGGCGACAGCCGCGATCCACGAGGCCTGCGTGCGACGCTTCCGGCCGATCATGATGACGACCTTCTGCGCCCTGCTCGGCGCCCTGCCGATCGCGCTCGGCACCGGCGCAAGCTCGGAACTGCGCCAGCCGCTCGGCATCGCCGTCGTCGGCGGCCTCATCGTCTCGCAGATGCTGACGCTTTTCATCACCCCCGTCATCTTCGTCGAGATGGACCGCTTCGGAAACTTCCTCGGCCGCCTGATCGGTGGAAAGAAGGTCGAGAAGCCGGTGCAGGTGCAGGAGGCAAGGGCAATGGCCGCCGAATGATGATGGCCCTCTGAGTTCGGCAGTGCTGAATGCCCTTCTTGCGGCGCACTTCTTCATCCCAGCGGGAGAAGAAGTGCGCCTCGATCACATCAACTTTCGCTCCTCTTGAATGTGTCACGCCGCTGTGGCATCACCCGCCCTCCTTGATCCGGGCGTTCGCACGCCCTTCGCGGAGCCATGCTCCGTCTCCAATAACAATCGGCATGAAAGAGGTGCGGGCATGGCTCAGGCGCTGGGTTTGGACTTCGGCACGACGAATACGGTTCTCGCCACGGCGGATGGCGGGGCGACGCGTTCGATGGCATTCACGAGCACGGCAGGTACGGCCGACAGCATGCGAACGGCGCTTTCCTTCATGAAGGATGCGCAACTCGGCGCTTCGGCGCTGAAGGTAGAGGCGGGCCATGCGGCGATCCGCCAGTTCATCGACAATCCCGGCGACTGCCGTTTCCTGCAATCGATCAAGACCTTTGCGGCAAGCGCGCTCTTCCAGGGCACGATCATCTTCGGCAAGCGGCAGAGCTTCGAAGACCTGATGGAAATCTTCATCCGGCGCCTTCGCCATTACGCCGGCGAAAGCTGGCCCGATGGCAGCAACCGCATCATCGCCGGCCGGCCGGTGCATTTCGCCGGCGCCAGTCCGGACCCGGCGCTTGCGGTGCAGCGCTATAATGAGGCGCTGACGCGGTTCGGCTTTCCGGAAATTCATTATGTCTACGAGCCGGTTGCCGCCGCCTTCTACTTCGCGCAGAATTTGAAGTCCGATGCGACCGTGCTTGTCGCCGACTTCGGCGGCGGTACGACGGACTATTCGCTGATCCGCTTCGAGACCCGGGCCGGCAAACTGACGGCAACGCCGATCGGCCATTCGGGTGTCGGTGTGGCCGGCGACCATTTCGACGCGCGCATGATCGACAACATCGTCGCGCCGCAGATCGGCAAGGGCAGCCATTTCAAGAGCTTCGACAAGATCCTTGAGGTGCCGTCAAACTACTATGCGAGCTTCAGCCGCTGGAACCAGCTGTCGATCTTCAAGACCTCGCGGGAATTCGAGGATCTCAAGAAGCTGGTGCGCACGGCGCTGGAACCGGAGAAGCTGGAAATCTTCGTCGACCTGATCGACCACGACGAAGGCTATCCGCTTTATCAGGCGGTCTCTGCTACGAAGATGGCGCTCTCCTCCGCCGAAGAGGCGCCGTTCGATTTCGCCCCGCTCGGCCGTGGCGGCCATCGCATGATCAAGCGCAGCGATTTCGAAGGCTGGATCGTCGATGACCTCGCCCGTATCGAAGGGGCGCTGGACGATGTACTGGAAAAGACCAACACCGATGCATCCGGCATCGACAAGGTATTTTTGACCGGCGGCACCTCCTTCGTGCCGGCGGTGCGGCGCATTTTCACCGAACGCTTCGACAGCAACAAGATCGAGAGCGGCGGCGAACTGCTGTCGATCGCCCACGGCCTGGCGCTGATCGGCGAACGCGACGACATCGCGCAATGGACTGTGCAATAGAGCTTGCAAGGGCGGCCAATGTGCGGCCTGCCCTTTCAATGCGCATTTCTCTCCGTTAAACTTGCCGCATGATTTCCGCCAACGACCTTTCCCCTGCCGAGCTTGCAGCGCTTCTGCATTTCCATGCGGATGCCGGCGTGGAATGGCTGCTGGAGGAAGAGGCGGTCGACCGCTTCGCCGAATTCGAGGCGATGAAGGCCCGGCGCCCGGCGCCACAAGCGCAGCCTCAACCTGGCGCCGCCGGGGAACGTCCCGCGTCCAGCGAAAGCCGGACACCGCCGCGCCCGACTACGGCGGCGCGCCCTGTCCCGGCAGCGATCGCGGCTTCCGGTCCGCAACCAGCAATCCCGGATGGCGAGGCGGTGCAGCAGGCGCGCTTCGTCGCCGAAACTGCGCGATCCCTGGCGGAACTCAAAACCGCGATCGAAGCCTTCAACGGCTGCAACCTCAAGCACAGCGCCCGCTCGACCATCTTTGCCAGCGGCGATGCCGAAAGCGGTATCATGGTGATCGGCTCGGCGCCGGGCGCCGAAGACGATCGCGAAGGTGTGCCCTTCTCGGGGAAATCCGGGCAGCTGTTCGACAAGATGCTGGCGGCGATCGGGCTGACGCGCTCGAGCGTGCTGCTGACGCAGGTCATCCCCTGGCGGCCACCCGGCAATCGTCCGCCTTCGGCCGCGGAAATGGACATCTGCCGGCCCTTCATCGAACGGCAGATTGCGCTGGCCGAACCGAAGGCGATCCTGCTGCTCGGCAATTTTGCCGCCCGTTTCTTCTTCGGCGAAAACGACACGATTCACGGCCTGCGCGGCCGTTGGCGGGAGATTGCCGCTGCTGACTGTGTCATTCCTGCCATAGCCAGCCTGCATCCGCAGGATCTGTTGACCGCGCCCGTCAACAAGCGGCTGGCCTGGAACGACCTGCTCGCCTTTCAAGCGAAGCTTAAGTCCCTCTCTTTGCTTAGAAATTAGCCAAAGTTGAATAATTTATGAATCGACCCATGCGTTTTGCGCATGACTGCATCCCGTCGTGACGCATTGCGGAATCAATGCTGCACCGCAATATAAGGTGGTGTCTTGGGAGGAACCACAGGAACCAAGGCCATGAACAAGCATTTTCGTCCTATCCACAGCGGGTTTGAAACCCTTCGCCTCGCCGGCGACCAGGTTCGTTCCACCCACGGCTACAGCCGTTTCGGCTTTGCCGCCAACGAACAGATGACCGCCCGCGGCACCGGCATCAACGGCCGCACGGCGCGCCCCGACGCCATTTTCTCGGACTTCCAGCAATATTGAGCGGCAGGCGCTTCGCCTGCTGTTCCGCGTCAAGAGTACCCATGAAATGACTACAATTCTGATATCGCTTCTGCGCAATGTCGACACGTTCGAGCATATCCGCTCCGCAATCTGCGCCGCGCGGGAGTATGAGCGCGAAAGACTCGCTCCGGCGGATGCCGGCGTTGCGGCAATTGCTCTCTGATCATACGGTCATTTCCTCGAACTGGGCTTTCGCCCATTCGAAGGCTTCGTCGACATAGGCGAACTTGACCGCCTGCCAGGCGCAATATTGCTCGACGAAATCCCGCGAAATCCAAAAATGCGTCTTGCGCGGTTCGTCATCCCAGCCGACGGAGCCGCGCTGCGCCGCCTTTGCCAAAAGCCGCTGCAGATGGGTGCGCGACATCATGAAGTCTGCCGCCAGCGCACGGGTGTCGACGCGGCCGACGGAATACCTCTCCGCATCGGTGTTTTCTATATCCATGCGGGCAATGAAGTTGTCGACCACGAGGCCGCCGGCTTCCGTCCAGAGGAACAACGCCACCTGTTCCGGCGGCTCGCGCCAGGCGGCATCTTCCAGGCAATTGCGGGCAATCCGCGGCTGAACCAGCCGCATCAACAATGGGTTCGCCTGGAAAAACGCTGCCCTTTGACCACCATCAAGCAGATCGAGTGCGCCGAGATTGCCGAGAATCCAGGCAAACATCGCCTGATGGCTGACATCGGCCGGCTCGAAATGCCGCGGCCGCCGCCGCTCGTCGCCGGGTGTGTGCACAATGAAGCGGTAGGTAAAAAGTTCTTCGATGAAGGCGAGCACGGTGTTGCGGCTCGCCACTTTATGCGCGGTGATACGTCCGGTCAGCCGAACGGCGGTAAAACCCGAGGTCGGGTCGCGCGCGTCATATTCCAGATTGAGGGCATAGGCAGTCTGGGTCAGAAGCCAGCGCTGATGCGAGGCCAGCAATCGCGCCAGGCGCGGGCCGGCATCGAACATGCCGCGCATCTGCCCAGCCAAAAAGCGGATGCTCAGCAGAAAGGAGCAGTTCCCCACCAATTGCTCCGCCGTGAATGCCATTGCGCTTCTCTCCACCTCCCCTCGCCGGCCGACGATGGAAGCAACGACACCGAGCGCTCCCTTCCGGCATCAGGGCCATTCAGACATGCACAGCTTCGAAAAATGATAGTCTCTCATCTTCAACAAACATATTCCGGGAAGCAGCGATATCCCAAGAATTCACCCCTCTTTTCACCCACTGCGAGCAATATTCGAGCCGCGGCAATGCTTCTATTAAATCCTTTCCTGTCATCAGCTTGCCGGTGTCAGGCTGGCGGCGTCGTGGCCTTTCGCGCCTCTCTCTGCTCGATACCCAGCTGATGTTCGCGGTAGATGATGAAGATGCCGGCGGAGACGACGATGAGCGTGCCGATCAGCATGGTCACGCTCGGCACATCGCCGAAGACGAAATAGGCGACGATGCCGCCAAGCAGGATCGAGGTATATTCGAACGGCGCGATGGTGGAGACGTCGGCATGACGATAACTTTCCGTCAGCAGGATCTGCGCGACGCCGCCGCAAAAACCGGCCGCGATCAGATAGAGTGCCGATAACCATGGCAGGACGAGCCAGCCGAACGGCAGGGAGGCCAGCGAGAAGACCGAAGCGGTGAGCGAGAAATAGAGCACGATCGTCGCCGTCTTCTCCTCCTCGACGAGCCGGCGCACCTGGATCATCGCCATGCCGCCGAGAACGGCAGAGAACAACACGCAGAGCGCGCCGACGGCCTGTTCTGCCTCCATGCCGCCGTCGCGAAACAGGGTGAGCTTCGGCCAGGAGACGATGGCGACGCCGACCATGCCGACCAGGACGGCGCTCCAGCGATAGATGCGCACGGTCTCACCGAGAAAGACGGCGGCGAAGATAACGGCGACGAGCGGCAGCGCATAGCCGAGAGCGATCGCCTCCGGCAGCGGCAGATGCAGGAGGCCGTAGAAACCGAAAGCCATCGAGAGAATGCCGATCGTGCCGCGCTTGAGGTGACCGACCGGATTGGCGGTGTAGAAAGCGGCGCGCAACTGCCCGATATAGGCGAGATAGGCGATGATCGGGAAGAGCGCGAAGAAGGATCGGCAGAAAGTGACCTGACCCGGCGGGATGTCCGAGCCCGCCAGCTTGATGAAGGTCTGCATGGCCAGGAAGACCACGACCGACGAGACTTTCAGCGCAATGCCTCTCATCGGGTTTTTGAGAACCGCGTGCATGATCCTGGCTCTTGATACTGACTTACAGGTACGGGAAGACGCGTTCGACTCGGGAACGCAGGGATGACGTCCTCCATCGTAGCGAAAGAAAATCCCGAGTGGCAAAAAATCGCAAGCAGCGCGGAAAAATCGGGAAATTGCTTCCCACCGCAGGCCGAGGATGCGGCGTGCTTGCGCCAGCGTCGAATTTTTCCTGTTTCGAACCAATTCCCCTAAAATGTTCGCCTGGGACCGCCCGGCGTTAACCAATTGAAAACCATAGGCACGCATCGTTTTGTATGACTAATTCCGAAATTTCGTTCGTCAGCAGACGATTGCCCGCCCCTTCCAGGACCATTTGATGAAGCCGCTCAGCGCAGAAACCATTGCCCAGTCGCAGAATGCGACCCCGCGCTCGATGCGCGTCGTCACCGACGGCATCAGCACCGATCTCGAGCGCTTCAGCGCCGACAACACCCATATCGTCAAGCAGATCAAGCTGCTCGCCATCAATGCGCTGATCGAGGCGGCACGCGCCGGCGAGACCGGCAAGGGCTTTGCGGTCGTTGCCAATGAGGTGCAGCGGCTGGCGCAGATCGCAACCGACATCACCGGCAGGTTCGAGAGCAACGTGCTCGGCCGCATCGGCCTCAGCCGCGCCATGGCGGATTCGCTGGTCGAGGAGATGGAAGGCGTTCGCCTCACCGATCTGGCGCAGACGCTGGTGCAGCTTATTGTCCGCAACCTCTTCGAGCGGACCGCCGATGTGCGCTGGTGGGCGACCGACCCGGCACTCTGGCAGGCGCTTGAGAATCCGGATCGGGAAACCATCGCCTATGCGGCGGAGCGTCTCGGCGCCATCAATCGCTTCTACACGGTCTATCTCGATCTCGTCATGACCGATCTTTCGGGCAAGGTGATCGCGTCGGCCAATCCCAAGTTCCAGCGCAAGATCATGGGGACAAGCCTTGCCGGCGATCCGTGGTTCCGCGTGGCGTCGGCGTGCTCCTCCGGTGACGCCTACAGTGTCGACGAGGTCAAGGCGAGCGCGCTCCACGACAACAGGCATGCGCTCGTCTATGCCACAGGCATCCGCGAAGGCGGCAAGATCGACGGACGGCTGATCGGCACGCTCGGCGTCTATTTCGACTGGCAGAACCAGGGCCAGGCGATCGTCGAGAAAGAGGCGAACCTGCCGCCGCAACTGGCGGAGAAAACGACGGTCATGCTGCTCGACGGCAAGAGCCGGGTCATCGCCACCACCAATCCCGCCCTGCTGTTTTCCCATTTCGCCCTCGCCAACCCGTCCGGCCGGGCCAAGGGCAGCTATTACGACAATAGCGGCTCGATCGTCGCCTTCGCGCGCACCCTCGGCTACGAGGATTACGACGGGCTCGGCTGGTACGGCGTCGTCGTCCAGCGGACGGAAAATGACGCGACGATCAAAGCGGCGCTCAATCTGAAATAGTGCTGTCCGGCGGGCAGCGGCGCTCATCCGCGCCAAACAGGATATTTTGCCCGCGAACTTGGTGTTCGCGGGCAATTTGCTTTAAGTTTAGTTCAGACTTTAATGTAATCATGCCCGGCAAATTTATGGCAGAGTGCGCCCGCCTCTGTATTCCGCGGTTGTCAAATAACGGTCTTCAGGAAACACCATGCGAACAGATACCGGCCAGGTCATTCATCTGGCAGATTACCGTCCCACCGACTTCGTGCTGGAACGCGTGGACCTGACCTTCGAACTCGACCCGACGGAGACAAAGGTCGAGGCACGGCTGATCTTTCATCGCCGCCCGGGCGCCGATCCGGCAGCGCCAATCGTGCTCGACGGCGACGAGTTGACGTTGTCGGGGCTGCTCTTGGACCAGGTGGAGCTCGACCCTTCGCGCTATGACGCAACAGCGGAAAGCCTGACGGTGCGCGACCTGCCGGAAAGCGCGCCTTTCGAGCTGACGATCACCACGGTCATCAACCCCGAAGCCAACACCCAGCTGATGGGGCTGTACCGCACCGGCGGCATTTATTGCACGCAATGCGAGGCGGAAGGCTTCCGCCGAATCACCTATTTCCCCGATCGTCCCGACGTGCTTGCGCCGTTCACGGTCAACATCATCGCCGACAAGGACGCCAACCCGCTGCTCTTGTCGAACGGCAATTTCCTCGGCGGCGCCGGCTACGGCCCCGGCAAACATTTCGCCGCCTGGTTCGACCCGCATCCGAAGCCGAGCTATCTCTTCGCGCTCGTTGCCGGCGATCTCGGCGTCGTCGAAGACACATTCACCACCATGTCGGGCCGCGAAGTGGTACTGAAGATCTATGTCGAGCACGGCAAGGAGCCGCGCGCGGCCTATGCGATGGACGCGCTGAAACGCTCGATGAAATGGGATGAAGAGAGGTTCGGACGCGAATACGATCTCGACATCTTCATGATCGTCGCCGTCTCCGACTTCAACATGGGAGCGATGGAGAACAAGGGCCTCAACGTCTTCAACGACAAATACGTCCTTGCCGATCCGGAACTCGCGACCGATGCCGACTATGCCAATATCGAAACGATCATCGCGCATGAATATTTCCACAACTGGACCGGCAACCGCATCACTTGCCGCGACTGGTTCCAGCTCTGCCTCAAAGAAGGCCTGACGGTCTATCGCGACCACGAATTCTCGTCCGACCAGCGCTCGCGCCCGGTCAAACGCATCGCCGAGGTGCGTCACCTGAAATCGGAGCAGTTCCCGGAAGATGGCGGCCCGCTCGCGCATCCGGTGCGACCGACGACCTATCGCGAGATCAACAATTTCTACACGACGACGGTCTACGAAAAGGGCAGCGAAGTCACGCGCATGATCGCGACGCTGCTCGGCAAGGACGGCTTCAAGAAGGGCATGGACCTCTATTTCGATCGCCATGACGGCCAGGCCGTAACGATCGAGGATTTCGTCAAATGCTTCGAGGATACGAGCGGCCGCGACCTCACGCAATTTTCGCTGTGGTACCATCAGGCCGGCACGCCGCTCGTCACCGCATCGGGTAGCTATGATGCGGCCGCCGGCAGCTTCACCCTGTCGCTCGAGCAGATGACGCCTGCCACGCCCGGCCAGCCGAGCAAGGAGCCGATGCATATTCCGCTCAGCCTGGCGCTCTTCGGCGAAAACGGCGGCAAGCTCGAGCCAAGCTCGGTCGATGGCGCCGAATATGCCGGCGAGGTGCTGCATCTGACCGGCCGCACGCAGACGGTGGTGTTCCACGGCATTGGCTCGCGTCCGGTCGTTTCGATCAACCGCAGCTTCTCGGCGCCGATCAACCTGCATTTCGATCAGAGCCCGGCCGATCTCGCCCACCTCGCCCGCCATGAGACCGATCACTTCGCCCGCTGGCAGGCGCTCACCGATCTGGCGCTGCCGAACCTGCTGAAAGCCGCCCGCGACGCCCGCGAGGGCAAGCCCGTCGTCTGCGAGGCGACCTTCGTCGAGACGCTGATTGCGGCCGCCGCCGACGACAGCCTCGAGCCGGCCTTCCGCGCCCAGGCCCTAGCGCTGCCGAGCGAATCCGATATTGCCCGCGAACTCGGCGGCAATAACGATCCGGATGCCATTCATGCCGGCCGGCAGGCGATCTTGAAGCAGATCGCCGATGCCGGAAAGGATGTTTTTGCCGGCCTTTACGCAGCGATGACGACGTCGGGCGATTTCAGCCCGGATGCGAAAAGCGCCGGTCTCAGAGCGCTGCGCAATACGGCGCTGACCTATCTCTCGCATGCCGAACAGACGCCGGCCCGCGCCAAGGCGGCCTTCGACGCGGCCAACAACATGACCGATCTTAGCCATGCGCTGACGATCCTCGCTCATCGTTTCCCCGACAGCGCCGAGACCAGCGAGGCGTTGGCAGGCTTCCGCGACCGTTTCGCGGAAAATGCCCTCGTCATCGACAAATGGTTTGCAATCCAGGCCGGCATTCCCGGTGCAAAAACCCTGGAACGGGTCCGCACCCTGATGGACGATCCGCTGTTCAAGCGGACCAATCCGAACCGGATGCGGTCGCTGGTCGGCACCTTCGCCTTTGCCAATCCGACCGGCTTCGGCCGCGCCGACGGCGAAGGCTATCGTTTCCTCGCCCGTCAGATCCTCGATATCGACGAGCGCAACCCGCAGCTTGCCGCCCGCATTCTGACTTCGATGCGCTCCTGGCGCTCACTCGAACCGGCGCGCGCCGAGCTCGCCCGCGCGGCGCTGACTGAGATCGAACAGGCTGCTGCTCTTTCGACCGACGTGCGCGACATCGTCGAGCGCACGCTCAAGGGGTGATTTGCTTCGGCGGGCCGCTGCGAAAGACGCGGCGGCTCATTTCCGCGGCGATTCGAATCGCCTGAAAAACGCGAAATTATAAATAGTTAACGGATTTTTACCTTTGCCTCTGGACAAGGCGAATCACCCATGATTCTCTAGATCAGGTTCGAGCGAGCGGCGCGCGAATCACACGAGGACAAGGCGAAGAGATGATGGACGTGCGACGGGCAACCGTGGCCGGTGGACGGCTGCGTGTCGATTTTGACGGGCTGAAAGCCTGGCGAGACAGCCTCTCCGGTCATGCGACATCGGAACCGCTTCTGCGTCATCTGCCGAAGGCCGAACTGCTCCTGAAGCGCGCCATTCCGGCGCTGATCGTCGCCTTCCTCTTCGTCGTCGCCGCCTCGCATTTCTTCGGCATGGTCAGCGAATATTCCCGCCTCGAAGCCTCGGCCCGCCATGCCACCGCGCTTTCGGCAGCGACCGCCTCCGCGGTGTTTGCCGATGCCTCCGACATCTTCGACAGCGGCGATATCGCAGAAGCGCAAGCCCGACTCGCCAAGTTCCTGCCGCAGGACCGGCTCGACACTGGCGCTTTCGTGCTGCTCGTCCAGGCAAGCGGCAAGGTCTTTGCCGCAACGACCGCCGGACTTTCGCATGTCGGCAGCAATGTCGGCGATTTCTTCCCGGAGGTCTCGGCGATCCGGCGTTTCGGCGATCGCGCCGGCGTCATCGAAACGACGATCGGCGGCGTGCCGCACTATGCCGAGATCACGCTGATGGGCAATGCCGGCGGCTATATCGTCGCCGCCACCTCGCTCGACGAGATCAGCCGGCTCTGGCGCGAGCAGCTGGCTCTCAACGTCACGCTGTTTGCCGGCATTTCCTCCATCCTGCTGGTCATCCTTTACGCCTATTACACGCAGGTGAAGCGCGCCCGCGACGCCGACGACATCTTCCTGGAATCGAACCTGCGCGTCGAGACGGCGCTGTCGCGCGGCCGCTGCGGCCTTTGGGACTTCGATTTCGAGAACCGCGAATTCTTCTGGTCGCGCTCGATGTACGACATGCTCGGCCTGCCGGGTTCCGACAAGACGATGGGCTTCGGCGAAGCCGCCCGCCTAATGCATCCCGATGACGGCGGGCTCTACGAGATTGCGCGCGCCATCGCCAAGGGCCATTCCGGCCAGGTCGATCAGATCTTCCGCATGCGCCACGCCGGCGGCCACTATGTCTGGATGCGCGCCCGCGCCCAGGTGATCCGCAGCAATTCCGGCCGCGTGCACCTGATCGGCATCGCCATGGATGTGACCGAGCAGCATCGGCTCGCCCAGCGCTACGCGGAAGCCGACCAGCGCCTTGCCGACGCCATCGAATGCACCTCGGAAGCCTTCGTGCTCTGGGACAAGAACGATCGGCTGGTGATGTGCAACACGCATTTCCAGCAGGCTTACGGCCTGCCGGACAGTGTGCTCGTGCCTGGCACCGAGCGCTCGATCGTCAATGCCGCCGCCGCCCGCCCAGTCATCGAGCGGCGGATCGCCGATGCCGACGGCCCCGGCTATTCACGCACGACGGAGGTGCAGCTTGCCGACGAGCGCTGGCTGCAGATCAACGAGCGGCGCACCCGCGACGGCGGCAGGGTCTCGGTGGGGACCGACATCACCCTGATGAAACGCCATCAGGAACGGCTGCGCGAATCCGAGCGCCGGCTGATGGCGACGATCGGCGATCTCTCCGCCTCGCGCCAGACGCTGGAAATCCAGAAATCCGAACTTTCGACCGCCAACGCCAACTACCAGGCCGAGAAGGAACGCGCCGAGGCCGCCAACAAAGCGAAATCGGAATTCCTCGCCAATATGTCGCACGAGCTGCGCACGCCGCTCAACGCCATCCTCGGCTTCTCGGAAATCCTGCAGAACCAGATGTTCGGCCCGCTCGGCTCGCTGAAATACGACGAATATGCCCGCGATATCCATGACAGTGGCAAACATCTGCTCAACGTCATCAGCGACATTCTCGACATGTCGAAGATCGAGGCCGGCCATCTCAGGCTGCACTGCGAGCGCATCGATCTGGTGCCGCTGATCGAGGAAAGCCTGCGCTTCACCGCCATTCCGGCGGCCGAGAAGAACATCGTCATCGACCAGCGCATCTCGTCCGGCCTGACACTGACGGCCGACCGCCGGGCGATGAAACAGGTGCTTCTCAACCTGCTCTCCAATGCGGTGAAGTTCACCGACAATGGCGGCCGCATCGCGGTGCGCACCCGCCGCATCAATGGCGCCGTCCTCGTCACCATCGCCGATACCGGCATCGGCATTCCGCGCTCGGCGCTGTCGAAGATCGGCCAGCCCTTCGAACAGGTGCAGAGCCAATATGCCAAGAGCAAGGGAGGCTCCGGCCTCGGGCTGGCCATCTCCCGCTCGCTGACCGCGCTACATGGCGGCCGCATGAAGATCCGTTCCCGCGAAAGTGTGGGCACGGTGATCTCGCTGCGCATCCCCGATGATGTCTAAGCCTTCACGACATTCAAAAATATTTTGCGCACTGCTTTCGAAAGCCGCTTCAGCTCCCCCTCCAACGTCCTGATGTCAGGGTAGTCGCCGGCACGGCAGACGAGTTCGATGAGGCCGGCCGGGGCGTCGTCCGGATCGAAGAGGCCGTCGATAGAGAGGCGGATCAATTGCGACAGGCCGGTATAAAGGGCGAAGGCTTCGAGGCAGATGTCGAGATCGGCGGTCGCCATCAGCCGGTCGCCAAGCACCTTCAGCGCCTCGCCGGTGCTTTTTCCGTTCACGGCCATGCCGACGCCCTTGGTCGGGGCGATCAGCGCCAGATACTGGGCGATGAATTCGAGGTCGATGACGCCGCCGGGGATCAGTTTTAAATCCCATGGGCCGGAGGACGGCTTTTCCTTGTCGATCAGTTCGCGCATTTCGGTGACGTCATGTGCCACCTTGGCGATGTCGCGATCGGCCGACAGCACCTCACGGATGATGTGTTCGGCCTCTGCAATCAGACTGTCATCGCCTGAAATCAGCCGGGCGCGGCTGAGCGCCATATGCTCCCAGGTCCATGCTTCCTGGCGCTGGTATTTGCCGAAGGCATTGATGCGGGTGGCGACCGGCCCCTTGTTGCCGGAGGGACGCAGCCGCATATCGACCTCATAGAGCACGCCTTCGGCGGTCGGCGCCGACAGGGCGGCGATCAGGCGCTGGGTAATGCGGGTGAAATAACGCGTCGCGTCGAGCGGTTTCGGGCCATCGGATTCGGAGGCCGCGTCGTCATAATCATAGAGCAGGATCAGATCGATGTCGGAACCGGCCGTCAACTCGAAGCTGCCAAGTTTTCCCATGCCAGCAACGGCGATGCGCCCGCCCGGATAATCGCCATGCGCGGCCCGCATTTCGCTCACCACCGCCTGGAGTGCCGCCGCGATGATGAGGTCGGCGAGATGGGTAAAGGCGCGTGCAGCCATATCCCCATTGATTGCGCCGGTCAGCAAGCGGATACCGATCAGGAAGCGCTGCTCGGCGGCGAAGATGCGCAGACGGTCGAGGACCTCCTCATAGTGACGCGCCTGGGCAAGCGAGGCTTTCAGCCGTTCGCCGAGATAATCGCGCGTCGGCAATTCGGCCATCAGGCCGGGATCGAGCATGCCGTCGAAGACATGCGGCCTCGCGGCGATCACCTCGGCAAGGCGAGGTGCCGAAGACATGATGTTGACGATCAGCGATAAGAGGGCCGGATTGCTGCCGAGCAGCGAAAAGAGCTGGATGCCGGCGGGCAGGCCCGAGATGAAGCTGTCAAAACGCAGCAGCGCCTCGTCGGCGCGCTTGCTTTCGCCGAAAACGCGCAGGAGTTCCGGCGCCAACTCCGTCAGCCTTTCGCGCGCCTCGACCGATTGCGTTGCCCGGTAGCGGCCATAATGCCAGGTGCGGATGATGCGGGAAATATCGGAGGGCCTGGTGAAACCGAGCTTCTTCAGCGTCTCCAGCGTATCGGGATCGTCACCCTGGCCGGTGAAGACGAGGTTGCCGGTGCCGGTGGAAAGCTTGCTTTCCTGTTCGAATAGGTGGGCATAACGGCGCTCGACCGTCTTCAGCACGCCGACCAGCCGTTCGGCGAAGCTCGGCGTATCGGTAAAGCCCATCATGAAGGCGATGCGCTTCAGGTCGGCATCGGTCTCCGGCAGCAGGTGGGTCTGTTCGTCGCGCACCATCTGGATGCGATGCTCGACATCGCGCAGGAACCAATAAGCCTCGGTCAGTTCGTCACGGGTCGCCGCGTCGATCCATTTCGCCTTGGTGAGTTCACCAAGCGTTTCTTCCGTCGCCCGGCCGCGCAGGGCCGGCATGCGGCCGCCGGCGATCAGCTGCTGCGTCTGGACGAAGAATTCGATCTCGCGGATGCCGCCGCGGCCGAGCTTGACGTTATGGCCTTTGACGGCGATTGCGCCGTGGCCCTTATGCGCGTGGATCTGCCGCTTGATCGAATGAATATCGGATATCGCCGCGTAATCGAGATATTTGCGGAAGACGAAAGGGGAAAGGCCGCGCAGGAATTCGCCGCCCGCCGCAAGGTCGCCGGCAACGGCGCGCGCCTTGATGAAGGCCGCCCGTTCCCAGTTCTGGCCCCTGCCCTCGTAATAGATCATTGCCGCTTCGACCGGGATCGCCAGCGGCGTCGAACCGGGATCCGGGCGCAATCTCAGATCGGTGCGGAAGACGTAGCCGTCGGCGGTGCGCTCCTGCAGGATGCGCACCAGCCGGCGCATCATCCGGGGAAAGATCTCGATCGCGTCATCGGGGTCGGGCACGATGCCGGCTTCTTCGTCGAAGAAGACGACGAGATCGATATCGGAGGAATAGTTGAGCTCGCAGGCGCCGAGTTTGCCCATGCCGAGCACGATCAGCCCGGAACCGTCGCTGGGAGCCGCCGGATTGCGCAGCTTGAGCTTTCCGCTCTCATGCGCCGCAAGCAGCAGATGGTCGATCGCCGCGGCAACCGAAGCCTCGGCAAGCTCGCTCAGCCAGGCTGTCGTCGCCCGCCCGTCAAAGATGCGCGCGAGATCGGCGAGCGCGACGAGGAAAGCGACCTTGCGCTTGATGATGCGCAGCCTGGTCATCACCGCCGATTCCGCCGGCGCGGCCCCCTCGCCGTCCGGCCGCCAGCTGCCGCGCGCCTCGGCAACCAGCGCCTCGATCTGCGGCTCCAGCGGCTCAGTGATAGCCCCGGCGAGAACGGCGGGATCGAGATTGGCGATTTCGCGCAAATAGGGCGACAGCGTCAGCGCCGCCGCGATAAAATCGCGCAGCGGGCCTTCCGTGTTCAGCATCGCAGCCACCGACGGCTCGCTTTTGCCGGCTTCCTGAAGGTCGGCGAGCGCCAGCTTCAATTCGGTCTGGTTCAAGGGGCGCAGCAGTCCTTCGGCCACATCCGTCAGACCATGCGTCGATTTCGTCAGCATGCGCTCTCCCTGGCTTTTGAGCGGAAGAAAACGGCCGCATGGAATCGCGAACCGCCTGCTTCGATCGGCATTAAACTAGGGTCTCGGCGGCAAACCGCCAATACGCGATTCAGCGGATCGCAATTCGGCAGCAGAGTTCAGGCAGCCTTGGCCGGGAAGATCATGCTGACAGTCAAGCCGCGCTGTCCGGGCCTGTCGGGATCGGTATCGGAGAGCTCCAGCCGACCATTGTGCAGCTCCATGACCGCTTCGACAAGCGAAAGCCCGAGCCCGGTCCCCGGCTTCGAACGGCTTTCATCGAGGCGAACGAAGCGCTTAACCACATCGTCGCGCCTGTCGGCCGGAACACCCGGCCCATGGTCGGCGACCGAAAGGCAGATCCCATCCGGATGGCGGGCAAGCTTCAGCGACACCGTGCCCGCCCCTTCGGTATCGGAGGAATATTTGATGGCATTGTCGAGCAAGTTGAAGATTGCCTGGCCGATCAACTCGCGGTTACCCTGCACCTCGACGCCCGGTTCGACGCTGGCGCTGAGGCCAAGCCCGGCTTCCTCGGCCGCCGGTTCGTAAAGCTCGGCGCTGTCGGAGACGATCGCCGAAAGTTCGACAGGCGACATCTCGGCGGCGACCGACCCGGCCTCGACGCGGGAGATCATCAGCAGCGCGTTGAAGGTACGGATCAACTGGTCGGATTCGGAAATAATGCCTTCGAGCGCAGTGCGCCGCGTCTCGCCATCGCCGAGATCGAGCGCATCGGCAGCCTTGTTGCGCAGCCGCGTCAGCGGCGTCTTGAGATCATGGGCGATATTGTCGGAGACCTGCCGCAGACCCTCGTTCAGTTTCTCGATGCGCTCCAGCATGGTATTCAAAGACATGGACAGGCGGTCGAATTCATCGCCAGAGCCGCCGACCGGCAGGCGCTGAGAGAGATCGCCGGCCATGATTTTCTTGCTGGCATCCGACATGCGGTCGATGCGTTTCAGCGCATTTCGGCCGATGGCGAACCAGATGATGATGGCGCCAAGTCCCATGATCGCCAAGGCCACCATCAGCGCCTGGCGCACCAAGAGACGGAAACGCTCGGGATCGCCGAGGTCGCGGCCGATCAGGATCCGCAAGCCGTTGTCGAGCACGAAGATATTGGCGATCGCCTTATGGCGGCGCTCGACGCCGCTGTCGGTATAACGCTGGTAGCTGAAGGGTGCCGAGGCCCAGCCGATTTCCTCGAAAACGCCAGGCTGCACCGAGGCGACGTTGCCGGCGAGAATATCGCCCGAGGGGCCGGCGATGACATAGAGATTGGCGCCCGGCTGGCGGGCGCGCCGCTCCATCGTGCGCAGCAGAAGGTTCATGCCGCCGCTATCATAGGCGCGCTGCACCTGCTCCACCTCCTGCTTGACGGCGTCGCGGATCTGGCCGGTCAGCAGCCGTTCCGACATCGCCGTCACATAGAAGACGAGCGTCGCGGCGCAGATGGCGAAAAGCAGGATATAGAGTGCCGAAAGGCGGACTGCGGTGGACTTGAATAGAACCCTGAAGCGGCTCATCCCTCGTCCTTGATCATGTACCCCGCGCCCCTGATGGTCTTCAGGAGCGGCTGGCTGTAGTCCTTCTCGATCTTCGAGCGCAGGCGCGAGACGTGGACGTCGATGACGTTGGTCTGCGGGTCGAAGTGATAGTCCCAGACGTTTTCGAGCAGCATGGTGCGGGTCACCACCTGGCCGGCATTCTTCATCAGATATTCGAGCAGGCGGAATTCGCGCGGCTGCAGGGGGATTTCCTTGCCGCCGCGACGCACCTCGTGGGAGAGCCGGTCGAGTTCGAGATCGGCGACGCGATAGACGACGTCCTGATCCGGCGTGCCCTTGCGCCGGCCGAGCACCTCGACGCGGGCCAGCAACTCGCTGAAGGCATAGGGCTTCGGCAGATAGTCGTCGCCGCCGGCGCGAAGGCCAGTGACGCGGTCATCGACCTGGCCGAGGGCCGAAAGAATGAGAACAGGTGTATGGATCGCCTTGCGGCGCAGCTCGCTGATGACGGAGAGCCCATCGCGGCGCGGCAGCATGCGGTCGATGACGATGACGTCGTAGGTATTTTCCGACCCCATGAACAGGCCGGCCTCGCCGTCGCTGGCGTGATCGGCGACGATGCCCGCCTCGCGAAAGGCTTTCGTGAGGTAGACGGCGGCTTCGAGATCATCTTCGATGATGAGAATCTTCATGCGGCCGACATTACCCACCGGCTGCGTTTCGGCAAGGCTCAAAGCATCTTCCTGCGGGGCGGCGCTCATCGCGATCATCCTTGAAAATCAGAACAATCGAGCCGCGCGGGTTTTCGCCCGCACGGCTCCGGTTTTCTTAAAAATTCAGCCCTGGCCGTTGATCGGAAGCGCAACGAAGCGGCTTCCTTCGCTGGACTGGATCTGGAACAGCGCCCTTGTGCGGCCGTCCTTCTTCGCCTGGTTCAGCACCTTGACGATATCGGCGGCGCTGGAGACTTCCTGGTTGTTGACCGATGTGATCTTCTCGCCTTCCTTAATGCCCTTGTCGGCAGCGTCGGAGTCCGGGTCGATGCCGGTGATCGCCAGGCCTTTGCCGTCATCGGAAGGACCAACCGTCAGGCCGAGATCGGCAAGCGCCTTTTCGGACGCCGGTGCCTCAGGCTGCTGCGGCTGGCTGTTTTCATCGGCAGAAGCATCCTTCTGGTCGGCCGGCAGGGTGCCGAGTTCGACGGTCAGGGACTGGGCCTTGCCGGCGCGCCAGACCGATAGCTCGGCCTTGCTGCCCGGCTGCATCGCACCGATGCGGCGGCTGAGATCACGTGCATCCTTGATCGTTTCACCGTTCAGCGCGGTGACGACGTCGCCGGCCTTCATACCGGCCTTGTCACCCGGCGATCCCGCCTGCGGGGCGACGACGAGGGCGCCGCTCGGCTCGGAAAGGCCGATGGATTCGGCGATGTCCTTGGTCACTGGCTGGATCTGGACACCCAGCCAGCCACGCGAAACTTGGCCGTCCTTCATCAGATCGGCGACGACATCCCTGGCGGTCGAAGCGGGAATGGCGAAGGCGATGCCGACGCTGCCGCCGGACGGCGAGAAGATCGCCGTGTTGATGCCGACGACTTCACCGCTGAGGTTGAAGGTCGGACCGCCGGAGTTGCCGCGGTTCACGGCGGCATCCACCTGCAGGTAATCGTCATAGGGGCCGGAGCCGATATCGCGGCCGCGGGCCGAAACGATGCCCGCGGTGACGGTGCCGCCGAGGCCGAAGGGATTGCCGACAGCGACGACCCAGTCGCCGACGCGGACATTGTTGTCATCGGCCCAGTTGACATAGGTGAACTTCTTGCCCTTGCCGTCGACCTTCAAGACAGCGAGGTCGGTGCGCGGATCCTTGCCGATCAGCTTGGCATCGAGCTCGGTGCCATCATTCATGACGGCGACGAAGGCCTGGCCATCGGAAACGACGTGGTTGTTGGTGACGATATAGCCGTCCTCGGAGATGAAGAAGCCTGAGCCCTGAGCGACCGGACGCAGACGGCCCTTGCCGCCGGGGCCATTCGGGCCGCCCGGACCACCGGGGCCGTTCTGGCCGAAGCGCCGCTGATGGCCCTGCTGGTCATTCGGCTCCTGGCCGAACTGCTTGAAGAAGCGCTTCAGCGGATGATCGTCGGGAAGATCGTCGAAGCCGCGGCCGTTGAAATCGAAGGAGAAGCCGTCATTGTTGTCGGAGACGGGATTGACGCGGTTTTCGACGCGAACCGAAACAACGGCCGGGGAAACGGCATCGACGACATTCGCGAAGCTCGGCACGGCAGGCGCCTGAACCTTGACGGCTTCAGCGTAAGACCGGGTGATTTCGAGCGGAACGCCGGTTGCGAGCACAGCGGCTGCAATACCGGCAACGGTAGAAGCCTTGAGCACGGTGGCGAGGGACGGACGTCCGTTGAAATTCTTGAGCATTGGAGCACCTTCTCTTGTTCTTAGTTCTCAGACCGGCGACGCCGGATCAGTCGATGAATGAAGATATAGGATGCCGCACCTTACTGCGAACTGTCCGGCCGATGAAAAGTTGGTAATGTTTGCAATGTTTGGCAAAGGGCTGAGTGCAGATGGCCTCAGCCGCGCCGGCCTGGGGCTCCGAAATTCTGCGCTCCGCGTGCTGCTTTCCTGCCGGAGGGGCGCGGCCGGAATTGCTGGCGGCCGATTATTTCTTCAACAGCTCGGTCAGTTGCGCCTGCTCCTCCGCCGTCAGCTTGCTGCCCGTCGGCCTTCCGGCCCTCCTGCGGGCAAGGAAGAGCAGCGACAGGCCGCCGGCGAGCACCAGCAAAGCGGGGGCGCCCCAGAGCAGGCCCGTCTTCATGCTGAAACGCGGTTTCAGCAGCACGAACTCACCGTAGCGCGAGACGATATAATTCAGCACCGCCTCGTCGCTGTCGCCATCGGTGATGCGCTCGCGCACCAGCAGGCGCAGATCCTTGGCCAGATCGGCGTTGGAATCATCGATCGACTGGTTCTGGCAGACCATGCAACGCAGTTCCGCCGAAAGGGCGCGGGCGCGCGCCTCTAGCGCCGGGTCGGCCAGCACTTCGTCGGGATTGACGGCGAAGGCGGGTGCGGCCAGCAGCATCATTGCCAAAACCAGGAAGAGGCACCGGATCATTCGGCTGGCTCCAGCGCCGGTCGCGTCTGCTTTGCCTTGCGGCGCGGCGCGCCGACGCGCAGGCGGCGGTCGCTGAGCGAGACGAGGCCGCCGAAGGCCATGAGCACAGCGCCGCCCCAGATGCACAGGATGAACGGCTTCCACCAGATGCGCACGACGATGCCGCCGTCCTTGGTGGCGTCGCCGAGCGAGACGTAGAGCTGGCTGAGCCCGAAGGTCAGGATGCCTGCCTCGGTCGTCGGCATCTGGCGGGCGGTGTAAAGGCGCTTGGCCGACCAGGTGTCGGCAACCGCAACACCGGCGCGCCGGACGGTGAAGTGGCCGCGCTCCTCGGTATAGTTCGGCCCGGTCGCCGGCTGCATGCCGTCGAAATGCAGGCTGTAGCCGCCGGCATCGGTCGTCGCGCCGGGCTTCATCTCGACGACGTGCTCGGTCTGAAAGGTCGTGACCGCGACGATGCCGAGTACGGTGACGCCGAGCCCGGCATGGGCGAGCGCAGAACCGAAGGCCGAACGTGGCAGGCCGGCAAAGCGGTGCCAGGCGACATTGCCCGCCACCTTGCCGATGCCGGCGCGATACCAGAGATCGGCAGCCGCGCCGAGGACCAGGAACAGCCCGGCCGCCAGTCCGAGCACCGACAGCACCGGCCCGCCCTCTTCGAGATAAAAGAAGATCAGTGCCGCCGTAAAGGCGAGACCCGCAACGACGTAGAGCCGCTGAAAGGCGCCGAGCAGATCGCCGCGCTTCCAGGCGAGCAGGGGCCCGAAGGGCACGATGACGATCAGCGGCGCCATCAAGAGGCCGAAGGTCAGGTTGAAGAAGGGCGGCCCGACGGAAATCTTGTCGCCGGTGATCGTCTCCAGCAGCAGCGGATAGAGCGTGCCTGTCAGCACCGTGCCGCAGGCAACCGTCAGGATCAGATTGTTGACAACAAGCGCGCCCTCGCGCGAAATCGGCGCAAACAGCCCGCCGGCCGACAGCTTCGGCGCGCGGAAGGCAAACAGCGACAGCGCCCCGCCGATAAAGATCAGCAGGATACAGAGAATGAAGACGCCGCGGCTCGGGTCGCTGGCAAAGGCATGCACCGAGGTCAGCACGCCGGAGCGGACCAGGAAGGTGCCCATCAGCGACAGCGAGAAGGTGAGGATGGCGAGCAGCACCGTCCAGATCTTCAGCGCCTCGCGCTTTTCCATAACGAGCGCTGAATGCAGCAATGCGGTGCCGGCGAGCCAGGGCATGAAAGAGGCGTTTTCCACCGGGTCCCAGAACCACCAGCCGCCCCAGCCGAGTTCGTAGTAGGCCCAGTAGGAGCCCATGGCGATGCCAAGTGTCAGGAAGGTCCAGGCGGCCAGCGTCCAGGGCCGCACCCAGCGAGCCCAGGCGGCGTCGATGCGCCCTTCGATCAGGGCAGCAACCGCAAAGGAGAAGCAGACGGAGAAGCCGACATAACCGAGATAGAGCAGCGGCGGGTGGATCGCCAGACCGACATCCTGCAGGACGGGATTGAGATCGCGGCCCTCGGCCGGGGCCGGATCGAGTCGCAGGAAGGGATTGGAAGTGAGCAGAATGAACAGCGTGAAGGCGACCGAAATCCAGGCCTGCACGGAAAGTACATTGGCCTTCAGCGTCTCCGGCAGGTTGCGACCGAAGACGGCGACGAGCGCGCTGAACAGCGTCAGGATCAATAGCCAGAGCATCATCGATCCCTCGTGATTGCCCCAGACGCCGGAATATTTGTAGATCAGCGGCACCAGCGAATGCGAATTCTCCCAGACGTTCTCGACGGAAAAATCCGAGACGACATGGGCATAGGTCAAGACGCCGAAGGCGAAGGCGACGAGCGAAAACATCGCCAGCGAACCAATCGTCGCCACATCCATCATCGCCCGGTCATGGCGGCGGGCGCCCAACGCCGGCACGATCGAGAGGATGAGCGCCGTTGCGAGCGCCAATACCAGAGCGTAATGGCCGATCTCGATGATCATTGCGTGGCTTTCGCTTCCTGGGCTTTTTTTTCTTTCCCCGGGCTTTCCTGCCCTTGGCCTTCTTTCCACAGCCCCTGCTGCTTCAGCCTGTCGGCTACATCTTTCGGCATATAGGTCTCGTCATGTTTGGCAAGCACGGTGTCGGCAACGAAGACGTTGGTCCCGGCGCTAAACATGCCTTCGGTGACGACGCCCTGCCCTTCGCGGAAGAGATCGGGCAGGATGCCGGTATATTGAACCTTCACGGCATTGGTGCTGCTATCGGTGACGGCAAATTCCACGGTCGAGCCAGCGCCGCGCACGACGCTGCCCTCTCCCACCAGGCCGCCGAGCCGGATACGGGTTTCCGGCGCCACCGGCGTCTTTGCCAGATCGGCCGGCATGTAGAAATAGGCGACCGACTGACTGAAGGCGAACATGACAAGCAGCACGGCGGCGGCAATGAAGCCCATGCCGCCTGTGATCACCGCCAGGCGCTTCTGCTTGCGCGTCATTCCGTCACTCCTTCCGTGGCGATGCCGAGCTCATTGGCAAGCGCCAGCAATTGCCTGCCCTGCTCGCTGCCCGCCGGAAAAGCGGCAAGCCCGCGTTTCAGGGCGCCGGCGGCGCGATCCTTATCGTTCAAGACCGCGTAAGAGCGGACGAGCCGCATCCAGCCTTCAAAATTGTTCGGATCGACGCTGAGCTTGGCGTCGAGGCTCTCGACCATGCCGCGGATCATCTGCTGCCGATCGCCGGTGCTCATATTCTCCGCCGCCGCCACATCTTGCTGCGTGGGATTGCCAGGGGCACTCGGATTGCCAGGGGCAGCCGGTTCGGCGTCCGGGGCAGCCGGCTCGCCGCCATTCATGGCGATATGTTCGTTGACCAGCGGCAGCCAGGGCGCTTCTGCTGGTGATTGTTTTGCCAGCGCCTCGAAGGCCCGGCGCGCTTCATCGGGCCGTCCCGCCTGCTCCATGCTAAGGGCGACATAGAAGCGGGCGCGCGGATTATTCGGTTCCAGCGTCAGCGATTGTTCAAGCACCCGACGCGCTTCCTCCGTCACTACGCCGTCGGAGACCGCCATCAGCGTCTCGGCCAGGCCATCGAGCCGGACCGGGCTTGGGCCAAGAAGGCGGATAGCATTGCGATAGGCGACCTGCGCGTCGTTCACGCGCATCGTGCGGAAATAGATCGGCGCCAGCACGTCCCAGCCCTTGCCGTCATCGGGACTTTGCGCCAGGTGCCGTTCCGCCTTGGCGATCAGCACCGCCACGTCGTTGCCGGGATTTTCCAGCCGCGCTTGCAGCGGCTGCGAGGGCAGGTCCGGCCTGCCGGTCGTCAAATAAAGACAGAGCCCGAGAAGGGGCAGAAGCAGAAGGACGAAGGCTTCGGTGAAACGGTGGTGCCGGGCGGGTTTCGGCGCCTCTTCCGGCTCGTCGGCAGAGACGGCGATCAGCCGCCGGCCGATTTCCGCCCGAGCATAATCAGCTTCTTCCGGCGTAATCAGTCCGCCATTCAGATCGCGGTCGAGTTCACGCAGCTGGTCGCGATAGACCGCCGCCTCGCCGGCACGGCTATTCTCCGCCGCCTTCGCTCCGCGCAGAAGGGGGTAGAGCAGGATGGCGGCAACGGCTGCCGTCAAAGCGGCAACGAGAATCCAGAACAGCATATCGGCCCAAATACGCGAAGCGCGCCGTCATTCCAACTGCCAAAGCCGGAATGACGAAGATTTGAGGCTTTTGGCCGCAATTCGGAACGGAAATCGTCTCAACCGAGTGGCGACCAGCTGCCGTCCTCGTTGCGGCAGGCAGCGCCCCGCACCACGGTGTCCTTGCCGTCGACGGTCAGCGTATGGGTGTATTGCCGGCAGTTCTGCGAACCGACCTGATAGGGTGCTGCGGCGACAACCTTGCCAGTGACGTCCTTGCCGGTCCACAGCATCGGCTGGCCGACGGCGGCACCTTCCAGCGCCCGATATTCCGCCTCGAGCGCCCGCTGCTTGTCGCTGTCGCTCAAGTTTACGCCGCTGCGGCCGACAAGGCCGCCCTGCAGCGCAGTGAGGAAGGCGGCTGAGGCCGAGGGCTTGCTCGAAAAAATGCCGCGCGAAGCGGCACCCTTCGTCGTCGTGCAGCCGGTGAGCGCGACGGCGACGAGAAGAGCGGAAGCGATCATGCCTTGCGAGCGTAAAATCATTGCGTCGAACCACGATCAGGGGTCAATTTCAGCCGATCGAAGTGCAGCGTCCCCGTGTCAGCATTAAGGCAAAGCATGCTATACATTTGCCAGTATCTTTGTGACATCAAGCAGTTGCTCATGCAACATCCTTTGTGATGCCGGGCAGGATAAGCTTCGCCTTCAGCCCCCCCCATTCGCCGCGAGAAAGCTCGAGCCGTCCCTGATACTCACCGGAAATCTCGGTGACGATCGAGAGGCCGAGGCCGGTGCCGGGCTTGCTTTCGTCGAGCCGGCGGCCGCGCTTCAGCGCCTCGCGGATCTGATCGGGCTCCAGGCCGGGCCCGTCATCCTCGACGGCAAGCTCCACCCAGTGGCGCCGCGCGCTTGCCTCCGCTCCCTTGACGTCGTCGCCGGCCTCGACGGCCGAAAGCCGTACCTTGCTTTTGGCAAAACGCGCCGCATTCTCCAGGAGATTGCCGACGGTTTCCTCGAGATCCTGCTGCTCCATGGCGACGGCCAGATGCGGCGGCGAGACGACGAGATCGAATTCGGTATCGACGTTCAGCCGGCGCATGACGCGCACTAGCCGCTCGAGCGCCGGTTCGGCATCGGTGCGGGCGAGCACGGATTCGCGCTGCGCGGCGATGCGCGCTCGGTTGAGATAGGATTGCACCTGCCCCTGCATCGATTCCGCCTGGCTGCGCACCAGTTCGCCATGGGATTTTTCGAGAACACGCGCCTCGTTGAGCAGAACGGCAATCGGCGTCTTCAGAGAATGGGCGAGATTGCCGACCTGCATGCGCGCCCGCTCGACGATGCGGCGGTTGCTGTCGATCAGTGCGTTGACCTCGTTGGCGAGCGGCAGGATTTCGCGCGGGAAATCACCTTTCAATTGCTCGCTCTCGCCGGCGCGGATGCGCTCCAACGCGGCACGCGCCTTGTCGAGCGGCTTCAGGCCGTACAGAATCGCCAGCGCATTGACGATCAGACTGCCGACGCCGAAACCGGCGAGCGCCAGATAGAGGCTATGGGAAAAGGTGCGCACGTCGTCTTCGACGACATCGACATTGCCGGTGACCCGCACGCGCGCCGCGCGCCCATCGGTATCGAGCACCACTTCGGTCTCGGCTACCTGGACGCGGTTACCAGAGGCATCCGTCACTTGGTAATAGCGTTCGTAATTTTTGTCGAAGGGCGCTTCGACGACGGAGGGAACCGGAATGAGCGCCGAGCCGAGCGAGGGCGAGACCAGCGGCGCCGTCGTATAGGTACCGAGCGGTTCTACCACCCAATACCAGCCGGTCTTCGGCTGAGCAAACCGCAGGTCGCCGAGCTGCGGGCTTCCGCTCAACGCCCCCTGATCGCCGATCGTCACCGAGTTGATGACGTTATAAAGCTGCGCGCGCAATAGATCCTGAAAACCACGTTCGGCGCTCTTGCGGTAGAGAGTGGAAATCAACAGGCCGATCACCACAAGCGCCACCGTCGACCAGACCGTGGTCAGCAGCAAGACACGTGCGGTGAGCGACTTAATTCGCATGTTTCGGCGCTTGGATGCGGTAACCGAGACCGCGCACCGTTTCGATCAGATCGACGCCCATTTTCTTGCGCAGGCGGCCGACAAAGACCTCGATCGTGTTGGAATCGCGGTCGAAATCCTGGTCGTACATGTGCTCGACCAGTTCGGTGCGCGAGACGACCTCGCCCATGTGATGCATGAGATAGGCAAGCAGCCGGTATTCGTGCGAGGTCAGCTTCAGCGTCGTACCATTGACCGTCGCCTTCGAGGATTTGGTATCGAGCCGCACCGGCCCGCAGATGATCTCGGATGAGGAGTGTCCCGCCGCACGCCGGATCAGCGCCCGGATGCGAGCCAGCACTTCCTCGACATGGAAAGGCTTGGTGACGTAGTCGTCGGCGCCTGCGTCGATGCCGGCGACCTTGTCGCTCCAGCGGTCGCGCGCCGTCAAGATCAGCACCGGCACGCCGCGGCCGGCGCCGCGCCATTTTTCGAGAACTGTCACCCCATCCAGTTCCGGCAGGCCGATATCGAGGATGATGGCGTCATAGGGTTCGGTATCGCCGAGGAAGTGACCCTCCTCGCCGTCGAAGGCCTGGTCGACGACATAACCCGCCTCCTTCAGCGTGTCGGCCAGCTGCCGGTTTAGATTGACGTCGTCTTCGACTACCAGGATGCGCATCGGTCCGCCTTCGTCCGCTTCAAATCGATCATGTTCTGAATAGACCGATTCCGACTACATCGGAACCTTTACCGTTACTTTGCGTGGACGCTGGCCGTTGCCCGACACCAGAACGGTGATGATGCAGGTATCGCCCACCGGTTGCACGGATAGGAGCTGGCCGCCTGTCTGCTCGACGACCTGAGCTGCGGCGGCGCTGCAATCGGCTGCCACGCGCAGGACGAGGGTGCCCGCGCCGTCTGGCGAGGGCGCCGATACCACCAGTGCGGCGGCCAGTGCTGCGACGCTCAGAGAAAAGGCCATGTGCTATGCTTTCAAGGGTAATGCCAACGTGCTGCGAATATGTACTCACACGACCTGAATGGCAAATGAATGCACTGTAATGCAGGACATTTAGAACCATTCTCGACTGTTGGCGGCAGCCGGCGTCAGCGGCTGAAAACCGCTGCCGCGGCACGCTTCGGTTGCCTTTCCGTTCATCGGAAAATGGCGTTCCGCCTTTGGATTAACGAGGTTCTTCATCCTCTTCCCACGAAGGCAGGCGCAGGCCGAGCCGACCCCATCCAGCCGACCCCATGACGGTCGTCTTCGAATCGGCAGCACCGTTTTGTTTGCCACGTTTCAGCTGCCGGTATCGGCCCGACTTTCCTGCGCCCGACTTGAAATTACCACTCTATCTTTTCGCCCTTAGCGGGAAAAATGCAGGCCGCGGGGGGGCGAATTGCGATCGCGGCTTTGACCGGCCGATTGAAACTGTTATGTCCTTGTGGCTCCCGCATTCAGGCCATTTCAGCACCCATGCTAAATTCCTTTCGCTTTCGCTCGGCGCAGACGGTCACAGTGCTTGCCGTCACCCAGCTGATCGGCTGGGGCACGACCTTCGACATGCTCGGCGTCATGGGCCGCGTCGTAGCGCCCGCTCTCGGCTTGGCGAATGAGGTGGTGTTTGCCGGGCTGACAATCATGATGATGGTCAGCGCCATCGTTGGTCCGGCGACCGGCCGCTGGCTCGGCCGCTACGGTGCCGCCCGGGTGCTTTCGGCCGCCTCGCTGACCTTTGCGCTTGGCTTGCTCCTGCTTGCCGCCGCAAACGGCATCGTGCTCTATGCCAGCGCCTGGGTGGTCATCGGCATCGGGGGCGCATTTGGCCTTTCGGCACCGGCCTATACCGCCGTCGTCGAGCGCGAAGGGGAAAACGGCAAACGCGTCATCGCCATTCTTATGCTGTTCACCGGGCTTTCGAGCGCCATCTTCTGGCCGATCCTCAGCCTGCTCAACGAGACGCTCGGCTGGCGCCTGACCTTTCTCGTCTGCGCGGCGCTGCAATTCTTCGTCTGCCTGCCGCTGCATCTTTTCGCCTTGCCGAAACCGATCGTCACGCAGATCGCAGGCGGCGCGGCAGACATTGCCCCGGTGCCGCTCACCGCGGCGGCGCGGCGCAAAGCCTTCCTGCTGATTGCCGCGGCGACGACGATCTCGACCTTTATCACCTTCGGTATTTCGCCATCGCTGCTCGAAATCTTCCGCCAGTCCGGCGCCTCGCCAGCCTTTGCATTGCAGCTTGGCTCGGCGCGCGGCGTGCTCGGCATCTCGGCACGTTTCCTCGACATGCTGCTCGGCCGCCGCGGCAACTCCATGCTCAGCGCGGCCATGGGCATCGGCCTGATGATGATCAGTTTCCTGATCATGCTGGTCGCCAGTCAATCCGCACCGCTGCTTGTCACCTTCATCCTGCTTTACGGTTTCGGCGCCGGCGTCATGACCGTCGCCCGCGCGCTTCTGCCGCTGGCGCTGTTTTCGCCTGCCGAATACGGCCTGCAATCGGCCCGGCTGTCGCTGCCGCAAAACCTCGCCAACGCCATCGCCCCGGTCCTCTTCACCGCCATTCTCGACCGCGCCGGCACCGGGCCGGCGCTCGTCGCCTGCGCCGCTTTTGCGGCTTTGGCACTGGCCTTCGTGCTGATGCTGATGGCGCTGGTGCGCGGCGCCCACGCGTCACAGCCGAGCCCCGTCGCATCGTGAGAGCCCGGCCCGTCACGTCAGCCATTCTTAATATGTCTTGATTATCATCGACATTGGGACGAGAGCGGCTTTCCGTCCAGGCATCGCGGCTGTTGCCGCCAACTCACAACCAACGCGCAACCGCTTTTGGCGAATCTCTTGAATCGCTTGCCACCGCTTTTTCGAAAGTTGAGTCCGGCGGCTCAGAAGTTGAGTCAGCTTGGCATGGCCGCCGAATGTTTGCGAATTCAAAGCGGCCGCGTCACCGCCGTGCGGCTGTCGTAATCGGCGGCGATGCGCTTTTCCCGGAGCGGCCGGACACGCTCGATCGACAGCTGATAATCGGGATGGGCCTTGTAGGCGGCAAGGGCCGCCTCGTCGTCGAATTCGCCGTAGACCACGAGATCGATCTCGGTGCCCAGTTGATCGGTCTTCACATTGGTGCCGATTTCCAAGAGCCTCGCATAAGGAATGCCGGTGAGGATCGAAAGCCCGGCCCTCACCTCTTGCAGATGTTCCTCCTGCACGGTGAAGAAGACGATATGGCGGATCACGCGGAATCTCCTGTCGGATTTTATCTAGATGCCAGAGCGACCTTGGCGCGTCCTATCGGAGATGCGGCGCTCCAGCGGTCAGCCGGGCGATAACACGCAAGACCCATAGCTTCAACCGCACGAGCATGCCATACGCCGTGACGGGACGTAACGCCGCATCGAAGACCACGGCATAGGCTGCGAGCTTTTCCGCCCGGTCGGTGCCGTTGACGATGCGGCGCGCATTCACCCAGTCCTCGTTCGTCTCGCTCAGGTGATCGGCAAGTTTGTGGCCAGTAAAACTTCCCTGCAGCATACCTTCGATCAGGATCGTCACCGCCGTATCCATCTCCATGGCCCGGTCGGGAGCGGCGACAAGGTCGATGCCGGTCAGCACGCTCATCGCCTCGTAGTTCCGCTTGTGGGTGAGTTGCACCAGGCCGCGCCCGAGCCAGCAGCAGCCATCCTCGTCCGGCCGCCAGTAGGGCGTTTTCACCCAGGAAAGCCGGCCGGCGGCAAAGGCTGTCTCGAGGATCTCGACCGCGCGGGTATCGCTTTCCGCCAGCGTCTCGCGAACCGGCTGCATCGTATAGGCGTTTCGTGGTAGGCGGTTGCGAGGATGTAGGCGAGCCATCGCCGGTCGGCATGGGCAAAGCGCTTTTCCCAAGCGTCGAGGATCGCCGTGATGCCCACTACCTGAGGATGCGTCATCTCTCCCTTGAAGAGTTCTTGCCGCACCGCATCGAAAAAGAAACTTCGGTCCATGTGGACAACCATTCCCTCGCTTCCCAAAAACATCAAGGTTAAAACCGTCTTAATCGATTAAAATCTATTTAATCGTTTAAAGCGTTTAAGCTACTGATTTACACGCCTTTTGTCTTGTGTAATTCATCTTCCTGCCCTGAAGCCTTGACCCCGAAAAGAGGAGACTTCCGATGCAGGCGCCCGCCACTACGCAGCCCACCATTCCCCAGCATGTCGTCGACCAGATGGAAAACGAATGGCGCCAGATTCGCCCTGAACGGGAAAATCCGCGCCCGGCCCAGCAGCCTCAACAACAACGCTGAGATACGCAAAGCGGTAGCGATGTAAGATCGAGCGCCGCCCAGCGCCCGATCAACACCCCCGGCCAATCGATGTGGCCGGGTGAATTCTTCATAGCTGCGATAAACATCCCGTCGGCTTCACCACCCCCTCATTGCATCACGGCATCGAGTCGTTTCGCCACGGCTTCCAGCGATCGAGTGAAGACCGCCGTGTCGTCAAGCGCCCGCGACAGCACCAACGCGCCTTGAATGCCGGCAACGCCCTCCTCGGCAAGCGCCTGCGCGTCTTCCTCCGGACAACCGGCCCGCATCAACGCCGAATGCAAGGCGTTGACCCAGCGGATGAAATAGTCGGCGATTGCCACCGAAAACCGTCCGCGGGTCTCATCAAGGGCGAAGGCGCCGACGAGGCAGATGCGGCGGCCGGAGCGGAAATAGTCGTTCACTTCAGTCCACATTACCGCGATCGCCTCGCGGGCGTCGCCGTGTCTCAGCGGCCGGTAGATCGCTTGCTCGAACCAGGCATCGACATCGGCGAGCACGGCGCCCGCCATCTCCTCCTTGCCGCCGGGAAAGAAGTGATAGAGGCTGCCCTTGCCGATGCCGGTGCGTTCGGTGATGCGGCTGAGCGACGTACCCTGATAGCCGAGTTCGCGGAAGATTTCCGCCAGCAGCGGCACGATGTCGGCGCGTTCGTAGACGGTTTTCACCGGCGGGCCTTCCTTGCAGTGTTCAGAGGCCGAGTTCGCTCAGGCCGGGATGGTCGTCCGGCCGCCGGCCGAGCGGCCAGTGATACTTACGCTCCGATTCCCGGATCGGCAGGTCGTTGATGCAGGCGAAGCGGCGCTGCATCAGGCCGGCGGCGTCGAATTCCCAGTTCTCGTTGCCATAGGAACGGAACCAGTTGCCGCTGTCATCGTGCCATTCATAGGCGAAGCGCACGGCGATGCGATCATCGGTGAAGGCCCAGATCTCCTTGATCAGCCGATAGTCCAGCTCCTTCGCCCATTTGCGGGTGAGAAAGGCGACGATCTCGGCGCGGCCGTTGACGAATTCGGCGCGGTTCCGCCAGCGGCTGTCCGGCGTATAGACGAGCGACACGCGCTCGGGATCACGGCTGTTCCAGCCGTCCTCGGCAAGGCGGACTTTGCGGATCGCGGTCTCAAGGGTGAAGGGTGGGACGAGGCTGGACATGGGCGCTCCTGTACTGAACGGTTTTGTTTGTACCGATTGGTACAACGATTGGCAAGATGCGGGCGCAGCGTTTCGCTCTAGCGGTCGTTCAGCCAGACGGCTGCCTCACCCGCGGGAACGGCGCTGCAGCTCAGCGCTCTCCTGCCTCCATCGCAGTGGCAGAGCATCCGGGCGAAGCACGATCTGTTCGGGCGTGAAACGCCACAGCCGTTCCGCCCCTTGAAAGCCTGTAATTTCGGGCGAATCCAGCAGCACCTCGGTCCTCCCCGTCATCTGCAGCATATCGCCGGTTTCGAAATCGACGAAGACCAGCCCGGCCTTCGGGTTGACGAGGAAATTGCCCAGCGTGTTGAAGAACCGGTTGCCGGAAAAATCGGGAATGGTCAGCCCGCCCTCGGCGCTGACCCGCACGAAACCGGCATAACCGCCGCGATGGGAGACGTCCACCTGCCGCTCGCCATCCTCGCGATCGACATAGGAGGCGACGAAGAAGGTATCGGCGCTCTCGATCATTCGCCGCGTGCGATCATCGAGGTGACCGGAATGCAGCGGCGTCATCGCTGTCGGCACATCGGGGTCGCGGACAAATTCTGAAGAGCGGGGCTGGATATATTGGGGGCAATTGCCGAAACTCTGGCCGACGCGCACACGGAAAGCGCCGGTATACGTCCTGCCGATCACGCCGTTCAGCCGGTTGCGCCGCCGGGTCTCGAGTTGGATGCCGAGCATTGCGATCGCGTCGCCATCTTCCATGCCTGAATCCGCAGGATCGGCCGGGTCGCGCGGCAGACGGACGTCAAGAACCTCCGGCTCCGGTGAGGACATGAAACCCGGCCGCCCGGCCCGCACCGTCGCCCAGACATCGCCTTTGGCATCGACGGCGCCGAGCACTAGGAACGGCAGCATCGGAAAGAAAGCCCGATGCTGCTCCGGCATGGCCTTGCGGACGAAATTCCGTCCCGGCCCGTCCATGCGCTCGACGACGCCGACGCTGCGCTGCATGGCGAGTTCACCCTCATGCCAAGGCGAACTCACATCCTGTCTCGTCTGCTCAAGCATCACGAACCTCCTTACGGGCAACTTTGAGAAACCGGGACGGCGATCCTGCCCCGACGGGTTTTATGCGGCGAGGCCGATCTTCGTCTTGCGAAAGCCGACGAAACCCGGCAGCGCCTCGATGCGCGCAAGCCAGGCACGCACACCTGGATAGGCCGAGATATCGACATTGCCCTCCGGGGCGTTGGCGATGTAGCTGTAGAGCGCGATGTCGGCGATCACCGGTCTGTCACCGAGCAGGAAATTGCGGCCGGAGAGCTCCGCCTCGATCAGCGTGAGAATGCGATGCGCCCGGGCGATCACCTCGTCTGTGCGGAAATCGGCGCCGAAGACGGTGACCAGGCGGGCAGCACATGGTCCGTAGGCGATTTCGCCGGCTGCAACCGAGAGCCATTTCTGTATACGCGCCGCAGCCAATGCCTCTTCCGGCAGCCAGTTGGTGCGGCCATATTTGCGCGCGAGATAGACGAGGATGGCGGATGAATCGGCAATGACCGTGCCGTCATCGTCGAGAACAGGCACTTGACCGAAGGGATTGAGCTTCAGAAATTCCGGCGCCTTGTGGGCGCCTGCCGCCAAGTCGACCTCGACCAAATCATAGGGCACGCCAAGCAGCGACAGGAACAAGTGAGCCCGGTGCGAATGGCCGGAAAGCGGGTGATGATAGAGTTTCATGATGGTTTCCTTCGTTATTCCCGATTGGCGGGGATTGACGATGGCCGCTTCGAACCATCTGCGGGGCAATTTATTGCCTTCCACTTCAATGCAGTAGAATGCTAAACTGGAAGGCATATTATCAATTTATGGAAGGATAGGATGGATCGCCTGGACGCCATGGCCGTGCTTTTGGCCGTTGTCGAACAGGGCAGCCTGTCGGCCGCCGCACGGCATCTGCGCTCGCCACTCGCAACCGTCAGCCGCAAGGTTTCGGAACTGGAGGCCCATCTCGGAGCCAGACTGCTGCAAAGGACCAACCGGAAAGTGGCGCTGACGGAGGCCGGCCGCTCCTATGTCGAGGCGGCGCGGGAAATTCTCGATCGGGTGGAAGAGGCGGAACGGGCGGCGGCCGGCGAATACAGCGCGCCGAAGGGCGAGTTGACGATGACCGCACCGATCGTCTTCGGGCGGTTGCATGTCTTGCCTGTGGTGGTGGACTTCTTGAAGGCCTATCCCGATATCAATCTGCGCCTGATGCTTGGCGACCGGCTGTCGAACCTCGTCGAGGATCATATCGATGTGGCGCTCCGGATCGGCAACCTGCCGGACAGCAACCTGATCGCCATCAGGCTGGGCTCGATCCGCCGGACGGTCTATGCCAGTCCGGATTACCTGACGCGGCACGCGACACCGCGGCATCCGGGCGATCTCTCCACCCATGACTGCGTCACCTTCGAGGGCATGGCCTCGAAAGTGAGCTGGACTTTCGCCGAGGGCAAACGCGATCTCCCCGTGTCGATCCGTTCACGTCTTGCCGTCAACACCGCCGAGGCCGCGGTCGATGCGGCGGTCGCCGGCCTCGGCATCACCCGGGTGCTCTCCTACCAGGCCGCACGCGCCGAGGCGGCAGGCCTGCTGGTGCCGCTGCTTGCCGATTTCGAAGCGCCGCCGGCGCCGGTGCATCTCGTCTACCCCACACAGGGATTGGTGCCGCTGAAATTGCGGGCCCTGCTCGATTTCGCCACGCCGCGCCTGCGCGCGACGCTCAACAAGTCTCAAGCCAGCCTGCCCTCTTCCGCCTTGTAGAAATACTGGCTGGCGACCAGCCAGCCCTTCAGCGGCCGCAGTGGTGGAATGCAGGTGGCGAGCATGAAGGGGCCGGTGACCAGAAGATGCACCCAGATCGGCGCCGTAAACGCCACCTCCAGCCAGACGCCGAGCAGCACGCTCGGGATACACGCAAAGCAGATGACGAAAAAAGCCGGGCCGTCAGCCGGATCGGCGAAGGAATAATCAAGGCTGCAAGCCTCGCATGCCGGCTGCAACGTCAGGAAGCCCTTGAACATATGGCCTTGGCCGCAACGCGGGCAGCGCCCCCTGATACCGGTCTGCAGCGGAGGAAGCGGCGGAAATTCGGTTTCCATGATGATCACACCTTATTCTGCGCCAGGCATCAACCAATCAATGCCCAACAATGCATGCATTCAATTTAAATACATTGGTGAGAGATTACCAGTCAACTCGACAGAATGCCGCAGATTTCCGCCGCCCGGGCGCAGATGTGAAGGGGTCGCACGGAGCGATAACTTGCCTGAAGGGCTCAGTTGCGGCGTTGCCGGCTCAGAAGAACGAGGCGGCCATCTCAGGCGGGCCTTCCAGCGCATGGGCCATGAATTCCAGCGCGCCCTGCAGCTTCTCCCGGGTGATCGGTCCACCGAGACAGACCCGCACGGCCTCGGGTGCAGCGCCCTCGACCGTGAAGGCGTCGCTTGCGACGACGCCGATGCCGGAGGAGCGCATGTGGCCGCCGAAGGTGGAACGGGTCCAGCCATTGGCGAGCGGCAGCCAGATATTGAAACTGATCGGATCCGCACGGTAGCTGCCTGCCGGCAGGATGGCGGCGACCATCTGCTGACGGGCTGCGGCTTCGGTGCGGATGAAGCGCAAGATCGCATCGGCGGTGCCGTCCTCGATCCAGCGGGTGGCGAGCGCCACCATCAGCGGCGAGGCCATGACATTGTTGGCGCGCATGGCGCTGACGAAGGGCCAGACGGCCTTGGTATCCGGCGCCACGACATAGGCAAGACGCAGCCCCGCGCCGATGCATTTCGCCAGCCCGCCGATATGCCAGGTGAGATCGGGCGCCGTTGCCGCAAGCGGCGGCGGGCCTTCCAGGGGAATGAAGCCGTAGGCATCGTCCTCGACGATCGGCAGGTGATATTTGCGGGCAACGACTGCGATTTCCTCGCGGCGTTTGGCCGGGATGGTCAGCGTCGTCGGGTTCTGCAGCGTCGGATTGAGATAGAGCGCTTTCGGCTTCAATCTCTCGCAGGCTGTAGCAAAAGCGTCCGGCAGTATACCGTACTCGTCCATCGGCAGACCGGTCAGATTGAGCCGCAACTGGGCGGCAATCGAGCGTATGCCGGGATAGGTGATGCTTTCCGAAAGCACCGCCTCACCCGGCTTTGCCAGCAGACCGAAGATCGCCAGCAGAGCCGGATGGGCGCCCGGCGTTACGAAGATCCGCTCCTGCGAGGGTCTTAGCCCGCGACGGTCGAGCCAGGCGGCGGCAGCCTCCTTGTCCATGCCGGAGCCGCCGAAACCCTGATAGCGCAGAAGCGGAATGAGGTTGGCCGCCACCGCCGCCATGCCCTCGCGCATGCGGGCGATCAGTTCCGGGTCATCCGGTTCCGGCGGCATGTTCATCGAAAAATCGACGACGGCGACGCGGCGCGGATCGGGCGCAGCGCCCGGCGCGAAACCCTGGCGCTGCTTGTCCACACCGCCGGTGACGAAGGTGCCGCGGCCGACATGCGAATCGACAAGCCCGCGCTTCTGCGCCTCGACATAACCTCGCGCCACCGTGGTGAAATCGACATTCAGCCGCTTGGCGAGTTCGCGCTGCGGCGGCAGCCGGTCCCCGAGCACCAGAGCGCCGCTGCGCAGATCCATTTCGATCACATCGGCGATCGCCATATAACGGGGGCTGCTGCTGCGGCTGAGATCGGGATGCCAGTTCTTCATGTCGTAATCCGCGTCAGTCTGATTGCTGATGGGATTGACTGTATATTGTTGCGTGGCGCCGCTGTCCACTGCGCCATGGAGTTGGTTTCGCAAATTCCCTCCCCTGCAGTCTTGCCGCCGCCCAACCATCTTCTTACTTATTCAAGGTGGAATGCGCCGGATTTCAGTCCTTCGTACCGGCGGCCCAGCGGGATGAAAGCATGAATATCGATCCGATTTTGCGGTCAGTCGTGGCCGTCCGTTCCTCCATTCCGGAAGATGCCTTTACGGCGGAAACGCTGGGAACCGTCCGGGAAGGCAGCGGCGTGGTCATTCGCGACAATGGGCTGGTGCTGACCATCGGCTATCTCATCACCGAGGCCGAAGAGGTGTGGCTGACCACCCATGACGGGCGTGTCGTTCCCGCCCATGCCCTCGCCTATGATCAGGAAAGCGGCTTCGGCCTGGTGCAGGCGCTTGGGGTGCTTGATGCGCCGGCGGTGGATCTCGGCGACGCGGCAAGCGCCAAGGCCGGCGACCCCGTCGTGCTTGCCGATGGCATCGGAGAATTCGTCGAGGCAAACATCGTCGCCCGGCAGGAATTCGCCGGCTACTGGGAATATCTGCTCGATGAGGCGATTTTCACGGCGCCGGCTCACCCCTCATGGGGCGGTGCGGCGCTGATCGGTTCGGACGGGAAGCTTCTCGGCATCGGTTCGCTTCGCCTGCAAATGAGCCAGGGCGACGAAGTCGCCGATATCAACATGGTCGTGCCGATCGATCTGCTCACGCCAATCCTCGACGATCTGTTGAATCGCGGCCAGGTCAACAAGCCGCCGCGGCCCTGGCTCGGTGCATTCTCCGCCGAGAGCAATGGCGGCGTGGTGGTAATGAGCGTGGCCGAAGGCGGGCCGGCAGCCCAGGCGGGCCTGCGGCAGGGCGATATCATCTCGGAGATCCGCGACGAAGAGGTCGACGGCCTGGCCGATTTCTACCGCAAGGTCTGGAACAGTGGCCCGGCCGGCGCCGAGATTCCGATGCGGATCCTCAGGAATGGCCGTGAAGCCTGGCTGCGCATCAAATCCGCCGACCGCAACAGCTTTTTGAAAAAACCGCAATTGCAGTAAGGCCGCGCCGCCCTTCGCGACCTCTGTCTGCAGGCAATTCTATCGGCGGAGATCCCCGGCGACCCAGCCGATCACCGCCTTCACCCGTCGCGGCACGAACTGCCGAGACGGGTGAACGGCATGGATGGGCAGGCTGTACTTTTCCCAATCGCCGAGCACCTCGGTCAGCCGTCCCGCGGCAATGTCTTCCTCCACCAGAACCTCAGGCGCATAGACGATGCCGGCACCTTCCACCGCGGCAACCCGCATGGCTTCGCCATTGTCGATACCGATATTGCTGTTGATCTTTGCCGCCACCACCCGTCCATCCCGATCTTCGAAATGCCATTGATCCCGCGGGACGAGGTTGAGGCTGAGGATGCAGCGATGCCGTTCCAACTGCTCGGGATGAGCCGGCACGCCGTTCTTGTCGAGATAAGCGGGAGAGGCGCAGCAGACGAAGCGATAAGTGCCGATCCTTCTTGCGATCAAGGAAGACGGGCGCAACTGCGCCACCCGAATGGCAAGGTCATAACCTTCCGAAATCATATCGACGTTACGGTCGGTAAGATTGAGCTCCAGGCTGACAGCGGGATGTCGATTGGCGAAGCGAGCGATGGACGATGCCAGCCGCTTTACCCCCAGAGTGGTCGGGCCGCTGATGCGGAGGTGGCCGGATATCTCGTCGTTCTGCGGCCCGGCGAGATCGTTCAACTGCTCTAGCTCATCGATGACCCGGCTTGCTCTCTCTAGAAACCTGACACCGATCTCGGTGAGCCTCTGGGTTCGGGTGGTGCGCTCGATCAGCTTGACGCCATAGTCCGTCTCCAAAGCCTGAATACGGCGGCCCACCATGGCGGGCGACAGGTTGAGCCTGGCGGCAGCCTTCGCGAAGCTACCTGATGTCGCAGCGGCGACAAAGGTCTGCAGGTTGGTGAGATCGTTCATTCGATACTTTTATGCAATTATATAATCGCATTCAATGCCATTAAAGATGGGATCGCGGTCGGCTATATCCGAGACATTCAATCTCACCAAGGAGACGACCACATGAAAACCGCCATCATCGGAACTGGAAACATGGGTGCCGGCCTGGCCCGTCGGCTGGCCGGCAAGCGCGATCTCATCCTCGCATCGCGCAACGAGGCCGCGGCAAAGTCGCTGGCAGCGGAGATCGGTGCTTCGAGCGCGCCGATCGCGAGCGCCGTGGCGCAAGCCGCCATTGTGGTGCTGGCGCTGCCTTATGCTTCGGCACTCGAGTTTGCCGGCGCTGCGGCGCTGGAAGGCAAGATTGTCATCGACATTACCAACCCGCTCAAACCGGATTTCTCCGGCCTGCTGTTTGGCCATGATACGTCGGCCGCCGAAGAGATCCAGCGCCAGGCCGCAGGCGCCAAGGTCGTGAAGGCCTTCAACACGATCTTTGCCGAGCTTTTTGCTGCCTCTCCCGATCAGACCGTCACTCTTCCGGTCTTCCTGGCCGGCGACGAAGACGCCGTCGAAACCGCCGCGGCGTTGGTCAAGGACGCCGGCTTCGCTGTCGAGAAGACCGGATCGCTGGACGCCGCTCGCCTGCTCGAGCCCTTGGGCATGCTCAACATCCGCCTCGGTTACGGCCTGGGCCGCGGTACCGGCATTGCTCCGAAATGGGCTGCCGTGAAAGCCTGATGTGAGGACTGGCCGCGCGCGCGCGGGGCCAGTCATTCGGGCTGCTGGGCCGGAAGGGTTTGCTGGCAATGGTCACGCCGACCGCTCCCGACAGCGGGTTCGTTGACTTCGGAGAGCGGTTGAAAGATGGTGATGCCGCATCACCCCGAATCCGGATCGGCGTGTTATAGGAGTTTGCGGTCCATGTTCGATCATATCTCCCTCGGCGTCAAAGACCTCGAAAGAGCCCGGCGCTTCTACGATGCAGCGCTGGCGCCGCTCGGATATGAGCGCCTGGCCAATGCCGACACGATGATCGGTTACGGCCCGGAAAGGGTCGGGTTGTGGATCATGCAAGTCGAGCATCCGGTTGTTGCCGATCTCAGATCCGGACTGCATTTCTGCTTCGTCGCCCCCAACGAAGCCGCGGTCGATGCCTTTCATGCAGCCGCCGTTGCATCCGGCGGCACGGATAATGGCGAACCGGGCATCCGGCCGGATTACGGGCAGTTCTATTACGCCGCCTTCATCATCGACCCGGACGGCTACCGCCTCGAAGCCTATTTCCACAAGGGTGAGCTCTAACCGGCTCTATCTTTAAGCAATTCCGGACGGAACGCGGCGACATGTATCACGCCGCCGCTCTCGATATTGCGACGCGGCAGCCGGAGGCTTCGAGCGCCTCGCCGGCGACGTCGAGGAACAGGCGGCGGAACCAGCGCGCCCGGCCATCGGCCTGGTCGACCCGGCGATAGAGCATGGTCACCGGATCGGCCGGCAGCGAAATCGGCGGCGCTGAGATGGTCAGCCCATGCAATTGCGCCATGCAGCGGCCGATCGATTCCGGCACGGTGGCGATGGCGGGCATCGCCCGCAGCGCCGTCGGCAGGGCGGAAAAGCGCGGCACCGTCGCCACCACCCGCCTGACATGGCCGGTGCGGCTCAGTGCGGTGTCGATGCTGGTCGAGGCATTGCCCTCGAACGAGACTGTGACGTGCGCGACATTGGCGAAATCCTCAAGACTCAATGGCGCTTTCAGTTTGAGCTGAACCTCGTCGTAAATGCACATCGAAGCTTGGTTGAACAGCGGCGCGCGGATGTGCCAGGAGGCCGGCTCGTCATGCATGGAAACGCTGAAATCGAAGACGCCCTCGTCCAGCCGGCGAGCGGCATCGCGCTTTTCCGAAGCGATGCCGATCAGCCGGGCGCCAGGTGAGAGCTGCAGCAGGCGTGCGGCAAGCGGGCCGAAGAAGGCCGATTCGAGATTGTCGCACATGCCGATGCGAAACTCGCCCTGCCAGCTTGCCGGATCGAATTCGGCCTGCGGGCGGATGGCGCGCTCGATACCCGACAGCGCATCCTCGATCGCCGGCGCAATGGAAAGCGCGCGCGGCGTCGGCTGCAGGCCGCGGCCGACGCGCACGAACAATTCGTCGTCCAGCGCCTCGCGCAGCCGCCGCAAAGCAGCCGAGAGGCCGGGCTGGCCAAGCAGCAGCCGCTCGGCGGCGCGGCTGACATTGCGCTCCTGCATCAGCACCGAAAAAGCCAGCAGCAGGTTCAGGTCGATTTTGCGAAGCGTGGCATCATTCATCATTGTGAGTAATACCTGGCATAGCTACTATCAATTTGCAATAGGAATGGAAGCTGTACATTTTCTCGTTCCCTGCCGCCCGGCAATCTCCCCCGATGAAGCGGCAGCAAAGAAGGAACGATTTCGATGACATTTTCCAAATCGAAAAGCGGAGCGGGGCTGGCATTGCTGCTGCTCTGCACCGCCAACTTTCTCGACGCTATGGACGTCTCCACGATCGGCGTCGCGCTGCCCGCCATCCAGGCCGAGCTCGGCATGGAGGCGACATCGCTGCAATGGGCCGTCAGCGCCTATGTGCTCGGCTATGGCGGCTTTCTCCTGCTCGGCGGCCGGGTCGCCGACGTCTTCGGCCATCGCCGCGTCTTCCTCTGGTCGCTGGCAATTTTTGCCGCCGCCAGTATCGCCGGCGGCTTCGTCGACAGCGGCCCGACGCTGATCGCCGCCCGGTTGATCAAGGGCATTGCCGCCGCCTTCACCGCGCCTGCGGCCCTTGCGCTGCTGCTCTCCGTCTTCGGCGAAGGAACGGCGCGCGCAAAAGCGCTCGGCGTCTTTGCCTCCACTGGCGCCACCGGATTCGTGCTCGGCATGGTGCTCGGCGGCGCGGCGACGATCTTCAGCTGGCGGGCGACGCTGGTCATGGGCGCGCCGGTTGCCATCATGACGCTCTTTCTTGCGCCGCTGGCGCTGCCGGCCGACCCGAAAAGGACGGGACCGCGGCCCGCTTTCGACTGGGCCGGCGCGCTGACGATCACGCCCGGGCTGCTGCTCTTCGTCTTCGGCATCACCAATGCTGCGGCCGCCGGCTGGCAGGCTTTTGCCACCTGGGGCTCGCTGATCGCTTCGCTGGCGCTGATCCTGCTCTTCCTCGCGGTCGAAGCGCGCCACGCCGATCCGATGGTGCCGCTTGGCATGTTCCGCCGGGCGAAACTCCGGCACGCCAATGCGATTGCCGCCCTCTTCCAAGGCGCCTATGTCGGCTTTCAGTTCCTGGCGACACTCTATTATCAGAACGTCATCGGCTGGTCGGCCTTCACCACAGGCTTCTGCTTTGCGCTTGGCGGCGTCTTCGTCATGTTCCTGGCGCCCCGTTTTGCGAGCCTCGCGCAAAATCGCGGCGCCACCGGACTGATGGCGATAGGTGTCGGTCTGCAAGCCTTCACCTACATCTTCTGGGTGACCGCCCTCGGACATGTCGACCCGATCCTGCTCGTGCTGTGCTCGCAGATCCCGCTCGGCCTCGGTTACGCCCTGACCTACCCCTCGGTGCAGGTCGCGGCCCTGTCCGACGTCGAGGATGACAAGTCGGGGCTCGCCTCCGGACTGCTCTTCGCCTCCTTCCAGATCGGCGGCGGCATCGTGCTTGCAGCCGCCTCGGCCGTGTTCGGCGCCGCACCGCATTTCGGCTGGGATCCTTATGTCGCCGGCATCGCCTTCGTGGCACTGCTTGCGGTCGCGATCACCCTGCTTGCCGCCGCCGGTCCGCGGACATCGGCCGCCCGGCCGTCGGCCTATCAGGCGGCGGAATGACCGCCGCGCCCGCACCTTGAGGGGTGCGGGCTCTTCATAAGAAAAAGCGCATATTAGCAACAAGAAACTTATTGCCTTGCCTCGGCGAAAGGTGCATGGTCTCGCCGTCGGCAGCCATGGTACGGGCGCTGCCGACTGGGGGTTTTGGCCCCTCGCCCCGACGAAAGGAGGACCGATGTCTTCCCCTTCCGCAAAGCCGCATCTGACCTCGTCCGATCTCGACATGCTTCAGGGCGTGCTCGACGAGGCCGGCTACGACGCTAGAATCCCGACCGACGACGAATGCGTCTTCAACGTGGCGGCGGTGCTGCTGATCAAGCTGTTCCAGGAGGGCGTCACCTCGCCGGCCATGCTCTCAAAGGCTCTCGAATATCATTTCGGCAAGCCGAAGGCGCCGCCGAAACCGGTAACTCCCATCTGTAATCGATATGCGATACAGGGATTGCCGCGCGAAAGACGCGCCGCCGGCTGATATTAGGTATGTTCCGGAGAGCGAATTTTCCAGCCAGTCTGAAAGGACAGACGGGCTGCTGAAATATGGCTTTCTTGCGGCAGCGCCTTAATGGCGTCTCATTTTCATGTTACACGATGCCCATTGACGATTGACCGAAATATGCGGTGGCGGGTTTCCGCCACGGCCGTTTTCCGGGAGAAAGCCCCGGCATCGGCTTCAGCCAACGATTTCATTCCATTCCTGCGGTCCGCCGCTGCCGGGTTGCCTGCGTGACGATCCCGCGAACTTCGGTCGCGAACGACAAGCGAGGGCGATTGAGGCGCAGCCCGCAGCTTTTAATTGCAATGAGAGAGGAGATTTCATCCATGGCAAAAGGGCAAATGAGAAGCAATCGCGAAGTCCGCAAGCCGAAGAAGGACAAGCAGGCGGCGAAGACGGACAGCACATTCTCCAACCAGATGAAGACGGCCGCCAATAGTGCGCCGCATGGCAGCGCCCCGAAGAAGTAGCGCCTCCATCTGCCCGGCGGGACGGCTTGCGCCCCGCCGGCCGGCAGGGACCACGCAATTCCTCAAAGCGGAATCGATTTTCCGGAATCGATCATGGGCAGCCTCGAAGCGATGGAGCGTCTTGGCGCATATCGCCGGACGTGCGGCGCTCCGGCGCGGCACGATCACCCATTGACATGCTTTCAGAAAAACGGGAAGTGCTGCGACCATGACCTCTCTTCAAAGAATGTATCAGTTGGATTACCCGCCCTTCCTCGTTCGCTCAGCCCTCGGTCTTTCAAGCATCGCTGCTTTTCACGGTGTCATTCTGTGATCGAACCCGCGCGCCGCAACGAGAGCGAGGAAATGCAGATTGCCGTTTTGGACCGGCCCGATGAAAACTCGGCGCGATCCGATGCTCACCCAGGCGCTTTCGTTGAAAAGCGCTGGCTGAAAATCCTTGCCGGATATCGCCAGCCACGGGCCGGACGCAGCGCTTTCGAGCTTGCCGTCACGGTCGTCCCTTTCGCGCTGTTCTGGGCTGCCGCATGGGCCGCGGTTCATTACAGTTTCTGGCCAGGCCTGATCCTCGTCATTCCCGCCGCCGCCTTCCTGCTCCGGCTGTTCATGATCCAGCATGATTGCGGCCACGGCTCGTTTTTCGCCCGTCGCCGCCTCGACGATTGGATTGGGCGGATCATCGGCATCCTAACGCTGACGCCTTACGACTATTGGCGCCGGGCGCATGCGGAACACCATGCCTCGGCCGGAAACCTGGACGAACGCGGCGTCGGCGATATCGAGACGCTGACGATCGCCGAATATAATGCGCTGTCGCGCTGGGGCCGGCTCGGCTACCGGCTCTACCGGCACCCGGCGGTGATGTTCGGGATCGGGCCGGCATGGCTGTTCATCATCAAGCAGCGCCTGCCTTTCGGCATGATGCGCTCCGGCGCCCTGCCCTGGGTCTCGACGATGGCGACCAACCTGGCCATCGCGCTCGCCGCCGCATTGCTGATCTGGGCGGTCGGGATCGTCCCCTTCCTGCTGGTGCATCTGCCGATCGTGCTGCTGGCCGGCGCCGCCGGCGTCTGGCTGTTCTATGTCCAGCACCAGTTCGAGGAAACGCATTGGTCGAAAAAGCCGGACTGGCAGTTCCAGCATGCGGCCCTGCACGGCGCCTCGCATTACGACCTGCCGCCGGTGCTGCGCTGGATCACCGGCAATATCGGCATCCACCATGTGCATCATCTGTCCAGCCGGGTCCCCTACTACCGGCTGCCCGAAGTGCTGCGGGACCATCCGGAACTTGCCGACCTCGGCCGCATCACGCTCATGGAAAGCCTGCGCTGCGTCAAGCTGGTGCTGTGGGACGAACAGACGAAGCGGCTGGTCTCGTTTCGCGACGCCGCACGGCTCGCAGCCGTACGATAGCAAGCGGCCTTAGCGGTAGCCGGTCACATCCGCAGGTTTGCCCGGCTCCTGCACTTCGGCCATATAGCGCCAGCAATCCGGCCGCGAACCATCGATATCGTCGAAGCCATAGATCTTGGCCACACCGCCGCTCGACAGTGACTGACCGTTCCAGCGGGCGCGGTCGGGATCGGCTGATATCGCAGCGACGGCGCGGCCGACGAAGCGCGGGGTTTCGGAAATGGCGAAATGCGGCTGCACCTTGGTCGCCTCGCGCCAATTCTCCTCGCGGACGCCATAAGCATCCAACATCATTTCGGAGCGCAGCCAGCCGGGGGTGATCGAAACGGCGGTGGCGCCGTGTTTTGCCAGATCCTGCGCATGCGCCCAGGCCATGCGGGTGACGCCTGTCTTGACGAGATCGTAGAAGGGCGACAGCCGGTAGTGCGTGGCATTGTAGTCGGCCGTTCCGTCGGTCACCTCGACGAGCAGGCCGCCCGGCCGCTCGATCATCAGCGCCAGGGCGTAATGGGCGGTGATCAAATGGGTTTCGATGCCGAGCTTCAGCATGCGCAAGCCCTTATCCAGCGAATGTTCCCAGACGGGCTTGTCCCATTCGAACAGCTTTTCGCAGCCCCAGATGTCGTTGACGAGGATATCGAGCCGGCCGGCCTCGCGGCGAATGCGGGCAACCAGCGCCTCGACCTCCGGCGCGACGAGATGATCGACCGGCACGGCGATACCCCTGCCGCCTGCAGCCGTCACCAGTTCGGCCGTCTCCTCGATCGTTTCCGACCGCATATATTCGGATTGCCTGGCGCGCGTCGTGCGCCCGGTGACATAGACGGCGGCGCCGGCGGCGCCGAGTTCCACCGCGATACCGCGGCCGGCGCCGCGTGTTGCGCCCGCCACCAAAGCCACTTTCTCCCGCAAGTCGGCTGTCACTTCTCTATCCTCCACGTTAGAACTGAAGAGCCCCTTGTATATAAACGAATGCTCGTTCATAAATAAGGCAGATGCAAGAGGAAATTCATGCCGCGTCGCCGCACACTGTCTGATGAGCAGCTTCTCGCCATGGTGCTGGCGCTGATCCATGCCGAAGGGCCGGATGCGGCGACCTTTGCGGCGGTGGCCAAAGCCAGCGGCCTCTCCGGCTCGACGCTGGTGCAGCGTTTCGCGACAAAGACGGCGATGCTGCGCGCAGCCCTGCTCCATGCCTGGGACCGGCTGGATGCGGAAACGACCCGGCTTGCCGAGAGCGTACCGAAAACCCCCGAAGGCGCCGTCGCGCTGCTCGTCGGCCTGTCGCAGGATTACGGCGACAATGCCGCCGCCTATGGCGAGGGATTGCTGGTGCTTCGCGAGGATTTCCGCGATCCGGTGCTGCGGGCTCGCGGGGCTGCCTGGGGAACGGCGCTGACGGCGGCGATCGCCAGGTGTTTCGCATCGGCGAATGCGCCGGAGACCATCGCCCGGCTGATGCTGTCGCAATGGCAGGGCTCACTCACCTGGTGGGGGTTCGGCGCAGAAGGGCGGGTGGATGCCTACATCGAGGCGGAACTGCGGCGCTTTCTCGCCGCTATGACATCCTGATCCTGCCCGGACATTTCGCCTAAATTAATAGGCAGCGACCAACATCGCCTTGATAAAATAAAGCAAAGCGACGGTCACGCCGATCGTTGCCGATGTAAGCAGCAGTCCGATCAGGGTGACGAGGCCGTCCCGCTCCATCAGGGCGACGGCCAGGACCACCAACGAGAACACCGGCAGAATATTGCCGAACGGGATTGGCAGCGCGACCACGACCGCGAGCAGGAAGACAGGAATGCCCAGCAGCGCCTGCACCTTCGGGCCTGTGAACAATTCCAGCCGGCCAGCGCGCACGACCTTCTCCACCCGGGCGATCACCGGAACCGCATGACCCAGGACGAGATCGAGTGCGGCAAACGAAACCTGGCGATCGCGGACGACGGCCGGCAGCCACACCTTCCGGCCGCCCGCGACGATCTGGAGGGAGACGAGCGCCAGCGCGGTGCCGAACACCATCCCGAACGGGCCGGGAATCGGGGTCAGCGCCGGGATTGCCAGGAACAGGATGGTGAAGGCGATGCTGGTTGGGCCCATCGCCTCCAGCGCCTCGCCGATCGAGAGGCCGCCCTTCGCCCGGGCGAGTTCCAGCATCTCCCGAAGCCTCGCGGTGGCCACACCCCGCGCTGCGCCTCTATATAAGTTCTGATCAGACATCATACGGTCCATCCGGGCCGCTGCCGTCACGCAGCTGCGCCGGCCCCATTCAAGACGCCGTTGATGGCTGCGCATTGCGGGTCCCTGCCATCGAGAAGCTCGACCGGCGAGCTGTGGCCGATCGCGATACTGACGACCGTGGCCGCCGCCCAGCCGTAGTCGCCGGCGGCACGTTTGATGAGCTGCGGCCCCTGGGATGCCAGGCACGCCTGGGACTGGCTGACGATCTCCACGGGAAACCGGGCGCGCTCAACCTGTTGCTGTATCTCAGCCTGCAGCGGATCGACGACGAGCAGGGCAAAAATCCAAGCGATGAAATTCGAGATCATATCTGTTTCCTTCCTTTGTTAACGTGTCCGGATGCAGCGCCCGCTCAGGCGGGCTGCTGCGGACCCCGCGTCTTGAGGAGGCTCCAGACCACGCCGGCAGCGATGATCGCGAAGGTGATGCCAAGCGAGAGCGCAGCCGGGAATTTTTCAAGACCCAGGAGATCGGCGAGGAAGATCTTCGAGCCGATGAAGATCAGCACGATGGCGAGCGCCGGCTTCAGGTAGCGGAAGCGATGGATCATCGCCGCGAGCGCGAAATACAGGGCGCGCAGGCCGAGGATCGCGAAGATATTCGAGGTGTAAACGATAAATGGGTCCGTGGTGATGGCGAAGATCGCGGGAACAGAATCGACGGCGAAGATGACGTCGGCCACTTCGACCATCACGAGCGCCATGAACAGCGGCGTTATAAACCAGGTCATCCTGCCCGTCTTCGGGTTTTCCTTCTTGACGAAGAACCGCTCGCCGTGATGTTCCTCGGTGACGTTGAAGCGGCTGCGCATGAAGCGTACAAGCACGTTCTTCGAGACATCGGGCTCAGCCTCTTTCACGACCAGCATCTTGATGCCGGTGACGATCAGGAAGGCGGCGAAAATATAAAGCAGCCAGGCGAATTCGGCGACCAGCGTCGCGCCTACACCGATCATGATGGCGCGCAGCACGATGACGCCGAGGATGCCCCAGAAGAGCACACGATGCTGGTAGAGGCGCGGCACGGCGAGGAAGGAGAAGATCAAGGCGATGACGAAGACGTTGTCGAGCGCCAGCGTCTTTTCGACGACGAAGCCTGTCATATAGGCAAGGCCGGCCTCAGAACCGAGGTACCACCACACCCAACCGCCGAAGGTCAGGCCGAGGGCGATATAGAGGGCAGAAAGCTTGATGCTTTCGCGAACGCCGATTTCCTTGTTCTGCTTATGAAGAATACCGAGGTCGAAGGATAGAATGGCGATGACGAGGACGAAAAAGCTCGACCACATCCAGAGCGGCGTTCCCAGCCACTCGGTGAACAAAAAAGAGAGATTCAAGGATAGTCCCCTGTCGGCACTGGTTGTCGGAAAAGAGGTCCGACATCGCAAGAGTGCCGAAGCTCTCGCCAGAGGGGCCCGGACCAGCGGGTCGAACCGCAGGTAGGGTCGCACTTTTCAATAATCAAGCGGCCACCAGTGCCAATTTCATCTGTCGCGCTGAGGCATGCGCATTGCGAATGCATCATTCGCCCCGCGAGAGAAAGCCGGGGCCGGATCAGGCTTCCTCTTCGTCCTTCTCCTCACCCACGGTCAGCGGCCAGTCGACGACGTAATCCTCGAGATCGTCGATATCGATCTCGGTTTCGCTAATGCTGCGGCCACGCGCGGAAATGCCGGCGGCATGAACGGTTTCCGGATCGCCGGAGACGAGCGGGTGCCACCAATAGAGATCGCGGCCTTCATCGACCAACCGATAACCGCAGGTGGGCGGCAGCCAGGCGATATCGGGCACGTTCTCCTTCGTCAGTTGCACGCAGTCCGGCACGAAATCCCAGCGGTTCTCATAGCTGGAGCAGCGACAGCTTTCGCCATCGAGCAGCTTGCAACGGACCGAGGTAAAATAGATATCGCCGCTATCCCATTCCTCGATCTTGTTGAGACAACAGAGACCGCAGCCGTCGCAGAGGCTCTCCCACTCGGCGACGGTCATTTCGGCAAGCGTCTTGCGCTTCCAGAAGGGCAGATCGATCATCGTTCGTTTCTTGCAACAGCGGCCCGCAAATTCGCGTGACCGTCAAGCATCTCTCTTGTTATCGGCGGCAAAATCAATCAATTCTTCAGCATGCTCCTGGTACCGGAGCATGCTCTCCCGATATCGGAGAGCTTTGCGGCCAGATGGCGACCTCGCGCTTCGTCGCTTTCCCACGGCCGGACATGAGTGAAGCGCGATCAGGCGGGAATACAGGACGTGCAGGATCCGGACAACCCTGAAAAGGGATCTGAAAACGGGCCAGAAAAAACGGCGAATGACACGGCGGGCAAACGGCCGACGAAGAGCCGTCACATTCTGCTGCGGATCGATTCCTGGATCGATTCGACCGTCTGGAACGCCGGCTTCCGCGCCGCCGAGATCTGGGAAGACATCACCATCTTCTTCCGCCGCTTCCGTGTGCGCGGCTGGAAGCGCATGTTCTTCGAACTTGCCGGTGAAGGGCTGACGCTCGGGGCGGCCGGCTCGGTGCTGATGCTGCTGCTTGCCCAGCCGGCTTTCGAGGCGACCAAGGAGGACTGGCGCAACCGCGGCGATTTCGCCGTCACCTTTACCGACCGCTACGGCAACGTCATCGGCCATCGCGGCGTCATCCACCAGAATTCAGTGCCGATCGACGAGCTGCCGGATTCCTTGATCAAATCCGTGCTTGCCACCGAAGACCGGCGCTTCTTCGATCATTTCGGCATCGACGTGATCGGCCTCTTCCGCGCCATGGTCACCAACGCCCAGGCCGGCGAAGTCGTGCAGGGCGGCTCGACGCTGACCCAGCAGCTCGCCAAGAACCTGTTCCTGTCCAACGAGCGCTCGATCGACCGCAAGGTCACCGAGGCATTCCTGGCACTGTGGCTCGAGGCGAACCTCTCCAAGAAGGAAATCCTCTCCACCTATCTCGACCGCGCCTATATGGGCGGCGGCACTTTTGGCGCGGCCGCGGCGGCGCAGTTCTATTTCGGCAAGAACATCACCGATGTGAACCTTGCCGAATCCGCCATGCTCGCCGGCCTGTTCAAGGCGCCGGCGAAATATGCGCCGCATGTCAACTTGCCGGCGGCGCGTGCGCGCGCCAACGAGGTGCTGACCAATCTCGTCCAGAGCGGGCTGATGACCGAGGGCCAGGTGATCGCCGCAAGGCGCAACCCTGCGACTGTCGTCGACCGCAACGAGGTGGAATCGCCCGACTTCTTCCTTGACTGGGCCTTCGACGAGGTGCAGCGCCTTTCGCCGCGTTTCCACCAGCATTCGCTGATCGTGCGCACGACGATCGACATGGGCATCCAGCAGGCGGCCGAGGATTCGGTCGAAACGTCGCTGCGTGAATATGGCGAGGCCTATCACGCCAAGCAGGGCGCCATGGTGATGATCGAGAACGGCGGCGCGGTGCGCGCCATGGTCGGCGGCCGCGATTATGGCGAGAGCCAGTTCAACCGCGCCACCCGGGCGCTGCGCCAGCCGGGCTCCTCCTTCAAGGTCTATACCTATGCATTGGCGATGGAGAGCGGGATGACCCCGCAGACGACGATCGTCGACGCGCCGATCTACTGGGGCAACTGGAGCCCGCACAATTACGCGAACCGCTATGTCGGACGCATCACGCTGGAGACGGCGATCGCCCAGTCGATCAACACCGTGCCGGTGCGGCTTGCCAAGGAGAAGCTCGGCATCCAGCCGATCCGGGCGATGGCCAAGAACCTCGGTGTCGAAACGCCGATCCGCGATGACGTCACTATTCCAATCGGCACCTCGGAGGTGACGGTGCTCGACCAGGCGACCGCTTATGCCACCTTCCCGGCCGGCGGCTACCAGTCGCGCCGCCACGGCATCACCCAGATCCTCGATTACGCCGGCGACGTGCTCTACGATTTCGACCGCGACGAGCCGGCCGCCAAACGTGTGCTCTCCGAACAGGCCGATGCCTATATGAACCAGATGCTGTCGCGCGTCCCCTATGTCGGCACGGCGCGAAAAGCGGCGCTTGATAATGGCATCGTCACCGCCGGCAAGACCGGCACGACCCAGGCCTATCGCGACGCGTGGTTCGTCGGCTTCACCGGCAACTACACCTGCGCCGTCTGGTTCGGCAATGACGACTACACCTCGACCAACGAGATGACCGGCGGCTCGCTGCCGGCGATGACCTTCAAGCGCGCCATGGACTATGCCCATCAGGGTGTGACGCTGCGCGCCATCCCCGGCATCGAAAACCCCCTGCCGTCGGAAAAGGATCTCGCCAAGACCGCCGCCGCCAAACCGCAGGACGGATTGCCGCAGCTCATCCGGCCGCGCATGCTCTCGGTGCAATCGACCGAGATCCTCAGGAGGCTCGGCGAGAAGCTGAAGAATGCGGCCCCGCTGGCGCCGGCGAAGGTGGCGAGCGCGGAATAGCTGCCGGCGTCTCGCGCAGATTCCGAAAATCGTCGACCTTGAGAGATTGCCGATACCCGCCCGTCATCCGGCTGCCACCACCTTCGCCCCGTTTACGGGTGAGGGGCAACCGTTCGCACGAACCACACAGCCATGCTGCAAGAGGCATGGCTGCTTTGCCGGACACACCATAACCGTGGATCAATAATCGCCTATGTCACGGCGCGGCATTCCACCCTGCCAGAATCAGTGGTAACCCTTTCATCTGATATGGTTTCCAAGGTCATAATGTGTTTCGATTTCCCCTGTTCATCCTGGTCACGCTGATCGTCGCCTTCGGCGGCGGGATCATGATTTCGCTGTATGCGCTGGATGCGACACAGGGTTTCGGGGCGATCAAGCTCGGTGCCTGGGAGGCCTTTCCGGCGTTGCAGACGGTCGATGCCGATCCTTATGCCAAGTCGCACCGGGCGCGCGCCGGCAAGCTGCTTTACGGCAGCGCCGAAGGCCTGACCTTCACGGCGAGCGTCGACGACGACGGCGCGCGGCTGAATGCCGGCTGCCGCTACCGCATCAGCGGGCAAACACCGCCTGCCCGGCTTTGGACCCTGTTTACCGCCGACAATGGCGGCAATCCGGCGGCAGTGAAGACCGGGCATCCCTCGGCGCTCAATTCCTGGACGGTGCTGCGCCAGCCCGATAGCAGCTTCTCGATCGAAATCTCCGCCGCGGCGCAGCCGGGCAACTGGCTGGCTTTGCCGGAGGCCGGTACCTTTCGGCTGGTGCTGACGCTGTTCGACACGCCGACCGCCGGCAGCTCCGGGGTGATCGACCTCGCCATGCCGAAGCTCACCAAGACCGGATGCGGCAATGCTTAGGATCTTCTTTGCCATCCTGACCGGTCTTTTCGGTGCAGCGCTGCTGCACCTCATCATCATCCTGTCGCTGCCGCATTTCACCGGCAAGGATGCGGCGACCCGTGTGGAGGCGGAGGGCGACCTCAACAATTTCACCCTGCTCGGCGGCCAGTATGACGAAGCGGGCCTTGCCAATGGCGACCCCTTCGTCCGCACCGCCGTCTGCTCCTTCGACGTCGAGGATGCCCCCGTGCATTTCACCGCCAAGGGCAATGTGCCCTTCTGGTCGATCGCGATTTACGACAGCGCCTCCAACGAGGTCTTCAGCATGAACGACAGGACCTCGGTCGGCGGCGCGCTCGACGTGCTGGCCGGCGGGCCGATCCAGTTGACCGATTTGCGCAAGAACCTGCCGCCGGAATTGCAGCAGGCGATCCTGGTGGAGATGGCACGGCCGGACGGCTATGCCGTGCTGCGGACGCTGGCGCCGCAGGCGAGTTTCGATGAGGCGGCGCGGAACTTCCTGACGGAAGCCGGCTGCGAGCAATTCACCGCCCGCTAGAACGAGAGCGTGATGTCATCCGAAAACCGCTTTTCGGGGACTACGCCCTGGGGTTGAACGGACGCTACTTCTTGTTGACGCGCGGCGCGGACGCCGGACGCGGTTTCGGGTTCTCGATCAACCGCTCGTAGCGGACGCCGGTGAACCACAGGATCTTGGCTTCGCGGAGCTCTTTGTCCGGGCGGCGCGGCGCCCGCGGCAGCCGATCCGCCAATGCGACTACTATTGCCATTCTCGTCTCCATGCACTGCCCGAGACGGATGAACTTGCGATGGATTTCACCCTGCCCGCCAATGTGCGAGCCGGCGCGTCCTGCGGTGGCGGAGTGACCGGACCGAGGGCATTCGCGCCTTTCCCACGGCACCTGGTTGAAATACCGTGATCAGGAGTTTCTACGATCCACACACTCAAATCGCGTCGTTCCCATCCGAATTGAGACAGATGACAGTTAACAGTTTACTAATATTCGGCGGATGCCAAACATAGTTCACGTTACTTCCCCTGAAACGCGCGAAGAGTTGATTTGGTTTCATACCGCCCGCTCAAGGTCCCGGCCGGGCATGGAGTATAAAGTTAGAAACAATTCATGTAGTTGACAGGACGCTGCAGACCTACCCAATGGGAAAGGCACGCTGTTGCAAAAATGCTTCATGAAAATATTTAATTGCGGCCGCCTCGCATGCGCGTATGGTTGCTCCAGTCGATCACGCGTTTCCGGGCCCGATCGGCCGCGGATATTCACGCTCTTGCCGGAATGCGGAGGCTAGCGGTGTCTTTGCTGGTGAATTCATATTTCTCGCCTGACGATCTCGACGTGCTGCGCGGCGCGCTCGATGCCTGGTGCGCGGAACGGCGCGTCGACATCAAGAGCGTCGAGGCGCAGTATGCGGCATCCGCAGCACTCGACCTGTATCAGGCCGGTCACGACAGCCGCGAAAAGCTGCTGGACGCGCTCCGCGATCGCAAGGCCGCCTGAACTTTTCCCCCACCACGCCCGCGATGACAATCGTTATAGAGGCCTGTTCAAACCGGACTCTTTCTGTTGCCACCTAATCTTAAAGCGACACGCTCCGCGTGTATCCTTCTGTTGCATTTGAATAAAATCTTCAGCATGCATTAACCCTGTCGGTGTAGGATTTGTTCATAACCCATGTGGCCCGGCATGCGTTCCGCCAGCGCATATAGGCCCGTGATTCCCCTTGGTTCGGCGTTTTCGGGGTGTTCTTGTGCGTGACCGGTTTCGAGACCTAGAGGGCCCATTGGCCGTCAGGAAAAAGGACGTGGTATTGATGGCGACCGTCAGCAGTTTCGAGAACCTGTCTCATCCGACACGGTCCGAACTGCGCCAATTTGCCGAGCTATTCATGCCGCTCTTTCAGGCCTCTTCCGACGAGGCCAAACGTCAGGCGGTCGCAGCACTCTCCCAATGCGAAAACATGCCGGCGGCCGTGGCGTTGTTCATCGGAAACCAGCCGATCGAGATCGCCGCCCCTTTTCTGGCCGCCTCCAAGGCAATCGCCGACGATACGCTGATTACCATCGCGCGCACGCAGGGTGCAGCGCATGTCAAGACGATCGTCAGCCGCGATTCGCTCTCGCCGAAGGTGATCGATGCGCTGGTGGCGCTGCGCCAGAGCCAGCCGCGGCCGCCGGCCGCATCGGCGCCTGTCACGGCATCACAGACGGTGCCGCTTTCGCCGGCGCCGGCCGAGACCAACGAGGCGGATGCGCTACAGGAACAGCGGGTTGCCAATGAAGAGGCGTTGCGCGAGCGTATTCTCGGCCTTGCCGGTCATCTCGGTCATCAGGAGGACGACAGGCTCGGCCTCAGAACACTCACCGACATTCAGGAAGCGCTGCTGGTGCGCTTCGCCCGCTCGCGCGAGGCGACGCATTTCGCAACCGCGCTCGCCGATGCGCTGTCGGCCAGCCGCTGGCTTGCCGAGCGCATCATGCTCGATCTTTCCGGCCAGCAGCTCGCCACGACGCTGACGAGCCTCGGCATGGGCTTTCTCGACGCCGTCTTCGTGCTGGAAAGGTTCTATCCGCACCTTGCCGAACAGCAGCACAATGTCACGCGGGGCTGGATGGTGCTCGATGGGCTCGATCCGGAAGAATGCCATGAACGGGTGGACGCCTGGCGCCGCGCCGATCGCTACACCTATAAGCCCGAGGCGGCCAATGCGCCCGCACCTCAGGAAAAGCCGAACCACCGCTTCATCCATCAGCCGCCGGCGCCACGCGACCTGCGTGTCCTGGGGCGGCGGTCCCGCTGAAATCAGCAGCGCCGCCCGCCCTCAGCCATCCCGCGCCAGCGGGATGATGTCTGCCAATTCTTCCGCCTCCAGCTCGACGATCCAGAGATCGGGGTCGAACCGGCGTTCACGCTCCAGCATGACGCGCACCATTTCCGGCTCAGCCCGTGACAGACGGACTTCGAACAGGCGGTCGCCCGCCTCACCTTCGCCGAAGGCGGTCTGCGGCGCCGGCGCATAGAGCGTTTCCAGGCCGTCGCGAAAATGCTGGCGGATGAAGATCGCGCCCGCCTCCTCCGCACCCTTCTTCTCGACGGCGGCGAAATCGCCGCTGGCAAAGACGCGGCGTAGGAGAGCGGAAACGAAGATGTCGGCGCGTAATCTCATCGGCGCGGTATAGACCGGGCTGCCGTTGGCGGCAATGCGGCGGCAAAGATTGCCCCGGTGGTCAGACCTTGACGGCCAGCCGCAATCCTCCCCAATGCCGTCCGCGGACGGTGATCGGAGCGGAAATATCCTTCATCATCACAAAATTGCCGCCGCCCATGTCGCGCCGATAAGTCTGGACGAGGAATGGCGCTGTGCTGCGGCCGGCGGCAAGGCCGACGCGATCGGCGAAGACGCGGCGATTGCGGCAATTGGCAGTGTTCCAGACAGTGTCGCCGGGCCGCTGCGGCTGCGAGAATTTTCGGTTATGGGTGGGGAGGTAGCCGTTTTCGTCGATAGCCGCACAGAAGGCGATGCGCTCGTCCGAGGCTGCCGCGGGTTCCTGAATCGGCGGCAGCAAGCGGTCGGTGAGTTCGGTAAAGGCCGCCATCATCTGGGCCGGATCGGAGCCCGGTATCGGCCGATAGCGCCGGTCGAACAAGGCATCGAGACCGATCTCGCCCGCCGCGACGGCGCGTTCGAAGGCGCCGGAAATCTGCCTCGCCACCGATTGCGCTTCCTCGATCCAGCGGCTGTCGGCGGTCTCGACGCCGGCGCTCGCCGTCAGCTGGATCAGGGTTTCGGACAGGCCGACGACGCTGTCGACGCGTTTGGCCGCCTGCTGCAGCCTCACATTCGAGCCGGCGACCTCGGCCGACATCTCGCCGAGCGTCCCGACGAAGCCGGCGCATTGCTGGTCGACCGCCTCGGTGGTGTTGGCCATAACGGTCGAACTGTCGAGGATGCGGGTGATGACATGTTCCATGTTTTCGAAGGCCCCGCGCATCGCCTCCGACTTGTCGCGCACGCCTGCTGCACTATCGCGCGCATCGCCGCCTGCGACCGACAGCCGGTCGATCTTCACCCGCAGTTCGTCCAGCGTCTGCTGGATCGAGCCCGTCGCCTTCGACGTCTGCAGCGACAGCGCCCGCACCTCGGCGGCGACGACCGCGAAACCCTTGCCCGCATCGCCGGCGCGTGCCGCCTCGATCGCGGCATTCAGCGCCAGCAGGTTGGTCTGGCGGGCAATGGTGCTGATCTCCTCGGCGATACCGTCGACATCGGCAAGCGACTTGGAAAAACCGGCGATCTCCGTGCCGATTTCTTCGGAGGACCGAACCATGTGGCCGATCTCGGTAACGGAGCCGGTCAGCCGGTCCGCTGATTCCTTCAGCATCTGGCGAGCCTCGGCCGCCGTGCGGTCGGTCTCACGCAGCGACACTGCGACCGAGCGGTTGGTCTCGGCAATCGACAGGGCCGTGCGGGTGACATCATCGAAGGCGGAAGCATGCCGGGCCGACATCGCCGCCATGTCCTGGATGGCGCCGGCGATATCGACGAGATCGATGCCAAGGGTGGAAGCCTCTTCTGCAAGGCGCAGCAGGATGTGGCGTAACGCCTCCTGATCAGGGCCTCCCGCCTCTGCCGGTTCTCCAGCCAGATCGTCTGTCGCCTTCAACGCATGCATGATCGACGCTCCCCCGTCCCAATCGGAAAAGCTTCAGACAACATGGTTAACAAGTTGCAAACAGCAGCCGCACCTTAGACTTAGGTTGTAAGGCAAAACCGGTCGTACTGCCAAAGCGCGTTGCTCTGTGGACGTCTTCGTCCGGGGACACGCGTTATATCGCGCCGATTTCCTTGAGTTTCTTCAGCACCGCCTGATTCGGCTCGCCGTTCTCGGGCAGGTTATAGTGCTTCTGGAAATGGCGGATGGCCGCACGGGTCTGCTCGCCGGCGACGCCGTCGACGCCGACATTGGCATAGGCCATGTTGGAAAGGCCCTTCTGGATCTTCAGCACCAGGTCGACATTGGTAATTTCGCTTGAGGGGACCTGCTTTGCGGCGGAAGGAGCGGTTTTGACCGTCTTTTCGGCGCTGCGGATCGCTGCTGCGACCGGGTCTTCCGCCGCCGCCTTCGAGCTTACATCCTCGGGCGGCTTTTCCGTGGGAATGGTGGAAGGACCTGATGCATCGGTCTTCAGTGCCGCCAGCACCTCCGGCGTCGGATCGCCGGTCTGGGCCATGCCGACGGTTTCTTCGAAGAAGAGGATGGCCGCACTGGTGCGCGGGCCGATGATGCCGTCGGGTATGCCGTTATAGAGGCCGCGGCGCACGAGCTGCTGCTGGATGTCCATAACAAGCTGGCTCGGCTGCTGGCCGGGCGCGGGGGGCGCCGGCGTTGCGTTGGTGGTGGTCGCGGCATCCTCCGGCCGTTCGATCCGGAAGGTGGTGACGTCGCCCTGTTGCTCCTCGGCCGGGCGGCGGGCGCCAACCACGTTGGGAGACTGCGGATCGCGAGTGCGGAAAATCGGATGGGGATGCAGACCCGGCTGATACCAGAGCGCATTGGCGGCGACGAAGGAGAAGATGACGACGAAGGTGATCGTGCCGCCGGCAACCGACGGATTGCGGCCGATAACGCCGCCGAGCACCGAAGCACCCTGCAGGCTGAGGCCGCCCAGGGCGGCTGCGCCCGACATCAGCAGGCCCGGCTGCTGCCGTCCCCTTTTTCCCTTAGGCGATTTTCGCTTGCGCGCGGCCATCGAAACGCCCCTCCCCCAATTCTGCACCTGCATTGACCGCGCCCTTCAGCCGCGGCGGAAACTCGACAGTCGCGCCATGGCCGGCGTCTTCGGCGATCACGGCGCCCGAGCCGTCCACCGCGATCTCGATGGTGATGATCGTGCCTTCCCCGGGCTGGCTGGCGATGGCGAAATGCCCGCCGTGCAGCGCCACCAGCCCCTTGACCAGGGAGAGACCAAGTCCTGTGCCTTCGAAGCGGCGGGTATAGTCGTTCTGGATCTGGACGAAGGGCTGGCCGAGCAAGGCCAGTTTGTCGGCCGCAATGCCGATGCCGGTGTCGCTGACCGTCAGCTTGAGGATGCCGTCGCGGGCCGCCGCATCGACCGAGACGACGCCGCCGGCCTCGGTGAACTTTATGGCATTGCCGACGAGATTGATGAGGATCTGCTGAATGGCGCGCTGATCGGCGACGATCTCGCCGAGGCCGCGCTGGATCCGGCTCGTCAGCGTCAGGCCCTTGGTCTTGGCCTGCAATGCCAGCATCGATTCGCAGGATTTGACCGAGCTCGCTATATCGAAGGCTTCAAGGATCAGCTCGTAACGGCCGGCTTCAATCTTGCTCATGTCGAGCATGGTGTTGACGACAGACAAGAGATGCGCGCCGGATTCGCGCACGAGGCCGACATACTCGCGCTGGCGGTCGTTTTCGAACTTGCCGAAATATTCGCCGATCAGGATATCGGAAAAACCGAGAATGGCGTTCAGCGGCGTGCGCAGCTCGTGGCTGACGGCGGCGAGGAAGCGCGACTTGGCGTCGTTTGCCGATTCGGCATCGGCGACGCGGTTCTGGGCTTCGGCCCGCAGCTGCTGCTCGACGGAGACATCGCGCAGCTGGGCAATGATAGCCGCAAGTTCGCCGTCCGCGTCGCGCCGGGCTGTCATGTCCATTCGGAGATAGGCGAACTGGCGTTGATCGCGCGCGACCGAGGGGCGGTCGATGCGCAGATCGACGCACTCGGCATCCTCGCCCCGGCGCAGGTTATCGAGCGCCTGCAGGAAAAGGATGCGGTCGGAAACATGCACCTGCTCGAGGAAACCTCTGCCCTTGGGATCGCGCATCCAGGCGAGGAAATCGCGCCGGTCGCGGCCGCCGACGGTCGCCACACTGCCATGCGGGTCGAGGAAGAAGACGAGGCCGGGGGTGGCAGCAAGCAAGAAGTCCTCGGCCGACTGTGTGGCGATACCGGCGGACGAGCCCTGGCGGGCAAGCGCGATGCTGCCGACGGCGGAAAACAGAAAAGCGGCGCAGACCATGGCAACCCCTGCCGGCAAGGCGACGGCCGGACTGGTGACCGCCGAAAGACCGATAGGCGCGGCAATGAGAGCGGCCGACGAGAACAGCACGAGGCGGCGCAGGATCGCGAGCTCGCGCTGGCGCACGGCTTCACCGCCGCCCGTCCGGGAGAGCCAGCTTGTCGCCGCCCGGTCTACGAGCGCCGTCACCCAGCCGCCAATGTTACTCAATACTTGCACGCAATACCCGCCCAAAAAGGCTGTCTGTCGATCCGGACAATAGGCCCCGGCGGCTTAAAGAAAGGATAAGGCAAAAGCGCCGTTCACAGCCGGAAAGGGCCGAAAATCCCGTTTTGAAGCATCCGGAAGGCTCTTTGCCTTTTGTGGTTAATGGCAGGTAAGCGACGGATTTTCCTCATATTTCAGCATTGCATTAACTCTTGTGGCAAGGCGAGCCGGCAAAAGCCCTGCAATTGCAAGCAGGTGCTGCCCTGATGCTTAACGGCGATTGCTCGCATTCGACTAAAATGTCCGTCAAATGCCGTTCGCTAAAATTTGAATTAAATTTGCCGCAAATGCGCGTGAGTTTCGAAAAGCGGCATTCGCAACTTGGCGGTAGGGTGAAAACACACCGGACAACCGGCCTGATTCGGCGACAAGAACCGGACGGGAAAACAGGATGGGCAACGACAATGTGGTTTCTGATCAAAGGATCCTTCTGGTTTGGCCTTGTGCTCGTGCTTCTTTCCGTCTTCAGCACGGAGGGCTCCGATAAGCTTGCCAGCGGCCCGCAATTGCAGCTTTCCGACGCCTTTACGGCGGCGAGCGGCGCCTATGACTATCTCACCGGCATGTGCTCGGAGAAGCCCGAAGTCTGCGCCAAGGGAGCGGAAACTGTTACCGCACTCGGCTACCGGGCGCGTGAAGGCGCCCGCGTCGCCTACGAACTGCTCGACAGCCAGTTCAAGGACGAGGCGCCGGCGACCGCAAGGCACGCCGAAGCTGAGATGCCGGTGGCTGGCGCCGCGCCTTCGCTGGCGGCACCCGCCATCCAGGAAAAGCTCCGCGAGGCAAAGGCCGCGCTGAACCAGCCGATGCCCTACCGCCCGCCGGTCGAGGGTGACGCTTCCGCTGAGACAGTTGTCACCGGCGCGATCCCGCTGCCGACGCCGAAGCCGGCAATTTGACGAAATTTTCGCGGGCACTCGTCCGCAGAGCATTCTTTTCTTTTCGCAATCCCGGACGCAAAACCGCTGCGCACTTTTGCTGGGAATTGCTGATTTGTTTTACGCAATCCCGGACGCAAAACCGCTGCGCACTTTTGCTGGGAATTGCTGATTTGTTTTACGCAATCCCGGACGCAAAACCGCTGCGCACTTTTGCTGGGAATTGCTTGAACTTGCATCGGTGGTCCGGATGACGCGGAAATGCCCCATGCCTGACGTGCCTGCCCTGTTTAATTCAGCATGTTGCTGCGCCGTGAGGATGCCCATCCCTCACGGCGTTTCTTTTTGTAACGCAATTCCCGATCAAACCGCTTCGCGCCTGACCTGGGAAAACCGCATCACACTTCTCCTGGAATTGCTTTAGCTGTTCAAATCCGCCGGTCTTTCACCTATATGCACTGGTAAGATTGAAAGGCTTTCCCATGGCATCCCTCGACCAGATCATCGACGACTTCGCCTTCTTGGACGATTGGGAAGACCGCTATCGCTATGTCATCGAACTCGGCAAGGCGCTGCCCGACCTGGCCGAGGAGAAGCGTACCACCGAAAACAAGGTGATGGGCTGTGCCAGCCAGGTCTGGCTGGTGACGCATACGACAGGCGATCCCGACAACCCGGTCATGAGTTTCGAGGGTGATTCCGACGCCCATATCGTGCGCGGCCTCGTCGCCATCGTGCTGGCCACCTATTCCGGCAAGATGGCGTCGGAGATCGCCGGGCTCGATGCCTTCGAAATCTTCTCGAAGATCGGCCTGGTGGAGAACCTGTCGTCGCAGCGTTCGAACGGACTGCGATCGATGGTCAACCGGATCCGCGAAGAAGCAAAGCTCCGCGCCGCGGCCTGAACGCGCTTGCGATTAGGGCTTCGAGCGATGCCGTGCCGAGCGATTCGAAAAGCGATTTGTTAGCGAATTAGTATATTCACACTTACTCATAGTATAGGAATACATTCTACGGCTGCTTGTAAAGCATAGAGCCGAGGCGCCGCCGCAACCAGAGACAGAAAAGCCGGGCACAAGACCCGGCTTTTGTCGTTGGTGGCTTTCGAAAAAGCTCAGCCGCGGCCGCGCTTGCGGCGCTGACCCAGGCCCATCTCTTTTGCCAGGCGCGAACGCGCTTCGGCATAGGCGGGCGCTACCATCGGGTAGTCGGTCGGCAGATCCCACTTCTCGCGGTATTCTTCCGGCGAGAGGCTGTGATGCGTCATCAGGTGACGCTTGAGGGACTTGAAGTTGCCGCCGCATTCCAGACACGTGATCTGCTCGTCCTGTACGGACTTGCGGACAGAGACTGCAGGCTTCTGTTTTTCGACGATGGCCGCAGCAGGCTGCGGTACGGACGTGTTGCTCAGTGCCGAATGCACGTCGGAAATCAGATTTGCCAGGTCGCTGACCGGGACAACATGGTTGCTGACATAAGCCGCGACAATGTCGGCTGTCAGTTCCACAAGCAGCTCCGGCGCATTGCCGGTCGCCATTTCCGTCATATTTTTTCTCCTGTTAGCATGCTCAAACGGCCTTTGACTGTTACGTCAAAGACCCGCCTCGTAGAAGCGAACAGCAAAAGCACCGGAAGCGACCTTCTGTTTCGAAAAACGCGAATCCACCCCTAGATTCCGAAGAGCGAGACCTGTCCTAATACTGCCTGGCTGCAAACCACTACGTCATGCTCCAGGCCATGGCCCCAGTTTAGACATGAAAAATCGAAACTGAGGGACTTGGAAGCAGTACGATTGTAATTCACAATCAGAACTCTACTTGCATTTTCAAATACCATCGTTTGGTCGAAAGGCCAATTATTATTTGTCGTTTTTCTTGAGAAAAAATGACAGATGAAGAATTAAGGCGCCTGCGGGCAAGCTTTACTCACAGCTTCCTGTGCATAAGTTTTGCATAAATCTGGTAAAGCAGCGAAACAGCACAGGCTCAGCGCTTGCGCATATCGTCGCGGACCGAGACGGCACCGAGCGCATATCCGCAAAGGTGGGCGGCCCTGGCCAGCAGATGCGCGGAGACCGGCGCCGTCAGCAACAAGAAGACGAAGCCGGCAATGGCGCGGGCGAGAACCGCCAGTTCCTGCGAATAGAGGCCGGCGGCAAGAAGCAGCAGACCGGAACCGACCGTGCCCACCTTCGAGGCAGCGTGCATGCGCGTATAGAGATCGGGCAGCCTGACCAGGCCGATCGCCGCCGAAAGAGCGAAGAGCGCACCGGCGATCAGCAGCACAGCGACGATGGCAGCCAGGATATAATCGATCATCATTTCTTCCCTCCCGCATGGCGCCTTTTTGCGCCGGCCTTTGCCGGAGGGGCCGGCGATTTGAAGTTGCCCCGCGACAGCACGAATCGGGCGAAGGCGACCGTCGCCAGGAAGCCGACGAGGCCGAGCGAGATGGCGATATCGATATAGAGCGAAAAGCCGGTTTTGACCGCGATGACGGCGATGAGACCGATTGATATGCCGGTCAGCATATCGAGGGCGAGGATGCGGTCCGGCAATGTCGGGCCGGCAACGACGCGCCAGACCGTCAGAATCAGCGCCAGGCCGAGGATGACGAGTGCGGCCGAGGATGCGGCCGCGACGATGGCGGCAGGTGTGATCACCGGAAAGCCTCCATGATCTTGCGTTCGAAACCATTGGCGATGTCACGCTTGCTTGCCTCGGGATCGGAACAATCGAGCGCGTGGACATAGAGCGTGCGGCGATCTGTGGCGACATCGACCGAAAGTGTGCCGGGTGTCAGGGTAATGAGGTTTGCGAGCAACGTGATCTCGAAATCACTCGTCACCGTCAGCGGGAAGGCGAAGATGCCGGGCTTCAGCTTCATATCGGGCGAGAGGACGGTCAGCGTCACCCTCCAGGCTGACAGCGTCAATTCCTTCAGGAACAGCGCGGCGAGCGAGAGCACCAGGCCGGCGCGGCGCAGATATCCATTGCCGCCGAAGGGTTCGCGGATGATGAACAACGCCAGGGCGCCAAGCAGGAAGCCGAAGACGAGATTGTGCAGCGAGGCGCTGCCGGTAACAGTGACCCAGGCAATGGCAAGCAGCAGGTTGAAGAGAAAGGCGATCACCGCGCGCCTCCGGGGAAAACCGAATGAAGATAGGCCCGCGGATCGGCAAGACCGGCGGCGGCCGATTGCGACAGAGCCAGCAGCTGTTCCGGCAGGATGCCGAAGCCGACGACCAGCGCCGTCAGCGCGGCAAGCGGCAGGCCGGTGCGCCAGACGGCTGGCGATGGCACGCCTGCTGCCGGCGCCGGGCGCCAATAGACGAGCAGAAAGAGGCGTCCGAAGGCGATCGTCGTCAGAAAACCGCCGCCGAGGATGACGGCCGCCAGCCACCAGGCGTCGAGATCGAGCGAGGCCTTGACGAGAATGACTTTCGGCCAGAAGCCGGAAAAGGGCGGCAGGCCGCAGGCGGCCAGGAAGAGCACGAGCGAGAGCGCGGTGAAGCCGCCGCTTTGGCGATAGAGGCCGCCGAGCGCCGACAATAAGAAGCCGCCGCCGCGCCGGGCGATCTCGCCGGCTGTGAGATAGAGCGCCGTCATCAGCACCATCGAATGGAGCGCGTAGAAGACCGCGCCGCTGATGCCGCCGCCGGTGCCGCCAAGTGCGACACCGGCCAGCATATTGCCGATGCCCGATATGACGACATAGCCGAACAGCCTGCGGATATCGTTTTCGGCAAGCGCGCCGAGTGCGCCAACGAGGATGGTCGCGGCGGCGGCAAGCGCAATCAGCGGGCTGAGTTCGGCGCGTTCGATCGGCAGCAGCATGACCAGCACCCGGATCAGCGCGTAAATGCCGACCTTGGTGAGCAGACCGGCAAACAGCGCCGAGACCACGATGCGCGGCGTATGATAGGCGGCGGGCAGCCAGAAATTCACCGGGAAGGCTGCCGCCTTCATGGCGAAGGCGAGCAGGAAGAGGCTTGCCAGCGTCATCAGCGGCGCCGTGGCGCGCAAATCCCTCGCCTTCGACGCGATATCGGCCATGTTGAGGGTGCCGAAGACGGCATAGAGGATGCCGACGCCGATCAGGAACAGCGTCGTGGCGATGAGGTTCAGCACCGCATATTTCAGCGCGCCGTCGATCTGCTGACGTTCGGAGCCGAGGATGATCAGCCCGAAGGAGGAAATCAGCAGCACCTCGAACCAGACATAGAGATTGAAGACATCGCCGGTGAGAAAGGCGCCGCTGACGCCGGCCATCAGCAGCATGAGCAGCGGGAAGAACCCGTATCGCCGGCCGCTTTCGCCGATATCGGCGAGCGCATAGATGCCGGCGGCGAGCGCCACAAGGGCTGATGTGAAAGCCATCAGCGCCCCGAAAAGGTCGACGGTGAAGGCGATGCCGAAGGGCGGCAGCCAGCGGCCCATGACCATGGTGAGCGGCCCTTCGGCCACGACTTTGGCAAGCAGCGCCGCATCGATCAGCGCCAGAACCGCAAGGCCAGATATGGCCAGCCAGGCCTGCAGGCGGGGGTAAGCGCGCAGCATCAGCAGGACGGCGCCCAGCGTGATGCAATGGGCGACCGGCAGGATGGCAAGCCAATGGCCGATCGGCACTGGGGCGGTGATCAGGGCGGCGGAGAGATCGACGGTGGTCGGGGCGGCCATCAGCGGTGGCCTTTGGAAACGCTGGGGACGCGCAGCACCAACATCCGCATCAATACCCCAATGGCGGCAGCGGCCGGTCGTCGGGTTCGGCGGCGTGCATTTCGCTGGTGTCGTCGGTGCCGAGGTCCTGGTAGGCGCGGTAGGTCAGCACCAGCAGGAAGGCGAGGAAGGAGAAGGAGATGACGATTGCGGTCAGGATGAGCGCCTGCGGCAGCGGGTTCGCGGTGCCGGCGGGCAAGCTCTCCAGATTGGCGGGGATGATCGGCGGCACCTCGCGCGTCAGCCGGCCTGATGTAAAGAGCAGCAGGTTGACCGAATTGCCGAGGATGGCGATGCCGAGCATGATGCGGATCGTGAATTTCGACAGCAAGAGATAGATGGCGGCAGCGAAGAACAGGCCGACGAGGATCGCCAGAAGTGGCTCCATCATTCCACCTCCTTTTCTTCCAATGTCAGTGCGATCGAGGTGATGGCGCCGAGCACGACGAGATAGACGCCGACGTCGAAGAGCAAAACGCTCGACAGTGGCACTTCGAGACCGAAGAGGTTCGGGTAGACCCAGAGGCCGGTCATGAAGGGAACGGCAAAAAGGATGGAGAGAAGCCCCGCCAGCGTCGATAGCAGCAGGCCGAAGCCGGCGATCGACAGCGGATGGAAAAGCAGCGCGCGGCGAACGGCGGCGACGCCGCGGGCGATACCGTAGATCGCCAATCCGGAGGCGGCGATCAGCCCGCCGATGAAGCCGCCACCCGGCTCGTTGTGGCCGCGCAACAGCACGAAAGCGGAAAAAAGCAGCATCAGCGCTGTGAGGAACGGAGCGACGGTGCGGAAGATCAGGGTGTTCATCAGCCCTCTGTCTCCAGCGCGGGATCATTGGCGGCAAGCTTGCGCTCGGTGCCGGCGCGGATACGGATCAGCGCCAGGATGGCAAGGCCGGTGACCGCGACGACGGCGATTTCGCCGAGCGTGTCGGTGCCGCGGAAATCGACGATGATGACGTTGACGACATTGGCGCCGTGGGCGATCGATTTCGAATAGGCGTTGAAGAACACCGTCAGCGCATCGTTGAACGGCGCCTGCGTCGCCCGCAGCAGCAGAAGCGTGAGGCCGAGGCCGCAGGCAAGCGCCAGCGCCGCGTCGAACAGGCTTCGTCCGAGCGGGCGCTGATCGTCCGGCGAGAGCCGGAGCCTGGTGATAACAAGGGCGAGAATGACCACCGACAGGGTTTCGACCATGAACTGGGTGAAGGCCAGATCCGGTGCGCCGAACAGCAGGAAGATGATGGCGACCGCAAAACCCTGAATTCCGAGCGAGACGATCGCCGTCAGCCGGTCGCGGGCGACGAGCACGGCGGCAAGGCCGACGGCGGCGATCAACAAAACCGCCCATTCATAGAGCCTGACATCGGCGGGCCAGGCGGGAAGGTGCGGCAGTTCACCATAGACGACGGGGGGAATGATGAGGATGGCGGCGACCGAGAGGAAGGTGCAGGCAATATAGATCTGCAGCCGCCCCGGCTGGAGAATACGCATGAGGCGGCCGGCGAAGCGAACAAGGCCCGATATGGCAAGGTCGAAGCCATGATCCGGCCCGCGCCCGGCCGCGATGAGAAAGATGGCCATCGCCGCGCGGACTCGGGCGAGCTGCCAATAGATGCCGATGCCGAGCAGCACCGTCAGAACCGAGAGCGCCAAGGGCACGCCTGGATGCAGCGCCAGCGAAACGTCGATGTCAGCAGGAGTCTGGCGGATGGCGGCTGATATCGGTGACGACAGGAGAGCGTGCGTGAAGCTCGAAAAGATCGCGGCCAGCAGGCCGAGGGCGGCGAGAACGGCCGGGCCGAGCCAGAGCAGGACGGGCGCTTCATGCGGATGTATCGGGGTCTCCACCGGCCGGCCGAGAAACGGTTTCAGCGCCACGGCGAAGGCGACGGCAAACATCAGCGCATTGCCGAAGACGGTAACGGCGGTGAAGGTAAGCGCGCGGACATCGCCGCCGATCAGTGCCGTATAGATCTCTTCCTTGGCGAGGAAGCCGAAGAAGGGCGGCAAGCCGGCCATGGAGAGAGCCGCCGCCAGTGCGATGACCCATGTCAGCGGCATCGCCCGCCCCAGGCCGGCAAGCCTGGTGATATCGCGTGTGCCGGTCTCATGATCGATGATGCCGGCGACCATGAACAGCGCGCCCTTGAAAAGACTATGCGCCACCAGATAGAGGGCTGCCGCCTCCACCGCATGTTCGGAACCGAAGCCGATCAGCATGACCAGCAGACCGAGCGACGAGACGGTGGTATAGGCGAGCTTGAGCTTCAGGTCGGTCTGTCGGATGGCGAGCGTGGTGCCGACCACCAGCGTCAGGCCGCCGAAGAAGGGCAGAAGGATTTCCCAGGCAGGCGTCGCTCCCATGACAGGATTGAGCCGCATCAGCAGATAGACCCCAGCCTTCACCATGGTGGCCGAATGCAGGTAGGCCGACACCGGCGTCGGCGCCTCCATGGCGTTCGGCAGCCAGAAATGAAAGGGGAACTGCGCCGATTTGGTGAAGGCGCCGGCAAGGACCAGGATCAGGGCCGTTAGATAGAACGGGCTTTGGCGCACGGCATCGCCAAATCGCATAAGCTGCGACATCTCAGTCACGCCTGATATGTTCCAGAGCAGCAGCAGTCCGGCCAGCAGGCAGAGCCCTCCCCCGCCGGTCACGACAAGCGCCTGCAGGGCGGCGCGGCGCGCCGCCGCACGCTCGTGATCGAAGCCGATCAGCAGGAAGGAGGTGATCGACGTCAGCTCCCAGAAGATGAAGAGCATCAGGAAACTGTCGGAAACGACGACGCCGAGCATCGCCCCCATGAACAGGAAGATGAAGGAGAAAAAGCGGCCCTGATCCTTGTGTCCCTTGAGATAGCCGCCGGCATAGAGCACGATCAGCGTGCCAATGCCGGTGATCAGCAGTACGAAAGCCAGCGACAGGCCGTCGAGGAACCAGGAGAAGGAAAGATTGTAGCTTGGCACCCAGGCATAACCGCCGGCGACGACCTCGCCACGCGCGATCGCAGGCACGAAACGCAGGAAGTGCAGAAAGGCGAGCAAGGGAGCGATCGCCAGCAGCCAGGCGCCGTTGGCGCCGAAGATGCGGATGACAAAGGGAGCGGCAAGAGCGCCGGCAAGCGGCAGACACAAGGCCAGAAATGTCAGAGCCGTGACATCGGCCATGTCTCCTCCTCTACCGGCAACAGACGAAAGCCGGAGAAAACCGGCTGCCCTCTGACTTAGGCGAAATGGTAGAGCGCCTCAAGCAATTTCGCCAATGGGACGAAGCCAATCAGGCTGTCGACCGGGCCGGCATCAGGCTGTCGTCCGGGCCGGCATCAGGCTGTCGTCCGGGCCGGCATCAGGCTGTCGTCCGGGAAAGACGCGTCAGCAGCCGGGCGATGCAGCCGTGCAGGACGAAGATCAGAAGTGTCAGCGGCCAGAGCAGGCAGGCAAATAGTCCGGCGAGACGATGAAGCGTCAAGCCGTCATGGTTGGCCCAGCCTTCCAACAGCGTGACCGCCATGGCCGCCAAAGCGACGAGGCAGTAGAGCAGGACGATTGCTGCTTCAAACACCAGTGATTCCCCAATGCACGTAACATTAACCCTAACAGAAAACCCCTGACGGATGTAAGAGCAAGCGTCCTCCCCAAAAAGCGGTACACGGCGAATTGGGCAGGATGGTGCTCAAGACTTGATGAATCGGAGACGGCGCACCACATTTTCTCGCGAAACGGAACCGCCCCTCGGCGAAAGGAGCATGGCATGTCCGACACTGCAACCACCGCCAAGATCCACAAGACCGACGCGGAATGGAAAGAGCAGCTCACCCCCGAGCAATACCGCATCACCCGCCAGCACGGCACCGAGCGCGCCTTCACCGGCCCCTTCTGGGATTCCTTCGAGACCGGGCTTTACCGCTGTGTCGGCTGCAATGCCCCGCTTTTCCGCTCCGACACCAAATTCGATGCCGGCTGCGGCTGGCCGAGCTATTTCGAAGCCGTCTCGCCCGATGCGGTGACCGAACATCGCGACACTGCCTTCGGCATGGTGCGCACCGAAATCCGCTGCGGCAGTTGCGAAGCCCATCTTGGTCACGTCTTCCCCGACGGCCCGCCGCCGACCGGCCTGCGCTACTGCATCAACGGCCATTCCATGGTGTTTGAGGCAGGGGAATAGGCGCACGGCGCTGGAGTCGGCAAGTGGCCGATCTCGCAGGAGAGAGGTCAATGGCGCGCGATATCATCCTCCATACCAACCGGCTGACACTACGGGAGATCACGCCTGCCGATCTCCCGTTTCTCCACCGCATTTTCAGCGATGCCGAATGCATGCGTTATTATCCGGGGATAAAGAGCTTCGACGAGACCGCGCGCTGGTTTCAGCGGCTCGCCTTCGACAGTTATGGCAGTCACGGTTTTGGTCTCTGGGCCGTGACCGACCGACAGAGCGGCGCCTTGCTCGGTGATTGCGGCATCACGTTGCAGGAAACCTCCGCAGGGCTGGGACCCGAGATCGGCTACCACCTGTGGCGCGACCATTGGGGCAAGGGCTACGCGGCCGAAGCGGCCGCCGCCTGCCGGGACCACGCGCTCGGTACGCTCGGTCTGGCGCGCATCGTCTCCATCGTAAGGCCGGATAATATGCGCTCGCAACGGGTCGCGGAGCGGGTGCATCGACGGCGGGAAACATTCTTCAAGGCCGTGGGCTCAGATGGATGCAAGGTGGAATTCCACCTCTACATCTCGGAGAAAGCATAAGCATCCGTCCCCTCTCTCGTTTTAATGGGGAGCGGGGCAACCCGTGTCTGCCAGATCATTCATGCTCGACAGGGCACGGCCAGCTCGTCGGCGCCGACAGGCCGGCCGGGAGTTTGGTCGAGGCGTCGCCGCAGGCGAGGTCGATCTGGGCCTGTTCGAGGCCGGATGCGGCCGAGAGGTCGAGGCCTTCGATGCGGGTCAGGAACATGAAGGCGCGCTCGAACATCGCCGGGCCTTCGAAGCTCGCGCCGGAGAGATCGGCACGGGAGAGATTGGCGAAAGAGAATTTCGTGCCCGTCAGCACCGCCTTGTCGAAATCGGCACGGCCGAGTTCGGCTTTTTCGAAGCTCGCTCCGGCAAGCCTGGCGCCGGCGAAATTGGCTCGCTGCAGCTCGGCGCCGGCGAAGGAAGCGCCTTCGGCGATGATATTGGCGAAGCTGGCTCGATAGGCTTCGATCTTGGCGAAGCTGGCGCCTTCGGCGTGGGCGCCCTCGAGCGAGGCGCGCACCAGCGTTGCCTTCTCGAGATTGGCGGATTTGACGTTGGCGCCGGCAAGATCGGTCAGCGAGAAATCGGTGCCGACGAGGTTGGCGCCTTCGAGATCACTGCCCTGCAGCATCAAGTTCTTCTTGGTGCATTCCTGCCAGTCGAGCTTCGGTGAGGCCAGGCTGCCGCAATCGGCGGCCCGGGCAGCGACCGGCGGAAATGCCAGAAGGACGAGGGCGAGGAGACCGAGCGACGATCCGTGCATTGCCATTGAACTGTTCACCTCCATACCATTCTGAGGCCTCCCGCGAAGCAGGCTGCCTCCATTTTCTTACACAGCTCAGACTACAATAAAAAGATGGCGAGCGCCCTTCACAAAGGGTTGCCGGAGCTTGCCGGATCGGCCGCAGGCAGGCGAAGCTCCATACAGGTGAGATCAAGCCAGCGGCCGAATTTGGTGCCGACCTCGGAAAATCTGCCGGCGACGCGGAAACCGAGTTTTTCATGCAGCCGGATCGAGGCGGTGTTCTCGGCCTCGATGCCGGCGATCATCACATGGATCTTGCCGGCCGTTGCACGGACGATCAGCTCGCGCATCAGCCGCTCGCCGATGCCGGCGCCACGGCAATCCTTGTCGACATAGACGGAATGCTCGACGGTGTGGCGGTAACCGTCGAAAGCGCGCCAATCACCATAGGAGGCGTAGCCGGCGACCTTGCCCACGATTTCCGCGACGATGACGGGAAAGCCGCGGGCCTTGCGCGCCTTCATCCATTCCCGACGGTTTTCGAGATCGACCAGCGTGTCGTTCCAGATCGCCGTCGTGTGCTCGACGGCGTGATTGTAGATATCACGGATGGCGGGAAGATCGGCCTCGGTCGCGTCGCGGAGAAGAACGGCGTCTGTCATGATTGCCCGGCTCGAATTGACTGCCGAAATGGCATACGCCCCGCCTCCGAAGATGTAAACGGCTTCGGAAACAGCCCTGATCAGACGCCGGGCGCCGGCAGGCTGAAACAGGTGAACACGGCCGAATAATGCACGGCCGCGGCGGTGACGACGAAACCGTGCCAGATGGCGTTCTGGAAACGCAGTCTCTCCCAGACATGGAAGATGACGCCGAGCGAATAGATGACCCCGCCGATGACGATCAGCAGCATCGAGGCGGACGGAATCCGCGCGGCGACGGGGCCGGCCACCAGCACACCGCTCCAGCCCATGGCGAGGTAAAGCAGAATGGCAACACGGTCGTAACGGCCGGGAAAGACGCATTTCAGCACGACGCCGGCGGCGGCGAACAGCCAGATCGCCACCAGCATGAAGAGGAGCAGCGGATCGTCGGCGCCGCGTTCGAGAAAGGGCGTGTAGGTGGCGGCGATCAGAAGGAAGATTGCCGAATGGTCGAAGCGGCGCAGGTACCATTTGGTGCGCGAGACCGGCCAGGCATTGTAGGAAAAGGAAATGGCGAGCGTCAGCACCAGCCCGACGCCATAGATCCAGGCGGCGGCGAGCGCGCCGTAGGAGCTCCAGAGCGTGGCATAGAAGATCAGCACGGTGGCGCCGATCAGCGCCAGCACGAGACCGACGCCATGGACGATGCCGTCGGCGATCAGTTCATATTTGTCGTAAGCCCAGCGAACACCGTTGAACTCGGCCATGCACGCCAATCCGTTTTGGACCCCGATTGCAATCGTTGCATCGAACCGACGGGCACGCAACTGCGGCAAAGCGCACCGGCGGTAAATCTTCGTGACAGGCTGTTCGGCAGCGAGGCGGCTGCCCGATCAAATCTTTTGCCGGTCGACGAGCACCGAGCATTTGGCGTGGCGCACGACCCGGTCGGCGGTGGCGCCGATGAAGTAATTGGAAAAATCGGGAACATGCGAAGCGACGATGATGAGATCGGCTCTGTGGCTTTCGGCAGTCGAGATAATCGCTTTGGCGGGCGGGCCGTTGCGGACCTCGACGGTTGCCGCAATGCCGGTCGTGGCGATCAGCGCGTTGAGCTTATCGCGGCTGTCCTGCATGGCATCCTCGACCATGTTGGCCGGCAGTTCGATCGCGACATAGGTCGGCACATCCTCGATGACATTGAGCGCGACGATCTCGCCGCCGTCGTCGAGCAAGGACGCGGCCTTGCGGAGGATCTGTTCTCCCTTTTCGATGCCGCCGAGCGCGATCGCGACGATGATTTTCCTGTACATGGCTCCCTCCATGACTGAGATGCATAAGTATCCTCTAAAGAAGATATGAGCGCTTTGACCGCGATCAAGTGGGCGCAAGTCATCGTCAACACCTGCTCAACAGTTTATCGTCAAAAACGGGACTTCTGTGAACAATCGCAATCCGCCATATAGGCATCAAGTACGGCAGCCGAGGAGATAGAGGCGAATGAACCGGCGAAACTTCCTCGGCCTTGCTGCGGGCGGCACATTTGCCGCCACCGCCGGAACGCCTTCCATTCTACAGGCCAGATCAGAGGCAGGAGAACAATCCATGACGCCCGAAACTTCCTATGCGCTGACGCGGCCCGCCTATATCGACCAGTCGCATCTCATCGTGAGCGACCTTGCCCTCGTGTCCGGCTTCTATCAATCGATGCTCGGCCTGACGCTCATCGAGAAGACCGCAAGCGGGCAAGTGCTGGGCGTCGGTGATCTGCCGCTGCTGACGCTGACGACGACCAAAGATGCGGCGATCGCGCCGCGCAATGCCGCCGGCCTTTTCCACACCGCCTTCCTGATGCCGGATCGGGCCGAACTGGCGCGCTGGCTGCGGCATGCGGCACACAACAATGTCGCGCTCGACGGCGCCTCGGACCACCTCGTCAGCGAGGCGATCTATCTGTCCGATCCGGAAGGCAACGGCATCGAAATCTATGCCGACCGGCCGCACGGACAATGGAAATTCCAACAGGACGGCATGGTGGAGATGGCGACGCTGCGCCTCGACCTGCAGGCGCTCTATGACAGCGCGCCGGACGAGCGCTGGGGCGGTATGGCGGAGGGAACGGCAATCGGCCACCTGCATCTGCAGGTCGGCGACATCCCGCAGGCCGACGCCTTTTACCGTGACGTGCTTGGCCTCAAGCTGATGGCGAGCCGTCCGGGCGCGAGCTTCTTTGCGACCGGCGGCTATCACCACCATATCGCCGCCAATATCTGGAACAGCCGCGGCGCAACGGCACGCGCCGCCAACATGACCGGACTTTCGGACTACAAGGTCCGATTCAACGACAAGGCGACACTGGATGCGGCGATCTCCAAACTCGACGAACTGGAAATCAAGAGCGAGAAGCGCGACGGCGGCACATTCCTAATGGATCCGTGGGGGATCGGGCTGACGCTTTCGGCGTAATTACCCAAGTGCGGAGCAGCGCCAACGGCTGAAATATTCACGCGCTGCGAGCAAAATAACGCGTCAAAAACCGTGCCGCGGGCGGCTTTCTGCATGGCCCTTCCCCTCCAGGGAACCGGAACCGCGGCAGCGCGTTTCCGTGACGAAGCAATGGGGCTTCGGGGACCTCACCGCATGGGCATCGCCAATGGCATCCGCAAACAGGCCAACAAGATTGCGATCGGCGAACGCCGCACCAGCGCCTGGGCGCAAACGCTAAAGGAGGCAGCCGAAGAGCTGCCGCCGGCGCCGCTGCACCGTCTTGAGAAGGACGGGCTGGATATTAGTATGGCCTGGGCGATCATCGGCATCTTCGGCATACTCGGCCTTGCCGCCGTCTACATGATGTCGCTGATCCTCATCCCGATCACCCTTGCCGTTGTGGTCGGCATGATCCTCGGCATGGCTGCGGAAAAACTCAGTAGGATGGGTGTGCCACGGCTTGCCAATGCCTTCCTGCTGTCAAGCTGCGTCGCTCTGGTGATCTTCCTGCTGATCAACTCGCTTGCCGGCCCGCTTATGGCGTTCGCCAATGAAGCGCCTGATTTCGCCGAGCGGACTATCAACCGCGTCATGCCCTATCTCGAGCGCATCGAATGGCTGCATATCACCCCGGCGACATTCGAAAGCGGCCCGATGTCGATCGGGGCGCTGATCGAAAATACCGGCAATGTGCTGCATGTGGTGACCACCAGCCTGACGCCGGCACTGGTGCAGGGGATGATCTTCTTTGCGGCGCTGCTGCTCTTCCTCGCCAGCCGCGTCAACCTGCGCAAAGGGATCATCATGGCCTTCCGCACTCGCACGCAACGCCTGGCGGCGATCCGCGTCATCAATGGCGTCGAGCAGGTCCTCGGCTTCTATTTCGCCACAGCCTCGCTGATCTATATCGGGCTCGGCGTTGTCATGACGGTCATCGCCTATGCCGGTGGGCTGGCGGCGCCGGTGATCTGGGGTTTCTTCGCCTTCCTGTCGAGCTTCATCCCCTATCTCGGCATCACGCTGATGACGCTTGCCGTCGCGATCGCCGGCATCCTCACCTATGATAGCCTGCTCACCGGGCTGATGCCGGCCGCAGCCTTCTTCACCGTGCATCTTCTCATGGAGAACCTGATCTTCCCGGCGGTGATGGGACGGCGGTTGGAAATCAATCCCTTCATCGTCTTCCTCGCCATTCTGTTCTGGACATGGATGTGGGGTGCCGTCGGCGCCATGCTGGCGCTGCCGCTGTCGCTGATCGTCATGACTGTCATCGACGAACTGCTGATCGAGGAAAAGCCGCAGCCGCAATTGCCGAAATGAACAACCGGGGAGATATTGGTGGCGTCTGATCTCGATCTCAATGAATCCGATCACGACCAGATGGTCAGCGGTCGATCTCTCTGGGGCAAAAGCGGCATTCGGCCGGATTGGCGGCCGATCGAGCAGAGCTTTTCCGCCGACATCGCCGTGATCGGCGGCGGCATCACCGGCGCACTGGTTGGCGAACATCTGACGGCGCGCGGTTTTTCCGTTGTTATCATCGACCGGGAGGAACCCGGTTTCGGCAGCACCGCGGCGAGCACAGCGATGCTGCAATGGGAAATCGACAGCACGCTGACCGAGCTTGAGGATTATTACGGCTTCGAGCGCGCCGCCGGCATCTACCGCCGCAGTGGTGCCGCAGTCGCCGGCCTTTCCAAGCTGATTGCTGCAAACGGAATTGCCTGCGGCTTCCGGCCGCGCAACACGCTCTATCTCGCCGCCAACCAAGAAGGCGCCCGCGATCTTCGGGAGGAGCGCCAACTGCGCCGGCGGGCCGGCCTGCCCGGCGTCTATCTCGAACATCCCGATCTCTTCACCCAGTTCGAGCTCGATCGGGATGGGGCGATCTATTCGCCGGGTTCGGCGGAGGCCGATCCACTGCTTCTGACCTGGGCACTGATCGAGTTGGCCGTCCGGCGCGGCGCGCGGCTGGTGAATGCGTCCGTCACCGCGCTTCACAGCGAAGGCGATCATGTCACAGTTGAGACGGAGGGAGGCCACGCCATCGAGGCGCGCCATGCCGTCCTTGCCACCGGCTATTCGATGCCAGGCTTCGACATGCCGAAGCTGCACCGCGTCAGTTCGAGCTGGGCATTCGCCACCGTACCGCAGGATCCGGCAAATTTCTGGCGCGACAGGGCGCTGATCTGGGAGGACAACCACCCCTATCAGTACGTACGCACGACAGCCGACAACCGCATCGTCGCCGGCGGTGAGGATGATGGCACAATCGATCCCGAAATGCGCGACCACAAGCTGCCGGCCAAGATCGCGGCAATTCGCGAGAAGGTGCAGCGGCTATGGCCGAAAGCCGATACGCGCGTCGCCCACGCCTGGTGCGGAACCTTCGGCGAGACGGCCGACGGCCTGCCGCTGATCGGCCCGGTGCCCGAGATGCCGCATGTGTTCGCAGCCTACGGCTACGGCGGCAACGGCATCACCTTTTCCTACCTCGCAGCCCAGATGATCGGCGCGATGCTGGCCGGCATGCATCGCGACTGGTTCGAGGATTTCGCGCTCGACAGGGATGGGCCGGGGCTGCGGCGGTTTGGGGAGGATTGGGTGAGGGCTGGGAGTGAACTGCGATAAAGGCTTCGCTTTGGCTATTGTGCCGTGTGTGACACCCCTCTGCCCTGCCGGGCGGAGGGGTGTCACACGGCACACCTTCAGCCGCAGCCTACTCCGTCGTCTTGTCGTCACCCATATCGTCGACATCGTCGAGCCGGACGAATTCAGTGCCCTTGGCTTTCAGATCGACCAGCGCCTTGGCCACCCCCTCGCCCGCCGCATGGGTCGGCTGGTTGATGTGGGAGATGACAACGTCGCCGTCTTTGGCCGAAGCGATGCGTTTTTCGGTGATGGCGGCGCCGAGCAGCGAGCCGCCGTCGCCGTTGACCGAATAACCGGCGATGCGATAGCCCATGGCGCGGATTTCGCCGATGGCGGAAAGATCATATTTGGCTGTCGATCCGCGGAACCAGTGCGGCGCCGGAATGCCCGATGCGACCATGGCCGCGGCGCCGCCCTCGACTTCCTGCTTCACCGCCTGCGGTGAGCCGGCCGAGGCGATGCCATAGATCAGCGTCGGCGTGTCGACAGCCGGAATATGGTTCTGGCCATGGTTTTCCAGTTCGAAGAGATCGGGATTCTCAAGGAAGACGGCAAGGGCGGCGGGATTATGCTTCAGCCAGCGGGCGGTGACGAAGATGGTTGCCGGGATGCGTTCCCGCACCAGGGTCGAAAGGATGCGCTCGTCCGCCTGGCCCATGCAGGCATCGAAGGTGAGCGCAATGCGGGCATGGCCGGCAATATTCGAACGGGCGATATGCAGATGCGGCTCGACCAGCTTTATCTTCGGCGCCGTGGCGCCTGTGGCGGGAGTGGTTGCCGCCGAGGTCTGCGCCGCTGACGGTAGTTCGTCCGCCGATGCAGCTGATATCGCGGCCAGGAGGAAGGCCGAAGCGAGCAGGATGCGGTTCATGTCAGGGCTTCTACGATTTAGGTCCGTCGATTTTAGCGGGTGCAGTTGCGTGGCGCCATGTGGCCCAATGTCACCGCAGCCGGAATAAATGCGGCATCAATCGTAAAGATAATATTTGTCCCATTTCTCGCGCGGCACCTTCTCGCCGATCTGGTAGTCGAGCTCGCGCACGTTGATATGCTGCGGACCGGTGATGCAATTGTAGGAGAGATGGTACCAATCGCCTTTGCTGCGGAAGACGGCGCCGGGCGCCTGCAGCGAATTGTCGCCGGCGACCGGATCCTTGAACGTATAGGCGATCACCTTGTCGGGCTTGAAGCCGGTGCTGTCGCTGTTGATGCGGCTCATCGCCTCGGTGTCGCAGCTCTGCTCCAGCCGGGTCGAGGGATCGAGTTTTTCCAGCTGCTTCTTGATGGCCGGATCGACGGCGAAGGCGGGGGCAGCAAGGCCAAGGAGGGATACGAACAGGAGCAGACGTTTCGGCATTGCGGAGAAAATCCCTTACTGTTGTCCATTCTTCACCTTGCCCCGGGCAGCTTGCCGGGGGCTTGGCACGTGCAAATTTCGCTCAGCGATAGCGGACATTCTTAAATATTGTGGTGACATCAAGGCAGAGCCGGCGGGGCGGCCTCCCAGCCTGTGGAAGGTTATCCATGGCCTTGGCGCAGCCTTGCCGCTTGATCCCGAACCAGTGCGCCTCTATCTCTTGCCAACCCGATATCCCGATCCGGAGCCATTCCTTGTCCGTTTTTAAGAGCCTGCCGACACCGCCTGCCGCACCGAAGAAGCCCATCTCCGATACGCGCCACGGCATTACCCGCACGGACGACTATGCCTGGCTGCGCGCCGACAATTGGCAGGCGATGTTCAAGGATCCGTCGATCCTCGACCCTGAGATCCGCCGATATCTCGAAGCCGAAAACGCCTATATGAACGCGGCGATGGAGGACACCAAGCCGCTGCAAAAGGCGCTGTTTGCCGAAATGCGCGGCCGTATCAAGGAAGACGACAGCTCGGTGCCGATGAAGGACGGCGCCTATGCCTACGGCACATTCTATGTCACCGGCGGCGAACAGCCGCGTTATTTCCGCATTGCCCGTGATGGCAACGTTGCCGACGAGACGATCCGCACCGTGTTGCTCGACGGCGACAAGGAAGCGGCCGGCAAGGCCTATTTCCGCCTCGCCGGTCTCGACCATACGAGCGACCACAGCCGCGGCATCTGGGGCTATGACGACAAGGGCTCGGAGTTCTTCACATTGAAGGTCCGCGACCTCTCCACGGGCGAAGACCTTGCGGACCGGATCGAGAATACCGGCGGCGGCGGCGTCTGGGCGCCGGACGGCAAGAGCTTCTTCTATTCGGCGCTCGATGAGAACCACCGGCCTTCGAAGGTGTTCCACCATATTGTCGGCCGGCCGCAGTCGGAAGACCGGCTGGTCTATGAGGAAGCCGATGCCGGCTTCTTCATGGGCGTCGGCGGCTCGCTGCTGGACGATGTCATCTATATCGACATTCATGACCATGAAACCAGCGAATACCGGCTGCTGTCGACCACGGACCTGACGGCCGAGCCGAAACTGGTGGCGGCGCGCGAGGAAGGCATCGAATATTCGCTGACCGAGGGCGGCGACGTCTTCTACATCCTGACCAATGACGGCGGCGCCAAGGATTTCAAGATCATGGAAGCGCCGGTGGACAATCCGGGCAAGGAGAACTGGCGCGAAGTGGTTGCCCACAAGCCCGGCACTTTGATCATCAGCCACATGGCCTATGCCCGCCATCTTCTGTGGCTGGAGCGCAAAGACGGGCTGCCGCAGATCATGATCCGCGACCGGGCGACCGGCGAGGAACATGCGATCGCCTTTGCCGAGGAAGCCTATTCGCTGGGGCTTTCGGGTGCGGCGGAATATGACACGGATATCATCCGCTTCTCCTATTCCTCGATGACGACGCCATCGCAGCTCTACGACTACAACATGGTGACGCGCGAGCGCACGCTGTTGAAGACGCAGGAAGTGCCGTCGGGCCACAATCCCGACGACTATGTCACCCGCCGCGTCTTCGCTCCGGCGTGGGACGGCGAGAAGGTGCCGGTCACCCTGCTCTATCGCAAGGACACTGCCCTCGACGGCAGCGCGCCCTGCCTGCTCTACGGCTACGGCGCCTACGGCATCACCATTCCGGCCGGTTTCAACACCAATTGCCTGTCGCTTGCCGACCGCGGCTTCGTCTATGCCATCGCCCATATCCGCGGCGGCAAGGACAAGGGTTTCGCCTGGTACGAAGACGGCAAGATGGACAAGAAGACGAATACCTTCAAGGACTTCGTAGCAGCCGCCGACTATCTGAATCAACAGAAGTTCACCTCTTACGCGAAGATTATCGCCGAAGGCGGCTCGGCCGGCGGCATGCTGATGGGTGCAATTGCCAATATGGCGCCGGAGAAATTCGCCGGCCTCATCGCCGCCGTTCCCTTCGTCGACGTGCTCAACACCATGCTGGACGATACGCTGCCGCTGACGCCGCCGGAATGGCCGGAATGGGGCAACCCGATCGACAGCAAAGAAGAATACGAACAGATCGCTGCCTATTCGCCCTATGACAATGTCGGCGCCAAAGCCTACCCGCCGATCCTGGCACTCGGCGGCCTGACCGACCCGCGCGTCACCTATTGGGAGCCGGCCAAATGGGTTGCGAAGCTGCGCGAGAAGACGACCGGCGCGGCGCCGATCCTGCTCAAGACGAATATGGACGCCGGCCACGGCGGGGCGTCGGGACGGTTCCAGCGGCTTGAGGAGATCGCGTTCGAGTATGCGTTTGCGATCAAGGTGGCGGGGAAGATGTGAGGGGTTTGGGGGTTTTGGGGGGTGCGACACGGCACACCATCCGCGGAGAAAGAAATGCCCATCTATATCGCCCTGCTCCGCGCCGTAAACGTCGGTGGCACCGCCTCGCTACCGATGGCTGAACTCAAGGCGATCTGCGAGGATCTCGGCTTCAGGGATGTGAAGACCTACATCTAGAGCGGCAATGTGCTGTTCCGCTCGGATGAGAAAGAAACGGCAGTCGAGGAAAAGCTCGACGCGGCGCTCGGCCAGAAGATGGGTAAGCGGCCGGCTGTGATGGTGCGCACCCGCAAGGAGCTTGAGGCGATTGCCGCCAAAGCTCCCTTCCCCGATGCCAAGCCGAATTTCCTGCTGGTCTACTTCCTGCCCGAAAAGGCAGCCGACGATGCGCTCGATAAAATAGTGGCGCCCGATGGCGAGGAGGCGAAGCTCGCCGGCCGGGAGATCTATGTGCATTATCCGAATGGATCCGGCCGCTCGAAACTGAAGCTGCCGGCGCTGAAAGCCGGCACCTCGCGCAATCTCAACACTGTGCGCAAGCTCGCGGAAATGGCGGCTGATATGGAGGATAAGGACTGAGTGTGAAGCGCAGAATTTGATTCAAATGACGCGCGTCAAGCCTTTGTTTCTCCAGCCACCTTCGTCCGCTTCGCCTTATAGCCGCTGATCTCCTCGCCAGCGGTTGGCGAGAAACGCAGGTTCCAGACGGTAGCGGTGATCGAGATGAGGGTGACGACGATGAAGGCGGTGGAGAAATCGCCGAGATCAGGCGTTTCGACATTGTTGAAGGCCATCGAACCGTGCAGCACCAAGGCCCCGATGCAGATGCCGAGCGACAGCATCAGCTGCTGGAAGGTCGTGTAGAAACTCGTCGCCGAACTCATCCGCTCCTTGTCGATCTCGTCATAGGCAATGGTGTTATAGGCGGTGAACTGGAACGACAGGAAGAAGGCGCTGAGCACCAGCACGACGAAGATGAGCGGCATCGGCCAATCCGGCCGGAAGGCGGCGCAGAGCGCATAGCCGACCGTGCCGAGGATGCCGTTGAGGATGAGGCTGCGGCGGAAGCCGAGCCGACTGAAGACGAATTTCGCCATCGGCTTCATGGCGAGCGAGCCGAGCGCAGTCGCGATGACGATCTGGCCGGCCGCCGCCGCCGACAGGCCGAAGCCGATCTGGAAAAGCAGCGGCAGCAGGAAGGGTTGCGCCCCTTGCGTGATGCGCGTCAGCGAACCGGCGATGACAGACGTCCCGAAGCTCGGCACCTTCATCAACGAAAAATCCATGATCGGCGACGGATGCCTTCGGGCATGCCTGAGATAGGCTATGCCGAAGAGCAGGCCGACTGATATCAGGAAGATCGAGAAGGCACCCTCGCCTTCGTGGCTCGACATTTCGAAGCCGAAGAGCAGCGAGCCGAGCGAGAGCCCGGAGAGGATGAAGCCGATCGTATCGAAGGGACCGCTTGCCTTACCCTTCACCTCGTCGATGTAAATCGAGACGAAGATCATGCCGATGATGCCGACCGGCACGTTGATGTAGAAGATCCAGCGCCAGTCGAGATAGGTGACGAAGAAGCCGCCGAGCGGCGGGCCGACGATCGGGCCGATCAGCGCCGGCACCAGCAGCCAGGACATGGCGCTGACCATATCCTTACGGTCGACGCTGCGCATCAGCACCAGGCGCCCTACCGGCATCATCATCGCGCCGCCGACGCCCTGCAGCAGCCGCGCCAGCACCAGGAAGGGCAGCGTCGGCGCCAGCGCGCAGAGGATGGAGCCGATCACGAAGACGGCGATTGCGGCGCGGAAGACGGTGCGGGAACCGAAACTATCAGCCATCCGGCCGCTGGCCGGAATGAAGATCGCCAGGCTGAGGAGGTAGGAGGTCAGTGCGATCGACATGGCCGGGGCGCTGACGGCGAAATCGCGCGCCATGGTGGGCAGCGCGGTCGCCAGCACGGTCGCATCGATATTTTCCATCAGCATCGCACTCGCGACGATCATCGCGATCACCCGGAAATTGGGCGCGGCGCGCCGAACCATCGGCGCCTGGTAAATCTGATCCGACATCGTCCGGGATCACTCACGGTGGCGCGGCGGAGCAGGAGGCAGCAAGGCCGCGGGGGATGACATGGCAAATGCCAAGGGGAGACGATCTGCTATACGCCTGCGAACATGGCAGTGCTATGTCCTTTATGGCAATGCTGCCTTGCCGAGAGGTAAAGGCGGATCACGATTCCTTGCATCGTCCTGTTCTCCGTGAAGGGCCTTATCCCCGGTAACCCGGCTTGCGCCGCAGCCGTCCCGGCCCTACCTATGAGCCATGACCTCCGCCCTTCAGACAAACCGGCCCGGTGCGGCCTTTCCGTTCGACAACAGCTATGTCGGTTTGCCGCGGCGCTTCTTTGCGCCGCAAGTGCCGACGCCGGTGGCGGAGCCCTGGCTGATCAAGCTGAACGAGCCGCTGGCCGCCGAACTCGGGCTCGACGTCGCCGCCTTGCGCCGCGACGGTGCTGCGATCTTCTCCGGCAATCTTGTTCCCGAAGGGGCCGAACCACTGGCGATGGCCTATGCCGGACATCAGTTCGGCGGCTTCTCGCCGCAGCTCGGCGACGGGCGGGCGATCCTGCTCGGCGAGGTGGTCGGCCGCAGCGGCAGACGCTTCGATATCCAGCTGAAGGGCGCCGGACCGACGCCTTTTTCGCGACGCGGCGACGGGCGGGCGGCAATCGGGCCGGTACTGCGGGAATATATCGTCAGCGAGGCGATGTTTGCGCTCGGCATTCCGGCAACGCGGGCGCTGGCGGCGGTGACGACCGGCGAACCGGTCTATCGTGAAGAGGTGCTGCCGGGCGCCGTCTTCACCCGGGTGGCTGCCAGCCATATCCGGGTCGGCACCTTCCAGTTCTTCGCGGCCAGAGGCGATACCGACGGCGTGCGGGCGCTCGCCGATTATGTCATCGACCGGCACTATCCAGCCCTGAAAGAAGCCGACAATCCCTATCTCGCCCTGTTTTCAGCCGTCTCCGAGCTCCAGGCGTCGCTGATTGCCCGCTGGCTGCATGTCGGCTTCATCCATGGGGTGATGAACACCGACAATATGACCGTCTCCGGCGAGACCATCGATTTCGGCCCCTGTGCCTTTGTGGATGCATATGATCCGGCAACCGTCTTCTCGTCGATCGACCAGCATGGCCGCTATGCCTATGCCAACCAGCCCGGCATCGGCCAGTGGAACCTGGCAAGGCTCGGCGAAACGCTGCTGCCGCTGATCGACGAAGAGCCCGATGGCGCTGTTGATAAGGCGAATGGCGTGATCCGATCCTATGGCGAACGCTTCCAGACGCATTGGCTGGCTGGCATGCTGGGAAAAATCGGCCTTGCCGGCGAAGAGGACGGGGATCTCGAACTGGTGCAGGCTTTGCTGTCGCTGATGCAGGCGCAGGGTGCGGATTTTACCCTCACCTTCCGGCGGCTGTCGGATCTTGCCGGCGACGAGACCGCAGAGCCAAGCTTTGCGGCGAGTTTTCGCGAACCGGAGGCCTGCGCGCCCTGGCTTGCGCAATGGCACGGGAGGCTGTCGCGCGATCCGCAGACGGCCGCTGAGCGCAGTATGGCCATGCGCAGTGTCAATCCGGCCTTCATCCCGCGCAATCATCGGATCGAACAAGCGATCGAGGCGGCGGTGGAAAACGGCGATTTCTCGCTGTTCGAGGCGCTGCTGACCGTGCTGGCGAAACCCTATGAGGACCAGCCGGGCTTTGCCGCCTACATGGAGCCGCCGAAGCCGAGCGAACGGGTGCTCGCGACCTTCTGCGGGACGTGAGCGGGGTTCAATACAACCGTACCGTGATGCCGGCCTGCGGCAAATGCGGCCGTTGAAAGGCATCTCCTTCGCGCTATCTGGCTGATCGGCGGGACTTTTCCGCCGATCCTCCACCCGGCTAAATCAAGCGGGAGACAGCCTTATGGCGATCGTCGTCACCTCCATCCTCTTCATCATCATCGGGCTAACCCTCGGCGGCGGCGGGCTCTACCTCGTCACGCTCGGCGGCAGCGTCTTCTATCTGTTCGCCGGGCTGATGTTTCTGATCACCGCCGGGCTGCTTCTGATGCGCAAGGCGGTGGCGCTCTGGGTCTATGCGGTGCTCGTCGTCGCAGCGCTGGCCTGGGCGACATGGGAGGTGGGTTTCGACTGGTGGCAGCTCGGCCCGCGCGGCGGCATGATCATTCTGCTCGGGCTCTGGCTGCTGACGCCCTGGATCCGCCGGCCGCTCGGCTTCCGCAGCCCGACCGGCATCACCTACGGCGCCAACCCGTGGCCGCTCGCCGTGCCGGTGATTCTCGCCATCCTGGTCGCCCTCTATTCGATGACGACGGATCCGCACGATCTCGCCGGCGAACTGCCGGCCGACAAGGTCGCCGCCAATCCGGCCTTCGGCGGCAGCGTGCCGGATGGAGAATGGCACCAGTATGGCCGCACACCTTTCGGCCAGCGCTATTCGCCGCTAGATCAGATCAACGCGGAGAACGTCTCCACTCTCAAGGAAGCATGGCGATACCAGACCGGCGACGTCAAGCGGCCGGACGATGTCGGCGAGACGACCTATCAGGTGACGCCGCTCAAGGTGAAGGACACGCTCTATCTCTGCACGCCGCACAATTGGGCGATCGCGCTCGACGCTAAAACAGGCAAGGAGAAATGGAAATACGACGCCAATTCGGGCATGAACCCCGACCGGCAGCATCAGACCTGCCGCGGCGTCACCTATTATGCCGATCCTGACGTCGCCGCCGGCCAGCCCTGCGCCGAACGCGTCTACCTGCCGACCTCGGACGCCCGGCTGATCGCGCTCGATGCGGCGGACGGTAAGATCTGCACCGATTTTGCCGATAAGGGCGTGCTGCATCTGGAGACCGGCATGCGCTTCAACCCGGCCGGTTATTATTATTCCACCTCGCCGCCGGTCGCGGTGGCCGGCAAGATCATCGTCGGCGGGGCGGTGAACGACAATTATTCCACCGAGGAACAATCCGGCGTCATCCGCGCCTTCGACATCAAGACCGGCGCGCTGATCTGGAACTGGGATTCCGGCAATCCCGAGGTGACGACGCCGCTCGTCGCCGGCCAGACCTACACCACAAATTCACCGAATAGCTGGTCGGTCTTCAGTGTCGACGAGGCGCTCGGCATGGTCTACATCCCGCTCGGCAACCAGGTGCCCGACCAGCTCGGCATCGGCCGCAGCGACAATGTCGAGAAATTCTCGTCCTCGATCGTCGCCCTCGACATCGCCACCGGCCAGCTGCGCTGGGTGCGCCAGACCGTGCATCACGATCTTTGGGACATGGACGTGCCGGCTCAGCCGGCGCTGATCGACCTGACGAAGCCCGACGGCAGCGTGGTTCCCGCCCTCGTCGGCCCGACCAAGCAGGGCGATCTCTATGTGCTCGACCGGCGCAACGGCGAGCCGATCATCCCCGTCAAGGAAATTCCCGCACCCGGAGGCGCGATCACCGGCGATCATACGTCGCCGACCCAGCCGATCTCCGATCTCACCTTCTCGCCCGAACCGCTGAGGGAAAAGGACATGTGGGGCGTGTCGCTGTTCGACCAGCTCGCCTGCCGCATCGACTTCCACCGTTACCGCTACGAGGGCCGCTACACGCCGCCGTCGCTCAAAGGCACGATCGTCTATCCCGGCAATTTCGGCACCTTCAACTGGGGTTCGGTGGCGGTCGATCCGGAGCGGCAGATCATGTTCGGCATGCCGACCTATCTCGCACCGCAGATATTAGATTGATGATACGCCGTTCTTAAAATCACGCCGCCATGCGCTCGATCTGCCGGCACAAGTGCTGACCCGCTACACCGCCATCGGCGGGCGAGACAACCGCGCATGACGTCGAGGGGTTGAACCGATGACATGAGACGCGGCACGCATACCTGACGCTCCAAATCGGCACGAAAACCACTCGGAAACCTCTGCGAAATTTTGAAGGTTACCGCTTGCTCGAGTCAGGCCCATGGATGCTCGGGTCAAGCCCCAGCATGACGGAGGTTGAGGAACGCTGTCGGCAAGAGGCGGGGCGCCGGAAGCCTCTATCGCTTTGTTATCAAACAACACCCAAGGAAAGCGCTTCGCACTTGTCCCGCTTCAAACCATCTCGACAATCATCTTGCCGACTTCGGCAAAGACCGGGTTGAGGTCCTTCACCGGCACGGTCGCTTCGGCGATATAGACGGCGGCGACGATTGGGCCGCGGTCGGGGGGCCAGATGACGGCGATGTCGCCGAGGGAGCCGTTCGGGCCGGTGCCGGTCTTGTCGCCGACCTTCCAATCGGCCGGCAGGCCGGCTCTCAGCCGCTCGCCGCCGGTTGTGCTTGCCACCAGCCAGGCGATCAGCCTGTCGCAAGAGGCCTCGGTGAGGATTGAGCCGAGGGTCAGGTTGCCGAGCGTGTCGAGCATTGCATCCGGGCTAGTCGTGTCGCGCGGATCGTCCTTTTTGCCCTCGTTCAGTGTCGGTTCGGTGCGGTCGAGACGGGTCGTGCCGTCGCCAATCGAGCGCAGCCAGTCGGTCAACCCCGCCGGCCCGCCGAAGCTTTCGAGCAGCAGGTTGCCGGCCGTATTGTCGCTGACCGTCACCGCCGCCTCGCAGAGTTCGGCGATGGTCATGCCATCGGCTCCTGCGTGTTTCTCGCTGAGCGGCGAATAGTCGACGAGCTTGTCCTTGCCATAGGTCACCCGCCGGTCGAGCTTTTCCTCGCCCTTGTCGACACGAGCCAGCACGAAGCCTGCGGCCAGCGCCTTGAAGGTGCTGCACATCGGAAAGGCCTCGCTGCCGCGATAGTTGAAGGAAATGCTGGTCTCAGTGTCGAGCACCGAGACGCCGAGGCGGCCGCCGGTGCGTTTTTCCAGCGCGGCAAGGCGCTTCTCGACGTTGTCGTCGTCCTCCCCGGCCTTCTGCTCCGCCCCCTCTTGAGCATTGGCGGGAAGCGCCAGCACAGGCAGTCCCAAAGCAGGCAGGCAAAGCGCCGAGCCCATCAGCAGGCGGCGGGTAAGACTGAGATCCATGACATCCTCCGGCGAATCGGAGACCAGAGCTAAGACGCGATTGCGGCGGCATCTCGTCCTCGCGGCGACGAAGTCGTCCGCCAAGCAACTTGTTGTCCGCCGAGCGATTATGCCGCGCGCGTGACCTCGACCGTCACATGCGACAATTCCGTCAGCGCCGAAAGCCTGCCCTTGTAGAAGGCCGGCTCCCGCGCTGTCGCGGTGACGACGGCAACGATGGCGGCGTGATGGCCGGGGCCGACCTGCCAGACATGCAGATCGGTGATCCGGTCCTCCTCCGTCTCGATCGCCTCGCGGATTTCAGCCGGCAGCGTCTCGCCGTGCGGGACGACGTCGAGAAGGACGCCGCCGGAGGATTTCAGCAGGCTCCAGGACCAGTTGGCGATGACCAGCCCGCCGACGATGCCCATGACGGGATCGAGCCAGAGCCAGCCATAGAGGCTGCCGAGCGTCAGCGCCGCGATGGCGAGCACGGAGGTCATAGCATCGGCGACGACATGCAGATAGGCGGCGCGGATATTGTTGTCGCCGGGCTTTGCGTGATGATCGCGGGCGTGATGATCGTGGGTGTGACCACCATGATGGTGGTGCCCGTGGCCATGCGCGTGATGGCCATGCGCGTGACCGCCGCCGGCCAGCAGCCAGGCGCTGATCAGATTGACGGCAAGGCCGATCACCGCGACGGCAATCGCCTGGGCAAAACCGATCGGCACCGGATTTGAAAGACGCAGCCAGCTTTCCCAGGCCATCAGCAGGGCGATCAGCGCGAGGATGATGGCGCTGGCAAAACCAGCGAGATCACCGAGCTTGCCGGTGCCGAAGGTGAAACGCGGGTTGCGCGCCTGCCTGCGGGCGAAGAGATAGGCGAGTGCGGAAATCAAAAGTGCGCTGGCATGGGTCGACATGTGCCAGCCGTCGGCGACCAGCGCCATCGAGCCGTAGACCGTGCCGGCGGCGATTTCCGCCACCATCATCACCGCCGTCAGCACGATCACCAGCCAGATGCGCCGTTCGTTCACGGCATGATCGGCGCCGAGGAAGATATGATCATGTTCCAGCGCGTTCATTCCAGCCTTGTCGATCCCGGCACTCATTCCCAGGCTCCTTCATCACAGCATTCAGCGGATATAGGTTCTCAGTACTTCAGATATTTCTTCGACCGCCTGGGCCCTTGCCGCGTCGTCATCGGCATTCAGCACATGTTCGCGCAGGTGATCGTCCAGCACCTCGCCGGTCAGGCCGGTCAGGGCGCCGCGAATGGAGGCAAGCAATTGCAGGATCTCGCCGCAGGGGCGCTCCGCCTCGAGCGCCCGCTCGACGGCCTCCATCTGCCCCTTCAAACGGCTGACGCGGGCGATGAGTTTCTTTTTCTGCAGGGTGGTGTGAGACATGAGTCCTTATGTAGCATAGGGGGGTATAGTATCAAGAGGGAAAGCGGGGTCGCTGCCGATGCGCGGCGATCGGCCATTGACAAACACCGCATTTCCGACGATTGATGATCCGTGATCAAAAACGCGCACCAGAGCCGCTCGTATTTTTGGCTGTACCTGTAAAGGGCGGCCGGACAGATCATATTGTCAACAAGCCGCCGTCAGGCGGCTTTGTTGTATCGGCAGCGTCCTGACGGCAGACTATCAAAGGACGCGAAGACATGACCGAAATCGAAGACAGCGAAATTTCACTAATGCGCCCATCGGTGGTGACAATCCGCGCCGCCAAGCCGCGCGACCTGCCCGAGCTCAACGCGATGATCGCCCTGCTCGCCGCCCATCATGGCGATCCTTCCGGCACAACGCCGGAGCAGCTGGAGCGCGATCTCTTCGGCCCGCTGCCCTGGATCCAGGCGCTCGTTGCCGAGACCGGCGAAGGGCTGATCGGCTACGCCATTCTCGTGCCGCTCTACAGGGCGCAGGAAGGCAAGCGCGGCATGGACCTGCATCATCTCTTCGTGCGCGACGGCCATCGCGGCCACGGCACCGGCCAGTTGCTCGTCGACCGGGCCCGCGAGACCGCGCGCAATGCCGGCTGCGGCTACCTCTCCGTCAGCGCCGCCACCGGCAACGTGCTGGCGCACCGGTTCTACGAACAGCTGGATTTCACCCCGCGTCCGGTCACCGGCATGCGCTACATGCAGTCGATCGCCTAAGCCGGCGGGTGATTTCCGCCTGCTTCATGCGCCGGCCGCGTCGCCCATTGGTGGAGCGCGGCCTTGATGAAGGCAAGAGCAGCGGCGCGCGGCGACGCCAGATCGTGGGGGTCTTCCAACCTCTCGGCGAAACGCGCCTCCATCAGCGTCATCGTCTCGTCGAACCAGCTCGCACGCACCACGTTGCGCGCGGCAAGACGGGCGTGCATGCGGTCGGTGACGAGAGCGAGCTGTTCAAGGGTCGGCTTGGTCTTCATGGATTGTCTAAATCTACCGCCCCGGCACGGCCTTCAGATAGGCGGCGATCGCCTCGCGGTCGGTGGCCGGCAGATGGGCAATGTTCTGCTGCACATCGACCATCGAGCCGCCGACGGAATCGAAATCGGGGGTGAAGCCGGTTTCGAGGTAGCTGGCAATATCGGCCTCGCTCCAGCCGCCAATGCTCTTAGAGGAAGGTGTGATATCGGGTATGCGGCCCTTGCCTTCCGGATTGGGCGCGCCGGCGAGCCACTGATCTGCCTGGAAGCCGCCGAGCGCATCGCGCGGCGTATGGCATTCGCCGCAATGACCGGGACCTTCGACGAGATATTGCCCGCGCTTGATCTTGTCGTCGCTGTTGGCGAGCGCCACGCGCGGCTGATCGTTGAAATAAAGGAATTTCCAGCCGCCGAGCGCCAGCCGGATGTTGAGGGGGAACGGCAACTCATGCGGTGGCGCGACGTTTGGGCTCTTCGGCAGGGTTTTTAGGAAAGCGAAGAGATCGTTGACGTCCTTGTCGCTCATGCGGGCATAGGAGCCATAGGGAAAGGACGGATAGAGATGCTCGCCGCCAGGGCCGACGCCGCGCTTCATCGCATTGCCGAACTCGGCCAGCGTCCAGGCGCCGATGCCGGCTTTTTCATCCGGCGAGATGTTCGGCACGTGGAAGGTGCCGAAAGGGCTCTTCAGCGCCAGACCGCCTGTCAGCGTCAGCTTCGCATCGCCTTCGGAACCGGGGGCTGAATGACAGCTGACACAGCCGCCCGCCCAGAACATCATCTGGCCGTTGGCCGGATCCGGCGCACCGAGAGCTGCCCAATGGCTCTCCGGCAGCGGATCGGGCGAAGTGATGAGATAGAAGGCGCCCCCGCCGAGCACGGCGACGCCGATCAGACAGAGCAGTAACCGGATGAACCTGCGGATCATGCCCCTCCCCTTTTGGCGAAATTTCTGTGCGGAACGAGCCTGCGGCCAGCTCGCACGGGCGGAGAATAAGGCGATCCGCGCCGGCGGCAAGGCCGGCGCGGATCGCCTATCAAGTTCCAGATCAAACGGCCTATCACTCCTTGATACGATAGGCCTTGTGACAGCCCGCGCAATTGGCGCCAAGCGTGTTCATCGTCGCGCCGACGGCGGCAGGATCGGCCGGAAGCTGGGCCAGCGCGGTTTCGGCGTCAGTGGAAAGCTTGGCGGCGCGCGCCTTGAAGTCGTCCATGTTTTCCCAGATCTTCGGGCTTGCCTCTTTGTCGCCGGTCTCGGTGCCCGGCTTGAACTGGTCGGGGAAGACCTTGGCCGTTGCGGCGATCGTCGTCAGCGCCGTCTTTACTGCCTCGGCGTCATAGGGCTTCTCGCCCTTGGCGATGGCGGCCATGGCGCCCGCCGAACCGCCGATCTTCTTCATCAGCGCAATGCGCGAATCATGGGTGCCATCGGCGGCGGTCACCGAACCGAAGGCCATGCCAGCCATCGCAACGGCGGCAGCTACTGCTTTCCAATTCATATTTCCTCTCCGTTTTCTCAATTTCCCTGCATTTTCCCGCGGCCAAGATGGTCGCTGGCCAATCTGCACCGGGAGCATGACAAAATCCACGGCGGCAGACAGTCACTTTTTGCCGGATCGTCATAAAAACAATGTGATAAGCAGTCGTTCCGCAGGTCATTACCCGGAAGCGCGCGCACTTCCAGGCGACATGCAGTCGCGCTCAGGCGCTTTTCCACCCCTGCCAGAGGCTGAAGGCAGAGACAGCAACCAGCAGCAATCCGGCAAAACGGCCGACAAAGGCGGTGGCGTTGGGGTTTGCGACCAGCAGGTCGCGGCTGCGGCCGGCCGTCATCGCCAGCGTGCCGTAGATGGCGAATTGGGTGACAACCGTCATGGCGCCCATGATCAGACCCTGCATCCAGACCGGGCCGTATTCCGGCTTGAGGAACTGGGGGTAGACGGCGAACATGAATATATAGGCCTTCGGATTGGCGAGACAGGTGACGGCGCCCTGGCGGAAGGCGCGCCAGCCGGAGCGCGCCGTTCCTGGCCCGACCGCCTCGACGGTGATCGAGCTGCGGATCAGCGAAATGCCGATCCAGATCATGTAGGCGACGCCGGCAACGAGCAGCACGTTGAAAAGCTGCGGCAGCATGGTGACGAGCACGCCGACGCCGGCCGCACCATAGGCCGAATGCACCGCGCCGCCGGCCATGATGCCGCTTGTCGCCGCAAGCCCGCGCTTGACGCCGCCGGTCAGCGAATTGGCGAGCACGAAGAGCATATCCATGCCGGGCACGATGATGATGCCGAAGAGAAGGGTGAAAAAAAGCCAGAGGTTTTGATGGTAGTCCATGTCAGTTACCGCCTTGAGTTCTGCGGGTCGTTTTGAAAGACCCTGATTGATTTCAATCCGATAGGCGGCTCTATACGCAGACCCAACTGACAGTGTATTGTCAGGAGCGTAAGGGATGGGAAGGTAAAATGCGCAAGGCGTCGCGGCTTTTCGAGATCATTCAGATCCTCAGGCTCGCCAGAAAGCCGATAACGGCGGCTGTCATGGCCGAGACGCTCGAGGTGACGGTGCGCTCGATCTATCGCGATATCGTCGCCCTCCAGGCGATGCGGGTGCCGATCGAGGGCGGGCGCGGCATCGGCTACATCATGCGGCCCGGCTTCGACCTGCCTCCGCTGATGTTTTCGATCGAGGAGATGGAGGCGATCGTGCTGTCGCTGGCGCTGCTCGAACGCACGGCGGACGAAGAACTCAAGCAGGCCGCCCGCCGGGTCAACCGGAAGATATCAGGCGCCGTGCCGGCGCCTTTGCGCCAGGCGATGGACACCAAGGCGCTTTATGCCTGGGGCTCGATCGCGCAGCCGGCCGGTTTCGACCTTGCGATCGTGCGCCGGGCGATCCGCGACGAATGCAAGCTGATGCTCGCCTACCGCGACGAGCTCGGCCGCGCCAGCGAGCGGACGATCCGGCCGATCGCGCTGATCTATTATTCGCAGACGGCAAATATCGTCGCCTGGTGCGAACTGCGCCAGGCCATCCGCAATTTCCGCAGCGACCGGGTGGAGCGCTGCGAGGAGGCCGAGGATTTCTTCAAGGGCGACGGCGATCGGTTGCGGGAATTGTGGACCAGCGGGTGGACGGAAGCACCGGCGCCAGGCTGAAGCGCGTCGCAACCCCCCATCCGCCTGCCGGCACCTTCTCCCGCTTGCGGGGCGAAGGGATCCCGCGACCTCTCCATGCCCCACCAACCTCTCGCAGGGCATGTCCCCTCTCCCCGTTTTTACGGGGAGAGGGTTAGGGTGAGGGACATCTTGCTGCCAACCCTTGGCGCACAGCCGGAATAAAATATGCGCAGTCTGAACCTAAAAACCCAGCGTGCGGCTCTCTTCGCGGCCGAAGCCGCGGATTTCGAGGCGGTCGGTATATACTTCGACAATGGCGAAGGCGTTTTCTTTCTCGGTGTCGACCACGCCCTTGAAATTGACGAAGTGGCAAGTGCCGGCCCGGCCGTAATTGCCGACGTGGTCGTGGCCATTGAGATAGGCGACGACGTTGGGCTGCTCGGCGAGCAGGGCGACAATGCGCTCGCTGTCCCACATGCCGTGCTGGCCGGGCGGATGCACCGGATAATGGTTCATGACGATGACCTTTTCGCCGGCCGCGGCAGCGTTGGCGATTTCATCGCCGAGCCAGGCGAACTGCGCGTCGCTCAATGCGGCGTTCCAGCGATGGGCATTCGCCGCACCTTTGGCCTGCAGCGCCGCCAGCATCTCAGCGGCAAGGTCGCGATGCGGATGGCCTTCGGGCGGCGCGAAGGTGCTGACCTCGTTGCCGTCGAGCACGATGAAGCGCCAGCCGTGGCGGGAGAAGCTGTAATAGGGCGACGGCATGCCAAGACGGGTGGCGACTTCGGAGAGATGGCCTGACGAGACTGAGAAATCGTGATTGCCGAGCAGGAAAAGCGCTTCGTGCCTGAGCTTTTCGTAGACCGGCAGGATATCGTCGAAGCTTGCGAAACTCCGGTCGATGACATCGCCGAGCGTCATGACGAAGCTTAGCTCCCAGCCGTTGAAGACCGCGATCGCCTCGGCGAGTTTGGCGAGGCTGTTAGCATAATAGCGGTCCATCGCCGCATGCGGGGGGATTGCCGCATATTGCGGGTCGGCGATGATGCCGAAGCGGAACAGGGGAAGAGCGGAAGGGGACATGGTGGGTGATTAGGAGTGGCCGGTGACAGCAATGTGACGGCTTCCCGTCAAAACGAAACACCCGGCGTTTGGGGCGCCGGGTGCGGATCTGCAAGCAGCCAGTATAGCTTACTTCGTGGCTTCTTCGTAGCGCTCCAGGACATAGTCCCAGTTGATCAGGCTATCGACGAAGGCCTCGAGATACTTCGGGCGGGCGTTGCGATAGTCGATGTAATAGGAATGCTCCCAGACGTCGACGCCGAGGATCGGGGTGGCGCCGTGGACGAGCGGGTTTTCGCCGTTCGGGGTCTTGGAGATTTCGAGCTTGCCGTTTTTGACGGAAACCCAGGCCCAGCCGGAGCCGAACTGGGTGGCGCCGGCATTGGCGAAGTCGGCTTTGAACTTGTCGTAGCCGCCGAGATCGGAGGCGAAGGCCGCTTCGAGCTTGCCCGGCAGCTTGTTGCCGCCGCCGCCCTTCTTCATCCACTTCCAGAAATGGATATGGTTGTAGTGCTGGGCAGCGTTGTTGAAGAGGCCGGCATTGGTGCCGAACGACTTCTTCACGACGTCTTCGAGCGAGAGGTCCGAGAGACCGGCTTCAGCGGCGAGCTTGTTGCCGTTGTCAACATAGGCCTTATGGTGCTTGTCGTGGTGAAACTCCAGCGTTTCCTTCGACATGAAGGGAGCAAGCGCTTCGTAATCATAGGGAAGTTCAGGCAATTCGAAAGCCATGTCAGATCTCCTCTTGGCAATAGATTGCGTCTCGGCAGGTGAGGCGGAACATAGGAGGGGAAAGGGGGAGAGGCAACCGGCGAAATATCAAAAAACGACCGGCCGGAGGAAAATTTGCCTCAGTTGCCGGGCTGAAGTTGCGCGTGGAAATCGCCTGGTCAAATCCCTGGGATGCGGCCGCGAAAACCGCTTCGCCTGTGATAGAGCTCAACGGAGACCCGATATGAACAGGAATATAATCCCGCTTCTGGCCATCGCCGCGCTTCCCTTCTTTTCAACTGCGGCCTATGCCTCCTCCGATGAAGCCTGGAAGGAGCTGGCAGCCGATGTCGAGGCCAAGTGCAAGAAGGCGGCGGTGGCAATCGAGGCGCCTGCCGCCACAGTCGATCCCTTCGGCTCCGCCCATTACGCGCTCGCCCTGGTGACGGGCAGGCCGAAGGGCGCAAAGGGGCTCGTCGCCCAGATCTGCGTCTACGACAAGCAGAAGAAATCCGTCGAAATCGGCAGCGAGCTCGACGCCAAAAACCTCGGGCTCATGCCGGCGAAATAGGCTGCCGCAGCATTGCCCTCCCAAGGGTCGCGAGTGAAATATGTGCCTTGCGTCACATTTCGCGGGGAACCGGAGCCTACCCTTAGGAGTTGAAAGGCTGGGCCTTAAAGAGGTTCCGTTTATTAGGGCGCAGAACCGCTCACATCTGTTGTTTTGTGCAATTCCTGGAAAACCGTTTTTTAATTTTCCCGGCATTGCTCTGGGGAGGTGCCGGCATGTCAGAGCTTCGCAGCAGGGCGGAAGATCAGCAGAAAATCTATCAGCGTTGGGCGCCGGTCTATGACCGCGTCTATCGCGGCATCCTGCGCGATGGCCACCGCAAGCTTGCCGCACTCGCCGCCGCGGCCGGGCCTGATATTCTCGAAATCGGTGTCGGCACCGGCCTGACGCTCGGGCATTACCCGCGACACTGCCGGGTGACCGGCATCGACATTTCCGAACACATGATCGCCCGGGCGCGCGACAAGGTGCGGCGCGAAAAGTTGCAGCATATCAGCGCGCTAGAGGTGATGGATGCGCATGCCCTCGCCTTTGCCGACCGGTCTTTCGATGCGGTCAGCCTGCCCTTCGTCATCACGTTGATCCCCGAACCCGAGCGGGCGCTGGACGAATGCGCCCGGGTGCTCAGGCCGGGCGGCGAGATCATCCTCGCCAGCAAACTCGGCGACGGCGCCGGTCTGCAGGGCGCGATCGAGACGGCGGTGGCGCCGCTGGTGCGTCACATCGGCTGGTCCTCCGCCTTTCGCATCCACCGCATCCTCGCCTGGGCCGAGCGTCGCGGCGATTTTGACGCTGCCGAGATCCTGCCTGTCTTTCCGAACGGCTTTTTCAAGATCGTCCGGCTGAAGCAGCGCGGATTTGTCGGCTGAGAGGACTGGCCGCCTGACATAAGATTTTTTCCCGCGTCGACTGTTCTGATGCTACCGTTCGTCTGAGGGGACCCGCATGACATCGGATTTCTTCTTATTCATCGTCGTTGGCTTTTGCGCGCAGATCGTCGACGGTGCGCTCGGCATGGCCTTCGGCGTGCTGTCGACCACGAGCCTTCTCGCCTTCGGCGTGCCGGCGGCCAATGCCAGCGCCATGACCCATGTGACGGAAATGTTTACGACCGCCGCATCGGGGATCTCGCATGCCTATCATCGCAATGTCGATTGGCGGCTGGTGGCGCGGCTGGCACCGGCCGGCATGATCGGTGGGGCGATCGGCGCCTATCTGCTGGCCAATACCGACGGCAAGGTGATTGCACCCTTCGTGTCGGCATATCTGATCGCCATTGGCCTGCTGATCCTCTACAAAGCCTTTCGGCCGCCGGCCAAGCGCGAGGTGCGCGACTGGGCCGTGCCGCCCGTCGGCTTTTGCGGCGGTATGCTCGATGCGATCGGCGGCGGCGGATGGGGGCCGGTCGTCACCAGCACGCTCGTCGGCCGCGGCCACGACCTAAAACGGGTAATCGGCTCGACCAACTTCACCGAATTCGCCGTGACGCTGACGATTTCGCTGACTTTCATCCTGACGCTCGGCTGGTCGGAGCTCAATTCGGCGATCGGCCTGATCATCGGCGGCGTCATCGCCGCCCCGTTCGGCGCGATCCTCGTCAAACGGCTGCCGGTGCGGCCGCTGATGGTGGCGGTGTCGATGGTCATCATCGCCACGTCGGCAATGCGGCTCCTGTAAAAGCGGCCGATCGCCGCCAGCCGAGTTACAGCGTCCGGCCGAAATAGACCTCGACGGAGGCGATCCTATCGCCGCGGAAGCGCAGGCTCTCCATATTGGCGAAGCTTTCGCCGTCCAGTTTTTCAGCGCGGTAGCGGACAGCCGCCTCGTCGCCGTCGACCGCCAGGAATTCGATGTGGATGGCGCGGAAGAGCGGCTGCTCCGGCCAGCAGCGCTCGAAATAAGTTGCCCGGTCGATATGGTCGTCGCGCGGACTGGAGAACGTGAAATCCTCGGTCAGCATGGTAACGACTTTATCCTTGCGGTCGTCGAGATAGGCGGCGTAGAGATCGCGGACGGTCTGCTGCCTCGTGCGCATATCGTTCATGGCAATATCCTCCGATTAACCGATTGCATCACGCAATCAGTATGTCTAGCACTTTTACCTGAAATGATCCAGTTTCGGCGCAATTGCGCCTTCCTGATCGACGCCGAGGCAAGGAATGACCGATACGCAATTCAACGCTGCGAGCGTTAGCGCAGGCTCGATCTACTGGAAGCGCAACCTCGCCATCTCGCTGATCGGCTCCTTCACGACGATCGTGGCAATGACGCTGCTGCTGCCCTTCCTGCCGCTTTATGTCGAGGAACTCGGCGTGGCCGACCATGCGGCGATCGTGCAATGGTCTGGTATTGCCTATGGCGCCACTTTCCTGGCCGCCGCCCTCGTCGCGCCGCTCTGGGGGCGGCTCGGCGATATCTATGGCCGCAAGCTGATGCTGGTGCGCGCCAGCCTCGGCATGACGGTGGCGATCTCGCTGATGGGCATGGCCGGCAATGTCTGGCAGCTGGTGGCGCTGCGCCTCTTCGTCGGGCTTGCCGGCGGTTATTCCTCCGGCTCGATGGTGCTGGTGGCGACGCAGACGCCGAAAGATCGCTCGGCCTGGGCGCTCGGTGTGCTCTCCTCCGGCATCATGGCCGGCAATCTCGTCGGGCCGCTCATCGGTGGGGCGCTGCCGCCGATCATCGGCATCCGCGGCACCTTTCTCGCCGCCGGGGCCCTGATCTTCCTCGCCTTTCTCGCCACCGCCTTTCTGATCAAGGAGGAGAAATCGCCGGCCCGCAAACAGGCGGCTAAGGCAAGCGGCGGCTGGAAATCCATCGCCGACAAGCGGCCTGTGATCGCCATGCTGGCGACCGGCATGCTCTTGATGTTCGCCAACATGTCGATCGAGCCGATCATTACCGTTTATGTCGCGCAGATCGTCGCCGTCGAAACACAAGTGACGATGATCTCGGGCATCGTCATGTCGGCGGCCGCCCTCGGCAGCATTCTTTCGGCGTCGTGGCTCGGCAAACTCGCCGACCGGATCGGCCACTGGCCGGTGATCGCAGGCGCGCTCGCCGTCGCTGGGTTGCTTTTGATTCCGCAGGCCTTCGTCACCAGTTCCTGGCAACTGATCGTCCTGCGTTTCCTGATGGGGGCAGCCCTCGGCGGGCTGCTGCCCTGCATCGCCGCGGTCATCCGCCACAGCGTTCCGGACAGTGCGGCCGGCAGCATTCTCGGGCTTTCTATCTCCTCGCAATATGTCGGCCAGGTGGCCGGCCCGATCCTCGGCGGTTTCGTCGGCGGACATATCGGCATGCGGGCGGTTTTCCTCGGCACCTCGGTGCTGCTTGTCGTGGGTGCCGTCTATGCCTGGATGGTGCGACCGCGGGATCAGCAGACGTCTGAGCTGGCCTTAGGACCGTCCACAGATCAGCTCGACGCCTGATCGGGCGATCGCCTCGAGCGTCTCGCGGCTGTCGCCGGCACGGGCGCGCACGGCAAGCGAATGCATGACGGCGGAGGCGAGCCTTGCCAGCATCTGCGGGTCGGCGCTGTCAGGAAGCTCGCCGCGTTCGACGGCAAGGCGCATGCGCTTTTCGATCTCGCCATCGAAATCGGTGAGGCTGCGGCCGAGCACTTCGCGGACGCGCTCATGCTGGATCGCCTCGGCGGTGGCCGTGCCGATCAGGAAACAGCCGCGGGCGGCGGTTTCGCCGTGCAGATAGATTGCCAGCGCCCCGGCATAGACGCGGGCGATATTGTCGCGAAGCGGCAGCGACGGGTCGAGCGCCTCCGTCAGCACGCCCATGCCATCCTGCCGATAGCCTTCCAGTGCATCGAGATAGAGAGCCTCCTTGTCGCCGAAAGCGCCGTAAAGGCTCGGCCGGTTGAGGTTGGTCGCCGCACTCAGATTATCGAGCGACGCGGCAGAGAATCCCTTGTCCCAGAAGACATCCCGCGCCTTGCCGAGTGCTGCCTTGGCGTCAAAACCCCTCGGGCGGCCGCGCTTCTTCTCGTCTTTCATATTTTATACCGTTTCGCATTAAATTCTTGACGGAGATTATTTTATGCGAAACAGTACAGATATTCAATGGTCGTTGGCAGGGCGCCATCGCCCCGTGAGGAGAGGAACCGCAATGAAACTCTATATGCACGCCGCAGCCTGCTCGCTTTCGCCGCACATCATCTGCCGGGAGCTGGGAGTGGATATCGAGCTCGTTCAGGTCGACCGGCAGACCCACAAGACGAGCGACGGCAAGGACTATCTCAGCATCAACGGCAACGGTTATGTGCCGGCCCTGATGCTCGACGACGGCAAGGTGCTGACCGAGGGACCGGCGATCGTGCAATTCCTCGCCGAGGGCTCGGCGCTGCTTCCCGAACTCGGCGATCTCAGCCGCAGTGAGGTACAATCCTATCTCAATTTCATCACCGCCGAGCTGCACAAGCCAATGGTGCTGCTGTTCAACCCGGCCTATTCCGGCGTGCATGGGGAGATCCGCGCGCTGATCTCCAAACGGCTTACCTGGCTGAACGGCCGTCTCGCCGGAGCTTATCTCACCGGCGAGGCCTTTACGGTGGCGGACGCCTATCTTTTCGTCTGCCTGAACTGGTCGCCCTGGACCGACATCGACCTCAAGCAATGGCCTGATCTGCACGGTTTCATGGCGCGGGTGGCGGCACGCCCGAAGGTGCGTGAAGCACTGCAAGCTGAAGACCTCGAGGCCTTCGATGCCGACGGCGTCTATTTCGCGCCACAGGCCTATCTCGCCTCGGCCGGGCGGACAGGCGAGCCGGTCCGGCCGTAGAGTCGGCGCTCTCAGAGAGCGTTGACGGCGACCGGCAGAGCGCGCTTGTGGGCGGTTGCGCGATAGGCGGCAAGGATCCGGCGGCGGGCGATTTCGCCGACCGGCTTGCCTTCGAGGAAATCGTCGATCTCGTCATAGGTGACGCCATAGGCTTCCTCGTCGGGACGCAGCGGCCGCTGGTCCTCGAGATCGGCAGTCGGCACCTTGAACACCAGCTCATCCGGCGCACCGAGCCGCTTTGCCAGCAGGCGGACGCGGCGTTTGTTGAGACCGGCGAGCGGCAGGATATCGGCGGCGCCATCGCCGAATTTGGTGAAGAAGCCCATCACCGCCTCGGCTGCATGATCGGTGCCGATCACCAGGCCGCCGAGCGCGCCAGCGAGCGCAAACTGGGCGATCATGCGCTGGCGGGCCTTGATGTTGCCGAGGATGAAATCCTGCCGGCCGGCATCGGCAAAGGCGAGGCCGCCGGTTTGAGCCGCCGCCAGCATCCCATCCGCCGCCGCCTTGATGTTGACCACTATTGTGCGATCGGCACCGATCGTTTCAAGCGCCCTCGCCGCATCGGCCTCATCAGCCTGGACGCCATAGGGAAGCCGCACGGCAATGAATTCCGCCGCATGACCGCTGTGCCGCAGCTCGCGCACCGCCTTCTGGGCAATCAGCGCCGCCGTCAGCGAATCGACACCGCCGCTGATGCCGAGCACATAGCCACGCATGCCCGACGCCACGAGATAGTCCTTGAGGAATTCGGTCCGCCGCTCGATCTCATGCTCGGGATCGATCTCGGCGGCAACGCCCAGATCGCGGATGATCTCGCCTTGTTCGTCGGACAGCACAGTCATAGGTGGTTTCCTCGGTGTGGTGGAGTTGGGCGCACTATGGCGGAAAGATAGGGGAAGGGTAAAGCGTGTGTCACCCCTCTACCTTGCGATCGTAAACAACTCCACCGGCTCCGCGAATCCCTTCAACCGATGCACCCCGGCGGAGACGGCGTCCCCTGCCCCGGCCTCTTCGCAAAACGGCGCCGACATCAGCAAGGGCTCGCCCAACTCGCTGCAAGCGGTCTGGATGCGGCTGACGAGGTTGACGTCGCGGCCGATCAGGGTGAAGTCGAGGCGGCGGCCGGAGCCGATATTGCCGTAGCTGACATCGCCATAATGGAGCGCGATGCCGGCCTTCACGCCGATTCCCTCATAGTGGAAATGATCGATCTCATCGAGGATGGCGCGGGCCGACGCCAGCGCGGCGCCGCAGGAGTGGGCGGCGTCGTAACCCGGGAAGAAGGCAAGCACCGCATCGCCCATGAACTTCAAGAGTTCGCCGCCCTCGCGGGTGATCGCCGGGACGATCCTGTCGAAATAGGCGTTGAGCAGGCCAAGCACGGTGCTGCCGGGCAGCCGGTTCGACAATTCGGTGAAGCCTCTGAGATCGCAGAGCAGCAGCGCCGCCTGCATCGATTCGATTTCGTCGCGGCGGATGCGGCCGGCCAGAATCCGGCTTGCCGTCAGCGGGCCGATATAGGTATCGAGCAGGCTGAGCTCGACCTGGCGCAGAATGCGCAGCTCGCTGGTGTTGCGCAGCGCCGGCAGGATGCGCTCGATCAGCTGCTGCTCGGCTGCGGTGAAGCCGCCCGGCCGCCTGGTGGCGAAGACCGCGGCGCTGACCGGACCGTCGGCATTGCAGAGCGGCGCGATGACGAGCTGCATCAGGCCGCGGTCGGCAAAGACATCGATATGCTGCCAGCGGCCATGGGCGCTTTCACCGATGCCGACGACCAGCGGCTCGCGGGTTTCCATCACCTTGCGCAGCGGCGTGTTTGATATGGCGACGCGGGCGCCATGTTCACGGTCGTGGATCTCCACCGGCTCGCCCGGCGCCCAGGCGATGGTGCGGCCGATGAGCTCGGGATGCAGCGTCGTCAGATGCAGCGTCAACCGGTCGACCGGCAGGCCGAACGCCTGAAGTCTGCGGCCGAGGCCGGAGACGAGGCCTGCCTCGTCGAGCGCGTGGCATTCGTCACCGGAGAGCCATTCGATCACGGAGAGCAACGCGCCGGGGCTGACGGCATTGCCGGCGGCCTTTGGCTGAAACCGATCGGCATCTGGAACATGGATCGCAGTCGTCATGGCTATCTCCTCCTTCAGACGAACTAATGGGCGCCGCCACCGGAGAGCTGACCGGGCTTTTTGAGAAGCAGGCTTGCCAGCAGGGCAACGACAAGAGCGACGCCGAGCAGGAAGAAGGTGTCGCTGAAGGCCATGATATTGGCCTGTTTGCGGATTTTGAACGCGATGGCGACGACGGCCTTGTGGCCGGCGAGCGCCTGATCGCTGACGCCGTGGCTCATGAAATAGCCGGTCAGTCTGGCAATGCGATCGCGGGTGGCTTCCTCGAAAACCGAGACCGAATGGGTCAGGATGTTGGAATGGAACTGTTCGCGCTTCGAGAGAAAGGTCTGCAGCGAAGCGATGCCGACCGCGCCGCCGAGATTGCGCATCATGTTGAAGAGCGCGGAGGCCGAACCGGCATTCTCCTGCTCGATGCCTGCGGTGGCGATCGCCGAAAGCGGGGTGAAGACCAGCGCCTGGCCGATGGCGCGGACGATGTTCGGCCAGAACAGCTGATCGCTGGCATAATCGCCGGTCATATGGACATTCATGAAATTCGAGGCGGCAAAAAGCGCAAAGCCGACAACGATCAGCAGCCGGACGTCGAAACGTTTCATCAGCCGCGGCACCAGCGGGATCAGCAGCAGCTGCGGAATGCCGGTCCATGCCAGGACCATGCCGATCTGCTCGGAATTATAGCCCTGGATACGAGTGAGATAGATCGGCAGCACGAAGACAGAGCCGTAGAGCGCAATGCCGAGCAGGAAGTTGGCGACGATGCCGAAACCGAAGTTACGCCGCAACAGCAGGCGCAGGTTCAACAGCGGATTGGCGGCCTTCAGCTCGATGACGATGAACAGCGTCAGCGAGACGGCAGCGATAACAGACAGGCGAAGGATGAAATCGGAGCCGAACCAGTCTTCCTTGTTGCCCTCTTCCAGCACCGTCTGCAGCGCTGCCAGGCCGATCGCCATGGTGACGATACCAGGCCAATCGCCCTTGGCAAGCAGCTTCAGGTTCATCGGCGCCCGGTCGAGCGAAGCAAAGAGCAGGCCGACCATCAGCGCGCCCGGCACCAGGTTGACGTAGAAGATATATTCCCATCCCCAGTTCTCGGTGAGGTAACCGCCGATCGTCGGGCCGATCGCCGGTGCGAAGGTGGCCGACAGGGCAAAAAGGGCAAGGCCGATCGGCTGCTTGGGCTTGGGCAGCAGCGTGATGATGATGGTGAAGGCCATCGGGATCAGCACGCCGCCGGAAAAACCCTGAATGGCGCGCAGGATGATCATCTGCTGCAGATTGGCGGCGAAGGCGCAGGCGACGGAGAAGATCAGAAAGAGGATGGCATTGACGAGCAGATAATTGCGGAGCGAGAAGACCCGCGCCAGCCAGGCGCTGAGCGGAATGACGACGATCTCGGCGATCAGATAGGAAGTCGAAATCCAACCGCCATCATCGCTGCCGGCGCCGATGGCGCCCTGAATATCGGCAAGCGAGGCGTTGACGATCTGGATGTTGAGGACCGCCATGAAGGCACCAAGGGTCGAGCCGACGACGGCCATCCACATGCGGACCGGGCTAATGGCAGCGGCCGTCACGGGCGCCGCAGTGACGGGGCGCGCCAGCGAATTGTTGTTTGCGGCGTTCTGAAGAGTGGCCATGGCTGATCTCTTTCCGCCTATGCGGAAACCTTCTCATGACGGGGTTCGGGCGATCATTCAGGAATGATCGATGGTCGTTCGGAAAAGGGCGGAAGAACGCTATCCGGCGTGGCGGGATGATCCCTCGGCTGTTGCCGCCTCGGTCCGGGCAGCCTTGGTATCGATTTCCGGCTCGACCGACATGCCGGAGCGCAACAGGCCGCTCAGAGCCTCGTCATCGATGACGATCTTGACCGGGATGCGCTGGACGATCTTGGTGAAGTTGCCGGTGGCATTATCAGGCGGCAGCAGCGAGAATTCGAGGCCGCTGGCCGGCGAAACACTGTCGACGTGGCCTCTGATCGCGGTGTCGGGAAAGCTGTCGACCTTGATTTCGACCGGCTGACCGGGGCGGACATGGGTTAGCTGGGTTTCCTTGAAATTGGCGACGACATAGACGGCATGCAGCGGCACGACGGCCATCAGCTGCGTGCCTGATGTGACGTATTGGCCGACGCGGATCGAACGGGCGCCAACAGTGCCGTCGACGGCAGCGACGATGTAAGTATAGGAAAGGTTGAGTTCGGCCTGGCGGGCGGCAGCGGCTGCGCGATCACGCTGGGCAATCGTCTGTTCGCGCTGGCTTTGAAGAACCGGGACCTTATTCTCGGCTGCCACGAGGGCTGCCCGGTCACGCTCGACGGCGGCGGCGGCCTGGTCGCGAGCCGACTGGGTCTGTTCGGCACGGGATTGCGTGCCGGCACCGCTGGTGATGAGCCGGGCCGAGCGGGCAGCATCGGAAACGGCAAAATCCAGCGAGGCCTGCGAGGCATCGATCGTCGCCCTCGCCTGCTCGATCACCGACTGCTGCAGGGCGATCTGGGCATCGATATTGGTGATGGCGGCTTCCGCTGCCTTGAGATCGGCCTTCGCCTGCGCAAGGGCTGCCTGGAAATCGCGGTCGTCGATGCGGGCGAGAACCTGGCCCGATTTGACCGTGTCATTGTCGTTGACCAGCACCTGCCTGATGTAGCCGGCGACCTTCGGGGCGACCGTGGTGTAATCCGCCTTCACATAGGCATCGTCGGTGGATTCGATGAAGCGACCCACCGTCCAGTAGCGGTAGCCGAAATCGGCAGAGAAGGCGACGCCGGCAAGCAGTGCGGCGGCAATGACGGCGCGCTTGAACATTCTACGGCCGGTCCCCGCCGGAATTTCCGTAGCCGGAGCCTCGACGACGGGCGCTTCTGCCACCGCGGCGCTCGGCGCTTCGGCCGCAGGGGCGGCATCGGCCTGCCGGGCAGTGTCGAAAACGTCCTTGCGGGGCAACTCAACCATCGTGCTTCTCCTTCAATGCCGGCCCGTTTCAGAGGCCCTGTTCAGTTGAAGGGAAAATGCACCCTGCCGTTCATTCTGATAATCTGCTTATATCGGGAAGGATCATCAACTCTCAGCGGATAATCCGAGGGCAATATGGATCGACTGACAAGCCTTGCCGTCTTTGGCAAGGTGGTGGAATGCGGCGGTTTTTCCGCCGCCGCGCGACGGCTCAACATGTCCGTGACCATGGTGGGCAATCACGTGCAATCGCTGGAGGATCGGCTCGGCGTGCGCCTCCTCAACCGCACGACGCGCAAGGTGAGCCTGACGGAAACCGGCAAATATTATTACGAACGCTCCTCGCAGATCCTTGCCGAACTCGATGAGGCGGACCGGACGGCCGGCGCGCTGAGCACCACGCCGCGCGGCACGCTGAAGGTCTATACCAGCAGCGCCATCGTGCGTTTCCTGCTGCCGGTCGTCAGCGAATATATGGAACTCTACCCGTCGATCTCGCTCGATTTCAGCATCGGCGAACGGATGGTCGACATGATCGAGGACGGCTACGATCTGGTGATCCGCACCGTGCCGCCGCCGGATTCGTCGCTCGTCGCCCGCAAGCTGACACCCTGGCGCCATGTGCTCGTCTGCTCGCCTGCCTATTTCGAAAGTCATCCGATGCCGCAAAGACCGGCCGAGGTCGCCGATCACAATTGCCTGCAATATGCCTATTACCCCTATGGCGAGGAATGGCGCTTCGAGGACAGCGAAGGCCGGCAGGAAAACGTCAAGATCGGCGGCAACGTCATCTCCAACAGCGCCGAGATGCTGCGCTTCCTGACGCTGAATGGCCAGGGCATCTTCCTGGCCCCGAGTTTCGTGGTGTTCGACGACATCGCCGAAGGACGGCTGGTGAAAATCATGCCGGACTACCGTCCAATCGAATTCAACATCAACGCCGTCTATCCCAACCGCAGCCATCTGGCGACCAAGGTGCGGCTGTTCATCGACTTGCTTGCGGAGAGATTTGCGGAGCATCGGAAGTGGATGACGTGAGGGGCGGCGATCGGGAGTATAGACTGCCCTCACAGCAAGAAAATTGCCCCTCACCCTAGCCCTTTCCCCGCTCGCGGGGAGAGGGACGTGCCCTGCGAAACGCTAGCGAGGGACGGAGAGGTTGCGGCTATCCCCCTTCGCCCCATTTACGGGGTCCGAAGGACGGGTCGAGACCCGTGGCTCGACCCCGGTCGGTGCCGGCAGGCAGATGAGGGGCGGGCCGGGCTCGACTGCGCGGGACCTCTCCGGCCCTACGCTCGCGCTTCGGGCGTTCGTCACCGCATCGATCCACCAGATCGATGCTTCGGCTCCGGGACCATGTCTCACTCTTCACTGGCGCTCCTGCCATGGGCCCAGTCCATGTAGAGATCCAGCGCCTTGCGGGTGACCGGGCCTTCCTGGAGGTTGCGTTCGTCGAGGCGAATGACGCCGACGACTTTGGAGTAGTTGCCGGTGGTGAAGATTTCGTCGGCGGCAAGGAAATCCTCGACGGAGAGTGTTGCTTCGACGACGTCGAAACCGGCCTTGCGCAAGAGGTCCATGACGCGGGCGCGGGTGATGCCGGCAAGGAAGGTGCGGTTGGCGGCCGGCGTCATCACCACGCCATCGCGCACCAGGAAGACGTTGGACGAGGCGGTTTCGACGACATTGCCGTTGAGATCGCGCACCAGCGCATTGTCGAAGCCGCGGCTGCGCGCCTCGGCGATCATGCGGCCGCTGTTGGGATAGAGCGAGCCGGTCTTGGCTTCGGTCATCGCGGTTTCCGGCGACGGGCGTCGATAGGGCGAGACCGTCAGGCTGGTGCCGCCATGACCGCCCATCGGCGCCTCGAACAGGCAGAGCGCGAAGCGGGTCGATTCCGCATCGACCGAAACGACGCTGCCGGGCGAACCATGTTCGCCCCAATACATCGGCTTGATGTAGATCGGCGTGGCGCCGTTGAATTTGGTAATGCCTTCCCAGGCGAGTGCGGCGATTTCCTCGGCTGATTTCACCGGCTTCAGACCCATGGCGAGGGCGGAGCGGTTGACGCGCTGGCAATGCAGGTCGAGATCGGGCGCGATGCCGTCGAACCAGCGGGCGCCGTCAAAGACCGTGGAGCCGAGCCACATGGCATGCGAGGTCGGCCCGATCAGCGGCGGATTGCCGGGGAGCCACTCCCCGTCGACATGAGTCCAGGTGGTTGAACGCGGTGATGTATCGACGGCCATGCTGCCCTCCCTTTGAAGTTGAGAAAGCAAAAACCGCCGCGGCAGGCGGGGTCAAGGACAAATCCGGGCGGGAAATGCGGAAGCAAGAAAATGCCGGGGGATGGCGCCGCGCCGCAATATTCGTGCGCGGCACCAGGGGTCCCGGCGATGGGTGCATCAGCAAAAATGATGCAATGACATGTTGGAATGGCGGCCCGCCGCATGCGATCATGGACGCAAACGCGAATAAGGGAGAACGCCTGTGAAAGCCATGTTCTACGAAGCCTTCGAACAGGCGCCGGAGATCCGCACCCTGCCCGATCCGACGCCCTCCGAGGACGGTGTCGTCATCTCTGTCGGCGCCAGCGGGCTCTGCCGCAGCGACTGGCACGGCTGGATGGGCCACGATCCCGATATCCGCCTGCCGCATGTGCCGGGACACGAGCTTGCCGGAAAGATCGTCGCCACCGGCCGCGGCGTGATGCGCTTCAAGGTGGGCGACCGGGTGACGGTGCCGTTCGTTTCCGGCTGCGGCCATTGCGCGGAATGCCATTCCGGCAACCAGCAGGTCTGCCCGAACCAGTTCCAGCCGGGCTTTACCCATTGGGGATCCTTCGCCGAATATGTGGCGATCGACTATGCCGAAACCAACCTGGTGCACCTGCCGGATACGATCGACGATGCAACGGCGGCAAGCCTCGGCTGCCGCTTCGCCACCTCGTTCCGCGCCGTCGCCGACCAGGCGCGCACCGGACCCGGCGAATGGATCGCCGTGCATGGCTGCGGCGGCGTCGGCCTGTCGGCGATCATGATCGCCACCGCCCTCGGCGCCAATGCAATCGGCATCGACATATCCGAGGAAAAACTCGCCTTCGCCCGGGAATGCGGGGCGGTGGCGACGGTCAATGCGTCAGGCGTCGCCGACGTGGCGGAAGCAGTGCGCGAGATCACCAAGGGCGGCGCGCATGTCTCGATCGACGCGCTCGGCCACCCCGTCACTTGTTTCAACTCGATCAAGAATTTGCGCCGGCGCGGCCGGCATGTGCAAGTCGGGCTGATGCTCGGGGAACATGCCACGCCGCAAATCCCGATGGGCCAGGTGATCGGCCACGAACTTGAGATCTACGGCAGCCACGGCATGCAGGCCTGGCGCTACGACGCCATGCTGTCGATGCTTGCCGCCGGCAAGATCGCCCCGCAAAAACTGATCGGACGCCGCGTCAGCCTCGAGGAGGCCGTGCCGGCGCTGATGGCACTCGACAAGGCGGAGGCGACGGGGATCAGTGTGATTACGCGGTTTTCGTGAGGGAAGTGTCGTAGTAATTCCGGGCAACGGACCTTATTCGGCCACCCCGATCGAGGCGAGATAGGCAGCGGAAGCGAGGATCTTCGATTTCTCCATGATTTCGATGATCAGGCGCGGATTGCTTTCGAGCTTGGCAAGGGCCGCAAAGACGGCGCGCCAGTGGATCGAGCCTTCGCCGAGGCTCCAGTGTGTGACGGTCGGCATAGCCGTCGGCATCCTGCAGATGCACGTGCTGCAGGCGGCTGCCGACGGCCTTGACGGAATAATCGACAGGCGGCGCGCCGGTGTAGCCATGGGCATAATGGGCGTGGCCGGTATCGATCGAGACGGCGACGGCGGGCGAATGGAAACTGTCGGCGAGCGCCACGCGGATATGCGGATCCTTGTCCTCGATGTTTTCGAGTCGGCGGTATTACAGGCCGGGAGCATTCGAAGACCGGGGCCAATCCGGCACATTTGCCGCAGCCCAGCAGGTCTTGCGAAAACGACCCGCCGCACCGATATCGGGGGCGATCGGCTTCCTGACCTCTATATCGCGGTGGTTGCCAAAGGCGGCGCAAAGGTCTATCGGCTGCGCCCGCAAGAAAAGCCAACAAGAAAAAGCCTGCAAGAAGAAAGAGACATGATGTCCAACTCATTTGTGAACGTGCATTCCGGTGAAGAGACGGGGGATGAGGCGAAGCGCTTCTTCGTCCTCGGCGAGCGGATCGAGCGACGGCTCCGGATCCGCGGAAGATGGCTCAATCTCTTCGACGTCACCGTACCACCCGGCAGCCGGACGCCGAGACATGCGCATGCGAGCCCCGAGGTGTTTCGCATCCTTGAGGGAAGCCTGACGATCTGGCGCCTGACCGACAGCGGCCCCGAAGAGATCGAGGCCGACGCCGGCGACATCGTCACCATTCCGCCGTTCATGGTGCACGGCTATGCCAACCGCGGAACCGTCCCGGCAGTCTTTTCGGCGGTCGTCGATCGCGACATGGCGGAATTCATCGAAGCGGAAGGCGCGACGGAGCCACCGAAGACCAGTCCGTCGGTGGAGACGATCGCCCGGATGACGGCGGCGGCCAATGCTTACGGGATTACCATCCTCGCGGCTTGACGGTGCGAGAGAATGATGCCGAAACCTTTCGAAGGGTTTCGGCATCACCCAGATATGCGAAACACTCCCCTAAAATCCTCAACAGAACGTGGCCCCCGCGCCGTTTCGAAACTGTCGCAACAGTGCGGTAAAAGGATTTTCGCCCGGCGCCTCTTGCGTCGGATCGGTTTCACCGCCAAAATTGCGCCATGCCTGACAGCGACCCATCCAGTATAAGCTCCGCCCGTTCCAACCGGGACCTCCCGGCCGAAGACGCGGGCGGCGACTGTAGACGGCGTGACAATACCGGCCGCGCCCTGGGTCTATCACCGCGCGTGCTGAGAGGGCCGTTTTCCCAAGCGTTGCCGCCGACAGGCCCGGCATGGCCGGCCCTCTCTTGCCGACGGCACATGACTTCCACTTCAAAGGAGCGGTCCTTGATGACGACGGCCGCGCCTCGCCACGTCGCCTGATAAATGCGGCATCGTAACCTCAACGAATAGGGTCCCTGTGTTTCTGGAAATTGGAATTGTGGTGCTTCTCACCATCCTGAATGGTGTGCTCGCCATGTCGGAGTTGGCTGTTGTATCTTCTCGAACGGCCCGCCTGAAGGTTCTCTCCGACAATGGGAGCAAGGGTGCAGCGCAAGCGATCAAACTTGCCGAAAACCCCGGGCGTTTTCTCTCGACCGTGCAGATCGGCATCACGCTGGTCGGTGTTCTCTCCGGCGCCTTTTCGGGGGCCACGCTCGGGAGCCGTCTGACCGGATGGCTGGAAGCCCAGGGGATGTCATCGACGGCCGCTGATGCCCTCGGCGTCGGTTCCGTCGTCGTGGCGATCACCTATCTCTCCTTGATCGTCGGCGAACTTGTTCCAAAGCAGATCGCATTGCGGGAGCCCGAAGCCGTTGCGGCGAAGATGGCGCCCGCTATGACGGTGCTTTCAAAAATCGCGCTGCCGCTCGTGTGGCTTCTGAACGCCTCCGGAAATCTTGTGCTCAAGCTTCTCGGCCAGGCGGGCAAAGGTGGCGACAATGTCTCCGACGAAGAGATCAAGACCGTTCTGGCCGAGGCGCAGTCGGCCGGCGTGATCGAAAGCGAAGAGTCGGCGATGATCTCAGGCGTCATGCGGCTGGCCGACCGCACCGCCCGGGCGCTGATGACGCCCCGGCGCGACGTCGAAATTATCGATGTCGATGACAGCCTTGATGAAATTCGAGCGCAGTTGCACCGGACGAAGCGGTCGCGGTTGCCGGTTCGCAAAGGCAGTTCGGACGAGGTGATCGGCATCCTTCCGGTCAAGGACTTTTACGACTCAATGTCCGAACACGGCAGCGCCGATATCAAGGCTCTGACGCAGGACGTTCCGGTGGTTTCAGACCTTTCAACCGCTATCAATGTGATCGAAGCCATCCGGAAATCGCCCGTCCACATGGTGCTGGTTTTCGACGAATACGGCCATTTCGAAGGGATTGTTTCGTCGGGCGACATTCTGGAAGCGATCATGGGAGCGCTGCAGGAGGGACCGGTCGACGAGCAGGCCATCGCTCGCCGCGACGACGGTTCCTACCTGGTGTCCGGCTGGACGCCGATCGACGAATTCGCCGAATTCCTGAATCTCAAGCTCGATGACGATCTGGAATATCAGACCGTGGCAGGCCTAGTGCTGGAAGAGTTGAAACATCTGCCGGAATTGGGCGAAAGCTTCACCAGAGATGGGTGGCGCTTCGAAGTCATCGATCTCGACGGGAGACGCGTCGACAAGATACTCGTGTCTGCGGAGTGACGGTCAGCGGGTGCCTTCGTTTCTCGGCCGCAACATCGACAAGATCCGCATCCACCACAGGAATGTGGAAGCAGGAGTGAGCGCCATGGCATGGTCCGCCAGCCAATATGTGAAATTCGAGGATGAACGCACACGGCCGGCACGAGACCTTCTGGCGCAAGTGCCGCTGCAAAGTCTCCGCCGCGCCGTCGATCTCGGCTGCGGACCGGGCAACTCGACCGAGCTCATCATCGACCGTTATGGGGCGGACGGCGTCTCGGGTCTCGACAGCGACATGAACATGCTCGAGGCGGCGCGCAAACGGCTTCCGGGCACCGCCTTTGTCGAGGCCGATCTTAGCAGCTGGCAGCCGGCCGAACCCGCCGATCTGCTCTTTGCCAATGCCGTCTTCCAATGGCTGCCCGACCATCTGGACATATTCGATCGGCTGATGGACGGGATTTCCGAAGGCGGCGTGCTCGCGGTGCAGATGCCCGACAATCTCGGCGAACCCTCGCATCTGGCGATGGAGGAGACCGCCCATGCGGGGCCCTGGAAGACAGCCTTCGAGGCGAAGAGCGTGCGCCGCAAGGGGCTGCCTGCGCCATCCGCCTATTATTCCCGGCTGATCGCCAAGGCATCGCGCGTCGATATCTGGCACACGATCTACAATCACCCGATGGCGGATGCCGCCGCGATCGTCGAATGGGTGAAGGGAACCGGGCTGATGCCCTATCTCACCCATGCCGGCGAGAGATATCGCGAGGCGTTTCTGGCGGATTATCTGCAGCGGGTGGAAAATGCCTATCCGAAGCTGTCGGATGGGCGGGTGCTGCTTAGATTTCCGCGGATTTTCATTGTGGCGGTAAAGGGGTAGCCGGCTGCGGCTGTCCTGCCCCTCACCCTAGCCCTCTCCCCGTTTTGACGGGGAGAGGGGACGTGCCTTGCGAGAGGTTTGCGAGGGACGGGAGAGGTCGCGGCATATCCCCTTCGCCCCGCAGGCGGGGGTCCGAAGGACGGGTCGAGACCCGTGGCTCGACCCCGGTCGGTGCCGGCAGGCGGATGAGGGGCAAGCCCCGCATGCTGTCAAATGCCTGTTACCCCCACTCGCATATGTTGCGACAAATCCGGCGCAGATTATAGTCGGCCGGAAAATCTCAGGAGATGACACATATGGACGCTGCCCCTACCCCGCCGGTCACACTCGTCATCTTCGGCGCCACCGGCGATCTGACGCGCCGGCTGCTGGTGCCGGCGATTATCAACCTGACACGCGAGCGCCTCGTCGGCGAGGATCTCCATATTCTCGGCATCGGCATCGAGCCGGGTGACGACGAGTTCCTGCGCGGGCGGCTCGACGAATTCCTCAGCCATCTGAGCGGCGAAGAGCAGCCGGTGAAGGACGAAGCCTGGGAAAGCCTGCGCCGGCGGATTTCCTATACCTCGGGAGATTTTACCAAGGACAATATTTTCCTCGAGATCGGCAAGCGGCTGGGGCCAAATGCCAATGCCGCCTTCTATCTCGCGGTGCCGCCATCCTTCTTCGGCTCGATCGTCGAGAAGCTGGCCGCCCATGGCCTGACCGATGAAAAGGACGGCACCTTCCGCCGCGTCGCCATCGAGAAGCCTTTCGGCACCGATCTCGCCTCAGCGCGGGCGCTCAATGCGCAGATTCTTGCCCAAATCGACGAAAGCCAAGTCTACCGGCTCGACCATTTCCTCGGCAAGGAGACGGTACAGAACCTGATGACGGCACGTTTCGCCAACATGATCATCGAGTCCTTGTGGAACAGCCGCTATATCGATCACGTACAGATCACTGCCGCCGAGATCGTCGATGTCGGCAGCCGCGGCAAGTTCTACGATGCGACAGGCGCACTGCGCGACATGGTGCCGAACCATCTCTTCCAGCTGCTGGCGATGATCGCCATGGAACCGCCGAACAGCTTCGATGCCGAGGCGATCCGCAACGAGAAGAGCAAGGTGCTGAAGGCCCTGCGCATCTATACGCCCGAGGAGGCGAAGACGCATGGGGTGCGCGGCGCCTATGCGGCCGGCCCGCTGAACGGTGCAGAACTTCCCGCCTATCGCGACAGCAAGGACGTCTCGCCCGACAGCCGGACCGAAACTTATGTGGCGCTGAAACTTTATGCCGACACCTGGCGCTGGGCCGGCGTGCCCTTCTATCTGAGAACCGGCAAGGCCATGACGGCGCGCGACACCGAGATCGTCATCACCTTTCAGCCGGTGCCCTTCGCGCAGTTCCGCGAGACCGAGGTCAACCGCCGCCTGCCGCCGAACCGGCTGGTGATCCAGGTGCAGCCGGACGAGGGCATGAGCATGGAGATCTCGATCAAGTCGCCCGGGCTTTCGGTCGATACCACGCCGGTTTCGCTCGACTTCCGCTATGCCGACAAATTCGATATCGGCAAAACAACAGGCTATGAATCGCTGCTTTACGATCTCTTCATCGGCGACCAGACGCTGTTCCAGCGTGCCGACGGCATCGAGGCCGGCTGGGCGGCAGTGCAGCCCTTCCTCGATATCTGGGGCAAGGATCAGAGCGTGCCCGACGCTTACGCGCCCGGCAGCATGGGGCCGGCCTCAGCCGACGCACTCATCGAGCGCGACGGGCGGAGGTGGCATGAACTCGGCGTCATCCTGCACCACGACAAGAAGGACTAAAGCGCGTCGCGATCTTTCAGATTCGCTCTTCGCGCTTTAGATCTTTGTTCTTACGCATGTCGTTCTCGCAAAACCGCGGCACACTTTTGCGCGACATGCTCTAGAAACAGCGCCTTTGCCTGACGCTATTGGTTTGCGTTGTCACGGCATGCGGGGTTTGTGGAGGCGCCGCTATTGCCGCCTTCGGTGGCAAGCGCTCCACGGGCCTTGCGCGGTGGGCATTTTGCCCAATCGACAGGGCCGATCGGGGCGCCATTGTCGACGCTGCCGGTTTCGATCGAATCGAGCGGGATAACCAGCCCGCTTTGCGTCTCGGCGCCCGGCGCGGTGCCGAGCGGCGGCGTGCCGTCGAACCGGCCGCTGGCATCCATGCCCATGTTGGACTGGGCAAGGACCGGGGTGGAGAGGCTGAGGAGAGCAATCGAGGCTGCTGCAATATACCTGCGCATGATGCTGTTCCTTCTGATTTCAGCGATGCTGATAGAAACAGCAATTCTACGCCCTTGTTCCCCATGGGGGAATAAGGGCGATCAAAGTTTAGCGAGCGCAAGAGCCCCGCAGCGACGCTGCGAGGCTCTTGCGGTGCTGCCGTCGTTTTTCAGACGAACTGGCTGAGCCCCGGCACCGAAGCGACGACTTCGTCGACGACCTCTTCGCCGGCATACTGCTTGGCGATCGCGATGGTCTCCTTGGCGAGCGAGGTGATCTCGCCCATGCCGAGGCCCTCGCCCATCAGCTGCTGGCCGAGGCCCATGATGCCGCCGCCGCCGAGCGAGTTCATCAGCCCGCCGAGCAAGCCGCCGCCGCCGGCACCTGCGCCGTTGAACTGGGCAACGAGATCGGCGCCGCCGGGGATCGCCTCGATCATCCGGGCAACAGGACCGTCGGCCGCCTCGCGCTGCAGGAAGCCGAGCATCATGCCGAGCGCCTTTTCAGCCACATCAGGCGCAATGCCCACACGATCGGCGATCTGGGTCACAATTTCATTCATCGTCAGCCTCCTATTTTTTTTGACGTTAACGTCAGCGTTAATCGAGATTCGAGCGCAACTCAATGTCCGGTTTTGCTTTCGATGCAAACAGTTGTCGGCATCCGCCTGCCTGCTTATAACAGAGAAACGATGGTTCGATGAAGGCGGCGATAGCCCGTCTTCGGACTGAAGAACGGCAGAGCCGTAGGGAGAATTGCGGATGATCGAGGATGGCAAGATTTTCATCGGCGCGAGCCGCAACCCCGACGACAGCATCAACAAGCCGGAATATCTCGACCTGAAATTCGGCAACCGCCACGGCCTGGTCACCGGCGCCACCGGCACCGGCAAGACAGTGACGCTGCAGGTGCTGGCCGAAGGCTTCTCGCGGGCCGGCGTCCCGGTTTTTGCCGCCGATATCAAGGGCGACCTTTCCGGTATCGCCGCCAGGGGCGAAGCCAAGGATTTCCTCACCAAACGGGCCGAGCAGATCGGATTTACCGATTATGAATTCGACCAGTTCCCGGTGATTTTCTGGGATCTGTTCGGTGAGAAGGGTCACCGGGTGCGCACCACCGTCGCCGAGATGGGGCCACTGCTGCTTGCCCGGCTGATGGATGCCTCCGAACCGCAGGAAGGCGTCATCAACATCGCCTTCAAGCTCGCCGACCAGGCCGGGCTGCCGTTGCTCGACCTCAAGGATTTCACCTCGCTGCTCAATTATATGGGTGATAACGCCACCGAGCTTTCCAACCAGTACGGACTGATCTCGAAGGCCTCGGTGGGTTCGATCCAGCGGGCGCTGCTGGTTCTCGAGCAGCAGGGTGCGGAACACTTTTTCGGCGAGCCGGCGCTGAAGATTTCCGACATCATGCGCACCAGCAATAATGGTTACGGCCAGATCTCGGTGCTTGCCGCCGACAAGCTGATGATGAACCCGCGGCTTTACGCCACTTTCCTGCTCTGGCTGCTGTCGGAACTGTTCGAGGAACTGCCGGAGGTGGGCGATCCCGACAAGCCGAAGCTGGTCTTCTTCTTCGACGAAGCGCATCTGCTCTTCAACGATGCGCCGAAAGTGCTGACCGAACGGGTCGAGCAGGTGGTGCGGCTGATCCGCTCCAAGGGCGTCGGCGTCTATTTCGTCACGCAAAACCCGCTCGACGTGCCGGAGACCGTTCTCGCCCAGCTCGGCAACCGCGCCCAGCATGCGCTGCGCGCCTATTCGCCGCGCGAGCAGAAGGCCGTGAGGACTGCGGCCGATACCTTCCGCCCGAACCCAGCCTTCGACTGCGCCACCGTCATCACCAATCTCGGCACCGGCGAGGCGCTGGTTTCGACGCTGGAGGCCAAAGGCGCGCCGTCGATCGTCGAGCGCACGCTGATCCGCCCGCCCTCCGGCCGCGTCGGCCCGCTGACGGATGGCGAGCGCCAGCAGATCATGGACAGGAGCCCGGTTCTCGGCGTCTATGACGAGGATGTCGACCGCGAATCCGCCTTCGAGTTGTTGGCGGCGCGCGCCAAGAAGGCGGCCGATGCCGAGGCCGCCAAGCGGGCGCAGGAAGAAGCGGCACAACATCAGCCCGAAAGCACGACCTCCGGCTGGAACCTGCCGGGCTTCGGCGGCAGCAACGACAACAATCAGCAGGGCCGCGGCCAATCGCGCGGCAGGTCTTCCGGCTACCAGCGCGAAACGGTGGTGGAAGCGGCGATGAAGAGCGTGGCGCGCACAGTGGCGACCCAGGTCGGCCGGGCGCTGGTGCGCGGGATATTGGGGAGCTTGAAGCGGTAGCTATTTCGCCGGCGGCGCGTCGGAAGCCCCTCATCCGCCTGCCGGCACCGTCTCCCCGTAAACGGGGCGAAGGGGATATGCCGCAGCCTCTCGTCCCTCGGCAACCTCTCGCATGGCACGTCCCCTCGCCCCGTTTACGGGGAGAGGGTTAGGGTGAGGGGCAGCGATCCATCTGCGTAATCGTTCCCCGCCTTGAACTGCACGCATTCATTCCCTAAATTCCCTGCCATCGACCATTTCAACAGGATGTGTGCCGCAATGGATTTCAACCCGATCGCAATGCCAGTTCGCCTTGCCAATGGGGAAATCCGTATCCATGCCTGCATCCATCACTCTCTCGAAAATTTCATGGGCCACGCCTGACGGGCGGCCGCTTTTTTCCGATCTCGATCTGAGCTTCGGGACGGACCGCAGCGGTCTCGTCGGCCGCAACGGCGTCGGCAAGACGACGCTGTTGAAGCTCGTCTGCGGTGACATCAAGCCGCAATCGGGGGCGATCTCCGTCAACGGCAGCCTCGGCATTCTCCGTCAGAGCGTTCAGGTCGCACCGGATGAGACCGTCGCCGATCTCTTCGGCGTGGCCGATGCGCTTGCTGTCCTTCGTCGGGCCGAAGACGGCGAGGCGACGGCCGACGAGCTTTCATCGGCCGACTGGACGCTGGAGGCGCGCATGGCCGCAGCGCTTCATCGCACCGGGCTCGACGCAGAGCCGCAGACGCCGCTTGCCGCGCTATCCGGCGGGCAGCGCACCCGAGCCGGGCTTGCCGCGCTTGTTTTCACCGAGCCGGATTTTCTGCTGCTCGACGAACCGACAAACAACCTCGACCGCGACGGCCGCGAGGCGGTGATCGCGCTGATATCGGGCTGGCGGGCCGGCGCGATCATCGTCAGCCATGACCGGGAACTGCTCGAAAGCATGGATGCGATCGTCGAACTGACGTCGCTCGGCGCCACCCGTTATGGCGGCAGCTGGAGCCATTATCGCCAGCGCAAGGCGCTGGAGCTTGCGGCGGCAGAGCACGATCTCGCCGATGCCGAAAAACGCATGGCCGAGGTCGCGAGCAAGGCGCAGGCGACGGTGGAGCGTCAGGCGCACAGGGATAGCACTGGGCGGAAGATGGCCGCCAAGGGCGGTATCCCGCGCATCATGCTCGGCGGCATGAAGGAGCGGAGCGAAACGACCGGCGGCGACAATGCCCGTCTCGCCGAACGCCGGCGGGCCCAGGCTCTGGACGAGGCAAAGGCAGCGCGCGAGAAAATCGAGATCCTGCAGCCCTTGTCGGTCACTTTGCCGCCGACCGGGCTACCCGCGAGCAAAATCGTGCTGAAATTGGATGGCGTGACAGCGGGTTATCGGCCGGGTGAACCCGTCATCCGCGATCTCTCCTTCGACGTGACGGGACCGGAGCGCATTGCCGTCACCGGCGGCAACGGCTCGGGCAAGACGACGCTGCTTTCGCTTATTACCGGCGAACTCGAGCCATGGGCCGGCATGATCGGCGTCATGACCGGTTTCGCCATGCTCGATCAGAAGGTCAGCCTTCTCGATCCGTCGGCCTCGATCCGCGATAATTTTCGCCGGATCAACCGTCAGGCCGATGAAAACACCTGCCGGGCTGCCCTTGCCCGCTTCATGTTCAGGGCCGACGCGGCGCTGCAGGCTGTCTCGACGCTCAGCGGCGGACAATTGCTGCGCGCCGGCCTTGCCTGCGTTCTCGGCTCGGCACCGCCGCCGCTGCTGATCCTCGACGAGCCGACCAATCATCTCGACATCGACTCGATCGCAGCGGTCGAAGCCGGGCTGCGTGCTTATGACGGGGCGCTGCTGGTCGTCAGCCACGACGAGACGTTTCTCGAGAGCATCGGGATAGGGCGGCGGCTAGAATTGTCGGGTGGTGATCCGGCGGGATAATTTCGGGATGGGTCGCAGCGACGCGCTCGACACTGCCTCTTGCGTCCATCAGCCATCAGCCGCACCCACCGCGTCCTTTCGAGGCCGCTGCGGGCACCTCAGGAGAGGCTCTGTTGAGCTTACTGGGGCTCCCTTGCCTCTTACCACCGGCAATGGTAATTGAATCCCGCAACCCTTTCGAGAAAGGAGGATCACGCCATGCAGCATTATTTCCGGTTTAATCGCCAGCGTGGTCCCGTCAACGCCCTGCAAACGCGTTTGCAGGGCTGACCAGAGACCGTTTTCGACATCTCTTCCTGGTCTGCCCTTCGTGGCCAATGCGGCGCCGTTTCCCAAGGTTCGCGCCCATTCCTGTAACTTCCCGGGCTCGATAGGCGCAATCCCGTGATCGCTGAACGCTTGGGATCGCGTCCCCCGGTCAAGACCAGAGAACGATCATGACCCTCATCAATATCCGTAATCTCGGCGTGACGCTGGGCAATCCGCTGTTTTCGAAGCTGAACCTCGTCGTCAATTCAGGCGACCGCATCGGCCTTGTTGCCGCCAACGGCCGGGGGAAATCGACGCTCTTTGCCTGTATCGCCGGCGCGTTGGAGCCGAGCGCGGGCGAGATCACCAAGGCGCGCGGGCTGACCATCGGCCATGTCGCCCAGAATGTGCCGGTCGCCCTGTTCGACACGCCGTTCTACGATGCGGTGCTGCAGGCGCTACCGGCCGATCAGGCCGAGAGCGAGAGCTGGCGCGTCGACGTGGCGCTGGAATCGCTTGAAGTGCCGGAGGTCATGCGCAGGCGGCCGCTCAAGCATTTGAGCGGCGGATGGCAGCGGCTCGCCATGCTTGCCCGCACCTGGGTCACCGAGCCTGATGTGCTGCTGCTCGACGAGCCGACCAACCATCTCGACCTCGAAAAGATCGCGCAGCTGGAGGGCTGGCTGAATGGCCTGCCGCGCGACGTGCCGGTCATCCTCTCCAGCCATGACCGCGCCTTCCTCGATGCGACGACCAACCGCACGCTGTTCCTGCGGCCGGAGCAATCGCCGATCTTTGCCCTGCCCTACACAGGGGCGCGCGCCGCCCTCGACGAGGTCGACGCCTCCGAAGCCAGGCGCTACGAGCGCGACATGAAGACGGCGGAGCAACTGCGCAAACAGGCGGCAAAGCTCAACAATATCGGCATCAATTCCGGCAGCGATCTGCTCGTCGTCAAAACCAAGCAGAAGCAGCGGGCGGATAAACTGGAGGATGCGGCAAAGCCGGCGCATCTCGAACGCTCGGCCGGCGCCATCCGGCTCACCAATCGCGGCACGCATGCCAAGGTGCTGGTGACCTTGGAAGACGCGGCGGTGACGACGCCGGACGGAACGTTGCTGTTCAAGACCGGCCGGCAGTTCCTCTGCCAGGGCGACCGCATCGTGCTCATCGGCCCCAACGGCGCCGGCAAGTCACGACTGGTGTCGATGCTGAAACAGGCGATCGAAAGACCAGAGGCGGGACAGGGCGGCATCAAGGCGACGCCGTCGGTCGTTCTCGGCTATGGCGACCAGGCGCTTGCCGATCTTGCCGACCAGGACACGCCGATCGGCACGATCGTCCGCCGCTTCGACGTCGGCGATCAGCGGGCACGCGCTTTGCTGGCGGGTGCCGGCATGACCATCGACATGCAGGCAAAACCGATCCGCCAGCTTTCCGGCGGCCAGAAGGCGCGGCTCGGCATGCTGGTGCTCAGGCTGACCGAGCCGAACTTTTACCTGCTCGACGAGCCGACCAACCATCTCGACATCGAGGGACAGGAAGCGCTGGAGGGTGAACTGATGGCGCAGGAGGCGAGCTGCCTGCTGGTTTCGCACGACCGCAGTTTCGTGCGGGCGGTGGGAAACCGGTTCTGGCTGATCGAGAAGAAGAGGCTGGTGGAGGTGGAGAGCCCGGAGGGATTCTTCGCTTCGGTTGCGGGGTGATGGGGGTGAGGTTCGGACCAAGGGGGCTGCCCCTCACCCTAACCCTCTCCCCGTATTGACGGGGAGAGGGGACGTGCCAAACGCAACGTCGAGATGGAGGAAGAGGTCGCGGCTATCCCCCTTCGCCCCGCGTGCGGGGAGAAGATGCCGGCAGGCGGATGAGGGGCTGGCCCACTCGACGCGATAAAACCTACCGCTTCGGCGCCACAAGACAGAAGAAGGCGCCCTGGGGGTCCGTGGCCTGGATGATCCAGCTGCCGCCGGGGACTTCCATCGGGCCGTTGACGACCTTGCCGCCGCCTGAGGTGACGCGTTCGATCGCGGCATCGAGGGTCGGCACGATGAAATAATAGCACCAGAACGGCATTGGCATATTTTCCGGCTTGGTCATCATGCCGCCGATCTGCTTGCCATTATGGGCGAAGAGGTAGTAGACGCCCATCGGACCCATGTCCATTTCGCTGTCCTTCGTCCAGCCGAACAGCTTGGAATAGAAGGAGACGGCGTCTTTGCCGTTGCCGGCATAGAGTTCGTGCCAGCCGATATTGCCGGGGGCATCGGGGGCCAGTTCCGGCCAGGTTTTGTCCATCGGCGCCGGCGTCATGATGCAGAGCACGGCACCCTGCGGATCGGCGACGACGGCGAACCGGCCGATGGTCGGGATGTCTTCCGGCGGGCGGCGGACCGAACCGCCATTGGCGACGTAGTCCCTCGCCGACTGGTCGACGTCGTCGACACAGACATAAGCCGTCCAGTTCGGCGGAATGCCGGTTCCCTCGAGTTCGGCCGGAAATTCCATCAGGCCGCCGACGCCGATGCCGTTCGCCTCGAAGATCGTATAGGTCGGCATGCCCTCCACTTTCATCTCGGAGGTGGTCCAGCCGACAACCGAGCTGTAGAATTTCGCGGCAGCCGACGTGTCGGGGGTCATCAACTCGCACCAGATGAACTTTCCATGCGTCTCAGACATCGTACTCTCCCTTATCGGCGCCCTTTTTCCAGGTCGGGGCCGTGATTGTCAGGTCCTGCGGGTGTAGTGCGCTTCCATGAATTGCTTCCAGGTGCCATCCGGCTGCCTGGCGCTGGAGATGAAGGTGCGGTGATCGGCGTCGGAAAAGGCGATCTGCTCGCGGTAATCGGCAAGACCTTCGCCGTTGAAGTCGGGCCCTGTCGTATAGAGGTCCAGCACATTGCCCGAAGCGTCGAGCTCACCCTCGTAGACCCACATAAAGTCCATCATGCTGCCGATCCAGCTGCCGACGTACTTGGCCTTTGCGGCGTTGTAGCCGAGCGTCAGGATGCTGGTAGCCTGCTTGCCATCCGGCATGCGGCCGGTGCCTTCGGCGACGAACCAGATGCCGTGCAGCGAGCGGACGGTCTCCGTCCAGGGCTCGCCGGACATCTCGGGTGCGGTGACGGTCCAGTCGCCGACCAGTCTTTCCAGGAAGGAATGCTCCTTCAGCACTTCTGCAGTCTTCATCATCCTCTTCTCCCGTGAGTGACGGTGGCCTATGTCAATGACAGCAGGATGGCGCCTTCGGAGCCTCCTCATATTCGTCATGGCGGCGCACGAAATTCATCGTGCCGTCCTCGTTGCGGCCTTTCGGCGCGCGATCGAGGATCATCAGGGTGCCGATCAGCTCCTCCGGGCCGCGGGCATAACTCGAATAGGTATGGAAGACCTCGCCCTTGTCGTTGCGGTAGAAAGCGCTGATGCCCGGTAGCTCGTCATTGGCGTCATCAGGCGGCATGGGAGTGAAATTGTAAAAGACCTTGTCTTTGGCAAGATCCTCGGGGCTGAAAGAGACGTGATAATCGAAATTGAAATCGCTGCTGAAGGAAGAGACCCAGGGAAATTGCCAGCCCATGCGGCTTTTGTAGGCGGCGATCTTGTCGAGCGGCGCGCGCGAGACGGCGACCCAGGTGACGTCATGATGGTTGAGATGCGTCAGGGCGCCATCGACGTGATCACACAGGAAGGAGCAGCCGGGGCAGCCGGCATCCCAATGCGGGCCAAGCATGAAATGATAGATCAGCAGCTGGCTGCGGCCGTCAAAGAGATCGGCAAGCGATTTGCTGCCCGCGGGCGTTTCGAAAACATAATCCTTGTCGACCTTGACCCAGGGCAACGCCAGGCGCTGGGCATTGACACTGTCGCGCAGCCGCGTTGCCTCTTTTTCCTTCAGCAGCAGGGCGCGGCGGGCTTCCAGCCATTGCTCACGGGAAACAACTTCATTCTGCATGGATGCGCCCTCCTCCGGCGCCTGCCGGTGAAGCCGGCTCATCTCCTTCTCCTTGACTAAATACATTGATATCAATAGAAATAGAGCATGTCAAATTCGATCGAGATTCCCTTTTCCACGACGCTTCTGGTGCGCGACACCTGCCTGTGCCTGCATGTGCAGCGGGCGGCGCGGGCGCTCGCCCGGCTGTTCGACGATGCGCTGCGGCCGGCCGGGCTGACCAACGGGCAGTTTTCGCTGATGATGTCGCTGAACCGGCCGGAGCCGCCACCGATGGGACCGGTTGCCGCCCTGCTCGCCATGGACCAGACGACGCTGACGGCGGCGCTGAAGCCGCTGCAGCGCAAGGGCTGGGTGATGGTGATGGAGAACCCGAGGGACAGGCGCGGCCGGCTGCTCAGCCTTACCGCCGAAGGCAAGGCTGTGCTGGCGCGGGCGCTGCCGATCTGGATAGAGACACACGCGGCCCTCGACGACAGGCTACCCGATGGCGGTGCGGCGCGGCTGCGGCAGGATCTGCAGGCGTTGTCAGGGAGTGAACCGCCGAAATCTGCTGGGACGTCAAGCCGGCCGCGTCAGGGTGCACGGGAAATGGGCGAATAGGGCGAGTTGAACGTCGCTCTGGGATATTCGAGAAATCTGCCGCCGTTTCCGCCATACACGGCAGTGTGTGCCTGGATGGTCCTGCAAGCCACGGCTTCCGGTTGGCGCCGATGGCGGCCCTCACCCTAACCCTCTCCCCGTAAAACGGGGAGAGGGGACGTGCCCTGCGAAAGGCCAGCGAGGAACGGACAGGTTGCGGCATATCCCCTTCTCCCCGCCTGCGGGGAGAAGGTGGCGGCAACCGGATGAGGGGCTGACCGACGACAGCTTCGCCCGTATTTGCTGTGATCAGGCGACCGTGACCGGAACTTCGGTCGAGGTGCGCATGGCGTGGCTGTAGGGGCAGACGATATGGGCTGCAGCTGCGAGCTTTTCGGCGGTTTCGCGGTCGAGACCGGGGATGTTGACCGTCAAGGCGACTTCGATGCCGAAGCCGGTGCCATCTTCACGCGGGCCGATGCCGACTTTTGCGGAGACCGTCGTTTCTTCCGGAATCTTGACCTTCTGCTGGCCCGCGACAAATTTCAAAGCACCGAGGAAGCAGGCGGAGTAGCCGGCAGCGAAAAGCTGCTCGGGATTGGTGCCGGTTGCGCCGTCGCCGCCAAGTTCCTTCGGAACGGTCAGCGTTACGTCCAGAACGCCGTTTTCGGAAACGGCGCGGCCGGCGCGGCCGCCGGTGGCAGAGGCCTTGGTCGTATAGAGAATAGGCATGACGATCTCCTTTGTTGGCCCTTCGATCGGGTTGGACTTTTAATATTGCACAATTAATTTGTACGCAAGTGAATTTTGCAAATTGCATTTCGAATTCGAAAAGAAGACAATCGCAGCCGCAGGGATGATGAATATGAAAGCGCAGACAAAGACGATGGAGATACCGCAGGAGGAGAAGCGGCTGGAAAAGCAGTTATGCTTCGCGGTCTATGCGACAGCGCATGCTTTCACCCGCGCCTACAAGCCGATCCTCGACAAGGTCGGCCTGACATATCCGCAATATCTGGTGATGCTGGTGCTGTGGGAGCGCGGCGAACTGCCGGTGAAAACGATCGGCGAGCAGCTCGATCTCGATTCCGGCACGCTGTCGCCGCTGTTGAAACGGCTGGAGCAGAGCGGGCTGATCAAGCGCCTGCGCGACTTGCGCGACGAACGCCAGGTAATCGTGTCGCTGACCCCGAGAGGTGACGTGATGAAAGGAGAAATCGATACGATCATGACGGCGATCGGCCAAGCCGCAGGCTGTACGCTCGAGGAAATGGCTTCGATGCGCGACATGCTGCATCGGCTGCGGGGCAATCTCGGTCGGGCCGGCACGGGCGGCGACTGACCGCATCGGCCTGGTTCGCCTAAAAGGGTGTACGCCCGAGGCTTAGGGCCGTTTCACAGCCGCCTTGGCCGGTGACCGGCGTTTCTTTACAGGCGCCGCTTCAGGTGCTGCCTCGGCCTCCTGCTGCAGACGCAACGCCTTCAGCTTTTCCGTCTTTTTGTCACGGGCCGACGCCTCGGCCGCGATGATGGCGCGCGCCGTGTGATCGGTCGCCTCAGCCTTGTCGCGAGAGGAAAGCTTTGCGGGATTGAAGAATTCTCCCTTGGTGGCGGTCATGTGCCCCTTTCTCAGGTGATGGTGGCGCGAGCGGCTGCCCACGCCTTTGCGCGTCTCAAAAGACGCGCGGCGCTGCAATATCAGCGGGCGCGAAGAACCTTCTTCGGCGCCGGCAGCAGGCCTTCGCGCTGCAGCTTCTTGCGGGCGAGCTTGCGCTGGCGGCGAATGGCCTCGGCCTTTTCGCGAGCGCGCTTCTCGGACGGCTTTTCAAAGGCGCTGCGTGCCTTCATTTCCCGGAACAGGCCTTCGCGCTGCATCTTCTTCTTGAGCACGCGGAGCGCTTGATCGACGTTGTTATCCCTGACGAGAACCTGCAAAACGATATCCTTCCTCTCGGCGGCGAAGCCGCGCTGTGATAGTAAAACGGCGGGACTACTTGCCCTTCCGGATGCTCGAAAACTTCAGCCAAGGCTCGGCGCCGCCGGACTTGGCCACCGCCTCGGGAGACGCCCTGGAGGGCGATTCCCCGGTATCTATGTCGGCCTCGGTGATGCGGCGCTCGAAATTCTCCGCATCGAACTGGACGCGATATTGCACATGCCCGTGGTCATTGGGCAAGATGCTGGCAATCCGGCACCGCTTATCGGCTTTCGCCGTGCGGGTGAGCCCCGATTTCAGCACGATCATGTCGCCGATCTGGTAGTTTGGTCTGCCCATTTCAGCGTTCCTTCACTTCTTCGGCTGCTCAACCGGTCCTTCACAACGGCCGGCGATCAAAGCAAAAAGGCCGGGTTGGCACCCGACCTCTTCCAGTCACTCAGCCATTTCTCTGCCAGTAGGTCAGCTCGCTGCCAGTACATCCGTGGTCAGCGCGCCGCCAGCATCTGGTCAGCACAGGCGAATGACAAATCATGCGGCCTGAAGATTGTCGGCCGAATTCTTGCCCGACTTCTTGTCGCGGACGAGATCATAGCGGATCTTCTGACCTTCAACGAGCTCGCGCATGCCGGCGCGTTCGACCGCTGAGATGTGGACAAAAACGTCCGTAGAACCATCATCGGGCTGAATGAAGCCAAAACCCTTGGTGCCATTGAACCACTTGACGACGCCTGAATTCATAACGATCTCCTTTTCAACCGTTTATGTTCGCCTGCGGAAGAATGTCCGACAAGCCGTATCGATGTTGAGAGGATATCTGACGGAGCGCTTCAGCGCGTGGACAAAGGTCGCAAGCAATTCGATACGCACCATGTAGGATATTTAGCGAATTAAGCAATGGTTTTCTGAAAAATAAATCCCTCGCGAGCGCAAAATGGGCCGCTATCCGGGGGAAAAGGGATCGATCCGAGGCAGCCGGGTGACGGCTGCCTCGGTGACATTTACTGCCAGACGACGATCGGCGCCTTTGTCGGAACGCGGTCGTAGAGATCGATGATGTCCTGGTTCATCAGCCTGACGCAGCCCGATGAAACGGCCTTACCGATCGAGCGCCAGTCGGGATTGCCGTGCAGGCGGTAGAGCGTATCCTCGCCATTCGAGAAGATATAGAGAGCGCGGGCGCCGAGCGGGTTCTTCAGGCCCGGCTCCATGCCGCCGTTGTCGATCGAATATTTGACCAGTTCCGGCTGGCGGGCGACCATCTCGTTCGGCGGCTTCCAGCGCGGCCATTTCTGACGCCACTGGATGACACCCGATCCCTGCCAGGCGAAACCCTCGCGGCCGATGCCGACGCCGTAGCGCATCGCCATGCCGTCACCCTGGACGAGATAGAGGAAGCGCGACGGTGTATCGACGATAATGGTGCCGGGCGGCTGACCGGTGGGATCGAGGACGCGCTGGCGATAATAGCGCGGATCGATCTGCTCATAGGGAACGGCGGGGATGAGAAAGCCGCCATCCTCGACAGGGCCGTACATGACGGCAAGCTCTGCGCCACTCGGCACGCTCGACGCCCCCGGCGACTGGAACAGGCGCATCGGCGAACGGTAGATGATCGTGGTATCGCCCGATGTGACCGTATTGGCCGACGAGGCGCAGCCGGTGAGCGCGGAGGCTGCGGTCAATGCCGAAAAGGAAAGAAAGCTGCGGCGGGAAAGATGTCTATCGAAGCTCATGACGCGGGACTGATTTCCTCTGATGCGGGAGCCGGACGAGACCGCGCGTGAGCGGCGATTCGTCCGATGCCGAGAACAACATCAGAAGATCTATCGGCTTGCGCCAAATAAACCATAGCTTCACGCAGACGTGTCCGGCCTTGAGCGAACGATATCAGCAGCGCTGTTGCAGCGCTACATCACAACGATCTCCGCCTTGGCAGGAAGACGGTCATAGAGATCGACGACATCCTGGTTCAGCATGCGCACGCAACCTGACGAGGTGGCCTTGCCGATCGACTGCCAGTCGGGCGTGCCGTGGATGCGATAGAGCGTATCCTGGCCGTCGTGGAATATATACATGGCGCGGGCGCCGAGCGGGTTCTGCAGCCCCGGGTTCATGCCGCCGTTTTCAGCCGAAAAGGCACGAACCTCGGGCTGGCGCGAGACCATCTCGATCGGCGGCGTCCAGCGCGGCCATTTCTGCTTCCACTGAATGACGCCGCGGCCCGACCAGGCGTAACCATCGCGGCCGAGGCCGACGCCGTAACGCATCGCCTTGCCGTTACCTTCGACGAAATAGAGGAAATGCGCCTTGGTATCGACGATCACCGTGCCGGGGCGCTCGGTCGTCTGGTAATCGACTTCCTGGCGCAGGAACTGCGGCTGCACTCGGCTGACCGGGATCGCCGGCAGGGTGAAATCCTCGTCCCGCACCGCGCCATACATCGCCATGTGCACGGGATTGCTGACCGGCAGGCCGTAGGTTTGATGGAACTGGGTCTTGTAGAGTTCACGCGTCTGCGGCACCGGCTGATCGGGGATCGGCCGCACCCGGCGCGGATCGACGCCGGGCGGCTGATAGAAGACCGGCGAGGTTTCCTGGACGAAACGGGCGGGCGAATCGGCGGCGACATCGGGAATGAGGATGTTGCAGCCGCTCAGCGACGCCGCTGCAATGACGAGCCCGGCAATCGGGAAGACCCGGCGCAGAAAATTCATGGAACCACCCTTATCAACGATCGGCGAGACAGCGATATCTGCCGCGACGATGGCATGCGCGGCTGGCGCGAGGCTGGCGTTGGGGAGGAAAAGCCGGGAGCTAATCAAGTTGCCCGAAGCCAAAGCGGCCACACCTCAGGGCCATCCCCACCGCTTAGCCAAAGCTCCTGCGGTGGTGAACGCGGCAGACAGGAGCATCAGCGGTAAAATCCGCTTTGCATACCAGCCATGCTCGGCCGGAGTCATCTTCAGCAAGTCGGGCCGGCCCGCAATGAGCTGAAGCATCAGCCAAAACATAACTGCAAAGGTCACGCCGGCGGCAACGATAAGTATTTTGCCAATCATGATCAGAAACTACAACTTCCGCTAAATTCATCAATCCGACAATGATGTTTAGAGGACGCGGAACTCAGGCCGCCACCCCGTGGAAGAAGCGGATGCTCTGTTCGATCTCGGCAGGCAGCGCCGAGGTGTGATTGCCGGCGACGGTGTCGGTCTCGATGTGAATGCCGGCGGCGCGGGCGCGGCGGGCGAGCAGATCGGCGCGGTCGTTGAAATGCGCCTCTTCCGTACCGTGGACGACACGGACCGGGCATTTGAAGCTGTGGGCGTAACACAGCGCTGACCGCACCTCGAATTCATGCGCGTTGCTGTCGTCGAAGCGGATATCCTGGGGATAGCGGCTGAAGAAACGGAAAGCGTTGGGATTGCCGGAAATCGGCGCGGCGGCGCGGAATTTATGGGTGCTCATCGCCGTCAGCATGGTCAGCGTGCCGCCGATGCTATGACCGGCGATGAACAGGCGCCCGGGATCGACGCCCGGCAGATGTGCCAAGCGCTCGGTGGCGGCAAGTACGTCGTCGACCTCATCGTAGAAGCCGGAGAAATTGCCCATCTGGCCGTTTTCGCCGCGCAGCGACGGCATCATCACGACGTAACCGGCATCCATATAGGGCTTCATCAATTGCCAATGGCCGGTGCCTATGGCGTTGCCGCCGTGCAGAAAGAGCACGGCCGGCTTGGCCGCGCGCTCGCGCTTGTATTTCGAGACCCAAGCGGCCAGTTCGAGCTCGCCGTAGCCGGAGCGATAGAAGATCTTGTCGGCGTCGGCAGGTGCCGTCAGCGGCTCGTATTTGTCGGGCGCCGGGCCCTTCTGCAACAGCTTCGTGCGGAAATGGCTGCGGGCCTTGGCGTAGTCGTGCTTGGCAAGGCGCGGCTCATCCGGAACATCGAAGGCGGCGGCCATCCGCGGCAGGACCAGTGCGCCGGCAAGACCCGCCAGCACGGCACGGCGTTGGCGGAAAAAGGAATTTTGTTCATGCGAGCTCATAACGCATCACCCAAATCATTTTCCCGGCACACAAGATTTGCACCGGAAGATCGTCATCGCCAATACACATCCTATTGAAATTTTGGCACTGCGTCATTGTTGCGCAGGGGGATCGGAGATTACTCCGGCTTGGCGTCGATCATGGCGATCAGCGTGCGCAACCGATCGGCCTCGTAGGTGGGTTTGTCGGGGCGAAGGCGGGCGATGCGGGGAAAGCGCATGGCGACCCCGGATTTGTGCCGACTCGAGCGGTTGATGCCTTCAAAGGCCACTTCGACGACGAAGCCGAAATCCTTGTCGGCGCGCACCGCCCTCACCGGCCCGAAACGCTCGGTGGTATTGTTGCGCACGAACTTGTCGAGCACCTCGAGCTCGGCATCGGTGAAACCGAAATAGGCCTTGCCCACAGGCACCAGCTGTTCGCCGTCCTCGTCATCGGCCCAGACGCCAAAGGTGAAATCGGAATAGTAGCTCGAGCGCTTGCCGTGGCCGCGCTGGGCATACATCAGCACCGCATCGACATTATAGGGATTGCGCTTCCATTTGAACCACGGGCCTTTCATCCGGCCGGCCTGATAGATGCTGTCGCGCCGCTTGATCATCACGCCTTCGATGACCGGAGCGGGCGGCGCGGCGCGGAGACGGTCGAGTTCGTCCCAGGATGAAAAAGGCACGAGCGGCGAGAGGTCGAATCGGTCGTGGGGCGCGCGGTCGATAATCTCGGCCAGCCGGTCGCGGCGATCGACATAGCTGCGGCCGCGAACATCCTCCTCATCATCGAAGAGCAGGTCATAGGTGCGGATGAAGGCGGGGTAGTCGGCCAGCATCTTTGCCGTCACCGTCTTGCGGTTCAGGCGCTGCTGCAGGTCGGAGAAGGTGCGGGTCGGGCTGTTGGAGCGGGCAGTGCCGCCGACCAGCAGCTCGCCGTCGACGACACCGGAAAAATTGATCGCGTCGAGGACATCCGGAAAGGCGCCCGAAATATCGTCGCCGGAGCGGGAATAGATCTTGCGCCTGTCACCGGAGCGGGACAGCTGGACGCGGATGCCGTCCCATTTCCATTCGGCGGCATAATTGGCGGGATTGAGAGCGTTAAGGTCCCCCTCCTCCACCGCATTGGCGAGCATGACCGAATGGAAGATCGCCGGTGTGGCCAGCACCGGCTTTTCGCCGCCGCCCGCCAGCCATTCGAACAATGTCTCGTAGGGCGGCTGCAGGCCGTGCCAGAGCGTTTCGATCTCGGTGACGTCCTTGTCGCCGAGATCGGCCAGCGCCTGTTTGGCAAGACGGGCGGAAACGCCGATGCGCATGGCGCCGGTCGCCAGCTTGATGAAAGCGAACCGGCCCGATGCATCCAGCCGGTCGAGCAGGTCGCGGACGTAGCTGCGCACCTCGGTGCGGCCGAGCGCATTCATGCCGGCGACGACCTCGCCGAGACGCGGCTGGGAAAGGGCCGAGCGGTCGATATCCCGCTCATTGTCCCAGACGAGCGAGATGGTTTCGGCGAGATCGCCGACATAATCGTAGGAATAGCGGAACAACACCTCGTCCATGCGCTCCAGCACCAGTTCGCGCAGCATGGCGGGCTTGACGTTGCGCACCTCCAGCGTGCCAGCGATGGCGGCAAGGCCGTAGCCGCGGTCGGGGTCGGGCGTATCGCGGAAATAATCGGTCAGCAGCTTCAGCTTGCCGTTGCGGCTGGGGGTCAGCACCAGGCGGTCGAGGAGGTCGGCGAAGGCTTTCATGTTGGCCACCAGGCTTGGGGAGGCCCAATGCGTGCTCCCTCATTCCGGCGCTCGTCACAGGAATCCAGTGCGCCCAAGTCCTTGGGCGCGGGAAACTCTTTGACGTTGCATGAGTCATTCACCGCGCCGACGCGCGGTGGCTGGATTCCTGTGACATCCCTCGGATCAAGTCCGAGGACAGGAATGAGGGACCGAGAGGTGGGCGTCGCTGCCATCTCCAAAGTGGCGGCAAGGTCGGCTAGAGAGGGGTTTTCACGCAGCAAGCAGCTCATCTCAATCCGCCTCATCCTCATACCCCACCAGATGCAACGGTTTCGCCTTTATGCCCTGCAGCTGGCACCAGCGCACCAAGGCCTCCTCGCGGCCATGAGTCACCCAGACCTCGGCCGGGTGCAGCTCGCGGATGGTTTCGGTCAGTTCAGGCCAGTCGCAATGATCTGAGATGACGAGCGGCAGTTCGACGCCCAGCTGTTTGGCGCGCTGGCGCACCATCATCCAGCCGGAGGCGAAGGCCGGTAACGGCTCGTTGAAGCGGCGGGCCCAGCGGTCGGCGAAGGCCGAGGACGGGCCGATGACGACCGCGCCCCTGAAGGCGGATTTGTCACGGCTTTCGATCGTTGCCGGCAGCAGCTCGCCGAGATCAATGCCCTCGCCGACATAATAGTCGCAGAGCCTTTCCATGGCGCCGTGGATATAGATCGGTTCGGCATAACCGGCATCGCGCAAGAGCCTGATGACGCGCTGGGCCTTGCCGAGCGCATAGGCGCCGACGAGATGGGTGCGCTCGGGAAATTGCCGGAGCGAGGCCAGCAGCTTGCCGATCTCGTCCATCGGGTCGGGATGATGGAAGACCGGTAGGCCGAAGGTCGCCTCGGTGATGAAGACATCGCAGGCGACCGGCACATAGGCGGCGCAGGTCGGGTCGGGGCGGCGCTTGTAGTCGCCGGAGACGACGATGCGGGTACCGTTCTTCTCGATGGCGATCTGCGCCGAGCCGAGCACGTGGCCGGCCGGATGAAAGCTCACCTTGACGCCGTTGATCAGCAGTTCCTCGCCGAAGGCGGCAGCCTGCTCGCTGACGCAGAAGCCCTCGCCGTAACGAAGGCGCATGATCTCGAGCGTCTGGCGGGTGGCCAGCACGTTCACATGGCCCGGCCGGGCGTGATCGGAATGGCCGTGGGTGACGAGCGCCCGTTCGACAGGCCGCACCGGATCGACATAAAAGCCGCCCTCGGGACAATAGAGCCCTTCGGGGGCGGGATAGAGCAGCGCATCAGGTCTCATAAGGCTAGAGATAGCGGGGAATGGACGCGAGGCCAGTGGGCGCGATCATCAAGGGAGCCTGTCGAGGAAGGACAGCGCGGCGGCGTTGAATTCGGCCGGCCGCTGCAGCGGCGCGAAATGGCTGACGCCTCTGAGATATATCATCTCGGCGTCCGGAATGCTGCGGGCAAGATATTCGGCATGCTCCGGCTTGATGAATTCGTCGTGCTCGCCGAGCACGATTGCCACCGGCACGTGGATGCGGCCGAGGTCGGCGGCCTGATAGTTCGGCTCCGTGCGCATCATCAGGCTGACCGCCTCGACGAAGGAATTGAAATCGTCCGGCGTGGCCGACAGTGCCGCATAGTCCTTGGCGTGGCGGCTGAAACAGCGGTCGATGACCGGCGTCGGAACGAATTCCAGCGTGCCGCTCGGATCCATGTTGCAGGCGAAGAAGAAGACGCCCTCGACACGTGACGGCGCCGTCGCGGAGAGGATCAGCGCGATGCAGGCGCCGTCGCTCCAGCCGATGAAGGCTGCCTTTTCCAGATGCAATTCGTCCATAACCGCAAGGACGTCGGCGGCCATCAGCTCATAGCTATAGGGACTGATATCGCGGGTGCTGCGGCCATGGCCGCGGCTGTCGATCAGCACGACGCGGCGGCCGCTGTCGATAAGCGCCTGGAGCTGGTAGCCCCAATTGCCGCTATGGCCGAGGCCGCCATGCAGCAGGATGACGGCAGGGCCGGCCCCGTAGCTCGCATACCAGATGCGGGCGCCGTCGCGTCCGACATGGCCTTCAACAGAAGCCGGCGGCAAGGCGGCCGCGCCGTGTTCTTCGAAACGGATGAGCTCGTCGTCGTGCGGTTCCATAGCGGCATCTTCTCCTTGGAATAGACTCCGGCGTAGAAAAGCCTGAAAACAGCCCAAGAACAACCAGAATCGCTTTCTAGCTGTTGCGCCCATCTATGCAACCAGGAGGGGCGACATTGGGCAGGAAGCTTTTTTATTGCGCCGGGGCAATCGCGCTCGCCGCGGCCGGCATCTATCTCAACAACACCAGCCTGCTCGCCGAGCATCGTCCAGGAAAGCCTGTGCTGCTTGCCCATCGCGGCATTGCCCAGCGGTTCGACGAGACCGATCTGAAGAACGACACCTGCACGGCCGCCCGCATGCTGACGCCGAAACATGATTATCTCGAGAATACCATCCGCTCGATGCAGGCAGGCTTTGCAGCCGGCGCCGATATTGTCGAGATCGACGTGCATCCGACGACAGACGGCGCATTCGCCGTCTTTCACGACTGGACGCTCGACTGCCGCACCGACGGGCACGGGGTCACCCGCGAGCATTCGATGGCTGACATGCGCAAGCTCGACATCGGCTACGGTTATACCGCCGATGGCGGCAAGACCTTTCCCTTTCGCGGCCGCGGTGTCGGCATGATGCCGACGCTGGCCGAGGCGCTTTCGACCTTTCCGGATCGGCGCTTCCTCATCAACGTCAAGAGCCGCGATCCTTCCGAGGGCGAAAAACTCGCCGCCGTGCTCAACGGGCTTCCGGCCACACGGCGGGCCGACATCATCGTCTATGGCGGCGACGAGCCGATCGATGTCATCCGTCGGCTGGTGCCCGAGATCAAGACCGCCTCGCGCAAGAGCCTGAAAGGCTGCCTCACCGGCTATATCGGCTATGGCTGGACCGGCGTGCTGCCGGATGCCTGCAAACACGCGATGATGCTGGTGCCGATCAACATTGCGCCATGGCTCTGGGGCTGGCCAGACCGTTTTCTCAACCGGATGCAGAATGCCGGAACCGAGGTCTTCGTGCTCGGCCCCTATCGCGGCAGTAGGCCGCGCGCCCGCAGCAATGCCGGGATCTCCTCCGGAGAGACGGGCTTGGAGAAGCGGAAACCTTGCGCCTCTTCGCAACGCGCGTGACGCAGGAAATCCATCTGGGCGTCGGTTTCCACACCCTCGGCGAGAACCGAAAGCTTCAGCGTCTGCGCCAGCGAAATCACCGCCGAGGCGATGGCGACGGCGGTTTTGTCGCCCGGCAGCGCCTCGACCAGCGAACGGTCCATCTTCAGCCGGTCGAAGGGGAAGGTCTTCAGCGCCGCGAGGCTCGAATAGCCGGAGCCGAAATCGTCGATCGACAGCCGAACGCCGAGCGCCCGCAGCTGTTCCATCATGGCAAGGGCCCGTTCGGCATCCTGCATCACCACGCTTTCGGTGACCTCCAGCTCCAGCCAGCGCGACTGCAGGCGATGGCGCTCCAGCGCCTCGGCGACGTGGCTCGCAAAATCCAGATCGGCGAACTGCTTGGCCGAAACATTGACGGCGACGGTCAGCGGCGGCAGGCCCATATCCTGCCAGTGGCGGGCCTGGCGGCAGGCCTCGTTCAGCACCCAGAGGCCGAGGGGAACGATGAGGCCGGTCTCTTCGGCGAGCGGGATGAAATTGATAGGTGGCACCCTGCCCTTGGCCGGATGGTTCCAGCGCACCAGAGCCTCGATGCCGGTGATGCGGCCGCTGGCGACATCGACCTGCGGCTGATATTGCAGGAACAGCTGGTCGCCGGTGATCGCCTGGTGCAGTTCTTCCTGTTCGCCGAGCGGCATTCCCACCGGCGTGCCACCGCCATCGTAATGCTGCAAGGTGTTGCGGCCGAGCTCCTTGGCGCGATACATGGCGCGGTCGGCATTGGCGAGAAGCTCTTCCGAGGTCGCGCCGTCGAAGGGGAAGGCGGCAACGCCGATGCTCGAGGTAACGGCGATTTCGCCGCCATCGCTGGGGATCGGCCGGTTGATCGCCTTCTGCAGCTCGCGCAGGCGGCGCGTGATGCCGGCATCGTGGCTCGACTGGTGAACGAGCACCACGAGGAATTCGTCGCCGCCGAGACGCACCACCATATCGGAGGCCCGGACGCTGTTGGCCATGCGGGCGGCGATCTCTTTCAGCACCTCGTCGCCGGCGGCATGGCCGCGGCCGTCGTTGATGTCCTTGAAATTGTCGAGGTCGATATAGGCGACGGTGACCTTGCGGGTGTGGCGCCGGGCCTGGTCGAGGATATTGGCCAGCCGCTCCTTCAGGAAGGCGCGGTTCGGCAGGCCGGTAAGATCGTCGTGATGGGCCATGAAATGGATGCGATCGTCGACACGTTTGCGCTCGATGGCGATGCCGGCAATGTGGGTGGCGAGCGCCACCAGCTTCATCTCATGCTCCGTCGGGCGGCGGACTTCCCTGGAATAGAGGGCGAAAGTGCCGAGCACATTATTCTCAGAGGTGGCGATCGGGGTCGACCAGCAGGAACGGAAGCCGAAGGGCGCGACCAGCGCGCGAAAATCCTCCCACAGCGGATCGCTCATCACGTCCTCGACGATCACCGTCTGGCCACGCCAGGCGGCGGTGCCGCAGGAGCCGACCTTGGGACCGATGGTAACGCCGTCGATCAGCCGGCTGTAGCCGCCAGGCAGGTTGGGGGCAGCGCCGTGATAAAGCCTGGTGCCCTCGCCGTTCAGCAGCAGCACCGATCCGTCGATGCCTGTCAGTTGCGCCTCGATCATCAGCACCAGCGCCTCGAGGATCATCGGCAGCGGCTCGTTGCGGGCGATCATTTCGAGCAGGTTCGCCTGCTCGCGATGGAGATCCTCCTGGCGCTTGCGTTCGGTGATATCACGGGAAACGCCGATCAGGCCGACGACCTCGCCGCGATCGTTGCGCAGCGGTATCTTCGAGGTCAGCCGGCATATCGGCCTTTTTCCTCCGGGAAGGACATAGCTTTCCTCCATATCGATGCAGGCTTGCCCCGTCGCCATGATCTGTTGCTCGATATCGAAATGGTGGCGCGCCGTCTCGAAATCGAACAGATCGAAATCACGTTTTCCGGTGATCAGCGCAGCGCTCTCCAGGCCGAGGCTGCTGGCGGTGACGGCGTTGGCGAAGACGAAGCGGCTGTCACGATCCTTGACATAGAGGAAATCCGGAAGTTCGTGGACGATTGCCTTGAGGCGCAGGTTCTCGATGCCGTCGGAGAGGTGATGGGCGGTCGAGGCCATCATCGCCTCCGTCGCGGCGACGATCCGCCGCGTTTCGGCCGACAGGGCATCGGTCGATTCCCATCGCCTGGCACTCGGTTCGTACATGCTGCCATTCTCCCCGGTGGGCCGAAGGCCCACACCCCGCACAATCACCGCATAATATTCCCTTCAAAGTAGTCCCCATTCCCTTCGGCTTGCTTAAATGAAAGGGTGAACAAGGCGACAAGATCGGCGGCGATATCCTGCCCTTGGCGGGGGCTACAACCGCAATTCCGGCCGCCTGCGCCAGAAAGAGACAGGCGCGTCTGGCACGTTTTGTGCTACCGAGGCGCTATGAGCAGAGAATTCGGAATGCCGTCACGCCGCGACATGCTTTTCTTTCTCGCAGCCGCGGCGGTTGCGGGAGGTTCAGCGCCGCGCGCGATTGCTGCGCCGCTGGCGGCTGCCGGGCAACCGGATCTGCGCGGCGCAATCGGCGCGGTGGAATATCGCGCCATTCCCGAAAGTGGCGACCGCAAGACCCGCAACCTGCAGCAGATGATCGAACAGGCGGCGCGCGAAAACGTGCCGGTCTACCTGCCGCCTGGCACCTACAAGGTTTCCAATCTCACCCTGCCCGACAATACCCGCATCACTGGCGTGCCCGGCGCCTCGCGCATCGTCTACACCGGCGAAGGTCACCTCTTCTCTGCGGAGAACCTGCGCCGCATCGAGCTTTCCAACCTCGTCATCGACGGCGGCAACCGCTGGCTCGGCGATTATGCCGGCGGGCTCGTCCAATTTACCGGCGTCGACGAGGTGCTGATCGACAATTGCGAGATCGGCGGCAGCCGCAAACACGGATTGCAGTTGGAGCGCTGCGGCGGGCGGATCGAACGCAGCCGCATTTCGGGTGCGGCCCAGGCCGGGCTTTATGCGGTCGATTCCGCCAATCTGTCGGTCACAGGAAATACGATCACCGATTGCGGCAATGGCGGCATCCTGGTGCATCGCTGGAACAAGGCAGAGGACGGCACGGTGGTTTCCGGCAACCGCATCTCCAACATCCGCGCCAATGACGGCGGCACCGGCCAGAACGGCAATGGCATCAACATTTTCCGCGCCGACGGCGTGATGGTGGTGAACAACCACATTTCCGACTGCGCCTTTACGGCGATCCGCGCCAATTCGGCCTCGGACATCCAGATCAGCAACAACCAGTGCCGGCGCTCCGGCGAGACGGCGATCTATGTCGAATTCGCCTTCGAGGGCGCCGTCGTTTCCGCCAACATGATCGACGGGGCGGCGAACGGCATCTCGATCGCCAATTTCGACGAGGGCGGCAGGCTGGCGACCGTCATCGGCAACGTCGTGCGAAACCTGACACTGAAAGGCCCCTACAAGCACGAGGTCGGCTTCGGCATCGGTATTGCGGCAGAGGCCGATACGCTGATCTCGGGCAATGTGATCGAAGGCGCACCGCGCTGGGGCATGCAGATCGGCTGGGGTCCCTATCTCCGGAATGTCGTCGTCAGCGGCAATGTGGTGCGCCAGGCGCCTGTGGGATGCGCCGTTTCGGTCGCCGATGGCGCAGGCACCGCCGTCATTACCGACAACGTCTTCCAGGAAACTGCCGAAGGCGCCGTTCTCGGCTTCCAATGGGAAAAGAAAGTGTCGGACGAGATGGCGGGCGGCGGCGCGCCTTACAAACAGCTGACCGTCGAGCGAAACCGCATCTCCTGACGGGTATCAAAAGCTTTTATCGTCCCATCAGCGGCAAGGACTTTTCCGCAGCCGCTGCGGCCTCTACCCTGCCCGGCAGTTGCATCGAGGGGATAAGAAATGCTGACAATCTACGGGGTCTATCGATCGCGGGCATCGCGCGTCTACTGGATGGCGGAGGAGCTCGGGCTCGAATTCCGCTCGGTGCCGGTGCTGCAGGCAAGGCGGCTCGCAGACCCGCTGGCAGCAGAAGCGCCACTCAATACGCAATCCTCCGATTTCGCTGCCGTCAACCCGATGGCGCAGATCCCCAGCATCAAGGACGGCGAGTTCGCCATGCACGAATCGCTGGCGATCAATCGCTACCTCGCCCGCAAACAAGGCGGGCCGCTTTCCGGTCAAACCGTCGAAGAAGACGGATTGCTGACCATGTGGACCGTCTGGGCCGCCGCGCAGGTCGAACCGGAGACGGTCAAAATCGTCCTGACCTATGATAACGGCCTCGAAAACAGCGATGAGGGCAAGCAGGTGATTGCCGTCGCCTGCCGCGCATTGCGCCGGCCGTTTGCGGCTCTCGAAAGCCACCTTGCCGGCCGGCAGTGGATCGTCGGCGATCGCTTCACCGTCGCCGATCTTAACATTGCCGAGGTGCTGCGCTACGCCCAGAGCGAGGCGGCGCTGTTCGATGCGCATCCGAACGTCAAGGGCTGGATCGAACACTGCCAGTCACGCGCCGGCTATAAGGCAATGCAGGCAAGCCGAGCCAGGGAACCGATCGAGGTGTGAGTTACCGGAAAAGGGTCAATGTGCCGGCCATTTCCTCGCGGATCCAAGCCTTGAAATCCTTGACCTTCTTCGGTTCGCGCGTGCCTTCGGCAGTAACGAAGTAGTGACCGAAGCCGGTGCGCGCGCGAATGCCGAAGGGCGCCGCTAGCCGGCCTTCGGCGAGCGCGAAGGCGGCAAGGGTCTGCCAAGCAAGCATGACGCCCTGGCCGGCGATCGCCGCATCGAGACAGAGCGAGGCATCGTTGAAAACGTGGCGCGTCGCAAGCGTCGCGCCTGACAGCCCCGCCTCGCGCATCCAGACTTCCCAGGTGAACATGGCAGGGCCATCGATGATCGCCGGCAAAGCGAGGATATCGGCAGGCTCTTTCAATTGCGCCGCCATCTCGGGCGAACAGACGGGAAAGACCTCCTGCTCCAGCAACAGTTCGGCTTTCACGTCAGGCCATTTGCCGGCACCGACTCGGATGCCGATATCGACGTCGCAAAGGGCTGGATTGACGAGGTTGCTGGTTGCATCGAGCCGCAGCTTGATGTCGGGGTGACGCTCGGCGAAACGATCGAGGCGGCAAACCAGCCAGCGGGCAGCGAAAACCGGCGCCACCGAAATGGTCAGGATCGTGTCGTCCTTGCGGTTTGCGATCGACACCGCTGCGGAAAGACGGGCAAAACCCTCGTCGAGCGCCAGGAGCACCGGCCGGCCGGCTTCGGTGGCGATCATTCCCCGGGCGGTGCGCTCGAACATCACCTGGCCGAGTTGGGCTTCGGTCTTGATGACCTGCTGGCTGACGGCGCCGACCGAGACGCCGAGCTCGTCGGCGGCTGCCTGCAGCGAGCCGAGACGACCAACGGCCTCCAGCGCCCGCAGGCCGTTGAGATGGACGGAATTGAGGTTCTTCATATAGTTTTTCTATAGCAGCGCCGCCGTAATCTCAATTGAAAATCCGCCTGCAGAAGCCGACATTGCAAGCATCGGCAATCCCGCTTGAACGCTGACCGTCAGCGAAGCTGGGATGGAACAAATCGGCGTCAGCCGCCTGCGGTCACGATCCCGCACCGTTGGAGAAAGCGAGGCATGCCATGTCGTTGCTGAAGTATTTCTTGAAGCCAACCCTTGCCATGGGCGGTGTCGACATCGCTCCAACCTGGAAAGACGACCCGCTGAGGCATCCCGAGGTCGAGCGCATGTCGCTGCGCGAAATCGCCGATCTGCCGCTGGGTGCTGAGACCGGTTTTCTTGCCGAGGGGAAGCCGCCGCTGGCGAAATGCGCGTGAATTCATGCTAGATTTCGCCCGCGTGGAAAGGCGGGAACAATGGCCGGTGACGTCGATGCGACCTTTGAACGGCTGAAACGGCTGGTGGCCGAAGCCGGCCTGGCCGATGTCGAGGAAAGCACCTCCTATGGCAACCCGGCTCTGAAGGTCGCCGGCAAGAGCTTCGTGGCGATCAAGAACGCCGAGACGATCGTGATTTCGATTTCGCTCGACGACAAGGATCGTCTGCTAGAAATGGCGCCCGACATCTACTTCCAGACCGACCATTATGTCGGCTGGCCGTATCTGCCGGTGCGTGCGGCCATGATCGGCGACGAGGAATTGCGGTTGCGGTTGATCGGCGCCTGGCTGAGGCGGGCGCCGAAGAAGCTTGCCGCGCGGTTTGGACATCAGCCCCGATTATAGGCCGGCACCTGCTCATCGGCAGATGCCTGCCAGCAGATCACCAGACCGTCTTCGGGATCGATGCGCTCGCCGGTGCGGATGAATCCGTTGCGTTCGAGGACACGCTGGGAGCCGATGTTTTCCACCCCGGTCTCGGCGGAAAGCAGCCTCACCCGCGGGTCCTTCCGCGCCCATTCGAGCAGCTCGCCTATCGCCCGCGTCGCGCATCCACGCCGCTCACGGCTGGGCGCTACCCCATAGCCGATGTGGATTTCGCCGTTCTCGGGTGTGCGAACGACGGAGCATAGCCCGACGATCTCACCCGCCTCGACAATCATCCAGGCCGACGGGGTAAACTTGGCGCCGATCTCGGCGGCGATCCTCGCCAGCATCTCCAGAATCTGCGGCGGCGCGACGACGCTATCGGAAACCAGGCGGATATTTGCGGGCACGAAGCCTTTCAGCAACGCGTCGAAATCATAAGCAGACAATTCGATGATCATATTCTTCTCGACATTGGACATGCGCCAGCTTTGGCGCTCAAGGCCGAGCAGCGAGATCAGAGCATTTATTCCAGATTCCGCGCGCAAACCGCTGCGCATTTTTGCAGGAACTGTTTGGCTAGCGGAAGCCGTGCCTGTCTCGTCCGCCCCGGCCGGTGCGTTCTGGGTGTTTTGCGACGGCAAACAAAGGCATTCTCCTGTTAAACACATGGCTTCGGAAGAGCTTGTGTGGATCGATACTGAAGCGGAGCTAGATGTTTGTCCAGGCTTTGCAGATCGGCTGATTTGGCGTTCACAATTGCAATGGCTGGAGGATCTGCCGACAATCGGAGGGCTTGTGAAACTGAATCTAATCTGACCCGCGAAGATTATCGCGAGCATCGTGTCGGAATCGCGTTTCGCCGGCCGTCTTCAAGCCACATGACGCCTTAAATCGGCATCGATCTGAGGATAAATCTATAGGGAGGAAGCGATGACGATTACCATTACCGCCTTTGAACGCTCGCCCGATCGCGGCCGAGGTCTGGCGCGCGACATGCGCGTTCGCTGGGCGCTCGAAGAAGCGGGGCAGCCCTACGAGGTTCGTCTCGTTTCGTTCAAGACGATGAAGGAGCCCGCGCATCTGGCGCTTCATCCTTTCGGGCAGATTCCGACCTATGAAGAAGGCGATCTCGCTCTGTTCGAGTCCGGAGCGATCGTGTTTCATATCGCCGAGCGCCATGCGGGCCTGCTGCCGGAGGATGCGAATGCCCGGGCGCGCGCTGTCACGTGGATGTTTGCCGCGCTTAATACAGTGGAGTCACCGATCTTCGAGCGCAGCCTCGCCACCATCCTCGAGCGCGACGAACCCTGGTACGAGAGGCGCCTCAGCGTCCTCGATGACAGCATCCGCAAACGGCTGGGGAGCCTTTCCACTCGCCTTGGCGATGCCGACTGGCTCGATGGTGCGTTCAGCGCCGGCGACTTGCTGATGGTGACGGTGCTCCTTAGGGCGCGAGCATCGGGTCTATTGGAGGAATATCCGAACCTTGGCGCCTATGTGGCCCGCGGCGAAGCCCGACCGGCCTATCAGCGCGCTTTCGCGGCCCAGCTGGCCGTGTTCACCGCCGCATCGGCCGCTGACAAAGGGCCGGTTACTTAGACAGTTGTGACCCCAAGCCGCGGGCCGCCAATTCGGATACCGTCCCTACCTAGCCCGTTCCGGCCCGAGCGAAGCATCAGCCCCGATCGTAAGCCAGCGCCCGCTGGACGGCGGGGCGCTGCAGCATGCGGGCGTGGTGGTCGGTGACCTTTGCGAAGCGGGTGGGATCGACGCCGTCGGATGGCAGCCAGTCGGTCATGACGAAGAGATAGGGATCGGCGAGCGAGTAGGTCTCGCCCATCACCCACGGGCCTTCGAACATCTTCTCTTCGATCAGCGTGAAGCAGTCAGCCATATTCTGCGGTACCTTGGCCTTCATCGCCTCGAGTGCCGCCGGCTCGTCGGCCCAGCGGGAGCCGCGCGGGCGATGGGCATGGTTCACATGCACGGTCGAGCATAGATAGCTGTTGAAGGACTGCAGCCGCGCCATTTCGAAGGCATCGCCGAGCGGCGCCAGTTTGGCGCCCGGCGCGCTTTCTGCAATAAAGCCGAGGATCGCCGGCGTTTCCGTCAGCACGCCGCGATCGGTGACCAGCGCCGGCACCCGGCCCTTCGGATTGATCTGCAGATAGTCCGGCGAACGCTGCTCGCCATTGGCAAAGGTGAGCTTGCGCGTTTCGAAGGCGAGCCCCGATTCTTCCAGGGCAATCAGGCTTGCGAGTGCGCAGGTTCCCGGCGCGTAATACAATGTCAGCATGGTTCTCGTCTCCCTTTCGGGAGTTGGTATAGCGCAGGGAGGCGTGCGGCGGAACCGGGGAGATTGCCTCGCCTTTCGGCAGCCGGACAATGATCGGCGTGCCGTGCGGCAGCCCCTCATCCGGCTGCCGCCACCTCTCCCCGTTTTACGGGCAGAAGGGAACATGCCGCGTCCTCTCGGTTCCCCGCAGATCTCGCGCTGGGTACGTCCCCTCTCCGTTTTACGGGGAAAGGGCTAGGGTGAGGGGCAGCCTCGGGTCCGCTGCTCAGCTGCAACCCGGCACATCCTCCAGCCGGTGCCAGACCGGGATGCCGCGTTCCCTGGCGATGCGCACGTCGTTGTCGGCGCCCTTGGAGTCGCCCGGCAGCCGCAGCACGCCCTCGCAGAGCTGCAGCAGCCGGCCGGCGACCGGGTGGAAGATCTCTTCGTAGAGCGCATCGCCGACCGACTTGCCGCCAGCGGCCTGCCAGATCGGCAGCGCCACCCATTCGCCGATCATCGGCACGTGGCCGGCAGCAAAGAGCTTATGCGAGGGTTCCTCCAGCCGCTGCAGGTTGGCGGCCATCTTCTCCGGGTCGTCGCCCGTTCCCGACCTGTAGGGCCCGGCAATTAAAATCAACATGATCCACTCCATCTCCGCTTCATGCGCGGGCACATCCCGGCCTCATGCACGGGATGTCGTGAAAATGCACGATATTTCTTGAATGTCGAGTCAATTCGTGCAAGATCATGCCATCTCGTTCAATTTCGTGCGGAGAGAGCATGTTGACGACGCAACGCAAGGCCCTGATTCTCGACATCCTGCGCCGTGACGGCCAGGTGATCGCCAAGCGCGTCGCCGAGGATTTCTCGCTTTCGGAAGACACGATCCGGCGCGATTTGCGCGAGATGGCCGCGGAGGGGCTGCTAAAACGCGTGCATGGCGGGGCGATGCCGCTTTCGCCCGATCTGCCGGATTTCACCGCGCGGCGCAGCGTCTCGTCGGAAATCAAGGCGCGGCTCGGGGCGAAGGCGGCGGCGATGATCAGGCCGGGGCAGATGATCTTTCTCGACGGCGGCACGACGACGGCCGAGATCGCCCGGCACTTGCCGCGCGACATCCCGCTCACCGTCGCCACCCATAGCCCGACGATCGCCGCCGAGCTGGAACACCACCCGGCTGCCGAGGTGATCCTCACCGGCGGGCGACTTTACAAACATTCGATGGTGGCAACGGGGGCAGTAGCAGTTGCAGCGATCTCGCAGCTGCGCCCCGACCTGTTCTTCCTCGGCGTCACGGCCGCCCATCCGGTGCACGGGCTTTCCACCGGCGATTTCGAGGAAGCGGCGATCAAACGCCATATTGCCGGCTGCTCGGCCGAAACGCATGTGCTGCTGACGGAGGAGAAGTTCGACCTCGTCTCGCCCTGCCCGGTGCTCGGTATATCCGAAGTGGCGGGGCTGATCGTGCCAGCTGAGATGCCGGCCGAGCGGCTGAAACCTTATCGCGATCTCAATGGCACGATCGCTGTGGCGTGACGGTGCTGCTGGCCGCCCTGCCCTTGCGGCATGCGGGAACCATGGTCACGTCACCGGCGAATTCAGCCCCCTGCTTATGTGGTCAGGGCGGAAGTGGCCCTGATATCGCCGACATGGATGCCATTCCAATTGCGCATCGAGGTGGCGGCAAAGCCCATCAGTGCGGCATGCACCTCACTCTCAGTCTCAAAGAAACGGGCGAGTGTCGCAGCCACCATGGCTTCGGCGGCGCGGGTGGCGCCATCCTCGCATTTCAGCGCGACGGCGATGCCCTTTTCCGGGATCGCGGCGCAGAAGACGCCCTCGGCGCCTGTTTTAACGAAGATGCGGCCGGGGGCGATCTGCATCAGCTCCGTGCAGGCGCGGCCGGTGCCGGCAACATAGAAGGGCTCGGCCATGCAGGCATCGATCAGGCGGCGGGATGCTTTGGCGCGCAAGGGCTCCAGGCCGACCCCGGTCGCCATTTTGGCGAAGCCGTGGGCAAGGCTCTTGAGCGGCACGGCATAGGTCGGAATGGAGCAGCCGTCGGTGCCGCAGCTCTCGGCGCCGAGCACGGCGCCGGTCAGGCTTTCCATCACCGCGCGGATTTCGACCTGCAGCGGGTGCTGGTAGCCGACATAACCCTTCGGATCGATATCCCTATGGCAGCAGGCGCAGATGAAGCCGGCATGTTTTCCCGAGCAATTGTTGTGCAGCGCGGTCGGCACATCGAGCGTGCGGACCTGATGGATCAGGACCTTCTGGCTCATCGACCAATGGGCGCCGCATTCCAGCGCTTCGGCATTTCGGCCGGCCCGCGATAGCATGGAAGCGGCAAGCGCCACGTGTTCGTCCTCGCCATTGTGCGAAGCGCAGGCAAGCGCCAATTCCTTGTCGCCGAAGCCATAGGCGTCGGCCGCACCGCTCTCGATCAGCGGCAACGCCTGCATCGCCTTGCAGGCCGAGCGCGGGAAGACGGCGGCCTCGATGTCACCCAGCGAAAAGACGAGCTTGCCATCACCATCGACAACGGCCACCGCGCCGCGATGGCGGCTTTCGACGAGCAGGCCGCGGGTAACTTCGACGGTGACGGGATTGGTCATTGGTTCTTATCCGGATGCTGGCGGGATGCGGCAGGCATAACGCGTCGCGACGCGAAAGCCAACGGGGTTTAGGTGACGCCGGAATTCGGGCGACGACCGCTGGTTGATGTGTCGTGGATGCTCGGCTCAAGGCCGAGCACGACGGAGAGTGGGGTAAGCGTCTGCAGCAAGCGACGTGCGGCGGAGCAGCAGGTGGTTGCGCCTACCTTGGTCAAGCTCTCCCCATCGCGCTTCCTGCCTGTTGAGCCCCACCCTCCGTCATTCCAGGCCTTGAGCCTGGAATACATGCGATCTGCTCGACCATGCATGCTCCGTCGAACAACCGCATCATCTCGATACTCATCACAAGAATTGACGCCGCCGATCGAAAACTATCGTTTCTCTGATGTGTCCGATGCCGCTAAGAGTGGTGCATCAGGAACCGCACCATGCCCTCCACATTTTCCTTGATCCTTGGCGACAACAGGATCCGCATTCCAACCGTGACCCTCATCGCGCTCGCCTTCACCTATGCCTCGACCGCGCCCTATCAGTCGATCATCGGGATCAACGAACTCGGCCTTAGCAACGGCACCTATTCGTCGCTGATCTTCTTCTCGGCGATCGTCAACGTCACCACCAGCCTGACGCTCGGCATCTGGTCCGACAGGCTGAAGGAGCGGCGGCCGCTGGTGCTGGGGCTTTCGGTCGCCGGCATGCTCGGCTTCGGGTCGATCGCGATCTTTCACAACCCTGCCGTCTTCATCGTCTCGACGCTGTTGCTGGTGCCGATGAGCAATTCCACCTATTCGCTGCTGTTTGCCAGCCTGCGCGCCAGGACCAACCAGATGGATCGCGGCCAGGGAGCGGCGGTCACGGCAACGGTGCGGGCGCTTTTTTCCGGCTCATGGGCGCTGGCTCCAGGGCTGATCGGCCTCTATCTCGTCAATTCGCCGTCGATGACGCCGGCCTATGGTATCGCGGCCTTCGCAAGCCTCACCTGCTTCTGCCTATATTTCTTCTTCGCCCCCGGAAACGGCACGGCCGGCCGTGCTCCCGATCCCGTCGGTTTCCTTGCGTCGCTGAAACGGATCTTCATGCCCTATGTGCTGGTCCGCGTTATCGTCATGGCGCTGCTTTTCGGACTGCAGCGGCTGAACAGCATGCTGCTGCCGCTGATCATCACCCATGCGGCCGGCGGAACCGTGGTCGATGTCGGCTTCATCGCCGGGCTGACGGCCCTTCTCGAGATGCCGTTCATGATGATGTGGGGCATGGCGCAACGGCGGTTCCGCACCGTGCATGTGCTCGCCTTCGGCGCGCTGATCTACTGCGCCTATCTGCTGTTGCTGGGCTTTGCCTCGGCGCCCTGGCACATCTATGCGCTGCTTCTTCTCAATGCCGGCGGGGCGGCGGCAATCCTCAGCGTGCCGATCACCTATCTGCAGGACCTGATCGCCGACCGGCCGGGGCTTGGAACCTCGCTGATCTCGCTCAACACCTTCATCGGCACCGGCATCGCCGCCGGGCTCTTCGCCTTCGGCACATCGGTCAGCGACTATTCCGGCACCGCTTTCGTCGGCGCCGCCGCAGGCCTCGCATCGGTCGGGGTCTTGCTCTATCTCGAAAGCAGCCGACGGCAGGCGCGGCAGCCGGCGTAAGGTGCGGGCTGCTTGCGATATTGGTCAACGCGGCGTGATCCGGTAGGCGCAGCGCCTTGCCCCGGCGAGGATGTGTTCGCGGCGCTCGACGTCGGCGCCGAGGGCGGTGCGGAAGGTCTCGAGTTCGGAGCGGCAGAAGCCGGCGCAGGCCGTGGCAGCCGCGCAGATCGGGCAGTGGTTTTCGACCAGCGTGAAGGAGCCGTCCGCCTCCTGCCAGTGATCGGCCATATAGCCCTCGCGGGTGCGGATGGCGGCCAGGACCTCGACGCGGGCGGCAAGGTCGCCGGCATTTTCCAGTTCCAGCCGATAACGCTGCAGCGTATCCGCCTCGCGGGCGGAGATGACCGTGTCGAGCGCTGCGGGGCCTAGCTGTTCGACCAGCGTCACAAGCAGGTTTGCCGTCAGTTCGGCATGGCCGTCCGGGAATTGCCGGTTGCCCGCGGCGGTGAGGTGCCAGAGCTGACGCGGCCGGCCCCTGCCTGTGGCACCGATGGTGACCGGCTCCACCAGCCCCTGCTCCGCCAGCTTGGCGAGCTGCTGGCGGGCGGCCTCGGCCGAAATACCGAGTGCATCGCCGATCGCACCGCCAAGCTGCGGGCCGTCGGTCTTTATCAGGATCAGGATGCGGTTGGCGGGCGACTGGCGCATATTTTTCCAAGTCATGACTTGTTTTAATTGGGGCGACATGTATTTTTCCAATTTATAACTTGGAAAATAATCCTTCGCCAGCAAAAATCTCGGGGTTAGCCCATGTCGGATATCGACCAGACTGCAACCATTGCCAACGCCAGCTCCCTCCTCCGCCTCTTCCTGCCTGAGCATCTGCCGGCAACGTTGATCCTTGCCGGCGGCGTGACGCTTTATGCGGTGGAGACTTACATCATGGCGACGATAGCGCCGTCGATCGTGCGCGATATCGGCGGGCTGGCGCTGTTTTCCTGGGTTACCAGCCTGTTCGTCGCCGCCGCCGTGCTCGGTTCGATCTTCGTCGCCATGCGGCCGCGGGGTATCGGGCTTCGCGCCGTCTATGTGATTGCTGCGCTGGTCTTCGGCGTCGGCAGCCTGATTGCCGCAACCGCGCCGTCGATGCCGGTGGTGCTGATCGGCCGCGCGGTGCAGGGTCTCGGCACCGGCGCGCTTGCAGCGCTTGGCTATGCCTTCATCCGCTTCGTCTTTCCCGAGCCGCTATGGACGAAGGCGTCGACGCTCTATGCGGCGATCTGGGGTGTGGCGACCGTTATCGGGCCGACACTCGGCGGCTTCTTTTCCGGCGGCAGCAACTGGCGCTATGCGTTCGTCGTGCTCGTGCCGCTCGGCCTGGCGATGGCGGTTCTGGCGCCACGGCTGTTGCCCGAAGTCGAAGACGACCGCGACCACGCGAAAACGCCGCGTGCCCAGATCGGGCTGTTGCTTGGCGCCGTGCTGATGGTCAGCACCGCCGGGACGATCGAGACCATGGCTGCGAAAATCGCTTTGATCGCGGCCTCTGTCGTCGCTGTCGCCGGCATGCTTTTCATCGAGGGCCGAAGCCCGAACCGGTTGCTGCCCTCCGGCGCGGTGAGTTTTTCCCGGCCGATCGCGCGCGTCTACCTGACGATGCTGGCCATGGCGATCGTGCTCGTCAGCGACGTTTTCATTCCCTATTTCCTGCAGGTGCTGCACGGGGTGACACCGCTTGTCTCAGGTTATCTCGTCGCGCTCGTCGCCCTCGGCTGGACGTTCGCCGCCTTCCTCAGCGGCTCGCTGACCGGACGGCAGGCCTATTTCGCCATCATTGCCGGTGCGCTGATCGAAGCGGCGGCGACCGCCAGCCTTGCGGCCTTCCTCGCCAACGATAATCCGCATGCGCAGATGCTCTTCATCGTGCCGGCAGCCATCGGCATGTTCATGATGGGCTTCGGCGTCGGGCTCGGCTGGGCGCACCTCGTCGCCATGGTCTTGACGCTCGTCGCCGACAGCGAACAGGACAAGGCTTCGGCGGCAATCCCGACGATGAGTTCGCTTGGCGGCGCGTTCGGCGCAGCCTTCGCCGGCCTCATCGCCAATGGCGCCGGCCTCGTCGATCCGGGCGGGATAGCAGGCGCGCTGTCGGCGGCCTACTGGCTTTATCTGCTGACGGCGCTGCCCGGGGTTCTCGCCGTCGGCGTTTCGCTGACGCTCAATCGACGCGCAGCATGATCTTGCCGACATGGCTGCCGTCTTCCATCAGCCGATGGGCTTCGACGACGTCCTCGAAGGCGAACACTTTGTGGATAACGGGGGCGACGGTGCCGGCTTCCAAAAGCGGCCAGACCTCAGAGAGCAGGTCGTCGCGGATGGCACGTTTTTCTTCCGCCGTGCGCGGGCGCATGGTGGAGCCGGTCACCGTCAGCCGCTTGACCATGATCGGCGACAGGTTGACCTTTTCGACAACGGCGCCGCCGAGGAAGGCGATGATCGACAGGCAGCCGTCCTTCGCCAGCGAGGCGAGATTGCGCTCGAAATAAGAAGCGCCGATCATGTCGAGGATGATATCGACGCCCTGACCGGTTTCGGCCTTGATCACCGCGGCGAAATCCTCGCTCCGGTAGTTGATGGCGCGTTTGGCGCCGAGCCTTTCGCAGGCCTCGCATTTCTGGGCTGAGCCGGCCGTGGCGTAGACCTCGGCGCCGAAGGCGCGGGCGAGCTGGATCGCCGTCGTGCCGATGCCGCTGGAGCCGCCATGGATCAGCACCGTCTCGCCTTCCGTCAGCCCGGCCATCTGGAAGAGATTGGCCCAGACGGTGAAGAAGGTCTCGGGGAGAGCGGCGGCCTTGACCGCATCATAACCCTTCGGAACGGGCAGGATCTGGCCTGCCGGCAACAGGCAGTATTCGGCATAGGCGCCGCCATTGGCGAGGCCGCAGACCTTGTCGCCGGGGCTATAGCCGCTGACGCCGGGGCCGATCGCGACGATTTCACCTGCAAGCTCCAGGCCGAGGATCGGGCTCGCATCCTTGGGCGCGGGATAGCTGCCCTGGCGCTGGGCGACATCGGGGCGGTTGACGCCGACCGCCTCGGCGCGCACCAGCACCTGCCCCTCACCCGGCTCCGGAAGTGGGCCTCTGCCGATGGTCATCACCTCCGGCCCGCCGAAGGACGGCAGATCGACGAAACGCATTTCCTGCGGCAATGGCATGGCGCAACCCTCCTGATCCCGACTGTTGGAGATAAGTCAGCCCCGCGGGCTTGGGAAGGCTTGATGTGGCAAGGGCGTCAATTCGCCTCGCCCAGCGGATGGAAGACCAGGCCATCATCGCTCTCCTTGGCGGCCGACTTGATGACGGCGATCTCGGCGCTGACGCGGTTGATATCGTCGATAACCAGGCCCTCCGGCAGTTCGATGACGCCGATCGAGCAGCGCATCAGCGGGAACAGGGCTTCGGCGCCGGCGCGGTCGTGACCGAGGATGCGGCCGGCGGCGCGGTGCTCGTCGGAATAGAGATCGAGCACGTCGTCATGGAAATCGCCGATCAGCCGATCGAGAATTTCTGTCAGCTCCTCCTTGGTCCAGCCGACGACACCGATGAAGAAATCGTCGCCGCCGACATGGCCGAGGAAATGGCGCTCGGCGAAGAAATAGCGGCGCATCAGTGCGGCAAACAGCGAGATCGCATGGTCGCCGAGATGGAAGCCGTAGGCATCGTTGAACGGCTTGAAATTGTCGAAATCGCAATAGCAGAAATGGCGGACCTCATCGCCGTCGCGGCCGGACTGGCGCATGAAATCGCGAATGGCGCGATTGCCCGGCAGGCCGGTCAGCGGGTTCTGGTCCTGGGCGGTTTTCAGCTGCTTCTCGTTGATGACCTTGATCAGCGAGGCGGCGGAGACGACGCCGGCATAACGCATATTGTCGGTGAGGATCAGGCAGTTGCTGCCCTCCATATTGGCGAAGATCGCCATCAGCTGCTCGGCATCGCTGTCGAGGCCGACGATCGGCGCCATTTCGACAAAATGCGAGATGCTGCGCTCATACATCTTGTTCTTCAGGAGATCGCGGCCGAAGGGCTGATAGATATATTCCTTGAGGTGCTGCTCGTGAATGATGCCGCGCGGCTCGTCATTGGCGTTGAGGACGGGAAAGAAAGCCTGGCGCGGATTGCGGCGGAAGAGTTCGAAGACGCTGTCGATGCTGTCGTTTTCATAGACCGTCGGCAGCAGTTCGATCTGCTTGCGGATGAGGATTTCGTCGAGCGACTGGCTGCCTCGCTTGGTTTTTCCGAGCTCCTGCAGATGCGGGAAGGACGGCGCCAGCTCCGACATATGCGTCGTCGGCCGCGAGATGAACCAGCCCTGGACGAGATCGACGCCATATTCGCGGCAGGCGATGAATTCGGCTTCGGTCTCGATGCCTTCGGCGATGACGCGGGTGCCGAGCACATGGGCGATGTTGACGATGCTCTTCAACAGATGGCGCTTGCGGGGGCTGCGATCGATCTCGGCGACGAAATGCCGGTCGATCTTCAGGTAATCGACGGCATGGTCGCAGAGCAGCTTCATTTCGCCGTGGCCGACGCCGAAATCATCGATCGCCAGCTTGAAGCCGGCCTTGCGCAACTTCGAAACCAGGCCGGCAAATTCCGGCACGCTGGTATTGTCGAACCGCTCGGAGAATTCGAAGCAGACGGAGGACGGCGGAATATTCGCCTTCCGCAGATGCTGCAGCAGGCTCTCGATCAGGCGTTCGCCATGCGGGATCAGCCGGACATCGAGATTGAGGAACAGCGTCGCGGTGGAGAAATTCGACAGGGTGGCGAATTTGGCCAGCGCCCGGCTCGCCAGCATCTGTTCGAACTGCAGCAGCTGGCCGGCCTGATGGGCCTCGTCGAGAATGTCGACCGGGGTGTCGTAGCCGATACGCTCCTGGCCGCGCATCAGGGATTCGTAACCGAAAACCGTGCCGGTGCCGGCCTCGACGATCGGCTGAAAGGCGTTTTCGACCACGAGCTTGGCAAGCGTGACGATCTGGTCGCTGGCATAGCGGCGCAGGACGCCGGGCTCGACGGTGGCAGCCAGGGACATGCTGATCTCCACTGTGACGTGTTCTTCTTTGGTCACGAAGATGCCCCGGAAGGATCAATGAACCCTTTCGCCAATATGAAAGTTTTGTGAAAGACACGGGGCCATCGCCACGCGTTCTGCGTTTATCCGGATTCCAAAATACAATCAGGCGCTTGCTCAGGCGGTGCGGCGACGCTCCGCCTCGTGATCGGCGAACATATCGGCGACGCATCTGCCGCCTGACGGAGCGCCCTCGTCATCGAGGACATCGTCGCGGAATTCGTTGAGCTTGCGGGCGGTATCCCAGAGACGCAGCGCCTCGCGGACGACCTCGCTGCTCGATGCATAACCGCCGGTATCGACGGCGGCGCGGATGCCCGCTGCCTGTTGCGGAGAGATGGAAACGGTGACCATCGGCATGAACTTCCTCCCTTTTTTATTCAGGCAGAACCCTGCCTTTGGGGGACGCATGACCATTCGCGGCGATCGCACATACCTCTAAAGTTTAATCCCCTCTCATCCCCTTGTCAAAAAGAACGATCGGAAAGCGGCGCAGGCGCATCGCTTTCGGCAGGTCCGCTGCGGATGCCGAGGCCGAAGGCGATCATCGTCCAGCCCTGGACGATAAGGTCGGCAGCGAGGAACAGGCCAAGGATCCACAGGCTGTTGACCGGCCAGCCAAGGGCGATGACGAAACCGGCAAGCGCGGTGATGACGCCGCTGGCGACGACCCATCGCCAGCCCTTGGTGGGCTTCATGCGCACGCCGACCCAAGTGCGGAAGACGCCGGCGATGACCAGCGCCAGCGACAGAAACAGCGTCAGCGCCGCCGAGGTGAGGATGGGATTGACGAAGGCGCAGATGCCGGCCAGCACATAGAGCAGGCCGCTCAGCGCCCAGAACAGCACGTGATCCCAGCCGCGCACCTGGAAGGCGTGGACGAGATAGACCACCCCGCCGAACAGCATGAGCATGCCGACATAATAGACCGAGACGACGGTGGCGAGCATCAGATTGCCGAGCGCGATCAGACCGCAGACGAGCAGCAACACGCCGAGGCCGACGAACCAGATCCATTTCGACTGCAACGAGGATGTTGTGGGCTCTGCGTTGAAGACATCGGCCATGACGCACCTCCTGTTGCTTAAGCAATATGTTGCAGCAATTGTGGGGGGAAAGATCGGGTTCACGCCAATTCAGAAAGATTTTTGTTGATTGATCAGTCAATCAAAAATACTCTGGCCGAAATTTTTTGGGGGTTGGCGGTTTGCCGAAAGTTGGAATGGAGCCGGTGCGCCGCAAGGCGCTGGTCGATGCAGCGCTGCGAGTGATCGGCGATCACGGCTCGCTTGCCGTCACCATGTCCGACATCGCCCGCCAGGCCGGCGTATCGCCAGCCCTTGCCCATCATTATTTCGGCAGCAAGGAACAGTTGCTGATCGAGACGATCCGCTCGCTTCTCAGGCAGTTGCGCCACGATACCGTGGCGGCGCTGGCAGTCGCCCGGACGCCGCGCGAGCGGCTTTCGGCCATCATCCGCGTCAATTTCCACGCTGACCAGTTCGCGCCGGAGACGATCGCCGCCTGGCTTGCCTTTTACGCCGAAGCGCAACGCTCGGAGGAGACGCGGCGCTTCCTGGTGATCTATGCCAGCCGGCTGCGCTCCAACCTGCTCGCCGATCTCAAGGCGCTGTTGCCCGCTGAGGCCGCAGAACGCATCGCCGAAGGCGCAGCGGCGATGATCGACGGGCTCTATATCAGGCAAAGTCTGAAATCGGCGCCGATCGGCATCGAAGCTTCGATCGCGCTGACCGAGGATTATCTGAACGCGCTTCTATCCACCACCTCCCCCAAGGACAAATGACATGAAAGCCCAGCCGAAAGCCTCGCACTTCATCGACGGCGAATATGTCGAGGATACCGATGGCACCGTCATCGAGAGCCTCTATCCGGCCACCGGCGAGGTGATCGCCCGGCTGCATGCGGCAACGCCTGCCATCATCGAAAAGGCGATTGCCGCCGCCAAACGCGCCCAGCCGGAATGGGCGGCGATGAGCCCGATGGCGCGTGGGCGCATCCTCAAACGCGCCGCCGAGATCATGCGCGAGCGCAACCGGTCGCTCTCAGAACTGGAAACGTTGGATACCGGCAAGCCGATCCAGGAGACCATCGTCGCCGACCCGACCTCGGGCGCGGATGCCTTCGAATTCTTCGGCGGCGTTGCACCCGCCGGCCTCAACGGCGCCCATATCCCGCTCGGCCAGGATTTCGCCTATACCAAGCGCGTTCCACTCGGCGTCTGCGTCGGCATCGGCGCCTGGAACTATCCGCAGCAGATCGCCTGCTGGAAAGCGGCCCCGGCGCTCGTCTGCGGCAATGCCATGGTGTTCAAGCCCTCGGAAAACACGCCGCTCGGCGCCTTGAAGATCGCCGAGATCCTGCATGAGGCCGGGCTGCCGAAGGGGCTCTTCAACGTCATCCAGGGCGACCGCGACACCGGGCCTCTGCTCGTCAACCATGCCGATGTCGCCAAGGTGTCGCTGACCGGCTCGGTGCCCACCGGCCGCAGGGTCGCGGCGGCGGCGGCCGGCAACCTCAAGCACGTGACGATGGAACTCGGCGGCAAGTCACCGCTCATCGTCTTCGACGATGCCGATCTCGATTCGGCGGTCGGCGGGGCGATGCTCGGCAACTTCTATTCCACCGGCCAGGTCTGCTCGAACGGCACCCGGGTCTTCGTGCAGAAGGGCATCAAGACCGAATTCCTGAAGCGGCTGAAGGCGCGCACCGAGGCGATGTTGATCGGTGATCCGATGGATGAGGCGACGCAGATCGGCCCGATGGTTTCCTGGGCTCAGCGCGAGAAGGTGATCGCCTATATCGAGAAGGGCAAGTCCGAAGGCGCAACGCTTGTTGCCGGCGGCGGCATTCCGAACAACGTCGCGGGCGAAGGTTATTATGTGCAGCCGACGGTGTTTGCCGACGTCACCGACGAGATGACCATTGCCCGCGAGGAGATCTTCGGGCCTGTGATGTCGGTGCTCGATTTCGACGATGAGGACGAGGTGATCGCACGCGCCAATGCCAGCGAATTCGGCCTCTCCGGCGGTGTCTTTACCGCCGACCTCACCCGCGCCCACCGCGTCGTCGACCGGCTGGAAGCGGGCACGCTGTGGATCAACACCTATAATCTCTGCCCGGTGGAAATCCCCTTCGGCGGCTCGAAACAATCGGGCTTCGGCCGGGAGAATTCGCTGGCGGCGCTCGAGCATTATTCCGAACTGAAGACGGTTTACGTCGGCATGGGGCCGGTGGCGGCGCCTTATTGAGAAATATTTGTGCCTGCCTTTGCCCCTCACCCTAACCCTCTCCCCGCAGGCGGGGAGAGGGGACGTGCCAAACGCAACGTCGAGGATTGACGAAGCCGGTGCGGCATATCCCCTTCTCCCCGCAGGCGGGGAGAAGGTGCCGGCAGGCGGATGAGGGGCAGGCTCTGGGAAAACAGGAAGCAGCCGGATAACGGCAGCTCGAGAAAGACAAGAAGATGCAACAAGCAGATTTCGTCATCATCGGCTCGGGCTCCGCCGGCTCGGCGCTGGCCTACCGCCTCTCCGAGGACGGCCAGAACAGCGTGCTCGTCATCGAGGCGGGCGGCAGCGATTTCGGGCCGTTCATCCAGATGCCGGCGGCGCTTGCCTGGCCGATGAGCATGAAGCGCTACAACTGGGGTTATCTGTCCGAGCCGGAACCAAACCTCAACAACCGGCGCATCACCGCGCCGCGCGGCAAGGTGATCGGCGGCTCCTCCTCGATCAACGGCATGGTCTATGTGCGCGGCCATGCCGAGGATTTCAACCGCTGGGAAGAGCTTGGCGCCAGCGGCTGGGCCTATGCCGACGTGCTTCCCTATTTCAAGCGGATGGAGCATTCGCATGGCGGCGAGGACGGCTGGCGCGGTACCGACGGGCCGCTGCATGTCCAGCGCGGCGGTTTCACCAACCCGCTGTTCCGTGCCTTCATCGAGGCCGGCAAACAGGCGGGCTTCGAGACGACCGAGGATTATAACGGCAGCAAGCAGGAAGGCTTCGGTCTGATGGAGCAGACCATCTTTGCCGGCCGCCGCTGGTCTACCGCCAATGCCTATCTGAAACCGGCGCTGAAGCGGAAAAATGTCGGGATCGTCTACGCCTTCGCCCGCAAGATCGTGATCGAGGACGGCCGTGCCACCGGCGTCGAGATTGAACGCAACGGCAAGGTAGAAGTGGTGAGGGCCAACCGCGAAGTGATCGTCTCGGCCTCCTCCTTCAATTCGCCGAAGCTTTTGATGCTGTCGGGCATCGGACCGGGTGAGCACCTGAAGGAAATGGGCATCGAGGTAAAGGCCGACCGGCCGGGTGTCGGCGCCAATCTGCAGGACCATATGGAATTTTACTTCCAGCAGGTGAGCACCAAGCCGGTGTCGCTCTATTCCTGGCTGCCCTGGTTTTGGCAGGGCGTGGCGGGCGCGCAATGGCTGCTTTCCAAAGGCGGGCTCGGCGCCTCCAACCAGTTCGAGGCCTGCGCCTTCCTGCGCTCCGCGCCGGGGCTGAAGCAGCCCGATATCCAGTATCATTTCCTCCCCGTTGCGATCAGCTACGACGGAAAGGCGGCGGCGAAAAGCCACGGCTTCCAGGTGCATGTCGGCTACAACCTGTCGAAATCGCGCGGCAGCGTGAGCTTACGCTCTTCCGATCCGAAGGCCGATCCGGTGCTGCGCTTCAACTATATGAGCCATGCCGAGGACTGGGAGAAATTCTGCCACTGCGTGCGGCTGACCCGCGAACTCTTCGGGCAGAGCGCCTTCGACGACTATCGCGGCGCGGAGATCCAGCCCGGAGAAGGCGTGCAAAGTGACGATGAGATCGACGCCTTCCTGCGCGAACACCTGGAAAGCGCCTATCATCCCTGCGGCACCTGCAAGATGGGCGCCAAGGACGATCCAATGGCGGTGGTCGACCCGCAGACGCGGGTGATCGGCGTCGATGGCCTTCGCGTTGCCGACAGCTCGATCTTCCCGCACGTTACCTACGGCAACCTGAACGGCCCCTCGATCATGACCGGCGAAAAGGCCGCCGACCATATCCTCGGCAAACAGCCGCTGGCGCGCTCGAACCAGGAACCGTGGGTTAATCCAAGGGCGGCGATTAGCGATCGATAGTCAGTGGTAGCCTTCCTGTCGCGGCAGCGTGCGTTGCGATTGCGATAGGACGGATCTTTGTGTCGTATCGAGAATGGCAGCACATCAGAGGAATCCGATCCACCGCCCGGCCAATACCGCGGCGATCCAGATCGCAACCGACAGGGCTGCGGACACGCGCAGGCTGGGTCGGATGACACCGGTGGCAATAAGCGTTTTCCACCCTCGCCCGACATGAACCGTCAGGAGGTTGAGTAGACCGAAGGCAATCAGCCCGAGCTTGGCGAGAAAGGCAGGATTTTCGGCATATTCGACCGCCCGCACGCTGAAGAGGCAGAAGCCGGTCGCGATCGCCAGAACGAGGCCGACGCCTGCGGAGCGGGAGAGAAAGGGCGCGACGATGTCGACCGGCACCTTGCGGAAGAAGCCGGCGAGCCTCAGATCGAGCGGCAGGATGGCGCCGACGAGCAGGCCGATCGCCAGGATATGGGCGGCATTGACGAACATATAGAGCGTTCCGGAGCGCCGAAGCGCGACCGCGGGTGTGGTGGCCGACAGCCATTCGAGAATGTCGATCACAGCTCGGTTCGCCTTGGTCAGTTCGTCCGGATGCGGTCGGGATAGATATCGTAGCGCTTCTCGCCGATGGTGATGCGCACCGCCTTCATCCGCTTTTCCTTCGGATCCTGCGAACGGTTGCCGAGTGCGACCACCTGATCGCCGGGCTTGGCGACGCCCTCGACGAAGCCGGAGCGTTCCGTCTGGCGCGGATTGCCGAGTTCGACGCGCCACAGGCCGTCATCGGTGGTGGCGACATCGAGCGTCGGATGCGGCCCGCCCATGGATATTTTCTCGATGGTGCCGCGCAGCTCGATTTGGTCCGCCTCGGCCCATGACCAGCCGTGATGGGCAATTGCGCCGGTGGCGAAAGACATCGAAAGCATGGCCGCGGCCACGACGCGCTGTATTGAAATTGGCAACATGATGTTCTCCCTACCCGTATGGACAGGCAGGTGGAGCATCGCCGAGCGAAGAAAAGCTATTTCACCAAATCTTGAAGAAAGAGGTGGTCGCCTCCCGGCAAACCGGTTTAAGAGGTCATATCCAATATTCCTCGGCATGCCAGTGTTGTATCGCAAGTCCAGACTTCTTCGCAGATCCCGTGTCCTGTGGGGCTCCTTTTCGGTGTGGCGTCCGCGGCTGATCTTCTGGTTCGGCGCCTTGGCGATCGGCGTCATCAGCGTCGGCTTCGCCCGGCTCGCGGATCTCGCGCAACACGCCTTCGCCGGCGTGACCGCTTCGGGGCAATGGAGCTTTCTGCTGCCGCTCATCATCACGCCGCTCGGCTTCATGCTGTCGGCCTATCTCGCCGCGACGTTTTTCCCGAATGCGCAGGGCAGCGGCATTCCGCAGGCGATCGCCGCGCGGCACCTGCGCGATCCGGACGACCGGGCGCGCCTGCTGTCGCTGCGGCTGGTCGTCGGCAAGATCGTGCTGACCGTGCTGGGGCTGGCGAGTGGCGCATCGATCGGCCGCGAAGGCCCGACGGTGCAGGTCGGCGCCTCGATCATGCTGGCCGTCGCCCGCTTCGGCGGCATGGCGCAGGCGCGCGGGCTGATCCTCGCCGGCTCGGCGGCCGGCATCGCCGCCGCCTTCAACACGCCGCTCGCCGGTGTCGTCTTTGCGATCGAGGAAATGAGCCGGACCTATGAGTCGCGCGCCAACGGCCTGGTGCTGACCGCCGTCATCCTTTCCGGCCTTGCCGCCCTCGGGCTTGCCGGCAGCTACAGCTATTTCGGCTCCGCTGCGGTCGCCCCTGCCTCCGTGCGCGACTGGGAACTGGTGCTCGTCTGCGGCATCGGCGGCGGCGCATTGGGTGCTATTTTCAGCGGACTTGCGCTCCATCTCGGACAGCATGTCCGCCGATGGGCGCATCCGCAGCCGCTGCGGCGGATGGTGATGCTGGCAACAGTCTGCGGCCTCGCCGTCGCGGTGATCGGCATCCTGTCTGACGGCACGACCTTTGGAACGGGCTACGACCAGGCGAAAGCCGCCGTCGAGGGCAATCCCCTGCCCCTGCTGTTCTTCCTCGAAAAGCTCCTTGCCGGCTTCCTGTCGATGATCTCGGGAATTCCGGGCGGCATCTTCGCGCCTTCGCTTGCCGTCGGCGCCGGCTTCGGCAGTACCGTCGGTTCGCTCCTCGGCAGCAGTATCGCGCTTGCAGCCATTCTCGGCATGGCTGGATATTTCTCCGGTGTGGTGCAGGCGCCGATGACGGCCTTCGTCATCATCCTCGAAATGACCGGCGATCACCAGGCCGTCATCCCGATCATGGCAGTCTCGATGATCGGCTACATCACCTCGCGCATCCTCTCACGCGAACCGCTCTATCACGGCCTGTCACGCGTCTTCATCGCCGCGGCGATCAGGGCCCGGCGTGCCAGGGAAACGGTTGAGAGCTAATCAGGCCAGCAGCCGGGTGACTTCGGCGCCGTGCCTCGGGCCGACGGCATCGGCGATGGTTGTGGAGAACAGCACCTTGCGGGTGGCGTCGGCCACCTTGGCGAAGACGTGGCGGATCTGGCAGTTTTGTTCGCCGTCGCAATCGTCGCATCGGCGGTAGGCGGTGATCGACAGGCAGGGCAGCGGGGCGATCGGGCCGTCGATGATGCGCAGGATTTCACCGAAGGTGATGGTATGGGCGGGCTTCAGCAGCAGATAGCCGCCCTGCTTGCCGCGGCGGCTGACGACGATGCCGTGATGTTTGAGGTCGAGCAGGATCTGTTCGAGGAACTTTTTCGGGATCTTCTGCTGCGCCGCGATGTCGGAAATCATCACCGGTTCGTCGGCATCGGCATCCGCCAGGACCGTCAGCGCCCGCAGCGCATATTTCGCCTTTTGCGTAATCATCTCAGACCATCGACACACAGGCGGCGCGATTTTCCGCGCCGCTACGGAAGTACTTTCGCCTCTATGGCACAACCAGCATGAACGGAATTTGAACGCACCGGAGAAAGCCTTGAGGACTAAGCGTTTTCGGCCTTGTTTTTCCCTCTCGGCCAAGCTGTCACAATCTACGCTTAAACCGCCCTTTCTGCACCTTTTTCGGCATCACTTCAGATTTCGGATTGACAGGCCGCGTGTAACTCTACTATTTTTATAGACATACCAGCTGTTCGCGGGGATTTTTATCCTCGGGCGGCTGTTTTTTTGCATTGCGGCAGCTTCGGAGAGATATTTGCTCCTCCGCCCGCAGCTTTCGAAATCCCTTTTTCTGTCCGATCCAGGATCGAACTGCGATACTCCGGTCAACAAAGGACAGGATTCTCATGACTGTTATCAAGTCGATTGCGGAAAAAGGGCCGATTGCCGAAGCCGAGGCGCTGAATGCCAGGCTGGCGGGTCTCGACCTGGCCGGACGTCTGTCGCTGGTCGCGGGCCTCGGCGGCCGCGTGGTGTTCACCACTTCGCTCGGCATCGAAGACCAGGTGATTACCGCCGAGATCGGCACGCATCGCCTGCCGATCGATGTTGCGACGCTGCAGACCGGTCGGCTGTTTGCCGAGACGCTGGCGCTGATCGAAGAGACCGAAAGCCAGTACGACATCAAGATCCAGCGCTACGAGCCTGAAAAGGCCGATATCGACGCCTATGCGGCGCAATACGGCCTCAATGGTTTCTACGAGAGCGTCGAAGCCCGGCATGCCTGTTGTGGCGTGCGCAAGCTGAAGCCGCTTGCGCGTGCACTTGAGGGCGCTGCGATCTGGGTCACCGGCCTGCGCCGCGGCCAATCGGCCAACCGCGCCGAGACACCCTTTGCCGAATATGAAGCCGAACGCCACCTCTTGAAGGTCAATCCGCTCGCCGATTGGGATCTCGAGGCGATCAAGGCCTTCGTTTCCGCAAACGGCGTGCCGGTCAATCCGCTGCATGCCCGCGGCTATCCCTCGATCGGCTGCGAGCCCTGCACCCGGGCGATCAAGCCCGGCGAGCCGGAACGCGCCGGCCGCTGGTGGTGGGAGCAGGATGAGACGCGCGAATGCGGCCTGCATGTCGCCGAAGAGGCAGCGGCGGTCGCCGCGGTATAATCAACTTCACGGCTATCCCAATTCAAGGCGCGGCGACCGCCGCTGCCTTGGGAAAGCCAACATCAAGGAATTGTTTGCGGGCCGCCGCAAACGACCGACAGTCTGGAGTAAGACATGCCCGATAGCCGTCCGGATACGGAACTCAGCAATCCACAGAGCGCCAAGGCGCCGCTCGACCCGCATCTGAAGGCGCTGGAAAACGAATCCATCCATATCTTCCGCGAGGTTGCGGCCGAATTCGAGCGTCCCGTCATGCTCTATTCGATCGGCAAGGATTCCTCGGTGCTGCTGCACCTGGCGCGCAAGGCCTTCTATCCCGGCCGCGTGCCCTTCCCGCTCCTGCATGTGAACACCGGCTGGAAGTTCCGCGAGATGATCGCCTTCCGCGACGCGACCGCGAAGAAGTACGATCTCGACCTGATCGAGCATATCAATCCGCGCGGTGCAGCCGAAAACATCACGCCCTTCACCCATGGTTCGGCCGCCTTCACCGACATCATGAAGACCGAGGGCCTGCGCCAGGCGCTCGATGCCGGCCAGTTCGACGCCGCTTTCGGCGGCGCGCGCCGCGACGAGGAAGCCAGCCGCGCCAAGGAGCGCATCTATTCCTTCCGCACACCCGATCATCGCTGGGACCCGCGCAACCAGCGGCCGGAACTCTGGAACGTCTATAACGGCATGATCCGCAAGGGCGAGAGCGTGCGCGCCTTCCCGCTGTCGAATTGGACCGAAGTCGATATCTGGCGTTACATCCAGGCCGAGGACATTCCGCTGGTGCCGCTCTATTACGCCAAGAAGCGGCCGTTCGTCGAACGCGACGGCATGATGATCCTCGCCGAGGATCCGCGCCTGGAACTGCTGCCCGGCGAAGTGCGTCAGGAAGGCATGATCCGCTTCCGCACGCTCGGCGACTTCCCGCTGACCGGCGCCATCCGCTCTGAGGCCACCACCCTCGAAGAGGTGATCGCCGAACTCGAAATCGCAACGGTGTCCGAACGCCAGGGCCGCGCCATCGACCGCGACCAGTCCGGCTCCATGGAAAAGAAGAAGCGTGAAGGATATTTCTGAGATGACCGTAGTGCAAACCGCCGTCTCGGCCGCAACCGCCGTCAGCCTGCCCGCCGCCGAGCCGCAGAAGGCCCAGCGCGACTCGCGCCCGCTACGGCTCATCACCTGCGGCAGCGTCGATGACGGCAAGTCGACCCTGATCGGCCGCCTGCTTTGGGACACCAAGGCGGTCAAGGAAGACCAGGCCGCCACGCTGCAGCGCGATTCCACCGGCAAGCAGAACGATCTCGGCCTGCCCGACTTCGCGCTGCTGCTCGATGGCCTGCAGGCCGAGCGCGAACAGGGCATCACCATCGATGTCGCCTATCGCTATTTCTCGACCGACAAGCGCTCCTTCATCGTCGCCGACACGCCCGGCCACGAGCAATATACCCGCAACATGGCGACCGGCGCCTCGACCGCCGATCTCGCCATCCTGCTGGTCGATGCGCGCTTCGGCATTCTCGAGCAGACGCGCCGCCATGCGACGATCGCTTCGCTGCTCGGGATCAAGCAGTTCGTGCTTGCCGTCAACAAGATCGACCTGACGGGCTACGACCGCGCCGGCTTCGACAAGATCAGCCATGAGTTCCGGGAATTTGCGCTGTCGCTCGGCGTCAAGCAGATCACCGCCATCCCGATGTCGGCGCTGAAGGGCGAAAACGTCGTCTATTCCGGCCAGGCCGCCATGCCCTGGTACAGCGGCCCGACGCTGGTTGAGACGCTGGAGCTTGCCACCGTGCGCTCGTCGCAGACGGTCGGCTTCCGCCTGTCGGTTCAGCGCGTGTCGCGTCCGGGCGAAAGCTTCCGCGGCTACCAGGGCACGGTTGCCGGCGGCTCGGTCAAACCAGGCGACAGCGTCATGATCCTGCCGTCGGGCATGGTTGCCAATGTCTCCAAGATCGTCACCTTCGATCTCGTGCGCAATGCCGCGGTTGCCGGCGACGCGATTACGCTGGTGCTCGACCGCCAGGTCGATGTGGCGCGCGGCGACATGATCGTCTCGATCGATGCCCAGCCGCAGGTCGGCCTTGCCTTCGACGCGCAGATCGTCGCGCTCCAGCCCGAGGGCATCGAGCCCGGCAAGCGCTACTGGCTGAAGAGCGGTTCGCGCCGCCAGCGCGTCCAGGTGCAGCCGCTCAGCCAGCTGGAACTCAAGACCGGCACATGGAACGCCGCCCAGCGGCTCTACATGAACGCCATCGGCAAAGTCCGGCTCGTCTTCGACGAAGCGGCGATCTTCGACCCCTATGAGCAGAACCGGCAGTCCGGCTCCTTCATCCTGATCGATCCGGAGACCAACAACACGGTCGCCGGCGGCATGGTGACCGGCAAACGCACCGAACTCGGCGGCCTGCACAATGGCGAAGGCCGCGTCATCCTCTCGCTGCCGGCCGATCTCGCCGAACAGATCATGGCCAGCGAACTCTTCGCCAGCCGCAGCCATGAGGCTGAGGTACGGCGCATGACGGCAGCGGAAGCGGCCGACCTCTGGTCGAGCGCTGCCAGCGATATTTGATAAGGTTCGAGGGGGCTACCCCTCATCCGCCTGCCGGCACCGACCGGGGTCGAGCCACGGTCTCGACCCGTCCTTCGGGCCCCCGTAAACGGGGCGAAGGGACCATGTAGCAACCTCTCCGCAGGGCACGTCCCCTCTCCCCGTCAGAACGGGAGAGGGTTAGGGTGAGGGGCGGCTTCTGGCTCTGCAGACCCTATCGACTTATCGCGTCGAACCCTGCGGATTAATGGTAAAGCCCAAGTGACCTTGTCTTCCCACAGCCGGCTCGTCGCGGACGGCCCGCAGCAGCATGTCGGCGACGCGCTAGTGATATCGTAGCGTGGCATTGACTACCGACAAGTATAGATGTCCGGCCGGCGCCACTTATCCACAAAATGGCATTATATTATGCATTTCAGCGATCTACATCAAAAGAACCTGCTTCGATAAAGTACCACGTCAAAGGTAGGCGTTCGGCACGGACCGACCGCCCTGCCTTGCAAGGACGCCGCCGATCTGGCGGCGAATGACAGGGAAAAGGATGAAGCTATGTCTACAGACAGTAAGCCACTGATCGCGGTAATGGGGGCAACGAGCAAACAAGGGCGCAGCGTCGTTGCGACACTTCTTGAGAGCCAACGTTTCCGCGTCCGTGCTTTCACTCGGAGAAAGGATTCGCCCGAAGCTTTACGTCTCGAGCAACTCGGCGCCGAAATCGCCACCGTGCCTCTCGAACTCGGCCTTCAGAAGGAACTCGTTGCTGCATTCAAGGGCGCAGATGGCGCATTTCTGATGACGCCTCCGATCGCCCCGCCGGAGACGAGCGAGGCCCCTCTCGGCCGGCAGTTGGCGGATGCGGCCGTGGAGGCCGGCATCGGGCACATTGTTTTCAGCACGCTCGAGAATGTCGACAAGATCGCCGGTGGGACGAAGTATGCACCGCACTTCACCGACAAGGCGCGCGTTGCAGATTATATCCGCGGCCTGCCGATCTCTCATTCCTTCATCATGCTGGCATTCTTCTACACCAATCTTCTCGAGTATTATGCGCCGCGCATGGAAGGCGACACCCTGCTCTTGCCGATTTATCTTCCGGAAGATTTCGCAGCACCCTTCGTCGATCCGCTGACGGCAACCGGGCCTGTTGTCCTCGAGATCTTCTCGAACCCTGAGCGCTACAACGGCAAAACGCTGCCGATCGTCGGCGATATCATTTCTCCGCGGGAGATGGTCGAAACCTTTCAACGCGTGACGGGCCTCAAGGCCGAGTATCGAAATGCTTTCACCAGAGACGGCCTGCTGCACTATTTTCCCGAGTTTGCCGCCAACGAATTTCTTGTTCGAGAGATTCTCGGGATGGTCGAATATGCTGTCGAGTATGGCTATTTCGGTAAGGAGCACGATCTCGAATGGAGCCGTCGCCTGAATCCCGAGACGCTTGACTGGGAGCAGTTTCTGCGGACGACGGGGTGGCGCGGCGACAAGCGGTCCTTCGGAGGTTGATGCATAGCGCGCCTCGCGGCAGCGATTTTGACAACGGCGTGCTTGAAAACAAGCACTTACGATTGCCGGATTCCCGGCAGTTTGGAAATCTCGGCGGCAAGAAAGTCGACGAGCAGCCGAACGCGGGCAATGGCTGCACGCTCCGGAACGATCAGCAAGCTCACCGGAACCGGCGAAGGCCGATAGTCGCCAAGCACGACCTCGAGCCGGCCGTCGTCCAGAAGATCGTGGATCAGCCAGAGATGGGTAGGACCGATGCCGCGTCCGGCGGCAAGGGCTTCGCGCGCCGCAAGCCCGTGATCGACGCGCAGACGACCGCTGACAGGGACTACCAGGCTGGTGCCATCGGGAGAGGAAAGAAGGAGCTGATTGCTGCCCGCCACGTTGGACATCACGACGGTTTCGTAGCGTGACAGATCGGCCGGGCGCTGCGGCCGTCCGCGAACAGACAAATACGCCGGAGCACCGACCAGCAGCCGCTGGCTCTCTCCGAGCGCATGAAGTTTCATTGCGCTGTCGGCGAGAGGTCCAAGACGGAGCGCCACGTCAACGCCTTCGCGCACCAGGTCGATACGCTCGTCAGTCAGGTTGAGATCGACGCGGATATCCGGATGCCTGTCCTGAAAGTCGAAGATCATCCGCGTGACATGCATGACGCCGAGCGCTGCCGTACAGGAAAGCCGAACAGCGCCGGCGGGGGCCTGACGGGCATCCCTGGCTTCTTCAGCTGCCTGTTCGACCAGGCGCAATATCTGAAGGCAGTTGGTATAATAGCGACTGCCTTCGTCAGTAAGGGTGACACGGCGCGTGGTGCGGCTGAGAAGCGGCACGCCGACAGCCTCCTCAAGTTCATTGAGGTGCCGCGTGACGGTGGATTGGCCGACACCCAGCTCCCTTGCGACCATCGACAGATTGCCGCGCTCGGCGACACGAACAAAGGTGCGCATTCTGTCAAAAGACAGGCCCGCTTTATCCATTTTTCAGCACAGTGGTTGCCATCCGATCCTTATACGGAATAATTCTGGCCATGCCCAGTCCAGGCCTCCGCGAGGCTCGGCTCCACGTCTGTTGTCGCGGTGCGTACCAAATTACCGCGTCGAACCGCGCGGAATAATGGTAAAGCCCAAGTCGGCCTTGCCTTCGTGGGGCGGCTCGTCGCGGACGGCGCGCAGCAGCATGTCGGCGACGCGGTAGCCGATCTCGTAGCGGGGAATGTGCACCGTCGTCAGCGACGGCTCGGTAAAGGCCGAGAATTCCAGATCGTTGAAACCGCAGATGCCGACATCTTCCGGCACGCGGATGCCGCGCTCCTTGCATTCGATCAGGACGCCGAGCGCCATCTCGTCGCTCTGGGCAAAGACGGCATCGACATCGGGAACGCGCTGCAACAGGTGGGAAAACAGTTCCCGGCCGAGGCCGGTGCGGCTGGCCGAATCGCCGCCGATGATGAGATCGGGGTCGAAACATCCGGCTTCCCGCATTACCGCCTCATAACCTTCGATACGGCGGCGCGAGCGAACATCGGCCCCGCGGCCCATGAAAGCGATCCTGCGATAGCCCCTCGACAACAGGAAGCGGGTGGGGCCGGTGCCTGCCGAATAATGGTCGAGGCCGACGACCAGCCTTTGCGGCTCCTGGCTGAGATCGGCAACATGGGCGATGGGACAGGCGGCACTTTCGATCAGCGGCAGAAGATCACGATAGGATTCGGCGCCGGCGATGATCACGCCGGCCGGCTTCTGCGTCAGGAAGGATTTCAGCAGCCCCGCCTCGCCCTCGGCATGGCGCAGCGTATTGGAATATTGCACGGTGAGTTCGGTGTCGCGGAAGCGATCCTCGATCCCGACCATCAGGTCGGTGAAGCCGTATTGGTGCAAGGCGGGCGTGATGACGCCGACGACACCGTTGTGGCGGCCGGCGAGCGCCCGGGCGGCAAGATTGGGCATATAGCCCATTTCGGCGACCGTGCGCAGGATCACCTCGCGCAGATCTTCCGAGACGATTGCGGGATTGCGAAGCGCGCGCGAAATGGTGATGGGGCTGACGCCCACCTTCTTCGCCACATCGATCAACTTCACTTGCGCGCCGCGCCTGGCCGTCCCCGGCCCCACTGCCTTGTTCATTGTCCCTCAAATGCTGCCCGCGAGACTCACCAACCCTCGATTCGCGGCCTTTGCTTTCTGAAGAATAAATAATTTAGAGTCTACTAACGTTTTAAATTAGCAACAGAATCCAGGGATAAAACTGCAGACAGAGCCGCTGGATCGTCTGGCGGGAATGTACGGGCGTGCGCGCCGACCGGATCACCGGCTGCGGGAATAAGTCCATTAGATTTCAAGTGAAACCGCCGCGGCGGACGCGAGGCGGAACAAAGTCGGCGTGGAATTTCCAAAGCGTGGGCGCTGGCCCGAAAATCCCTCGGCACAAAGATTAACTTCCAGTAATGTCTTACAAATCGGCAATATCAACATGATCAATATTTAATTTGTAAATCCGCTGGCGGCGATCATATGAATCCCGAGCGCGAATTCTTCTTTTTCGCCCGGTCGCCCCCCAACGGCTGCGCCGCGATGAGAGCAATTGGCGCCCAACGCCATCCGACGCCAGGTCCAGGGGGAAGCCCGACGCCATCCAAAGTCAATGCTCTAGCAAGGGCCACCCTTCCAAGGACCATCACCATGTCACACATCCTCCGCAAACATCGCGCCGCAGCCCTGGTCGGGGCTGCCATCCTCGCCGGCGCCGCATGCCTGCCGTTGACCATCAACGCGTCGAACGCCTCTGCCGCACCGGCCGATGCCGGCGGCGTTCTCGCAGCCAGCGGCTCCTTCGCGTCGATCGTCGACGCCGACAAGCCCGCCGTCGTTACCATCACCACGACTGTGAAGGCGACCGATGTCAGCGCCGGCGAGCAGGATTCGCCGATGGACGAGCAGTTCCGCCAGTTCTTCGAGGATCAGGGCATCCCGCTGCCGCGCCAGGCGCCGAAAAACCGGCCTTCGCAGCAGGCCATGGCGCTCGGCTCCGGCTTCATCATCAGCCCAGACGGGGTGATCGTCACCAACAATCACGTCATCGACAATGCCGTCGACATCAAGGTGACGCTCGATGACGGTACCGAACTGCCGGCGAAGCTGATCGGCACCGACCCGAAATCCGATGTCGCCGTCGTCAAGATCGAGGCGGGAAAGCCGCTGCAGACCATTGCCTGGGGCGATTCCGACAAATTGAAGCTCGGCGACCAGATTCTGGCGATCGGCAACCCGTTCGGCATCGGCACCACGGTAACGGCGGGCATCGTTTCGGCGCGCGGCCGCGACCTGCACAGCGGGCCGTATGATGATTTCATCCAGATCGACGCGCCGATCAACCACGGCAACTCCGGCGGGCCGCTGGTCGACCGCAGCGGCAATGTCGTCGGCATCAACACCGCGATCTATTCGCCGAACGGCGGCAGCGTCGGTGTCGGTTTCGCCATTCCGTCCGATGAGGCCAAGGCGATCGTCGCCAAGCTGCAGAAGGACGGCTCGATCGATCACGGCTATCTCGGCGTGCAGATCCAGCCGGTGACGAAAGATGTCGCCGATGCCGTCGGCCTCGACAAGTCAGGCGGCGCACTGGTTGCCGCCGTGACCGCCGATACGCCGGCCGCCCATGCCGGCGTGAAGCCGGGCGATATCGTCACATCGGTCGGCGGCCAGACTGTCAAGACGCCGAAGGACCTGTCGCGGCTGGTCGCCGATCTTTCGCCGGGCGCCAAGAAATCCCTCGGCATCTGGCGCGACGGCAAGGCGATCGACCTCAACGTCACCGTCGGCGGCAATGAGGACGGCCAGAAACAGGCCGCCGCCGAAAGCCCGGATAGCAAGGGCGGGAGCAGCGGCCAGCCGAGCCTCGGCATCGGCCTTGCCGAGCTGACGCCCGATATGCGCCAGCAGCTCAACCTGCCGCGCGCCGTCAGCGGCGCGGTGGTCGCCAGCGTCGATCCCGACAAGTCGGCCGCTGCCGCCGGCATCCAGGCGGGCGATGTGATCGTCTCGGTCAACGACCGACCGGTCCACAACAGCCGCGACGTCAAGACCGCGATTGCCGAGGCCGGCAAATCCGGCCGCAAATCGGTGCTGCTGCTCGTCGAACGCGATGGCAATAAAACCTTCGTCGCCGTGCCGTTTGCCGCCGCCTGAACGGCCGCGCCTGGCAGTAAAACCTTCGTCGCCGTGCCATTTGCCGCCGCCTGAACGGCCGCGCCTGGCAGCAAGACCGTCGTCGCCGTGCCGTTCAGCGCAGCCTGGGACGAGCGCGCATTTCGAATTTGAGATTGGAAAGGAGAAGCCCGCGAAAGTGGGCTTTTCCGATGTGGTGTCCAGCCCCGGGACAAATCCTCCGGCTCGCGATGTCAAGCCTGACGCCCGCATGGCGAATGCTGGCATTTTTCTGGAAATCTGAAAAAACGCCCCGTCTTTTTGTCCCGAAAAGCGACATGTAAACAAGGTGTTGCGCCATTGACGGACGCACCCGTTGAGGACCGATCAACCCTCAGTGGACGAATTAACCCTACTGGCTTACCTTAATATCAGCATCACCTTGAATACCTCCCGCCCTATGCCATCGTATTTTCACGATGACTCATTTGGTTTCGGGACAGCTCGCCGGAACCGTGGCCCGCCTTTCATCGAGAGGCCGGCTTCCATAAAGGGCCGAACTCGATCATATGGAGGGTACGCCATGAACAACGTCCTGCAATTTCGTCCGAAATGCCCGCATGTCGAAACTCTCGCCGACTGCCGGGAAGCGCTCGAACCGCTCGTGATGAAAATCCTCAGCGAGGCCATCGGCAAGGGCTATCCGCCAGCCGAAGCCGCAATGGTGGTCGCCGATATCGCTGATGATTACATCCTCATGCTGTCGCGCCAACTTGCCCATTGATCGGCTCGCGCTTCGGGCTGTGCGGGCCGGGCAGAGAAGCGCTCCGGCCATCCCGGATGTGCAGTGGACCGCGCAGCGACTGCAGGGGTAGCAGTTGGTACAGGAGACGAGACCTGCTACGCGGTCCGTCGGCCACAACGTCACTATTTGTCGGAAGTTCCGCCAATCAGGCGCCGCAGATCAGCCGGCGCGCTCGCCCCGTCGGGCCAAGTAACAAGCAAAAATTGCTTCGATCCGCTTCAATCGTTAGACTGGCATGCTTCGGCGCCTGCGAAAAACCAAAGCGCCTCGGCACCCCATCAAAAAACCCCGGCGGACCGGGGCTTTCAGCGGATTTTCACGGGTAAGCACCACAATCGGCCCTCCTGATCAACAGGATCGGCGATCAGGACGCCCGGCAGCAAGATCCGGTCCCCTCGCCTTCGCGGCATCGTCTGGCGCCGCTCAATCTTTGAGTCATGGCCGTAACGCAGCGTGAAACAGACGCATCCTCTGTCAACGCCACCTCGGCTGTCGCGGCGGAGCGTTGGCCTGGATTTCATGCAGAGGTGCGCGAGACCCGAGAAGTTTCTTCAGCTTCTTTTCCTCGGCCGGACTGATCCCGAACTTGCGGCAATGTTCTGCAATATCAAGCTCCCGGGGACCGGGAATGCGAACCTGGCGATTGTTCATGCTCTTCATGACTGTTTCCTCCTGAAAGGAGAACCAGCCCGATGCCGATTTGTTCGTTAGAGATAGCTAAAATTTAAAAGGCTCGTTTCAGGGCAGCGGAACGCTTGGTGCGACCAGTAAATTATCGTCAATACGACACCGTAGCGGAACCTAGCCGGGCCCTCTTTCGTTATATTAGCAGGAAAGCATGGGTGTTCCTCCCGTGCGATCCGAGTTGTCTAGACTGCCCCGCCTCGGCGGGGCTTTTTTTGGGATCTAACGCCGTGGAAACAAAATGCAACAGCTCAGTTTACTTTGAGCCATCCTTCTATTTTCCGAGAAGCCATCCAGCAGCAGACGCGCCAAACTTGGTGATCATGAAGGTAAGCGCCGACGCCCCTATCCCGACGATCCCGAGAGCGCCGAGCCCCATGAGCTTCCACCGGCGGACGTCATCGGTCACCGGCCGCATTTCCGAGATATCCTCTTGCACGGCCGAAACGGTTCCCTCGACCTTGCCAACGCGATCAACGAGGAGATCCAGCCGGCCGTGCATCTGAGACCGGCTGTTGTCGGATTTGATTTCCGATTGCCTGAAAGCATCCCTGAGATTGCGGACCTCTGCGAGCAGTTCCCCCATCTGCTGATGCAGCCGGGGGTCGAAGTCAGATGTGTTCATGCGGGTGCCTCTAGATTACGAATTTCGTTTTTTCGGACTGGGCGATGCCAGCCACAATGCGGTCGATCATAACGGGCTGCGGGTGCACCATGGATGCCGGGGTGTTTTCGCCGATCGCCGCGGCCGGGCGGACGACCGTTCCAATCGGCATCACCACAGCGCTCGTGCCTTGATATGTGATGACGTTGCCGGCAATGCTGGCGATGACCTGCGTGCTTAAGCGCGCGACGCCGTCGGGGCCGGAATAGAGATTGATGGTCTGCTCTGCTCGAAGGAAGCTCGCATCTGCCACGGTGATGGAATTGTAGGTAGCAACACCGTCCGTGCCGGCCTGGACTGTCAGCGTCGTGCTGGGCAGTTCCAGCATACCGGGCCAGCAGCCGCCGCGTGAGGGCGACACCCAGGCTGAGTAAGTATCGATCGCCGCGTCGCAGCAGGACGAGGTCTGCGCGATGATATCATCATGCAGCCGCCACTTTCCCGATGCGTCCGTCCCGTCGGTCGGCCATGACTGATTCGCCGAATAGGCTTGAAACTCGACCCTCAATCCCAGTTCGCCGAGGCGAATTGTTCCAGTCGCCGGCGACGTACCGCCCGTAAAATCGTATGTGAAGCTATTCGCACCTGTGACCGTAATCACGACGTTGCCGTTGTAGGCGGTCGGTGTCGCCCCGGTAATGCTGACAGTCTGTCCGCTGGCAAGGCCGGTGGTGCCGGCCGCTATTGTGCCGGTTGCCACCGTCCCTACCGACGTCAGCGTTATGGTCTTCTGGATGTCGGTACGGCCAAGCGGCGGGAAGGCGACGATCTTGGCGCCAGAATATTCAGCGCGGATGCGGGTCACCAAACTGCGGTAGTTGGTGTTGAACCACGTGCTGTAAGAGGTCGAAATATCGTTCTGCCCCAGCTGATTGGCGACGACAGTGAACGGCCATTCGCCGTTGTTGAAGGCGATAATTTCGCGGACGATATCCCTGCGACGCGTGGCAATGGAAGATCCGGACCCGGTATATTCGCGGACGGAACCCGCTCCCGGCATGCCCATCAGCAGATGCGGCGTGCGGCCATTGATCCCGTCCTTGTCGAGCCAGCGTCGGAACCAGCCGAGATTGCCGCGGTCATCCGCAGCCGAGCTGAACTCCTGTCGACCTTCGCCGAGGCTGTCACAAAAGCCGAGCGCGACCGGGCGGCCATCCCAATCGCCTTTGGCGACCATGAAGTCGGGGCCGTAATATTGCGGCTGCGCCTGTGTGCCATATCCCGTGTCGAGAGACGCCGTGCTGTCGGCATCCGGGGTGGCCATAAAGGCTTCCAGCGTGGCAAGGTCACTTGCCCCCCAGATTCGCTCGCCTCGATGCTTCTGGATGCGGTAGACGGGCCAGATCTTTTCGGCAACGGCGGTGTGGTAGAAAGTCCAGAGTTCGATCGCGCTTTCGGCGGCGACGTCGGGAATGGTGATTTCGTCCGTCCACGCGCCGTTGGTCTGGTCGGCGATCGTGACCGTGTTCGATGCACCGAACTGCAGCTGATGGAAGATGCCGCCAACCCGCATATACATTTCATCGACAAGGACGGAGTTGCCGGGCGTGCCGATGGTTCCGGTGACGATCGTCTCCTGCGGAGAGTTTCCGCCTTCCGTCGAGGCAAAGCCCGAGAGGTGAAAGCGGAAAGTCCGCGTCTTATATTGCGGCGTGCTGACGACGATCTTGCTGCACACATAATTCGTGCCGGATGCGGCCGTCACGATGGTCCCGGAGGGCATGCGGTTGCGGGTGGCGAAGAACATATATCGATCGGGATCGACCGGGCCGGATCCGCCAGCCCTGAACCTCGGGCTTGTTACGGCGAGCGATATTCCGTTCATCATCGGCGGGATCCAATTCTGCTGGTGAGGTCGTCGTAAAATTGCACCATGCGCCCCTGGCGGGCATTGGCGCGGTCGAGCGCCTGGCGCTCGCGGGCAAGGATGGCGACCACGGGCTCGCCTTCGCGGACCGGCGCATGCGCTTCCTGCCGGCGCAGATCATCGGGCAAAGGCGGCAGCGCGATGCCGGCCGCCGCCTGCCCCTTCATCACAGAGGCCCTGTTCAGCCGCTCAGTGGCGGAGCAGCCACTGACGATCAGCAGCAGTGACAGCGCAAGCGCGGTTCTTTTCAGAAAGCTGAAGCTCATGGGATTGGATCTCGGTTTCGAGTGTGTCTCTGGCCGCCTGCTCTGAAGCCTCCGCGGCCAGAAGGCGCTTGCTGTGCTCTTCGGTGGCGAGCGAGGCCGCATTGCGCTGGCGCTCCATCTCGGCCGCTCTCGCATCGGCCGCAGCCTTCTCGGCCAGCAGCACATAGCCGGCGCGCGCCTGGCGCGCCGCCGAGGGATAGCCGATCGCAACGGCATAGAGGTGATAGAGCACCAGACCGGCGGCGATGCCGGCGCCCATCTTCAGGCTGTCGAACAGGGAGAACATCAGATGCCCTCCAGGCAGAATTGCCGCTCTTTCTGCCGGCGCCTGACAAGGCCGGGAAAGGTGATGCCGGCGGCGCGGTTCCACTTCAACAGCGCCTCGCAGCCCTCGGCCGTCCTACCCTGGTTGATGAGCCTGACCGCGCTCGAGCCGCAAGCGGCCTTGACCCCGACATTATAGGCGAAGGAGGTCAGCGCCACGAAGCGCGCATCCGGCAGCGGCACCCGCACACAGCCTTCAACGCCGCGCGCATAGGTGTTGAGCTCCAGCGCCAGGAGCGCCTTGCACTGCTCCACCGTCTTGCGATCCCCGGGTTTGACGCCATTGGTGCTGCCGTAGCAGATCGTCCACGGCTGCCCCCGTGTGGCCGGATCGGGATAGGCATTCTGCCGCAATCCCTCGAACGACCCGACCAGCGCCACGGCCATGGCCGCGGCGGCACTACCCTTCTGCAGGCGGTTTGCCATTCAGATCTCCTGAGATTTTCTGCTGAACGAAAATGCGGGCGACGATCGCCGCCACGGCGAAAAGCCCCGTCGCCGCCGACATGGCGAGCTGGATGTAGAGGTTGCGCGACAGCCAGGTTGCGGCGACGAAATTGATGACGGGCTCGAGGACGATGCAGAGCAGCGCCAGCGCCATCAGACGGACGGACCAGGCGTGCTTGATCACCGCGCGCCAGTTATGGACGAGCATGGGGTGGGCTCCGGGTTATGATGGGTGTTGGGTCTCGCGGTGCGCGCGGCTCTCACCGAGGAAGACGCGTGCGGGACCGGTTCCAAGCACGGAGATCCAATAAAGGTACCGCGAAGTACACTAATAGTTGTCTCTTGCTAACGTTTTCGCATAACGGTTACGTTAGCGAAATGAGATCATTTCCACTTTCAAATAGAATCGCGGGCCTGGATACGGTCAGAGCAGTTGCCGCTCTGTCTGTTGTGTTTGCGCATTTGCTTGGGCCATCGATGCCCGGCGTTTCGCGTTACATCTTCACCGGTCACCCCGCCGTCATAGTCTTCTTTATCATCTCGGGATTTTGCATTCACTTCCCGTTCCGAACGGCGGAAATGTCTGCTGTGGCTTTTCTAAAGAGGCGATATCTCAGAATCATGATTCCAACCGCTGTAGCACTGGTTCTGGCGCAGTGGGTCGGCATCCGTCAGTACAATCCGATCGACGGCTATATCTTATGGTCCGTGGTTTGTGAGCTCATTTACTATTCGCTCTATCCGCTACTCCTTCCAATATCACGGAAAGTGGGGTGGCCGCTGATGATCGTCGTCTCAGTCATCATTTCCTACCTCATCGCGATCGGTTTGGGCTCGGATAAATATGGCAACGCGCAGATCTACGGCCCCTCACTGAATTGGGTGGTCTCACTACCAACCTGGTTCATGGGTTGTTACATCGCCCAAATCTATCGAAGGGGAACGTATTTCGGGAACATTTGGATATGGAGAGCGGCGACCGCGCTCACCGCTTCAATTCTGTATTGGGCGACGCTTAACACCCCGATCGGGTTCTATCTGACGATGATTCCTTTTGGTGTTCTGGCATGCGGGTGGATTCTTTCCGAGGCGTCGAATGCTGAGCGTGGCAACGCCTCGGCGATCATGGAGAAAGTTGGAGAAGCTTGCTTCTCCATTTATTTGATCCATGTCATCGCCGCGGCGGCGATAGAACGGCTTGGCATCACCAGTCCGGTCATCATCTGCGCCGGCTCACTTCTGCTCGTTGCCCCGTTCTTCTTTTTCGTGGAAAAGCCCGCTCACGAACTTTCTCGACGTTTGGGGGGCCGGATGGTGGTCGGGACGTCGTGAGATAAGTTGCGTCACCCAGAAACGGATTGTTCAATCCCCAGCGCCAAATCGCGACCGCTGATTGGGCAACCTCAGCACCTCGCCACGAATATGGGGCGCGCCCCGCAGAACGGCCCCAGCTAGGCTCGAAATTGAGCCACGTGAATCTATCATTTTGTAAGGATATAGCAGTGAAATGCACTGCTCTCGTCATTTCTTTCGCCTATAGCGGTAAGAGGATCGGCGAACATTCGGAGCGCACGCACCCACTCTGCTTTGATGCCAGGCAACTTGTCGGGTTCGACGCCGGCTACCATGTTCATGAGCGCTGGGAACATCGGTCGAAATCCAATATCCCACGCTTGGATTACTACTTTAGGCAGGTGTTGCGAATGATGAGAAACCGAAAGGCCTGCACTGCTGAAAATCTGCCGCCAATCATCATCTGATTTCGACTGCTTGATATTATCACTCAGTCTTCCGCGATCCAATAACTCGAGCCACTTCCATTGCTCATCCTTGGTCTCGACATATAAAGAATTATAGAAGCTGTACTGCGGCAGCGTTTCATTTGGCAGCATCAGGCATATCTTGCCGCCCGGCACCAGAATTCTTCTCAGCTCAGAAATGACCTCGGCCGGGTTATCAAGCCAATAGACGATGTTCGAAAAAATCGATCCAAATGAATTATCGTCGAAAGGCAGAGGCGCGTTTCCATCTCCCTCGACGGTTTCTTTGTAGAAGTTCAGCGCCGCCGCTTTTCGCAGCAGATTCGCCTTATGGTCGAAGCCAACACTTATTTGATACGACGCAGGGCTAGCGACGAGGGGATCGTAACTCTCATCATAAGCGTCAAATACGTCTACGTTCTGGTAAAATCGATCAAGTCTCTCCGTCTTTTGGAAAGCATCGAATTCTGCGGTGAACTGTCCCCTCGCTCTAATAAACGAAAAAATGCCGTCTCCACATCCAAAGTCTAGCGATCTGCCTTCGAATTCGAAGCGCCTCATCGCCTCCGTATCCAAATACCGCCAGACGGCGGTCTCGGGCCGGAGCCAAAATACACTCAACAATTGTTCTAAAATCGACGTCATTTAATCACCACTGCCGCACATTTTCTCCCCGAGCTATACGACGGAAGGCGGCCTCGTTCAACGCGGATGCGCGGGCGTCCTACCTGAAAGCGGGGCGAGCCGCGGATCTTTGAACCTATCTTCTCTCAGAGTGTCGGGACCGCGCGATCTCGCAGTCGGAATATTGGCTTCTCAATGTACCGATAAGAAAGTGCGGCAATCGCGATGGTTATCGGTGCGAATACGCAAAACTCAACCGGCCCATAGAGTCCAAGCTTTATGCCAAGGAGAGGCTCGATATATCGCGGAGTGACGTAGTAGAGGAAAGTGTAGCTCACAACCAAATGGTAGACGTATGCGCCATAGCTGCGCCGTCCTAAATATGTCAGCACCGGGTTATCAAGCACTTTTGCCGCGATATCCGCGCGTCCGCTCGCCAAGAAAAAGATCAGCGAAGCGGCAACGAGATAGACCGGAACATCGCACACAACTTTGCCGAGGAAACTGCTGCGGAAAGCTACGAGCCCAAAGTTATATTCGGCCCAAGCTAATATGCAAAATCCCACAATGCCGGACACCATCACTACCGAGAACCACCGAGAAGCCGCGACAGGCCCCCTGTCTGATGACGTAATGATCGCGACCGCGGCGCCAGCGCCTAAAGCGTCAAGGTTGCCGAGTGTCACAAGGACGTTGGCCTGTCCGAGATCTGCGAACCAAGCAAAAGCGCGCCACCCGATAGCAAGAGCAATCGACCCAACCAAAACCGCCTTCCAGGCTCTCGGCCGGAGAAAAATCACCGCAGGCGCCCAAAACAAATAGAACTGCTCTTCGACAGCCAGTGACCACCACGGATATGCAGGCCCGTAAGTGCCGAGATCCTCTCGTAGAAATACGTTCGAAAAGTTTTGCAGGAAGAGGACGTGGTAAAGCACATCTTCTCGAACCGCATCATTCAGGCTCATGCAGATGATGAAGGCCAGACCAAGATAATAGATTGGCTGGATGCGGAAGAAGCGACGGCAGTAGAAGTTAACGAGTAATGCGCGGGCGCCAAAAATCTGCCGTCGCGCCGAAAGGTCGATCAGAATTCTTGTGATGAGAAACCCGCTGATAACGAAGAAGACAAGTAGGCCGGCACGCCCCCATTCCGCTATCTCTTGGAATGCTTCTGACGGCGCCCAATGGGCCTGAAGCACCAGGATGAGGGATATGGCGCGCAGACCATCAATCCCTCGAACCCTATCGCGAGAGCCACCACGAACAAACTGAGACGTCACTACGTTATCCACTAGGTAGCTCCATGCCCGGCAGTGGATAACTCAATCAAAGAGTGATGAAAAGCCGCTAAAGGTCATCGCTTTACATCGGGGATTGACTGCCGGCATTAACCTACCAGCCTTCGGAGATTCACGTAGGCGGTATTCGAGCAGGTTGCGTTCCCGATTGGCATATGGCTGGTCGGAAGGCACCGTTTGCACCATGAATATGTCTTCCCGTTCTTCACGCACAGCGAATCTGTCAAATTCACCTATTTGGCAGCAGACATTAGGCGGTGAAGCCAACCGGCATTGCAATGCCCCGCGAACCGCCGCGATATCGTACTGCTGACCGCGGCGTCGGGACCATGAAGCGATCCGGCCAGGCATGCTTTATCACCGCTCGCCAGTTAGGGGGCGAGCATGGGGAGGCTCCAGATGAGATCAGGAACGTTGGGGCTTGACTTGGAATGCGAAGTGACGGTTTCGACCGTCGTAGGGCTTATTTGCCCTCCGAGCCAAATCTTGAGACAGAAGCCACCGATGCGCGGCTGGTCAGAAGAACCGGGCGCCGTTGGCCGTCTCCATCAGTCCATTGCTGCCTCGGATCGTCGGTCATCCGCTGCTCGATGATGCGCGTTCCATCCGACACGTTGCGGAATATAGCCGTCCAGATCGGCGTTTAGTGTCGAGAACCAGCGCCAGCGGCCCCGAAGGACAGGGCCGTTTTTCATTGACCAGGCCGCCAGGAGTGGTGACAGACATAAGCCAGGGCAACGGGGATCAGGTTCGCCGGCACGTAGGCGAGGTAGCGGACGATCATTGTTTGCCCCTATAGAAAAGGCGCCCGAAAGAGCGCCCCTTGTTTCGATCATGGTTTCTCGTAGAAGTGCCCGTAAATGGACCTCCCATAGAGGTCGTCTTCGTCGGGATCGGTTTTTTCCCGTAAGTAAAACGCGCGGTATTCCCGATCCACGTCAGTCCTGGCGAGCGTCACTTGCCTATTACCGCGCTTGCCCATTTCGTCCAGAAGAGAGTTGAGGACGAAACTTCCATATCGATCAAAATGCTTCCGTCGGCAGATGTAGCATTTCGCATCGGTCACCAGAAAAACGCGAAGGTCTGTCCAGCTTCGATAGAGGTATTTATAGAGCGCCGGCAAGATCTGCGAATAATGCAGGTTAGAGAAGTCATCAAGGCAAAGTACCCCGTCTGCCGACAGTAGCGCATCGGCCAGTTTCAGCTCGTTCAACGTCGTCCGATACGAATGGCTGGAATCAACGTGCATGAACCTCACTGATCGCTTCAGACCGGCATAGTCGGCGTAGTCCTTTGAGAAGTTCTCGGAACTGCCCAAATGAAATTCCGGACTGGAAAAGAGACTGGAAAGCGTCTCATTAGTGATATACCGCTCAACATCTACGATCAGGAACTTTTCTGTCGGCTGCGCATGGGCGCTTAGAACAGCGGCGGATCGCCCTTTGTAAACGCCGAATTCAAAGATGCCGCCTTCGCTGCCGACCGCTCTTTGGAACGTGAGAACGGAATCCATGACCTGCATGGAGAACCCTGATAGCATCCCCTCGATGCCTTCCGCCTTCTCCCTAACCTTGTCGAACGGCACGGCAGATACGGCGTCAAGATCGACTGGCGCGTGCCTTTTGTGTCTAAGCCTGGATGGCACCCACATGTTTTGCTCCTTTGAACCGGAGCTACCGATTACAGCTTTATCGAAAGACTGCAAGGGCGGGAACAATGCCTGCGTGCAAGACAGGCGCTCTGCCTTAAGGCTCCTGCGGGGGGATCTCGTAACCTAGCACAAACTGCCCATCCATGACGAAGACGTGCTTGCCGCTGACAAGAAGGTTGATTGCGGCTTGGTAATCATCCCATGAGATTTCGATGTAATCGCCAGTGATCGACTCCCCGTTGCCGTCATAGACGGGGGTGTTGGTGCCAATCTGGTCGAGTCCGACTGCATAGGGCATCAGGCTATCCTCATGTAGGCTTTGACGCCGATGTTTTTCATGCGGGTTTCATTGGCGGTGCGCGGCGTGCCGTTCGTGCCGTCAGTGATAGGATCACCGATGGTCAACGGGTTGATGTTACCGGAACCAGTACCAATGCCGCCAGCGCCACCCGTGAACACGGTAGTGCCTGTGGGATGACGATGCCCCTGAAAGGCGTCATCCTGGATTGTTCCCGGCGAGATGCTGGGACGCAGGACGCGGGACTCGGTGTTGATCAACCGAATGGTCTGGCCGTTCATCGCCGAACCAGCATAGCTTATAGCAGCCGTCGCCAGCACAAGCGGCGCCGAACCGGAGATGCTTTCGTTGGTCAGTTTCGCGTTGTTGAACTGTCCGACGCCAGTCAGCCCGGACGTGAGTTCAATCCAGACGGTGTCAGTGACGGACGTTGGAGGTGTTTCCACACCTGTAACCGCTGTATTGGCATAGACCACCTCTCCGATGAAGCGAGACCGCCATTTCATGTTGGCAATTGCCGCACCCTGAGCGGCTGTTTTGTTGGTGAAGAATGCCGATCCGCTACAGAAGACATTCACCCATCCCCCGTTAGGGACGAGCAGCGTTGCCGCCCCGTCGATCGTCTCCGATGCATCTGGGTCAATGGTGACATCGCCTCCATCTGCGATGATGGTGATGCGCCAGTTCGCGGCCAGAGTAGCTGCCGCAGTCAGAGAGAGCGTGGAGCTCGCGGTGAACCGCAGCACAGCGTTATCGTCCACAGCAAGCGCCGTGTACGCTCCGGACTTGGCCGCATAGACCGAGGCGCGGCCGAATGCGATATCGACGCCGTTCTGAGTGAACCCAAGCGATGTGCCCTTGAGGTATAGACCCGTCTGCGGAACCGACGAGAAGCCAAGGCCAGGGACGGACACCGTGCCAGTAGCAAGCTTCAGCGGCGCAACCATTGGCGCCGAGCCGTCGCGCGGCAGTGAGTTGGTGATCTCGTTCCCAAGGTCCGTCGTCAATTGATTCCACGGTGCGGGATCAATGATCTGACCAACTGAAGGTGTCGTGCCGGCGGGCTTGGAATAGACGCCGGTTGATGGGTTTCTGGGCATTCGCCTTCTCCAAAAAGGAAAAGGCCCCGCGAATTCGGATCATCGGTGATCCGCTGCTCGATGATGCGCGTTCCATCCGCAGGCATACCCAGCGCTTTCGATTGAGCCGTTGCAGGGGTTGCGCCACGAGTCCGCTGCCACCAGAGTTTGAAGCCCTTGGCGGCGGGATCGAAGCCAGAGACACGCTGCGGGATATAGCCGTCCAGATCGGCGTTCAGGGTTGAGAACCAGCGCCACCGGCCGGGAAGGACAGGACCGTGCTTCATTGACCATGCAGCGAGGAACGGTGACAGCACATAGGCGCAGCCGACGAGGCCGATGTTTGCCGGCAGGTAGGCGATGTAGCGGAGCAGCAATGTCGTGATCCTCAAAGTGAGGGGCTACCGGCGTTTGAACAGCAGATCGGCGCCGTACATGTTCCGAGCGCCCTTGATCAGTCCGCCGTTCTGATCGGCAACCCGCTTGACCAGTTCGAAGCCCGCTTCACGCGCGGTCTTGATCAGTCTTCGTTCTGACACCGTCCTATGCGGGTATCGAATAACGGTATCGCTGAACCCTTCCGGGATCGGCCCAGCGCCGTTATCGAAGAGCCTAGATGATTGGACGCTGAACGTCTTCTGTTCTGAAAAAGCATTCCGCGCCAAGAAGGCGTAACGCTCCGTCCTTGCGAGAGCATCCCGCCACAACGGATAGGGATCAGCGAGATATTGAAGCGTCCCGCTGCTGTAGAAGACATCAAAGGCGGTCGGCAACTGGTCGGAATAGGAGATCGAGGGCCGGATAGACTGAGCGGCGTCAGCCATCGCCTTTGTCTCGACAACGGCAAATGACCATGCGACGAACCGCCGTTGCAAGACGGCGCACATTTCGCCAGCAGATCCGCCGAAATCAACAAATCGACCGCATGGCGCATCAAAGGCCAACAGCAACTCATCGGACGGCTTGGCGAAGGACTCTTCATTCCCAACAATTTGCCGAGACCTCGCCACCCTGAAGGCCGTCAAATCTCCTTCTGCATATTCGGCACCGGCCGCCCTGGTCGCGCTACCCCATGACCAGTAACGCTTTTCCCGAGCGCGCCACTCCCTCGCTGCGCCAAGCACGGTCTCTGGGAAAACGGCTTTCGCCAACTGCTTCAACATGCAAGACGCCTTCTATTCCTTCCGGGATTAGGAAAGCATCTACAACCTTCACGCTGATTTTAAAAGCGCCCTCTCCTGTCCCAATATGCCAGAGTGGTAATGGAATACGACGTCAATAGCGGGCCTGTCGCCTGGTTGTAGATTTGGGCGGATGCGTTTGTAGAAATGTCCATAATTTCGGAAGCTGCCTGAGAAACCGGCGTGTTGACAAACGTTTGGACGAACCCGTTTTGAGATGAGGGGAGTGTTGCTCCGAGCGCTGGGTTCCAATGATTGGCCGAAGACATCGCGCCCGCCGTATTGCCGATCACCACCGTGATATTGGCTCTCAAGGGGAACCCTACCGGAACTCTCAAGGTCCTGAGGGCGGAGCTGGTTGTAATCGTTGTGGTATCTGTCGTGGGGGCGACTAGTTCGAAAAAGTCGCCATCCTGCTTGAATGCCCAAATCGCCCCGGACTCTCGTTTAAACGCACCAATGCGCCGCTTCCTGTCGTAGTTTGTCGGCATCGTCGGGCTTATCGCGGAAGTCGAGAAGAGCGCGTCCACGACGCCCGTATCCGATCGCGCGATAAGCCAGACGTGATAGGTTGTATTAGCGATCGAACCCGTATCGAGGCCACCCTGATTGGGTCCAACAGACCAGTTGGCGTCTAACCTCTTTGTCAAGGCCGACGCGAGAGTGATCATCACGGGCGATGTGGCATCGCTTGCCGCAGAGCCGATCGCAATGTCTATGTCATTCGTTGCGTCTGCGACATTGTTCGAAAGCGTTAGGCCGTAGAGATGTCCAGGCTCTGCTGACGCCGCTACTGCCTGAAGCCTCGTCAACACCTTATCGGTGAAGAACGCAGTCCCGCTGCAGACGAAGAAGACGGAATAACCATTCGGAACGACGAGCGTGGCCGCCCCGTCAATCGTCTCTGCCCCATTCGGATCGATCGTTACATCCCCGCCATCGGCGATGACCGTGATGGACCAGTTGGCACCGAGAGTAGCGGCCGCCGTAAGGGAGAGCGTCGCCACCGCAGTGAACCGCAGCACGGCGTCGTCGTCGACCGCAAGGGCCGTGTAATCGCCAGACTTTGCCGCATAGACCGAGGCACGGGCGAAGGAGATATCGACGCCGTTCTGGGTGAACCCAAGCAGCCCGCCGCCCTTCAAATAAAGGCCGGTCTGCGGCGTCGACGAAAACCCAATCCCCGGCGCTCCAGCCGTACCAGTAGCAAGCTTCAGCGGCGCAACCATTGGCGCCGAGCCGTCGCGCGGCAGTGAGTTGGTGATCTCGTTCCCAAGGTCCGTCGTCAATTGATTCCACGGTGCGGGATCAATGATCTGACCAACTGAAGGTGTCGTGCCGGCGGGCTTGGAATAGACGCCGGTTGATGGGTTTCTGGGCATTCGCCTTCTCCAAAAAGGAAAAGGCCCCGCGAATTGCGAGGCCTTGTGTTGTGCAGTCGTTAGTCTGACGTCCGCAGAAGCCTGAACCGGCTACCACAGGCCAGTTTGCTGCCGTCCCAGGAGTGCGTGCACGAGTGCGTCCGCCGATGGCTGTTTCTGACCTCGCTTCATTGTCTCCTGCGGGTTGCGAGAGCCCTGGCTTGGCGTCGCAATCGGTGGATTGCCGGGCGGAGCGAAGGGATCGGCAGTGCCCTCCGTTTGGTACTGCGGCATGAAGCTCCTGGCTCTGGCGAGCCGGTTGGAGACCTCCTGATTTCCACGCTCATTGTAGCCTTTGAAAGCCCAGGCTCTGTTCATGAGGGATTGGGCTTCCTCGAGCGATTTGGCGGCGTTCAGCCTGGCGATCAGGTGGGGATTCTCCTGCAGGAAGAATTCGGCCTGCGTCTGCGGGCTGATCGCCCCCACCTTTTCGCCCTTTTGAGCCGCAAAATCGTAGAGCGCTTGCAGGCGGCTATTGCGCCACGACATGATGCCGCCCGAGGTGCCCTTCTTTCCGCTCGCGCTCGGATCGGACCAGGAGCTGTTGGCTAGCTTGGTCGAGAACCGGCTTTCGGACTGGCCGGTCGAGGCGATGGCCGCCAGACCGTAGGGGTTGGTGACCTGGATGATCGAGCCATCCTTCGTCTTGTAACCGTTCTTCACCGTGTCCATGAAACCGTGGAAGACATCGGCGTCGACGGGTTGCTGGCTGGAGGTGCCCCTTACCGCCTGCCGATCGTGGCGGCTGGGTTTCGGTGCGGGAACGGGCACTTTGCCCGGTGGAACGAAGGGATCGTCGTCAGGCAGCTGGGGCGCCGTCGCGGGCTGCTGGCGGCGCTCGTCGGTCGTCATCTGCGGATCGGGATATTCCGGCCTCGGCGTGGGAACGGGCCCCTTGGCCGGCTGGGACGGCACGGCATGGGCAACGCCCTTGGACTGTGCTGCGATTGCCGCTTCAATCATGCTGTCCGGATAAAGAGCGCCCGATGTTCCCTGTTCCTGAGTGATGAGGGCGCGAACAAACTTCTTTGCCATTGCCGGGTCGGTCAGTTGCAGATCGTCGTCAGGGTCGATGCCCATCATTTGCGCAATGTTGGCAGCCGCCGTGAAAGATTTAGGCGTCCATCCGCCGGCTCCAGCGATCATCTGATTCGGGGTCAGCATGCCTTTTCGATACTTCCTCATGATCTGCCAGACATTGTGCCGCATGCCCGCTTCCGGCGTGGCATAGACGACTTGCGGGTCGCCCTGATCGGTGTTCTCGGAAGGGCCGATGATTCCTGGCCCATGCTGCCCGACATATTTGAGATTGGCGGGATTGTTGTTGCGCATGCCGGCCGGCAGCTTGGCGCTACGAACGGGATCGGACAGAATCGTTTGAAGCTCTGCCCCGTCGTTTGCGGATCCGGCGACGGCGGCGCCAGGAGCTGGCACCGCGGGCTGTTGGCGGCGTTCGTCCGTCGTCACCTGTGGGTCGCGATAGCCAGGTCTCAGCGAAGGAATGGGTCCGTTGTCAGGCAGCGGAGCGAAGGCATCGTCGCCCGGCTGATCGGTCGCCATCGGCTGCTCGCGGCGATCGTCGGTCGTGACCATCGGATCACGATAGGGCCGCGGCGTCGGAATGGGCGGATTGGCAGGCGACGCGACGGGATCGCCAAAGTGTTCCAACGAAAATTGCGGCGGCTGGCCGGCCGCCATGGGCTGTTCCCGGCGATAATCCGTCGTGACCATCGGATCGCGATAGGGTTTCGGCGTCGGAATGGGCCCGTTGTCGGGCAGCGGCGCGAAGAGACCGGCGCCGGGCTGGGCGGCCGGGGCCATGGGCTGTTCGCCGCGATCGTCCGTCGTCATCAGCGGATCGAGATTGGGCCTTTCCGGCGGAATAGGCCCGTTGTCAGGCAGCGGCGCGAAGGGATAGTCGCCCGGGTCGCCCGCCGGCGCCGCGCTGCCGTCGCCGCTTGCCTGCTGCTCCTGCTCCTGCTGGCGGATCGCCAGCCCACCCAGGAGGGCCTGGACAAGACGCGCAGCCCCTTGCCAAGGGGATTGTATGGGACCCGACTCCATGCCCTGCCGCAGCATGGCATCGGCCAGCTGCTTGCGCCGGTCGCTGATGTCGCCCTGTGTCTTGCCGGTATCGCCGCCGAAAATGAATGACGCTAGTGACATTGGTCCACTGCCCTTTCGTAGAAGACGCGGTCGAAACCGTCTGCATGTTTGAACACGGCGTCTGGATGGATTTTTCACACATTGTTGAACACGAGGCCGATCCGGATCGGACCGCCGTCCATCGGTAAGGGTCGACCGGCAGGCCGTTATCCCCCGCCGCCGCGGCAGATGTCCTTCTTCAGCCGCCAGTCCGGCGCGTCGGTCCGCCACCGAAGAACAGCGACAGGAAGCCGGGAGAGGCCGGTGCCGACGTGGAAGGCTGGCCTGTCGGAGCGCCGGCACCTTGACCGGCGCCTGTCTGCCGCTGTTGGCGAACCGCCAGGCCGCCGAGCCCGCCCTCGGCAAGCCGCGCGACCCCTTCCCACGGCGATTGCACCGGGCTCGTATCCATGCCCTGCTGCAGCATCGCGTAGGCCAGTTGCTTGCGCCGGTCGTCGATGTCGCCCTGTGTCCTGCCGGTATTGCCGCCTGAGATGGTTGGGATCATGCGACTGCCCCTTTCGTAATCGACGCGATCGAACCCATCGGCAGCTTCGAACACGGCGTCCGGGTGAACCTCGCGCACATCATCCGACATCAGGCCGATCTGCGCCGGGCCGCCTTTCTTGTAGCGGAAGGCGTAGACCGGCAGGCCGTTATCGAGCGTGCCGACGCGTTTGATATTTTCCTTCAGCCGCCGGTCCGATCCCATCGCCCAGCCGCCGAGCAGCGAGCCGCCAAGCCCGAACAGGCCTCCCATCGCCGCGTTCGACTTGGCCAGTTGCTGGTTGTACTGGCCCATTTTCTGATTGTAGTTCTCATTGATCAGCCCGGCCTGATCGACAGTCGGCAGCTGCGTCGTCGGCGAATTGACATAGCTCGGCTGATGCACCTGCGAGCCCGACATCAGCGCCGATATCTCGTTCAGCGGCTGGTTGCGCTCGGTCAGGATGGCGTTCTGGGCGTTCGAATACATGTCGCCGAGATACTGGTCGGAGGCGGCCTGCTTGCGGGTGGAGAAATCGCGCATGGCGTTGTCGTAGGCGGCCGAGCCCATCGAGATGCCCTTGTCGGCCAGGCTCTGATCGAGGCTCGCCTGGTCGCGGTTCCACTGGTTGTCGAAGCCGGACTGCCAGTGATTATTGACATATTTGTCGACATTGCCGGAGCTCAGATCGACATTGGTGCCGAGCACGCCTGATATTTTGTTGGTCTGGTCGTTGGCGAGCCTGGCAAGGCCGAGCTGCGTCTGCTGCGTCTGGTCGTAGATCGCCTGGTTCTCGGGCGAATAGGTCTGATAGGCGGAATAGGTCGGCAGCTGATAGGTCTTGCCGGTCTGGTCTTTCATCGTCTGGTAGCCGCTGACTTTGTATTCCAGCGAACCATCCGGCGTGTACTGGTTGGTGTGGCTCAGTCCCGCATTGGCGATGGCGGTGTCGACGTTGGTGGCCGTCTGCGCCGCTGCGGTCTGTGTCGGATCAGGCGCCTTCGGTGCCTTCGGCGTGGAGACCATAGGGAAAATCCTCCTTCATGATTGCGTAAAGCAGGCCGTCGCAGTCGCCGAAATAGGCTTGCTGGCGGCCTTCCAGACGGGCGCCGAGCCTTGTCAGCATGGTCTGGGTCTGGATGTTGTCGGCGCGTGTCCTGGCGGTTGCGCGGCGGCAGCCGAGCTGGTGCACCACATAGGCAAAGACCGATCGCATCAGCGTCAGCGTCAGCCGGTCGGCGGCCAGCGAAACCTCGACGTCATGTTCGCTCCAGACATTGAAGACGAAGCCGGCGATGATCCGGCCGCGGTCGATTTGGGCAAGCGTGGTGTAAGGCGGGTGGAAGGTGACGCCGATCCTGCCGCCCACCCAGGCGGCGATCTCCTCGCTGGGTTGGCAGACGATCAAATCGGCGCGCCCTTTTCGTAAAGCACCGAGCCGCCGACGACGGCGGCCTCGGAGACGGAGCCGGATGAGCCGGAGATCAGCGCCCGGATCGTCGGCGCCAGCGCCGAACCCGCGCCGCCGGCGGAGGCGAATTTGCGCACCAGCGAAATGCCGGGGAATTTCGACACGCCCCAGATCGCCGTTCCCCATTTCGCCGCCGCATTGTTTTCGACCGAGGAGAGCAGCGCTGTCGGGATCTTCGTCTGGTAATCGACTGAGATCCCGGCATACATCACCGTGGAAACGCCGATCTGCGCCGTCACCCCGATCAGCTTCGAGAGCTTGGTCGAGAGCCCGTCGCCATAGCGGCTCCAGGCGCCGACCATCAGCGCGTCGATCGCCACGCCATTGTCGTTGGCGCCGACCTCGGCCTCATAGACCGTGCCATCGGCCGCCCCGAAGAACAGCCGGTCCTGCCATGTCGCCCAGCAGGAGGCCGGCATGCCGACGAAGCGGCACCAGGCCCCGGTTTCGGTGTTCATCACATATTGATAGGGGCCGAAGGAGGACGGCAGGTTGACGATCGCCATCTGCCGGGCCGGGAAGCTCGAAAGCTGCCACTCCTCGGATGTCGTGCCGGTGGCGGCCACCGTCTCGCGCCATGTCGGGCCAATCCTGGCGGTAATCGCCCCAAGGCTGGTGGCGCCGCGATCGAGCTGCACCGCCTTGGTGATCGGCACGATGCCGTCGGTGGTCATGATCGCCAGATCGGCGCCAACCGACAGCAGGCAGCGATCGCTGCCGAGCGGCCGGCCGAGCTTGAAGGTGCCGATCAGGCCCCAATTGGCCGCGCTCGAGGGATCGGAACCCTGGAAGACGATCACCTCGCCTTCCGAGGAGATCAGCACCAGGCATTGCTGCAGGCCTGTGGACACCGGGATCGTCCAGACATTGATCGCAACCAGCGTGCCGCCATATTTCATATTGCCGCCGACCGGCAGGACCGTCGCCGTGCCGCTGACGGCATCGGTGGCGAGATACCAGACATTGGTCGAGTTCTTCTCGATGAACCACAGGCGCGAGCGATAGGCCGTCACCGCGATCAGCAGCGAGGCATCGGGTATGCCCGTGATCATCGTCGAAGGGACATAGGGTGTGGCGATTGAGCCTTTTTCCAGCTGCGCATTGGTCACCGATCCCGTCACGGTAACGGTGAGCGTGCCGGCCGCCGGCGTGAAGGTGAGCAATACCCGGTTGGCGACGCCGGTGCCGTTCAGCGTGCCGGTGAAGGCGCCGGAAAGCGCCACCGAGCCGGTGCCGAAGAAGCTCAGCGTATAGGCCATGTTGCGGACGGCGACGTTCTGGGTGGCGAGCGTTGCGGCGCCGGTGAGAAAATTGTTCGTCCAGGAGGAGCCGTTGAAGAGCAGCGGCGTGTCGAGGCCGTTGACCAGGCGCAGGAATTCCTGGCCAGCCGGGTTGGTATATTGCTGCACCGACCAATGGGCGCTGGCGAGGCCGGAGACGACGGGCGCACCGGCAGCCCCGCCGACCGTCACGTCGAAGATCTTGTCGCCGGCGGCGGCAAACAGCCTATTGCCGACTCCGGAATAGGCAATCACCGTCTGCACGTCGCCGCCGAGACCGGTGGCGAAGGGAAGGAAGCCGTAGCGGGCGCGAACCCGGTTGGCCTCGGGAAAGAAATTGTCGAGCTGAAAGGCCGCATTTTCGGGCATATCCGCCATCTCGACATCGGTTCGCCAGCCACCGATCGGCGCTGTCCAGTCTTTGCCCGGCGAAACGCGGCCGGTGCGGCCGTTGGGGGGAACAGGTCTGCGGGTCATGGATTTGCCCCCGTGATCGTGCCGGGCCAATAATTCTCGAGCGCCTGGCCCCTCGCCGGCAGCGACAGGTCGACGGGCGCTGCGGCGCGATCGGCGCCGATCGCCGCTTCCTTGGCGCGCTGGAAACTGGCGATCTCCTCGCCGTAGTCGAGGCCCTTGGCCCGCTTCCAGCGCCAGATCAGCGAGAGTTCGAGAAGGTCTTCGGGGAAACGGGCGGTATCGGTGTCGTTCGCCCAATTGCCGGCAAAACTCACGCCGCCATTCACCGCCACCCAAAAGCCGGAGATATATTCGTATCTGATCGTCTCGCCCGCGGCGTTCGGGTAGATGTCGAGCTTGCCGCCGGCCAGACGCCAGATCTGCGGCACCGGGTTCGAATTGAGGATCGTCTGGCGCTGCCAGGTCTGCGGCTCCACCGGGCCGTTCAGCTGCCAGAGGCGCGAAGCGTTCCAGATCTTCGCATTGGCGGCAAAGCGGTCCCAGTCGGCGGGCGGCTCGGCCGGCTCGGGATTGACACCCGTCGCGGTGAATTGCCGGTCGACCGAGAGTGCCGACCAGTCATGCTCGCGCATCAGGTCGCGGCCGGCGCGGGTGGAGAGGATGCGCAGCTGCATGATCTGCGGATCCGCCGAGGACATGACAGCCGTCGGCGGATCGAGGTCGATCTCGGCGCAGACATTCTGAATGATGGTCAGCAGCGACATGCGGGAGATCTCCGGTTCAGAGCAGGATGTTGGTTCAGCGCTTCCTCAGGCCGCCTGCCGGCTGCGGCCCTTGCCTTCACCGTCCTTTTCGATCGCCTCGAAACGCAAGGCCATCTCCCTCATCTGCTCCTGCAGGCGGGTGACCTCGCCCTTCAGCCGCTCGTTTTCGGCGGCAAAGGCGGAGGCGGCGCTGGAGTTCTCGGCGGTTGCGAGATAGGCCCGGGCGGCGGCGGTCAGTTCGTTGGCGCCCATGCCGATCTTTTGCTTGGCTGTATCGGAAAGGGCAGCGAGCTGCTCGACGGTATAGATATTGACCGCCTCCATCTCCTTGATCTGGCTGGGCTTGAGATAGGGCCATTGGGAGAGCGGCGTGCCGGTCAGCTGCTCGCGGGCCTCGGCCCCTTCCTTGAAGCGCTTATAGGCGTCGGCAAAGCGCTGTTTGTCGTTGTCGGTCACCTCGCGGTAGACTTCGGTATGCTTGTCGCCTGCGATGAAAATGCGGACGAATTCCTTATCGGCAAAAATCGGCCGGCCCTCCTTCTCGGTCAGAAAGGTCTGTTCGACCGGCTCGAGGCTGAAGGAGGCATAAATTCCGGTGTTGTCGGGCATGGTGCTTGCTCGCGGTTGATGGCGGGGAGATGTGGATGGGTGGGGATGCGCCTGGTGTGATGTTGACAAAGCGTGCTCGCCGCTCGCGCTGGAGGGCGCGGCCTGCCCCTCAAAAAGAGGTCGGCGAAACGGGCGCCTAAAACGCCCGTTGGCTTGCTTTAGTTCACCTTCGACAAAAACGGCCGCATCAGCGTCGCTTCGAGCACGCCCGTCGCCGTGACGGTGATGCCGGTGCCGTTGGCGGTGGCATTGGCCGAGAGCGTGATGCTCTGGACGACGCCGTTCGGGTTGTAGGTGATGCCCGAGATCGTCGTGCCGCCTGCAATACCCGTGCCGGCAACCGCCGCGCCGATGAACGGGCCGGAACCGGCATTGAGGCCGGAAAAGCTGGTCAGCAGGTTGGAGCCGTTGACGGTGGTTGCGATGAACGTCTGGTTGGCGGCGGCGAAGTTGACGTTGGCGATCGCCTTGGTAGTTGCCGTCGCCGAGGCAGGCGCACTTGCCTGGCCTGCGGTGGCGGTGGTTTCGGCAACGACGAGGGCCGCCGTTGCAGTCGCCACCTGCGACGGCGCCTGGCCGTTGCGCTGCAGCCAGACGTAATAGGTGCCCGGTGCAAGCGTGATGGCACCGACCGGGCCACCGGTCAGCGTCGGCGGCTGGGCGGCGCCGGAAAAGACGCCGCAGCGCTGGCCGACGACGGCAGCCGCCGTGGTCAGCAGCGAGGCGACATAATCCCGGGTCCACTGGAACCACTGGCCGGGCTGCAGGGTCGTCTGCGAGGCGAGCACCAGCTGGCAATAGACCCATTCGGATTCACGGTCGCCGCCGGCGATAGCGCCGAGGGCGAAATTCGGGCCCGGAATACCGGAGCCGGAGACGATCGGGCCTTCGACGACGAACGGGTTCGCGCCAAGACGATCGGACTGGATGGTTGCGATCGACATTTGCTTGTTCCTTTCGTTCGATCAGGCGAACAGCACGCCCTGCAGGAAGGCGTTGTTCATGGTGAGGTTGCCGGCGAAGCCCATGAGCTGCACGAACGCGTCCTGGTTGGTGTTCATGCGCTCATCGCCGATCGGCGCCATGTCGCGGTCGCGGTGCGGGCGGTAGAACAGGTATTTGGTGTTCAGGAAGAACATCTGGTTGAGAGGCGCACCGCCGCCGAAGCCGCCGTCGAAGATCACGTCGGCGCCCATGTATTGCAGCGACTGGAAGCCGGCCATGCCCTTGTCGGCCGAGGTGATGCGCTGGATCGCCTGCAGCGATTCCCAGTAGAGGCGGAAGAAGTTGTTGTCGGCAACGACAAGATCGGGCGCGTCGGAGCCGCGCACGCAGGACATATAGAGCCGGTTCATGTAGCTCTGGATGTTGGCATTGGTGGCGGCCGCACCGCCGTCGGCCGAGGCCGAGAATTTCTGGTTGCGCCAGAAACCCCAGGTGGCGCGCGAGATGCCGCCGACCGTGCCGGAGGTCGGCGAAGTCGAGATCAGCAGCTGCAGGCCGCCGATCTGCCTCCCGCCATCGGCCGTGCCGTCGGAATAGCAATCGAGCGCGATGTTGTTCTTCAGCGTCGTCTCGGCGTTCTCGATGCGTTGCTCGAGCAGATCGAGGATCGCATCCTCGCCCGAATTCTGCAGCTGTTCGAGGCCCGACATGGAGACGGCGACCGCGGCCTGCTTGAGATCGTATTCGGCGGCGGTGATGACGTCGGAGGGCTGGACGTTCAGGATGTCGTAGCCGGAATAGCGCTTGAAGGTGGAATTTTCCTGGTACTGCAGTTCCTGGACGATGGTGCGGCCGCCGGAAATGGGCTTCTTGCGGCCGCGGCTGTTGAGACGGGTGAGAAGACCGTTGTTCTTCGTGACGTCGTCGGCGACCGTGCCGCTGCGGTTGCGCAGCGTCGTGGTGACGATTTCAGAGAGGTTGGGCGAGATGGGCATCGATCATTCCTTTGATCAGAATTGGCCTTTGATCAGACTTGGCCGCGCGAAAAACGCATGGCGTCGCGCAGCGAGTCCCGGATGGAGGTGGGCTGGCCTCTTGCCGCGTCGCGGGTCGGGCCCGGTGCGGAGGAGCCAGAGATGGATCGCGAGGCGCGGCGGGCTTGATCTGCCGCTGCGGCCCTCTGGGCTTGGTGTTGGTGGACCGGCTGCGCAGTCTGGCTGATCAACTGGCGGCGAATGTCCGGGCGCATCCAGCATGCGGCGTCGTAGGCGTCCTGAAGCGATGATGCCCGCCCGGCATTGATAAGGGCGACCATATCGTCAAGCACATCTTCGGCATGCGCGTTTGCCGGGTCGGAAAGGAAGGCATCGACTTGAGTTTCGGTGTCCCTTTTCCGCAGAACGTGTTCGACCGTGGCCTCGACATTGATGGATCGAGGCTGTGGCTGTATCTGCTGCGCATTGCGCTGCAGGGTCTCCCCCGTCTGACCGTTGACCAGGGCGTGAAGATTGACCCCGGCCACCTTGGCGACGTGAAGAACGGTGTTGACGGGATCGCGGATCAGCGCCTTTTCCCAGTCGATCGCCCGGCGCATGACATCGGCATGGGTCATGCCGGCCTGACGGATCAGCGGCGTGAATTCCTCGAGGCCCCTGTAATCCTGCAGCACGCGGAAGCCGTTATCGACCTCCTGTTCGCGCTTGGCGATCGCCGCCTGCACTTCGCCGGGAAGGCTTGTGAATTGCGCCTTGGCCTCCGCCGACCAGCCGGGCGGAACCCGGCTGCCGCCGACGGCAGGCTGTTCGACGCCCTGCCCGCGGTTCTCAGCCTGCGATGTCTGCTGGGCGGCGGCTTGTTCCTGCCCCTTGTGCTCCTGTCCCTTGGCGAGGAAGCGGCCATTTTCGCCGTCGCGCGGCTGGCCGGCGGTATCGCCCGGTCCACTGCCTTCAACGGTGTCGATCGCCGCCTTCAGGCTGTCGCGGATGCTGACGGGCTTGTCGTCGAACGCACCAAAATCTTCGCTGCCGTTGCCGGCCTCGTTGAGGTCTTCCATATCCATTGAGAGATTTTCCTATGTCGGGGATTGATGCCCGGTTCAGGCGTTGTGCATGTCGTAATCCCGCGACATGCGTCAGGCGTTGTATTCGGCGTAAACCCGCCGCAGCTCCTTGCGGATCTCGTTGCGATCCGTCTTCGGTCTTTCGATCGGCCGGGGCTTCTCATTGCCGATTTCTTCCACGCCGGCCGCGCGGTACTCGGAACGCAACTTGGCTTTCGAGGTGTAGTGCCGGCCGTCATGCATCGACCTGATATCGATGCTGTCGCTGACGAAATGCGGCGCCGGCAGATCGGACTGCGCGGGGTTTTGCGCCGGCATGCAACTGTGCGGCCATCGGTCGAGCGCGTGCCAGCCGCCGCAGACGCGGCAATAGCGTTCTCTCATGCTTTTTTTGCTCCCGGCAGTCTATTGGTAGAGGGATTGCGCAGAGCGCATCTGATCGATCGCCTGCGCCGCCATCTCGCCGCGCGCCTTTTCCACCGTGGCCCGGTGCTCGATCTCGGCTTGCGCCACGCCAAGCTCGGCCTTGCGCTGTTCGGCGCCGGCCTTCACCTGAGCGGTCTTCAGCTTGATCATCTCGCCTGGCGCAGGCTGCGGTTCCGGCTTCGGGGCGCTGGCGGCCTGCGAGAGCTGGGCGCCGACCTGCTCCAGCGTGCTTTCCAGCTGGCGGCCGGCGCGGAAGCCGCGGGCGGCAAAGAGCAGCGTCTCGACCATCACGGGCACCAGCATCGGGCTCTGCTGCGCCATGGCGCCGGCCTGCTGCATGAAGCCGCCGACCATCTGGACGAATTCCATGCGGCGCTGTTTCTCGGCGTCCTCGTCGGGCTCGATGGTCGAATCCGTTTCGATGTCGATCTGGAAGCCGCGAATACTGTCGTTGCGCAAGAGCTGCACCACCTCGTCGATCGTCGGCTGCCCCATCATCTGCTGCTGCTGCGGCGGCATTTCGGGCGGCTGCGGGATCGGCTGGCCGGTCTGCTCAGCCCGCATGGCCGCCTGCTGCGCCGCCATCTGCATCTGCTGCATCTGCTGTTTCTCGGCCATGGTCGGCAGCTTGATGCCGCTGACCTGCATCAGCGTTTCCGGCTGGAACTGGTCGCAGATGATTTCGCCGGCAAGGCGGATGATGTCGCGGGCAAAGCGGGCGAGCTCGGCCTGGCGGTCGCGGATGCGGATCGAGCCCCATTGGCTCTTGATGCGCTGCGCCGTCGCCGTCTCCGACGCCTGGGTGTCGCCGCGCACGATGTCCGATATGCCGGTGATCTGGTAGACGTCCTCGATCAGCTGCTTGCGCGCCGCCATGCAGGCGACGATCACCTTCTGCACCTCGTCGATCGGCAGCGTCACGATCGCCTTCGAGCCGCCCTTGTCGGTGAAAGCAGCCCATTCCGGGATCGGCACCATGACCATGTCGTTCTCGGGCCGCATCGCCTTTTCGATCGCCGGCGAGATCGCGCCGTCGCCGGAGGGATAGAAGATCTTCAGCCGCAGCTGATCGGTCAACTTGTTGATGCGCTTGGTCAGGAGATCGATCTCGTCGCATTGCTGCTGATAATAGACATAGTCGGGAACCGGGATCAGCGAGCTCGTCGACATCGTGCCGTAGGCCGGGCGCGGGCACGGCCAGAAATGGGTGAGATCCAGCGGCGGCTCGGAAACTTCGAGCGCCACCGGCGCGCCGTCGGCGATCCAGATGGTATAGTTCTCGCTCTTGCACCAGATCTCCCAGATATGGGTCTTGCCCTCGTTTTCGGCGCGCTCGGCCTGGCTTTCGCCCTTTTTGCCGGCGGCACCTTCCGCCGCGCGCGATGTCATCGCCTCCGTGCCGAAGCGCTTCTCCATCTCCTCATCGGTCATCGGCACGCGCCGCGCCACCCAGGTGACATCCTTCCAGCGGCGGGCCGGCGAATGCAGGAAGTCCGACCAGTGGACATAATCGATGCAGACACGCTCGTCGGCGATCACCTCAGGCTGAGGACCGCCCATGGCGCCGATCTCGTCGACGATGCCGCCAGGCGCGCCAAGACCTTGGCCTGCCGGCGGGTTCGAGGGTTCGACGCCCATGTCGAGCGGCTCGAAATCGGCCTCATAACGCAGCCACACCGTGCCGCGGGCGCAGAGCAGGAAATCGTCGCGCACCGCCCGCATGATGGAATCCAGATCGGCCTCGTCGCCTGTATAGGAGAGGTTGCGCTCGACGAGTTCCGAGGCGATGCGCGCCACCGGCTCAGCATCCTTGAAGCGGCGCTCGACCACCGGCTGCGGCACACGGGCATAGACGGCCGGCTGCAGCACCGAGGTATTGGCCCAGAGCATCGGAAAGCGGCGTTTGGCCGCGCTCGTCTGGTCCGACTGCTGGTCGAGATAGATCTTCTCGATCTTGACGCAGCGGTCATGCCAGGATTTGAAATAGCGCTGGGCGCGCTCGAGCTCCTGCTGCCAGTGGGCGCCGACCTTTGCCGGGTCCCAGCGCTCTCCGCCCTCTAGAGCCGTTATCTCGTCTTCCATCAAACACGCTCGCTCTGTCTCGGGGTGGAATCGGCAAAATCGTTGAAGGTCATCGTCTGGAAGGTCGGCAGCGGCTTACGTTCCTGCCGCAGAGGTTCGGGCGCCAGACCGGTGAAAATGATTGCGAGGCCGCCGAAAGCATCGGCGCCGTGCGAGGCCCAGTTGTGCAGCGGCTCGTCGCGGAAGACGCCGAGATCCTCGTCCCAATCCTTGCGGTAGTTCCTCAGGCACTTGATGCCCTCGATGCAGCCGGCCTGGTCGAACTCGACCTTTGCCAGAATGCGCCGCGTGCCGTTGATGCGGTCGTGGACATAGGCGCGCTCGACCTTGCGCACCGTGCCGAGACCGCGGGCCCTCACCTCTTTCAGCATGATCTCGATGCGGGTCATGCCGCCGCGCGTCCATTCCCTGACCTTGATGTCATGCGGCATGTTGTGCACGCCGTAGACATAGCCGTGCTCTTCGGCGCGCCGCGCCAGCTCGTCGAGCATGCCGTCCATGCCGGTGCCGGTATGCTCGAAATAGCCGATCATCCGGACCCGGCCGGGCAGCACCTGAAACAGCCAGACGCTGTTGGCATCGTCCATGCCGATATCGGAGATGGTGTGAACCGGATAACCCGCGACATGCGGGAAAACCCCGATGCGCTCCTCGGCGTCGGCCACCGCCATCTGATCGGCATAATAGGCGCCCTCGACGCTCGCCTCGAAGGCTTCATCTGGCGTCGAGGGATATTCGCGCTTCATGTCGCCGAGCTGGGTTTCGGCCTTCTTGACGTACCAGGCCTTCTGCCCGTCCGTCAGCGTGATCCCTTGTTCGCCAAGCTGGCGGAAATATTTAACGAAAGCGTCGCTGAGGATGACGCCATCGGCCGCGATCGCATATTGCGGCTCCTTCCACCAGGGGAAGAAGTGAAACTTGAAGTCCAGTTCGGTCAGCTTCGCCGCCTGGCGCTGCTTGACCTGGCCATCCTCGCAGAGCGAATAAAAATGCCCGTCCTGGCCCTCCGCCGTGCTTTCGACGAAGACCAGCTGGCCGGCCTGCACCGTGTTCAAGGCACCGGTGCGGACCTCCCTCGCCTTCTCGGGATATTTGGCGCAGAGCTTTCCATATTCGGAAATATGCAGATATTGCAGCGTTCCCGAGCGCAGCGAGGTGCCGACCCGGATGCTTGAATTGTTGGCGAGCAGCAGTTCGGTCTGGTTGGTCCTGATGACGGGCACGGCGTTGCGAATGCCTTCGGGCAGATTGTCATAGGGATATTTGATCTTGTCGCGGAAGATCGTCTGCACGTCGCCGAGCGTATGGGCGATGGTGCCGGCCCTGATATCCCGGTTGAAGACGCAGGCATCGAGCATGAAGATCTGGATGAAGGTGGTGAGGCCGAGCTGGCGGGCCTTCAGCAGCACATTCAGATAATGCATCTGCTCGAAGAAGGTCATTTGCATCAAGTTCATCTCGAACCTGACGCGCCGGCCGGCTTTGTCGGTGATCCAGTAGAGGTTGTTCAGCCGCCAGCGCCAGTCGGAAAACTGGTCAACCGCCGTTTGGAAGTCCGCGGGTTTTGCCATTGATATCTTCCAGCAATTGCGAGACTTCGCCGCTCACGCCCTGTTCGGGCTCGACCTTGGCGCCATATTTCTTCGGCTTCAGCTTCTCGGCGACCCATTGCCGCGTGGCGATGCGCAGTTGCGAGCGCCGGATCGCCTCGCCATTTTCCTGCCAGCCGGTGGTTTCGCCGCTAGCATTCTTCTTTTCGATCCAGTCATTGCTGCGGTCGTCGGCAATCTCGACCAGTTCGTCGACGAAGCCGTCGGCGAGGATCTCGCGGGCCAGCGCATAACGCGCCCGAAACGCCGCCTTGCTTTCATCGGCAAGCCAGGAGAGCACGGTCGATTTCGCCGGCATATCCTCATCCCGGCAGATCGACCGCAGGCTTTCCCGGTCGGCGATGCGCTCGCAGATCTTTTCCGCCAGCGCCTGGGTGAACTTGGTCGGTCTGGCCATGGTTGCTTCTGAAAAGCTCAGAACAGCGCAATGATGTTGGATGCCGTCGTCCCGGTCAGCGCCACGATCGCCGCATGCACCGGCAGGATCGTCCCGGCCGGCACACTCTTGAAGACGACCGGATCCACGTCGCGCCGCGGCGCAATCGCCACATCGCCCGCCGTGCCGATATAGAGCGCCCGCGCCCCGACAATCGCACTGTCATTCGGCGTCACCACCGCGGCCCGCGAGGCCGGAGCAATCGAAGGGTCCATTGCAGTTCTCCTTGTGAGGGGTGGATGTCCTGCCGACGCAGCCGTCAGGCGCCGCTGCCCCCGCCTCCGTCCTCCTCGGCCTTGAGCCGAGGATCCATGCCCGCCGCCAATGAGGCCAAGGTGAATCCCAGGGTCAAGCCCTGGGAAGACGGAGCAAGGGGTAAGCTCCGTGGCAAATCTGCGGTGGCAGCACGAACGCTGACTGCCCCTATTCGCAAGACCTGGCGAACAGTGAACAAGTTCGAAGGGCGGCGCCGACTCGACCGTCGACATCACCTCGGGATTCAAATTTCGCAGCTTGGATTTACGGTAGTGATAACTGATGTCCCGGGGGGTGATCAAGAACTGATTATGGCTCTCCCACCAGTTCAAAATCGAGCCGGGTCGACGATGCGCTAATTACTCTCCCCGCACCGACGGGGGATTTGGCAAAACGCAGACCCACCCTCCGTCCTCCTCGGGCTTGACCCGAGGATCCACCTTGACCCACCAGCAGCGGACATGGATCCCAGGGTCAAGCCCTGGGAGGACGGAGCAAGGGGTGAGCACTTTGGCAAATCTGCGGTGGCAGCTGGGACGCTGACTGTTCGCAAGCCCCTGTTCGCAAGCCTTGGCGAACAGCGCATCCGTTCGAAGGGCAGCACCGACTTGATCGACACACCTTTGAATTCAAATTTCGCAGCTTGGATTTACGGTAGTCCTAAATGATCTGGCGGGGGGTGATCAAGCGCTAACTTCGATCGATTTCCGAGCCGGCAGCGATATGCGGAAGTTCCCCTCCACCTCCGTCATTCCAGGCCTTGAGCCTGGAATCCACGCCCCCTGACACGAGCAATTCGAAGGCGATGACGGAGCAAGAGGTGAGTTCGTGGCAAATCACAATGGTAGGGTGATCAAGGCTGACCCGCGCGCTTATCCTACCGCCGCGTCAGGACTGACGTCTCGACCCAGGTGTTCAACAGGTCGTTCCGCTTGCCGACAACGACGACCTTCATCCACGTGTTCTGGCCTTCGATCAGATAGGCCGTCCCACTTTCCTTGCGGTCCGTCGTTACTAAACCCACCGAGGCTGCCGAAAGGCCCGCTTCGAAGGCTTCGAACTCGGCGCTCGAACAGCGCAAATCCTCCGAACGATCGTCCGCCAGGACGCCGAAATAATTGAGCTCGCAGGTAGCAGAGAATAGGCTTCGATATTCCTGAAAACGGAAGTGGAACTGCAGCCCATTCGGCATCTCGTAGGTCCCGCCGCCGGTTCGAGGCTCAGGAGTCGGATTGACGACGGGAGAAGGCTTGTCGACGGTCCAATCGCTTCTATCAATTCCGCTTTGCAGGGCAGCCAGGTTTTGACCATTCAGCACGCAAAGCTTCAAGGTGTCATTGAGGGGGCACGCGGCCACCCCATCCCCACTCATCAGGATCGCAATCACCAACGCTGCCAGAAAACGCACTTGACCACCCCAAACCATCGCCATCGAACCCGCCGGCACCTTAGGACTTATGCCGGAGAAGGCAAGACGACGCCCCTTCCCTGAAATCGGAAAAACCAAGCGCGTTCATGCCTGGATTAAGGCGATAAGCGATACCATCCAGCGTGAGCGAAGAATATACTGTCACCAGGCTGTCGATCACAGGTGGAGGAGACTGTGAAAACCGTCTCGGGACTCTTTCTTTGCCTTGCCGCGTTTCTCGGCGTCACGCTTGCGGGAAACCCGGCCGATGCCGATGAATTGGTGCGGTTCGAAAGCGTGCCCGTCAAGCTCAGCCCATTTCGAATCCGCAAGGCTGCCGAACAAGGAGAAATTCTTTCTCAACCGCAAGGCATGCCGCTGCTCGGATATTTGTCCCGCCCGGAGAGTGACGGCCCCTTCCCGGCCGTCGTCATCCTGCATGGCTGCGACGGCCTGCGTTTGAGCATCAAAGAGCTTTGGCCGCAGCGGCTGGTCCGATGGGGTTACGCGGTGCTGGTGGTCGACAGCTTCACAACCCGTAACATCCGGGACACCTGTCAAAGCCCTCTGCCCGATCGCGTCTTCGACGCCTACGGCGCTTTGAATTTCCTATCGCAACAAGGCTTTGTCGATATCAGGCGCGTCGCCCTGATGGGCTTTTCGGCCGGCGGCACCGCGACGCTGGAGGGAACGAAAATCGAAGGCAACGAACAGCTGATGGACCGCAAGTTCAAGGCGGCGGTCGCCTACTATCCGGTGTGCGCGGCAAGCCAGGGCGATGCGACGGTACCGATCCTGATCTTGACCGGCGACCGAGACAATTGGAGCCCGGCCGAACGCTGCCGCAAGAGGCTTGCCCGGCTGAGTGACGACAGCCCGCCGATCGAGCTCACGATCTACAAGGGCACTTACCATGATTTCGATGCCCCGGAGTTCACCGTGGGAAGGAAGGTGTTGGGCCATATCGAAAAATACAATCCCGACGCCGCAGAAAAGTCGATCCGCAGCGTTTACATCTTCCTGCGAAAATACCTCGCGAACGGAAGCCGGTGACTACGGAGATCGAGCACCGGCAGAGTTCGGCACGACAGCATCCCCACCCTCCGTCATTCCAGGCCTTGAGCCTGGAATCCATGCCCCGGCCGATGGAGCCGGCATTGGATCCTCGGGCAAGCCCTGGGAAGACGGCGGATGGAGTAAAGCCTGCCGCAAGTGCTGCGACCTATGCGTTTTATCCCAAGACTAGAAACTGCTCGGTCGGCCCGAGCTGGTCGCCTGGCTCGCCGAACTCAAAAACGCCTCTTCCTCGGTGGGCACCTTCCCCTCCGGGGTCAAATCGTCGACGGCCTTCGGAAGCTCGCGGCTCAGCCGGCCGAGGATTTCCTCACGCGAGAGGCCGGTATTTCTGGCGATCTCGTTGAGAACATCGGGGCCGAGGGCTTCGGCGAGCTGGCCGTCATTGATGTCGGCATTCTGGCCGGGTTTGACCCATGAGTCGATCGTGTCGCCATGGCCGTTCTGCTGAAAGGTTTTGAGGAGATCGCCGAGTCCGCCGCTGACGATCCCGCCGGAGGTCAGCCCGCCGAGCAGTCCCCCAAGACCACCGGAGCCGGCGAGTCCACCGAGAATGCCGCCAAGCCCACCCGGCTGCTGGCCTGCGGGACCGGCCTGCTGGGGGTTTTGAATGCCGCGCAGGAGCTCCCCGATCTTGTCTCTGTTCTGGTAGCCGGCAACGGCAAGAACGGCGAGAAGCGCCTTCAATTGACCGCTCATCATGATGAAATCCTCCCATGGTTCAAAGACTGCAGCCGACCCGTGCAGAGCGCTGCCTGGGCAGCAATGTCCGACGCCGCCAAAGGTTCCGCGCCGGGCGTTTAAAGGCCCGGCCGTCTACCTTGCTGCTCATGGGCGGGTCAGATTTCCGGGCAACCGCGCCGGTTGGCAAAGACCATCCGCTCCGGTCCCCGGCGCGTCATCCCCTGGACGACGATGCTGCGCGGCGACATGCGGACGACCTGCGCCCGGCGAAGTCCTTCGCCGCGGGCAATATCGAGCGCATCGCCCGGATCGCAGCCGCGCGGGCCGCGGCGCTCATATCCGTCATAACGGTAACGGTCACGGTCACGATCGCGATCGTAGACGCCGACCCCCCCGGGGCCGATGCGCAGTTCCATATCCTGCGCCGCCGCGATCGTTGGCGAGATCGTCAAGCCGGTGATGCCGGCCAGGCCGATCAGGATAAACTGAAGAGATTTCCGCATGAGTTCCTCCCATGGTTTTCGTGCCTTATCGCAAGACCAACCTCGTCCTGCGGATTTTGTTCCTTGGAGGGGAAGAGGAGCCGGCGCCGATTTGTGAGAACGAAGTTACATAAAACAGACTCGACGCGTCTCGAAGGATGGGGCTGGCGCCACAGCCCCCGCCTCCGTCTTCGAGGCTCCTATCGCACAATTGCCTTTGACATTTGGCTGCTCACAATATAACCATTAGGCTATATAGCCAGATGGTGATGTATGGACGACAGGCTCGATGCGATTTTCTCCGCGCTTTCCGATCCCACGAGGAGAGCCATTCTCGCGCGCCTTGCGAACGGCAAGGCGACGGTGGCCGAACTCGCCGATCCCTTCGAACTGTCTCAGCCCGCCATCTCAAAGCATCTGAAGGTCCTGGAACAGGCCGGGTTGATCCGCTCCGGCCGGGAAGCGAATTCGCGTCCCCGGATCCTCGAGCCGGCCGCGCTGAAGACCATTGCTGACTGGATCGCCGATTACAGACGCTTCTGGGATCAAAGCTTTGATCGTCTCGATGACTATCTGTCCAAGCTACAGGGAACCGAAAATGACTAATACAGACACCGACAACCCCCGCGAGCTGCTGCTTGTCCGAAGGTTCGATGCCCCATGCGATCTGGTTTTCAGGGCATGGACCGACCCGAAAGCCTTGGCGCAATGGTGCGGTCCTCACGGATTCAAGGCGGTGGGCGATAAACTTGAAGCCTGGCCCGGCGGTAGACACCGCGCCTGCCTGATCGCCCCGGATGGGGAAGAGCACTGGGTCGGCGGCAAATATCTGGAGGTCGAGCCGCCGCACAGGCTTGTCTTCACCCATGCCTGGGAGACCGCAACCGGCGAAACCAGCCCCGAAACGGTCGTCACCATCACCTTCAGGGAAAGCGATGGAGGCACGGAAATGACGTTTCGGCAGAGCGGATTTGCCAGCGCATCCTCACTGGAGGGTCATGAATCCGGTTGGTCGCAAAGCTTTGAGCGATTGAGCACTTTTCTGGAAACTTCCGAAGGGACGAACCATGCGTGAGGCGGCGATGAAGCTCTATTATTGCGAGACGCTCAATCCGCGGAAGGCCTGCGCCGCCGCGCGTTTTCTTCAAGCCGACGTCGAGTTCATCAGGGTGGACCTGGCCAGCGGAGAACAGCGCACCGCAAAATTCCTGGCGCTGAACCCGAACGGCAAAGTCCCGGTGCTGCAGGATGATGCCGGAACCTTATGGGAAGCGAACGCCATCATGTGCAGGCTGTCCGACACGGTCGCAGCGGATTTCTGGCCGCATGACCACCGGCAGATCGACGTGCTGCGCTGGTTGAGCTGGGATGCCAGTCATTTCACCCGGCACGGGGCAACACTATGGTTTGAAACCTTGATCAAGCCGTTGTTCGGCGGGGAGCCCGACGTCGCGGTGATCGAAGATGCCAAGACGAGTTTTCGGCTCCATGGTCGTGTGCTCGACGGTTATCTGGCCGCCAATAGCGTCGCCGTCGGCAAGACACTGACCGTTGCGGATTTCGCATTGGCAGCTGCACTTCCTTACGCATCCGCTGCCGACATCCCACTCGCCGAATTCCCGCATATCCAAAAATGGTACGGACGGCTTGAGGAACTGGATGCGTGGCGAAACCCTTTCCCAGCCTGAGAGGCACGCGCGAAGGGCTATTGCCGGTTTGAAATGCGTAACCGCCGAGGTTTTCGCTGAGGACATCGTCGTCTCCCGACCTCTTCTCCGCGGGAACGATTTGTGCCTATATTGCCACTATGCCGAGCACACCACGCCGTAATAGGCCGCGTTGCTGCAAAGCGCCCTGGGCATTGCCAAACCGGCGGGTACATTCTGTCGTGAGCACCACAAAGTACTTGCTGATCTTGCCGCTGATGGCGGCCATCGCCTACATGGCGGTCGTGGCTCTGGTCTATTTCTCACAGCGAGCCCTGCTTTATCCCGGAGCCGGCGCCACAGCTGCTCCGGACCACCCAAGCTGGGGCGAGTCGGTCCACATCAAGACGCCCGACGGCGAGATGCTTCAGGGACTGTACCTCAAGGGCGACAGCGACAAGCCCTGCCTGCTCCTCTTTTTCGGAAACGGTGACCGCGTCGACAATTACGCGTTTCTCGCACAGGCGCTGGCGGCGCGCAGGATTGGATTGCTGGCGATCTCCTATCGCGGCTATCCCGGATCGGCCGGCTCCCCCAGCGAGCAGGGCCTGCTGACGGATGGCATCGCCGCCTACGACTGGCTATCGGCACACACCGGAAGCAAGATAGTCGTGCTCGGCCGGTCACTTGGCACCGGCGTTGCCGTGAACACGGCCGCGAAGAGGCCGGCCGCAGGCGTCATTCTCGTGTCGCCGTACCTGTCGGTTCTGTCGGTTGCGCAGGCGCGCTATCCGTTCCTCCCGGCTCAAATTCTTCTCAAGGATCCCTTCCGCTCGGACCTCAACATAGGCGAGGTCAGACAACCGAAGTTGTTCCTCCACGGCCGGCTTGATGACAGCATCCCTCTGTCTTCAGGGCAGGCGCTGTACGAGATCGCACCCGAGCCCAAGCGGATGGTGATCTATGACGGTATCGGCCACAACGATATCTTCAATGATGGCATGGTCGGTGACGTCATCCGTTTCGTGGAAGCGCTGCAAGGAAACCGGCCCTAGATCCCATCACGGGCGGGAGCGGTTTCCAGGTGATATGGCGAGGCAAGGAACGGCCGACTAGGCAGCCGCCGCAAAGCTTGAGAGAGCCTAATACGGGGCCTCAGCCGGCCGTTCAAGGGTGCGCCGGGCGCCAGTGGGGATAGGTGACATAGGCCGTGACTGCGCCCTCCTCATGCGAGCGGATCGTCACGGTCTCGCCCTTCGGCATATAGACGATCTCGCCCGGCCCGGCGCTCACCGTTCCCGCCTCTGTCGAAACCGAGAGCCGTCCTTCGAGAACGATCATGACGTCGTCAACCGCCATCGTTTCGGTCAAGCTCTGGCCGGGGGCGTAGCGCCCGTAACCGATCGTGACCGGCCCGCCATGCCGCTCGTCAACGAGATTGCCGACGGAAATGTCGGCATGCTGGCCTGGTGAACGCTCCAACGAGGCGTCGGCGATCGTGAGTTTCTGCATTTTCATCGTCATCCTCCATTGCCGCGGCGGGAGGTAGCGCGGAGATATCCCGCGCCAAGTCGCTGGTATCAGCGATCGAATTGACCAGGCCTATTGGAGCTCTTATAAAACAGCTCTTGCGAAACTCCGGACCAGCCAAATAACTATTTTAAATCAATGGCTTTTACCGGACGGCGGCACGGCTGTCGGCATCGACCATGGAGAAGCACAATAATCAAGATAATGGTCTTGCTGCACAGCGCCGTTGGCGTGGATTGGCAGTCTCCCCCGAAAGGCACAAGCCTGAAGACATTGAGCGAAGCCGAAGAGCAAGGCTTCATCTTGATCCGCGGGGAATTTCAGAAACGACAATTCCGTCTGACAAAGCTGGGCTCCGAATATGTCGGGCGCGACAAACGGCGGCTGGAAGCTCGCAGGCTCTGAATAGCGCCGACAAAATAGCCCGATCCTGCAATCCGAATATCGATTGCACAGCCGCGACAATGCCCAAAGTCCGGCTGGTGCAAGCGCCGGCGCATGGGCCGGTATGATCGGCATCAGGCCGAGCACGGCGCCATCCTATTTTTCAGCGCGGTTGAGAAGAATGCGCATTTCGTCAAAGCGACGCTTGCGGTCGCCGTCATCGACGTTCGGTGAATAGCACGTGCTTGACACGCAGAAGCGCACCAGATTGTGCGGCTTGTCCGCCTTGTCGAACTCGCATTCGAATATGTCGGTCATTTCGGCCGGCGCCGTTCCCTGCCGCGTCGAATACGACATGCGAACACCCGGCGGCTTCAACTCGGGAAAGGATTGCACGGTGCCGATAGCGAGCTGATCGGCCATGAAGAAGCTCTTTGCCACGGATTTGCAGGTATTCTCGAGCTCAGGCGACTGCGCCATCGCATTTGCGGGCAAGGCGAACGCGCCAAAGGCAAATAATATGATCGGCTTACGCACTGCTACTTCCTCCACTGCCTCTGTCGATTGAGGTAGAGCGGCGAGACCAAAAGCAAATGGTGGCCTGACTGTGGTGAATGCTGCAACCCAGCCATGTCCGCTTGTGGCGCAAAGCGGTGATATTGCTGCTCTTAAGCGGACTCGAACCAGCGATCCTGAAGAAACAAGTCACCGCTCCCACGAAATCAATGCGTTGAGGCGACATCGACGCCGTCAACAACGCCATCGAGTCCCCCGTTCCCTTGCGTGTGGCCCGAAGGTATCTATTGTCGACGAATGCCGGGCGGTTGGGAGTCTGTAATGGCGGCAGTGCCTTTCTCAAAGATTTCGACGCCGCTCAACGCGCTGTTCGCTCCAATCGGTCTCTTGGTCGTTGCCGCCCTGACGACGCAGGGCCTTACTGGACAGGAGAGGCTTGTCTTTGAGTTGCTACTTGCGGCAATTTGGCTGGCCTATGTCCTGCAATTGAGCGGCACATTGCTTTCACGGCGACACCGCTTGTCGGGCGGGATCCCGGCCCTCGTGATCGATTTGCTCGCCGTTCTGGTTCCGGCTGCTGCATTCTTGTTCGTTGGGTCCCGTGATCGAAACCTCTATTGCGCCATTTGGCTTCTCAAGCCGTTGCGTGACTCGACCTTCTTCAGGCTGCTGGCAAAGGTGGTCGCGAATGAATCGCGCAATCTGATTGGCGTGACATCGGTGTTCGGCATCGTCCTTTTTGGCGCTGCGTTGGCCGGTTATATCATCGAGCGAGACGTCCAGCCCGATAGGTTCGGCAGCATTCCGCAGGCGATGTGGTGGGCGGTCGTGACACTGTCGACGACCGGCTACGGTGACGAGATCCCGCAGAGCCTTGCAGGTCGAGTTCTGGCCGGATTGGTGATGATGAGCGGGATCGGTATTTTTGCACTTTGGGCCGGCATCCTCGCCACCGGCTTCTACGAAGAGGTTCGCCGCCAAGACTTCGTTCGCAACTGGCAATTGGTCGCTGCCGTACCCCTGTTCCAGAAGCTTGGCTCCGCTGCACTGATCGAGATCGTTCGGGCGTTGCGACCGCGCATTGTCCCCGCAGGTGCCGTGATCTGCCGAAAGGGCGATGTTGGCGATCAGATGTTCTTCATTGTGGAGGGGCGGGTCACCGTGGCCACACCCGACCATCCAGTGGAACTCGGTTCCGGAAACTTCTTTGGCGAGATGGCGCTGATCAGCGGCGAACCGCGCTCGGCGACGGTCAGCGCAGCAACCGAGGTATCGCTGCTGTCGCTCTACGCCGTGGATTTCCAGATGTTGTCGAGCAGTAGTCCGGAGATCGCAGAGACCATCCGCAAGACGGCGCTGGAGCGCCGCGGCGGGCCGCCGAAGGAATAATCCAGGCCCGATGGCCGCGGCATTGCCGCAGCCGGTGGTCGAGATCGACCGCGTTGCGGCACCCGAGATAGTTCGAGGATCCGAGCAGTGCCCGCTCGGCCCCATCCAGCGGCTACGTTTCAGTGTGCGACGCCTTGTCCCTCGTGTGCCCTCACGATGGCGTCCGCTTCCTTGCCGTATAGCTCCTCGAAGTGATCGAAGGTCTTGGAAAAGTAGCCAATGCCCTGCGTCGCCGAGCGCAGCGCCCGCGCCAGATCGTCAAGTGCGCCGCCTGGAACAAGGGCCCGGAAGATGTCCCATCCCTTGGCGGTTTCATCCCGGTCGAAGCCGAGAACCTGACCCTTGAGAGCGGAGACGATCTGGACGAGGCTGCCGGAATAGATCGACGGAATATGAATTTCGCTACGGAAGACCGGTTGCATTAAAACGGCCGCCCCTTCGGAAAGCGCCTGTCGCACTCCCATTTTCGACGCAGTCCTGAAGGCGTGTTCCGAACTGTCGACGGCATGGTGTTGACCGTCGAACAGCGTTACCCCGACATCGATGACCTCGAATCCGAGCGGCCCTTTCTCCATCGCTTCGCGCGCGCCTGCTTCGACGGCAGGGATGTAGTTGCGCGGAACGACGCCACCCTTGACGGTTTCGCTGAAGGTGAAGCCCCGGCCGCGCTCGTTGGGGTGAATGCTCAGCTTCACATCCGCGAATTGCCCGGCACCGCCGGTCTGTTTGCGATGCCGGTAGTGAACCTCGGAGGGCTTGGCGATTGTCTCGCGGTAGATCGGGCTGGGTGTTCGATCGGTGACCTCGATGTGGAAGACCTCGGACAGGGTCCGGCAGAGATCGCGCAGATGGACCGGGCCCTGGGCGCGGACGAGCTGGGCGCCCGTGCCTTCCTCCTGCAAAACGACGAGACCGCGATCCGTCTCGGAAAGTTTTGCCAGCGTTTCGGAGAGCTTGTTTTCATCGCGTTCGCTGCCCGGGACTAGGATCCTTTCCAGCATCGGCGTCGGTGGCTCGGTCCATTCGGGCGGGGCGACCGTCGCGCCTGATGTCAACAGCGACGGGACGGGCAAGTGGTCGGACTTGACGGTTGCGAAGACATCCCCCGGTGCAGGCGTGATCGCCGAGCTGGAGCGTCCGTTTGCGGGATCCTGCACGGCGCCGAGGCTGGAGCCGCCCAGTGATGCGCCTTGCCGCAGTCCGTCGCCAAACGCCCGCACCAGCACCGTCTTGCCGATATTCTGACGATGATAGGCATGGAAGCTCACGGCGGTCAGCTTGTCTTCCTCGACACTGCCCGCACGAGCCAGGCGCTGTCTGAGAATCTCTACCGGCGGCGCCTCGTGGCGCAGCGCCTTCATCAGCCTCATCATGCCGTTGCCGTGACTCGCGGCACCGATCAGGACTGGAATAATCCTGTTTTCCCGGAGAACCCGCGATGAAATGGCGTAGAGGGCGTCGCTGGCCGGCTCGCGATCTTCGACCAGTTCCTCGAGAAGCCAGTCATCGAATTCGGACAGGTGTTCCAGAAGCTCGCTGCGCGCTTCGTGCTCGCGCTCGGCGGCGTTTTCGGGGATTGCGATCAGCGCCGAGGTCTGGCCTTCCCGGTAGCGCCAGGCCCGTTCCGAAATCAGGTCGCAACTGCCGACGATCCTGTCTCCCTCGCGGATCGGGATCTGGCGCAGCAAAAGCGTGTGGTTGGCGTAGTCCTGAAGCGCGGCGATCACGTCCCTCAGCCGCCCCCTCGGTTCGTCCATTCGGTTGACGAAGAGGATGCACGGCGTCCCCGAGGCTTCGACGATCCGCAGATAGGGCGCGGCGAGCACAGCCTCCTCGGGTGCCGACGAAACGCACAGGATGCAGGCGTCGCTGGCAAGGAGCGCGTGCTGTGCATGCGCCAACGCTTCGTTGGGTCCCGGCGCATCCAGCGCACACCACGCCTCGTTTCCAAAGGTGAATTCTGTGAGGTTCAATCCATAAGGGGACCTGGATTTTCTCGGCGCCCCCTCCAGGGAGCCGAGCTTTTCCACGACTGTCGATTTTCCGGTCTGCGAGGGTCCAAGCACGGTAAAGCAGCGCATCGGCATTCCTCCAACTGCCATTAAAACAATTTTCAGCCATCATAGGATGCCCTGAACCGCTGCAAGGCGCCAGAGGGGTTCAGTTCGAGAACGCTTGACGGACGCAGGAGCTGTTCTCGAATTGCCAGCGGGGCTACAGACGCATCCAAAACGATCCATCCAGAGACTCTGAAGCTACTCCCACAAGTCGTTGGGCGTGAACTTGCGGGCTGCCGCGCCAGCTTGGGGCGGAAACGCACCCTCAACCTCCGTCATTCCAGGCCTTGAGCCTGGAATCCATGGCCGCAGCCGAAGACGCCGGAGTGGGTCCTCGGGTCAAGCCCGAGGACGACGGAGGGTGGGAGGAAGCGCGCGCTTTTCACTCTCCTCAGCGGAAACCGCCGCTTGCGACCAGCCGTTCACCGCCCATCACCAGACGTTCAAGAACCGCTGGACATTAACTCTTTACCATTTGTTGACTCACCCGCGGTTGAACAATAACTTGCTAATTTGGTCGTTAGGCTTGTCCTCACATGACGGATCAATCTCTTCAGCGTCGCCTTGCCGCCATCGTCGTTGCCGATGTGGTGGGATATTCACGCCTGATGGAGGCAGATGAAGTCGCAACGCTTGATAACCTCAGGGAACTCCGTTCCGGCATCATCGAGCCGGCTGTGATGCGCCACAAAGGTCGCATCTTCAAGGTCATGGGCGACGGCTTCCTGATCGAATTCGGCAGCGCCGTGGAAGCGGTCGCAGCAGCGTTGGAAATGCAACGGGCCACCGCTGCTGTCGAGGCTTCCGAAGACCGGCGCCTGCTTTTGCGTATAGGCGTCAATCTGGGAGATGTCATTGACGAGGGTTCAGACGTCCTCGGTGACGGGGTCAATGTCGCGGCGCGCCTCGAGAGACAGGCCGCGCCGGGAGGCATCTGCATTTCAGGCGGCGTTCACGGCGAGATCCTCGGCAAGATCGACGAGCGGTTCTTCGATGCAGGCGAACGCTACCTGAAGAACCTGACCCGCCCGGTCCACGTGTGGCATTGGCCGGATGCGCTGCAGAGCATATTGCCGCTGCCGGAAAATCCCTCGATCGCCGTATTGCCGTTCACGAATATGAGTGGGGATGAAGCGGACGCGCCTTTCGTCGACGGCTTGACCGAAGACCTGATCACCGACCTTTCCCGTACGGCTGGCCTGTTCGTCATCGCGCGCAATTCCGTCTACGGCTACAAGGGCAAGCCGGTCAACGTAAAGTTGGTCGCCCAGGAACTCGGCGTCCGCTACGTCCTTGAGGGGAGCGCCAGACGGGCAATGGGCCGTGTCCGCATCAATGCCCAATTGGTCGACGCGCTTGGCGGAGGGCACTTGTGGGCCGAGCGATTTGACCGGACGGTGGAAGATGTTTTCGAATTACAGGATGAAGTTAACGCCAAGATTGTTGAAGCCCTCGTCGGCCGGCTGACCATCCCGACGCCGCGCAATCGGCCGAAGAACTTCGAGGCCTACGATCTGTGTGTGCGCGCCCGCCTGCTGACGGAAGAGTCGCCGCAAACCGAGCGTGAGGCCTATATGCTGCTCCAGCGCGCGGTCAAGCTCGAACCATCATATGCCGAGGCGCTCGGCCTGCTCGCCTATAACCGTTGGCTGGCCTGGACTCATTTCGGCGAGCCCGAAGATCCCAACCGGAAGATGGCGACGACATCGGCGCAGAAAGCGGTCGACCTGGATTCCAACGATGCCGGCTGCCGTTATGTTCTGGGGACCATTTTGGCTTATGAGCGGCGATGGGAGGAATCGGAGGCCGCCTTCGCCAGGGCCCTGGAACTGGACCCCAACCACGCCGACACCTGGGCCGCCATGTCGGACATAACAGTGCTGGACGGCAGGATTGCCGACGGACTGGCGCAGATCGAAAAAGCTCTGCGGCTCAATCCCTATCCAGCCTGTTGGTACCTGTGTCATCTTGGGCAGGCGCAATATGCTGCGCGTGACTATGAGGCGGCAACCGCCACACTGCGCAGGAAAGACACGTATCGTACCAACTCACGCAAATTCCTGGCTGCTGCGCTTGCGCAGTTGGGCCACCGTGAGGAGGCACGGCGGGAAGCAGAATTGTTCCTGATCGCCCACCCTCATTTCACGATCGGCCATTGGCTCAGCTCCCAGCCGCTACGCGATGCATCTGTACGAGACCACTTTGTCGACGGCTTCCGAAAGGCTGGCCTGCCGGAGACGTGACAGCGGGCGGGGCAATCCCGACGCGTTCGAGGACTTGATCAACGGATATGCGCTGGCGGCGCATTTCTGCGATCTCTGTCACAGCGCTATCGGTCGAAACGGCAATACGCGCCCATCTCTCCGACGCTGAGGTCATAGTAAATCATTGAGTCTTCTGAGGAACGCTGGTGCTTGTTGCCTGCAAATGAATTAAACTCATGCGATAGTTTTATCTAGCTGACATTCATCGGATCATCATCATGAATATCAGGCAGATGACCGACATCGCCGAGCAGTGGCTGACGACATTCATTCTGAACGAATGGACGTTCTTTCAGCTTGCGATCATCATCGCCGGCTACGGTTTTGCGTCCCTGCTTGCGTCACGCACAGAGCCTGCGATGGAGGCAAAGGCGCGCCAGATCAAGGGCAATCCAGACCTGCTTCGGGTCATCATTGCTCCCATGCGCCGGATGATGTGGCTTTTCCTTGTGGGGTGGTTGTGGCTCGCAAACGTCGTGTTGAGCAAGAGCACTTGGCCCTCACAACGCTGGCTTGTGTCCACGGCCCTGACGCTGGCAGCAGCATGGTTCGTCATCTCCGTCCTGACCAAAATCATCCGCAACCCTACCCTGTCACGCGCCGTCGCGATCGCCAGTTGGAGCTATATCGCTCTTTATGCGGTCGGTCTTGACGGCCCGGTTCTATCTGCGCTTGACGGGCTCGCGATTAATCTAGGTGCGGTGAGACTCTCACTTCTGCTTGTGCTCAAAGCCCTCGCGTTGGCGATCGCCTTGATCTGGATAGCCGTCCTCATTGGCAATATGCTTTCCCACTGGGTTCAGCAGTCGGCCGATTTGTCGCCTTCCATCAAGGTGCTGATCAGCAAATTCATCAAGATCAGCCTGATCATATTCGCGGGAGCCATCGCGTTGTCGGCGACCGGGGTCGACCTCACGGCGCTGACCATTTTCTCGGGCGCAGTCGGCGTCGGAATCGGCTTCGGCCTTCAAAAAGTGGTATCAAACTTCATATCCGGCATTATCATCTTGATCGACAAGTCGATCAAACCGGGTGACACGATCACACTTGGCGACACGTTCGGGTCGATCCGTGACCTGCGCTCGCGGTTTGTTTCCGTGATCACCCGCGATGGCAAGGAGTACCTCATTCCGAACGAAGACTTTATATCGCAGCAGGTGGTCAACTGGTCGTTCTCGAGTGATTATGTACGAATAGACGTCGACTTCGGAACGTCCTATGACAGCGATCCCCATCAAGTCGTGAGGATCGCCATTGCGACGGCATCGACGGTGCCCCGGGTCGCAAATCAGTATAAACCGCCCGTCTGCTGGCTGACCGGCTTTGGCGCGTCGTCGCTCGACTTTCGGCTTCGCTTCTGGATCTCGGATCCAGCGAACGGGCTGACAAATGTTCGTGGGCAAGTCCTGATGGCGCTGTGGGATGCCTTCAAGAAAGCTGGTGTCTCTATCCCGTTCCCGCATCATGAAATCATCATGAAAAGCCCTATCGAGATCAAACAACCGGAATGATCTGTTGCCCCAGTGCCCGCCAAGGACAATCGCCTGCTGATCCGGGACACCCAACACGAAAAGCGGGCATCAGAATTCTTGCCGCCGAGGTCTGAGATCGGCCGCTTTTGCTGCCGTACGAGCTCGATCCGAGGACGTGCGGTATGTGCTAGAGCCTTTCCGGGTTAGATTGAAGCATTCTGCCGGAGCAGGTTTTCGTCAGGGCAAAGGCGATTGGCGATGGGCATACCCCAAGGTACTCCGAGCCGATCGCCTTTGATCCTGGCTAGAGATGCCCGGCCTACCGGCCGCACCGCTTCGCATAGCGAAGCGATAAGTGCGTCCGGCGTTTCGTGAGTCTTGCAGATTTGCCAATGCAAATCTGCGGGAGGGTTGGCTGAAACGAGCCGGCTGATCGACCGGCCGGCTTGGCCGTAGAGCTTTGCTACGACGCGCGCCGGCCGGTCGATCATCCGACTCCGTTTGAGCCAACAGAATGATTCAATCTAACCCGGAAAGGCTCTAGGATGCGCCTGAAGACGGGATGCGACAGACGCGCTGCGAGGGGCGGTGTGATCGTACCGGAATTCGCGCGACCGAGAGCCGACGTTGTGCTCTTCAAAGGGAAGACGAGGAAGATGCCGATACCACAGCAACCCAGTCTAATCGTTCGACAGAAATCCCCACCGAATATCGAGTTTCCGTTTGCGTCGCTTTCCGATTGGCTGATCCCAACCGAGCAGTTTTTCGTGCGAAACCATTTCCCGTCGCCGAACCTCGATGCGCGAGACTGGAGATTGCGCGTTGGCGGGGCGGTGGAGCGGCCGATCGAACTTGACCTCGACAGCATCAAGGCGATGCGGAGCACGACTCTCACCGCCGTCGTCGAGTGCGCAGGGAACGGGCGCGTCTACTATGAGCCGCCGAGGGAGGGGTTGCAGTGGCAGAACGGAGCCGTCGGCAATGCCGCGTGGACAGGTGTTCTTCTGCGCGAGATTTTGGAAATGGCGGGCGTCAAGCGAACCGCATGTGAGGTTCTGCTCGCAGGCGCCGACAGCGGCATCGTCGACTCGAACAAGAAAACGGCTTCTCCCGGCCCCATCGCTTTTGCGCGCAGTTTGCCGCTTGAGAAGGCCATCGCTGACAGCACGATCCTTGCCCATTCGATGAACGACGCGCCGTTGACGCGCGATCACGGCTACCCGCTCCGCGCGGTCGTGGGTGGCTGGTTCGGCATGGCTTGGGTCAAGTGGATCACTGATATCACGGTTGTGGAACAACCGTTCCTTGGCTACTGGCAGGCGCGCGACTATTTCCGTTGGGAGCGCAGCCTCGGGGAACCCACGCTGGTCCCCCTTGCGGAGATGGAGGTCAAAGCGCAGATCGCGCGTCCCGTACAGGGGGCGCATCTCAGCGTCGGCCAACCGTACCGGATTTTCGGTGCCGCCTGGAGCGGAGAGGCTCCTATCCGGCAGGTGCAGGTCTGCACCGGGGATGGCAGGGGCTGGCGCGAGGGAAGGCTTATCGAAACAGAACGTCCCTTTGCATGGCGCTTGTGGGAGTGCATGTGGACCCCTGAAGAAGTGGGGCGATATACACTGCGATGTCGCGCGATCGATGGGGCGGGGCGCGAGCAGCCCGACCTCCAGCGTTCCGATTGCGAGAGCTACGCGGCCAATTGGATCATTCCGGTGGAGGTTACGGTCGTTCCGGAGCCACAGACATACGAGGAGGAATTCGTGATCTGATCACCGGCATGGGGCGGAATGGCGGCTCTTGGCACAACTGCAACCCGCGTTGTCACTGCGTCATGCCAAAGCCGATAATCGTCGCGATTTGCGAGGCGCCGCGCCGCCGGCGAGTTGGGCGGAAACGCACCCTCATTTTCCGTCATTCCAGGCCTTGAGCCTGGAATCCATGGTCACAACCGAGGAGACCGGGCGTGGGTCCTCGGGGCAAGCCCGAGGACGACGGAGGGTGGGTGGACCGGTGTCCGAATATGCGCGCGCTCAAGCAGCGCGCGCTTTTCACTTACATCTCAGCGGAAACCGCCGCTCGCGACCAGGCGTTCGCCGGTCAGCCAGCGGGCATCGTCGGAGGCGAGGAAGACCGCGACGTCGGCGATATCGTCCGGCTGGCCGATGCGGCCGAGCGGCGTCTGGGCGACTATGGTCTGCTGCAAATCCGAGCCGATGACGCCGGCCGTGTGGGTGCCTTCGGTCTCGACCATGCCCGGCAGAATGGCGTTGACGCGGATCTTGCGCGGGCCGAGCTCCTTGGCAAGCACGCTGTTGATGCCCTCGACGGCGCCCTTGGTGCCGGTGTAGACGGCCGATGCCGGCAAGCCCAGGCTGGTGACCACCGAGGAGATGTTGATGACGCTGCCGCCCTCGCCGAGATGCTTGGCCGCCGCCTGGGTGGTCAGGAGAACGCCGAGAACATTGACGTCGAACATGCGGCGATAATGCTCCTCGGTCACCTCGCCGATCGGGGCGAATTCATAGACGCCGGAGTTGTTGACGAGCACGTCGAGCTTGCCGAATTCCTTGACCGCGGCATCGACCACGCCCTTCGCCTGTTCGGATTTGGAAACATCGCCCTGCACCGCGATCGCCTTGCCGCCGGCCGCCCCGATCGCCGCAACCACGGCGTCTGCTCCGGCCTTGCTCGAAGCGTAATTCACCACCACTTGCGCACCCTCGGCTGCGAATGCCTTGGCGATCGCAGCGCCGATGCCTTTGGAGGCGCCCGTGACCACAGCGACCTTTCCCGTGAGCTTAGCCATATCTCAATCCTTCTGATCCGGACTGCCGCCGGAATTGGCGGTCCTGTTCCGTAGTTCAGAAATTCGGAACTGTTGATCTTAATGTCAAGGGACGCTATATAAAATTCATGAGACCGCTGTTTCACCCAGCCCTTGATGACATCCGGCCCGAAGCGATCCTCTATGCGCTTTCGGATCCGGAGCGCGTTGCGATCTACGCGCAGCTTGCCGGCGCTTCCGGTGGCGGCACCTGTTCGGCGCTTGCCCAGCTCGGCGACCGCGTCATCCCGAAGTCATCGCTGTCGAACCATTTCAAGGTGCTGCGCGAATCCGGGCTGATCCTCAGCGAGCGCCAGGGGATCGAGATGCACAATCAAACCCGCTGCGCCGAGCTGGACGAACGTTTCCCGGGCCTGATCAAGGCCATTCTGCTGGCTTACGCGCAGATCCCCGGGCAGCCGAAGGTGGGTTGACGGCCACCGGAGCAATGCCAGGAAAAGTGCGAAGCGGTTTGTCGATCGGGCGCGTAAACAAGGGCGAGCTTGCATCAGAGCCAGCGCCAGTAGCCGGCCCCGCTTGCAAAGCTGGTCAGGAGCTGTCAGGCGGCGAGAAGAAGCAGTTTACGTCGTTTTCCGTCGGATGCAGGCAGATATGATACCGGCCATCTCCGGAGGGGATTTCGTCCCCATACGGGATGAAGAACAGGTGTGGCTGTGTCGCGAGGTAGTGGTCCCCCGGATGCAGGAAGACGGAAAAGCCGCGAGGCCCCCGACTGATGCCCTGAGTGGGAATGGCCTGGCAATCTCCAACCAGACCCTGAGCTCTGCAGCACGCCGGAGGATAGGTCCAGCCGCTCTTTGCTTCATGGGCGTCGGTTCGAACGATAGTGCAGACGGAGATCGCCCCAAGTGTGATCAGGCGTACTGCTGATGTGGCGAGTGTCATTGCATACCTCCTTAGAGGCAGCCCCTCGAAAAACGCCGCGAGGTTGCGCACTGATTTCCAAAACGCGCGATCTTTTCGATACCTCGATTGGTTGTTTTTGCTACTAACCTGCGCCTGAAGAGCCAGGCCGATGTTCGACCCGCCTCTCCATGTGCCGCCACGCATCACGGCAATGGATCAGGATACAGCGCGGCTGCGTGGAAGTGAAATCAAACTTCCGGCTGGGAGCGGTCTACGCTTCCGCAAACCGTTCCAGCCTGATCAAGTGCTGCGCCTGTCCCAGCGCTAGTCCAAAACGACGACGGCTTCGACCTCGAACAGCATCGGGTCGATCGCCAGCTTGGGAACCGGGATCAAAGTCTGCGCCGGCAGCGCTGCGCCGAACATCTCCTTGACGTTCTCGGTCAACACTTGAAGCTTCGACATATCGTGATCGACGACGAAGACCGTCAGTTTGGCGACCTGGTCTGGCCTCGCGCCCAGCGCATCGAGGGCGGTGCGCAAATTGGCGTAGGCCTGCTTCACCTGGACGGCGAAATCGGGCGACAAGGCCCCGGTGCCGTCCTGTCCGCCCTGACCGGAGATATAGGCCAGCCGGCCTTGCCGCGGCACGATCACGGCCGTGCTGTAGCCGTTCGGCGTGGGGTCGTAGAGGTTTTTCGGATTGACGATCTGAAGCTTGGGATCGCTCGCGTTGGCTGTCGCCGCAGCCGGAATTCCAGTGGTCATGATGATGAGCCCTCCAATGAGCAGGTGCTTGATTGCGCGTGACATGATTTTCTCTTGGGCGTTGAGGACGGCGGGCCACCTCGCCGCCGTCTGCACGATTGAACGTTGATCTGTCGCCAATACGAGATGACTCGTACAACGTACGATTAACTTGCATCGTACGTTGTACGAGTCATCCGTCAGGATCGACATTCAACGCATTGTCGGCTTAAATCGACGCTCTCGATCAGCGAATGCATGTCGCTCGGAACTGCAACGTTCCGGGTTAACGACATGCACGAAACAAGGGCCGAAAGCCGGTGGCATCAAATTTGATGCGCCGGGCTTGGGGAAAATGCATGGCAGCCAAACGCAGCGGCGGACAGAGCAAGCGGTCTGAACGTAACGTCTCTCCTCCATCCGGGCCGGAGCCGCGCAGTGAACAGCCCCTCTCGCTGGAACGGATCGTGGCGACCGCGGTCGAACTGCTGGATGCCGAAGGGCTGGACGGATTGAAGATGCGCCGGCTGGCCGATCGGCTCGGCGCGGGTGCGATGAGCCTCTATTGGCACGTCGGCAACAAGGAGGAGGTCTTCGATCTGGCGCTCGATGCGGTGCTCGCATATCGCGGCCCGGCGCCATTGGGTGAGGCTGGCGACTGGCGCGGAGACGTCGTTCATATGCTGAAAGACTGGCGCGCCGGCATGCTGCGCCATCCCTGGTCGGCAGCACTGCTGCCGCGCCGGGCGCTCGGCCCCAACATCCTCTTTCGCCTGGAACTGCTGAGCAGCACCCTGTCCAGAGCCGGCGTGGCGGACGCCGACCTGAATGTCGCGATCTGGTCGCTCTGGAACTATGTGATCGGCGCCACCACCACCCGGGCAAGCTTCGAGCTTTCGGACGCCGACAGAGCCGCCGCGCAGCAGCGCCTCAGCGGTCTCAGCCAACACTACCCCACAATCGAACGCTCCCGGCTGCTGCTGGACAATGACTGGGAGGGCGCCTTCAACAAAGGCCTCGACTTCCTGCTCGATGGCCTCGTTCCCAAACAATATAATTCGTAGCGCCTGGAAAATGTGGGAAGGAAAGTGCTTTGTTTCGTTACCTCGGCGTTGCAATATTGACCTGCGTGCCGCTCGTTGCCGCCAATGCCGCATCTCCAGATTTCTGCCGAAACAGGATCGAGCCGAACGAGCCACTCGAGACGCGATTCATGGGACTCGACTATGCGCTGATGATCCATGTGCTGGCGGAGAAATATTGCGGAGCGGAGCCCACGCCGATGCGTCCACGATTTTTGGGATATATCCAAAAGCAGGGCTGTCCTCCGGGAACCGAGATCTATTCGGACGTCGAAGAGACGATCGCAAAGTTGGAGGGAGCAAGCCTGAAGCTTCTCGCTCAGAATGGAGACCCTGACCTCCCGCTTTCCGAACGGCAGGTGCAGGATTGGGCGGCGAACGCTGCGAAAGAGCTTGGTGGATGCGACGCATTGAAAAGCGTCCATGATGCCGAGTTTCCGCGGTAAGACGCCGTCTCTTTTCCATCAGCGGCGGCAGATATATACTGGCGTTGGCGGATGCGGCCCGAACGCTGGGGTCCTACGTCGACTGCACGGGACCGGAAGAGGCGCGCCTTGCCGTTGCGGAACCATTCACGGACCCCTCGCATTGTCCGCATGCCGGCGACAGATTTGGCGAAAGGGCGCCGCGGACCTCTGTCATCCCGGGCCCTGAGCCTGGGATCCATGCCGCTGCTGATCGAAACTCAACGTCAGGGGTTCGGAGGATCATGATATGAAGGTCTTGCTCACGCGAAAGGCGTTGAACGAAGTCCGCAGGTTCGGTGAATACATGTCGCGAAGCGAGCGCGATAGGGAATTGGTACCGTCGATTGAATGGGCATCGCCGTCCACCAGTGAAACGACCGGGCAGATCACCGAGCTCGGCAGCCATCTTTATTTGGGGGCGCTGGAGGCTGACAAGCTGCAGGGACGGATGATCCTGAAGCAGGAAGGCGTAACCTTTGCGCTTGCCTTGCCCAAGGAGGCTGAACGGCTCGCCTATGTTAAAATCGACTATGCCGGACGCGATTTCTTTATCAGCAGTTAGCCTGCACCCTTCGTCGTTCCAAGCCCCGAGCCGGGGCTCCATGCCCCATCGGCTGCGTGTTTCGCTCCAGTGGGCTTGATGCCAGGATCATGCGGGCGTAATTCGAATAGCCCTCTCCGCGACACCAATCTGAAACGATCTCATGGCCCACTCGCTGAACACGACCCCCTCGCCCGCCACTGGGCCCAACCAGCCGAAACTCGATACGGAAGAAATCTGGCAGGCCCGCGTGGATCTGGCCGCCTGCTTCCGGATGGCGGCGCGGCTCGGCATGGAGGAAGGGATCTGCAACCACTTCTCGGCAGTGGTTCCCGGTTATGACGACCTGTTCATCGTCAATCCCTATGGCTACGCCTTCGCCGAACTGACGGCCTCGATGTTGTTGATCTGCGATTTTCACGGCAACGTCGTGTCGGGCAGCGGTCAGCCCGAGGCCACCGCCTTTTACATCCACGCCAGGATTCACAAGAACATTCCCCGCGCCAAGGCGGCGTTCCACACCCATATGCCTTATGCCACCGCCCTTTCGATGACCGAAGGCGACCCGCTGATCTTTGCCGGGCAGACCGCACTGAAATTCTATGGTCGCACGGCCATCGACCGCAATTACAACGGTCTGGCGCTCGATGCGCGCGAGGGCGATCGGATCGCTGCAGCGATCGGCGATGCCGACATCGTCTTCATGAAGCACCATGGCGTGATGGTCTGTGCACCCAATATCGCCGAGGCCTGGGACGACCTCTACTATCTCGAGCGTGCCTGCGAAGTGCAGACGCTCGCTTTGTCGACCGGACGCCAAGTCCTTGCCGTCGCGCCTGAGATCGCCGAAGCGGCCTATCGGCAGATGCGCGAAGGAGACCCGGACTCGGCCCGGCTGCATCTGGAGGCGGTGAAACGCACGCTCGATCGCAGCGAGCCCGATTATAAAAGCTGAGGCACCCCGCGGCTTCGTGCAGCAAGAGCCAAGTTCTCTTGAGGGCGAGAGCGCTGATATCGCCAGCTTGTGCAAACCTTCAAAAAGCAGTTAGCTGGCAACGTCGGGTATGTTCGTTGCCGCTTGCCAAAGCTCCGCAAAGCAGGCCCACAAAACAGGCCCAAATAACAGGCCCAAATAACAGGCATTGCGCTATTGTGCTGAGACGTGTCCGCATTTCGGGGGAAATCGCGTGCGCTGGTCCAAACCCCTAAGACTGCATCTCGGCGTCCTGGTGGTCTCGTCGCTGCTTTTTACGTCGGCGCCGATCATCTGGATGGCGTTCAACCACGGCAGCGAGGCTGCGGTCAGCGCCGGCGCGCAGCAGATGCGCCAGATGAGCCTACGACTGATCGAGGGATACCGCAATACGCTGCAGGGCGGCACCGAGGCGGTGGCGCTGGCAACTACCCTGCCGCAGCTCGTTTCCCCACCGCCTGAGGAGATCAAGGCAAAACAGCAATTCTTTCAGGAGGTTCTCAGAAACGTCCCGAACGCCACCAGCATTTACGCCGGCTATCCCGATGGCTCCTACCTGCAGGTGATCAATACTGCCCGGCGCGACGTCCGCCAGACGCTTGCCACACCCGATGGCACGGCTTTCGCGATCAGAATGATCGCCCGCAGACCAATCGCCCAAAGTTCAGCGGCCGATATCATCTCGACGCTTGGTTTTCTTGACAGCGATACAAAGATGATCGGGGAGCGCAATGTCGAGGATACATCGTTCGATCCGCGGCAAAGCCCCTGGTATCAATCGGTGATTCAAGACGGCGTGCCGGTTTCCGTCGGCCCCTATGTCACCGGAACGCTCAAAGTTCCGACGCTGGCGATCGCCGCCCCGATGCGGGACGACGGCAAGGTCGTCATCGGCATCAACATTCACCTGCAGACCGTCAGCCGGCTGCTTGATGCAGGTGAGATTTCGCCGCGCGCCCGGGCCTACATCATCGATGCCGGCGGCAATCTCGTCGCCCATTCCGACCCTGATATCATGCGCAGGATCATCGCATTGTGGTCGAGAACATCAGGGGCATTTGCCGCGACGGCAAACAGTTTCGACCCGAGCCTCGCAACCGTGGAGCGGCTCAGGCAGGATCCGGCCTTTGCCGGCGGCGGCCTGGCACGGGTCGATTTAAATGGCGAAACCCATCTGGTGCAGATCGCCCCGGTCGGGGTGTCCGGCCTGTTTACGGGAAGCGTGGCTGCCATCGTCGTGCCGCTGGAGGATCTGGTGGCCGAGGCCAATCGGCTGCTGGTGCGCAATCTTTTCGTTGCCGCCGCCTTCGTGCTCGCCGGTGTCGCCGCATCGGTCGCGCTGTCTCGCATGGTCAGCCGCTCTCTCTATCGCCTGGCCGACGAGGCGCGCAGGATCGGCGATCTGGATATCGGCGAGAAGGGCGAGTCGCATTCGTGGATATCGGAGATTAACACGCTGGCGACTGCGCTGGTCGCCAGCCGTCACGCCATCGGCCAGTTTGCCCTCTATGTTCCGCGTGAAGTGGTCCGGCGGATCGTCAATCCCGAAACAAGAACGATCGTCAGGGCCAAGCGGCAGGACGTCACCGCGCTGTTTACCGACATCAAGGACTTCACCACCATCTCCGAACAACATTCGCCCGAGGAGGTGGTCGACACGCTTTCGGCCTATTTCGAACTGCTGAACACGATCGCCGAACGCCATGGCGGCACCGTCGTGCAATATCTCGGTGATTCCATTTTCGTCATGTGGAATGCCCCGGTGGACGATATCAGACATGCCGAACACGGCTGTCGATGCGCGCTGGCCATGAAAGCGGCGATCGACGGCTTGAACGAAGCCAATCTCAGGAATGGCCGCCCCGAACTCGTCACGCGCTTTGGATTGCACACCGGCCCGGCCGTCGTCGGCAGCTTCGGCGCAATCTCGCGTCAGCAGTACACGGCGATGGGCGATACGATCAATGTCGCGTCACGGCTGGAAGGATTGAACAAGGAGCTCAACACATCGATCCTGGTCAGCGCCGCCACCCGCGCCGCGGTCGCCGACCGCTTCACCTTCCGCCCGCTCGGCCTCGCCCCCGTCAAGGGCCGCGCCGTGAAGGTCGACATATGGGAGCTTGTCGGGGAAATCAAAGACTGAGGCTTAACTCGGCCTGCTTGCAAGTCAAACGCTCCTGAAGTCGCTCACTGAAGCACGGGTCCCCCCATCTCCGTCATCCCAGGCCTTGAGCCTGGGATCCATGGCCCCGCTGGTGGGAGCCGGCGTGGATCCTCGGGTCAAGCCCCGAGGAGGACAGTCAGAAGCGACATGACGACTTTAATTGATGGGCGAGAAGTTGTTGTCGAAGGTTTCGACGACCTCGACACGCGCGGGATTTCGGAGAAGCTTGGCATACTTGTATTTAAAAGGCCCACTGGAAAGGGCGACGATTTGCTCGGCTGTCCAAATCGGGTCGAGCATGGTGCTGGTGTCTTCGTCGGTTCGATCCCAGAATGGCGTTTGAATACCGGAAGGCGCCACGACAAGAACCTTGCCAAAACCCGGATCGCGAACGAGGCAAGCGCCGAGCATGGCCAATCCGGCCTTGGTTGCCGAATAGGCGGGCTCTTGTGGCCTTGGGGTATATTGGGAGCTTGACGTGACGAGCATCAGCTTCAAGGGCATCGGGGCCAAAGGTTTTAGCCGCGCTGCCAGCATCATCGGAGCCAACAGACCCACATGGGTCATTGTTAGAAGCGCCTCGTCACTCAGGGTTTCGATGGGTCCGCGTTGCAAAAATCCTGCGGCGTAAACGAGTGTATGCACGCCGTGGAAGGCAGCGACGAGATCGCTGATCCCCTTGGCCAAATCATCGGCCGATGCAGTGATTGGCAGCCGGAAGAACTGCGCATTTGACAACCCCGGATCGCCACGACCCGTGATGCAGACACGATGCCCTTCACTGACATAATGTCTTGCAAGTTCAAGTCCGATGCCAGAGCTTCCGCCGACGATGAGGATGTTCTTCTTCATGAAATACCTGTTGAGTTCAACCTAAACGCAAGGCGTCGGGACGCGGCTCTCAGCAATGGTGATAACACGCTGCGGAGTTTACCACCGAAATCCGCAGCTTCATTTTAGCAAAGAAGGACCGAGATGCGGGTGATTATCCCATTCGGCGTTGAGCTGGAGCAAGGCATCCGCGCTCGAAAACTGCGGCCTGTCACGCTGGAACGATAGCTCCTTATGAAATCGATAGAGCTTCCAAAGCTCCGTCATCAACAATGCAAGGAGTTGTTTCCGCTTTATCCGAACGGATAGAACAGGCGGCTTCTGCTCTGTCTCATCGCTTTGGAAGGTGCGAACCTCGAAAAGCATAATATGCTGCATTTGAATGTCCGGTGTCACAGACAGGCGGGAACCGCCCGGTTCATCGTGTAGGGACACAATCTCATGCCGGTTCTCCAAGATGGCACGACAGAGTCTGATCATCTCGAAGACAGGGTCAGAGAAGGCTTCACTCACCCGACACTCTGTGACCGTTCCATGATGGAAGCACAACAAATCGCTCCATCCGTGGCGGCCTTGAACAAGGCAGAGCCCCAGTGCGTCAGAGATGTCTGATATCGTTTTTTCCATGTCTTCCGTCTTTACTCAGAATAGATTGTCTGCCCGATACCGTGACGGTTGGCAACGCCCCGCGGGCAGAGGTGAACAGCTGTTGTTGTCGAGCCTAACGATCCCTACCATCGGCGAACAGATCCTGTTTCTTACAATGGCCAAACCGGGCCATTAATGAACGGTGGCAATCACGGGAATTCCGGCTTCCTCCCGAATGAGCGCGGCACGCGCTGCTCGGCGAGAGGGGACGACGAAAACCCAGTCACGCGGCTTGCCGAAGTCCGAGCGCTCTGAGCCGTTTCGAATCCCTGGAAAAGCAAAAATGTCATCAGCCATTTGCCCCGACGCTGCTTTGGGATAAACTTGTCGTTGTCCGTGCCGTTCGGCACGGCACGCCGTACATTGGCGCAGGCGGCAGAGCATGAACGACCCCATGGGTCTTGCCTGCCCTTCGCCGATCTCCCCCAACATCGCTAACCTTTGGAGCCCGAGACAATGATCTCAGCTGGATATTGCCGACTCATGGCCCGCTATAACAGCTGGCAGAATAGCTCTCTCGTCACCGCCGCCGACGGGCTGACGCATGTGGAGCGCTGGAAAGATCGAGGGGCGTTCTTCCAATCGATCGCCGCAACGCTCAACCATCTTTATTGGGCCGACGCCCTGATACTGGAGCGATTGAAGGGCAACCAGCGCCCCGAGGAAACCATCACCCATTCGCTCACCAGCCCATCGGATTGGCATGCCTTCAAGACCCTGCGTCTGCAACGCAACGCGGAAATCGAAGCCTGGGCGGAAGGTTTGCGCGACGCGGAGCTTGACGGCATGCTTGTCTGGTATCCCGGCGACGGTGCGAGGCGGGTCGAGAAGCCAAAGGCCAATTGCGCGATCGAACTTTTCAACCACCAGACCCACCACCGCGGCCAGATCCACGCGATGCTGACGGCAGCGGGCGCGAAACCGGAGCCGACCGACCTTTCGGCTCTAGCATAACCTGCCCGACATCGGCTCGGACAACCCGGCGGCAAGCGACGCCGCAAAACCTGCACGTTCCAGATTGTGTCGTTTTCGCATCACTTTCTGTCAGGTTGTAAATTCCCGGTTGGCAACGGCGATCACCTTCGCTACAAGAGGCGCACCGCGTCAGATCAAACATAAGGGAGGCGTTGCATGCGATCAGCAGAAACCAAGTTCCTCCCATGTGGAATGAACCGACACTAGGTCATTTCCATCCGCGGCCCGCCTCAAGCGCGCCCGACATGCGGTTTCCACTCCCTTCATAGCCCGATTGATCTGACGGGATCATTTCGTCTCCCGTTCGGGCTGTGCCATTTAACTCTCGTTTTGAGGACCGGTTGCCGATATGCGGCCGGGTTGGTTCAAATGACTCGCAAGAAGCTCGATTTCCGCGCCGATGCCTATCGCAACGTGCTCGGCTTTATCTTTCATCACTGGACCCACCGTCCTGGTCTGGTGGGGCTGATCATCGTGCTGGTGATAGCAAGCACGCTGGCCGAAGTCATGGTGCCGGTCTTCTCCGGCCAGATCGTCGATGCCATCGCCGGCACGCATGCGGCCGACAGCGCGCTCAGCGCCTTCGTCATCGTCGTCGCTCTGGGCTTCGCCAGCGTGGCGCTGCGCTATTTCATCTTCAACGGCATCATCCGGCTGACACTGCGCACCATGGCGGATGTCACCAATGGCGGCTTCCATAAGGTGCAGCGCTTCTCCACCGACTGGCACGCCAACAGCTTTGCCGGCTCGACGGTGCGCAAGATCACCCGCGGCATGTGGGCGCTGGATTCGCTCAACGACCTGCTGCTGGTGGCGCTCTTGCCGTCGATCGTCATGCTGGTCGGCGCCAGCATCGTGCTCGGCAGCTACTGGCCGGTCATGGGGCTGATCGTCAGCCTGGGATCGCTGATCTATATCGGCGTCACCGTGGCGCTTTCCATGGGCTTCGTGTCGCCGGCGGCAAGGCTTGCCAATGCCTGGGATACCAAGCTCGGCGGCGCGCTGGCCGATGCGATCAGCTGCAACTCGGTGGTCAAGGCTTTCGGCGCCGAAAGCCGCGAGGAGATCCGGCTCGGCCACGTGCTTGGCCGGTGGGACAAACGCACGCGGCGGACATGGAAGCGCGGCACATTGAGCGGCACGATCCAGGGCTTCATGATGGTTTCCATGCAGGCCGGCATTCTGGGAACCGGCCTCGTCATGTGGCAGCAGGGGCTGGCGACGCCTGGCGACGTCACCTTCGTGCTGGCGATGTTCTTCGTCCTGCAGGGTTATCTGCGCAATGTCGGCCAGGACATCCGCAATCTGCAGCGTGCCGTCAACGACATGGAAGAGCTGGTGCTGCTCGACAAGATGCCGCTCGGCATCGAGGACAGGCCGGACGCCACACCGATCCAGATTGGCAAGGGCGAGATCGTCTTCGATCGCATCACCTTCCAATATGGCGCGCATCCGAGCCCGCTCTATGAGGAGTTTTCGGTCACCATCAAGCCGGGCGAGCGTGTCGGGCTGGTCGGGCATTCCGGTTCGGGCAAGACGACCTTCGTCAAGCTCATCCAGCGCCTCTACGACGTCAATTCGGGCGCCATCCGCATCGACGGGCAGAATATCGCCCGGGTCGAGCAAGCAAGCCTGCGCGGCCAGATCGCCATCGTGCAGCAGGAGCCGATCCTGTTTCACCGCACGCTGGCCGAAAACATCGCCTATTCCAGGCCGAACGCCTCGCGGCGCGAGATCGAGCAGGCGGCGAAACAGGCGAGCGCCCACGACTTCATTCTGAGCCTTCCGAAGGGCTATGAAACGATGGTGGGAGAACGGGGCGTCAAACTGTCGGGCGGCGAGCGGCAGCGCGTCGCCATCGCCCGTGCATTCCTCGCCGATGCGCCGATCCTGATCCTCGACGAGGCGACATCAAGCCTCGACAGCGAGAGCGAAGTGCAGATCCAGCAGGCGATGGAACGGCTGATGGACGGCCGCACCACACTTGTCGTCGCCCATCGCCTGTCGACGGTGCGGGCGCTCGACCGGCTGCTGGTCTTCGACAAAGGCAAGATCGTCGAAGAAGGCGACCACCAGGCGCTGATCCGCCGCCATGACGGCATCTACCGCCGGCTGTTCGAGCGGCAGGCGCTGGAGCTGACCAAGGGCCTGGTGGCCTGAATCGAAACGCCAGGGTTTTGCCCTGGCGTTTCCGTATAACCGATCGTCGTCGGCGCCACGCCGTGTGGCGCCCTCACCCATTCAAGCAGGAACATACGTCAATCGCACCGCAGCCCCGCCGATCAAATCGCTGGCGACAAGGCGGAGCGGCGGTCGCGGACCGGTGAAGAATGGCTTGCCGCGGCCGAGCACCACGGGGTGGAAATAGAGCCGGTACTCATCGATCAGGCCAAGGTCGGTCAGACTTCCGGCAAGCTCCGGCCCGGCGACTTGGATCTCGCCGGCAAGCTCCGTCTTCAGCCCGCGGATCACCGTCTCGATCTCCTCCGCGACAAGCGTGGCATTGGGGCCGACCGACGTCAACGAGCGCGACACGACCCATTTCGGCTGGCGCCGCCATGCCATTGCGAAGTCGCGCCGCTCCGCGGTCCACTCAGGATGGTCTTCGTCCCAATAGCGCATCACCTCGTACATGCGTCGGCCATAGAGGCTGCCCGTCAGGCCGCGCACCTGCTCGATCCAGTGGCGAAAGAGGGCGGGATCAGGCCCGAATTCCTTGTGGTCGACATAGCCGTCCAGGGAGAGGTTCATTCCGAAGACGAGCTTCGCCATGCGCTAATTCTCCATTCCGGGACGGCAGGATAGCTTAAACCGCCATCGATAGCGAAGGGTCCCCGCAAAGTTTGGGTTGACCGCTTTCGATGGCGAGGCGACAGTTAGCTGCAGCAAGGCAGGAGGCAAAAAAATGGACGAGGCAGACCGCTGGCGCAGCATGGCCAGCGCACCGAGAGACGGCAGTCGCATCCTGGTCACCATCCGCCCGTCCGAACAGGGGCCGGCGGAAGTTGATCTCGCCTATTGGTCGCATGGCGATCAGTTTGGCGCAGAAGGCTGGCGTGCCTCTGATTCCTCGCCCGGGCAGATCATCGAATATGCCGAACCGGAATTGAAGTGTTGGATGCCGATGCCCTCGGCCAACCTCGCTCGCCTCGCGATGCCCTCACCCTGGGAGGGCGACGACGCCCAGCAGCTCGACGGCTCGGGGATTTAAGGAACCGCGAACACGACGCGTCGATGAAGCAGATCGTCGAATGCCTCAGGTTTTCGAGCAACTTACTGTTCATTGAAATCGACTTTGTCTCTCTGCGAGACAGCGACGTCGGACGAGACTGCATCGATCGGGAGAGGCGCGATGCGCCCTGACAATTTCATCTCGCGCGTGCTTTCTTATGTGCAACCGCGTATCGCTTTAGTTGGAAGAAGGCCGAATGCAACTCCATCAACCACGCCTCAAGATCAATCGAGCCGCCTTAAAGATAGATGAGGCGAAACATGCGCTTGGCTCGACCGGCATTCATCGCTTTGTCGCGAGGACCGACGCAGAGACCGGTGAAAGCTTCATTCGTCTCAGGCTGTTCGACGTTAACGACATTGTACATGTAATTGTTGGCGAGGCGGCTTATCAACTTCGATCCGCATTGGATGTCGCAGCGGTGGCCTTGGCTCGAGCTAACGGCGCTGCCGACGTCAGGCGTGTGGCCTTTCCGTTTGCAAAGACGCAGTCAGAATTCTCCAACAAGGGTATTCAAGGAAAAATGAACGGCCTTTCGCAACGGGTGAAGGATGTAATTGCATCCTTTGCCCCCTATCGCGGGGGAAACGAGCTGCTGCATGGGCTTAGCGATCTCTGCAACACCGACAAACATAACAATCTCATCGGTTCGATCGCTGAGATCGGAAACGTAACAGCCTTTCATCCGTCCGCCAATTTCATGGACGATATGTCTATTGGAGCGTTTGCGGGTCGCTTCGCGTCTGCGATGATCGATAACGGGAATCGAGCCTCCGACGGGCTAGAATTTAAACTCAAGCCAGATGATGACGATGCTGAGCAAATCGCCACCATGATGACCAAAAAGATGCGACTTAGAGTTGGACTGCTATTCTCGGAAACAGACAACCTAGATGGCTGCGAAGTGTTCCGAACGTTATCGGACATGGTTGGTCTAGTTGGATCAATCATTCAGAAGCTTGAAGAGGCTTCTTGAAATCGATGCAGAATTGATCAGCTGCGCTGCTTAAGGCGTCCGACTACGCCGGACGCTCACGCCCTCCCGCACCTTACAAATCCGTAAGTTACCGCCCGGCCGCCCGCTCCGCTAGATTGCCCACACCTGCCGGGAATGATCGGGCTGATGCGGATCCTGCTTATCGAGGACGATCGGAAGACATCCGATTATATCGCCAAGGGCTTCTCCGAGGCGGGCCATGTCTGCGACGTCGTCGGCGACGGCCGCGATGGGCTGTTTCGAGCGCAGCGTGAGGCCTATGACGTCGTCGTCTATCGCATGCTGCCGGGGCTGGATGGGCTGGCGATCGTTTGCTCGCTGCGGCCTGCCAAGATCGGCACATCGCCGCTGTTCCTGACGGCGGCGAAGGAGCGCGTCTGGGATTTCCATTTCGATCCGAATACGATCTCGGCCGCTCCCACCCCACAATAGCGCGACCAGCGATCCGTCATACTCCCACTGGGTGAATTGAAACGCTCGACAACCGGAGTAACCTCCCTGCGCAGCTCAATTTCAACCTGGGGAGGGAGTCATGGAAAATCGTCCGCATCGGCCACTTCGCCTGGCGGCAGCGACGCTACTGATTGCGCAGCTGGCAGCAACCACGGTTTGGGCAGATTTCAAGTTCGACGGCGGCGGTCAGCCTGCACCGGCCGCCGAAATTCAGAAGTTCTTCTCTGGAAAGTCTTGGCTCTGGCCCTGCAAAGGCTGCGGCGCCTACTTCGCTCCCGATGGAAAATTCACTGCCGTCTGGGCAGGCGACAAGGGCGACTTTCAGACCGGACACGGCACCTGGACAAGCAAGGACGGCGCGCTTTGCTGGTCCAATGATGTCAGGACCAGCACCGGGATGAAAGACCCGACAACGGATCGCTGCTGGGAGGCTCGCTTCGGACCAGGCAGCGACGGCGGCAAAAAGAAGGTCAAACAAGCCCTTGGGCTGAAGATGCAGAAGAAGCCTGACTATTTCTGGGTGTGGAAGGATGGGACTGTCTACGATAAAGAGTTCAAAACAGGTGACAAGATCAGCGCGACCGCGACAAAGATAGAAGCGAAATTCCCTGCGCAATAACAAGCCTCGGGTCTTACTGCCGCAGCTTGCGACTGCTCTTACTTCCGAATTTGCCCCGCCGGTGCGCGGGGCATGCTTTTTTGACCGGCCTTCACCGCCTCGAACTGCCAGAAGCGAGCCCGCTCCAGGCCGAATGCAATAATGACGCAGAAGCGCCTGAACCTGCCATTGTGGCTGTCGCAAAACTCCCTATCCTGTGATGTTGCAGGCGTCGGTAAAATCTATGCCGCTTTGATCGGGATCTTGCGAGGGAAAGGCAATCATAGCGACATGGAGGAAAAGAAACGCTGGACCAACCATAGTCAGATGTCCGATCCAATCCATCACAGGGGGTTGATGGCGGAATTGCCAAACGAGGTCGGGCGACTGAATGATATTATCCAAGGCGTGCTGGTTCACGCCGATTGGGCAGAAGAATACGGTCTCGACCAAACAAAGTTAGACGGATCGGCGAGAAAAACATTGCCGATCGCTGAACGTTTCGACGATGTGTTCGCCAGAGACCCTCAGCCGCTCCACCGGCGCCGCCCCGCAGAGAGACGATCCACCGGCACGTGCCGCGATTTCGCACTCGCATTGTCTTCGATCCTGCGCAGCAAAACTGTTCCTGCCCGCGTGCGCTGCGGCTTTGCCTCCTACTTCTCTGCAGGATGGGAGGATCATTGGGTTTGTGAATATTGGAACGCGGCAACCAGACGCTGGCATTTGAGCGACGCGCAAATCGACCGGATGCTGAAAGAGAAGAATCAGATCAAGTTCGACCCAGCCGACGTACCACGTGACTGTTTCCTGCCCGCAGGAGAAGCCTGGCTGAAATGTCGTCGAGAGACGGTCGATCCCAACGCCTTTGGCCACGGTGAGGTGAAGGGCCTGTGGTTCGTGAAGATCAATGTCGTCAGAGATCATTACGTGTTGAATGGCCGCGAAACCTCCGATTGGGATCGGTGGCGCGAAGCACATTTCTCTCAAAGGCTGGTACTTCAGCAAGAACTGCCGCTGCTGGACAAACTCGCCAGTGATCCCGCGCAGGATTTGATCGAGGTTTTGCCGGACTGGCTGCCATAAAAGGCCTGAGGCGGGCGATCGCCAGAGATGCAGTGACACGCTATAGCGGTGTCCTCGTCTGCACCGTCGCGCGAGGCTTCCCGGTCGCGCCCGTCTTGGGCTCTTGGCGTCCGGTTGCGCCGAAAGCTGCCCGCCCCGCCCCCTCGAACCATCGTTAACTTCTCGGCGGCGGGGTTACGCTGTTGGTGCCCACGACGCTGATCAGGACGACAGTCAGCCAGTCCACGGGTATGGCATGCCGCCCCAACCCGAGTGGGCTCATCCCGCACAAACAGAACGCCCCCGCCCCCACCTTACAAATCCGTAAGTTGCCGCCCGGCCGCCGGCTCCGCTAGATTGCCCCCAGACATGCCGGGAATGATCGGGCTGATGCGGATCCTGCTTATCGAGGACGATCGGAAGACGTCCGATTATATCGCCAAGGGCCTTTCCGAGGCAGGCCATGTCTGCGACGTCGTCGGCGACGGCCGCGATGGGCTGTTTCAGGCGCAGCGTGAGGCCTATGACGTCATTGTCGTCGATCGCATGCTGCCGGGGCTCGACGGGCTGGCGATCGTTCGCTCGCTGCGGGCTGCCAAGATCGGCACATCGGCGCTGTTCCTGACCTCGATCGGCGGCGTCGACGACCGGGTCGAGGGGCTGGAGGCGGGCGGCGACGATTATCTCACCAAGCCCTTTGCCTTCTCCGAGCTTCTGGCCCGCGTCAATGCGCTTGGCCGCCGGCCGCCGGTGCAGGAGCAGAAGACGGTGCTGAGGGTTGCCGATCTCGAGCTCGATCTGATCCGGCGCGCGGCGCGCCGCGCCGGCCAGGTGATCGAGCTGCAGCCGCGCGAATTCACCCTGCTGGAAGTGCTGATGCGCGGCGAAGGCCGGGTGATCACCAAGACGATGCTCTTGGAGCGGGTCTGGGATTTTCACTTCGATCCGAAGACCAGCGTCGTCGAGACCCATATCAGCCGCTTGAGGGCCAAACTCGACAGGCCGTTCGAGGCCCAGCTTCTGCACACGGTGCGCAACACCGGCTACAGCCTGCATCCGCCGCGCTGAAACAGGATGATCTCTGGCCGCAGCCATCTTTCGGCATCGTTCTCCAGCCTGCGTCGGAGCACGCCGTTCCGGCTTGCCGTCACCTTCGGCGTGCTCTTCGTCGTCACCTTCTTTTTGAGCGGCGCGATCATCTATCACATGCTGGACCTTGGCCTCTCCCGCGATCTCGAACAGTCGCTCACCGAGATGAATTCGCTTATCGTTTCGACCTACGAGCCCGGCGACACCGGGGATCTGGCCAACACGCTGAACAATTATGCGAGCTTCCAATCGACCTCCGACGGGCTTTATTCGCTGACCGACCATGCCGGCAACAAACTCGCCGGCAATTTCGCCGCACCGCCGATCCCGAACGGCGTCTATACCGTCAGCTCGCGCGATGTCGGGCTGAAGGGACATGAACGCTACCGGATGCGGGTGTCGACGATCGGCCCTTACAGCCTGGTGGTCGCGGAAAACTTCAACGATGTCGACGAAATGCTGCGGATCGTGCTGGTCAGTTTCGAATGGGCCGGCGCGATCGTCGTGGCGACGGCGATCGGCGGCGGCGTCTTTCTGGCCGTTCGCGCCCAGGCGCGGCTGGACCGGGTGGCGCTGACCATGAACGAGGTCTCCCACGGCGCGCTTGACGCCCGCATCCCGATCAGCGGCCGCGGCGACGATCTCGATACGGTGGCGATCCAGATCAACGCGGCGCTCGGGCGGCTGCAGACCTTGGTCGAGAGCATGCGGCAGGTGAGCGCCGATATCGCCCACGATCTGAAAACGCCGCTCAACCGGCTGCGCCTGACGCTGGATGCGGCGGTGGCCGGCAATGACCGGCAAGCCGATGTCTCCGCCCTTCTCGACGAGGCGAGACACGAGAGCGACCGGATCAACGCCACCTTCGAGGCGCTGCTGCGCATTTCGCAGATCGAGGCCGGCGCCCGCAAGGAGCGTTTCCAGGCGACTGATCTCGACGCCGTGCTTGCGGTGATTTCCGAGGTCTATGCCGATGTCGCCGAAGATGCGCAGAAATCGCTGACGATCACGGCGCGCTGTCCCGCCATCATCCATGGCGATCGCGACCTGCTGACGCAGTTGATCGCCAACCTGGTGGAGAATGCGATCAACCACTGCCCTGATGGCACCGATATTGCGGTTGCGCTGCGCCGCCAGGGCGGCCGCGCCATCCTCTCGGTCGCCGATACCGGCCCCGGCATTCCCGCCGGCGAAAGGGAGAAGGTCTTCCGGCGGCTCTACCGGCTGGACAAGAGCCGCACGACGCCCGGAAGCGGGCTCGGGCTCAGCCTCGTCAAGGCGATCGCCGAGCTGCATGCGGCCGAGATCAGCATGGCCGATAATCATCCCGGCCTTATCGTCTCGATCGGCTTTCCGCTCAGCCCGGCTGAACGGTCCTGACCGCCCAGTCCGGCCGATCGGTCCTGACCGCTCGGCCCGGGGGGAACGGTGCTGATCGCTCCCCCGGGAGAGCCGCCCCAGCCGCTCGTTCCGTCTGAGACCTTCTAACCGCTCAGCCCGACGGAGTGGTCCCGACCGCTCATCCGCCAGGCCGCGAGACGGCGGAAGCGGCGGGCAAACCGGCGCAGCTCAGCCGCCGTGCGATAGGGCAGGACGCTCCACGGCCGCCGGCGGCCAAGCCGGTAGGCCGACAGGCCGGCCTGGATCTGAGAGCAGGGATCGGCCCTTTGGCTGACCGGCAGCGGATCGACGAAGCAGGCGCTTAGCCCCTCGTCAAACTCCAGGTCGAAGGCGAGATCATAGGGCAGCCGCATCGGCAGCATTGCCCCGGCAATCCAGCCGGCCGCCTTCCGGTTGATCAGATAGGCGCCGGAGCCCTTCTCGCGGGTCAGCGCGATGGCAAGCGAGCGCGACGCCGTCAGCGGCTCCACCCGATGCTTTTTCCCGGTGTTGACGGTGGAAAGACGCAGGATGTCCCAGCGCTTTTGATGCTGCAGGGCGGCCTCGAGCACCTCGGCCAGGTCGTCGTCGAAATCGAGGTCGTCTTCCAGAATGAGCGCGAATTCGGCATCGCCGGAGAGGAAGCGCCTGGCGCATTCGACATGGCTGAGAAAACAGCCGATCTCGAAAGGGTTCGGCCGGCGGCCGTGCCGGCTGAGATAGGCTGCTTCGTCAAAATCCGGATGCGGCAGGCCGAGCGCTGCGCCATCGACTGCCGGCACGCGCTCGAAGGCCAGGCCGATGTCCACCAGCAGCCGTTCCATGCGAAACCGGCGTAACGGCGCGCGGTCGAGATTGATCAGATAGGTATCGACCCGCAAGCTGACCGGATGGATCGCCGGCATCAGGGCGGCAGGTGTGGCGCGCATGTTCATGAGAAATCTGGCCTTCGACTTGGCAACAACTGCGCCAAGCCTGCGCCGGAAAACTCACAGGCACCTCGCCCGGATTATACAGTTTCGTAAGGTGGCTGCCGGAGCGTCGTCAAATTGCAAACTTGCGGGAGATGTCGGGCCGGATGCCTTCCCGTTTGGACCATGGGCGTTGCCCCTCACCCTAACCCTCTCCCCGTAAAACGGGGAGAGGGGACGTGCCCTGCGTGAGAGTTGCGAGGGAGCGAGAGGCCCCTTCGCCCCGCGTGCGGGGAGAAGGTGCCGGCAGGCGGATGAGGGGCACGCGACGATTTCTGAACGGAGATCTATGCTGCTTGCATTTCCCAGAGATTCTCGCAAAAATGGTACGTCCCACCCCTCACCCGCCGGCATCCACTCTCGATAAACTCTCCGCAAAGGCAAACCGTGACCGAGAATGATTATGACGCCTTCGCGGCGGCCTATGACGCCGATAATGAGGTCAACGCCTGGAATGCCTACTACGAACGGCCGGCCATTCTTGCCCTGGTCGGCGAGGTCGCGGGGCTTTCCGTGCTCGATGCGGGATGCGGCGGCGGGGCGCATGCCTTAGCGCTCCTCGAGCGCGGGGCTGTGGTCACCGGGATCGACGCAAGCGCCGGCATGCTCGATATCGCGCAGCGCCGCCTGGAAGGACGCGCCCGCCTGCTGCTGGCCGACCTGAACGAACCATTGCCTTTCCAGGACAAGGCTTTCGATCTGATCCTCGCCCCGCTGGTCCTGCATTATCTGCCGGACTGGTCGGGGCCGCTGCTGGAATTCAACCGGCTGCTGCCTCAAGGCGGCCGGCTGGTCTTCTCCACCCACCATCCCTTCATGGATCACCCCTCGAGCGGCCGCGACAACTACTTCGAGACCTACAGCTTCGACGAAACCTGGCAGCACGGCGGCAAGGAGATCGCCATGCGCTTCTGGCATCGGCCGCTGCACGCCATGTTCGACGCACTCAAGGCCGCCGGTTTTCAGATCGATATCGTCAGCGAACCCCAGCCCGATCCTCGCGCCCGCACGCTTTTTCCGCAGGCCTATCGGAGCCTGACGACCACGCCGCGGTTCCTGTTCTTTTCGGTGGTGAAGACATGACGACGGCCCGGAAGGGAAGATTCCTGCAGGAACGCCAGCATGGCCTTTTCACAAAGCTCTTAGGGGACAGCATCGATGCTCGACTTTGATCCGCTCTATTCGACCCCGCGGGTCGAGGCTGTCGAACGGTTCATCGATGCGCATTATGCGCTGGCAGAGCCGGTCTCTTGCCGCCTGCTGCAACGCGGCCTGAACGACGTTTATCTGGTCGTCGGCGGCAACGGCGAGCGCTATGTCTTCCGGCTTTCGCATCGACGGGCGCGGGGGCCGGCCGACGTCAAAACCGAAACGGCGTTTCTCACGCATCTCACGCAATCGGGCGTTCCCGTCGCCGCACCCATCCCGACACGCGCGGGCGCCCTGTTCCTGCAGGGGTCAGCGCCGGAGGGTGGGCGCGAGGGCGTGCTCTTCCGGGCGCTCGATGGCCGCACGCCGCAGGCAACCGATGCCGGCGATGCCTTGGCCAACGGCAAGACCCTTGCCCTGTTGCACAATGCCGCCGAGACATTTTCGCCCGACGGCGCGCTCTATCGGCTCGACCTCGAACACCTGCTGCATCGGCCGCTGGCGCGCATACGCGACAGCGGCGTCGTCGAAGATGCCGACGTCTATCGCGAGCTTGAAACCATCGCGGCGCGGACCGCAAAGGCGATCGACGCATTCCGCGAGCTGACCTGGACCAATTGCCACGGGGACTGCCACGGCTTCAATGCGCGCATCAACGATGCTGGCGAAGCCGTATTTTTCGATTTTGACGACGGCGGTCCGGGATACCTCGCCTACGACCTGTCGGTCTTTCTATGGGCGCAAGTCTCCTTCGGCCGGAGTTCGACTCCCATGTGGCACGCCTTCATCGACGGCTATCGGACCGTGCGGCCGATAACCCCGGACGACTTCGAAGCCGCCCAGCGCTTTGTGATCGTCCGCCACATCTGGCTGATGGGCGAATATGCCAGCCGGGCCCAGGAATGGGGCAGCGAGGCCGTCGGCTGGATCGCCCGGGAAGCGAATTTTCTGAAGGTCTGGGAGAGCGAGCAATTTGTCGATCGTCTGCTCTGAATTCGGTTCTGGGCCGTGGGTCTCTCCCCGCTAGAAGAGGAGCAAAGCGCCCAACACTGATTCGCGCGGCTCACAACAAGCGTTCATTGTCTACGGATTGGTAAAAGCGCTCCGATTAACCACGGACTTCTGTTGAAGCGTAAGCAAATCTGCTGACTTGACACGCCTTTTTGCTTGCCAGACTCGATTTTCTTCGGAAACGTGTGGGGTGATGGTCCACTACAACCATCACCCCCAACTCAAACCAAGCCAAAAGGACGGCTCGGCATGAAAGCACTTCTGACTTTAGTCCCGCGTGAAAAGTCGTCAAGCCGTCCTGTGGCATACCGCAGGAAAAATCAGACATGGCAGTATATACCGTCAGCTTCGACTTCGCTTATGACGATACCTACGACAAGCGCTACTCTTCCTTCAATGAACAGGTGAAGGCCTCAGGCGTTTGGTGGGCAGAAACAACATCCTTCATCGTTGTCGAGTCTCCCGAAACAATCGAAGCGTTCTGCGATCGCATCTATTTCCAATCGGACTTCAACTCCTCAAAGGATCGGGTCTTGGTGCTAGACGCCAACGTGAAATCAGGCCGTTACCGAGGCGTAAATTCGGATGGCGACCTGTTCAAGCTCCTGCCCTTCGTCCAAAAGGTATGATGAACGGCCGTCAGAACTACCAAGAGGTTCGCCGGTCCTATCGCAAGCCTAAGCCATAGACCTCGAATTGCCCCACCTGTCTCCCTCCCAGGCCTCGGTTTGGGAGGCAATTGGGGATTGAGCCGCATATTCGCCGTTGCATCTCAATCATCCCCGCGCAACCCGTGATTTATAATCTCGTAGCGCGATCAACCCCCGCCGCAGCCACAGCAATTGCTGCGGCGGCATCTGGCGCAGATGTTCGTAGTCCATCACCGTGACGTTATAGACCGTGCTCCTGACCTGCGGGCCGTCCTGGCAGCGCAGCAGGATGGCCTGCAGCGCCATCATGCGGTTGCTGGCCTTGCGGGCGCGGTCGGCGAGGCTTTCGGTCACTTCGCCTTCGTGGCCTTTGACGGCGAAGAGCGATTGCGCCCTCGGGCTCGGGGCGGGGATGCCGGTGGTCTTGTGGTAGCGGGCCATCGCCTCGGCATAGTCGTCGCCGGCCTGGCGCTGTTCGGCGGTGATCAGGCCGTCGAGAAACATGCGGCCGAGCGTATAACCGGCAAACGGGCTCTTGACCGTCTCGTCGCTGACCGTCCGGCCGAAGCCGTGGATGCGGCGGCGGGCTGATATCGCGACGCTGATATTGTCCTTCTCGGTCTCGAAAGGCTTGATCTTGCCGCAGGGAAACCGCTCGACATTGGCCTTGCGCGGCCGGCCGGCGCCCTTGTTTACCCGTTGTGTCTTAACCTTGGCTGCTTTGCCACCCATGCTGATTGTCCTTCTATCGAATGATGCCGTTGCGAAGAGCGGCGGCGACCAGTGCGGTATCCTTGAAGACGCCGAGTCTCACCTTGGCGTTTGATATGTGCGTGTTCACCGTGATCGGCGATATGCCGAGAATGGTGGCGATCTCGGCAGCGGTCTTTCCCGCCGCCATCCAGCCGATGATTTCGGTTTCCCGCGGGGTGACGGTCCTCACGATGGCCGGGCTCATGATGGGCGGGCTTGTGGCGCCGGCCCATCGATGCAGGGCACGCGCGGCATCGTCACCTCAGCACCCGACAGCGTCACTCGCGTGACCCGATCGGGATGGCGGATCGGCGCAGGCGCCTGGCAGGTCTCGGGCAGCGGCTGCCTGATGGCCTGCCGTGCGGGGAACCTGTCGCGGTTGCGGTGCGCCATGTTGATGACGGTGTTCTTTTTCGATCCGAACAGATCGGCGATCTCTCGTGCCGAGCGCCCCGCCTGCCAGAGCTTCTGCGCCTCGACGATCTTGTCTTCCGTCCAGAATAGGCCTCTCATCTCAATGCCTCCTCGTGCCGTGCGGCTTTTGCAATGATCGGGTTGTCGGGGAACATTTCCGCCAGTTTCCGCCTGGCGCTGCGGCTGCCGTTCGCCGCGTCGCGCAGCAGCTGCATCTTGTAGGCCGCGACTTTCGGCTGCGGCGTCTCGGGCTGCCGCGTAAGGCGCGGGCGGCTTTGCGCTTCGATCGCCGCCTGCTGACGGCGGCACTGCTCGGCAAAGCTGGCGCAGCTCGGGGCGAAGGCGCGGTTATGGTTCTTGACCTTTCCGGAGATGAAGAGTTTGGCGGCCTGCCAGACAGCCTCCGGCGGGATGCTGTCGATCGCCAGCAGATAGGCGCGGATCTGCATATCGGGATCAGTGCCTGATGATGCCGGGAAACCCGAAAGCATCGCCGCTATGATCTTCACCGGAGAGGAAATCTCTTGCGGCATCGACTGTCGTCCTTCTCGGGCTGCTGTTGATCGATTGGGCTTCCCTCGCCTTCTCCTTGAGGTACCAGTCGCATTTGATCGCCTGCCAGCCGCGGAAGATCTGCATCTCGGCAGCACCGGCCGGATCGCCGGTCAGCAGATATTCCCTGGCCTGGATCTTTGCGGCGTAAGCCGTCAGCGGCCGCTTCAGCGTGCGCTTGCGATGCTCGATGACGGCTGCCGCCAGCTCCTCCCCCAGCACCGGGCCGAGGATGTCCATGATGTCCTTGCTCATTGTTTCCTTCGCCATGCATTTTCCTTTCCCGGTCGATCGAGCCACGCTCAAACCCCCAGCCGCCGCTGGCCGCCGGCAAAATTGACCGGCGTGCCGGGCTTGAGACGGCGGCCAAACCGGTGGATTTCCGCACCGGCATGAACCTCGTGGGCGGTATCGCCCTTCTCGGCGCTGCGCAGCCGGTGGATCTCGATTTCCACCGAAGGCACCGACATGCCGAGGATGGCGGCGATTTCGATGTAGTCCCTGCCGGTGCGGAAAAGCTCTAGCGAGTTCATGCCAGTGTGATCCTTCTTGTCCATTTCGAGCGCAGCGCGGCGTTCCCGCCGAAGCGGGGCTGCCAGCTGCTTCATGTGAATTCATCGACGGCGACCGGAGCGCCGGCTCAGTTGCAGGAGCAAAGGCTCCGGTCGCCTGCCGGGCCGCCGTCCGGGGTATGGACGCCGGCGTCGCCGAGGGAGGGCAGCGACGCCGGCCGCCGAGCGCCGTCAGGGAGGGGTGACGCCGTCGGGATCGGTGAGCCGAGAAGAGCCTGGATCGGCGGTCCGCCGCATCTCTTTCGGGTTCGTCTGCCGGCCGCAGGTCTCGCAGTGGCGCTCGATCACCTCGGCGATCGACAGCGCCTTGCCGCAGTTCGGGCAGCCGGTGTAGTGGGCGCCGCAGCGCCGGAGGCTTGGCCAGTTGTTGATGATATCGCTGTTTGTCATGTCGATTAGGGTACAATTAATACCCGATATGTCAAGCGTAAAAGGGCATGACATATACCCTAAACTAGGGTATTTTTTATATCATGTTGAAAGATCAGGAACAATTTGAGCGCGAAGAACGCGCAAAGCGGCTGGTCATGGCCAGGAAAAACGCGGGCTTTGCCGGGCCGAAGGCGATCGTCGAGCGGTTCGGCTGGAATGCGAATGTCTACAAGGCGCATGAGTCCGGCCGCAACGGCTTCGGCATTGCCGATGCGAAGAAATATGCCCGCGCCTTCAAGGTCAACCTCAACTGGCTGCAGTTCGGAACCGGCAACGCGCTCGATCCGGATGAGCTGCCGGTCTCCGTCGCCGATGTGCCGAAGATCTCCTGGGTCAGCGCCGGCCAGCTGAGCGAACAGGCGCCGATCACCGACTTTTCGGAATTCCCGACGGTGGCAGCCCTTGATCTGCCGGATGGCGAATGGATCGCGCTCGAGGTCGAAGGCAATTCGATGAACAAGATCTCGCCGCCCGGCTCGATCATCTTCGTCAACCTTCGCGACAAGCGCCTGGCGCCGAACGCGCTCTATGTCGTCGCCGACGAGACCGGGGCCGCCACCTACAAACGCTATCGCCCGAACGACGACCCGCCCTTCCAGCCCGCCTCCTACGAGGATGTGCCGCCGCCGCAATTCCAGGGTGCCGTCACCATCGTCGGCCGCGTCCGCCGATCGATCATCGAGATGTAAGCCGTTGCGAATAAACCATATTCATTAGGGAAAACAAGATGATCCGCCCTTCTTCCGCCGGCAGAATTTGGCTCTATATCGTCACATCAGCGGTATCTCTGCTGACCTTCAGCGCCGCGCGTGAGATGTACGGCCTGTAGGATCTCGCTCCGACTCCCCCGATCCGGCGACCAGGATCGTGAGAGGCACCCCCCCTGAAACTACACATTGCGGAAGCTGCAGACGCCATCCGCATACCACCGGCATTCTCGCCGGAATGGAACGAATGGCTGCGAGCAACATCCTTCGGCAGCCACTCTCCCCCAGATCGTTAAATTGGGCGAGCCCAAGGCCCGGGCTCGATCACCGCGTCGGCGATTTCGATCTCGTTGCGCCTCCGTTTTTTCGCAGCATCAGATTCCAGGATAACCTTGTTTCTATCTTTCTGTCTTCGATCCTGAAGGCTGGTGAGGGAGGGTTCCGGCCAAAGCTTCCCCCTACCCCATGAGCAAAGCCCATGAAGCCGGGAGAGCATTGGCCAGGGTCCTGAAGGCCGGAGCCGGGATGGGACACGTGCCAGAGGGGCCATTCGCTTCGCCCTCGTCCTGATTTTCTGACAGCGCACTTAAGGACTTTCGCTTCCCGCGCCGCTGGGCTTCGTCAGCTCGGGAGTTGCACCCGGTCGCCCAATCACTTGGCCCAGACATACGCCTATGATTCGTACCTCGTCAATCATTAAGGTATTTTTTATACCTTTTACGGTTGACGTGATTGGGTATGATATATACCTTTATCTCGAGCCGATACGGCAGGCAGAGGACAGGGCGATGCAGCACATCCGCAATATCGAGACCGAGGAAAGCAAGCGCGGCGCCCGCTGGAATGGCGCGCGCGGGACGAGCGACTGCAGCGCCTATATGGCGATCGAGGCCCAGCGCATGGGTGCTCTCGGTTTTGCCTATCTCCGCCGTCCCGAACATTCGGTCCGCGGCCCATCCTGGCTGCGCGGTGCGAGTGCCTCCGTCGAGGAGCATTACCGCTATGCCCGCGAGATCATGGGCATGACCGATCGCGACCAGCTTTACGCCTGAGGAAAACGCAGATGTCGTCAGACTGCATCGTCAAGGCTTTTTCCGGCTGCGCCTGCCCAGCCGGTGAATGCGCGGAAAAGCCCCTCACCTCCCCGCCGGTCACCTTCATCTCCTGGCGCAAGCAGGCCATCACCTGCCTCGCCTTCGGCTTCCTCGCCGCCATCGTCACCGCCGCCTGGTTGGAGACACAGTTCAAGACGCAGGATCTCGCCGATCAGGAGCTGATGTCATGGAAATAAGCTTTGCTCGATATCACCGATCAGGAGCTGAACTTGATGTCGCTCGCCTTGGCCGCGGTGATGAAGGCCCGCCGCACCTGCTCGGGTTCGGCGGCATCGTTGAAGACGTCGAGCACCAGCCCTTCGGCAACCTTGGCCGCCGGCGTCTGGTCGGGCCAGTCGTTCAGTAAGGCATTGCCGGCCTGAACGACATTATAGACCGTCCTCACCTTGCCATTGATGGTGATCTTCACCGGTTTGAAGCTTCGTCGCTTGCTCATGGCCCAGTATCTCACACGGAACGCGACTCAACGAATCACTTTGCGACTCGTTCCGGTTGAGACGGCTCTTCGTTCGCCAGCCGGGCGCCGAGCCCGATGTCCTCCGCCTGCATGACAGAGCAGGGCCCGGACGCGTGCGAGAATGCGGCAGATGAAGCCCGAACCAGGAGGCAACACAATGGACCTTCAGAGTCTGGTCGCCGCGCATATGCCAAACCGTCGCCGCCCGATGCCGATGGGCGCTGCGGCCGGGGACCGATACTACCAAAATCAGATCACCCTTCCGCGCCTGAGGCTTCGGCTCCTCGGGCTGACGGCCGCAACCGCCGGCGTGACGCTGCTTCTGGCTGGCGTCATCAAGGCATGAGGTGCCCTTATGGTCAGACAGATCGATCATGTTATGCTGCGATCCCTTATCACTGGGGACCGCGCGATGGGCGGCAGCCAGGCGGCATTGGTGCGGGCGCTGCTGAGCGCCGGGGCGCCGAGCAAATAGGCTCGACCGCGACCAATGCTCATGACGCGGCACCTCGCGCGAAATACGGCAGACTGCTCCGGTTGAGGCGCCTGTCATGTTATTGTGGATCAGAGAATCAATGAAATTTGCCGGTGGCTAAAACGTGCCAGAGCCAGTAAAGCGTAGAGACAGGTTTACGTGGACATATGCCCTCTGGCTGTTGCCATTCCTGGCGCAAAATTGGCTATATTGGCTTCATCCCCAATTGGATTGGTGGACGATTAGCCTGATCATATGGGTAGTGACCCTAATCGCCGTCGCAGGCTCCCTCTGCATCAATCTGGCGCAGCGACGCTGGCGGCGTCTCGTCTCTCTCCTGATCGCACCCCTTCTGTTGCTGGTCCTGCTCCGTATCCTCGCTGCTGTCGGCATAACGTCCGACAGCGTTAGATTTGCGCTGACCAAGCAAACGTACCTGGCAGAGATCGAACGAACCGATCTGCCGGGCGGAGAGCAACGATTCAGGACATTCGTATGGGACGATACCTTCCTCGAGAAAACCTACTCGACGCTCGTCTACGACGAGAGTGATGAAGTCTCCTTGCCCAGGGGCGAGCAATCCGCGGCCTGGCAACAGCGTGTCCAAATATCATGCTCGGAAAAGAAGGAATGCGTGGATCTCGATTCAGGTCCGGACGAATACGTCAACATCAGAAAGATCGGCGAACACTTCTATATTCTGGACGATAGTCTGCCGAACGCGTTTCCTTAAGCCGCCGCCGCAGCGCCCTTGGAAAATTCTCGCCCTTGATTTCGCCGACGCCGCCGCCTAATTTGACTATATATGGTCATTTAGAAACGGAGGCGGCGATGTCGACAATCAGCGTGGCAGAGGCAAAGGCCGGTTTCGCCGGTTTGGTCGATGACGCGGCGAAGGGGGAATTCGTCACGATCACGCGGCACGGAAAGCCCGCTGCCGTCCTCGTTTCCGTCAAAGCGGCCGAGGCCGCGAAAAGGGCTTTGAAGAAGCCACGGCCGAATTTCGGGGATTTCCTGTTGACCTTCCCCGGCGGGGTCGAACTGGAGCGGAACCCGTCGACAATGCGCGATATCGATCTGTGACCGCCTACCTGCTCGATACCAATATCATTTCGAAGTTCGCGCCAGGCAAGATGCCGCCGTCCGATCCGGTACGGGCATGGTTTCATGAACAAGGCGAAGCCGATAGCCTGTTTCTGTCGGCTCTATCGGTCGCCGAGATCGAGAAGGGAATGCGGAGCCTTCACCGTCGCGGCGGGATCGAGCGGGCAAAGCGCCTTTCGACATGGCTGGACTTCATCACCGACAGTTTCGGCGATCGGATCTTGCCGATGGATACTATTGTCGCGCGCATCGCCGGCGCTCTGGAAGATGAAGCCGAGAGCCAAGGCCGTCACCCCGGTCTCGGCGACCTCATCATCGCGGCGACCGCGCGGGCCTACGACCTTACCGTCATTACGGAAAACCTGCGGCATTTCCAGCCGCTTGACGTCGCTGTCGATCTCCCCGCCGCGTTCCGGTCGGAATGATCCGAAGCATCGCCGATCACGAGCCGCCCTTGATGTCGCTCGCCCTGGCTGCCGGCTAAACGCCCGTCGCGCCTGCTCGGCCTCGGTGGCATCGTTGAAGACATCAAGCACAAGCAGTTGGGCAGCTTTGACCGCGGCTCCTTCTCATCGCAGCGCCTCACGCACCGATCTGAACCCGAGCTAAACCCGACCTTCCAAGAGAGATCGTGGTATGGTTGGCGTCCAATTTGGAGAGGGAGCTATGCTGAAAAATCCCATAGTTGGGCTGGCGGTTGGCGCGCTTATGGTTTTTGCGCCCCACGCAGGTGCGACTGCCGACCCGCTCCCCAAAGGTTTTGAGCGCCACAAATTCAACGGATCGGTCAGACCGGAGGTCAAGGACGGCGTGACCCGGTTCGAGATATTCGACCGTCAGTGTTCCAATGTCGACTATGGAGATGGACGCGGCGAAAATGATTGTCGCAATGGCAACGTCCGCTCGACGATCCGCTATATGCGAGACATGAGGGTTGGCGAAAGCGTCGAATACAAGTTTGATTTCCGGCTCGATCCGGCTTTTGCCTACAAGGGCTGGCACAACAACTCCGCAAATGGCTTTTATCCCGATGGCTGGGACAGCCATTTGCGCCTCGCGTCCTGGGAAGGACCGGCAATCCACAATTTCATCTACATGCTGAAAGCCGACACGCGCAACGGCGTGAACTTTCTCGCCCGCCAGTGCCAGAAACCGGGAGATTTCGGCAAATGGGCGACATTCTCGCTGAAAATCCGATGGGCAAACGATGAGAGCGGATGGGTTGCGGCAAGCTGCGACAACAAGGTGATCTACGCCGCCGAAGGTGAAGCAACCAACCAAGCGCCGCATTGCTGGGAATCGAACGAGTGCGAGCCGCAATCAAACCGCGACCCGAAATCATTCAACTTCATTCTCGGCCCGGTGATGATGGGCTGGGGCAACGAATGGAAGAACTATGACCATCATACGTCCCAGTTTGACGTGGTGCAGCCGGATGGTATCGGCATCGATGTCCGCAATGTCAGTGTGACCCGCGGTGTCAGCGACTATTCCGCCGAACAAGCAGTTTTGCTCAAGAGGTTGCAGCAGCAACTGGTTCATTTGGGCTGCAAGCCAGGGAATGTCGAGGGCAAGCCTGACAAGGCAACACGGCAGGCCGCACTCTCCTGCCGCAAGTTTGAGAGCGGGCTTCCCGAGGCGCTCAATCTGACGACGCTGCAAGCCTTCGCTGACGCCTATGCCAAGCCGGAGACCGCAAGTCTGCCTTCAGGCAACGCCGCGGCCGGTGCCGAAAACGGTTCGTCAAAACCGAGGACCTATATCAAGCTGGGCGAAATGCTTGCCATGAAGACAGGCAAAGACACCAAGGTGAATTCCAACTTCTTTGGCAAGATCAAAGGCGCCAGGAAGGGGCAGAACGAACTGGACTTCATCATATTGGGGCAGTTCGACTACACTGACAACAGTTTCAGCCAGCTGTCATTTCTTCTGCAAGACAATCTCTCCAAGGCCGAAGTGAATGCCGCGGCCAAGTGCGGCTATGGGACGATCCGATTTCCAGACGGCACAGATCATTTGGAGATCGTCATGCAACGTTCCGGAAACACGTTCTCGTCCCCGCCAAGAACCGACTGCTTGATTCAAGCGCTCGGCAAACGACCGGCATCGCAGGTTCCCTACCTTACCGAGGGGTTTGCCGATCTGGCTAAATCGATGGTTTCCGACGGCGGCTGGAAGAAACTGCGGCATGAAGGTTTGAAGATATTTGTCAAACGTGTTGCCGACGGTGAAATCACGGTCGGCGGCTGAGATCGCAGCACAGAGCCGCACGCTGCTTCTTCTCCAACCGCGTTCCGGCCGGAATGACCGGTACTGACACGAGCAGATCTCCAGATCAGGCTTCGCCGGGCCGCGCTACGACAACGTGCCCCCGGCATTGCGTCGGTAAGCCGCGCCGCCGTTCTAGGCGATCCGGCGAACGCCCGTTCAAACGGTCGCCGGTTCGGCTATTTGGCCGCGTGCCAAACTCCCCCAACGCCATCGCCGTTGGCCTCACCGGCTTTCTTATCCTCGACATAGGTGTAGAGCGGCTTGCCCTCGTAGGCCCACATCTCTTTGCCATCCGCAGCTTTGACCAGCGTCCATTCGCCTTCTGCCTTGGCCTTGGCTCCGGCGTGGAACGCCGGCCACTTCTTCAGGCAATCCTTATCGCAGTTGGATTTGCCTTTTGTATCTTTGTCGAAGGTGTAAAGGACCATGCCCTTTTCAGTAGCCAGGACCTTGCCCATTTTCGTGTCCACCGTCTTGGCAGGCTCGGCCGCAAAAGCAGACCCGGCTACAGCAGTTAAGGCACCTATCGCGATCAATATCGTTCTCATGATTTTTCTCCCATCCGGCAGTGCCGGCGGAATGCCAGCAGTGCCGGACTAACTGAGAAAAACGCCCAACTATGAAAGCAGTTCCGTCCACGGGGGACGAACACGACAGGCCAGCAATGGTTATAACGTCCGCGAAGCGCCAATGACGATTATTAGCGGCAAAGTCTTCCGCGTCATTCGAGCCAGCTCTGTGGCGCGTAGACGACGCGATCTCAGAGGCGGCGAAGATGTGGGACGAAATTATTCACAGCCTCACGAAAGCTGCGTAAGGCTCGTTTGCGTATCAGCTTTTCACGAGTATGCATGAACCAAAGGATCGTTATCAGCCGAGCTGACAGACGTATCGTTCGGTATTTCATGGGATAGAAAATTTCGGGAAACATTAGCAACCATGATTTTCGGCAATAATGACCGATGGTTACGACTGGTCGGAGTGGAGTGATTCGAACACTCGACCCCCACGTCCCGAACGTGGTGCGCTACCAGACTGCGCTACACTCCGTGACCAGCGGCGCTTCTATAGAACAGCCTATCTGGTTGCACAAGCACCAAATTCCAAAAATCAGGCGGAATTTTTGACGGGTTGATGACAGACCCGGCGCGCCACTGCTGCTGCAAAAAGACACACTCGGAGCAAATCGTCGGGAACTGCCACAGGGGCAATTTTCTTTTGCCGGGTTCCGCGCTAAAGGGCTCGACGGGACAGGCGAAACCGCCCGTAAACAGCGGATTCGCAGCCACTGCGCTAGAGACCAGGGACAACACGATGAAACTCCGCACCATCACCGCGGCCGGGCTTGCAATTGGGCTTGCCGGATGCACGACCATACCTTCCGCCGGCAATCCGATCGAGGCCCGCTGGGTCGGCAAATCGGCCGGAATCTTCTTTGCCGCCTACGGACCGCCGATCAGCGACAGCGAGCAAGGCGCCACCACCGTCTATACCTGGCGCGGCGGCTACAAGACCGTGCGCATTCCGGCAAAATATGCCGAAGGCGCCGACGGCAAGCGCGGCAAGCAGATTTCCGCCGCCCGCACCGCCTATCTGCGCTGCCAGGCCGAAATCACCACCAGCTCCGATTACACGATCCGCGACATCCGCACCGTCGCCGACATTCCCGGCGTCAACGGTCCGTCCTATTGCGCCGAGTTCCTGGCGCCCGAACAGAAGTAACGGACGGTTTGTCCGGCATATGGGGACAGGCGGCCTGGTGCCGCCTGGGACCGCCGGTACCCTCTGCCCTGCCGGGCATCTCCCCCACAAGGGGGCGATCGGATGGGCTTTAGGGTTTCCCGTTTACAACACCGCTCGTCTTTTCAGACGAATCTGCGCATCGGTCAGCGAGGGACGAAGTGTTCGCCTCCTACCAATCTCCCCCCGTGTGGGGGAGATGCCCGGCAGGGCAGAGGGGGGTCCACAGGATGCGACGCCCACGTCTGCCCACGCGCTGAGTGGTCTCGATAATCGGGATCGTGATGCCGCAGTCCCTCGTTCCGATAAAGACAGGAGACCGTCGGCGCCGAACCACCACTAAAGCTCACCCCTCCGCCGGCCCGTAAAGGCCGAGCTGCTCGAGAAGCGTGCGCTGCCGGTCGGCGTTTTCGACCAGGAGGCTGGTGTAGCGTTCGACGATGCGTCCGCGGTGAGCCGGGTCGGAGACGGCCGACAGCGCGCCTGTGATGGCGGCGATCCTTTCCGAGGCCTGGCGCAGTTCTTCCAGCAGCTTTGCCTTGCCGCCGGCTTCCGCGACGACTTGCTTCGTCACCTTGCCGATGCCGGCCGGCGTGCGGCTGCCGGCCGAGACATAGCCTTCCGGCAGGTCGCCCTTGAGATTGACGACGGATTTGAAGCGGATGACGTCGAAGATCTGGTCGACCGCCTGCTTGGCGCCGGTCACCCGCGACGGGTGGTCGGTGTCGGCGGCGGCATGCGGCAAGAGTTCGAGCTTGCCCTTGTGGCGCTGCTCGAGCGGCAGATAGGGCAGCATCGGGCCGCTCAGCGTGCCGGTCGCGGCATCGCTGAAGAGGTCGGCGTCGATGGCCGCATGGGCGATCTTACCGGAGGCAAGGGCTGCGTCGAGCGCATTGGTATCGACGACTTCGCCGCGGTCGTAATTGACCAGCACCGCGCCGTCCTTCATCGCACCGAGCACCTTCGCATCGACAGTGCCGGCATTGGAATAGATGCCGGTCGATGCATCCAGGCGGCCGAGGCCGATATGGACGGAGAGCACGTCGGCGCCGCTTGCCGCTTCGACCGGGCTTGCGGCATAGTTAAAGCCTTCCGCCTCGATCCAGCGCCGGTGATGCTCGCGGGCGTAGATCGCCACCTGCATGCCGAAAGCCTTGGCGAGCTTGGCGACTTCACGGCCGATATTGCCGTAGCCGAGAACGGCGAGTTTGCGGCCCTCGAGCTTTGCCGTCGGGAAATCCTTAAGCTGGCGGCCGGTATCGAAATCGCCGCCGGCGACCATCCGGTGCAGCCGGTCGACCGGCAGATCGGGAACGACCTTGAGGATTGCCTTCACGGCCATCTGGGCGGTCGCGCGGCTGTTGATGCCGGGCGTGTTCATCAGCGCCGCAGTACCGCCCTCGCCATTGCCGCCGCCCCAGGAGGCCGAGCCCATATTGCCGGTGCCGGCGCCGATGCGCACGCCGCCGAGCGGGAAGACCGCAGCCTTCGGGATGAAGGTCGCCGCCGCGATCAGCGCGTCGTACTGGCCCTTGTCGGTCTGCGGCAGGATCTCTGCCTCGGTGCTGAGGTTCGGCTGGTAGAAGAAATGGATGCGGCCTTTTTCAAGCCCGGCGCGATCACTGAGCGGCCCGAGATGGAAGCTGCCGCCCTTCTCCTCGATATAGGCCTTGATCTCGCTGTAATCAGGCTCGCCATTAGCGCCGAAGCGCAGGCCGACCAGATCGGCGATCAGCACCGTATAGGCGTGGTTCGGATCATCCTTGCGCACGGCGCCATCGGCCTTGGCCGCGGCGTCGAAGGTCACGCCGTGTTTTGCCAGTTCCTCTTCGAGAACGACGATCTTGGCTCTGAGATAAGCGTATTGCAGGTTTTCCAGAAGTGCCACGACATCTTCGGGCTCGCGGATGCCGCCGACCCAGGCGCGGTAATCGCCCGGCGTGCCGGGGAAGGCATTGACGTAGCGGGCCGCGTCGAGGCCCGGCTCATATTCGCCGTTCGGATGGGTGATGCCCTCATAACCGAGCAGCTGTTTCGAACGGGCGATGATGCGGGCGTGGATGCCGGCATCGGTGATGTCGTCCTCGACCTTCAGCAGCGTCACCGCCGCACCGCGCCGATCGGCATCGGTGACGGTCAGCGACAGCAGCGGATGCGACTTGACCCATTCGTCGATCACGGCGCGGTTGGCGGCGGAGCGGCGGTTGAGCTCGACGACGGAGCCGACCCGGGCCTCCGACTGCAACAGGCCGAAGGTGGTCTCGGCGAAGGCGAGCGCGCTATAGGTGTTGATGACGCCGCCGAGCATGCGGTCTTCGGCCGGATCGTAGAACGGGCCGGCATCGACGGAGCGCTTGGCCGAAAACGGCTGGCGCGGGTCGATCGGCGGCGCGATCTTCAGCTGCCGCGGGATCGCCCAGGCCGGATCCTGCTGGTTCTTCTCGATCAGCGCCAGGGCATGCGGCGTGAAGGAGGCGACGAAATAGCCGGAGATGCCGCCGATCGCCTTCTGGAACGGCATGAACAGGCAGCATTTTGCCATCACGGCGCTGACCAGTTCAGGCTCCCAGGGCATGGCGCCGAGCATCGAGGTGGCGTCGAACACCGCATGGCGGTTGGCTGGATCGCCGTCGAGCCAGTTCAACAATTCGTGGATTTCGCTGCTGGTATAGGCATTGGCCCCTGTGGTTTCGTGGCCGACGCCGACGAAGATCGACACGCCGAGCGCCGTCAGTTCGGCCGCGGTCGGGATCACGCCTTCGGAGGCGGCAAAATGGATGCGGCTCTCGCAGCCCTTTTCGGCGAAGCGCTGCATCTCGATCAGTTGTGTCGCCCAGGACTGGCGGAAGAAGCCGGCCGCCTTGGACGGATCGCTCTCCGGCCGCGGCGTATCGACATAGACGCGCTGGCCGGCATCGTTGGCATTCATCAGGTGCTGGATGCAGACGGTGAAACCGCTATGGCCACCGCCGAGGCCGACCGCCATGCGGTTGACCTTGGGAAAGCCGAAATAACGATGGATCGCCCGCATCATGTCGGTCAGGATCTTGTCGGCCGGATAGCCGCGATGCATGCTGCGGGAAATTTCGGCGGTGGTGAAGCCGCCGATATCGTTGCCGCGGTCGTCGAACTTGCGATAGGTCTTTTCGATCCAGGCATCGAAGGCGATGCGCCGCAGGCGGCTATCCACCTCATCGGTCGTCGCATCGGTGATCGGCCCGACGCCGAAGAATGGGTTGGACGGCAGTCTCGGCGCACCCGACGCGGTCTGTCGAAGGGCGTTCAATCGCTGTACCTGCATGTGCGCGATATCTGTCATTGCCTGCCTGTCTCTGTCCGGAGCTGAAGTTGCCTTCATGGTGAAGCGACAGCCCCGGCGACACAACCTCATATGCGCCGAACGACAGGCCAAACGCGTCATCGGGGTATCGTTGATGATGGCGCGATGGGTGGGGGGACGCGACGCGCGTTCCTGCCTGGAGATCGGCGGTACTGGGATGACGGAGGAGAAGTGGTGCTGCCGATGAAGGAGCAGAGGTGGTGCCGCGAGCTGCATCGCCGGTGCGTCTGGCAACAAAGCCAACCACACTCTCCGTCATCCCAGGGCTTGACCCTGGGATCCACAACCAAGGACGCGGACTTCTATTTCTCTGCCCCTATCCACCTCGTGCCAGCCGCATGGATCCCAGGGTCAAGCCCTGGGATGACGGAGGAGAAGTGGTGCCCGGGATGGAGGAGGAGAGGTAGTGCCGGGGACCAAAAGCCCTCGCCAGGGCGATGAAGCGAACCGCGAGCGCGGTGTCACAAAGGGTCACAGCCGTAACCATCCCCGCACAAAAACAGACTTGCCGCACTCAACCATCCGGCGTATGTCTTGCCCGTCGCGAAAAGCGACTGCTTCCCTTGATCCGCTCAGTGGCGGAGTAAACAGGTGGACGAATGGTCGTCCAGGCGGTCGAGCACAGGCCATCCATGCATTTCAAGCACGGTTCGGCCAGCACTCCCAGAAACCAAAACGCCTGACATAGCGTCAGGCCTCATCGTGAGCCCTCGGCGTCCCGACGCAATTCCGTGATTCAACGAAATCAGGGAAGCGCGACGATCCTGCCGGCTTGCGTCGACCCGGAACGCACCATGACCAGATCCCTTATTGTCATCTTCACCGCCATCATCCTCGATGCCGTCGGCATCGGGCTGATTTTCCCGATCCTGCCGTCGCTGCTGCGCGATGTCACCCATGCCGAAAACGTCGCCCCTTTTATCGGCGCGCTGACCGCTCTTTACGCCGTCATGCAGTTCATCTTTGCGCCGGTGCTCGGCGCACTCAGCGACCGGCTCGGCCGCCGGCCGGTGCTGCTGATTTCGCTTGCCGGCGCCGCCGTCAACTATCTGTTCCTCGCCTCCGCGCCCAATCTCCTCATGCTGTTTCTCGGCCGCGCCATTGCCGGGCTGACCAGCGCCAACATGTCGGTGGCGACTGCCTATATCACCGACATCTCACCGGAGGAGACGCGCGCCCGCCGCTTCGGCCTCTTCAATGCCATGTTCGGCCTCGGCTTCATCATCGGCCCGGTCGCCGGCGGCGTGCTCGGCGATTACTGGCTGCGGCTGCCCTTCATCGCGGCGGCCGTGCTCAATGGCGCCAACCTGCTGCTTGCCTTCTTCGTCCTGCCGGAATCGCGCCCCGGCAGCCGCGAGAAGATCGATCTGACCGCCCTCAATCCGCTCCGGCCGCTGCGCACGGTGCTGGAGGTCAAAAGCCTGCTGCCTGTGATCATCCTCTTCTTCATCTTCAGCGCCACCGGCGAGGCCTACGGCACCTGCTGGGCGCTCTGGGGCAGCGACGCCTTCCACTGGAACGGGCTGTCGATCGGCCTTTCGCTCGGCGCCTTCGGTCTCTGCCAGGCGCTGGCCCAGGCCTTCCTGCCCGGACCGGCCGTCAGACTGCTCGGCGAACGCGGGGCGATCCTGACCGGTGTCGCCGGCGTCTCGATCGCGCTCACCGTCATGGCCTTTGCCGAGCGGAGCTGGATGATCTTCGCGATCATGCCGGTCTTCACGCTCGGCGGCATCGGCGTGCCGGCGCTTCAATCGCTCGCCAGCCGGCAGGTCGATGAAAACAGCCAAGGCCAGTTCCAGGGCGTGCTGGCCTCAGTCGTCAGCCTCGCCTCGATCATCGCGCCGCTCGGCTTCTCCAGCGTCTATTTCCTCGTCCGGCGGGAGTGGCCGGGCGCCATCTGGCTCTCGGTCGTCGCGGTCTATGCGCTCGCCGTGCCGCTGGTTCTCGGTCTCGGGCTGAAGGCGGCGGCGTCGCAGCCGGCGGGCTGAACCGCTGCTGCGGGCGGTGCGTGTGGCGAGAACGCCAACCCCACACTCCGTCGTCCCAGGGCTTGACCCTGGGATCCACAGCCAAGCACGCGGCTTCAATTCCTTCCCTACGAGAAGATGCCAGCGCTCTTCCCGCGGTGCCAGCCGCATGGATCCCAGGGTCAAGCCCTGGGATGACGGAGGAGAGGTGGTGCCGGGATGCATAACGCCGGCGCGGAGGAGAGGTGGTGCCGCGGCGCATAAGCCCGCCAGCGCGCAGCAGAGGTAGCGCCGTGAGGCATCGGCTCGGCGGCAGCGATGACGCTTCGGCAGACGCGGCGCCTCACAAGCTGCGCCCGCGGTGCGTTTGGCAACCTAGCCAACCCCACTCTCCGTCATCCCAGGGCTTGACCCTGGGATCCACAACCAAGCACTCTGCCGGAATGGCAGGCTATGTTTACATCGTCACCAACCAGAAAAACGGCACGCTCTATATCGGCGTGACATCCGATCTGGAGCGCCGCATCTATGAGCATCGCGAAGGGCTGACGCCGGGCTTTGCCTGGAAATACGGCTGCACTCGCCTCGTCTGGTACGAGGAGCATTGGGATATCGGCACCGCGATCCAGCGCGAAAAGTCATTGAAGCGATGGAACCGGCAATGGAAGATCGATCTGGTCGAGGCCATGAATCCCGAGTGGGACGATCTCTATCTGACGCTGTGGTGATGCTGTTCGCGCAGAGCCAGCCGCGTGGATCCCAGGTCAAGCCCTGGGATGACGGAGGAGAGGTGGTGCCGGGACGCACAGGCCTCACCGGCGCGATAAAGCTGCGGCTCCGCAGCTGATGGAACGGCGGCAAAAGCGGAGGCATCACACGCTGCATCGCCGGTGCGTTTGGCGAGAACGCAACCCCACTCTCCGTCATCCCAGGGCTTGACCCTGGGATCCACCACCGGCACTCGGCTTCAATAATTTCGAGCTGTTCTTCCACGTCAGCCCAAACACACGCAGCCAGTTGTCGAAGGCGAGTTTCGACAGGCTCTCGCTGTCGAAGCCGCTTTTGCGCATCGCCTCGAACAGCTGCGGCAGGCCGCTGGCGTCCTTGATCCTGCGGGGGATGACCGCGCCGTCGAAATCGGATCCGAGGGCGACCCGGTTTTCGCCGACGCGGTTGACGAGATAGTCGATATGGCGAACGACGGCATCGAGCGGCGTATCGTCATTCAGGTCGCCATCGGCGCGGATGTCGTTGACCGAGAGGTTGAAGCCGATCACGCCGTCGGTATCGCGGATGGCGTCGAGTTGCCGGTCGGTGAGATTGCGGGTGGAGGGACAGATGGCGTGGGCGCAGGCATGGGTGGCGACCAGCGGGGCGTCGCTCAAGGCCGCCACATCCCAGAAACCCTTTTCGTTCAGATGCGCCAGGTCGATCATGATGCCGAGCCGATTGCAGGTCCTGACCAAATCCTTGCCGATCTCGGTCAGCCCGGGGCCGGTATCCGGCGACCTGGGATAGGCGAAGGGAACGCCGTAGCCGAACATATTCGGGCGGCTCCAGACCGGCCCCAGCGAGCGCAGGCCGGCTGCATGCAGGTGATGGAGATAGTCGAAATCCCGATCCAGCGCTTCGGCCCCTTCCATATGAAGCACGACGGCAAGGGCGCCCTGGGCCCTTGCCGCCCTGATCTCCTCGACATCGATCGCCAGGCGCATTTGCCCGTCGGAGCGACGGATCAAGCTTTCCAGCGCCAGACGCTCGGCCTCGATCTGCTGGCGGGCATAGAGCGGATCGACGGTTTCGGCATAGACGACCTCGTAGCCGTTGTCGGTGATGATCAGGTCGTTTTCCGGCGGACGCTCCGGGGCCGCATGCAGTGCAAACAAGCCGCCGACCAGGCCGCCCTCGCGGGCTCTCGGCAGATCGAGATGGCCGGTTTCCGACCGCAGCAGAAAGTCGCGGCCGGAGGGCGTGTATTCGGCAATGAATTGAGCCGCGTCATTGTGCCCGTCGAAGACGTCGATTTCGGCCATGTCGGTTTGCTCCGGGTTCACTTGGCATGGTCGGGGACGCTGCGCGGGCAACATGCATTGGATTGCCGGAATAGTCACTGCGGTGCGTGTGGCACCCCCCTCTGTCCTGCCGGACATCTCCCCCACAAGGGGGGAGATTGGCAAGAAGCGAACACCTCGTCCCTCTCTAGCGGTAGGCTGATGCAAGCGATTGCTGTTTGGCGAAGCCCGTGAGCCCAGCCGATCTCCCTCCTTGTGGGGGAGATGCCCGGCAGGGCAGAGGGGGGTGCCACACGATGCCCCCTAACCTTCGTCTACGCCGCCTCCTCCTTCTGAGCCGCACCCTCCGCCAGCCTCCGCGCCGCCACAAAATCCACCTTTCCCGACCCCAGCACCGGCACCTTGCCGATCGTGACCTCGGCCGGGACCATCATGTCCATGGCGCCCTTGGATTTGGCGAAGGCGAGGAATTCGGCGCGGGTGGCGGTCGGGGCGTCGGTGAGCAGCACCAGGCGCTCGCCCTTCTTGGGGTCGGGCAGCGATGAGACGACCGAGAGTGCGCCCGGCCAGAGCTCGGCGGCGAGCGCCTCGATCGCCGCCAGCGACACCATTTCGCCGCCGATCTTGGCGAAGCGCTTGGCGCGGCCGCGGATCTTGACGAAGCCGTCCTCGTCGATGCTGACGATGTCGCCGGTGTCGTGCCAGCCATCGGCGAGCGGTTCGAGCACGCCGGGCTTTTCGGCGCGGAGGTATCCGGCCATGACATTGGCGCCGCGCACATGCAGGCGGCCGCCCTCGTCGATGCCCGGCACCGGCTCGAGCTTCCATTCCATGCCCGGCAGGATTTTGCCGACCGTGCCGGAGCGGTTGTACATCGGCGTGTTGATCGAAATCACCGGCGCCGTCTCGGTGACGCCGTAGCCTTCGAGAATGCGCAGGCCGAATTTTTCCATGTAGGTCTGGCGGGTCGAAGCCTTCACCGGCTCGGCGCCGGCGAAGATATAGCGGATCGAGCGGAAATCATAAGGGTGCGCCGTCCTCGCATAGCCGTTGAGGAAGGTATCGGTGCCGAAGATGATCGTGGCGTTGGAGACATAGATCAGCTCCGGCACGATGCGGTAATGCAGCGGCGAGGGATAGAAATAGACCGGCACGCCCGAGATCAGCGGCAGCACGGTGCCGGCCGTCAGCCCGAAGGAATGGAAGACCGGCAGGATGTTGAACACCTTGTCGCCGCTGTGGAAATCGATGCGGGCGGCGGCCTGGGCGGCGTTCGACAGCACGTTGCGGTGGGTCAGCACCACGCCCTTCGGCGTGCCTTCCGAGCCGGAGGTGAAGAGGATGACGGCCGGGTCGTCGGCCTGGCGTTTGGCGAGCGGCCGCGCCTTTCGCAGAAGGCCGATGAGCTTGTCCTTGAATGAGATTTCGGCTCTGAGATCATCGAGCCAGACGATCGCCAGCTGCTTTTCCAGCTCCTCGATCACAGGGCCGAGCTTGGCCTGGGTGACGAAGGCGCGCGAGGTCAGCACATGTTTGACCTCCGCCGCCCTGCAGGCAGAGAGGATATTGGCAGCACCGGCGGTGAAATTCAGCATCGCCGGCACCTTGCCCGCCGTCATGACGCCGAGAATGGTGGCGGCGGAGCCATTGGCATTCGGCAGCATGACGCCGAGGTTCTGTTCCGGGAAGCGGGCGCGGAATTTTGCACCGAGCACGGCAGCCCCGGTCAAAAGCTTGCCATAGGTCAGCCGGCCGGTGACCGGATCTTCGACCGCGAGTTTTTTCATGCCGAATTCGTGACCGGCCTGGATGACGCGCTCGAGCACGGTCGAGGAGGTGTCGGCGGTGCGGAACAACAGGTTCGACATCACCTGGTAGAGGGCGGCACCGGCCGCCGTGCGGCGCTTGCGGCCTTTCAGCTCCGCCGGCACTTCGAGCTTCACCGGCTCGAGAATGGTGACCTTGACCTTGGGAAACAGCCGGCGGCGGATCTTGCCGTTATCGAGATAGGAGAAATAGGTCTTCTCCAGCCCGTCGATCTTGACCGGCACCACCATCGAGCCTGTCTTGTCGGCGACCATGGCCGCGCCGTCATAGACCTTCATCAGCGTGCCGGTCACCGTCAGCCGGCCTTCGGGGAAGATGCCGATCGGGTTGCCTTCCTGCGCCACCTTGATCAGCGAGCGCGTCGCCATCGGCTTGGTCGGGTCGAGCGGCAGGAACTTGCACATTTTCAGGAAGGGCCGCACCCACCAGGCCTGGGCGATCTTGTAATCGACGGCAAAGGTGGGCTCCTCCTCGGTGATGGCGAGCGCGAGCGCACCGTCGAGCAGGCTGACATGGTTGAGCGCGATGATCGGCGCCGGGCCGGCCTTCTTGATATTCTCCAGCCCCTCGACCTCCAGGCGCATGAAGGCGCGGAACAGGATCGAGATGAAATCGCGGAAGGCATTGGTCGGCAGCGTCTTCAGCATCAGCCAGGCGACGACGAAATTGACCATGCCGAGGCCGATCAGGATCTGAGGAATGCTGGCGCCGAGCGCCTGGATGACGGCGACGAGACCGAGGCCGACGGTGATGAACAGCGCCGAAAGCACATTGGCCGCACCGATGACGCGGGCGCGGCGATCCTCGTGCGCCCACGTCTGTAGGCCGGCGAAAGTCGGCACCGCGATGAAGGCGCCCGAGATCGCCATGCCGGTAAGATCGATGGCGACGCGGATGGTATTTTGCCCGGCGAAGAACGCAAGGATGGTCGTCGCGTGCGAGGTCGAGGTGAGGCCCCAGAGGTTCCAGGCGAGATCGAGGCTGAAGAGGCCGAGCAGCGCGGTGCCGACCGGGGCCGGCAAGAGCACGATGCGGCCGGACGACATCCAGGCGGCGATGCCGGAACCAACGGCGACCGCAATGGCAAAGACAGTGAGATAGGCCGGCACGACGAGCTCGGAGCCGCCGAGCAGCTCGGTCACCATGGTCGGCAGGATGGAGAGGGTGAAGGCGCCGACCAGCCAGAACCAGCAGTTCATCAGCGCCGAGCGCCACAGCCGCTTGTCCTCGCGGATTTCCATGACGAGCCTGTAGCTGGAGCGGATGACGTTGCGGTCGATCTCAAGATCCGGCGCCTTGGAGCCGGTCGCCGGGATCATCCGCGCCGAGAGCCAGCAGAGCACCGACAACCCCATCATCATCGAGCCGAACAGCAGCACATTGTCGCCACTGGAGAAGGCAAGGGCGGCGATGATCGTGCCGCCGAGGATGGCGATGAAGGTGCCGCCCTCGATCCAGGCATTGGCCTTCGGCAGGTCGCGGCGTTCGAGATGATCGGGCAGGATGCCGTATTTGATCGGCCCGAACAGCGCCGAGACGACGCCGAAGCCGAAGAGGGCCGCCATCAGGACGAAGATGGAGGAGAAGGCGAGACCGATAACGGCAAGGGCGGCAATGCCGATCTCGCAGCGTTTCAACAGCTCGGCAATCTTGGCCTTGTCGTGCTTGTCGGCGATTTCGCCGCCGAGCGCCGAAAGCAGCAGGAAGGGCACGATGAGGATGACGCCGGCAAGCGTCACCAGTGCTGCCCCCTCGCTCGCCGACATCTTGAAGAGGATGAGGAAGACGAGCGTATTCTTGAGGAAATTGTCGTTGAAGGCGGTCAGGAACTGCGTCCAGAACAGCGGCGCGAATTTCCGCGATGTCATCAGATTGGTTTGCACGGCGAGACCCTCTATCGATTGGCAGAGAAGGCCACAGAGTTGTTACGCAAAAGTTGAGTGCGATAACAACTCTGCGATGTGGTTAAGGAAGATCAATCTTCATCGCTACGATTGAATTTGACCAGCAGCTTTTCGGTGCGGGCATCTTCGACCTTGCGGATCAGCTTCTCGGATTCGGCGTTGTCGCGCAGCGTCTTGGTGATGTTCACCGTCGTCTGCACCAGCATCAATATGCCCATGGCGAGATAGCCTTTGCCCCAGAGATCGAGCGGCATCATGTAAAGGCCGAGCGCCAGCATGAAGGCGGCGGCGCCGAAGGAGAAGTAGGAGAAGCTGACCCAGCTGGCGGAATGTTTCTGGAAACTGTCGTTCATATCAGTAGCCCTTTGATTTCTAGGGGTGGATGGTGGGATGACAATGTCAGGCGGCCGGCGTGATGCGGCTCTTCAGCCGGGCGAGCACCTCATCGGCCGATGAGGTGAGCGGCGCGCCGCAGCCGGCATTGGCAAGCTTTTCGATGATGCCGGCCGGCCGCGTGGCGCTTTCCATCTCCTTCAGCGCCGCCGCCGTCAGCTCGTTCTGGCTCTGGCGCAGGCGCAGCCTGGCGAGCGTCTCCTCGGCCTCGTCGAGGGTGGCCAACCCGGAGCCGGCGACTGCGATATCGAGCTTCTGCGCCTCTTGCGTTGCGCGGGCCAGCCGCTCACCGCGCTGCAGCGCCTGCAGCCGCGCCTCGGCATCCCTGACGATGCCCTTCAGCTTGGCGATACCAGTGGTGAACTGGCTCTGCGCCTGTTCCGACGCATCGCGCTCGGCCTCAAGAAAGGCGATCGCCTCGGCCGCTTCCCGCGCCAGCCCTTCATTGCCCTTGGTGAGCGCCGCGGTGGCGCGGGTCTCGAGATCGGCGATGCGGGCGAGGATCGTCTGATGCTGCGCCTTCTCCTGCTCGTTCTGGCCGATTGCGACGGCGACGCTGCGGCGCGCCGACTGGATCGACTGGGCGGCATCGCGGATCTGCTGGGCAAGCAGCGGCACGGCGTGGCGATCGGCAAAGGCCTGCTCGGCATCATACGCCCTGCCCCGCAGCAATGTGGAAATCAATTTGAACATTTCCTTCCTCCGGTTTATGAACGTTGTTCACGAGACGAGTTATGCCAGAATCATGAACGACGTTCAAGATAATTTTTGAACGTCGTTCAAAATTTCGAAGGGAAATGGTTGATGGCCGGCAGACGAGAAGAAAAACGCGAGGACCTGAAGACCCGGCTGATCGAGGCGGCGCGCGAGCGCATCGCCCGCGACGGCCTTGCCAACCTGCGCGCCCGCGACATCACCCAGGATGCCGGCTGCGCGCTGGGCGGCCTCTACACCGTCTTCACCGACCTCGCCGAGCTCGTCATCCATGTGAATTCCGCAACGCTGAAGGCGCTGGAGGCCCGGCTGACGCTTGACGAGGCCAGGGGCAAAAGCCCGACCGATCGCCTGCGCAACCTCGCCCAGGGCTACCTCGCCTTCGCGGTGGAGCACCGCAATCTCTGGAAGGCGCTGTTCGACCACTTCCCCCCCGCCACCAGCCCGACGCCTCAATGGCACCTCGACGAACACCTCTTCCTGATGGACGTGATCGCCGAACCGCTCGCCGAACTGCAACCCGACATGCCCGCCGAAGACCGCGCCATCCGCGCCCGCACCCTCTTCGGCGCCGTCCACGGCGTCGTCAGCATCAGCCTCGAGGGCCGCTTCGTGGGCCTGCCGCTGGAGCGGCTGGCACGCGAGGTGGACGAGCTGGTGAAGACGATTGCGGCGGGCGCGGAGCTGCGGCGGCAGGGGATGTGAGGTGGTCTGGGGTGGAGTGAGGTCGGAGGACGAGCGGACGTCGAAAGAGCGGTGTTTGGTAGAATGACGTCGAGAGGAAGCGGTATCATCTGATTACCCGCCTTGCGGTTCCAGCCTCAGCCCCACCCCACTCTCCGTCATCCTCGGCCTTGAGCCGAGGATCCACGCCCGCCACCCAGGATCTCGACGGGTATTGGCGACAACCTGCTGAAATCACCGCGAAAAACGCCCCTCATCCGCCTGCCGGCACCTTCTCCCCGTAAACGGGGCGAGGGGGATATGCCGCACCCTCTCCGTTCCTCTCCCGCGCTCCGCAGGGCACGTCCCCTCTCCCCGTCAGAACGGGGAGAGGGCTAGGGTGAGGGGCAGAACCGCACCGACACGCTGGTGGAATTGCTCCACTATCTCTCCTCTTGCCGATCGTCCTCGGGCTTGACCCAAGCACCCCCACCCTATCACTCTGCGCCCACCCACGCCCCGCGAAAGGAACCCCCATGAGTCGCATCTTCATCACCGGTTCCACCGATGGTCTCGGCCTCGCCGCCGCCCGCACCCTCATCCGCGAAGGCCACGAGGTCGTCCTCCACGCCCGCTCCCGCGACCGCGCCGCGGCAATCGCCGAAACCTCCGCCGCCGCCATCGGCCTCGTCATCGGCGATCTCGCCAGCGCCGCCGAAACCCGCTCGATCGCCGAGCAGGTCAACGCCATCGGCCGCATGGACGCCGTCATCCACAATGCCGGCATCTACCTCGAGCGCAGCCGCGGCCAAACGCCCGAAGGCCACGCCAAAACGCTGGCGGTCAACACGCTCGCCCCCTATCTCCTCACCGCCTGGATCACCCGTCCCCACCGCCTGATCTATCTCACCAGCGGCATGCACCGCAGCGGCAGCAGCGCGCTGGACGATATCGACTGGAAGAAGCGCCCCTGGAGCGCCAGCCAGGCCTATTCCGAAAGCAAGCTCTACATCGCCACGCTTTCCGCCGCCATCGCCCGCCACTGGCCCGACGTGCTGAGCAACGCTGTCGACCCCGGCTGGGTGCCAACAAAGATGGGCGGCGCCAGCGCGCCGGATGATCTGGAGATGGGGCATCTGACGCAGACATGGCTCGCGACGAGCGAGGACGAAGCGGCGAAGGTGAGCGGCGGGTATTGGTATCATCGCCAGCAGCGGGAGGCGGCGGCGGAGGTGAATGATGTTGGGTTTCAGGAGGCGCTGGTGGAGAGGCTGGAGGATTTGACGGGTGTGCGGTTGTTTGAAGAGGGTGCCGAACCTCTCTAAGGCGCGTGTTGAGCTTTTTGGCCCCAAGCTAACGGATCAACAACCAACACTTGTTATTGCGATCCAAGTTCGACACGGAGCCACTATGAGCACTTCTCCTGCTTCACCCTCGCCAACGTCGACAATGTGGGAAGAATTGACAAATGAAGATAATCGGGCCTGAAGTATATTCAATCAAGTACACTCCTGACAACTACAGAGTGCTGTGCTCGAGTAACCGCCCCAGATTCTCAGGCGTTGCATCGTCCAAAACACCTAAGCTCTATATCGCTATTATCAACGGCGCCCCCGTATACGTCGGTGTTACCAAGCGTCCTATGGGAGACCGAATGCGCTTGGGGTGGAAAGCGGCAGGAAAGACCGGGTACTACGGCTATCAGTGGCGTCACTCGGGGGCGGAAGCAAAACTGCACATCTGGGCGCATGAGGACGCTGTGAACCGGTCTCATCTTGATATGGAAACGGTGGAAGCGGAGGTGGTTTTCCTCATCCGGCAGGCTGGTCAGTGGCCGTTGTTCCAGACGGAGATCCACTTTCACCCGTCAAATGAAATGCACAGGCAGATAGCAGCGCAAATATTTGCATCGATCTAGGTACGCCTAGGTTGTAATGTCTATCGATGACCACCGCTGACAAGGACGACGTTCGGAGCCGCAGGCTCGATGATGCCATCAACAGGATGATGCTCGATATGCTGGCAGCAATCCCCGCAAGGACAACAAGGTCCGCAGACATCTCCGAGACTAAGGCATCACCAGAGCAAGAGCCAAGGTGTTTACGGCGAGCGACCGAAAAATAGCCAAAGGAACGCTGCCATCATACAGATCCTCGCCAGCGGCCAAGCTGGAGCACGATCGGAAAAGCGGCTGGTTGTTCCCGGCGCTTTCACACTTGGCCAAGCAGCTTCCAGAGCACAGTCCAGAGGCCATCAACGCTCGTTGAAATGCGCGCGGAGGGCCTCGAGTCGGCGGCCCATTTCCTCTGTAGTGAGGGGCGCACTCATCACTGGGGCGATAGCTGCTTTGGGTCGAGAGTTCCGGTGTTCGTTTTTGCTCCTCGTGATCGATCCCTCCATGCTCTTGGGCATCGAAGGCGATACGATACGGGCAACAGCACGCTCTGCCTCACGGCTGTAAATCTTTGCTAAAAGAAAATAAACAAGGCGTGGGTTCCATTCGCTGCCCGCCCCGGTGCGAATCTTCTCCTTGTTCAAGAGATGGGACACTTGCGCGGGCTTCTTAAACCCCGCTTTCGCATACCCAATAACCTTCTCCCGCAGCCTGAGGGCAAGCTGATCAAATCTGTCCTCCGTCAGACCGAGATGCGCCATGTCCTCTTTTCGAAGCTGAGGCTTGACCTCAGAATAGTCGGGCGTCTTGTCAGGCGGCGAGCGATCATATTTTGCAGCACCGCGTTGCATCGACCTAACCTGAGACTTGCTCCCCATACATTTCCCCCAACCTGACAATGCCTTTTCGCCTGTTATGCGGCGGTCATTTCCCTCAGCAGCACCTCGGCTTGCGCCAGCACAGTTTGAACGGCCTCCTGCTCCAGATCGGGCGGGTAGCCGAATTTCTTGAGTATGCGCTTCACCAGGACCCGCATTTTCGCTCTCGCGCTCGCCTTGTGCTGCCAGTCTACCGTGACAGAGCCCCGCATTTGCTCCACCAACTCATGGGCGATCACGCGCAATTGCTCGCTGCCCATAACTTGCACCGCTGTTTCATTACCAGCGAGGGCGTCGTAAAACGCAATCTCTTCAGGGGAAAGTCCCAGTTCATCGCCTCGGGCAGCTGCCGCTTGCATCTCCTTTGCCAAGCCAATCAATTCTTGAATCATCTCGACGGTTGAAATCGCGTTCGCATGGTAGCGGGCAACAGCTTCCTCGAGGCGCCGCGAGAAAGTTTTGGCTTGCACTACGTTGGTCTTGGACCGGCTCTTGATTTCCCCGTTCAGAAGCTTCTTCAGCGCCTCCAGCGCCAGATTCTTCTTCTCCATCTTCTGGACGTCCATCAGGAACTGATCGGAGAGAACGGAGATATCCGGCGACTGCAACCCAGCCGCCTTTAGGATGTCGACGATCTCGGCATTGGCCACGGCCTGATTGAGAAGCTGCTCGACGGCGAGCGACTTGGCCTTGTCTGACATCTTGCCGGTGGCCGTGGTTTTCACTAGGGCAGCGCGGACGGCCTGGAAGAAGCCGACTTCATCGCGGATCTCGCCAGCGGCATCGCTGGCAGACGCCAGGGCATAAGCCTTGCTGAGTTCAAGAACGGCATCCTGGTAACGGCGATGCGCCTGTTTCTTGGCTTCCGCGCTCTCCACCTTGGCAGCCTCAGCCTGCTGCCATTTCAAGATCCAATCGATGCCGTCCGCCAGCGCCTTCAGCCGCTCCACCGGTTTACCAGTCACGCCGAGGCTGTAATCGTGCCCGGCAAACATGCCCCGCACGACGTCGTATTTCTCCAGCAGAAGGGCAACGGCTTCCTCTTCATCAATCCCCGTCTTGTCGCGGTCGGATTGCGAATACTGGGCGAGCGCCTTCTTCAAGTTGGTGGCGATGCCGATATAGTCGACCACCAGGCCGCCTGGCTTCTCCTTGAACACACGGTTCACGCGGGCAATAGCCTGCATCAGCCCATGACCGCGCATCGGCTTGTCGATATACATGGTGTGCATACACGGCGCGTCAAAACCCGTCAGCCACATGTCACGAACGATCACCAGCTTCAGGGGATCATCAAGCTTACGCGCCCGCTTGGCGAGATCATCCCGGCGTCTCTTGTTGCCGATATGCGGTTGCCAGTCGAGCGGATCGGAGGCCGATCCGGTCATGACGATCTTGATCGCCCCCTTGTCGTCATCGTCCGAATGCCATTCGGGCCGGAGTGCCACGATCTCGTTGTAAAGATCGACGCAGATGCGGCGGCTCATGCAGACGGCCATGGCCTTGCCGGGCAATCCTTCGATACGCTTTTCCAGATGCGCCACCAGATCGGCAGCGACCTGTGCCAGTCGCTTCTTCGAGCCGACCAGCCGCTCGACCGTCGTCCATTGCGCCTTCTGCTTTTCCTGTTCCGTCAGACCTTCATCTTCGAGCATGGCCTCGATCTCGGCGTCGATCTTCGGCTTCTCATCCTCGTTCAGCTCGATCCGGGCGAGACGGCTCTCGTAGTAGATCGGAATGGTCGCCCCATCTTCCACCGCGCGGCTGATGTCGTAGATATCGATATATTTGCCGAAGATGGCAGGCGTGTTCACATCCGCCGCTTCAATCGGCGTCCCCGTGAAGCCCATGAAGGAGGCATTCGGCAGCGCCTGACGGATGTAGTGGGCGTAGCCATATCGACGCTCACCGGTTTCCCGGTTCAGCTTGGCATCAAAGCCGTACTGGCTGCGGTGCGCCTCGTCGGCCATGACGATGACGTTATGGCGCTCGGTCAGCACCGGAAACACTTCTTCGCCCCTTTCCGGTGTGAACTTCTGCACTGTCGTGAAGATCACGCCACCGGACGCCCGGTTCAGGAGCTTGCGCAGATCATCGCGGCTATCGGCCTGTTCCGGCGTTTGGCGGATCAGATCCTTGCAGAGACTGAATGTGCCGAAGAGCTGATCATCCAGATCGTTGCGATCGGTCAACACGATCAGCGTGGGATTTTCCAGTGCACGCGAGCGCACAATCAGCCCGCCGAGAAAGGCCATCAGCAAGCTCTTGCCGGAGCCCTGGGTGTGCCAGATCACGCCGATCCTGCGATCGCCGTCAGGCTTCACTGCCTCAATGGCACTGGTGATGGCCTTTCGGGCTCCGTGGAACTGGTGATAGCCGCCAAGGATCTTGAACGGCCCTTCGCCACGATCGCCGAACACGGTGAAGTCGCGGATCAAAGCGAGGAAGCGCTCCTTGTCGAAGACGCCCCTGAGCAGCGTGTCCATCTCGTAGGGGCCGTGGGGCGTGAAATCACCTTCTGCGCCAGTCACCGATCGCCAGGGCATGAATCGCTCTTCGTCTGCCGTCAGCGAGCCGATCCGCGCCAGCATTCCATCAGACGCCACCATCACCGCATTGGTTCGAAACAGCGAGGGGATTTGCTCCCTGTAGGTCTGTAGTTGATTATAGGCTTCATGGATCGTGGCGTTTTCGCTTGCCGCGTTTTTGAGCTCGATAATGCCAAGTGGCAAGCCGTTGACGAAAACTATGACATCAGGGCGCCTGGTATATTTGCTCTCCGCCACGGTGAACTGGTTGGTCACCCAGAAGTCGTTGCTCTCCGGGTGCTCAAAGTCGATCAGCCATAGCTTGTCGCCCTTCACCTCTCCATCGCCGATATTGAATTCGACATCGACCCCCTCGGTGAGCAGGCGGTGGATGCGTCGGTTCTCCTCAACAAGAGACGGTGTTTCGCTGATGGAAAGCTGTCGGATAGCCTGTTCGCGTGCCTCTGGCGGAATGTTTGGGTTCAGGCGCTCGACGGCGGCGGCCAGCACATCCGTAAGCAGCACATCGCCATAGGCCAGACGACCTGGAGCGGAGCCATCGGGTGAAATGACCTGCGAAGGCTGGTAGAGGTAGCCCAACTCCTGGAAGGTCGAAAGAACGACGTCTTCGACAAGGCCTTCGGAGAAACCGGAAGGTGATGGCGCAGCTTGCTGATAGACAATATCTTCCATGAGCCTCTCCCCGCCGCCTCTCTCAGACGAAGCGCTCCTTGATGTAGGTGATGGCTTGGTCGCCAGTCATTTCGCGCGAGGAATTGCCATTGCGGACGTAGAACCGATCTTGGGCAGCCCCACCCTTGTCTGCCAGCTTGATGTAGATCGGCTTGTTGGCCTGCAGGATCTCAACCCGGCAGATTTCTTTCTCGTCAACTTCGGGAAAAGCAAGCTTGAGCTTGGTTGCCGCGAACGCCTCTCCGAACGTATTGATGATCAGGGTCTTCAGATGGAGTTCAAACTTGTCGCGATTGCCGCCGTTGAGCGATTTGTAGTCATTGTCCAGACCCGCGATCTCACCATTGTCGGCGACCCCGATCAGAAGTGTGCCGCCATGGGCATTCGCGAAGGCGGCAATCGTTTTCATGATCACGCCCTCCAACTCCTTGTTCACGGTGCCGAGCTTGATGTCCCAGCGCAAGGTCTGCTTGAACTCGACCTCTTCGTTCTCCCCCTCGGCGATCATATCCTCAAGCGAGACCTTTTCGGCGACCGCATGGGTCTCAGCCAACCCCTCAAGCCAGGCATTCAGGCTGTCGGCAAGCATCTTGCGGCGAGTCTTGAGGAAGAGCTCGTAATTGTCGAGTTGCCAGAGCTCTTTGTCTTCCGGGATAAGCTGCAGGCCAAGCGCATTTGGCTGGTTCTGCGCAACGCCGTAGAGATAGGCCTCCGTTTCCTTCGCACCCTTGGATCGGTTGGCGGTCTGGGTGAGAATTGCGCGGTTTGTCAGTTCCTGCGCTAATTGATAGCGAAGCCTGTTCTCCTGGCCATATCCGGCTGCCTTCAAGTTGGCAAAGGCGAAGATGTGGTCGTATTCCAGCTTGTATTTCTCGCCCATGGGCAGGTGAATGGAAACACCTGTAGTCAGGCATTTTGCGCCCCGGCTCTTCAGATGCCAGCGCAACAGCCCGAACAGAGGGTTTTGGACGGCGCTGCCCACGAATTCGTCCGGCGTGATCGCGATGTTGCCGCCGCGATCCTCGCGGATCACATCCAGCAATCGATCAAAGGGCGTTTCTGATGTCGCGACGATCTTGAGGTCATGATCCAGCTTCTGCGGAAGCTGGCTGACGTACCGCCGGCGAACCTGCGAATAATAAAACCACTTCACCACTTTCTGGATGTCGTTGTGGCTGAGATTGCAGTTCATCCGGTGGCAGTAGGCGACGATCGGGATGACCGCATAAATCGAGTTGATCTCATCGGTATGGTCGACGAAGGCATGGCCGCGCAGCAGGTTTGCCACATAATCCAGGACCTTGCCGTCAAGCGCCTTCCAGACGTCGCGGATCGCATCGTTGTTGTCCACCGAGTGCAGCTTGCGCATATCGGAGCCGCCCTGATGCAGAATGGCAAGCAGCGCGTAGACGATGAAATCCAGTTTGAAGATGAAGCCGTTTGTCTTCAGCGTATCGAGCTTCTTCTTGAAGGCCTCGCGGGCCTGCGGCCAGTATCCGGAGATCTGGGCCAGCGCGAGTTCGGCGTCCGTCAGCGCCACACCGCCGGCGTTGACGATGTAGAAAATGTCGATGGCCTCACGTAGAGACGCTTTAATCGGAATATTTTGCTCGGGAAAGTCCCGGTCCAATATTCCTTGGACCGCGGCGAACGTATCGTCGATGCGATCATACTCTTCATCTGTGAGTTGCCGTCCCGCTTCTCCCAGCGCCTTATCAATGTCCTTGGCCCGGACTTTCTTCTTGAAAATGTCGGTCAGGTTGATCCAGCGCGGGTCATTTTCCATGCGCTTCTGCCGATATTCGACCTCGCGCGTCTGAACGTGAACATGCAGCCCGCGCGTATCCTCGGAAATCTCCTCAAGCGTGTAGTAGGGCGGCAGTTCGCCGCGGATCAGCATGTAAAGCGTCGTCACGCGCTGCTGGCCGTCGAGCAGGATCTTGATTGCCCCCTGAAGCGGATCGTAGATGTGCGCACCTTTCAGCTCCGGCGGCTGGTTGGTATCCCACGTCAAAATGGTGCCCGTCGGATAGCCTTTGATCATCGAGTCGATCAGCAGCTTGGCATCCTTCTTTTTCCAGACATATTCGCGCTGAAAGGCCGGGACGAAGAGTTGCCGTTCGTCGATCTTTTCCAGAATGCTGCTGATTTTCATGATGGCGCTCTGACTGAGGTTGACGTTTCAGGATTTTCGGAAAGGGCTTTGATGGCGTCGATGATCGCCCGAACGTCGGTCAGGGTCTTTGGCACGAATTTGGCCAAGTCGGCGTTGGCGAGTTGGGGCATGTGTTCCAAGGCGCTGTGGCGACCATACTGTCCAGGAACCTGGCGGAGCCGATCGGCGCGATCGATCTCGCACTCCACATCCTCTACGTGCTCGGCTACCTTGGCGAGGCACCAGATATTGGGCGGTGTCTTGGCGCCTTTCTCGAACATCAAGTCGAAGGGGACCCCTCCGGTCACCTGGATGACGTATCGATTGGCATAGACGCCTTGGTGCTTCGAACGGTGCTCTCTCCCCGCTTGGTCAAGTAGCCGTTCAACCTGCTTCTTGAAGTTTATGTCCAGACTCACTGCGCAGCCTCCATCAAGTCTTCCGCCTCAGACAAGCGGATTTCTCCAGATATGAGCTTGGGGAGGAGGAGGTCGCGGGTCGCGGAGAGTGTGCCATTCTGCTGATCATTCTCTTCTCGCAACGCCAAGGTCGGTTGAACCATTTGCTCAAACGCTGCAAGCGATGCATCGCTGGGATAGAGAAGAGGCATGTCAGCTAACGTAGATGTGTTTAGGTTGGGCATCGTCGCCCCGATCGCGCGAGCGCGTATCCAATCTACGGTGTTTTGATGGTCGAGAGAGTAAAAGAGGTACTCAGCGGGAATCGGCTTAGCGGGAAAGCTGATTTTGAGGCATCCCGTGCCACACAACCATCCTTCATTATACTTTCCGATCAATGCCTTTCGCCCAATATCGCCTCTTCGGCCATAAATGATGTCGCCAGTCTTCAGGCGGTGCTTGTTCAGGCGTTCCGTCGTCTCTGGGGAGACGTATGAAAAATTACCTTGGCGGAATCCCGAGTAAGTCAAGTTTGCCGGCATCACCACAGGAAGTCCTGCGGACACGTAATCCGATTGATGAAGTTGGCTGCCAAAGGGCCCTGTTTGGACAATACCTCCGATCGCTTTGGCAACTGCACCAAGACTTGTTTCCCTCCACCCTTCCGGCAGCCCATCATCCATCAGCACATCGGGGAACAGATCGGCAAGGGCTTGTGCCCGCTGAGCGTCCTGCACGAGGCCGCCCATGATGGTGAGGGGATCAGCGGCGCCCTCCAACTTGCGGCGGGTGGGGCCGAAATTCACGAACCAGTCGCGGAAGATCGCTTGCGCCATCGCCTCCAGGGTCTCGTTTATCCGCCGGTTCAGCTCGATCTTGTCGTCGAGGGAGCCTAATAGATTTGCGATTGCGTCTTGGTCGCGTAGAGACGGTAGAGCGATTGCGATCCGTGAAAAATTTGACTTGTTAAGGATTGGTTGCGCCGAACTGCCGGAAGCCAACCGTTGAAGTTCGTCTTTCCGGGCAGAGAGGTTGTAGTACACAAACAAGGGGTTCGCGTTTGGTGAAACAACCTCAATGGTATTAATCTGCTGGTTAGTGTAGCAACCATGTCGGGCGATATGCGTCTTCCCCATGTCCGAACCTATGCATGACACGAGAATTGAGCCGGGCGGAAGCATGCGACGAGACACAGCCTTCAGACCTTCGTTCGTCAGTGAGCGCCCGGTAACATCGATATATCGCTGACCGTTCATGTCGCTTGGAGTTACGAAAGGGATTTGACCACCGAAATAGCCGTCTGTCCCACTTGGTGGAGTTTTTCCTGTAGTAATCGGCCCGAGGTCCGCGAGTGTAACGGTTTGCCAGTCATTCATAGGTGGACACCATTGCAAGCGCTCGCTCGACTATATCCTCCAAAGCCCGCCCCTCTGCGAATTGAGCCCCTAGTGTTTCCCTCAGCCCCTCAAACTTCTCGGCGAACGAGATCCCATCATCTTCAGCATCCACCGCGCCCACGTAGCGGCCGGGCGTCAGCACATGGCCGTGGCCCCGCACCTCCGCCAGGCTGGCCGATTTGCAGAAACCCGGCTCGTCCGTATAGTCCGCCCAGCCATGCGCCGCCCGCTTTTCCGGCTTCGAGCGCCAGCGGTGATAGACGCCCGCGATCTTCTCTACATCTTCTGCCGTGAACTCGCGGCGCACACGGTCCACCATGAAGCCCAGCTTGCGGGCGTCGATGAAGAGGATTTCGCCGCGCCGGTCGCGGTGGCCATTTGCGCTCTTGTCGCGAGCCAAGATCCAGAGGCAGGCGGGGATCTGGGTGGAATAGAAGAGCTGGCCCGGCAGGGCGACCATGCAATCCACCTGATCCGCCTCTATCATCTCCTTGCGGATCTCGCCTTCGCCTGACTGTTGCGAGGACATGGAGCCATTCGCCAGCACCACGCCCGCCGTGCCGCGCGGGGCAAGGTGGTGGATGATGTGCTGCAGCCAGCCGAAATTGGCATTGCCCTTGGGCGGAATGCCGAACTTCCAGCGGGCATCCTCCGCCAGTCTCTCGCCGCCCCAATCGGAGATGTTGAAGGGCGGGTTGGCGAGAATGAAATCGGCCTTCAGGTCCGGCAGTTCGTCGCGGTGAAAACTGCCTTCGTTGTTCCAGCGGATATCGGCATCGATGCCTTGAACCGCGAGGTTCATCTTGGCCAGACGCCAGGTGGTGTGGTTGATCTCCTGGCCATAGACGGCAATATCATTGCGCCGTCCGCCATGTTCCTCGATGAACTTTTCCGACTGCACAAACATGCCACCCGAGCCGCAGCACGGGTCATAGACCCGGCCCTTGTAGGGCTCCAGCATCTCGACCAGCGTTCGCACCACGGACCGTGGCGTAAAGAACTCGCCGCCGCGCTTGCCTTCGGAGCTTGCAAAGCCGGAGAGGAAATATTCGTATACCCGGCCCAGCAGATCCTTCGCCGTGTCGGAACTGTCATGCAGCCCGATGTTGGAGAAGAGATCAATCAGTTCCCCCAACATGGTTTTGTTCAGCGTTGGTCGAGCGTAGTTCTTCGGCAGAACGCCCTTCAGCCCCTCGTTCGACGGGAACCGCTCGATGGCCTCCATCGCCTCATCGATCAGCTTGCCGATCTCGGGCCGCTTGGCGCTGGCCTGAAGATGACCCCAACGGGCCTCCTTCGGCACCCAGAAGACGTTTTCGGCGAGATATTCCTCCGGGTCTTCCGCGTCGGCATATTCATCTGCCTCAAGCTTGGCATGAAGACCATCAAAGGCGTCCGAGATGTATTTCAGGAAGATGAGGCCGAGCGCCACATGTTTGTATTCCGAGGGCTCCAGATTGCCCCTAAGCTTATCTGCAGCCTTAAAAAGCTCGGCCGTAAAGCCGAGGTAACCATTATTCTCTTTTGCCACGCATGCGCTCCCAATAATTGGGCCGACGATAGCAGGGAAGCGTGCTGTGTAAAGGAGGAAAGGCAAGTCTTAGTTGTCGACGAGCGATGTACGAACTAGGTGTATCGTCTCCGCAACATATAGCTTAAGCAGCTGATTATTAGACTTAAAGCTTGGCTGGGGCGCCTGGATTCGAACCAGGGGATGGCGGTACCAAAAACCGCTGCCTTACCGCTTGGCTACGCCCCACCAGAGCTTGAGCGGCGAACCGCTTGCTCACAAATCGACGCCTGATTAGCAAAGCTCTTTGCCTGTCACAATGACTAAGTTGCGCCTGCGGCAGATTTATCCGCGCGAAGTGGCGGGCGGCGTGCTAGCATGCCGCGATATTATCAACCTGAGATCATCGTCCCGCATGGAAAGTCCCGTATTTGACCTTGCTTTCGAGCCGGCCTATGGGCGCGCCGTGCCGGTTGCTCCCGATGTCGAGCGCATCACGGCGGAAAATCCCGGGCCCTTCACCTTTTTCGGCACCAACAGCTATCTCGTCGGCTCCTCCTCGCTTGGCGTCATCGATCCCGGGCCGGAGGACGAGGCGCATTATCTAGCGCTGATGGCGGCTATCGGCGGGCGGGAGGTGACGCATATCTTCGTCAGCCATACCCATCGCGATCACTCGCCGCTAGCCCGCCGGCTGCAGGCGGCAACCGGGGCGGTGACGGTGGGGCAAGGGCCGCACCGGCCGGCGCGGCGGCTGCGGGAGGGCGAGGTCAATCCCTTTGCCGAAAGCGCGGATATGGATTTCGTGCCGGATATCGCGCTCGGCGATGGCGAGATGATAACGGGTGATGGCTGGGCGCTGACAGCGGTGCTGACGCCGGGGCATACGGCCAATCATGCCGCCTTCGCGCTCGAAGGCCGGGAGATCCTGTTTTCAGGCGATCATGTCATGGCCTGGTCGACCTCGATCGTCGCGCCGCCGGATGGGGCGATGGCGGATTACATGGCCTCGCTCGACAAGCTGATCGCGCGGGAGGACGGCCTGCTGCTGCCCGGCCATGGAGGGCCGGTCAACGAGCCGAAAACTTTCCTGCCGGCGCTGAAGGCGCATCGCCTCAGGCGCGAGCAGGCGGTGCTGGCGCGGGTCGCGGCCGGCGATCACGCCATTGCGGAGATGGTGAAGGCGATCTATCGCGATACCGATCCGAAGCTGCATGGGGCGGCGGCGCTTTCCGTGCTCGCCCATATCGAGCATCTCATGGAGCGCGGCGCGATTGCCGCGGATGGGCCGCCTTCGCTTGCCGCGCGCTACCGGCCGGCGTAAAGGAGAGGCGTAGGGGAGATGAGCATGGGCCGCGCCGATTACAGCTATCGCACCGATCCCGCCGTTCCCGCCTTTGCCGATGACCGGCCGCTCATCGTCTTCGATGGCGAATGCGTCTTCTGCTCCGGCTGGGTGAAATTCGCGCTGAAGCACGACAGGCAGCGGCGATACCGGTTCCTCGCGGCGCAGACGCCGCTCGGCGAAGCGCTTTACCGGCATTACGGCCTCGATACGCGCGACTACGAAACCAACATGCTCATCGAAGGCGGCCGCGCCTTCTTCAAATCCGACGGCACGATCCGCATGGTGGCAAGCCTCGGCTTTCCCTATTCCCTGGCGAAGCTCTTTCGGCTGCTGCCGCGGCGCGCGGCGGACGCGCTTTATGAATTCATCGCCCGCAACAGGCTGAAGATCGCCGGACGGCAGAGCTGCATGGTGCCGACACCGGAGCAGCGCAGCCGCTTCATCGCATGAGCGGCGGCACCTTTTCCCTGCTGATCATCGGCGGCTACGGCGCCTTCGGCGGCCGGCTCGCCCGGCTGCTCGGCGAGGAGCCGCGGCTCAGGCTGCTGATCGCCGGCCGCTCGCTCGAAAAGGCCGATGATTTCGTCTTCGATCTCCGCTCGCCGAAAGGCGGCGCCGGGCGGCTCGGCAGCAACGATCTCGGCGCCTGGCTGCAGGCTGTGACCTTCGATCGCGACGGCGACCTCCGGGAGCAGCTGACTCGGCTGAGGCCCAATCTCGTCGTCGATGCCTCGGGGCCGTTCCAGAGCTTCACCGGCGATGGCTACAAGGTGGTGCGGGCCTGCATCGAGCTCGGCATCGATTATGCCGATCTCGCCGACAGCAGCGGCTTCGTCGCCGGCATCGGCGGGCTCGATGCCGAGGCGAAGGCCAAGGGCACCTTCGTGCTTTCGGGGCTCAGCAGCCTGCCGGCGCTCTCCTTCGCGGCGCTGGAGGCGATGGCGCCGCAGTTTTCCCGCATCGAAAGCGTGGCGGCCGGCATTGCCCCGTCGGCGCATGTGAAGATCGGCCTCAATGTCGTCAGAGCCATATCAAGTTATGCCGGCAAGCCGGTGGCGGTGCTGCGCCAGGGCCAGCCGGCCGAGGGGCGCGGGCTGATCGATCAGATGCGGGTGACGATCGCCCCGCCCGGTGTGGCGCCGCTCGCCAGCCGGACCTTCCTGCTGGTCGATGCGCCGGATCTGGCGCTGCTGCCCCAGCACATTGCCGGCCTGCAATCCACCTTCACCGGCGTCGGCACCGAGCCGCAGGCGCTGCAGCGGCTGCTGGGCTTTGCCGCGCAGCTGGTGAAGCTGCGGCTGCTGCCCTCGCTCAAGCCGTTTTCCTGGGTGCTGCAGGCGGCCAGCCATCGCCTCGCCCTCGGCGCCCATCGCGGCGGCATGTTCGTGCGCGCCGGCGGGCTCGATCGCGACGGGCGGCGGCTGACCGCCGACTGGTCGCTGATTGCCGAAGGCGATGACGGGCCGTTCATTCCGGTCATCGCAGTCGAGGCGCTGGTGCGCCGGCTGCTCGAAGGCCAGCGGCCGCAAAGCGGCGCCCGGCCGGCGGCGGGGGAATTGCGGCTTGCCGATTTCGAAGCGGCCTTCCAGCGTTTTTCGATCAGCTCGGGCATCCGGCTGGATTACCAGGAGGAGGCCCAGCCGCTCTACCGGCGCGTCCTCGGCGACGCCTGGCAGAAGCTGCCGCCGGCGCTTGCGGCAATCCATGGCGGCGGCACCCGCCTTGCCTCCGGCCGGGCGCGGATCGAGCGCGGCGGCGGGCTCATCGCCCGGCTGATTGCCGGCCTCATCGGCTTTCCCGCCGCCGGCGAGGATGTGCCGGTGGCGGTGCGGTTTGTGACCGATGGCGACCGGGAGATCTGGACGCGCAGTTTCGGCGGCAAGACGTTCCGCAGCTGGCAGGCCGCGGACAAGGGCGGCGACCAGCCGCTGCTTGCCGAGGTGTTCGGGCCGTTCCGGGTGCTGCTGGCGCTGGTGCCGGAGGGGCAGAAGCTCAGGCTCGCCGTGCGCGGCTGGCGCTTTTGCGGCATTCCCCTGCCGCTGTTCCTGGCGCCGGGTGGGGATACTTATGAGGAGGAGCGTGATGGGCGGTTTCATTTCAACGTCGAGATCGGCGGGCGGCTGACGGGGCTGGTGGTGCGGTATTCGGGGTGGTTGGTGGTGGAGTGAGGGGTGATCGGCGCTCGCCTTAGGGGTTATAAAAATATCCCACCGCGGCCAGATAATTTGGATGCACTTGCAAGTCTGAGACCTGCAAGAGGATCAAAGCCTTTCCATTGGTTGTGTAGTAGTTCCCGGACTGCTCGGCGTTCGCGCGCCACTCCTTCTCCCAGGTGCCATGGCTGCAGTCCAGTCCAACGGGAAGACCGGCGGTATTCAAAATATAGCGTTCGTGTAACTCATTGGGCACTGGCGTCTCTGCCCATTGCTCATATTGCAACCCATCGGGGCCCTTCAGATCAGCCGGAAACGCTTCGATACCGCGGCGGCGGACTTTTTGAGTTTGGGCGTAAGACAACTGATAAATCACGGCTCCGCAGGTTCCGGCACCATTCTGTCTCGAACCGTAGGAAAGGCGCTGGCCTATCTCAAATTGCGGCGGCAATGCCGAAGTCCAGTGGCGCCCTGAGCAGGTGGGCAAGGATGCCAAAGTGACGATGGCAAACAGTGAAACGACCGACCACGCGATCACAGTATAGGATCGCACGCCGAAACGCTGCCTCTCAGGGTCGAACACTGCCTACAATCCCCTCTTCGTGTACTGGGCTTGATGGGACGATATAGCAGGGACGCCGAATTTTCGGCACCGTAAGAATGTCGAGCCTGCCGCGCCCTATCCCGGCCCTTCGCTTTGGGCTCAGGGCGTTCGCCGCTGCAATCTGGATCGATTGCTGCCGCCTGCGGCGCACCGGTACGCGGGTCGCGTTTGCCGCGCCCTATCCCGGCCCTTCGCTTGGGCTCAGGGCGTTCGCAACTGCAATCGATTCGCCGGATCGATTGCTGGCGCTTTGCGCCACCGTTGCTCACCCACCCGCAATTCCTAAGAGTTCGGCGTCGAGCGCCTTCAGATAATCGCCGGCAACCTCGGCGCTGAAGCCGAGGTCGTGTTGGCCGTAGCGGGAGGCGACGCGGATGTCGACGAAGGTGGTTTCGGCCTCTTCGCGCAGCCGGATGAGGATATCGAAGCGCAGCCCGAGGATCAGCGTGCGGTTGGTTGCCTGCAGCGTCACACCGTTGGCGCCGCGGATCAGCTTGGCGACATCGTCGTCATAGGGGCGCGGCGTCGGCACCGGGATGAGGCCGGGCGCATCGGCAACGGCGTCGTCGCCGGGCGCAGGTTTTGCCGGCTTGTCCTCGAGGTCGCGGTCCGGCTCGGTTGTGCCGGTCGTCCTGACGATCGTGAAGCCGCTCTGTTTGGCGACCTTGCGCACCGCCTCCAGCACGCGGTCGAGCGCGCCCTCGTAACGCCGGCCGGTGAGCTCGGGATAGGCCGCCATCTGCTGTTCGCGATCTTCCGGCGTCACCAGATTGCGCTTCAGCCAGATCTGATCGGCTTTCGGGGCCGACAGCCAGTCCGGCGCCGAGACCGGATCGGTGGAGACGTCGTAAATATCCGGCAGCGTCATATATCGCTCGGTGGCCATCGCGCCGATACCAAGCGGAAAGGCGGCATAGATCAGCGCGGCAAGCGCCGCCAGCCCGCCTTCGGCGCCGGATACCCAGAGGCTGCGCAGTCCGACTGCGGCCAGCATGGCGGAAAGCAGCGCGAAGCCGGCGGCGGCGATCAGCAGCAGCACGAGATAGGGGGTGGCCAGCCCGCCGAAGCGATGGGCAATCAGCACCGCCAGCGCCAGCACCAGGGAAAACGCCCCGAGCAGCCGCGAAAAGCGGGCGGCGCTGGAAACGGGACGGTCGAAGCGGATGGCCATCAAACTTACCGGTTGCTCGTCAGCGCCGCGCACTCAACCACGCAAATCGCCATAACCCTGTTTAGAGCATGATGCCGAAAAGTGTGAAGCGGTTTTCGGACGGCATCATGCTCTATTTCTTTGAGGCAAGATTCGGCTGAATTGAAACTGTTGTCTCGGAATATCCAATGGAATTCGGGCAGTGGACGGGGCGAAAGGCCGGCCATTTCGTGAGCCCTTGCTGATATGGCCAAAAAAGGCCATTCTGGCGGGGTTTCATCTCCGAATTCAAAGGCAAGGAGAGACGGGATGATTTCACCCGAGATAGCAGCAAGGCCGCAGGCGTCTGCGCTTGGCGGCATCGATCACACCGAGCCGATGCTGCCGATGGAGCTCGTCGAGCTCGAACTTTCGCTCGAAGGTTATGCCGGCGGCGATGCCGGCTTTTGCGAGGCGGTGCGCCAGGCGGCCAGCCGTTCCGGCGGCGAACTGCTGTTCGACCTGCCGGCCGGCGGTCTTATCGAGGATTGCCGGCGCATCGCCGTGCTGCGCATTCCCGATCACGGCAGCGGCACGCGTGTCGTGCTGGCGCTGCTCGATTATGCCGGCACGGAAATCCGCATCCAGTCGCCGGATGAAGAGACCGCGCATCTCAAGCGTTTCGCCGAAGCCTTCATCGAGGTGCTGGAGCGGATCTGAGCTTCAGCGGCAGTTTTAGCGTCGGTCGGCCGCGGCTTCCGCAAGGCTGCGGAAGGGAAACTTGCGCCCACATTCGCACTTGATCATGAAGTTTTCCTGGTGGTTCGACGGCCGCTGCACGCCAAAACCGCGCGGCAGCTGATCGACCTTGAAATCCGGGTGCTTGCGCTTGGGATCGTCGATCTCGGAGGCTTCGGCAAAGCCCTCATTGCCGCATTGCGGACAGTTCAGTTTCTTCGAAAATCGATCGCGGATGGCCATGCTCGTTCCAGTGTTTCCCGGCCTCTCGTGGAGAGGCCGTGGACCCCTCATACAAGGGAATGCCGGGCAGCGAAAGTGGAACCAAGTGCAGGCGCTGCCGTTCCTTTTTCGAAAAGGAGGCGATCATGCCCAACAGAGACCCCATACCCACGCCCAATGCCGACACCCCGCGCGGCCCGACGCCGAGCCCCGGCATTCCCGACCCCATCCAGCAAAAACCACCGCTGACCCCGGCGCAGGACCCGGCCGATACGAAAAACCCGCAAGACCCGCCACTGGATCCGGCGCTGCTGCCGATCGGGGATCCGGCGGGGGCGGCTTGAAGGCGGCGACAACGCCCACCACACTCTCCGTCATCCCAGGCCTTGAGCGGCCGGCACCGTGTGAGGAGCGATGGCATTTCGTCGTAAGTAATTAAAGCCGTGTGCTTGGTTGTGGATCCCAGGGTCAAGCCCTGGGATGACGGAGTTTGGGGTGGCTTTTTCGCCAAACTCCTGGGCGGTGCAATTTAAGCGGCGTCGCTTCTGCCATCGCTTCATCGCCGCGGCGGAGTCGATGGATGCAGGCACCACCTCTCCTCCGTCATCCCAGGGCTTGACCCTGGGATCCATGCGGCTGGCATTGCGGGGAGATTGATTGAGGCCGCATGCGAGGCTGGATCCCCAGCAGCTCAAGGCCCAGCATGACGAAGATTGGGATGCGCAGGAGAAACAGTTCCGGGGTAGACGCCTTATGTAAACCATACACTGGCGAAACCGGACAGGTCCCGACCTAGGCCGACTCGCAAGGGACGAGAGGTCTCGTCACTTGACGCCCTCGCCCGAATGGCATTTCCTCAGCGCGATCATGCCAAGGACCAAACCAATGCGCATCCCCATCCTCGTCACCCTGCTCGCCACCCTCGCCGGCCTTTCCGCCTGCCAGACGATGACGCCGGAGGAGCGGCGGGCGGCGGATGAGCAGCGGTGCCTGAGTTATGGTTTTCGCCGCGGCACGGATGGTTTTGCCACCTGCCTGCAGCGCATCGATCTCGACCGGCGGGCCGAATCGCGGGCGAACAGTGCGGAGATGATGGACCGCATGGCCTGGGATCTGAACGGGCCCTATATCTACCACGATCACTGGCGGCATCATCATTGAGCGCCGCGGGCACCCTGCCCCAAACTCCGCGGTATTTTACGAGCTAGCCCGGAGGTCTTTCGGGCTGCGCCGGATTTCGTCCAGCCCGCTTGAAATGACCGCCTGCGCTGCCGCCAACCTCGCGATCGGCACGCGGAACGGCGAGCAGGAGACATAGTCCAGCCCGATTGTCTCGCAGAAGCGGATCGAGGCCGGGTCGCCGCCATGTTCGCCGCAGATGCCGAGCTTCATGTCGTTGCGGGTGCGCCGGCCGCGTTCGGCGGCGATGCTGATCAGTTCCCCCACCCCGTCGAAATCGAGCGAGATGAAGGGATCGTGCTCGATGATGCCCTTGCGCTGATAGGTGGGGATGAAGGCGGAAGCGTCGTCGCGCGAGATGCCGAAAGTGGTCTGCGTCAGGTCGTTGGTGCCGAAGGAGAAGAATTCGGCGGCTTCGGCAATCACATGGGCGCGAAGGGCCGCACGCGGCAGCTCGATCATCGTGCCGACGAGATAATCAATCTTCATGCCGGCCTCGGCCATGACATTGCCAGCGATGGCGTCAATGCAGGCCTTGACGTAATCGAGCTCGGTGCGCAGGCCGACCAGCGGAACCATGATCTCCGGCACCACGGCCGCCCCGGTCTCCTTGGCTGCGGCCACCGCCGCCTCGAAGATGGCGCGGGCCTGCATCTCGACGATTTCAGGATAGGAGATCGCCAACCGGCAGCCGCGATGGCCGAGCATCGGATTGAACTCGTGCAGCGCATCGACACGCTGGCGCAGCGCTAAGGGCTCCATGCCCATGGCGAAGGCGACTTCGGCCACCTCGTCATCGGTCTTCGGCAGGAATTCGTGCAGCGGCGGATCGAGCAGGCGGATCGTCACCGGCAGGCCGTGCATGACGGTGAAGAGGCCGGTGAAATCCAGGCGCTGCATCGGCAAGAGCTTGTCGAGCGCCAACCGCCTGCCCTTTTCATCTTCGGCGAGAATCATCTCGCGCATCACATGGATGCGCTCTCCCTCGAAGAACATGTGCTCGGTGCGGCAAAGGCCGATGCCTTCGGCGCCGAAGGAGCGGGCGGCGCGCGCATCGGCCGGGGTATCGGCGTTGGTGCGCACCGTCATCCGCCTGGCCCGGTCGGCCCAGCCCATGATGCGGCCGAAATCGCCCGACAGCTCCGGCTGGATCATCGGCACCTCGCCCTTCAGCACCTGGCCGGCCGAGCCGTCGATGGTGATGATATCGCCCTTCTTCATCGTCACGCCGACGCCGAGCAGCCGCTCGTTGCGCTGATCGATGCGCATGGTGCCGGCGCCGACGACGCAGGGGATGCCCATGCCGCGGGCAACGACCGCCGCATGGCTGGTCATGCCGCCGCGCGTCGTCAGGATGCCTTCGGCGGCATGCATGCCGTGAATATCCTCCGGGCTGGTCTCGACGCGGAGCAGAATGACCTTGCGGCCCTCGGCTTCCGCCTCCACCGCCTCTTCGGCGGTAAAGACGATGGCGCCGGTCGCAGCACCCGGCGAGGCCGGCAGGCCGGTGCCGATCACCTGGCGGGTAACGCGCGGATCGATCGTCGGATGCAAGAGCTGGTCGAGGCTCGAGGGCTCGATGCGCAGCACCGCCTCTTCCTCGGTGATCACCTTCTCATCGACCATGTCGACGGCGATCTTCATTGCCGCCCGGGTCGAGCGTTTGCCCGAGCGTGTCTGCAGCATCCACAGCCGGCCGCGCTCGATGGTGAATTCGATATCCTGCATGTCGCGGTAATGGATCTCGAGCTCGGTGCAGATGCGGCAGAGCTCGCGAAACGCCTCCGGCATCAGTTTTTCCATCGACGGTTTTTCGGAGCCGGAGGAAATCCGTCCCTCCTCGGTGATGCTTTGCGGCGTGCGGATGCCGGCAACGACATCCTCGCCCTGGGCATTGACGAGGAATTCGCCGTAAAGCGCCCTTTCGCCGGTCGAGGGGTTGCGGGTGAAGGCGACGCCGGTGGCCGACGAATTGCCGAGATTGCCGAACACCATCGCCTGGATATTGACGGCCGTGCCCCAGGCTTCCGGAATATTGTGGAGCTGGCGGTAAGTGACGGCGCGCGCGCTCATCCAGCTGGAAAACACCGCGCCGACCGCGCCCCAGAGCTGGACTTCGGGATCCTGCGGGAATTCCTGCTCCAGCTCCTCCTCGATCAGCCTCTTATAGAGCGAAACGATATGCTGCCATTCGGAGGCGCTGAGTTCGGTATCGAATTCGTGGCCGAGCTTGGCCTTCTCATCCTCGAGGATCTCCTCGAAGGCATCGTTGCCGAGACCCATGACGACATCGGCATACATCTGGATGAAGCGGCGGTAGCTGTCCCAGGCAAACCGGGCGTCGCCGGCATCGTGGCCGAGCGCCTGCACCGTTTCGTCGTTGAGGCCGAGATTGAGCACGGTGTCCATCATGCCCGGCATCGAGACGCGGGCGCCGGAGCGCACAGAGAGCAGCAGCGGCTGGCTGGTGGAGCCGAAGCGGCGGCCGGTGATCGCCTCGATCCCGGATATGCCGGCGCGCACCTCGGCCTTCAGCCCGTCCTCGATATGGCGGCCGTTCTTGTAGTAGGTATGGCAGGCATCGCCGACGATCGTCAGCCCCGGCGGAACCGGCAGCCCAAGGGCGCACATCTCCGCCAGATTGGCACCCTTGCCGCCCAGAATCTCGTGATCGCGCGCCCGGCCCTCAGCCTGCCCGTCGCCGAACGTATAGACCCACTTGGTCATCTTCCCCCCAACACCAAACCGGGATTAGCTTAATCCGTTGGTGTTGAAATGAAAATCGACAAATGCGGCAGAATGTTGCATTGCACAATAAATCTTCGCTCCGAAACGATTGAAACATCATCCGGCACGAAGGCGTGCATAAAAAAAGCTTTGCGGGACTGCAACAGGTCCCGCAAAGCCTTATTTCCGTCCGGCCAGGAAAACCGGACGGGGGGTCCCTCAACCCAGGGCACTTTCCTCAAGTAATGGAATGCCCTATCGCTCCGTCTTCACGCAATTCCTGCGAAAGCCGCTTCCGCGCGTTTCCTGGAATTGCCCCCGATTTCCCGGCTCTTGCCCTCTGGCCGGAAAACCGCATGCAAATTCGACAATACGCTCCTTGACCGCCCGCGTTTCCACAGAAGCAATCAGGTTGCGTTGAAACAACTTCTAATGCAAGTCATCGCAAAGAGCATCACCCAAATGGGGTAGAGACCGCAAAGAAGCCGACCTTTTTTGGTGCTTAAGAAAATTCCGGCGAAAGTGCAGGCCTTTTCAGCCGCTTCCGGCCGTCAGCCCGATTGTCTCAGCTCATCAGACGCAACTCTTCCGTGCGCTGGATATCACGCCATATGGCGAGGTGTTACGCAATATGAATGCGCTTCCCGCTGGTCCGTGTCGGCCGCCCGTCCCAGGCCTCGAGTCGGCCACGCCGCTGCTGGTGATGGAGGCGAAGGGTCAAGCCCGAGGAGGACGGAGGATGAGGTGACCGCGGCAGCACGAGGGAGTGCAGTGTCATGCGACATCTCCGCCCCGAAGATCGCCGAGAGCAGCCCCTCATCCGGCTGCCGCCACCGTCTCCCCGCAGGCGGGGCGAAGGGATATGCTGCACCGGCTTCCTCCGTCTCGACGTTGCTTTTGGCACGTCCCCTCTCCCCGTCCGAACGGGGCATCGGGCCTGAGACAGCCGTGGTCCTTGAGCCTGGGATCCATGCTCCCCGCAAAAGCTCAGGCAATTTCGCGCAGGCGCTCCGCCGTCTGCAGGTCGACGGAGACGAGGGTGGAGACGCCTTGTTCGGCCATGGTGACGCCGAAGAGGCGGTTCATGCGGGCCATGGTGATGGGGTTGTGGGTGATGATGACGAAGCGGGTTTCGGTCGACGCCGCCATTTCGTCCATCAGGTTGCAATAGCGCTCGACATTGTGGTCGTCGAGCGGCGCGTCGACTTCGTCGAGCACGCAGATCGGCGCCGGATTGGTGAGGAAGACGGCGAAGATCAGTGCCATCGCCGTCAGCGCCTGTTCGCCGCCTGACAGCAGAGTCATGGTCTGCGGCTTCTTGCCGGGTGGCCGCGCCAGGATTTCGAGGCCCGCTTCCAGCGGATCGTCGGATTCGATCAGCTGCAGCTCGGCGGTGCCGCCGCCGAACAGATGGGTGAACAGCCGCTGGAACTGGGCGTTGACGACGTCGAAGGCGGCGATCAACCGCTCGCGGCCTTCGCGGTTGAGGCTCTGGATCGCACCGCGCAGCTTGCGGATCGCATCGATGACGTCGTCGCGTTCCTTGATCAGCGCTTCGAGCTTCTCGCTCAGTTCCTTCTGCTCCTCGTCGGCGCGCAGGTTGACGGCGCCGAGCCGCTCGCGCTCGATCTTCAGGCGTTCGAGCTCGCGCTCGACCTCGCGCAGATCGGGAAGCGCCTGCATGGTCGGGCGCCCTGTGAGTTGCAGCGCCTCGTGCGGGGCGACATTCAGCACCTCGCGGATGCGGCCTTCGCTTTCCTGCCGCTTCTCGCGGGCGGAGACCAGGCGCTCCTCGGCGCGGCCGCGGCGTTCACGGCATTCGGCAAGTTCCGACAGTGCGGTCGTCGCCTTGTGATCGGCTTCGCGCTGGATGCGTTCGGCCTCGGCCAGCAGGTCGCCGGAATTGCGGCGCGCCTCCTCGGCCTTCTGCAATTCGTTGAGCAGGGCGCGGCGTTTGTCGTCGAATTCATCCGGCGCCAATTCGAGCTCGGCTGCCTCGTCGCGCGCCTCTTCCTCACGCTCGCGCAGTGTGGCGACATGATCTTCGCCGCTTGCCGCCCGCTGGCGCCAGGTTTCGCGCTCCTGGCCGATCGCCATGATGCGGCGCTGGCGGGCCTCGTTTTCCCGCGCCAGGCTTTCGTGGCGGGCGCGGCTTTCGGCAAGCGCACCGCGATCGGTCGCCACTTCCGCCTGCTGGAAGCGCAACCGCTCGTCAATCGTCGTCAGATCGGGCGCATCCTCCAGCTCGATGCGGGCATTTTCTTCCTGGACGGCAATCTCCTCCAGCTGCGACTGCAACTGGCTGACGGCCTCGCTGACGACATCGCGGCGGCGGATCAGATCGCCGGAGGCCCGCTCGGCCGCAGCCAGCGCCTCGCGGGCCTCAGTAAGATGACGAGCCGACAGGCGGCTCATGTCGCGGGCCTCGGCAAGCCTTGCCTCCTGCCCGCGGATCGCCTCGGCGGCCTCCGCCTGCCGCTCCTCGGCTTCGGCGAGCACGTCGCGGGCAAGGGCTGCTTCGCTTTCGAGTTCGGCCAAGCGGTTCTTCTGGGCAAGGCGCAAGGCTGCGGCACTCGGGGCGTCGGCACCGGTAACATGGCCGTCCCAGCGATAGACGGCGCCGTCTTTGGTCACCAGCCGCTGACCGGGCTTCAGCGCCGCCATCAATCGCCCGGCCTCGCCCTCGCCGACCAGGCCGATCTGGCGCAGGCGACGGGTCAGTGCGGCGGGCGCGCTGATATGGGTCAGCAGCGGTGTGACGCCGGGTGGAAGCGCCGGGTCGCCGGCGCCGTCGCCATTGTCCGACCAATGGGCCGGCGCCTCGGCATCGAGCGGCGATTCCAGATCGTCGCCGAGGGCCGCACCCAGCGCGGTTTCGAAGCCGCGATCGACCTTCAGCTCCTCGGCCACCGGCGGAAATTTGCCGGCGGCGGCACCGGCGGCGAGCATGCGGGAAATGGTGCGGGCCTCGGTTTCCAGCGCATTCAGGCTCGAGCGGGCCTGATCGACCGGGGCGCGCGACAGCGCCTCGGCCTGGCGGGCGCCGGCCAACGCCTGCTCGACCGCCTGGACGGCGGCTTCGGCATCGGCAAGGGCGATTTCGCCGGCTTCGACGATGGCGCGTTTTTCGTCCGGATCGGGCAGACCTGATATCTTTTCGCCGATGGCGGAGAGTTCGTGGTTTGCCTCGTCCATCTGGCGTCCGAGGCGCATGCGGCGATCGGTGAGATCGCGGATGGCGCGTTCCAGCTGGTTGCGGCCGGCCGCCGCCTCGGCGCGCTCGGCGGTCAGCTGGGTGAAGATGCGCTCGCTGTCGGCAAGTTTGGCCGCCGCCCCCTCGAAGGCCTCGCGGGTTTCCTCGGCATAACGGCCGGAATCGGCCAGCACCTCTGAAATCTCGGCCTCTTCGGCATCGAGCTTGGCCAGAATGACGGCATTGTCGGCGACCAGCCGCTCCTCGCGGCTGATATCCTCGGCAAGCTGGGCAAGCCGGCGGGTCAGCTCATCGCGGCGGCGCAGGATGCGGCCGGCATCCTCCTCCAGCTGGCTTCTGGCAATCTGCAGGCGCTGCAGGGCAGCCGCCGCACGGGCTTCGCCCTCGCGCAACTCCGGCAGCTTCAGGCTGGCGATAGCCTGGTTCTTCGCCGCCTCCATCTGCATCTGCGCCTTTTCGGCGACGACAGAGGTCGCCTGGTTGAGGGCGCTGTCGGCCTCGGCCTCGGCCTCCTTGGCCTGCACCCAGCGGATATGCAGCAGCATCGCCTCGCGGGCGCGGATATCGGCCGACAGCGTCTTGAAGCGGTTGGCCTGGCGGGCCTGGCGCTTCAGGCTCTCGATCTGGCTTTCGAGCTGCGAGGTGACGTCGTCGAGACGTTCGAGATTGCCTTCGGCGGCGCGCAGCCGCAGTTCGGCCTCGTGGCGGCGCGAATGCAGGCCCGAAATGCCGGCCGCCTCTTCCAAGAGCTGGCGGCGGGCCTGCGGCTTGGCCTGGATCAGCTCGCCGATGCGGCCCTGGCCGACCATCGACGGCGAACGGGCGCCGGTGGAAGCATCGGCAAACAGCAGCTGCACGTCCTTGGCGCGGCTCTCCTTGCCGTTGATGCGATAGAGCGAGCCTTGTTCGCGCTCAATGCGGCGGGTGACCTGGATCTCGTCGCTGTCGTTGAAGCCGGCGGGAGCGGTGCGCGTCGAATTGTCGAGATAGAGCGCCACTTCGGCGGTGTTGCGGGCCGGGCGGTTTCCCGAGCCCGAAAAGATCACATCGTCCATGCCGGAGGCGCGCATGTTCTTGTAGGAATTCTCGCCCATCACCCAGCGCAGCGCCTCGACGAGGTTCGACTTGCCGCAGCCGTTCGGCCCGACGACGCCGGTCAGCCCCCGCTCGATGATGAATTCCGTCGGCTCGACGAAGGATTTGAAGCCGACCAGACGCAGCTTGTTGAACTTCATGCGGAAGCTCCGCGGCGGAGGTTGGAGGTAGTACCCCTGCCGCCACCTAGCCACAAAAAAACGGGCGCACGGCTTTCACCGTCGCCCGTCGTTTCGAAACGATCCGGTTCAGATGAGGCTGTCGATGAGCGCCGACAGGGTGTCAACCGGCATGTCTCCAGAGTAGCGCTTGCCATTGATCAGGAAAGTCGGCGTGGCATTGACGCCAAAATCCTTGGAACCTCTTTCCCGCGTGGCGTTCACTTCATCCAGAAGCTTCTGGTTCGTCAAGCATTTCGTGAAGCTATCCTCAGTAAATCCGGCAAGCTTCGACATCTGAAGCAAGGCGGCGCGCCCGTCATCGGCGGCGGCCCAGACCTGCTGCTGCTTGAACAGCATCGATACCATTGGGAAATACTGTTCCGGCGTACTCAGCTGCTCCGGATTGGAGGCGCTGCAGCGGGCAAGCATGAAGGCGGCGGCCGCACGCGGATCGAAGGGGAATTCGCGGATGATGAACTGCACCTTGCCGGCGTCGACATATTTCTGCTTGATGGCGTCAAAGGTGGTGTTGTGGAAATGGGCGCAATGCGGGCAGGTCATCGACATATATTCGACGATCTTGACCGGGGCATCGGCCTTACCAAGCGCCATCTCGGGCAGCACGCCGGGCTTCAGCACCTCAGCCATATCGACATCGCCGTCGGACTGCGGCATTTCGGTCGCCGACGTCGCCGCCGTCTGCATGGTATCGACATTGGTGCCGTCGGCCATGGTCTTGCCGGAGGACGAAGCATCGGCAGCGTCCTTGCTGTCGTTGCAGGCGACAAGCGCTACGGCAGCTGCGGCGATGGCGATACCGCTGAGCAGGCGGCGTTTCGTCAGTTGCATTTCGGACATCTGCATGGATTCCCCATAACTAATGAGAGTGACGGCATGACTGTGCGATATAACGGCTGACGGCCACTCACAAGCCACGGTTGGCCAACTTCCTTCAAAGAATTGTGACCGTGATGGGACCGCCAGCCAAAAATTGCGGTGGGTGCGCATGTGGACTCATCGATAGACATCGCGGCGGTTGCCAATCAGAGCATGCGCGTTCCCAAGCTCTCGCTCGGCTGCTCGGGCGCAAGCGGAGCCCGGTGCCCCTCCAGGCTGTCGCCCTCCTTAATCTCCGTCATCCCAGGCCTTGAGCCTGGGATCCATGGCTCCGGCTGGCGGACACGTGGATCGGAAGAACCCGCGCTAGCGCCTATCCCTCGGGCAGAGTCGAATTTCCTGTCACTCGCGAGCTTGTGAATTCTCGGATCTCAAACGAAAGTCCGGCGCTTCTATTGTCGCGCCGGACTTCGAAGTCTACCGGATCACTTGCATTCAGGGTCGTCGCCGAAGCCCTTGCAGAAGAACTCGGCTGCATTTTCCTTGGTGATCATCTTTGACGCAATCTCGATTTCCATCGAGCCGTCGTCCTTCTTGGTCAAGGTTCCAAGCTTTTCCAGCGCTGCCGTGTCGTTGGTGGCAAGCGCATGCGCGGCAATGACGCCTTCAGGCGCGACGGTGGAGTAGGTGAAGGTCGCGGTCAGATCGCCCTTGGCAACGGCGCGGATGGCGGCATTCTCGCCGTCGATGCCGATGATGAGGATGCCTTCCTTGTCACGGCCTGCCGCCTGGATCGCCCGCAGTGCACCAAAAGCCATGTTGTCGTTATGGGCGTAAACGGCCTGAATCTGCCCGGCTGGGAAACGCTGAAGCGTGTCTTCCATGAACTTCAGGGCCTTTTCCTGGTCCCAGTCGGCATGGGTTTCGGCGATCACCTTGATTTCGGTGCCGGCGATGGCTTCGGCAAAACCTTCGTGGCGCTCAACCGCGGGAGCGACAGCCGGGTCGCCCTTGATCTCCACGACATTGCCCTTGCCCTTCAGCGCCTCGGCTATGTACTTGCCCGCAAGGGTGCCGATGGGTTTGTTGTGGGGGCCGACGTGCAGCGTGACAGGAATATCGAGGCTGCGCTCGAGCGTGATGACCGGAATGCCGGCGGCCAGCACCTGCTTGACGGTCGGAGCGATCGCGGCGCCATCCTGAGCCGAGATCATCAGAACCTTCATGCCTTGCACCATCAGGCTTTCGACATCCGAAATCTGCTTCGCGGACTTGCCTTCCGCATTGGTGACGATCAGATCGACATCCTTGAAGTGTTCGGCGGCATAGGCCTGGTTGCGTTTGGTCATCGTGTTGCGATGGGCCGAGTTCGAGCTCGCCTGCGAGAAGCCGATGACGATCTTGTCCGCGCTGAAGGCGGGGGCCGCCGTCAGGACGGTGGCGAGGCCGGCGGAGATAATGAGCATGCGTCTGGTGATATTGAGCATTTTAAGTCCTCCCTCTGGTTAACACGCTAGCTGCGTGGCTTTCTTCCGGCTTCGAGCAGCACGGCAAGAACGATGATCCCGCCCTTCACCACCTGTTGTGAGAATGGTGAAACGCCTGCGAGATTGAGAATGTTTGCGATGATTGCCAGCACCATGGCGCCTCCCATCGTGCCCAGAACCGTGCCTTCGCCGCCAAAGAGCGACGTGCCGCCGATCACCGCGATCGTGATCGCTTCCAGTTCGAGGCCGAGACCGGAATTCGGGTCGCCGACGGAAAGGCGGGACAGGAAGATCAGGCCGGAAAGCGCCGCCAGCACGCCGCAGATGATGTAGACGCTGAAAATGACGAGCGGCACATTGATACCGGACAGCCTCGCCGCTTCCTCATTGCTGCCAACCGCATAGATCGCCCGGCCGAACGAGGTAAAGCTCAGCACGATGGCAGCGATGATGCAGACGATCGCAAAGACATAGATCGGTGTCGGCACGCCAAGAATATAGCCGCCGCCGAGCACGAAGAAGCTGTCGGCGAGCTTTCCCGGATTGACGGTTCCGCCGTCGGCAATCATCAGCGCGAAGCCGCGCACCATCACCATGCAGCCCAGCGTCATGATGAAGGCCGGAATGCGGAAGTGGGAAATGCCAAAGCCGTTGACGCAGCCGACGAGCGCGCCGATGGACAGACAGATCAGCACCATCAGCGGGATGGACATGCCCTGTTCCATCAGGACCGCGCCGGTGACGCCGACCAGCGCGACAATCGAGCCCACCGAAAGATCGATCCCCTTGGTGAGGATCACGAATGTCATGCCGATGCCGAGGATCCCATAGAGCGCGACCTGCCTCAGAACGTTCAGAATATTGATGGGATTGAGGAAATGAGGAGAGATCAGCGAGGCGGCGATGATCAGTCCGATCAATGCACCGGCAAGCCCCGTTCCGCGCGGAAGATTTTTCATTATAGTCCCCTCATTAATGTAGCGCCGCAAAGTGCATGACGTCTTCTTCAGTTGCGGTGCGTGCGTCGAGTTCGGCCGTTATTTCGCCCTCTCTCAAAACATACAGCCGGTCGCACAGACCCAGGATTTCCGGTAATTCGGAAGAAGCGATGACGATCGCCAGCCCGCGGGCTTCCGCCAGCTCGACCAGCAGATCGTAGATCTCGCGCTTGGCCCCCACATCGACGCCGCGTGTGGGCTCGTCGGCCAGCAGGATCTCGCATCCGGCGCTGACAAGCCTCGCCAGCACGCATTTCTGCTGATTGCCGCCCGAAAGGTTCTGCGTCGCCGCCGCGGCATTCGGCGTCCTGATCCGCAGCCGCTCGATGAGACCGCTGACTATTCTGCGCTCCCGGCGCAGAGAAAGAAGCCCGAAACGGACGATCTGCGCCAGGCTCGCCGACATGATGTTGAAGCCGACGCTCTGTATCAGGAAAAGGCCCTCCGTCTTGCGGTCTTCCGGCACGAGACCGAGCCCCTTGCTGATGCCGGCGCGCGGCGAACCGATGCTGGTCATGGCGCCGTTGATGCTAACGTCGCCGGCATCGCGCGGGTCGGCCCCGTAGATGGCGCGCAAAAGCTCCGTGCGGCCGGCGCCCGCCAGTCCGAACAGACCGACGATCTCGCCTTTTCGAACGTGGATGCTGACGTTTCTAAGCAGCGCTTGCGTCGAAATACCCCTGGCGGACAGGGCTTCCTCGCCGATCCGGGGCGTACGCTTGGGAAAGACGTCGCCCACGTCCCGGCCCACCATGCTGCGAATGAGATCGTCCGTCGTCAGGCCGTTAGAGGGTCCATTGTGGATGACGGTGCCATCGCGCAGAACGGTGACCGTGTCGCTCAGTTCAAAAACTTCGCGCAGGCGATGCGATATATAAACGAAAGCTACGCCGCTTTCGCGCGCCAGCTGCCTGACAACCCGGAACAGCTGGTCGATCTCCGCCTGCGCCAACACCGCCGACGGCTCGTCGAGAACAATGATCTTCGCGTTGCGCGCCAGCGCCTTAGCGATCTCAACCATCTGTCGTTTGGCAACGGAAAGCGTTCCGATCCGGGCTGTTGGATCGACATCGAAACCAAGCCGGTCGACAACCGCGCTGGTCCGGCGCTTTGCTTCGCCCCAGTCGATCAGGGCACCCTTGCGCGGCAATCGTCCCATCAGAACGTTTTCGGCTACGGTCAGGTGCGGCGCCTGAGCCAGTTCCTGATAGATAACCGCAACACCCCGGGCGATCATTCCCGCTGGCGTCGGATCGAGGACCTCTTCCCCAAAAAGCTCGATACGCCCCTCATCGGCGGAATAGGCACCGGAAAGGATCTTCATCAGCGTCGATTTTCCGGCCCCGTTCTCACCCACCAACGCCCTGATTTCTCCCGGCTGCAGAGAAAACGACACACCTTTCAGGGCCCGCACGCCCGGAAAGGATTTGGTGATCCCAGCAAGAGCCAATGCCGACGTCATTTCAATGCCCTCCGCAGCCGCACGAGCGGCGAATTACCAGTTTTGCCGGTAGACGAACCTGCCGCACGTCTTCCGTGCCCGATTTGATCCGCCTGGACAGCATTTCCGCAGCCTGCATGCCGATCATCTCGCTCGGCTGCGCCATGACGGTCAGCCGCGGCTCGAAGCAGTCGGCCCAATCGAAATCGTCAAAGCCGATCAGCGCCAGATCCTCAGCGATGCGCAAGCCAAGGTCGCGCACTGCGCGCATGACGCCGATCGTGGCCAGATTGTTGCCCGAGGCGATCGCCGTCGGTCGGTCCGCCCGACTTAAGATCTCAAGCGCCGATTGGCGGGCATCCGCGCTGTTGGCATTGCCTTCGCTCATCAGGCTGCGATCAATCTCCAGCCCGTGCCTGCGCATGGCGCCGACGTATCCACGCACGCGTTCGATCGTGGAAAGCAGCCCGGGCTCGCCGGCGATGAGGCCGATGCGACGGTGGCCGTGGCCCACGAGGTGGTCGATCAGCGTCTCCATGGCCGCCTCGTTGTCCAGGCAAACCCCGTCCGCATCGGCAACCGTCAGACGGTCGACGAGCACGAAGGGCATGCGAGACGATTTGAGATAGTCGATGGCGCGGTTTTCCGGATCGCCGGAGGGAGCCAGAATCACCCCATCCACCCGTCGCTGAACAAGTTCACGGACCAGCCGCAGCTCGGTCTCCGGATCGTTCTGCGTGTCGCAGAGAAAGACGAGCTGGCCGATGGCGGCGCAGGCTCTTTCGATAGAGGAGACGATATCGTTGAAATAGTAGTTGGTGCTGATCGAGATCGCGATACCGACGGCATCCGTCGATGATCGCACCAGTGACCGGGCCACCGCATTCGGCACGAATCCGAGGGTTTCGATCGCCTGCCTGACGAGCGCCGCCGTCGCGTCATTCACATGTCGCGTGCCGTTGACGACGTGCGACACGGTAGAGACCGAGACGCCCGCGACGCGTGCAACGTCAGTGATTGTCGCCATGATTGCAGAACTCCCCCATCGCGCCCGACGCAACAGATTCAAGCTGTCGCCGCGTCGCCTCCTCCGAACGAAATCGAAATGTCCGGGCGATCCCGAACAAGCCGCAGCCTTTCGGTCGCTGGCTGTCCGTTTCATCCTCCAATGAAACAGTCACAACCAAAGTATGATCATCGAAACGTTTGCGCAAGCGTTTTCTTTGCCTGTTTATGTGGTATACAGGGCTGAAGGGAGGCACTCACATGGCACTGAAAAACATCCCCGGGATCCTTTGCCCGGATCTTTTGTGGATACTGAGCGCGATGGGCCATGGCGACGAGATCGCCATCGTCGACAAGAATTTCTCGGGGTCCCGCGTGTCGAAAAAGACCGTAAGCGGCAAACTCATATCGATGAACGCGGCCAGCGCCACGGACACCATAGAAGCGATCCTAGCGGTCATGCCGCTCGACCATTTCGTCGAACAGCCGCTCATGCACATGGAGGATCCGGATCAGGCCGGGATATTACTGCCCGTTCATTCGGATGTGGAATTGCTTTGCTCGACGGCCGAACAACGCGGCATCAAGAGCAAGCCCGTCGAACGCTTCGCCTACTATCCGATCGCAGAAGCCTGCTTCGCGGTGGTTCAGACGGGCGAAACACGGCCCTATGGAAATTTCATCCTGAAGAAGGGTGTGGTTTAGCGATGGTCTGAAACGTCTCCAGGTCGCGGGAACGCTTGAAGGCGTGACCTGTGCGAGATTCGTCCGCCTGTGGATTTCATCGGCTCCGATCGAGCACGCTCACATTTATCGTCCCCGCTTGCCCATCACCGCCGTCCCCAGTCGCTCAATCGCCTGGCGCAACTTGTCGTTCTCTATCCCTTCCATCATGCCTTCGAGCTTGCGGGCGGCTTCGCCCTTCAGCGGCGGCGGGGTGCGGGAGCGGCGGACGGCCTGGGAGACCGGCTTCTGGACGATGCGGATCTGGTGGACGGCGGAAAAGCCGAAGAAGCTATTGATGCGCTGTATGAGTTCGCCCTGGGCATGGGTGAGGAACAGCGCGCGCGCGCCTTCGCAGGCAATCGTCAGCACGCCGGGGCGGAAGCCGCCGGTCTCATCGCCGCCGCGGGCCCAGGCGATCTTTTCCGGCCGGGTGCAGTCGGCGAAATCCTCGCCGGCGATTTCGCTCCAGGAGCCGAGCAGCGCCGTGTTGATGCCGGCGCGGCGCGCGAGGACGGGATCGATCAGCCCGTTCGCCAGCTCGGAAATCTGCTTTGCACCTTTGCGTGGATAACTCATCGAAAACCTTGGGCACCCTACCAATCGCACAGGGAATTGACGGGACCGACTTGATCGCGCGGCATTGCTTCGCCAAGTATAGGCACTTCCCCCGATCCCGGCAAATCATGACGATCACCCTCGACACGCCCTTAGCAAAGCCCCTGCTCGACTGGTACGACCGCCACCACCGCGACCTGCCCTGGCGTGTGTCGCCCGGCATGACGGCGAGCGGCGTCAAAACCGATCCCTATCGCGTCTGGCTTTCCGAAGTGATGCTGCAGCAGACGACGGTGCAGGCGGTCAAACCCTATTTCGAGAAGTTTCTTCAGCGCTGGCCAAAGGTGACCGATCTTGCCGCGGCCGAGAACGACGAGGTGATGGCCGCCTGGGCCGGGCTCGGCTATTACGCCCGCGCCCGCAATCTGAAGAAATGCGCCGAGGCGGTGGCTAGGGAATATGGCGGCATCTTTCCCGATACCGAAGAAGGGCTGAAGTCGCTGCCCGGCATCGGCGACTATACGGCAGCCGCCGTCGCCGCCATCGCCTTCGACCGGCCGGCGGCAGTCATGGACGGTAATGTCGAGCGGGTGATCTCCAGGCTCTATGCGATCGACACGCCGCTTCCTGCGGCAAAGCCGCTGATGAGAGAAAAGGTGGCGCTGCTGACGCCGGCCGCGCGGCCCGGCGATTTTGCCCAGGCGATGATGGATCTCGGGGCGACGATCTGTACGCCGAAGCGGCCGGCCTGTTCGCTCTGTCCGTTCCGGGGCGGCTGCGAGGCGCTGAAGCTTTCCGATCCCGAACTCTTTCCGGTCAAGGCGGCGAAGAAGGAAAAGCCGGTGCGCCACGGCGCGGCTTTCATCGCGGTAACAGGCGATGGCGAGATCCTGCTCAGGCGGCGCGCCGAAAGCGGCCTGCTCGGCGGCATGACCGAGGTGCCGACAACGGCGTGGACGGCGCGCCTCGACGGCGAAACATCAGTCTCCGCCGCGCCGTTCGAGGCGGCATGGCAGTTCTCCGGCACCGTCATCCATGTCTTCACCCATTTCGAGCTCAGACTTTCGATCTGGCGCGCCGCGATCGCCGGCCAGGTCGCCCGGGATGACGGCCCGAATGACGGATGGTGGGAGCCGGTTACAAATCTTGAAGCCCAGGCGCTGCCGACCATCATGAAAAAAGCGATCGCAGCGGCTATTCCACTTGCGTTCAAAACATCCAAGGGATGACCATGACCACCGACATACAGCATATTGTTTTCGACATCGGCAAAGTCCTCATTCACTACGATCCGCATCTTCCTTTCAGCCGCCTCATCCCCGATGAGAGCGAGCGCAACTGGTTTTTCGCCAATATCTGCACCCATGACTGGAACATCGAGCAGGACCGCGGCCGCACCTGGGCGGAAGCCGAAGCGCTGCTGATCGCTGAGCACCCGGCCCGCGAAGAGCACATCCGCGCCTTCCGCAAATACTGGCACGAGATGGTGCCGCACGCCTATGAGGACAGCGTTGCGATCATGGAAGGGTTGATCGCCGAGGGCCGCGACGTGACCATGCTGACCAATTTCGCCTCCGACACGTTTCGCGAAGCGCAGCAACGTTTCCCGTTCCTGACCAAACCGCGCGGCGTCACCGTCTCCGGCGATGTCGGCCTGATCAAGCCGGATATCGCCATCTACGAAACCCATACGAAGAGCTTCGGCCTCAATCCCAAGGCGACCATCTTCATCGACGACGCGCCAGTCAATGTCGAAGGCGCCAAGGCCTACGGCTGGAATGCGGTGCTGTATTGGGGCGCTGAAAAGCTGCGCAGCGATCTCGCTGCCTATGGCGTGAAGGTCTGAGACCCATGGCTTTCGACCCGGCAGAAGAAATCGAACGCTTCCACGCCGCCATCAACGCGCTGGATTTTCCCGCAATCGAGGCCTATTTCGCCGAGAATGCCACCTATGTCTCGAATGGCGTCGGCAGCCTTTCCGGCCGTGCCGAGATCATGGCCGCCTTCCGTCGTTACTTCGACGATTATCCCGATCAGACAGCGGATAATTCGCTGGTGGAAAGCCTGACGCCGCTTTCCGGTCGTGCCGTCTGGTCGCTCAGGGCCACTCACAGCCAGACCGGCAAGCCGCTGGTGCGCGACGGCGAGGAGACGATCACCTTCAATGAAGACGGCCGCATCACGCGGGTCGAGGTTACCGATTACAAGGATTTCTGAAACAGCACCTCAGAAATAGAAGACGCCCGAGGTTGAAGCCTCGGGCGCCTTGGCCTTCTCCCGCAACTGGAGGAAACCGGAAGAAGGTATTTCGATCCTGCGAAGGTGGTGCTCACTCCACCTTTGCCAGATCACTGCGGATGACGGACCTGAGATCGTCGATCGGGCGCAGGGACTGCCCGTCTTCGAAATGCCAGAAGGTCCATCCGTTGCATGCATCGAGGCCCTGCACCTTGGCGCCGAGACGATGAATGGAGCCGGCATCGCCGCCCGAGGCGACCGTGCCGTCAGCGCGGACGATGGCGCTATAGCGGCGCTTGGCATCGGTCAGCACCTGGCCGGGCTTGATCAGGCCGCTTTCGACCAGCACGTTGAAGGCGACGCGAACCTCGGCCTTCTTGCCGGTCATGACCGTCAGTTCCGCCTTGCCGAGCGGCTCGACGGCGGCGATGCGGGCTGCGGCCGCGTCGATATAATCCTGTTCGCGTTCGATGCCGACGAAGTGGCGGCCGAGGCGCTTGGCGACGGCGCCCGTCGTTCCCGAGCCGAAGAAAGGATCGAGCACGATATCGCCGGGTTTGGTCGAGGCCATGATCACACGGGCAAGCAGGGCTTCCGGCTTCTGGGTGGGATGCACCTTCTTGCCGTCCTCGCCCTTCAGCCGCTCATTGCCGTTGCAGATCGGGAAGAGCCAGTCCGAGCGCATCTGCACGTCATCATTGGCGGCCTTCATCGCATCGTAGTTGAAGGTATAGCCCTTGGCCTTGGCATTCGGGCTTGCCCAGATCATCGTCTCGTGGGCGTTCTGGAAACGGCGGCCCTTGAAATTCGGCATCGGATTGGTCTTGCGCCAGATGATGTCATTCAGGATCCAGAAATTCAGATCCTGCAGCGTGGCGCCGACGCGGAAGATATTGTGATAGGAGCCGATCACCCAGATCGAGCCGGTGGGCTTCAGCACGCGGCGGCAGGCGAGCAGCCAGGCGCGGGTGAAGGCATCATAGGCCTCGAACGAAGCGAACTGATCCCATTCGTCATCGACCGCATCGACCAGCGACTGGTCGGGCCGATGCAGCGTTCCGCCGAGCTGGAGGTTATACGGCGGGTCGGCGAAGATGACATCGACGGAGTGGGTGGGCAAAGCCTCGAGGGCACTGACGCAATCGCCCTTGATGATCGTGTCGACCCAAGAGTCCGACCTAGATCCCGGCCGGGAATCCGCCTTGACGGAAGCCTTGAGGTCGGCAAGCGGAAAAACTGATGCCATTCTGATACTCACTCATACGCTTGACGCTTAACTCTCCGTTATGGTTACCCAACTTAGTTACCAAAGCCTGAAGCCGTGGCCGATTTTGGGATTTTATTGCGCCTTTCGATCAAGCCGCATCGTGAACCTCACGGCTGTCGGCCGGCGCTTCCTCGCGTTCGAACATGCCGTAATCGCGCACCACACTGGCAATGCGCAGGCGGTAATCGGCGAAGATGCCGCCGCGGCCGGCTTGCTGGGCGGCCCGGTGCGCCTCGAGATTGCGCCATTCCTTCACGGCCTCCTCATCACGGAAGAAGGAGAGCGACAAAAGCTTGCCGCGGGTCGTCAGGCTCTCGAAACGCTCGCTCGAGAGGAAACCGTCGATCTTTTCCAGCTCGCCGCGCAATTCGCCGGCCAGATCGAGATATTTGTGGCGTTCGCCCATATAGGGCACGACTTCGAAAATGACGGCGATCATGGCAGCACCAGCTTGGCGTGAGGGGCGGAGACGTTTTTGAGGAAGATGCGGTCCTCCTTCAGGATAAAGCCTTCGCGTCTGGCAAATTCGTAATTGTCGCGGCCGCGCGGGTCGGCGGCCAGCCTGGCGCGATAGGCTTCGTAGGCGGCGAGGCTTTCGATGTTGTAGACGCCATAAGCCGTCGTCGCCGAACCCTCGTGCGGACCGAAATAGCCGATCAGGTCGGCGCCATTCTGAGGGATCGCCTGGCCCCAGTTGCGGGCATATTCGGCGAAGGCTTCCTTCTTGAAGGGGTCGATTTCGTAGCGAATGAAGCAGGTGATCATCGGTTTCTCCTTTGCTGTCTCAGTGCTCTCTCAGTGCTCTCCTGGGGCCGTTTTCGCACATTGCCGGACGGCGATGCTTCGGTTACGATCGAACTATGAAGGAAGGACCTGACATTGCGCAAATCGGCGCGCTGATCGGCGATCCGGCGCGGGCCAACATGCTGGCGGCGCTGACCGGCGGGCGGGCGCTGACGGCGACCGAGCTTGCCGGCGTCGGCGGCATCACCGTGCAGACGGCAAGCACGCATCTCGCCAAGCTCGAAGCCGGCGGGCTGCTAACCCAGCGCAAACAGGGGCGCCACCGTTATTTCACGCTGGCCGACGAGGCCGTCGCCCGGCTGATCGAAAGCATGATGGGTTTTGCCGCCGGACGCGGGCATCTGCGCCACCGGCCGGGGCCGAAGGAGCCGGCGCTGCGCAAGGCGCGCATCTGCTACGATCACCTGGCGGGCGATTACGGCGTGCGCATGCTCGACAGCCTGATTGCGTCAGGCGCGATCGACGCGATCGGAGACGGCCTGGCGCTGACCGAAAAAGGCGAAAGCGATCTGAAGCGCATCGGCATTAATGTCGGCGATCTCAGATCGTCGCGCCGGCCGCTCTGCCGTTCCTGCCTCGACTGGAGCGAAAGACGTGCCCATCTTGCCGGGAGCCTCGGCAAGGCCCTGCTCTCAAGCTTCCTCGACAAGGGCTGGGCGCGGCGCACGGCGGAAAGCCGCTCGATCATGTTTTCTCCGGAAGGCGACCGGCGGTTTCTGAAGCTGTTTCCGGTGGAAGCGTAGGTTTGCTGCGGATCTGCACATGCTTCCGGCGCAGTCCCGGCTGGTGCTGCTTTAGGCACCCGCCCTCTTTTCACCTTCCTTAGTCGACCCGCCTATATCCTGGTTGTCTGATCCCATTGTGTGACGGAATAGGGTTCCCGGATAGGGAGCCGGACCAAACCAGTCGGCTCGAGCATGGTTCGACCCCTTGTGAGATAGGGCAGTACCCAAAATCCGTCTTCGGGATGTCGGCGTCAGCGCCGTTCGAGCGTCCTTGGGAACATCAAGACCGTCCGCCCCAGTTTGGAAAAAGACCATAGGAGATAAAAGTGTCTGCATCAGTGCTCTTCATGTCCATGTCACTGGACGGGTATATCGCGGGGCCCAACGATGAAGTGGGCAATCCCGGCGGCGACGACTTTATGCGGTTGCACGAGTGGTACGGGGATTTTTGCCGACCGACCGGACTCGTGGGACAATTGTGGGACGAATGGAACGCGCCAGGTGCGATTCTGGCGGGTCGGCGAACCGTGGAGCAGGTCGATCACTGGGGCGGTGACAATCACGGTGTGCCGATCTTCGTACCCAGTCACAGGCCGCCCGGGCCATCCGTCGCGAATTATCCCTTGGTCAAATACGTGAGCGACGGGATCGCGAGCGCAATGGCGCAGGCGAAGACCGCCGCTGGGGACCGGGACGTGTTGATGCTTGGCGCGTATACGGCGCAACGGGCGCTGGAAGCTGGCGTGCTCGACGAACTGCAAATACACCAGGTTCCAGTCTTGTTCGGACGTGGCCGCCGATTGTTCGAAGTCTTGCCATCGCGCGTCGAGTTGGAGATCGTTCGGGTGATCGATACACCCGAGGCCACGCACATCCGCTACCGCGTCCGCCGCTGAGCCCGCCGACCCAGCCGTCACTCATTTGTGGTCGCCAGCATCAAGGCACGGAGGGCCCTATGGACTATAGGCTCCAAGTCAAGCGGCTCGACATGCCCGCCGGCTTTCCCCGCCTGCTCGCCTCGTGATAAGCCGGTGATCATGCGGATTTCATCGATCTCGCGCCCGCTGGGTAACAGGCTGCTGCGCACCTCCCGGTCGAATTCCCTTCGGTCTCTGCAATGGAGGTCGGCTGCCAGAGCGGCATCCGTCGGCGGCTTTCGTAGGCGACCTATAGCCTAGTCGAGCAGCCCTTCTTCCTCATCTTCCGTTCGATCTTGGCCCTCTTTTCGGGCCCATCTCCGGCATGTTTTCCGCCGGTCAGACCATGATCCTTCATCGCCTGCAGCTCTGCACAGCTTCTGTGGTTGCCCTTGGCAGTGACATCGGTGGGTATGAAGGCAAATAGCAGCGCTACGGCTGCCGCCAGTCGAACAAGAGCTGACAGCGTCATGGTCCCTCTCCTATTGCCTGGCATGGTACGCCCAAGCCCGTAAGCCCGCAATGACGAGGGTGTGGCGCCGTCCGAGATCGCTCAATCCGGCCAGCCGGGCAGATCGGAAAGCGCCCCGTCTTGCTCGAAGATAACCTATACCGGCGCGGCCAGACCAAGGTCCGGCGCCTATCCGACTGAGGGCTTAGGAGAGGAACAGTGAGGTTTAACCGAAGTTTGTCAGGCAGCTATCCATCCACTCCGGATGCAATAGCAGCTCAAAAACAAACGGAGGAATACATCATGATGAAGGTAACACATCTCGCATTGGCAGCGGCATTTCTGGCCGGCACGACGGTTTCCGGCTTTGCTCAATCGTCAAGCACGGTCGGCACCGGCGGTTCGTCAGCCGGCGGCGGAACTGCGAGCAGCACCGTCGGTACTGGTGGCAGCTCTGCCGGGGGCACCTGCCCGGCCGGCGCAACCAACTGCAATTCCGGTTCGTCATCGACGGTCGGCACCGGCGGCTCATCGGCTGGTGGCGGTACCTCGAGCAGCACGGTGGGCACCGGCGGCTCTGCCTCCGGCTCCGGATCCGGCTCGGGCTCTGCGTCGACGCTCGGCACCGGTGGTTCGTCGGCCGGCGGCGGTACCTCGAGCAGTTCGGTGGGCACCGGTGGTTCTGCCGCGGGTTCGGGCGACGCGAACTCGGCCTCGAGTGTCGGAACCGGTGCTTCGTCTGCGGATGGCGACAAGACGGGCAGCACTGTCGGCACCGGCGGCTCTGCGGCCGGAACCTCGCACGACAGCAAGGGCAAGAAGGGCTGCGCACCTGGCCAGGTCAAGAAGGATGCCGCCGGCACCAAGGGCTGCTGACGGTATCGGCCGGCGCCTTTGCGGCGTCGGCCAAACCCTTGGAGATAAGACAATGACCCAATTTTCCACAATCGCACTGAGCGCTTGCCTGGTCTTGATCGCCGGGCAGACGATGTCGGAGGAGATCAAGCTCGACGATGGAACGACATGCACGATCGTCCAGTCACAGGCCGGCGGTTCGTCCACCACCGTGACGGCGGGCAACGGCCATGTCTCCTCATCGACCACCACCGGCAGCGGCACGGCCGGCTCCTCCTCGTCATCCGCCTCCGCCGGGTCTTCGGCCGGCTCGGGAAGCGTCGACAGCTTTTCCACCGCGAGCATCACCCGGCCTGACGGCACCGTCATCACCAAACGCTCCGACGGAACCTGCTCAATGACGAAACCGACGAAATAGGAGAGGACCATGAAACATCTCAACCTTATCGCCGCCGCCGCGATCGCGCTTCTCGCCTCGAGTTCGGCAGTTCTTGCAGAGGATTGCCAGGCGGCCGGAACTGTGGGAACGGGCGGCAGCGCTTCGGCAGGCGGCACGTCGGCGAGCTCTGTGGGAACGGCGGGCACTTGTCGGACCGACGACGGCACGACCTCCTCGATCGGCTCGGGCGGCAGTGCCGCCACCACCGACGGCAAGGCGCAAAGCAAGACCCGTATCAACGACAATGGCGACAAGCTCAAAGCGCAGACCAAAGCCCAGGCCGTCGACAAAGGTACATTCAGCAAGTCCCGCACCAAGACCAGCACCGACGGCGAGACGCTTGATAGCACGACCCGCACCATGTCGCATGTGCCCGGCGAGAAGCCGGTCAAGAACACCACCAATCAGAAGATCATTCTGCCGCAACAATAAGTTGATGGGCTCGCCTCGAGACAGAGGTGAGCCCCTGTTTGGCGCGATTGCAGCCGGCCCTTCTCCAAGCCAATCCCGCTGCGCATTCAACCCTTCATCGAATGAGTCCACATCTGCAACCTCTTGTTTTTACGCGGCTTCGCGCCGTGCTGAGAAATCATTAAGCATGTTTCGATATTCTCAGGTTCTACATTAACGTGAGAGCCCCATCATGGCGTCGATCCAGAATAAGATCATCATTGCAAGCATCGCGATTTTCGCTTTGGCCGGCGGCGCCACAGAGGTTGGCATCTGGTCCGCGTCCACCCTCTCCGCAAACAGCGCCGATGTCGCCCAGTCAGCGCAAATTCTGCGCAACCACATGCAGGCAGATATGATGCATGACGCGCTGCGCGCCGACGTGCTGGCTGCCATGTTGGCGTCTAACCCGGCCGCCGGCATCGACGCCGGTGCAGTAAAGGCGGATCTGGCGGAGCACAAGGCATCGTTCCGGGAGATGGTCGACGCCAATAGAGCTCTGGCCACCGACGAAAAGACCAAAACCATCCTTGCCGGTATTGAACCACCCCTCATTGCCTATGTCGAAAGCGCCACGAAGATTATCGATCTTGCCGGTCAGGACCCGGCGGCGGCATTGAAAGCCTTGCCCGAATTCATGGCGCAGTTTTCCGCGTTGGAAACGGGAATGGAAGAGACCGGCGATCAGATCACCGCGACATCCGACGATATTTCCAAGCGCAGCGCTGAGGTAAAAGCCTCGGTGGGCATGATTCTGAAAGCAATTCTGGCCCTGGCCGCCACCTTCGCGATCGGCCTATATTTCCTGACACGCAAGAGCGTCACCGAACCCATCCTCGCCCTTTCCACCGATATGCAAAGGCTCGCCGGCGGCGACACTGCCATCGCCAGCACGGCAATCGGCCGCAACGATGAAATCGGCGCGATGGCATCGGCCGTCGAAGTTTTCCGCCAGGCGGCGATTGCCAACAAGCAACTCGAACAGGACGCCGAGACAGCCCGCCTGCAGGGCGAAGCCGAGCGCATCACAGCCCGCAAACAGGCTGACGAGGATGCCGCCGAACGGCTGCGGGCAGCGACCTCGGGGCTTGCCGCCGGCTTGAAGCGGCTTGCCGCAGGCGATCTCGCCTTCCAGATCGAAGAGCCCTTCGCCCCTGACTTCGAGAGCCTGCGGCATGATTTCAACATGTCGACCAGGCAGCTCGACCAGACGCTTAGCGCTATCGCGGCTGCCATTGCGGCGATCGACGATGGCACAAGGGAAATCGCATCCGGGGCCGGCGATCTGTCGAAACGGACCGAGCAGCAAGCGGCGTCTCTCGAAGAAACCGCCGCAGCGCTCGACCAGATCACCGCCAATGTCTCGAATTCGAGCAAACGCACCGACGAGGCACGCACCGAGGCGACGGACGCCAACCGCAACGCCGCCAAATCCGCGGAGGTCGTGTCGCATGCCGAAGAAGCCATGCGCCGCATCGAGGCCTCGTCGCAGCAGATCTCCAGCATTATTGGCGTAATCGACGAAATCGCCTTCCAGACCAATCTGCTGGCCTTGAATGCCGGCGTCGAAGCGGCGCGCGCCGGCGAGGCGGGCAAGGGCTTTGCGGTAGTGGCCCAGGAAGTTCGCGAGCTCGCCCAGCGCTCGGCGCAGGCGGCAAAGGAAATCAAGGGCCACATCCAGAAATCGTCGGTGGAAGTGGAAAGCGGCGTCAAGCTGGTTCTCGACACCAGCCAGGTTCTGAGCGCGATCAGCGAGCAGATCGCCCGCATCAACCAGCACATGGATGCCATCGCCGTATCGGCAAGGGAGCAGTCGACCGGCCTTGCCGAAGTCAATACCGCCGTCAATTCGATGGACCAGGTGACCCAGCAGAACGCCGCGATGGTCGAGCAATCGACTGCCGCATCCGGTCAGCTTGCGCAGGAGGCCGCCAAGCTTCGGGAACTCGTGTCCCGGTTCAAGCTCCGTGCGACGGATTCGGCTCAATCTGCAGCCGGCCGCGCGCAGTGGGCCGCTTGACGGCTTCGTTGAAAAAAGCGCTGCGCCTGGACACGATCGCTCATTCCAGCGAAACCGGGCGCAGCGCTAGCTTTGGCTGGGCTCACTCAGCTCATTGAGTGGAACGTCTCGAAAATCAGCGCCCTCAGCCAGCGATGCGCGGGATCTGCATCCATGCGAGGGTGCCAAGCCTGGACGATGTTGAAACCCGGCACGGCGACCGGCAGGTCGAAGGTCCTGATCTCGCTTATCACAGCGGACTTGCAATAGGACTTTGGAACCGAGCCGATCAGATCGGATGCCGCCGCAACGGCAATGACCGCCGGAAAGCTCGGCACGATCAGCCTGACATCACGCTCATGGCCGAGTTCGGCGAGCGCCCGGTCGACCGGGCCGACATAGTCTGCGTGCGGCGAGAAGACCACATGGCCCAATGCGGCATAGTGTTCAGCCGTTATCCCGGCATCGAAGATCGGATGCCCTGCCCTGGCGACACCGACAAACCGATCTTCGAACAGGGTCTGGCAGCGCAGCTCGCCGCCGTCGCGCGGGAGCACACCGATATCCAGATCGACCGCCGCGTCCCGCAAAGCCTGAACGTCCTTGTCCGATCTCGGCGCAAAGCGAAGCCTGATCCCCGGCGCGGCGTTGGTCACGGCGGCGCTGAGGTCGGCGGCGTAAAGAAGCACGAAGGCTTCGTTGGCACGGATGGTGAAGTGGCGGCGCACCTCGCGGATCTCCACGGGCGATGGCGGGCTGAGCACCGCTTTCACGGCGTCCTTTAACACCTGCACCTCTTCGGCAATCGCCAAGGCATGGTGTGTGGCGACCATGCCGCGCCCGGCCGGCACGAGGATCGGATCGCCGAGCGCCATCCGCAAGCGCGACAGCGTCCGGCTCATGGCCGATGTGCTGAGGCCAAGCCGGCGAGCGGCGGCCGAGACGCTCTGTTCGCGCAGCAGCGCATCGAGCGCCACCAGCAGATTGAAATCGAGATCGGACATGGCCCAATCCTATCAGGCATGGCGCCATACGCAACGGTCAATTGCTTCAGTTGCGTCTGGCGCAGGAGATCGACGAGGGCTAATGAATCGGCCATCCCATAAGCGCCGAGGAGTTCCCATGTCCCTCACCTACACCGCCCCGATCGCTCAAGACGGCCTGGCGTCGCCGCGCCGGTATCTGGCCGTTGCCCTACTGCTTCTTACGATTGTTCTTGTCGTTCTGGACGGTGCGATCGCCAACGTCGCCCTGCCCTCGATCGCGCTTTCACTGCAGGCGCAAGCCGAGAGCACCGTCTGGGTCGTCTCGGCCTATCAGCTGGCCGTGCTCGTCGCCATTCTTCCCTGTGGGGCGCTCGGCGAAATCTACGGCGCGCGGCGGGTTTTCCTGATCGGCGTCGCGCTGTTTACAGCCGCGTCGGCGGCCTGTGCCCTGGCCGGCGACCTGCCCTTGTTGATCCTGGCGCGTTTCGCCCAGGGGCTTGGCGCCGGCGCGATCATGGCATTGGCGATGATGAACCTGCGCCAGGCCTTGCCGCAGCACATGCTGGGCCCGATCATCGGCATCAATGCCATGGTCATCGCCATTTCGTCTGCTGCCGGTCCGGGCATTGCCGGCGCCATCCTTTCCGTCACCAGCTGGCCCTGGCTGTTTGCGGTCAATATACCGCTCGGCATTCTCGTTCTCTTCGGCGGCGGCCTGCTGGGACACGTCGAAGGCGCGAAGCGGAAGCTGAAGGTCAAGGCGTTGCTCGCCAATACGGCGATGTTCATCCTGTTCTTCTCCGGCGCCGATCGAATTGCGACCGCGCCGGTCAGCGGTGCCGCCCTCATCGCGGCGTCGCTCGCCTGTCTTTTCGGCCTGCTGCGCCTCGAACGCAACAGCGACGTCCCACTCATCCCGACCGACCTTTTGGCGACACCGGCATTCCGCGTGGCTGTCATCGCCTCGATATGCTGCTTCTGCGGCCAGATGCTGAGCACCATCGCGCTCCCATTCTATCTGCAACACACGCTGCACATGACGCCGGTTCAGGCCGGGCTCTACATGATGCCCTGGCCGGCCGCGACCGCGATCATCGCGCCGATCTCGGGGCGCTTGGCAAACCGCGTCAAGACGGCATGGCTTTGCGCCATCGGCGGGGCGCTGCTGGCGCTCGGCCTTCTGGTGGCGGGCCTGACCCCGCCCGACCCGAAAGGCATCGCTTTTCTCGTCGGCACGGTGCTCGCCGGCTTCGGTTTCGGACTGTTCCAGACGCCGAACAACCGCATTCTCCTTCTCTCCGCACCCAAAGCCAGAAGCGGTGCGGCCGGCGCCATGCAGGGCACGGCGCGGCTTCTCGGCCAGACGCTCGGCGGGATCTCCATGTCGATCACCTTCGCAACGTTGCCGCTGTCGACCGCACTCAACTTTGCGATCGTCATTGCCGCCAGCTGCGCTGCCATATCAAGCTTGGTCAGCCTGAGCCGTGCGCGCTACGAAGTGGCGGGAAAGGCTGGAGCGAGCTGAACGAGCGCGCTTTACGTTCGTTCGGTGAAGTGGGTTCACGGAGCCGGTCGCTTGCCGCATCGCAGCCATGCTCGGGATCAGGTTGAGCTTTGACCGGGCATCGTGTAAAGCCGCAGCATTCCCGGACAAGACCCAGACTTTCAGCAAGGCGTGAACATATGGACGGCTTCGACCTCATCATCTTCGACTGCGACGGCGTACTCGTCGACTCGGAAATCATCGCCGCGGAAGTCGAATCCGCGCTGCTGACGGAGGCCGGATATCCGATCGGCGTCGAAGAAATGGGCGAGCGTTTCGCCGGCATGACATGGCGCAACATCCTGCTGCAGATCGAGCGCGAAGCGAGCATCCCGTTTTCGGCCTCGCTGCTTGAGAAGTCAGAACAGTTGCTCGACACCAGGCTGGCGAATGACGTCAAGGCCATTCCTGGCGTCGAATTCGCCGTCTCCAGGCTGCCGATGAAGCGCTGCATCTGCTCGAATTCGAGCAGCAAGCGGCTCGACATGATGCTGAGCAAGGTGGGGCTGAAGCCGCTGTTTGCGCCGAATATCTTCTCCGCCAAGGATCTCGGCCCCGACCGGGCCAAGCCGAAACCCGACATCTTCCTGCACGGCGCCAGCCAGATGGGGGTTTCGCCCGACAAGGTTGTTGTGGTCGAGGATTCCGTGCACGGCGTGCATGCGGCCCGCGCCGCCGGAATGCGCGTCATCGGCTTCACCGGCGCCTCGCACAGCTATCCCGCCCATGCAGACAAGCTGACCGATGCCGGCGCCGAAACGGCGATTTCCCGCATGAACGACCTGCCGGGCGTTGTTGCCGCGCTGGCGGCCTGGGAAGGCGTTTTGTAGAGGCCCGAGGCGCTAACGGCATCGCGGAGCATACAATTGCTATCGCACCGGCACTTTACTGTATTGCTCTCAAGCCCTCCCCACGTTCCGTCATCCTCGGGCTTGACGGAGGTTGAAGGGGACGATTGGCAAGAGGCGAGACCTCTGGAACGAGCAATGCCCCTTCTTCACGTCAGGAAATGCTCTTTCTCTTTGCCTCACGTCGCGTAGAACTGCTCCCGTGTGCCCGGGAATAACTCAGCTGCTCTTCTTGGTCTTTGCCGGCTGAGTGTCAAAGCCGATGTTGACCCGCACCAGGGCGCCGGCGCCGACCGGCATCTTGATGCCGTCCTTGCGGAAGATCACCTGGGTGCCCGGCGCGCCGGCCGGGATCTCGGTCGGGAATTTGGTGACCTCGGAATAGAGCACGGTCTCGCCGTCGACGATGGTGACGCGGATCGGCAGGGTCACCGCGCCAGGATTGCCGGCCGGGCCGGTGATGAGGCGCAGCTGGGCGACGACGGTCATCGTCAGGTTCGTTTCGTTCAGCGTGCACTGGCGGGTGTAATCCCCGAAGGAAGCCTGGAAGACGATCTGCTGCGGATCGTCTTTCTTGCCCTTGGCATAGGTGCGGAAGATCGCATCCTGGTCACGCATGAAGATCTGCGGGCAGGCGCCCTGGACGACGGGAGCGACGGCGCCCTGTGCCGTCTTGGCCGTGCCGATCGAAGGATTGTTCGAGGATGGGTTGGCGGGCGCCAGCGGCATGATCTGGGCGGTGCCATTGGCCTGCGCTGGCGCAGCCGACTTGCTATCGCCGCCTATGCCGAGCGAGTTGCAACCAGTGAGCAGGGCAAGAACAGATGCGGAGACGATGAGACGCGAGACCTTGCCGAGCACCATATTCCATCCCTTGTACAAGCGTTTCTTGGAGGCCCCATGTCTTTTCCGCGAGGCCTTTCATGACGGTTTGCGATGGTCTATATCAGCGGCGCAAACAAAAATCGATTGGGTACGCGCCGTTTTGATGCACTTTTCGCCGCCGGATGCGGGCAACTTCAACAAGATAACGGCGATGGTGTGGCCAGAAGGCAGCCCCTTGCCGGTTTCCGACGGATCCGGCCTCGACTCGACCCAGCCGGATTTCCTTCAGCGATAGATCAAGGATGACGAACGTGGACTATATCTCGACCCGCGGCGAGGCCCCTGCCCTCGGCTTTTGCGATGCCCTGCTGACCGGGCTGGCGCGCGACGGCGGGCTCTACGTTCCCCGGGAATGGCCGAGCTTTTCCAAGAAACAGATCCGGGCGCTCAGGGGCAAGACCTATCAGGAGATCGCCTTTACCATCCTGTCGCCCTTCACCAATGGCGAGATCCCCGAGGCGACCTTCCGGGCGATGATCGACGAGGCCTACGGCACCTTCCGCCATCCGGCGATCGCGCCGCTCGTCCAGACCGGGCCGAACAGCTTCGTCATGGAGCTGTTCCACGGCACGACGCTCGCCTTCAAGGATGTGGCGATGCAGCTGCTGGCGCGGCTGATGGATTATGCGCTGGAAAAGCGCGGCGATCGGGCGACGATTGTGGGCGCCACCTCGGGCGATACCGGCGGCGCGGCGATCGACGCCTTTGCAGGGCGCGAGCGCACCGACATCTTCATCCTCTTCCCGCACGGCAAGGTCTCGCCGGTGCAGCAGCGGCAGATGACGACCTCGACGTCGTCAAACGTGCATGCACTGGCCGTCGAGGGCAATTTCGACGATTGCCAGAACCTCGTCAAAGCGATGTTCAACGACGTGGCCTTCCGCGACAAGGTCAATCTATCAGGCGTCAACTCGATCAACTGGGCGCGCATCATGGCCCAGATCGTCTATTATTTCACCGCGGCGGTGGCGCTCGGCGGGCCGGACCGGAAGATCTCGTTCACGGTGCCGACAGGCAATTTCGGCGATATCTTCGCCGGCTACTGCGCCAAGCGCATGGGCCTGCCGATCGACCGGCTTGTTATCGCCACCAACGAAAACGACATTCTGGCGCGGACGCTGAAGAGCGGCCGTTACGACATGAAGGCGGTCAAGGCGACCACGTCGCCGTCGATGGACATCCAGATCTCGTCGAACTTCGAGCGGCTGCTGTTCGAAGCCTATGGTCGCGACGCATCGAAGGTGCGCGCGGCGATGGAAAGCCTCAAGCAATCCAGCGGTTTCGAGATCGGCAGCCAAGCGCTGAAGGCGATCCGCCGCGACTTCCGGGCCGGCCGCGCCAGCGAGAGGCAAGTGGCCGAGACGATCCGCAAGACCCATGCCGAGACCGGCTATCTGCTCGATCCGCATTCGGCGATCGGCGTCTTCGTCGCCAAGAAGAAGGAAAAGCCGAATACGCCGATGGTGACGCTTTCGACCGCGCATCCAGCGAAATTCCCCGCCGCCGTAAAATCGGCCTGCGGTATTGACCCGGCGCTTCCGACGTGGCTTGCTGATCTGATGCACAGGGAGGAGCGCTTCCAGATCATCGAACCGGACCTGAAAGCCGTAGAGACCTTTATCGGCAAACACGCCCGCGGCAAGACGACGGCAGGCGCAGAAAGATAGCCAATGACAGTTGAGTGCACCCGGCTGAAATCCGGGCTGACAGTAGTGACAGAAACCATGCCGCACCTTGAAAGTGTTGCGCTCGGAGTCTGGATCAAATCGGGATCGCGTAACGAGACGGAAGACGAGCACGGCATCGCCCACCTGCTCGAACACATGGCTTTCAAGGGCACGGCGCGTCGCAGCGCCCGTGAGATCGCCGAGGAAATCGAGGATGTCGGCGGCGAAGTCAATGCCGCGACATCGACCGAAACGACCTCCTATTACGCCCGTGTGCTGAAGGACTACGTACCGCTCGCCGTCGACATCCTCGCCGACATTCTGACGGAATCGGCCTTCGAGGAAGAGGAGCTGGAACGTGAGAAGCAGGTGATCCTGCAGGAGATCAACGCCGCCAACGACACGCCAGACGACGTGGTATTCGACCGGTTCTCCGAGGTAGCCTATCGCGACCAGACGCTCGGCCGGGCCATCCTCGGCACGCCGGAGACCGTCGTCTCCTTCACGCCGCAGCAGATCCGCGCCTATCTCGGCCGCAACTACACCACCGATCGCATGTTCGTCGTCGCCACCGGCGCCGTCGAGCATGAAGAATTCCTGCGCATGGTCGAGGATCGTTTTGCCAGCCTGCCGACTGCGCCTTCCGCGCCGCCGGTGATGGAAGCGGCGCGTTATATCGGCGGCAGCGTGCGCGAACCGCGCGACCTGATGGACGCGCAGATCCTGCTCGGCTTCGAGGGCAAACCCTATCACGCCCGCGATTTCTACTGTTCGCAGATCCTTGCCAATATCCTTGGCGGCGGCATGTCCTCCAGGCTGTTCCAGGAAGTGCGCGAATTCCGCGGCCTCTGTTATTCCGTCTATGCCTTCCACTGGGGCTTTTCCGATACCGGCATCTTCGGCATTCATGCGGCGACCGGCGGCGAAAACCTGCCGGAGCTGGTGCCCGTCATCATCGACGAGCTGCACAAATCCGCCGAGCAGATCCACCAGAAGGAAATCGAGCGCGCCCGCGCCCAGATCCGCGCCCAATTGCTGATGGGCCAGGAAAGCCCGGCCTCGCGCGCCGGCCAGATCGCCAGGCAGATGATGCTGTACGGCCGGCCGATCTCCAATACGGAGATGATGGAACGGCTTGAGGGCATCACTATCGACCGGCTGACCGATCTCGCCGGCCGGCTGTTCTACGACACGGTGCCGACGCTTTCGGCGATCGGGCCGCTGGAACAGCTCGCGCCGATGGAAGACATCACCGCTTCGCTTTCGGTCCCGGCACCGAAGACGATGCAGGCCGGCCGCTGAGCCGGCGTTCGTCCTGCCGGGAGTGATCGATGCCAAAATCGGTGTTTCGGTTTCTGTCGCGGCAACCGGAAGCGGTGGAGCTGCAGAACGACAGATATTTCTTGCGCCTGCCGCGCTACCAGGATTTCAACCAGTGGCACCGGCTGCGCGCCGAAAGCCGCAAGTTCCTGGAACCCTGGGAGCCGACCTGGCGGCGCGACGAGCTGACGGAGGGCGCCTATCGCGCCCGCGTCATCCGCGGCAAGCAGGAATATGCCTCGGGCCAGGCAATCCCGCTGTTCATTTTCCTGAAAGACGACATGACGCTCGTCGGCGGCATCACCATCGGCTATATCAGGCGGGGTGCGGCACAAAGCTGCATGATCGGCTACTGGATGGGCGAACGCCATGCCGGCCAGGGGCATATGTTCGCCGCCCTTCAATTGGTTATTCCTTACATCTTCGCCGGGCTTGAGTTGCACCGTATCGAAGCAGCCTGTATTCCAGATAACGCGCGCAGCATTCGCCTGCTAGAAAAGGCCGGGTTTCAGCAGGAAGGCTATCTGCGCGGATACTTGAAGATCAACGGTCAGTGGCATGACCATGTGATGTTTTCACGTCTCGCCACCGATACGGATAAAGGCAGGAAAACCGACAGCCGATGACCAGAGACCGCATGCTGCCCAAGTCACCGTCCGGACGAGTGATCGCGGTGATCGCAGCCCTTTTGCTGGCAGCGTTCGCCTTGGTGGCGGGTGCTGCCCAGGCGGCCGAACCGGTGAAGATTTCCCGTGACGATACTGCGCTCGACCTGACGGCGACCACCGAAATCTACGTCAACCAGGGCGAGGCTTTCCAGGTTTCGACGGCTGCCGGCGCCGACGGCATCCGCCGCCGCATCGAGGTCAGGGCAAGCTCGGAGAACCACCAGGGTGACTGGGCGGTGTTTGCGCTTGCCAATGTCTCGGAGGAGCAGCTCGAGCGCGTCATCGTCGCGCCGCATTTCCGCTTGGTCAATTCCAAGCTGTTCTGGCCGGATCTCGGCTCGCAGCGCATCAGCGCCATCACGCCGAGCGAAGGTTTTGCGCTTGATCGGCAGCCGAGCGACGAGGCCGACGTCTTCCGCATCACGCTCAATCCCGGCGCCGTCATCACCTTCGTCGCCGAGCTGTCGACGCCGGAACTGCCGCAGATCTATCTCTGGGAACCGAACGCCTACAAGGACACGATCAACGCCTTCACGCTCTATCGCGGCATCGTGCTCGGCATTGCGGGGCTGCTCGCCGTGTTCCTGACCATCCTCTTCGTCGTCAAGGGCACCTCGATGCTGCCGGCGACGGCCGCGCTTGCCTGGGCGGTGCTCGGCTATATCTGCGTCGACTTCGGTTTTCTCGGCAAGCTGATCAGCGTCGCCTCGGCCGACCAGCGAATATGGCGCGCCTGCGCCGAAGTGGCGCTGGCCTCGAGTTTCGTCATCTTCCTGTTCACCTATCTCAACCTCAACCGCTGGCATGCGCATCTCGGTTACGCCACACTTGCCTGGGTACTAGGCCTTGCCCTGCTCTTCGGCGTGGCGATCTACGATCCGTCGATCGCGGCCGGCATCGCCAGGCTGTCCTTCGCGCTGACGGCGGCGACCGGCCTGCTGCTGATCATCTATCTCGGCTTCAACCGCTATGACCGCGCCATCCTCCTGGTGCCCGCCTGGGCGCTGACGCTCGTCTGGCTGTTCGGGGCGTGGCTGACGGTCACTGGCCGGCTCGACAATGACATCATCCAGCCGGCACTCGGCGGCGGCCTGGTGCTCATCGTGCTGCTGATCGGCTTCACCGTCATGCAGCATGCTTTTGCCGGCGGCGCCTTCCAGCAGGGATTGTTTTCCGATCTCGAACGGCAATCGCTGGCGCTGACCGGCTCCGGCGACATGGTGTGGGATTGGGACGTGGCGCGCGACCGCGTCGTCACCATTCCCGACGTTTCGGTCAAGCTCGGCCTGTCGCCGGGCACCATGCATGGGGCGGCCCGCAACTGGCTGCCGCGGCTGCATCCAGACGACCGCGACCGCTTCCGCGCCACGCTCGACGTGCTTCTCGAACACCGGCGCGGGCGACTGAACCACGAGTTCCGCATCCGCGCCGAGGACGGGCATTTCCACTGGCTGCTAATCCGCGCCCGGCCGGTGCTCGGCTCCAACGGCGAGATCATCCGCTGCGTCGGCACGATCGTCGACGTGACCGAGCAGAAGAACTCGGTCGAGCGGCTGTTGCACGATGCGCTGCACGACAATCTCACCGGATTGCCGAACCGGCAGGTGTTCCTCGATCGGCTGCAGTCGGTGCTGGCGCTGGCGCCGGGCGGCGATACGCTGAGGCCGACGGTGATGGTGATCGACATCGACCGCTACAAGCTGGTCAATGATGCGCTCGGGGTGGCCGCCGGCGACAATATCCTCATCGCGCTGACGCGGCGCCTGCGCCGGCTGATGAAACCGCAGGACACGCTGGCGCGGCTTGCCGGCGACCAGTTCGGCCTCATCCTGGTGTCCGAGCACAATCCGGCCAAGGTCGCCGATTTCGCCGATGCGGTCAGCAAGGCGATCATGGTGCCGATCAACTTCGCCAACCGCGAGATCATCCTGACGGCCTCGATCGGGCTCGCCTCCTGGGTGGACCGGCAGGAGAGCGCCACCGGCCTGCTCAGCGACGCCGAGCTTGCCATGTACCGGGCAAAACGCGCCGGCGGCAACCGTGTCGAGCCGTTCCAGCCGGCCTTCCGCGATTTCGGCACCGACCGGCTGCAGCTCGAAACGGACCTGCGCCGCGCCATCGAGCGCAAGGAATTGTCGATGGTCTATCAGCCGATCGCCCGGCTTGAAGATGTCGAGGTCGCCGGCTTCGAGGCGCTGATGCGCTGGGAACATCCCAAGCGCGGCAATATCCCGCCATCCGAATTCATTCCGATCGCCGAGGCCTCCGATCTCATCGGCCCGCTCGGCATGTTCGCGCTGGAACAGGCGACCAACGATCTGATGAGCTGGCAGAACCAGACCGGCGAATTGCCGATCTTCGTGTCGATCAATCTGTCGAGCGTCCAGTTGCTCAACAACGAGCTCTATGACGATGTGCGCTCGGTTCTCGCCAAGACGCATTGCCAGCCCTCGCGCATCAAGCTCGAACTGACGGAATCCATGGTGATGGAAAACCCGGAACAGGCCCGGCTGGTGCTGCAAAAGCTGAAAGAAGCCGGCATCGGGCTGGCGCTCGACGACTTCGGCACCGGCTATTCCTCGCTGTCCTATCTCACGCGCTTTCCCTTCGACATGATCAAGCTCGACAAGTCCCTGGTGCGGGATGGCAGCGACAAGAAGGCAACCGTGCTCCGATCGGTCATCTCGATGGCGCGCGAACTGGAGATGAAGGTGGTGGCCGAGGGGATCGAATCCAACGAGGATGCGATCGAACTCGCCAAGATGGGCTGCAGCTACGGACAGAGCTATCTCTTCGGGCCGCCGATCCCGTCGGAATCGGTGCTGCGGCTGCTTCGCGAGCGCTTTCCGCTGACCAAGCGGGCGTGACCGGGCGGCCGGTTCTCAGCGTTCGACAGGAACGCTTAATCCGACCTTCACCCGGTCCATCGCCACGAATGTGCGAAAGCGCTTGACGTTGTTGTTGCCGAAAAACAGCCGCCGCGTCAGAGCCTCGTAATCCGCCATTGTGGGGACGACGATGACCAGAATGAAATCCACCTCGCCGGTGACGTAGTAACACTGCTGGATTTCGGGCGCGGCCGCGAATTGGCTTTTTGCCTGTTCGATCTGTTCCGATGTTTCGCTGATGACCTCGACCTCCACGAAGATGGTGATCGATTGGCCGAGCGCCGTCGGGTCGAGAACGGCGACGTTCGCCTGGATGATCCCATCCTCCGCCATGCGTTTGATCCGGCGTTGGACGGCAGGCGCTGACAGGCCGACGGCTTCGCCGATCGTCCGCTGCGGCGTCGTATTGTCCCTCTGGAGGATCGCCAGGATCTTGCGGTCGAAAACATCCAGCTGCGGGGATTTGACCGGTCGGCTCAAATTGAGGCTCCAACGAAACAAACTTGCAAAATCACCCTCGAAATACAGCGCCTTTTTCATGTCGCCTGCAATATGTTTCAACCGACAAGGCAAGTGAGGTGCGCATGTTTCTGTTGAACAGCAATTCCGACTATCGTCGCCCGCTCGACCCGCGCGACGCCGAAATCCTCGGCCTGGAGGCCGCCGCCGCAGTCGAGCGCCACCTGGCATTCCGGGAAAACCATGCGGAAACGCCTCTGCTCGCTCTGCCAGGGCTGGCAGCCGAACTCGGTGTCGGCTCGATTCATATGAAAGACGAAGGCCATCGCCTCGGCCTCGGGAGCTTCAAGGCGCTTGGCGGCGCCTACGCGGTGATCCGGCTCGTCCTCGATGAGGCGACAAATCGGCTGGGCCGCGCGATCGATATCTCGGAATTGCATTCTTCGCATGTCCGCAATACCGCCGAGACGATGACAGTCGCCTGCGCCACGGATGGCAATCACGGCCGGTCTGTTGCCCAAGGCGCGCAGCTTGTGGGCGCCCGGGCGGCGATTTTCGTGCATTCCGGTGTCAGCGACGAACGCGTCGCCGCCATCGCCCGCTTCGGCGCGGAGATGATCCGTGTGGACGGGACCTATGACGATTCAGTTCGCCAGGCCGCGCGTATTGCCGAAGAAAAAGGCTGGACAATCGTGTCGGACACCTCATGGCCGGGTTATGAGCGCATTCCCGGACTGGTGATGCAGGGCTATACCGCCCTTGTCCGGGAGGCCCTGAGAGCTATGCCGCAGCAGCCCACTCATGTCTTCGTTCAGGCCGGTGTCGGCGGGATCGCCGCCGCTGTCGCAGGCCACATGGCCATCGCCTTCGGCGACCGACGTCCGACCTTCATCGTTGTCGATCCCGCCCGCGCCGCCTGCCTGTTCGAAACGGCGCGAGCCGGACATCCGGTGACCGTCGCCCATGGCGAACCGACCGTGATGGCGATGCTCGAATGTTACGAACCTTCGCTCATTGCCTGGCGTATTCTCTCCCGGGTTGCCGATGCATTCATGACGGTGGATGAAGACAACGCGATCTCGGTGATGAGGCGACTGGCCGATCCCGCCGGAAACGATCCGGCGATCGTCGCCGGCGAAAGCGGCGGCGTCGGGCTTGCCGGGCTGATCAGCGCCGTCGGCAATCCCGAGATCAAGAAGGCATTGTCGCTCCATGGACAATCCCGCATCTTCCTGGTGAATACCGAAGGCGCGACCGATCCCGGCAAATATCGAGAGATCGTCGGGTTATCACCCGCCGCGGTCGCCGCGAAAGCCAGGACCGGAGCGTCGCAATGAGCAAGCGTTCGATCGATGCCTCTCGTCTGCTCGGGCGCATCTCCGAACTCGGCGAGATCGGCCGCGATGCCGATGGCAGGCTTGTCCGATTGGCGGCGTCGGATAGCGAAAAGCTTGGACGCGATCGGTTGGTCTCCTGGCTTGAGGAAGCCGGGCTGGACGTCGCCGTCGACAGGATCGGCAATGTCTTCGGCATCTGGAATGCCGCCGGCGTCGGGGAAGAGCCGATCATGATCGGTTCCCACATCGACACGGTCATCAATGCCGGCATCTATGATGGATGTTATGGCGTGCTGGCCGGCCTCGAGGTGATCCAGACGCTGAAAAGCCAAGGCTTCGAACCGTCGCGCCCGATTGTCGTTGCCGCCTTCACCAATGAGGAAGGGGTGCGCTATGCCCCCGACATGATGGGTTCGCTGGTCTATTCCGGCGGCCTCGATGTGGCTGCTGCGCTGGCGACGGTGGGGACCGACGGGACGGTGCTCGGCGATGAACTGGCGCGGATCGGCTATGCCGGCAACCATGCGCCCGGCTTCATGACGCCGCACGCCTATGTCGAACTGCATATCGAGCAGGGCCCTGTTCTCGAGCGGGAGGGCATGTCGGTCGGAGCGGTCGAGGATCTGCAGGGTATTTCCTGGCAGAAAGTGACCATCGACGGCGATGCCAACCATGCAGGTACGACACCGATCTCGATGCGCCGCGACGCCGGCTATGCGGCTGCCCGTGTCATCACCTTTCTGCGCGACCGCGCGAAAGCGTCGAACACCCCGACTGTCGCGACCGTCGGCTGCATCGCCTTCGAACCGAATGCCGTCAATGTCATACCTTCACGCGCGACGTTCACGATCGATCTGCGTGATCCGGACGACGACCGCCTCAGGCAAGAGGAAGAGGCGCTCGCTGCATTCCTCGAGCTGTTGGCGGCCGACGAGAAGGTGGGCGTCTCCGTCGAACGATTGGCAAGGTTCGAGCCGGTCAAGTTCGACGTGGCGATCGTTCGCCTGATCGAGGCTGCCGCCAGGGATCGGGGACTGGCGTGCAGGCGCATGACATCAGGGGCTGGCCACGACGCCCAGATGATCGCCCGTATCGCGCCGAGCGCGATGATCTTCGTGCCGAGCCGCAGTGGCATCAGTCACAATCCGAAGGAATTCACCGCCGATGAGGACCTCGTCGCGGGAGCCAATATCCTGCTCGACGTCGTTTGCGGGCTTGCAACAGGGGAACTGCCGAAATGAGCGTCGACGACAAGATCCTGGAACAGGACATGATCGCCTGGCGGCGCGACCTTCACAGCCATCCCGAGTTCGGTTTCGAGGAGAAGCGGACGGCGGCTTTCGTCGCGCAAAAACTCAGAGAGTTCGGGCTCGACGAGGTTGTCGAAGGTGTTGGCGGCACAGGGGTTGTCGGAACCCTCAAGCGTGGCGGCGGCAACCGTTCCATCGCGCTGCGCGCCGACATGGATGCCCTCAGAATCACCGAACAGGGCGATAAATCCTATCGTTCGCAGACCGCCGGTGTGATGCACGCCTGCGGCCATGACGGCCATACCGCGATGCTGCTCGGCGCCGCCAGGATGCTGTCGGCGGACGGCGATTTCGACGGCACCGTGCGGTTCATTTTTCAGCCTGCCGAGGAGTGGGGCAAGGGCGCGTTGGCGATGCTCGGCGATGGGCTGATGACGCGCTTTCCCTTCGACGAGATCTACGGGCTGCACAATATGCCGGGTCTTGCGGTCGGCGTCTTCCAGACCCGCGTCGGCCCGATCATGTCGGCGGAAGACAATTTCGAAATCGTGCTCAAGGGCGTCGGCGGACATGCCGCGCGCCCCCACTCCGGCAACGAAGTCCTGGTTGCCGCCTGCGCGCTGGTGACCAACCTGCAGACAATCGTTTCCCGCAGGCTCGACCCCACCGATATCGGCGTCGTCTCGGTGACGGAACTGCTGACCGACGGCACCCGCAACGCGCTGCCGGGACTGGCGCGCATTCTGGGCGACGCCCGCAGCTTCCGCCCCGAGGTCAGCGCGGCGATCGAAAAGCAGATGCGCCTCATCGCGGAGGGTACAGCCCTCGCCCACAATGTTTCGGCCGAGGTGACCTATACGAGAGAATTCGTTCCGCTGCTCAATGATCCCGCCCTGGTCGAGGAAGCCTTTGCCGCAGCCCGCGACGTCTTCCCCGCCGAGAACATCAAGGTCCGGCGTGAACCGATGACCGGATCGGAAGATTTCGCGCGCTTCCTCGACCATGTCCCCGGCTGCTTCGTCTTCCTGGGCAATGGCGAAGGGTCCGCGCCGCTTCACAATCCGAACTACGATTTCAACGACGCCGGACTGCTGCATGGCGCCAATTTCCACGCGAGCATTGTTCGCAGACGTCTGGGGGCAAACTGACATCCGATCGGTCGCGGCCCGCCGTCCGCATTACGCGGGTGGAGGAGAGCATTTGCAACCGCCTCCGACAAATCATTGACCAACGGCCTGCGATGTGCACCTCTCATGGCTTGCACAAGGAAAATCCGATGCTCAAGTTTCTGCTCACCCTCTCCTTGGGTGTTTTTTGCGTCTCGCCGCTTCAAGCCGGCGACATCACTCCGGTCACCAAGACTTGCCTGCCGGGGGCAAAACAGGTGCACTGCGAGCGCTGGGTCAAGGATTTCAAGACAGCCATGGACCTGGCGCATAAGGGTGACCACGGCGCCCAGGAGACCGTTGCCTTCTGCCTGTCGACAAGCTGCCATGGTGCCGTTGCCATCGACAGGGTCGCTTCCTGCAGCTGGCACCTCGTCATCGCCAATTCAGGCGCTGCGACCGTGCTCGATGGTTCCAACCTCAGGAACACCTGCCGGCCGATGACGCCGGCCGAGAAAGATCAAGCCCGCGCCTTGTCTCGCGACCTCGTGCAGAAGATCTACAAGCGCCCCATGGTCACCACCGATCAGATGTAATCTTCCCGAGGAAAACCGATAACCTCGCCGCCGTCGTCTGCCGCTTCGGCCTGGGCGGCGCAATGTCGGGCGGGCATCGATTGGCATCAGCGCCTTTGCGGCCGGGGCTCGCCGCCGCAACGTCTCCGTGAAAATAAATCTCATTGCCCTCCCGGCTTTCGCCGCTATTCTGCCGACACAGAATCGGGAGGACCACGGATGATCCTGCACTGCGTATTCCTGCGGCTGAAGACCGCGATGACGAACGAGGACAAGCAGTCGCTGTTCGAAGCCATCGTCGCCCTGAAACAAGTCATTCCCGGCATATTGGATATCAAATACGGGCCGAATGTTTCACCCGAGGGCCTGCATGCCGGCTTCGTCGACGGTTTTGCCGTCACCTTCGAAAGCCCCGAGGCGCGCGATGCCTATCTCATCCATCCCGAACATGTGATCGTCGGCGAACGCATCGTCTCGTCGACAGACGGCGGCCTTGCCGGCATTTTGGTCTTCGACCTCAACATCTGAGGCCAGCCGGCGCCGCACCCGACGCGATGCCTGCCGGCCGGTTTCCGGCATAACTCCAAAGTTCTATCGATCTCGCCATCGGCATCCGCGTCGTTTCAAGGGACGCGGAAGCTGCTGAACTGCTGTGGAGGTTCGCCACTGCCGTTGACGATATTTTGGCTGCCAAGGGTGTCGAGGGCCGAGAGATTGCTTGATAAGCGGCGATCGGCGCACGGCTCTTGGCCCTCGATTATCAGCTCGATTTCGCCATGGCGGCGGCGAGCTGATCGACATTGTAGCGGAACATCTTCTCGTAGGTCGGCGCCGGCCCCTTGGCGTCGGAGAGCGATTCGACATAGAGCTCGCCGCCCGGCTCCGCGCCGGTTGCCTTGGCCACCTGTTTGACAAGGCGCGGATCGTTGGAATTCTCGAAGAAATAGGCCTTCACGTGTTCGGTTTTGATCTGTTCGATCAGCTTGGCGACGTCGGCGGCAGAGGCCTCGCTTTTGGTAGACAGGCCAAGCGGCGCCAGGAAGCTGACATTATATTCGCGGCCGAAATAGGCGAAGGCATCATGGCTGGTCAGCACCTTGCGGCGATCCTCGGCGATGCCGTCGAATTTCGCGTGGGCGTAAGCGTTCAGCTCGTCCAGCGTCTTGATATATTTCTCGGCATTGGCCTTGAAGGCTGCAGCGTCGGCCGGATCGGCCGATGACAGCGCCTTTTCGATATTGGCGACCCAGATCTTGACGTTGACCGGGCTGTTCCAGACATGCGGATCGGTGATTTTTTCGCCGTCCTCTTCCATGGTGCTGACGTCGATGCCCTCGGAGACCGTGACCGGCTTGCCCTTATAGCCCGAGGCGGTGATCAGCCGGTCCATCCAACCTTCCAGCCCTTCGCCGCTGACGAAGGTCACCTCAGCCGCGTTCAGATTCTTGGCGTCGGCCGGCGACGGCTCGAATTCGTGGGGATCGCCGTTCGGCCCGACCAGGCTCGTCACCTTGACATGGTCGCCGCCGACCTGCTTGACGACATCGGCAAGCACGGTGAAGGAGGCCACCACCTTCAGCGTTTGCGCGGAGGCGGGCATGGCCGATAGCGCCATCAAAGCAGGGATTGCTGCGGAGAGAAGCAGTCTGTGCGGGGTCATCGAAGTCTCCTTGGGGTCAGCCCTTCAGATGCGGGCGGGGAAAGAAGCGCCTGAGAAGGCCGGAGGGCGCGAAAAGAATGGAAAAGCCGTAAAAGATCGCCGCCGTCATGATGATCGTCGGGCCGGAGGCGAGTTCGAGATGGTAGGAAGCGATCAGGCCGAGATAGCCGGAAGCGGCCGCACTGACGGCCGCAATCGCCATCATCACGGGCAGGCTGCGCGACCAGAGCTGGGCGACGGCCGCCGGCAGCATCATCAGCCCGACCGCCATCAGCGTGCCGAGCGCCTGGAAACTGGCGACGAGGTTCAACACCACCAGCAGCAGGAAGAGCACATGATAGACGGGCCCGCGGCCGCCGACGGCGCGCAGGAAACCCGGATCGAAGCATTCGGCCACCAGCGGCCGGTAGATAACGGCAAGGACGATAAGGGTCAGCGAGGCGATCGCGCCGATCAGATAAAGCGCCGAAGCATCGATCGCCAGGATGGTGCCGAAGAGTACATGCAGCAGATCGATATTCGAGCCGCGCAGCGAGACGATCAGCACGCCGAGCGCCAGGGATGCGAGATAGAAGCTGGCAAAACTCGCATCCTCCTGCAGCACGGTCATTCGGCTGACGGCGCCCGATAGCAGCGCCACCGACAGGCCGGCGACAAGGCCGCCGAGGCCCATCGCCGTCAGCGACAAGGAGCCCGCGACGAGATAACCGATCGCCGCCCCGGGCAGCACGGCATGGCTCATGGCGTCGCCCATCAGGCTCATGCGCCTGAGCATCAGAAAGACGCCGATCGGACCCGAGCCGAGCCCGAGGCAAAGGCAGGCGACAAGGGCGCGGCGCATGAAACCGAAATCGGCAAAAGGCGCGAGGAAGAGATCGTAAGCCGTCATGCCGCCGGCACCTCTTGCGGGTCACAGGTCTCGGCATCCTCATCCCAGCGCTCGGCCATGGCGCGCGCCTTCATGAGATTGGCAGAGGACATGACGTCGGCAGTCGGCCCCCAGCCGACCAGTTCGCGGGCAAGCAGCAGCGTGTCCGGGAAATGCGCCCGGACGAGCTCGAAATCATGCAGCACGGCGATGATGGTGCGGCCCTCGCCGTGCCAGCGGCTGACGATATCGATGAGATCCTTGGTGGTGCGGGCATCGATCGCGGTAAACGGCTCGTCGAGCAGAATGATGCCGGCATCCTGCAGCAGCAGGCGGGCAAACAGCACACGCTGGAACTGGCCTGAAGACAGCGAGCCGACATGCCGCTTTCCGAAGCCCTCGAGCCCGACGGCCGATAGCGCCTCGCCTGCCCTTTTACCTCGGCAGCCGCGATGCGGCCGAAAGCCCCCGTCTTCTTCCAAGCGCCGAGCATCACCGTATCGATCACCGAAATCGGAAACCGCCGGTCGATCTCGGCCGCCTGTGGCAGGTAGCCGAATTCCGCCCGCCCCAGACGATGCTCCACCCTGCCTTCGGCCGGCCGAAGCTCACCCATTATCGCCTTCAGCAGCGTCGATTTGCCCGCCCCATTCGGCCCGGCAATCGCCGTCAGGCTGCCCTTGGCGAAGGCGCCGGAGACATGATGGATAGCGGGGTGCCGGTGATAGGCGACCGTCAGATTGTCGAGACGGATCAGCGGCGTCATGGCAGGCGAACCGCCCAGTCAATGACGAGCCAGAGGAGCGCGACGACGAGCATCATGCCAATCACCCTTGATAAACCCGACTGTGCCAGCAGGCTGACGGAAGGGCGATCGGGGCTTGTGGGCATGGCTGATCCTACAATGTAATAACATTACGGTTATGTTATAACGATTGCGGCGAGATTGAGGCGGCTTCGTGAACTGCGGCCATTTGACAGTAAGCGCTTCGGAGGCAGGCATCAGCGGACAAGTGCTCAAGGTCAAGCCTAGGCGTGAAGGTTGCTAAGGCGATCGACGGAGGCGCAATGCGTTCGCATTATGCCAAACATCGCTGCCCTTGCTCCAAGGGCAGCCCCACTCACCGTCGTCCTCGGGCTTGACCCGAGGATCCACTCTGCCCTCGATCGGCACCGGTCGTGGATCCCAGGCTCGGCGGCCTGGGATGACGGAGAGCGGGGAGCGTTTCTGCCAAACTCGCCGTCGGCGCTTGCCGCTCATCCGCCTGCCGGCACCTTCCCCGCCTCGCGGGGCGAAGGGGACTGCCCCGACCTCTCCGTCCCTCGCCCACCTCTCGCCGAGACCCCTGGCTCGACCCCGGTCAGGTTAGGGTGAGGGGCAGGCATCCGCACGACGGAACAGCCGTGGCCCAGGAGGACAAAGGGTGCGTCCGCCAACTTGCCAGCGCGACGAGTGCCTAGACAACAACCAAAAAGGGCGACCGAAACGGCCGCCCCTTCATCTCTCGGGAATGAAAGCTTAGAGCAGTTCCAGCATCGCCGCCGCACCGGAAACCGTCGCCTGGCCGGGGCTTTCCTCGATGTTGAGGGCTTTGACGACGCCGTCTTCGACCAGCATCGAATAGCGCTTGGAGCGCAGACCGAGGCCGCCAGCGGAGAGGTCGGCATCGAGACCGACGGCCTTGGTGAAGCCTGCGTCCCAATCGGCGAGGAAGTGGATCTTGCCCATGCCGCCGGAGGATTGCGCCCAGGCGCCCATGACGTGCCAGTCGTTGACTGATATGACAGCGATATCGTCGACGCCCTTGCCGAGGATGGTGTCGCGGTTTTCGAGATAACCGGGCAGGTGGTTCAGCGAACAGGTGGGCGTGAAGGCGCCCGGCACGGCGAAGAGCACAACGCGCTTGCCGGCAAAGAGCTGTTCGGTGGTGATTTCGACCGGGCCGTCGGCGGTCTTTTCCTTGAAGGTGGCGGCAGGAAGCTTGTCGCCGATTGCGATGGTCATGGTTTTCTCCTGAATTCCGGCTTGTTGGGTTCTGGCCTGGTGACGGCGGGAGCCGCAGCGGTCGAGGCGACTATAGGTCCCGGTTACTCAAAGGCAAGCGTGGTCTCCATCGCCTTGTCGCCGTCGATAACCAGCACACCCCAGCGTTTACCCGATATATCGTAGCCCTTCGGCAGTTTGCCGATTGCTATGTCGGTCTTGAAGGCGACGCCGTCGCGTTTGCCGCCGATCTGCTTGGTGTAGGCATAACCGCTCGGGCCGGTGACGATGATATCCGGCGCAGCCCTGCCCGCCGGCAAGGCGAGCGTCAGCGACAGCGTTTTCCGATCGGGCGAGATCGCATGCGCGGTCACACCGAAATCGGCCGAGGGCGGCTGCGGCAGGCTCGCATCGGCCGCCGCAAGGATCGCCTCTTCCTGCGGGTGCGACTGGATGGCAGGGCCGAGCTTCAGCTGGAAATTCGCCTGGAAGGGAATGCAGATCTCTTTGCAGATGCCGATAAAGGCCATGGCGTCGATCTCGACGGGACCTTTGCCCGCGGCCTTGAGCGACAGCGGCAGCGTCACCGGCGCGTCATAGGCGATATCCTCGATCGCACCGTTGAAAAAATGCTTGGGAACGGGATAGGCGATGGCATCGAGCGTGACGCCGCTGCCCGCCGCGATCGTCACCTGGGGCGGAATGCCATTGCCGCCGGGCTCTTTCCAATAGGTGATCCAGCCGGGTTTCGGCTCGATCTGCAGGGCGGCGCGGATTTTGCCGGCGGCATCGGGCGCCAGCGCCACCAGGCGCATGCGGCCGCCCTCGTTCTCGGCCCAGGCGCTCATTTCCGCGTGGGCCGAACGATGGGCGGCGAGGGCCGCTCCCACTGAGATGACCGCAATCAAAAGCCGGCGCGGGACTGAGGAAATAATCATCATGGAACAACGGTTTACCGAAACTGAGGTTTCGCCGCCAGAAGTCGCGGCGATTAAATCTTCATTTTCAGTTGATTGATGTGTGACATTGGCCCATGTTTCTCTTGTCAAGGCCTCAATGCGGTTGGCAGCAGGAGGAACGATGTCCTTATCGACGCTGAAGAACAGACGGGAACGTGGCTTCTTCGATGGCCAGTTCCTCATCGCCATGCCCGGCATCGAGGACCGCAATTTTGCGCGCACGGTGATTTATATCTGCGCGCATTCGGATGCCGGCGCCATGGGCTTCGTCATCAACCGCCCGCAGAGCCTCACCTTCACCGATGTGCTGCTGCATCTCGACATGATCAAGCAGGAAGATTCGATCGTGCTGCCGCAGCGCGCTCGCGACTTCCCGATCCAGACCGGCGGCCCGGTGGAAAGCGGCCGCGGCTTCGTGCTGCATTCAGACGATTATTCCAGCGACTCCTCGATCCCCGTCAGCGACGACATCTGTCTGACAGCGACGCTCGATATCGTGCGCGCCATCTCCAAGGGCGATGGGCCGGCGCGGGCGACCATGCTGCTCGGCTACTCCTCCTGGTCGGCCGGCCAGCTCGAAAACGAGGTGGTCAATAATGGATGGCTCACCTGCCCGGCCAATGAGGAACTGATCTTCGACCGCAGCCTCGACGACAAATACGAGCGGGCGCTCGCCGGCATGGGCGTGACCGCCGCCATGCTTTCGGCCGAAGCCGGCCATGCCTGAGGTGGCTGGCTCGAAGATAGCGGGAACGAATAGCCGCAACTGACGTTTCATTTCGGCAAACACGGGCAAAAGCCCCATGCTTGACGAAGGAGACATCACATATGGGTAGCACCAGCGACAAGATTTCAGGCAAGGCCAACGAAATTGCCGGCAAGACCAAGCAGGCCGTCGGCAAGGCCGCGGATAATCGCGAAATGCAGGCCAAGGGCGCCGTTCAGGAAGCCAAAGGCAAGGGACAGGTCGCAACCGGCAAGGTCAAGGACAAGCTCAAGGGCGCCGTCGACCGGCTCTGAGCCACAGGCTTATCCGTCATCAACCATGCCTGCTGCGCCCTCGCGCGGCAGGCATTTTTAATCCGCACCCTCATGCCCTGCAGAGATAGACACGATGAAGCTTTTCGCCTGCGACAATTGCGATCAGGTCGTCCATTTCGACAACCGTCAATGCGTGCGCTGCAACCATCGGCTCGGCTTCCTGCCCGGCGATCTCGCCATGCATGCGCTGGAGCCGCGCGAGGAGACGGTGTGGCAGCTCGTCTCCAACCCAGAGCGGGAGGTGCGCTTCTGCGCCAATGCCGGCCTCGACATCTGCAACTGGCTGGTGGACGGCGATGAGGCGGGCGAATTCTGCGTGGCCTGCCGCCACAACCGGCTGGTTCCGAACACCGATACCCAGAACGGCATCGATCGCTGGCGGCGCATCAGCCAGGCGCAGCGCCATCTGTTTTATTCGCTGCTGCGCTGGCGGCTGCCGCATCCCGATCGGGTGCAAGATCCGGAAAGCGGGCTGGTCTTCGATTTCCTCGAGGATTCGATCGAGAGCAACGGTTATGTCGTGCCGGCCATGACCGGCCACGAGGAAGGGCTGATCACCATCCGCGCCGCCGAGGCCGACGATGCAACGCGCGAACAGGCGCGCAGCTCGATGAACGAACCCTATCGCACCCTGCTCGGCCACTTCCGCCACGAGACCGGTCATTTCATCTGGAACAAGCTGGTGCGCGACCGCGATGGCCTGGCGGAATTCCGCGCCGTCTTCGGCGACGAACGGCAGGATTATGCCGCGGCCCTGCAAAACCACTATGCCGGCGGCGCGCCCTTGGGATGGCAGGACAATTTCATCAGCGCCTATGCCGCCTCCCACCCTTGGGAGGATTTCGCCGAATGTTTCGCCCATTACCTCCATATCGTCGACACACTCGAAACCGCCCGCGCCTTCGGCATCGCCATCGACCCGCGCGGCCACGAGGAAATCGCCGGCGAAGTGGATTTCCTCCCCTACCGGGCAGAGAACGCCGAACAGCTGGTCAGCGCCTGGGTGCCGCTCAGCATCGCAATCAACGCCATTCAGCGCAGCATGGGCCAGCCGGACTCCTACCCCTTCGTGCTGTCCTCGCCGGTCGTGGCGAAACTCGAATATCTGCACCGGCTGATCCAGGGTGCTGCGACGGCGCGGCAGGGGTGAGGCGCCGCACATCTCCGCCCTCATTCCTGCGCTCGTCACAGGAATCCAGCCACCGCGCGTCTGCGCGGTGAATAGCTCAATGCCAGTTTGACAAGAGTCCCCCGCGCCCAAGGACTTGGGCGCTCTGGATTCCTGTGACAGACACAGAATGTAGGAGCAAGGGCAAATCCATCCCGCCCATTGTCGGTTTCCAAAACCCGATATAAGCCCTTTGCGCAATACCCCTGGAGGATGCAGTGATATGGACGATGCCGCTCGAACCATGATCGTGCTGGATGCCAGCCAATCCCGCTTCCAGTTGCGGGCCGGCGCTTTGATCCGCTCCCATGGCCACATCCTCATTCATCGCGTCGTCGGCGACATTTTCTGGGTGCTGCCCGGAGGACGCGTGGAATTTCACGAGGCGGGCGCCGAAACGCTCGCACGCGAAATAGAAGAGGAAATCGGCTGCCCGGCGACAGTAGGACCGCTGCGCTTCGTCATCGAGAATTTCTTCGAATCGGCCGGACGAAGGGTGCATGAAGTCGGTTTCTATTATGAGGCGCAGCTGATGACCGCCCTTCCCTTCCATGAGAGCGATATCGTCCACCGTGTCCGCGACGGCGCTGCCGATCTGGAATTTCGCTGGGCTTTACCAAGCCGGGCCGCCCTCGACCAGTTCGACCTGCAACCAATGCCGCTGCGTGAGCTGATCGAGACTATGCCCGACGGCGTCCAACACCTGGTGCGGCGCGATATAGCCCAGGAATGACATCATCGGCCAAATTCGTGTTCCAGCAGACCCATCATGACATCGTCGTGCCAGGCGCCGTTTACAAAGGCTGCCTCGCGTTCTCTGCCTTCCTCGACAAAGCCGCATTTCCGGTAGGCGCGAATTGCCCTTTGGTTGTAGCGCAACACACGAACGCCAATGCGATGAAGTCGCAAGGGACCGAACGCGTGTCCGAGCAGAACTGAAATTGCTTCGCTTCCCAGTCCTTTGCCAAGGGCGTTCCGGTCATAGATGCCTATGGCCATCGACGCTCGCCGATCATGTATATCCAACCGATCTAGCCGTATCACACCGAGCAGCGCTTCTCTCGCCTCGATAATCCAGGCATGAGGATGTTCGACAATTCCCTGTACCCAATTTTCCGCCGACGCCCGCGAGACGGTGGGCACGTCATCGCGGCTGATGCCGAACATCTCGAATATGTCGATGTCGTTTCCCAGCCGAAATCTTGAGTCGATATCCCCCTCTTTGGGTGGACGGAGCGTCACATTTGCCCCCGTCAGCGTCGATGTCACCTTAAGCACCTCCAAATTCAGTACCCGTGTCGATGAAGCCGGAGGCACTCCTGGGCAACCGATCGGTGAAACGCGTTACCGCTTCGCGATCCTGCAACAGCCACTTTGGACCTGAAAAGCCAGAATACAGCTGGGCATGCGCGTCAAACGAATTCCAGTTGTTCTTTCGTATCCTGTATTCCGCCACCCACTTGAGCAAGCCGGCAAACTGCGTCTCTGACTCACCGCCTTGAATCCCCCTCTCTTTGACATTGGCGATGCACGCCTCTACGGGCAGATCGATCCAGATCAACGCGGTCACGCGGCCGAGGACCATGTTCACCAATTGGCCATAGACCCCTTCGATAACCCAGCTTTCCGCTTCGGCCGCCGTCTTGACCATCGCGTCTCTGAGTGTCCTATGGCGAGCGGTGCCGTCACCGCCCGGTTCCCAATGGATATCGTCAAGATGGATGATGGGCCGGCGAAGTTGCTCACCGAGGCGACGGGAAAGCCACGTCTTGCCGGTCCCGCCGTTTCCCATAATGAGGACCCGCTCGAACGTATCTGATCGGTTGGTAAGCTCCATTCGCGGCTCCTGCGTGAGGACTTCCACGTAATTTTAGCGGGAATTTTCTGGGTGGTTCAAATCAAAATTGACTCGGTGCCCACTCGTGAATCTCTGGGCAGCGCTGCCCGCCGGCGTCCAACATCTGGTGCGGCGCGATATGGTCCCGGAGTAGTCGCGTTATTCCGTTTCGCCGGCGACGAATTGGTTGGAAACGTCGGCACACATTCCGTCATCCTCGGCCTTGAGCCGAGGATCCATGCCCCTGTCGGTGAATGTTGGCGTGGATGCTCGGCTCAAGGCCGAGCATGACGGAGGTTGGGTTGGGCCGAAGGGCACATTCATGCCGCGAGCGCTTCGATAGGCATGGGTGCGAGACCACAAACCAAACCGCCCGCGCGCCCTAAAACGAAACCGCCTTGCCCTTCTTGAACGGCTCCATGCCCCGGCGCGCAAGTTCGTCGGCGCGTTCGTTTTCCGGGTGGCCGGCGTGGCCTTTCACCCAGTGCAGCGTCACCTTGTGGCGGTCACGGGCCGCCTCCAGCGCCTGCCAGAGTTCGGCATTCTTCACCGGCTTCTTGTCGGCGGTTTTCCAGCCGTTTTTCTTCCAGCCGAAGATCCACTTGGAGATACCGTCCTTGACGTAGGCGCTGTCGGTATAGAGATCGACCTCGCAAGGGCTCTTCAGGGCCTGCAGTGCGGAGATCGCCGCCAGCAGTTCCATGCGGTTGTTGGTGGTGTCGGCCTCGCCGCCGCACAGCTCCTTTTCGACGTCGCCATAGCGCAGCACGGCGCCCCAGCCGCCGGGGCCGGGATTGCCGGAGCATGCGCCGTCGGTGAAGATATCGACGTGTTTCATAGGCTCAATCCGTATTCGGCGGCCGAGCCGATCTGGCGGTGGAAGCGCAGCTTGCGGAGATATTCGAGCGGGTCCTTCTTGGTGACCATGGCGCCTTCAGGCGTCGTCAGCCAGTCATAGAGCCGGGTCAGGAAGAAACGTAGCGCCGACCCGCGCGACAGCACCGGCAGGGCAGCGATCTCTTCGCCGCTCAACGGCCGGACACTCTGATAACCCTCGAGCATCGCCGTGCCCTTGGTGATGTTGTAGGCGCCGTCCTTTTCGAAACACCAGGCATTCAGGCAAATCGAGACGTCATAGGAGAGCAGGTCGTTGCAGGCGAAATAGAAATCGATCAGGCCGGAGAGCTGATCGCCGAGGAAAAAGACATTGTCGGGGAAGAGATCGGCATGAATGACGCCGGCCGGCAGGCTCTTCGGCCAGGCGGTGGAGAGGAAATCGAGTTCGCCGCGGATTTCGTCCTGGAGGCCGGGCTCGACCTCGCCGGCGCGATCTTCCGATTTTTCCCAGAGGCCGCGCCAGCCGTCGATCGACAGGGCGTTCGGGCGCGTGAGCGCAAAACCATCGCCGGCCACATGCATCTCGGCCAGGGCCCTGCCGACCTCGCGGCAATGTTTCGCCTCCGGCTTTCTCAGCCACATGCCTTCGAGAAAGGAGATCAGCGCGGCCGGGCGGCCGGAGAGTGAGCCGAGCAGCGCGCCGTCGCGCCTTGGCAGCGGCAGCGGGCAGGAGAGGCCGCGGGCGGAAAGATGCTGCATCAGGCCGAGAAAGAACGGCAGGTCGGTCTTTTCCACGCGCTTCTCATAGAGCGTGAGGATCAGCGGGTCCTTGGAGGTGTGCAGCAGAAAATTGGAGTTTTCGACGCCTTCGGCGATCCCCTTATAGGAGAGCAGCGTGCCCGTGTCATATTCCGTCAGGAACCATTTCAGATCGTCTTCGGCGATATCGGTATAGACTGCCAAGGGAGGTCTCGTCTTTGCACTGTTGATATTGGCTCCGCCGCATCGACCATCCGGCGTCGCGACAAGGTTTTCAGGATGAAGATCAGCCGTTGACGAAGGCCATGTCGGCCGCCGTCAGCTCGATGCTGCGCAATTCGCGGTTGACCAGGAAATTCTCGGTTTCCTGCACCGTTTCGGCCAGTTCGACCTGAGCGTCGAAACGGGCGCGGAAAGCCTCGATGATCTCGTTGACGATGACCTCGGGGGCGGAGGCGCCGGCGGAAAGGCCGAGCGTCGAAATCGCGCCGATCTCCTCCCAGTCGAGTTCGGCGGCGCGCTGCACCAGGATCGATTTCTTCGCCCCTGCCCTCAGCGCCACTTCGACGAGGCGTTTGGAATTGGACGAATTCGGCGCGCCGACGATGATGAAAAGATCGCAGCCGGGGGCCGCCTGCTTCACCACTTCCTGGCGATTGGTCGTCGCATAACAGATCGAGTCGGCCGCCGGCGCGGTCAGGTTCGGGAAGCGCTGGTGCAGCCGGGCGATTACGCCGGCCGTATCGTCGACCGACAGCGTCGTCTGGGTGACGTAACCGAGATTGTCGGGATCGGCGGGAACGTAGGCGTCGGCATCCTCGATCGTCTCGATCAGCGAAACCGAACCCTCCGGCAGTTGACCCATCGTGCCGATCACCTCGGGGTGGCCGGCATGGCCGATAAGCACGACATGGCGGCCGAGGCGATTGTGGCGCATCGCCTGCTTGTGTACCTTGGAGACCAGCGGGCAGGTGGCGTCAAGATAAAAGAGATTGCGGCTCGCCGCATCCTCCGGCACGGATTTCGGCACGCCATGGGCGGAGAAGACCACCGGCTGGGCGCGGTGCTCGGCCGGGATCTCGTCCAGTTCCTCGACGAAGACGGCACCCTTGGCCTCCAGCCCCTCGACGACATAACGATTATGGACGATCTCGTGGCGCACATAGACCGGCGCGCCATAGGATTTCAGCGCCAGCACGACAATCTGGATCGCCCGGTCGACGCCGGCGCAGAAGCCGCGCGGCCCGCAGAGCCTGATCGTCAAGGGAGGTTTCGCCGCAATATTCATGTCTTTTCCGTCAAAATTCCGTACCGCGTCGGGATAAGCGACCTCTAGCCCAATATGGCCGGGAATTGAAGCAATACTATTGCGCGGGCTGCTTGCCGGGTTTGCGGAAACAGGAGATCGCCACCACGACAACAAGCACGGCGGCAAGCCCGTACCAGGTGAAGGCATATTGCAGATGGTCGTTCGGCAGATCGACCTGGGTGACGCCGCCGATCGGCAGGCCGGCCGGGTTGGGCGTGGAATCGGCGTCGACGAAAAACGGGATGACGCGGGCCTTTTCCAGCCCGACGCTCTCTGCCATCACGTCGAGATCCTTCCAGTAGAAGATATTCTTGGCGACGTCGTTGTCTGGCACCACCCAGGAGGGTTTGCCGGGCAGTTTGGCACGCGCCAGGCCGGTGACGGTCTGCTGATCCGTCAACTGGCCCTGCATGCGCATTTCCGGCTCCTTGTTTTCATAGGGAACAAAGCCGCGATTGACCAGGAGGGTGCGCCCGTCGGCAAGCTCAAGCGGGGTATAGACGTAAAAGCCGGTCTGGCCCTGCCAGGTGGCGAAGAAGTGCCGCTCCTTGTTGTTGATGTAGCGCCCGGTGGCGGTGACCTTGCGGTATTCGATATCACCGCCTGAAGCCGCCATCGCCTCGATCTCGGCGAGCGGCACCGGAGCGGCCGCCTGGCGCGCGGCGATATCGGCAAGCAGGCCTTCCTTCCAGTGGAGGCGCTCCATCTGCCAGGTGCCGAGCGAAATCAGGATGGAAAGCGCGATCAGCACCAGGATGCCGGTTGCCACAGGCAATAGGCGGCGCGGCGCGGCATGTTGGGTATCAGTCACTCAGGCGTCCTTCGCGGGCATTGTGGCGATATTGCATGGCGATCAAGATGCCCTTGAACCAGCGCAGCGTCGCGAGCGACAGAATAATCGTCAGCGGAGCAAAGAGCAGGATATGCACCCAGATCGGCGGGGCGTAATTCACCTGCAGCCACAGCACCATGCCGATGACGATGAAGCCGACGATGAGGATGACGAAGACGGCGGGGCCGTCGCCGGCATCGGCGAAGGAATAATCGAGGCCGCAGGAGGCGCAGCGCGGCTTCAGGCCGAGCAGGCCATCGAACAGTTTTCCCTGGCCGCAGCGCGGGCAGCAGCCCTTGATGCCTGTTTTGACCGGATCGACCGGCGGATAGTGGGCGCTGTCCTCGCTCATGCCATTCCTTCTGACAATTCCATGCTGCCTTAACTCTCCCATAAAGTATTCGCATCCCGAATGGAAATGCCTGCGCGGACCCCTGAGCGATTCGTGCCAAACAGAAGAAGAAGACTGATGACCAATGACAACCATGCCGGACAGATCATTATTTTGAACGGTGCGCCGCGCAGCGGCAAATCCAGCATTGCGCGCGCAATCCAGGACGAATTCGAGGGACCGTGGATCAACCTCGGCGTCGATAGCTACAATGCCATGACCCCGAAGCGCTACCTGCCCGGCATCGGCCTGAGGCCGGGCGGCGAGCGGCCGGAGCTCGAAGAGCTGGTGCCGTTCCTCTATGCCGCGCTGTACGAATCGATCGCCATCCATGCCGGATTGGGGCTCAATGTGGTGGCCGATCTCGGCCATCATGACAGCTATTCCGAGCCGCTCGGCATTCTCGGCGACTGCGCCCGCCGCCTGGAAGGCTTCTCAGTGCTGTTCGTCGGCGTGCGCTGTCCGATCGAGACGATCATGCGGCGGCGGGAATTCAAACAGGAAGGCCGCGAGACACTATATGTAAGAGCCACCGAGGAGACGCCCGTGCCGGAGCCAGTGCAGCGCTGGCAGGACGAGGTGCACCGGCCCGGCGTCTATGACATGGAGGTCGATACATCAGTCCTGACCGCGCTCGAATGCGCCGAGGCGATCCGCCATCAATTGGATCTCGGCATTCCCGAACCCTCGGCCTTCGAACGGATCGCCGGCGGGCGGTGAGGGTTTCGTGTTTCAAAAGAAGGCCGAGAATGCGGGATCGATAGCGATGGGGATTGAATTTCTGCAAGTGAAAAAGGTCGAAGAGTGGCGGGCCCATCATGCCATCCGGCGGCACGTTTTGTTCGATCTGCGCGGCCTCGACGGCTACGATGATACGCATCCGGATGAACATGCACCTGGCCATATGCCGCTGCTGCTCAGGAAAGACGGCGTCGCCCTCGGCACGGTCCGCCTCGATCTGTCGGAAGGCACGACCGGCATCGTGCGACTTGTCGCCATCATGCCGGAATATCAGAGACAGGGTCTGGGGCGGATTTTGATGTCCGAGGTCGAGAGATTATCGGCAAGCCGGGGCCTCAGCCGCCTGGAGGTCTATGCCGCGCCGGATGCCGTTCCTTTTTATGAAAAGCTGGGTTGGGTGATGGTCGACGCTGGCAAGATCAGCCCGCTGATGGCGAAGGAAATCCAGTCCTCCGATCATGGCAGCGGATCGGGCGACGGTCCCAGATCGCCGCTCTAACTTTGCGCTGCCGTTTTCGATTCCGGGCTGCTTTGTCCCAGACGCGGCTCCGTCCCTGCCAGCAGCCGCTGAATGTTGGCGCGATGGCGCACGATCACATAAATGCCGCCTGATATCACCAGCAAGCGATAGGGTAAGGGCTGCTCCAGGCCGCAGATGAGGGCGATTGCAGTCAGAGCCGCCAGCATCGAACCAAGGGAAACAATCCGGAAGACGGCGAGCACAATACCAAAAACCGTCAGAGCACCCAATCCCACCGGCCAGGATATCGCGAGCACCAGGCCGAGCCCCGTCGCAACCGATTTGCCGCCTTTGAAATTCAGCCAGATCGAACGGCTATGCCCCAGCAATGCGGCAAGTCCGGCCAGGCAAACGGCCCAGGGAAGCCAGGCATGTAGATCAAGCGCAGCCGGCGGCATGTCGTGTAGCAATCCGTGGAGCCACGGATAAAACCAGCGGCCAAAGAGGATCGCCCCTGCGCCTTTCAGTACATCCACCAGGAGCACAGCCAAGGCAGGCCATTTCCCCAGGGTTCGCAACACGTTCGTCGCCCCGGTGGATCCAGAGCCTTGGTTGCGAATATCGATGCCGCGGAGCAGTTTGCCCGCGAGGTAACCCGTCGGTGTGGAACCAATGACATAAGCGATCGCCAATCCAGCCACACCAGCTAGACCTTCAAATACCAGGCAATCATCATTCTGTCGTCTGCGCCTCGCGTAAACCAACGATGGCGAGGGGAGAAGAGATTTGCGGCAGCCGCTTCCTTCCTCATTGACAAGAACGGAGCGCGGAGGAACCGCCAACAAAAAAGGCGGGCACCAGGCCCGCCTTCTGCTTGTATATCGCTCTGATCAGCCGGCTGCGACCGGTGCGCCCCAGCCGCCCCAGACGTAGATGCAGAAGAACAGGAACAGCCAGACGACGTCGACGAAGTGCCAGTACCAGGCGGCGGCCTCGAAGCCGAAATGCTGTTTCGGGGTGAAATCGCCGCGCAGCGACCGGATCAGGCAGACCAGCAGAAAAATGGTGCCGATGAGGACGTGGAAACCGTGGAAGCCGGTCGCCATGAAGAAGGTCGCGCCGTAGATCGAATTCTTGAAGGCGAAGGGCGCGTGGGCATATTCATAGGCCTGGACGCTGGAGAAGAAAATGCCAAGCAGCACCGTCAGCGTCAGGCCCTGGATCAGGCCCTTACGGTCGTTGTGCAGCAGCGCATGGTGCGCCCAGGTGACCGTCGTGCCGGAGAGCAGCAGGATAACGGTGTTGTAGATCGGCAGGTGCCAGGGGTCGAGAACCTCGATGCCCTTCGGCGGCCAGGTGCCGCCGGTATAGAGCAGGCGCGAGGCCTGGATCGCCTCGTTCGGATAGAGGCTGGCGTCGAAATAGGCCCAGAACCAGGCGACGAAGAACATCACTTCCGAGGCGATGAACATGATCATGCCGTAGCGCAGGTGCAGCGAAACGACGCGGGTATGAGAGCCCTCATGGGCTTCCTTCACCGTATCGGCCCACCAGCCGTACATGACGTAGAGAACCAGCGCGAAGCCGATGTAGAAGAGCCAGGGATTGGCAAGCTCGGCGCCGGCGACCTTGAACGAGCCGCCGTTCAGGTAGCGCATATAGCAGACGCCGCCGATCGCCATGATGAAGGCGCCGAGCGAGGCGAGAATCGGCCACGGGCTCGGATCGATGATGTGGTAGTCGTGATTCTTCTGATGAGCATCGGCCATGTAGCTATCCCCGGATGTCTTCCTTCACTCCGCTCCCGGCATAGCCGGAAACGAGCCTTGATCAAAGTTTCTTTTCACTCTTTACCGCTCCACCCTCATTCGAAGCCAAAGGCTTCGGACCCTCTTTCGGGTAGAACGTATATGACAGCGTCACCGTATGGATATTCTTGGATTCCACCGCCTTGACGATCTCAGGGTCGATGTAGAACACCACCGGCATGTCGAGCTTCTCGCCCGGCTTCAGGTCCGTTTCCGTAAAGCAGAAACATTGCACCTTGTTGAAATAGACGCCCGCCTCGCCCGGCGTGACGTTGAACACCGCCTGGCCACGCTGCGTCTCGTTCGAACGATTCTCGGCGGTGAAATTCACCTGTATGGTTTCGCCGATCTTCGGATTGACCTCGCGCTCGACCGGCTTGAAATCCCATTGCAGGCCGGGCGCGACATTAGCGTCGAAGGTGACGCGCATCGTGCGGTCGAGCACGACGCTCGACACCTGGTCGACGCGCTGCGTCGTGCCGTTATAGCCGGTGACCTGGCAGAAGATCCGGTAGAGCGGCACGGCGGCATAGCTCATCGCGCCCATGCCGAAGACGAAGCTCAGGCACATCATGACGACGGCGCCGTTGTTGCGGCCCTGTTTCTTCGGTGCGGCGGGGCTGTCGCTCATCCGGCCATTCCCCCGCCGATCTTCACGATGGTGATCGCGTAGAAGAGAATGACGAGGCCGGCCAGCACCAGCCCGAGGGCGATGTTGCGGTTGCGGCGCGACTTCATCTGCTTTTCGGTGAGCTTGACGAGATCCATCAGAACCAACCTCCCGCATGCGAGACCAGCATCGACGCCAGCCGGTCGATCATCAGAGCGGAGAACACGGCGAAGAGATAGAAGATCGAGAAGGCGAACAGCTTCTTTGCTGGGATCATCTTCAGATCGCCGTCGGGCATCCGCCAGACGGCGATGGAACAGTAGATGAAGATCGCGCCGAGGGCTGCCGCCACCAGGCCGTAACCGAAGCTCGCAAAACCGAGGAAGGACGGCAAAACCGCGCAGACGGCGGTCAGCACCGCATAGGCGACGATCTGATGCTTGGTCGCCCGCTCGCCGGCAACGTTCGGCAGCATCGGCACGCCGACGGCTTCGTAGTCGCGCATCTTGAACAGGGCCAGCGCCCAGAAATGCGCCGGCGTCCACAGGAAGATGATGAGGAAGAGAACGGTGCTTTCGATCGTCACGCTGTTGGTCACGCAGGCCCAGCCGATCATCGGCGGGAAGGCGCCGGCGGCGCCGCCGATGACGATGTTCTGCGGCGTCGAGCGCTTCAGCCACATGGTGTAGACGACGGCATAGAAGAAGATGGTGAAGGCGAGGATACCAGCCGAGAGCCAGTTGACGGCGAGGCCGAGGATAACGACCGAGAAGCCAGACAGCACCAGGCCGAAGGCCAGAGCCTCAGAGGGCGCGATACGGCCGGCCGGGATCGGACGGTTGGCGGTGCGGCTCATGATGGCGTCGATATCAGCATCGTACCACATGTTGAGCGCGCCGGAGGCGCCGGCGCCGACGGCGATACAGAGAATGGCGATCAGGCCGAGAACGGGATGGATGTGGCCCGGCGCCAGCACCAGGCCGGCAAAGGCGGTGAAGACCACGAGCGACATCACCCGCGGCTTCAGCAATTCGAAATAATCGCGTGCACTCGCTTCCGACAATTCGCCGTCCTTTGCAAGTACCTCGTGATTGTCGATGACCGTCATTATTCCGTCCTGAGTATCAGAATAGCAGGACGCCGTAACAAATGCGGCGTCCTGATACCCGCGCAATTACTTGATGCGCGGAAGCTGTTCCCACTGGTGATAGGGCGGCGGCGAAGGCAGCTGCCATTCGAGCGTCGTTGCGCCCTCACCCCACGGATTGTCACCGGCGAGGCGCTTCTTGGCGAAGGCTTCGAAGACGCCGAAGAGGAAGATCAGCACACCGAAGGCCGAGATGTAGGAGCCGATCGAGGACACATAGTTCCAGCCGGCAAAGGCATCCGGATAATCGATGTAGCGGCGCGGCATGCCGGCAAGGCCGAGGAAATGCTGCGGGAAGAACACCAGGTTGACGCCGATGAACATGATCCAGAAATGCAGCTTGCCGACAAACTCGTTGTACATGTAGCCGGTCATCTTCGGGAACCAGTAGTACCAGCCGGCGAAGATCGCAAAGACCGCGCCGAGCGACAGAACGTAGTGGAAATGGGCCACGACGTAATAGGTGTCATGCAGCGAGCGGTCGAGACCGGCATTGGCGAGCTGGACCCCGGTGACGCCGCCGACCGTGAACAGGAAGATGAAGCCGATCGCCCAGAGCATCGGCGTGCGGAACGAGATCGAGCCGCCCCACATCGTCGCGATCCAGGAGAAGATCTTCACACCCGTCGGAACGGCGATGACCATCGTCGCGAAGACGAAGTAGCGCTGCGCGTCGAGCGACAGGCCGACCGTATACATGTGGTGGGCCCAGACGACGAAGCCGACGGCGCCGATCGCGACCATGGCGTAGGCCATGCCGAGATAACCGAAGATCGGCTTCTTCGAGAAGGTCGAGATGATGTGGCTGACCATGCCGAAGCCCGGCAGGATGAGGATGTAGACCTCGGGGTGACCGAAGAACCAGAACAGGTGCTGGTAGAGGATCGGGTCGCCGCCGCCTTCCGGAGAGAAGAAGGAGGTGCCGAAGTTACGGTCGGTGAGCAGCATGGTGATGCCGCCCGCCAGAACCGGCAGCGACAGCAGAAGCAGAAAGGCGGTGATCAGCACCGACCAGGCAAACAGCGGCATCTTGTGCAGCGTCATGCCCGGAGCGCGCATGTTGAGGATCGTGGTGATGAAGTTGATCGCACCGAGGATCGACGAGGCGCCGGCAATATGGAGCGCGAAGATCGCCAGGTCGACCGCCGGACCGGGCGTACCGCTGGTCGCCAGTGGCGGATACATCGTCCAGCCGCCGCCGGTGCCATAGGCGCCTGCCGGGCCCTCGACGAACATCGACAGCAAGAGCAGCGCGAAGGCCGGAACTATCAGCCAGAAAGAGATGTTGTTCAGGCGCGGGAAAGCCATGTCGGGCGCGCCGATCATGATCGGCACCATCCAGTTGGCAAAACCACCGATCATCGCCGGCATGACCATGAAGAAGATCATGATCAGCGCGTGCGCTGTCGTGAACATGTTGAACATCTGCTTTGCGCCGTCGATCGCCGCATCGCCCTCATAGCCGTAGACCATCGAGGCCAGGCCGTGGAAGATCTGGATGCCAGGCTCCTGCAGCTCCATGCGCATGGCAACCGACAGCGCGCCGCCGATGATGCCGGCGATGATCGCGAAGATCAGATAGAGTGTGCCGATGTCCTTGTGATTGGTCGAGAACAGCCAGCGATTGGCAAAGCTCGGCTTGTGCCCGTGATCGTGGTGGTCGTGATCATCGTGGGCGTGGTCATGAGCGTGACCGTGAGAATGATCGTCGTGAGCGGAAGGTCCAGCCATTGTCCCGATCCCCTTAATTACTGTGCTTCGGCGACGTCGAGGGTCTTTGCGGGACCATCGGTTGCGGCCATGAGTGTCTTGTAGGCGCCGGGCAGGTCGCTGGCGGCTGCCGTCAGCCACTGCTTGTACTTGTCCTCGGAGACGACGCGGATGGCGATCGGCATGAACGCATGGTCCTTGCCGCAGAGCTCGGAACACTGGCCATAGAACAGGCCTTCGCGCTCGGCCTTGAACCAGGTCTCGTTCAGGCGGCCCGGCACGGCGTCGATCTTGACCCCGAAGGACGGCATGGCGAAAGCGTGGATGACGTCGGTCGGCGCCGAGGTCACGAGAACGCGCACCGTCTTGCCGACCGGCAGGACCAGCTCGTTGTCGACGGCGAGCAGCCTGGGATAGACCGACTTGTCTTCCTTGCCGGCGGCTGCGCGATCCTGATCCTTGAGCAGGTAGCTATCGAAGGCCAGCGGGCTGTCGCCCGAACCTTCATATTCGTAGTTCCACTGCCACTGGGTGGCGGTCGCCTTGATCGTCACATCGGGGTTTTCAGGCAGCGTCAGCTGCGCCGTCAGCAGGTTGAACGAGGGAATGGCAAGCAGCAGCAGCACCAGGACCGGCCCCACGGTCCAGGCAATCTCGATCATCGTGTTGTGGCTTGTCCTCGAGGGGACCGGGTTCGCGCTGGCGCGGAACTTGACGCAGACGACGATGAGCAGGACCAGAACGAAAAGCGTGATCGGAACGATAAACCACAGGGTATATTGTTCGAACCAGTGAATTTCCCGCATAATCGGCGTTGCCGCCGGCTGCAGCGTCGCCTGCCACGGCATTGGCTGGTCGGCATATGTGCCGGAAGCAAAAAGCAGACAGACCAGAGTGGTCAGGGCTGCATAAGCCTTCTTCATCACCTTATTATCTCCCTCGAGCGCTTGACCTGCAAAATAGAACGCAGAATCCTTGCCATCTTCAGCGCTTCAAACCACAGTTTGCCATTTGCCGCAACAGGCCAGAGCAATTGTCTATGCGGCATTTTTGCTGAAAGCATAGGCAGGCCGGAACGGCAAAACATCCCAAGTTTTTCATCAGCATATGAAAAATCGGCTTTCCGGCCAATCCGCGCGCCGCACATTCTTGCCGAAAGGTCCAATTTCCGCCGCAGTCCCCCGGTTTTCACGGGGTGGGGCTTTTCATTTTTGGTGGGCAGCTTCAACAATAGCCGCAAATGATTCGATATCCAGAGGTTTCCATGGGTTTCCGTTCCCTCGCGCAGTCGCTTCTCGTGACTGCCAGCATCGCGGCCGCAGCGGCGACGCCCGTTTTCGCGCAGCAACCCACACCGACGCCAGCCAAGCCCCCGGCTGCCGCGCCGGCCCCTGCCCCTGCCCCGGCGCAGCAGCCCTCGGCGGCCAACCCGAATATCCAGGTGTCGCCCGGCCAGACCCAGCCGCAGGCGCCGGGCACGGTGAAATCCAACCACGGCGCATGGTCCGTCGTCTGCGACAAGCCGGCCGGGGCTGCGACCGAACAATGCGCGCTGATGCAGAATGTCATCGCCGAGGATCGGCCGGAGGTCGGGCTTTCCGTCGTCGTCCTGAAGACCGCCGACCGCAAGTCGAAGATCCTGCGCGTGCTCGCACCCCTCGGCGTGCTGCTGCCGAACGGCCTCGGGCTCAATGTCGACGGCAAGGATATCGGCCGCGCTTATTTCGTGCGCTGCTTCGCCGACGGCTGCTATGCCGAGGTGGTGCTCGAGGACGAGCTGCTCAAAACCTTCCGCAGCGGCGCCCAGGCGACCTTCATCGTCTTCCAGACGCCGGAAGAAGGCATCGGCATTCCTGTTGATCTCAAAGGTTTTGCCGAAGGTTTCGACGCTCTGCCCTGAGGGCATGCAAGCGCGCAACGCAATTCCGCTCGCATTCCGTCTTCGCTGCACTTGCTCCAGAAGCCCCTCATACTCCGTCATGCTCGGGCTTGACCCGAGCATCCACGCGGCATCCATCAGTGCCGGACATGGATCCTCGGCTCAAGGCCGAGGATGACGGAGGACGAGGTGACGCACCAGCCAAACTTGGCGCCGGCGCATGGGGAGATCGGTCCGCTAGTGCGCCCTTGTGCCGCGGAAGGAGCAAAGCGATAAAATCGCTTGCTTCTCTTTCGAGGAGCATTCCATCTCCTGCGACGGCCCTACCCGATAATAATAATTCGACCGTAGGGCTTCACTCCTTATCATTAGGAGCCCTATCTAAGGCATAGGCGCATTCCCGAACGCATGCCCATTGGAGCCATATCATGACCACCGATCTCCTGACGCTATTCGATGCCGACGAAGCGACGATGCGCAAGCACGTGGCCGAGGCGCTGTCCGGCGCCGATGACGGCGAGCTTTATATCGAGCATGCGCAGGCCGAAGCGCTGAGCTTCGACAACGGCCGGCTGAAGGGCGGCAGCTTCAACACCGAGCAAGGCTTCGGCTTACGCGCCGTTGCCGGCGAAGCGGTGGGTTACGCCCATGCCGGCGATCTCTCGGTGGCGGCGCTGAAACGGGCGGCCGATGCGGTCGGCGCGGTGACGCGCGGTTATTCCGGCTCCTATGCCGCCGCTCCCCAGGGCACCAACAAGAAATTCTATGGCGACCAGAACCCGATCGGCCAGCCGAGCTTCGAAGAGAAGGTCAAGGTGCTGCAGGATATCGACGCCTATCTCAGGGGGAAGAACGATAAGGTGCGGCAGGTGACGGCCTCGGTCGCGGCGAGCTGGCAGGTCGTCGACATCCTGCGCGCCGATGGGCATCGCGTCCGCGACATCAGGCCGATGACGCGCATCAACATCTCCGTCATGGTCGGCGAAGGCGACCGGCAGGAAAGCGGCTCCTACGGCAGCGGCGGACGCATCGGCTTCGGCGATTTCATTGCCGAAGGCAGCTGGCAATATGGCGCCGATGAGGCGCTGCGACAGGCGCTCGTCAATCTCGAGGCGATCGATGCGCCGGCGGGCACGATGGACGTCGTGCTCGGCTCCGGCTGGCCGGGCGTGATGCTGCATGAGGCCGTCGGGCACGGGCTGGAAGGCGATTTCAACCGCAAGAAGACGTCGGCTTTTTCAGGCCTTCTCGGCCAGATGGTCGCCGCCCCCGGTGTCACCGTCGTCGACGACGGCACGATCGATAATCGCCGCGGCTCGATCACCATCGACGACGAGGGCACCCCGTCGGGCTACAACGTGCTGATCGAGAACGGTAAGCTCGTCGGCTATATGCAGGATCGGCAGAACGCCCGGCTGATGGGCATGCAGCCCACCGGCAACGGCCGCCGACAGGGTTATGCGCATGTGCCGATGCCGCGCATGACCAACACCTATATGCTCGGCGGCGACAAGACGCCTGAGGAAATCATCGCCTCGGTGAAGAAGGGCATTTATGCCGTTTCCTTCGGCGGCGGCCAGGTCGATATCACCTCCGGCAAATTCGTCTTCGGCTGCACCGAGGCCTATCTGATCGAAAATGGCAAGGTTGGCGCGCCGATCAAGGGCGCGATGCTGATCGGCAACGGCCCGGACGCGATGAAGCGGGTGTCGATGATCGGCAACGACATGAAGCTCGATACCGGCATCGGCAATTGCGGCAAGGGCGGCCAGTGGGTTCCGGTCGGCGTCGGTCAGCCGCATGTGCGCATGGATCAGATCACCGTTGGCGGCACGCAGACCTGAGGGGTGAGTGATGGTTGACATCGAAATCAGACCCTTTGCCGCCGATGACGCCGACGCCGTGCTGTCGGTGATCCTGCCGATCCAGCGCGAGGAGTTCGGCATCGATATATCAGCCGATGCGCAGCCGGATCTCCGGGTCATTCCGGATTTCTATCAGTCCGGCAAAGGTGAGTTCTGGGTCGCCGTCAAGGATGGTGCGATCATCGGCACGCTCGGGCTCAAGGATATCGGCAACAACCAGGCGGCGCTGCGCAAGATGTTCGTCTCAGCCGAGGTCCGCGGCCGCGAGCACGGCGTGGCGGCGCTGCTGCTCGACCGCCTGATCGCCCATGCCAGGGACGCCGGCCTCACCGATATCTTCCTCGGCACAACAGACAAGTTCGTCGCCGCCCATCGCTTCTACGAGAAGAACGGTTTTACCGAGATCGCCAAGAGCGCCCTTCCCCGCTCCTTCCCGCTGATGGCGGTGGACAGCAAGTTCTACCGCTATAAGGTCGGCTGACTCTCGCCGACATGCATCAGCTCTTCGCCACCTCGGCCGGCCGAAACAGCCACTTCCGTTCGATCGCGGCGGCGAGATCGAGATCGTTGTGACGGGCAAACAGCAGAAGATGACCGAGAACGTCGGCGGTCTCGTCGGCGAGATCGCGCTGCATGTCGTCGGGAGAGCGGCCCTTCGCACGGCCGCGGCCGGTCAGCCGGTTCCATGCCTGGGTCAATTCGCCCATTTCCTCCTGCAGCTTCAGCAGGAACCAGTCGGCATCGCGCTCGATATTGTTGGCAGCGACATGCACAGCGGATGAGGTTTCGAACTGGTCGGCAAGACGGCGCAACATGAACGTTCTCCTTTTGTTTATGGAGGAGACGCTGATTCCCGATGCTTGTCCAGAGTGAATTGCCTGAATGCTGCGGTGGCGATCAGCCTTGGTCCGGCAGCAGCATGCAGTCGTAGGAGCGCTGCTTCAGCGCATCGCAGGCCGAGACTGCGGCATCCTTGCTGGCGAAGCCGACGAAACGGGCGCGATAGATCTTGTTGGCGCCCTTCCCGACTGCCTCGGTATATGGCGAGGCGGAAACCAGCGGCGCACCGCCTTCAGACTTCGCCTGGGCGAGAAGTGCGCGCGCTGCATCGGCGCTCGGGGCGGCCGAGATCTGGATCTGCCAGTCACCATCGGTCTTTGCTGCAGACATTTTCGGCGCCTTGCCGGCGTTGAGGATTTCGTCCATCGCGACCGGACGTTCCAGCGGCACGACGGCGTCATCGGCATAGGCCAAGCTCTTAGCCGCGAGATCGTCGGCTGGGCGCGGTGCGCTGAGCGGCACCGGAACATCGGAAGCGTCGGCGGCCGACGCCACTTCCACAGGCTCCCTGGCGCCAACGCTCGCCACCAGCTTGGCGCCGCCGGAAGAGGAGGCACGGCCGAGATACCGGTCGAGCAGACCGGCCATCTTGGCGTCGCGGCTGCGGGCGGTGCGACCGCCGAGCACGACGCCGACGACGCGGCGGTTGCCGTCCCGGACGGCGCTGACGAGATTGAAGCCGGAGGCGTTGGTGTAACCGGTCTTGATGCCGTCCATGCCCTGGTAGCGGTACATCAGATTGTTGTGACCGCGCACGGTGCGGCCGCGGAAATTGAAGCTTGCCGCCGAAAACAGCCTGTATTCGTTCGGATAATTCTTCATCAGCGCGATGGCGAGCGTCGACATATCGCGCGCCGTGGTCACCTGGCGGCCGTCCGGCAGGCCGGAGGCGTTGACGAAGACGGTGCGGCTCATACCGAGCTGGCGGGCCTTGGCCGTCATCATCCGGGCAAAACCGCTTTCCGAGCCGCCGAGCGTCTCGCCCATGGCGGAGGCGGCGTCATTAGCGGACTTGATGATCATGCCATAGACCGCCTCGCGCACGGTGATCGTGCCGCCGGCCTTGACGCCGAGCTTGGTCGGCGGCCGGGCGGCGGCGTATTTCGACATTTTGATCGGGGTGTCCCAGGCAATCTTGCCGCGTTTCAACGCCTCGAAGGTGAGATAGAGCGTCATCATCTTCGTCAGCGAGGCCGGATGGTTCAGCGTATCGGCATTTTCGGCGGCGAGAACCTTGCCGGTCCGGGCATCGAGAATCAGCGAGGCGCTGCCGGCCAAGGCTGCAAGAGGTGCCGAAACGGCCAGCGTTACGGTCAAAACGGCCGCCAGAAGCGTTCTCATGCAGTTCCCCTTGATGCGTCGGCTCTCGATAGGATCGGCTCTTGTGCCGTAATGTGACAGAAGCGGCAAGTTTGGCGCGACTTTGAGGCAACTCCTATCATTTTTCTAGTCTTTTCATCGCCTTGGTTAACAGGAAATGAAAGCGCCGTGTGAAATCGGGATTCAGCAAGGCTTAAGCCGCGCTTGCTAGTTTCCCGGAAAAGAGCAACGGACGGCGCATGACGGGACAATTCAAGCGACTGGCAAAACGCGCGGCGATCGGCGCCGGGCTCGAGGTTTCCTGGCTCATCGCCGCCGCCGGGCTGATGCGGCAAGCGCGCGGACGCGGCCTGGTCTTCACGCTGCATCATGTTCGGCCGCACGTGGCCCAGGCTTTCGAGCCGAATGCGCATCTCGAAATCACCCCCGGCTTTCTCGATACGGCGCTGCGGCGGCTGCGGCGGGAGGGCTATCGCTTCGTACCGCTCGATCATGTGCCGGCGCTGCTGGCCGAGCCCGAGGGCGGCAAGCCGTTTGCCGCCTTCACGCTCGACGACGGCTACATCAACAATCTGGAGCACGCGCTGCCGGTGTTCGAACAGCATCGGGCGCCGTTTACGGTTTTCGTCGCAAAGGGCTTTGCCGAAGGTTCCCACAGCATCTGGTGGGAGACACTCGCCGTGCTGTTGCGCCGGTTGGGCGAAATCCGCTTCGATTTCGGCCGCGGCAGCGAGCGCTTAGCGCTCGACGATCCGCAGCAGCAGTGGAATGCCTTCGACCGCTTCGCCGGGTATATCCACCGATCCGACGAGGCGCGCGCGGTGGCGGCAATCGACATGCTGGCGCGGGAAAACGGCATCGAGCCGACCGATATCACGCGCGAGCTGGTCATGGGGCCTGGTCAGTTGCGATGGCTCGCGAGCCATCCGCTCGCCACACTCGGCGCCCATACGATCAGCCATCGGGCGCTGGCCCGCCTGCCGGATGCCGAAGCGCGAATCGAAATGCAGGTTTCGGCCGATTACGTCGAGGCGGTGACCGGCATCCGTCCCAAGACGATCGCCTATCCCTACGGCACGCCGGAGGCGGCTACCGCCCGCGAGGCGGCGATTGCCCGCGATCTCGGCTTTCAGCTTGCGGTGACCACCCAGCCCGGGCTGCCGGCAGCACGGCTGACCGGTTATCTCCCGCGCTTTTCGCTGAATGGCTTCTACCAGAAGCGACGCTATGTCTCGGCGCTCGCCTCCGGCATTCCGCTGAAGCTGATGGGAAAATAGGACAGCTTACGGATACATCCTGACCCTGTCCCATTTGCCTTCCGGTAACGGCCGGCGAAATTCGATGCGGTCATGCAGGCGGAAGTTCTGGTCCTTCCAGAATTCGATCGAGGTCGGCCGGATGCGGAAGCCCGACCAATGGGCGGGACGCGGAATTTCGCCGATGGCATAACGGGCGGTATATTCGGCCACGGCCTTTTCAAGCGCGAAACGGCTTTCAAGCGGGCGGGATTGTTTCGACGCCCAGGCGCCGATGCGGCTACCGCGCGCCCGCGTCTTGAAATAGGCGTCCGCTTCGGCGTCGGTGACGATCTCGACCGGGCCGCGCAGCCTTACCTGACGGCGCAGGCTTTTCCAGTGAAAGCACATGGCGGCCTTTTTCTGGCCCAGAATTTCACGGCCTTTCTGGCTCTCGAAATTGGTGTAAAAGACGAAACCGTCGTCATCGAATCCCTTCAGGAGAACCATGCGGACATTGGGAAGACCATCCTCATCGACCGTTGCCAGCGCCACGGCGTTCGGGTCGTTGGGCTCGGAGGCCTCCGCTTCTCCAAGCCATTCGGCAAAGAGCTTGAAGGGTTCGCCACTTTCGGTAAAGTCACCGCTTGTTAACTCGTTTGCCGACATATTGGTTCAAATGCCCCGGATTTTTCAAAACTCGCCCAGCTTTTGGTAACTGGACAGGACGCAGGGTGGAAGTCATAGCAAAGTCATATCGCCATACAAAGGGCCTGCGGCGACGCAGCAGCACGTTCTTCGTCATCGGCGCTGCAATGCTTTCGCTTTCCGGCTGCCTGGCAGGCGGTATGGATTTCTTGAGCGAAGCCAAGGTCGACCGGTCGGTGGCGACCGGCACCGTGCCGCAGACGCCGCCGAGCACCGATACGCTGTCGGACGAGATGACCGTGCGCAACGCCGTGACCTCGGCCGACGTGCAAAGGCTCGAGGGTCAACCGCTTCCCTGGGCGAATGCATCGACGGGCAGCGCCGGCGTCATCGATACGATCGTCGAGAACAACGAATCAGGCCAGGTGTGCCGGCAGTTCCGCACGACCCGCCATTCCTATGTCGGCATCGCCAAATTCTACGGGAAGACCTGCTTGGTCGGCGGCGGCAACTGGCAGCTGTTGAGCTTTCAGCCGGAGAGCTGATCCGGCGGGTAAGCGAAGCCCTCCCAGGCACACTCCAAAATGTTGCGTTCCCGCGTGCGCGCCCCGAAAAGATGCGCGACGCCCTCCCAAACAGTTAATGCGCGACCGCTTTCTGCCGGATGCTTAGCGAAGAGCTAACCATTCGCCGCGAAACACCCCACATCTCTCCACAGAAATAACAAGTGATTAGCAACTCCGCCGCAGGATCGGCGTTGAAAGTGGCTCTTCCTGCCTTTGTGGCGGGTGGCGCCGCACAAGTTTTATTGGACGGGGATGCCGGGCAAGGACGTGGCTTCCCGCATCGCAACACCGGCGGTTTGACATGCGCGATCCTTATAAAATTCTGGGCGTCAACCGCGACGCGGCAGCAGACGAGATCAAGGCGGCTTGGCGCAATATGGCCAAGGCAGCCCATCCCGACCATAATCAAAGCGATCCGACGGCGACGGCCCGGTTCGCCGAGATCGGCCGCGCCTATGAAACGCTGAAGGATCCGCGCAAACGCAGCCTGTTCGACAATGCCGTGCGGATGGCGGAAGCCAAGAAGCAGGAACAGACGATCATGCAGCAGCGCCAGGCAGCGCGTGAGGCCGCCGTGCGCGCCAAGGCGGCGCAGGCCAATGCCGAGCGCGTGATGGAGGAGCTTGCGCGCGCCGCCCAGAAGGCGGCAGCCGACGGCTCCAGGCAGGCAGGATCGGCCGAGCCGGCCGAGGAAATGGTCGAGCGTATTTTCGGCGCCCAGGCGCGCGCTGCCGGCGGCGGCCAGGCGCAGGGTCGCACCCAGCAGGCGCAATATCAGCAGGCCCAGAACCAGCAGGCACAAAACCAGCAAGCGGGCGAGACCGGCAGGCGCGCGGATGGCGATGCCACTGAAGCCGCGGGCGACGAGGACGCCGGGGAGACGGCAGCCAATGCCGGCGCCAATCTTCCGCTGCCGCTCAGCATCCTCACATCCCTGGTGCGCCGTTTCACCGGCGCCAAGGATACGGGCCTCGAAAAAGCACCCGATGAGGTGACGACGGCGACAGTGACGATCGACGACGTGCTGAAGAGCAGCTGGATCACCGCGTCGCTGCCGGAAGGCCGCGAGATCGGCTTCGCATTGCCGGCAGGCACGAGGGATGGCGACGAAATCAGGCTCAAGGGCCAGGGCTTCAAGCTGCCGGGCATGCAGCGCGGCGATGCCGTCATCGCCATTCGCATTGCGCCCGATCCGCGCTTCACGGTCGATGGTTTCGATCTGCATGCTGTGCTGCCGCTCAGCATCGAAAATGCCGTGCTCGGCACCGAGGCGCGCATCGAGGGGCCGAGCGGGCCGCTCGACATTACCATCCCCGCCTGGTCGGGCTCGGACAAGACGATCAAAATCCCCGGCCAGGGATTGCCCCGCGAAGAGGGCGGCAGAGGCGATCTCGTCGTCGAATTGCGCATTATCCTGTGGGAAAAACCCGACGACAAGGTCACCGATCTCATGCGGAGCATGCGCGAAGGCCTGTTCCTGTGAAATATTTATGACTTTCGCACCCTTTGTTACGATACCTAACAGTTGATGATCCAGGCCAAGCTTGAACCGATTAGCGGCCTATGCCATAGGCAGGATCGATCAGAATTCCTAGGGAGCGAAATATGGCTCAAGCATCCGGCCTCATGGCAGGCAAACGCGGCGTCATCATGGGTGTCGCCAACAATCGTTCGATTGCGTGGGGTATTGCCAAGGCCATTCATGCGCAGGGCGGAGAAGTCGCGCTCACCTATCAGGGCGATGCGCTGAAGAAGCGCGTCGAGCCGCTCGCCGCCGAAATCGACGCGACGCTCGTCGGCCATTGTGACGTTGCCGACGAAGAAACCATCGACGCCGTTTTCGAAAACGTCGAGAAGCTCTGGGGCAAGATCGATTTCCTCGTGCATGCGATCGGCTTCTCCGACAAGGACGAGCTGACCGGCCGTTATGTCGACACCTCGGCCGACAACTTCGCCAAGACGATGCAAATCTCCGTCTATTCCTTCACCTCGGTCGCACGCCGCGCCGAGAAGCTGATGACGGATGGCGGCGCCATGCTGACGCTGACCTATTACGGCGCCGAAAAGGTGATGCCGAACTATAACGTCATGGGCGTCGCCAAGGCAGCACTCGAGGCGAGCGTCAAATATCTGGCCGTCGACCTCGGGCCGCAGAACATTCGCGTCAACGCCGTCTCGGCCGGACCGATCAAGACGCTTGCCGCCTCCGGCATCGGCGATTTCCGCTATATTCTGAAGTGGAACGAATATAACGCGCCGCTGCGCCGTACCGTCACCATCGAGGAAGTCGGCGATGTCGGCCTCTATCTGCTGTCGGACCTGTCGCGCTCCGTCACCGGCGAAGTGCACCATGCCGACAGCGGCTATCATGTCATCGGCATGAAGGCGGTCGACGCCCCCGACATTTCGGTCGTCAAGGACTGAAGCATTCCCGGAGCCTAGACCGTGCTTATCTACGTGATCAGACACGGTCAGACCGACTGGAATGCCGAGCGTCGCCTGCAGGGCCAGAAGGACATTCCGATGAATGCCACGGGCCTGGAGCAGGCCCGCCAGAACGGGCTGGCGCTCGGCGAAATTCTCGGCGACACAGTCGATGAATTCGATTTCGTCGCAAGCCCGCTGCAGCGCACGCGCGCGACCATGGAAATCGTCCGCGCCGCCATGGGCTTGCCGCCGCTTGCCTATCGCACCGATCGCAGGCTGGTCGAGATATCCTTCGGCGACTGGGAGGGCTCGACGCTCAAGGAGCTGAAGGCGACGCAGCGCGAGCGGGTGGCGGAGCGCAACGCCGCGAAATGGGATTTCATTCCGCCCGGCGATGACGCGGAAAGCTACGAGATCCTCTCCTGGCGCACCGGCTCTTGGCTGAACTCCGTCGACCGTCCGACGGTCTGCGTCACGCATGGCGGCGTCATCCGCACGCTTTTCCAGACGATTTCCGACTTGCCGAAGATCAGCGCTGCGGAAGGCGCAATCCCGCAGGACCGGATCGCCAGGATCGACACCGCTGAGCGGACGATCGTCTGGCTGTAGAGATTGCGAATTCGTACCATCGCCTGGCGGCACGTTAGCAGCTCAAGGCAAAATCGGGACATCCTGTCTGCCCCTCATCCGCCTGCCGGCACCGACCGCGGTCGAGCCACGGGTCTCGACCCCGGGAGAAGCGACAAGCCGCCAACCTCTCCGTTCCCCCACCGAGCTCTCGTGGGGCACGTCCCCTCGCCCCGTTTTTGCGGGGAGTGGGTTAGGGTAAGGGGCAGCCTTTGGGCACAAACCTCATTCTTAAAGTTGCCTACTTGACGATATCGAGATCGTTGATGACGCGCTTGCCGTCGACCTCGGTATAGAAGACGATGACCTTCACGCCGGCTTCGAGGCCGTCGAAATTGAACTCCTCGGGCGCCTGATAGGTTTTACCGTCATCGAGCGTCAACACCAGATTGGCGGTGTCGACCTTCTTAATCGTCGCCTCGACATCGGCGCTCTCGGCAAAACCGCTCATCGGGGACAGAAAACTTGCTGTTGCCAAAAGCGTGGCGACGACGAAACGCATGGCGACAATCCTTTTGAAACGCTGCACGAGAACATGACTGGTCACAGATAGCCTCCTGAATATGGCGAAAATTGCCCGGAAGAATGGCTTTTCCCGCCCAATTGATGAATAGGATTTTAATTATAATCAAGACACGGTGTTAACCGCTGTTTTTCCCTTCCCATGATTTTTGGCATCGCCGGCGGGCAATCGTAAATTAACCCCCGCCCCCTACAGTCGCCCGGAAGATGGGAGTTTCATTTTGCTATCCAGGCTGAGCGACAACAAGCAGTTGCGGCGCGTGCTGAAGAATACCCGCGTCTCTTTTCTGGTTTCTTCGCTTGTCGCCTTGGCCGTCATCATGGTCGGCTTCGGCCTCGACCGGGCCAATACTCAATCTTATGTGCGCGAACTGCATATCCGCACCGAAAGCGAGGCGAATCTCATCCGCGCCCGGGTCATGGCTGAGATCAATATGGACCTCAGCATGGTCCGCGACCTTGCCAATCTGATCTCCGTCAGCGCCGCAAACGGAGAGGAGATGGAGCGGCAGATCAACTGGCTGCTGATCCAGAATCCGTCCTTCATTCACATCGCGGTCGCACCGGATTTCATTATCGACAACGTCTATCCCAGGCTACCCGGCAACGAGCAGATCGGCCGCGACGTACGCGCAACGCTGTTTTCACGCCAGACAATGACGCCAGCGGCCAGCGATCAGTCGGCACGCTTCTATGGCCCGGTCAGCACCGACGGCCGGGACGGCTTTGCCATATTCTTCCCGGTTTTTGTCAAGGAGAACGGCCAGCGGCGGGTTTGGGGAGCGGTCGAACTGGCCATCGACCAGCAGATGTTCTACGAGGCGACCGGGCTGATGCCGGCGCGCGACCGCGAGAACCGGGAACGTTATCCGCATCTCGACCATCTTTCGATCGCCATCCGGGATATCGGCTCGCCGGCAAGGGCCGCGATGGCACCCTTCTTCGGATCGTCCGATATCGACGACAAGGAGCCGATGCGCCAGAAGATCGGCTTTGCCGGCGGCAAGTGGGAACTCTCGGTCGTTCCGAACAGCGGCTGGGACGCGATACCTGAAAACCGAACCGAGCTGCGCCTGATCGTCGCCGCCGCCGGCTGCATCATCATCATCCCGATTTTCTTCGCCACACTCCTGCTCGGCGAGCGCAATCGCAACATCGCCGAGTTGGAGACACGCGAGGCGAAACTGAAAGAACTGTCGCAGCGGCTCGATCTGGCGCTCGAATCCTCGAATATCGGCATCTGGGAGCTGCAGGATGATTCGAGCAGCCTGCTCTGGGATGCGCGCGCCGCCGCCCTCCACGGCAAGCCGGCGCAGGAGGGAAGCCGGGCGCTCGACGAATGGCTGGCGGCGATCCAGCCCGAGGATCGAGACATCGCCGAAATGCACTTCTTCAGCTGCAGCATCGCCGGCGCTGCCTGCACGGCGCAGTACCGCATCCTGCTTGCCGATGGCGGCATCCGCCACCTGCGCTCGGTCGGCGCCTTCTATACCGATGCCGGCGGCGTCAGCAAGACGATCGGCATCGTCTGGGACGTGACCGCCGATGCCGAGACGACAGACACGCTGCGCAAGGCCAGGGACACGAGCGAGGTCAAGAATGCCGAGCTGGAACTGGCGCTTGAAGAGCTTTCCAGCCGCGAGGGAGAGCTCGCCGAACTGTCGAGCCGGCTCGACCTGGCGCTCAATTCCTATCAATGCGGCATCTGGGAAGCACGGCCCGACCGCGGCGGCTCGATCTGGAACGAGCGCATGCACGAGCTCTATGGGCTTGCGCCACGCAAGGGCTTCATGACCGAGGAGACCTGGCTTGGATGCATCCACCCCGAGGATCGGGCACTGGCGCTGGAAAGCGCGCGTTACTTCAAGAAGAACGGTGATACGCACACGCTCGTCTGCCGGGTGATCGTCGACGGCGGCGCGGTGCGCTATGTGCGCTCGGTCGGCAAGGTCCACCAGACCGGGACCGGCGAGATGAAGATCATGGGCATCGCCTTCGATGCCACCGAAGACGTGCTGATGACGATCCGGCTGAAAGCGGCCAAGGACGAGGCGGTCGCCAAGAATATCGAGCTCGAGCTTGCCAAAAACAGGATCGAGCACAATTCGCTGCACGACCCGCTAACCGCACTCGCCAATCGCCGCAAGCTCGATATCGCGCTGGAAGAGCTGACGCATGACGGTCGCCGGCAGCGGCAGAAATTCTCGATCCTGCATATCGACCTCGACCGCTTCAAGGACATCAACGATACGCTTGGCCATGCCGCCGGCGATGCGATGCTGGTGCATGCCTCGAGGGTGCTCGCCAGGAATGTCCGCGGCAGCGATCTCGTCGCGCGCATCGGCGGCGACGAGTTCGTCATCCTCGCCCTCGATGTCGGCGATAAGGAGATGGCCGAGCTTTCGACGCGGATCATCGAGGAGATGCGCCAGCCGATCGATTTTCAGGGTTTCTCCTGCCGCTGCGGCGTGTCGATCGGTGTGGCGCTTGCCAACGGCATTCATGTCGATGCGCGCAAGGTGCTGATCAATGCCGATATCGCACTCTACCGCGCCAAGAGCATGGGCCGCAACCGCTTCGAATTCTTCAATCACAATCTCCAGGCCGATATCATCAACACCAAGCGCACGGCCGACGAGATCCTCGCCGGCATCGACAATGGCGAATTCACCGCCTGGTACCAGCCGCAATTCTCAGCCCGGACGATGGAGCTGACCGGGGTCGAGGCGCTGGTACGCTGGAAGCACCCGTCCAAGGGGTGGCTCGCCCCCGACAAGTTCCTGCGCATCGCCGATGAGATCAATGTCGTGCAGATGCTCGACCGGATCGTGCTGGAAACGGCGCTGCGCGACAAGATGCGCTGGACGGCGCTGGGCATTGCCGTGCCGAAGGTCTCGGTCAATGTTTCGGCGCGGCGGCTGCATGACGGCAGCCTGCTGGAATCGCTTGCCGATCTGCATATCCGCCCCGGCGAACTCTCCTTCGAACTGGTGGAATCGATCTTCCTCGACGAGAGCGAGGACGTCGTCTCGCACAATCTCGAGCGCATCAAGGCGCTCGGCATCGATATCGAGATCGACGATTTCGGCACCGGCCATACCTCGATCGTCAGCCTGCTGAAGCTGAAACCGAAACGGCTGAAGATCGATCGCCAGCTGGTGCAGCCGATCGTCGGCGCCTCGCAGGAGCGGGCGCTGGTCCGCTCTATCATCGAGATCGCCCGCTCGCTCGGTGTCGAGACCGTGGCCGAAGGCGTGGAAACGGCAGCTCATGCCGAACTGCTGCGCGATCTCGGCTGCGACATCCTGCAGGGCTACGCCTTCGCGCGACCGCTCTCCTTCGACGATTTCACCAACGAGGCGACGGGACCCGGATGGCGGTTGGCATCCTGACCGCCTTCCTTTGATAGGAACGGAAACAGCATTTCCGCAGCTGCCGGTTTGGCGCAAAGAAAGGCTTTTGCCTCGACGGCTTTTTGGCCTATGAGTGTCGCGCCTTTTCAAGCAACGGCGCGATCGGCTTTGGCGCGCCACCCGTGGGAACACATGTCGCACAATACATTCGGTCACCTCTTCCGCGTAACCACCTGGGGCGAAAGCCATGGTCCGGCACTCGGCTGCGTCGTCGACGGCTGCCCTCCGGGGCTGCGCTTCAAGCTCGAGGAGCTGCAGGTCTGGCTCGACAAGCGCAAGCCCGGCCAATCCCGCTTCGTGACGCAGCGGCGCGAGGACGATCTGGTCAAGGTGCTGTCCGGCGTCATGCTCGACGCCGACGGCGAGACGATGACATCAACCGGCACGCCGATCTCCATGCTGATCGAAAACACCGACCAGCGATCCAAGGATTACGGCGAGATCGCCCGGCAATACCGCCCCGGCCATGCCGACTTTACCTATGACCTCAAATACGGCATTCGCGATTATCGCGGCGGTGGCCGTTCCTCGGCGCGCGAAACCGCAGCCAGGGTCGCGGCTGGCGGCATCGCCCGCCTCGTCGTGCCTGGTGTGACTGTGCGCGGCGCCTTGGTGCAGATCGGGAAGCACAAGATCGACCGGCGCAACTGGGATTGGGATCAGGTCGGCCAGAACCCGTTCTTCTCCCCCGATGCGGCAATCGTGCCGGTCTGGGAGGAATATCTCGACGGCATCCGCAAGACGGGCTCTTCGATCGGCGCAGTCGTCGAAGTAGTCGCCGAAGGTGTGCCGGCTGGCCTCGGCGCGCCGATCTATGCCAAGCTCGACCAGGATATCGCCTCGCTGCTGATGTCGATCAACGCCGTCAAGGGTGTGGAGATCGGCAATGGTTTTGCCGCTGCCGAAACGTCAGGTGAAGACAATGCCGATGAGATGCGCATGGGCAATGACGGCACGCCGATCTTCCTTTCCAACCATGCCGGCGGTATTCTCGGCGGTATTTCCACCGGGCAGCCGGTGGTGGCGCGTTTCGCCGTCAAGCCGACCTCCTCGATCCTGACCGAGCGCCAGTCGATCGATGCCGATGGCAAGAATGTCGATATCCGCACCAAGGGCCGGCACGACCCCTGCGTCGGTATCCGCGCCGTGCCAATCGGTGAGGCGATGGTCGCCTGCGCCATCGCCGATCATTATCTTCGCGACCGCGGCCAGTCCGGCCGTCTGAAATAGGAGCGTCCCATGTCTTACGACCAGAAGCGCGTCGTCGACGCCATCCGGGCCTTCGAGGCCGGCGAGATCGTCGTCGTCATGGACGACAATGATCGCGAGAACGAGGGTGACCTGATCGTCGCCGCCGTGCACACGACGCCGGAAAAGATGGCCTTCATCGTGCGCCACACCTCGGGCATCGTCTGCGCGCCGATGCCGAGGGAAGAGGCCAAGCGCCTCAACCTCAACGCCATGGTGGCAGAAAACGATTCGGCCCATACGACGGCCTTCACTGTCTCGGTCGATTTCAAGCATGGCACGACGACCGGCATCTCGGCCGACGACCGGACGCTGACGGTGCGCAACCTCGCCAATCCGAATGTCGGCGCCGCCGATTTCGTCCGTCCCGGCCACATCTTTCCGCTGGTATCGCGCGAAGGCGGCGTTCTGATGCGCTCCGGCCATACCGAAGCCGCCGTCGACCTCTGCAAGCTTGCCGGCCTGCCGCCGATCGGCGTCATCTCCGAACTGGTCAACGATGACGGCACCGTCACGCGCGGCCCACAGGTCGTCGATTTCGCCGCGCAGCACGGGCTGAAGCTCGTCTCCGTCGCCGATCTCATCGCCTATCGCCAGCGCAAGGAAACGCTGATCGAACATGGCGCGAGTTTCGACGTCGACACGCCGTTCGGCAAGGCTAAGGCCCACACCTATGCCCTGCCCTGGGACCCGATGCAGCATCTTGCCGTCGTCTTCGGCGACATCCGCGACGGCGTCGACATCCCGGTACGCTTGCATCCGGAGAATGTCGCCGAGGATCTCTTCGGCAAGAACAGCCCGGTCGATTTCTATATGCAGAAGATTGCCGAGCAAGGCCGCGGCGTCATCGTCTATCTGCGCGAGGGTTCCGTCGGCGTCGGCCACACCGACAATGGCCGCAAGGCCCGCAGCCAGGGCCGCGAAGCCCATGCCGAAGCACAGAGCCGCGACAGCGAATGGCTGGAAATCGGCCTCGGCGCCCAGATCCTCAAGGACCTCGGCGTCAGCTCGATCAAACTGCTGACCAGCCGCGAGCGCCATTATGTCGGCCTGGAAGGTTTTGGGATCAAGATCAGCAAGACGGAGATCTGCTGAGGGAGTTCGCGATAACCCGCAGAACTATTCGGCTACCCTCGCCAACCCTCCAAAAGCACAACCTTCTCCACCCCCGCAAACCGCGCCACCCGGTCCAGTTCCGCCTCCAGCCGCTCTAGCCGCCCGGCCGAAGGCTTCACGCCCGGCTCCAGCCACAGCCGCTTGACGTCGAGCGTCGACTTCCTCCGATCCGCCTTCATGTCGATGCGGCCGATCAGCCTATCGCCTTCGAGTAGCGGGAAGACGTAATAGCCATATTCGCGCTTCGGCTCGGGCACGAAAATCTCGATGCGGTAGAAGAAGCCGAACAGGCGTTCGGTGCGGTTGCGGTCGCGGATCATCGGATCGAAGGGGCTGAGGACGCGGATGCGCGGCGGCGCGCCGGGGTAGTTGTCGAGCGTCGAGAGAAAATCGGCAAAGGCCCAGGAGGGGCGCGGTTTGGCCCCGAGCGCCGATTCGATCAGCACTTCGATCAGCTCGTCGCGATGGGCTGATACCCAGGCCTTGGCCTCATCGGGCGAGACGAGGTGCCAGAAGGCCGATATTTCGCCATGGGTGGCAAAGCCGAGGCGGGCGAGCGCACTGCGGCAGGCCCAGTCGACGAATTCCTCGCGGCTCACCTCCGGCTTACGGAACTCCTCCGGGATGACGCGCTCCGTCAGATCATAGATCTTCTGGAAATTCGAGCGGCCGGCGATGGCGAACTTGCCGGTGTGCCAGAAATATTCGAGCGCCGTCTTGTTCGGATGCCAGTTCCACCAGCCGCCGGAGACATGGCCGTCGGCCTTGATGTCCCGCGCCAGGATCGCGCCGTCGCGCTCGACGCGCTCATAGGTTTCCGCAAAAGCCGCCTCGAAACCCTCGCCGCGCCATTTGCGCCAGCGTTCGACGATCACTTTCTCCTGATGACGGAACTTGTGCTTCCAGTAGACGAAGAAGGCGCTCGGCAGAATGGAGGCGTCATGCGTCCAGTGTTCGAACAGCGCGCCGTCCTTTTCGAGCAGCGCCGTCAGGTGCTCGCGCCTGTAGGTCTGGTTGCGGGAAAACAGGATCTGATGATGGGCCCGCTCCACCGTCTGGATGCTATCCACCTGGACGAAACCCAGCTCACGGATGAGCTGCAGCAGGCCCTCCTTGGTCAGGGCGCGGTTCGGTGGCGCGCTGAGCCCCTGCTTAGCAAGAAAGACACGGCGGGCGTCGGAATTGGAGAGCAGATTCGTCATGGCCACATCATAACGCGGAAAATCTTCCTAGCCACCCGATATCGCTCTCGGCTGTCGACAGCGAGATTTGTGCTTTCATCAATCCGATGTCCCCGTATAGAAGCATTCCCGCAAGTTGACGCCAATGGCTGCCCCTCACCCTAACCCTCTCCCAATAAAAACGGGGAGAGGGGATGTGCCTTGCGAGCGGCACGTGGAGTATGGAGAGGTCGCGGCATGGTCCCTTCGCCCCGCGAGCGGGAGAAGGTGGCGGCAGCCGGATGAGGGGCTGGTCTCGCAGATCTGCCCATTGATGGCGCTTTCCAGCGTCGCCGGATACGAGGAAATAGCTTGGACATACAATTCGAAGGTGCCGGGGTCAGTTTCGGGATGCGGGTCACGCTGCAGCCGCTGACGCTCGGCATCAGTGGCAAACGCATCGGCGTCATCGGGCTGAACGGTTCGGGCAAGACCACTTTCGCCCGGCTGATCAACGGGCTGACCAAGCCGACCACCGGCCGCGTCACCGTCAATGGCCGCGATACGAGTGATGAGAAATCTGCAATGGCCGATGTCGGCTTCATCTTCCAATCGCCGCAGAACCAGATCATCCTGCCGATCGTCAAAGACGACATCGCTTTCGGGCTGAAGCGGCGCGGTTTCACCAAGGTGGAAATCGAGGCGAAGGTCGAGGGTGTGCTGGCCCGCTTCGGCGCCGAGGCTCTGGCCGATCGCCGGGCGCACGAGCTTTCCGGCGGCGAGTTGCAGGTGGCCGCCCTCTGCTCGGTGCTGGCGACAGGGCCCGGCATTCTCATCCTCGACGAGCCGACCAACCAGCTCGACCTGAAGAACCGGGCCCTGGTCGAAGGAATTATCGCCGGGCTTGACGAAAGCGCCATCGTCATCACCCACGATCTGGAGCTGATCTCCGATTTCGAGCGGGTGCTGTTGTTTCATGAAGGCCGGCTTGCCGCGGATGCGCCGGCGGCCGAAGCAATCGCCCGCTACCGGGAGATCGCTGCGTGATGCAATCGCTCTATGTCGAAGGCAACAGCGTGATGCACCGGATTTCACCGCGGCTAAAGCTGTTGTCGCTTGCGGCCTTCAGCATCGCGCTGTTCGTCACCGGCAATCTCGTCCTGCTTTCGATCGCCGCGCTGCTGGCTGCCATCGTCTACCGCATGGTCGGCCTGCCGCTTCGTGATGGGCTCAGGCGGCTGCGGCCGATCTTCCTGACGATCGCCGTCGTCGCGCTCTTCAACCTGATTTTCCATCCCTGGCAAGAGGCTCTCGTACCGCTACTGCGGCTGACGGCGCTGATGCTTTTTGCCGCCACCCTGACGGCGACGACCTCGATCACCGCCTTCATCGACGAGGTGACGGCGCTTGCCCGGCCGCTCGAACGCACCGGTTGGGTTCAGGCCGACGACATCGGCCTGGCGCTTGGGCTGGTGCTGCGCTTCGTGCCGGAAATCGTCGGCCGTTACCAGGCGATCCGCGAGGCGCATATCGCTCGCGGGCTGAAAATCCGGCCGACGACACTACTTGCGCCGCTGATCATCCTGACGCTCAAGGATGCGGATAATATCGCCGCGGCGATTGACGCGCGCGGCATTCGGCGGCATGGAAGTTAACGATTGATAAACACGGAAGTCATGATGAGCACCCGCGATCTCGTTCTTACTGCCCTCTTTGCCGCAATCATCGTGGCGCTCGGCCTGCTGCCGCCGATTTTCCTCGGCTTCATTCCGGTGCCGATCACCGCGCAATCGCTCGGCGTCATGATGGCCGGCGTCGTGCTTGGCGCGCGCCGCGGCGCGATTGCCGTGCTGATCGTGCTGCTGCTGGTCGCCATCGGCCTGCCGGTGCTGTCGGGCGGCCGCGGCGGGCTTGCCATCTTTGCGTCGCCAACGGCCGGCTTCCTGATCGGCTGGATCTTTGCCGCCTTCGTCACCGGCTACCTCAGCGAGCGGCTGGTCAACGACCAGCAATCCGCCCTCGTGCAGACGGTGAGCTTCTTCCTCACCGCCATGGCCGGCGGCATCGTCGTGCTCTATGCCTTCGGCATCACCTATCTCGCAACCGTCGCCGGTCTCGGCTTCACCAAGGCCTTTGTCGGCTCGATGGCCTTCATTCCAGGCGACGTGATCAAGGCTTTCGTCGCCGCCCTCCTTGGCCGCGCCGTCATGGTCGGCTATCCCCTGCTGCCGGTGCGCGCGTAACCATAAGTCCGGCCTGCCGGAACAGATATCGCAATGGCCGCCTCGGGCTCGAAGGCGGCCATTATGCGTTGACGCCGATCGCCTCCCAATCTCCGTCGCCGCAGCTCGTGAGCCTCAAGTCCACGGTCCGTCGGCGATTCTATGCCGTCTCGGCATGGCCTGGAATCCGGGCAACAAAAAACCGCCTTGAGGCGGTCGGGCATTCTATCGATTTCAGGCTATCTAATCTCCACCACCTCCGTCTCCACCACCTCCGTCTCCACCCCCGCCGTCACAGCCGCCACCGTGGCCACCGTCGCAGCCGCCATGGGAGGTGTCGAACCCAACTCCACCGCCGTCGCCAGAGCTGCCCGACTTGTGCTTGCTGCCCATGATCATCAGGGCACAAAACAGGATGAAGCATGCGAAGAGCACACCATCCGAGAAAAATGTATCCAATCAATATCCTTTCGTTTTGTTTCAGGAAATCTTGCTTCCTGATTAAAATAGTAGATTATTATCGCGATACCGGCAATGGCCCCAATATGAAACTTTCATGACACTCTTCTGCGCTGCCGGCCTACAGCGCAGAATATTTTCTCTCGGGCCGCTTACGCTCAGGCAACCGCTCTTTGCGGAAAGAGCACCGCTTGCGGGGCGGCTTTGACCCCGCTCACGATCAGCTGATCCCGATAGAGGCGAGACGCTATTCCCAGCCTGGAATGCAGCGTTGCGGCCGCGGCCGGCAGGAATGGGAGGAGGCAGCGAGCAATGATCGCAAGGCCGTAGACCTGCTCGGCCAGGCCAGCACCAAGACGTTCGAAGGTCGCTTGGCGATCCTCCGGAACGGGATCGCCAAGCAGCGCTTTCGCATCCACCCATGGTGCGCATTTTGTAAACCGCCGGTTCGCCTCGCCGATAAACTCGAAAATGTCGGCGAGGCCGACATGGAGCTCGTAGGCATCGAACGCCGCCGATACCTTCCCCGGAAGGCGGTGAGCCTGCTGCACGAACTCGGTATCCGGCACCGGCGGTACGATGCCGGCGAACGACTGATCTAGAAGGGCAAGCACCCGATTGGCGAGATTGCCGAGCTGGCCCGCGAGCTCGCCCGACCATGCGGCTTCCAGACGCTCGGCCGAGAAATCGCCATCGTCTCCCGAGCGGATATGCCGGAGCAGATAATAGCGCAGCGCGTCCGGCGTTCCGTAGGCGTCGATGATGCCTTCCGGATCGATGCCGTTGCCGGCCGACTTGCCGATCTTCCTGCCGTCGACCGTGACGTAACCGTGCACGAGAAGCAATGATGGCGGTGGCAGGCCGGCCGACAGCAGGATGGCCGGCCAGTAGATGGCGTGGAATTTGGAGATGCCCTTGCCGACGACGTGGATGCGTTCTGCGCCGTTCCAATAGCGCTGAACCAGCGCTTCGTCGGACCCGTGCCCCAGGCCTGTAAGATAGTTCGCCAGGGCATCGAACCAGACATAGACGACTTCACCCGCATCGGGGCCATCTCCCTCGGGAACCGGAACGCCCCAGCCTCGCGCCCGTTCGGCGCTGCGCGACACGCTGATGTCGGTGAGGCCCCGCCGCAGCAAGGAAAGGATTTCATTGCGCCGATGGGCGGGAACGATGCGAAATTCACCAGTCTCGACGAGTTCGAGCAGCCGGCCGCCATATCGGGAGAGACGGAAGAACCAGTTCTCCTCTCGGACGATCTCGAGAGCGACCCCATGTTCGGGGCAGCGCCCGTCATCGAGTTCCGACGGTTCGTAGAATTGCTCGCAGCCGACGCAGTAGAGGCCCTCATAGGCTCGGCGATAGAGGTCGCCGTTTTCAGCGCAAGCCCGCCACAAGGCGTGGACGCAGGCGACATGCCTTGGATCGCGTGAGGTGCGGACGAATTCCTGGTTGGAGAGATCGAGCCGGCCGCCCAGAGCCTCGAACCTGTCGGCATTGGCATTGACGAAGGCCCTCACCTGCAGTCCCGCGGCTTCCGCCGCCCTGACATTCTTCAGGCTGTTGTCGTCGGTTCCACACTGAAACCTGACGTCGTGACCGAGAAGCCTGAAATGGCGGGCATAGGCATCGGCCTGGACGAGTTCGAGGGCGAAGCCCACATGCGGCGCGGCATTGACATAGGGGATCGAGGTGGTGACGTAGATCTTGTTCATCGGCGTTTCCTTTCGAAGGCTATTGTTGCCCGCGAGACGGATCGACCCATGAAAAGACCGCCTCGAAGGCGGTCGCTGGTGCATCTGGACGCACGAAACCCGCCACGCTATGAGCGCGGCATCATCATCACGAAAGTGCTGATCAGGGTGTTGTCCATATCATTTTTCTAGCATGAAGGGCACTTTCGAACAAGCGCGCTTCAATGATCGGCGGCATCCGATCGGCATTCCTTCGTAAACCACTCCGTAAAACGACGCACCGGCTTTTTCGCCCAGGAACTGGTGATCAGGTAATATCCCTGGGTCTCCGCCGTCGAGATATCCGAAAGCACGACGAGGTCGCCACGATCGATCTCTCGCCGAAACACTTCGACCGGGCATAATGCGACCCCATGTCCGGCTATCACCGCCGTGGCAAGCATATTGAAGTCCTGAAATATCGGCCCGCGAACCGGCTCCGGCGCCTTTACGTCAGTTTTTCGGAACCATTCTTTCCAGCCGTCCACGGATTCGTCGTGCAGCAGGTCGGCGGCTGCAAAGGCAACGCTGTCGACAGTCCAGTTCCGCTTGAAAAGATAATGAACGCTGGCCACCGGCTGGTTGCGGCGGGAGAAAAGCAGCCGGCTCTCCCGTCCGCCCGACAGGTCTTCTCCCATGGTAATCAGAACATCCAGGCTTTCGTCATCGAAGCGCTCTTCCGCTTTTGCATAGACGATCCTGACATCGAGATCGGGATTGCTCTCGCGGAAAGACGGCAGTGCGGGAACCAGCCAGCGCGACGCGATCGAAGGAATGCATCCGACAGTGATCGAACGCATATTGTGGTCTCGGCGCATATTGCCCGTTGCATGGGCGATGGCTGCCAGAGAGCCCGAGACGGCCAGATAATATTCGCTGCCCGCCGGGGTCAGCGCGACGCCGCGCCCGGATTTTTGCAGCAGCTTGCGTCCCAGCCACGCCTCCAGATGTTTGAGCTGATGACTGATCGCCGCGTGGGTCACATGCAGTTCGTCTCCAGCCTTTGACAGGCTCATCAGCCTGGCAGTCGCTTCGAAGGCCCTCAAGGCGTTCAGTGGCGGCAGTTGCATATGTTCGAATTCCTCACATGACCGGCACGTGCTTTGATCCGCTAGAAACGAAGTTCCAATTTATACCTGTAACTTATTCTAACATTATTCTCAATTTTCATCATTTGAAGCAGGTGTGGATTCCAGTGCCTAATGGATCATGGATGATCGAAAACATCCCCGTCATTCCGGAGAAAGCACATGTTTGTGAGAAGTCTGAGAGAAGTGGAAGAGACCGAACGCTTCGTCGATTGGGGCAATGGCACAAGCCATCGCCTGCTGACGAATGATGACGGGATGGGATTCACCGTCTGCCACACGGTCGTTCGCGCCAACACGCAGGCATTGCTGCAGTACCGCAACCATCTGGAGGCCTGCTACTGCATCCAGGGAGAAGGCGAGGTAGAGGATATGGACGGCAATGTCTTTCCCATCCGCGTCGGCGACATCTACGTGCTCGATAAACATGACCGCCACTATTTGCGGGGCGGCAAGGACAAGGACCTCATTCTCGTCAGCGTCTTCAATCCACCACTGAAAGGCACGGAACGTCACGATTTGAACAACAGAAGCGGTTCCGAATACTGAGTCGAGCAACCGATCTCCGGCAGGCGTCTGCCATTCTTGGCGAACAGTTTGGCACTGTGATAGCAAGCATCGGAATTGCACGCTGTCGGTGCGGCGTGCCCACGTTTGGTGGAAGGGCCTGCTGCCGTGATCCGCACGAAGATCGACACGCTGTGGTTCAAGCGCTGTTGCGCATTTCACCTGCAGTTTCTTCCCGATCGCGAGGCGCTGTCAAAGCTCTGCGCCTTGCAAGACAGTGTCGAGCGAGACAGCGCCGCGGCCCTCGCACGCGTCCCGGCCACAAGCCTGCATATGACGGTCGTCAGTCTGGTCAAGGCCGCGGCCCAATTCAGCATAGCGAACGAGGAGATCTGGAAGCGGAACGGGGAAAGATGGATGGAAATCGTCGAGAGATTGATCGACGAGACCCCGCCGTTTGAACTTCATTTTCACGAGGTGGCGGCTTCGGAAGCTGCTGTCTTCGTAAAAGCCGAGGAGCCGGCGGCATTGCGCAGGCTTCGCTCGGCCATTTCACAGGCCATCTGTTTCGACGAGTGGCGTCCAATCCCGCCCCGCATAGCGCATATGACACTGTTCAGGTTTTTCGCCGAAGAGCCGGTGCCGGCGGTAAGCTTCGACGTGGGTTGTTTACCCATCAGAGTGCGGGCTGGATCCCTCACCCTGCTGGAAGAGCGGGTTTATCCAAACGTCGAGATCAATATACTCAGCCAACCTCTGATGCGCGGCAAATCCTGATCACGGGCTCTAATCCAGAAAACCGTAGAGCCAGTCCCGGGTCTCCTCCGGCAAAGACACTGGCAGCTGATCCTCCCCCGCGCGGGCCTGCCAGATGATCTCCACCTCGGCGGCCCGCTCCCCGCCGGTGTCGATCGAGACGAGGAAGCCGATGGAGCGAACACCGATCTTGTCGACGGCCGCAGTGAAGATGGCCGGCTCGTCGTAGTGCAGCGGGCGATGGAGAATGCAGGAAATCTTGGTGGCGCTGTATTTTGGTTCGTCCTCCACATCGGGCCGCGACGACCAGAAGCTCGCAATGACGGACTCGGCGTAGGAAATATAGGAGCCCAGAAACATCTGGCCGGTCATATCGACATCGCGAAACGGCACGTGTATTTCCGCCACCCCAGGGCGTTTCGACTGGTTCATCAACAACTCTGCCTACAAAATTCCCCGTCAACGACAGTAGCGACGGCGTTCGTTGAAGTAAACGCCGCAAATGACCGGAATTGCAATGCGGCGGACAGTCGGAAGGCGTGGCGACAGCGCTTGTTGAAATCATCAGCCGATGCCCCATCTGCTGTGGAACATGACATAAGTGACCGATAGAGTGTCTCCATGAGCACCCGTCTTTACGAACATCCGATCTTCCTGGAACATGTGACGCCCGCCGGCCATCCGGAGCGATCGGACAGGATCCGCGCCATTAACGTCGCGCTGGAACATCCGAATTTCGAGCGACTGGAGCGCCGGCAGGCGCCGCGGGCGAGCGAAGATTCGGTGCTGCTGGCGCATCCGGAGGAACATCTTGCCGCCGTGATGCGGGAGATTCCCGAGGAAGAGGATCGGATCAACCAGCTGGAAGCCGACACCTATGCCAGCGCCAGGAGCCTGCAGGCCGCATTGACCGGCATCGGCGGCGCGATGGCGGCGGTGGACGACGTCTTCTCCGGCGCCGCCGACAATGTTTTCGTCGCCGCCCGCCCGCCCGGGCACCATGCCGAGAAGATGACGGCGATGGGTTTCTGCTTCTTCAACAATGCGGCGATCGCCGCCCGCCATGCGCAGAAGAGACATGGCGCCGAGCGCGTCGCCATCATCGACTGGGACGTGCACCATGGCAACGGCACCCAGGATATTTTCTGGGACGATCCCTCGGTGCTGTTTTGCTCGACGCATCAGATGCCGCTGTATCCCGGCAGCGGCGCCAAAGACGAGAAGGGCAAACACAACACCATCGTCAATGCGCCGCTTTCGCCGAATGTCGGCAGCGACCATTTCCGCGAGGCATTCAAATCGCGCGTGTTGCCAGCCGTTGCCGATTTCCGGCCGGATCTCATCATCATCTCCGCCGGTTTCGATGCGCATCACCGCGACCCGCTGGCGCAGATCAACCTGACCGGCGAGGATTTCGACTGGGCGACCGGGCGCGTGCTCGAACTGGCCGACCGTCACGCCAAGAACCGGGTCGTCAGCCTGCTCGAAGGTGGTTATGATCTCGAAGGCCTCGCCGAATCGGCGGGCATGCATATTCTGCGAATGATGAAGGGTTGAGAATGACTGACAGCGCCAAGCCTGAAGTATCGGGCCTTTCCTTCGAAAAGGCGGTCGCCGAACTCGAAAGCATCGTCGCCCGGCTGGAACGCGGCGATGTGGCGCTGGATGAATCGATCGAGATCTATGAGCGCGGCGAAGCGCTGAAGAAACACTGCGAAACGCTGCTTTCGGCCGCCGAAAACCGCATCGAGAAAATCAGGCTCGACCGCGCCGGCAAGCCGCAGGGCGTCGAGCCGCTCGACGGAGCCTGAGGCGCAGCGAAACGCCTCTTCGAAGACGCTTGGCGTTCGGCTTGCGACCGATCTATGATCCCCTTCCAGAATGTTGAGGGGACAGACACATGACGGACAGATTGAAGGGCAAGGTCGCCATTATTTCGGGCGGCGCGACCGGCATGGGCGGTGCCGCCTCGAAGCTGTTTGCGGCGGAAGGCGCGCGTGTCGCGATCATCGACCGCAATGGCGAAGCAGCCGCCGAGACCGTCAAGCAGATCCGTGACGCCGGCGGCGAGGCCGACTCCTGGACGGCCGATGTCTCCGACGAAGCCGCCGTCAACACCGCCGTGGCGGGCGTCGAGGAACGCTACGGCGCGGTGACCGTGCTCTTCAACCATGCCGGCACCATCGTCATCAAACCCTTCCTCGAAACGACGCTTGAGGAATGGGACTGGCTGCATGCCGTCAATGTGCGCTCGATGTTCCTGATGACCAAGGCCGTGCTGCCGAAGATGATTGCCGCGGGCGGCGGATCGATCGTCTGCACCTCGTCGATCTCGGCGGTCGCCGCCACGCCGATGGAGGTACTTTACGACACGACCAAGGGTGCGGTGCATATGTTTGCCCGGGCGATTGCGGTCGAATTCCGCGACCGCAACATCCGCTGCAACGCCGTCTGCCCCGGCTTCATCCGCACGCCGCATGGCCTGCGCGAGGTGGCCGATCTGCAGGCGCTCGGCGTTGACGTTTCGGATGCCGCCATCGCCGCCCAGCAGGGGCGGATCGGCGAGCCCGAAGACGTCGCCCGGGCCGCGCTTTATCTCGCCAGCGACGAGTCCAACTTCGTCAACGGCGCCCACCTCTTCGTCGATAACGGCTTTACGGCAATCTGAGATTAGGCCTGCGCAGCGGGTCCGATTGGACGCGCCGCACTCCAGGCACTATCTGTGGTCGATGTCCTACCGCATAATGCAGCAATTCAAAGTGCTGCAGCGTCCTATGCGCGGCTCTCAGAGACGCGCGGCGCTGCAATGTTCGGAGATCAACCATGTCCTTTTTTCCCGGTAAAGATCCGCTGCCCGGCGATGCCTTCGCCTGTGATGCGATCGAGAATCTGATCATTCCGCGCAGCAGCGATATCGGCGGTTTCCAGGTGCGCCGCGCCCTGCCGACGCGGCAGCGGCGGCTCGTCGGGCCGTTCATCTTCTTCGATCGCATGGGACCGGCGATCCTCAAGCCCAACGAGGCGCTCGACGTGAAGCCGCATCCGCATATCGGCCTTTCCACCGTCACTTATCTCTTCGACGGCGAGATCCGCCATCGCGACAGCCTCGGCACCGAAAAGGTCATTCGTCCCGGCGATATCAACCTGATGACGGCGGGCCGCGGCATCGTGCATTCGGAGCGCACGCCGGATAATCTGCGCGGCCATCCGCTGCTGATGTCGGGGCTGCAGACCTGGCTGGCGCTACCCGACGACAAGGAGGAGATCGATCCCTCCTTCGCCCATACGGAAAAGACCGAGATGCCGCTGATCGAAACGCCAGGCGTGCGCGGGCGTGTGGTCATCGGCTCGTTCGAAGGCATGAGATCGCCCGTCGGGGTTTTCTCCGACACGCTCTATGTCGATCTCAGCCTGCAGTCGGGCACCAAGTTTCCCTTCGGCACAGCGCATGAAGAGCGCGCCGTCTACGTGCTCTCCGGTGAGGTCGTCATCGCAGGCGACCGTTTTGCCGCCGACCAGCTGCTGGTCTTCCGGCCGGGCGATCCGATCACACTCGAAGCCGGCAGCGACGGCTGCCATCTGATGCTGTTCGGCGGCGCGGCGCTCAATTCGAAACGTTATATCTGGTGGAATTTCGTCTCCTCCTCGAAGGAGCGGATCGAAAAAGCCAAGGAGGAATGGCGCACCGGCCGCTTCGATATCGTTCCCGGCGACGAGGAGGAATTCGTGCCGCTGCCGGAAGGCTGACGGCAGCGGTGCCTTGCGGAATCAGCCTGCCGCGAAATAGCGCGTCAGCGCACCTTTCGTGCGGTTGACATAGCCGTCCTGCCAGCTGTCGTCGACGCTGAGAAAGCCGGACCAGCCCTTTTTGCCCTGTCGCTTCAATTCCGCCTCGACGGCGCGGAAGCGATAGTGATCATAGACATCGAGGATGTGGACGGCATAGGCCTCGGCGAGCGCGCGGTCGCCTTTGACGATCAGCATGTTTTCGTCATTGGCGTAAGAGGCCTTGAAGCCGAGATTGTGGCTGCCGAGGACGACGACGCAGTCATCCGACAGGGGGTCGATCACCAGCACCTTGTCGTGAATGATGGCGCCGACCTTCTTGGCCGTCAGTTCCTCAGCACCGAAATCCGCCAGCAGTTGTCGGTCATCGATGCGCGACGCCCGGACGATCGTGACATTCGCCTCGTCGAAGGTATGGGGCGAGATAGCCTCTTCATCATCGTCGGGATCGTCGCGGTCGTTGTCCTTGCCGGCGACATAATTGGGCATGGCTTGGGCGCTTGAAACGGCGCCGGTGACGATCAGCTCCTGATCCTTGAGGCCAATATCGATTGCCTCGCCGACGATGCAATCCCTGCCCGACTGGCCGGGATAAAAGGCGAGGAACAGCACGGCGTGCTCGGCCCGGCGCATCAGCCGGTAGACCTCTCGAAGATCGGGCGGCGTTGCCTTGCCCTTTCTGCGGCTTTGCATGTTCGGAGAAAACCAGGCTTCGACCGACGCGCCGTTGCCGATCGGGACAACAGACGGCGCCTCGTTCGCGCGTCGGAAATCCTTGCTCTGCTGGTTGTCGGGCATGCCGTCATCGAATTCGACCGGAACTTCCAGCGTCGCATTGTCTTCCAGCATCCGCTCCCAATAAGAAATATAGACCGCGGCGACCGCGTCATTCCTGACGATCAACGCATTGTTGGATTGGCCGGCAAGCCCCGTCGCGGTCCAGTTGGTGCTGCCGGTGAAAACGCTGCGCTCGGCGCCGCCAGGCGGGATGTGCACGACGAATTTGTTGTGGCCGATCTGGCTCGAATTGTTGAACATCCGATGGTGAATCTCGACGCCGGCATCGATCAGCGCCTGGCGTGCGTGGGCATTGCGCACATCCCAATCGTCTCCGACCTTTCCCGTATTGGCGAGGATGATGCGAAGCCTGTCCTTGTAGGCAAGCAGCAGATCGAGCAGTTCCCTATCCTCCAGTTCGTAGAGGGCGACGAGGAAGCGGCCGGGCGCATTCATGAATTCCCTGAGCATTGGAATGACATCGCCGGCAAGATATTTGCGGATGCCGTTTTCCGGATTGGAGATCATGTCGATCAGTTCGTTCGGCTGCTTCACCCCATCTTCCAGCAGGACGTTTCGCAGCCACTGCGCGGCGAGGATGCCATTGGTAAAGGTAGACTCGAACTGGCCACGCTTGCGCGTCACATGCACCGGATTGGAGGCGACCGCCGGGCCGAGATAACCGAGCGGCCGCGGCGGTCCCTCATAGGCCCTGACCGCGATTTTCTCGAAGGTTCCGTCAGCCTTCTTGATCGGCCTGCCGTCTTTGTCCCGCTTGTTGATCTCGACGAGCTGAGGCGTCGGATCGGGTGCGGCCTGCATGCCCGGCTTGAGATCGCCGAGCGGACGGATTTCGTAACGCACGCGAACCTCGTCCGGCCGCCGTTTCATTTCGTTGCGCCGCTTGCGTAGCGTCAGGTCGCGCCAGGACAATTTTTGCACCGGCCAGAGCGACGTCGTTTGCGGCAGCCAATGCGGATTGCGCTGTCCCTTGAAGGCGACCCAGGCGGCGCAAGTGACACGGTCCTCGCTGCCATCAAGTCTTTTCGAGACGTTTCCCTGCTCGTCGAGATAGACGCGGACGACTTCAAACCCAAGGCATCCATCGATCTTGTCGTCGATGTCCCAGGCCACATAGGCGACCTCGTTGTTGACATAGGCATGCGCTGCAATAATGGTTCCCATGACCTGATCCCCCATCCGGCGCGGCAACATTGCTACCATTCCGTGTCATATTCAAGTTTCTCACCGGCTCTTCGCCCGTATGAGATCCCGGGCAAATCAGGCGAGTGCAACTTACAGAAATAGAAAGTGATATCGTCCGAAAGCGCTCACACTTTTTTCCGCCATGCTCTAAGGTGAAAACCTTCGGTTCCTGAAATGCACTTGTTTTGCCCCGATCTAATCGAATAAAGCGAAACAAGGAAAAGCAAGAAAGAGCGCCCGCCCGTGACACAACTGCCGAAGACCCCCCTGCTCGACCAGGTCACTTACCCCGCCGACCTGCGCAAGCTCGAGGATCGCGACCTGCCGCAGCTTGCCCGCGAGGTCCGGGACGAAATGATCGATGCGGTGTCGCGCACCGGCGGTCATCTCGGCGCCGGTCTCGGCGTGGTCGAGTTGACGATCGCCATCCACAGCGTCTTCGACACGCCTGATGATCGGCTGATCTTCGACGTCGGCCATCAATGTTATCCGCACAAGATCCTCACCGGCCGGCGCGACCGCATTCGGACGCTGCGCCAGGAAGACGGGCTTTCCGGCTTCACCCGCCGGGCCGAGAGTGAATATGATCCATTCGGGGCGGCGCATTCCTCGACCTCGATCTCGGCCGGCCTCGGCATGGCGATCGCCGCCGATCTCGACAAATCAGACCGCCGTGTCATCGCCGTCATCGGCGACGGCGCGATGTCGGCCGGCATGGCCTATGAGGCGCTGAACAATGCCGGGGCGCTCGACGCACGGCTCATCGTCATCCTCAACGACAACGACATGTCGATCGCGCCGCCGACGGGTGCGATGAGCGCCTATCTCGCCCGCCTTGCTTCCGGGCGCACCTATATGGGCTTCCGCGATTTCGGCAAGAAGCTGACGGCCTATCTCGGCAAGAATATCGACCGGGCGATCACCCGCGCCGTCGAACATGCCCGCGGTTACGTCACCGGCGGCACGATGTTCGAGGAGATGGGCTTTTATCATATCGGGCCGATCGACGGGCATTCCTTCGACCATTTGCTGCCAGTGCTGCGCAACGTGCGCGACAATGGCCGCGGACCGGTGCTGATCCACGTCGTTACCCAGAAGGGCAAGGGCTATCCGCCGGCCGAAGCCGCAGCCGACAAATATCACGGCGTCAACAAGTTCGACGTCATTACCGGCGCCCAAGCTCGGGTGAAGCCGAATGCGCCGAGCTATACCAGCGTCTTTGCCGAAGCGCTGGTGCAGGAAGCGACCCTCGACGACAAGATCGTCGGCATCACCGCCGCCATGCCGAATGGTACCGGCCTCGACAAACTCGCCGAAGCCTTTCCGTCGCGCTGTTTCGATGTCGGCATTGCCGAACAGCATGCCGTGACCTTCGCCGCCGGCTTGGCCGCGGAAGGCTACAAGCCGTTCGCCGCGCTCTACTCCACCTTCCTGCAGCGCGCCTACGATCAGGTCGTGCACGACGTGGCGATCCAGGGACTGCCGGTGCGTTTTCCGATCGACCGCGCCGGCTTCGTCGGCGCCGACGGCCCGACCCATGCCGGCTCCTTCGACACCGCCTTCCTCACCACCCTGCCCGGCTTCGTGGTGATGGCGGCGGCCGACGAGGCCGAACTCAAGCACATGGTGCGCACGGCTGTCGCCTATGACGGCGGGCCGATCTCGTTCCGCTATCCCCGCGGCGAAGGTGTCGGCGTCGACATGCCGGCGCGCGGCGAAATCCTGCAGATCGGCAAGGGACGCATCGTCAAGGAAGGCACCAAGGTGGCGCTGCTCTCCTTCGGCACACGGCTTGCCGATTGTCTGCTGGCCGCCGAAGATCTCGATGCCGCCGGGCTTTCGACGACGGTCGCCGATGCGCGCTTCGCCAAGCCGCTCGACCACGACCTGATCCGCCAGCTTGCCCGCCACCACGAGATGCTGATCACCGTCGAGGAAGGCTCGGTCGGCGGCTTCGGCAGCCAGGTCTTGCAGTATCTTTCGAGCGAGGGCCTGCTCGACAACGGCCTGAAGATCCGCTCGCTCGTCATGCCGGATATCTGGATGGAGCAGGCCAAGCCGGAAGCGATGAACGCCCATGCCGGGCTAGATCGCGCCGGGATCGTCTCGACAGTATTCAAGGCGCTGGGGCGTGGGGTTGCTGTTGGGGTTGCGGGGTAAAGATTATTGAGGGCGTGCCGTGTGGCCCCTCATCCGCCTGCCGGCGCCGACGGGGACGAGTGCTGAAGGAGATTGACCCGCAACCGGCGGGTGCTCAAAATTCTCTATTTTTGCCGCCAATTCTGCCGCCCATCGCTGTACTTGCTCCAACAGCCACCCCACCCTCCGTCATGCTCGGCCTTGAGCCGAGCATCCACAGCGCATTCACCGATGGTGGTGGCATGGATCCTCGGCTCAAGGCCTGGGCTGACGGAGAGTGAGGAGATGCCGCAGCCGTACACGCCTTTAAGCAGCGGATAACATTAGATTTTTCGTATCAGCAGGGTGGACCTCATCAAAAAAGGCGGCGCATCTCTGCGCCGCCCTCTGCATTTGACGTCACTTCCTAAAAGGGTCCCCCTCAGAACTCCGTCCAATCCTCTTGAACCGCAACCGCAGCACTCGCCTGTCTTCCGCCGAAGGCCTTGGTGACCTTGCTGGCGAGCGCGCGGGCGGGAGAAGCGACCGGACGGGCGTTGGCGACGGCTGCGCGCGGTGCTGCGGCATCCGGCCTTGTCTGGCCGAGCTTGAACTGGTGCAGCAATTCGTCGAGCGCGTTTGCTTCCTGGGCGAGCGCATGGCTGGCAGCAGTCTGCTCCTCGACCATGGCGGCATTCTGCTGGGTGCCCTGGTCCATGTTGTTGACGGCGGTGTTGATCTCCTGCAGGCCGATCGACTGTTCGCGGGTGGCGGTGACGATGGCGCTGACGTGGTGGTTGATCTCCTGCACCTCGGTAACGATGGCTTCGAGCGCCTTGCCGGTCTCGCCGACGAGGGAGACGCCGGCAACGACCTGTTCGCCCGACGTGGTGATCAGCGCCTTGATCTCCTTGGCCGCCTTGGCCGAGCGCTGAGCGAGCTCGCGGACTTCCTGGGCAACGACGGCAAAGCCCTTGCCGGCATCACCTGCGCGGGCAGCTTCGACGCCGGCGTTCAAGGCCAAGAGGTTGGTCTGGAAGGCGATGTCGTCAATGACGCCGATGATGTTGGAGATTTCGCCCGAGGACTTTTCGATCTGCTGCATGGCGGAGACCGCCCTGCGGACGACTTCGCCGGATTTTTCGGCGCCGAGGCGGGTACGCTCGACGAGATTGCCGGCATCCTCGGCGCGCTTGGCGCTGTCGCGAACGGTCGTCGTCACCTGCTCGAGCGCTGCGGCGGTCTGTTCGACGGCGGCGGCCTGCTGTTCGGTGCGGTGCGCCAGATCGTCGGCGGCGGAGCGGATTTCGCCGGCGCCGGCATTGATCGCCGAGGCGTTGCGGCCGACCGATTGCAGGGCTGCCTGCAGCTTTTCGACCGCGTGGTTGAAGTCATTGCGCAGGCTGTCATATTGCGGCGCGAACGGCGTCTGGAGACGGCCGGCCATATCGCCATTGGCAAGTTCGGCAAGGCCGCCGGCCAGAGCGTCGATGGCAAAGCGGATCTCGCCTTCTTCGCGGGCCTTCTGCTCGTCGCCGGCCCGGCGCTGGCGCTCGGCGTCGTCGCGCATGCGGTCGGTTTCGCCGGCAAGACGCAGCTTCTCGATCGCCGCCTGCTTGAAGACCAGCACCGATTGGGCCATGCGGCCGACTTCGTCACCGCGGTCGGTCGCCGGAACCTCGATATCGTTCTCGCCGCCGGCGAGGCGATCCATGGCCCCGGTCATGCCGACGATCGGGCGGACGATGGTGCGCGACATCAGCCAGGCAAGCACGGCGGCGGCAAGCGAGGCCACGATACCGCCGGCAAGCAGCGTCGTCTTCAGATCGCTGTTGGCATCGGCGCGGATTTCAGCAAGCGCTTCGGACTTTTCGCGGGCGCTGGCCTTGATCTTGGCCGAGGCCTGGCGGAAGCCGTCGAGCTGGCCCTTGGTGGCGTTGACGCCGATCTTGACGACCTCCTCGATCGGCATGGCGGTTTCCTTGCGCGCCTTGGTCTGCGGCTCGGCCAGTTCATGGAAATAGAGGTCGGCAGCCTTCTGCATGCCGTCGATCATCTCGACCAGCTGCGGTTCGCCGGCCGCTGTCTGCTTGGCGGCGGCGATTGCCTTCAGCATGCGCTCGCGGTTGGTAAAGACATCGCCATAGGTGCTGTCGCTGCGGAAGAGGATGAAGCCGCGCAGATTGACGGCCTGCTCGAGCATCGCCTGCAGCGCATCGTCGATCTGGTTGACGAGCAGTTCGGACTTTTCCTGCTCGGCAGAAGCGGCTGCGGATGCCGTCGCCTTGGAGTAGACGAAGGCGGAAACGGCAACGAAAATAAGAATGAGGGCTGCGAACGTGGCCGCAAGCTTCCCGTTCAAGGATATGTTTTTGGCGGACATCGGTGAATTTCTCCTGACGACAGTCGACGCGGCGAAGGTGGGTCGCGCGTGAGGCGCAACCGCAGGGATGTTTGAAACTGAGAACATGATCGGCGTTGAAACGCTTGCGCCGTCATGGCGCCGAGCGGTCCGGACGAACCGCTGCAATCGGGGCGAAGCTATGCGGGCGAGCTTTAGATTTGTTTAAATTGTGCGCAGCAGCAGCGACCGAAGCCATGATTAAAGCTGCTTAAATTAAGGCTGCTTCGGTTCCGCTTCCGGCGGATTGAGGATCAGGATGTCGAAATCCTTTGCGGGATCGAAATCCTCGGCCGTCATGCGGAAGGTCGTCGGGCCGATCTTCTGAACGTTGCTGCCGCAGAAGCTGATGAGGCTACCCGGCTTGCCCTTATCGATCGTCAGTTGGAAGCGCTTGATCGGCCCCGCCCAGTTGGCGCCGGTCGACAGCACATAGGAGATCCAGCTTTCAGTATAGTTGGAGCCGCCCGTCTCGGCCTCCCCCGCACGCTGTTGCGCGACCCTGACGAAATCCGCATCCAGGCAGTATTTGCGGGAATATTCCTCGAAGCGCTCACCCTTCGGTTGGCCGTTTTCGAGAAAGCTGATGGCGACGGTGCCGCCCACGGCCGGCCGGTAGCGGTGTTCGACGCTCACCTTCTTCTTCGCCGGAAAGGTGGTGCGCCACCAATAGGTCGAGCGTAGCGTCCAGAGCGGCACAAGATCGGCATCTGTCATGGCATAGATCAGGCCGCGGGCGATCCAGTCTTTCCGGGCGGGGTCGGGAAGCTTGGCGAGCGCTTCTGTCGTCTTCTGGCTGTAGGGCAGGACCGGAATGCCGTATTTGGTGAACTCGTCGGTCACGTCGATGCCGAGCGACACGACCCGCTGCTGCAGTTTGGCGGTGATCGGCCTGCCATCCTGCACGGTGGAAAAATGCAGGAAATTGTCGCTGTCATAATCCGAGATAGCCGAGTTGTTGTCCACCTGGCCCGATATGTCGGGCATCGGGAAGGCGACCAGGCTGTCGACATCCTTGTCGGAGGTGTTTTCGAAGACATAATCGACCCGCACTTGCGAAGCGGAGATGAACAGGTCCTCTTCGACCATGCTGACATCGTCGGATTGGGCAAAGATCAGCCCGCCGGTCTTGACCTCGGCCATGGTGTCGTTCGCCAGCGCCGGCGATGCCATCCCTGCCGCGACAAGAAGAGTGAAGAGCTTCAGCATAAAACACCCCCGTGTCTGCGGCCGCCCCGTCATCGCCGCGGCAGGATTATCGCCGAAAGCTTTCGAGGGTCAATGATGCTCTCTGGAACAAAACGCTTGCAACCGGCGGCTTTGCCGGTCATTCACAGCCGATGTCCGAACAAAACAGCCAACGCCTCGACCAACTTCTCGTCTCCCGCGGCCTTTTCGCCAGCCGCTCGCGGGCCCGCGACGCCGTGCAGCGCGGCACCGTGCGGATCGCCGGCCAGGTGGTCACCAAAGCCGGGGCGCTCATCGGCGACGACGCAGCCATCGAGATTGACGACCCGGCGCAGGACTATGTCTCGCGAGCAGCATTGAAGCTTGCAGCAGCGCTCGAGCATTTCCGGCTCGATCCCGCCGGCCATCACTGTCTTGATATCGGCGCTTCCACCGGCGGCTTCACCGAGGTGCTACTGCTGCGCGGCGCTGAGCATGTCACCGCAATCGATGTCGGCCACGGGCAGATGCATCCGCGCATATCAGGCGATCCTCGGGTGACAAACCGGGAAGGCCTCAACGCCCGCAACCTGACGGCCGAGGATATCGGCCATCCCGCCACCTTCATCGTTTCCGACGTTTCCTTCATCTCGCTGAAGCTGGCGCTGGCGCCGGCTCTTGACATCGTCGAGCCGGGTGCGGTCGCCGTGCTCTTGGTCAAGCCGCAGTTCGAGGCGGGGCGCGAGGCGATCGGCAAGGGCGGGCTGTTGAAAGACCCCTCCTCCGCTCCCGCCGTCGCTGCGGAGCTCGCGCGCTGGTTCACCGAGGACATGGGCTGGAACAGCCTCGGCCTCATCCCATCGCCGATATCAGGCGGCGACGGCAATCAGGAATTTCTTCTGGCAGGATTGAAACCGTGAGCACCGAAACCGTCACCATCGATAAGCTCGGCGCCCAGGGCGACGGCATTGCCGGCAGCGCCGCCGGGCCTGTCTACGTGCCGTTTTCTCTCCCCGGCGAAACCGTGGCGATCGCCCGCGTCAAAAGTCAGGGCACGATCATGTCGATCACCACGCCCTCGCCCGACCGGCAGGAGCCGCCCTGCCTGCATTTCGGCCCGGACGGCGTCAACGGCACCTGTGGGGGCTGCACGCTGCAGCATATGGCAGATCTGCCCTACCGCGCCTTCAAGCGCCAGCTGGTCATCGATGCGCTCAGATCGAAGGGGCTGACGCCTGATGTCGGCGAGATCGTTCCAGCCCGTCCGGGTGAACGGCGGCGCGTGGTGTTTGCGGCGCGCAAGACCGAGAAGGACATGCTGATCGGTTTCAACCAGGCCGAAAGCCATCATATCGTTGCCATCGAGGAATGTCCGATCTCGCTTCCGGGCATCGTCGCCCGGCTGCCGGCGATCCGGGCGATTGCCTTAGCACTCGCGACCAATGCCGAACCCTTCCGCGTCGCGGTGCTCGAAACGCTGTCCGGCCTCGACATAGCGGTCGATGAGGTGAAGAAACTCTCCGACCCGCAGCGGCGCAAGGCAGTCGAGACCGTGCTCAGCCTACGTGGCATCGCCCGCGTTTCGCTGAACGGCGAAATCCTCATCGAACCGTCAAAACCGCTGGTCGATTTCGGCGGCGTTCAGGTTTCGCCGCCGCCAGGCGGCTTCACCCAGGCGACCAAGCCGGCGGAAGAGGCAATGGCCGAGCTGGTCCTTGCCCATGCCGGCAAGGCCAAACGGATCGCCGATCTCTTTGCCGGCGCCGGCACGTTTTCGCTCAGGCTGGCGCGGATCGGCCGGGTGCACGCGGTCGAAGCCGAGGCAAAGGCGCTCGCAGCCCTCGACCACGCCGCCCGCAATACGCAAGGGCTGAAGCCCGTCAGCATCGAAAAGCGCGATCTCTTCCGCCGTCCGCTGATGACGCAGGAATTCAAACCTTTTGACGTCGTTGTCTTCGACCCGCCGCGGGCCGGCGCCGAGTTCCAGTGCAAGGAGCTTGCCCGCTCTGCGGTGAAGAAGATCGCCGCCGTCAGCTGCAATCCGCTGACGCTGGCGCGCGACCTCGCAATCCTCGTCGAGGGCGGCTATCGGATCACTGGGGTAACGCCGATCGACCAGTTCCTCTGGACCTCGCATGTCGAAGTGGTGGCGACGCTGGAGAAATAGGCTGGCCGTCCGCCGCCTAACCCGCCGTCAGTGCCAAGGGACCGGCCTAAAATCACCAGGCGGAGGAACCCGATTGCGAATGCGCAAGACCAGAAGACGCAATCCTTATTATGACGGCCCGGTGTCCGATCACTTCGACGGCACGCATTTCTTCAATCCCGAAGGTATCGAGCCCCTTGGTTTCCGCGATTTGCTGCGGTGGCAGTTCGGCGGCGGCCGTCAGCGTTGGCCGAAATCGGTCCCAAGTCCATATTCGGCGGCCAAACCCGATGCACGTGTTGACGATGCAGATCTGCGGGTGACCATGGTTGGCCATGCAACAATGCTCGTCCAGGTCGCCGGGCTCAATATCCTGACCGACCCGGTATGGTCGGAGCGCGTCAGCCCCTTCGCCTTTGCCGGCCCCAAGCGCGTCGTCCAACCGGGCATCGCATTCGATGATCTGCCGCCGATCGATCTCGTGCTGATCTCGCACAATCACTATGATCATCTCGATATCGCAACCCTCAAGCGGTTGCAGGCGAAACATCGGCCGCGTGTCGTGACGCCACTCGGCAATGACACGATCATCCGCCGCGCCGTGCCCGATCTACAGACGATAACGATGGATTGGGGCGAACGCATCTCGCATGCCGGAATCAGCATTGATGCGGAGCCCGCGCATCATTGGTCCGCCCGCGGCACCGCCGATCGCCGGATGGCCCTCTGGGCGTCGTTCGTCTTGTCGACGCCGGCCGGAAAGATTTATCACGTCGGAGATACGGGCTTTCACCACGGCATCCACTACAAAGCGGCACAGCAGAAACATGGCGGCTTTCGCCTGGCGATTTTGCCCTTCGGCGCATATGAGCCGCGATGGTTCATGAAAGGCCAGCACCAGAATCCGCGGGAGGCGGTGATCGGGATGACGCTGGCAAATGCAGCCTATGTGGCAGGGCACCACTTCGCGACGTTCCAACTGACAGATGAGGCGGTCGACGCACCGGCACGAGCATTGCAAGACGCGATGCGCGAGCATGATATTCCCCCGGAACGGTTCCGGCCGCTCAGGGCCGGCGAGGTCTTCGACGTGCCGGCAGTCTAAGGCGCGTCCGACGCGGAGCAATTCCAGGAAAAGTGCGAAGCAGTTTTCCATCCGGAATTGTGTAAAAACAAAGACTTAGAGCGGTTCCGCGCTTCCACGAAAACTGAACCGCTCTAACGCCGCATGAATGCCTCAAAAGCCGCCCGGGCTTCGGCGCTTTTCAGACGGGCGGAGAAATGGCGGGCCTCTTCGTCGATGCGGGCGATGACCTCGCCGCTGTCGCCGCGGATGAGATCGCGGGCGATGCGCAGCGCCTCCGGCGGTTTGGCGGCCAGCCGGGCGGCGGTCGCCAGCGTTAGCGCATCGACCTCGCCGGGTTCGACAATCTTCCAGATGAGGCCGGCTTCCTTCGCTTCCGCCGCCGAGAAGGCTTCGCCGGCCGCCAGCAGGGCAAAGGCGCGCTGGTGGCCCATCAGCCGCGGCGCGACCAGGCTGGAGCCCGCCTCCGGCACCAGCGCCAGATCGACGAAGGGGGTGCGGAACTGGCTGCGGCTGGAGGCGATGGTCAGATCGCAATGGAGATGGATTGTCGTGCCGATGCCGATCGCCAGGCCGTCAACGCCGGAGACGACCGGTTTTTCGGCCTTCACCAGCGCATAGAGAAAATCGAGGATCTCCTGAATGACGCCGCCGCCCATCGCGGCGGCGAGAAAATCGTTCATGTCGTTGCCGGCCGAAAAGCAGCCCTCGGTGCCGAGCAAGGCGGTGGCGCGGATGTCGGGATCGGCATTGGCCGACTTCAGCGCATCGGTCATAGCGCCATACATGGCGCGGGTGATGGCGTTCTTCTTCTCCGGCCGGTTGAAACGGATGGACTGGACGCCGGGATGGGCGGCAGGCTGCTCGATGATGATGTGATCGGTCATTGGATGTCCTCAGGCAAGCAGGATGCGGGCGGCGGCAAGGCTTGCCGCGCCGTTGACGACCTGATCGCGAAGGGCTGCGGTCTCGGCGAGCAGGTTTTCGGCGGCGAAGCGGCAGAGCGCGATACGCCCCTCGCCCCTGCCATCGCCGCTTTCGGCAAGAGCGCCCTTGGCGAGATAGCAGCCGGTGAGCACCAGCCCGAACAGGCGCTGATAGGGTGTCGCGCCGGAAAGTGCATCGGCGGCTCTGTTGTCGGCCAGCGTCTGCAGCAGCCAGGTGGTCGCCGCTTCGAGATCTGAAATCGCTGCGTCGAGCCTGACGGCGGTCTCGCCGAAACCATCGAGATTGGAGCGGCGGACGCTATCGGCGATCTCCTTCAATTCAGCGATGAAGCCTCTCACCTGATCGCCGCCGGAGAGCGTCAGCTTGCGAGTGACGAGGTCGATCGCCTGGATACCGTTGGTGCCCTCGTAGATCGGCGCGATGCGGGCGTCGCGCAAATACCGCGCAGCACCTGTCTCCTCGATGAAGCCCATGCCGCCATGCACCTGAATGCCGAGCGAGGCGACGTCGACGCCGGCATCGGTCGAAAAGGATTTGGCGATCGGCGTCAGCAGGGCGGCGCGCTCCTGCCAGTGGCGGTTGCTATCGCCGGCCCGGTGGGACATGTCGATCGCGTGGGCGCAGGAATAGGAGATGGCGCGCGCGCCTTGGGTCAGCGCCTTCATGGTGAGAAGCATGCGGGCGACATCGGGATGTTCGACGATCGGGCTCATGCCGGCGCCGCTCCAGCCGGGCGCCTTGCCCTGGGTGCGCTCCTTGGAATAGGCAACAGCCTTCTGGGTGGCGGCCTCGCAAATCGCCACGCCCTGCATGCCGACGGCCAGGCGGGCATTGTTCATCATCGTGAACATGCAAGCGAGGCCCTTGTTCTCCTCGCCGACCAGCCATCCCACAGCCCCCTTTTCATCACCGAACCGGCCGTCGCCATAGATCATCGTGCAGGTCGGCGAGCCGTGGATGCCGAGCTTGTGCTCCAGCGAATGACAAAACAGATCGTTGCGGGCCCCAAGCGAGCCGTCGTCGTTCACCAGGAATTTCGGCACCAGGAAGAGCGAAATGCCGCGGGTGCCGGCCGGCGCATCCGGCAGGCGGGCCAGCACCAGATGGATGATGTTGTCGGCCGCGTCATGCTCGCCCCAGGTGATGAAAATCTTCTGGCCGAAGAGGCGGTAGCTGCCGTCGGCGCGGCGCTCGGCGCGGGCCTTGAGCACCCCGAGATCGGAGCCGGCATGCGGCTCGGTCAGGTTCATGGTGCCGGTCCATTCGCCGGACACCATCTTCTCCAGATATGTCTCCTTCAGTGCGGCGCTGCCATGGGTGCTGACGGCTTCGATCGCGCCCATCGTCAGCGTCGGGGCGAGGGCGAAGGCCATGGAACCGGAATTCCACATTTCCAGCGCTGCGACGTTCAGCATATGCGGCAGGGCCTGGCCGCCGAAAGCTTCGGGCGCCGTCAGGCCGTTCCAGCCGCCGGCGATCCAGTTGCGATAGAGATCGCGCCAGCCATCCGGCAGTCTGACCTCGCCACCCTCCAGGCGGGCGCCCTGGCGGTCGCCGATGTCCGCGAGGGGTGCCACTTCCTCTGTGGTAAAACGTCCCGCCTCGGCGAGGATGGCATCGACGAGATCTTCGTTGAGATCGCCGAGAAGCCCCTCTGATATCGCTTCGCGCATACCGGCTACATGCTTCAACGTAAATGCGATTTCCTCGACGGGCGCCTGATACATGGTTTTCCTCCGTGGGACCGGCCTGCATTTTTACCCTTGGGCAAAGCCTCTCCGAGGCAAGGGCTAATTGATTTTTACGTAAACGTCAATTTCGATTTCCCGCCCTGCCATGCGATAATTCGCCCGATACGACGCTTGGCACTTGCACCCTCGCACAAATGGACGTCATGAAGACTCCCTAAGGAATGACATCGCCTTCGCAAAGGACCGGCGACCAATGGATACATTGCCCGTCAACATACCCGGTTTTGTCTGGGCCTATCGCTTCTCGCCGGATGAAAAGACCGCGGTGCGGCTGAACAACAGTGCGACGGTGGCGGAACTGACCGCCGACAACTGTTTCTACTGGCTGCACCTCAACCTTGTCGACGCCCGCGTACCGGCCTTGCTCGAGACGCTCGACGGGCTGACGGAAGACGCGAAATCGGCGCTGACGACGCGTGACACGCATGCGACCATCACCGTCGACGAGCAGATGCTCTACGGCACGCTTGTCGACTGCCAGCGCGATTTCGCCCAGGATACCAACAATCTCGGCTGGCTGCATTTCGCCATGTCCGACCGCTTCATCATCACCACGAGGCTGCAGCCGCTGCGCAGCGTCGAGCGGGCGCGGGCGCTGATCGAGAAGAATCCGGGCAAATTTTCACGGCCTGTCGATCTCTTCGAGCTGCTGGTGATCGAGTTTCAGCGCACCCTGATCGCGATCGTCATCGAACTCACCGACGAGTTGAACCTGATCGAGGATTTCGTCTACGACAATGCGCCGCGCGACGAACGCCGGCGGCTGGCGCCGGTGCGGCGAACCGTGGTGAGATTGCATCGGCATCTGCGCACGGTGCTGGCGCTGATGCGCCGGGCTGCGGCAGCCGACGACGACGAGATGCCCTTCGGCTTCGACGATGTGGCGCGGCGACTGACGAGCCGGCTGGAAACGGTCGACCACGACATCTATGCGCTGCAGGATAGGGCGCGGCTGCTGCACGAAGAAATCGATTCGAAACAATCCTCCGAGACCAACCGCCACCTCTATTTGCTGTCGATCATGACGGCCTTCCTGCTGCCGCCGACCCTGGTGACCGGTTTCTTCGGCATGAACACTGCCAACCTGCCCTTCGCCGTCGGCGACTACGGCACGGAATACGCCGTCGCCCTGATCGTCGCCTCGATCGCCTTTGCCTGGTGGCTGCTGCGGCGCGTGGATATTCTTTGAGGGTGTGAGGTTCGAGGTGCCTGCCCGGCGCTCGGGTTCGCTTCTATTCCATCGAACGTCGCGGTACTTGCCACAGAGCTCCCCTCACCCTCCGTCATCCTCGGCCTTGAGCCGAGGATCCACGTGGGCCTCCCTCACCAGCGGGCATGGATCCTCGGCTCAAGGCCACTGCTGTCCGGTTTAAATTTGGTGGACAAGGCGCACGGTGTTGATTCTACTCGTATTCGGATGTTTGGCGACAATCCCGGACACGAAAGAGGAGCAACACCGTGCGGCATGAGAATAGCGTCTTTCATGATCTGTTGAAGCGGATTCCGTGGGCCGCCTTCGAAAGACTTGTGGAGGAGCATCAGGCCGACAAGCACGTGCGGCGGCTATCGACGAAGAGCCAGTTGGTCGCGTTGCTCTACGGCCAGCTTTCCGGGGCCGTCAGCCTGCGCGAGATCGTCGGCGGCCTGCAAAGCCACAGCAGCGGTCTTTACCATCTCGGCGCCCAACCGGTGTCACGCTCGACCCTTGCCGACGCCAATGGCCTGCGCCCGAGTGCGGTTTTCGCCGAGCTGTTCGCGCAGATGGTGTCCCGCGCCGGGCGTGGGCTCAAGCGGGGCCGTCGGCGAGGCGGTCCATCTGATCGATAGCAGCAGTCTGCGCCTTTCCGGGGCGGGATCGGACTGGGCACGCTTTTCCGATCAGGCCTGTGGCGCCAAGGTTCACGTCGTCTACGATGCCAATGCTGAACGGCCGATCTATGCGGCGGTGACGCCGGCCAATGTCAACGACATCACCGCCGCCAAGGTAATGCCGATCGAGGCGGGCGCCACCTATGTCTTCGACCTCGGCTATTACGATTTCGGCTGGTGGGCGAAGCTCAATGCCGCCGGCTGCCGCATCGTCACGCGCCTCAAATCCCATACCAAATTGGCCGTCAACGATCTCGATTCCCCGGCAGAAGAGATCGCCGCGCTCTACAAGCGCCGTTGGGCGATCGAGCTGTTCTTCCGCTGGGTCAAGCAGACGCTGAAGATCCGCCATTTCCTCGGCAACAGCGAGAATGCCGTGCGCATCCAGATCGCCGCCGCCCTGATCGCATACCTGCTGCTGCAGATGGCCAAGGCAGACCAGACCACCATCACAAGCCCGCTCGCCTTCGCCCGCCTCGTGCGCGCCAATCTCATGCACCGCCGCAGGATCGACCGCCTGTTGCAACCCACCGGCAGTCCACCACACAGTCCCCACCAGATGAGCCTCCAATGGTGACGAATTAAACCGGACACCAGTGGCTCAAGGCCGAGGATGACGGAGGGTGGGGTAACCTTCTTGCCAAACTCGCCACCACGTAGCGGATGGCGCGGCGTTGCGCCTATCGCATCATTCGGAACGCGGCCACTTTCAATATGCAACGCTTCGTCATCTGACATTTGGCCTCGGCGATGGCGGGCAATCTCAGCGATCGACGCTCGGGTGATGCGCTGGTCCATGCCGCCACCTCACCCGGAATAGTTCTTGCACGGTTACTAATATATTTACCGTGGGGAGAGCTAATGTCATGAAATGGTGCACATCCGGAGAGTTTGCCCCTCTGATGCTCGTTGTGAGTGGGCCGGAAAAATACAAGCTTGTTGCAACCCTTGGTCAGGCTGCCGAGATGCTGACGGTTGGCTGGCCGACCGACGATGGAGAAGAATACCTCGTGGCGATTATGGCTTGCCGGGATGCAATTCACGGGGAAATTCCGGCTGAGGACGCGCGAGCAGCGCTTATCCGTGCCGCCGACGAAGCTGGCATTTCGGTGATCACCGTAGTTCACTGAGTTTAGCAGCCGACGCGCGTCCCCTCTCCCCCGTTTTTACGGGGAGAGGGTTAGGCTGAGGGGCAGCATTCGGCGCCTATCAATAGGGCGAATAGCACTGCTGGCGCGGGCCGTTATAGGGCTGGAACGTGTTGTCGTAGGCGCGATAGGACCGGTAGCGGTTGGCGCACCAGGCGACGTGGCTCGAACCCATACGGGGGCCGGGTTCGACGTAGCGCGGCTGGGCGACAATGGCGCCGCCGATGACTGCGCCGGCGCCGAAGGCGGCGAGCGGGTACCAGTAGCCGTTGTAGTGACGGTAGCCCGGGCGGTAATAGCTATATCCGCGATAGCCGCCGTAATAGCCGGGGCGGTAGCCGCCGCCGTAGCCGGGCCGATAATAGGCGCCAGGGCGATAGCCCGGCCGGTAATAATCGCCGCGATAGTAGCGGCGGTATTGGACGTTCTCGACGGCGGAGGATTTTTCCACCTGCGGGGCGGTCGGCATCTGGATTGCCTGCGACGGCACGAAGCTTGTCAGAACGACGGCGGCGGCCAAAGCTGCGGTCGCGATCTTGTTACTCAAACTAAACATTCTTCTCTCCCATTCAACAGCGATAACCGCCTGCTCCAGCAACGCTATCGTGCCCGAATGGTTCCGAAAGCGGCCGGGGCCGGCTGCTTTCGTCTTTTTAAAGAAATCGATCTGAACCGGGCATTAACCGCGATGAACCGCGCTCAATGCCTATCTTCCGACGTGTGCTTAGGCCACGGCGGAGATTTTCGCCTGATCACCCTGCAGGCGGTTGACCATAAAGTTCGAATACCATTCGAGGAACTGCATGACGCCGCCCTCGTGCAGGGAAGAATAAGGGCCGGGTTCATAGGCCGGGGAATGGATGCCGAAGGCATTCTCCTCGACGATGCGGCGATCCTGGTCGTTGGTCTCGGTCCAGACGTGGGTCAGTTCCTCGAGATTGTAATCCACGCCTTCGACGGCGTCCTTGTGGACGAGCCACTTGGTCGTCACGGCCGTCTCGTTGGCGCTGAGCGGCAGCACGCGGAAGGAGATGGCGTGGTCGCCGAGCAGGTGGTTCCAGGTCGTCGGGTAGTGGAAGAGCAGCATGGTGCCGATATGGCTGATCGAGATATCGTCGGCTAGCGGACGCGCGACAGCGCGCTTGCCCGACATGGTGTAGCTCTCGGCATCTTCGATCAGCGGCATGCGGGCGGTGCGGAACTGTCCGTCCGGCGAAATCTGGAACTTGCTCGGCAGGCCGGCGGCCTCGCAGCGCGCCCAATGGCCGGCGATCTCCGGATCGTCAGCGCCGCCATCCGTGCCGGTGACACTCGGGGCTTCGGGATAGGTGCGGCAGAGTTCAGGGTGATTGGCGGCGCAGTGGTAGCACTCGCGGTTGTTTTCCCAGACGAGCTTCCAGTTGCCCTTCTCGATGATCGTGCTCTGGAAGGCGACTTTGCTCTCGCTGATCCGGTGCGGGGCGACATAGGGCTCGATCTTGTCGCGCACTGGCTGGAAATTGGGAGCGGTGTCGGCAAGGCAGATGAAGACATAACCTGCGACGACTTCGCAATGGACAGGCTTCAGGTTGAAGCCGGTCTTGTCGAAATCATCCCCCATGTGGCGGGCGAAGGCGAGCTTGCCTTCAAGATCATAAGTCCACTGGTGATAGGGGCAGACGAGGCGCACGGAGGAGCCGTGCTCCTTGGTGCAGACGCGCGAGCCGCGATGACGACAGCTGTTGTGGAAGGCGCGGATGACATTGTCTTTGCCGCGGACGACGACGACGGGATAGCTGCCGATCTGGACGGTAAAATAGGCGCCCGCCTTCGGCAGTTCGCAATCATGGCCGATGAACAGCCAGTCGCGATAATAGATCATCTCCATGTCGAGCTGGAAATAATCCTCGTCGATATAGAACGGCCGCTCGAGGCTGAAGCCCTCCCGGCGGTTCTTGAGCTGACGCAAAACGTTGCTGCGAATATCCATCTTCATGTCCTCGTGCACCCGGTTGCCGCCCTTACCCCGAAGGCCGGCGGAAGCGCGCCTGCTTCCTTCTCCTTCAGGAGAATTGTTCATGGCGGCCATTTAATCACCTGAGCCCATTTAATCATCTGGGTAGGCTGTCGTTCGGTTGTAATGCGACATCGGCTTCGAAATTGACGACAGGATGCGCCCGGCCCGTCCGGAGCGATCCCATCACTCGACTGTGCAGGTCATTATCGTCAATTGCGACATGGCGTAAAGACCCGATCCGCAGAGAGTGATGCGGCCCGATAGCCCCGATCGTCGCATTTGCGACATCGCCCGATATCGGCCCTCCACTGAGGCGGCAACCCGCGCCATTTTAACACCGCCTTAAGCATACGGTCCTATCGTGCTGAGCATCCGAGACCGACGAAGCACGCGAATCATGGCCAAACTCCGGTATTTCGACGCGAAAGAAACGAGCAGATCGCAGGAGCCGCAGCTCGTTGCCGCGCATTCCGAATTCCTGCGCACCGGCCGCATCCCCCGCGAGCGGCGCCACTGGCTGGCCGAGGAAAAGCGCTACTTCACCCATGACGAGGTCGCCGCAAAGACTGGGCGCAAGCTACAGGTGGCCGGCGAGAAGACGCATCAGCACATCAACGGCTTTCACCACTCGATCCAGTTTCCGAAGATGATCTTCCACCGGACGCTGGAGGACAGCCCGCATCTCGGCTATTGCCACGTCACCGCCGCGCGGACGAAGTTCGCCCATTATGACGAGGTGAGCTGGGCCTTCTACATCGCCAATTTCTATTCCGACATCGGCGAGAACGACAATTTCTTCGAACGGATCGATGTCGGCTATTCCCGCATGTATTTCGCCGTCGCCATCAAACCGGGCGAGGACTCCGAGGAAAAGATGGCCATCGACCGGTCGGTGCGCGGCAATGGCCTGCTCTTCCGCACCCATGATCCGCAGGCGGCGATCCGCAACATCCTGCTGCTCGGCGCCCGCAACGAACAACTGCGCGAAATCATCCGCCAGCTATAAACGCGATTGATCGCGGGCGGGGGAAAGCCTAATGACTGCCGGAAGGGAAAATCAGGCAGCACATGGCACGCATCATCGACATAGAGGCAGACAGGCAGGCAGCGCTTGAGGCCGCCTGTGCCGCGCTCGCCGGCGGCTTTGCCATCGCCATTCCGACCGAGACCGTCTACGGCCTTGCCGCCGACGCCACCAATCCGGCGGCGATCACCCGCATCTACGAGACCAAGGGCCGGCCGCGTTTCAACCCGCTGATTTGCCACATGGCCGACCTTGCGATGGCCGAGGAGCATGCCGAATTCGACCCCGTGTCGCGGGCGCTCGCTGCTGCCTTCTGGCCCGGCCCGCTGACGCTGGTGCTGCCGCTGAAACCGCAAAGCCCGATTCATTCGCTGGCGACCGCCGGGCTCGACAGCGTCGGCGTGCGCGTGCCGAAAGGTTTTGCGGGCGCGCTGATCGGCGCCTTCGGGCGGCCGCTCGCCGCCCCCAGCGCCAACACGTCAGGCGCGATCAGCGCAACGAGTGCGACCCATGTCGATGCCGATCTCGGCGCGAAGGTCCCGTTGATCCTCGATGCAGGCCCAAGCACCGTCGGCGTCGAATCGACGATCGTCAAGGTGGAGGGCGACCGGGTAAGGCTGCTGCGGCCCGGCGGCCTGGCAGCGCGCGAGATCGAGCGTGTCGCCGGCCGGCCGTTGCTCCGGGCGAAGACGGCATCGGCGGCGATCGAAGCACCCGGCATGCTCGCCTCGCACTACGCGCCGGGTGCCGCCGTGCGCCTCAATGCGACGACCGTCGAACCTGGCGAAGCGCTGATCGCCTTTGGCGGTGCTGTGGTTTCCGGCGCAAACGGCGCCCGGGTCGTGCTTGATCTCAGCCCGCGCGGCGACCTGGCCGAGGCGGCGGCCAATCTCTTCGACTATATGAAGCGGGCCGATGCCAGCGGGGCTTCGAGCATCGCCTTTTCGGCCATTCCCGAGGAGGGGCTCGGCGAAGCGATCAACGACCGGCTGCAGCGGGCAGCGGCTCCGCGCGACTGACAGATCTGATCAAATCGACCGAGGATCGACCCCGATGAGCACCGACATTTCCACCGACCTTCTCGACCGCTTCGCCGCCATCGTCGGCGACAAATACGCGCTTGCCAGCGAGGCCGATCTTGCGCCGCATCTGATCGAAAACCGCGGGCTCTATCACGGCTCCTCCCCGCTCCTGTTGAAACCCGGCTCGGTCGAGGAAGTCTCCGCTATCATGAGGCTTGCGACGGAGACCGGAACGGCGATGGTGCCGCAGACCGGCAATACCGGCCTTGTCGGCGGCCAGACGCCGCGTGCCGGCAAGTGCGATATCATCCTGTCGCTCGAGCGCATGAACAGGATCCGCGACGTCGATCCGGTGGCCAACGTTCTGGTCGCCGATGGCGGCGCCATTCTCGCCGACGTGCAGAAGGCGGCCGAAGCGCATGGGCGGCTGTTTCCGCTATCGCTGGGCTCCGAGGGCTCCTGCCGCATCGGCGGCAATCTTTCGACCAATGCCGGCGGCACGGCGGTGCTGGCCTACGGCAATATGCGCCAGCTCTGCCTCGGCCTCGAAGTGGTGCTGCCGACCGGCGAGATCTGGGACGGGTTGCGCCGCCTGAAGAAGGACAATACCGGCTACGACCTGCGCGACTTGTTTATCGGCGCCGAAGGTACGCTCGGCATCATCACCGGCGCGGTCTTGAAGCTGTTTCCGCAGCCGCTCGGCCACCAGGTGGCGTTCGCCGGCCTGAACTCGGTGGCGGATGCGCTCGGTCTCTTCAACCTTGCCTCCAGCCTCTGCGGCGCCTCGCTCACCGGTTTCGAGCTGATGCCGCGTTTCGGCGTCGAGATCACCACCCGCCACATCGACGGCGTTCGCGATCCGCTGGAAGCGGCCTATCCCTGGTACGTGCTGATCGACATTTCAACGTCGGATTCGGCCGAGACGGCCGAGCGGATGATGAACGGCGTGCTCGAACAGGGTTTTGAGGCCGGGCTGGTGCTGGATGCTGCGATCGCCTCGTCGGTGGCGCAGCAGAAGGCGATCTGGCACATGCGCGAGAGCATGTCGGATGCCCAGAAGCCGGAAGGCGGGTCGATCAAGCACGATGTTTCCGTGCCGGTGTCACGGATCCCGCATTTCATGGCCGAGGCCGAAGAAGCTGTCATGGCGGCAATGCCGGGCGCCCGCATCTGCGCCTTCGGCCATATGGGCGACGGCAATATCCATTACAATATTTCCCAGCCGGTCGGTGCCGACAAGGCCGCCTTCATCGGCCGCTGGCGCGAAATGAACCACATCGTCCATGGCTTGGTGCTGGCGCATGGCGGCTCGATTTCCGCCGAGCACGGCATCGGCCAGCTGAAGCGCGACGAACTGGCGGCGATCCGCCCGCCGATCGAAATCGAACTGATGCGCCGCATCAAGCGCGCCTTCGATCCGGCTGATATCATGAACCCGGGAAAGGTCGTCAGCCTCGAGGTATGAGGGCAGCCGTCGGCGCCAGCCGCCGCGCTCCTGCCGAACCTTATGACTACCGCGTGCCGCCGCCGGTGAGGATCTGCAGCGCCGGCGATTGCTGGGCGCTGTTCTGGACGTCGTACATGGCGGTGAAGCGGCGCAGCAGCTTGTCGACCTTTTTCGGGTCCTGGAGATCCTCGAGCTTGACGAAGCGGTTGATCAGATCGGCCTGCTTGGCGACGTCCATGCCGGAAATCTGCGAAGGCAGGCTGTAGGCTGTGGTGATGACCTGATAGAGCGCCTTGTCGCCGAGGATCGAATAGATCGAGGTGATGCTCGGGGCCTTGCGGCTGAAATAAAGCGCCAGGCGCACACCGTCGTTGCTTTCGCCCTGCTGGGCTTCCAACGTCTGCTGGACATAAAGCTCCTGGGTGTTCTCCTCGGCGGCCTTGTTCTGGATGGCGCCCATCTTGGCGCGGGTCAGATTGCCGTCCTTGTCGAAGTTGAAGGCGGCGACGATATCCTTGAAACGGGCATCGGCCTTGGCGTTCAGATAGCTCTTCTTATCGTCGGGATCGGAGGTGAAGATTTTCTTCAGCGTCGCCTTGTCGTAATCCTTCGGGTCGAGATTGTTGGCTTTCAGCACCAGATCTGTCAGGCGGCTGTCGTCGAGGAAATCATCGAGCGACTTTACCTTGGCCATGCCCTTGGCGAAGTAATCCACTTCGGCCGTTGCATCCTTGGATGCCTTGTCCTTTACCGGGCCGGCCTTCAGCAGCATGGTCATATGCGCCTTGTAGTCGGTGGCATATTTGGCCATGGTCGCGTCGGGCAGCGCCTGGAAGGGTGATGCCGCCTTGCCGTCGGGGCCGAAATTGAAGGCGCGGGCGAGATTGGTGATGCGCTCGTCCTTTAGCGAGGCGATATAGCCATTCGGATCATAGGCATCGCTCGTCAGGATCTTGCGCATCATCGAGCGCGGCACGTCCTGGTCGGTCAGGCCGAAGGCCTGCAGCGCCACATGAAAGGGATCCGGCAGATTGTCGTTGCTCTTCCGGAAATCGGCCGAAGCATTGTTGCGCAGGAAATCGTTGACCGATTTGATCTCGGCAGTATCGAGCAGGCTGTTGCTGTCGGCCATCATGCTCGAGTAGTTGGAGGCGACCTCATCGATCGCCTCCTCGCGCTCGTCGTCATAGCGCGCCATATAGTTGTCATTGGTGGTCTGCGCCTGATCGGCCGTCTGGACCGAACTGACGACCGGCAGCGATCCATCGGCGGCGAAGTTGAAATCGGCGTTAAGATCGGCATGACCGGCAGCTGAGGCGGCCGTCGCATCGGTCAGGAAGCTCTTCAGGTCGGCGTCCGAGATATTCAGAGGCAGATTGTAGGTGCTCTTCAGGAAATTGGTGATGGCGGGATCCGCGATGAGATCGTCGACATTGGCGATCGTCGCCATCCGGGCGGAATAATCGTCGGTGCGCGCTCCGGCGGCAAATTTCGTGTTGCGGATCTGGGTGTCCGTCTGCGCCGACAGGCCGTCCTTGAGAGAGCCATCCGCCTTGAAGTTGAAGGCGGCGGCAACGTCGGCATAGGTGCCGGTGCCGCTCTGATCGGTGAGAATGCTGCGAAGAGCGACGTCGGTGACGGTGGACGGGATGCCGAAGGCGTTGCGCACGAAATTGTTCAGCTTCTGGTCCGCCAGCAACTGATCGACGTTCGAGATTCCCGCGATGGTCGACTGATAATAGACGGCCGCACTATCGGCCTTGCTGGCAGTGCTCGCGCTTTGCGAAGCAGTCTGCGAGGCGTAAAGGGTGGCGACCGAACCGTCCGTCTTGAAATTGAAGAGATCGTGGACGTCGCTATAGCCCTGAGCGCTGGCGGCCGCGGGATCGACGAGGAAAGTCCTCAGCGTCGCATCGGAGACGCTGTCGGCGATCTGCATGCTGGTCCTGAGATAGCTCACAGCAACCGGATCGGACATGATACCGTCGACATTGGTGACACCGCCGATCATGGTATTGAAATGCGCCGCGTTCGCTGCCGACTTGTCGGTGGTCGATTTGCGCTGCGTGTCCGTCTGGATCACCGCACCGTTGATCGAGCCATCAGACTGGAAGTTGAAATCGGCATTGAGATCGGCGTGGCCCTGCGCGGCGGCATAGGCGGAGTCGGTCAGGATGTTCTTCAGATCGGCATTGCTGAAACCGGTGCCGAGACCATAGGCATCCTTGATGTAGCGCGCCATGTTTCCGTCGGCGAGCAAGTCGTCGACATTCGTGATGCCGCTCGATTGCGAGGTCACCTTATAGTAGTTGGCGGTGAGCGACGCCGCCGACGACAGCTTGTTCGCCTGGTCTAGCGTCTGGACGCGCACCGTGTTCGAAGTCGAACCGTCGGCTTTGAAGTTGAAGGCGTTGTAGACATTGGTAAAGCCCATCAGCTGGGCATAACCGGGATCGGTCAGGACCGTGCGCAGCGCCGCCGCGGTGAAATCGGCGCCCATGCTGTAAGCCGTCTTAATATAGGAGGTCAGACGTTTATCGGCGACCAGATCGTCGACATTGGTGATCGTGCCGATCTTGGCTGTATAATAGGCCTTGTTGTAGTCGGCCGCCGTCTTGTTGACGTAGACAACGTCGGAACCAACCGAATTGTCGATGATGACGGACTGGGAATTCAGCGTGTAAGTCTCGATGACAGAAGCCTTCTGCGCCGCGGTCTGGGCCGTGCCGGTGACCGTGCCGTCGGCGTTGAAGCCGAACTGGGCGGCCAGCGCCTTATACTTGTCGCCGCCCTGCGTATTGACGACGCTCGTGGGGTCGCTGAGATCGCTGGTCAGCACCTGGCGCAGAAAGTCCTTCGACGCATAGGTGGGATCGATATTGAAGGTCTTTAGCACATAGGTGCGAAGCCTGGTGTTGTTGACCAGATCGTCGACGGTCTTCACGCTGTCGATATTGTTGCTGTAATAAGTGCTCTCGGCGGTCGCTGCCTTGTCGGCGTCGACGAAGGACTGCTTGTAGAGGCCGATCAGATCATCCTCCTGCGCATCCGTCTGCACGTCCTTCTCGGGCGCATTGAAATTGAAGGCGGCGGCGAATTCGCGGTAGCGCGTATCGGAGAGCTTGTTGGCGTAGCTGTTGGGGTCGGTGAGATCGCTTTCCAGCACCTTCTTCATGAAGGCCTTGGCATAGGTCATGTCTTCAAGACCATAGGCTTTCATCGCATAGCTGTAGAGCTTGTAATCGCCGAGGAAGTCGTCGACGTCTTTGACCTTATTGATATGGTCGGCGTAGTACTGGGCATCCTTCTTGACCGTCGCCTGCGACGCGACCTTGTTCAGGCTCGACGTCATATCCTTCGACAGGATCGTGTAAGCGAGGGAAGCCGTAATCATCAAATGCGCCCTTTTCGGCAAAATCTCTAAAAGAACGAACTGCTGGTAAGCATATTTTGCCACGAAAAGCTTACCTGAGACTTACCTCAGGATGCATCATTTCAGCACAGCGTCCTGTTCACCTTCCGGAAACCCTGCCGGATTCGGTTTTGATAACCATCAGAGGAGGCAAAGTTTTCTTAACCGCAATTTTTAAGCTGTACGGAAGGGCAGGCCCCTATTGTCGGCCATAGAGGACGAAAAGTCCCAAGGAGAAGACCGGAAATCGGCTCTCAGGTAAGACAAGGGTAGAATGACATGAACAATCCCGTAAAGAAGCCGGCCTGGGCTGGCACGACGTTACGCCTCGATCCGTCCCGCTTTCCCCAGCAGGTCAGCTACGCCATCCATGATTGTTCGGATGACGTCAATATTACCATCGACGAACGCGGCGCGGTCCTGCGCAAGGTCCTGCCTTCCAGCGGTCTCCCGCTGTCGATTGCGCTGCCGAAGAGAGTCTTCTTGGGTGTCGCCGCCCGCGCCATCGACCATGGCGACGGCGAGGTCACCGTCACGCTCGAGCTTCACCACGCCGATCCGGAGCTCTGCATTCCGCTGCTCGTCGCCCATGATCTCAGCGATATCGCCGCCGACTGGCGCAGCTGGTCGGAAGCCTTCCGCATTCCGATGCTGATGGTCGAGGCCGACGGCGTCGCCCGTCCGCTCGAAGATCATATCGGCGGCTTGCGCACCAGCGATCTCAAGCCGCGCCGCCGTCATTCCTATTTCGCCAATCGCCGCCCGCGCTTCCTCGTGCGCCGCACCACCGGCCAACTCGGCGTCGCCATGAAGATCGAAGGCAAGGAAATCATCGCCCGCAACTGAGCGATATCGCGACACTTCGTTTTCGCATCGTTTTGAAACCCGGCGCCCGCGCCGGGTTTGTCGTTTCATTCATCGTTTCATTCAGGGAATGGCAAACAGCAGCGAAACGAAAAGGCCGAAGAAGATGATCAGGCCGACGCGATTATTCGATTTGAACAGCGCCAGGCATTGAGCGGCATCGTCGATATCGAGTCGGACGATCTGCCAGGCGAACATGCCGGCGGCGCCGAGCAAGGCCAGGAATGCGATGAGATTGGCGCCGGCGAGAGCAAAGGCCATAAACATCAGTACCAGTGTCAGCCCATATAGGCCGATCAGCCATTGCCGAGTCCTGTCGCCGAACAGGCGCGCGGTCGAGCGGACGCCGATCAGCTCGTCATCCTCCTTGTCCTGATGCGCGTAGATCGTATCGTAACCGATCGTCCATGCGACGGAGGCGGCGTAAAGCAGGATGGAGGCGAGGGAAATTTCGCCCAAGATGCCGGCCCAGCCCATCAGCGCACCCCAGGAAAAGGCAAGCCCGAGATAGAATTGCGGCCAGTCGGTAAAGCGTTTGGCATAGGGATAAAGCGCGACGATGCCGAGCGAGAGCACGCCGAGGAAAACGGTGAACCAGTTGAACTGCAAGAGCACGAACAGCCCGACCAGCGCCTGCAGGCCGATGAAGATTTTCGCCCGGGCGCGCGTGACGCGGCCTGAGGGGAGCGGACGCGACCGCGTGCGCGCCACTTCCATGTCGATCTCATGGTCGACGAGATCATTATAGGTGCAGCCGGCGCCGCGCATGGCGACGGCGCCGACGAAATAAAGGAACAGGTGCGACACCAGCAGGCTGCCGGAATAAAGCCCCTCGCCGATCGCCGCATTGGCAGCAAGGGTTGCCGACCAGAAGCACGGCCACATCAGCAACTGCCAGCCGATCGGCCGATCCCAGCGCGCCAGCTGCGCGTAGGGCCAGAGCCATGGCGGCAGGATCCGGTAGACCCAGTTGTCGGAAGGTGCGTCGGAAACGCGATCGTTGAAGTCGCCGGTATCTTGCATGCCGCCATCTAGCGACCGGCCGGCGATCCGGTCAAGAAGCGATCTCCTTGTCTTATGCATGTCGTTATCCGGAACCGCTGCACACGTCCGGGCGACATGCATTGGATCACTGCAGGGAGAAATTGAACTTGTAGGTCGCCGAGACGCCGATCACGACCTGGTTCTTCGAGCCGCGGTCGCGCACCAGGCTGCTGTCGGCCGCGGGACCGGCCAGCCGCTTATATTCGAGGAAAGAGCTTGCCGAGAGGTTTTCCGTCGCCTTCCAGGTGATGGCCGTTCCGGCGCCATAAGACTGGATGCCCGACGACGGCTTGTAAGGATCAAGGCCGCTTGCCGCGGCGTGTTTGGCGCTGACGCCGTAATAGGCGTCGTAGTAGCCAGCGGTGGCAAATGTCGCGCGCGGGCCGCCTGACAGCTGCAGGTTGGGCGCGATATCGGTAAAGGCATCGACGGCCAGATCGGCGACGACGCCGTCGTGGGAACGGATGCCCTGGCGGACTTCGGCGCGGGCGCGCAAGAAGTCGGTTGGGTAGACCTCGACAAAGCCGCCGGCCTCCGCCCCCCATTTGACCTTTCTCAAGCCCTTCAGGTCGCTGTCGTCGCCCGCATCGCGCGACGGGACGAATTTGCCGACGATGCCGGCGCGGAAGGCGCCCTTGTCGATGAGGGCGAAGGACGGATTGTCGTTGCGCGAGGAAAAGCGCGGGCCTGCACCTTGGCGGCCCACCGAAATCAGCGGGCTGAACTTGAATTCATTATGCGACGAGCCCTCGAATTTCGGGGCGGAGAAGCCGGCGACGCCGACGCTCAAATACCAGTCGCCGGACCAGAAGGGCTGGCCGCTTTCTTGCGCGAGCGCCAAAGCTGGGGATGAAAGGGCAATAGCCAAAGAGATCGATACGACTGATCGATGAGACACGTCCGCACTCCAGAAAACGCAAAAACAAAGCCGCGGAGAGCGGCGGTGGCTAGACTTATCGTGATGTCGTTACCGCGATGTTAACCACGGAGAAACAAAGGGCGCGAATGAAAGGCGTGCCGTGTAGCCCCCTCATCCGACCTACGGGCCACACGGCTGATGCCAGCTATCGAATTCCGCTATCTCTGATTCCACCCACGGATAACCGGTTCGCTCAGGTCGTGCTCGTAGCCGAGCATGCTGATACTGGTCGTATCGAGCGAGAAATACACACCGCCTTCCGGTGGCAGGCCGAGCCAGCGGGCGGCGAGCACGCGCAGGAAATGCGAGCTGGAGAAGATCAGGACGGTGCCGGCCGTTTGGCGAAGCGCGTGGATGACGGCATCGGCGCGGGCGCCGACATCGGCGGCGAATTCTCCATTCGGGCAGCCGTCGCGAAAGAGCTGCCAGCCTGGGCGCACGGCCAGGATTTCCTTGGTGGTGATGCCTTCATAGGCGCCGTAATCCCATTCGGCGAGATCGTCCCTGATGATCGCCTCTGATCCGAAGCCGGCCAGCGCGCAGGTTTTGCGGGCCCGTGCCGACGGGCTCGACCAGACGGCGGAGAAAGTGAGGCCCGAAAGCCGATCAGTGAGCTTGCCGGCGGCGGCCTCACCGTTTGCCGTCAGCGGGATATCGGTTCGTCCGGTATGGCGCCCGGAACGGCTCCATTCGGTTTCGCCGTGGCGGACGAGATAGATCTCGGGAAACGCGCTTCTCATCGGCATGCCCTTTCATTATGGCCGGCGCAAAGGCTGCCGCTCAGAAGGTCACCTTTTCCAGCGGCGGGCGCCTCGCCTCGAATTCCTTCAGCTTGGCTTCATTCTCAGCAATGTAAGTGCGATTGTCGGGAACCGTAAACTGGTTCTTGGCGATCTGGATCTGCAGGATGAAGAGCTCGTCCCAGCGAAAGCCCATTTCCGAGCCGGCCAGATAGAATTCCCACATGCGGAAGAACTGCTCGTCGTAAAGCGCCACCGCTTCGGCCTTGCGCGCCACGAAACGCTCGCGCCAGTGGCGCAGCGTATAGGCGTAATGCAACGGCAGGATTTCGACATCCCTGACCAGCAGCCCGGCCTTTTCGAGCGGCGGCAAGACTTCGCCGACGGAAGGAATATAACCGCCGGGGAAAATATACTTTTCGATGAAGGCATTGGTGCCAAAGCTCGGCTTCGGGCGGCCGATCGAATGCAGCACCATGACGCCGTTATCGTCGAGCAGATCGGCGACCTTGCGGAAGAAATTGGGGTAATTGCCGATCCCGACATGTTCGAACATGCCGACCGAGACGATGCGGTCGAACTTCATGCCGGTCATGCTGCGATAATCCTGCAGCTCGAAACGCACGCGCTCGGCCAGACCGCGCTTTTCGGCGCGGGTGCGGGAAACCTTCAGCTGCTCTTCGCTGAGCGTAATGCCGGTGAAATCGGCCCCCTCGGTCGCCTCCGTCAGATACATGCCCATGCCGCCCCAGCCGGAGCCGATTTCCAGGATGCGCTGGTTGGGCTGAAGCAGCAGCTTGGCGGCGATATGGCGTTTCTTGGCGAGTTGCGCCTCGTCGAGACCGATGCCCGGCGGTTCGAAATAGCCGCAGGAATATTGCCAGTCCTCGTCGAGGAAAAGATCGAAGAGCTTGGCCGACAGGTCGTAATGATGGGCGACATTGTGCTTGTTGCGATTGACCGGCACGCGGCTCTTCAACTGCTGCCAGGCAATGCGGCCGACGAGCAGCGCCGCCATCTTGAAATCGAAGATCTCATTGGTGGTGTTCTGTTTCACCAGCGACAGAAAATCGTAGATATTGCCCTGTTCGAGAATGAACCTGCCTTGCATGTACATTTCGCCGAGCTTCATCGTCGGGTCGCGGCGGATGGCGTCCTCGGCCTCCTGATCGGCCAGGCGGGCGGCAACGGTTTCACCGGTGCCGTCGCCGATCATGTAGGTATCGCCATTGGCGAGGGTAAGTTCCAACGAACCCTTGCGGATGATTTGCTGGACGATCGAAAGGAAAGCCGACGCCATGGACGCCTCGCAAATGTGACAGGATGGTCACATCAACTTAGGCGATCTCTTTCGCCTTACAAGCGCCCGTTTTAGCACTCCTGAAATAACGTTGCCAAACTGTGGCATTTCTGCCGATAAACCGCCTAAACCCTTATTTTCGCTTCATGGCTTCAGCGAGCGCGGCACCAAAAGCACCCTGGCTCTCCGGTTTGGGAGCCGCAGGCCGGCGCTCGGTCTGCGGCCGGGAACCCTGGTTGCCGCGAGAATCACCACGCGGCGCGGCTGCAGAAGAACCGTCATCGCGTTTCATCGACAGAGCAATGCGCTTACGCTTGGCATCGACCTCGACGACCCGAACCTTGACGACGTCGCCCGCCTTGACGACCTCATGCGGATCCTTGACGAAACGATCGGCAAGCTGCGACACATGCACCAGGCCATCCTGGTGCACGCCGATATCGACGAAGGCGCCGAAGGCGGCGACATTGGTCACCGTGCCTTCCAGCACCATGCCGGGCGTCAGGTCGGAAATCTCGTTGACGCCCTCGGCGAAGGTCGCGGTCTTGAAGCTCGGACGCGGGTCGCGGCCGGGCTTTTCCAGCTCGGCGAGGATGTCGCGAACCGTGGGCAGGCCGAATTTCTCGTCGATGAACTGGCGCGGATCGACCGATTTCAGCACGGCGCTATCGCCCATCAATGCGCGCAGATCGCGGCCGCAGGCGGCGACGATCTTCTTGGCGACGCCGTAGGCCTCCGGATGCACCGAGGAAGCATCGAGCGGCTCCTTGCCGTTGGGGATGCGCAGGAAGCCGGCGCATTGCTCGAAGGTGCGGCCGCCGAGTCTCGCGACCTTCAACAGATCCCGCCGCGTCTCGAAGCGGCCCTCGCTGTCGCGATGGCGGACGATAGCGTCGGCGATCGATGGGCCGAGGCCGGAGACACGGGATAGCAGCGGCGCGGACGCGGTATTGAGATCGACGCCGACGGCGTTCACCGCATCTTCGACGACAGCATCGAGCGAACGCGACAGCTTCTGCTGGTCGACATCGTGCTGATACTGGCCGACGCCGATCGACTTCGGCTCGATCTTGACGAGTTCGGCGAGCGGATCCTGCAGGCGCCGCGCGATGGAGACGGCGCCGCGCAGCGAGACGTCGAGATCGGGAAACTCGGCCGCTGCGGTCGCCGAGGCGGAATAGACCGAGGCGCCGGCCTCCGAGACGATGACCTTGGTCGGCTTCGGCGCCGGCAAGTCGGCGAGCATATCGGCGACCAGCTTTTCGGTCTCGCGGCTGCCGGTGCCGTTGCCGATCGAGATCAGCTCGACATTGTGCTTGCGGACCAGCGAGGCGAGCTCGATCTGGGCGCCGCGCACGTCGTTGCGCGGCTGGAAGGGATAGACGGTCGAGGTCGCAATCACCTTGCCGGTGCCGTCGACGACGGCGACCTTGACGCCGGTGCGGATGCCGGGGTCGAGGCCCATCGTCGCGCGCGAGCCGGCCGGGGCGGCCAAGAGCAAATCCTTGAGGTTACGGGCAAAGACATGGATCGCTTCCTCTTCGGCCCTTTCGCGCAGTTCCCGCATCAGGTCGAGCGACAGCGACATGGACAGCTTGACCCGCCAGGTCCAGCTTGCCACCTCCATCAGCCAGCGGTCGGCGGGGCGGCTCGCGCCGATCTCGTAAGCGACTGCGATCATGCGCTCGACCGGCTTGTTCGGCGATGCGGTCTCGATGTCGGCCTCGATCGTCAGCGTCAGCACCTCCTCGTTCCAGCCGCGCAGCATGGCGAGTGCGCGGTGGCCCGGCGCAGTCGCCCAGCGTTCGGAATGGTCGAAATAATCGGAAAATTTTTCGCCCGCCGCCTGCTTGCCGTCGACGACCCTGGCCTTCAGCAGCGATGCCTGGCGCATATGGGCGCGCAGTCTGCCGAGCAGGTCGGCATTTTCGGCAATGCCTTCGGCGATGATGTCGCGCGCACCTTCAAGCGCCGTCTTCACATCGGGCACGTCTGCGGTGACGAAGCCTTCGGCGAGCGCCGCCGGCTCCCGGCTGCGTTCGGAAAGGATCACCTCGGCGAGCGGGCCGAGGCCGCGCTCGCGGGCGATTTCGGCGCGGGTACGGCGCTTCGGCTTGTAAGGCAGATAGAGATCCTCGAGCTCGGCCTTGGTTTCGGCCGCTGCGACCTTCCCCATCAGCTCGTCGGTCATCTTGCCCTGGCCGGTGATCGATTCGACGATCGCGTCGCGCCGGGCTTCGAGTTCGCGCAGATAAACCAGCCGCTCGGCAAGATTGCGCAGCTGCGTATCGTCAAGCCCACCCGTCACTTCCTTGCGGTAGCGGGCAATGAAGGGCACGGTGGCGCCCTCGTCCAGCAGCTCGATGGCGGCCTTGGCCTGTTCGGGCCGGGCGTTGATTTCGGCCGAGATACGGGCTGCGAGAAAACGGAGGTCAGCGGCCATGGGATTTCCTGTTCCGACGAAAGTTGCGGGACCATAGCGGCGAAAAGCGGCAAGGCAATGCCCGACTGTGGTTTCCACAGCGGAAGTTAAGGGATTGGGGGTCATCCGTGTGTCGCCCCACCCCATCGCTCTCCGCCGTTTTTGCGGTTGTGCAGATGCGGCATTCTTTGATAGCAGAAGCAACGTTTTTGGATCGCCCTGCCCGCGGGCGCAAGGAAAAGATTGACATGCCAAACCTTCTTCTCGAACTCCGCTCCGAAGAGATTCCGGCCCGCATGCAGCGCAAGGCCGCCGGCGACCTGAAGAAGCTCGTCACCGATGCGCTTGTCGAAGCGGGTCTGTCCTATGAGGGCGCGCGCGAATATTGGACGCCGCGCCGGCTGGCGCTCGACATTCACGGCCTGACGGCGCGCTCGGCCGATGTGCGCGAGGAGCGCAAGGGGCCGCGCACCGACGCCAACGAGAAGGCGATCGAAGGTTTTCTGCGCGGCGCCGGCCTTGCCTCGGTTTCCGAGGCGCAGGTGGTGAGCGATCCGAAAAAGGGCGATTTCTACGTCGCGGTCATCTCCAGGCCCGGCCGCGCGGCAGAAGAGATCGTCGCCGAGGTGATGCCCGGTATCATCCGCGATTTTCCCTGGCCGAAATCCATGCGCTGGGGCAAGGCATCTTCCAGGCCCGGCGCACTGCGCTGGGTGCGGCCGCTGCAGTCGATCGTCTGCACCTTCGGCCCGGAGCATGAAGAAACTATCGTCATCCCCTTCGAGATCGACGGCATCACCGCTTCCAACATCACCTACGGCCATCGTTTCCACGCGCCCGAGGCGATCACGGTGCGGCGCTTCGACGATTATACGGCGAACCTGGAAAAGGCCAAGGTCATCCTCGACGCCGAGCGGCGCAAGGACATCATCCTGCACGACGCCCGCGACATCGCTTTTGCCAACGGGCTCGAGCTGGTGGAAGACGAAGGCCTGCTGGAGGAAGTCTCCGGCCTCGTCGAATGGCCGCAGGTACTGATGGGCAGCTTCGAGGAGGATTATCTGTCGATTCCCTCCGAGATCATCCGCCTGACGATCAAGACCAACCAGAAGTGCTTCGTGACCCGCAAACAGGGTGAAGAGACGCTTTCGAATAAGTTCATCCTGATCTCCAATATCCAGGCGCACGACGGCGGCAAGGAAATCGTCCACGGCAACGGCAAGGTAGTGCGGGCCCGGCTTTCGGATGCACTGCATTTCTGGAAGCGCGACCAAGGCGACCTGCCGGATCTGGAGACGCTGACGGCTTCGGCAGCAAAGTTCGGCCTCGACCTGAAGCAGCCGCTGGACCAGCGCATGGCCAAGCTCGATGCGCTTGACGTCACCTTCCATGCCAAGCTCGGCACACAGGGCGCGCGCGTCGCCCGCATCCGGGCGCTGGCGGAGGAATTGGCCAGGGTCACCGGCGCCGATGCGGCTCTCACCGATCGTGCCGCCGTGCTGGCAAAGGCCGATCTGCGCACCGAAGCGGTCGGCGAATTTCCGGAACTGCAGGGCTTGATGGGCCGCAAATATGCGGTGCTGCAGGGCGAGAATGCTTCGGTTGCCGCAGCGATCGAGGACCACTACAAGCCGCAGGGTCCGTCGGACCGCGTTCCCGCCGACAAGGTCGCGATCACCGTCGCGCTCGCCGACAAACTGGACACGCTGATCGGCTTCTGGGCGATCGGCGAAAAGCCGACGGGTTCGAAGGATCCCTTCGCGCTGCGGCGGGCCGCACTCGGCGTCGTCAGGATCCTGCTGGAGCGCAATGTCAGGCTGCCGCTGCTGAAGATCATGAGCCAGACGTCGCTGCTCGCCAAGACGGGCGATGCGGTATTTGCATTCGCAGGCGACCCGGCCGAGACTTTCTTCGACCTGCTCGCCTTCTTCCACGACCGCCTCAAGGTCTATCTGCGCGACCAGGGCGCTCGCCACGATCTCATCGACGCGGTGCTGACGGCCGATGCCGACGATCTGTTGATGGTGGCGCGCCGCGTCGAGGCACTGACGGCCTTCATTACCTCCGAGGACGGCAAGAACCTGCTTGCCGGCACCAAGCGCGCGACGCAGTTGCTCGCCGCCGAGGAAAAGAAGGGCACCGTCATCGCCGACGCCGTTTCGCCCGCCCTTCTGAAGCTCGATGCCGAGAAGGAGCTGTTTGCGGCGATTTCAGCTGCATCGAAGGATGCGGCCGATGCCGTCGCCGGAGAAGATTTCCGCTCGGCCATGGCAGCGCTTTCCAAACTCCGAGGCCCGGTCGACCGCTTCTTCGAGGACGTGCTCGTCAACGACGAGGACGCCGCCATCCGCGCCAACCGCCTCGCCTTGCTGCGGCTGATCCGCGAAGCGACGGGAACGGTGGCAGATTTCTCGAAGATTTCGGGGTAACGTTCGGCGTAGGCTGGGTGCTTTAACGCCAACGCAGCGCTTGCGGCCATGGGTCCTCGGGTCAAGCCCGAGGACGACGGAGAGTGGGGAAGCCGGTGCGTTAAATAGCGAAGTCGTGATGGTTTCGTTGGAATTCGTTGTTTGCGTAGTTCCCAGTCGCAACTGCTAGGAATTGCTCCAGACGTCTCGCCTCTTGCCAACCGTATTCCCCACCCTCCGTCATACTCGGGCTTGACCCGAGTATCCATGCCGCAAGCTCTTCGCTTGAATATGTCAGGCATTCGCCGGCTTGTCGGTTCGAACACCAACACAGGACTGGCGTCCAAAGCACTACGGCCGCCGGAGAACCGACGGCCGCTAACTTGGTGATAAAACCCTGATTGTCCTACCGCCATTTAAGCGGCGCGGCGACCCTGATGTATGGCCGGCGCAGCCCCGGCACCGCCGACGCGGAAGCCGCGGATGAGGTCGAGCAGTTCGTCGGTGTCGCTGGCGAGCGTTTCGGCCGATGCCGTCGTCTCCTCGGCCATGGCGGCGTTCTGCTGGGTGGCGGCGTCGAGCTGGTTCATCGATGAGGAGATCGAGCGCAGCGTCGTGTCCTGTTCGGAGGCGCTGTGGGCGATCTTGGCGACGATCTCGTTGGCAGCCTTGATCTGGTCGGAGATGCGCTTCAGCGCCTCGCCTGCCTCGCCGACCAGGCGGACGCCGTGATCGACCTGGCTGGAGGAGCGGGCGATCTGGTCCTTGATCTCCTTGGCTGCTGCGGCGGAGCGCTGGGCGAGCTCGCGCACTTCCTGGGCGACGACGGCAAAACCTTTGCCGGATTCGCCGGCGCGGGCCGCCTCGACGCCGGCATTCAGCGCCAGCAGGTTGGTCTGGAAGGCGATCTCGTCGATGACGCCGATGATCTTCGTGATTTCCGAGGACGACTTCTCGATGCCGCTCATCGCCTCGATCGCCTGAGTGACGATCGCATCGCTGTGGGTGGCCTCGGTGCTGACCGAGTGGACGCGCTGGCTCGCCTCATGGGCGCCATCGGCCGTCTGACGGACGGCGACAGTGAGTTCGTCGAGAGCAGCCGACGTCTCTTCCAGGCTCGCGGCCTGGCGCTCGGTGCGCTGCGACAGTTCGTTTGAGGCGCGGCGGATCTCTTCCTTGCTGGTGCCAATATCGCTGCCCTTGGCGCTGACCTTGGCCATGGCGGCTTCGAGATGCGACAGTGCATCGTTGAAGTTGTCGCGCAGGGCGGCGTATTTCTGGCCAAGATCGGCGCAGCGCACGGTGAGATCGCCGCGGGCGATCATCTCCAGGGCCTGGCCGATCGTCGCCACCACACGGGCCTGGAGGGCCGTCTCGTCCTGCTGCTGGCGCTGATTGTTTTCACGCTCGTTTTCCAGCGCCAACTGCTGGGCCGCTTCGCGATCCGCCATCGCATGGCGTTCCCGGATCTTTTCCTGCAGCGCCTGCGTCGCCTTGGCCATCATGCCGACTTCATTGTTCATCGTCGTGTGCGGGATGGCGATGGAGACATCCTCTTCGGCGACGGCCTTCAGGGCGGCATGGACGCTGTTGAGAGGCCCAGATATGCCGCGGATGACGACGTAGGCGGCCGCCATGGCCAGGAAGAACAGAATGATGCTGCCGGACAGCGCGGTCAGGATCGTGCTGTTTATCTGCGCATCGAGATCGTCCATATAGACGCCGGTGACGACGACGACCTTCCATGGCTCGAAGGCCTGGCCGTAGGCCGTCTTGCGGTAATCGCCGGCCGGCTGTCCCGGTTTGCTGGTGGAATAAAATTCGACGAGACCGCCGCCCTGCTGCCCGAGCTTGACCAGCTCTTCCCGATAGAGCTTGCCCTTGCTGTCGGCCTGACCCTTGAGGTTCTGTCCGACTTTCGCGGCGTCATAGTGGAACATCATCTGGACGTCGTAGCTATAGCCGAAGAAATAGCCGTCCGGATCATATTTCATTCCGTTGACGGTGGCATAGGCCTGCTTCTGGGCATCCTCGAGCGTCATCTCGCCCGCCGTCACCTTGGCCTGGTAAAGCTTGAGCACGGAAACCGCCGACTGAACCTCGGCGCGGAGCATGTCATAACGCTCCTTGTAGATCGCATCGACCGAGGAGCGGATTTGCAGGGACGTGGCGACGGCAAAGGCCACCATCAGGCCAATGACCAGCAAGACGAGTTGCTTCGAAATTTTCAAATTTTTCATGTTGCCTCGCAACGGGAATGAATGGCTGCATTCCGGTGCGGTCTTCTACCGCCTGTGCGAGCGCGCCGGAAAAGAAGGCGACGCGTCTAACCGCTGCTAATAACAACATGCTGCGACCGGTTCGTTACAATTGTCGCCAAGCTTATAATAAAACTTTAACTTTATTGGACGCGACGCCGATTTCCCTAAAAATCCAGGGGCAATTTACAAAGCACCGGCTCTTCATCCTGCGGTCGAGGATCATTCGTCCCGACATTCGCCCGGCGCCTCAAAACAGGAATGCACCCCCGCTGCTCATCGAGGGTGCATTCGGTCCACCTGAGGTGGAACCCCAAACGATCGAAACCTTGATCAGGCGGGGCAGGGAACTTTATCCAGCCGTTGCCGGAATTGGCTTAGAAACGCAGCTTGAATTCGGAGGTGTCGAGGCTCGCCGGCCGCTCGGCCATGCCGGCCACAACAGGTTTGGCATCGCCGCCGATGACGGCTGCGGTCGTCGCATTCATGTCGATGCCATCGGCAGGCGGGGTTGACGGCGCGGCCGCAACCAGGGCTTCCGGGGTCGCCTTGCTGACGAAGACGACGGGCGAACCGCCCATCCAGCCTTCGGTGCGATAGATCTTCTTTTCGCCGCCGACATCGCGGACTTCGCTCGCCTGCAGGACACCGGGCTTCAGCTCCGGCACCGTATAGTCCTTCTTGACGAGTTCGGCCTGGAGCGGCGGGCAAGCGGCGCAGGATTCGGTGACGATGCTGCCTTCAGCGGGCGCCGCGGTCTTGCCGACCACCTCGATCGAGGAGGCCATTGCCGAACCTGCCATCAGCAGGATTGCCGCACCGAGGAAAATCTGACGCATCAACGCACCTCCGTCTTACCGTTAGAGCGGTATAACGCAGCTTTGTTTCCATCCCGTCAGGGGAAAGGGTAAAAATTTAAAGAACGCGTCGGTTTATACTGTGTCCGAGCCGGCTTCGCGCTCGATTGCCCGCCAGCCGATGTCGCGCCGGCAGAAGCCGTTTTCCCACTTCACCCGGTCGAGCAGCGCGTAGGCGCGATCCTTGGCCGCGGCGACCGTGCCGCCCGACGCGGTGACGTTCAGCACGCGGCCGCCGGTCGAAACCAGCGCGCCGTCCTTCAGGCCCGTGCCGGCATGAAACACCTTCTCGCCCTCGCCTGCCTCAGGCAGCGAGAGGATCGGCGTGTTCTTCTCATAGGCGCCGGGATAACCCTTCGAGGCCATGACAACGGTCAAGGCCGGATCGTCGCTCCATTCGGCGCTAACCTGATCGAGCGTGCCGTTGGCGGTGGCAAGCAGCAGCGGCAGCAGGTCACTCTTCAACCGCATCATCATCACCTGGCATTCGGGATCGCCGAAGCGGACATTGTATTCGATCAGCTCCGGCCCCTTCTTGGTGATCATCAGCCCGGCGAAAAACACGCCGGAGAAGGGATGACCACTCTCGGCCATGCCGCGCATCGTCGGCTCGATGATCTCCTTCATGGTCCGCTCGACCATGTCGGCGGTCATCACCGGCGCCGGCGAATAGGCGCCCATGCCGCCGGTGTTGACGCCGGTATCGCCCTCGCCCACCCGCTTGTGATCCTGGGCAGTGGCGAGCGGCAGCACATGTTTTCCATCGCATAGGCAGAAGAAGCTCGCCTCCTCGCCATCGAGATAGGCTTCGACGACGACCTCGGCGCCGGCAGCGCCAAAGGCGCCCTCGAAGCAGTCGTCAACGGCATCAAGCGCTTCATCCAGCGTCATCGCCACCGTCACGCCCTTGCCGGCGGCAAGGCCGTCGGCCTTGACGACGATCGGTGCGCCCTCAGCGCGGATATAGGCCTTGGCCTTCGGCGCATTGTTGAAGCGCTGGTAGGCGCCTGTCGGAATGCCGTAGCGGGCGCAGATATCCTTGGTGAAGCCCTTGGAGCCTTCGAGCTGGGCAGCAGCAGCCGAGGGGCCGAAAACCACAAGGCCATCGGCGCGCAGCCGATCGGCGAGACCGGCGACGAGCGGCGCCTCCGGGCCGACGACGATGAAATCGATCGCCTTCTCCCGACAAAAAGCGGCGACCGCTTCATGATCCTCAATATCAACGGGCACAAGGGCGGCGTGTTCGCCAATGCCGGGATTGCCGGGCGCAGCAAAGAATTCGCTCAGCAACGGCGATTGCGCCAGCTTCCAGGCGAGCGCATGCTCGCGTCCGCCCGATCCGATCAACAGAACCTTCATGCGCCACCCTTTCCTTTTGCCTCTGGCGGTTAAGGGCCAAGGGCCGAAAGGTCAAGCGCGAAAGCTTACCAGCCTCCGCCTCCCCCGCCGCCGCCGCCACCACCGGACGAGCCGCCGCCGGAAAAACCGGAGGATGAGCTCGACGGCGGCGGCGCCGGTATGGTCGAGGCGATGGTCGAGGCCATCGATGAGGAAAAGCCGCCGATACGGTCGGAGAAACTGCCGCTGTTGAAATTGCCGGAATACCAGCCGGGCGCATAGGCCGCAGCCGCACCGGCGGCAGCCGCCGCAAGCCAGGTTTCGAAGGTGCGCGACCAGGGTTTTTCAACGCCGAGCGCCACCGCATAGGGCAGAAGCGTCTCGAAGTGCTGCGGCGACATTTGGGGGGCGCCAGCCGTGTTCATGCGGTCTTTCTCGGCCAGCGTCAGATATTGGCGCAAGCCGTCTATGCCGTCCATCATCTTGGCGCCGAGCGGCGTCGGTGCGCCCATGATGAAGACATAGAGGATATTGAGGAGCACGATACCACCGACGGCAAAGAGCATCGGCGTTTCGTGCAGTTCCACCAGCGACGAAGCAAGCGCCAAGACGACGACCGCAAGGATGCTGATGCCGACGAAAACGCCGATAGCCGTCGCGATAATGGCGATGATCTTGCCGAACAGCGAGCTGCCGCGATGCAGCGACCGGACGAAACCGGCGACGAAGACGGCAACAAAGACCGAGATCGCCGTCGGGACCAGCATCAGCGCGATCGTGTCCGGCTGCAGCGAGCCGAAGACGAAAAGCGCCACCAGGGCGGCGGCGCTGAGCGCGATGCCGCCCGCCGTATAACCCAGGTTGGAATTATAGTATTTGCCGCGATGCTCCTTCTCGATCGCCGAGCGGAAGGACTGGCCGACGGTTTTCACCCGCTCGCCATTGGCCTTGTCGATCGTCAGCGTTCTGCCTTCACCGCCGGCAACCTTCAACAGTTCGGACTCGCCGGCCTGGAATTTTTCCTTGCCGAGCGGCTTGCCGGTGCCGCGGATGACAATCGAATTCTTCAGGTCTTCGAGCTTAACGTAGCCGCGGACGGCAAGATTGAGCGCCGTGGCGGAGAGCGCCGTCCAGCCGCCGCCGGAAAAGCCCTTATTGTCGATATAGTTGACCAGCGCCGGCGAGATGCCGTCGGGCGCATCCCACCGCGGCACGACGACGCCGCGGGCGGGATCGCGGCCGACCTTTAGCCATGATCTGAGATAATAGGCAAAAACCAGGATCAAGCCGCCGAAGCCGATAAAATAATTGCGGTTGTCCTTCAGCCACCAAGTGCTCTCCATGTCCGCGCTCGGCGGATCGATCGCCCCCTTCGGCATGCGGATCGCAAAGGTCAGCCCTTCGTTGGCATTAAGCGGCGCGGTGGTGGAAAAGGTGAGGCCGGTGCCGGTCTCGCTGACGCTGGCGTTCTTTCCCGTCGCGCCCTGCGGGCCGGTAAAGAAGACCGTCTCCGTCGCGCTGACACCCGGCGGCAGCGTCACCGTCGCCGTCGCCGAACGGATCGGGAAGATCCAGCCATTGCCGGTGACGTTCCAGTAGAGTTCGTCATGATCGTCGAAATAGCGGATCTGGCGGTTGGTCTTGTAGGTGAAGACGTAGCGATGACGGCCGGGCGCCACCGTCACATCGGCGGAACCGGCATAGATGCGGATGCCGCCCGCAATCGATTCCGTGTGCCAGGGCTCGTCCGCGCCGTCGCGGGTAACCGAGACCATATCGAAATCGACGCTGCGGCGACGGCCTTCGGCATCGGTGAAATAGAGCGGGAAATCACGGAAGATGCCGTGATTGATCCGGTTGCCCTCGGCATTGACGGTGATCGTTTCCGCTACCGACATCGCGCCGCTCTTTTCGAGCGCGATGTCGGAGGCGAAACTGTCGATGACCTCGGCGGCAAAGGCGGCCGGCGCGGCGAGCATCAAGAGCAGTGCAAAACAAAACCCGAAAACCCGACGCCCCATCCCAGTCTCTCCGCCGGCAGCCTCGGCCGCGTTTCCGTCAATCATTGTCCTGATATGTCACGCCGAGGGCGGCGAGCGTCCGCCAATAGGCGGGGTAGGTTTTGCCGACGCAATCGGGATCGAGAATGGTGATGCCGTCGATCTTCAACCCGGCGAGCGCGAAGCTCATGGCGATGCGATGATCGGCAAAGGTATCGATCTCGGCCGGCAGCGTTTGACCGGCGAGAGCGGGATCGGAATATACGATCAGATCGTCGCCCTCCTCGACAGCCAGACCTTCGCGGATATTGTTGAGCCCCGTGGATAGCGCCCGGATGCGGTCGCATTCCTTGACGCGCAGATTGGCGATCCCGACGAAGCGGACCGGCGTCTCGTTGAAAGCGGCAAGCACGGCGATTGTCGGAACGGCGTCCTGCATCTGCGAGCCATCGATTTCCGCCGGGAGATGCGGGAACTTGGCGATCGTCTCGTAAGCCTTGGCATCCGGCTGAGTGAAGGCATCGTTCGGCACGCCGAGATCGATCTGGCCACCGCTCAGCACTTCGGCCGCCCAGAGATAAGTTGCGGCGGATGCATCCGGCTCGACGACGAAATCAGTTGCGGTGTAGCCGCGCGGCTCGACACGCCAGGTCGCGGCATCGAGCTGCTCCACCTTGGCGCCGAAGGCTTCCATGGCGGCAAGTGTGAGATCGACATAACCGCGCGCGCCGATATCGGTGCCGGTGAGCGCAACCGTGACGGGCGCGTTGGCGCCCTGCTTGGCAAGCGGTGCTGCCATCAGAAGCGCCGAAACATACTGGCTTGACAGCCCGGCATCGATCTCGACGCGGCCCGAAGGGAAATGTCCGGTGCCGCGCACGGTCACCGGTGGGCAGCCGGTCGGCGCCTCGGCATCTAGTCCGAGCGACTTGAGTGCTGCGACCAGCGGACCGATCGGCCGCTTGCGCATATGCTCGTCACCATCGACCACGACCGTGCCTTCGACAGAAGCAACCGCGGCCGTCAGGAAGCGCGTCGCCGTACCGGCATTGCCGAGGAAGAGCGGCGCTTTCGGCGGCAGAAGCTTGCCGCTGCCGGTGACGACGAAGGTGGTGTCGTCGGGCTCGTCGATCGCAACACCCATCGCACGCAGCGCATCGGCCATATAACGCGTATCGTCGCTCTTCAGTGCGCCGGTGAGCCGGCTCGTGCCCTTGGCAAGGCCGGCGAGCAACAGGGCGCGATTGGTGATCGACTTGGACCCCGGCGGCATGGCGCGGCCCGAAAGTGGCTTGCCCGGCGGGATGATCGTGAGTTTGGCTGTGCGTGTCATGCTGTTTCTTCCGTCCCTAGAGCATGATGCCGAAAAGTGTGCGCGGTTTTCGGACGACATCATGCTCTAACTCTTTAATTTAGAACAGGATTCAGATTTTAGGCCGACCCGGCCTAAAATCATCCTGTTCTGGGGAGCCTTAACGGCCGCAATCTGCCCTTGCTCTTAACCGCTTTCTCGCAAAGGCAAAATGCCGGATCGTCAGAATTTGACGCTGGGGACGGCGCGATCGGCCTCGTTGGTGATTTCGAAATATTCCCGCTTGGCAAAACCGAACTGGCCGGCAACGAGATTGGAGGGGAAGCTTTCGACCTTGACGTTCAGGTCGCGGGCCGCACCATTATAGTAGCGCCGCGCCATCTGCAGCTCGCCTTCCATGGTTTCCAGCGAAGCCTGAAGTTCGGCGAAGTTCTGATTGGCCTTGAGATCGGGATAGGCCTCGGCGAGCGCGATGACCCGGCCGAGCGCCTGGCCGAGCAGACCTTCCGCCTGCGCCCTGCCGGCAACATCGCCCGATGGCACGGCCTGCGCCTTGTTGCGTAGCGCAACTACCTCTTCGAGCGTGGTCTTTTCATGGGCGGCATAACCCTTGACCGTCTCGATCAGGTTCGGGATCAGATCGGCGCGACGCTTCAGCTGCACGTCGATGCCCGACCAGGCTTCCTCCGCCATCTGGCGGGAGCGAACCAGGCCGTTGTAGATGAAGACGACGTAGAGTGCGATGACAACGATAATAGCCAGTATCACGTACATGCAGATGAGCTCCCCGATTTGATGATCGCACGTTAGTGATTCGGCATAACAAAGTCATCTTGGCGCGGTCATTCTTCGGCGGATTTCGATGAGACTTTGATACTGCCGCCCAATCTAGGAATTTATCCGCCAATCAGGGGCATAGGCATCCATCTTCTCGCTCTCCTGCCAGAAATTGAAACGTTCGGTCCAGTAGTGCTCGGCATCAAGTGCAACGGCGAAAGGGAGATAGTGCTCGTAACATTCTACCGACATCGCCGGGCCATCGGTCCCGCCGCGGAGATAACGATCCAAACTCAGCACGCTATCGCGGATCTGGCGCTGCTTGGGGGTCGGCACACGCAACATTGCCGCGACGACGAGGATGCCGGCAATATCTAGCAAGATTGCTACCAGATATGGCAGTTGCTCGCTGAGCACCTCTGTGGTGACAATGTAGCAAACCGAAATAATCATCAGGCCGGGAAGACCGAGACACATCCCCAATACTTGTCGGAAGTCCATGGGGCTTGATATTCTCTCCGGCTCCCTCAACACCCCCACAGCAGCCAAAGAAACCAGCAGCAATCCACATATAGCCGCTGAGAAGATCAAGAGGCCCGCAAAATAAGCGACGGCAACGCCGATAACCAAAATGGACAAAACAGCACGCGAAATCCACCGATCCTTGCCCCTGATCTTCTGATATTCCGCAAGAACTGTCTTGTGCAATTCGCCTTCAACACCATACGAGGCATATAAAATCCTGCGCCGATCAACGACAGGCTGTTCCTTTTCGATCCGCTCAAAGACGAAGCGCGTTGCAGCGGGAAGGCTATACCATCTAGCTCCCGTAATCTTACGCTTCCCCCGCGCTTGTTTGGCAGACAAGTCCGAAGCCTCGGCATCTTCGCCAAGTCCGGAAATGCGAAACTTTCGTTTTACCGCGAGATGGGCGACCGACGCCATAAAGGCTGCCTTTGCCGCGTCCGCCTTCCAGTTTCGGAACAGATAGGCGGCGAGCGCCGGTGATATGCTCCCGAGCATCTCGGTGTCGATAGCTTTCGAAGCTGCAGGCAATCGCCGGCCGGACGCCAATCTCGACACAGCAAACCCACCTGCGATCAGCGGCCCCAAAATGCTTATGAATGCGAGAAAGTGGTCAGAGAGCCACCAACGCACCAGCTTGTCGCTCGTCCCGCCCAGAAAAGTTCCTTCAGGATATTCGATCTCGATGTCCGGCAACACCCGATCCCCTTTTCCAGCCGCAATAGAAACCAGAATCTCGTTTGGTGCGCTCTGCGTGATCTCATAAGCCGGCGGGTCGCGATGCGAAAGACGCAGCATTCCGCCCGATGGGATCGTAAGGGTTACCGCTTTTTTCGCTCCCTGATCATGAATGTGCCCCATATAGGCCGGTAGGGAAAGGATCTGGCGATCCCCCTCATGACGAACCAGGCGGCCCAATCGGTAGGCGATCTCTACCTTGCCGGGGCCGGCGGGCAGGTCCGCAGGGCAGTTCCTGCAATGCCATTTGCCGATATAGATCGCGTAGCCCGGCACATTGTTTTCTTTGAAATAATGTTCGTCACGCCCGTTCCACCGGGCGGTAATCAAGTCGAAATCGCGCCAGTGAGAACCGGCCACATCCGTGAAACGTTGGGGGATATCAACGTAAACACCGCCGTAGTTTTCCCCCTTCTTGACTAAGATATCGAAGCTTTCCGACACCAGGGCGGTGCCGTCGGCGGACACGTCGATCGTGGTTTTCGCCGACTGGACGGTGAACTCCCTGTCAAAGTCGCTGCACGAAGTCAGCATGACAAGGACCGCGCATGATATCAGCCATGAAAACAGACGCGGCACGCTGGCTGCGCAATTTTCTGATGTGATTTCAAAGTAAAGAATGCCGCTTTTCAAAAGACAGACCGAAGCTATACCTGATCGAAACACCGATAAGATAGTGTTCCGACAGCCCACGCAAAAGAAGCATAGTTTCAGAAGCTGAAGAAAATTTTTAAGGCGCTATTACGCCGCCGCTTTGCCCAGGTTGATGCCGCCGGCATCGGTCAGCAGGAAGGCTTCGCCGCAGGCCTTGGCGAGGGTGCGCACGCGCAGGATATAGCTCTGGCGCTCGGTGACCGAGATGACACCGCGGGCGTCGAGCAGGTTGAAGACGTGGCTGGCCTTGATGCACTGGTCATAGGCCGGGAAGACGCATTTGTGCAGGCGCTGGTTGTCGCTTTGGGCGGGAGCGCCGGCATCGAGCAGCGCCCGGCACTCCTTCTCGGCATCGACGAAGTGGCGATGCAGCATCTCGGTATTGGCGAATTCGAAATTGTGGCGCGAATATTCCTGTTCGGCCTGCAGGAAGACGTCGCCATAGCTGATCTTTTCGTCACCCTCGCGGCCGTTGAAATTCAGGTCGTAGACATTGTCGACGCCCTGGACATACATGGCGAGGCGCTCGAGACCATAAGTCAGTTCGCCCGCGACCGGCGCGCATTCGATTCCGCAGACCTGCTGGAAATAGGTGAACTGCGAGACTTCCATGCCGTCGCACCAGCATTCCCAGCCGAGGCCCCAGGCGCCGAGCGTCGGGCTTTCCCAATCGTCTTCGACGAAACGGATATCGTGCAGCAGCGGATCGAGACCGATCGCCGCCAGCGAGCCGAGATAAAGCTCCTGCAGATTGGGCGGGTTCGGCTTCAGGATGACCTGGTATTGGTAATAATGCTGCAGGCGGTTCGGGTTCTCGCCATAACGGCCATCCGACGGACGGCGGGAGGGCTGGACGTAAGCGGCCTTCCACGGCTTGGGGCCGAGGGCGCGCAGCGTGGTAGCCGGATGGAAGGTGCCGGCGCCGACTTCCATGTCGTAGGGCTGCAGCACCGCGCAACCCTTGTCCGCCCAGTAGCTATGCAGGGTCAGGATCAGCGCCTGGAAGGAGCGCTTCGGGTTCATATGGTCTGGGATGGCTGACATGGGTGGTACCGATTGCGTGGGGACTGTCGGCGCGACAGGTGCCATGGAGGGCGGCAGGGGTCAAGGGTTTTGCGGCGGGGTGTCGAACGTCAATATGGAAGCGGAATTTAGCTGCATCTCACCCAAGCCTTGTGATGGGGTGGACGAGGCACCCCCTACGGAGCAGCAGCTGGATGGGCTGATGCAGCCACCACGCCTCTTATTCCTCATCCTGCTTCAGCCGATATTCCCCCGTCACCGGGTCCTTGACCAGCGTGCCGATCGCGCCGGTCTGGCGCTCCTTTTCGGCGCGGCGCGACTTTTCGGCGAGCTTGCGGGCATCGGAGACAAAGCGGCGGTAGAGCCACCAGGCCGAGAAGACCAGGACCAGGATGGTGATAAGCTGCGCCATTTCCCTCTCTCACTCCCTCAAAGCCCGAAGCGGCTCCACAATGCTCTTTCTTCCGCCGCTTCGACAAGCCCCGTCGCGAGGCCGGATGCGGCACTTTCGAGCGAAACCGGCGACACGCCGGGAACACGGCGGCCGAACAGACCGCGGCCGGCGGTGACGAGCTCCAGTTTGGTTTTCTGGCCGTAGCGCCGCTTCAATTCCTGGCGCATGTCGCCGAGGCCATCGATGAGGCCGAGTTCGAGGCCGCGGGTGCCGCTCCAGAACAGGCCGGAGAAGACCGCCGCATCATCCCTCAGCTTGCCGGCGCGGCGCTCGCGCACCATCGAGATGAAGACCTGGTGGATTTCGAGCTGCAGGCTCTTCAGATATTCGATGTCCTTTTCCTTTTCCGGCTGGAAAGGATCGAGGATCACCTTGTTTTCACCCGCCGTATAGACGCGGCGCTCGACGCCGATCTTCTTCAACAGTTCGGGAAAGCCGAAACCGCCGGAGACGACGCCGATCGAGCCGACGATCGAGGTGGCGTCGGCGATGATTTCGTCGCCGGCGAGCGCAATCATATAGCCGCCGGAAGCGGCGACATCCTCTACGAAAACAAGCACCTTCTTCTGCTTCTCGCGGGCGAGCTCACGAATGCGGGTGAAGATCAGGCGGGACTGGACGGGCGAGCCGCCCGGCGAATTGATTGATATGGCGACCGCCGGCGCGTCCTTCATGGCGAAGGCCTTTTCCAGAACCGGAGCGACATTGGCGAGATTGAGAGCCGGGCGGAACGGGCCGCCGCCGCTGACAATCGCCCCCTGCAATCTGACGACCGGGATGGTGATGCCGTCCTTGCGGAACCGTTTCGGCAGCAGCTTTCTCCAGAATCCGGCCATCTCTCATCCTTCGCTTCGGGTGGCACGATCGCGTCAATGACGATCGGCATCCATGTATGCGCTGGAACGACAAACGCAATGGCCGCGTTCTCGAAAACATCGGGCCTGAAAACAGCGGATTGATTTTCCTGTTGCGAATGACTTGCATTATCATTCTAATTCGTCATAGTGCCCCTTACGAATAATAGGTGGAAATCGCATGGACGCCCTAAATCCGAATGCAAACCGCGGCTGGCGGCACGAACGCGGCGAGGCGTCGCTATCGGATGTCTACCGCACCGTCGGAACCGGGCGTCACAGCTCAAGGTGGCGGCGGGCGGCGGCCTTCGCCGGGCCGGGCTACATGGTCGCCGTCGGCTACATGGATCCCGGCAACTGGGCGACCTCACTCGCCGGGGGCTCGAAATTCGGCTATGCGCTGCTCACCGTCGCGCTGCTTTCCAACCTGATGGCGATCGTGCTGCAATCGCTCTGCGCGCGGCTGGCGATCGCGTCGGGCCGCGATCTGGCGCAGGCCTGCCGTGACGCCTTTCCGAAATGGGTTTCGGTGCCGCTCTGGGCCTTTGCCGAGATCGCCATCATCGCCACCGACATCGCCGAGGTGATCGGCACGGCAATCGGCCTTAACCTCTTGATGGGCATCCCGCTGGAACTCGGCGTACTGATCACCGCGCTCGACGTTTTCGTCATCCTCTTCCTGCAGAAGCTCGGTTTCCGCTGGGTGGAAGCCTTCATCATCGCCCTGCTCGGCGTCATCGCTGTCTGCTTCGGCGTGCAGATCCTGCTTGCCGACCCGCAATGGGGCGCCGTCGTCACCGGTTTCTTCCCGACCACCGAGATCGTCACCAATCCGGAGATGCTCTATCTGGCGCTCGGCATTCTCGGCGCGACCGTCATGCCCCACAATCTCTACCTTCATTCCGGCATCGTCCAGACGCGGGCTTATGGCCACACGATTCCCGAGAAGAAGGAGGCGCTGACCTTTGCGACGATCGACTCGACGGTGGCGCTGTGTTTCGCGCTGCTGATCAACGCCTCGATCCTGATCCTGGCGGCTGCCGCCTTCAATGCGCACGGCAAGACCGACGTCGTCGAACTCGGCGATGCCTATTCGCTGCTGTCGCCGCTTCTCGGCCTCGCCATCGCGCCGACGCTGTTCGGCATCGCGCTGCTGTGCTGCGGTCTGAACTCGACGGTCACGGCGACCCTTGCCGGCCAGATCGTCATGGAAGGCTTCCTGAAGATCCGGCTGAAGCCGTGGATGCGCCGGCTGATCACCCGCGCCATCGCCATCGTGCCGGCGGCGGTCGTCACCATCTGGTATGGCGACAAGGGCACGGCCGAGCTCTTGATCCTTACCCAGGTGGTGCTCAGCCTGCAGCTTTCCTTTGCCGTCTTCCCGCTCGTTATGTTCACCGCCAGCAAGGCCAAGATGGGCGAGCTCGTAGCGCCGCGCTGGCTGAGCGGCCTCGCCTATCTGATCGCGGTCGTCATTGCCGGGCTGAACGTCAAGCTGCTCTTCGACTTCGTCACCGGCTGAAGCAATTCCAGGAAAAGTGAAGCGGTTTTCCGTCCGGAATTGCGGGAGACCCTAAAGCCTCACATAGGCCGCCCGGCCATTGTTGAAATCATCGACGAGAGGGGAGAACTTGTGGCTCCCCTCTTCGTGCATGACCAAAGGCGCGCGCAGCGACAGCCGCGCCCGCGACCCCTTGATACCCGTCACCAGGATGCGGACGGCGTTTTCGCCGGGGCGCGGATGGATGGCGGTAATTTCGATGCCGCCGAAGCGCCGGCCGCAGGCGGTAATGATCTCGGCGATCGATTGCGGCCTGGCGATCAGCGATAATTGCCCACCCGGGATCATGATGGCGCCGGCCGTGCGCAGCCAGCTTTCGAACAGGCCGTCGGTCATCGCATGGGCTTCGGCCTTCAGCGCGTCGGGCGTGCGCCGGTCGCCGGCATCGTTGAAGGGCGGGTTCATGATGACGTGGTGGAAACTTTCGTCGATGAGGCCGGCATCGTTGCGCGCCTTGGCGGTCAGCGTCACATCGGCCTCGACGACACTGGCGCGGCCCGCAAGATGGGCGTTTTCGGGCAGGAGGATGCTGCGGCGGGCATAATCGGCCATTTCGGCAGAGCGCTCGAACAGCACCACTTGCGCCTTGGCAAGCCGCGCGGCGACGGCAAGGCCGGCCGCACCGGCGCCGGCGCCGAGATCGGCGACCCTGACCGGGCGATCGTCGGCGACGAGGGCGGCAAGCAGCATCGCATCCATGCCGGCGCGATGGCCCCTGCCCTTCGGCTGCAGCAGATGAAAGGCGCCGCGATGGAAGGCATCGATGGTTTCGGCAGGCTCCCCGGTCATCGCCTGCTCACGTCCTGTCGCGCAGTTCGCCGCCGAGACCGGCGTCGATCAGGATGCGGCGCGCCTGATCGGCCATCTCCTCATCCACCAGCAGGCGGCGCGGCAGCATACCGAGCGAACCTTCCAGCACGCTCATGCCCTGATCGGCGATGAAGCAGTGAATGCCCGCATCCTTCATCAAGCTTTCGGCAAAGGAGAGCAGAACGGGGTCGTTGGCGCGGATAAGTTCATGCATTTGCCGTCGTTTTCCTTCCAATTTCGTCTTGCGCGACAATTCACCTCTTGCCGCGTCCATCGCCCCTTTCTATTGTCAGATGCAAAGAATGAACAGGAGTCCGGGTCGTTGGGCGTGGTCATACCGCTTGAAGAAAGCAAAAACAAACTGGCATCCATCAAGCCATTGGTCGATCTCACCAGGGCGGATATGGAGCGGGTGAACCAGCTCATTCTGTCGAAGGCCGGCTCCGACGTGCAGATGATCCCGGAAGTGGCGAACCATCTGATCTCATCCGGCGGCAAGCGGCTGCGGCCGATGCTGACGCTGGCCTCAGCCTCGCTGTTCGACTACCGCGGCGAAAACCACGTCAAGCTCGCCACCTCGGTCGAGTTCATGCACACCGCCACGCTGCTGCATGACGACGTCGTCGACGAAAGCGACCTGCGGCGCGGCAAATCGACGGCGCGGATGATCTGGGGCAACCAGGCGAGCGTACTGGTCGGCGACTTTCTGCTTGGCCAGGCCTTCCGCATGATGGTCGATGTCGGCTCGCTCGATGCGCTCGACGTCTTGTCTTCCGCCGCCTGCATCATTGCCGAAGGTGAGGTGCTGCAGCTTTCCGTCGCCAAGAACATGGAGACGACGGAGGACGATTATCTTTCGGTCATCCGGGCCAAAACGGCGGCGCTCTTTGCCGCCGCCGCCGAAGTCGGGCCGATCGTCGCCGAGGCCGGCAAATCCGGCCGCAACGCGCTGAAATCCTACGGCATGAATCTGGGGCTGGCCTTCCAGCTGGTCGACGATGCGCTCGATTACGGCGGCAAGGCCGCCGATCTCGGCAAGAATGTCGGCGACGATTTCCGTGAAGGCAAGATCACTTTGCCGGTTATCCTCGCCTATCGCCGTGGGACCGAGGATGAGCGCGCCTTCTGGCGCGACGCAATCGAAGCCGGCAACAGCACCGACGCCAATCTCGAAAAAGCGCTGGGGCTGATTACCAAATATGGCACGCTCAGCGACACCATCGGCCGGGCGATCCATTATGGCACGATCGCCAGGGACGCCCTTGCGCCGCTTCCCGATACGGTATGGAAATCCTCCCTGATGGAAGTGATCGACTTCTGCATCGAGCGCGTCAATTGATCAAACGTCCTTGATCGCAGGCTGAATTTCTTGCGGCGCCGCTTCAAAAAAGCCATCCTGTTATGAATCAGTGAGCACCACTGGTTTTTGCGACCGGCGCCATTGTCGGACGCTGTCGAAGAAAGGTTTCCTAATGCGGCAGAGATTTGCCATCCGTCTTCTTACGAGTGCAGCGCTTGCCGCTGTCCTTTCGCTGGGCGGTGTCGGCGGCGTAAGTGCCGAGGATGCGGCCAAGCCGGGCGATGTGGAGAAGACCGATAGCTTCGATGCCGATAGCGTTACCACTTTCTCCGGCGCCTTCCTCGCGGCGCGCACGGCCGATGTCGATCACGACTATGCAACGGCGATCGAACTCTACAAGAAGGCGCTGCAGATCGAGCCCGGCAATCCGGAGATTCGCCAGCGGCTGATGATCTCGCTGCTGCTCAACGGCGACATTAAGGAAGGCGTCAAATATGCCAACGACCTGAAGGGCGATCCTTCCGTCGAGCGCATCACCACGATCGTGCGCGGCATGGATGCCGTGCGCCGTGACGACTACAAGACCGCCGAGGCCATCCTCAAATATAAGGGGCCGAACGACCTCGACCGGATGATGAACGACCTGCTGCTCGCCTGGGCTCGCGTCGGCGCGGGCCGCGGCAAGGAAGCGCTCGCCATGGTCGAGAAGATGAAGGGACCGGACTGGGTCGGCATTTTCCAGAATTACAATGCCGGGGCGATCGCCATCGCCACCGGCGACGTAAAATCGGCCCGGAAGCATCTGAACGACGCCGTGCTCGACAAGGAAGGGGGTGCGACGGCGCCCGACACCTTCATGCGCGCGGTGATGGCGCTCGCCCGCCTCGAAGCTTCACAAGGCAATAAGCAGAAGGCGCTCGACGCCGTATCCGTCGGCGACAACCTGCTGCCGAACTACGCGCCGCTGAACGCGCTGCGCGACAGTATCGAAAAGGACGAGAAGCAGGAACAGCAGGTCAAGACGGCCGAAGAAGGCGCTGCCGGCGTGCTGTTTTCGGTCGGCGGCGCGCTGAACCGCGACGGCGCTGAGGACATCGTTTCGCTTTACCTGCAGACCGCCAATGCGCTCGACCCGAACAGCGCCGATACGCTGGTACTTCTCGGCGGCATCGCCGAGAAGCAGAACCAGATGGACCGCGCCATCGCGCTCTACAAGAAGGTGCCGGAAAATTCGCCGATGCGGCGCATCTCCGAGCTCCAGCTCGGCCTTGCCCTTGCCCAGGGCGGCAAGGTGGACGAGGCGCGCAAGCATCTGCAGGCGCTGATCGCCTCCGACCCGAAGGATATCCGCAGCTACCTCGCTTACGGCAGCGTGCTCTCCGACGCCAAGGACTACGAGGCGATGGCCGCCAATTACGACAAGGCGGTCGAAGCGATCGGCCCCTTCCCCGGCCGCCCCAATTGGAGCGTCTTCTTCCAGCGCGGCATCGCCTATGAGCGGCTGAAGAAGTGGGACCAGGCGGAGCCGAACTTCCGCAAGGCGCTGGAGCTCAATCCCGACCAGCCGCAAGTGCTGAACTATCTCGGCTATTCCTGGATCGACATGAACCGCAACCTCGACGAAGGTCTCGGCATGATCAAGAAGGCCGTCGACCTTCGCCCCGACGACGGCTACATCATCGATTCGCTCGGCTGGGCCTACTTCCGGCTCAACCGCTTCGACGATGCCGTCGACGAGCTGGAGCGGGCAGCCCAGATCAAGGCCGGCGACGCGACGATCAACGACCATCTCGGCGACGCCTACTGGCGCGTCGGCCGCAAGCTCGAGGCCGTCTATCAGTGGAACCGGGCGCTCGCTTCCGAGCCCGAGGCCGCCGAAATCCCGAAGATCAAGGACAAGGTCGCCAACGGTCTGCCTCCGGCAAGCGACGATGCCAAGGCGGCCGACAAGAAGCAGCCGGACCCCGCACCTGTCACCCCGCCGCCGGCCGACAAGAAATCCTGACGGGCGGCAAGCATGCCTGAGAAGGGCTTTGCCGAGGCTTTCGGCGTCACCGAAGAGGCGCGCGCGAAGATCAACCTCGCTTTGCATGTGACAGGCCAGCGGGCAGATGGCTATCATCTGCTCGATATGCTGGTGACCTTCGCAGATTGCGGCGACCGGCTGGGCTTCCTGCCTGCGAAGGCCGACGCCTTCACCCTATCGGGCCGCTTCGGCGAAACGCTTGCCGGCGACAGCGGCACCAATCTGGTGCTGCGGGCACGCGATCTTTTGAGGGAGGCGGTCGGCGTCCTCGCCTTTCCCGTCCATATCCACCTCGAAAAGAACCTGCCTGTTGCCTCCGGCATCGGCGGCGGCTCGGCCGACGCGGCGGCGACGCTGCGCGGACTGATGCGGCTCTGGGGCATGAGCCTGCCGGCGGAGGCGCTTGCCGCCCTGGCGCTGAGGCTCGGCGCCGACGTGCCGATGTGCGTTGAAAGCCGGCCGCTGATTGCCCGCGGCATTGGTGAACAGATCGAGGCCGTGCCTGATCTGCCGGCCTTTGCCATGGTGCTCGCCAATCCGCTGAAGGGTGTCTCGACGCCCGAGGTGTTCCGCCGGCTGGCGACAAAGAACAACCCTTCTTTAAACCTGGCTTCGGGGCTTACTGGGAGTGCCGGCTGGCTGGCAATGATCGGTGCTGCCCGCAACGACCTGGAGCCGCCGGCGCGCCAGCTCGTGCCGGAGATTGCGGTGATCTCGGCGATGCTGCAGGGCCGCGGTGCGCTTTTGACCCGTATGTCCGGTTCCGGCGCCACCTGTTTCGGGATCTTTGCGAGCATGGTTGAGGCGCAAGAGGCGGCTACGGCCCTTCACGGCACGCGGCCGGACTGGTATTTCCAGGCGACGGAAACGATATCGGGAGGCATGTGATGGCAGGTCTGGACGACAAGCGGCCCTTCATAGCCGTCGGCATCGCGGTTCTCACCGTCTCGGATACGCGCACGCCGGAGACGGACAAGTCGGGCGACACGCTGGCGGCGCGAATCAGCGAGGCGGGCCACAGGCTGGTCGACCGGGCGATCGTGCCCGATGATCGCGAGAAAATCGCAGCAACGGTCAAAGCCTGGACCGAGCGGGACGAAATCGACGTCGTCATCACCTCAGGCGGCACCGGCTTTACCGGCCGCGATGTGACGCCCGAGGCGCTGGAGCCCTTGTTCGAAAAGCGCATGGACGGCTTTTCAGCCGTCTTCCACCGTATTTCCTACGACAAGATCGGCACGGCGACGATCCAGTCGCGTGCCACGGCAGGCGTTGCCAACGCCACCTTCATCTTTGCGCTGCCCGGCTCGCCCGGCGCCTGCCGGGATGCCTGGGACGGCATTCTGAAAGGGCAGCTCGACTATCGCAACATGCCGTGCAATTTCGTCGAGATCATGCCGCGTCTGGACGAGCACCTGAAACGCGGCGCGACCAAATAGAATTCGCTATGTGGCAAGGCCGGGCAGAGCGGGCATCGTTTCCCAGCTGTCACCAGACAGCAGAATGCAGCTTATGCCGTGAACATCCGTGACCACGAGCGTCCAGGTGCCGCTTTTGGCGGCATAGACCTCGAGAACGGCGTTCTCGTTGACCAGTCCGACCGCTGTCAGCTTTTCAGCGAAATTCCTGTCGAGGAAATTGACGACCTCGGATCGGCCTGCGCAACTGAGCATCGTCTGCGATGCTGCCGGATGCGGATGCGCGATCAGCGATATCGGCAATATGACGGCCAGCAGGCCGTAAATCATACCGCGTACCATGACGCACCTCCTTTCGCCGGGAACCCGGCAGAAGAGGAGATTGTCGCCGACCTGTTCTGCCGTCCACCGGCATTCCATGGCCATCCGTTACGAAGCGAGGCGCTTCGGCGGCGCCATGGGAGAATTATAGCGCGAAATCCTATTGGGCGCCATGTTTTGCGCGATGGTGGGGAGTGCGACCACTAACGCGCTATACAGCGAGATCAGCCCCTCATCCGGCTGCCGCCACCTTCTCCCGCTCGCCGGGCGAACGGGGGTAGCCGCGACCTCTCCGTCCCCCGCTATCCTTTCGCAGGGCACGTCCCCTCTACCCGTTTTCACGGGGAGAGGGTTAGGGTGAGGGGCAGCTTTCGGCGCCAACCAAGCCTTGGATCAAGCTTTGGAATAACGGAGAGTGAAAACCGCTCAGCGTGCAGCCCGGGCGACCCAGGCGGGAATCAGTTCGCTGGAAAGCTTGCGCGGCTTCTGGCCCTGGGCGAATTCGGCAAGTCGCATGCCGCTTTTGGCCACCGCAAGCGCCTGGCCCTTCGGCATCAGCAAACCAAGCTCCAGCGGCGGCGCGGCGCGGCCAATACGCTGAAAGAACGGCCGTCGATAGCCGCGCGAAGCGGTGAAGCGGGCCGGCAGTTTGTTCAGCGCGATATATTCGGCGATCTCATCGATCCAGCCGGCCTGAGGTCGTGCGCCCGGTTCGACGAAGAGCAGCCATTCGCCGCGGGCGGATCGGACGATGTCATTGATATCCCACTGCGAATAAAAGCGGCAGCCGGCGGCGTCGGCGACCCGCGAGGTACCGTCGCGCGAGCCGTGATCGAGCACGACCACATCGCTGACGATCCCCTCCACCGCGCCTGCCACCAATACCGATAAAGTCTGCGCCAGCTCAGCTTCCTGATCCTGACATTCGAGAACAACCGTCAACATTGCCCATTCATAATGCGCCGCACAAATTATTGCCAGCGGCGTTTTCCGCATTTTGTTCTTGCATTGTTCTTGTTTTACGGATAGGAATTTAATCATCAAAACGGGCGGAAGCGATGGCTTTTGCCGCGGGAGAATCCGATGAGAGAGCAGTCCCTGGCAGGGCAGGCCGCATTCGCGCCTGCCAATACGGCAGATATTGCCGATGCGATGATCGTGTCATCCGGTCTGAGGATCGAGGTCGACCGGCGGCGTGGGCGCGGGGCGGGACTGAACCCAACCGGCAGGTTTGAGGCGCTGCAGCGCGAGACCTTCGACGATGGCTGGCAGACCTTGGAAGAGCTGCCTCCGTTCAAGACGGACGTGCAGATCGAGAAGCCGCGAACTGCCATTACCCGCAATGAATCGCCCGACATTGCCTTCGACCGCTCGATCAACCCCTATCGCGGCTGCGAGCATGGCTGCATCTATTGTTTCGCCCGGCCGACGCACGCCTATATGGGGCTTTCCGCCGGGCTCGATTTCGAGACGAAGCTCTTCGCCAAGCCGGATGCGGCAAAGCTGCTGGAGCGGGAACTTGCAAAGCCGGGCTACAAGGTGCGGGCGATCGCGATCGGCACCAATACGGACCCCTATCAGCCGATCGAAAAGGAATGGCGCGTCATGCGCGGTCTTCTCGAGGTCCTGAACAAGGCGAACCACCCGGTATCGATCGTCACCAAATCGGCGATGATCCTGCGCGATCTCGACATTCTGCAGGAGATGGCGGCGAAGAACCTGGTGCGCGTCGGCATCTCGGTAACCACCCTCGACCGCAAGCTTGCCCGGACGATGGAGCCGCGCGCCGCCACGCCGCCGCGCCGGCTGGAGACCATTCACACGCTGTCGGAAGCAGGCATCCAGACGGCTGTGATGGCCGCCCCGCTGATCCCGGCGTTGAACGATCACGAGCTGGAGCGCATTCTCGAATCGGCCAAGGCTGCCGGCGCCGCCGAGGCGAGCTATGTCATCTTGAGACTGCCGCTCGAGGTTAGCCCGCTCTTCCGCGACTGGCTGCTGCAGCATTATCCCGATCGCTACCGGCATGTAATGTCGCTAGTGCGCTCGATGCGCGGCGGCAAGGATTATGATGCCGAATTCGGCAAGCGCATGAAGGGCGCCGGTCCCTATGCCTGGCAGATCGCCCGGCGTTTTGAAATGGCCGCCAGACGCTTCGGCCTGACGCGACGCGGCATGCCGCTGCGCGACGATCTGTTCGTGCCGCCGGACGGCAGCGGCGTGCAGCTGTCACTGCTTTAGCTTTGTTCTTACGCAATTCCGGACGGAAAACCGCTTTGCACTTTTCCTGGAATTGCTTCTGCCTTTTACGCAATTCCGGACGGAAAACCGCTTTGCACTTTTCCTGGAATTGCTTGTAGCTTGCGCATCGGCTGTTCAGAAAAACCGCCCTGTTTTCGAGCCCCGAGCGCAATTCCCGCGGATGGCACTGACCGCCACCATCCGCCGGTCCCGGTCCCCGACCGCCGCCCTGATCGGGGACTTGCGGGCAATCGGGTTGGCGTGCGAGGTTCAGCCGCATGAAACCTCGCACGCCACCCGATTCTCCCGAGCTTTTCCAAGCGGTTCCCCTCGTGCCGGACTTCCGGCTGGAACTCAAAGCCCGCAAGGCCGGGCACTGGCCGGTCGCCGGCGCCGACGAGGCGGGCCGCGGGCCGCTGGCCGGGCCCGTCGTTGCTGCCGCCGTCATCCTCGATCCGAAGCGCATCCCGGACGGACTGAACGATTCCAAGCAGCTTTCGGCGCAACGGCGCGAGGAATTGTTCGTGCAGATCCTGGCGACCGCCACCGTCTCCATCGCCTCCTCCAGCTCGACGCGCATCGACGAGACTGACATTCGCAAGGCGAGCCTCGACGCCATGCGCCGCGCGATCTGCAGCCTCGCCATTCCAGCAAGCTACGTGCTGACAGACGGGCTCGACGTGCCGCCCGGCCTCGACTGCCCCGGACAGGCGGTGGTCAAGGGTGATGCCCGTTCGGTCTCGATCGCCGCCGCCTCGATCGTCGCCAAGGTGACGCGCGACCGGATGATGGCGCGGGCGCACAATGTGTTTCCCGATTACGGCTTTGCCGCCCATGTCGGCTACGGCACCGCGCAGCACCGCGCCGGCATCGAGAAGCTCGGCCCCTGCCCGCTGCACCGGATGAGTTTCCGGCCGCTGCGCAAGGGCGAGAACGGGCCTGAGATGGACGAGCTGATTTCGGAATAGTCGGCCCAAAGAAAAGCGCCTTGGGTCTTTTGACCGCCGATCTGCCGCCCATCGGGTTTGTTCCTTCTCTCCGCTTGCGGGGCGAAGGTGCCGGCAGGCGGATGAGGGGCAGATCGGCGGATGAAGGCGCCGCACGCGCAAAGCACAAGCCCTATCCACAAAGAAAAGGCCGGGACATGCCCGGCCTTTGCTTATTCCATTTGATACCGCTCAGTTGAGCCGTGTCTTGACCTGGCCAACAGCATTGCCGAAGAGTTCGGACTGAACCTTGGCGTCGGCCTGCTTGGCGAGAACCGTTTCTGCAGCGGCGATCGCCAGATCGACCGCGGCGGAACGGACCGCCTTCATCGCCTCGGCCTCGGCCTGCTTGATCTTCTGCTCGGAAAGCGCCGTGCGGTTGGTGACGAATTCTTCCGTCTTCTTCTTCGCCTCGGCGGTCAGCATTTCGGCTTCACGCTCGGCAGCGGCAACGATGTGGGCCGCTTCAGCTTCCGCTTCCTTGCGCTTGCGCTGGTATTCGGCGAGCAGATGCTGGGCCTCCTCGCGCAGGCGCTTGGCTTCAGCCAATTCGTTGCGGATCTGGTCGGCGCGGTCGTCGAGCGACCGTGCCATCATGCCCGGAACCTTCAGGTAGACGACCAGCGCCAGGAACAGGACGAGGCCGACAAAGGCGAAGAAAGTCGCATCAAAGTGAAATTCCATCGATCAAGCCTCCTTCTTGGCGGCCGCGACGGCGGCGGCGACATCGGCCTTGGCGGCTGTGCCGCCGATCAGCTGATCGACCACGGCAGCCGCTGTTTCCTCGGCAATGGTGCCGACGTCGGCGAAGGCCTTCGCCTTGATGTCGGCGATACGGACCTCAGCAGCCTTGATCTTTTCCGACAGGCTCGCCTCGACAGCGCGGCGATCCTCTTCGGCCTTGAGCTTGGCGGCATCGCGTGCAGCAGCGCCGATCGCATTCGACTTGGCGCGGGCAGCAGCCAGTTCACCTTCATAGGTCTGGACGGCGGCGTCAGCTTCCGCCTTTAGGCGGCCGGCTTCTTCCAGATCCTGGGAGAGGCGCGTGTGGCGCTGATCGAGGATAGCCCCGATGCGCGGCGCGATGACCTTTTGCATGAGCAAATAGAAGACGCCGAACGTGATCACCAGCCACAGCAGCTGGGATGCGTAAGTCGTCGAATCGAAAGGCGGGAACGGGCCGCGGGCGTGTTCGCCTTCGGCAACACCGGTCTCGGTATGGACCTCGCCTGCGGCCGGAGCGGCATGCGCATCCGTACCCGTCGCTGCCGCCGGTGCTTCTTCAGCGTAAGCCGGGGTCACAAAAAACATTCTCACCTCCAGGTGGACTGCAAATGCAAAGGATCACGGCTTGCGGTGGCAGGCCGTGATCCATCTATTCGCCGATATCAGACGGCGAAGAGGAGGAGGAGAGCGACGAGCAGCGAGAAGATGCCCAGAGCTTCCGTAACGGCGAAGCCGAATACCAGACGGCCGAACTGGCTGTCAGCGGCAGACGGATTGCGCAGTGCGCCGGAGAGGTAGCTGCCGAAAATATTGCCGAGGCCGAGAGCCGTACCGGCCATACCAAAGCAAGCCAGGCCTGCACCGATGTACTTTGCTGCTTCCGCTTCCATGTTGAACTCCTTTGAAATGGTTGTTGCGGCGAATGACTGACGCCCTGGAGACGTCGTTGTCGTTATCCTTAGTGCCCGCCCGGATGGATTGCGTCGTTGAGGTACATGCAAGTCAGCACCGCAAAGACGTAAGCCTGAAGGAAGGCGACGAGGAACTCGAGACCGGTCAGGGCGACGGTCATGATGAGGGGAAGAACTGCGCCGCCGACACCGACTGCACCGAGGGCTCCAAGCGAGGCGACGAAGCCTGCGAACACCTTCAGCGTGATGTGACCGGCGAGCATGTTGGCGAAAAGACGAACGGAGAGCGAAATCGGACGGGACAGGAAGGAAATGATTTCGATCGAGACGACCAGCGGCAGCAATATGCCGGGCACACCCGAGGGCACGAAAACATTCAGGAAGTGGAACCCGTGCTTATAGAAGCCGTAGACGAGAACCGTGCCGATGACGAGGATCGCCAGCGCGAAGGTGACGATGATCTGGCTGGTGATCGTGAAGAAATACGGGAACATGCCGAGCAGGTTCGCCGTCAGAACGAACATGAAGAGCGAGAAGACCAGCGGGAAGAACTTCATTCCCTGCTTGCCGGCGCCTTCCTTCAGCATGTTGGCGATGAATTCATAAGACATTTCCGCGATCGACTGCGAACGGCCCGGTACGATGGCGCGGTTCGAGGTCGCGAAATAGAGGAAGCCTACAGCCACGGCAGCGGAAGCTGCCATGAAGAGCGATGCGTTGGTGAACGAAAAATCAATTCCGCCGATTTCGATCGGCACAATCTTGAAGATCTGGAACTGATGAGTCGGATCGTTGGACACCGCTTGTTCTCTCTCTTTGGCCCGCAGGACGCGGGGTCATTGCACTGGACCGGGAACCGGTCCTTATTTCTTGTCGTCATCCAGAGGATGGGCCACCACCCCCGCAGAACGCAGCACGTTCAGAACGCCGGCACAGAATCCGAGAAGCAGAAGAACAATCATCCCCCAGGGCGCCGTGCCAACAAAACGGTCGAGAACATAGCCAAGAACGGCACCGACGATGATCGCGGCAATGAACTCGCTGGAAAGCTTCATCGCCTGGGCATAACCTTTGCGGCTTACCTCGGCTTGGGCCTCGCTTGCATGTTCCACTCCCGCCTCAGCGCGCTTGGACGCGAGTTTCGCTTCCAGTTGCGCGCGGCGCTTCTCAAGACTTTCCTCGCGGTCATCCGCCATGGATCTCTCCTCGCCTGCCCGTCGCCCGCACTCCCGCTACCCCGGTCATTCGGACCCCGGACGCGAAGGTTGAGACCCTTCCGGCCCGTTCTGAAGTCGCGCGCAACATAGTTTTAGGGATTGGTATAGTCAAGGCGTAGACAGCTTCTGTCCAGCCAGAAAATAATTTTGTCGAATCAAAGAGATAAGGCGATTTTGGGTCGATCTCTTAAATTCGATGGAAAGAATCCGCTTTTAAGCCACGGAAATCGCCTTGCCCGAGCGATGTATCTCAGCTCCAGCCGCCGCCGTAGGTGCGATAGAAGACGTGAAGACCGATGCGGCCGACCTTTTCCATTGTCTTTGCCCATTTCGGCCGGACATAGACGGCATGGTAATGCGTCGCCGAGCCCACCTGCGGCAGCCAGATCTTGCCTGATGTCACCGCCATCGCCACATCGCGGGCCATCCGCCAGTGATATTGCGAGTTCACCCTGTCCTTGATGCTGTCACAAGCGAAGGAAAACTGGCAGCGGTTGCGCCAATCCTCGTTCTGGTAGACGACGCCGCAAATGGTTTTCGGATAGGACGGGTTGCGGACGCGGTTCAAGATGACCTGGGCGACGGCCGCCTGGCCCTTCACCGATTCTCCGCGCGCCTCGAAATAGATGCCCGAGGCCAAGCATTGCTGCTCGCGGGCGGAAAAGACGCTCGGCGACAATATGCTGGCGGCCCAGGCATGGTCGCGCGGACCGATCTCCGGAACGAAGCGTCCGCTGTCCTGATCGGTCAGGATCGAATCAAAGGGCGACTGTCGGGAATAGTCGGGTGCCGCCGGCCCATAGGCTGTGGCCAGCACATCGGCCTTGTCGCTTGTGACGAGGCTCGCGAGCATTGCCGGCACGCCACTATCGATCACCACCGGCTGCTTCTTATAGAAAGAAGTGGCGATCTCGATTTCCTTGCCCTGGATCTTCGGCTTGACGAAAGCCGACCGCTCCTTGAGATCGAAGTTCGGGGTGAAGAGCAGCTTCGTGCGTTCGAGGATCGAGCCGGCCGAAAAATCCTTCGGCGGCTGCATCTTCTCGACGGCGACGACGCGGCCTTTCTTGGTGCCGCGGTTGACGCGATCCTCGTCCGGCGTGTCCTCGTGGCCCTTGTCCTTGGCGTTAAAGGCAACCTTGCGACCATCGGGAAGCACCATGCCGGCGCCTGAGGAGATCGAACCCGTCACCGCCGGATCGGCGAAGGCAAGTTCAGCCTGATGGATGGAGCCGGCCGGCGAATTGGTCAGCACCATGCGCCAGTTCTCCCCCTCCCGGTCGAGACCGGCCAGCATGGCGGCGAGATCGGCATGAGATGCGACACTCGGGAAGATCAGCCAGCCGGCGAGCCCGAAGATTGCGGGCGACACCCAATTCTCGGGAAGAAGACGCAGCTTGCTACGGGAAGAGCTCTTTCGACGCAACACAAACTCCGGGCATGGGACGCGGGAACATTCCATAATAAATCCCGCATTAACCTTGACGCCCGGTTAACGAGGCGTGCCGGAATGTGACCATGCCAGTTTTGCAATGTTCTAATGTGGCTGATATTTTCGCCACACGGAGCGGCTATGCCCCCCCTGCCCCTATACCTATTGATGTGGCATCGGAGGGCGAGTTCAGCAGGAACGCATCCTCAATCTCCGTCGTCCTCGGCCTTGAGCCGAGGACCCATGCCACAGCTGCTGGTGGGTGGGGTGTGGATGCTCGGCCCAAGGCCGAGCATGACGGAGATTGAGATGGCGGAAGGGCCATCAAAGCGCGGCCACCCCCGTCAGCAATCGCGTCCGCACACATCAAATAATGACGTGCGAGCCCAGTTCCACCACGCGGTTGGCCGGCAGGCGGAAGTAGTCCGAGGGGTTGGCGGCGGCGTTGGCAAGCGCGATGTAGAGCCGGTCCTGCCAGTAGGGCATGCCCGACTTGGCATCCGGCACCAGCTTGCGGCGGCCGAGATAGAAGGAGGTCGACATGATGTCGAACTTCAGGCCGGTTTTGCGCAGCGTCGCCAGCGCCTGCGAGACATTTTGGGATTCCATGAAGCCGAACAGCAGCTCGACGCGGGAGAAGCGCTCGGAAATCTGCTCGACCTTGTAGCGGTCCTGGCTCGGGACACGCGGCTTGTTGACGGTGCGGATCGTCAGGATGACGTTGCGGTCGTGCAGCACATGATTGTGCTTGAGATTATGCAGCAAGGCGGCGGGGGCCGATTCCGGATCGCTGGTCAGGAAGATCGCGGTGCCCGGAACCTGGGCCGGCGAATGTTCGCTCTTGCGCTCGATCGAGCTGACGAAGGAGGGAAGCGGAATATCGGTGTGGCGGGTCTTTTCCATCAGGATCGCAGTGCCGCGGCGCCAGGTCCACATGACGACGGTAAAGGCGGTGGCGATCAGGATCGGGATGTAGCCGCCGTCGTGGATCTTCAAAAGGTTGGCACCGAGGAAGATCAGTTCGAGCACGACCAGCGGCGCGAGCGCGATCACCGCAACCGGAAGCGACCAGTTCCACCGGGCGCGAACGAATTCGAAGGCCATGATCGAGGTGACGACCATGGCACCGGTGACCGAGATGCCATAGGCGGTCGCCAGCGCGTCCGAGGTCTTGAAACTCAGGACCAGGAAGATGACGCCGATGAACAGCACGGCATTGACCGAGGGAACGAAGATCTGCCCGGTATTGGTTTCCGAGGTGAAGAGGATTTCCATGCGCGGCAGGAAGCCGAGGTTGATGCCCTGGCGCACCATCGAGAAAGCGCCGGTGATGACCGCCTGGCTGGCGATGATCGTCGCGGCAGTCGCCAGGATGACGACCGGCAGCAGCGCCCATTTCGGATACATTAGATAGAAGGGATCGGACATCGTCGAGGGATTGCCGAGAACGAGAGCGCCCTGCCCGAGATAGTTCAGCGTCAGCGCCGGAAAGACCAGCAGGAACCAGGCCCACTGGATCGGACGCCGGCCGAAATGGCCGAGATCGGCATAGAGCGCCTCGGCGCCCGTCACCGTCAGGAAGACGGCGCCGAGCACGACGACGCCGTAAAAGCCCTCATGCAGCAGGAAGCTGACGGCATAATAGGGATTGAAGGCGGCAAGGATGCCGAAATCATCCGAAATATGGGAAATGCCGGCGGCAGCCATGACGAGGAACCAGACGGCGGTGATCGGGCCGAAGAATTTCGCGACCGCGCCGGTGCCGCGCGATTGCACGACGAAGAGCAGCGCCAGGATCACCACCGAGATCGGCACGATATATTCAGAGAGGGTCGGGGTGACGAGCTTCAGGCCCTCGACGGCCGAGAGCACCGACAGCGCCGGCGTGATCATCGCATCGCCGAGGAAGAGGGCAGCGCCCATCAGGCCGAGCAGCATCAGTATGGCGGTATGGCCGTTGGCGGTCTTCATCAGAAGAGCAAGCAGCGACAGCGTGCCGCCCTCGCCCTCATTGTCGGCGCGCAGCAAAAACAGCACATATTTGATGGTGACGATGATGGTCAGCGCCCAGATCATCAGCGAGATCAGGCTAATGACCTCGAAACGGGTGAGGCCGTCATGGGCAACAGGTTTCAGCGCCTCGCGAAAGGCGTAGAGCGGGCTGGTGCCAATATCGCCGTAGACGACGCCGACGGAACCGAGCGTGAGATAGAACAGCTTCTTCGGCGTCATCTGGGATTCGTTCGGATGGCTCTCTGCGGACATGAAGTTGCAACAGGCTCCTCAGAGCCAGCCTTTCCAGCGGAAAAAGAAAAACGGGACGACGGCGGATATCACCATCAGGGCCAGCGAATAGGGATAACCTGCGGCCCAGGCCAACTCCGGCATGACCTGAAAATTCATACCATAGATGGAGGCGACCAATGTCGGCGGCAGGAACACCACGGAGGCAATCGAAAAGATCTTGATGATCGAATTCTGCTCGATGTTGATCAGACCGAGCGAAGCGTCAAGCAGGAAGGTGATGTTGCCAGCAACGAAGGCGGCATGCTCCGACAGCGATTGGATATCACGCGAGACAGTGCGGCAGAGGTCCTTCGTCTCGCGGTCCTGCTGGACCGCCGGGATCGTGTGCAAGAAGGTCAGCAGGCGGGACAGCGACCCGAGGCTGTCGCGCACCTTGCTGATCATCCGGTGATAGCCGGCGATATCGCGCAGCTTCTCCTCGAGATAGTTCGAAGGCTTGCGCGTCTTCTTCGCCCGGTCGCCGAAGACGTGCATCGACAAGATGTCGAGGCGCGAGATGGAGACCTCGAGGATCTCGGCGGTGCGGTCGACGATCGTTTCCAACAGCTTGGCGAGAAGGGCAGCGCCGCTGCGCCAGTTTTCCGGCAGACGGTGAAGGGCGGCGATGAACAGCGCAAAGGATTTGGGATGGGCGTATCGGATGGTGACCAGCCGGTTTCCGGCCAGGATGAAAGCGACATCGGTCAGCGTCGGCGCGTCGGTCTCCGCCTTCCAGAGCAGCGAGGCAGTCATGAAAACGGCGTCGTTTTCGACATAGAGACGGGCGGAGGGCTCGATATCCTTGAGGTCGTCCCGGGTCGGAACCTCGATGCCGAGAACCCTCTCAACATAGAGTTCCTCGTCGCGGCTCGGCTCGATCATGTCGATCCATACGACATCCTCGGGGAAGGATCCGGCATGCGACAGATCGCGGATCTCGACCGACCTGCAATTGGAACAGTAAGCGGTGATCACCGGCAGCCTTTCCATGCGGCGGCCAGCGCGGCAAAGCGAGGGTCGCTCGTCCCGGGTCCCAACGGAAGCGGATCAAAAAAGTTCATACAACTCCGGCTGCATCCAACCTCGAAGGCCGGCATGCACATTGTGCTCCACCGCATCGCAGCGACCAATCCTTCGATCGACAAGACTACTCCGAACTTGCAGGCGGGCCGAGATCTTCCAAACGAGGACGGCCGTCATTGAGCATCTGCAGCAAATGCCATCATGGCGCCGCGGCATATGCAGCAAAGCCGTGAAATAATCAAGACATCTTCCGTGAAGCGCGGCTTTTCACCACGCTTCCCCCACAATTTGGGGTACTGGCGGACATGATTCGGCCACCAAGAGTGTCGCTCGGAATGCCGAACCGTTGCCGATGACAGATCTTATTCGAAGACGATCGCCGGGGCAGGACGCTGCGGCTGGCCACCGACCTGCTCCCAGACCTTGGCAGCAATGCCGCGATAGATGCCGGCGACGATACCGTTCGGCTCGGAGGCGACGAGCGGCGTGCCGGCGTCGGAGGTTTCACGGATATTCATCGTCAGCGGCACTTCGCCGAGAAAGGGCACACCGATGCGCTCGGCCTCCTTGCGGGCGCCGCCATGGCCGAAGATGTCGTAGCGGGTGCCGGTATCCGGCGCGATGAAATAGCTCATATTCTCGACGATGCCGAGCACCGGCACCTCGACCTTGCGGAACATGTTGAGGCCCTTGCGGGCATCGATCAGAGCCAGATCCTGCGGCGTCGAAACAATGACGGCGCCAGCCAGCGGCACCTGCTGGGCCATGGTCAGCTGCGCGTCGCCGGTGCCGGGCGGCATGTCGACGACCAGCACATCGAGCTCACCCCAGGCGACTTCCCGCAGCATCTGCAACAGCGCCGACTGAACCATCGGCCCGCGCCAGATCATCGCCGTCTCCTCGTCGACGAGGAAGCCCATCGACATGACCTTAAGGCCGTAATTCTCCATCGGATTGATGATCCGGCCATCGATCTGGGTTGGGCGGCCGGATATCTTCAGCAGCCGCGGCATCGAGGGACCATAGATGTCGGCGTCGAGGATGCCGACGCGCAAACCGTTGGCGAGCAGGCCGAGCGCCAGGTTGACCGCGGTGGTCGACTTGCCGACCCCACCCTTGCCCGAGGCGACGGCGATAATGGCGCCGATGCCGGGGACGCCGATCTTGCCGGCGCGCGACGGCTGTTGCTGCGGCGCGTGCGCTGGGCCCCCGTGGTTGTGTCCCCTGTGATCATGACCGGCGTGATCATGACCGGCGTGATCGTGGCCGGCATGGCCATGGGGCGGGTTCGGCGCTGGACGGGAGGCGGGAGCGGCGGCGGCCGCCTTTTTGTCCGCCGTTAGTGTAACAAGGGCACCCTTGACGCCCGGCATTTCCTTGATGACGCGCTCGGCGGCGAGCCGCAGCGGCTCCAGCTCCCTGGCGCGTTCAGCCGGAACGGTGATGGAGAAATAGACCTTGCCGTCGGAGATGAAGACGTCGGACACCATGCCGAGCGCAACGATATCGTGCTCGAGATCCGGTCCACGCACGGTCTTCAATGTTTCGAGAACCTGTTCCTTGGTAACGTCGGTCATTCCACCCTCACTGCTTCTTCTCGCACGACTGCGCCGCACGTCTCTCAAGACGCGCAAAGGACGCTGTAGCACCTAAAATCTTGCAGTAGAGATAGTGGAGCCGGACGCCTTCGCCAAACAAAATCATCGGCGGGAAAATCGATTTGCCGGCTTGCAAAAAGCGCCGCAGAGAACTGGCGATCCGTTGCGGCCATCAAGTCCGCTGGGCTTTCGCCCTGATGGCCGCAACGGTCTCCCCGAGAACCGGCGCAATCCGGGGCGAACTAGCGCAAGCCGACAAAAAGGCCAGCGAAAAATGACGGGAAAAGGGCGAATCGCAAACAGCTGCGAAACGAGCGGTGCCAAAACGCAACAACCGCCACCGACGCCGGCGCCTGGCAAAAGCGGCATCGGCGTCGGTCAGCGGTATGCCGGCCGCGCCATTTCCCTGGCGCTGGTCCAAGTCCCCTCTGGGCCTCTGGCAAAAGAGAAGCAGAAAGCGTGCCAGACGGAGAATCGCCGCAAATGGCACAAGCGCGGCATGAGGACAGCCACCAGCGGCCAGCATATGCCCACGCACTGGGCGCCCGGCGAAAGCCCGCCCAGCCTTTTGCATCTTATTTGATCAGGCCGATCCGCAGCGCCTTGGCGACCGCCTGGGTGCGGTTGACCGTATCGAGCTTCTTGGTGGCACGGTTGAGGTAATGATTGACCGTGTGCTCGGAGAGGGTGAGGATTTCGGCGATTTCCGCACTGGTCTTGCCGGCTGCCGTCCAGTTGAGGCAATCAATTTCCCGATCGGTCAGCGTCTCGGTGATGCGCGTATCGAGGTTGCGGATCTCGGCAAGCCTGTCATAGACGTGGATGGCGATGTAGCAGAGTTCACGCATCTCGGCCGGGCTGAAGGACTCCCGGTCGCCGGCGAAAGAGATGGCGCCGCGCAGGCCGGATGGCTCATGCGTCGGAAAATAGGCGCCGCGCATCATCCTGAAACGTTCGAACAGCGCGGCGACGAGGACCGACTTGCCGTCGTCACGCGACCAGTTCTCGCGCGTCATGTCGTAAAGGAAGGGCCGCGCCGATGTTCTCAAGCGCCTCAGAACCGGGCTGTTCACCAGCAAACTCTCCTGGTCGTAGAGCGCCAGAAGCTCGGCCGGCCAGCTGGTGATGACGGTGCTGCCCTGGATATCCAGCGATGTGACCGGCGGCAGATTGAGAACCATGAAGGCCCGGCTGCGATAGGCTTCCGTCACGCGTTTCAGGAACCGGAAAATGTCGAACTGGGTCTTCAGGCCGGCTATTTCATTGATGTAGTCGTCGTCTTCCGGGGATGTTTGCGACAAGGGTGCCATCACATTTCTTCATCTTCGGCACTGCGGCCGGCTCGATTGCAACGGGGAATGACGATCGCTGACTGGATCACATGGAAACGGCCTCGGCGTGCAGCGTCGGCCGGTGGGTGGTTATCGATTTCGCGGACTATCTGCAGTTGTCGTGATTCGCAGGCAAATCTCAATATCGCCCTCATCATAAGCATGCTCTCTGATCGCATTTAGCGGCGCGGGCCGAGCCGAATGCGCATGTCTTCCATGATCCTCCCAGCCGCCAGCTGAACTGGAACGGCCCATTGGCTGAGAAGTTCCATCGACAGACGGTAGGCCGGGCCGGTAATCGAGATGCCACCAATAAAAGTCCGATCCTGCGACCAGAGGGGGGCGGCGACACAGCGGATGCCGGCCTCATGCTCCTCGCGGTCGAAAGCATAGCCCTGGTTGGCGATCTCGCGGATTTCGGCAAGCAGCGATTCAGCCGAGAGATGGGTCGAGGCGGTGAATCGGATAAAGCTTAGGCCAGCGAGAAGATCGGCGAGGAGATCGGCCGGAAGCAGCGAAAGGGCGGCCTTGCCGACGCCGGTGCAGTAACAGGGCGAGGCATTGCCTATCTGCGAATACATGCGCACCGGCTGGCGGCCGTCGACCTTGTCGAGATAGATGATCGACTGCCCCCTCAAAACACCGAGATGCACGGTTTCGCCGGTTGCCTGCTGCAGATCGGCAAGGTGCGGCTCGGCAATCAGGCGGAATTCGTTGCGCGCCCAGCTGCGCGCGGCAAACTCGAGCAGGCGCAGGCCCGGCGCATAACGGCCGTCGCCTTCAAACTCAAGCAGCCCTTCCTCGACCAGATGGCTGAGCTGGCGATGCAAGGTGCCTCGCGGTTGGCCGGCAAGCGCCAGGATGTCGGTGAAACGCAGCGGCGCGTCGGCATGGGTGACGAGATCGAGCAGAACCATCAGTTTGCCGAGCGTGCCGGTCTCGCGGGTCTGCGCCATGCTATCGCTATTTAATGTCATCGTCTCATCCGCCCTTGACAGGAAGGCCAGCATAATTTGATAATTCCATATAGTCAAATATAGTTCCAAATAATGGAACATCGCGGGATTCAAAGGGCAACGTCATGCCAGCACGATTTCCGGAGTTCAAAGACCGAACCGTGCTGGTGACCGGCGGCGGATCGGGCATCGGTGCTGCGATCGTCGAAGGTTTCGCGCGCCAGGGGGCCAAGGTCTCCTTCATCGACATCGCCGAGGCCACGGGCCGCGCGCTCGCCGAAAACCTGTCGCGAGAGACGGTTCATCCCGTCTCCTTTCACCATGCCGACCTGCGTGACATCGAGGCGATCCGGCGCACCGTCGATACCGTTGTTGCGAGTTCAGGGCCGATCCGCGTGCTGGTCAACAATGCCGCCTGGGACGACCGTCATGATTTCGACGCGGTGACCGAGGCCTATTGGGACAATAATCAGGCGATCAACCTGAAGCATGTGTTCTTCACCTCCCAGGCAACAGCACCGTCGATGCGGGCGGCCGGCGGCGGTGCGATCATCAATATGTCGTCGATCGCCTTTAAACTAAACATGGGCGGTTTTCCCTCCTATGCAGCGGCGAAGGCTGCGGTCGTCGGACTGACGAAGAGCTTGGCCGGCAGGCTCGGGCCGGAGAATATCCGCGTCAACTGCATCCTGCCCGGCATGGTCCTCACGGAACGGCAGATGCAGCTCTGGCTGACCGAAGAGAGCATTGCGCGCTCGGTCGAGCAGCAGTGCCTGAAGGTCGCGCTCAAGCCCGAGGCGATTGTCGGTCCTTGCCTGTTTCTTGCATCCGACTGCGCGGCTGGAATGACTGCCCAGTCCCTGATTGTCGATGGAGGCATTCTGTAATGGCACATCCCGCTTATGTTGCGGTGGACTGGGGCACCAGCAGTTTCCGGCTCTGGCTGATCGCCAGGGACGGCAGCATTCTTGCCGAGCGCCGCAGCGGCGAAGGCATGACGAGTGCTGCAAAGACCGGCTTTTCCCAAGTGCTTTCAGGCCACCTCGCCGCTGTCGAGGCGCCTGATAATCTGCCGGTGATCGTCTGCGGCATGGCCGGCGCACGGCAGGGCTGGGTCGAGGCGGGTTATATCGACGTTCCGGCGCCGCTCGCCGCGATTCTCACCGGAGCGGTCTCCGTGAGCGGCGAAAGCCGCGACATCCGCATCCTGCCGGGCCTTGCCCAGCGGGATATGGCGACGCCCGATGTGATGCGCGGCGAGGAAACCCAGCTTCTCGGCGCGCTCGGCAGCGCAAGCTCGGGCGCGCAGGCGGTCTGCATGCCCGGAACCCATTCGAAGTGGGTGCATGTCAGCGACGGCAAGGTCGCCGGTTTTTCGACCTTCATGACCGGCGAACTTTTCGACGTCATCAGCAAACACACGATCCTGTCGCATGCCGTCGCCGGCGCCGACGAGCAGCCGGCCGATGCAGCAGCCTTCGAGGCGGCGGTCTCGGCCGCTTTCGCGCGGCCCGCGCTTGCCTCCAACCTGCTCTTTACCGCCCGCTCGGGCCAGCTCCTGCACGGGATCTCCGCCGCATCAGCGCAGGCCCGGCTCTCCGGTACGCTGATCGGCCTCGAAATCGCCGGCGCACTGCAGGATGCGGCCAACTCAGGCGTCACCCTGGTCGCTTCCGGGCGCCTGCAGACGCTCTACGAACAGGCCTTCAAAACCCTCTCCCTGACCTTCACCGCCATAGATGCCGACGCCGCTGTGCGCCGCGGGCTTTCGGCCGCCGCCGAAGCCATCTGGCCGAATTGAGAAAGCCGACACGATGAACCGTATCCCCTTCCCCGACATGAAACGCCCGCTGATCGCCATCCTTCGCGGCATCCGGCCCGACGAAACCGAGAGCGTGGTCGGCGCCTTGATCGACAATGGCCTGACGGCGATCGAGATCCCGCTCAACTCGCCGGAGCCGTTCAAATCCATCGAGATCGCCGCCAAGATGGCGCCGGCCGAGGTGCTGATTGGCGCCGGCACGGTGTTGACCGTCGAGGCGGTCGACAACCTGAATGCCGCCGGCGGCACGCTGCTCGTCACGCCGAATGTCGAGCCCGAGGTGATCATCCGGGCGCGCCAATACGGCATGGTGACGATGCCGGGCGTCTTCACGCCGACAGAGGCGCTCGCCGCAGCGCGTGCCGGCGCCACCGGTCTCAAATTCTTTCCGGCAAGCGTGCTTGGTCCTTCCGGCATCACGGCGATCCGGGCGATCCTGCCGCCGGAACTGACGATTGCCGCCGTCGGCGGCGTGTCGGACAAGAATTTCGGCGATTATACCAAGGCCGGCATCTTCGCCTTCGGCCTCGGCACCAGCCTCTACAAGCCGGGAATGACCGCATCGGAGGTTGCCGACCGCGCCAAGGCGACCATTTACGCCTATGATGCAGCCATTGGGAGCGTGAGCCTATGACCGATATTTATGAGTTCGAGGGCAAGACCCTTTGCAACACCAATTCCGTTCTCGGCGAAGGCCCGACCTATGATCCGGACAGCAACATCGTCTGGTGGTTCAACATCCTCGGCAAGGAACTGCACGAACTCAATCTCTCGACGGGCGCGAAAAAGGTGCATCCATTGCCTGCCATGGCGAGCGTGCTTGCCCGTATAGACGCCAAACGGCAGTTGATCGCGACGGAGGAAGGGCTCTTCGTCCGCGATATAGCGAGCGGCAACCTCACCTTCTACGCTGCGCTCGAAAACGACAGGCCGGAAAACCGTTCGAACGACGGTCGCACCCATCCTTCCGGTGCGCTCTGGATCGGCACGATGAGCAAGCGGGCGGAAAACCAAGCCGGCGCCATCTATCATGTCGCACACGGCAAAGTGACGAAGATCTTCAACGGCATCAGCATCCCCAATTCGATCTGCTTCTCGCCTGACGGCACGATCGGCTATTATACCGATTCCCGCCTCAACCGGTTGATGCGCGTCATGGTCGATCCGCATACCGGCCTGCCCTCGGGCGAGCCGATTGTGCTGGTCGACAGCGCCGATGAGCCCGGGGACATCGACGGCTCGGTCGTCGATGCCGACGGTTACATCTGGAATTCGCGCTGGGGTGCGGGGGTCGTCGACCGCTACAATCCCGATGGCTTGCGCATCTCGCGCTACAAGGTTCCCGCCGTCCAGCCCTCCTGCCCCGCCTTCATCGGCGTCAATGCCGACCGGCTGGCGGTGACGACCGCCTGGGAGGGCCTCGACGAGGACGCCCGTTCGGCGCAGCCCAGCGCCGGCGCGCTGCTCGAACTCGGCATCGACGTCAAAGGCGTGTTCGATCCGGTTTATGTGATCTGAGGAGAGCTTGCCGTGACAATCAGAGGCGCTTCCGACCGGAGGCGCCTTTTCTCGTTTTCGTGGCGGTTCCGCAATAAAAGTTCCGTGAGAATCGAGAAATTTTCCGTGTTTTCAACCGGAACCAATCGGCGCACCAGTCATTTTCCTTTCGAACCGGCGCGGCAATGACACAGACCTTGCCGGGTCAACGACCACTCTAGGGAAATGAAGGTAGGTTCGAAATGACACGCAAACTCTTGACGACCGTTGCCGCTGGCGCACTGTTTGCCACGGCTTTCGCACCGGCGGCATTCTCGCAGACAACCCCGCAGCCGGCCGATCCTGCTGCTCCGACAACGGCGGCTCCCGCCGATCCGGCAGCACCGAAGCCGCCGATCACCCTGATGTCACCAAGCCAGCAGGCGATGCCGCACAGGCTCCCGCCGCAGCACCGACGGCAGACACGGCCCAGGCCGGTTACATCACGGAGCAGGCTCCGGACCAGGTCAGCGCCAATACCTATATTGGCCAGTCGGTCTATAATGGCAACAATGAAAGCATCGGCAGCGTCAACGACCTGATCCTCAAGAAGGATGGCGGTTTCGTTGCAGCGATCGTCGGTGTCGGCGGCTTCCTCGGTATCGGCGAAAAGAACGTCGCCGTCCCGATGGAAAAGATCACCGTCGCTCAGAATACCCAGGACGGCAGCGTCAAGCTGACCACCAGTGAAACGGCTGAATCGCTGAAGGCCGCACCTGAGTTCAAGACGCTGGCCATGCAGTCGGCCGAAAAGGCTCCCGCTGCGACCGGCACAGACACCACGGCAACCGGCTCGACCACTCCTAAGTAGGCTGGGCCGAGTAAACCACGCGTAACCACGCGCGGTAGTATAGCGTAGGCGATGGTGCTCCTAGGGGCGCCATCGTTTTTTTTCCGTGCGGTCGTTTTATGCGCTGACGCGTTCCGCCATGGCCGGGTCGTAATAGTTCTCGTGCAGGAAGCGCAGCGTAGCGATGCCATCCGCCGGACGGCCGAAGTGATAGCCCTGGCCCATGCCGCAGCCAAGAGTGCGCAGCTTCACCGCCTCGGCATAATCCTCAATGCCCTCAGCTACCACTTCCAGTTCCAGGCCGTCGCACATGGTCAAGATCGCCTTGATGATATGTTCGGATGCGCGGTCGGAATTGATGCGGGAGACGAAGGCGCGATCAATCTTGATCTTATCGAAGATGAAATCGCGCAGGCGCCCGAGGCTCGACTGGCCGGTGCCGAAATCGTCGAGCGAAATACGCACTCCGGCGGCGCGCAGATCGGCGATGATTCGGTGGGCGGTATCGGCCGAACTCATCACCGCGGTCTCGGTGATTTCAAGCTCCAGGCGATGCGGATCGAAGCCGACGCGGCCGAGGATCGACAGGATGCTGCCGCTGGTGCCCGGATCCATCAGCTGGGCCGAGGAGAGATTGAACGACAGGAAGAGTTCGCGCGGCCAGGATAGGGCTGCTTCGGCAGCTTTGCGCAGCAGGGCCTCCGACAGCGCATCGATGAAACCGCGCTCTTCGGCGAGCGGCACGAAGACACCGGGCGAGACGAAGCCGAGATCGGCATCGTTCCAGCGGGCGAGCGCCTCGAAGCCGACGACCTGGTTGTTGGAGAGCGAGACGATCGGCTGGAAATGCACATCGATCGCGTCGGAGATGATGGCATTTCTGAGCGCCTGTTCCAGCTGCGTCGCGCGCTTCATTTCCTGGGCGATCTCGCGCGAATAGACGGTGACCTGGCCGCGGCCGCGCCGTTTGGAGCGGTAAAGCGCGGTTTCAGCGCTCTTCAGCAGTTCTTCGCAATCTTCTCCGGCAAAGGGATATATGGCAAAACCGAGGGAGGCGGAGAGACGAACGTTGCGGTCGCCGAGATCATAGGGTGCCGATAGCACCTCGCGGATCATCTGGCCAAATTTCTCGGCACTCGCCCGCTCGAAGATCAGCGGCAGCACGAAGGCGAATTCATCTCCGTCATGGCGGGTGACCAGCGCGCCATCGGGAATGCAGGCCCTGAGGCGATGGGCGACCTGGCACAGGATTTCATCGCCGGCGGCCGAGCCGAAAAGATCGTTGATCGGTTTGAAACTATCGAGATTGGCGATGCCGATGGTGAAGGGGGCCGGGTCGCTGGCGCGCTCGGAAGAGATCTGCAAGACTTTGTCCCGCATGCGATTGCGGTTTCCCAATCCGGTCAGCGGATCGGTATAGGCCATCGCCTGAAGCTCATTCTGACCGACGGTCAAGAAAGCTAAGTCCGCCGATTTCATCATCCACCCGAGCTTTCCCGCGCCAGGCAAAGAATGACCGCGATGTCTTAACAATTTGATAGTAAATCAGCAGGCATTGCCGCTAGATCCACCCCAGAATCCAGGAGTTGACGAGGGTCCCCGCTAAAGTCTCTGGCTTTTATGTCGTTAGGTCGGAACCGCTGCACTCGTCCGGATGACAAGCATCAGCCGCGCGCGCGCATGGCCTCATCCATCAGATGCCTCTGGAAGATGGCCTCGAGCATATCAGGACTGACGGGTTTCATGATGACATCGTCCATGCCTGCTTTGACGCATTCGGCGCGGTCTCGTTCGAAGGCCTGGGTGAGCACGCCGATGAGCGGGGTGCGGCTTGTGCCGCCGGTCTCTTCCATCTGCCGGATGAGGCGGGCCGCCTCGAAGCCGTTGAAGCCCGGCAGCGAAATGTCCATCAGCACGATCTCAGGCCGGTGCTCGGCCCAGAGGCGCACGGCCTCGTCGCCGGTCGCCGCAATCATATGGCGATAACCAAGGCCTTCGAGGATCTGCGAGAATACGATCTGGTTGATATCATTGTCTTCGGCGACGAGAACCTGCAGGCCGACGATGTCGTCGGAGATACTGATTTCCCAATCCGTATCCTGACCGGCGCCGCCGTTGCGGCTGTTGCGGTTGAAATGGCGGGCGATCTGAAAGGTGAGCTCGTTGGCGATCTGGAAACCGTCCATGACAAGCGCCGGGATGCCGTATTGCTCGGCAAGCTCAAGACAGCGCATGCCCATCTGGTTGTCGATGATCACGAGATCGAGCGAAATGCCGGAGGACGTGGCAATTTCCAGGAACCGCTCCTCCTCGTCCTCGCCGCGGACCGCGCAGGATTCGAAGCCGTATTTCGACAGCGTTCGCAGCGCGGCGGTCTCGGCGGCAAGATCGGCGGTGACGACGAGGACCTTGCGGCCGGAGAAATTTTCCGGAACGATCGCTTCCATAGCCGCCGGCTCGCGGCGCTCGACGGCGCTCGGTACCGGCACATAGGCGCGGCGATAGCTTTGATTGCTTGAGGTGGTGATCGCCGATGCCCGGCCGAACTCGTCGAGGTCGGCGCCCTCGCGCGGCAGATCCTGCATTGTTGACACCAGGAAATAGCGGCCCGGCTTGCCGATGCGGTGCTTGCGGCTGACAATGTCGCGCTCGATGCCGTCACGGGAGATCTGCCGCTGGCGGGAGACGGACATCTCGCCGGTCTCCAGCACATGACGATCGCTTTCCTCAAAGCGCTTGGCGATCTCTTCCGAGAAGAGATCGGCGCTCTTGCGCCCGAGCACCTCGTCGGCGGTGGTCTGATATTTCTCGCAAAAGGCGAGGTTGACCGCGACATAGGTGAGGTTGCGGTCCTTGACGAAGAGTGGGAACGGCAGATTGTCGAGAATGTCCTCGGTCAGTTGCACGCGCTCCAGATCCGAGCGCCATTGCTCTTCGCGCTTCTTGTCCTCGGAAATATCGGAAATGATGGTGACGCCGTAACCGCCGGGCAGCCTGCGTTTGACGAAACGCACCCAGCTGTCGGCAGCGTGGCGCTCGACGACGTCGAAGCGCTCGCGCCAATGCGAGGCGATTTTCTGCGACAGCCAGTCCTCACGGCTCAGCGAGCCACGCTGCTTCACATCATATTGCTGGCGAATGCCGGTGTCGTAGACCGCGCCGAGGAAATCGCGAAGCCGCGTGCCGGGTTTCAGCATCTCAGGCGGCAGCGGGAAGAATTCCAGCGTCTGGCGGCTGGCAAAGATCAGATGATCGTTCTTGTCATAGATGATGAAAGCTGCCGAAAGGCTGTCGCACACCACATCGAAAAGCGCCGTCTGCAGATCGGCCCCGGCGGAAATCCCGTCGGTTTCCGATGACGTGTCCGCCTTTTCGAAGCCGGCACTCATTCTGTTGCGTCCCACATCTGTTCGATTTCGAAAGCTTCCGGAGGTATATGATTAGAAATGCCATTTTTATGTTAAAACCGGCTTAACATTAGCGACCCCCAAGTTTGCGGGAGCCTCGGATCGCGCTTTGGGAAAGCCTATCGAAGCCCCTTCCCTCCGGCTCACGAATCCTTGAAAATAGCCCATGGCCATCAGACAGCTTTCCGAAACGCTCATCAACCAGATCGCCGCCGGCGAAGTCATCGAACGGCCGGCGAGTGCTGCCAAGGAACTGATCGAAAACGCGCTCGATGCGGGGGCGACGCGCATCGAGATCGCCACGTCGGGCGGCGGCAAGGCGCTTCTGCGGGTCAGCGACAACGGCTCGGGTATGGATGCGGCCGATCTGGAACTGGCGGTCAGGCGCCACTGCACCTCAAAATTATCCGACACGCTCGAGGATATCCGCACGCTCGGCTTCCGCGGCGAAGCGCTGCCCTCGATCGGCTCGGTGGCAAGGCTCAGCATCGCCAGCCGCAGGCGTGACAGCGCCGGCGGTCACGAGATCGCCGTCAACGCCGGCAAGATCGCGCATTTGCGCCCGGCCGCCGCCAATCCCGGCACGATCGTCGAAGTGCGCGACCTGTTCTTCGCCACACCCGCCCGGCTCAAATTCCTCAAGACCGAGAAGGCCGAGGCCGGCGCCATTACCGAGATCGTCAAGCGCATGGCGATCGCCTTTCCCGCGGTGCGCTTCGTGCTGTCGGGCACCGACCGCACGACGCTGGAATTTCCGGCAACCGGCGACGACCACTTGGCGCGCATGGCGCAGGTGCTCGGCAAGGAATTCCGCGACAACGCCATCGCACTCGACGCCGTGCGCGAGGAGATCTCGCTCACCGGCTTTGCCGGCGTGCCGACCTTCAACCGCGGCAACTCCGCCCATCAATATGCCTTCGTCAACGGCCGGCCGGTGCAGGACAAGCTGATCCTGTCGGCGATCCGCGGCGCCTATGCCGAGACGATCCCATCGGGACGCCATCCTGTGGCGGTGCTGTCGATCACACTCGACCCCGCTCTTGTCGACGTCAACGTGCATCCGGCAAAATCCGACGTGCGCTTCCGCGACCCCGGCCTGGTGCGCGGCCTGATCGTCGGTGCGGTCCGCGAGGCGCTGGCGCGCGACGGCAGCCGGGCGGCAACGACCGGGGCGAGCGATATGCTGCGCTCCTTCCGCCCCGGCTTTCAGCCATACACGCCGCGGCCGCAGACGGCATGGTCGGCCGAGACCTCGCCGTCGCGGCCCTACCAGCCGGCAACAGGTTTCGGTGAACGGCCGCAGGCCTCTTTCGACGGGCTGTCGATGCCGACGGCGCGGGCCGAGCAGCAGTTTTCGCCGCAGCCGGCCGCACCCGATACAACCGCGCGCTATCCGCTCGGCGCCGCGCGGGCGCAGATCCACGCCAATTACATCGTCGCCCAAACCGAAGACGGGCTTGTCATCGTCGACCAGCATGCCGCCCACGAGCGGCTGGTGTTCGAAGCGATGCGCAAGGCGCTGCATTCGAAGCGGCTGGCCTCGCAGGTGCTGCTCATCCCCGAGATCATCGACATTCCGGAAGAGGATTGCGACCGGCTGATGCAGCATGCGGCCGAGCTTTCCGAACTTGGCCTGGCGATCGAACGGTTCGGCCCCGGGGCGATTGCCGTGCGCGAGACGCCGGCCATGCTCGGCGAGGTCGATGCGCATGGCCTGATCCGCCAGCTCGCCGACGAGATTGCCGAATGGGACACGGCGTCAGGCCTGTCGGCCAAGCTCGAATATGTGGCGGCGACGATGGCCTGCCACGGCTCGGTGCGCTCCGGGCGGCGGCTGCGGCCGGAGGAAATGAACGCGCTGCTGCGCGAAATGGAAGTGACGCCCGGATCCGGCCAGTGCAATCACGGCCGGCCGACCTATATCGAATTGAAGCTCAGCGATATCGAGCGGCTTTTCGGCAGAAGCTAAAAAAGCTGGAAAAGCAGCCTGTTCGGGAGTAAGGCAGACGAAAGCGGTGTCGCGATCTTTCAAATTCGGTTGGCCTACGCTTTAGGATTTAGTTTTCCGCATGTCGTGATCGCAAAACCGCGACACATTTTTGCGCGACATGCTTGAAAGACTGCAGGGAACGGAGCGCATGAATTTGTTCGAAGGGCATGGAAACCGCGAAGCGAAGATCCGGTATCTCGATGGCGATTTCCAGATTCTCTCGCCCGGCTCCTATGTCGTCTGCGCGATGACGGGAAAACAGGTCCCGCTCGACGAGCTGCGCTACTGGAGCGTCGCCCGCCAGGAACCCTATGCCGACGTGATCTCAGCGATCGAAGCCGACAAACGCGCCGGCGTGCTGCCGAACCAGCGGCGCTAAAGCGCGGCCGTGCTCGAGGGGTCCGGCCCGCCCCATCAAGGACGGGCCGTTTGTCTAACAAAGGTCCATAGGCGCCCTATGCAAAATCGCACAGAACGGCAACGGCTTACTTGAATTTTGCCATGTTCTCAGGCGTCACGAGCGCAGCGCCGGAGTCGATCAAAGACTCAACCTTCTCTCCGCGGATCGATTTTACCAGCGCATCTACACCGAGTTCAGCCATTTTGGTGGGAAACTGCGCTACGGATGCATCCTCGATTCCATTCTTCAGCGCTTCCTCTTCGCCGCAGCAAAAATCGAAACCGACCAGGACAATCTTGTCATTGGCAGTGCCAGCGTTCTTGATCGCGCGTGCCGCGCCCGCAGCGGGCGGGCCGCAGGCGGCATAAATGGCCTTGAGATCCGGGTTTTTCGTCAACAGATCCTCGGCGACACTGATCCCGAGCTCCTCGGTACAGTTTGTTGCGCCTTTCCCGACGATCTTGACGTCAAGTCCGTTTAGTCCTTCAAGCATGCCCTTCACACGGTCATCAAGCGCCGGCACACCAGGCACACCTTCGAGAATACCGAGCGTGTCGCCAGCTTTAAGAACAGTTTTGAGATATTCCCCGGCGATTTTGCCTGCCGCGAAGTTATTGGTCGTGGCCAGCGCCGTTCTGCCGTTCCAATCCGGAATATTATTATCCATCAGCACGACCTTGATACCGGCCGCCACCGCCTTGTCCAGAGCGGTGGATACGGTCGGATCGACGGGCGTGAGGGCAATGCCATGCACGCCGCGTGTTACCATGGACTCGATCTGTGCAATCTGGCCCTCAATGTCGGTTGCTGATGTACCTTGGCCATAGATGATCTCAACGCCGGGATTTCTCTTTGCATAATCTTTGGCGGCGTTCTCCATTGTTGCGAAGAACGGCACAGGGAATTTGGTTATAAAGCCGAGCTTCACCGGCTCCTGCGCCAGGCACGGGACTACAGCGACGACCAGGAGCGCAACAGCTCCCAGAAGAGATTGCGATTTCATGATTACACCTCCCATGTTTCGACCGCCCTCCTCTAGAACGATCTCGTTGTCCGCTGCCCGAACGAAGCAGCGATCTCCTCAAGCCTCGGCGCCGACAATCATCGCGACAATGTCCTGCTTGTTCGCTTCCGTTGGCTTCACTTCACCCACCTTGCGACCCTGCCGCAGGACAACCGCCCGATCAGCGATTTCGACCACGTGCTCCATATTGTGAGTGATGATGATCACGGCATTGCCGTCGGCTTTGAGCTGACTGATAATATCAAGAACCTGGCGAGACTCGCGAAGGCCGAGGGCTGCCGTTGGTTCGTCAAGAATTACCAGCTTGCGCGCAAAAACAATGGCGCGCGCGACCGCGATCGCTTGCCGCTGGCCCCCAGACATCAGCGCGACCGGTGCATCGAACCTCGGCAGCTTAACCTTCAAGCGATCGATGACGCTCGCTGCTTCCCGCTTCATTTCGCCCGAGCTCAGAAAGCGGAGCGGACGCGGCAACCAGGAGGGGAAAGAGATTTCTCGCCCGCAGTAGAAATTCTGCACGGGGGTCAGATTGTCGAAAAGCGCCAGGTCCTGATAGACGGTTTCAATGCCGGCGCGGCGGGCAGCGGCCGTTGAATGGAGCGATACCGGACAACCATCCACGAGGATCTCTCCTTCGTCGAGACTATGAAGCCCGCTAATGCATTTGACGAGCGTCGACTTGCCGGCGCCGTTGTCACCCAGGAGAGCAGTTACCTCACCTGAATAAGCATCAAAGCTCACATTTTTCAGGGCGTGGATTGCGCCAAAGCGCTTCTGGGCGTTCCGAACCGAAAGTGCCGGTGTGGTGGATGTCGGGTTCATTGTACTGCCGCCGCCTGAAGCACGCGTGCACGCGCCTCGAGATGGTTACGAAGCACGTCAGCCTCTACGGCGATGACGATGACAAGCCCAATCGCAATCATCTGAAAGAAAACGTCGACGCCGAGAAGGTTAAGGGCATTGCGGATGACGCCGATCAGCACGGCGCCGATCAGGGCGTGGCCGAGGTGGCCTCGTCCGCCAAGGAAGCTGGCGCCACCGATAATCACCGCAGCAATCGTGTCGAGTTCCAGGAGATTGCCGTAGATCGGCGAGGCGGCGCCGGTCCGGCCGGCAAGCAGCACCGCGCCGACACCGGCACAAAAACCGGAAACGACATAGGTCGAGAGCAGAACGCCCCTTACCGGTATGCCCATGCTTCTGGCGGCGTTGGGCGAGCCGCCGACCGCATAGATCCATCGGCCGCAGACCATCGACTTCGTCAGGATCAGAAAAAGAAGCGCGAACATCCCGACGACAAAAAAGGAATTGGGCACACCAAGCGTGGTACTGCCACCGATCGCGGTCACTGCATTGGGCATCCCGCGCATGGTCGTGTGACCGGGCGCCAATGCTAGTGCCACGCCGCGGCAGATGCTCAGGGTTGCCAGTGTAATGATAAAGGGGTGTGGCAGCCGACCATAGACGAAGACCAGTCCGTTAATTGCACCAATCGCAGCACCTGCCAGCAGCATGGCCATGATGACGATGAATGAGGAATCAACCTGCTGGTAGACAAGTCCGCCGATGACCGTCGCCAGGGCAAGATTCGAGCCTACGGACAGGTCAATGCCGCGCGTCAGGATAACGAGTTGCTGACCCATCGCCACGACAGCGATCACTGCTGTCTGCGCCAGGATGTTCCCCAGGTTAACGGGCTTCAGGAAAGCCGGCGTGATCAAACTGACGACGGCGATGAGCATAATGAGGATCAGCAGCGGGCCAAGGCTCAATAGCTTCAGTCCCAGTGTGACGCCTGATTGTCTCGGATGGAAGGTTGCATCCTGCGAACCGTCAGGCCGAGACGAATTCTGAGGCATAATTCCGGAGTTTTCCAAATTCCCCTAGCCTCCCCTGTTTTTTATACATAAGAAACATATGATACACGTACGTCAACTTGTTTTTTATGGATAGAAAACCATACAGGGAGTTGCGCCATGAGAACTGATACGACCTTTAAGCGGGCATTCAACGATATGATCGATATCATTCGGACGCTCGATCCTGGAACGGAATTGCCGTCCGAAAATGCCTTGCGGGCGCAGCTTGGCGTCAGCCGGACAACGGTGCGGAAGGTGCTCGCAGGGATGTCGGCACGTGGCATCATCGTGTCGGAAGCGCACAGGCGGATCGTACGCGAACAGCCGTTGCAGACAGAACGCTATCCACAGCAAGAGACCTTAGCAATTTCGGAACAGGTCGAGACAAGCTTCATGGAGTGGATGCTGCGCGGCGACATCTGTCCGGGCACAGAAATCAATGAGGCAGAGTTAGCTCGGCAATTCAGCGCCGGGACAACGATCGTCCGTGAGTTTCTCAATCGATTTCAGAAATATGGGCTGATCGAGAAACGTCCGAATGCAGGCTGGGTTTTTAAAGGGTTCACAGCCAATTTCGCACTCGAATTGTTCGAGATCAGAGAGATGTTCGAAATGCGCTCGGCACGGCTGTTCGCTGCCCTGCCCGACAACTCGCCCGTCTGGAAGCAGATCCAATCCATGCAGGCCGCACATTTGGAACTGCTCGCGGATATCGACGCTCGATTTCAAGATTTCTCGGAACTGGATAGCCGATTCCACCGGCTGATTACAGCCGTCGCGCCAAACCGCTTTATCGAGAGCTTCCAAGACGTGATAACCATGGTCTTCCACTATCACTATCAATGGAACAAACGTGATGAACGCGCGCGAAATGAGGTCGCTATCAAGGAACATCTCGCGCTGATCGACGCCCTCAAAAGCCGCAATATCGCGTCGATCGACCGCGCATGTCGGCTGCATCTGACTTCCGCCCGCGAAACTTTGCTTAACTCGATTACGTGATAGCGCTGCAGACCCGATGTGCAGGAGACCTTTTGCCGCCTGTTAGAGCGGCTGAGCCTTTCCTGAAATTGCTTTACCGCCAGCCTTTATTTCCTTCAGACGCCGCTCGCGGCAGGCGACGATTGCCCGGTCGATGATCAGGCTGGCGGCGAGGTGATCCTCGAAGACCATTTCGACCTCGATCACTCGGCTTTTTTCGGCAAGCTGCGCCGCCTTGCCGGGATGGCCGGAGAGGCGGACGAAATCCTTGGAGGTGGTGACGATCAACAGGCCCTGGCGCTCGGCGGTCGTCAGGATATCGTCGATCTCGTCCTCGGTCAGGTGCACGTGGTCGCCGAAGCTCTTGGCGACGGCAATTTCGGCGCCGCGCGATTCGACCGTGCGGAAGAATTTGGCGGGATCGGCGATGCCGGCGAAGGCGAGCACCTTGACGCCGGCGAGCGTGTTGTCGCCGCGCACTTTCAGCGATGCGGTAAAATAAGGTTTCGCGGCGCGAGCCGCCATGCGGACGATCCTGTCGGCGGCATTGCCGCCGCCGACCTTCAACAGGGCGGTGGCAAAACGCAATTGCTGGCGGATCGGCGCGCGGACCGGGCCGCCCGGCACGATATGGCCGTTGCCGAGGCCGCGGGTCGCGTCGATGACGAGCAGGGCATAATCGATCGCCAGGCGGGCGCTCTGGAAACCGTCGTCCATAATGATGAGATCGGCGCCCTCGGCGACCAGACGCTGAGCCCCGTCGACGCGCCTTCGGGAAATCACCGTCAGCGCCTCCTGCGCCAGCAGCAGCGGTTCATCGCCGACGGCAACCGCCCGGTGATGATCGGGATCGACCACTGTGGTCACATCGAGCGAACCGCCGTAACCCCGGCTGAGAAAACCCGGTTTCAACCCCTTTGCCTTCGCGGCACGGGCGATGGTCAGCGCCGTCGGCGTCTTGCCGGCGCCGCCGACGGTGAAATTGCCGACGCAGATGACCGGAATGGGAACGGAGGCGCGGCGCGCATGCGCCATTCGATGGCCGGCGATACGACCGTAGAGAAAGGAAACCGGCAGCAGCAGCCATGCCCGCCAATCGGCTTTCCTCCACCAGAACGGCGGCGCTTCGGATATCATCTTGCCGTCCTGCTCCCCTGCCCGCCTTTATTGCGGCCAGACCCCTGCTTTTCTCGACAGGCCGGATTGAGAAGCCAAAACCGATGAAAATGCAAGTCCTTACCAGTCAGGCCGGCTGCAAGTCCGGCAGCAGCGCCTCGAGCGCGGTGATATCGTCGAGCACATGATCGGCGGCGGCGGCAAGCGAATCGCGCGAACCGGTGCCGGTCAGCACCGCGATCCTGAGGCCCGTTCCAGCGTTCAGTCCCATGTGCAGATCGTGATTGTTGTCGCCGACCATCGCGACCTCTTCCGGCGAAAGACCGGTTGCGGCGCAGAAGCCGAGCACCATGCCCGGCTCCGGCTTGACGCCGAAACCGCTGTCATATCCGGCGATATAATCGACATAGCGGGCAAAACCGAAGCGTTCCGCTGTCTGGCGGATTGAACGCTCGTTGTCGCTGGAGGCGACGCCGAGCTTGAAGCCGCGCCGATGCAGCCTTGCGAAGAAGCCGGCGAGATCGGTCACCGGCACGGAAAATTCGGCGGCATTGGAAAACAGGTCGTCGAGGCGGAGCGTCAGTTCGCCGACATCGACCATCGAACCGGCGGCAACCAGACCCTCGGCAATCTGTCGGGTATTGCCGGCGGCTAGCAGGCTGTCGGGAACGATATGGCCGGTGACGGGATCCATGCCGCAGGCCGATAGCAATCGGTCGGCGAGAAGCGGGTCGCCTTCAGCGGCGATGCGGGCAAGCTCGCGGTTCACAGGCAGCCAGCTCTCGTCATAATCGAGCAGCGTGCCGTCCTTGTCGAAGAGGATGCCTTTGATAAGGGGCGCTGCCGACATGATTATCCTCAGAGCTGGGCCACGGCCTTGGGCAACAGGCGCGCCTTCACCGTTAGCGGATTGATATAGGGTTCCAGCCCCTTGACGGTCGCGGTCAGCGCACCGCGCATCTCGTGCACGGCGGCAATGCCGGCCTCGATCATATTGCGGCGGGCTTCGTCATTGATCAAAAGGTAATGCACGCCCTTGGCCAGCATTTCGGTGTCGCGCACCATGCGGGCGCTGCCGCTGCGGGCGAGCTTCTGATAGGCATCGCGGAAATTCTGCACATGGCCGCCGGAAAGAACGGCGCAGCCGAGCATGGCAGGCTCCAGCGGGTTCTGGCCGCCTTCGGCAAAGAGCGAACGGCCGACGAAAGCGATTTCCGTCAGGCGCAGATAAAGGCCCATTTCGCCGATCGTGTCGCCGAGAAAAATGTCGACATCGGCCGACAAGACATCGTCGCGGGTGCGGCGGGCGACCTTCAGCCCCAGCTTGACCAGAGCCGCCTCGATCTCGTCGCAACGCTCCGGGTGACGCGGCACGATGATCGTCAGTTGATGATCGCGCTCCCTGAGCGCCCGGTGAACGATGGCGGCGGCATTCTCTTCGCCGTCGAAGGTCGAGATCGCCGCCCAGGTCTTACGGTCGCCGATTTGCTTCTTGTAGCGGGCAAGGACTGCACTGTCGTAGGGCGGTGCGTCGGTATCGACCTTCAGATTGCCGGAGGTGATGACAGGGACGGCGCCGAGATCGCGGAAACGTTCGGCATCCATATCCGATTGGGCGATGACCAAAGCGAGATTCTCGAACAAGGCTTCAGCGATTGCCGGGCGGCGGCGCCAGCGGGCAAAGGAGCGGTCCGACATGCGGGCATTGATCAGGATCTGCGGAATGCGGCGGCGGCCGAGCTCCAGCACGGTTGCCGGCCAGATCTCGGATTCGGCGATGATCGCGCAGTCCGGCTGCCAATAGTCGAGGAAGCGGCTGACCGAGGGTTTGAGGTCGAGCGGCACGTATTGGTGGATCGCCTCATTGCCGAGGCGCTCGGCCGCGAGCCTGGCGGAAGTGATGGTGCCTGTGGTCAGGATGACATGGATGTCGCGGCGGCGGATTTCGCGGATCAGCGGGATGACGGCATTGGTTTCACCGACGCTTGCGGCATGGAACCAGACGAGCGGGCCCTGCGGCCGGTTGGCGCTCGGATAGCCGAAGCGTTCCAGGCGGCGCGCCCGGTCCTCCTTGCCCTTGGCCGTGCGGTAGGTGATGTAGAGGCCGACAACAGGAGAGGCCACGGTTCCCGCCAGACGGTATGCGCTCAGACCGAACCGAGCCATCCGGGAGCTCATTGCGCCAGCCTCCGATCCAAGATCGACATCAAACCCATTCCCTCATTATCGTTGCGGCCGCAATGACCGATCAATTTGTTCAGAATGCGTCAGACAATCCGGAACGACGGGCGCCCGATGCGCGAAAGCCCTGCTCGCCGAACGGTCGCCGGCAGCACTTGCGGATGGTCCTGGCCGAGATCGCTAGCCGAGGTCAGTTGCCTCCGGCCTTTTCCTGCGGATCGAGCAAACGGTGCATATGGACGATAAAGTAGCGCATATGCGCATTGTCGACCGTCTGCTGCGCCTTCGACTTCCAGGCCGTCAGCGCCGTGGCATAATCCGGGAAAATGCCGACGATATCGAGATCTTTCAGATCACGGAACTGGACGTCATCGAGGCTTTCCAGTTCGCCGCCAAACACCAGATGCAAAAGCTGCTTCTTGTCACCGGATTCAGTCATTTTTTGTTCTCTTTCTGCCTGTTCTCCTCCGCCATCCCATCTGCGGGATTTTGACGGAAACGTCAACTGTCTCTTCGTACCGCAAAGGCCGCGAGAAATTCATCGATGCGGGACGCAGGTGCTGCGCAGAGGACCTTGTGGGTAACGTCGGCGCTGTTGTAGACGACCGGCCGGCCTTCGAGGTCGACGAGGCCACCGCCGGCGCAAGCCAGAATGAGATCGGCGGCGGCCAGGTCCCAATCGTGCGAATTACCCTTGACGAAGGTGCCTTCGAGACGACCGTCCGCCACCATGGCGATACGATAGGCGAGCGAGGGAATGTATTTCTGACGCGTCACCCGGGCACGGAACTCCGGCGGCAAGGTCGCCAATAGATCCTCGCCGATCGCAAGGCGGCTCGTCTCCTCCGGTCGTGCGGCGGAGACGGCGAGCGGCACGCCATTCTTCGTCGCCACGCCGCCGTCGACGGCTTGATAGAGTTCTTCGAGCGCCGGCGCATAGAGCACGCCGGCCACCGGCCGGCCGCGATGAACGACGGCGACGCTGACGCACCAGACCTTTTGCCCGCCGAGGAAGGCGCGCGTGCCGTCGATCGGATCGATGATGAACGTCGTCTCGCGCGCGAGACGATCAGAATCGTCGTCGGTTTCTTCCGACAGCCAGCCATAATCCGGCCGGGCCTTGCGCAGAATGGTCTCGAGCGTCTTGTTGGCGGCAAAATCGGCGGCGCTGACGGGGGAGCGATCCCCGTTCTTCCACCAGACCTCCGGCGATTGGTTGAAGAAGCCGAAAGCGACCGCACCCGCCTCTTTGGCGGCATCGGCGATCAGCGTCAGATCGCTCTGCCAGCGGTCCTTGTTGCTATCGCTCATCCTATCAATCCGTTTCTCAATTCAATCGTGGGAGCATGCTGTCGCTCGAAACCGCTCACACACTTTTGCTGGAATTGCTCTAGCGCCCTGCGAGCGTCATGCCTTCGATGGCGAAGGTCGGAGCTGCGACGCCGAACTTGCGGTCGATGTCGTTTGCCGGCGTCAGGCGCATGAACATGTCCTTCAGATTCGAGGCGATCGTCACCTCGGAGACCGGGAAGGTCAGTTCGCCGTTCTCGATCCAGAAGCCGGTGGCGCCGCGGCTGTATTCGCCGGTGATCATATTGACGCCGTGGCCGATCAATTCGGTGACGTAAAAACCGTTGCCGACGCTGCGGATCAGCTCCTCCGGCGTGATGTCGCCAGGTTCAAGGGCAAGGTTGGTGGAGGACGGCGAGACGGCGGTGCCGCCGCGCACGCCGCGGCCGTTAGTCTGAAGGCCAAGTTCGCGAGCCGCCGAGGTCGACAGGAACCAATGCTTCAAGACGCCGTCCTCGATCATGACCAGCCGTTCGCCCGATACGCCCTCGCCGTCGAAAGGCCGCGAGGAGGGGCCGCGCACGATCAGAGGATCGTCGGTGATCGACAGGCCTGATTTCAGCACCTGCTGACCCATCCTGTCGCGCAGGAAGCTGGACTTGCGGGCGACGGCAGCGCCATTGATCGCGCCGGCGATATGGCCGACGAAGCCGCGGGCGACACGCGGGTCGAAGATGACGGTGACGTCCTTGCCGGTCGGCACCTGGCGTGGATTGATGCGCTTGACCACCCGTTCGCCAGCGCGGCGGCCGATCTCGGCGGGATCGTCGAGCTCCGCATAATAGAGCCGGCTGTCGAAATCATAATCGCGCTCCATTCCGGTGCCTTCGCCTGCGATGACGCTGACGGAATGACCGAAACGCGAGGCCATGTAACTGCCTTCGAAACCGTGTGAGGTGGCAAGAACCAGGCCGCCCATGCCGGCCGAGGCACCGGCGCCGGAGGAATTGGTGACACCCTTGACCGCAAGGGCCGCCGCCTCGGCGGCAAGGCCTGCCTCGCGCAGCATCTCGGAGGAGACCTCGGTGGTATCGAGCAATTGCAGGTCGGGATAGGATTTCGCAAGGCTCGCCTCATCCGCGAGGCAAGCGAAAGGGTCTTCCGGCGAGACCTTGGCCATGGCGACGGCGCGTTCGGCAAGCGCCCGCAGATCGAAGCCCGGATTGGCCGAAACGCTGGCGACGCGTTTGCCGATGAAGACGCGCAGCGAAAAATCGTCGCTTTCGGAGGATTCCGTGCCCTCGACCTTGCCGAGACGGACGCTGACCGATTGCGAGCGCGACCGGACGACGACGGCGTCGGCGGCGTCCGCCCCTGCCTTCCTGGCCAGATCGATCAATTGACTTGCGCGGGAAAGAAGTGTCGAGGAATCGATTTCAGAGGACATGATTTGGCCTTTCCTTCGGCTTCCATTTATTGTGCACTCTCCCAAGCATCAAGGCCGCCGCCGCCGATTCTTTGTCGGGGCGGCCTGCCTGTCCCCGCCGTCGAAAGAAAATGCCCTGATGTCCGCGCCCAATGCCCTTTTTTCCGAAACGATCCTGCTGCTCGGCGGAGCGGTTGTGGCCGCACCGATCTTCAAAAAGCTCGGGCTCGGCACCGTGCTCGGCTATCTCGCCGCCGGCATCGTCATCGGGCCGGTTTTTCACGGCATCACCGATGGCGAACAGATCCTCAATGTCGCCGAGCTCGGTGTGGTCTTCCTGCTCTTCATCATCGGGCTGGAATTGAAACCCAGCCGCCTCTGGCAGATGCGGCGTGACATTTTCGGCCTCGGCACGGCGCAGGTGGTGGTGACCGGGCTGGCGCTGACCGCGCTCGCCTGGTTTTCCCAGGTTCTCGACTGGCGCGGCAGCATCGTCGCCGGCTTCGGCCTGGCGCTGTCTTCGACGGCCTTCGCAATGCAGATCCTCGAGGGCGACGGCGACGTCAACACCAAATACGGACAGCGTTCCTTCTCGATGCTCCTGTTCCAGGACCTGGCGATAGTGCCGCTTCTGGCGCTGATCACCATTCTCGATGGCGGCCGGGGTAGCAATGCGCCGCTGCTCGGGTTCGCGGTCGCCATCGGCGCCGTCGCGGCGATGATCGTCATGGGGCGCTACCTGCTGACACCGCTCTTCCAGATCATCGCCCGGACCGGCGCGCGCGAAGCGATGATTGCGGCCGCCCTCTTCGTCGTCATGGGGTCGGCGAGCCTGATGCAGCTTGCCGGACTTTCGATGGCGATGGGCGCCTTCCTGTCCGGCGTGATGCTGGCCGAATCCTCTTATCGGCACGAGCTGGAAGCTGACATCGAGCCCTTCCGCGGCGTGCTGCTCGCCATTTTCTTCATCGCCGTCGGCCTGTCGCTGGAGCTCGATGTTCTCGCCGACAACGTGCTCTTCGTCATCCTCGCCGTGCCAATCGTCATGGCCGTCAAGGCGATCATCATCTATGGGCTCTGCCGGATATCGGGTTCTCCACATGACGACGCGATCCGCATCGCCTTCCTGCTGCCGCAGGGCGGCGAATTCGGCTTCGTGCTGTTTACCACGGCAGGTGCGGCCGGGCTGATGTCGACGAGCACGGCCTCACTGCTGGTGGCGATCGTCACGCTGACCATGGCCCTGACGCCGATCGGGTCGGCCCTGTCGAAGCGGCTCCTGCACGGCGATGAGCATGAGGAACTGGACGAGGATTTCGAGGGCGCCGGCGCCGACGTGCTGATGGTCGGCTTTTCCCGTTTTGGCCAGATCGCCGCCCAGATCCTGCTGGCCGGCGGGCGTAGCGTCACCGTCATCGATTTTTCGGCGGACCGCATTCGCCAGGCCTCATCCTTCGGCTTCCGCATCTATTTCGGCGACGGCGCGCGCAAGGACGTGCTGCGCTCGGCCGGCATCGAGCGGGCGAAGATCGTGCTCGTCTGCACGCAGAAAAAGGAACTCACCGACAAGGTTGTGGAGCTGGTGCAGGCGGACTATCCGCACACAAGGCTCTACGTGCGATCCTACGACCGTCTCCATTCGATCGAACTGCGTAACAAGGGCGTCGACTACGAGCTGCGCGAAACGCTGGAATCGGGCCTGCTCTTCGGACGGCGGACGCTGGAGGCGCTCGGCGTTCCCGAGGTCGACGCCTATGAAATCGGCGAAGATATCCGCAAGCGCGACGAGGCGCGTCTGGTGCTGCAGGTGTCTGAAGGATTGCAGGCCGGGCGCGACATGCTGTTTTCCCACCCCGTCCGGCCCGAACCGCTGGTCAAGCCCAAACGCGCCGCCGATGCCTTCGAGGACGATCCGCTGGCGGGAACCGCGGATGCGACGGCGGACGCGTAAACCGAAGGGGGCATCAGCGCTTCAGCCGCGCCTCGATTTCCCGGTCGAGGGCGAATTTCAGCTCGTCCTTGACGCCGACGGACATGGCCAAGACTTCGCGGGCCTTGAGGAAATCCATGACGCCGGTGCGGCCGACGGCCGGGCGCAGGAAGATTTGCGGCTGGCGCAGCTTCAGCTTCAACGTGATCGCCGTCTGCATCATCAGCTGGCCGGAGCCGAAGATGCTCTCCATGCGGTTCGGAATATGGGTGCCGTCGCCTTCCGGTGCGCCGACGACATCGATGCCGACGACGATGTCGGCAAGGTCCATCAGCGGTTCATAGGGCACCGGATTGCTGATGCCGCCGTCGATCATCACCCGGCCGCGCAGGCGCACCGGCATGAAGACGGCAGGGATGGCGGAAGAAGCGGCGAGTGCCGGAAACAGCTCGCCCTCTTCGATGATGACTTCGCACTGCCCGTAATAATCCGTGGTGATGACCTTCATCGGCACCAGCAGATCCTCGAAACGGGCCGGCAGCTCGGCCGGCAGAAAGGCTTTCAGGATCCGCTCCAGATTGAACTGGCCGATACGGATGCCCTTGGCGACGGCATCGCGCACCGTCGTCGGTCTCAAGCCCCAGATGCGGCTGACAACGGCCGTCTTGTTGCCGACGGTGGCCAACGCATGTTCACGGATTTCGGCCCCCGACATGCCGGCGGCCATGCCGGCCCCCATGATCGCCCCCATCGACGAGCCTGATACCGCCACCGGGCGAATGCCCAGTTCGTCGAGCGTCTCGATGACATGGATATGGGCAAGCCCGCGCGCGCCGCCGCCGCCGAAAGCGACAGCGACCGTTGGAAGATCGCTGATCGCAGGCAGTTTCGGGCTAATGATCTCTGCCTGCTGCACGCCCCGCCCCGCTTATTGCGGCTGATACCGGAAGAAATGCACCCTCGTATCGCCAAAGATGCGGTTTTCGAGGAAGACATATGAAGGATGCACGGAAACGACAATATCGCCGCGCTCTTCGAGCACCGCGATCGCGCCCGGCCGCAGCCAGCCGCCGACGGCGGCCGCAGCCATCGCCTTCTCGCCGAGGCCCTTGCCATAGGGCGGATCGGCAAACAGCACGTCGAAGGGCTCGAGATTGCCGACGCTGCCGAGATCGGTCGCATCCCGGCGCAGGATGCGCGTGCGGCCATGCAGGCCGAGCGCATCGATGTTCTCCCAGAGCAGCGCCCTGCCCTCGACGCTGTTTTCGACGAAGAGCGCGTGGCGACAGCCGCGCGAAACGGCTTCGAGGCCGACGGCGCCGGTTCCGGCAAAAAGATCGAGGATCCGGGTGCCGTCGACGCATTCCGGATAGGCATGGCTCAATATATTGAACAGGCTCTCGCGCGTCCGGTCGGCAGTCGGCCGGATCTCGTTGGATTTTGGCACGGCGAGAGGCCGTCCGCGAAACTCACCGCCGACGATCCGCACCGCGCGTCATTCCCTTTCCTTTGCCACCACCTCTGGACGGCCCGCCCGCAGGCCTGTCGCCGCCCGGCCTTTCACCGCCCGGCTTGTTACCACCCGACTTGGCGCCCTTCGGCTTACCGGAAAAATTCTTGGGCCCACCCGGCTTGGCACCGAAGCTCTTGCCGCGCGGCTTATCACCCGAAGGCTTGTCGCCGAATGATCTTTCGCCGCGCGGGCGCTCGGAGCGGCCTTCGCCGGTATAACTTCTGGCTGCCCGCGGGCGCTCATCACCGTCCTCGCGCGGCCTGCGATCACCCCGCGGCTTGTCGCCGAATGGACGATCTCCACGCGAAGGGCGATCCCCGAAAGGCCGATCGCCGCGCGGACGCTCCGAACGGGCCTCGCCGGTGGAGGTTCTGGCAGCCCGTGGACGCTCGTCACCATCGTCACGCGGCTTGCGGTCACCCCGCGGCTTGTCGCCGAAGGGCCGGTCGCCACGCGAGGGGCGATCACCGTAAGGCCGGTCGCCGCGCGGGCGCTCAGAACGGCCCTCGCCGGCAGAGGCTCTGGCGGCACGAGGACGTTCGTCACCTTCGCCACGCGGTTTGCGATCACCCCGCGGCTTGTCGCCGAACGGACGATCCCCGAAAGAGCGCTTGCGGCCGAAGCCTTCGCCCTCATCCTTGCGACGGGGCTCCTCGCTCGAGCGGATCCATTCGCCGTCCTCCTCGCGCACGCGGTTGATCGGCGTGCGCGGGCGATCCTCGATATGGTGGGAACCGGCGCCCTTTGCCCCCGCCTGCTCGCCGCGCCGGCGCGCGGTCTGCTCATTCTTGGCGGCTTTCGCCGCAGCCTTTTCGCCGAGCGGCCTGGCGCCCGGCGCCATCCAGACATTGGCGCTGCGGCGCTGGCCGAGCGGCTGGGGACGTTTGGGCTTTTCGTCGTCGAAGCGGCCGCCATCGCGGCGGTCGTCATCTCTACGCCCGCCACCGCGGCGATCGTCGCGCTTGGTGTCGAGACGGCTTAGCGCCCGTTCGCGCTTATCCTCGTCGCGGCGCGGACGCTGTTCGCGCTTTTCCGGCACTGCGCTTTCAGCCTCTTCCTCGGCGGCAACGGCTGGCGCATTGTAGATCGGCGCGTCGAAATTCGCCTTGGCTTCCTCGATCAGGCGCGGGCCGAGCTGGTCACGCAAGGTGCGGCCGCGCACCTCGATGACATGGCCTTCCGGCAGGTCGCCGAGCTGGAACGGGCCATAGGAAATGCGGATCAGGCGGTTGACGTCGAGACCGAGCGCGCCCATCACGTTCTTGATTTCGCGGTTCTTGCCTTCGCGAAGACCCATGGTGATCCAGACGTTCGAGCCTTGCGTGCGGTCGAGCGTCGCCTCGATCGAACCGTAGAGCACACCGTCGACGGCGATGCCGTCCTTCAGTCTATCGAGTGCATCCTGATCGATCTCGCCATGGGCGCGGACACGGTAGCGTCGCAGCCAGCCGGTCGCCGGCAGCTCGAGCGCGCGGGCAAGGCCGCCGTCATTGGTGAGCAGCAGCAGGCCTTCGGTATTGATGTCGAGGCGGCCGATCGACATGACGCGCGGCAGTTCTTCCGGCAAGTTGTCGAAGACAGTCGCGCGGCCTTCGGGATCGGCATTGGTGGTCACCAAGCCGGCCGGCTTATGATAGAGCCACAGTCTGGTGCGCTCGATGCCGCGGATCGGCATGCCGTCGACCTCGATGCGGTCGGCAAGCGTGACATTGACTACGGGCGTGTCGAGAACCGCGCCGTTCAGCGTCACCCGGCCTTCCATGATCATGCGTTCGATGTCGCGGCGGGAGGCAACGCCGGCGCGCGCCATCACCTTGGAAATACGTTCGGCCTTCGCGTCGCCATCGCTCTCGGCGGCGATTGCAGCCTTTGCCGGCTTGTCACCGCGCGGCTTGCCGCCGGTCTTCGGCTCGGTGTCCCGTGAAAACGGCTTTGCGCCCGGGCGTTTTGGCTTGTCTTTAGGTGTCATTTGTTGTTTGCCTGCCTTTTGGGCCTGTCTATCAGGTCACGCATCTGCGGTTAAGTGGAAATTCTTGCGATCGTGAAGACAAATCGTTTCATGGAGATGGCGCTTGTAGAGGCGCGTGCCGCCGGAGACCGCGGCGAGGTGCCGATCGGCGCCGTCGTCGTCATCGACGATATCGCCGTTTCACGCGCGGGAAACCGCACACGCGAGCTCAAGGACGTCACCGCGCACGCCGAAATCGCCGCGATCCGGCTTGCCTGCGACGCGCTCGGACAGGAGCGCCTTGTCGGCGCCGATCTCTACGTGACGCTCGAACCCTGCACCATGTGCGCGGCAGCCATCTCCTTTGCGCGTATCCGCAGGCTCTATTACGGCGCCGAGGACCCGAAGGGCGGCGGCGTCGACAATGGCGTGCGATTCTATGCGCAGGCGACCTGCCACCACGCTCCGGAGGTCTACTCCGGCTTCAACGAGGTCCAGTCGGCCGAGATCTTGCGGACATTCTTTTCGCAAAAGCGAGAGGCGCCGTAATGCGTGGCGTCCCTGCATACCGTTACGCGTGCCAATCTTAAGATATCTCGGTGCGGGGAGATTGTCGGCACCAGCCCCTCATCCGGCTGCCGCCACCTTCTCCCCGTAAACGGGGCGAAGGGGATAAGGCGCAGCCTTCTCCGTCCCTCGCTCGAAGCTCTCCCGTGGCACGTCCCCTCGCCCCGTTTACGGGGAGAGGGTTAGGGTGAGGGGCAGCCTTCAATGCGCTCGGACAAGCTGCTATTGCAGGAAGTTCCACCACTGCTTGCCGGTGTTGGCGACTGCGGCATCTTTCTTGCGCTTCTTCGCCTTCTTGAGCTCGGGTTCGCCGAGATCGTCGAGCTTGGCCGGATCGTCGACGGTGCGGTAGCCGGGCGGCGGATCGGATATATAGCGGCGCTGATCGATATAGGAGCCCTTCTGCAGGGCGCGGGCTTCACGATAGGCCTTGGTCTGGGCTTCCGTCGTGCGCCGGCCGCCTTCGATGGCGGAGCTGGCGAGTGGGGAGCGGTAATTCGGATTGTCCGAGTTCGCATCAGCTTCCCCGACGAGGCGGGCGCGAGTTTCCTCCGGCGATTCAATCCATTGCGGATTGTCCTTGTTGGCGACCGTCGGCTGCGGCGCAACGAGGGTCTCCTTCTGCGCCTGGGCCGGCAGCACCAGCGTCGGGCGCGGCGTGTATTTGACGCCCTTGTTCTTGGGATCCGGCCCGGTCAACGACACGGACTGGCCGAGATCGTCGGTCAATTGCTCCATGGCGGTCTTGTCGGTGCCGTAGGTCGGGCTGCTGGCGCAGCTGGAGACCAGGGAGCATCCCGCCATGACAACAGACAGGCAGGCGCCCATACGGAACCAATGCGTTGCGAACATGAAAACCCTTCCAGCCACCGGTGCAATCGTTGCCCAACCGGACAACCGTCCCCCTGACGCAAAAATCCGGCCATTTTCAGGCAGCTTTTACCGGATGAACCGCGAAAACGCAATTCACCCGGTAAATATCTTCAGGCGCCGATGCCGAGTTCGCGCAATGCGGCAGCATCACGCTTGGAAACATCGGGATAGTCCGGATCGGCGCCGACGTCGGTGGTGATGCGCCAGGATCGGGCGCATTTCACGCCTTCGGCCAGCTTCGGAACGACGGCGACATCAGCCACTTCTGCCAGGCGGAACGCTTCAGCCGGGCCGGCGTCCGCCTTAATCGTGATGCCCGAGGTGATGCAGACTTCGGTGAAGTCCTGGCCTTCCAGCGCCTTCACGAGTTCCGGGTCGGCGATGTGGACGACGGGAGCGGCCTCCAGCGAGGAGCCGATACGCTTATCCCTGCGCTCGATTTCCAGAGCGCCCGTGACAACCGAGCGGACGGCGCGGATCTTCTTCCATTTTTCGGCCAGGGCATCGTTGCGCCATTCCTTGGCAACAGGGGCAAACTGCTCCAGATGCACCGAAACGGCGGCCGGGTTGCGCGACAGCCAGGCCTCCTCAGTGGTGAAGGGCAGCATCGGCGCAAGCCAGGTCACCATGCAATCGAAGATCTGGCGGATGACGTGCAGGCTGGCGCGCCGGCGCAGGCTCGAGGGCGCGTCGCAATAGAGCGCATCCTTGCGGACATCGAAATAGAAGGCCGAAAGCTCGACATTGGCAAAATCGATCAATGCGCGGGCGATCTTCTTGAAGTCGAAGCTGTCGTAATTCTCGCGCACCAGATCGTCGAGCTCGGCCAGCCGGTGCAGCATCAGCTGCTCCAGCTCCGGCAGATCGGCAAGAGCGATCTCCTCGCCCTTGTCGTGGGCGAGCGTGCCGAGCATCCAGCGGATGGTGTTGCGCAGCTTGCGATAGGCGTCGACATTGGTCTGGATGATCGTCTTGCCGACGCGCAGGTCGTCGGCATAATCCGAGGTCATCACCCAGAGGCGCAGGATATCGGCGCCGGCATCCTTCATCACTTCCTGTGGTGCGGTGACGTTGCCCTTCGACTTCGACATCTTCTCGCCCTTCTCGTCCATGGTGAAACCATGGGTGAGGACGGCGTTGTAAGGCGCACGGCCGCGGGTGGCAGCCGATTCCAGCAGCGAGGAATGGAACCAGCCGCGGTGCTGGTCGGACCCTTCGAGATAAAGATCGGCCGGCCACTTCAGGTCGGGGCGGTCTTCGAGCGTGAAGGTGTGCGTCGAGCCAGAATCGAACCAGACGTCGAGGATATCCATCACCTGCGTCCAGCGGGAATGGTCGTGGTCATTGCCGAGGAACCGCTCCTTGGCGCCTTCGGCAAACCAGGCGTCGGCGCCCTCATGTTCGAAGGCTTCGAGAATGCGGGCATTGACGGCGTCATCGACCAGGACCTCGCCCTCATCGTCGGCAAAGACGGCGATCGGTACGCCCCATGCCCTTTGACGGGAAAGAACCCAGTCCGGGCGGCCCTCGATCATGGCGCGCAACCGGTTCTGGCCGGCGGCGGGCACGAAGCGGGTGTCGTCGATCGCTCCCAGCGCGCGCGAACGCAGCGTCGTGCCGTCGGCAAGGGTCTTGTCCATATAGACGAACCATTGCGGCGTGTTGCGGAAGATGACCGGCTTCTTCGAGCGCCAGGAGTGCGGATACTGATGCTTCAACCGGCCGCGGGCAAAGAGCGCGCCGCGGGCGATCAGCTCCTTGATGACGCGGTCGTTGGCATCGCCCTTCTTGCCGTTGTCGTCGATGACGCGGGCGCCTTCGAAGCCGGGGGCGTCGGATGTATAGAAGCCACCGTCATCGACCGGGAACGGGATCTTGGTCTCGATGCCGCGCGCCTCCAGCGTGCGGACGGCCGACATCCAGGCATCGAAGTCTTCGCGACCGTGGCTCGGAGCGGTATGCACGAAGCCGGTGCCGGCGTCATCGGTGACGTGGTCGCCATCGAGCAGCGGTACAGTGAATTCATAGCCGCCGTCGAGACCCTTGAACGGATGGGCGCAGGTCATCGCCGCGAAGTCCGCCGCAGAAACATCGCTCAAACGCTTGTATTGCAGCTTGGCCTTGGCGAAGGATTCCTCGGCGAGCTTATCGGCAAAGATCAGCCTTTCGCCGGGACGCGGACCAAAATCATTCTCGGCCGCCGTCACCTCGTAAAGGCCGTAGGAGACACGTGCAGAGAAGGAGACCGCGCGGTTGCCGGGGATCGTCCAGGGCGTGGTCGTCCAGATCACCACGAAGGCGTCCTTGAGCGCGGATGGACCTTCGACGACTGGGAATTTCACCCAGATCGTATCGCTCTCATAGTCCTGGTACTCGACCTCGGCTTCGGCCAGCGCCGTACGTTCGACGACCGACCACATGATCGGCTTGGAGCCGCGATAAAGCTGGCCGCTGGCGGCGATCTTCAGGAGTTCGCCGGCAATGCGCGATTCCGCATGGAAATTCATCGTCGTATAGGGATTGTCGAAGTCGCCCTCGATGCCGAGACGCTTGAACTCTTCGGCCTGAACCTTGATCCAGCCGGCGGCGAATTCACGGCATTCTCTGCGGAACTCGTTGACCGGAACCTCGTCCTTGTTCCTGCCCTTCTCGCGATACTTCTCCTCGATCTTCCATTCGATCGGAAGTCCGTGGCAATCCCAGCCGGGCACGTAATTGGCGTCGTAACCGCGCATCTGGAACGAGCGGTTGATGACGTCCTTGAGGATCTTGTTCAGCGCGTGGCCGATATGGATGTTGCCGTTGGCATAGGGCGGGCCGTCGTGAAGCACGAACCTTTCGCGGCCGGCGGCCGAAGCGCGCAATTTTTTGTAGAGACCCATTTCCTGCCAGCGCTTGACGAGCTCCGGCTCCTTCTGCGGCAGGCCGGCGCGCATCGGGAAATCGGTTTCGGGCAAATAGAGGGTCTTCGAATAATCGATCTTTTCGGCTGTGTCGGTCATATCGGGACAATCGTTTCTGGCGGCCCGGAAAGGGGCGCTGCGGGCGTGAAAAAGCTGGTGACGGAAGCGCTCATGTGAGAGCGCCAAAAACCCGGACCTCCCGGCCGCTTAGCGCGCGCGGAAGGCCGGGCCGATAATTCGCATCGTGATCGCCAGCCGAAATTTCGTCATAGCGCCGGTTCATAGGCGTTTTTGCTGGGAAAAGGAAGAGAAGAATTCGCCGCAAGCGATCCCTCGGCGCGAGCGAAATTTTCGATTGCGTCCGAAAAATTCGGGACCGACGCGACCTCAGGAGAAACAAAGCTTCCGATCGAGTTCGCCAAGCGGCTTGACACCAGCCAGCAGCGCCCTCGCCTCTTCCTCGTCGCGCTTGATCTGGGCGACCAGCGGATCGAGGCCATCGAATTTCAGTTCGGGTCTAAGATAGCCGAAGAAGGAGACGGCGCAGCGCTGGCCGTAGAGATCGCCGCTGAAATCGAAAAGATAGGTTTCGAGCAGCGGCGCGCCGTTTTCCGTGACCGTCGGGCGGCGGCCGTAGCTGGCGACGGCATCATGGAGCGTGCCGTCCTGGCGGCGGAAGCGGACGGCATAAATGCCGGCGGCAAGTTCGACCTCCGGCGGCAGGCGCATGTTGGCGGTGGGAAAACCCAGCTGGCGGCCGAGCTTTTCGCCGTCGATCACCTCGGCCTCGACCGTATAGCGATAACCCAGCATGCCGGCGACTTCGCTGACGCTGCCTTCCTTCAAAAGCGCGCGGATATGGCTCGAAGAGACGACATAGGCGTTTTCGTCGCGGAAGGCATCGATCAGGGTGACGCCGAAGCCATAGGTCTGGCCGGCGTTCATCAGGAAGGCCGGACCGCCCTCGCGGCCGCGGCCGAAATGGAAATCGAAGCCGGTGACGACTTCGGAGGCGCCGAGCCAATCCTTGAGGATCGAATGGATGAAATCGTCGGCCGAGCGCTGCGAGAACTCGTAGTCGAAGGGATATTCGATGACGGCGCTAAAACCGAGCGTCTCCAGGATGCGGGCTTTGAGTGGCGCCGGCGTCAGGCGGAAGACCGGCGTCTCAGGCCGGAAGACCGTGCGCGGATGCGGCTCGAAGGTCAGCACCAAGGCGGGGATGCCGCGCGCCCTGGAGATTTCGAGCGCGCGGTTGAGCACAGACTGGTGGCCACGGTGCACGCCGTCGAAATTGCCGATGGCAATGACGCCGCCCTTCAGATGGGCAGGCAAGGGTTCCCGGGTTTCATTGCGGTGGAAGACGGTCATCGGCAGGCTTCTCTTTATGCAAGGCGTGGCATCCACCACTTCGGCGCGGCTTTTTCCCGATCGAGATAGGCGTGGAGAATCGCCTCGTCGGTCTCGCCGTTCAAGGTGTATTCCTTGGCGTGGATACCGCCGCTGATGTAGAGAAGGTCGAGGCCGTAATTCAAGGCGCCGCGAACATCGGTCGGCATGCCGTCGCCGATCGCCAGCACACGGTCGATGGGGAAATCGCCGCGAAGCTCGCGGGCAGCGGCCAACGTCGCCTCATAGATCGGCCGGTGCGGTTTTCCGGCGATCCGGGTGCTGCCACCAAGCTGCTCGTAATAGGCGGCCATGGCGCCGGCGCAGGGGATGATGCGATGGCCGCGCTCGACGACGAGGTCGGGATTGGCGCAGATCATCGGCACCTCGCGCGCCTGAAAATCCAGAAGCATGTCGGTGTAATCCTCCGGCTTCTCAGTCTCGTCATCGAAGAAGCCGGTGCAGACGAGCGATTGTGCTTCGCCCGCGGGGGTGCGCTCGACGCCAATGCCTTCGAGCAGTGCCTTGTCGCGCTCAGGACCGAGCAGAAAGACCGTCTTCGGCCCTTCGGCGATCAGCCGGCGGGTGACGTCGCCTGAGGTGACGATCCGGTCATAGGCGCTGTCGGGCACCCCGATCTGGCGCAGCTGCTCGACCACCTGCCAGGAAAGGCGCGGCGAATTGGTGATGAGGACGACAGCGACGCCGCTCTCGCGTGCCGCTTCAAGGGCAGCCGCCGCCTTTGGAAACGGATCGACACCGTTGTGAACAACGCCCCAGACATCGCAGAGCACCACGTCATAATGACCTGTTATCTCCGAGAAGTTTTCTATGCGCCTCGCCATTCCGAATTCCCGATTTGCCTCAGTCACCGGTGACATTGCAAAGGCGCAAGGCGATGGCAAGGCAATTTTCTTCGCTGCCGGCCCAGCACACCGGGTTTCGGCAACAATCTCCGCATTTCTCCGGCCTCTTCACAATTCCGGCACAAAAATTCGTGATTGCTCTCATTGACTCCTCTTGGAGCCATCCCTAAATGCTCGTCGCTAGCACTCACCGCAAGGGAGTGCTAACATCTATCCATGTGGGCCGCTCCGGCCCGCGAATGTCATTCGATCGAGGGATTAGACAATGGCAAGCACCAACTTCCGCCCCCTTCACGACCGCGTCGTTGTTCGCCGCGTTGAGTCCGAAGCCAAGACCAAGGGTGGCATCATCATTCCCGATACCGCCAAGGAAAAGCCGCAGGAAGGCGAAATCGTCGCCGTCGGTTCCGGCGCTCGTGACGAGTCCGGCAAGGTCGTCGCACTCGACGTCAAGGCTGGCGACCGCATCCTGTTCGGCAAGTGGTCCGGCACTGAAGTCAAGATCGACGGCGAAGACCTTCTGATCATGAAGGAAGCCGACATTATGGGCATCATCGGCTGATCAGCCGCTGGCCTTTCCGACGTAGCCGACGGGTCCAGAACCCGGACACTCGAATTGAGGAGTTTCAATCATGGCATCTAAAGAAATCAAGTTTGGTCGTACCGCGCGCGAAAAGATGCTGCGTGGCGTCGACATTCTCGCCGATGCAGTCAAGGTAACGCTCGGCCCGAAGGGCCGTAACGTCATCATCGACAAGTCCTTCGGCGCTCCGCGCATCACCAAGGACGGCGTTTCCGTCGCCAAGGAAATCGAACTCGAAGACAAGTTCGAAAACATGGGCGCCCAGATGGTCCGCGAAGTCGCTTCGAAGACCAACGACATCGCCGGCGACGGCACCACCACTGCAACCGTTCTTGCCCAGGCGATCGTTCGCGAAGGCAACAAGGCCGTTGCAGCCGGCATGAACCCGATGGACCTGAAGCGCGGCATCGACCTCGCTGTTGCCGACGTCGTGAAGGATCTCCAGGCCAAGGCCAAGAAGATCTCCACCTCTGAGGAAGTTGCACAGGTCGGCACGATTTCAGCAAACGGCGACAAGCAGGTCGGTCTCGACATTGCTGAAGCCATGCAGAAGGTCGGCAATGAAGGCGTCATCACGGTTGAAGAAGCCAAGACCGCCGAAACCGAACTCGAAGTCGTCGAAGGCATGCAGTTCGACCGCGGCTACCTCAGCCCCTACTTCGTGACCAACCCGGAAAAGATGATCGCCGACCTCGAAGACGTCTTCATTCTCCTTCACGAGAAGAAGCTCTCGAACCTGCAGTCGATGCTTCCGGTTCTCGAAGCTGTCGTTCAGACCGGCAAGCCGCTCCTGATCATCGCTGAAGACGTCGAAGGCGAAGCTCTTGCAACGCTCGTCGTCAACAAGCTGCGCGGCGGCCTCAAGATCGCTGCTGTCAAGGCGCCGGGCTTCGGCGATCGCCGCAAGGCCATGCTCGAAGACATCGCCATCCTGACCGGCGGCACCGTGATCTCCGAAGACCTCGGCATCAAGCTCGAGAGCGTTACGCTCGACATGCTCGGCCGTGCGAAGAAGGTTTCGATCTCCAAGGAAAACACCACGATCGTCGACGGTTCGGGCGCCAAGTCCGACATCGAAGGCCGTGTTGCCCAGATCAAGGCCCAGATCGAAGAAACCACCTCCGACTACGACCGCGAAAAGCTGCAGGAACGTCTTGCCAAGCTCGCCGGCGGCGTTGCCGTCATCCGCGTCGGCGGCTCGACGGAAGTCGAAGTGAAGGAAAAGAAGGACCGCATCGACGACGCTCTCAACGCGACGCGCGCTGCCGTTCAGGAAGGTATCGTCCCCGGCGGCGGTATCGCTCTCCTCCGCTCCTCCACGAAGATCAACGTCAAGGGTGCAAACGACGACCAGGAAGCCGGCATCAACATCGTTCGCCGCGCCCTGCAGTCGCTCGTTCGTCAGATCGCTGAAAACGCAGGCGACGAAGCCTCGATCGTTGTCGGCAAGGTGCTCGACAAGAATGAAGACAACTACGGCTACAACGCCCAGACGTCCGAATTCGGCGACATGATCTCGATGGGTATCGTCGACCCGCTCAAGGTCGTTCGTACCGCGCTGCAGAACGCTGCTTCTGTCGCATCGCTGCTGATCACCACCGAAGCCATGATTGCCGAACTGCCGAAGAAGGATGCCCCTGCCGGCATGCCTGGCGGCATGGGCGGCATGGGCGGAATGGACATGATGTGATAGGCGAAAGCCTGCACTGATACCATTCCGGCATCCGGAACAGGAAGGGCGGCCCTCGGGTCGCCCTTTTCTTTTTTGCCCCAAGCGATTCGATCCGTTGCGCCCTATTTTATGCCGCGCAACCGTTTAACAGCACGGCGTTGCCGTTCCCCAGTCGCAAGCTTTCGCGAGGCTTGCGTCGTCGCGTATTTTCCGTCGGCAAAAATATGCGGGAAATCGCCGGTGAAGGCATGATTTGCGGCTCGACCGGCAGGGAAACCGCTCCCAAAGCCCGCAAAATTGGTGTTTCGGCGCTGCTTCCTCGAGAAGTACCATGAAGAGGCCGGCATCCGAGCACAAATGCCGATGCGAACACCCCTTAAAAAGCCGTTGCCGTTTGTTTAAAAGCTCCTATAAATCCGCGCTGCCATCGACGCGCCCGGCGATAACTCGCCATCAGACGGGCGCGGAAAGACGATCCGTGACGTTCCGCAGGCCTGATGGCCGCGGCAACGATCGCCGGTAAAAGCACGGGCATCATGCCTGCTGCTGCGTGATCCTGTTTTTGTGTTTACCGAACGTGCGGCGGCGGAGCTGCATGCGAACGGGGGAACGCCTTGTTTAAGATCGCCAAAGCCAATGCAGCCGTACCTTTGACACCCGGCTCGCTTGAGCATCACAATCAAAATGACGAGATGGTGGCTCAGTTTTCGATTTCCGAAGCCTGGACCGGAGATTTGTCGAGCGGCATGCTCCGTCTCGGCGAGTGGAGCGCGATGCTGCACGGCCTCTCCGCACGGGAATGCGGGCTCTTGAGCCTGATCCGCTGCTATGACCGCAAAGACCGCAGCCACGTCTTGGAACTGTTCGAGCAGGCAGCGACGCTCTGCTCCTCCTTCTGTTTTTCGACGACGATCATCATGCCGAACGGCTTACGCCAACCGCTCTTCTGCATGGGCGAGTCGAACGGGCTCGAGGAAAAATACAGCGGCAGCCTGGTCGGCGTCTTTCTCTTTCCGCGCTTCAAGCTCGAAGACGCAAGGCAGATCATAAGTTCGCGATAGGAGAGGGTTAGGGAGTGAGGGGCAGGCATCCGCGCGAATGCGACGTCCTCGCCGAGAAGGTCGCGGGCTCAGTCAGCAATCTTAAGCCCTTCCCGGGCCCGCTCTGTGTATTTTCCGGTGATCCGTCCGCTACTCCGGCTTGACGGGTATATTCAGGCCCCTTTCGCTTGCCGGACGGGCGATGCAGCGCTGCAGCCAGTCCATGACGGCGGGGAATTTCGCATAGTCGAGAACCTCGCGGCCGCCATAAAAGATGTCGGCGCCGCGAACCCAGGTGAAAGTGGTGATGTCGGCGATCGTATATTGATCGCCCATGATCCACTGACGCCCCTTCAGCCGGCCTTCCAGCACGCCGAGCAGCCGTTTGGATTCATCGCGATAGCGCTCCACCGGATAGGAATTGTTGGCGACCTTGTCGGCGGCGAATTTGTAGAAATGGCCGAACTGGCCGAACATCGGGCCGATGCCGGCCATCTGGAAGAACACCCACTGGATGCATTCGTAGCGGCCGGCGGCGCCTGCAGGGATGAGCTTGCCGGTTTTTTCGGCGAGATAAAGCAGGATGGCGCCGGATTCGAACAGGCCGATCGGCTTGCCGTCCGGGCCGTTCGGATCGATGATCGCCGGAATGCGGCCGTTCGGGTTGAGGGATTCGAATTCTGGGGATTTCTGCTCGCTGGCGGCGAAGGAAATATAATGCGGCTCATAGGCGAGCCCGAGCTCTTCGAGGGCGACCGAGACCTTCACCCCATTCGGGGTCTGCAGGGAATAGAGCTGGATGATGTCGGGATTTTTCGCTGGCCAGCGCGTCGTGATCGGAAATGCGGACAGATCTGCCATTGGATTCTCCATGTTATCAGCCGACCATAAGAGACCGGCTTCGTGAAAGGGCAAGCGACGGCGGGCAGGACATCGTTTCATATTATTGAACGAACTGTCCCCTTTCGTTTATCTTTCCATAAAAGAAGAAAAAGGCGACATAGGTGGCATACGAGGTCCACCGGTGCCGGGGCACCCAGATCTCCAGAGTCCTTCAAACGGAGACCATCCATGTCGAACGCCATCATCCTGATTGCCCGCATTCTTCTTTCCTTCATGTTCATCCTTTCCGGCTTCATGAAGCTCACCGATCCTGCCGGTACTGCCGGCATGATCGCCGGCGCCGGGCTGCCGGCAGCAAGCCTGTTGGCCTATGCCGCCGGCCTTTTCGAACTGCTGGCCGGCCTTGCGGTTCTCACAGGCTTCCAGGTCCGCATTGCCGGCTGGCTGCTCGCCGCCTTCTGTGTCTTCACGGGCGTTGCCTTCCACCTGCCCTACGCAAGCGGCACGGAACTCGTGAATATTCTCAACCAGATCATGGTGATGAAGAACATCACGCTGGCCGGTGCGTACATCCTGCTCGCCACCGTCGGTGCCGGTGCCTATTCGATCGACGCACGCCGCGGCGCCTACGTGGCCGCCTGATACCAGCAGACATCCTCCCGCAAATACGAAACCCGCCGTCATCCGACGGCGGGTTTTCTTGTGCCTGGATGGCCGGGATCAGAGGGCCGCGCGCACTGCTTCGATGATCGCCTGCACGGCGGGCTCGTCCGAATGGTTTTCCCGGCGCGCGCGCACGAGGCAGGCCTGCGAATGCAGGATGACGCCGTCCTGGAGCACTTTCAGGTGGTTGGCACGCAGCGTCGAGCCGGTGGAGGTGATATCGACGATGATATCGGCCGAGCCAGAGGCGGGAGCACCTTCGGTCGCGCCGAGGCTTTCGACGATGCGGTAAAGCTGGATGCCGTGCTGGCTCGAAAAGAACTGCTGGGTCAGGCGCCAGTATTTAGTGGCGATGGCCAGGCGCCGGCCATGACGGGCGCGAAAATCGGCGGCGACATCGCCGAGATCGGCCATGGTCTCGACATCAAGCCAGATCTCCGGCACCGCGACGACGACATCGGCATGGCCGAAGCCGAGGCGGGCGCAGAACTCGACGCGTTTGTCGACTTCGGCAAAACCTTCCCGCATCAGATCCTCGCCGGTGACGCCGAAATCGACGGTACCGTTGCCGAGTTCACGGGAAATTTCGGAGGCCGAGAGGAAGGCGATCTCGACATCGTCCCAGCCTTCGACGCGGCCGCGATAGGAACGGTCGTTGCCGACAGCCGTGATCGGCATGCCGGCCCGCTCGAAGATCGCCGAAGCATCGTCCTTCATCCGGCCTTTGGAGGGGAGCGCGATGGTGATGGTCATGCGACTGCCCTTTCGGTTTCGATGCGGTCGAGCCAGAAGGAGAAGCCGACGGCCGGAATGCGGTCGGTTGCGCCGAGGAAAGTCAGGAGCTTGTCGAAGCGGCCGCCGCCGGCCAAAACCGCCGTCGAACCCTCAGCCGTGACCTCGAAGACGAGGCCGGTGTAATAATCGAGCGGCCGTCCGAAGGCGGCGCGATAGTCGAGGCATGAAAGATCGACCCCGGCATCGGCAAGGGCAGCGACACGGCCGTTGAAGCGGGAAAGCGCATTGCCGAGTTTCAGGCCGGCTGCATCGGCAAAACCGGCCAGCGCTGCGGACGCATTGACGAGCGGCACGTCGAGCGACAGGAACTCTTCCAGCACATGGAAGGCCGCATCGTCGAGGCGCGTTTCGGAGAGGATGAGCTTTTCCTTGAGCCGCCGGGCGATCTCCAGGGCCGAGCGGCCGGCATTGGTCGAATAACCCGTCGTCTGCATTTCGTGCTCGAGATGGGCGACCAGTGCCTGCTCGTCGCCCGAGGCGACAAGCCCGGCAATATCAGCGTCCAGCCCGGTAACGAATTGCGGGCTGACGAGACCAGCGAGCAGCGCTTCCAGTTGTGTCATGTTGCCGAAGGCATGGATCAGACGCTTCTGCCAGCCGAGCGGCAGGCCGAGCGCCTGAACAACCGACTCGAACACCGCTTGGTCACCCAGAGTCACCGACAGACGCCGGCCCGGCAGCAGCCGGGCGAGAATGCCGGTGGCATCGCCGATGGCGCGGGCGTCGGCGCTCGGTATGTTAATATCGCCGAGATCCTCGATGCCGGCCTGATAGAATTCATTGGCGCCATCGCGGCGCTGGCGGAAGACCTCGCCGAGATAGGCGTAACGCTGCGGCGTACCGGTCGCCGTCTCGATGTGGCGCAGGCAGACGGGGATGGTGAATTCCGGACGCAGGCAGAGGCTGGCCCCGGTTTCGCTCTCGGTCATGAAGATCCGGCGGCGCAGATCCTCGCCGGCGATGTCGAGGAACGGTTCGGCCGGCTGAATGACAGGTATATCGATGCGCTCGGCGTTGCGGGCGGCAAATTCGGCCAGCAGGTCGGCGGCGAATTCGGGGAGATTGATCAGGGGCATGCCGGGCTCCGAAGGATAGGCGAGAAGCTTGCCGGAAGGCACGGGTATGTCTCAGACATCACCGCCCGCCCTCTTCCGATCCTCAGCCTGCGCGGCAAGGATCTCCTTGACCTTGGCGACGAGGTCGGCTTCCGGCACCGTCTCCTGCGCCACGCGGGCCTCGCGCCAGCTGGCATTGTCCTCGATCTCGCCGGAGAGCCGCTTGCCCTCGATCAGATCCTTGATCTGCACCACGCCGGTTGCGCGCTCGTCGCCGCCCTGGATGATGGCGACGGGGCAGCCGCGGCGATCGGCATATTTCAGTTGGTTGCCGAACTTCTTCCAGTTGCCCTGGAACATCTCGGCGCGGATGCCGGCGGCGCGCAGCTGCTGCGTCATCTTCTGATAACGGCCCATCGCCTCGACATCGCCATCCATGACGGTCACCAGCACCGGCTCGATCACATCGCTGGCGCCAAGCTTGCCGAGGTTCTTCAGCGCCGTCATCAGCCTGGAGACGCCGATCGAAAATCCGGTCGCCGGCACCGGCTGGCCCATGAAACGGGAGACGAGGCCATCATAACGGCCGCCGCCGCCAATCGAGCCGAAGACGACCTTTTCGCCCTTTTCGTTGGTGACGTCGAAGCTGAGTTCGGCCTCGTAAACGGGGCCGGTATAATATTCGAGGCCGCGGACGACCGAGGGATCGATCTTGATGCGGTCGGACTGGTAGCCGGCGCTGGCAACGAGCGCACCGATGAAGTTCAGTTCGTCGACGCCCTCGACACCCTTCGACGTTCCGGCAACGAGTTCGGCCAGGCGTGGAGCGCTTTCGGCATAATCCTTGATGCCAACGAAGAACAGCACCTTGTCGATCTGTTCCCCGCTGAGCCCGGCGCCCTTGGTGAAGTCGCCGGATTCATCCTTGCGTCCGGGACCGAGCAGCAGGGCCACACCCTCCGGGCCGAACTTGTCGAGCTTGTCGATGGCGCGCAGCACGTTGAGCCGCTGGCCGGCCTTGTCGTCGCCGCCGAGGCCGATCGCCTCCAGCACGCCGTCCAGGACCTTGCGGTTGTTGACACGGATGACATAGTCGCCGCGCTTGATGCCCAGGGCTTCGAGCGTATCGGCCATCATCATGCACATTTCGGCATCGGCCTGAACACCCGGCGCGCCGACGGTATCGGCATCGAACTGCATGAACTGGCGAAAGCGGCCGGGGCCCGGCTTCTCGTTGCGGAAAACATAGCCGGCGCGATAGGTGCGGTAGGGAAGCTGGATCTCGTTGAAATTCTCGGCGACATGGCGAGCGAGCGGCGCCGTCAGGTCGTAACGCAGCGACATCCATTGCTCGTCGTCGTCCTGCAGCGAGAAGACGCCCTCGTTCGGGCGGTCGCTGTCGGGCAGGAACTTGCCGAGCGCATCGGTATATTCGAACAGCGGCGTTTCGAGCGGATCGAAACCATAATGCTCATAGACTTCCCGGATCTTTGCCGTCATCTCGTTGACGGCGCGGATATCGGCGGCCGTCCGGTCGACGAAGCCGCGCGGCAGGCGGGCCTTGAGCTTTTGCGGTTTCTTCTGCTTGTCGTTCATTTCCGGCAATTCCGCTGACTGTGACAGTGGCGGTTTCCTAACCGATCGGGCGGGGAGCGGCAAGGGCGAAGGGTCTTGATGTCGAGAGCAGAATCGATTGAACGAAGAGGCATCGATCGAAATGCGGATAGGCCCATGATCACTGAAGCGCTTCTCTATACCGCGACATTGCCGCTGACCGGCAAGCCCTATCGAAAATTCATCCGCTATTCCGTCAATCTCTGGTCGCGGGCCGGGCGGTGTGCAGCGGCCTGGGCCGAACATGAAGAGATGAGCCGGAATGCGATCAGCACAGCTGCGGCCGGTCTCAGGCAGAAGCGGACCGCCGTCGTCCTCGGCTCCGGCCTGTTGCGCGATGTGCCGATCGAGGAACTGGCGCGCGACTTCGATACCGTGGTGCTGGTCGATCTCATTCACCTCGCCTCGGTGCGCTTGTGGCTCTCGGCCAAGCCCTATAGAAATGTCAGGCTGATCGAGCGCGATCTTTCCGGTTATGACGATCTCGCTGCCGGCCGCAAGCCCGAACCGCTCGGCTTTCTGCGCTCGGTGCCCTATCTCGATTTCGTGGTTTCGGCCAATCTCCTGTCGCAGATCGGCCGCGGCGTAAAGCGGCGATATGAGGCGGAGGCTGGCCACATGCCGGCCGACACGGTGGAGAGACTGATCGCAGCGCATCTCACCGGGCTCTCCGATCTGCCCTGCCGCAGTTGCCTGGTGACCGATATCGCCTATGCCGTCATCGACCGCAACGGCAGGACGCATGAAGAGGCCGACCTGCTGCATGGCGTTTCGCCGCCGCCGGCGAACGCGGTCTGGACATGGCCGGTCGCACCGCTCGGCGAGGAGAGCAAAGACTATAAGATCGAGCACAAGGTGATTGCCGTCTGGTGAGAGGCGATGACGATGTCGTCACCGAATGTTCACCCTCGGCAGGATTGGCTTACGGCCGGCCGTCCCCTATATGAAATACCATGCGCACGCTTGCTCTCATCACGATGGTTCTCGGCTGGCTGGTCTATAGCGCCATGTCCGCCTGGGGCTGTACGACTTGTGCGTCGATGAATGCACCGGTCGCTGCTGAGGGCGGCGGCATGCACCACGAGATATCAGGCATGGATATGCCGGAAGGAGCAGTCAAGACTGCGCCCCTGAAAGACCCCTGCACCACCGGCAATTCCGCGCATATGCCGCTTTGCGCCGCCTGTTTTCTACTGCCGCCGACGGTGACGGTCACGGATGGCGGAAAGTCCGTTTACGGCTATCCCGACCCGGCGCTTGCCCGCGCCTTGGATGACAATCGCCCTGCTCCGCAGGCTCCCCCTCCCCGACTGTCCTGACATCACATCCGTGCCGATCAGGTGGTCCCGCCGCCTGGAATACCTATTGTCAGACAGAGGAAGGACTCTCATGTCTCTGAAAATCATCACGCTTTCCGCAATGCTCGCTGTTGCTGTCCCCGCTTTCGCTGAAGACATGTCGATGGACATGAGCAAGCCGATGGGCAGTCACGATGCGGCAAGCCACGCCTTCAGCGAGGCGAACGCCAAGATGCATAAGGATATGGCGATCGAGTATAGCGGCAATCCTGACGTGGATTTCGTCCGCGGCATGATCCCGCACCATCAGGGCGCGATCGATATGGCGAAGATCGAACTCCAATACGGCAAGGATGCCGAAATCCGCAAACTCGCCGAAGGGGTGATCAAGGCGCAGGAAGCCGAAATCGCCGAAATGAACGCCTGGCTTAAGGCCCACGGCAAGTAATCAATCGCTGAAGGGGAACGCTTGATATTGCAGGCGTTCCCTACTCGACCAGCCCCGAGGGTTAATCCGCGGTCCGAACCGTCAGCCGTGGCCCATCCCCGAGAACCTCAGTCCTTCGGCTCGAAATCAGCCGGGCGGCGGCCGGCGCCTTGGCGTGACAGCATCCAGCCCGGATATTCGGGAGCAAGGGCGCTCACCTCGTCGAGCCTCTGCATATCGCCTTCATCGAGCTTCAGCTTGACGGCGGCGAGGTTCTGGTCGAGCTGGTCGACCCGCTTGGCGCCGATGATAACAGTCGTGACGAAAGGCTTGGCGAGGATATAGGCGAGTGCGACGGTCGCGACGCTGACGCCGTGTTTTTCGGCGACCTCACGCATAACGGCGACGCAGGCCCAGGCTCTGTCCTTGTCGACCGGCGGGAAATCGAAACTGGCGCGGCGGCCTTCGCCGTTGCCGGGGGCGCCGGGACCATATTTCCCGGAGAGCAGACCGCCGGCGAGCGGCGACCAGACCATCAGGCCGAGCTTTTCCTCCTGCATCATCGGCACGATGTCGCGTTCGAGATCGCGGCCGGCGATGGAATAATAGGCCTGCACCGTCTCGAAACGGGCAAACCCGCGGCGTTCGGAGAGGCCGAGTGCCTTGGAAATGCGCCAAGCCTGCCAATTGGAGACGCCGATATAACGCACGAGGCCGCGGGAAACGAGATCGTCCAAGGCGCGCAGCGTCTCCTCGATCGGCGTCACGGTGTCTGTCGCGTGGATCTGATAGAGGTCGATATGATCCGTCTGCAGGCGCTTCAGGCTCGCCTCGACGGAATCCATGATATGGCCGCGCGAGGCGCCGCGGTCGTTCGGCTTGTCGCCCATCACGCCGTAGACCTTGGTGGCGATGACCACGTCCTTGCGGGGCACGTCGAGGTTCTTCAGCGCCTGGCCGAGCAGCCTTTCGGACTCGCCGGACGAATAGACGTCGGCCGTGTCGATGAAATTGACGCCTGAGCCGAGCGAGCGCTCGACGATCCGGTCGGCGGCATTCTGGTCGACATCGGCGATGGCACCCCACATACTGCCCTGTTTGGCTTCGCCGAAGGTCATGGTCCCTAGGCAGATTTCCGAGACGAAAAGTCCGGTATTTCCGAGTTGATTGTAACGCATGATCAAAAAAATCCTTTGTGTCTGCCGCAAGAGGGGCTTGCGAACTGAAGAACTTCATTTTTTGATTATTGGCCTGCGCGTGACAGGCACAGCCGGGGCTGGCTGCATGGTGAGGCAGGTTCGATGTAGTGCGGCGGCGGCGTTTTTCAACGCCGCGCCGTGCAGAAGCCGACGCCCTTGTCTCGACACAGGCGGCCGATAGATTGCGGCTATATTTCAAGAGGTACGCATATGACAACGCGACCACTGACCACGATCGGCTTCGATGCCGACGACACACTCTGGCAGAACGAACAATATTACCGGCTAACTGAAGCGCATTTCACCGGGCTTCTTGCCGATTTCGCCGCAGGGCCGAAGGTATCCGAGCGGCTGCTTGAGGCGGAAAGGCGCAACCTCCGCCATTACGGCTTCGGCATCAAAGGCTTCACGCTGTCGATGATCGAAACGGCGATTGAGATCACCGAAGGCAAGATTCCTTCGAGCGTCATTGCCAAGATCCTCGATATCGGCCGCGACCTGCTTTCCCATCCCGTCGAGACCATGCCGCATGTGCGCGACACGCTGGAGGCGCTGGCCGGCAAATATCTGCTTGTGATGATCACCAAGGGCGACCTGTTCGACCAGGAGCGCAAGCTCGCCCAATCCGGGCTCGGCGATTTCTTCGATGCCGTCGAGATCGTCTCCGACAAGACGGCCGTCACCTACCGGCGCATCTTCGCCAAGGTCGGCGACGGACCGGAGCGGGCGATGATGGTCGGCAACTCGCTGAAATCGGACATCGTGCCGGCAATCGCCGCCGGCAGCTACGGCGTCTTCGTGCCGCATGAACTCACCTGGGTGCTGGAACATGTGGACGAACCGACGGAGGCGCCGCGTTTCCGCAAGATCGGCCATCTCGGCGAATTGCGCGACCTGATCGAGCGGCTCGCATAGATCGGCCGCGCGCCATTACTGTTTGGCAGGCGCCTTCGGAAACAGCGACGGGCGCTCCGGCTCGGCTGGCGGCTGCGGCTGTTTCGGGGCAGCGGCGAGAGGCTCGATCAGGACGCTGAAGGGGGCGCCGAGGCCGCGGCGCGGCGAGACCTTGGAATAATAGGGACGCAACAGCCAGGTGGTGTTTTCCTTGACCGTCGTCTCGAAGCTCGTGCCGTCCTCGTCGGTGCCGAAGAATGCCTCGTCATCCGGTTTCGACAGGTCGAAAATCGCCAGGAAGGCGAACTTGCTCTTGGTGGCAAAGCCGATCTTCACGTGCTGGCCGGCGCGCACCGGCAGCGTGTAGACATGGCCGTTGCCGAACTTCGTCCAGCCCTTCAGCTGCATGGTGACGGCCGGAAATTGCAGTTTCTCCAGCTTCTCGCCGGGATCGAGCTGCGGCGTCTGCGCCAGAGCGGGGACCGTCAGGAAGAACAGGGCAGCGGCGGCGATCAATGTTCTCACGGATGCATCTTCTTTCATGGTCGGACCAAAACGGCGCGCATCGCCTCGACCTCAGGCCGGCAGAAACAGCCCTCTAGATGATCGTTGACGAGACCCATCGCCTGCATGAAAGCATAAACTGTGGTCGGGCCGACAAAGGTCCAGCCGCGTTTCTTCAGATCCTTGGAAATGATGACCGAGGTCGGCGTCGTCGGATTGGCGGCGATATGCTGACGGTCGACCACAACAGGCCGCTCGTTATGGCCCGGCTCATAGCGCCAGAAATAATGGGCGAGCGAGCCGAATTCGTCCCTCAGCGCAATGGCGCGCTTGGCATTGTTGACCGTCGAGACGATCTTGCCGCGGTGGCGGATGATGCCGGCATCGCCAAGGCAACGAGTGACATCCTCATCGCCGAAAAGGGCGACCTTTTCGAAATCGAAGCCGGCAAAGGCTGAGCGGAAGTTCTCGCGCTTGCGCAGGATGGTCAGCCAGGAAAGACCGGACTGGAAACCTTCGAGGCAGATCTTCTCGAAGAGGCGAATGTCGTTGGTGACCGGGCGGCCCCATTCCTCGTCATGATAGCGGAGATAATCCGGCAGATTGGCGTGCCAGTGGCAGCGGCTCCTGCCGTCCTCGCCGATGATGATGCCTGTCTCGCTCATGTCCGCTTCATTCCCGGTCCGTCTGTTCGCCGGTCCGCCTCGTTTTCCGGTCGTGATTCCGGCTTTACCATTTGCAAACCGTCTTTCCAAACCGAACGGTAACCCTGACGAAAAGTTTATCCGGCCGGTCGGGTTTTCACGTTTCGATCTTTACCATTCGCTGGCGGATTGGGTGGCAGCGTCTTTCCCGGGCGGAACATCTCCACCCAGGCGGACCTCCCGCCAGCGCATTTTCGGCCATTTGTAGAGAGTTCGTCCGATGATGAAACCGTTTGTTCTTGCCGCAGCCCTCTTCGGCATTTTCTCCCCGGCCGCCCTTGCCGACGACCGCTACGCCACGCGCCCGCCCGTCGTGCTCAGCCCCGATCTGACGGCGCCCTGGATCAACCAGCTTGGCGGCGGCGCGGTGCGTCCCGTCGTCTATCAGCGGCCGGTCGTCCGGCAGCAGCAGCGCGGGATTTTCCAGCGCCGCGTGCTGCGCCAGGCGCCGCAAGTCGCCCCGCAGACGGTTTCGGCGATCAATCCCGGCATACCGTCGATCCGCCATCCGATCGAGCCGCAATTCCTGCCGCAGATGGTCGATTACGACACTCAGGAAAAACCCGGCACGATCGTCATCGATACCAACAACCGCTTCCTCTATCTGGTGATGGACGGCGGCAAGGCGCGGCGTTACGGCGTCGGCGTGGGCAAGCCCGGCTTCGAATGGGCCGGCGCCCACAAGATCACCCGCAAGCAGGAATGGCCGGATTGGACGCCGCCTTCCGAGATGATCAGCCGCGAGGCCGCCAAGGGCCACTACCTGCCGGCGCGGATGGACGGCGGCGCGGAAAACCCGCTCGGCGCCCGCGCCATGTATCTCGGCTCGACGCTTTACCGCATCCACGGCACCAACGCGCCCTGGTCGATCGGCAGCGCCGTCTCCTCCGGCTGCATACGCCTCCGCAATGAAGATGTCGTCGATCTCTATGACCGCGTCAGCGTCGGAACCCGCGTCATCGTCATGTAAAGGCGCAGGCAATTATCTTGGAAGCTGCAAGAACAGGCGGCTTCCCTACCGGAAATTGCTTTATCCGGCCGGGCCGATCTTGAATCGGGCAGAAGTTCATGTAGCTTCAGGCAGATTTGCTTGAGGGGATTCGATCATGATCAAATTGATGCCAAGTCTGGCCGCGGCCGGACTTGTCCTGTCCTTGGTGACTACACCAGCCTTTGCCGCGCCTGCCGGCTCTACTCCTGACAACGCGCAGCGCCCGGCACAGGTCATGCGTGTGGCGCAGATGCCGAAATATGTGAAGCCGGAATTCAAGCGCAAGAAAGTGCGGCTGGTGACGACGGAAGCGGCCGGCACCGTCATTATCGATACCAATAACAAATATCTCTACCTCATCGAGGGCAACAACCGCGCCACCCGCTATGGCATCGGCGTCGGCCGCGACGGCTTCGGCTGGTCGGGCGTCGTCAAGATCGGGCGCAAGGCGGAATGGCCGGCATGGACGCCGCCGGCCGAGATGCGCCGCCGCGAAGCCGCCAAGGGACACATCATTCCCGCCTATCAGGAAGGCGGCGAGGACAATCCGCTCGGCGCCCGCGCCATGTATCTCTACCAAGGCGGCCGCGACACGATCTTTCGCATCCACGGCACCAACCAGCCCTGGACGATCGGCCTCAACATGTCCTCCGGCTGCATCCGGATGATGAACCAGGACGTGACCCATCTTTACGATCGCGCGCCTGTCGGCACCAAAGTGATCGTCATCGGCCCCGGCAACAAGCAGGGCAAGGTCGCGTTCGAAGACCGAGGCATCGACGTGCTGCGCACGCTTTTCGGCGGCTGAGCAACACTTTAGAAAAAAATGATAGGCGCTTTTCGTCGCGCCTTTTATTTTTCTTAGACTTTGCGGCGGAAAGCTGGCACACCAGCCTTAGAGTCGACATATTTGCAATATCGGGGCTATTCAATGACATATGGGCTGCGCTCGTCCGTTTCCGTGCTTGCGGGCATCGCTTTTTTCACGATCTGTTCGGCAGCCTCCGCCTCGGCGGAAGACCTGCAGTTCTCCATTTACGGCGGCTACCAGACCGCACCGCACAGCGGCGTCGATCTCTCCGACGGCACGCATTTCACCGCCGGCTGGGAAGGCAAGTCCTTCGGCAGCCCGCCCTATTACGGCGGCCGCGTCACCTGGTGGCTGGAGAATTTCAACAAGCCGAACTGGGGTATTTCGCTCGATTATACCCATGACAAGGTCTATGCCGACGACGATACGCTCGCCAAAACCGGCTGGTCGCATTTCGAATTCACCGACGGTCTGAACCTGCTGACGGTGAACGGTCTCTATCGCTTCCAGGATCCGACCCGCCGCTGGACGCCCTATCTCGGCGCCGGTATCGGCGTGAACATTCCGCATGTCGAAGTGATTCGCCCCGAGGGCAAGACCTGGGCCTATGAATTCGGCGGCGTGACGCTACAGGCGCAGGCCGGCGTTGACTTCAAGGTAACCGACCGCTGGTCGACCTTCGTCGAATATAAGGGCACCTATTCGCGCGTCGACGTTCCGATCGACAGCGGCGTGGATCTGAAGACCAATATCTTCACCAATGCCGTCAATGTCGGCGTCTCGTTCCACTGGTAATCGAGAATTTCGGCTGCGGCGCTATTTCGTGCCGCAGCTGACCTTTCCGTCGACGGCATAGGGTTTGTCCCCGCCTTCGATCTTGAGGGAATAGCTGCCGGTGAAATTTGAAGCCGGCTTGCCGCGTTCGCCGGCTACCACCACCAGATCCAGCGTTGCTCCGCCGGTGTCGTCCTCGCCGCCGTCGACGATTTCCAGCAGCAGCTCGCCATCGCGCGACCAATGGTTGGTCAGGTGCTGCGATTCGAACACGCGCTTTCCGAACACGCTCGATTGAGCCTGATCCTTGACGACAAGTGCGCCGCGAAAATGAATGAGCTTGTGGCCGGCATCGCTGGCGAAACCGCTTTCGACCGTGAAGCGCGCCTGCGTGTCATCGGCGGAACAGAAGAAACGGCTATCGGCATGGGCAGTGCCCGCCGCACCGAGCAATCCCGCTAGTACAATCATTCCCCGCCACATCGTCTAAAACTCCCGAGACCGGCCCCGACGGGCCTTCGCAAGCTTCAGCCTAGTGGCAAACCTGTTAATTTTTCCGGCACAGCGCCGCCATAAGCCCAATCGAGCAGCTCGACCGTATGCAGGATCGGCATGCCAGTGCCGGTGGCGATCTGAGTGATGCAGCCGATATTGCCGGTGGCGATGATATCGGCCTTGGTGGCTTCGATGTTTTTGACCTTGCGTGCCTTTAGTGCCGCCGAGATTTCCGGCTGCATGATGTTGTAGGTGCCGGCCGAGCCGCAGCAGAGATGGCCTTCGGCCGGATCGCGCACGGTAAAACCTGCCGCTTTCAGCAAGTGCTTCGGCGCCAGCGTGATGCGCTGGCCATGCTGCATGGAACAGGCCGAGTGATAGGCGACCGTGATGCCCCTCGGCATATGGGCCGGCAGCTCGAGGGTTGCGAGATATTCGGTGACGTCCTTGGCGAGCGCCGAGACTCTCGCTGCCTTTGCCGCATAGGCGGGATCGAGGCGCAGCATATGGCCATAATCCTTGATCGTCGTGCCGCAGCCGGAAGCGGTGATGATGATCGCATCGAGCCCCTCCCCCTCGATCTCACGCGTCCAGATATCGACATTGGCCCGCGCACTGGCGAGCGCCTGTTCGGCGCGCCCCATGTGATGAACCAGCGAACCGCAGCAGACCTCGCCTTCCGGCAGCACGACCTCAACGCCGAGCCGCGTCAGCAGCCGGATCGCCGCCGCATTGATGCCGGGATCGAGCACCGGCTGGGCGCAGCCGGAAAGGATGGCGACGCGGCCGCGCCGCTCCGTCTCGGGCGGATAGCTGCCGGGTTTTGCGAAGTCCGAAGCCGCGGGGATGCGGCGCGGCGCAAGCGCCAGCATGGCGGCGAAGGGTTTCAGCGCGGCCCCGCGCATCAGGCCGGCAAAGGGTCGGCCGAGGCGGGCAAGATTGAGCGCCAGGCGGAACCGGCCGGGATAGGGCAGCACCGCGGCAAGAATGGCACGCGTCAGCCGGTTCATAAAGGGCCGCTTGTAGGTCTTTTCAATATGGGCGCGGGCGTGATCGACCAGATGCATATAGTCGACGCCTGAGGGACAGGTGGTGACGCAGGAGAGGCAGGAGAGACAGCGGTCGATATGGGTGACGACTTCGGCATCGGCGGGCCGCCCGTTTTCCAGCATATCCTTGATCAGGTAGATGCGGCCGCGCGGGCTGTCGAGCTCATTGCCGAGCGTCACATAGGTGGGACAGGTGGCGGTGCAGAAACCGCAATGGACACATTTGCGCAGAATCTGCTCGGATTCGGCAACAGCGGGGTCGAGAAGCTGGGTGGGGGTGAAGTTGGTTTGCATCTAGCGGGGCCTCCGCTTCGGGAGGATGTCGGGAGTTGCGTGTGTGGCACCCCCCTCTGTCCTGCCGGACATCTCCCCCACAAGGGGGGAGATCAGATAGGCGCAACGGTTTCCCCAAACAACGACCGTGGAATTACTTCGAGACGGTAAAGAGGGACCGGTGATCCAACGTCTTGCCAATCTCCTCCCTTGTGGGGGAGATGTCCGGCAGGACAGAGGGGGGTGAACCGCATACAAACTCATCCTTTCACCCCATCTTCCCCGGATTAAAAATCCCCGCCGGATCGAACTTCTCCTTCACCCGCCGCGACAGCATCGCCACCGCCTCGGGCACGGGCTGAAACGCCGCAGTCACCGCCCTCGCCGCATCGGATGCGCGGATCAGCGTCGCATGGCCGCCACCGAGCGCCTTGATGAACCGGCGGACCAGCTCGGCTTCGGGGCCGGCCTCCATGCGCATCCAGACGAGACCGCCCTGCCAATCATAAAAGGCGTCGACGCCAGCTTCGAGGCGCAGGGCTGCGACCAGCTGATGGCCGATGCCGGGGGCGACCGAGACGCGCCAGACTGGCCGCATCGTGCCATCGGCGTAAGGCAGCACATCGCGGATTTCCTGCCAGAGCCTGCGGCTCTCCGGCTGCTCCAGCCGGGTTACCGTCGCAAAGGCCGACATGGAGGCCACCAGCTTTTCGACGCGCACATCGACCGAGCCCGGCAGGCCCTCGATGCGCAGAACCGTCGCCTCGCCCTCCGGCAATTTGCCGGCGAGGAATTTCCACGTCACCGTCAGCGGCAGGTGGGCGGCACCGGAGACTTCGACTGGCAGCGCCATCGCCGCCGCCATGGCGTTGGCGGCCTCGGCGTCGTTGAGGCCTGAGAGAACCACTGTCTGTTCCGTCTTCGGGCGCGGCGGCACCCGGAAGGTGACTTCGGTGAGAAAACCCAGCGTGCCGTGCGAGCCGGCGATCAGCTTGACCAGATCGAGGCCGGTGACATTCTTCATCACCCGGCCGCCGGCCTTGATGATCTCGCCTCTGCCGTTGACGAAACGCACACCCAGCAGGCTGTCGCGGGCAGCCCCCGCAATGAGCCGGCGCGGACCGGAAACATTGGCGGCAAAGACGCCGCCGATCGTCGGCTCGCCCGACCTGCGCATAACAGGGCGGTGATCCATCGGTTCGAAGGCGAGCATCTGGCCGTTTTCGGTCAGCGCCGCCTCGACCTCGGCAAGCGGCGTACCCGAGCGGACCGTCATGACCATCTCGCCGGGATTGTAGGCGACAATACCGGAAAGCCTGGTCGATCGCAGCCGGTCTTCTGATGCAACGGCATTGCCGAAACCCGAGCGCGTATCACCGCCACAGACCGCGAGCGGCCGGTTAGTCTCCGCATGTGCGAGGACGATCGCCGCCGCCTGTTCCTCGCTGGTCGGCATCAGATCGATCATGCGGCGGGGCGCCCTTCGAGCGGGAAGACTTTCGACGGGTTGAGGATCCAGCCGGGATCGAAGGCGGCGCGCGCCGCCATCTGCTGGGCGAGATCGGCCTCCGAATATTGATGGCGCATCAGCTCGCGCTTTTCGATACCGACGCCATGTTCGCCGGTGAGGCAGCCGCCGGCATCGACGCAGAGTTTCAGGATATCGTTGCCGGCGGCCTCGGCGCGGGCGGCATCCTCGGGATCATTGGCGTTGAAGAGGATCAACGGATGCATATTGCCGTCGCCGGCATGGAAGACGTTGGCGACCCTGAGGCCGTAGTGGTCGACGATCTCGGCAGTCCTCTTCAGCACGTGCGACAGCTGGCTGAGCGGCACGGTGCCATCCATGCAGATATAGTCAGCGATGCGGCCGGTGGCGCCGAAGGCGGATTTACGGCCCTTCCAGATCAGCGCCGCTTCGGTCGCCGACTGGCACTCGCGCACGGTCTTGACGCCGTGCCGGCGGGCGATCTCGACAATGTCCTTCAGCATGGCGTCCATCTCGGCTTCCGAACCCTCGACTTCGACGATCAGCAGCGCGCCGACATCGAGGGGATAGCCGGCATGGGCAAAGGCCTCGCAGATCTCGATCGCCGGCTTGTCCATGAATTCGATCGCAACGGGGATGATGCCGGCGGCAATGACATCGGCAACACAGGCGCCGGCCTCTTCCGAGGCTTCGAAACCGAAGAGCACGGGGCGCGCGCCTTCCGGCTTGGCGATCAGCCGTACCGTCGCCTCGGTGACGATGCCGAGCTGGCCTTCGTGGCCGCAGACGAGACCGAGCAGGTCATAACCTGCCGCATCAAGGGCCTTGCCGCCCAGTTCGATCACCGTACCGTCGACCAGCACCATCCGGACGCCGAGCAGATTATTGGTGGTGACGCCGTATTTCAGGCAATGGGCGCCGCCGGAATTCATGCCGATATTGCCGCCGATGGTGCAGGCGAGCTGCGAGCTAGGGTCCGGCGCATAGAAAAAGCCGTCCGCCGAGACGGACTCGGAGATATTGAGGTTGGTGACGCCGGCCTGAACCACGGCAACGCGATTGGGCAGGTCGATTTCGAGGATGCTGTTCATCTTCGACAGCCCGAGCACGACCGCATCCTCCTGCGGTATGGCGCCGCCCGACAGCGATGTGCCGGCGCCGCGCGGCACGACCGGAATGCCGTAGCGGTGGCAATAACGCATGACGGCCGAAACCTCGGCGGTGCTGCGTGGCAGGGCGACGGCGAGCGGCAGGCGGCGATAGGACACGAAGGCGTCGGTCTCGAACGGCACCAGCTCGCGCGGCTCATGAACCAGGCATTCCGGCGGCAGAAGATCGGTCAGATCGGCGACGATCTGATCGCGGCGTGCCAGCACATCGGCGCGCGGGGCGAGAAACGAAATGGCGTCGGACACGGCGTTCTCCCTGGCCTCGGACATTCGGAAATGACGACAGGAAATGACAGCGGAAACCGGCCACGAACCTCCCGCCGCCGATGAACCGGCTTAGCACTTTCCCAAAACTGGCGCAAATGCTAAGCACTTATGCCAAAAGAGGAAAAAGTCTCAAAACCTTATGACCAATCTGGGTGATCTCGAAATCTTTGCCAAGGTCGTTTCGACGGGAAGCATGTCGCTTGCCGGGCGGGCGCTCGGCTTTTCTCCCGCCGTCGTCTCCAAACGGATCAAGCGGCTGGAGGACCGGCTCGGCACCCGGCTTTTGCAGCGTACGACGCGGCAGATCTCGCTGACGGAAGCCGGACAGGGTTACTACGACCGCGTCCTCGGCATCCTCGCCGGGCTTGAAGAGGCGGAATTCTATATATCAGGCCGCTCGGCGCAGATGCACGGCACGCTGAAAATCTCGGCGCCGACCTCGTTCGGGCGCATGCACATCGCGCCGCATTTGAAGGCGTTCATGGAAGCGAATCCGGAACTGGCGATCAACCTGGTGCTGACCGACGAATTCTCCGACATCGTTGGCGGCGGCTTCGATCTGGCGATCCGCATCGCCGAACTGACCGATTCGAGCCTCGTCGCCCGGCGGCTGGCGCCAGTGCGCCGGCTGCTCTGCGCCTCGCCGGATTATCTGGCGGCGCATGGCGAGCCTGGAGATATCGGCGATCTGAAACATCACCGCTGCCTGCCGGCGCACAATGGCGACACTTGGCGGCTGAACGGGCCGGACGGAATGATCAGCCTGCGGCCGGAAGGCATGCTGATCACCAATTCCAGCGAAGTGATCCGCGAGACGGTCATCGCCGGCCTCGGCATCGCGCTACGCTCTACCTGGGATATCGGCGAAGAACTCAAGGCCGGCCGGCTGGTGCAGGTGCTGCCCGCCTATGAGGGCTCGCACAATGTGGCGCTGTCGGCCGTCTATCCCAGCCGGCAATTCCTGCCGGCCAAGGTGCGGCTGTTCATCGACTATCTGGCCGAGCTGTACGGACCCGTTCCCTACTGGGAACGCTGATGTTCAGCGCGCCAGCCTCTCGATGACGAGGTCGAGCAAGGCGCGCAGCCGCGCCAGGCGTTTCATGTCGCGGTGATAACCGACCCAGGTGTCGCGGCCGGGCGGCGGCTCGCCGAGATCGACCAGTTCGATTGCGGCATGCGAATCGCCGAGCGGCCGCGGCAGAACGGCGAGCCCGGCTCCATTGGCACAGAGCGCCGCCTGCACATCACGGCTGTTGCTGCGCATGACGATCTCGGCATTTGGCAACAGGCGCTGCAGCCAGCCGACATCCGGCATGTCGCCGAAAGCCTCGTTGATGGTGACGAGGCGGGCGCCCGCGCCGTCGCCGGTTTCGGGGTGAGGCGCACCGCGGCCGATATAAAGGCCATATTCGATATGGATGAGCTTGCGCGATATGATCTCCGCTTCCGTGAAGGGCTGGATGCGGAAGACCAGGTCGGCTTCTCGTCGCGACAGGTTGAGAAGCCGGCTGTCGGTCAATAATTCGACCACCACCTTCGGATGGACTTGCGAGAATTCCGCCAGCACCGGCGAAAGCACATGGGCGCCGAACCAGTCGGATGAGGACAGCCTGAGAAAACCATCGAGCTGACTGCTGCCGCCGGCAAGGACACGCTCGACGGCGAGCGCCTCCTCCTCGATCCGTTCGGCGCCGGCGAATACGGCCGCGCCTTCATCCGTTAGGACGAAGCCATCGGTGGTGCGCTGAAAGAGTGTCTGGCCGAGAGAGGTTTCAAGGGCACGCAGCCGCCTGCCCATCGTCGGCTGCGTCAGTCCGAGGCTGCGGGCTGCTGCCCCCAGCGTGCCGAACCGCGCGATCGCCAGAAACAGCTTGAGGTCGCTCCATTCCATCGCTCGCATCCACCAAACGAAAATGCATGGACTTCAGTCGTTATCTTTCATTTTCATTCGAGTTTCAATGAAGCATCTTTCTTCCATGCCAATTGCGGTGTCGCTGCAGGCGCCGCACCGCGAACGAAGGAGAGTTCCATGCCCGTTCAATCAACGATGAAAGCACTGCTGGCGGAATCGCCGAATTCGCCATTGCGCATCGCAGATCTTCAAAGGCCGGTGCCCGGCGAAGCCCAGGTTCTGGTGCGCATAAAGGCAAGCGGCGTCAATCCGCTCGACCTCAAGATCCGGGCCGGCAACGCGGCTCATGCCCGCCATCCGCTTCCCGCCATTGTCGGTATCGATATGGCAGGTGTTGTCGAAGAGGTCGGAATTGGCGTCAGCGGTTTTCGCCGCGGCGACGCGGTCTACGGCATGACCGGCGGGGTCGGCGGCGTTCAGGGATCGCTTGCCGACTTTGCAGCGGTCGATGCCGCGCTGTTGGCGCCGAAGCCTCAGAATCTGTCGATGCGCGAGGCGGCCGCCCTGCCGCTGATCTCGATCACCGCCTGGGAAGGGTTGGTCGACCGCGCCGGGGTCAGGGCTGGCCAGAAGCTTCTCGTGATTGGCGGCGGCGGGGTCGGCCATATCGTCGCGCAGATCGCCAAGGCTGCCGGAGCCAAGGCCTATGTGGTCGACGGCGCTTCGAAAGCGGACTATCTCGCCGGCCTTGGCGCAACACCGATCGATCGTGACGCGGAAACGGTGGAAAATTATGTCGCAAAACATACCGGCGGCAAGGGTTTCGATCTCGTCTACGACACGGTCGGCGGCCAGGGGCTTGATACGGCATTCCGAGCCGTCAGCCAGTTCGGCCATGTCGTGAGCTGCCTTGGCTGGGGAAGCCATGCGCTGGCACCGCTCTCCTTCAAGGCCGCCACCTATTCCGGCGTCTTCACGCTGCTGCCGCTTCTGACCGGCGAAGGGCGCGCCCATCACGGTGAGATCATGCGGGAGATGACGAAGCTCGCCGAAGCCGGCAAGGTGATGCCGAAGCTCGACCCGCGCCGCTTCACCCTTGCAGATGCAAATGAGGCGCACCAGCTGATCGACGACCGGCAGGCGGACGGGAAGCTCGTCGTCGAGATCGACGGGTCGTAATTCGTCGGCGCGATTAGCGCGCCAGTTCGAGATAGGCGTTCGCCACCATCGCGTCGAGATCCCCGGGCACGGGCACGACGCAGGAATTGGGGCCGGCCTCGCCACTGGCGACGCGCTCGAGACAGCGGGCCTGCAGGGTGAAGCCGAGATCCATCGATTCGACCGTGTTGCCGAGCGACCGCGGGCCGGCGAGATTGGCCATGTGGCCGCCGCCGAGCACATGGAAAGAGCGGCCGTCGCTCAGATGGAAAGTCTCGATATGATCGGCCTCGTAGCGGTCGATGCCGGTGATATCGGGATGGCAGCGGAAGGCTCCGACATCGATCTCCTGCGGGAAATGGCCGCCATTCATCAGGATTACGCCGTCCTTTAAAAGCGGCAGGTCGGCTGCCGTCACGATACCGGCAAACCCCGTGACGGTGACGAGAATATCGGCCGAGCCGATCGCCACCTCGCGCAGCGGTGTGGCGAAACCGTCGAGATGGGCTTCGAGCGTCGTCACCGGATCGATATCAACGACGCTGACGGTCGAGAAGGCATTGCGGAAACAGGCGGCCGTGCCCTTGCCGCAGGCGCCGTAGCCGAACACCGTCACGCGTTTGCCGTTGGTCGAGCGGTTGGTGAAACGCAGATAGCTTTCGAACAGGCTCTGGCCAACGGCATGCCTGTTTTCGGCGAACTGCTTGATCGGACTGTCGTTGATGACGAGGATCGGCATGGCGAGGCGCTCGCGCAGCGGCAGCAGGCGGGTGCGGCCAGAGGTGGTTTCCTCGGTGCCGCCGCGGAGATTGGCGTAGGGTTTGTCCGCCGCGATCGCGAACAGATCGCCGCCATTGTCGAGCAGCAGATCCGGCTTTTCGGCCATAACCGCTTCGAGGCTCTGATGATGGGCGGCGGGATCGGTCGTCTGCGTGGCGAAGACCGTAATGCCCTCAGAGCGCAGGAACTCGACCGTCGACGGCTGGGTGCTGTTGAGATTGCCGGTGCAAACGAGACGGGCGCCGCCGGCGCGCAGCGTCATCAGGAGCGCCACCGTCTTCGGCTCGAGATGGATGCCGGTGCCGATCGCCAAGCCCTCGAAAGGACGCGTCCGCTCGAATTCAGCCGCCGTCGCCTTAAGCAGCCGGCAGCTGTCGCCGATCCAGTCGATGCGGGTTGCGGTCTTTTCCATCATCTCTTCTCTGTTGCCATGGTCGCACCGTTCTTAGCGGAGCAATAGGGATGCGAATATGGAAGTAATTCTGGCGAAGGGGCAGAAAATCTGTCCTTTCAAGTCCCTGTCCCGCACTGAAGTAGCCAGCCGGACAGAGCTGCAAAGGCCTGCCGTCTGGCATCCGGCGTCCGACAGCAGAGGCAATAGCCCGACGGCCGGGTGATGAAGCCGTAGGGCGCCAGCAGATGCCCGCGTTGAAGATCGTCTTCGATCGAGGCGCGTGGCGCCAGAGCGACACCAAGCCCCGAGCGGGCAGCACCGAGCGCCAACAGCAGATCCTCGAATTCTTGGACGCGGGAAAAGGTGACCGGCGGCGTGCCGCTTTCGGCAAACCATTCGTCCCAGAGCTTCGGAACGCTGCGGCTGACGAGCATCGTCAGCGCGCCCATCGCCGCCGGGTCACCAGATAGGGCCGCGACAAGTGCAGGCGTGGCGACCGGGCCGAACTCGTCCTCCATGAAACGCAGGGCGGTAATCCCGGCCGCCGGCCGATATTCGCCTCCCATGATCACAGCGTCCAATTCCGGGTGTATTTGCAGCGGCTCCACCACGGTCATCGGCACGATGTCGATCGCCATATCTCCGAGACTTGCCTGCATGCCTGCCACGCGCGGCATCAGCCACCAGACCGCGAAGGCAGAGGGCACGCCAAGCCGGATGCGGCCCGGCACCGTGCCTTCGAGCTCCGAAGCGGCACGTTGCAGGATATCGAAAGCCGCGCCCGCAGCGGCGGCAAAGGCGCTCGCCTGCACGGTCGGCACCAGCCTGCGGCCGTCACGCGTGAAAAGCTTGCGACCGACGTAATTTTCAAGCGTGGCGATCTGCTGCCGCACGGCGCCGCGCACCACGTTGAGCTCTTCGGCGGCCTTCACGATGCTGCCGTGGCGGCAGACGGCCTCGAAGACGCGGATGGCATTGAGCGGTGGAAGACGCATGATTACCACAATTCTAAATGATAGTGGATCACTTGATCTTGCCATTGAACGATATGCAAGAGCACGCAATATTGTACACCTGTGCAACGTGACGCATTCGAGACAGGGCGTGACGGGTTTTCCGAACCTGTCCGACTTCGACTCCCCTATGAACGGCAATCGAACCGCGTTTCGGATCGTCCCGTGGCTCTTTTGGATTGTGTCATCATTTCGTGATACACGTATATGAGTGATTCCTAACAACCATTGTGAAGGTGACCCGACAATTGACTCTTCTCGCCAGATTGGCATCCGATGTCCAACTGATGTTCCGGCGTCCGCCGCGACAGCAATATGGTGCGATCTGCTATCGGGTGAAGAAGAAGAGCGGCGATGTCGAAGTGTTGTTGATGACGAGCCGCGACACCGGCCGCTGGGTCATTCCCAAGGGTTGGCCGATGACGGGCAAATGCGCCCATGAGGTCGCCGCCCAGGAGGCCTTCGAGGAAGCCGGCGTCCGCGGCGCGGTCGAGACGGAAACGCTCGGCGCTTACAGCTACTCGAAAATCCTGCGCGACGGTGTGCAGGTGGCCTGCAAGGTGCAGGTCTATGCGATCGAAGTCACCGAGATGGCGAAGAACTTCAAGGAAAAGGGCGAACGCCGCATCGAATGGGTCTCGTTTGACGAGGCCGCGGGGCGTGTGCGCGAGCCGGAGTTGCGCGGCCTTTTCCTAGCTTTCAAACGAAAGCTGACCGAGAGGCTTTCGGCCCAGGCGGTAAAGCAGGGATCTGCGGGAAAGCAAATTCCGGCGGAATGAATCCTGCCATCTTGCGCTGCTAGGAAAGTGGCGTAGAAGCAGATTTCATCCCTCGGAAAAAGAATGCCGCCACGCCCCACAGTCCTCACGAAACGCACGCTCGACAAAGACCTCGACAAGATAACCCGTGCCGAGGACGCGGCGAAACATGTTTTGCGGCGGCTGGTGGCGCCCGGTGTCGGGCTGATCTTCGTCGGCCTGGCCATGCTGTTTGCCGGTGTTTATGTGTTCGACCGGCCGGGAGCGGTGCTCGTTGTGGCGGCGGCAGCCCTTGCCGGCTACATGGCGATGAACATCGGCGCCAATGATGTGACCAATAATGTCGGTGCCGCCGTCGGGGCGCGCGCCATGACGATGAGCCAGGCGCTGGTCATCGCTGCGATTTTCGAGGTTCTCGGCGCCACGATCGCCGGTGGCGAAGTCGTCAGGACGATTTCCTCGAATATCGTCGACGCCGTCCAGGTGCCGCAGGCATTGCTCGGCTGGATCATGATGGCGGCGCTGATGGCCGCGGCCCTGTGGATCAACCTCGCCACCTGGATGAACGCGCCGGTTTCCACCACCCATGCGATCGTCGGGGCGGTGATCGGCGCGGGCATCGCAGCCGTCGGGCCGGACCCGGTGAATTGGCGGGTGATGGTGGAAATCACCTCGAGCTGGATCACCTCGCCGCTGATCGGCGGGCTGATCGCGGCCGGGCTGCTTTATCTCGTCAAGACGCTGATCATCTATCGCGACGACAAGATCGCCGCCGCGCGGCTCTGGGTGCCGGTGCTGGTCGCGGTGATGGCCGGCGGCTTTATGGCCTATATGGTGCTGCAGCTGTCGCCCCCTGGCAAATATCCGTCTTTGACCATTATCCTCATCGGCATCGGCATCGGGCTGGTCAGCTGGCTTGCCGCCCGGCCGCTCGTTCTCGCCCAGGCGCGCAATCTCGAAAACCGCAACAGCTCGCTGCGGGTCCTGTTCCGGATGCCGCTCATCGGCTCTGCGGCGCTGCTGTCCTTCGCGCATGGGGCAAACGATGTTTCGAACGCGGTCGGGCCTCTTTCGGCGATCGTCCACTCAGTCGGCGTCGGCGGCGGTGACAGCATCGGCCACCCGCCGCTCTGGGTGATGCTGATCGGCGCCTTCGGCATCTCCGTCGGCCTGCTGCTGTTCGGGCCGCGCCTCATCCGCCTCGTCGGCGAGGAGATCACCAAGCTCAATCCGATGCGGGCCTGTTGCGTCGCGTTGTCGACCGCCTTCACCGTCATCGTCGCCTCCTGGCTCGGCCTGCCAGTCAGCACCACCCATATCGCCGTCGGTTCCGTCTTCGGTGTCGGCTTCTTCCGCGAATGGTATACGCGTCATTCGAAGCGCCGCATCACCTATATCAGGAGCAAGGCCGAGAGCTTCGATATCGACGAACCGGAAGAGCCGAACGTCCACGAGACGCGACGGCGCTATCTTGTGCGCCGCTCGCATTTCATGACGATCATCGCCGCCTGGATCATCACCGTGCCGGTTTCGGCAACGCTTGCGGCAGTGATTTATTGGGTTATGTTCGCGCTCTTCGTCTAGAACAGGATGATTTTAGGCCTGCTCGGCCTAAAATCTGAATCCTGTTCTAAATTAAAGCGTTAGAGCATGACGTCGTCCGAAAACCGCTCACACTTTTCGGCATCATTCTCTGGAACCCGCGAGTTTTTAATGCGCGCCAATTTCCGCATGCAACGACTTTTCGTCGACGCGCCGCTTTCCCGCGGTGTCGCCCTCGAGGTGAATGTCGACCAATTCAACTATCTCGCCAATGTGCTGAGGATGCAGGAAGGCGGCGAGGTCCTGCTATTCAACGGCCGTGACGGCGAGTGGAAGGCAACCCTCACCTTCCCCACGCGCAAACGCATTCAGCTAACAGCAATCGAAGAGACGCGGCCGCAGCCGGCACCTTGCGACCTGCATTATCTTTTTGCGCCGCTCAAGGTCGGCCGCTTGGATTATCTCGTTCAGAAGGCCGTGGAAATGGGCGCCGGTCTGCTGCAGCCGGTCATGACCCAGCACGTCCAGGGCAAGATCACCAATCTCGACAAACTGCGCGCCAATGTCGTGGAGGCGGCGGAGCAATGCGGCGTTCTCGGCATTCCCGAAGTTGCCGAGCCGATGCGGCTTCTCGACCTGCTCGACCGCTGGCCGAAAGAGCGCCGCATCATCTATTGCGACGAAGGCGATGCCGGGCAGAACCCGCTGCCGGTGCTGTCGGCGATCCGGGAGAGGCATCTCGCCTTGCTCGTCGGGCCGGAAGGTGGCTTTTCCGAAGAGGAGCGGGCGCGGCTTCGAAGCCTCGATTTCGTCACCGCCATTCCGCTCGGACCACGCATCCTCAGGGCCGATACCGCGGCCGTTGCGGCGCTGGCGGTGGTGCAGGCGGCGATCGGCGACTGGCGCTGACGGCGAAAACGGGTGGACATGGAAATTGCTGCTATTTTTTTGATGCGTCATTGAAAGAATTTCACTTGCAACATACGTGGCTTGGGTCCTAATCAGCCTTCCAGCTGCCCGGCCCCCTGGGCGCCTTTTTGAATACAGGTACCCCGCATGGCCCGCGACACCACCGACCAGACACCGCTCTCTTCGGTTCAGGATCTGACCGATTATATCGCCGCCGGCAACAAGCCGCGGGAGCGCTTCCGGATCGGCACCGAACACGAGAAATTCGCCTTCTTCCGTGCCGACAACAGCCCGGTTCCCTATTTCGGCGACGCCAGCATTTCCGCCCTGCTCACCGGCCTGCAGAAAAAAAGCGGCTGGGAGCCGATCATGGACGGTGGCAACATCATCGGCCTTGCCGAGCAGAGCGGCATGGGCGCGATCTCGATCGAGCCAGGCGGGCAGTTCGAACTGTCCGGCGCGCCGCTGGAAACGATCCACGAAACCTGCAGGGAATCGAACCAGCATCTGGCGACGCTGCGCGACATCGCCGAGCCGATGGGCATCCGCTTCCTCGGCATCGGCGGCAGTCCGAAATGGACCTATGCTGAAACCCCGCAGATGCCGAAATCGCGCTACGAGATCATGACCCGCTATATGCCGAAGGTCGGCACCAAGGGTCTCGACATGATGTACCGCACCTGCACGATCCAGGTGAATCTCGATTTCTCCTCCGAAGCCGACATGCGCCAGAAGATGCGCGTCTCGATGAAACTGCAATCGCTGGCGACCGCCCTCTTCGCATCCTCGCCCTTCACCGAGGGCAAGCCGAACGGCCTGCTGTCCTGGCGCGGCGATATCTGGCGCGATGTCGACAATCAGCGCTCGGGCCTGCTCGATTTCACCTTCCGCGACGATTTCGGCTTCCGCGACTATGCCGAATGGGCACTCGACGTGCCGATGTATTTCATCGTCCGGGACGGGCACTATCACGACTGCACCCATGTCACTTTCCGCCAGTTCATGAATGGCGCTTTGAAGGTCGAGGTCGCTGATCCGGCGCCAACGATGGGCGACTGGACGAACCATCTTTCGACGCTCTTCCCCGACGTGCGGATGAAGCGTTTCCTCGAAATGCGCGGCGCCGACGGCGGCCCGTGGCGGCGCATTTGTGCCTTGCCGGCCTTCTGGGTTGGCCTGCTCTACGACGATGCGGCTCTCGATGCCGCCGACCAGTTGACGAAGGATTGGAGCCTTGCCGAGATCGGCACATTGCGGGATGCCGTTCCGGCGCAAGGATTGAAGGCCGAGTTTCGCGGACATGCACTGCTCGACACGGCGCGCGAAGTGGTCGGCATATCGAGGGCCGGCCTCAAGGCGCGCGGCAGGCTCAATCGCGAAGGCCAGGACGAGAGTATCTTCCTGGCGCCGCTCGACGAGGTGCTCGCCAAGAAGGCGACGCTCGCCGAGGATCTGCTGTCCCTTTATCACGGCCGCTGGAACGGCTCCGTCGAACCGGTCTTCGAGGACTATCAGTACTGAGCCTGTCCTGGGGTTTTCTCCAACTCGGAAAATCGCACGGCACTTTCGCTGAAATTGGTTTAAGTTCTTATGGCAAAAAGCCGTTTGCACATTACCATTTCCGGATATAGTGGCGTTACCAGCGTCACGACTCGGGGAAAGGGACCTCCATGCTGCCACTCTTCGACATGATGATGCAGGCGCAGAACGGCGCGGCGATGGAGGCAATCGCCCGGCAGTTCAACCTGGCCCAGGAACAGGCGACCAAGGCGATGGCGGCATTGATGCCGGCCTTCTCAGCCGGCCTGAAGCGCAGCACCAGCAACCCTTATGATTTCGTCGGGCTGATGCAGGCCGTCTCCTCCGGCAATTATGCGCGTTATTTCGAGGATATGAGCCGGGCTTTCACGCCCGAGGGCATTTCCGACGGCAACAATATCCTTGCCCAGCTTTTCGGCTCCAAGGAGGTTTCGCGCGCGGTCGCCGCTCAGGCCGCACAGATGACCGGCATCGGCCAGGATATCTACAAGCGGATGCTGCCGGTGCTGGCCGATACGCTGATGGGCGGGCTCTTCAAACAGACGACTGGCCAGATGGCTTCGCCGGTCAACCCCTTCGTCAATACGGCGATGGCCGAGACCATCCAGCAATGGCTGCAGAGTACCGGCTTCGCGCCGAAACCGAAGGCGGCGCAGCCCAGCATCTTCGACAATCCCTTCACGCAGGCGATGCAGCAGATGTTTTCGGTGCCGAAGGCTCAGCCGGCACCTCAGCCGAACCCCTTCCTCGACAATCCCTTCGCCAAGGCCTTCCAGGAGATGATAGGTGGGCTAGGACAGCAACCGGCGGCCCAGCCGGCAACCAAGACGCCCGAGGCGCCGAAGGAAGAGACGAAGGCCGCGGCAGACAGCTATGGCGAAATATTGAACGCCATGTTCGACAGCGGGCTGGAAGTGCAGAAGACCTACCAGAGGAACCTGGAAGCGATCTTCGAAACCTATCGGCCGAAGCCGCCGGAATCCAAGGCGTAAAAAAACCCGGAGATGGCTTGGGAAAAGCCGATCACCGGGTCAAGCGGCAGGGCTATTGGCTATCACCCTGCGGGGAAACTCGACATTCCTACTCCTGGTAGGAGCGGAAGAGCGACAGGCGCCAGCGATTGCGCGCCGAGCGGGTCAGATGTTCCGACGGGTCCTCGAAGAAGGTCGACGCCAGGAACGCGGAGGTCAGATCGGCCCTGGTGAGGCCGATATCCCTCAACTGCGTGTCGTTCAGATCATGCAGCGCGTTGATCTCCATGCGATTGCGGAACACGCGAAAGAGAGAGGCCAACGGTGCGAGACCTGCCGCCAGACGCTGGGAAAACGTCGGGGTCGGCTTGTCGCAATCGAGTTCGAGTGTCTGGTCTGTCATGCGCATTGAACTCTCCTTTCTGTACAGCGCCGCGCGTCCTTCAGACGTGGAAAGGGCGCTGTAACGTTTCAGATCTCCGCGCAACGCAACCGACCCTCCCGCGAGGTCGTGCGGGAAGGAGCAAGCTGAATTCCGCTTGGACAGGCAGGGTGTCTGTCCTTCACTTTGCTTTGATTTGCATCCCGAAGATGCCAAAGACCTATTGATCAGTCCAACGAATGTTTCTAATGATTATCATCAGCTATCTTTATGGGTGACACCATGTCCGCGCCTCTTGATCTCGACCAGTTGCAGACTTTCATCGCCATCGTCGATTCCGGCAGCTTCACCAAGGCGGCCGACAGGGTCTATAAGACCCAATCTGCCGTCTCCATGCAGATGCGCCGTCTCGAGGAGCGCATCGGCAAGCAGTTGTTCATCAAGGATGGACGCGGCAACCGGCTGACGGTCGAGGGCGAAAAATTGCTCAATTACGCCCGGCGTATCATCCGCCTCAACAATGAGGCGATCGCGGCCTTCGACGACAACAGGCTCGAGGGCACGCTGCGCATCGGCACGCCGGACGATTATGCCGACCGCTACATGCCCGAAATCATCGGCCGCTTCGCCAAGACCCATCCGAATGTCGAACTCTACATCGTCTGCGAGCCCTCGGTGGATCTGGCCGAGCGCATGCATAAGGGCGAACTCGACATCGCGCTCGTCACCCACAATCCGCGCGAGCGAATGTCTGACGTCGTCAGAACCGAGCCGCTCTGCTGGGTGGGTTCGGCCAACCATCCGATCCGCGACGACGCGCCGGTGCCGCTGGCCGTCGGCCGGCGTGATTGCCAGTGGCGCCAGCTTGCCTGCTCGGCGCTCGACGCAGTGGGACGCGAACACCAGATCCTGTTCACCAGCTGGTCCTGCACCGTCGTTGCCGCTGCCGTGCTTGCCGGCATGGCAGTCTCGGTGATGCCGGAATCGGCGCTGCGCACCGGCATGAAGGTGCTGAGCCAGGCGGACGGCTTTCCCGCACTGCCGCCGGTGCAGATCGGCATCATGAAGCGGCCGGGCGTTTCGCTCTCGCTGATGAACGCGATCACGGCGCATATCACCGCCTGCCTCGACAATATCACGCCTGCCGTCGTCGACGACACGCTGGAGGCCGATGTCAAATCCGCCCAGGCACGCCTTTATCCACGGCTGAAAGCCGCCAATATGGTGCCGAGCTGGTAAGAAGTATGAGGTAAGAGCTCAGGCGGCGCGCTGAGCGGTTGCGGCGAAAAGGGAAGCGCGGATGGCGCGTTTCCACTCATCGAGCATGCGCCGCGCCAGGGCTTTGTCGCTGACGGCGGCAAGCCGGATGACGGCGCCGATCAAGTGGCTGAACAGATAAGTGCGCGCATACATCTCTTCGTCGCAAAGGTGCGGGGCCAGCCGACGCACGGCCTCATGAAAGATGCCGGCAACGCGGCCGCTATGCTCGATATTCAGCTGAAGCAGATCCTGGTCGGTCTCCGTTCCCATCCAGACACCGAGATAGACGGGATCATCATGATAGGACTCGTAATACCAGTCGATAATGTCGCAGACGGTGTCGAGTGCCTGGTCGAGCGTCTGAACGTCGGCGAACATCGCCTCCGTCTTTTCCTGGATTGCCAAGGCGTGCTGGTCGAACAAGGCTTTGACGATCGCCGCCTTTTCGGGAAAATACTGGTAAACCGAGCCGATCGGCACTTTGGCGGCGACGGCGAGCTCCGTCATCCGCATGGCGCTAACGCCCTTTTCGGCAATGATTTTGGCGGCGGCGGCAAGAATGAGGTCCAGCCTCTGGATACTGCGCTCCTGCTTCGGCTTCCTGCGCAAGCCGATCCGATCGATGCTTTCCACGCCCATGTCGTTCCCGTTCTTATCGTTCGCGCGGGCAGGCATCATGCCAAATCAGCGCGTCGGGCGGGTATGACATTGCAGGTCTTCATCAGTGGTAAATGAAAACGCCCGCATTTTAACGATCGGCAAATGCGTTTGAAATCAGGTACCTAGATCATATCATCCTAATTGACCAGCATTCGAAAGACCTGAAATAGTTGTAAAATCCTTGGGTCGAGAAGAGAGACCCATGCCGCTGCCGGGGCAAGTGACGATCCTGCCCGCTGGGACGCCGGACGAGCTCCCAGTGTTCGGCATCAGCCCATTGCCATCCATGCTGCGAGCCACACCCACATAGCGGCGAGCGTGAGGTAACCGGCAGCGAAAAGCGGACTGCGGTAGCGCAGATCATTGCTGGTGACATGCACGACGGCATGGGCGTAACGCAGCGCGACGAAGAGCCAGGCGAGCCCGACGGCCGGGAGATTGTCGGCCTCGGTGACATAGAGAAGAATACAGCAGGCGTAGAAGAGCACAGGCAGTTCGAACTGATTGGCGAGGCAGTTTTTGACGACGAGGCTTGTCGCCGGCTCGTCCCGATTTTCGCGATAATCCGATCTCCCGATCTTGCCGGCGCGGACCATTTTCCCGCGCCGCATGCCCAGAAGTGCATAAAGACCATAGACCAGGGCCACATGGGCGAGGAGTGGCCAGAAGATTTGATAACCGGTCATATGGGCGCCTTGAGTCCTTTTCCGCTTCCGCATTCGTTGCGAGCAGTAGCCGAAAGGAGAGCCGGATACCAGCGGCGGCGGCAGTGAACCGCCGTCGTGCGACGGCGGGTCACAAGAACATGTCAGACCTGAGCAGAGCCACCATCGGCGAAGAGCTCTGTGCCGGTGATGAAGCTCGAATCGTCCGAGGCGAGGAAGAGTGCCGCGGCGGCGATTTCCTCAGCGCGGCCGACGCGGCCCATCGGCACCTGTGTTGCGAGATAGTCGAGCAGGCCCTGCTGCTGTACCTTGTCCTGACCGGCGAGTTCGACAAGACCGGTCGTCTCTGTCGGGCCGGGGCTCAGCGTGTTGATGCGGATGCCCCGATCCTTGAGATCGAGGATCCAGTTGCGGGCAAAGCTTCTGAGCGCGGCTTTCGACGCAGCGTAGACACTGAAGGCAGGCGTGCCGGTCGAGCCGGCCGTCGAGCCCGTCAAGATCACGGATGAACCCCGGCCGAGCAGCGGCAGCGCTTTCTGTACGGTGAAGAGCACGCCCTTCACATTGCGGTTGAAGGTATCGTCGTACTGCTCCTCGGTAATTTCGCCGAGCGGCAGCATGGAACCGCCGCCGGCATTGACGAAGAGCACGTCGATGCGGCCGACTTGCGCCTTCACGAACTCATAGAGCCGGTCGAGGTCGGCAAGCTTTGCCGAGTCCGCCTGGATGCCTTTGACATTGCCACCGATTTCGGCGACCGCCGCGTCGAGGACGTCTTTGCGCCGGCCGGTCACGAAGAGCTGCGCGCCCTCGGCAGCGAAACGTTTGGCGGTGGCAAGGCCAATGCCGGATGTGGCGCCGGTGATGACCACGATCTTTCCATTCAGTCTCTGCGTCATTGTCGTCTCCTGTTGTTGGACCGAGGCTGAGATATGGACGCGGGGATTGTTTCGGAATAGAAAGAGATGAAAGCCATCGTTGCAAGAATGAAATGACGAAGTTTCCCGATTTCGAAGGCCTCGCAATGTTTGCAAAGGTGGCAGAGGAGCGTTCTTTCGCCCGCGCCGCCAAGACGCTTGGCGTCTCGGTGCCGACCGTTTCGCGCGCCGTCGCCCGGCTGGAGGAGAGGTTGGGAGCACGGCTCTTCAACCGCACGTCACGGCAGCTGGCGCTGACCGATTTCGGCTTGCGGCTGGTCGACAGTGCCTCACGGCTCTATGCGGAGGCGGAGGCGGCGGAGGATGCAGCGCGCGAGCTTTCCAGCAGTCCGCGCGGGATGATCCGGCTTGCCGTGCCGATGGCCTTTGGCACACGCTGGCTGGCGCCGATCCTGCCTGATTTTTTCGAGCTTTATCCGGATATTTCCATCGACCTGCATATGAGCGACGCTGCCGTCGATCTGGTGGGAGACGGTTTCGATGCAGCGCTGCGGATCGCCGTTCTACAGGATTCCTCGCTGGTGGCACGACGGCTGACGCCGGTCGCTCGTTTCATCCTCGCAGCGCCCTCCTACCTGGAAAAACACGGGACACCGGCACATCCAAGCGAGCTTACCGCCCACCATTGCCTGGGCTATGCCTATCGGCCGCGGCAGGATATCTGGCACTTGCGCAACGAGGCCGGCGAGGAAGAAACGGTCATACCGACGGGGCCGTTGCGCGCCACCAATTCGCAGGCGCTGATCCCGATGGCGCTCCGCGGCCTAGGGATCGTCGAACTGCCTGAATTCATGGCGCATGAATATCTCGCCGATGGCCGGCTGAAAGCCATCCTCAGCGATTGGAAACTGCCGAGCGGTGCGCTCTATTTCGTCACGCCCTCGGCTCGCACTCGTCCGGCGAAGGTGGAGGCGTTGTCCGATTTCATGGTTGCGCGGCTTTCCAACCCATCATGGCGATGGAACGGCTGAAGGTCCCCTCAGTCCTCGCGCGGCGAGAGCCAGCGGGCGATGGCAAGCCGGGCGATGACAATGACGCAGATGGCGAGGCTTGCGAATTTCAGCCGTGTCATCCACGGCAGCAGATGTGTTGCAAGATGTGTGGACGCACCATCGCCGAAGGCGATCAGGCTCGATATGTTCTCGGCGTAGTCGGCGATGCCGTAGATGAACGGTAGCAGGTAGATCGCCTTGGCCACAAGCGGATGCGCCGATCGGCCGAACCACGAGCCGACGGGACCGAGTGCGACGAAGACAAAGAACAGCAGCGCCGTCAGCAAGGCCGGAAAAATCAGTTCCGGCCCGAAATACATGGCGCGCAGCAGCTTTGTCGCCGTCTCGTTCTCATCCAGCAGCTTCTGCATGTGGAAGACGGCAGACTCGTCGTAACCGGCGAAATAAGTATCGAGCACCGCCTGCCCGGTCTCATGCTTGAAGGGCACGACGAAGCCGAAGGTCGTCCAGGCGAGCACGATCAGGCAGAGGGCTGCGAGCAGCGCGACGATCCAGACAGGAATCCCGCTGCCCGCTTTCATGATCAGAGGCCAGCGCCCGGATAGTTCGGGCTCTCGCGGGTGATCGTCACGTCATGGGCGTGGCTTTCGCGAAGGCCGGCGCCGGAGATGCGCACGAAGGTCGCCCGCTCCTGGAAATCCTTCAGATCCTTGCCGCCGACATAACCCATGGCTGCCTTGAGACCGCCGGCCAGTTGATGGACGACGGCCGAGACCGGACCCTTATACGGCACCTGGCCCTCGATACCCTCGGGCACGAGCTTCAGCGTGTCGCGCACCTCCGCCTGGAAATAACGGTCGGCGGAGCCGCGGGCCATGGCGCCGACGGAGCCCATGCCGCGATAGGCCTTGAAGGAGCGGCCCTGGTAGAGATACACCTCGCCCGGGCTTTCGTCGGTACCGGCCAGCAGCGAGCCGATCATGACGGCGGAAGCGCCGGCGGCGATCGCCTTGGCCAGATCGCCGGAGAATTTGATGCCGCCATCGGCGATGACGGGCACGTCCTGAGCCTGTGCCGCCTGAACGGCCGACATGATGGCGGCGAGCTGGGGAACGCCGACGCCGGCAACGATGCGCGTCGTGCAGATCGAGCCTGGGCCGATGCCGACCTTGACGGCATCGGCACCGGCATCGATCAGCGCTCTCGTACCGTCATAGGTGGCGACGTTGCCGGCCATGATCCTGACCGAGTTGGAAAGCTTCTTGACGCGGGTGACGGCATCGAGGACGCGCTGCGAATGACCGTGGGCGGTATCGACGACCAGAAGGTCGACGCCGGCCTCGATCAGCCGCTCGGCGCGCTCGAAGCCGTCATCGCCGACGCTGATGGCGGCGGCGGCGCGAAGCCTGCCCTGCGCATCCTTGGAGGCGTTCGGGTTCAGCTGCGACTTCTCGATATCCTTGACGGTGATGAGGCCGACGCAGCGGCCTTCAGTGTCGACCACCAGCAGCTTTTCGATGCGGTGCGAATGCAAGAGGCGCTTGGCCTCCTGCTGATCGACGCTCTCCTTGACGGTGACCAGATTGTCCTTGGTCATCAGCTCGTGGATCTTCTGCTCCGGATCGGAGGCGAAGCGAACATCGCGGTTGGTCAGGATGCCGACGAGGCGACCCGATTTCTCGACGACGGGAATGCCGGAGATGCCATGCGATTTCATCAGGCCGAGCGCTTCGGCGAGCTTCGCCTCCGGACCGATGGTCACCGGATTGACGACCATGCCGCTTTCGAACTTCTTCACCTGGCGGACCTCTTCGGCCTGCTCGATCGGCGTCAGGTTTCGGTGGATGACGCCGAGGCCGCCGGCCTGGGCCATGGCGATCGCCAGACGGCTTTCGGTGACGGTATCCATGGCCGAAGAGAGGATCGGGATGTTGAGGTCAAAATCGCGGGCGATCCGGGTGGAAATGTTCGTCTGGCCGGGCATGACCTCGGAATGACCGGGCTGCAGCAGCACGTCGTCGAAGGTAAGCGCGTCCGCGCCGGTTGCCGTTTCAATGATGCGTGCCATGGCCAAATTCCTTCATTTAAGAAAATGCAACCTGGCCCGGAAACGAATCGTCCGCCCCGGCGGTGTGCATGGGATTGCTTGGAAGTTGGCGAGGGCTGGTAACACGTCTATGACAGGAAGGAAATAGCAAAAAGCCCGGCCTGTCCGCCGGGCTCGTCATGGGTGCCATGCGCCTGGAGCAATCCCCTGATTTCCCCAAGTCGCGGGGATGGCCTAACTCTCTGTTTTCACGCATTCCGGACGCACAACCGCTGCGCAATTTTGCTGGAGCGGCTCCATATCAGATGTCGAACTGATAGGTCTTCGGCACGAAGCGATAGCCGCCATCCTGCTTCTCGGCAAAACCGACCGCCGGGAACGGCATGTGGTAGCCGAGGAAGGCGATCTTCTCGGTCGCGATCATGTCGAAGACCTTGCGGCGGGTGGCTGCTGCCTGCGCCTTGTCCATGTCGAAGCGCACCTCCCAATCCGGCCGCAGCAGCGACAGGATATAGTGATTGGCCGTATCGCCGGTCAGCACGAGACGTTTCCCCTCGGATTCGACGTGGAAGACCATATGCCCCGGCGAGTGGCCGGCCGCCAGCATTGCTGTCACGCCGGGCGCGACGCTGTCACCGTCCTTGATGAAGGTGGTCTTTTCGGCAAGCGGCGCGACATTGGCCAGCACCGCCTTATGGCCGCCTTCGGCCGGCGTGCCCTCGCGCGCCTTGTTCGACCAGAAATCATATTCGGCCTGGCCGGCGACATAGCGGGCATTTTTGAAGGCAGCCGCGCCATTCTCCATCAGGCCGCCGATATGATCGCCGTGCAGATGGGTCAGCGCGACTATGGTGACGTCGTCGGCCGAATAGCCTGCGGCCTTCAGGCCCTCTGTCAACTGGCCGGCGCCCCGTGCGCGTCCGTTCTCGCCGAAGCCGGTATCGATCAGGATGACATCCGAGCCGGTATCGATGACAGCCGGCGTATAGCCGTTCACGAACTTGTCGGCCGGCAGGAAGTTTGCGGTCAGTAACGCCTGGACGGTTTCGGGGGCTTGATTGGTACCGAAGGTTTCATAGGGCTTTTCGGAGACATTGGTGCCATCGCGAACGACGGTGAACTTATAGGAACCGAGCTTGAATTGATTGATCTCTGGCAAAGGCGTTAAATCCATCTTATTGCTTTCTCCAGTCGCGGCCGCTTCGGCCTTCTCTCTTAAAATGACCGGCGCCGCGAGCAGGCCGAGGCCTGCGGCAAAAAGGGTGCGCCGCTTTATTCCCGACGAAATTGCCATATGTCCATCCTCCAATGACGTGCGGTGCGTCGCCGCACGGCCCCCGATGTCGATTCCGGCCGAATTTCTTCTTCGGGCGGAATAGACATATCCCAATCTTGCCAAACGACGTTGTCGGACAAGCCGTTTCACGCAGACGTGAAGCAAACGTGTCGTCGAGGCCGATTGAGGGATTGGCAGGCCCCTGAAGTGGGACTACACAGCACTGGCCTTCGCAGCTCCCGTCCGCAGCCCATCAAGGCCTCCCGCCTATGAACCGCATCGTCCCGCTGATCCTCGCCGTCGCTCTTTTCATGGAACAGATGGACTCCACGGTCATTGCAACGGCGCTGCCCGCGATCGCGAGGGATCTCAATGTCGGGCCGATCACGCTGAAGCTGGCGCTGACCTCTTATATGGTGGCGCTTGCGGTGTTCATTCCGGTCAGCGGCTGGATGGCCGACAGATTCGGCGCCAAGAAGATCTTCCGCCTGGCCATCGCAGTCTTCGTCATCGGCTCGATCTTCTGCGCCATCTCGTCCAATCTCGGCGAATTCGTCTTTGCCCGCTTCCTTCAGGGCATGGGCGGGGCGATGATGACGCCGGTCGGCCGTCTGGTACTGGTGCGCACGACGAAGCGCAGCGATCTGGTTTCGGCCATGGCGCTGCTCACCATTCCGGCGCTGGTCGGCCCGCTCACCGGCCCGCCGCTCGGCGGCTTCATCACCACCTATTTCAGCTGGCACTGGATCTTCCTGATCAACGTGCCGGTCGGCATCATCGGCATCTGGCTTGCAACGATCTTCCTGCCGGAGGTGGAGGCGACGGCGCCGCCGAAGCTCGATTTCACCGGTTTTGTTCTTACCTCGCTTTCGGCCGCCGGCGTCGTCTTCGGCCTGTCGGTCGTCAGCCTGCCGGCCCTGCCGCCGATCATCGGCGTTACCGCCACCGCGATCGGCTTCATCTGCGGCTATCTCTATATCGGCCATGCGAAGCGCCACCCGGCGCCGATCCTCAACCTCAACCTGTTCAAAAACCCGACCTTCCGGGCCTCGACCACGGGGGGCAACCTCTTTCGCGTCTGCGTCGGCGCCATGCCGTTCCTGACGCCGCTGATGTTGCAGCTCGGCTTCGGGCTGACGCCGTTTCAATCGGGCCTGATCACCTTTGCCGGCGCGATCGGGGCGATCACCACCAAATTCATGGCAAAACGCGTCTTTGCCGCCGCCGGCTTCCGCACGACCCTGCTCGGCGCCGCCATGGTAACGACCCTGGTGACCGTTATCACCGGCCTGTTCACACCGGCGACGCCGCATCTTGTGATCATCGGCGTGCTGCTTGTCGGCGGCTTCTCCCGCTCCTTCATGTTCACCGGCGTCAATGCGCTTGCCTTCGCCGATATCGACGATGCGCAAGCCAGCCAAGCGACATCGATGAGCTCGGTAATGCAGCAAATCAGCCTGGCGCTCGGCGTCGCACTCGCCGCCGCGATCTTGGAGAGCTCGATCTACATCCGGGGCGAAGCGCTCGATGTCGTCGACTTCCACCTTGCCTTCTACATCATCGCCGGACTGACCGTCATTGCGACGATTCCCTTTGTGAGAATGGACCGCAATGCCGGCGCGCTCGTTTCCGGCCACCGGTTAAAGGTGGCGAGGTCGTCGACTATTGAAGCCGAGCAGCCGGTGGCGAAATAGGCTTGAAACTGCGATAGCGCCCTTTACGCATCGGAAAAGACGCGCGGCGCTGCCCTCCTATTCCGGGTTTTCGCAGACGGCAGAGAGCTTGTTGCCGTCGAGATCGCGCACATAAGCGGCATAAAAATTGGCGTGGTAGGAGCGCAAGCCCGGCTCGCCTTCATCGGCGCCGCCTGCGGCAATCGCCGCTGCATGGAAGGCGTCGACATCAGCCCGGGTCTCGGCCGCGAGCGCGACCATGGCGCCGTTGCCCGATGTCGCCCGGCGGCGATTGAACGGCGTCACCACCCAGAAGCGGCAGCGCGTATCGCTTTCGGCGGAATAGCCAATTTCCTCTTCCGAATAATGCTGGCGGCGATAGCCGAGCAGAGGCAGCACGGCATCATAAAACTGTCCTGCGCGATAAAGGTCGTTGGTTCCGAGGGTGATGTAAAGAAGCATGGGATCAGCAGTTCAGCTCTTGGGTCCGTCATCATCGGACGGTCCCGGCCCAAGATCAAGCTTTCTCAGCGTCACCTTCGGCCTTGCGGCCCTTGAACCCCTTGGCGAGCAGGAACATCTCGACGGATTCCGCGCGCGACGCGTTCGGCTTGACATGGACCACCTGGCGAAAATTCTGCTTCAGCATGGCGAGCAGCTCACGTTCGGTGCCGCCCTGGAAGGTCTTGGTGAGGAAATGTCCGCCCTCCCCCAGCACCTCCACGGCGAAATGCGCCGCGACTTCGCAGAGATGCATGGTACGCAGATGATCGGTGCGGTGGTGGCCGGTGGTTGGTGCCGCCATGTCCGAGATGACGAGATCGGGTGTGCCGCCGACGGCTTCCAGCAGCTTTTCCGACGCTGTCGGATCAAGGAAATCGAGCTGCAGGATCTTCACACCGGGCAGCTGGGTCATTTCGAGGAAATCGATTGCGGCCACACGGACATCCTCATCGGTCGAGCCGGTGACCTTGGCGGCGATCTGCGACCAGCTGCCGGGGGCGGCACCGAGATCGATGATGCGCTTGGCGCCGCGCAGGATATGGTGTTTCTCATCGATCTCCAGCAGCTTGAAGGCGGCGCGGGCACGATATCCCTCCAGCTGGGCGCGCTGCACATAGGGATCGTTGATGTGGCGCTGCAGCCATTGGCGGGAGGAGGCCTTCATCTTCTTGTTCTTGACGCGCTGGCCGAGCTTGCGGCCGGTGCGGTTACCCGCGATCGGTGCCTTGGTCATGCCTTCTCCTTATCTTGCACGCTGGCCGCGGCGGTTGCGGTTGCGCCGCCACACGCCGTCATCGGCCATCATGTCGGTGAGCAGGCCCTCCCTCAAGCCGCGATCGGCGACGCGCATGCGCGGGCTCGGCCAACGGCGGCGGATCGCCTCGAGGATGGCGCAGCCGGCGAGCACCAGATCGGCCCGATCGGGCCCGATACAGGGATTTGCGGCGCGGCTTTCGAAATTCCAGGAGAGCAGTTTTGCCTGCATGGCAGAGACCTCGTCGTCGGACAGCCAGATGCCATCGACCTTGCGCCGGTCATACCGCGGCAGATCGAGATGCACCCCGGCAAGCGTCGTCACCGTGCCCGATGTGCCGATCAGATGGAAGTCGCCGGTCTGGGCGACCTCGATCTCCGGGCAATCAAAGCCTTCGAGCATGCCGCCGACTTCGCGCACCATGCCTTCGAACGCCTCCGGCGTGACGTCGCGCCCGCCATGACGCTCCGACAGCGTCACGACGCCGACCGGCAGCGAAGTCCAGTGGGTGATGTGATTGGCCAGCCGGCTGAAACGATTGTCGCCGATGCGGATGACGGCAATCTCCGACGAACCGCCGCCGATATCGAAGAGCACGACAGAGCGCGTCTCGCGTCCGACGAGCGAGGAGCAGCCGGAGACGGCGAGCCGCGCTTCGGTCTCGCGATCGATGATCTCCAGCGCGAGACCGGTTTCGGCAACGACGCGGCTGAGGAATTCCTCGCCATTGACCGCCTGGCGGCAGGCTTCGGTGGCGATCAGCCGCATGCGGCGGATCTCGCGGTTCCTGAGCTTGGAGGCGCAGATCCTCAGCGCTTCGATCGCCCTTTCCATTGCCTCGTCGGACAGACGGCCGCTGGCAGCCAGGCCTTCGCCAAGGCGCACGATGCGGGAAAAGGCGTCGACCACCCGGAATTGCCCCGGGCGGGTCGGCTGGGCGATGAGCAGACGGCAATTATTGGTGCCGAGGTCGAGAGCGGCATAGAGCTCGTCCGGCCATGCATGTTCGCTCGCCTGGCGATCGCCCTGATAACCGGAAGTGGTATGGCCATCCTGGCGCCCCTGCGGCCGGCATTTACGCTGTTTGGCGCCTCGCGCGGCTCGGTGCGCTGCACCGTCTCTTCGGCGCGGCTTTCCGGCTGCGGAGCGGAAGGTTTTGCCGTCGTCAGCGGCCGGCCCTGAAGACCGCGCTTACCGCGATGTTTGCGGCGGTTGCGCCGGCTCGGCGCCAACGCGCCTTCCGACCGGGCAGGATTGCCCGCCGCTTGCGCCTGCTCCATCGCTTGGGGGTGAGATGAACCGTCCTGCGCAGCGCCTTGGCCGCCACGGCGGCGACGCTTTCGCTTGCGAGCCGGATTGCCGGCCGCGTCTTCCATCGGGCGCGCAGACTGCCCGGCACTGCCGGAAAGCTCATGCGAAGCGGGATGAGCCGCGTTGCGGGATTGCCCGCCACGCTTGCCCTTGCGGCGCCTGGACTTCTTGCCGTCCTTGCGCCCTACCGCCGACGCCCCGTCAAATTGCGGCTTTGCGCCGCCTTCGGGGTCTTCCACGTTGTTTTTCCATCGCGCCGCGCAAGTCCTGAGGTATGCAGCAGGCGCTCATTCGATTTTTGCGTTGCGGCAAGAATATCAGCGCCCGCCGAAATCGCCAAATTCTTTTTTGGACGGGAGATTTGCGGATGGTTTCACGTCTTCCGTACAACATTGAATTTTTTCAGAACGGGTATTTGCAATCCGCCCGCTTTTGGTTATAAGCGCCGCACAGCAGCCAAGCCATGCTTCGGCGGCACCTGCTGGGGAATAGTTCAATGGTAGAACGACGGACTCTGACTCCGTTAATCTTGGTTCGAGTCCAGGTTCCCCAGCCAATCGATTTTACCGAACAAGCCGACATTGAATTTAGGCAGTGAAGATTTTCCTGGGTGGACTGCCGTGTCTGAGCGGCTCTGGGAAGTGACAGGAAACGTGCTGTTGGCACCAGGCTGCTGGATCAAACCCAAGGCCTAGCGATTTTCCAATTGCATGTTGCCCCAGGCGCCGGCCCGATGACGCCGTCTGTGGCGCCAACATCGGTGCGGTTAATTGCCGGTTCTCACCGATATCAGGCTGCCGGATCCGATGCATTTTCGAACTCCAGAAACCAGGCATAGGTGGCTGCAATGCCGTCTTCAAGCGAAATGCGTGGTTTCCAACCCATGTCCTGCAGCTTCTGATTGCTCATCAGCTTTCGCGGCGTGCCATCGGGCTTGGAAAGATCATGGATGATCTCGCCCTCATAACCGACAACCCGGCAGACCAAACGCGTCAACTCGATAATTTCGAGATCTGCTCCCGAGCCGACATTGACGTGCTGCGCGCCCGAATAGGTTTTCAGCAGAAATACCAACGCGTCGGCGCAGTCGTCGACGTGCAGAAATTCGCGGCGCGGGGTGCCGGTGCCCCAGACCACCATATGCGGGTCTTTGCGAAGTTTGGCAGCGTGCGCCTTGCGGATAAGGGCCGGCAGCACATGGCTGGAATTCAGGTCGAAATTATCGCCCGGGCCATAGAGATTGGTCGGCATGGCCGAGATATAGTCGCGGCCGTGTTGCTTGCGATAGGCTTCCGCGAGTTTGATTCCGGCGATCTTGGCGATCGCGTACCATTCGTTGGTCGGCTCGAGCGCACCGGTCAACAGAGCCTCTTCGGAAATCGGCTGTGGAGCGAGCTTGGGATAAATGCAGCTTGAACCCAAGAACAGAAGCCGGTCCACTCCGCCTCGGTGGGCGGCTTCGAAGATGTTCGCTTCAATTATCAGATTGTCATAGATGAATTCTGCGGGATAGCTGTCATTGGCGAGGATGCCGCCGACCTTGGCAGCGGCGAGAATGATCGCGTCGGGTCGGTTTGCGTCAACAAATTTCTCGACCTCGTCCTGCCGCTTCAAATCGACCTCACGGCGCGTCGCCGTGATGACGTTGCAATCTTCCGATTGAAGTCTGCGCACGAGAGCACTGCCGACCATACCGCGATGACCGGCAACCCAGATCTTCTTGTGGGACAAGTCGTACACTTAGATCTCTTTCCGGCTGTTTTGAGCCTTCCAGTGCTTGACATCCTCGCGCACCATTTCGGCGGCGAGCTCACGAACCGGGGTCTTGTGCTGCCAGCCGAGCTTCTGACGTGCCTTGGTCGGATCACCCAGCAGAAGGTCGACTTCCGTCGGGCGGAAATATCGAGGATCGACTTCCACGAGGCACGCACCGGACGCGGAGTCATAACCCTTTTCATCTACGCCGGAGCCCTTCCATTCCAAAGCGATGCCGACGTCGGCAAACGCCCACTCGACAAACTGGCGGACACTCGTCGTCTCACCGGTCGCCAATACGTAGTCATCCGGTTGGTCCTGCTGCAGCATGCGCCACATGCCCTCGACATACTCACGGGCATGGCCCCAGTCGCGCTTGGCGTCGAGATTGCCGAGGAAGAGCTTATCCTGAAGTCCGAGATGGATGGCAGCCACCGCCATCGTGATCTTGCGCGTGACGAAGGTCTCACCGCGAAGTGGGCTTTCGTGATTGAACAGAATGCCGTTCGACGCGTGCATGCCATAGGCCTCGCGATAATTTACGACGATCCAGTAGGCATAGAGCTTGGCTGCGGCATAGGGAGAACGTGGGTAAAAGGGCGTCTTCTCGTTCTGCGGCACTTCCTGGACAAGACCGTAGAGCTCCGACGTCGATGCCTGGTAGAACCGGGTCTTTTCCTCGAGCCGCAGGATGCGGATCGCCTCAAGCAACCTCAACGTCCCGACACCATCGGCATCCGCCGTATATTCAGGCGTTTCGAAGCTGACACCCACGTGGCTTTGGGCGGCAAGATTGTAGATTTCATCGGGCTGCGTCTGCTGCACGATCCGCAGCAGATTGGTCGAGTCGATCATATCGCCATAATGGAGAATGAAGCGTGGATGTGCCTCGTGCGGATCCTGGTAGATATGCTCGATGCGGCCGGTGTTGAAAGACGATGACCGGCGCTTGATACCATGCACGGTATAGCCTTTGCTCAGAAGCAATTCAGCGAGATAAGCACCATCCTGACCAGTCACCCCAGTAATCAGCGCGGTTTTTGTCATTCTTTTCACGTCTTTCGATACAATCTTCGGGACGTGTTTATGGAAACGGTTGAACTAGCGCAACCCCCATGTGACCAGGGTGAGGCCAGCGAAATGAGCATCGTCGATCTCTTCGGTTGACGCGGGAGTGAGACAATGAGACTAGAACTCTCCAAATTGTCAGATCTCCAAGGGGGAAAATATGATCCTGGTGACGGGGGGAGCTGGTTTCATTGGCGCGAACTTCGTGCTCGATTGGCTTGCGCTTCATGATGAACCGATCGTCAACCTCGATGTGCTGACATATGCCGGCAATCTACAGAACCTCTCCTCCGTCTGGAACGACCCGCGCCATGTCTTTGTCAAAGGCAGCATCGCGGACTACGATCTCGTTGAGGAACTGCTACGATCCCATCGTCCCCGCGCAATCTTGAATTTCGCGGCGGAAAGTCACGTCGACCGATCGATCCATGGCCCTGAAGAATTTATCCAGACGAATATTGTCGGCACTTTTCGCCTGTTGGAGGCCACACGCGGATTTCTTGCCGCACAGGATGAAGCCTTCCGAAAGAGCTTCCGCTTTCTTCATGTATCGACGGACGAAGTCTACGGCTCGCTTGCTCCCGTGGAAGCAGCCTTCAGCGAAGATCGCAAATACGAACCCAACAGCCCTTATTCCGCGAGCAAGGCAGCCAGCGATCACCTGGTTCGCGCCTATCATCACACCTACGGCCTGCCGGTTCTGACCACGAACTGTTCGAACAATTATGGTCCCCACCATTTTCCCGAGAAGCTTATTCCGCTGGTCATCCTCAATGCCCTTTCGGGCAAACAGATTCCGATCTACGGGGATGGAATGCAGGTACGCGACTGGCTGTTCGTCAAGGACCATTGCAGCGCGATCCAACGCGTTCTGGAAAGCGGAAAGGTCGGAGAAACTTATAATGTCGGCGGCAAAAACGAGCTGACCAACCTGTCGGTAGTCAATACGCTCTGCGAGATCCTCGACGAATTAAGGCCCCTGCCGCACGGGGCAAGCTATAAAGCGCAGATCTCCTTCGTGCGGGATCGGCCTGGTCACGACCGCCGCTACGCCATCGATGCGGCCAAGATCGAGCGGGAACTGGACTGGCGTCCAAGCGAGACGTTCGACACCGGCATCCGCAAGACGGTTGAATGGTATCTTGCCAACGATGCCTGGGTCGAGAACGTCACAAGCGGCAGCTACCGCCAATGGATCGATCGGCAGTATCGGTAAGCATACTGCCCCTTGATCTTCGACATTCAAGGCTGCGCTAGGATCAATAACGCAGGAGACGGTGCAGGACGCGCTTGACTGCGAACGGAACGTAACGCTGCGCCCATCTACGCCTCGCGACAGCGGCGGCCTCTCGAAGGCCGCCAGAGAATCCTGGTGAGATCATCCTTATTTCCGAAAGCGCTCGCATGAGTGCAGTCTCATAGGCTGCGTAGACAGCTTCGGGCTCCCTGCAAACCGAAGTGTAGAATGACGACATCCTGTCGAAACCGCCGTCCGCCAGCAACTGAAACTGATGAAAATGATAGAATATCAACGGCACGCCTTCGACCAGTATCTGACCTGAAGTATCCTCGGCGAAATGCAGCTTCTCATAATTCCAAGGCGCAATTCCCGCTCCTGGGTGCGCGATAATATGGCACGTCGGATACAGCACAGGCCACTCGTCCAAATATTTCTGGTCGCCCATTTTGCCGTCTTCGAGGCGATAGTAGCACCACTCAATGCACTGCTCGCGCCAACGAGCAAGGCAACGCATACCCTCCTCGTCGCGCCGGAAGCTCACCCATTCCACACAGAAACGACCGTTCACTTCCCTGTCCTGCAGCCGCGGAGCAAAACGGTGCTCGATGATTGCGATCGAACTGTCGCCAATTTCGTCCAGGATTGGACGGATCGGCGAATAGAATAGCAAGTCGGAGTCGAGATAGGTGATGAAATCGATCTCGGGATGATGCTGCAGTACGAAAGTTGGGAGACAGGGCGACAAAGTCCAGCAATATTCGGCGACGCCACGCGATTTCTTTGCCTCCAACAGCTCTGGCGTCTCCAGATCGGCGAGTGGGATGCAGGTGATGTAGGATCTGTCGAAAGCAGTCAGTATCTCCTGCGCCTTCTGATCCATGCAGAGCACAAAAACATGCGCGTCTGGGCACCACTGGACGAGGCTCTCCATCATGGCCATCCCCTTGATGAGATAGCCGCTGTCGAAAAGGGTACAGAAGTAGGTCGTCATGACTGGGATTGTTTCCTGCACAAATAGGTGCGGTTGGCATTGCCCTTGCTACTGTCACGCGGATCCGCGCTCTCATTTAGCGTGAAGGTGGATTGAACTTCCAGGCCATGAACCCGAAAGCTCTCTAACAGCTCCGGTTCGGAAAAATGGATCTCGATGGTCTCGACGCCATAGGCCTGCTTACGGAAATACTTGGTCGATTCGCCATAGACGACAGGCGTGCGGTGAAAAATGACATATTCCTTGGCGACGCGGGCGCATTCGGCAATCGCCGTTTGATAGTTGGGAATATGCAGCAGGCAGCATCCCGAAACCACGACATCAAACGCATCATTCTGATAGCTGAGCCGCGTTGCATCCTCCACATCGAACGACAATGCTGGATAGAGGCTGCGCGCCATATCGACGAACGCATCGGAATAATCGCAGCCGCGATACCGCAACGGCAGGCCATTTACTTCCAAAACCTCGGAGTAATATCCGCTGGAACAACCGATTTCGAGCAATGAACCGGCAGCCGGCAAATTGTCGATCTTACGGAGCGCCGCGGCAAAAACATCGAATACATCGATCGAAGCGCCACCGCGATATTCCTTCAACTGGCGCTCGACGAGGGCTCTCTGACGTGCAGGCAGATCACTCGCTTTCCAGGATGCAGCCAGACGCGAGCTTTCGCTGTCTCGCCGAGCTGCATCTATTTCGACGTAGTGCGAGGACACCGATGCCGCAGGCATCAGTTGTTCACGCAGTCGTTTCAACCGGCGCTTCAACACCGGAAAGCGGTTGAGAGTCGTACGAACAAATGACATTAGCCGCGAGCCTCCAGATGTCTCTCGAGGATCGGCATCAACTGGTTCATTCTCGACTTGTAGGTATGATCCTTCAGCGTCCTAGCCTGACCGGCCTTCGCGATAAGGTCAGCTTCGTCGGGGTGTTCTATGTAATAGCGGATAAGTTCCGCGGCCTCCTGGGGGCTGGAATAGGCAACCACTTCCTTGCCGACCTCGAAAATCTCGCCGAGATTGTCTTTGCTGTCGGTTATGAGGAGCGATCCGACACCCGTCGCCTCGTAAAGCCGCATATTGTTGGCATTGTTTTCGGCAACGTTGATATGCCGGTTAAGGGTGATCCGGCTGCGGGCCAGCGCGCGATACATGTCCGGACCCCAAACTTCGCCGTTATGACGTTTTCGAATTGGAGATGAGCGCGGAAGCGTCCTGGCGCCGTAGCCGAAAAACTGTATCGGCGTGGTATTGGCAAGATGTTCGAGCAGCGGGATCGCCTTGCCATGATGACGGCTTATGCCCCCAACGAAGCTCACGGGTACGTCGCGAGGGACATCGCCAAGGATATCCAGCACTCGGGTGTCGAAGCCGATCCGGAAATATTCGGATTTTATGCCCATCTCGTGGAACCGCGGCACGAAATGGGGAAAGGACGTGAGAATCAGATCATAGGGACGCAAAAAGCCGTCCGGCGGCAAAGGACAAGCGATCTGGCCGACGATTAGTGGCACCGTCTTTTTCAGCTCAATCAACGCATGAGGTGGAAAAAAGCTGAGATCCTGGCAATAAAGCACATCCGGCTTGAATGCGCGGACCCGCGCCATCGCGACCTCAAGCAAGCCGGGGAGTGCCGCCAGCCGCGCCCCGATATAAGGCAACCTGAAAAACCGATGCGGAAGCTTCATCGCCCATGGGCTGAACGGCTCATTGTTCTCTTCTGCCCAGGCCGATTGAAGCGGAACACAGTTGCCGATGATATCGAGGACGTCGCAACCCTGATCCTTCAAGTGGCGTGAATAGAAATCGGACGTGCCGAACGCTGCTTCGAGCAGGGAAGCCGTCTGCCTTTGGGAGGAAGCCGACCTCAAATCCCGATTGCGACGATAATGCATCGTCAGAAATCGGGAATAGTAGGTATCGAACACGGCAATCCGCATGACTCTAAAATCCTATTTCTTTGTCGCGGAAAGTCGGAGTTCTACCAACAGACTATCGCCCTGCCCCATCGCATCCAGAGCCCGGTTCCCAAATCCCATCATGGCACCGGCAAGGCGTGCGCCGCGCGAAACAGCGACGTTGCGAAGTTTTTGAACAAGGCTCGGCGGCTTCTGAGAATTGCCGCTTTCCGACCAGGTATTGGACGCCTTTCCTTCCTGGCGCTGCTCCCCCGAGGTCCTGAGCTGAAGCACCGACCAGAGATTGGGAGTGATGGTCCTGATCCGCCCGACATCGTAACCGGATTTCCGCGCAAGCAGAGCAAAAGAAGTTCGATTGAAGTGGTTCTGATGGTATGGAATGTGCCAGTTGATCCAACGCTCCTTCCACAGTTTGCGGTGAAAGGAACCCGTATTCGGAAAGGCCAACATGACGCGTCCGCCGCTGTTGAGACGGCCTTTCAGAGCCGCAAGCATCGCGAGCGGATCGGGCACATGTTCGATGACCTGGTTCAGCACGATGAGATCGAACTTCTGGTCAGGGAATGGCACATCATAGATGTTGCCGATATGAACGCGTAAGGCATATTTCTCAGCGATCGTTCGCACGTTCGGATCAGCCTCGATCCCCCAGCAATCGACACCGAGCGTACGCATCTCCAGAAGAGAGAGACACGAGCCGCAGCCAATATCGAGCACCTTTTGCCCTGGCTTGGCAAGATAATGCCCCTGGTTATCGGTCCCGGCTATCCATCGGCGAAATCCGGCGAGCGGTCTTTGGACGAGCGCAGCCTCTTTCTCCAGCGCAACGAAGTCGATCTCACGACGGGGATAATAGTTGCTGTAGAGCGCGGGCAGATCTTCTTCCGTCAGGCGTGGCGCGGTCGACATGTGACCACAGGAAACGCATCGGTCTATCGCGTAAACGCCGGGGCAGCCGTATCGGTCGTCGCTGATCCGCTCGATAAAAGTTCGCATCTTCGATCCGCACGCGATGCATTGCTGATGCTGGCCGCCGCTCATATCGTTCCTTCCTTTTGTTTCGCCAATGACCTCCACGTCGAAAACGCGCGGCTGCACGAGAAATACGCCATTCGAACAGGTGCGGTCATGCGTTGCACCGGTGTGCCGACAAGCGAATAGAAAATCAGGCGCTGAAACACGTTATGAGGCGAACGCCTACCGAATAACTGCTTCCACCATGAAAGTCTGGACGTATCATTTCCATATATCGGAGGCGAATAGACGATTGCATTGCTGCTGACAACCAGTGGCACGCCTGCGCGGGCGAAACGCATGGCGATTTCGTAGTCAGCCATGTAGTGCGGCAGAAGCGACGGCCGCATGCCGCCATATTTCCTAAACAGATGCGCAGGATAGAGCGTTCCCCGGCCACTCAACGCATCGACGCGATAGTGGCTGTTGGGCGACCGTTTTTCCGTTTCATTCAATTCCGAGAGCAGGTCCCATACGGCAAGCCTGTTGATGTTGACCTTAGCCCCGATACTGACCAGAGGTGGGTCACGTCCCTCTTCATGGATGACGCTTCCGACCGCGGCGTCACCATTTTCCTTCGACGTTCGGATCAAGGTTTCAATATAATGATCGCCAAACCACGTATCATTATTCAGGAACAGGATGTAATCTTCCGCCTGACACGACGGAAGCACGCGTTTCAGCCCTTCCTCGATGGCTCCTCCCCACCAAAGATTGCCGTCACCCCGGATTTCAACCACGTCTCCCCGCGACTGGAGATATTCCGCCGTTCCATCGGTCGAACCGTCGTTGACGACTATCATCCTCAGTTTCGGTGCAATGCTCTGAGCACGCAGAGAAGCGAGAACACGCCTTGTGTGTTCGAGACGATTAAAAACCGGGATCAGGACATACACGATCATTGCGGCGCGAGAACCTATTGCTTCTGAAGCAGGACAAGATGTGTTTGTCCGACCAGCTTGTCTTTGGCGCTCTGAAAAGTCGTTGCCATTTGCATTTCCGTGACTCTCTCCCCGAGCCTCTTTAATTCGACATCACGCTCTTTCTGATAGCCGAACAATCGATAAAGGACGCGATCGAGAAAGCTCGGCTTCCGCGGTGGAGGCGGAGGAGCAAGGAAATTACCCAAATAAGATCTATAGTGTGCAAAGCGAAGAGGCTCTTGATGGACCTGCTCCAACTTGAGGGAGAACAGGGCCTGCATGCTCTTGAAGGCTTTCTTCGAAAAGCCCATTACGTGGTGGGGAGGCATATCGAGAAGAACTTTTTCGGCCTCTGTGAAATATCCTTCCGGATCAGGTACTGCGAACAACAGGTAGCCGCCCGGCCTTAAAAGCCGCAAGGACTGTTCAATGAATTCGCGTGGCGCAGGCAAATGCTCCAGAACCTCGAACGCCGAAACAACGTCGAAACTGCCTTCACCCAGCGTCGCCATCGCCTCGCTGGTGACGTCAAGGCCGATGGCTCTGCAATCGGCAATCGCCTGAGGGTTGAATTCCAAGCCCTTCACGTCGTAGCGATTCTTGATTCGAACGAGGAAATGGCCCTGGCCGCAGCCGACCTCCAACACCCTCTTTATCCCGTCGAGACCGGCGAGAATTTCCGCCGCGACGTCGAACTCCCATTTGTCCTTCTCGTAGTACCAGGAAAAACGGCTCGAAAGTTCATTATAAAACTCACCGTCTCCCGCCAACGTCGTTGCCGGATCGAAAAATCTCAAGTCACAGTCAAAACACCGAAACTGATGAGCTACGCCCTCAATGCCAAGCCGACTGAACGGTTCAAAGCCAAACCCCTTCTGCCAATCCGCTTTTAAAGCGTCCACGTCGAACCAGCGGTGCAATCCGATTTGCTTTCCCGCACACAATGGGCAGGATTGGGGATGCTTTTGCAACGAACTCATTGTTTATTCTCGCTGATTATGGGCGACTGCAGGGCAATATCGTATTGCGAACCGTTCAGCACGAACAAATAACCGGACTCCTGCAGGTTCCGATTTTCTCGATCATTTTCGACCGTGGAACAGGACGCTGGAAATTTTGACACGAGCGTGTAATCCGACTCCATGAAATTCAGAAACTTCGATTCGCTGAAAATCCATGTCGGTATGACAGCAGAGAATATATCGGCGGATACATATTGGCGCGTGAGGACGTCGTGTAGGCGGCCTGAAAACAACGTTCTGTCAAATACGACCATCGGAACCTTTGAGGCTTTTACGGCCTCCAGCATATCGTAAGGCCTCTCGACGTATTGTAGGGAACTCGAGAAAAGGACTATATCCGGGATCTCCGTCGCCAACGCTTCGCGCATATCAGAACAGAAGCTGACTTGGCTATCTTGGAATAGATGTTTTCCTTGTTCAACAAACGTCTGTTGCTCAACGATCACCCAGTTGATCTGAGAAACAGCCTGCAGGAAGGGCCGATTTTGGAAAAAGGTCGTGCCGAGCCCACCTCCGAAATCAAGAACGTTAAGCGCACCGCGCGCGCCTGAAGCCCATAAAAGGGCAGTTGCGATCGGGAAAGCATATTGTCTGGTCTCGAACGTAATCGAATCGCGTTCGTAAGCCTTCCGTCCACTCAGAACTTCGGTCGTGCCATAAGCGACTCTCTGCGCGATGTTCGGATCCGAATAGCCGGGCAGGCCTGCCTTTGCCTCTTCCCAAGTGGGGAATTCACCGATGTAACCGGTTTGGGCTTGAAGACCGGCTGGATGCCCGGGTTTGAAAAAACGGCGTGCCAGCGAAAAGAGACGAGCGCGCATATTACTGCACCTTGTCTTGCGAGAGCAGCAGGTTCAGGGGAATACGTTCGAACTCATCGAGTTCGCCGCCTATGCCTGCATTGATTATCCGGATGCCATTGGCGGAGGCGATCATCGCCAGCCGGCGATACTGGCGCCAGAGGCGAGCAAGGCTTTGAAATGTGTCGTAGTTAGGAGACAGGATCTTCCCTTCGGACGTTACCGAGAAATCCGTGTCGGCTTGTGTCTTCAAATCGAAGGCATAGGTATAGTATCCGCTTCGCCAGCTGTCGTGATCGACGCCGAGCAGGACAATATTTTCGAAACCCATATGCATGGCGATCATCAAAGCCAGCACCGGCACGGAATCAACCCGCGGTATCGGCTTTGCGATGTCGATGATGGAAGTGTCACCGATGTCGTCGAAACTCGTTCGAAGAGCTACGTAATGCACTTTACGGCCGGCAAACAGCTTTCGCTCGGCGACGATGCCAGCTTCGGTCTCGTTCAGCAGCAGTTCTGCCTCACCAAGATTATCATGCATCTCGGTAAACCAGCGCGCAACCTGATCCTCGGTCATCGTGCCATAGGTTATCTGCGGAACGACATGATATTTCGGTGCGAAGCGCATAAAGCCGGCATGAAGATAGCCATTCGATACGCTTATTACGGTCTCCCCTTCGAGCACCGTCAGGTCCAAGGCCTTCACACTAGGACCGTTACCCACGATAAAGCAGCGCTGGCCATGATGGCGTCCCGCAAGCTCCCGGTTGGCCTTCAAAGTCTGCAGGATGGATCCCGAGAGTTCGGCACGCTGTTTGTGTCTGCGCCTCAATTCATGCACGCCATAGGGAAGCAGCATCGAGGCAAAAGTCATGACCTTCTTCAAGGCTGAAGCCACTTCACCACCTCGAAGACTTCGGCGTATTTTACACCGATGCGCTGCCCGGCGTTCTCGGCTTCATTGCGGAAGAAGCTCACCCATTTCCGCCCCGTGCGCTCCATCTCGGATTCATGGGCAAGGATTGCCTTTTCCTTCTGGTCCCAATGGGAGGTGATGTCGACGTAGAAATTCCCTCTGAAATCCACCGTCGAATGATACCAGTTGCTGCGATACATCAGCAGGCGGGGTACGTGGCGGCAGCTGTGCAGCGACGCGCGCGACAAGGCTAGGTGGTCATGATGGATATCGCCGACCCAGTGGGTATAGACCATATCGATCTTCAGATCCTGCACGAGTTTGAGGATCTCGATATTCAGCGGGTCGACGAACTCGATCTGGAGCGTTTTGAACTCGCCGCAAAACATCTTGTGGACGCCGAGAATTTCCATCGCAGCATCTGCCTCTGCTCTGGCGACCTGGCTGCTGCGGACGGACTGGTCATATTGGTTGGAGAAGCCGGATACGGTCGCGACATAGACATAAACCGTATCGCCGTTTGCTGCATGGCGCGCCAACGCACCACCACAGCCCAGTTCCACGTCGTCGAAATGGGCACCGATCGCGAGAATATTCATTTGCAACTCCAGAGCAGGTCACGCGTGCCTGCAATACCACAATTCAGCAGTGTGTCGAGAATACTGAGATAGGGAATGAACTCGCCGAAGGGCTGTGGATAAACCGGATGGACGAAATGCTGCCATTCGATTTCGATTCCGGCCGCCTCGAACACCTCAGGCCGCATATAGTCGCGGGCGCCGAGACCTGAGAGATAGCGCGTCGCTCCCACTTTGCCAAGCAATTCGACAAGCAACTCGTTCCTATTGGCCTCAGGGCTTAGAGTGCTTGATCGTACCGTCGGCATGGTGATTTCAAGCATATCCAGAATACCGTCCAGGAAATGCATATTAAAATCGGCCAAGAGGTCGAACCGCCTGCCGTAGAGGGCTTCGAGACGTGGAAAGACTTCGCTCCAGCCGTTAGATCGGCGATAGTTTTCCCGAAGCAGGGAAAGGTTCTGGTCTATCCATCCGGTGCCGGGTGCCAGTTCCACCGCATTGATCGGTGTACCGAAGCTTGGCTTCCTGATTCCGACGGTGAGCCAGCGGTCGCCTTGCGCCGTCTTTATCTTGTCACGGTGCGTCCAGCTTTTGCTCGTGCCGTGGACGAACTGAACGTGATCCAGAACGATGTAGAGGTCGGCGTTCAGAAAACGCTGAAAAAAGCCGAGATAGGATGCAAAATCCGGTTGATGAATTACCGCTGTCAGAGTCATGCAGCCAATCTTTCCAGCAGATCGGCGACACGGCCAACCCCGCCAAGGTCGACCTTGGTCATGGCAGTCTCGCTCATGCTCCTGATGGGAATTGCTTTCTCCAGTATGCCGAGATCGAATGCCGAGTGATGCCCGGCGAAGAACGCTCCTCCAAGCTCTTCAAGCGCGCGCCCGACGGGGATTTCAAAAGGTTCGTTTGCGACCACGACACACGGCAGGCCGGCCGCACAGGCTTCGAAGGGCGTAAGGCCGCCACCGGTAATTGCCAGGTCGTGCCCATACATTTCTGCCGCAAGCGACGGCACTTGGTTCAACAGCCTGAACCGATCCGGCGCAGCCGCCGCGACGACCTCTTCAAGCTCGGCCATGTGCTGGAAGCTGGGGCCGGTCACGATGGTGACCGGGAAGGGCTTGCTGCTCAGCCATTTGGCGACGCGGACCGTCACTCCGTAAGTATCGGCGCCGCCAAGCGTGACAAGTATCGAAGCGAGCTTTTCCCGAACTCGGCGATACCTTGCGATTTCGGGATTGAGTATCATGTACTCCACCCCCAGCCGCACGTCCCGGCCCTTCAGACTTCCCGTCTCTTCGAACAGGAGAGCGCAGATATTCAGGTCGGCGAGTTCCGCGCCATCACCACGATCATCAAAGGTAACCAGCTTGGCGTCCAGGCGCTTGATCGTCTCGCTGTGGAGCCGCTGCGTATTGAGGCGGTCGTTGATCCAGATCGCAGATGAAGCAGTGGCGTCGAGGAAATCCTTCTCCCATCCCGTCACGGCGGCGAGATCATAAAGCGCCACGTCAAAGCCGCGCTCCTGGATGATTTTCAAAGAATTCGGATGATCGTTCGCCAAAAAACGGACCGAATGACCGCGTGAACGCAATTCGGTGGCGAGCGTCAGCGATCGAAACAGATGACCCATGCCGCGTGCATGTGAACTTTCTATGCAGACGACGAACATAGCCTGATCGCTTCTTCCGTCCCGAGCCAATTCTCACCCGCCTGCGCTGCGAGCGCACGGGCGCGGCTCCAATCTTCTTCAGTATCCACCGTCAGGCGCAGCTTCGGAGAGATTTTGGCTGGGGGCACATCGAGCTGACCGATCTTGAACAATTCGGGCCGATCGGTGAAATATTCATTCACGTGTTCGCGATGGTGCGGAAGCTTCCCCTCGCGGTGGCTGCGCGATAGGGCTTCGAGGGTAAATATCTCGGCGCCGACGCCAATAGGCAACTGGCCAAACGCATGCGTGTAATCGAATCCTTGCTTTAGGTGCAGATCGATCAGCCTCTCGAGCTCCTCGATGTCGGTGAAAGGATTATCTGCGGTCAACCGCACGATATCCGACATCCCGAGCGATCTCGCGCACTGAAAATAGCGATCGAGCAAGTCGGTTTCGTCACCACGAAAGCAGCTGACGCCGTGTTCAAGACACCAAGCTTCGATAATATCGTTCTCGCTGGCGGACGATGTCGCAACGACAACCTTGGCCGGACGCTTCAGCATCTGGAGCCGACCAAGGACATGTCCGAGAAGGGGTTTCCCGCAAATATCGCGGAGCACTTTTCCCGGCAGCCGCGTCGATCCCATCCGCGCCTGGATAATGATCCCAAGCGTCACGCCAGATCGCTCCACTGGAGGACGGCATCTGCATCAAGATCATTCACCAGCCGTCGTCCGGTGAGGGTTTCGAGATGCTTGGGTTCAATCCCTGTCCCGGGTCGCTTGACGGCGATGTCGCCGGCAGAAATCACATCGCCGGCTTTGAGCGGCCGGCTGACAACGATGCTCTTGCGGTTGTTCAGCCTGGTCGTCGCCTCGCTTGCAGCCGGTTCCTTGCGACCACTGCCTTTCATGATCTCGAACGCGCGGATCGCATCCACAAGCCATTTCATTTCCGCCGGATCAGCCGAAAGCATGTGGTCGGGACCGTCGGCGGTTTTGTCGTAAGTGAAATGCCGCTCTATGACGCGAGCGCCCATTGCGGCCGCACAAAGGCTTGCGACGGGCGTCACCGTGTGGTCGGAATAGCCGACGTCGAGATTCGGAAACGCCTCCATCATCGTTTGCATCGCGCTCAGGTTCACATTTTCCGGATGCGTCGGATAACTCGTGATGGCATGCAGCAGAATGAGCTTGTCGTTGCCGGCTTCCTTGATTGCAGCAACGGATTCCCGAACTTCCTCGAGCGTCGACATCCCTGTCGACAAGATGATCGGCTTGCCCGTTTTTGCGAGATAACGAAGAAAAGGAATGTTGACCGCGTCGTCCGATCCCACCTTATGGGCTCCAACTCCGCATCTCTCCAAGAGATCGACATCCGTCTCGTGCGAAGGAGACGAAAACCAATCCAGCCCGTGCTCCTCGGCATAGCGGAAAACTGCCTCGTGCAGGTCGTGACTGATTTCATATTTACGGAAAAGTTCGAATTGCGAGGTGACGCCCGTGTTTTCCATATCGAACATGGCGTTCCGGCTCGACAGTGTTTCTGCCCGGTAAGTCTGGAGCTTGACAGCATCGACCCCTGACGCCTTTGCCTCGTCAATCAGGCGCTTTGCCTGATCGAACGTCGTAAAGTTGCCGCCGATCTCGGCTATAATATAGCAGCGATCAGGCCGGTAGTTGCGAAACATCTGTTACTCCCTGTAATCACGACCGGCAATTTCGCCTCGCGCCTTTGGCAGCAGGCACCCATAAATCTCGAAAAGGGTGCCCGTTGCGCGCGTATTCAGTCGATTATCGCCCGATTTCCTGGTTCCGATCGACGTAATTCCGGACAATGACCTGTCTGCCGCAAATCTGCGCGGTTTCGTCATTGGTCTCTCTCGGTAGGTAGCACCTGCGGCAGACCTCGCTCTTGAGGAAGCCCTGCGGTTCCTTGTGCAAAGCGCGGACGGCGTTCATTTTTTCCCCGTGCCATATCTGGTGCACGGTTTCGGTGTTCGCATTACCGATAACCTCACGGTTTTCCTCGTCGTTCGAGCACTTCATGACCAATCCGTCGGCACCGATCACCAAACGCTGGTACTGCTGCGGGCAGGTGAAATTGTCGAGATAGGCGATGTCTGAATCGTTGCCGAGATAATCGATCAGCGGATTGAAGGCGACGAGATCCACGTAAGGCGCGAAGGTATCGTAATAAAGATCAGGATTTTCCCGGATTGCCGGCCAAATGCCCTGCACCTTGATGACAGGACGATGGAGACCGCGCTCGTCCTTGTATTTCTTTATGTCCTTGATCTTGTCGAGCAGAGCCTGGAACTTGATCGGCTTGCGGATCTTCTCATAGGTCTCACCGGTGCCGTCGATCGAAACGGTGATCCAGTCGATGCCGGCATCGACGAGCTGGGCGAAATAGTCTCTGTTGAGCTTGAAGCCATGCGTCAGGGTCGAGACTTCCTTGATCCCGTGGTCCTTGGCATAGCGCACACAGTCGGCGAAACGCTTGTGCAGCGTGGCCTCGCCGCGCAGGGACAGACGGATCGCAGGAACCTTGCCGCCGATCTCATCGATGATGCGGCAATAGAGGTCCCAGTCCATCCGGGTCGTATTGACGCTCTTCTTGAATTCGTCGCTAATCGTATAGCACATCGGGCAGCGCAGGTTGCAGATCGACGCCAGCTCGAGGTCGACCAGCAGCGGGTAATCCGAAACCTGCTGGTTCAAGGCATATTCCGACCATTTGCGACGGTAATCCGCGTATTCGGCTTCCCACCCCTCGCCACGGTATTTGTCGAACGCGGCTTCGCGCTCGTCCGTGTCCATCGAGTAGTTGCCCTTATTGATCGGAACGTAACGCTCGTTCAATTCACGACTCCTTCATCATCACGCCGATGCCGGCCGGCAGATCCCATTCCGGCCACCATCCGAGAACGGCTCGAGCCCGCTCAATATCGGCCCGCACGTCAGGTATTTCATTCCGCCGAACAGCGCAAGACGACACTACAGGTAGATCAGTGCCGGCGGCTTTCTGCAAGATATCGATGATTTCCTGCACCGAATACGACTTTCCGGAGCCGATATTGATGCAGTGGTAACCTTCTGCCACATCCATGGCCTTGGTAAAGGCGCTCAGCACATCGGCAACAAATACATAGTCACGCCGCGGGCTCAGATCCAGAACCTGGATTTCCTTCTTCGCCCTTATTTGATCCAGAAGCGTCGGGATCAGAAATTCGGGCCGCTGCCCTGCGCCATATATATTGAAAAGGCGCAATACCACCACCGGTATCTGCTCGTATGTGGCAGCGAACTCACAGAGTTGTTCGGCAAGATGTTTGGAGAGCGCGTATGGGTTGTTCGGCTTGACCGGATCGCTTTCGTGGATCGGCAGCCGTTCCGGCACTCCATAAACATAAGCGCTTGCGAAGACGAGTTTGGCCTTGTGTCGCTTGCACCAGGTCAAAGCATGCTGCGTACCGAGAACATTGGCGGCCATGAAGCTCGGCCCCTGTGTCCAGCTATCCGGAACGAATGTCCTGCCGGCAAGATGAAACAGCGTTCGCGCCGCCGGAAGCTCCTGCCAAAGGCGTTCTTCGCCTATGTCGCCATGTGTTCGGTCAAGCGCAAGCACATCAATGCCAGCCTGTATAAGCCGCTCTACCAGACGCTTCCCGAGAAAGCCGCCAGCACCGGTGACGATGGCATCAACCATTCAAGAACCTGGATTTCATGGTTTCGAACTGCTCGATCGCCAATGCATAATCGTCGGGGCGTCCGATATCGAGCCAGTAACCTTGAAAATCGCGAACGGTGGCCGGCTTGCCGGCCGCCAAAAGATCCAACATCAAATGGTCAAAGCCGTAAGCGCCGCGTTGCGGTATATGCTCGACGGCCCCAGACGACACCATGTAGACGCCCATGCTGACCTTATACTCGGCCGTCGGCTTCTCCCGGAAGCCGGTCAGGCGTCCTGCCTCGTTGGTATCAAGAACGCCATAGTCAATGCGATGCTGACGCGTCTTGGACGAGATCGTGAATATATTGCCATCGCGGACATGGGTGTCATGAAAATCGGCATAGTCGAGATCCGTCAGGATATCGCCATTCATCACCAGGAAATTCTCTGGCAAATCCTTGATCAGCCGTAGCGGTCCCATGGTGCCGAGTGGTTCGTCCTCGAGGGAATAGTCGATGCGCACGCCCCATTTATCGCCGTCCTGGAAAAACGCCTTGATCAATTCGGCCTGATGGTTGACGGCAAGCGTTATGTGCTCGAACCCGCCTGAGATCAGCTGACGAATGATGACCTCAAGAATAGGGTAATCGCCGATCGGCATCAGAGGTTTTGGAAGGACGACGGTATAGGGCCGCAGCCGCGTTCCCATTCCCCCGGCCAGAATGACCGCGCGCCTAGACATTGAAAATATCCGCCTTATACCGCGTCAGATTCTCAGGCTGGCGCAGCCATTCGATCGTTGCCTTCAGACCGTCTTCCAAGCTGTAACGCGGCGAAAATCCCGTCAGAGACCTGATCAGGCCGTTGTCACAGCACAAGCGTTCCACTTCACTGTTTGCCGGACGCAAACGCTGTTCGTCGCATTCGATCTCGACGTTGACGCCAAGAATGTCGGCGATCAGTTGAACGGTATCGCCGATCGAGATCTCGCTGCCGGAGCCGATATTGACCGTCCGGCCGACGGCTTGGTCGCAGGCCGCGAGCGCCAGAAAACCGTCGCACGTATCCTGCACGAAATTGAAATCCCGCGTCGGTGAAAGCGCACCAAGCTTCAACTTCGTTCGTCCGCTCAGAAGCTGTGAAATCACGGTCGGAATAACCGCCCTTGCGGATTGTCGCGGGCCAAAGGTGTTGAAGGGCCGTGCAATCGTCACCGGCAGGTCAAAGCTCGAATGATAGCTGTAGGCGATCGCATCGGCACCAATTTTGGACGCCGAATAGGGCGACTGCGCCTGCAGTGGATGGCTCTCGCTGATCGGCACAAAACGCGCCGTGCCGTAGACTTCGCTCGTCGAGGTCTGGATCACCCTTCCGACACCGGCGTCGAGAGCCCCTTGAAGAACGTTCAACGTTCCATGCACATTGGTGTCTATATAGCTTGACGGGGCCTGATAAGAGTAGGGAATGGCAATCAGAGCGGCAAGATGGAAGATGGTGTCGACACCTCTGGCGACGGAGCGCATCTGCGCCGGATCGCGGACGTCTCCAAGGATCACCTCGAACTTGCCGCGGTATTCCGATTGGTCCAGCCAGCCCCAACTGGAAAACGAATTGTACTGGCAGAGGGCGCGAACTTCGACGCCCGATCTGACCAGCGTCTCGACAAGATGAGAGCCGATGAACCCGTCCGCCCCGGTGACAAGCGCTTTCTTCATTTCAAAACACCCTCAGAATCACGCAGGAAGACCTTCTCAACCGCCCAAGGCAACTGTATCGCCGAAATCGACGGCTTCCGTTGCTGACCCAGCATCTGGATGATTCCCACATTGTCCTCTACGTCAAACCGAATACCCTCGGCGACGGAATATATCGAGAACCGGCTCGATATCCCCAGCCGCACGTAGAACGTGCCCGTATTCAGAAGACATCCGGGAAATTTGACGCGGGCTCGATAATAGCCGGCTGGCCGGGTGTCGAGGCGCCCAAGGTCGAGCTCGGGATCGGAAAGACTGACGAGGGGGGTATAGCCATCCTCCATCATGATCTGCATTCCGACTGAGAGGCCGGAAAGAGGCTCCCTCAATTCGTATTCGATCTCAACGGAAAAGCCCTTAGACAGTTCTACCGTGCCCGAAAGCTCGTCCTTCTCGTTCAGTACCGCAACACGGCAAATGACCGCCTTTCCATCGACGTCCTCGGGGTTGACCGAGTAAATTGCCGTGCCGCCGAATTCCGGGCGGTCGAGGTAGGCTTTTATCACATCTGCGGTATCGCCCATCGCAGCGACTTTGCCGTCGGCCATCAGGATCGATTTCGGGCAGATGCTGCTGATCGCCGTCATATTGTGGCTGACAAAGATAATCGTTCGGCCGGCCTTGGTGACCTCCTGCATGCGCCCCATGCATTTGTTCTGAAAGTTGACGTCGCCGACGGCCAATACCTCGTCGACCAAGAGTATTTCCGGCTCGAGATGCGCCGCGACGGAGAAGGCCAGGCGGACATACATGCCGGACGAATACCGCTTCACCGGCGTATCGATGAATTCGCCGATCTCCGCAAACTCGACAATTTCGTCGAATTTCGACCTAACCTCAGCACGGCTCATCCCGAGGATGGCGCCATTCAGATAGACGTTCTCCCGACCGGTGAGTTCCGGATGAAATCCAGTGCCGACCTCAAGCAGGCTGGCAATTCTGCCTCGTATGCCGATGAAGCCCGAGTTGGGCATGGTGATACGCGACATCACCTTCAGCAGTGTGGATTTTCCGGCTCCGTTCCTGCCGATAATGCCGACGATCTCGCCGTGCCCGACCTCGAAAGAGACATCATCCAGCGCGTGGAAGATGTCTCCCTTCAGCCGCGACCGCGCGCCGCGGTCAGACGTATGGTCGGATACCGAAACGTTCGGATCTGGAAGGTTGCGCCACTTCGCCCACCAGCTCTGAAGGTCGCGATAGAGAGTGCCGTGATTGATCACGCCAAGACGATATAGTTTGCTGACGTGCTCCGCTCGAATAACGATGTCGTTCATCAGACGGTATCCATCGCGTTGGCTTCCGCCCGCGAGAAAAGTGCCAGCCCGCATAGGGTTATTGCGACAGTCACTGCGAGATTGGCGAGGCAAAGACCGACGGGCAAGGCGGGAGCGTCAAATAGCGCCCAGCGGAAGGTTTGAACTGGCGTCGTCATTGGATTGATATAATAGAACCAATGATACCGTTCCGGAATCTGGCTGAAGGGGTACACGATCGGCGTACCATACATCCAGAGTTGCGTCATGAACCCGACGGCGTAGACAAGATCTCGGAAACGCACCGTCAGCGCCGAAACGACAAGGCCGGCACCAATGCCCAGCACGGCGATATAGAGCAGCACCAGCGGCGTCAGAAACAGGAACCAATAGCTCACGGCCAGATCGGGATTGGCAATTTTCAGGCCAATGGAAACCGTCAACAAGAGCAGGAACTGGATCGCAAAGGCGACAAGGCCACTCATCGCAACTGACAGCGGCACCACGAGTCTCGGAAAATAAACCTTTCCGAACAGATTGGCGTTCTTCGAGAAGACTTCGGAGTTATTGGTCAGACAGGCAGAAAAATAGCTCCAGATGATTGTGCCCGACATGTAAAACAGAAAGGGCGGAAGGCCATCCGTCGAAAGATTGGCGATTTTTCCGAACACGACATAATAGGTCATCGCCGTCAGCGACGGCTGAATGATGTACCAGACAGGCCCGAGAATGGTCTGTTTGTAGAATGTCGTGAAATCCCGCTTGAAGAACATCCAGACGAGATCGCGATATTGCCAGACAAGGCCGAGATCCGGCGTATTGCCCTTGGAAGGCCTGATAACGATATCCCAATCGTCATCCTCACGTGCCGAGGCCGGTCCTTTCAGGTGTTCTGTCATGCCGCCAACTTCAGCTTTTCCGGGAGCGCCGCAAGAAGGCTGCAGACGCGCTCGATCTCATCCTTGCTATGGCCGGCCGAAATCGGCAGGCTCAGCTCGGTGGCATGCAACTCATCGGCAATGGGATAATCGCCGGAAAGAATGCCTTGCATTGCCTTCTGCCTATGCGGCGCGATCGGATAGTGTATCTCGGTCTTGACCCCATTATCGAGCAGCCACTGACGCAATTCGTCGCGCGCCGGGTGACGTATCCCGAAAATATGAAACACGTCATACTCGGCGGGTCGTCGAAGCGGCTGCGCGAGCCAGTTGGGCAGATTGGCAAAATAGATACCGGCCAGTGCCCGCTTATGTTCGGTCACCTGATCGAGGTGACGCAGCTTGACCCGCAGGAATGCCGCCTGCATTTCATCAAGCCTGGAATTTACCCCGATGTAGACGTTCTCATATTTTTTCTTCGAGCCGTAATTGCGCATGTGCCGCAAGCGATCTGCAAATTCGTCATCATCCGTGACGATCGCGCCCGCATCTCCGAGAGCTCCAAGATTCTTGGTCGGATAGAAGCTGAAGCAGCCGGCGACTCCAAAGGTGCCGGTCAGCTTGCCGTCATAGCGTGCACCATGAGACTGCGCGCAATCCTCGATCACTTTGAGACCGTGCTCGCTTGCAAACGCGGCGATCTCGGTCATCCGGCAGGCTTTGCCGAAAAGATGCGTCACACAGATGGCCTGGGTGTGACGTGTGAGCGCCGCAGGAAGGCGCTCCGGATCAATATTGAAGGTTTCGCGTTCGGGCTCCACCAAAACGGGTTTGTGGCCGGCGCGCAGAATTGCGAGGATCGTGGCTATATAGGTATTGGAGGCAACCATGATCTCGCTGCCTTTTGGCAGGTCGAGCGCTTCGATTGACAGGATCAGCGCATCCAGACCGTTGGCCACGCTGATGCAATGTTTGCTTTCCGCGAAGGCGGCGAATTCCGCTTCAAACGAGGAGACCTCATTCCCAAGTATGTACCACCCGGAACGAATAACGCGGGAAGCAACAGCCTCCAGCTCTTCCATCAGCGCACGGTTGGCCTGCGCAAGACTTTCATACTCAATCATCTCAGAGCCGTTCATAGGGAGTGTCGATGTAATCATCCTTATCATATCCGCGAGAGGCAAAAACGAGCAGGATTGAACCGGGACCGAAGGTCATTTGGTGCCAGTCCCTTGGCTCCACCAGCAGGCACTGGTCCGGTGACGACAAGGTAATCTCTTCGCGGGCTTTTCCATCGTCCATCAAAATCATCACGCTTCCCGAAAGCGCCACCAACGCCTGTCGAGTCTGGTGATGACGATGGCCGCCACGTGTATGTCCGTCGGCTCCATAGATCCAGAAGCTCCTGACGACCGGAAATGGCAGTATTCCGTCCATGACGGTCAGCGCGCCTCGTCCGTCGGACATCGTCTTTAATGTAAGCAGGGTAAAAGCAGACAAGATTGGTTTTCCAGTTTTGCCGGTTCAGCCGGTTGGGAAATGCGGAGCTGGCTCCCTCACCAGGCTGATGAGATATCGACCGTAAGAACTCTTTTCAAGTGGAGCTGCCAGCCTCAGCAGTTGCTCGGCATCTATGTATTCCAAATGAAAGGCGATTTCTTCGGGGCAGGCAATCTTCAGCCCCTGGCGCCGCTCGATGGTGGCAATGAACTGACTGGCTTCAAGGAGTGAATCGTGCGTGCCCGTATCAAGCCAGGCATGCCCTCGCCCCAACACAGCAACGTTCAATTTGCCGGCCGACAAATAATGCCGGTTGATGTCGGTAATTTCGGTTTCACCGCGCGGCGAGGGTTTCAAACCGGCAGCAATGTCAATCACGTCATTGTCGTAGAAATATAAACCCGTCACAGCGTAAGAAGAGCGGGGCCTGGATGGCTTTTCCTCCAAGGTGAGGACTTTGCCCTGACCGTCAAATTCCACCACCCCATACCGCTCGGGATCGTGGACTTTATACGCGAAGATCGTCGCTTCGTCCGATCTCGCGGAAGCCGCAGATAAATCATGCGTCAGGAGGTTGCCGTAAAAGATATTGTCTCCGAGCACGAGGGCAGTTGCCTCTTGCCCGATGTATTCCCTGCCGATCGAGAACGCTTGGGGAATTCCCTCCGGCGCGGCCTGTACAGCATATTGAAGGTTCAATCCCCATTGGGCGCCGTCGCCCAGCAACTGTTCAAAACGCGGCGTGTCCTGCGGCGTAGAGATAATCAGGATATCCCTGATCCCCGCAAGCATCAGCGTTGACAGGGGATAGTAGATCATCGGTTTGTCAAAAACCGGAAGAAGTTGCTTCGAAATGGCGAGGGTCGCGGGATGGAGCCGAGTGCCCGAGCCCCCGGCGAGCAAGATGCCCTTGCGCAGCTTTTTCTTCGAAGACAAGAGACCTCCTGCAACTGGTAAATCCGCGCGCATTCACGAGCCTTCGTGATGACGTCGCCGTTCGACACTGCTCACTACAGATAGATCGATCGGCATGCAATGCACTTACCGAGACGGGAAGTAGCCCAACCCCTCATCAATCGGGCATTGGTCGAGGATAATTTGCTATACTGGATTGCGACGCCGCCTTTCCGTCTGCTACGGATTAGCCAAATTTCGCCCCTTGGAATATGAGCAAGACACCCGTTAAATGGCTGCAGACACTGCCGATCCACGTCCCCCCCGGATAAGCCTCATCACTGTTTGCTGGAACGCCGAGCGGACCATTGCCGATACGCTGCGGTCCATCGATACGCAAACCTACCGCGATTTCGAGCACATCGTCATTGACGGTGGCTCAAGCGATTCGACGCTCGCCATCATTGCTTCGGCGCCGGCGGAGAACCGCCGCGTACTTTCGGGACGGGACGGAGGTATCTATGAAGCGATGAACAAGGGGATTGGCCTTGCGACGGGCGACATCATCGGATTCCTAAATGCGGACGACACTTTCGAGAGTAACGGCTCCCTCGAAATCGTGGCGGCCACGCTGGAAGACGAAGCCTACGACGGCTGCTACGGCGATCTCATCTATGTTTCCAACCAGAATACCGATCGCAAAGTCCGTTATTGGAAATCCTGTGCGTTTAAATCCGGTTCCTTTGGGCGCGGCTGGTGTCCGCCGCATCCAACCTTCTATGTTCGACGTCGCATCTATGAACGGTTTGGGACGTTTGATCTGCGTTATCGCCTAGCAGCCGACGTCGAGCTTATGATGCGATTTCTGGAAGTCGCGCGCATCAAAACCATTTATATCCCCCGCGTGCTGGTCAGGATGCGCTTGGGGGGCGCCACAAACAAAAACGTCCAAAACATATCGCGCCAGAACAAGGAAGTGCTGCGAGCCCTTGCCGACCACGGCTTCAAGATCTCAACCCCCGTGTTCTGGGCATCGAAGATTGCCAACCGCCTCGGCCAGTTCCTCACACGAAATCGATAGCAGCATCCCGCCAGATGTCGCGCAGGGTCAATAGCCAATCACACAGCCATCCTTCCCCGCGCCCCATCGGCAATCGTCGCCATCCTGTCCGCCGCCGCACGGCCGATCAGCATGAAGGCGTGCGTGCCGTTCGACCAGTAGACGATGTTCATGCCCTTGCGGCTTTCGAGATCCGGCGGCTTCGGCCCCCGGTCAGACCTAACGATGCAGAGCGCCATCGGGCCGGTTTCGGGGTCGAGATAGGCGATCTGGGCGAGTGGCTTGCCGTCATATTGCAGAAGCAAAGCGCGTTTGAAATCGATGCCCGGAAGCGCGACGGCTTCGGGTGAAAGCGACAGGCCGAGTTTTTCGTCGAAGGCGCTGAGCTGGGCTGCCTGGACATCTGTGGCTGGAACCGGGCCGGCGAGAGTTTCTCGCGTATAGAGGGAAATATAGTCGGCGACGACGGCGCGCCATTCGCTGTTTTCGTCCCTCGCCGATAAGCCTCTGCCGATGCCGATGACGGCGCGGTCGATGGCGATGCCGGCCACCAGCGCGGCGGCAAGCGCGCCGAGGAAGCGGCGGCGGGTGGCGAATGCGGGTGGGGAGCCGGATTTTGCGCTTGCAGGCGCGGGGATGGCGGCGAGCATTTTCTCCAGTTTCTCGCGCGGGGCTTCCGATAGCAGCGGGGCGAAGGCCTGCGCGAACGGCAGGCTGGCGCGCGACAGGAACTCCAGCCGCTCGGCGACGGCTTCATCTTCATTGGCGAGGGTTTCGATGCGGGCGGCCTCTTCCGCCGTCAGTTCGCCATCGATGAAGGCTGTGAGGTCCTCGTCGGAAGGAATGGTGTCTCTCGTATTCATTGCCGTCCCCCTTCCCGCCCGTCGTCGGAGAGCTTGGCGCGGGCAGCCGCCAGCCGGCTCATCACGGTTCCGATCGGAATATCCAGTATGCCCGCAACCTCGCGATAGGAAAGTCCTTCGACATAGGCGAGGAAAACCACCGTTCTCTGCGCTTCGGGCAGCGCATTCACCCGTTTCAACAGCTGCGCCGCCATCACCTGCGTTTCGGTATCGTGGGCGCCATCGAAGGTCAGCGCCTCGCCGGCATCGACAAAACCCTGGCCCTGGCGCACCCGGCGCGAGCGGATCTCGTTCAGCCAGATCGAATGCAGGATCGAAAACAGCCAGCGATCGAGCCGGGTGCCGGGGGTAAACTGATCGGCGCGCTCCAGGGCGCGCAGGCAGGTCGCCTGCACCAGGTCGTCGGCGACATCGCGCTGATGCGAGAGAACGAGGCCATAACGCCAGAGCCTTGGCAGATTTTCCGTCAGGCCGCTCCTGATATCCGCTGCGCTCGCGATGGCCGCCTCCGACGATCTTGCATGTCTGGGAACCGCCGGATGAACCGGCGATTCCATTCTTGCGCGACTATAGGCGGGAAACCGGGTGGGCGCGACCGACATTCGGATATCCTTCGTGGTTCCGTTTTCCCGCTCTGCCGGGCGGATCAGATCTTCGACGGGTCGAGGATTGCCGCGTTCAGATCCTGATATTCCTCGCAGCCCGTGCCGCAGATCGCCTTGATCGACTTCAACTGGTCCTTGGCGAGATCGAGCTGGCCCTTGATGACATAGGCTTCGCCGAGATATTCGCGGACCTTGGCGTATTGCGGGTCCATCTTCACCGATTGCAGGTAATAGGAGATGCCTTCGTCGGTGCGGCCGAGCTTGCGGGTGGCATAGCCGCGATAGTTCAGCACCTCGGCCGTGTTCTGGTCCTTCACCGTGTCGAGCATGGCAAGCGCCTCTTCATAGCGGCCGGCTTTCGCCAGCGAATAGGCATAGTCGGTACGGTTCTCGTCCGAAACATTGGCGCTCTGCTGCTTCACGCATTTCTTGGTCTTCTGGTCGTAGATCTCGCCCTTCTTGCAGGTCGGCATCGTGCTGCTGTCATTGCCCGCCGCAAAGACCGGCGCAGAGAAAACGAAAGCGGCAAGGCAGCCGCCGAGAAGGATGGAAGCGAAACGGACTGTCATGATCGTCATAGGGAAAACTCCTCGAGAAGTGACGTTGCGAGGAGAGAACACCGCTGCACCTCGCTTTATTCGGAGGCCTTCCCATTTTCTTCATCACTGCTTCGTGAAGCCACGAAGCCGAATAAATTATCGGGACCGCGTGTTTTCCGTCGTTCCGCCGGGAACGACAAGGAGAAATCTGTGACCGATAGCGTGAAACTCATAAGCCTCGCCACCGCCGCCCCCGAACATGTCATTTTCCAGAAAGAAGCGGTCGAAGCCTCCGCCCGGCTGTTTGCCGACCGTTTCGAGGATTTCCGCCATCTTGCCCGCGTCTTCGATAGCGCCGGCATTCAAAAGCGCCATGCGGCGCGGCCACTTGCCTGGTTCGACGAGCCGCATGGCTGGCAGGATCGAATGCAGGCCTATGCCGAGGTGGCGGGCGAGTTGTTCGTCAAGGCCGCCGGCTCGGCCCTTCGTCAGGCCGGGCTTGACGCCGGCGATGTCGACTGTGTCGTGACGGTCTCCTCGACCGGTTTTACGACGCCGAGCCTCGATGCGCAGATGGCCCGCCGGATGGGTTTCAGGGCCGATATCGAGCGCGTCCCGGTGTTCGGGCTCGGCTGTGCTGCCGGCGTGTCGGGCTTTGCGATCGCCTCGCGACTGGCGCGGGGCAGGCCGGACGCCGTCGTGCTGTTCGTCTCGATCGAGCTCTGCACGCTGGCCTTCCGGCTGGATGAGCTGACGCGGCCGAACATCATCGCGACGGCGCTTTTCGGCGATGGGGCTGCCGCCTGCGTGCTGCGATCCGGCGAAGGCGGGCTGGCGGAGGTGGAATCAACAGGCGAACATCTCTTTCCCGATACGCTCGATATCATGGGGTGGAAGATCGACGATGGCGGTTTCGGCATCGTGCTGGCGCAATCGCTGCCGCCCTTTGCCGAACGCGAGCTCGGCCCCGCGGTGACGGCCATACTGGCGCGCAACGGGCTGACATCAGGCGATATCGACCGCTTCATCTGCCATCCCGGCGGAACGAAAGTGTTGGCGGCGATGGAGAGTGCGCTTTCGCTGTCGCCGGGCACTCTGGATCACGAGCGCGCCGTGCTTTCCGAATATGGCAACATGTCGTCGCCGACCATTCTGTTCGTGCTGGAGCGGGCGATCCAAGCGGGATTGCCGGAGCGTTCGGCGATGATTGCCATGGGACCGGGCTTTTCGGCGAGCTGCGTGACGCTCAGGAGAGTGGCATGATGTGGGCGTCGATCGCGCTTCTGGCGTTTGTGACCCTGCAGCGGCTCGGCGAACTCGTGCTTGCCCGGCGTAACACGGCCGCCCTTCTCGCTAGAGGTGCCAGGGAGGTAGCGCCGGAGCATTATCCTGCCATGGTGACGCTGCATGCCGGCTGGCTCATCGGCCTTTGGCTGCTAGCGCCCGGCAGGCCGGTCGAGCTCTTCTGGTTTGTCGTGTTCGTCGGGCTGCAGGCGCTCAGGCTCTGGGTGCTGGCGACACTGAAAGGGCGCTGGACGACGCGTATCATCATCCTGCCCGGCGCTCCGCTCGTGACCTCGGGCCCCTATCGCTTCCTCCGGCATCCGAATTACGCGATCGTCGTCGGCGAAATCGCTGCCCTTCCGCTGGCCTTCGGCCTGCCGTTCTACGCGATCGGTTTTTCGCTTCTCAACGCCTGCGTTCTCTATATCCGTATGAAGGCCGAAAATGCCGCACTGAAAAGCGCAATGATTTTGAAATAACCGCGATTTTTCGTTTGCGCCGCCGTATCGGCAGGGGCATTTTCACGCCGACAACAGAGCAGAATGTAGGGAAATGACGAAGAACGTTATCGTGCTCGGCGCCGGCATCGTCGGGGTTTCCACGGCCATCCACCTTCAGCGGCGCGGCCGGCAGGTGACGCTGATCGACCGCAAGGATCCGGGCAGCGAAACCTCTTTCGGCAATGCGGGCCTGATCCAGCGCGAGGGTGTCGCGCCCTACGGCTTTCCCCAGCAGTTCGGCCTTCTCATGCGTTACGCGTTGAACAACCGCATCGACGCGCATTATCACCTCCGCACGCTGCCGCGCCAGGTCGCCTTTCTCGCCCGCTATTGGTGGAATTCGAATGCGCGGCGCCACGCGATCATCACCCGGGCCTATGCGCCGCTGATCGAAAATTCGATTGCCGAACACAAGGATCTGATCGAGGCGTCACATGCGGGAGGGCTGATCCGCAGGGATGGCTGGATGAAGCTTTTCCGCACACCGGCCAAGCGCGATGAAGCCCTGGCGGAGGCTGCACTTTGGCAGAATGAATTCGGGGTCGAATATGACAGCCTGACCTCGGCCGACATCGCCCGCATGGAGCCGGATCTAACAGGCGATTTTGCCGGCGGCATCCGTTGGCGCGATCCCTGGTCGGTGCTCGATCCGCAGGCGCTGACCTCGGCCTATCGGCGCTATTTCGAAAGCCTCGGCGGCCGCTTCGTCACCGGGGACGCCGCCTCGCTCGGTCCGTTCGGCTCCGGCTGGAAGATCATGACGGCGGACGGTTCGCTCGAGGCCGACGATGCGGTGATCGCGCTCGGCCCCTGGGCGGCCGTTGCGACACGCCGGCTCGGCTATTCCTTTCCGCTCGGCGTCAAGCGCGGCTATCACATGCATTATGCCGCCAAGGGCGATGCCGTGCTCCACAACTGGATGCTCGATGCCGAACGCGGCTATCTGCTGGCGCCGATGCACCGCGGCATCCGCCTGACCACGGGGGCGGAGTTCGCAACGCTCGACGCGCCGAAGACGCCGGTCCAGCTCGACCGGGCCGAAGCCGTGGCGCGCACGATCTTCCCGCTCGGAGACAGGCTCGATCCCGAACCCTGGATGGGCGCGCGCCCCTGCACACCCGACATGATGCCTGTTATCGGCAAGGCGCCGCGCCATCAGGGCCTGTGGTTCGCCTTCGGTCATGCCCATCACGGGCTGACGCTCGGGCCGGTGACCGGACGCGTGCTTGCAGAACTGATGACCGGCGAGACGCCGTTTATCGATATCACGGCCTATTCGCCGCAGCGCTTCAAGCCGTGACCCCAAGCGCCTTGAGGCCCCGGAGCGCCGATGTCGCAATGCCATCGATCGTATCGTCGATATCAACGGTGACGACGCCTGGCTCGCCTGTGGGAACCTCCAGCGTCGCCAACTGGCTTTCGAGCAGCGAGACCGGCATGAAATGGCCCTTGCGCTCGCCCATGCGTTTCGTCAGCAGCGCCCTGGAGCCTTCGAGGTAGGCGAAGAAGAGATTGCCGCCGGCAGCCTCTCTCAGCCTGTCGCGATAGATGCGCTTCAGCGCCGAGCAGGAGACGATGATGCCCTCGCCTCCCTCAAGCGATGTTTTGATGTCTTCGCCGATGCGGTCGAGCCAGGGCATCCGGTCGTCATCGGTCAGCGGAGTGCCCTTCGACATCTTTTCGACATTGGCTGCCGGGTGAAGCGCGTCGCCTTCGACGAAGGTCAGGTGCAGAGCCTCGGCGAGCTTTTCGCCGACCGAGGACTTGCCGCAGCCGCTGACACCCATGACGATGATCGCATGGGGTTTGTTCGTCCGCTCATCGGGCATGGCTTCTCCCAGCATCTAACTCTTGTCTACGCAATTCCTGGCAAAAGCGCTTCGCGCTTTGCCTGGAATTGCTCCGGCTCCCCGCTCAATCGAGCGGGAAGTGACAGGCATATTGTTGCGTGCCTTCTCCGCTTAATTCGGGCGAAACCTGGCGGCAATAGTCCTGCGCCTTCCAGCAGCGCGGATTGAAGTGACAGCCCGACGGCGGCTTCAGCGGTGACGGCAATTCGCCCTGCAGGCGGATGCGGTTCTTCTCGCGCTCGGGATCGGCAATCGGTGTGGCCGACAGCAAGGCTGCCGTATAGGGGTGACGCGGCCTTGCGAAGACCTCGGCGGCGGGACCGGTTTCGACCGGGCGGCCGAGATACATCACCATCACCTCGTCGGCGATATGATGGACGACGGAGAGGCCGTGCGAGATGAAGAGATAGGCAAGCCCCATCTCCTTCTGCAGATCCATCAACAGGTTCAGCACCTGCGCCTGGATCGAGAGGTCGAGCGCCGAAACCGGTTCGTCGAGCACCAGCACTTTCGGCCGCAGCATCAGGGCGCGGGCAATGGCGATGCGCTGGCGCTGGCCACCGGAGAACATATGGGGGTAACGACCGTGATGTTCCGGACGCAGGCCGACGCGGGCCATCATCTCCTCCACCTTGCGGCGGCGGGCCGCGGCGTTGAGATCGGTATTGATCTTCAGCGGCTCTTCGAGGATCGCGCCAACCTTCTGGCGCGGGTTGAGCGAGCCATAAGGATTCTGGAAGACGATCTGCACCTGGCTGCGCAGGCTGCGGTCGCCGACGCGCGCCGGCTTGCCGTCGATCAGCAATTCGCCGGCCGTCGGATTCTCGATCATGGTGACAAGACGGGCAAGCGTCGACTTGCCGCAGCCGGATTCGCCGACGACGGCGAGCGTCTTGCCGGAATGGAGGCTGAAGCTGACGCCGTTCAGCGCCTTGACCGTGGCATCGGCTTTGAAGAGACCGCGATTGACTGTGTAGAAGCGGGCGAGATCCCTGCCCTCGAGAACGGCGCCCGTCATACCAGGTCTCCTGCAGTTTCAACGGCCATGACGCCGGGATGGCCGAGCGGCTTGCCGTCCTTCAAAGGATAGTTGCACAGCGCCAGCCCAAGCTCCGGCCCCTGGCGCACGACACCGCGATCGCATTCGACCGCGGCGTAGCCGCAGCGCGGCGCAAACAGACAGCCGGTCGGGCGGCCGTGCTGGCCGGGAACGACGCCGGCGATCGAGGGCAGGCGCTGGCCGACCTCAGCGCGTTCCGGCAAGGCGGCAAGCAGGGCGGCGGTATAGGGGTGATGCGGATCGCGGAACAGCGCTCTCACCGGCTGCTCCTCGACCTTCTGGCCGGCATATTGCACCTGCACGCGCTCGGCGGTTTCGGCAACGACACCCATGTCGTGGGTGATCAGCACCAGCGCCATGCTCTGCTCCTTCTGCAGCCGCACGAGCAGATCGAGGATCTGCGCCTGGATCGTCACGTCGAGCGCAGTTGTCGGCTCGTCGGCGATCAAGAGCTTCGGATTGCAGGCGAGCGCCATGGCGATCATGACGCGCTGGCTCATGCCGCCGGACATCTGATGCGGGAAGTTCGACAGGCGATCCTCGGGCGCTGGAATGCCGACGAGGTTCAGGAGTTCGATCGACCGTTCGCGCCGTTCCCTCCGGTTGAGGCCCATATGGACACGCAGGGTCTCGCCGAGCTGGAAGCCGACGGTAAAACACGGGTTCAGGCTCGACATCGGCTCCTGGAAGATCATCGCCATGTCCTTGCCGACGATCCTGCGGCGCTGGCGGCCGGAGATCCCGCGCAAATCCTGGCCGTCGAACTGCATGCGATCGGCGGTGATCTTTGCCGTCCAGGGCAGAAGCCCCATCAGGGCCAGCATGGCAACGGATTTGCCCGAGCCGGATTCACCGACGACCGACAGGATCTCGCCCTTGTCGCAGGCAAGCGATACGCGGTCGACGGCCCGGAACAGACCGGAAGAGGTCTGGAATTCGACGGTCAGATTTTCAATTTCGAGAAGTGCCATCACGACCTCTTCAGCTTGGGGTCAAGCGCATCGCGCAGGCCGTCACCCATCAGATTGATGGCGAGAACGGTGATGAGGATGGCGAGACCCGGGAATGTTACGACCCACCAGGCGCGCGAGATGAACTCACGGGATTCGGCCAGCATCGTGCCCCATTCAGGCGTCGGCGGCTGGGCGCCCATACCGAGGAAGCCGAGAGCGGCGGCATCGAGGATCGCCGCCGAGAAGGCGAGCGTCGCCTGGACGATCAGCGGCCCAAGACAGTTCGGCAGGATCGTCTTGAACATCAGCCGGAAGGTGCCGGCGCCGGCGACACGCGAGGCGATCACATATTCCTTCTCGCGCTCCGAAATGACCGACGCGCGCGTCAGCCGGACAAAATGCGGCTGGTTGACCAGCGAAATCGCGATCATCGCATTGGTCAGGCCGGGCCCGAGCACAGCCACCAGCACGAGGGCGAGCAGCAGCGACGGGAAGGCCAGGATGATATCCATCAGGCGCATGATCGCCGTATCGACCTTGCCGCGGAAATAGCCGGCGACGAGGCCGATCAGCACGCCGCATACGACCGACAGCGTGACGACGACAACGCCGATGAAGAGCGAGAAGCGCGCGCCGTAGATTAGGCGCGACAGGATATCGCGTCCGACGGCATCCGTTCCGAGCGGGAAGGAGATGCTGCCGCCCTCCATCCAGGCCGGCACGGCCAGCAGCGCCTGGCGGTTCTGCTCGTTCGGCGCATGCGGCGCAAAGACCGGCGCGAAGATTGCGACGACCAGGATGACGATGAAAACGACGAGGCCGATGACGGCGCCCTTGTTGCGGGAGAAATAGTGCCAGAACTCCGCAGCGGCGGATGGCTGGCCGGTCTTGACGGTGACGGTGCTCATGAACCGCTCCTAGTGACGAATGCGCGGATTGATGAAGCCGTAGAGGACATCAACAATCAGGTTGACCAGCATGATGACGCCGGCGATCAGCAGAAGACCGCCCTGGACAACGGCGTAGTCACGCTTGAACACCGAATCGACCATCCATTTGCCAATGCCCGGCCAGGAGAAGATCGTCTCGGTGAGAATGGCGCCGGCCAGAAGAACGCCGATCTGCAGGCCGATCGTGGTGATGACCGGGATCATCGCATTGCGCAGCGCGTGCACGCCGACGACGCGCAGCGGCTTCAGGCCTTTCGAGCGCGCCGTGCGGACATAATCCTCGCCGAGAACCTCGAGCATTGCCGAGCGCGTCTGACGCGCAATGACGGCAAGCGGGATGGTCGCCAGCACGATGGTCGGCAGAATGAGATAGCTGACGGCCGAGGAAAACGCGCCCTTCTGGCCGGACAGCAGGCTGTCGATCAGCATGAATCCGGTGACCGGCTTGAAGAAATACATCAGCGAGATGCGGCCGGAAACCGGCGTCCAGCCGAGATAGCCGGAGAAGAAGATGATCAGCAGCAGGCCCCACCAGAAAATCGGCATCGAATAACCGATGAGCGCCACACCCATCACGCTCTGGTCGAACCAAGTGCCTCGCTTGACGGCGGCAAAAATGCCGGCGGGCACGCCAAGACAGACCGCGAGGATGATGGCACAGAAGGAAAGTTCCAGCGTCGCCGGAAACAGCGTCAGGAATTCGCCGAGAACGGGCCGCTTGGTGACGATCGAGGTGCCGAGATCGCCGTGCAGAATTTTTCCGAGATAATCGAAATACTGCACGTACATAGGCCGGTCGAAGCCGAGATCGTGCATGATCTGGGCGTGCCGCTCCGGCGCCATCACCCGTTCACCCGATAAAAGCATGACGGGGTCGCCGGGAAGCATACGGATGAATGAGAAGGCAATGAGGGAAACGCCGAGGAATGTCGGGATCAGCACCGCGAGGCGGCCGATGAAAAAACGAAACATGGCAGATATCCAATAGTTTCCGGCGGTCAGGGGGTGCCTGACCGCCGGCTGCGCCCAGCTCCGCTGGGCATTCTTACATTTTTCTTGTTATTCGGATACGTCGACGCCGTCGAAGCGGTGAATGCCGAGCGGATCCATGAAGAAGCCGGAGACCTTCTTGCTCATCGGAACGAAGACCAGCGAGTGATCGAGGGTCGCCCAGGGCGCTTCCTTCTTGAAGATCAGCTGCGCCTGCTCATAGGCCTTGGTCCGCTCGCCGACATCGGCGGTCAGCTTGGCCTTGGTCATCAGGTCGTCATATTCCTTGTTGCACCACTGAGCGCGGTTGTTGCCGCCGACGGCATCGCAGCCAAGCAGCGTATCCATGAAGTTGTCAGGGTCGCCGTTGTCGCCGGTCCAGCCGAGGATGACGGCGCCGTCGCGCTTCACGTCGGAGGAGAGCTTCAGATATTCGGCCCATTCATGGGTGACGATCTCGACCTTGACGCCGGCCTTGGCGAAATCGGCCTGGATCAGTTCGGCGGCGCGGCGCGCGTTCAGCATGTAGGGACGCGACACCGGCATCGCCCAGACCTTCATGCTGAGATCCTTGACGCCGGCATCGGCGAGAGCCTTCTTGGCGGCATCCGGATCGTACTTGTCGTCCTGGACGGCGTCGTTATAGGACCACATTGTCGGCGGGATCGGGTTCTTGGCAACGGCTGCCGCACCCTGGAAGACGGCATCGATGATCGCCTGCTTGTTGATCGCCATGTTCAGCGCGCGGCGAACTTCCGGCTTGTCGAACGGGGCCATCTGGGTGTTGTAGGCGAGAAAGCCGACATTGAGGCCGGCCTGTTCCATCACTGTCAGGTTGCCGTCCTTCTTCAGTTCGGGAACGTCGGCCGCATTCGGATAGGGGATCAGGTGGCATTCGCCGGCCTTCAGCTTCTGAGCGCGGACGGCGGCATCAGAAGTGATGGCGAAAACCAGATCGTCGATCTTTTCCTTGCCCTTGAAATAGGTTTCGTTGGCCTTGTAGCGGATGACGGCATCCGGCTGGTAGGCGACGAAGGTGAACGGGCCGGTGCCGAGCGGCTGCTGGTTCAGCTGCGCCATCTTGCCGTCGGCGGCGAGCTTATCTGCATATTCCTTGGAGACGATCGAGGCGAAGTCCATGGCGAGGTCGGCAAGGAACGGCGCTTCGGGATGGTTGAGCGTGAACTTGACGGTTAGGTCGTCGACCTTCTCGATCGACTTGATGAGCTCGGGGAAGCCCATGCCGGCGGCGTATTCGTAGGAACCGCCCTCGACATACTTGTTCCACGGATTGTCGGCTTTCAGCTGGCGCTCGAAGGAGAATACGACGTCGTCGGCGTTGAAATCGCGCGTCGGCGTGAAGAAGTCGGTGGTCTGGTACTTGACGCCGGGATGAAGCTTGAAGGTGTATTCGGTGCCGTCGGCCGAAACGCTCCAGCTATCGGCCAGACCCGGTTCGATCTCTGTGCCGCCATGCTTGAATTCGACCAGGCGGCTATAGACCGTGCGCGACGAGGCGTCGAAGGTCGTGCCTGCCGTATAGAGGCTCGGGTCGAAGCCTTCCGGCGAGCCCTCGGAGCAATAGACAAGGGTCTTGGACCAGGCCGACGTTGCCATGACCGAAATCAGGGCCGTCGCTGCCAGCATGACAGAGATCTTTTTCATAATATTGTTTCCCGGTTGTTCTTTTTTGATGTCTGGAGACCGCAGATATGCATCCCGATCGACGGTCGATGGAACGATATTTATCTACTGAAAGCAACGGGCTAAGGAGAAAATTTTTCCAGTTGGACAATTTTAGAAATTTTCAGTCAAAAATCGGCCTCATTCGGACATTTTCGGATAAAAACGTCCGGGATTTCGTCGTATTTTGGATATTGCGCCTCTTATGCGTGTCGCGATCGATCGGATTCGCGTGCCACGCCGAGGATTTTCATCGCTTGCCGCGCCAGCGAGACGCGGCAAACAAAAACCGCGATTGCCGGGGCAACCGCGGTTTCAAAACTCTGTCCTGCTGTTTAAATTCAGGCGGCGGGCGCAACGATTGCGGGTTTGCGATAGGGCTGCTCGCCGGTAATCCCGAGAAGGAAATTGATTTGCGGACGCGCCTTGACGAGGTCGTCGATGGAATATTCCGACAGCACGGCGAAGAAGGCGTTAAGCGCCTTGCGCAGCGCCGAGTTCAAGCCGCAGCTATCGACCAGCGGACACTCGACCACGCCGTCATCCTCGAAGCATTCGGCCATGGCGAAACTGTCTTCCGTCACCCGAACCACGTCGAAGAGCGTAATCTCGGCGGCCGGCTTGCCCAGGCGTACACCGCCATTGCGGCCACGCACCGTCTCCACCAGACCCGCCTTGTTCAGCGGCTGGAGGATCTTGAAGAGAAAGAGTTCGGAAACACCATAAGCCCTGGCAATTTCCGGAATCCGGCTCAGGTGCCCGTCGTTGGCAGCACAATACATCAACATGCGAACCGCATAGTTGGTCTGCTTCGTCAACCGCATGCCATTCTCCTGACTCGTGCCTGTTCAGACCTATATAGGCGGTTTGGTAGTTTTGAACAATTCCAAAATATGAAATTCGCATTCAGCTTATGAGGCCATTTGCCGCGACGTCAATCCTGCTCCGAGATCTTCTGGTTGTAATCCCGAATGGCCTTCTAGTGCTCAAATGAAACGGGGGCCGTGAGGCCCCCGAATTGCAGCTCGATGATCGCGCAGATCACTTCATCGTCGGCATGACGAATTCTGCGCCGCTCTTGATGCCGGAAGGCCAGCGGGCGGTGACGGTCTTGGTCTTCGTCCAGAACTTGATCGAATCCGTGCCGTGCTGGTTGAGGTCGCCGAAGCTCGAGGCCTTCCAGCCGCCGAAGGAGTGGTAGGCGAGCGGAACCGGGATCGGAACGTTGATGCCGATCATGCCGATATTGATGCGCGAGGCGAAATCGCGGGCGGCATCGCCGTCGCGGGTGTAGATCGCAACGCCATTGCCGTATTCGTGCTTCATCGGCAGCGACAGCGCTTCCTCATAGTTCTCGGCGCGAACGACGGAAAGGACAGGGCCGAAGATCTCGGTCTTGTAGATATCCATCTCCGGCTTGACGTGATCGAACAGGCAGCCGCCGACGAAATAGCCGTCTTCATAACCCTGGAGCTTGAAATCGCGGCCGTCGACGACGAGCTTGGCGCCTTCCTCGATGCCGCGGTCGATCAGGCCGCGAACACGGGTATAGGCTTCCTTGGTGACGAGCGGGCCCATGTCGGCCTTCTCGTCGGTGTAGGGGCCGATGCGCAGCGATTCGATCTTCGGCGTCAGCTTCTCGACGAGCCGGTTGGCGGTCTCTTCGCCGACCGGAACGGCAACCGAGATCGCCATGCAGCGCTCGCCGGCCGAACCGTAGCCGGCGCCCATCAGCGCGTTGACGGCCTGGTCCATATCGGCATCCGGCATGATGATCATGTGGTTCTTGGCGCCGCCGAAGCACTGGGCGCGCTTGCCGTTCATTGCCGCCGTGCCATAGACGTAGCGGGCAATCGGCGTCGAGCCGACGAAGGAAACGGCGCCGATATCGGGATCGGTGAGGATCGCATCGACGGCAGCCTTGTCGCCGTTGACGACGTTAAGAATGCCGGCGGGCAGGCCGGCTTCGATCATCAGTTCACCGAGACGGATCGGCAGGGAGGGATCACGCTCGGAGGGCTTCAGGATGAAGGCGTTGCCGCAGGCGATCGCCGGTGCAAACATCCACATCGGGATCATGCCGGGGAAGTTGAACGGGGTGATGCCGGCGCCGATGCCGACCGGCTGGCGGATCGAATACATGTCGATCGCCGGACCCGCACCCTCGGTGAACTCGCCCTTGGCGAGATGCGGAATGCCGCAGACGAATTCGCAGACTTCGAGACCGCGGATGACGTCGCCCTTGGCATCCTCGATCGTCTTGCCGTGTTCCTTGGAGATCAGCTCGGCAAGTTCGTCCATGTGCTTGTTCAGCAATTCGACGAACTTGAAGAAGACGCGGGCACGGCGCTGCGGATTGGTGGCAGCCCATTTCGGCTGCGCGGCCTTGGCGTTTTCGACGGCGGCGCGCATCTCCTCGACGCTTGCAAGCGCGACCGTCGCCTGCACTTCGCCGGTTGCCGGATTATAGACGTTGCTGACGCGGCCGCTGGTGCCGGCGACATGCTTGCCGCCGATGAAATGACCAATCTCGTGCATGGATGCTCCTCCTGTTTTTGGATGGCCAACAATCGCACTTCAATTTGCACAAATCAATGCGCTGATATAAGGAACTGTTGTGCGTAATTTATAGCCCTGTCAGTGTATCAGGCGCTGCTGCTTGCAAACTTGGTACGGCGCGCGGACAAGTCAAATCCGAAGAGGAGGTCAAAGCGATGAGCGGGAAAACCGTCGTCAGAATGGCGGAGCTGGAGATCGATCCGGACAGGCTTGAGGCCTATCGCGCCTTGCTGACGGAAGAAATCGAGGCATCCCTCGCGCTGGAAGAGGGTGTTCTTTCGCTCAGCGCTGTCTCCCTCAGGGACAATCCGAACAGGATCCATATCCTTGAAGTCTACGCCGACCAAGAGGCGTACGAAGCCCATCTGCGGACAGCGCACTTCCTCAAGTACAAGAATGAGACGGCAGGCATGGTGACGTCGCTGACGCTTCTCGAGGTCGATCCGATCGCCATGCGGGCCAAGCCATGAACTGGGACGATGTTCGCATCTTTCTCGCCGTCGCCCGCACCGGGCAGATCCTTGCCGCCTCGAAGCGGCTGGGGCTCAATCATGCGACACTCTCGCGTCGGCTGACGTCGCTGGAAGAGGCGCTGAAGACGCGGCTTTTCATCCGCCGCACGAATGGCTGCGAACTGACGGCCGAAGGCGAAGTCTTCCTGGCATCGGCAGAGCGGATGGAAACGGAAATGTTGGCCGTGCAGGCGAGCCTCGGCCACACCGACACGGCCATTGCCGGGACCGTGCGCGTCGGCGCGCCCGATGGCTTCGGTGTTTCTTTTCTGGCGCCGCGCATGGGCCGGCTGATCGAGCGCCATCCTGAACTGAAGATCCAGCTCGTGCCGGTGCCGCGCTCCTTCTCGCTGTCGCAGCGTGAGGCCGATATCGCCATCACGCTGGAGCGGCCCGAACAAGGCCGGCTCGTCTCCTCCAAGCTCACCGACTACACGCTCGGTCTTTATGCCTCCCGCGATTACCTTGCCTCCCACGGCACACCCGGCGATATCGACGCGTTGAAAGCGCATCCGCGCATTGGTTATGTCGAGGACCTGATCTTCACGGCGTCGCTGAATTTCTCCGGCGAGGTAATGCGAAGCTGGGATGCCAGCTTCGAGATTTCGACGTCAATCGGACAGACGGAAGCGGTCCGGTCAGGCGCCGGCATCGGCATCCTGCATGATTATATCGCCCGGCAATATCCGGAACTCCAGCGGATCCTGCCCGACGTATCGATCCGGCGGGCCTACTGGACGACCTATCACGAGACGGCGCGCGACCTTGTGCGCGTCAGGAGCGTCGCCGACTTCCTGCAGGAACTGGTCAGCGCCGAACGTCACATCTTCCTTTAGGAAGAGACGTGCTTGGCCGGCTCGTCGTTCTCATCCGGGTTCGGAACCGGCGCCTCGTCGGGCAGCCGATCCGGCTCCGGCTCGGTGATCGGCGGCACCGGCTTCCAGCCGGGCGCCGGCATCGGCGGCTGATCGGGGATGGGTTCGTTGGGCACGGACATGACCGTCTCCCTTTCATGATTGGTAATATGCTGTCTGGCCGGGGCTATTTGCCCGGCTTCAGCGTTTCGGCAGCGCGCATCGGCATGCTGTCGATGATGGCGAAGAGCTCGCCATCGGTGATCGGCTCGCTGACCTTGAGCTTGACGGTGCCGTCCTTGCCGACAAGGAAGGCGGCGAATTCGCCCACATCCGGCGCCTCGAGATCGTGGCGGATGGCTTCGCCGTCGAGACCGTCAGCCGCACCGAAGAGTGGCCGCACGCCAGCGCCGGATATCTTCAGCACCACCATGTCGCGCTCATCGAGCGCGCTGCGATCGGCCAGCAACTGGTTTTCCTGGCGGGCGGCGCGGGCATTGTCGCGATCAGCGAAAAGGACGAAGACACGGTTCTTCCACTGGAACGCGGCGAGGCTTTCGACCGGCGCATAAGCGCTATTCGTCTCGTCAATCTTCGTCGCGCCGTAGAGAAGAGTTTTCGACATGCATATTCTCCCGTTAACTTGGAGAACGGGTCGAGACGGCATGGGTTCCATCGAAACGACGGGAACCCTTGCCGTGATACCAGATATCTACATCCATGACCTGATGGTTTTGTATGCTGAGCTGCGGCGGCAATGCCCACTCCCAGCCTGAGCCATGAGATACGTTCACGCGACGTCTTTACACCAGAAGCTGCATCTAAGGGTGCGCTCGTGCCTGGATGTCCCCGCCGAAGGGCGAACGGAGATGTTTGCCAACCTTCGCCTTGACCTCCCCCAGAGTGGCGGCCAAGCGAGTGAGTTCAGTGTGCTCTGTTATCCGCTCCGGAGCATAGCGCGAAATGAGATACTCACGCCTTTCTGTCATTGCCTCCAGATGCAGCGCGGTCTTTTTCTTCAATTTGAGTTTAGCAACGAACGTCGGCTCAGCAAGGCTGTGCATCCGTTTGCGTATTTCCTCCGGCGCAAAGCCCTCATGCCGAAGGAAGGCATTTAAGTACAGTTCGATAGCGTGAATTGCACACATTCGTGCAGGTGCGATGGTTAAAGGCGCTTCCTTCTGACTCTCGCTGAACAGGACGTTCGAAGCGCGAGAATAGGCATCCGCCAAATTTAGAACTTCCCAGAGGTTGGCATTTGAGCCTGGATATGGACTACTCAAAGGCATACTTGCCAAACGGCTTTCTCACCCGTCATCTCCGATACAGCATGTCGCATAGACCGACATCTTTCATCGAGAGAAATTTCTCAGCCAAAATCCAGATTGTAAAGAGAACCAACTGGTAGTGTCCTCGCACGAAATGGTAGATCAAGCGATCCTGGTAATACCAATTGATGTAGCACAACGTCGAGAGATTATGCCCGCCCGTCACCGCGATGAAATTCATTGCGCGCTCGCGACAACACTTGGCCGGGGAGGCACTATCCTATCAGCAGGCGAAGGGGCCGACTTGCTATTCGTCTGCGTTTCAATGGGGAAAAATGGTACGGTTGGGGGGTCTCGAACCTCCGACCTCAGGTGCCACAAACCTGCGCTCTAACCAACTGAGCTACAACCGCATATGTCACGCTTGGCGCGACGGGGGTCACATACGAGGACTTGGCGATGAATTCAAGCCCCAATCCTCGTCAATATACAAAAAGGCTGGACGCGAGGTCCAGCCTTTTATCGCTGAGCGGTTAGGACCGATCAGGCAACCTTGAAGGAAGCCATGGCCTTTTCGGCGGCGTCCTTGGAAGGCTTTGCGAGCTTTTCGGCAACCTGCTTGGTGGTTTCCTGGATCGACTTCGCCTGCTCGACGGTCAGTTCGGCCTGCTTGCGGATGAACGAGGTCTGCAGCTCGAAGAATTCAGCGGCAGACTTGACGCCGAGCAGGGCTTCGAAGTGCGACAGCGAGTTCTCGGAATTGACGCGCAGGATGTCGATCGCCTTCAGGCCGAGCTCGACGCTGCCGGCCTGTGCCGTCTGGACGGTGGCTTCGAGCGTCTTGCCGGCTTCTTCACCAGCGGTCTTCAGCTTGGCATAGGCGTCTTTCGACTGCTGGGCGCCCTTTTCGGCGAAATCACGGAAGGATTCCGCGAACTTGGACGGGTCGAAAGAAGCGATTGAAAAAACGTCGTCGGTCTTTATGGTAGCCATGGGTCGCATCCTTTGGGCTGAGGCAGTCGCTGCCTGCAATAGTTGGGATGCAGCTTATATAGGACATTTCATTGTGCATTGCAACAATTATTGTGCAATGCACAAGACGTTAACCTTGCCGGCCGAAAACCCCCTGCTCTTCTGGACCCGCATGCGCCCCGCAGTTATTAATAAGCCGTTAATTTAGAAGGCCGACAGCGACAAGGTTCGATCATGCCCGCAGTCCAATACCCGTTCATCGATATCGCCGTGCATGCACGGGTGCGGGAACGCTTTTCACGCGGCGAAGCGATGGTGCTGTTTTCATCAGACCTTGCCCGCCTGCTCTGGGCGAACGGTGCGGGCGCCGAGCTTTTCGGCCATTCGGCCGTCTATGATCTGCTCGATCAGGGTGTCGACCGCAAGGACATCACCTTCCGCCAGTTCGAGACGGCGGCGCGGCAGCTTACCGATATCGGCGAGAGCCGCAGCCTGATGATCCGCGTCGCCAAGGGCTTTCAGCGCGTGCAGGTGCAGGCGGCGGCCGAACTGATCCGGCTTTCCCAGGGCGAAAAGGCCATGCTGTTTTCAGTGCCGGTCTCGGCAAAGCCGCTGGCCGCCGGCGCCTCGGCGGCCCAGATGCTGCAGGGGCTCGATGATCCCGACACGCACATGGCCGTGATCGGCGCCGATGGCGGCATCATCGCCGCCTCGCCGGGCTATGCCTCGCTCGGGATTTCCGAGCAGACCGCAAAGACCTTGATCAACCTTGCCGGCGCGCATCCCGACCGGCTGGTGAAGCGACCCGTTGCCACCGGCAGAGGCAATCTTCCGGCCGCCGTCGGCAAGCTCAGCGACGAGCCGGCGCTCAATCTTCTCTTCGCCGTGGAGACCGCGATCGGCCATCTCGACCCGATCGACGCAGCCGCGCCCGACCCGATCGATACGGCCGCGCCCGACTTGATCGATGCGCCCTCGCTCGACTTGATCGATGCGCCCGCGCTCGATTTGGTCTATGCACAGGAAGACGCCGTGCAGCCGGCCGAAGATTTCCGCGACGCGCCCGTTGCCGACGCAGGCTTTACCGAGATTATCGAGGCTGTCTCGGGGATCGAGGAAGTCGAGGAAACGCTCGAGAACATTAGCGGCGAAAACGAGCTTGCGGCGGAGACGGCAGCGGCAGACGAATTGGATGACGAGACTGGTCTCGCCGGCCATGCGGAGCCAGAGAGCGACGGCGGCGTGATCGACAGCAGCGCCGATGAGACCAACGCGCCTGCCGCGATCATCGAAGACGACCTGGCCTCGGTCACGGAGACGGTGGAAACGGCGACGGCGGAACCGCCTGTCGACGCTGGCGAGAAGCCGATCGGAGACGCGCCGGCAGCGATTGACGAAGAGCCAGCCATTACGGCGCCTGACGTTCCTGAGGCGTCCCCTGTCCCAGAGCTTGCGGCCGAGCCCGGCTTCGTCTTCAGGCCGAACAGCCGCGCCACGCGCTTCGTCTGGAAGATCGATGCCGAGGGCCGGTTCAACGAGGTCAGCCACGAATTTGCCGAGGCCGTCGGTCCGCATGCCTCCGACATCATCGGCTCCGCCTTCAGCGATATCGCCGCCCTCTTCAATCTCGATCCCGACGGCAAGCTTGCCGAAGCGCTCGCCCGCCGCGACACATGGTCGGGCAAAACCATCCTCTGGCCGGTCGAAGGCACCAGCCTCGTCGTTCCCGTCGATCTGGCGGCGCTGCCGACCTATACCCGCAACCGCGACTTCGACGGTTTCCGCGGCTTCGGCGTCGTCCGGCTTTCCGATGCACAGGAAGATCCGCTGGCGCTCGGCCTGACACTCGGCCCGGATGGCGTCGGCCATGATGCGGCAAGCCTCGGCCCGGTGACAGAGACCATCGGCGATGTGGCACACGAGGCGCCGGCAGCCCATGACGAGGTTCCGAGCGAACCCGCCCTGACGGATGAGGATGAGGACCAGACGCTTGCGGCAAGCGAGCCGCGACGGCAGTCGGAACCTGAGGAGATTGCTGCCGAGCAGGCGTCCGGCGAGGCACCTTTCCAGCAAAGCGTTTCGGAAAATACAGACGATAGCGCCGATGCCGGCGATAGCCCTGCCGTCGAACCGGCAGCGGAACCGTCGAGCGAGCCGCCGGCACTGCGCATTTCGGAAACTCCCAACCGCCGTTTCTCTGACAAGATCGTTCAGCTTCACAATAGCGGCGCTGCACTGACGGCCGCCGAGCAGGCCAATTTCCGCGAGATCGCCAAGCGTCTCGAGGCCTTCGGCGCCAGCAAGGACGAACCTGCCGCGCCGGCGCCGGTGGAGCCCACCGTCACGGCGCAGGCGGAACCTACCGGCGCGGAAACGGCCAGCTTCGAAGAGGCGTCCGGCGCCGCGGAGGTCGAGACCGAAACACCCGTTGCCGACGAGGCGGAAGTCCCGTCGCTCGAGGAGATCGCGCCGCAGGAGGCGATTTTCGAGAATGCCGCCAACTCGCATGACGACGCCGGTGCCGAGGAGCCTGACGTCATAGAAGAGGACGAGGCGACGGAAGGGCTGGAGGAGACGGTCAGCCAGATCGAAGTTCTGACGAGCTTCATCCCGCCCCGCGTCAAGATGACCGACGGCCTCTCGCTGGGAACGGTCGACCAGCTACCGGTCGCCGTGCTCATCCATGTTGGCGATGCGTTGATCCATGCCAACCCGGAATTCATGCGGCTGACAGGCTACGCGTCGCTCGATGCGCTGCGCGAGGTCGGCGGCATCGAAGCCCTGCTGCAGCGCCGCGAGCTCGAGGAAAAGGCCGCGGGCGCCGGCACCATGATGCTGGTCAAGGCTGACGATACGCTGGTGCCGGTGACGGCGCGGCTGCAATCGGTGCGCTGGGAAGACGCCAACGCCCTGATGCTGGCGTTGATGCCGGTCGAAGGCAAGGATGACAGCCGCAGCGAAGCAAACCGCGTTGAAGGTCGTTCCGAAGGCCGCCCCGAGCGGATGGTCGAAAAGGTCGCCAAGCTTCAGGTCGAGGTGGAGGAACTGCGCTCGATCCTGGAAACGGCAACCGACGGCGTCGTCGTCATCGGCACGGAGGGCGACATCCGCTCGATGAACCGGTCGGCGAGCGCGCTTTTCAATTATGATGAGCAGGAGACGCGCGGCAAACCCTTCGTCATGCTGTTTGCCCATGAGAGCCAGAAGGCCGTGCTCGATTATCTGAACGGCCTCTCCGGCCATGGCGTCGCCAGTGTGCTGAATGACGGGCGCGAAGTGATCGGCCGCGAGGCCGCCGGCGGCTTCGTGCCGCTGTTCATGACGATGGGCCAGCTCACCTCTTCCAACGGCTATTGCGCCGTCATCCGCGATATCACCCAGTGGAAGCGCACCGAGGACGAGTTGCGCAACGCCAAGGGGGCGGCCGAAACCGCCAACGCCCACAAGACCGATTTCCTCGCCCGCGTCAGCCACGAAATCCGCACGCCACTCAACGCCATCATCGGCTTTTCCGACATGATGGCCGGCGAGCGCTTCGGGCCGATCGGCCATCCGCGCTATATCGAATATGCCAACGACATTGGCCGCTCCGGCCGGCACGTGCTGGATATCGTCAACGATCTGCTCGATATTTCAAAGATCGAGGCGGGCGAGATGGATCTCGATTTTGCCGCCGTCGGCCTCAACGAGGCGGTCTCCGAGGCCGTTGCCCTGGTCCAGCCGCAGGCGAACGGCCAGCGCGTCATCATCCGCACGGCACTGTCGCATGCGGTGCCGGAAGTCGTGGCGGATCTGCGCTCGGTCAAGCAGATCGCGCTCAACATCCTGTCGAACGCCATCCGTTTCACCCCATCCGGCGGGCAGATTGTCGTTTCCACCTCGTATGAGGCGAATGGCAGCGTCGTGCTCAGGGTCCGCGATACCGGTATCGGCATGACGCGCAGCGAACTCGACCAGGCGATGAAGCCGTTCCGGCAGGTCTCCTCGACCCAATCGCGCCATCGCGGCGACGGCACCGGCCTTGGCCTGCCGCTGACCAAGGCGATGGTCGATGCCAACCGGGCGGTATTCTCGATCAATTCGGCGCCGAACGAGGGCACGCTCGTCGAGATCACCTTCCCGTCGCAGCGGGTGCTCGCCGGCTAGTCTGCCGTTTAACGCATCGTGCCTTGATTCAACGTGTTACAGCGCATTTTGCGCGTCTGAAAAGACGCGCGGCGCTGCCATTTAGCATAAAGAAAAGGCAGCCTCGGGCTGCCTCAAATTGGGTGCTGTTCAAACAAGAGCTTAGTCGGTCAACATCATGTTGCAAGCCCGAAGGCTTCACGCCGCCTCGTTCATGTGCGGCCGCTAAGTTAGCTTCACCTTTGGCAAACCTTTCTTAACGAAAGGTTTCAATGACGAAAGATTGATAGATGGTCAAAGCTTATAGGCTGGTGCATCGACCCGACAATCGGGATCGATTTTCGGGTCTGGCCTTTCAGTCCTTGAGTTCGCTCAAGCCGGCGAAGAGCCGCAGCGCCTCGGGATTGGCGAGTGCTTCCTGGTTTTTCACCGGCCTGTTGTGAACGACCTCGCGCACTGCGAGCTCGACGATCTTGCCTGACTTAGTGCGGGGTATATCGGCGACCGCGATGATCTTTGCCGGCACATGCCGCGGCGAGGCGCCGGTGCGAATCCGTGTCTTGATCGCCTTGACGAGATCCTCGGTGAGCGACACACCCGCTGCCAGGCGGACGAAGAGGATGACGCGCACGTCGTCGTCCCACTCCTGACCGATGCACAGCGCCTCGGCCACCTCCTCCATCTGCTCCACCTGATTATAGATCTCGGCCGTGCCGATGCGCACGCCGCCGGGATTGAGCGTCGCATCCGAACGGCCGTGGATGACGAGACCGCCATGCTCCGTCCACTCGGCAAAATCGCCGTGGCACCAGACATTGTCGAACCGATCGAAATAGGCGGCGCGATACTTGGCGCCGTCGGGATCGTTCCAGAACATTACCGGCATCGACGGGAAAGCCTTGGTGCAGACGAGTTCACCCTTTTGCCCGCGCACCGGCTTGCCGTCATCGTTCCAGACGTCGACCGCAAGACCGAGGCCGGGCCCCTGGATCTCACCGCGCCAGACCGGCTGCAGAGGATTGCCGAGCACGAAGCAGGAGACGATATCGGTGCCGCCGGATATCGAGGCGAGCTGCACATCCTGCTTGATGCCCTCGTAGACGAAGGTGAAGCCCTCGGGCGACAGCGGCGAGCCGGTGGAGGTCATCAGCCGCAGGCTGGAGAGATCGTGGCTCTTGCGCGGCGTCAGCCCGCTTTTGCGCACTGCATCGATATATTTCGCCGAGGTGCCGAAAATCGCGAATTTCTCGGCCTCGGCATAGTCGAACAGCACATTGCCGTCGGGCGCGAAGGGCGAGCCGTCGAACAGGCAGAGCGTGGCGCCGCTGGCAAGGCCGCTGACCAGCCAGTTCCACATCATCCAGCCGCAGGTGGTGAAGTAAAACAGCTTCTCGCCGGCCTGCAGGCCGCAATGCAGCCGCTGTTCCTTGAGGTGCTGCAACAGCGTGCCGCCGGCAGAATGGACGATACATTTCGGCACTCCCGTGGTGCCGGAGGAAAAGAGAATGTAGAGCGGATGGGAAAAGGCAAGCGGCGTGAATTCGACCTCTTTGGCCTCATAGGGCGCGACGAAGGCCTCAAGCGTTGAAGCGCCAGGCGTTGCGCGCGCCACCGCTTCCGCATCGCCGGCGTAGTGGACGATGACAGTCGGAACGCCCAGGCTTTTGGCGACGGTGGCGACCTTCGGGCAAACATCCTGCAGCTTGCCGGAATACCAATAGGCATCGCAGGCGATGAACAGCCTGGGGCCGATCTGGCCGAAGCGATCGAGCACACCCTGCTCGCCGAAATCGGGAGAGCAGGACGACCAGATGGCGCCGATCGAGGCGGCCGCCAGCATGGCCGCGACGGTCTCCGGCATGTTCGGCATCATGGCGGCGATGCGGTCGCCTTTACCGATACCAATGGCTGCGAAGGCCTGCTGCAGCTTCGAGACCAGCGCGCGCAGCCTGTCCCACGACCAGCGATCCCAGGCCTTGTCCTCGCCGCGGAAGACGATCGCATCGCCCTCGCCGCGGCCGGGCAACAGGTTCTCGGCAAAGTTCAGTGTCGCATCGGGAAAGAAGCGGGCCTCCAGCATGCGGTCGCCGTCGACGAGCACCTCTGCGCCGCGCTCTCCCTTGACGCCGCAGAAATCCCAGACGGCCGACCAGAAATTCTCCCGCTCTGTCACCGACCAGGCATGCAGATCCTCAAAGCCCGAAAGAGAAAGCCCGAAATCGGCATTGCAGCGCGCCATGAAGGCATGGATCGGGCTTCTTGCGACGGCATCCTCCGAAGGCACCCAAAGTGGTCTGTTATCCTGCATTCAATTGCTCCTCCCCAATACCGCCTTTATATCATGCTGCATTGCATTATAAAGTGCGGAACCGACGCGATCGGTCGCTGGCGCATCGGAAAAAAGATGCTTGGATCGTAGGTGTTGCAGGGTCCTTTGCGCGTGTGAAAAGACGCGCGGCGCAGTAGGGTATTTGCATATGCCCGATATTTCCTATATCCGGCGAAATCAGCGCATCACGGGATGACCGGCTGAATTACCGGCGGAGATCATGAGCACGTCAAGACATCGCAGGTGGCGCAGGAAGATCGGACCCGTTTCGCGCTGGCTTCCGGCCTTCGCCCGTCTGTCGACTGTCTTCCTGCTGATTGCGCTTGGGATTTTCGTGGCGCTGAGGGTTGCCGCACCCTATCTCATCACCACCGGTTTCGTGCGCTCGGGCATCGAAGACGCGCTGTCGAAATGGACGGGCTATCATGCCGAGATCAAGGGTAGCCCGGTTCTGGAATTCTGGCCGACGCCGCGCATCACGCTGAACCAGATCACCATCCGCCAGCCGCGCGAAAGCGGCGACAAACTGCTCGGCAGCATCGATAGCCTGTCGGCCGATTTCAGCCTCATCGATGCGCTGAGAGGCCGCACCAGCTTCCACGAATTTCATCTGGTGCGCCCCAATCTGGCGCTGACGCGCGACGAGAAGGGGCTGATCGACTGGAGTTATGCCGGCCTGCTCGCCCGTGCGATCAGCGGCGTGCGCACCGAAAACGGCGCCGAGGTGCTCGATCCCGATCTCGACGCCGAGATCGGCGCGGTGACGGTCGAAGACGGCACGCTTGCGGTGACCGACGCCAAGTCCGCCAAGACCTATCGTTTCGACAGCGTCACCGCAGATATCGCCTGGCCGCGGCTATCCGGCGCGATCTCGGCGGTCGTCATTGCCCGCATCAACGGCGAGGACCTGAAGGTCGATTTCGCCTCACGCCAGCCGCTGCTCGCCTTTGCCGGCCGGAATGCCGAAACGCGGACGTCGCTGACATCGAATCTTTTGACGGCCCACTTCCAGGGAATTGCCAGCATCGCCAACCTTTCGGCACTTTCCGGCAATATCACCGCCAGCATTCCCGATATGCAGGCACTTCTGGCATGGTCGGGCAAATCCATCCCCGGCATCGCAACACTGAAGAGCGCCTCGCTGGAATCCGACATCATGTCGTCGGGCAACGGGCTGCGCTTCAACAATCTCAGCGTCTCGCTGAATGAAGCGAGCGCCACCGGGGTGATGGACCTTTTCACCCAACCCGGCAAACGGCCGAAGATCGGCGGCACGCTCGCCTTCGACCAGATGAACCTCAAGCCGTTTCTCGACGCCTTCGCGCTCAGGCTTGCCGCCGGCGAGGCGAAGGAAATCTCCGCCGGCATAAACGGGCCGTTGCAATTGCTCGATGTCGACGTCAGGCTTTCGGCGCGGCGCGCGCAGATGGGCCTCTTCGAGCTTTCCGATGTCGGCGCCAGCATGATCGTCGCCGGCGGCGAAGCGAAATTCGACATCGGCGACAGCCGGTTCGAAGGCGGCGAAATGACCGCGCATCTGGAAGCAACCCAGCGTGACTTCGACGGCGGCGGCAAACTGCAATTGTCGATCCGCGATGCCGACTTCGCAGCCCTTGCCGAGCGCCTGCAGCTGAAGGGACCGCTGCCGCTGGCGACCGGATCGCTCGATCTCGACCTGCAGTCGCCGAAGGCGATCTGGACGACCGGTCTTGCCGACGTCACCGGCAGGCTGCGCTTCTGGACAAGGGAAGGCACGATCCCCGGCATCGATGCCTCGGCCCTCAGGACACAGGCAGCCGAAAAGCCGTTCTTTCCGCTGAGCGCGGCGGCAGGCGGCGCTTTCGCTTTCAACCAGCTGAACATGCAGGCCGATTTCGCCAACGGTTCGGCCGAGATGCACGACGCCCGGATTGCCGGTCCTTCGGAAACGCTGACGCTTTCCGGCGTCATCACCTATCAGTCGAACGGGCTGGCGCTGTCCGGATCGCTCGAGTCGACCGATCCGGCCAAGGCGGCGGATCTGCCGCTTCTGCCTTTCTTCATCGGCGGCTCCTGGCCGAACCCGGTGATCTCGCCGGTTCCACTCTTCGGCGCCACACCCCACGCGCAGTAGAGTTAGTCTAAGCCCCGGCAGCCGCCGCACGCTCATCCCGCTGGCGCTGGATTTCGCGGCGCTTGGTGACGATCGAGGCGCAGATGACGCCGACCGCAACGATGCCGATCAGGATCGTGCAGACCGCGTTGATCTCGGGCGTCACGCCGAGGCGAACCTGGCTGTAGATGCGCATCGGCAGTGTGGTGGCGCCCGGCCCCGAGGTGAAACTGGCGATCACCAGATCGTCGAGCGACAGGGTGAAGGCAAGGATCCAGCCCGAGATCACGGCCGGTGCGATGATCGGCAGGGTGATCTCGAAAAAGGTGCGCACCGGCGGCGCGCCGAGATCCTGGGCCGCCTCCTCGATCGACTGATCGAAGCTCAACAGGCGCGACTGCACGACGACGGCGACGAAGCACATGGTCAGCGTCGTATGCGCCAGCGTGATCGTCCAGAAACCGCGGTCGAAGCCGATGGCGACGAAGAGCAGCAGCAGCGACAGGCCGGTGATGACGTCAGGCATGACGAGCGGCGCATAGATCATGCCGGAAAACAGCATGCGGCCGCGAAAGCGCGTGTAGCGCACCAGCGTCAACGCTGCCATCGTGCCGAGGATCGTTGCCAGCGTCGCCGACAATAGGCCGACACGGATCGTCACCCAGGCGGCGTCGAGCAGGCCCTGGTTCGAGAGCAGCGAGACATACCATTTTGTGGAGAAGCCGCCCCAGACGGTGACGAGCTTCGATTCGTTGAAGGAGAAGATCACCAGAAGCACAATCGGCAGATAGAGGAAGGCAAAGCCGAGCGTGACGGAGACGATGTTGAAGCGGGTCCATTTCAGCATGGCTTATTTCCCCCGCTCTTCGGCTTTGGCCTGGGCGTTCTGGAAGAAGACGATCGGGATCACCAGGATCATCAGCAGGATCGTTGCCACTGCCGAGGAGACCGGCCAGTCGCGGTTGGCGTTGAACTCGTTCCAGAGCGTCTTGCCGATCATCAGCGTCTGCGAACCGCCGAGCAGGTCGGGAATGACGAATTCACCGACGGCGGGAATGAAGACCAGCATGCAGCCGGCGACCACACCGGGAATCGACAGCGGAAAGGTGACGCGCCAGAAGGCCCGGATCGGCGTGCAACCGAGATCCTGCGCCGCCTCGATCAGCGTACCGTCCATCTTTTCCAGAGCTGAATAGAGCGGCAGCACCATGAAGGGCAGATAGGAATAGACGATGCCGATATAGACGGCGGTATTGGTGTTGAGGATGATCAGTGGGCTGTCGATGATGTGCAGCGACAGGAGAAGCTGGTTGAGAAGGCCTTCCGGCTTCAGGATCGCGATCCATGAATAGACGCGGATCAGGAAGCTCGTCCAGAACGGCAGGATGACCAGCATCACCAGCGTCGGGCGGATGGTGCGCGGCGCCTGTGCCATGCCGTAGGCAATCGGATAGGCAATCAGCAGGGTGAGGAAAGTCGAGATCCCGGCAATCACCACGCTCGAGATATAGGCATTGATATAGAGCGCATCCTCGGTGAGGTAGGCGTAATTGTCGAAGGAAAGCTCGCCGATCTTGCTCCACAGCCCGGCCCAGCCATCGGCAAGCGAGAAGACCGGCACATAAGGCGGCATGGCGATCGCCGTCGTCGACAGCGAAATCCGGAAGACGATGAAGAACGGCGCCAGAAAGAAGAGCAGCAGCCAGGCGTAGGGGATGGTGATGACGAGCCGATTGTAGAGGCCGGAGGTGAGCTTGCCCATGATCTCAATCCTTCAGCAGAACGCCGGCGTTCTCGTCGAACGAGATCCAGACGTCCTGGTCGTAGGTGAAGGGGTCGTCAACGGAGCGCTGTGCATTGAGGGAAGAGGCCTTGACGATCTTGCCGCTCTGCAATTTCACATGGAAGACGGTCATATCGCCGAGATAGGCGATGTCCCAGAGTTCGCCCCTGGCGGCATTGACCGAAGCATTGGCCGGCGCCTGGCGCCCGACCCGCATCTTTTCAGGCCGGATGGCGAAGCCGACGGCGCTGCCGGCCGAAGGTGTCTCGGCGGCGGCGACACGTACGTTGAAGCCGCTGTCGACTGATATTTCGACGGTGCCGTTGCCCGATGCGGCGACCTTGCCGTCGAAGATGTTGACGTCGCCGATGAAATCCGCAACGAAGCGGGAATTCGGCGCCTCGTAGATCTCTGCTGGTGTCGCCACCTGCACGACCTTGCCGTGGCTCATGACGGCGATGCGATCGGCCATGGTCATCGCCTCTTCCTGGTCGTGGGTGACGACGACGAAGGTGAGGCCGAGGTTCTGCTGCAGGTCCATCAGTTCGAACTGGGTTTCCTCGCGCAGCTTCTTGTCGAGCGCGCCGAGCGGTTCGTCGAGCAGCAGTACCTTCGGGCGCTTGGCGAGCGAGCGGGCCAGCGCCACGCGCTGGCGCTGGCCGCCGGAAAGCTGGTTCGGCTTGCGGGAGGCGAATTGCTCGAGCTTGACGAGCTTCAGCATCTGCGAGACGCGCTCGGTCATCTCATCCTTGGCCATACCGTCCTGCTTCAGGCCGAAAGCGATATTCTTCTCCACCGTCATGTGCGGGAAAAGCGCATAGGACTGGAACATCATGTTGACCGGCCGCTTATAGGGCGGCGTGCCGGCCATGTCGGTTCCATCGAGAACGATCTCGCCGGAGGTCGGCTGCTCGAAGCCGGCGAGCATGCGCAGCAGTGTGGACTTGCCGCAGCCCGAAGCGCCGAGCAGCGCGAAAAACTCGCGGTGATAGATATCAAGCGACAGATTGTCGACGGCGGTAAAATCGCCGAAGCGCTTGGTGACATTCTTGAAAGCAATGAAGGGTTTTGCAGAGGGATCGGTCCAAGGCGCGAAAGCGCGGCGGATATTGCCGAGAGACTTCATATTATTCCCCGAATAAAGGTTTTTCCGGCCTCCACCCCGGGCCGGTAATTGAAAGGCCCGGACGTTGCCGTCCGGGCCCAAGGCTTAAATTACTGGCCGGTAACGACCTTCGTCCAGAGGCGCGTGCCCAGCCGCTGCGTTTTCGGATCCCATGGCTTGACCGTGAAGAGGTTCTTCATCACCTCCGCGGTCGGATAGACTGCCGGGTCTTCCAGAATGTCCTTGCTGACGAACTGCTGCGAGGCCTTGTTGCCGTTGGCATAGAAGGTGTGGTCGCTCGCCTTGGCGATGACCTCAGGCTTCATCATATAATTCAGGAACTCATGGGCTTCGGCGACGTGGGGCGCATCGGCGGGGATGGCCATCATGTCGAACCACATCTGGGCGCCTTGCGGGGGAACCGAATAATTGACCTCGACGCCGTTCTTGGCTTCGGCCGCACGGTCGCGCGCCTGCAGCATGTCCCCGGAATAACCGAAGGCGATGCAGATGTCGCCGTTGGCAAGCGCATTGATGTATTCGGACGAGTGGAACTTGCGGATATTGGGGCGAACCGCCGTCAGCAGTTCTTCGGCCTTCTTGAAATCCTCAGCCTTGGTGGAGTTCGGGTCGAGGCCGAGATAACGAAATGCCGTGGTGATGACGTCCTTCGGTGTATCGAGAACATAGATGCCGCAATCCTTGAACTTTGCGGCGACCTTCGGATCGAAGATCACTTCGAGGCCGGGCTTGACATCGGGACCGAGAATTTCGGCAACCTTCTTGACGTTGTAGCCGATGCCGTCGGTACCCCACATGTAATCGACCGCGTGTTCGTTGCCCGGGTCATATTCGGCAGTGCGCTGCTGGATCACATCCCACATGTTGGAAAGGTTCGGCAGTTTCGACTTGTCGAGCTTCTGGAAAACGCCGGCCTGAATCTGGCGCTGCAGGAAGTCGGCGGTGGGAACGACAACGTCATAACCGGTGCCGCCGGCAAGCAGCTTGGTTTCCACGGTCTCGTTGGAATCGAAGGTGTCGTAGACGACCTTGATGCCGGTTTCCTTGGTGAAGTCGGCAAGGATGGAGTCGTCGATATAATCCGACCAGTTATAGACGTTGACCACGCGCTCCTGGGCAAAGGCCGGCGCGGCGGCAAGAAGTGCGGCAACGGCAACGGCCGTCACACTTGGAATGATTGACCTCATGACTTCTCCTGTTTGTTCAAAGAGCCCGCACCCCGGACATCTTTTCCCTCTGGTTTTGCCTGCAGACTAAGAAGGAATTTCACAGCCCACAAGCGCAAAATCCTGCGCCTTCAATGATTTCACAATCACTGGAAATCGAAGGCGCTGAGCCCCGCCACCATCTCGTCGAGCCCCAGCGGCCGCGTCACCGGCGGTTCGGCGCGGGAAAGGCAGCCGCGCCGCTCGCAGAGCCGACAGGCCGGACCGATTGCGACCGGCTCGAGCACTGTTGCCTGGCCATAGACCAGTGCGTCGCCAAGGGCGGCATCGCAGCCGATCAGGATCGCGGTGCGCCTCAGCCTTTCGCCGAATTCGACGCTCGGCCCCTCCAGGGTGCGGGCGACCGTCAAGAAGGAGGCGCCATCCGGCGTGACTACGGTTTCGGCGAGGATCTGGCCGGGCTGCAGGAAGGCCGCGTGGATATTGAGCTTCGGACAGCCGCCGCCGAAACGGGCCTGCGGAAAACCCTGGGCGCCTGCCCGCCGCAGCCGGTGGCCGGCGGCATCGATCTCGATCAGGAAGAAGGGAATGGCGGCAACTCCCGGCCGCTGCAGCATCGTCAGGCGTGCGGCGGCATGGCCGAAGGAGACGCCCAAACGCGCCCGCAGAATATCGATGTCATAACGCGTTGCCTTGGCCGCGGAAAGAAAGGCTTCGTAGGGCATGGCCAGCGCCAGAGCGGCGATGCGGGCAAGCTCGAAGCGGGCGATGCGGCGCGCCTCGGCGGAGGAGAGCTGGAGATCGTCGAGCTCGGCATCGATGGCCGGCGACAAGGCAAGCGTCGCTGCCTCGACTGATATCTCATGAGCGCGGTCGGCCTGCGACAGGCGCTCCGAGATGAACAGCCGCATCGAATGGCGGTCGAAACGGCGGCGTAGATCCGGCATGACGTGTACCGGCAGGACCCGCACCGCAATGCCGCGCTCGGCGCGCAGCCAATCCTTCAGGCCGGCAGCAAGATCGAGGCCGCCCGGCAACGTCGCCGCAAAGGCTTCCGCCGCCATCTCGATCCGTCCGAAATAGGCGGACCTGCGCTCCAGCGTCTCGCGCACCTCGTCGAGCGGCAACCGGCCGGCGGCAACCGGCGCGTGGCCCTCGGCGGCCATCAGCGCCGTCAGATCGGATAGCCTTGCCGCCTGCTCGCGATAGGCGCGATAGAGCTTGATCATGCCGCTTGCCGCATTGGGTGCGGCTTCCGCCACCTCGACCAGTTCCTGGTCGCCGGGCAGTTCGCCCGACAGCAGCGGATCGGCAAAGACCTCCTTGAGCTGGCCGAGACTGCCGCCGGTCTGCCCGCGCAACTCCTCCAGATCGACCCTGTAGACGGCCGCGAGCTTCAACAGCAGTTGCACCGTCAGCGGCCGCTGGTTGCGTTCGATCAGGTTCAGATAGGAGGGCGATATTTCCAGCGCCTCGGCCATGGCGGTCTGCGTCAGCGTCAGCGCATTGCGGATGCGCCGCAATTTCGGGCCTGCGAAGATCTTCCGTTCCGCCATTGTCACACCCTTTGACAGAGACGTGGCGCCAATTTTTACAAAATTTTACAAATTCACAGTGCCACTCTGTCAATCCTCGTCATCTTAACCTCTTTCCGACCTGGAAATCAAAGGTTTTCCTGGCCATGTCGCACGATATTGTCAATCTTGTCATCAACACCCCCCGATATCGATTTTTAGTGAGGAGATCAGCATGACCGATTTTTACAAGCTCGTTCCAGATGCACCGGCGGGCCGCTTCGACGGCATCGACAGGCCCTACTCGGCCGATGACGTGCGGCGGCTCAGGGGCTCGGTGGCGCTGACCCATACGCTGGCCGAAATGGGGGCGGACCGGTTGTGGCGGCTGCTGCGCCAGGAGGATTTCGTCAATGCGCTCGGCGCGCTTTCCGGCAACCAGGCCATGCAGATGGTACGCGCCGGGCTGAAGGCGATCTATCTCTCCGGCTGGCAGGTGGCAGCCGACGCCAATACGGCGTCGGCGATGTATCCCGATCAGTCGCTTTACCCCGCCAATGCCGGGCCGGAGCTAGCCAAGCGCATCAATCGCACGCTGCAGCGCGCCGATCAGATCGAGACCTCGGAAGGTCAGGGGCTTTCCGTCGACACCTGGTTTGCGCCGATCGTCGCCGATGCGGAAGCCGGCTTCGGCGGACCGCTCAACGCGTTCGAGATCATGAAGGCCTATATCGAAGCGGGTGCGGCCGGCGTCCATTTCGAGGATCAGCTCGCCTCGGAGAAGAAATGCGGCCATCTCGGCGGCAAGGTGCTGATCCCGACGGCCGCCCATATCCGCAATCTCAACGCCGCCCGGCTTGCCGCCGACGTCATGGGTGTTGCGACGCTGGTCATTGCCCGTACCGACGCGGAAGCGGCAAAGCTGCTGACCTCCGATATCGACGAGCGCGACCAGCCCTTCGTTGATTATGACGCCGGGCGCACGGTCGAAGGTTTCTACCAGGTCAGAAACGGCATCGAACCGTGCATCGCGCGGGCCGTCGCCTATGCACCGTATTGTGATCTCATCTGGTGCGAGACTTCGAAGCCGGATCTTGACCAGGCGCGGCGTTTTGCCGAAGGCGTGCACAAGGTCCATCCCGGCAAGCTGCTCGCCTATAATTGCTCGCCGTCCTTCAACTGGAGGAAAAACCTCGACGAGGCGACGATCGCAAAATTCCAGCGCGAGCTCGGCGCGATGGGCTACAAATTCCAGTTCATCACACTCGCCGGCTTCCACCAGCTGAATTACGGCATGTACGAACTGGCGCGCGGCTACAAGCAGCGGCAGATGTCGGCCTATTCCGAACTGCAGCAGGCAGAATTCGACGCCGAGGTGAATGGCTACACCGCCACCAAACACCAGCGCGAGGTCGGCACCGGCTATTTCGACGCCGTGTCGCTCGCCATTACCGGCGGCCGGTCATCGACCACGGCGATGCACGGCTCAACCGAACATGCGCAGTTCAAACCGGCTGCAGAATAGAGCGAAGAGGAGGAGAAGATCATGGCATCCATTTCACGCGTCAGGGAACGGGCCGAGGAGCAGGCGACCAGTATGAGCGAGGATCAGCAGACGACGATCCGCATGCTCGCCAACGACCTGCATCGGCTGAACCAGTCGGTCATGAAAGCCGTCGAGGCCGGCGTCTCGGTCGAGCTGGTGCGCTCGGCCCGCCATCACGGCGGCGACGGCAACTGGGGCGACCTGCTGATCCCCGTCGTCGTCACCAACCGGCATTGAGGAGAACCGCCCGCGCATCCGAAGAGATGCGCGGGCGTTTCATCACCAATTTCAGCCGCGGCTCGGCCGTTTTCCGGCGAACAGATCGGCATAACTTCTGATGAGTTTGGTCATGCGGTCGGCGACCGTGCGGATCTCCGGGCGATGGCGGTCCTCGGCGTTCATGACGATCCATTGCGCGTGGCGTAATTCCGGCAGTTCGCCGCCAAGTCGCTGCAAATCGGGATGGAGATCGCCGACAAAACAGGGAAGCACCGCCTTGCCGGCGCCGGCGCGCACCAGATCCGGCAGCGAACGCGGCCGGTTGACGGTGGCGACGATCGCGGCTGCAGCATTGGCGTGCGGCCAGCGCAGATAGGCCGAGATTGCCTCCTCCTCGGCAACCGCAATCCAGCGCTCGTCCGTCTCGGCGGCGTTGCGTCTGATATAACAGGCATAGGCGACTTCACCGAGCCGGCGGGCGGCAAGATTGGCCTCCTCAGGTTCGAAGGCGCGAATACCGATATCGCTCTCGCGATAGGCAAGGCTCGCCCGCGCCTCGCCGATGGTGAGCGAAATGGCAAAGCCATCACCCGGCATGCGGATGGCGGCAAAATTCTCCGTCAGCAGCCAGGCGAGCCAGGTGCCGGCGGCAACCTTGACGGTCGTGCCGCCCTCGCCCGATTGCCGCCACGCCTCCACCTTGCGGGCGGCAGCCTCCATCTCCTGAAGGTGATCGAGCAGCGCCTGGCCATCCCGCGTCAGGCGGTAGCCGGTCTGGCTGCGTGAAAACAAGGCGCGGCCGACCTCCTGTTCGAGATCGAGCATCCGCCGGCCGACGGTCGCCGGGCTGAGCCCGCTTGCCGTGCTTGCTCCCGTCAAGCCGCCAAGGCGAGCAACCTGCAGGAAAAGCTGATAGGAATCCCAATTCGCGTTTTTCATCGATGAAAAACATAGCGGGATTTTCCCTGTTTATGAAGAGAAATTTGATGCCTAAATCAGGTGATGTCTTCTACAGGAAAGGACATCGCCATGATCGACATGATGACCATCGCAGGCACGCTGGGATATCGACACCGTCGCGGGCCAAGCGGGGACAAGACGGAGGAGGATCGGTTCTATGCCGAGTTCGGAGACAACGGCCTCATCCGCTTCGCCAGCTGGCTGAGCTCGCTTGACCTCATGCTGAAGCGTGTCGCGTCGAAAGGACTACGCCGCAAAGCCGCGGCGCAATCCTGCGATAGCTGCGGCTGCGTGCCTCAGGCGACTTTTCTTGCGCCGAGGTGAGCCGGTGCGGACCCGGCCACGATGCGGAGGCGCTCGATCAGCGTCATCAGCGTGTCGGCCTCGCCGGCGAGCAGACGGCTTGCCTGCGTCGTCTCGGCAACCATCGATGCGTTCTTCTGGGTCATCTGGTCCATGGCGTTGACCGAACCGTTGACCTCCTGCAACGCGGCCGACTGATCGCGGCTCGCTGTGGCGATAGTCTCGACATGGCCGCTGATCGCGATGATCTCCTGGCTGATCGAGGCAAGGACGCTGCCGGTCTTCTGCACCAGTTCGGAGCCCACCGTCACTTCGCGGCTTGACGTCTCGATCAGTGACTTGATCTGGCGGGCCGCATCGGCCGAACGCTGGGCGAGTTCGCGGACCTCCTGGGCGACGACGGCGAAACCCTTGCCCGCCTCGCCGGCGCGTGCCGCCTCGATGCCAGCGTTCAACGCCAGAAGATTGGTCTGGAAGGCGATATCGTCGATCACCTCGATGATCTGCTCGATCTGCTGCGAAGCCTGCTCGATGCGCTCCATGGCGGCAACGGCATCGCCGACCACGGCGCCGGAATTGTCGGCCGTCTTCTTGGTCGCGGCGACGACGCTGTTGGCTTCGCGGGCACGCTCGGCGGACGAGCGAACCGTGACGGTGATCTCCTCCACCGCGGCGGCCGTCTCTTCGAGGCTTGCCGCCTGCGCCTCGGTGCGTTTCGAAAGCTCGCCTGCAGAAGCAGAAACCGAGCTACTGTTGCGCTGGATGGTCGAGGCGCTGTCGCGGATGCCGGAGAGCGTATCCTGGAGCCGCAGCAGGGAGGCGTTGAAATCGACGCGCAGCTGCTCCAACCGACCGACGAAGGGCGTGCCGATCGTTTCCGAGACATCGCCCTGCGACAGACGCCCTAAGCCAGCGGCAAGCTGGTTGACGGCAAAGTCGATCTGGCTGTCGAGCGAGCGCTTGTCGGCATCGTTCCTGGCGCGTTCGGCATCGCTCAAGGCGCGCTGTTCGGCGGCCTGCGTTTCGAGGCCGCGTCTGTCGCGGGCGCTGTCGCGGAATAGCGCCAAGGCCCGGCCGATGTCGCCGAATTCGTTCTTCTTATCGACACACGGGATCGCGCCGTCGAGATCGCCCGAGGAAATCGAGTGGACGCGCGCCGTCAGTGCCTGCAAAGGCTTCACCGACAGGCGGATCGCATAAAAGGCGAGAAGCCCGACGATGAGCATGCGATGGCGCCGACGCCGAGAACCAGCATTTGCAGCTCGTTCAGCCTTGCGTAATAGAGTTCCATCGGAATGCCGATGAAGAGTATACCGACATTGGCATTCGAGGCATTCTTGATCGGGAAATAACCGGTCATGAACTTGCGGCCGAAAAGCTCGGCCTGGCCGTAATAGGCCTCACCCTTGGCGAGTACCGGCTGGGCGGGATGTTCGGCGACGAGCTTGGTGCCGACGGCGCGGTCGCCGTTTTCCTTCTTGACGTTGGTGGATATGCGGACGTAGTCGCCGCCCTGCTTCTGGAAAATCGTCGCAACGCCGGCGATCGACTGCGCGGTGCGGTCGACCAGCGAATGATCGGCCAGCGCCGGAATGGCGTCTTCGGTGACGGTTGCGAGCTGGTTGTCCTTCAGCTCGATCTTTGCCGCCTGATCGGCCGCGCCGTAGAGCACAGCCATTGCCCGGGTGGCATCCCTGGCGTCGGCGACAGCCCCGTCCATGACCTGGCGGCTCAGATTGTAATAGGTCACGCCGACGATCGCGGCGGTGCTGACCGTCAGCAGACACAGCGTGATCGCAACGATCTGACGGACGATCGACGTAGAGAAAAGGCGCAGCATCAAAACCCCCGGCGGATAAACCAAGGCCAAATTAAGCCAAAAGCGTTAAGGAAAATTTTCCGTAAATCTGGGCTGCAGGCAGCGCCATTCTGAAACACAGAAACGGCCCCGGAAAAAAGCCGGGGCCGTTCGAACAAGTCAGATCGGGCGACGATCAGGCGGCGCGGTAGACCGGCGCGGCCGCCTCGCCGTCGATCTTGAACTGCTGGATGAGCCTGCGCAGAGAATCGGCCTCGTCGGCCAGTTCGCGGCTGGCAGCGGTCGTCTCCTCCACCATGGCGGCGTTCTGCTGCGTCATCTGGTCCATCTGGTTGACGGTGGCGTTGACGCTCTGCAGCGCATTGGACTGGTCGTGGCTGGCGCGGGCGATCATCTCGACATGCTGACTGATCGTGACGATCTGGGCGCTGATCTTGGCGAGCACCGTGCCGGTCTCCTGGACGAATTGCGAACCGGAGCTGACCTCGTTGGTCGACTTGTTGATCAGGCCCTTGATCTCCTGTGCGGCGGCTGCGGAGCGCTGGGCCAGTTCGCGGACTTCCATGGCGACGACCGCAAAGCCCTTGCCGGCTTCACCGGCGCGCGCCGCCTCGATACCGGCGTTGAGCGCCAGAAGGTTGGTCTGGAAGGCGATCTCGTCGATGACGCCGATGATCTGCTCGATCTGGCGCGCGGCTTCCTCGATGCGGCCCATTGCATCGATCGCATTGCTGACGACCACGGCGGAATCGTCGGCGCTGCGTTTGGCCTGGCGGACGATCTGGTCGGCATCCTTGGCGCGTTCGGCCGACGAACGGACGGTGACGGTGATCTCGTCGACGGCGGCCGCGGTCTCTTCGAGGGAGGCGGCCTGCTGTTCGGTGCGCTTCGACAGATCCTCGGCCGACTGGGCCATCTGGTTGCCGTTGCCCTGGATCAGCTCGACATTGTCGCGGATCTGGCTCATCGTCGCCTGCAGGCGCATCATCGAACCGTTAAAGTCCTGGCGCAGCTGTTCGAGACGGCCGATGAAGGGTGTCTCGATCGTCGTCGAGATATCGCCCTGCGACATGCGTTCGAGGCCGGCGGCGAGTTCGTTGACCGCGAATTCGATCTGGCGATCCATTTCGCGCTTTTCGGCATCGTTGCGCTGGCGCTCGTGTTCGGCGGCGGCGCGCTCCTCGTCGCTCTGCTCCTCGATGCGGATCTTCGAGATGGCATTTTCCTTGAAGATGCCGAGTGCGCGGGCCATGTCGCCGATTTCATCGTAGCGCTGCTCGCCGGAGATGCTGGTATCCAGCGCCCCTTCGGCGATGCGGCGCATGGCGGCGGTGATATGGCTGATCGGCCGCTGCAGCGTCAGGACCAGGGCAAAACCGCCGAGGATCGACAGGAGGATGCCGAGACCTGTGGTCATGACGGAGATGCTGTTTGCCTGGGTGCGCTCGGTGCCGGCCGTCTGTTTCTGCAATTCGGCGAAATCGGTGAGCTTCGTCCAGATCTGGTCGAGCTCCTGGCGGGCAGCGGCATAGGCCGTGACGCGCTCGCCGATCGTATCGACGATCTTCGAGCCGCCGCCGGAGATGGCGTCGAGCGCCGGCTGGATCGCACCGGAGATGCCCTCGGCAAAGCCCATGCCCTTGGCACTGGTGGCCAGCACCTGCATGTCCTTGCCAAGGGTGCCGGCCTGCTGCTGCAGACGCACGAGATTATCCTTGCTGGAGTTGGCGAGGAAATCGGAAAGGACGATCTGCAGCGCATAGACGGAATTTTCGAGGCGACGCGTATCCTGAAGCACGGAATTGGTCTGGGCGATGCGGCCTTCGAGTTCGGCGAAGCGCTGTGTCGCCTCGCGCATCTTCTGCGTTGCCGTCAGCTGCGTATAGGTCGAGGTCTGGCGGAAACGCGAGACGAGACGGCCGAGTTCGGCGACGTCCTCGTCGGTCGGAGCGGGCATCGCCGCGATCGCCTTGATGCTGTCGATGGTTGCGGTCAGCGCGTCGATGACGTTCTTCTGGTTGGTCGGAACCGAAATGGCGATCTGCCGCTGGGCCTTGATGATCGCAGGCATCTGTTCGTTGATGTAGGCGATCTTGTCCTGCGGCGTCTGCGGCTTGCTGTAGCCGCTGGCGACGGTGCCGAGGAAGTCGCCGCCCTTCAGCAGGCGGTCGGCCGTGCGCAGCGTGATGGTGGCGGCACCCTCGTCGTTCTGCAGCGCGGTCTGCAATTCCTCGGCCTGGTAGGAGACCGTGAAGCGGGTGCTGATCAGGCTCTTCTGCGCCGCGTCGATCTGCTCATGCAGTGCCTGTTCCTGCTCGTGCAGCGCCCAGAGCTTGTCAACGACACCGGATATATCCTTGGTGCGGCGCGACGCTTCGGCCAGGCTGTCGCGGCCGGCGGCCTCGTCGCCGACCTGGTTCAACGTCGCATCGAGCACGCCCTGCTGCGTCTTCAGCTCGGCAGTCAGCTTGTCGCGTGCCTGCGGGCTGGTGACGCGCAGGAAATCGTCCATCGAACCGTAAAGATCCTTGAAGCCGCTCAGCGACTGCAGGACGCTGTTGGATATTTCCATGCGGCCCTGCAGCAGTCCCGAGGCGTAAAGACCCGTCAGGCCGACCGCCGAAATGGTGACGACGAAAGGCAGAACGAAGATCAGGACCTTGGTCTTGATCCTGAAGCGGGAAAGAATCTTGTCAATCAACATGGCGTTCCGGGCCTTTCATACACCACTCCTCCCGCCGGCGGCCATTTGGCGCCAGCCGGGTGCACATCGAGCTGCTATTTAGATTTACATTGGGGAACCCGGAAGCCAGGCGGCAGTCATTGCCAGTTCATGTCCAAACAACTTGGAGATGCCCAAATAATCGCGGGCAATTGTGTCAGATTAGATATTAATTTTCGGATAAGCGGTTGCGGCGGATTAAGCCAAGGCGGTGAAATAGTTGCAATTTTGTAAGCCGTGGCGCCACGGGGCGGCACATTGCGCCGCGACCGTCATTGCAGGCCCGAAGACAGGATCAGAGGACGTGCGAGAGCAGCAGCGCCAGGCTGGCGGCGGTGGCGCCGGCGGCAAGCATCAGATAACGCAGGGCGACCATGCGAGCGTTGGGCTTTGCCTCGGCAATTGCGATGGCGCGGGCGCGTCGTGCGTTTCTGGTCATGCTCGAAACCTCACTTCTTCTGACACAACAATCCAACAAAACAGCTTGCCGGTAAAGCATTATCTAGGAACGATCTTGCAAACCGCCAATTGAGACAGGATGGCGCACCTCTATTAAGAAGTCTTGAATCGGTATTCTTACGCGTATTCGCCGGCGGCAAAACCGGAGGCCCAGGCCCATTGGAAATTATAGCCGCCGAGCCAGCCAGTGACGTCGACGCATTCGCCGATGAAATAAAGCCCGGGCACGGCCTTGGCCTCCATGCTGCGGGAATCGAGCGCTGCCGTATCGATGCCGCCGAGCGTCACTTCGGCGGTGCGGTAGCCTTCCGAGCCGGACGGTTTGACCGCGAAGGTCTGGGCGGCCGCGGCAAGGCGCAGCAGCACCCTGTCGGCCAGGTCGGCCATATTGCCGGCGATCTTTTCGCGCTCGACGAGAAATTGGGCCAGCCGCTTCGGCAAGATGTCGCCGAGTGCGGTCTGCGGCGACTGGCGGCCATTTCGCTCCTTTGCCGCCTTCAGATGTGCCGCAATGTCGATATCCGGTTCGATCGACAGAACAATCTCGTCGCCTTCGCGCCAGTAGGAGGAAATCTGCAGAATGGCGGGGCCGCTCAAGCCCCGATGGGTGAACAGCAGCGCTTCGCGGAAAGCGGTCCTGCCATGGCGGATTTCGGCTGGCGCCGAAATGCCGGCGAGCGGGGCGACGGCCTCGAGCAGGCCGGGATCGAGCGTCAGCGGCACGAGGCCGGGGCGGGTTTCAAGCACAGGCAGGCCGAACTGCTCGGCGAGGCGATAGGCAAAGCCGGTGGCGCCCATCTTCGGGATCGACTTGCCGCCGGTGGCAATGATCAGCGACGATGCTTCAAAGGCGCCCTCGCCTGTGGAGACGCGAAAACCCGCCTCCACCTTCTCGACGCCTGATACCTCGGTGCCGAGATACAGCTGGGCGCCGGCGCCGCGCATCTCAGTCAGCAGCATGCGAATGACGTCTTTGGCGCTGTCGTCGCAGAACAGCTGGCCGAGCGTCTTTTCATGCCAGGCAATGCCGTGCCGGTCGACCATGGCGATGAAATCGGCGGGGGTGAAACGGGCAAGAGCGGACTTGCAGAAATGCGGGTTGGCGGAGAGGAAATTCTTCGGCCCGGCATGGATATTGGTGAAATTGCAGCGGCCGCCGCCTGAGATGCGGATCTTCTCGCCGGGCGCCTTGGCATGGTCGAGGACCACGACCGAGCGGCCGCGATTTCCGGCCCGGATGGCCGCCATCATGCCCGCCGCCCCGGCGCCGATGACGATGACGTCGCTTTTGCGCTGCAAACCCGTTTCCCCGATAGATCCGCGTCTTCTTTTTCCATCGAAGGGCGAAAGTCAACGTTCTCAACCCCTCGCCAATTGGCAAAGTCTGGTTATGATGGCGCCACGATCAACCAAACCGGTGTGTCATGTCCCCAAAAAAGACGACGCTGAAGCCTGCCAGAAACGTACCCGCCTCGAAGCAGACCCCTCCGGACCCCGGATCCCTGCGCGGCGTTGCGAACTGGAAGGAAGCAGCGCGGTGGCTCAGGGATAGGGGCATCGAAGACATCGAATGCATCACGCCGGACCTTGCTGGCGTTCCGCGCGGCAAGATGATGCCGAGCTCGAAATTCACCTCGAACACCTCGCTTGCGCTGCCTTCGGCGATCTACCGGCACACGATTTCGGGCGAGTACCCGGATGAGACCGAGAGCTTCCGCTACGAGCCGCGTGACAGCGACCTGAAGCTGATGCCCGATCTTTCGACGCTGTCGGTCGTGCCCTGGGAGACCGACCCGACGGCGCAGGTGATCTGCGACATCGTCGATTCGGACGGCGGCGAAGTGCCCTATACGCCGCGCAACGTCTTGAAGCGGATCATGAGCCTCTATCACGACCGCGGCTGGAAGCCGATCGTGGCGCCCGAGATCGAATTCTACCTGGTCGCCAAGAATGACGACCCCGATTATCCGCTGCATCCGCCCAAGGGTCGGTCCGGCCGTTCGATCCTCGGCGGCCAGGGTTATTCGATTGCCGGCATCAACGAATTCGACGAGCTGATCGACGACATCTACCATTTCTCGGAAAAACAGGGTTTGGAGATCGACACGCTGATCCATGAAGAGGGACCGGCGCAGCTGGAGATCAACCTGCGCCACGGCAATCCGATCGAGCTTGCCGACCAGGTGTTCCTGTTCAAGCGCACGATCCGCGAGGCGGCGCTGAAACACGATATTTATGCAACCTTCATGGCCAAGCCGATGCAGGCTCAGCCGGGTTCGGCGATGCACATCCATCAGTCGGTGGTCAATATCGAGACCGGCAAGAACGTCTTCTCCAATGCGGACGGATCGGCGTCGAAGGAATTCTTCCATTTCATCGGCGGCATGCAGAAATTCGTGCCGAGCGCGATGGCGATGCTGGCGCCCTATGTGAATTCCTACCGGCGCCTGCAGCCGGATATGTCCTGCCCGGTCAACAATGCCTGGGGTTACGACAACCGCACGACCGCCTTCCGCGTTCCGGTTTCCGATCCGCAGGCCAGGCGCGTCGAAAACCGGCTGCCGAGCTCGGACGCCAATCCGTATCTGGCGCTTGCCGCCTCGCTCGCCTCCGGCCTGCTCGGCATCATGAAGCAGATCGAACCGACGGCGCCGACCGAAGATTCGGCCAATGAGGGCTCGATCGATCTGCCGCGCGGCCTGTTGGAAGCCGTGGCGCTGATGGAAGACGAGCCGGCTTTCGAGGAGATTTTCGGCAAGCAGTTCATCGGCCTCTACGCCGGCGTCAAGCGCGGCGAGTTCGAGACCTTCATGCAGGTGATCAGCCCCTGGGAGCGGGAATTCCTTCTGCTCAACGTGTGAGGCAGCGTCATGGCATCGCAGGAGACGTGGCAGAGCCCGATCTCGCCGGGCCTGTCCTGGTATCAGGCAACCGTCGGGGAGCGGCCGACATATCCGGCCCTCGACGGCTCGAGAACATCAGACGTCGCCATCATCGGCGGCGGCTATACCGGCCTGCAGGCCGCCTATCATCTCGCCAAGTCAGGCGTCTCGGTGGTGCTGATCGAGGCCTGCCGCTTCGGTGACGGGGCGTCCGGGCGCAATGGCGGCCAACTCGGTACCGGCCAGCGATGGTGGCCGGAAGAGCTCGAGCAGAAGATTGGCTACCAACGCTCGAAGGCGCTGTTTGATCTCGCCGAGGCGGCCAAGCGCCATCTCATAGATTTCGCCCGCGAGCACGAGATCGAGATCGACTATGCGCCCGGCCAGCTCAACGTCGCGCACAAGGCAAGCTACGAACGCGACTTTCGTGAGAATGCCGAGATCGCCGCACTGCGCTACGGCTATCCGCACATCAGCTTCATGGACGAGAAGGAAACGCAGGAGCGGCTCGGCTCGAAGCGTTTTTATTGCGGCGTGCGCGACGTCGGCACCGGCCATATCCATCCACTGAAGCTGCTGATCGGGCTGGCGCGGGTCGCCGCCAATGCCGGTGCTGCGATCTTCGAGATGACAAAAGCAAAAACGATCCGCCAAAGCGGCGGCAAGGTGACGATCGAAACCGACAGGGGGACGATCATCGCCAGCCGTGCGCTGATTGCCTGCAACGGCCATATCGGCAACCTCGAACCGGTGACGGCAAGCCATGTCATGCCGATCCGCTCCTTCATCGGCGCCACCGCTCCGCTCGACCGGCATCCCGAAGTGCTGCCGGGCGGCGAGGCGGTGGCCGATTCGCGTTTTGTCGTGCGCTATTTCCGCAAATTCGGCGACGGCCGGTTGCTGTTTGGCGGGCGCGAGGCCTATACGTCGGACAATCCGAAGGATATTTCGCAGCACATCCGCCGGCAGATCGCCGAGATCTATCCCGCCCTCAAGGATATCGACATCACCCATGCCTGGGGCGGCAGCGTCGGCATCACCATGCCGCGCCAGCCCTTCGTGCGCGAGGTCATGCCCGGCGTCATCTCGATCGGCGGTTATTCCGGCCATGGCGTCATGCTGTCAAACTACTGTGGCAAGCTCTACGCGGAAACGGTGCTGGGAAAATCCGGCGATCTCGACCTGTTCGCATCGCTCGATATTCCGGCCTTTCCCGGCGGTGCCCGGGTGCGGGCGCCGCTGCTTTTCCTCGCCTTGTCGTGGTTTGCGCTTCGCGACAAATTTTAGTCAGATTGCGGATTTCCTCTTCCGGGAATTCGCTCTAAAACCGGTGCCTGACAGATTCATTGCACTGCACACTGGCTTTTTTAAATCGATTAGATTAAAAGGGCCGCCAACCAGCCTGATTGAGAGACAAGCTCATGAGCAGCCAGATCATTCCCGTCGAGCCTTTTGATTACGTCGTCTTCGGCGGCAGCGGCGACCTTGCCGAACGCAAGCTTCTGCCGGCGCTCTATCACCGCCAGATCGAGGGCCAGTTCTCCGAACCGACCCGGGTGATCGGCGCTTCGCGGAGCCCGCTTTCGCATGAGGAATACCGCAAATTCGCCAAGGATGCGTTGAACGAGCACCTGAAGAAGGGCGAGTATGACGAAGCTGAGGTGGAGAAGTTCTGCGCCCGTCTCTACTACGTCTCGGTCGACGCCCGCACGGATACCGGCTGGGATCAGTTGAAGAAGCTGCTCGACGAGGGCAAGGAGCGTGTGCGCGCCTTCTACCTCGCCGTCGCGCCCGGCATCTTCGGCGACATTTCGCAGAAAATCCACGACCACAAGCTGATCACCAAGTCGACCCGCATCGTCGTCGAAAAGCCGATCGGCCGCGACCTTGCCTCGGCGCTGCAGCTCAACGATACGATCGGCCGCGCCTTCAAGGAAGAACAGATTTTCCGCATCGACCACTATCTCGGCAAGGAGACGGTGCAGAACCTGATGGCGCTGCGTTTTGCCAATGCGCTCTATGAGCCGCTGTGGAACGCCAACTATATCGATCACGTGCAGATCACCGTGGCCGAAGCGGTCGGCCTGGAAGGTCGTGCCGGCTATTATGATACGGCCGGCGCCTTGCGCGACATGGTGCAGAACCACATCCTGCAGCTGCTCTGCCTGACGGCGATGGAAGTGCCCTCGTCGATGGATTCGGAAGCCGTCCGCGACGAGAAGCTGAAGGTGCTGCGCGCACTGAAGCCGCTCAATGCCTCCAATGTCGAGCAGGCGACGGTCCGCGGCCAGTATCGCGCCGGCGCGTCCGGCAGCGGCCCGGTCAAGGGCTATCTCGAAGAACTCGAAGGCGGCGTCTCCAACACCGAGACCTTCGTCGCCATCAAGGCGGAGATCAACAACTGGCGCTGGGCGGGCGTTCCCTTCTACATCAGAACCGGCAAGCGCCTGACCGGACGCATGTCCGAGATCGTCATCACCTTCAAGCCGATCCCGCATGCGATCTTCGACCAGGCGGCCGGACGCATCGTTGCCAACCAGCTGATCATCCGGCTGCAACCGGATGAGGGCGTCAAGCAGTCGCTGATGATCAAGGATCCGGGCCCGGGCGGCATGCGCCTGCGCAACGTCTCGCTCGACATGAGCTTCGCCCAGGCCTTCAACGTCCGCAATCCCGACGCCTACGAGCGTCTGCTGATGGACGTGATCCGCTCCAACCAGACGCTGTTCATGCGCCGCGACGAAGTCGAAGCCGCATGGAAATGGGTGGACCCGATCCTGAAAGGCTGGGAAACCACCGGCCAGCAGGTGCAGGGTTATACCGCCGGCACCTGGGGCCCGAGCCAGGCCATCGCGCTGATCGAGCGTGACGGCCGCACCTGGCATGACGATATCTAGGACGAAACCGATGGCATCGACCCTGCATTCCTTCGCCAGCCCCGCAGATCTCGCCGGCAGCCTCGCCGACAAGGTCGCCGACAGGCTTTCGGCGGCAATATCAGCCCGCGGAACGGCGTCCATCGCCGTATCCGGCGGCTCGACGCCGAAAGCCTTCTTCCAGGCGCTGTCAACCCGCGACATCGCCTGGGACAAGGTGACGATCACGCTTGTCGACGAACGTTTCGTGCCGGCCGACAATCCGCGCTCGAACCATATGCTGGTCGATGCCAATCTCTTGCAGAACAAGGCGAAGTCCGCGCGTTTCGTGCCGCTTTACCAGCCCGCGGCTACCGTCGAGGAGGCCGCCCGGCTGGCGACCGAAAAGAGCGCCGAAATCGGCATTCCGTTCGACGTCGTCATCCTCGGCATGGGCGGCGACGGCCACACGGCCTCGTTCTTTCCGGGCGGCAGCAATCTTGCGACCGCGCTCGATGCATCGACGCCGCGCGGCATCATTACCATGGAAGCGGAAGGGGCCGGCGAGCCGCGCCTGACCTTCACCTTCTCCAGTCTTCAGGATGCCGCACTCCTGGTTCTCCATATCGAGGGCGAAGGCAAAAAAGACGTTCTCGCCAAGGCGGAAGGCAGCGGTGAAGAGGCAGATATGCCGATCCGCGCCATTCTGCGCCGGGCCACTTCCCCGGTCGAGATCTACTGGGCTCCCTGATCGGCCGTCAATCCGGATCGAATATCAGGCCAGAGCCGCCGAAACAGATAAGACAACGAACAAGGCAGGGATTTTCCATGTCCGCTCACGCACGCATATCTGCGATCACCGATCGCATTGTCGAACGCTCGAAACCAACCCGAGAGCGCTACCTGGAACGCCTGCGCGCCGCAGCATCCAAGGGTGTGGCGCGCTCGGTGCTCGGCTGCGCCAACCTTGCCCACGGCTTCGCAGTCTGTTCCCCCGCCGACAAGGATGCGCTCGCCGGTGACCGCATCCCCAATCTCGGCATCATCACCGCCTATAACGACATGCTCTCGGCCCATCAGCCGTTCGAGACCTATCCGGCGATCATCCGCGAAGCGGCCGCACAAGCAGGCGGCGTGGCGCAGGTGGCAGGCGGCGTGCCGGCCATGTGCGACGGCGTCACCCAGGGACAGCCGGGCATGGAGCTTTCGCTGTTTTCGCGCGACCTGATCGCCATGTCGGCGGGCGTCGGCCTGTCGCACAATATGTTCGATGCCGCCCTCTTCCTCGGCGTCTGCGACAAGATCGTGCCGGGCCTCGTCATTGCTGCATTGTCCTTCGGGCACCTGCCTTCGATCTTCGTTCCGGCCGGTCCGATGACGACAGGTCTGCCGAACGACGAGAAGTCGCGCGTGCGCCAGCTCTTTGCCGAGGGCAAGGTCGGGCGCGCCGAGCTCTTGGAGGCGGAATCGAAATCCTATCACGGCCCCGGCACCTGCACCTTCTACGGCACAGCCAATTCCAACCAGATGCTGATGGAGATCATGGGCTTTCATTTGCCCGGCTCCTCCTTCATCAATCCCGGCACGCCGCTGCGCGAAGCGCTGACGCGCGAAGCCGCCAAGCGAGCCTTGGCGATCACCGCGCTCGGCAACGAATTCACGCCGGCGGGCGAGATGATCGACGAGCGTTCGGTCGTCAACGGCGTCGTCGGCCTGCATGCGACAGGCGGCTCGACCAACCACACGCTGCACCTCGTCGCCATGGCACGGGCAGCCGGCATCCAGCTTACCTGGCAGGATATTGCCGAGCTTTCGGAAGTGGTGCCACTGCTCGCCCGCGTCTATCCGAACGGGCTGGCCGACGTGAACCATTTCCAGGCGGCCGGCGGCATGGGCTTCCTCATCAAGGAACTGCTGAAGCACGGCCTGGTGCATGACGACGTGCGCACCGTCTTCGGCCAGGGTCTCGAAGCCTATACGGTCGATGCCCGGCTCGGCGAAAACGGCGGCGTCCTGCGCCAGCCGTCGCCGGAAAAGAGCCACGATCCGAAGGTGCTCTCCAGCATCGAAACGCCGTTCCAGGCGAACGGCGGGTTGAAGATGCTGCGCGGCAATCTCGGCAAGGCAGTCATCAAGATCTCCGCCGTCAAGCCGGAGCGCCACATCATCGAGGCGCCGGCGATCATCTTCCACAGCCAGCAGGAGCTGCAGGACGCCTTCAAGGAAGGCAAGCTCAACCGCGATTTCATCGCCGTCGTGCGCTTCCAGGGCCCGAAGGCGAACGGCATGCCGGAACTGCACAAGCTGACGCCGCCGCTCGGCGTGCTGCAGGATCGCGGCTTCCACGTGGCGCTGTTGACCGACGGGCGCATGTCCGGCGCCTCAGGCAAGGTGCCGGCGGCGATCCATGTGACGCCGGAAGCTGTCGACGGCGGCCCGATCGCCCGTATCCGCGACGGCGACATCATCCGCCTCGATGCGATCAAGGGCACGCTGGAGCTGCTCGTCGATGCGGCCGATCTGGCCGAGCGCGAGCCGGTAACCGTCGATCTCTCCGACAATGAATTCGGCATGGGCCGCGAACTGTTCGCCCCCTTCCGCCGCGCCGTCGGCGCGTCGGATCAAGGTGCCAGCGTGCTCTTCCATCACTGAAGCTTGTTAGCTCCAGACAAACAAAAACCCGCGAGCGCGCGAAGCACCCGCGGGTTTTTGATGTTCCGTCTTATTCGTCAGGCGCGGATATCGAGCACATAGTCGCGGTGCGCCGGATGGGTGCTGTAGACGAAGATCTTGTTCAGTTCCTTCTGCGTCAGCAGGCGCAGGAAGCGGACTTCGATCGTATTGTTGGCGTTGACCTTCATCAGCAGGCAGCCGACCTTGGTGATGCGGGCATCCGGAATATCCAGATAGAACTGCTTCGGCAGGTTGAACTGGGTGAGGATCGCCAGCGTCGCGCTGCTCATCGAAATACGGACGATATCGCAGCGGCGCGAAGCCGCGTGCATGACGCCCTTTTCCGTATACTCGATGCGCGCGGCATTCATCGTGTCCTCCATCTTGAACCGCTGCTCGCGGTCATACATGAAGGACTCTTCCTTGCTCAGGAAATGAGACTTTGGCTGTGACGGATTGGAAGCGGCCATGTGCTTTTCCCCCTCATAAATCGATGGGGAAAAGGTAGCAGCCGATCTTTAACAGAAAGTGAGAATTCGGCCGCCCGCAGATAATTCTGGGGATCATTACCCCAAAAATAGCTACCTCATTTCCGGTAGGTGTGGCCGGTTGCGTCAAACAGATGCAACTTCTGCCTGTCGGCGGCAAAGCGCATCCTCTGGCCCTTCTTCACATCGTATATGCCGGGCAGCTTGACGACGATCGGCTCGCCCGGAACCAGGCCTTCGATATAGAGCAGCGTGACTTCGCCGAGCGCTTCGACGATCGACACCTCACCCTCGAAAAGATAGTCGGCGCCGTCGGCGATCCGCAGATCTTCCGGGCGAACGCCGAAGCTTGCCTGCTTGCCGGCTTCGGAGGCGCCGGTCGGCACATCTAGCGTCACCGACATGCCTCCGGTCAGCGTCACGGTCGTCTGGTTTCCGGTCGCGGCAACCGTTGCCGGGATGATGTTCATGGCCGGCGAACCGATGAATTTGGCAACGAAGAGGTTGGCCGGGCGCTCGTAGAGATCCAGCGGCGCGCCGACCTGCTCGATATTGCCGGCGGAGAGAACGACAATGCGGTCTGCAAGCGTCATCGCCTCGACCTGGTCGTGGGTCACGTAGATCATCGTCGTATCGGCCATCTGTTCGTTCAGGCGGGCGATCTCGATGCGGGTAGCGACGCGAAGTGCCGCATCGAGGTTGGAGAGCGGCTCGTCGAACAGGAAGACCTTCGGATCGCGGCAGATGGCGCGGCCGATCGCCACGCGCTGGCGCTGGCCGCCGGACAGCGCCTTGGGCAGGCGACCGAGATATTGGGTCAGCTGCAGGCTCTCGGCCGCCGCTTTGACGCGGCGATCGATTTCCTGCTTGCTTTCGCCGGCGATCTTCATGCCGAAAGCCATGTTATCGAAGACGGTCATATGCGGATAGAGCGCATAGGACTGGAAGACCATGGCGATGCCGCGCTTGGAGGGCGGCACGTCGTTGACGAGATGGCCGTCAATATACATCTCGCCGCCGGTGATTGCCTCGAGACCGGCGATCATGCGCAGTAGCGTGGACTTGCCGCAGCCGGACGGACCGACGAAGACGATGAACTCGCCTTGCTTGATATCGAGGTCGATGCCGTGGAGAACGTCCACGGAACCGTAGGATTTGCGGATATCCTTCAGCGTCAGTCCAGTCATGTCTCTTTCCCCTCCTGATCCTTAAGCGAGACGGGCGAAATACGCCCCCCAGGCCGGAATATCGATCTTGTCGCCATAGTTGTTGCTGATAAAGCCATGCCCCGTCAACGCCTGCCATTCTCCCGCAGGCAAAGTGACGCCAGACTCAGTCGGGCTCATATTGAAGATACAGAGCAGCTTCTCATTGCCGTATTCGCGGGTGAAGACCAGCGCGTCGCCCTGCGGCTCCTCGAATTCGATCTCGCCCTTGGCAAAGGCCGGGTGCAATTTGCGGAAGGCGATGAAGCGGCGATAGTGCTCCAGTACCGAGGCCTCGTCGCCCTGCTGGACGCTGACGGCGCGCAGGATATGTTCGACCGGCACCGGCAGCCAGGGCTTGACCGTGGAAAAGCCGCCCTGGGCGACCTGGCTGTCCCAGACCATCGGCGTGCGGCAGCCGTCGCGGCCCTTGAATTCCGGCCAGAACTGGATGCCGTAGGGATCCTGCAGATCCTGGTAGGCGAGATCGGCCTCGGTCAGCGCCAGCTCCTCGCCCTGATAAAGGCAGACGGAGCCGCGCAGCGTCATAAGCAGCGAGGCATAGAGCTTGGCGAAGGCGTCGTGATCGGCGACCAGCCCGCCCCAGCGGCTGACATGGCGCATGACGTCGTGATTGGAAAAGGCCCAGCAGGCCCAGCCATCCGGTGCTGCGGCTTCGAAATCCTGCATCACCTCTTCGACGCGCTCGGCCGTCAGCGGATCGGGGGCCAGGAACTCGAAAGCGTAACACATATGCATCTTGTCGTTGCCGGACGTGTATTCGCCGACGATCTCGAGCCCGCGCTGGCTGTCACCGACCTCGCCGACGGCGGCAATCGCCGGGAATTCCTCGAGTACGGCGCGGAAGCGCTTCAGGAAGGCAAGGTTCTCGGGCCGGTTCTTGTCGTAGATATGCTCCTGAAAATTATAGGGATTGACCGCCGGCGCCGTCGAGGCGTTGCGTCGCTCGGGAGCAAGGGCCGGATTGTCTCGTAGAAGCGGGTCGTGGAAGTAAAAATTGATGGTGTCGAGACGGAAGCCGTCGACGCCACGGTTCAGCCAGAAGCGCACGACATCGAGCAGACGGTCCTGCACCTGGGGATTATGCAGGTTCATATCCGGCTGCGAGGTCAGGAAGTTGTGCAGGTAATATTGCATGCGCGTCGGATCCCACGCCCATGCCGAGCCGCCGAAGATCGACAGCCAGTTGTTCGGCGGCGTGCCATCCGGCCTGGCGTCGGCCCAGACATACCAGTCGGCCTTGGCGTTGGTCTTGCTGGAACGGCTTTGGACGAACCAGGGGTGCTGATCCGAGCTATGCGAGATAACGAGATCGATCATCACCCGGATGCCGAGGCGATGGGCCTCAGCGATCATCGTGTCGAAATCCACCAGCGTGCCGAAGATCGAATCGACATTCTCATAGTCGGAAACGTCGTAACCGAAATCGCGCATCGGCGAGGTGAAAAAGGGCGAGATCCAGATCGCATCAACGCCGAGGCTTGCCACATGCGGCAGGCGGGCGGTGATGCCCTTGAGGTCGCCGATGCCGTCACCGTTCGAATCCTGGTAGGAGCGCGGGTAGATCTGATAGATCACCGCGCCGCGCCACCAGTCCTTGTCAGGGGTCGAGATCGATTGGGGAGCCACGTTCATGGAATATCCTGTCTGAAGTCACGTTTGGAAATGGTCAGCCTCCCTTGACCGAACCCGCCAACAGGCCACGCACCAGATAACGCTGCAGCCCGAAGAAGACGAGCAGCGGCACAATGATGGTGACGAAGGCCGACGCCGTCAAAATCTCCCAGTTGCCGCCGCGCGAGCCGAGCAGAGCGTTGAGGCTGCCGGTCAGCACGATGTGGTCCTTGTCGGTGCCGAGGAAGACCATGGCGACGAGCAGGTCGTTCCACACCCACAAGAACTGGAAGATGGCGAAGGAGGCGAGCGCCGGGAAGGACAGAGGCAGGACGATGCGGGTGAATATCTCGAAATCGCTGGCGCCGTCGACGCGGGCGGATTCGATGATCTCCTTCGGCAGGCCGGCGATATAGGCCCGCAAGAGATAGATGGCGAGCGGCATGCCGAAGGCGGTGTGGGCGAGCCAGATGCCGGGATAGGTCTTCGACGGCTGGCCGAGCATGGTGCCGATCTCGTTATAGAGGCGCAGCAGCGGGATCAGCGACATTTGCAGTGGTACGACGATGAGGCCGACGACGAGCGCAATCAACAGCGCGCGGCCGGGAAACTCCATCCAGCTCAGCGCATAGGCGGCGAAAGCGGCAATCAGGATCGGGATGATCGTCGCCGGTATGGTCACGGTCAGCGAATTGATGAAGGACTGGCCGATACCCTCGCCGGTAAGAACCGTCTTGTAGTTCTGCATGGTGAATTCCGGCGGCGCCGCGACCGACGCATAGATGCGCCGCGGGCGTTCGTCGGGCGAAAAGGCGGCGTTCTTCATGTAGCGGTAACTGCCGTCGCTATTGATCAGCAGGCTTTCACCGTCGCCGAGATCGGCGGTCTGACCGGCTTCGAAGGCCGCCGGCTGCTGCACGCGGTTGCCGAAGGCTTTTACCGAACGACCGGTCTGACCTTCCAGCACATTGCCTGAAATGACATAGGCAGTCCCTTCCTGCTTCTGCTGGTCCGGCGTGCCCAAGCGGACGGCGACGGTCTGCGTCGAGCCGACGAAGGCCGTCCACCAGCCGGAGACGACGATCTGGTCCTTGTCGCGGAGCGCACTGACGAAGATGCCGAGCGTCGGGATCAGCCAGACGATGACGATCAGCAGGACGGCGGCATGAACGAAGAGGCGGGCCGGGCCGATCTTGAAGTAGCTTCCAACAGCGGTCATCTCAGTGGCCCTTCAGTTCGCGATTGGCGCGGCGCACGTTCCAGACCATGATCGGCGTGACGGCGAGCATGATGATGATGGCGATGACCGCACTTCGGCCGGAATCGCCGCCGCCGCGGAACAGCCAGTTGAACATCAGATTGGCCAGCACCATCGTCTGCCACTGGCCGTTGGTCATGGTCAGCACGATATCGAAGACCTTGAGGACGAGGATGGTGATGGTCGTCCAAACGACGGCGATGGAGCCCCAGACCTGCGGCACCATGATGCGCCAGAAGATCTGCCAGCCATTGGCGCCGTCGATGACGGCGGCCTCGATCGTCTCCTCTGGGATGCCGCGAAGGGCGGCCGACAGGATGACCATGGCAAAACCGGTCTGGATCCAGATCAGGATGATCATCAGGAAGAAATTGTTCCAGAAGGGAACGGAGATCCATACCTCAGGGGTGCCGCCGAAGGTCTGGACGATGGCGTTCAGCAAGCCGATCTGGACGTCGTTGCCGCCGCGATATTCATAGATGAATTTCCAGATGACCGAGGCGCCGACGAAGGAGATCGCCATCGGCATGAAGACGATGCTTTTGGCGATATTGCCCCACCAGATGCGATCGGTCATCACGGCGATGACGAGGCCGAAGAAGGTGCAGGCGGCCGGCACGACGGCAAGCCAGAGGATGTTGTTGAAGATCGACTGGCGGAATTCGCGGTCGTTCAAGGCCCAAAGGTAGTTCGTCGCACCGACGAACTGATTGCCCGACCGGTCGTAGAAGGAGAGGATGACGGTCGCAACGACGGGATAGACGAGATAAACGATCAGCAGGAAAAGCGCCGGGCCGATGAACAGCCACGGCCGGATCAGCGCACGGCGGTTGAGATTGCGCGATGCGGCGCGGATGTCGCCATCCTTCACCGGCAAAGCGAGGTCCAGGATCTTGTTCGAAAAATAGAAATAGGCCGAGCACGCGAAAACGGCTCCGACCACGACGCCCAAAGCGGACACAATCTGCAACAGCATTTCGTCCCTCCCCTGCTTCCCCTGATCTTAATGCGACCGGTTGTTATTCTGACGGGTCAGCGCCGGTCATCGTCAATCAATTCGTATTGCCCAATCACAATATATCCCGTGATGGCCGGGCTCTTTGCGAACCCGGCCAGTCATGCAGGCCATGCCGCCGGCAAGCCGGCGGCATAATTCTGGAAGATTACTTGATGCCGTCCCAGGCGCTCTGGATTTCGCCGGCAGCCTCTTCAGCCGATTTGCCGCCGACGAAATCGACCATGCCCGTCCAGAAGGCGCCGGCGCCGATCTTGCCCGGCATCAGGTCGGAACCGTCGAAGCGGAAGGTGGTGGCCGACGTCAGGATCTCGCCTTCCTTCTTCATCTGCGGATTGGCATAGGCCTCGGTGCTGACGCCCTTATACGGCGTCAGGAAGCTCGACTGCGCCATCCAAACCTCATGGGCGATCGGGGTCTTCAGGAAATCGATGAAGGCACGGGCCGTCTTCGAGTCCTTGGCGATAGAGACGAGCGTGCCGGCGCCGAGAACCGGCTTGCCGAGTTCGGGATGCGACGCAAAGGTCGGCATGTAGAAGAAGTCGGCATCCTGGCCGAGCTTCGTACCCTCAGGGAAGAAGGACGGGATGAACGAGGCCTGATGGTGCATGTAGCACTTTGGCGGAACCGCAAAGAGGCCCTTCGGGCTGTCGCGGAAGTCGGTCGAGGCCACGGCCGCGACGCCGCCATCGACATATTTCTCGTTCTTGGCGAACTTGCCGAATTCGTCGATCGCGGCAACGACGGCTGGATCGGTGAACTTCAACTCGTTGGTCGTCCACTTGTCATAGGCTTCCGGCGGCTGGATGCGCAGCATGATGTCCTCGACCCAGTCGGTCGCCGGCCAGCCGGTGGCGCCGCCGGAACCGAGACCGATGCACCAGGGAACGCCGCCATCCTTGACGATCTGATCGGTCAGGGCATGCAGTTCTTCCATGGTCGTCGGGATCTTGTAGCCGGCTTCCTCGAAATTCTCCGGAACGTACCAGACCAGCGACTTCACATCGGCCTTGTAAGGGAAGGCGTAGAAGGCTTCCTTGCCGTCCTTGCCCTTATAGGTGCCGTAACCGACCCAGCTGTCGCCGGCGCCGTAATTGTCCTTGATCCACTTGGAGTTGTCGTCGCCAAGCGGCGTCAGGAAGCCCTTGCTGGCGAGATCGGCCAGAAGGCCCGGCTGCGGCAGAACGGCGATGTTCGGCGGCGAGCCCGCCTGCGTGTCGATGACGATCTGCTGTTCGTAATTTTCGGAAGAGGAGTATTTGGCGTCGATGCCGGTCGCTTCGGTGAAATAGGCGAGAACGCTCATGAAGAACGCCTCGTCTTCGCCGCGCCACGGCCCGAAGATCGTCAGCGGCTGACCCTTCAGATCGGCATGAGCGGCCTTGAATTCGTCATAGCTCTTCCAGTTGAACTTGGAGTCCTGTCCCGGGGCAAATTTCAGATCGGCAGCAGACGCAGCACCGGCAAAAAGCGCTGCCATGGCAACGCCCATCAAAAATGACTTTTTCATGTGATCAACCTCCCATCACAATCCCAACCCGCGCCGAATTCCCTTTAAAAGAAATTTCAAAGCGCTTTGACACCAAACTCATTCCACTTTCGGTGGAATGGAGTCAAGTCATTTCACGAAAAACCGCTGTGGACGCGGCTCTTATCGCAGCGCAACAGGGGTTACCCGGAAATATGGAGCGATTTTTCTTGAGTCAAGCGCGCCAGATGCTACATAATTGAAAGCGCTTTGGATGCCACTGGGAGGCGGCAGTCTTTTCAAGACGGCCGACGGGCGGGCCGGGAGGAAGCATAGCAGGTGAATCTCAAACAGCTATCGGAATTGCTGGGGCTGTCGCAGACGACGGTGAGCCGAGCGCTCAACGGTTATCCCGAGGTCAACGAGGCGACCCGGGAGCGCGTGCTTCAAGCTGTCAAGGAAACCGGGTATCGCCCGAACAAGGCGGCGCAGCGGCTTGCCACCGGCAAGGCCGGCTCGATCGGCCTGGTCATGCCGACGGCGCCCGGCCATCAGTCCGACGTGCATTTCGGCGAATTCCTGGCCGGGCTCGGCGAAGAGGCCGTGCGCCACGACTTCCACTTCGTCATCATGCCGGCCGACCCGGATGACGAGGTGGCAGCACTCAGGCGCCTGGCGATCAGCGGCAATGTCGATGCGCTGTTCGTCGCCTATATGCGCGGCCACGACCCGCGGCTTCCCATGCTGAAATCGCTCTCGATGCCCTATGTCGTGCACGGGCGATCCTTCGGTTCGGAGCCGGACTATCCCTATCTCGACATCGACAATGAAGGCGCCTTCTATGATGCGACGCGCCTCTTGCTGCAGCTCGGCCATACGCGCTTTGCTTTGATGAACGGGCAGATGCATCTCGATTTCGCCATCCGCCGGAAGAACGGCGTCATATCGGCGCTGGCCGAGCGCGGACTGGCGCTCGACGAGGATTGCATGAGCCATACACTGATGACGGACGAGCAGGGCCTGCTGGCGATGGAACACTTCCTGCAGCTGCCGGAGCGGCCGACGGCCATCCTCTGCTCCAGCACTGTGCTGGCGCTCGGCGCGATCCGTGCGGTCAATCAGGCTGGATTGCGGCTCGGCGAGGATATCTCGCTGATCGCCCATGACGACGTGCTGCCGCTGTTGAAGCCGGAAAACTTCTCCGTGCCGCTGACGACGACGCGCTCCTCGCTGAGGGCCGCCGGCGTTCGCATCGCCCAGCGGCTGATCGGCACGGTGAAGCAGGCAGGCCCCTTCCCCGAACAGGAACTCTGGAAGACCGAACTGATCGTCCGGGCTTCGACCGGCCCTGTCCCCCGCTTTTAGTCAATCAAAGCGGGCTTAATCAATCAGAATTGCGGCGGCGTTTGCCCTGCGGCGCGATGGGCGGCGATGACCGTGTTGGCCATCAGCATGGCAATGGTCATCGGCCCGACGCCGCCGGGAACCGGGGTGATGGTGCTGGCGACCTCGGAGACTTCGGCGAAGGCTACGTCGCCGACGAGCCGGGTCTTGCCCTCGCCTCTTTCGGGGGCTGCCACCCGATTGATGCCGACGTCGATGACCGTCGCACCGGGCTTCACCCAATCGGCCTTGACCATTTCCGGCCGGCCGACGGCGGCGACCAGAATATCGGCGTTGCGGCAGACCTCGGCGAGGTTCTTGGTTCTTGAATGGGCGATCGTCACCGTCGCATTGGCATTGAGCAGCAATTGCGCCATCGGCTTGCCGAACAGATTGGAGCGGCCGATGACGACGGCGTTGAGGCCGGAGAGGTCCTCGCCATGGGTGCGGCGGACGAAAACCATGGCGCCGGCCGGCGTGCAGGAGACCAGTCCGGTCTTCAGGTCGCCGATGGCGAGCTTGCCGGCATTGGCGATGCTCAGGCCGTCGACATCCTTTTCCGGCAGGATCGACTGGATGATCGGCTCGCTATCGAGCGGCTTCGGCAGCGGCAATTGCACCAGGATGCCGTGGATCGACGGATCGGCGTTGAGGGTGGCGACGAGCGCTGCCAGTTCCTCCTGGCTGGTGTCGGCCGGCAGCGTGTGCTGGACCGATTTGAAGCCGCATTCCTTGGCCATGCGGCCCTTGGAGCCGACATAGGCGTGGCTTGCCGGATCGTCACCGACGATGACGACCGCAAGACCGGTGGTGACGCCGCTGCTCTTTTCCAGCGCTGCCGTCGCACTCTTGACCGTCTGAATGACCGATGCAGCTACGTTCTTGCCGTCGATTACTGTCGTCACGCGTCTCTCCGCCCTGTTTCGCGCCAATCTATGGATAGTCGGCGAGCGTCAAATGCCCGCTAACGCCCTATCCTGTCGGAAAGCAGCAAGGCAATATCAAAAATGCAAGGAAATGTTTCGGTCAGCGCAGCGGCTGCCGTGCGTCAAGGCCATGAACAAGAAGCCGGTCGCGCAGTCCGGAGATTTCGGAGCGCAGCGCCTCCATCTCGTCGACCGTGGTGGTTGCGACCGGTTGCGGTGCCGGCGGCGCGGCAGACAGCGGTGGGGATAGCGGCATTTCCTCGGCGGCTGCAGCCATCGGTTTCCGCAGGCGCAACAGGAAGGCCGCGGCAAGACCGGCGGCGAGACCCGCGGCAGCACCGCCCAGCGAACGGCCAGCCAGGCCGTCGGGCGCCGATACCGCCGTTGCGAGCGCCGGCTTCATCAGAGTGATATGACCGTCGGCGGCCGTCCCAGTCAAGACGGAGGCCGCATCTTCCAGGCGCGAACGCGCGGCGGTCGCCTTCTCGCTGAGCTCGGTCAGACGAGCAAGATCGACGCCGGTATCCCGGCTTTGCGCGATCAGCGTGTTGCGCCGGTCGTTCAGGCCCTTGCGCGCATCGACGGCCGCCTTGGCAGCGACGTTGGCAGCCTGGGCAAGACGGGTAAGCTCCTTGCCCATATTCTCCTTCAGGCCGTCGGTTTCGGCCTGTTGCTGTAACAGCCGCGGATGGCGCGGGCCGAGCTCGGCCGAGAGCTGCGCAAGTGCTGTCCTGGCGACCGCATATTTGTCGCGCCAGTCCTGTAGCGCCGGCGAGAGCATATTGGCGGGCAGCGAACCGTCGAGCACCCCGGCAAGTTTTGCGGTCTTGAGCCGGTCGGCCTCAGCCTTGGCGTCGAGGATTGTCTGGTCGGCCTGTTTCAGATCGGCATCGAGCCGGTCGATCTGGCGGCGAAGATCGACCGCCACCTTGACGTTGCCCTCGCCGCTCTTTGTCGTGAAGGCTGCAAGTTCCGCCTTCGCCTCGTCATAGGCCTTGCGCAAGGCGGCATCGGTTTCGGCATTGCCGCCGGATCTGCCTCCGGCGGAAACCGCTTCGGCAAGTCTTGCGGCGATGCGCATGGATTTACCGCTGTCGCCTGTCGTCACCCTGACGAGGATCGTGGCAGCGGCGGCATCGGGCAGGATCTCGACTGCATGTTTCAACGCTGCCTCGGCGCGCGAGGCCGGATCGGCGGCGGCACCGGTCGCCGAAAGGAGATCGAGCGCAACGCCAAGCGCATCGACACTACGGCCGGCAAATTCGGGATCGTGATCGAGTTTCAGGGCAGCGACCGTCGAAGCAACCACCCGCGCCGACATCAGCCCTTTTGCCGCAGCTTCCGTGAAGGCGGCCCGGCTTGCGGCATCGGTCTTCACTGCAAGCGTCGCTTCGGCACGGTAGAGGGCCGGCGAAGCCGGCATAAGCGTCGGCAGGCCCGCGCCGATGATCGTGGCAGCGGCGACTATCGCAAGACCCATGCCGCCGGCGCGATGCCGTGGCGCTGTCGGGCGGGCTGCGACCGGTTCCTCACGAATGACCGCCGGCGTTTCGGGCGAAATCAGCGGCTCGCTGGCCGGCGCAGCCACGGCTTCATGGCGTGCCTGTTCCTGAGCAAATGGATGGCCGACATCATTGGCGGCCAGCAGGCGATTGCCGAGGATGGTTTCGATGCGATCAACCAGCGGCGCCGGGCGCGACGCTTTGGCCCGCTGCTCTTCCAGGGCGCGGCCGATGGCGCGCAGCAGTTCGGCCTCGGGCGGCGCGATATCGGGCCGGTTCAAGCGGGGCGATAATTGGGGATCATTATGCGCGCGCGCCGGTGCGGGCGCCGCTGGCCGGGCGGCTGCGCGATCGTGAAAGCTTCTGGCCCTGATATCGTACATTTGCGCCACATCTCATGCACAGGATGGCCGAATTCGCTCATCCACTGATGCAGATGATTAAGCCAGTCTAAATATTCATGGCAAAGAAAAGGTTAACCGCAGCGTGTAAGAACTATGGCCCTTAAATCGGCATCGATTTAAGAACAGCTCTTCCAGAGCTACAAAGTGCCGGAGCGTCAGCTCGCTTTCTTGCGGTCCGACGGCGGCTGCAGCACGGTGTGATGCTCTTCCGGCTGGCTGAGGATCCTTTCACGCCGCTGGAAGCGGTAGCGCAGGACATGGAAAAGGAAGATCGGAATGCCGATGATATAGCGGCGCCAGAGGCGCGAGGGTTCCTGCATCATACGATAAGCCCATTCCAGCCGCATCATCCGCACCGTCTTCGGGGCGCGCGGGACGGCGCCGGAAACGAAGTCGAAGAGAGCGCCGACGGTCAGCACCAGGCGGGCGTGATCGGCACGGATATTGTCGTGGACCCATTTTTCCTGCAGCGGTGTTCCCATGCCGACGATCAGGATATCGAGTTTCTGCCGCTCGATCTCCTCGGTAACCGCGGAGGAATCGACCTTGTCGAAATAGCCGTCGGAAACGACGACGAATTCATGCCAGGGCGTGTGTCGCCGGAAATTTTCCGCCGCCGCCTCGACGACCGAAGGTGCACCGCCGATGAGACCGATGCGGCGCGGGGCTTCCATGAAGGTGAGGAAGGCCGGCACGAAATCGGTGCCATTCAGGTTGGCGGGAAAGGGCGAACCATGGGCGATCTGCGATGCGATGTTGAGTCCGATGCCATCCGGCAGCACCAGATTGTGCGACATGATCCGGTAATATTCATCGTCGCGCAGTGCCGTCAGCATGTTATGGGCGTTGACGAAGCAAACCACGGTCTGGCCGACGGGAATGGAAGCCAGCTCGTTGATGAAAACGAGGGCGTCATCCCAGCCGAGATCGCAGACCGGCAGATCGAAGATCGTCCGCCGCGATGCGAGCACCGCGAAGTTTGCAATCAGATTCATTCCCACCTCCTGCCGAGGATGCTTCATGCGCCCGACATCCCGGAAAACAAGCCCACACCTCCGCCACCGGGTCTCGAAAGCCCCGGTCGCGTCCCGCCGTGACGGCGTCGCCCCGATTTCGGAAGCGGCACGCCAAGCTGTGTCAGCTGGTATAACAGGACGGGTTCAAACAACCCTTAGGAAAATTCCTTGAATTTCCCTGCTCGCATAAGTGGTTTGTTAACCACGCGCGCCAACGACAAACGACGCCCTACGGCGCCGTTTGTCGTTGATGATATGAGGATATTTAGTGGGCGGCCGGTGCCGGCGCTTCGCCGGCCGGTGCGGCCTCGACGATCTTGACAGCTGTGCCCACCTTCTTCGGCTGACCAGCGGAGCTTTCCTTGACTTCTTCCTTGGAGAGATAGTCGAGCTGCTCCAGCATCACGTCGGCGACATAGTCGCCGCCGAGGCGCTCATTCATGCCCTTCTTGATCTCTTCGCGGAAGGCCTTCGGATCGAAGGATTTGATGTGGGCGATATCGACCATCTTGTTGCCGACGAGCAGGCTGAAAAGCTCGTCCGTGGTCATCTCGGCCAGCGGCAGCGTCACGCCCTTCAGCATCTCCTTGTTCATCATGAAGGAAACGCGGCCGAGGAAATAGCCGGTGATCGCGCCGTTGCCGATGATCGGTACCGTGATGGTTTCACCCTTTACCAGTTCCAGCGCGCTTTGCTTGGAATCGGATGCCGCGGGCGCCGGCGCGGTCGCCAGGTACACCGACAAATAGACCGATGCCAAGGTGATGGCGCAAACCCATACACCGGTGAGGACGAGCTTGATCATCAGTTTCCACGCGCGGCGAATTGTTCCTGGGAATAGGTGCCGTCGGCGTCGGCGTCCTGAACGGCGTTCTTCAGCAGATCGGCGACAGCGCGAACCGCTTCGAGATGCGCCTCGACCCGGCGGGCATTGAGAACCAGCTTCTTCTTCAGGCCGTGCAACTGATCGAGGTGGGCAGCGGCAAGCTCGGCCGGATCGGTGTCGCGAAAGAGCATCGACAGCTCGTAGAGGCAGCGGCTCTTATGCGCATTGGAGACCTTGAGATCGAACTGCGGATCGCTGCCGATCCGGGTGTTCTCATTATCGATGATCATTTCGAGGCGTCCGAGAACGGATTTGATCCTGTATTCGTTCGAAACTATTTCCATTGTACCCTCGGTTATGCGTCGCTTAGAGCATGATGCCGAAAACTGTCCGCGGTTTTCGGACGCATAATGCTCTAACCCTTAATTGAGAACTGGATTCAGATTTTGGGCCAACGAGCCTAAATCATCCTGTTCTATCGGTCTTGGCGTCGGCCGTCGGCGTGCCAAATGTCTTGCGCTGGAAGTCGTCGATCATGCTGATCGCAGTGTTGCGGTCATGATCATCGGTCGAGGCATTGACGATCTTGGCTTCCTGCCGGCGCAACTGCTCGCTGTACATCTGCTTGGCGATGCCGATGCCATCACCCTTGGCCATGGTGTTGCCGAGCTGCTCGGCCATCATGCCTTTCCAGATATCGCCGGTCGCGCCCTTGCCGTAGACCTCCTCGCTTTCGCTCGGCAGCATGGACTTGACGAAATTCTGCAGAACCATGGCCTCGAACTTCCGGTAGCTTTCCGGCACTTCCTCAGCCTTGGTACGGTTCTGGATGTTGTTGAGGCCGCTCTTCTGGCCGATATGGTCGAGAACATCGACCGTATTGGAAAAGCCCTTGCCGTTCTCGGCGAGGCTCGTTGCGGCAAAGGCCGCACGATTTGCCTTCAATTTTTCCTGGGCCACCTGAACCTCCATGGGGTCGGCAGCTTTGACAACGTCCAGGACCAGATCACTGGGGGGCGAAATAGCCACGTTACAATCCTCTAATTTAAGATCGTAACGACTATGGGTTTCGAAGCTTGCTGGAGGCTGGCGTTGCGAATTGCTGATCGATGACATCATAGACGGCATTATCGTCGGCCTCGCGACGCTCGGCCTCAAGGGCCTCTTTCATGCCTTCTTCGAAACGGTCGCCCTTGGCGCGCTCGCGCGCCAGCCGCATCTCGTGGACCTCCTGCATGCCGGTCAGCTGCTTGTCCTTGATGCTGAGCCTGCCGAATCGGTCGGCGTAGTTCTGCGAGAAGGCATGGTGGACCGGGTCCATCGAGCCGAGCGCGACGATGACGTCGTCCATCGCCGCATTGACTTCGACGCGCTGGCGGCTGGTTTCGGCCAGATCGTTCTCGGCCATTCTTTCGATATGCCGCTGCACCGAGAGCAGTCGCTTGAGCTTCTGGGAGCGGTTCCTCTCGACCATGACAGCCTCATCGCCCGATATAGATGGAGCCGAAGGACTGGCCGAACTGGCTGACCAACGCCGCAATCGAGAAATAGATCAGGAACAGCCCGCCCATCAGCAGATAGGGTGTGGAGATGAAGTAGACCGGGATCTGCGGCGCCAGCTTGTTGATGAAGCCGATCGAGACGTTGAAGATCAGGCCGTAGATCAAAAACGGGCTCGACAGCCGCAGCATGATGTAGGTGGTCTGCTCCAGCGTATCGGTAAATGAGATGAGCGTCGCGCGCATCTGCATCAAGCCGCCGAAGGGCATGGTCGTGTAGGAATCGACCAGCGCCCGAAAGACGATGTGATGGAAATCCATGATGAAGAGGATCATGATGCCGGCAAAGGTGATAAAGGCGGACAGGCTGGTCTCCGGCGTATCTTCGATGATGTCTGCGGAGCCCGGCTGGGTATAGCCGACCATCATGGCGAGGATCGTCGCGGCGAACTGCATGCCTAGCGTGTAGATTCGCGCCAGCATGCCGTACATCACGCCGATCAGCGATTCGCTGAAAATCAGGCCGATATAGGTTGCCGAACTGGTGTGGACGGCCGGATAGACCGTGTCCCAAAGCAGCGGCATGACGGCGATCGATAGCGCGCCGGCGATGAAGACGCGCAGCTGTTCGGGCACGCGCGCCGAGGAAAAACCCGGAAGAGCCAGCACACAGCCACCGATCCGGCAGAAAACCAGAAACAGCGCGAGAACGGTCCCTTGCGGGTCTGTTATCATGAAATAGAGCCCAAAATCTTTATCTCGATGCCCTTGGCCAGTTCGACATGCGACAGGACCGGGAGCGTGGCGAACAGCCGTTCGATGATCATGCGCACATAGGAGCGTGTTTCCGGCGACGTGACAAGGGCGAATGGCAGGCCGCGATCCATGAACTCACGGATAACTTTGGTGGCCTGCTCGCTGAATTCTTCCAGGCTGCGCGGGTCGATGTCGAATTCGATCACCTCGCCCTTGGCGTCGCGCTTCAGCGCCTGGTGAAAAGCGAGATCCCATTTGCTGCCGAGCCTCAGCACGCGCAGCACGCCATTGTCGGCGAGGTCGCCGCAGAGCTGTTGGGCCATGCGGATGCGGACATGCTCGACGATCTGCTCGGTCTTCCTGACATGCGGGGCAAGCTCGGCCACCGCTTCGAGAATGAGGTGCAGGTTGCGGATCGAGACGCGTTCAGCAAGCAGGAGCTTGAGCACCGCCTGCAGGCCCGAATAGGACATGTGCGACGAGCAGATCTCGTCGGCGAGCTTCTTGTATTCAGGATCGAGCCGGTCGATCAGCACCTTGACGTCCTTGTAGGACAGAAGCTGCGGCAGGTTGTTGCGGATGACCTCGCTCATATGTGTCAGCACGACGGAGACGTTGTCGATCGGCTGGAAGCCCTCCCGCTTCAGATCGTCGGCAAAATTTTCGAGGATCGAGACGGCCGGCATGCCGAAGGCGGGTTCGCGGATTTCGTCGCCGGGAATGCTGGGCTTGCGGCCGGCGCCGGTGACGACGAGGACCTCGCCGACCCGCAGCAGGTTGGAGGCAACCGTCGTGCCGTGGATGCGGATCTGGTAGGACTTCTCGGCGATGGCGATATCATCCGTCACCTTGATCTCGGGCACGACGAAGCCGTATTGCGTGGCGAATTTCTTGCGCATCTTGCCGACGCGGAAAGCGAGCTCCTGATGAGCGCCGAGCAGGCGCGTCGAGACCATCTTGCCGAGTGCGAGTTCGATCTCGGAGGTGCGCAGCACCGACTTGACCGAATCCTTTTCCAGTTCCTTGCTCTGGACGACCTTCTTTTCCTCCTGTTCGCGGCGAAGCATGTTTTCCGCCTCGACCTGACGGGGAATGAACCATGCGCCGAAGGCAAGAAGGCTGCCGAGGATCATGAAGGGGACAAACGGCAGGCCCGGCATGAGGGCGAGGACAAACATCAGAACGGCCGAGACCGAGAGCGCACGGGGATAGCCGCTCAGCTGGTTGACGACAGCCTGGTCGGTGGAGCCGGTGGTGCCGCCGCGCGAGACGAGCAGGCCGGCGGCCAGCGAGACGATGAGGGCCGGCATCTGCGAGACCAGACCGTCGCCGACGGAGAGCTTGACGAAAACATCGGCTGCTTCGCCGATCGGCATACCGTGGCGGAAATAGCCGATGATGATGCCGCCGAAGACGTTGATCGCGGTAATGATGAGGCCGGCAACGGCATCGCCGCGCACGAATTTCGAGGCACCGTCCATCGCACCGAAGAAGGAGCTTTCCTCTTCGAGCTCCCTGCGCCGGCGCTGGGCTTCCTTCTCGTCGATGATACCAGCCGAGAGATCGGCGTCGATCGACATCTGCTTGCCGGGAATGGCATCGAGGGTGAAACGCGCGCCGACTTCGGCGATACGCGTGGCGCCCTTGGTGATGACGATGAAGTTGATGGTGATGAGGATCAGGAAGACGATCAGACCGATGACGAAGTCGCCGGACATGACAAGGCTTGCGAAACCGGCGATGACGCCGCCTGCTGCATCGTGACCTTCATTGCCGTGGGACAGGATGACGCGGGTCGTCGCGATGTTCAGCGCCAGCCGGGTCATCGTCGCGATCAGCAGAATGGTTGGGAAAGACGAGAAATCGAGCGGTTTCTGGATCCACAGCGCGACCATCAGGATCAGCACCGAAAAGGCGATCGAGAAGGCCAGTCCCATGTCGATCAGGAAGGCTGGGATCGGCAGGAAGAGAATGCAGATGATGCCGATGATGCCAAGGGCAAAACCCACATCGCGTAGGCTCGGGGCAACTTTCGGAAGGGGGAGTGCAGGTGGTTGCGCCATATCGATTCCGTCTCTTCATGAGAGGAGGCGGACATGCAGTCCGCCCAATTCGGATCGAGACTTAAATGGCGAAGCTTGCGCGAAGTTGGCTCAGAAGCCCGACTGGATGCGCGAGAAGACCAGATTGGTGAAAATGGAGATCTGCGAGCCGACGAAGGGGGCGGTGACGCCGACCACGACCAGCACGGCGACGATCTTCGGCACGAAGGTCAGTGTTGCCTCCTGCACCTGGGTCAGCGCCTGGATCAAGGCGATGACGAGACCCACTACCATCGCGGCGAGGACCGCCGGACCGGAGGCTATGAGCACGGTCCAGATCGCCGCTTGGAACAGATCCAGTGCATCAGCTTCATTCATCTGAAGGCAACCTCATATCGCCTTGAAGCGGCCCCGCCATGTTAGGGGCCGCGATTGATTGGATTATCCGGCGCATCGCGCCGTAGCATCAGGACTCGCTGCTGTCCGTTGTCGTGGTGGTCGTGGTCGGTGCCTGGCTGGCAACAGTGATTCCCGCCTGCACGAGTATCTTACCGCCATCCTTGGTCGTCGCAATGATGCCGTCGGAATAAACTTTGACGGAATCGACGATGCCTTTGACAGTGCCGTCGGCGCTTTCCATGTATTTTCCGACGTAGCTGCTTGCCTGGGTGAGGCTTGAGCTCGACAGAAGCGTATCCAGCTTGGTGTTGGTCTGGATCGTCTGCTCGACCTGCGAGAAACTTGCCAGCTGTGACATCTGCTCGCTGGCATCGACCGGATCGGTCGGATCCTGGTTCTTCATCTGCGCGATGAGCAGCTGGAGGAAATTGTCGTAGTTCAGCGTCGCCTTCTTCTGGGCCGAACTCGTCGAGTTCGATGTCGAAGTGCTCACGCCTGATGTTGCATCTACCGCCATGGTGCAATCTCCCTGCGAATCTGCTCGACCATCGTCGGCGGCATTTCGTGGTTGTTGAGGATATTGTCTTCGATTGCATAGAGGCCGCGGATGGCCTTCAGCGCGTCGAAAGCGCGGCCGGTCGAGACGAGTGCATCGATGCGCTTCAGTTCGGCGAGGATTTCCTCGTTCTTGAAGCAGGTGAGCAGCATGGTGATCGACTTGCGGAACATCGCCGTCGAGTGGTCCTTGCCCTCGGGATTGATGAGGATCATCTGCGCGATGAAGTAGAGCTGACGCAGCGGTGTGGTGGCGCCTTCCGGCTGGAGGACGTGGTTTTCGAGAAGGAACGTCACATCATTCAGGAATTCCAGCGCGACCTTCCGGTCGACGCGCAGGACGGCGCCGTTGATGAAGATTCTTTCTCCGGCTTTCAGAGAAATGCGAAGTGTACTTTTCATTTAAGTCCATCCCTGATGATGGTGGTAACGTCGATGATGCCCTGGTAATTGTTCGACAGACGTTTTCGGATCCTGTCGCATTCCTTCAATATCCAGATCGCAATCGAGATGAGGTTGGCCCTGAGCTCGATCTCCAGCTGGTTGTCGGGATGTTTCAGATCCTCGATGAAGCTGATCCAGACCCGGCGCGTATAAAACAGGGCTTCGATGGCTTCCCGACCGTATTTTTCCTTATCGCGCGCCAGCGACAGCAGGTCTATGGACCGGTCAAGGACCTGCCATTCCCGCTCTTTCGCGTCGGCCACCGAGTCCTGCATGACTTCGGCATAAGAGAACTGATACATTCATGCATCCTTCTTAATCTTGCGCGCCTTTGATCATCAAAGGTAGTTTACGAGACTCAACTGCTGGATCTTCGAGACGATCGTGTAAGCCGTTTCAAGCTGCGTTTCCAAAGTCTTGACGAGGGTCGATGCCTCGTAGGGATCGACGCCCTGGAGATCGACGAGCTTGTTCTTGATAATATTCGACTGGGCGTCGAGGGCGTCGTTGGACTTCTTGACGCGCTCCTGGGAAAGGCCGAGCTGGCTTGCCTGCGTCACGAGGCCGCTGGTCGCCTTCGTGGTGTAGGTGATCGCCTGCTTCGACACCGTGCTCATCGCATCGGCACTGAGGTTCTGGCCGAGCAGCGCCGAGGTCATCACCGAGGCGAGCGCCATGTAGCGCATGCCTTCGGAATTGGCGTTGGTCGAGGATTCGATCACTTCGGAATTGCTGATGCGGCTCGTCATGTTCTGGCTCGATGCCTGCGACCAGCCGGTCGTCGCATTCGTCCAGTTTGCCTGGCTGAACATCGGCTCGACCGTCGTCGTGATGAAGGTCTGCATTTCAGCGCCGGTGAGAGCGCTGACCGCCTTCGGCGGGACGAGAGCGCCGGCATAGGTGTTCAGTGCTGTGACGATGGCCGCACTCGTCGCCGTCGTCTTGTCGGTCAGCGGCTGCACATCGGTGTTGATGCCCGAGAACAGATATTCGCCATTCACCATTGTATTGGCCGTGTCCATCATGGTGGACAGAGCGCTGGTCGCCGACTGGATGGCGACGGTGACGCTGCCGGGATCGTGGCTGCCCTGGAGCGCCGTCAGCTTCGAAACCAGGCCGTCGCCGACGTCCTTCATCTTGGAGAGGCCGAGCTGCGAGGATTCCATGCGGGCGGTGACGAGCGAATTGCTTGCTTTGATCGAGTCGATCCGGTCGGTTTCGCGGCTGAAGTCGACGCTTCTCGCGGCATTGCCGCCGAGCGAGACACCGATATCCGCATAGACACCCGTCGTTGCTTCCATCGTCGCCTTGGTCATTTGGTTCTGCGCCTGACGGATCGTCAACCGCATCGCATTCTGAATGGCCGAACTTGAAATAAATGAGCTCTTCATGGCTTAACTCGCAATATCCAGCAATGACTTCAGCATTTCGTCGACGGCATTCAGAATCTTGGTCGCCGCCTTGTAGGACTGCTCTATGTCGAGGAGCAGCGTCAGTTCCTCGTCGAGGTTGACGCCGGTCTCATTGGAATAGGCTTCATCGGAGCGCGACAGCGCCGCCGAGCTGTTCTCCGCCGCCGTCGTGGCGTTGCTGCGGTACTGCTCGAGCCAGCCGAGGGAATTGGTGGCATATTCCATGATGCTGACGTTGGAATCGATGCCGGTCGTCGCGTCGAAACCGACCGCTGGTCCCGCTGCCGGGTCGAAATCCATGTCGGAGCCCAGCGCCGTGTAGAGACGATCGAGCTCCGTCGTATAACCGCTGAGGTGGGTGGGATTGCTGACGAGGCCGTTGGCATTGACGCCGCCATCACGCAGGCGCATCGGATCGCCGCCCTGCGAGGTGATGACGCGGCTGCTGACGGTGATGGTCGAGGCCATGCCGGCAACCGCGGTGGCGCCAGTATCGACCGTACCGCCGCTCCAGGTGAAGAGGCCGGGCACATAGGCCGGGCCGGCTGCCGTGTTCTGCTCCTTGAAAAGCGAGACCAGGCCACGGGCGATTTCATCGAGCTGCTTCTGGAAGTTGGGGGCGATCTCGTCACGAACCTGGAGGAGCGACTGGAGGCTTCCCTGCCCCGTCGTCGTCGATCCGCTGCCGCGCGCAAGTGCGACACCGTCGATATAGACCGAATTTCCGACCGTGGTAGCGGTGTAGACGTCCTGAGACTTGAACGTCACCTTGCGCGGGACCGTCTCGAAAAGGATTGTCCCGTCGGAGGTGCTCAGCACCATGTCGTTGTTGTCGCGCGTCGTCGTGTTGACGCCGACGATCTGCGAAATCTGCTTGAGCGCTTTCTCGCGCTCGTCGAGCGCGCCCGATGCATCCGCACCCGAGGCCGTGGCGGTCTTCACCGCATTGTTGGCCTTCTCGAAGTCGCTGAGCAGAGTATTCAGTTTATCGACGTCGGTGGCGATCTGCTTGTCGGCGGTGGCGCGGACGTCCTGCACGGATTGCGAGGCATTGTTCAGCGAGTTGGCGACATCCTGTGCGGCAGTGATCGCGCCCTGGGCAGCAACCGTGCTGCCCGGCGTCGTGCGGAAGGCCTGAAGCTTCTGCTGGAAAATCCCGAGATAGGTGGATGGCGACGTTTCGTAGTCGTTGCCACCCATGATCGACTTGAGGTCCTCGAGGCCGCCCAGCAATGCCTGCTGGGCGCTGTCCTGTGAGGAGGTCTTCAGATATTGGCGCAGCAGGGCATCTTCCTGTGCCCGGTCGATCTTGACGACCTGCGCGCCGTTCAAGGACGTGGTGAGCATCGCCTGTCGGCGCACGTAATCTTTGTTGCCCGCGTTCGAGATATTGTTCGATACGACACTGCTCTGCGTGCCGGTATTGTTGAATATGTTCTGCGCGGTATTAAGTGCGGATGTGAGCGACATAGCTTACCCGTTACCCTGCTTATCTCTTGAGGTTGACGAGAACGTCCATGATGTCGGAACCCGTCTGGAAGACTTTGGAATTGGCGGTATAGCTGCGCTGCGATTCGATCATCTCGGTCAGCTCGCCGGCAAGATCGACGTTCGAACCTTCAAGAGCGCCCGATTTGATCGTGCCGAGGCCATTGGTCTGCGGGAAGCCGGTGACGGTGACACCCGACTGGCCGTTGGCGCTGTAGACGTTGCCGCTCATCAGCGTCAGCTTGTCCGGGCTTGCGACGTTGGCGAGCGGGATGCGATAGAGCGGCTTGGTGCTACCGTCTTCATACTTGGCGTAGACAATGCCGTCGCCATCGATCGTGACGTCCTTGACCGGGGTCGCCGCCTGGCCGTTCGGCGTGCCAGTGCCGGCAAAGGCGGCGCCGAGCTGCGTCAAGCCGGAAAAATCCATCGCGATCGTCTGGCCGGTCACCGTATCGGCGATGTTAACGGCACCGCTCGAGGTCATCTTGCCGTTGGCGTCAAAGGTGAGCGTGCCCGTGCCGACGGCGCCACCGGCGGTGTAAGGGAAGGATGTCGTGCCGCCGACCGCCGCATTGGCGTTGCGGAACATCGCAACTTCCCAAGTGGCCGCTGTTGCGGGCGGTGCCGGCGGCGGTGCCGCCGCGACCGAGGTCTTGGTGAAATAGAAGTCGTACATCACCTTGTTGCCGAGACGGTCGTAGGCGACCATCGAGACCTTCTTGGTGTCGGCCGTCGTAGTGGCAAGGTTGGCGCTCGGAGCCGTCGCAGGCGCGACCGGGATATTGGCGTTGGAATCGAGATTCCCCTTGAAGACACCCGACGTCGAGGCGATGGCGGTCAGCCCGTCCTGGCTGACGTTGACGGGAACGAGGCCATCGAAGCCATTGACGACAACGGCGGGGGAGCCGGAGTCGTAGGAATACCCCATCAGCTGGAAGCCGGCGGCATTGACGAGATTGCCTTCATCGTCTTTCTGGAAGTCGCCGGCGCGGGTCAGAACCGGCGTACCGTCGGCACCCTGAACGATGAAGAAGCCGTCGCCCGAAATTGCGAGGTCGGTGCCCGAGGTGGTGTAGGAGATGTCGCCCTGGTCGGAGACGGCCTGGCGGACCGAGGATTGAACGCCGCCCGAATTGTAGTTGCCGCCCGAGGAAGGCAGGACCAGCGACGAGAAGCTCGTCGACACGGCCTTGTAGCCGGTGGTGTTCACGTTGGCGATGTTGTCGGCGACGGTGCTGAGGCGGTTCGCCTGTGCGTTCATCCCCGATACCGCCGTCTTCATGCTGCCGAAAATGCTCATCTGAAAACCTCGTTTTACCTGTTAAACTCGAGAGTATTTGTCGGGCCTTGCGTGAAGCTGTCTGTCATGGCGCACTGCCAGGCTAATATCGAGGTTCAGCCGGGCGCCGCCGCCCGGCCGGAAAATCAGGCCCAGTCGATGCAGTAGCCAAGGAAGCGCTTGGAATCGACCGGATCGACGCCGAGCTTTTTGCGCAGCTTCTTGCGCAGCTTCGAGATATGGCTTTCGACGACGTTCTCTTCGACCTCTTCATCGAAGATGCCGTAGATGGCGTTGAAGATCTGGGTCTTGGTGACCCGGCGACCGCGATTGGCGATCAGATATTCGAGGATGCGGCGCTCGCGCCGGGGAAGCGCGAAGACTTCGCCGTTGATCTCGGGGTCCCGACCGTCCGAGAAGACGCGGATCCCGCCGATTTCGGTGTAGTTGGCGATCGCCTTCAGCCGGCGCCGGATCGCAGCCGCCCTTGCGAGGATTTCGCGCGGGTGCACCGGTTTGCGCACCACGTCGTCGACGCCGCAATCGAACAGCGCAAGGGTGTTTTCGAGAGAGGGCTGGTCGCTGACCGCAATCACCGGCGCCATCGACCGGTCCCGGATCGCCCGGGGGAGTTCGAGGTTGCGCTGGCCCTGACCGATCAGGAAGGCCTCGACTGCCGCTATATCGGAATCGGCGGCGGTCTGTACCCACTCGCCGAATTCGGTTGGATCAAAGCCGGTGGAGGGAATGCCCTCACGGCCAAACAGAGATGTGTATCCATCTTTCACGAGCTCACGCTCATCAACCACGACGATCATTCGTCCGCCTCCGAATCAGTGTGGCACTTCAATGATCTATGGGTACGAATCGTGCGAATCGGCGACAACTCGTTAAAGTTAATGGCAGAAACTAATAATTGATTAAGATCCGGGTGGCGATTTGATCTATATCTAGTGGGTCTGGCATTTTGTGCACACCAAAATTTCGTGGAAAAGTTAACACTCCCTTAATTATGACTTGCGCACGCGATTCATGCCGGATTCCTGCCATATTGTGACACAGTTTCGTCACAATAGGCCTCTTCTATTTTTGGTTGAATCAATTTCGACAAAAGTTACTCGCATTGGGAGTCCACTTGCCGTAACCCGTGGCGACCAGATTGGCGATGACGCGACAGACATATTGCTTCTGCGCGGGGTCGTTGTTGGGTCCGGCATGGTATCTAGCTACCGCCATTGTCCATGTCTCGTGACGGTCATGCAGGTTGCGGAGGAATTTCGCCGCATACTCGACGTTGCGATGCGGGTCGAACATGTCCTCGGCCGAACCGAAATTTTCGCCATGATAGTAGTGGTTGATCTGCATGCAGCCGATGTCGATGAGCTTGGCGCCGCTGCTGCGGGCGACATCGAACTGCCGCATGGCGTCCTGTTCGGAAGGCGGAAAGAGCGCCTTGCCTTCGACGTTCATGGCATAGGGATAAAGCGAGCCCTTGCGGCCAGTCTCCGTCAGGCCGACCGAATAGAGAATCCCTTCCGGGATGCCGTATTTGGCAGCTGCCGACTGGATCTCGCGTTCGCAGGCGCCGGTCGAGGCCTTCGCCTCAGAGGTAAACGCCGCCAGTGCCGCCGCTGCGGCCAGCAGAAACGTCTTCAATACCGGTCTCGCCTGCACCATTGAAGCCTCCGTCCGTCCGCTGTGCCGTCTGATTGTGGCGCTCGCGCGCCTCGCCGCCCTGCCCCTGCTGGGCGAGCGACTGCTGCTGGGAGGCCTGGCCCTGGCTGCCTGCCTGATTGCCGGCGTCGCTACGCTCGACCGGCGCCATGCTGATGGTGACGTTGTCGACGGCATAGCCCTGGCTGCGCAGAGCTTCGAGAATCTTGCCGTGATCTTCCTTCATCTGACGATAGGCCGCGCCGGTTTCGACCTTGAGGTCGACGTTCAGGGCGTCGCCGGACAGACGCATGGTCGCCGTCACCATGCCGAGATCGAGCGGGTTCATCTGGATCTTCAGCGTATTGACCACCTTGCCGGTGCTGGTAAATTCCGCCGCGTTGGAGAGCGCCGAGCTCGGTTCCATGGCGCGCGCCCATTCGGAATCGCCCGAGAGAGCGGCGGTGACGGCGGCCGAATTCGAGTTCTGCATCAGGCCGATGTAGCGGCGCGATTCAAGGACCGAAACGTTTTCGACATCGGCCTTCTTCGCGCCGTCCTTCGGCCCGGCCTGATCGGTGCCGAGGTGAACATCCATCGACACGCCACGGCCATCGGCGCGACTGATCCTGAACGTCCTGCCGTCGGCGGCTTCGGCACTCTCCGATCCGGGAACCTTGACTTCATCCGCCTTGCCGCTATCAGCTTTGCCGCTGACGGCCGCCAGGGCGTCGGATGCATGCCCGCCTGCCTTGGCGTCGATGCCCTCGATCTTCTTGCCGGCCGTCTCGAGTTCATCGGCGTTGGCGGAGGCGTGGGCACCTGCTGCCGCCTGCAAAGCGACCGCGCCGTCGACAGGATCCTGTTTTAGCAGGCCGAGGACATCGGAAATACCGCCGTCGTCGTCCTCGCTGTCCTGGTCAGTATCGGTCCGCAATGCATCGGCTTTGCCGTGCTTGCCGCCTTTGGCCGCCTGAACGACCTCCTCGGCCGAGCGGTCCTTCGCGTCAAGCTTGCCGAAGGCGAGATCCGCCGGCATCTTAACCGTGGCCTTTGCAGTCTTTACCGCGGCCTTTACGACATCGGCAATCGTCGCCGGCTGCACCTCGGCCTGCGCCTTCAGCGCGGCGTCGCCGAGATCGATCAACGGCTTGCCGCCGCTGCGGCTGCGGATTGTCCGCGCCGTGTTCTCGGCGCCGGCATCGGCAACCCCGCCCTGCTGCGCATCGTCGGCGTCGTCATTGACGGCACCGTTGCTTGCCTTGGCAAGCGCATCGGAGAAGCCGTTCTTCTGGCCGGCGGCATCGTCTTTGCCCATCGGCCGTGCAGATTTTGCAGCCGCGGCGGACTCCGCACCGGCGGCTCCGCCCAAGACGCTCATATCCATCATTGTTCGTTGCCTTCCTGCGCCAGAAGACCGTCGATCTCGTCGAGCTTGGACCGATTGGTCGTCACAAATGCGTTGAATGAGGGGTCGGTACCCTGGCTCTGGCCAGTCGATGCCACACCTCCCGGAACAGGCTCGGGAAGCGCGCCCGGCGCTCCCGGTTGCGGAGCTATAGCCGCAGCCTTTTCAGAAGTGATTTCCTGATCAGAAGTGTTAGGGTTGGAGGCTTGCGTCAGGCTTGCCGGGTCGGGAGCGCGCAGGATCTGCTCGGCGACCGATCGGGCCGCCTCCTGCAGCGCCTGATCCCGCGGCGAAAGCGCGTCGCCGGCGATGCCGCTGACATTCTTCGCCGCCCGGTCGATATCCTCCGTGGGAAGGCCGGCCATGCCGCCATAAAAGTCCGCCAGCGGACCAAAGACATTGTCGGTGCCGGCGCCAAGCGACTGCACACGCTCGACCGCCATATGGGCCAGCTCCGGCTTGCCCGCGATCGCGGCAGCGCGGGCGATGCGCAGATAGACCTCGCGCTGGCGCGGCGCATCCATGAAGGACAGGATGTCGATGACTTCCTGCGGCTTGACGGCATGGTCGTGGCCGACGACGAGCGTGACGAAAAGATCGGCGAACTGGCTGGCATAGGGCGAATGCAGGAAGCGCCTGATATAGCGCTGCGAATAGGCCATGCCCCGGTCGAGCATCCCCTTGTCGACGCAAATGGCGACGGAGCGGCGCAACGCCGCCTCCTCGACGATCGTACCCGGTGCTGCAAGGCGGGCCTGGTCATAGAGATCCAGCGCGTCTGTCGGCTTTGTCGCGATCAGCACGTTGCCGCCGATCAATGCCAGGTAAGGGCCGATTTTCTTGTCGCGGTATTCCCTGGCCGTCTCCTCCAGCGTCTTGGCGACGAGCAACCCCTTGCCGCTCAGATATTTTCTGAGCACATCGGTGACACGATTGTCGAAATAGCCGTTGACGTCGTGGGAAATCAGATATTCGAGCGTCTGCGGATTGCCACCGCTCATCGCGTAGATCAGCGCCGCATCGACGTTGCGGTCGTCATCGAAGACCGCCGTGTCGACGGTGCGCAGCCGCTCGTCGATCGTGCCGAGCATGAAGCGCTGCATCTCGCCGGCCGAATGATCGCCGGCGACGACGGAATCCTGCACGAACTGCAGCGATCGCAGCATCTTGTACGGCGCCAGATCATCCGGATCCTGCGCCCTGCCTGCAGCCGGCGACAGCATCGCCAGGCCAAGCGCCACAAATCCGACATAGCGATGCTGCCGACGCGCCATCTTGTTATCCTCGATCCGCCTGCACCAGGATCTCGATCCGGCGGTTGGTCGCGTTGAACGGGTCGGACGGCAGCTTCAGCCGGCGGTCGGCAAAGCCCGAGACCTGCGAGATGCGTTTTTCGTCGAGCCCGCCGCGCACCAGCATGTAATAGGCGCTCTGGGCGCGATCCATCGAAAGCCGCCAGTTCTCGTTCTGCGTGCCCTTATACGGGCGCCCGTCGGTGTGGCCGCGGATGGCGACCGCGCCACCCCTCTCCTTCAGAATCGCGCCGATCTTTTCCATGGCGCGCACCATCTCCTGGCGGGGAACCGCCGAACCGATATTGAACATCGAGTCGTCGTTCTGGTCGGAGATACTGACCAGCAATCCACCTTCGGATGCCGTCACGGTCAGGCCTTCGGCCAGCTTGCCGGCGACGCCGCCGATCTGCTCAGCGATCTCAGCTTGCAGCTGCTCTGCGTCTTTCTGCTGTTGCTGCTCGGTCTGGGCCGCGCTCTTGTCCGCATCCTTCTGATGATCGGCGTCATTCTGCGCTTCGGCCTTCTTGTCCTCAGCCTTCCTATCGCCAGACTTCTTGTCGTCCGGCGCCTTGCCGTCCTTGTCGGCCGAGCCCTTGTTTTCCTTAGCTTCTTTGGCTTCTTGGCCGGCCTTCTGATCGGTGGCCAGCGGGATCGGCTTCATATCCTCGACCTTCGCGACCTCGGTTGCGCCGCTCTCGGCCGCTTGCTCGTCGGTCTTGCCGGGAGGCGCGGATTTCCCGGCCGTCGTCACTTCGACCTGCTTGGTCCAGAAATCCGGATCGAAGGGATCGCGATAGGCTTCGCCGCCATCGGCGCCAGTGGCCGGGCCGGAATCGGCGGCGCCACCATCGCCCTTGGCGCTGACATTGGCCTGCTGGCCGACTTCCTGCGCGATCTCGGCCAGAACCGAATAGGGGTTTTCGAAGAAATCGGCCTCGGAATAATTGGTCTGGTCGCCTGATGTCGATGTCTGGTCGTCGCCATCCGCCGAAGCCTTGCCGTCGTTCGGATTTTCTTCCTTCTGCTTAGACTTCTCCTGCTTCTCCTCGCCTTCGGCGTTGTCGACGGGCTTCTTCAGGCCCTTTTCGGTCGGCTTTTCATCGGAGAGCTTGATCGGATTAAAATAGGTCGCGACCGAGGCCTTGGTCTCCTCGTTGGCGGCATTGACCAGCCACATGACCAGGAAGAACGCCATCATCGCCGTCATGAAGTCGGCATAGGCAATTTTCCACGCACCGCCATGGGCGCCATCGTGATCACCGCCGCCATGTCTCTTGACGATGATGATCTCGTTCTTGCCGTGATGGTGGTTTTCGCCTTCGCTCATTCGAGAACTTTCTTCAAGCTGGCTGCCCAGGCGGACATACGGGTAACGATGACGGATTCGCCGATTTCGACGGCAAGATCGATATCGTCAGTCTCAAGGTGTCGTACCGACCCGGCATGTTCACCGAGTTCGGCCTTCAATAGATCGAAAAGCCGGGTTGGCCCGCGGACGAGAATCGGACCGGCGGCACCCTCGAGGATCGCCTCGCGCAGCAGAACGGCGAGGCTTTCGGCAGCCTTGGCGGCAAGCGCTTCGGACATTACCGGCGCGATGGCGATGGCGGCACCGGCGCTGACCAGTTGCGCCACCTCTTCGGCGATATCGCGGACGCGGGAGGCAATGATCGCTGCGGCCTCGACTTCGTAGCGAAGCTTCAGCTCTTCGAGCTCACGCGCGTGAACCTCGGCCAGCGTCTGCGCCTCGCGTTCGTGTTTTTCGGTCAAATCAGCGGTCGCTGCGGCATGACCTTGCGCATAGGCGTCGCGGCGCTCCGCCTCGACGTCGATCGCCGGTTCGCTCGGCATCTCGGGAAAACCGTCGCCGCCGAAATCGTCCATCTCGATGATCGGCGCTGACGGTTCCGGTTCACCGAAATCCTTCAAATACCGGGAAAGCGTAATGCTCATAAAAAACCATCCAGCATTCGGGAGGCATGCAGCATATCCACCCCCGCTCAAAACGACTTTGCGCACCGGCATGTCGCTTCGAAACGGGCAAGGGCTTCACCTTGCGCCGGCACGAATTTCGGACGATGCCTTCATGCCGGAAACTAGGAAGTCAAACTTGCGCGAGGATGAATGACGCCGCCATCCGCGATCGCGCCCACCTTTATTCCAGCAGGATCAGAATCTTGCTGGAAGCCGTGTTGAGGATCGAGATTGCTTCGACGGCCATCTGCTTCTGGGTTTCGATCGCCTTCTGCCGGATCGAAGCCTCGTCCATGTCGGTATCGACGAGCGCACCGACGCTCTTGTCGATCGAATCGGAGAGATCGGCGGTATAGTCTATCTGATCGTCGATGCGCGTTTTCATCACGCCGATGGATGCGGCTGTCGTCGTCAGCGAAGAGAGCAGCGAGTCGGTGACATCAACCATGTCGGTCAGTTGCGCATCGGTCGTATTCTTGCCGATGGCAATTTCCGTTCCTGCCGCCGGCGTCGTCGAATTGGCGTTCAGCAGGTAGTAGTTGCGCGCCGTCGCGCCGGTATTGTTGATCGCATTGGCATCGACCGCCTTGGTAAACAGACCGCCGCTCGCATTGTTCTTGTCGACCAGGATGGTCTGCGACGACGGGAAGTCGATGGTCCGGGCTTGATATTCGCCGGTCGGAGCGCGCACGAAGCTCGATATGACCGACCATGTCGGGGGCGCGGTGGTATTTCCGTTCAGAAGCCAGTTCTCCCCCGCAAACGAAGTCGATTCGACTATCGTCTGCAGCTGCTGCTTGTATTCGCTGATCTCGGCATTAATCTTGTCCTTGTCGGTGCCCGGCTCTCTTGCCGCAACCAGCTTGGCGCGAATCTGGCCCATAAGATCGATCGCCGAATTCATCGCCGTGTAGGTCGCGTCCACCTTGGCAGCCCCGAGACCGAGCGCATCCCCGATCGTTCCGAGATTGGTGCTGTCCGAGCGCATGACGGTCGCGACCGACCAGTAGGATGCATCGTCGGCGGCCGTCTCGATACGGTAGCCCGAGGAAACTTGCTGCTGGGTCTGGCTGGCTTCTTTGTTGATGCTGCGTAGCACCGCAAGCGCATTCACCGCGGCCGCGCTGGTAATCTTAACGGTCATCGACAGGGTCTCGGAATAAGGTCAAAGGGCAGGCCGGAATGCCGGCGGCGACTGACGTGGCGTCATGCCTCCGGTAGAGTTTCTACCGGCGTGTCGCAAAAGCAAATCAACTGAAAGTAAAGGTAACTCGATATCAACCTGTTGGGCAAGAGCACAGCACCGAACGCGGTGGGTCGATCACTATGCAATCCAAGCCATTGATATAAAACAAGAAAACCGCGCCGTTCGGGCGCGGTTCATAGGTTTTCTGCTTGTTGCCGGACGAAGGCGCAAGATTCGGTCCAGCTTCAGCGCCTGGTTTAGCTGCGGAACAGGGTGAGGATGTTCTGAGCGCTGGAGTTGGCGATCGACAGCGACTGGATCGCCAACTGTTGCTGCGTTTGCAACGCCGTCAGCTTACTCGATTCTTCCTCCATGTCGGCATCGACGAGGCGGCCGACGCCCGAGTCGATCGAGTCGCTGAGCGCGCCGACGAAATTTTCCTGCAGGTCGATGCGCGTGGAAATCGAGCCGAGCTGCGAGGCAGCCTTGGTCATCGCCTCCAGGCCGGCTTCGATCGACGTCAGAGCCATGGAGATCTCGACCGAGCCGAAGCTGCTGATGTCCATCGAGTAGATCGAGCCGATCGTACCATATGAGGTGCCGATAATGCCGGAGCTCGTCTCGATCGAGCCGACCGAGTCCATGCCGAAGAGGACGTTGCCCGTGGAGCTCGAGTCCAGGATGTAGTCCGTCGTCTTGACCGAGACATTGCCGTTGCCATCGCGCACGAAGGTGGAAACCACGCTCTTCGTGCCGTCAGCGCCGGCAACCCAGTTTTCACCGGAGAAGGAAGCCGATTGCGCAATGCTGAGCAGCTGCTGCTGCAGCTGGCCGATTTCTTCCTGGACCTTGGTCTTGTCGACACCCTTTTCGGTCGCGGCGACGATCTTCGCCTTGATTTCGCTGATGATGTCGATCGCGCTATCCATGGCGGAGTAAGCCGTGTCGACCTTGGCGGCGCCGAGGCCGAGAGCGTCGGAGACGGCGGAGAGAGCCTTGTTGTCCGATCGCATGGTCGTTGCGATCGACCAGTAGGCGGCGTTATCGGCGGCCTTTTCGACACGGTAACCCGACGATACGCGATTCTGCGTCGCCTCAAGGCCGTCATTGATTCCGCGGAGTGTCTGAAGAGCGGCCATCGCCGCAACGTTCGTCAAAATGCTGGTCATGAAATGATTGCCCCTTGTCGGCAGTTGATAAAAAGGGACATTCCGGAAAGCTACCGGGTACGGGGACCAGCCTCATGCCTGTTAACCGGTTCTTAAAATTGGTTAACCCGCCGTCTCGTTGACCTGAGAAAACAGCATTATGGTTAATCAACCGTTAACAGACATTAAAAAAGCCGCGCTCCATTGAAGCGCGGCTCGTTTCGTAGATGCCCGCTGGAGACCGGCGGGCCGATATTTTGCGGATTATTAGCCGCGGAACAGCGTGAGGATCGTCTGCGAAGAAGAGTTCGCGATCGACAGCGACTGGACGGCCAGCTGCTGCTGGGTCTGCAGGGCGCTGAGCTTGGAGGATTCCTCTTCCATGTCGGCGTCGACGAGACGGCCGACACCGGAGTCGATCGAGTCGCTGAGAGCGGATACGAAGTTTTCCTGCAATTCGATGCGCTTGGAGATCGAGCCGAGAGCAGCGCCGGCGCTGGTCATGGACTTCAGGGCAGCTTCGACGTTGGTCAGAGCCGACTGGATCTGGCCGAGGGTGAAGTTGGTGATGTCCATGGCGTAGACAGAACCGGTGGCGCCATTCGACGTGCCGAGGATACCCGTGGAGGTTTCCACCGCGCCGCCGCTCATGCCGAACAGAACGTTGCCTGCAGAGCTGTCGTCGAGAACGTAGTCGGTCATCACGACCGATACGGCGTTGGAGCCGTCACGGACGAAGGAGGCAACGACGTTCTTGGTGCCGTCAGCGCCGGCAACCCAGTTTTCGCCGGAGAAGGAAGCCGACTGAGCAACGCTCAGGAGCTGCTGCTGCAACTGGCTGATTTCTTCCTGGACCTTGGCCTTGTCGACGCCGTTTTCAGTGGCGGCAACCAGCTTGGCCTTGATGTCGCCGACGACGTCGATGGCGCTGTCCATGGCGGAGTAAGCGGTGTCGACCTTGGCGGCGCCGAGGCCGAGAGCGTCGGAAACGGCGGAAAGTGCCTTGTTGTCCGAACGCATGGTCGTTGCGATCGACCAGTAAGCAGCATTGTCGGACGCCTGGCCGACGCGATAGCCGGACGACACGTGAGCCTGGGTTGTCTGGAGACCCTGGTTGATGCCACGGAGAGTCTGGAGGGCTGCCATTGCAGCGTTATTGGTGTTGATGCTCGTCATAGTTTGTTTGCCCCTTGTTGGCAGATTTTAAGAAGGGACATTCCGGATTTTCGGCCGGCCCACAGCGATCAGCATCATGCCTGTTAACCATTCTCGTTAAGGTTAACTCGCCGTTTCGATGGGCCTAGAAAACAGCAAGATGGTTAAGGAAAGCTAAATTCAAAATGGAAATAATGTAAAAATATCTGACACTTAGAAGGATTTTCATTAACCTTATGTTAAAACATTTCGCGGCCGGGAATGACCCGGCCGCGAAACTTGAAAGCCTTTGCCAACCGCTCTTAGCGGAAGAGCGACAGGATGTTCTGCGAAGAGGAGTTCGCGATCGACAGCGACTGGATTGCGAGCTGCTGCTGGGTCTGCAGGGCGCTGAGCCTGGAAGATTCTTCTTCCATGTTGGCGTCGACGAGACGGCCGACACCGGAGTCGATCGAGTCGCTGAGAGCGTTTACGAAGTCGTCCTGGCTGTCGATACGCTTGGAGAGCGAGCCGAGAGCAGCGCCGGCGCTGGTCATGGACTTCAGGGCCGCTTCGACGTTGGTCAGAGCCGACTGGATCTGGCCGGCGGTGAAGCTGGTGATGTCCATCGAGTAGATCGAACCGGTCGCACCATTCGAAGTACCGAGGATACCCGTGGAGGTTTCAACCGCGCCGCCGCTCATGCCGAACAGAACGTTGCCTGCAGAGCTGTCGTCGAGAACGTAGTCGGTCGTGGTGACCGAAACGGCGTTGGAGCCGTCACGGACAAAGGAGGAAACGACGCTCTTGGTGCCGTCAGCGCCGGCAACCCAGTTTTCACCGTTGAAGGAGGCCGACTGAGCGATGCTCTTCAGCTGTTCCTGCAACTGGCTGATTTCTTCCTGGACCTTGGCCTTGTCGACGCCGTTTTCAGTGGCGGCAACCAGCTTGGCCTTGATGTCGCCGACGACGTCGATGGCGCTGTCCATGGCGGTGTAGGCGGTGTCGACCTTGGCAGCACCCATGCCGAGAGCGTCGGAAACGGCGGAAAGTGCCTTGTTGTCCGAACGCATGGTCGTTGCGATCGACCAGTAAGCAGCGTTGTCGGAAGCCTTTTCGACGCGGTAGCCGGACGAAACGTGGTTCTGCGTGCTGTTCAGGTTCTGGTTGACGCTACGCAGCGTCTGCAGAGCGGCCTGTGCAGAAGAATTGGTGTTAATGCTTGTCATAAATCTGTCCCCTGGAAACAAGATACAAAAAGGAGGACATACCGGACTAAGTACCGGCGATGACGGACCAGCTTCATGCTACTCGGCGCCTTTTTTTGTTTGGCCCAAACCCGTCATGTCCAGGGCAATCTCGCAGCCAATGCTTGCCAACTTCTTAAAAATGGAGGGTCCGAGCCGGCTCCTTACATCGCATAGTTAATGCCGGCTGAATCTATTTCTTCGCATGCTAACGTACCGGGAAAGAAACCATTTTCTCTCACGAAAGGAAGCGTCTTCAGGCGGCGCACCGGTTTCAAGCAAGCTTCACGTGGCAATGTGGCAGGTGCCGGGAAAGCATCATCGGATCGATCCACCCGTTTTCGGGGAGGACGGCTCGGGCGCGCGTCGGCGATCGACAGCCATGCCAGAACATTTCCTTCACGGAGTTGGGTTTTGAACAGCAAAGTTTCGTTCTCTGCGGCATCCAGAGATTACCAGGCGGGCCGCTACACACAGTCCTTGGCGACGCTCAACCAGCTCATGGATCTGCAGCAGGACGCCAAGACCTACGCGCTGCTGGCCAAGAACCTCGTGCAGCTCGGCTTCAAGGCCGATGCCGCGAAAGCCTATGGCCTGGCCGGCAACTGCGAAGGACCGAATGCCTACGAATACCAGAAACAGGCTGCCAAGCTGCATTATGAGATCGGCAACGAGGATGATGCTTTGCTGATTGCCATGCGCAACCTCGCCAAGGCACAGGACGACGCCGAACTCGCCTTCATCATCACCGCAATCTATCTGAAGCGCCAGCAGCGGGATATCATTCGCCCGTTCAAGACGGTGCTGTCACAGAGCGCCAATCCCGATCATATGCGCCTGGCAGCCCTGCTGCTGAGCGACGATCTGAACGACGCAACCAATCAGAGCCTTTCGCGCAACCTCTTCAAGCGGTTTCCCGGCAACCTTGCATTTCGCTTCCTGCACCTGGTTTTCGCCCGCGAATTCAATGAGTTCGAAGAGGCCAGCAAACATCAGGCGGTGATTGATGCTGCACTCGCAAAGGGCGATCTCGAGATCCTGCGCAAGGACAATCCGTTCTATCATCTGCACTGGTGCGGCAACGAAGACCACAACCGCTATGCAACGATCGGCACTACCCCCCTCAATCCGGAACGGGTGGCCTTCCGCCGCAACCAGCCGCACACATGGTCGGACAAGATCCGGATCGGCTACATGTCGTCGGACTTCTGGGATCGCCATGCGACGATGAAGCTCCTGCAGCGCATCCTGGAACTGCACGACAAGGACCGGTTCGAGGTGACGCTCTTCTGCCATACCGGCCCGGAATACCTGAAGCACAACGTTACCGACCGCAGCCGCTGGGGCCGGATCGTCGACGTTCACGGCTTCTCCGACCAGGCGGTGCTGGCAGTCGTGCGCGAGCACAATATCGACATCATGGTCGACCTGAAGGGCCATACCTCCGGCAGTCGCGCGACAGCCTTCAACCTGCCGCTGGCACCCGTACATGTCGGCTGGCTCGGTTTCCCCGGGAGCACGGTCAATATCGATCTCGACTACGTCATCGGCGACCATTCGGTATTGCCCGAGGTGGCCAAACCCTTCTACCATGAGAAATTCTGCCGGCTGCCGGAGAGCTACCAGCCGAACGACCCAATGCATCGCCCGAAGCCGCGCCCCGTCACCCGCGAGCAGCTCGGTCTGCCGGAAGAGACCTTCATCTTCGCCTCGTTCAACGGCAACCGCAAGATCACGCCGGAGACGATCGACAGCTGGTGCCGCATTCTCAAGCGGGCGCCGAACAGCGTGCTCTGGCTGATGGCGAACACGCCGCGCAACCAGGCGAACCTGTTGAAGCAGTTCCAGACGGCGGGCATTTCACCCAAGCGGATCATATTCTGCCCGCGCGCGCCTTACGAACAACATATCGACCGTCAGCAGGCCGCCGACCTCGGCATCGATACTTTCCCCGTCAACGGTCACACGACCACCTCGGAGCAGCTCTGGGGTGGCCTGCCGGTCCTGACCGTCAAGGGCACCAACTTCGCCTCACGTGTCAGCGAGAGCCTGCTCAGGGCGATCGACCTGCCCGACCTCGTCGCCAGCGACCTGCAGGCCTATGAGGATATGGCCGTTGAGCTGGCTGAGAACCCCGGGAGGATCGCAGAATACAAGGCGCATCTGAAAGAGAAGCGCTATATCGCGCCGCTCTTCGACGCCGAACGCTTCTGCAATCATCTGGAGCAGGCCTACGAAATCATGGCCGCGCGCGCCAAACAGGGTCTCGCACCCGACCACATGGACATTGCCGCGCTGCCGCCGCGCACGGCGCCATTCGGCGCCGAGTAAGGTTTTTCCGAGCCGGTATACCCGCCGAACAAGCTATTCGCTTCAGCGGGTATTTTTGCGAAAACTACGCCTTTGCAATCAGTTCACGCCCGATACGCTTAGGCGGCTCTTTGCGCAGAACGATGGCCGTCGTGACCGAACCATAGCGCGCGATAGCATCGACGATGCTTTCAAGGTCGGCGGGCGTCGGAACAATGACTTTCAGGTGAAAACAATCTTCTCCCGTCAGCCTCAGAACCTCGATAATCTGCGACATTTCGGAAAATTGCTTCAGGCATGTCTTGATATGCTCATGTGTGGTGCGTAGGCGAATAACCGCCATCATGCCAAGTCCGAGTGCGGCGGGGTCGATGACGGCTCGGTACGCCTCGATGATACCGCGTTCTTCGAGCCGTTTGAGACGCTCCGACGCTGCCGGTTGGGAAAGGCCGACCTTCCTTCCGAGTTCGGAGACGCTCATGCGTCCATCATCCTGCAAGAGCTCGATGATGGCGATGTCGGTTGGATCAAGATCTGGATTGGTATCGGTGCGCTTCGCCATCAACCTTCAATCTATCGGAATACTGCCTCGTTTTCCGATAGATGCCAATTTCGTTCAAAGGTGTAAATCGCCATACTTCCGCTGACGCTAGGAAGAGGCGAGATATGACCGAATTCATTCATCTGCCGGGTATCGGCAATTCCGGAAATACGCACTGGCAAAGCCGTTGGGAGGAGGCCGATCCAGCCATACGCCGTTTTACGCCGAGGAACTGGGATAAGCCGGATCTTTCCGACTGGATCGAAGCATTGGATGAGGCGGTGCGCGGAGCTAAAACACCGCCTGTTCTCGTGGCGCATAGCCTCGCCTGCCTGCTTGTAGCACATTGGCACCCGCTTGCACCTTCGCGGATCAAGGGAGCGTTCCTCGCCGCCGTGCCCGACCCTCTGTCCTCTAGCTTTCCTGCGGATGCTGCAGGCTTTGCAGATGTACCGGAAGCGCAGTTCGGCTTTCGATCGCTGATCGTCGCAAGCACCAACGATCCCTATGGTTCGCTGCCCTACGCCGAAACGCGCGCAAAGCAATGGGGCAGCGAGTTGAAAATCATTGGCGCTGCCGGCCACATCAATGGCCAAAGCGCTCTGGGTGACTGGCCCGAAGGTCTGGCATTGCTGACGGATTTCGCGAACCAAACCTAGCGGACACCGGTCCGAAGCTCCTCATGGCCAAGCCATCAGTCGCGGCAGGTCAGTTGAAGGAGCGCACCAGACTGCCGACCAGCAGGTTCCAGCCGTCGATCAGCACGAAGAAGAGAATCTTGAACGGCAGCGAGATCGATGTGGGCGGCAGCATCATCATGCCCATCGCCATGGTGATGGTGGCGACGATGAGGTCGATGACCAGGAACGGCAGCACGACGAGGAAGCCGATCTCGAAGCCGCGGCGGATCTCGGAAATCATGAAAGCCGGGATCAGCACGCGGTAGTCGATCGGATCGGTCGTCTGGATAGTCTGCCCGCGTTCACGCGCCAGGTCGACGAAAAGTGCCAGATCCTTGTCGCGGGTATTGGCCGCCATGAAGGTGCGGAAGGGTTCGGCAATGCGCTGGACGGCCTCGGTCTCGTTGATCTGGTTGGCAAGCAGCGGCTGCACGCCGTTCTGCCAGGCCTGATCGAAGGTCGGCGACATGACGTAGAAGGTCATGAACAGCGACAGCGACAGGAGGATCATGTTGGAGGGCGTCGAGGAAAGGCCCATCCCCGAGCGCAGGATCGAGAAGGCGATGATGAAGCGCGGGAAGCTCGTCACCATGATCAGGATGCCGGGCGCAACCGAGAGAATGGTCAGCAGGCCGAATGTTCGGATGATCCAGGCGGCGACGGAGCCATCGACGGGCACGTTCAGCAAGTCAGTCGGCAGCTGCTGTGCCACCGCCAGTTCCGGTACCGCCATCATGGCGGCAAGGAAAACTATGAGACGAATCATTCGATGACAAATGTCCTGAACATGACCTTCGATACCCGCCCTTGCGAGCGAAGGTCAACACGTTCCTGTATGTCATCCTTGAGATATTGAAAGCCCCGTGGCCCCTCGATCTGCTGCAGGGAAACGGTCCTGATATAGGCGAGGATATCCTGGTGAATATCCTCGGAAACCTTGACATCCGGCGGCCCGTTGAACAGCAGCGCCACCTCGAGTCGAACCCAGTTTTCCGATGGGTAAGCGAGGTTCGAGGTGATCGGCTCGAGCTGGACGACGTTGTTGGCCTCGGTCGAGATATGGACCAGGCCTTCCTCGGCCTTTTTCTTGGCCTCGGCGTCCTTGGCCTGCTCGGCCTCCTTGGCGCCCTTGATGTTGGGCGCGACAATCGTGCCGACCGCCCAGCCGCCGCCGGCGCCGAGCAGCGTCAGGACGGCGATGCCGATGATCGTCATCAGCGTGGCGGATTTCTTCTTTGCTTGACCTGCGCTTGCGTCCGGCTCTGCCATCGTCGTTCAGCCTCAAAGCGGCGAGAAAAGATCGACGGCCTGCTGGCCGCGCGGAGGCTGCTGCACTTCCATCAGACGGCCGCGGCCACCGTAGGAGATGCGGGCTTCGGCGATCTTGTCGTAGGAGATCTGGTTTTCGGCATTGACGTCCTGCGGCCGAACGATACCGGCGACGTTGAGGATACGAAGTTCCTGGTTCAGGCGGACTTCCTGCGAACCTGAAATGACGAGGTTGCCGTTTTCGAGAATGCCGGTGACGACGGCGGCGACCAGAAGGGTGAGCTTGTCGGTGCGCTCGATCTTGCCCTTGCCGTCGGTGCTGGTGTCGGAACCATAGGTCAGGTCGGTCTTGGACTCGGGCGTCCAACCGAAGATCTGGGCGTTGACGTCCCAGCTCATGCCGCTCGAATTCTTGCGGCTGCGGTTGGTCTCGTTGTCGAACGAGCCCTTGTCGTTGATCTGGATGTCGACGGTCAGGATGTCGCCGACGTTGAGCGCGCGCGCGTCCTTGAAAAGCGCCGCCTGCGAATCGCTCCACAGCGAATAACCCTGCGCCACGGCACGCGGCTGCTTCGGATAAAGCGCCATCTGCGGAGTCTGTCCGTAGGCAAGGCCGCTGCCGATCGGGCTCATGGCAGGGGCGCGGCCGATCTCGCTGACTGCCGTCGGAGACTGGCAACCTGCAAGCAGTGCGAGGGCGGCGATCGCGGCCGGGAAACGCATATTCATGAAGGATCCTTCGACGTATTGGGATCGGACGCACTGGCGATGACGCTGGCGATGACCGCTGCCTTGGCTGGGTCCATCTCGTTGAGGATGAGGCTCGACTGACGCGGTCCAAGCCGCATGATCACGGCGGAGGCCACCTCGATCTTCATATCCTGCAGCTGGAGTGCAGCCGCATCCGGCTTCATCTTCTTATAGATCTCGGTGAGGCCGGCTTCGGCCTGCTTCAGGAAATCATCGCGCCGCTTCAGCCAGTCCTGGTATTCGGCCTTGCGCTTGTCCATCTCTGCCATGCGGGCGTCGATGTCGGCGCGAAGCTTTTCCAGCTCCTGCTTCTGCAGGAGGTAACGCTGGTCGCGGGCGGGGTCGGCGATATTGGTGCAGAACTGCTTGACCTCGTCCTGGGAGGTGATGTCTCCCGCCGGCGCATGCTCCTGCGCGAAGGCGCCCGGGATCGACAGAAGGACGAGACCTGCTGCCGGCAGCGCCAGCCGGCGCATCAATTGCAGGACCGTTATGTCTTTGATGGTCTCTATCATTGCAGCACGAGCTCCGCCTGTAGGGCGCCCGCCGACTTGATGCCCTGGAGAATGGCGATGATGCCATCCGGTTTCACGCCGATATTGTTGAGGCCGGCAACCAGTGTCCTGAGATCGGGACCATCGATGATGGCGACGCGCCCGCCGGTCTGCTCAGCCGCGATATCGGTCTGCGGCTGGACGGCGGTTCGGCCGCGCGAGAAGGGTTCGGGCTGGATGATCTGCGGCGTCTCGGTGACCTGAACCGTCAGCGTGCCGTAGCTGACGGCGACCGGCGAAACGCGGACGTCGGAGCCGATGACGATCGTTCCGGTGCGTTCGTTGATGACAACCTTGGCTGGCGTGTCGGTTTCGACGATGAGATTTTCGATGTCGGCCATCAGCCGTGTGAGATCGGCCGTGCGCGGCTTCTGGATCACCACTTCCTGCGAATCCTTGGCTTCGGCGACCGGGCCGCCGAAGCGTGCCGAGGCATACCCGTTGACGATGTCGGCGATGCGGATCGCCGTCGAGAAGTCGGGGTTGCGCAGTTGCAGGACGAGATTGACCGAGTCCTTGAAGCGGGACGGCAGTTCGCGTTCGATGATGGCGCCTCCGGGTACGCGACCGGCGGTGGTCACACCTTCGGTCACGGTCGCCGCTTGTCCCTGGGCCTGGAAGCCGGTGACAATGGCCGCACCCTGCGCGACGGCGTAGATCTGGCCGTCGGCGCCGGACAGCGAGGTCATGACGAGCGTGCCGCCGCGCAGCGACGTCGCGTCGCCAAGCGAGCTTACCGTCACGTCGATGCGGCTGCCGGGGCTTGCGAAGGGCGGCAGGTTGGCGGTGACCATGACGGCCGCCGTGTTCTTGGCATTGGACTGACCGCCCTGCGTCGAGATGCCGAGATTCTGCAGCATCGCCCGCATCGACTGCTCGGTGAACGGCGAGGCACGGAAGCCGTCGCCGGTGCCCTGCAGGCCGACGATCAGGCCATAACCGATCAGCTGGTTGTCGCGGCCGGCCTGAAGGGAGGCAATATCCTTGATGCGGGAGGTCAGCGCCCAGGCGGGCGCGACGTCGGCCAGGCTGATCGCGAGAACCGCGACAAGGGTCAAGAACCGGAAGAACAATTTCATTTTGCCCTCACATGGACCGTGCCGTCCGCAAGCACCGTGCCGCTGACGATGACGCCGGAATCCATATTGCGTGCGCGCACGACCTGGCCGGTCGAGCCGTCTTCGAGCGGCGTGCCGGCAGCCGAGATGGTCATCGCGCCGAGTGAAAACACCAGGCGGATCGAGGAGCCGCGGGTCACCGTGTAGGCTTCGCGGAGACCCGAAACCGAAATCGTCCGGCCCGGCAGCAGCGTGCGCTTGGAGACCATGCCTTCGACCTGGGAAATGGATTTGGCGAAATCACCGGCGAGGTTGGGGTTGGTGACCTCGACCTCTTGAAGCTGGCTGGCCGACAATGTGTCGCCGGGGTAGATGATCGTCGTCGGGACGACGGCATAACCCATGCCGGCATCCACGTCCGCGGGCAAGAAAATGCCCGCGACTGCGATCGTGGCTGCCGCCACCCATCCTGAGATGTGTCGTGCCCGGCAAAACATCATGTTTCGGCCCTTCCCTTTACTTCAGGTTCTTGCTGACGATGGAGGCCATTTCATCAGCGGTGGTGATCACCTTGGAATTCATTTCGTAAGCGCGCTGGGCCGAGATCAGCTCGGTGATTTCCTTCACCGGGTCGACGTTCGACGATTCCAGATAGCCCTGCTTCATGTAGGCGAAGCCTTCCTCGTCAGGATTGCCGACGACGGCATCGCCGGAGGCCGCCGTTTCCTGGAAGAGATTGTCACCGATCGGCTGGAGACCGGCCTCGTTGACGAAATCAGCAAGCGTCAGCTGGCCGAGCACGGTCGCGTCCGTGGCGCCGGGCAGCTTGGCCGAAACCTGGCCGGAGCGGCTGATCGTCAGCTCGGTCGAGCCCGTCGGAATGTTGATGCCGGGCAGGACCTCGTAGCCGTCGATGGTGACGAGCTGGCCCTGGTCGTTCTTGTTGAAGGCGCCGGCGCGGGTATAAAGCGTCGTTCCGTCGGTCGACTGGATCTGGAAAAAGCCCTTGCCGATCAGCGCCACGTCGAGGTCGTTGCCGGTCTGGGTCAGTTCGCCCTGGAGATGCAGGTTGCGGACCGCCGAGGTCTGGACGCCGAGGCCGATATTGGCGCCTTCGGGAACGACCGCCTGGTTGGCGCGGTTGGCGACACCCTTGGCGCGTTCGGTCTGGTAGAGAAGATCGGAGAATTCAGCGCGGGCACGCTTGAAACCCGTCGTATTGATGTTGGCGATATTGTTCGCGATGACTTCCAGATTGGTCTGCTGGGCATCCATGCCCGTTGCTGCGATGGCGAGCGCTCTCATGTGTTCGTCCTCAAATCAGTTACATCTGCATCTTGGTGACTTCGAGAAAGGCCGAGACGACCTTGTCGCGGATGGCGATCGCCGTCTGCAGCGTCTGCTCGGCCTGGAGCATGGAATCGACGACTTCACGCGTCGTCGCCGTGCCCTTGATCCCGGCAAAGGACATGCTTTCCGCACCCTTCAGGCTGGTGACCGCGTCGCTCGCCATATTGCCCATGACGGAGGCGAAGCTCATATTATTGGCAGCACCCGCGGTGCCCGGCATGGTGGCGGCGGACGACGAGGCGGAATTTTCGGTATCGACGGCTCCGAGCGCACGGGTCATCGAAAGGTTGCTGACATTCTGGACGCTGCTGATCATTATTATTGGCTCTTCAGGAGATCGATCGTGGAGGAAATGAGATCGCGGGTCTGCTTGATGGTCTGCAGATTGGCGTCATAGGAGCGGTTGGCTTCGCGCATGTCGGCCATCTCGACCAGGATGTTGACGTTCGGCAGCTTGACGACGCCCTTCTGGTCCGCAGCCGGATTGCTGGGATCGAATTCGGTGCTGAAGTCGCCTTCGTCGACGCCGACCTTCTTGACGTCAACCGTCTCGACGCCGCTGACGCGATCCATCTGCTGGCCGAAAGTGATCGTCTTGCGGCGATAGGGGTCGGCACCTGGTGTGTCGCCGGTCGAGCGGGCGTTGGCGATGTTTTCCGAAACGATGCGCAGGCGCGTCGACTGCGCCTCGAGCCCGGAACCAGCGATTTTCATTGCTGCTGAAAGCGGATCCATGAGTTTACTTCCTGACGGTCATCAGCATCATGCGGTTGAAGGAACTGACCAGCGATGTGTTCAGATCGTACTGGCGCTTGATATCGCCAGATTTGGAGAGCTCCTCGGCCAGACCGACCGTGTTGCCGGATTCCTGGACGCCGATTTCCTGGTCGAGTGCGGCGTCCTTGACGTCGATATCGCCACTGGTGCTGAAATCATTGCCGCTGAGATGGGCCGGATTGGTGCGCGCCATGGTGATATCCGACTTGTCGAGCACGGCGTCGAAGGGCGTGACGTCCTTGGCGCGGAACTTCGGGGTATTGGCATTCGCGATATTGCCGGCAACAACCTGCTGACGGATCGTCAGCCATTCCGCCTGTCGCGAAGCCAAGTCGAAAAGTTGGATCGGTTGCATGAGACTCTCCGTTTTTACTGTCCCGAACCTAGTGCGGTAATCTTGCGTGGGACTTACGGGAATTCAGGTTTCGACGGCTCTTCGGGGAGCGCCGCGCGCAAAAAAAGGAGCTCCGGCCGGTTCGCGGCGGAGCCCCTGTTGCCTCAGCGATGGCCGGCAGGTTCAGTTGTTCTGGTAGGTCTCACCCTTGGAGGTGACGATCATCCACTTTCCCTCGCGCTGTTCGATTGTCGCAAGGCGGCTCTGGTCCGGAAGGATCGAGCCGACGCGCACCACATACATGCCGGAAGTATCCTCGATCAGCGCCCGGCCATTGGAGACGTGCAGCAGGCGGAAGGACGACTTGCCGGGAAAAGGCTGATCCTCCAGGATGGGGCGGCCCTCGCGCTCCTTGCCGAGGTCGGAGACCGTCGCCGTCGTCAGTGGATCGATCGGCGGCGCCTTCTTGTCCGGCTCGTTCTTGTTGACCATGGCCAGCGGCGAAACGCTGAAGACGTTGCGGGCGGGCCAATCCGGCAGTTCGCGCGAATTGTCGCTGGCGGCGACGTTGATGCCGAATTTGTCTTCGTTGAAGAACACATACCACGGAAAGAACGCGGAGGCGCCGGCAAGCGCCAGACCGGCAACGGTCAGAAACCGATCCAGGCCGGCGGCCTTCCTGCGCTGCTTCGGGGAAGCTATGCGTTCGTCGTCGAATTCTGCCACGTCTATCTCCTCTGGATGGCTCCGCCCTGATTGCCGATGCCGGCTGCAGCCTTGAGGGCGCCGGCGAGATCGGCAAAGGCATCGGGCGAGTCGCGATCGCCCGGAGACTGTTTCAGGACGTCATAAATGATCGGCACCTGCTTGACCGCCATATCGAGATCGGGATCGGCGCCCTGGCGGTAACCGCCGATCAGGCGCAGGTCGCGGGTTTCCTCGAAGCGGTGGATCAGCACCTTCAGCCGCGACACCAGTTTTTCCTGATCCGGCGTCCAGGCCTTGCGGGCAAGACGCGAGATCGAGGCGAGCGGATCGATCGGCGGATAACGCCCTTCTTCGGCAAGGCTGCGCTGCAGGACGATATGGCCGTCGAGGATGCCGCGTGTCGAATCGGCGATCGGGTCGTTGTGGTTGTCGCCGTCGACGAGGATCGAGATGATCGCCGTGATGGTGCCGGCGCCCTCGGCGCCCGGACCGGCGCGCTCCAACAGGCGCGGCAGCTCGGTGAAGACGGAGGCCGGGTAGCCGCGGGCGATCGGCGGCTCTCCAGAGGCGGTCGCCACCTCGCGGATCGCATGGGCGAAACGCGTGATGCTGTCGACGATGAACAGAACATTCTCACCCTTGTCACGGAAATGCTCGGCGATGGTGACCGCCGTCAGCGGCGCCATCTTGCGCAGCATCGGGCTCTCGTCGCTGGTGGCAACGACGGCGATCGCCTTCTTCATGTTGCTGCCGAGCGTATCCTCGATGAATTCGCGTACCTCGCGGCCGCGTTCGCCGACAAGCGCAATGACGACCTTGTCGAAGGCATCGGCGCGGGCGAGCATGGAGAGAAGCGTCGACTTGCCGACGCCGGAGCCAGCGAAGATGCCGAGGCGCTGCCCGAGGCAGAGCGGCGAGAAGATGTCGATGGCGCGCACGCCGGTCTTGAAACCGGCCTCGACCCGCTTGCGGGTCATCGAGGGCGGCGCGGCATTGGAGATCGAGCGGCGGTCGAGGCCCTCGGCGATCGGCCCCAGCCCGTCGATCGGCTCGCAGAGCGAGTTGACGGTGCGCCCACACCAGCTGTCCGACGGTGAGATGCGGAAGGCGCCCTTGCGGATCACCGTATCGTGGATGCCGATCGGCTCGCCCGGTTCGATCGGGCAGACATAGATCAGATCAGGCTCGACACGAACCACCTCGCCCAGATGAATGCCGGTCGCCGATTTATGGGCGACGAACTCGCCGAGGCGAACGTGGCGGGAAAGCCCGCGAACCGTGTAGTGGCCGGCGGCGATGGTGTGCACGCGACCGCCATGGGCAACGGCGAATTCCGGCGATGCGTATCGGTCGACGAGGCCTGCCAGATGCGCCAGCTTCGGGGAAAGGCCGTCCTCGGACAGTAGCGTCGTGCTCATGCTTAGCGGCTGCCCCCTAGCGTCTGGACGGCTTCCTTGAAGGAATCCTCGCTGTCACGCATCAGCGACGAGACGCTTTCGAAGGCGCGGTTGACTTCGATCAGCTGGGTGATCTCGCGCATCGCGTTGACGTTGGAATTTTCGAGATAACCCTGCTCGACACCGACATTGAAGCGGTCGACGACGGCACGCGGCTGGTCGGTGGTCATGATGCCGCTGTTTTCGTAGCGCAGATAACCCTTGCTGATATCGGCCTCGAACAGCCCGAGCGAACCGACCTGGCGGTCGCCCTGATAGATGATGCCGTCGGCGCCGACGGCCGGCTCGCCGCCCTTGGAGTTGAGCTGGATCGGCGCGCCGCCGGCGTCGAGAACGGGATATCCGCGGATCGAAACCAGTTCGCCGGTGTCCTTCAGCGTAAAGCGGCCGTCCCTCGTCAACACTCGGCCGGCCGGCGTATCGAGCGAGAACCAGGCATCGCCCTTGATGGCGAAATCCAGCATGTTGCCGGTGTGCTGCAGCTCGCCATTGGCCTCGTTCAGATAGTCGTTGCCTTGGGAAACGAAGGCGACCTTGGTGTTCAGCTTGTTCTTGGTCGCCGCCACCATCTCGTCGAACTTCACCTCGGTGGCGCGAAAACCGGTCGTGTTCACGTTCGCCATGTTGTCCGCGATGGTGGTCAGGCGCTTTTCGAGGGCCATCTGCGACGACAGAGAAACATAAAGACCGGATTGCATGTCGGTAAGCTCCAAGCATTGGCGATGAACGGAACGAAAAGCCGGGCGTCGTCTGTCTGTTTCGGCCGGGATTTCGCTGAGGCGGCATCTCAGAAACGGGCGCGGGCACCCATTCGTCTCCTTTAGACTGACGGCAGATGCTTGCGCGAAGCTGGCACGCGAAAATGCCTGGCCGGCGGCCTTTCATCAGCCTCACGCAAGGCAGAAACCCTATCCGTCTCAAAGAAAAGCAACGTTCAGATTGGGCTGACGATGAACATTATTATTGGATTTGTAGTTGTATGCGGCTGTATCATCGGCAGCTTCATGGCGATGGGCGGCCACGTGGACGCCCTGTTCCAGCCCTTCGAATTCGTCATCATCGGCGGCGCCGGTCTCGGCAGCTTCATCATGGCGAACCCGATGAAGGTGGTGAAGGATTCCGGCAAGGCGCTCGGCGAAGCCTTCAAGCACGCAGTTCCCAAGGAACGCAATTATCTCGATACGCTCGGCGTGCTCTATTCGCTGATGCGCGACCTGCGCACCAAGTCGCGAAACGAAATCGAAGCCCACATCGACAATCCGGCGGAATCGACCATCTTCCAGTCGGCTCCGACCGTTCTCAAGAACAAGGAATTGACGGCGTTCATCTGCGACTACGTGCGCCTGATCATCATCGGCAACGCCCGCAGCCACGAGATCGAAGCGCTGATGGACGAAGAACTCAACACCATCATGCACGACAAGATGAAACCTTACCACGCCATCCAGATCATGGGCGACTCCTTCCCGGCCATCGGTATCGTCGCGGCCGTTCTCGGCGTTATCAAGGCGATGGCCCACATCAACGACTCTCCCGAGGTGCTCGGTCACCTGATCGGCTCGGCGCTGGTCGGCACCTTCCTCGGCATTCTCTTGTCCTACTGCCTCTGCTCGCCGCTGGTCTCCCAGATCAAGATCGTGCGCAACAAGCAGCACCGCCTCTACGTCATCGTCAAGCAGACGCTGCTTGCCTACATGAACGGCTCGGTGCCGCAGGTCGCTCTCGAATACGGCCGCAAGACGATCTCGGCTTACGAGCGTCCGTCCATCGATGCGGTCGAACAGGAAATGATGAACCCAGGCGGCGAAAACAAGGCGGCTTAAATGACCATGAGCAATGCTTCGCACGACAAACCGGCAATGGATCCTGCCCTTCTCGCCAAGCTGACCGGCGGGCTCGGCGACAGAGGCAGGGTCGCCAAGATCTGCAGTTCCTTCGGGGAAATCTACAGCGAATTCTTTCCCGACGTCATCAAGAGCGAGACCGGCCTCGACGTGACGGTCAACTATCTCGGCTGCGAGATCGGCTACAAGAACCACCTGATCGACGACCTGAGCTCGAACGTCACGCTCGTCGACGTGACGCTGCGCAACTGGTCGCAGAACATCACGATTGCCTGCGGCAACGGTTTCGTCATCACGCTGATGGAACATCTGCTCGGCGCTACCGCCGATACGATCGAGGAGCCGGCCCACCGGCTGCTGTCGATCATCGAAATGGACCTGGCGGTGATGGTTTTCGACAAGATCGCCAAGGTGCTGCGCTCGGCCGTCAACGCGCCCGGCGGTTTCGAACCGAGCCTTTCGGTCCCGCACGCCCTTGAGATGCGTGCCCGGCCGCCGGAGGACCGCCTGGATGAATTCGCCGCCGCCATCAACATGTCGATCACGCTTGCCGGTATCGTGTCGGAATTTTCGTTGATCGTTCCACAGACGGCGCTTCTCAAGACCAAAGTGACGCCGCCGAAACCGAAGCGCCAGACCGGCCAATCGGCGGAATGGACCGAGCAGCTCGGCGACCAGGTCCGCCGTTCGCATGTCACGCTCGAGGCCAAGATCAGGCTGCAGGACCTGACATTGCGCACGATCTCCAAGCTGATGGTCGGCGATGTCATCCCGTTCCGTGACCATGGCGACGTGCGCGTCGAGGTCAGCGCCAACAGCAAGGAATTGTATGTGTGCGAGTTCGGGCGTTCAGGCGAAAATTACATGGTCCGCGTCAAGGATACGATGAACTCGGATGACGAACTCATCCGTCATTTAATGAATTAATCGGTTCTCTGGCTTTTGGGCTGCAAAGGCAGTTTGAGGCAAGTTTCAACTGGAATAGTGATTTCATGGCTACGAAGAAAACACAGCAGAACAGCGACCTCTCCCTGGATATGCCGGGCAGCGAAGCGGATCTCGACCAGGCGATCGACGATCTGCGCGGCGTGCTGAAGCAGGATGCCGATGGCGACCTGCCGCAGTTTGGCGACGACCTGCAGAACGACGCCTTCGCAGCAGGAACCGATCTGGCGGCTTTCGGCGGCGAGATTTCGGACAGCCCGTTCGGCGGCGACGATTTCGGCGGCGATTTCGGTGCCGGCAATGCCGGCCCGGCTGCGGGCATGGATTTCGGCGGCAGCCCTTCCTTCGAGGCATCGCCGGCTCCGCTCGGCAGCGCTTTGAATTCCAATTTTGAACTGATCATGGACATTCCGATCGATGTCCAGATCATGCTCGGCACCAGCCGTATGCAGGTCTCGGGGCTGATGAACCTCAATGAAGGGGCGACGATCGCCCTCGACAAGAAGATCGGCGAGCCGGTCGAGATCATGGTGAACGGCCGCAGGATTGCCCGCGGCGAGATTACGGTGCTTGATAACGACGACACCCGATTCGGTGTGAAACTGATAGAAGTTTTGAGTACGAAAAAAGCCTGATCCCTGTGTGGGACGGAGAGGTTAGACCATGATGGACTTTGACGATTTCGGCGGCGCGCTAGCCGGGAAACCGTTGACCCAGGCTGAAAAGGCGGCGGCTGTTCTTCTCGCTATGGGAAAGGGCGTCGCCGGCCGGCTGTTGAAATATTTCACCCAGGCCGAACTGCAGACCATTATCTCATCCGCCCAGTCGCTGCGCGCCATTCCGCCGGACGAGCTCCTGCAGCTCGTCTCCGAATTCGAAGACCTCTTCACCGAGGGCGCCGGCCTGATGGACAATGCCAAGGCGATCGAGGCCATTCTGGAAGAAGGCCTGACGCCCGACGAGGTCGACAGCCTGCTCGGCCGCCGCACGGCGTTCCAGGCCTATGAAACCTCGATCTGGGATCGCCTCAGCGAGGCGGAGCCGACATTCGTCGCCCAGTTCCTGCTGCGCGAACATCCGCAGACCGTCGCCTATATTCTTTCGATGATGCCTTCCAACTTCGGCGCCAAGGTGCTGTTGCAGCTTCCCGACAATCGCCGCGCAGACATCATGAACCGAACCGTCAACATGAAGACGGTTAGCCCGAAGGCTGCGCAGATCATCGAGAACCAGGTCATGACGCTGCTTGCCGAGGTCGAGGCAGAGCGCAATGCCGCCGGCTCGACGAAGGTCGCCGATCTCATGAACGAACTCGACAAGCCGCAGGTCGACACGCTGCTCACCTCGCTCGAATCGATCAGCCGCGAATCCGTCAACAAGGTCCGCCCGAAGATCTTCCTGTTCGAGGACCTCATGTACATGCCGCAGCGCAGCCGTGTCATGCTGCTCAACGACATCTCGACAGATGTGCTCACCGTCGCGTTGCGCGGTTCGCCGCCCGAGATCCGCGAATCGGTTCTCTCCGCCATCAGCCCGCGCCAGCGCCGCATGATCGAATCGGATCTGCAGAGCGGCATGGGCGGCGTCAATCCGCGCGAGATCGCCATTGCCCGGCGCGCCGTGGCGCAGGAAGCGATTCGCCTGGCCAACTCAGGCCAGATCGAGCTCAAGGAGAAGGAAGGCGACGCTTCGGCAGCCGCCTAACACTTCGAGCCTGTTGACAAATCCGGCACGCCACAAGGCGGCTGTTGATCGCCGCGTCGCAGGCGACTACCCTTCAACCGATAGGCCGCGCTCAAGCTGCGGCCTATTTCTTTGACGGAGGGCCGCGTCTTGGCAGACGATGACAAGGACAGCAAAACAGAAGCCCCGACCGCGAAAAAGCAAACCGATGCCGCCGAGAAAGGCAACGTGCCGTTTTCGCGCGAGCTGTCGATCTTCGCGACCATCCTTGCCACCTATATCTATCTGGTGTTCTTCCTCCCCGCCAGCGTCGGGCGCATGGCTGAAACGTTGCGCGACATCTTCGAACAGCCCGACCAATGGAAGATCGAGACGGGGCCGGATGTGCTTTCGCTGTTCGTCCGGCTCGGTTGGGCAGTTGCGGCGCTGCTGGCGCCCGCCTTCATCCTGTTCATGGTGTTCGGCATCGCCTCCTCCATCTTCCAGAACCTACCGACGCCCGTGCTCGAACGCATCCGGCCACAGGCCTCACGCATCTCTCCCGCCAAAGGCTGGGAACGGCTCTTCAGCCTGCCGGGCCTGATCGAGTTCGGAAAATCGCTGTTCAAGGTCGTCGTCGTCGGGGTGATCCTGTTTTTCGTGCTCCGGAGCGAATATTTCAGCTCGATCGACGCAATGTTCTCCGACCCGCAGACGATTCTGGTGCGGATCTCGACAGCGATGCGCAAGATCATCATCGTCGTGCTGATCGCGACCGCGATCGTGGCGATCGCCGATGTCTTCTGGACGCGCCATCACTGGTTCACCGAGCTGAAGATGACGCGGCACGAGATCAAGGAAGAAAACAAGCAGGCGCAGGGCGACCCCTTCGTCAAGGGCCGGCAGCGCTCGCTGATGCGCGACCGGGCGCGCCGGCGCATGATTGCCAATGTGGACCGGGCGACACTCGTTATCGCCAACCCGACGCACTACGCGGTGGCGCTGCGCTACGCGCGTGAAGAAAACGACGCGCCTGTGGTGCTGGCCAAGGGCCAGGACCTCATTGCGCTCAAAATCAGGGAGATCGCCGAGAAAAACGGCATACCGGTGTTCGAGGATCCGCCGCTTGCGCGCTCCATGTTTGCGCAAGTCTCGGTAGATAGTGTCATACCGTCAGTCTTCTATAAGGCCGTTGCGGAGCTGATCCACCGGGTCTACGCCGCAGACGCCAAGAACAAACGGGTAAGATAAGCCGAATGAAAAAATGCCCCCACTCTACCCAGCGTGAAAAAATCCTCGCAGTCGCGATCAGCCCGGTCGCCACGGAACTGCGCCTCCTGGATGCTTCTGACCTTATTTCGCTGCTGCGCTTCGAGTATTACGGCAATCTTTCCGATCTCGTGGCTTCGGCGGCGGAGCTTTTCTTTCATCCGGGCACGGTGAATTTCGGCCTGGGCGGCAACTATACGCTGGAGTGGGGCGGCAAGCCCGAAGTCGTTCTCGATCTCGAAATCAAGCCGCGCGGCGTCACCGTCTATGCGCAGCTGACGCTTGCCGAAGATCACGCCGGCATCGAGATCAACCATATCGCATTCCAGTATCCCTCGGCCGATCCCGATGAGAACACCCGCTTCCTCGAAAAGAGCCTTCGGGAATCGCGCTACAGCGTCAGCCAGACGCCGCGTGCGCTGGCCGGCTGACCTGTCATCAGGACATGAGAGCTTTCATCCGCTCTTTCGAGAGCATATCCATGCGGTTCAGCTGATGTAGCCGAGCCGGATCGCCTTGGCGATCGCCTGGATGCGATTGACGGAATCGAGCTTGATGGTCGCCGAGCCGAGATAGGCGTTGACGGTGTGCACCGACAGGCCGAGCTTGTCGGCAATCTCTTCGCTGATGCGGCCGTCGCCGGCAAGCTGGAGACAGGCGATCTCGCGTTCGCTGAGCGCTTCGGCGGCCGCCGTGCGGCGTTCGTCGAGCGAGAGCAGATCCATCATGATATGGCAGCAGCGACCGTGCAGCTCGACAATAGTATCGCTCGACGGATCGATCTCATCGCCGGTGAAAACGATAAAACCGTTGCCGACGGCGCCGAGCCGCACCGGAAAGGCAAGGCCGGAAAAAGGCAGGATACCATCCTGCAGTCGCGTCATGAATGGCGCGAAGTCGGCAGGACCGGGTGCGGCACGGTCGTAACCGCCGGCCCATGAGAGCGGCAATAGCGACTTGTCGATATGCTCGAGAAGGACATCGCCATAGGCATCCGTGAAGGCCTTGCCGAAACCGGCATTGGCGGAGCCCCAGTTCTCGAGCTCGCAGACAAGCCGCTGCTTGGCCGGAAGACCCGACCCGCTGACGCGGAAGATCGCAAAACCGTGGGCATCGGCGAGCTTCTGCATCGCAATCAGCCGCGGAAAGAGATCGGAGCGGCTGGAAATCCTGTTCACACGCACCATGCGCAACTGCTCGGCGCTGCTCATCGTCCTGGCTGATGGATGCGCCATGGATCCCCCCTATACGAGATTATTGCGGACGGCGAAGGCAATGGCCTCGGAGCGGGTCTTTGTCGCCGTCTTGCGCATCACGCTGGTGATGTAGTTGTTGATGGTATTGCGGGAGATGCCGAGGATCATCGCGATCTCGTCGCTGGTCTTGCCCTCGGCGATCCAGAACAGGCATTCGAGCTCGCGGTCGGTCAATTCGAAATCACGATCGACCCTCGTTCCGCCGCAGCGCAGGAAACTCGCGACATAACCGGCAAGCAGGCCGACATCCCGCAGGCGCTCCGGCGACAGAATGAACCCCTCGCCGAACAGAAACATCAGGGCCAGCCGCGATCGGCCGACATTGAAGGTGACCGAACAATATTGGCGGCTGGCGCCGTCCGGCACCTCGGCATTGTCAGGCATAAGAGCAAAATTCGGCTGGAAAACCTGCATGCATTTTTCCAGCTCAGTCGAACGGGCATAGCCGCGAACCAGATCATTGGCGATATCCCTGACCAGGTCAAAGGGCCAATCCGACGAGACAATGAAATCGAGGCCGCTTTCCTGGAGGAGATCGCAGCGCGCCAGGAGGTAGTGCGAAGCACCGACATACTCGGTCAGCGCGCGCAGACCGGACTGCAACCTGCCAGTGTTGGCGACACCGTGCAGGCGCTGGAGCAGTTGATCGCGTGGCAACAGATCCGGCACCACAGCGCTCGCAAAATTCGACATTTGCCTCTCGCCTTTGCTCGCCTGAATTACGTCCATATCCATTGGCAATGTCCTGCGGCTGAGAAACGATCAAACTCGGTGCAACAGCAATTTTTCTATAAGGGATTCAATTCAAGTCCGCTCGAATCCCATTTCGAATCACCCAAGGGTAAGCCAGCCGATGCAAATCACCATCTCCGACTTCTAGGGATTTACTTCCGCTGCCGCCCATGCACTGATTCGATGATCATTTCCAGCCATCAAGATATTTGGAAGGCTAAGGTGATTCTGGCTGTGTCGCAACTTCATTCGCGTTTTACGCGAGTCCACAAGTTGATAACTCTTCCGCTCCAGGAATGATGCTTGGCTCCGATATGAAAAAAGGCCGGTTGCCCGGCCTTTTGTCTTACGCTGCTTCGTCGATCGCCCATTTCCGGAGGATTTTCGCGGCGCGTTCCTCGTTGATTTCGACCATGCGGGAAAGCTTGCGTTCCGGGCCTTCCTTGACGCGGCGGTTGAAGTTGCCGTCGTCGTCGCCGAGGCTGAGCAGATCCTCGGTGCTGTCGAAGCCGAAGTCGGATCCGAAGCCGTCCATGAGGGCTCCTCCGGAGGCGCCAGGTGCGGGCGCGAAGTCCGGAAGCTCGAGACCGGCCGCCTCCGGCGTGGCGTCGCCGAGAACCTGAGAGCTGCCATTGCCGCTGACGCTGCGCACCAGAGGCCGCAGCCCCATCCAGACCACCACGAAGGCGACCGCGACGAAGGCCAGCGAGTTGATGACGCCGGCAAGGTTGCGGCTCAGCATGTCCATGACGCGGACACCGCCGGTGGCGTCTTCGAGCAACTGGTTTTCGAGGAAGTCCATGGCCGTGACGGTGACGACGTCGCCGCGCTTGGCGTCGATGCCGGACGCCGAAGCGACGATCTTCTGCATTTCGGCAAGATAGGCATCGATCTTGGCCTGATCTGCAGGCTCGCCGACCATCTTGGCGATGCGGCCCTTGTTGACCACCACGGCGATCGAGAGCTTCTCGACCTTGTAGCTGTTGCGGGTCGTCGCCGTCGTCCGGCTGTTGATTTCGTAGTTGGTCTGCTCTTCGCGCTTGTCGGACTTGTCCTGCGATTCAGGCCCGGCCGAACCACCGGCCTCGGGAGCCGCCTGCGGAACGTTCTGCTCGACCGTGGTCGCACTGTCGGACTGCTTCTGCTGCGACTGCTGGGCTTCCTTGGTCGAGCGGACCGAGCGTTCGACCTTGGATTCGGGATCGTAGGTCGTTTCCTGGATCTGCTGGGCGTCGGTGTTGAGATCGGCCGTGACGCTGGAGCGGAAGTTGTCCATGCCGAGGAAGGGTGCCAACGCCTTGTCGATGTTGGATTCGACTTCCTGCTGGACGTTCTGGACGATGTTGAGCGAACGGTTGAGCGAGCTGTTGCTGGCTTCGTCGCCGGAGGCGAGCAGCTGACCGGCGGAATCAAGGATCGTCACATCATCGACGTCAAGCCCCGGCACGGCCGAGGCGACGAGGTGGCGGATCGAGGTCGCAGCACTCCGCCCGGTGGTGGCGCTGGCGCGAATCATGACGGAGGCGGTCGGCTTCTGTTCCTGCTTTCGGAAGTTTCCGACCTCCGGCATGACGATATGGACGCGCGCGGCCGTTATGCCCGAGATCGACTGGATGGTGCGGGCGATTTCGCCTTCCAGCGCCCGAACCCGCGTCACCTCCTGCATGAAGGAGGTCAGGCCCAGCGAGCCGACATTGTCGAAGAGTTCGTAGCCGGCATTGGCGCTGTTCGGCAGGCCGCGCTCGGCAAGCATCAGGCGGGCCTTGCCCGTCATCCCCGCGGGGACACTGATGCTGGCACCGTCGGTGCCGACCTGGAAATTGATGTTGGCTTCGGCAAGCGCCATGCTGATCTGGTTGAGATCAGGATTGTCCAGACCGACATAGAGCGTTTCCTGTGCCGGCTTGTTGACGAAAAGGGCGGCCGCAAGGACGATTGCGATGGAGACGGCACCGACGCCTCCGAGAATAATCAGGCGCGTTCGGCCAAGGGAACCGAAGTTCTTAAAGATCTGAACTAATTGATTTAACAGATTCATTCTGTTCTCGCACGATCCGTCAGGGACAAAGCAGGCTTATTGCCTCATCTGACGAATAATCGGCGAAACTTGTGCGAGCGTTTCGTGAAGGGGCGCGCGCCCCCCCAAGGACTAGAAGAAATCGAAGTCGCCGGCGGCCTTGCTCAGGGGCTGGGAATGTCCGTGGCGTGTGGCGCCGCCCAGGGCCTTCTGCATCTCCGCCAGCTTGACGAGGCTGAGCGCGGTTGCGACGTCGACGGCCCAGCCGTGCGGGATTTCGCCGGTGATGGTGTCGATGAACTCGGCAAGGCCGCGCGATTTCTGCACGGCGAGATCGATGCCCTGCATGACCTTCATGGAATCCGGCGAATTGAGGATTTCAGCACCACCGAGATCGAGAAGCTGCGGCTCAATGCGCTCGATGAGATAGGCGACATCGTGCAGTTCCGAAACGATGCGCATCAGGATGTCGCTCAACGCTTCAACAGGCGCAGGCGGCTCCATCACCGGATTAAATGTCATATGAAAATCCTCGCCATCAAAAAAATTCGATACTGGTTTCGACGGGCTTCGGCGGAGCGGCGGGGCGCTGCTCGAGAGCGACGGTTCTCTGCGTTTCGGCGCCGGTCAGGGGGTATTGCCGGGCACGACCGGAGACCGGCCAATATTCGAGCTTACGTCCATGGTCTCCGCCTGTGGAGGAGCCGACCACCGGAATGCCTTCATCCCGCAGGAACTGCATGGCGAAGGCGGCGTTCTGCTCACCGACATTGGAAAATGTCGAGATCGTCTTCGCGCCGCCGAAGATTTTGGCCTCCAGCCGGTCGCGCCGGGCGCCCTGCTTGAGGAGACCGTTGATCAGCAGTTCCATCAGATGCACGCCGTAACGCGTGGCATCGCCGCCCGATGTCGGCGACGTCGCAGAACCCGGCAGCAAGAAGTGGTTCATGCCGCCGATTCCGGCGACAGGGTCTCTGAGGCACGCAGCCACGCACGAGCCGAGAATGGTCGAGAGGACCGCATTTGGATCGCTCAGAACCTTGTACTCGCCCTGAATGATGTGCACGCGGCGGGCTGCCCCCTCAGTCATCATTTCAAGGCTCCAAACACGGCTTCGATGGCCGCCTTCATTTTCTCGATCGTGAACGGCTTGGCGAGCACGTTGTTGGCGCCGAGCTGGGCTGCCTTCTGCACCAGTGCGCGGTCGCCCTGGGCGGTGAGGATGATGAAGGCCGCCTTCTTGGTGTTCGGGTTGGTGCGAACGGCCTGAAGGAAGCCGATGCCATCCATCTTCGGCATGTTGAAGTCCGAGATCACCAGGTGGTGCGGCTGCTCGGCCATGATCTTCATGCCCTGCTCGCCGTCGCCTGCGGACGTGATCTGCTTGAAACCGAGCTGGGTCAGCGCGTCGCTGAGCAGCAACCGGCTCGTTACCTGATCGTCGACGATCAGAACTTTGATTTTCTCCGCGATCGACATTTATTCGGTCCCTTCCTTTCGGGCGGCTGTCATTTTCAATATTTCTTCACCGATGGCAGACAGGGGCAACTGCTGCTCAACGGCGCCAAGTTCATGAGCAACCCTTGGCATTCCGTAAACGACACAGGTTTTTTCGTTCTGGCCGAGTGTTCTGGCGCCGGCGTGGCGCATTTTCAACAATCCGGCGGCGCCATCGCGGCCCATTCCGGTTAAGATGACGCCGACGGCGTTGCGGCCAGCCAGCTCGGCGACCGAATCGAACAGCACGTCGACCGAGGGGCGGTGACCGTTGACCGGCGCCCGGTCGACGAGACGGCAGCATGGCGCCGAGGCGTTGCTGACCTGGAGATGACGCTCGCCGCCCGGCGCCAGATAGATCTTGCCGATTTCCAGGCGGGCGCCATCGGTCGCTTCCTGCACCACCGGCGCACAGAGGCGGTTCAGGCGTTCGGCGAAGCTCTTGGTAAAGGTCGGCGGCATATGCTGGGTGATAACAGTCGGCGGGCAATTGGCCGGGAACTTCTGCAACACGGCGATCAGCGCCTCGACGCCGCCTGTGGACGAACCGATCGCGACGATCTTGCGACCGACGCGGAAATCGGCAACGGCGGGCGGAGGGGTCGGGGCGGCGACCGGATGGGAGAACTGGCGCTGCGTGCGCGCGGCTGCCTTGACCTTCTCGGCGAGGTCGCCGAAGGGCCGGAGTTCGCCCGGCGCCGGCTTGCCGACGCAGTCGAAGGCGCCGATCTCAAGAGCAGCAAGCGACGCCTCGGCGCCGCGATGGGTCATTGTCGATACCATGATGACAGGCATCGGACGCAGCGTCATGATCTTTTCGAGGAAATCGAGACCGTTCATGTTCGGCATCTCGATGTCGAGCGTGACGACGTCTGGGTTCAGCCGCTTGATCGCCTCGCGCGCCTCAAGCGCATCGCCGGCTTGGCCGATGACGTTGACCTCGGGGTCGGAACTCAGGACGGCGGTGATCAGCCCCCGCATCGTCGGGGAGTCGTCAACGACGAGAACCCTTGCAGGAGCGCTCATGCCTTCCTCCCAGAACCTTTGGCCGTATAGCGATAGGTTGTGATGCCGATATTGTCGAAGACATGTTTCGCCTCGCCCGACACGCGCTCGGAATGACCGATGTAGAGATGACCGCCCTCCGGCAGCAGGCCGGCGAAACGCTGCCAGATCTTCATCTGCGTCGGCTCGTCGAAGTAGATGACGACGTTGCGGCAAAAGATGACGTCGAACTTGCCCTTGAACGGCCACTGCGCCATCAGGTTCAGCTCGTTGTAGGTGATCAGCCGCTTGACCCTGTCGTCGACCTGGAACTTCCGGCGCCCCTGCACCTCGACTTCGCTGAACCATTGCTTGCGCATGGCGGGCGAAACGGTTTCGAGCGCGTTTTCGTCATAGGCGCCGGCCCGGGCGATCGCCAGGATCTTCGGATCTATATCGGTTGCGAGGATCTTGAAGTCGTAATCGGCGACATTCGGCATCAGCGACAGCACGGTGAGCGCGATCGAATAAGGCTCCTGCCCGTCGGAGGAGGCGGCCGACCATATGCGCACCCTGCCGCCGGATTTCGCCCGTTGCAGAAGTTCCGGCAGGACATGATCGCGCAGGTGGTCGAAATGATGGTTTTCGCGGAAGAAGCGGGTAAAATTGGTCGTCAGATGCGACAGCATCTCGCGGCGCGGCGCAGCACCGGCCGGCGAAGCGACGAGGTCACAATATTCCCGGAAGCCGGACAGGCCGAGATTGCGGATATGCTTCGACAGGCGCGAATAGACCAGCGACGCCTTCGTCTCGTTGAGGAAGATGCCGGCATCCGAATAGATCATCGCGGCGATCTCCGTGAGGTCGCGGCGCGTCAGCGGATATTCTCCGCTCGCCAGGACCTCGTCGGGTCCCTGTCTCTGATCTTTTGCGCCCATTGCGTTCATGCGGCTTCGCTTTCGGTCTCGGGAAAGAGGGATTCCAGTTCGATCAGGCAGATCATGCGCTTGTCGATGGCAAGAATGCCGCGGGCAAATTGACGTTCGAGCTCGGAGGAAATCTCCGGCGTCGGCTGGATGGTTTCGTCGGTCACCGTCAGGATATCGGAGACGGCATCGACCAGCAGGCCGACGACCTTGCGCCGCACCTGGGCGACGATGATGACATGACGGGCAGTCGGATCGGCCGGCTTCATGCCGAGCCGGGCGGCAAGGTCGATGATCGGCAGCACCGCGCCGCGCAGGTTGATGACTCCCAGCATATAACCGGGCGAGTGCGGCATCGCGGTCGCCGGGGTCCAGCCCCGGATCTCACGAACCGACATGATGTTCACGCAAAACTCCTGATCCCCGATGCGGAACGCGATCAGCTCGCGATCCCCCTCGTTCAGATTTTTTACGGCGTACGACATTCCCTTACCCTACCGCTGCTAACGACATTTCTGCTTTGAGCGACTGGCCGCGCGAGGCGCCGACAACCGCATCGACATCGAGAATGAGAGCGACACGCCCGTCGCCGAGAATCGTGGCAGCGGCAATGCCCGGCACATGGGTGTAGTTGGCTTCCAGGCTCTTGATGACCACCTGGCGCTGACCCTGGATGGCGTCGACCATCAGGGCGCGCTGGCCGCCGCCTTCGGATTCCACCAGAAGCGCCACGCCTTCGACGGGATTGGCCTGGGTCGCGCGGAAGTTCAGGATGCGGCCGACATCGACCAGCGGGCAGAAGCTGTTGCGGATCGAGATCAGCCGGTGGTTGGCACCGAAGGAATGGATCGCGGCCGCTTCCGGCTGCAGGGTTTCGACGATCGCGGTCAGCGGCACGACCAGCGTCTGGCCGGCGACAGTGACCACCATGCCGTCGAGGACGGCGAGCGTCAGCGGCAGGCTCATGGTGAAGACCGAGCCGTGGCCCGGCTTCGAGGTGATGTTGATACGGCCGCCGAGCGCCTGGATCGAACGCTTGACGACGTCCATGCCGACGCCGCGGCCGGAGATGTCGGAGATCTTGTCAGCCGTCGAGAAGCCCGGCAGGAAGATCAGGTTGTCGATTTCTTCATCCGAAAGGTTGGAATCGGCGGGGATGAGGTCGTTGTCGATCGCCTTCTGGCGGACCTTCTCGCGGTTGATGCCGGCGCCGTCGTCGGCAAGCTCGATCAGGATGCGTCCCGATCGATGCTTGGCGGTGAGGCGGACCGTGCCTTCGGTGTTCTTGCCGGCGGCGGCGCGCTTTTCCGGCGTTTCGATGCCGTGGTCAACGGCATTGCGGATCATGTGAGTGAGCGGCTCGGCCAGCTTGTCGATAACCGTCTTGTCGACTTCGGTGTTCTCACCTTCGGTGATCAGGCGGATCGACTTGCCGGTCATGTCGGCGATTTCGCGGACAATACGCGACATGCGCTGGAAGACCGGCTTTACCGGCTGCGCGCGGATCGCCATGACCGAGTCCTGGATTTCGCGGGTGAGCTGCTGCAGCTCTTCCAGGCCCATATTGATCGAGGAGGTACCGGTCGTGTCGTTCTCGATGACGCTCTGCGACAGCATCGCCTGGTTGATGACCAGTTCGCCGACGAGGTTGATCAGGCGGTCGACGCGGTCGAGATCGACGCGAATCGTCTGGCCGGCGGCGGCGGCATTGTTCTGGGCGGCAGCGGCGCTTGCGGCGGCCGCAGCCGCGGCTGCCGATTCCTTCTTTTCGACGCGCGCGGCGGCGGCGGCCATCTGCGTGACATTGGAGGCGATCTCGGCAGCGGCAACGGCGGCGGCAGCGCCGGAAACGTCTTCGGACGCGCCCGATTCGTCCAGGATCGACAGATCGAATGGAACCGGCACCATCGGCAGTTCGTCGTTGCTGGCCGCCTCAGCCCTTGCGTCCTCGACCGGCTTCACCGTCAGTTCGCAATCCCATTCGGCGAATTCGAAGACGGTGCGAATGGCGTCCTCGCCCTTGTCCGTCTTGATCGTGACGTTCCAGAAGAAATAGGCGCCTTCCGGATCGAGTTCATCGAGGCCCGGCAGCTCATCGCTATTGCAATAGATGGTCATTTCGCCGAGGCGCGAAAGGTCGCGCAACAGCAGCGTGGCGTCATTGCCCTTGGAATAGAGTTCGTAGCGCGGCTTGAAGGTGATTTCAAAGGTCGGAAGCTCGGCGCCCGCATCGCCCTCGCCGCCGAAGTCGTCGAAGGAGAAGGGAACCGGCTGGAAACCGCTGTCATCCGTCGGTTTGGCAGCGGGTGCGGCGGCGGCCGGAGCAGGCTTTGCTGCCGCCTTCGGCGCCGGTGCCTCGGCCGATGCCGATGGAGACGGCAATTCGCCGTTCGCCAGCGCCTCGAGCTCCTTGACGAGGCCGCGGCTGCGGCTTTCATCGACGCTGCCGCCGTCGCGCGCAGCGTTGGTCAGGTCGGCGAGCACGTCGGCCGACTTCAGCATCACCTTCAGGACGTCCTGGTTCGGCTCGAGCTTGTTGGAACGAACGCAATCGAGAGTGGTCTCGAAAACATGGGCGAAGGCAACCAGATCATCAAGGCCGAAGGCGCCGGCGCCACCCTTGATCGAATGCACGGCACGGAACACCGCATTGACGGTTTCCGGATCGCGATCGCCATCATTCATTTTCAGAAGACCGGATTCCAGCTCGGCGAGCTGTTCCTCGCACTCCTGGAAAAAGATCTCTTTGATTTCGTTCATATCCATAGGAGCAAATCCTGGGTTTAAGCGGTTACACGCTCAATGGCATCGATCAGCTTGGCCGGGTCGAAAGGCTTGACGATCCAGCCCGTGGCACCGGCCTGGCGGGCGCGGTTCTTCTTTTCCGCGTCGCTTTCGGTGGTCAGGACCAGGATCGGGATCGCCCGATATTTCTCGTTGCGGCGGACACCTTCGATGAAGCCGAAACCGTCGAGGCGCGGCATGTTGATGTCGGTCACGATGACGTCAGGATTCGACTCTTCGAGAACCTCGAGGCCCTCGACGCCGTCTTCCGCCTGAATCGTCTCGAAGCCGGCATTGTTGAGCGTCACGAGAAGCATGTTTCGGATGGTGCGGGAATCATCCACGGTAAGAACTTTTTTCTTCATTGCCGAATCTCCTTGGCAAGCAGGTGATCAATATTGACGCCCACCAGCTGCATGGTTTTCTGAAATGCATCGGACACCTTGGAAAAGGTGAATGGCTGCTTGTCCTGCTGCCAAGTCTTCTCGGCGGACATCAGAACCTGGGCGCAAAGAGCACCGATCCGTTCGACGCCGGAAGCGTCTATCGACAGACCGCTGCCCCTGAGCGAGAGGAGCTTATCGCGCAAGGCGGAAGCCTCGTTGAGGTCGAGCACCGCTGTCAAATCCAGCGTCTTGCCACTCTTCTTTGCTACCATCAGCTTTTCCTTGTCCCCTTGTCCCCGGCTCGAGAAGACGAGCTGTGGTAATCATCCGATAGGTTAGTAAACATTCCGCCCACCTCCGACGCTTGCGAAGGGCTGCGGAAGGCTAAAATCACCATATTCGTATTCGTCCTCGGCCACAGCCGGACGGGCGGCTGTCTCGACGGCGCGCGGCGGCGTCACCCGAACCGGGGCCGGGCGTCCGGCATTGGCGTTTTCCCGGGCAATGCGGAATTCACGAATCGTCCGGCCGAGCTCGAGAATGACGGTATGGAGGTGGTCGGCGCCTTCGGCCGAGCGCTGCGCAAGGCCGGCGCAACCCGCCACCTCGCCACCCAGGCCCTTGACGTCCGCAGTCACGCTGTCGAGGCTTACGGCATGTTCGCCGGTCTTCGTGGCGATGCCTGCAATGGCGGCATTGATGTCGGTGACCTGACGGACGATGCTACCGATCGAATCCTGTGTGCGGCCGACCATCTGCACGCCGGCATCGACCTGCGCCTTGGTCGTCGTCACCAGCGTCTTGATCTCGCGGGCGGCTTCGGCCGAACGCTGGGCCAGCGCCCGAACTTCCTGGGCGACGACGGCAAAACCGCGGCCGGAATCGCCGGCGCGGGCGGCTTCGATGCCGGCATTCAGCGCCAGCAGATTGGTCTGGAAGGCGATCTCGTCGATCGTGCCGATGATCTGGCCGATCTTTTCGGCCGACTGCTCGATATCGGCCATGGCGCTGATCGCGCGGCCGACGACCTCGCCGCTTTCCTCGACGGCGGCGCGCGTCAAGGCGACCGCCTGTTCGGCGGCGCGGCTGTCGGCGGCGCCGTCGCGAACGCTCCCGGCGATGCCGGCAAGGGCTGCGGCGGAAAGCTGCAGCCGGTCGGCCTGGCCGGACGCCGTACCGGCGAACTGCCGCGACAGGCCGGCGAGCGAACCGGTCGCCGCCTCGGCCTTCAGCGTGCGCTCGGTGATTTCAGTGAACTCGGCCTGGAGACCATCCAATGCGCCGTTCAGCGCGGCGGCGATCGCCGCATGGTCGCCGTCGACGGGGGCGCGCCGCGTCAGGTCGCGGGCAGCAAGGCCTTCGATGACATCGCCGAAGATCCTGGCGATCTCGGCCTCGTTGTCGGCGCGCTGATCGGCGAGCGCACGCTGCTCTCCGGCGCGCTGGGCGTTGAAGCGCAGCGAGACGGCGATTTCCACATCGACCATGACGATGCGGATGATCGCCGTCATCAGCTCGGAGATTTCGCGGGTACGGCGCTTGGCGGACGGCAGCAGCGGACGGCCGGCAATTTCCTCGGCGAGACCGGCAACGACATGCTCCAGCATGACGCCATGGCCGGCGACGTGCCAGCGGGGGTCGAGGCCGATCTTGCTTTCGGTATCGGAGAGAACCTTGACACGTTCGGCATAGAGGCTGTCGAACCGGGCATCGGTCAGCACGTCCCAATGCGAGGACTGCAGATCATGCAGGCGCTCGACCTGGCGCTCGCTGTCGAAATTGCGGGCGGCGTCGGGGAAAGACTGGAACCTGTGGAAGAGATCTCTGAGACCCGCCTTCAGATGCGCTTCGAGGGCCGGCCGGTTGCGGCGCACCAGCTCGCACTGCTCGGCATCGAGACCGGCAAAGCGCAGGCGGTCGCGCAAGCTGCCTGCCTGCGCTCCACGTGCCTGATCTGATGGCATGTCCTGCCTCAACGCCTGTCCCCAAACCCGCTTTCCAGGCAGATGCCTGGCTAAAAATTCTTGCAGCATCCGATCAATACGAAGCGTGGAGACGGTCCTCACCACCGGTGACAACCGGCGGGTCGAGCCCTCTGATCAGCTATGTTTCGGAGCTGTCTGAAGAGATGGATACCGGATCAACCGGTACGGCGGGACGGCGTCATGCCTGGTGGGAACGAGTGCATCTTCCCATTCCGACGTGTAAACCAATGTTTATGGTTAATTCCTTGCCTGAAGGTTAATAAGCCTGTCGCAGTGGCGGCTTTTGAAGCAATTCAAGGCCGTTGGCAGCAAATACTGCGGCGGAGTTGCACGGCTGCTACAAGGCACACGCAAGCTCCGTGTTATAGGCCGGTCGATAACCAAGACATGACGTCGACAAGGACAGAGCAATGATTGTTCTCGGATTGGGTTCCTGCTTGATTGCAATGACGCTGCTTGCCGCCGTCGCCCGCATCGATTCTCTCGCCGCAAACCGCGACATCCGCATGCTTCGGGTATTCTAAAACCGATCCTTCCCCGTTGGCAGTCCGGCACCTTTGGTGTATCGCACTCGCGCCTTTCATGTCAGCGGAACTGTCGGTTCATGTCCCCCAGATCAGGTCTCCTCATCGTTCTCGGCTTCACGCTCTGGCGCGTCGTCACGCTGCATTTCGATGCGACGGACCTTTTCGTCGACGAGGCGCAGTACTGGTTCTGGTCGCAGAATCTCGATCTCGGCTATTATTCCAAGCCGCCGATGATCGCCTGGGTGATCCGGGCGATGACCGAGCTTTCCGGCTCCGACGCCATCTACTGGATAAGGCTCAGCGGACCGCTCATCCACATGGCGGCGGCACTGGTTTTGATGAAGGTTGCGAAGGGTTTCGTCGGGCGGGAGATCGAAGGCTGGACGGGCGCCACCTATATCACCCTTCCGGGCGTCGCACTGTCGTCGGTGTTCTTCTCGACCGACGTGATCCTGCTGTTCTTCATTGCGATCGTCCTGCTTGCCTATTTCGGCCTGACGCAGCGGCGCTCGGTCGGGCTGGCGCTGGTCATGGGCCTCGGCGTCGGCCTCGCCTTCCTGACGAAGTACGCCGTGCTGTTCGTGGTTCCGGGTGGGGCGCTTGCCCTCCTCCTCGTTCCGGCGGCACGCATCGCCATCCGGGATTTCATCGTCGCGGTCGCGGTCGCGGCGGTTGTCGCGTTGCCGAACCTCTGGTGGAACCTCAAGCACGACAATACGACGGTGCGGCATACGCAGGATATCGCCCATTGGAGCGATCTCGGCATCAATCTCCGCCGCGGGCTTGAATTCTTCTCCGCCCAGTTCGGCGTCGTCGGGCCGATCATCTTCTTCGCGATGCTGTGGGCGGTCTATCGCATGATCAAGGGCAGGAGCGACGACCGCGAAAGGATGCTGGTCTGGCTGTCGATGCCGGTGGTGGTGCTGATCACGCTGCAGGCAACAGTCGCCAAGGCCTATGCCAACTGGGCCGTGACCGCCTATGTCGCCGGCACCATCCTTGCCGTCTGGCTGCTTTACCGGATGTGGCCGAAGGGCTTGAGGCTGTCGCTTATCATCAACGGCATCGCCAGCCTGCTCTTTCCGCTGGCGACAATCTTTCCGCAACAATTGCTGCTGCCGAACGGCGACGAGCTGATGAAGCGCTATCTCGGCCGCGCCGAGGTCAGCCGCGAGGCCGCAGCCCTTGCCGGCCAGGCCGGGACCGACATCATCGTCACCAATGATCGCGATATGGTTGCCGATCTTTTCTATACGCTGCGCGACACATCCTACAGGATCTATGCGCAAGCGCCGGCCGGCCTTCCCGAAAGCTATTACGAGCAGGAATTCGCCCTGCCGGCCGATATCACCGGCAAGGTGCTTTTCCTGACGGGCGGTCCGTTCAGCTGCGCCACCGAGACACCCGAGCTGCTGAAGAACTGGCAGCCGACAGAGGGCTATTACAAGGGCAAGTCGCTGTCGCTCTACAAGGTCTCCGCCACCTGCCTGGCGCCGTGAGCCAATCGATTCCGATTCAAGGAATTATGCGGTGGGCAGGCAGAGGCCGGTGCCCGCCCCTTCAATCTCGACGAATTTGACGCCGCCTTCCTCGAAGGCGAGGCGCAGTTGCGCCTCCGTCGCGCGATGGATGTCGTGGTGGCGACCCTCATAATCGCGGATGGTGCTGCGCGAGACGGCAGCCCTTTCGGCAAGATCGGTCTGGGTCCAGTCGAGCAGGCCGCGCGCCGCCCGGCAGAGAGCCGGGGTCAGAATTGTTTCCCTTGCGCCTTGACCCATGATTACAACTTGCCCATATTGGTCGATATAAACCATATATGTCACATTACGAACGGGATTTCCAGATCGGGAGACAGCATGCCACACGATACGCCCTTGATTTCGACAATCGTCGGCGGCCTCGTGCTGGCTTTCATCTTCGGCGCGTTTGCCCATCGGCTGCGCATGCCGCCGCTGGTGGGCTATCTGATTGCCGGTGTGCTGGTGGGACCGCATACGCCTGGTTATGTCGCGGATCAAAGCCTGGCGCCGGAGCTTGCCGAAATCGGCGTCATCCTGCTGATGTTCGGCGTCGGGCTGCATTTTTCTCTGAAAGACCTGCTGTCGGTGCGCGGCATCGCCGTGCCCGGCGCCATCGCCCAGATCGCCTTTGCGACCCTGCTCGGCTGGGGGCTCGGCGCCTTCATGGGCTGGCCGACCGGCGGCAGCCTGGTCTTCGGCCTGGCGCTTTCGGTCGCTTCGACCGTGGTGCTGCTGAAAGCGCTGCAGGAGCGCCGACTGGTCGAAACGGAGCGCGGACGCATCGCGGTCGGCTGGCTGATTGTCGAGGATCTCGCCATGGTGCTGGCGCTGGTGCTGATCCCCGCCGCAGCCAGCATCGGCGGTGAAGGTCACGCGCCTGTCGAGCCGCTCTCGGCCGGGCTGAGCCGGCTGTTCGGACTCGATCTCGGCATCGGCGGCATGATCGCCATGACGCTGGTGAAGGTGGCGCTGTTTGTGGCGCTGATGCTGGTCTTCGGCCGCAAGCTCATTCCATGGACGATGCACCGCATCGCCCATACCGGATCGCGCGAGCTGTTCCGGCTCGGCGTGCTGGCGATCGCGCTCGGGGTCGCTTTCGGCGCGGCCAAGCTCTTCGGCGTGTCGCTGGCGCTCGGCGCCTTCTTTGCCGGCATGGTGCTGGCCGAAAGCGAGCTCAGCCATCGCGCCGCCCAGGAAAGCCTGCCGCTGCGCGACGCCTTCGCCGTGCTGTTCTTCGTCTCGGTCGGCATGCTGTTCGATCCGAACATCCTGATCGACAGGCCGCTGCCGATCCTCGCCACCGTCTTCATCATCGTCATCGGCAAGTCCATCGCCGCCTTCTTGATCGTGCTCGCCTTCAAGAAGCCGCTCGGCACAGCGCTGACGATTTCGGCCAGCCTCGGCCAGATCGGCGAATTCTCCTTCATTCTCGCCGCCCTCGGCGTCGACCTCGGGCTGCTGCCGGAGGAAGGCCGCGATCTGATCCTTGCCGGCGCCATCATCTCGATCATCCTCAATCCGCTGCTGTTCTTCCTCTGCGACCGCATGCGGCCGCTTTTTGAAGGTGCAAAACGAGAGGAAGCCGTGGTGGAGCCCGCTTCCTCGGCGGATGCGGCGGTCGCTCACGAAGAGGTGCCGCCCGAAGACGACGAGGTGCACCCGACCGCTCTCAGCGGTCACGCCATTCTCGTCGGCTACGGGCGGGTCGGCAGCATCGTCGGACAGAATCTGAAATCGTCGGCTACACCTTTTCTGGTCATCGAGGATTCCGACAAGCGCATCGGCGAGCTGAAGACGCAAGGTATCGAAACGCTGATGGGCAATGCGGTGATGCGGGAAACGCTCGACCTCGCCAATCTTTCCGGCGCCCGCAGCATCGCCATCGCCATCCCGAACGCCTTCGAGGCCTGCCGCATTGCCGAGCAAGCACGCAGCGTCAATCCGTCGATCCTCATCGTCGCCCGCGCCCATTCCGACGCCGAGGTCGATGAGCTGAAGCAATATGGCGCCGACACTGTCATCATGGGCGAACGCGAAATTGCGCTTGGCATGGTTGACCGCCTCGCTCAAGTGCATCATGAGAGTGTTCCCTATGAAGACAGGCATGCGCCTGATACAATTATTCCGGTGGGCACTGCTCCGCTGGAGAAAGAATGAGAGATTGGCGCGCTTTTGAGCCGATACGGGAGTGACATTACAGGGACGGAGAAGGTGGAGCTGGACCAGCACCATCTGACCAGCCGTGTCGCCGTTTCCCTGCTTGTCGCCATCCTAGCCTATCTCGGCCTGCTGCTCGGCGGCAATCTGGTCATTTCGCCGGCCGCCGCCGTCAACACGCTTTCCTCTTCCGGCCGGGATCCGCAACCGCCGCAACTGACCGCGCGAGATGCCGTGCGCGGCGTGCTTGCCACCGAGCGCAGGCTGGCGCCGAAGCAGGCAGCCCATGACGGCGGATCGCCCGCCATTGCGGCTGCCCCAGTTGTCGATCTCGCCGGCTGGACCATTTCCGCCGCCTTTCCGGCATTTGATGCTTCGCCTCATGCCGCGGTCTCCAGGACCCATCAGCCGCGCGGACCGCCGGCTGCTGCCTGACGTTTGCGCTGAGCGCGCTTCCGACATCTGACGACATGCCGCCAGCGCCCGAGCGCCGGCCCCCGATTATCTAAGGAATACAACATGCGTACTTCACCATGGCTGGTGTTCACCTATGCGGTGATCATCTTTCTCGGCCTATTGATCGCCCTGCCGAACGTCCTGCCGCAATCCGTCCTTCAGCGGGTGCCGACATGGCTGCCGCATGAGCAGGTGTCGCTCGGCCTCGACCTTCGCGGCGGCTCGCATCTCGTTCTGGAAGTCGACGAGGCGGATCTGACCAAGGAGCGGCTGCAATCGCTGCTTCAGGACGCGCGCCGTGTGCTGCGCGAAAAGGGCATCCAGCCGAAGGCCGTCGTGCGCAGCCAGAACCAGATCGTCGTGACGCTCGCCGACGCCACGCAGAGCGATGCCGCCGTCACCGAACTCAAGACGCTCGCCAACCCGATCAGCACCGGCCTCAGCGCCGGCCAGGCGGATCTTGATGTCACGGCGAACGGGGCGACCATTACCGTCGGCTTCTCCCGGGCCGGCATCTCCGCCAATGTCGACAACGCCGTCCAGCAGAGCCTTGAAGTCATCCGCCAGCGCGTCGACCAGGTCGGCGTCTCCGAGCCGACCATTCAGCGCATCGGCGCCAATCGTGTGCTCGTGCAGCTTCCGGGTGCGCAGGATCCGACGCGGCTGCGCCAACTTCTGGGCTCCACGGCGAAGATGTCGTTCCACATGGTGGCCCCGAACAATCAGCCCGGCCCGGGCGTGACCATGATGCAGGACGAAGAAGGCCGGTCCTATGCGGTTCTCGACCGCGTCGAACTCTCCGGCGACCGCCTTTCGGATGCCCGCGTCAGCTTCGACCCGAACACGCATGAGCCGGTCGTCAGCTTCCGCTTCGACAGCGCCGGCGCCACCCGCTTTGCCGATATCACCCGTCAGAACGTCGGCAATCCCTTCGCCATCGTCCTCGACGACAAGGTGCTGAGCGCACCCAATATCCGCGAGCCGATCACCGGCGGTTCCGGCCAGATCTCCGGCAACTTCTCGGCCGACAGCGCAACGACGCTTGCCGCCATGCTGCGTGCCGGCGCCCTGCCCGCCAAGCTGACGGTCATCGAGGAACGCACCGTCGGCGCCGATCTCGGCGCAGATGCCATCAAGATGGGTATCTATTCCGGCATCGTCGGCTTTATCCTTGTCGCACTCTTCATCTTCGTGCTCTATGGCACCTGGGGCGTGCTGGCGAATATCGCGCTGCTGATCCACACGATCCTGACCTTCTCGGCCCTGACGCTGGTCGGTGCGACGCTGACGCTGCCGGGTATTGCCGGTGTCGTACTCGGCATCGGCCTTGCGGTCGACGCCAACGTCCTCATCAACGAGCGTATTCGTGAAGAGACGCGCAAGGGCAAGGGCGCCTTTGCCGCCATCGATACCGGCTTCAATCGTGCCTATTCGACGATCATCGACGGCAATATGACGGCCCTGATCGCCGCGGCCATCCTGTTCTTTTTCGGTTCCGGGCCGGTTCGCGGCTTTGCCGTGACCATGGCGCTCGGCCTGATCATCTCGATGTTCACCTCGGTCGCCTTCGTTCGCGTTGCCATGATCGAGATCACCCGCCGCCGCAAGTATAAGGTGCTGAACATCCGGCCATTGATTCCGTTCAGCCCCTATGACAAGCACATCGAGTTCATGAAGGCGCGCTTCTTCGGCGTCACCGTTTCGGCGCTGCTGTCGATTGCCTCCGTCGTGCTCTTCATTCACCCCGGCCTCAACTACGGCGTCGACTTCCGCGGCGGCATCCAGATGTCCGTCAAGACTCAAGGGGCGGCCGATCTTGCCAAGTTCCGCGAAGGTCTCGATAGTCTCGGCCTCGGCGAAATCACCCTGCAGTCCTTCGGCGACAAAAGCAGCATTCTCGTTCGCGCGCAGCGGCAGGAGGGCGGCGAAGAAGCGCAGACGGCGGCTGTGACCAAGCTGAAGGCCGAAGTCGCCAAGATCGATCCGACCGCTACCGTCGAAGGCACCGATGTCATCGGCCCGAAGGTCAGCGGCGAGCTTGCCTGGGCCGGCATCCTGTCGGTGGTGATCGCCAGTCTCGCAATGCTCATCTATATCTGGGTGCGGTTCGAATGGCCGTTTGCCGTCGGCGCCATCGTCACGCTGGTGCTCGACGTCACCAAGGCGATCGGCTTCTTTGCGATCACCGGCCTCGACTTCAACCTGACGGCCATCGCCGCCATCCTGACACTCGTCGGTTACTCGGTGAACGACAAGGTGGTCGTCTATGACCGCATGCGCGAAAATATGCGGCTCTACAAATCGATGCCGCTGCGCGAGATCATCGACAAGTCGATCAACGAGACCCTGGCACGAAGCCTCTACACCAATGCGACGGCCTTCCTCGCCCTGGTGCCGATGGCGATCTGGGGCGGCAGCGCCGTCTCGAGCTTCGCGATCCCGATGGTCTTCGGCATTCTCGTGGCCGGCGCCTCGTCGATCTTCATCGCGGCGCCGATCCTGCTCTTCCTCGGCGACTGGCGCCGCCGCCACGCCAAGGCTGCAACGGCCACCGATGGCGCCGTCGAAATCATCCCGCCGGAACAGGGTCGCCCGCGCAAGTCGGCGAGCTAAAATCCGCGTGTTAACGCATCCTTGAAGAGGGCGCCGGTTGCAGAGCCGGCGCCCTCTTTCTATTGTCGATAATTGCAGGGATAAAATCCTGCAGCGATTCAAAGGATTACAGCGTCCTTAGCGCGTCTGAAAAGGATGCGCGGCGCTGCAGCAGAGATCGGGGGAACCGCCAGATGTCATCAAACCCGACGAGACGACCGGAAACCGACGACAACAATGAGGAGCGCATCAAGCGATTTCTCGCGACCGCCTCGCACGATCTGCAATCGCCGCTACGCCATATCGCCATGTATGCCGAGCTGCTGCTCGACGATCTCGAGGAAACGCTCGACGGCGAACAGCGTCAGAGCCTCCGGATGATCATGGAAAAGGCGCAAGCCGCACAACGCCTGACCAAGGCACTGATGAGCCTTGCCGGCGGAACACCTCAAGTGACGCCCGAAGAGGTCGATCTGCAGGCGCTGGCCGAAAATGTCTGGCGCGAACTGACCGACGAAACCGGGGTTCGCGATGCGACGCTGGAAAGCCGGGGCCTGCCCTCCCTCCGGAGCGATCCTGCCCTGCTGGGCCTGGTGCTCCGGCACCTGCTGACCAACGCCCTGAGCTATCGTAGCGAAGCGCCACTCCATGTGGTCATTGCCGCGGAGCGGCAGGAGGCGGATTGGTTCATCCGGGTTTCCGACAGTGGGACTGGCATCGATCCGGCCTATCGGGAGCGGATCTTCGAACCGTTCTGGAAATTGCCGCAGGCGGGAACGGTGCCTGGCGCCGGTCTCGGACTGACGACGGCGCGAGAGATCCTGGCAGCGCTCGGCGGTGATCTCAGCCTCGAAGATTCCGATGCAAGCGGCAGCCGCTTCCTCATCCGCCTTCCCGCCTGAGCTTACAGCGCGCGCGTCTTTTCAGATGCTGTAATCGTCCTTCCAGAAATCCGGGACGTCGTAGTTCACATATTCGCGGATGATGTGCTGCAGCGTCTGGGCGTCGATTTCGTCCTTGCCGATGCGAAAATCGACGCCGTAATCCGGGAATTCCTGAAAATAGCCGCCGGATATGTCGGTCGAGACGACGCCGATCGGGCCGGTGTAACCGATGCCGCGCAGCTCCGGCACCGTCTCGCGGAAATCGGCGTTCGGCAGAAGGCGGTTGTCGAGCAGGATGAGATCGAAACGCGCCAAGCGGATCTTTTCCAGCGCGTCACCGATCGACGGCGAATATTCAACCTCGACGGCCGGCTCGGAGAGATCGGCGATCTTCTTCTTGAGCGCACGGAATTCGATGAATTCGTCGTCGACAAACAGAACCTTTACGGCGTTCCTTCGGCTCGTTTCGGTGATCATCGTCTCAATTCCCCAATCCCGAAACCAGCGTCACGTAACCAAACCGTTCCTCAAGGCGATCGCCACCATGTGAACGCGGTTGACAGCGTCAAGTTTGCGCGCCGCCGCGGTAATGTGCGAATTGACCGTATGTTCGGAAAGACCGAGGATGATGGCGATCTCAGCCGACGTCTTGCCTTCGCTCGTCCATTTGACGATTTCCTGCTCGCGATGGGTCAGCCGCCCGGACATTTCCGGCGTCAGGATTTCCTCATACAGCTTGTCGAAAATCCGCATGGCGTCGAGAAGCATGTCGGCAATCTCGCTCTGATCCGGCTCCTGACGCTCGCCGCTGAGCACGAGGCAATAACGCCGCCCTTCCGGGGTGAATAGCGGGATGAACAGAAAGACGCTACTCAGGAATTCGTTGAAAACGAGATCGGAGCGATAATCTTCCGGCTTTGCGCTCCTGCCGTGAACCGGCGTTGCCAGAAACTGGGCGGACTTTGCCCGGACGGTCCCGAGCGCTTCCTTCAGCGTCGTGATGAAAAGGCCGACACGCCGCTCTGCGACATTGGTGATGACGATATCGCGCTCACCGAAAGGCGCCGAAGCCTCGGAAATACGGGCCAGCGCGAAACTATCGAAATTGTAGTGCTGTGCCGCAGACTTCAGCAGCCGGAAAAAATCGGTGCGGTTGATCGCCCGGCTCAGCTCCGGTCCGGCATGAAAGGGAATTGCCGGGGCGTTGTTCATTCCCACTCTTCCTCTCCTCGATGCCTCCGATCCCGAAATCTTGGGATATACGTCTTAGACGCGAAGAGCTACAAAAATTGCGAGACGGTTGATGACGAATATCGAAACGGGGACTTTCGACATTCAAAGGCGGAAATCATCAATTATCTCAACTACAAGTGATGCACGGGCAGATTTTACTGAGGGGCAGTAGTTCTTACCTGGGTATCGTATTCTTCCTGCATTCAACATCCATGAATGCAGGAAGGCAGTGCCAGACGTAAGCGCGAGAGAGCCGACAGACCCATTCAGCTAAGGGGTTGGCTGATGTTCGTGGCGGCGAACGCGGGTCAATCGGTTCTCTCAGCGCTTACTTTGCGTATCATTTCCTTCGCTTCGGTTGCATCTTGTTATGCGTCCTCGACCTTGTCAATTGCGGTTTGCCGTATGGTTGGGACATAGGAGGGGAAACAAGTTACCGGGCCTTTGCCGTTTCCTACATCTCAAGATTGAGAATCATCCCGGCGAGATCAAGCGGCTTTTCCAGATAGGCATCGGCGCCGGCCTTAAGCGAGCGCGCGCGATCCTCGGCAGCATCCGAGCCGCTGCAGATGGCAAGCCGCATCGCCTTGAAGCGATCGTCCCGGCGCAGCCTGCTCACCAGGGCGATGCCGCTGTCGAGCGGCATGTAGAGATCGGCGACCAACAGTTCCGGCAGCGACCAGCCTTCCGCCGCACGCTGCTCCAGCGCCGCAAGCGCCGTCTCGGCGGTCGAGAAACAGAATAGATCGACCTCTATCTGCTGCTTCCTGCGGATATAGTCGAGATAGAAGAGATCATCCCTGCTGTCGTCGACGTAGATTATGGTAGGCATTCAGCACCGTGATTGGATATTGTTCGAATGAACCTCGCTGTCTTTCGACGTCACGATATCGCGATTTCGCGAAAATTCGATCCATCTTCTCAAAAAATCATTTCGCAAAAAGCGCGGCGGCGCCCTCGCCTGCCTATTGAGTATTCCTCGATTTCGGAAAAAATGGCCGCGCGAACCGGGGAGGGCATGACGGGTGCAGGATAATGGCAACGTGGACCTGCAGGACCAGCGGCGGCGGCGACGCTACCGTGGCTTTGCGATTGCGGTCGGCTGCCTGATGCTGCTTCTCGGAACGAGCGCCCTTGCCGGCTGGCTGCTGCAGATCAAGGTGATCATTTCGCTGGTTCCCGGCTTTCCGTCGATGGCCTTCAACACCGCCCTCTGCTTCGTGCTGTCCGGCCTGGGGCTCGCCGCCTCGACGCTGGCCGCCCGTCGCTTTCGGTTGGCGGCAACGATCATGGCAGGGCTTGCGGCGGTGTTCGCCGCGGCCCGGCTGGTGGAAATCATCACGATCGGGCGGACTTTCCACAATGTCGACGTGTTGATCACGCAGTTCCTGGTTCCGCCCGATTTCATCGCTGAGATCGGCGGCGGCATGGGGCCGAACACGGCGCTGGTCTTCCTGATCGCCAATCTTTCGCTGCTGCTCTCTCTCCACGCGGTGCGCAAAGGCCAGGTGGTGCAGGAGTTGACGAGCTACGTCGTCATCACCCTCGGCATGATCGCGCTCGCCAGCTATGTCACCGATGCCGAACAGGGTTACCGTTGGGGGCCCTATGCGGCGATGGCGCTGCATACGGCGGTCGGCATAGTGATCTTCGGCTCGGGCCTGCTCGCGCGCTCCTGGTGGATGCAGCCGGCAAACCGGGCGCAAATCCCGCTGTGGATCCCGGCTGCGGTCTGCTTCACCGGCCTTCTCGTCGATCTCTACACGCCGCTCGGCGTCGCCAACGGCATTCTCTATGTGCCGCTGGTGCTGACGGCGCTCTGGTTCGGCAACAGGAATGCGCCGCTTTTCTTCGCTTTTGCGTGCACCGTGCTTTTGATGCTCGGCTTTTTCGCGGTCAGGCACAACGAGACGGCATTCTGGCAGGAGATCGCCAACCGCACGATTACGGCGGCGACGCTCTGGCTGATCGCGATCCTCATCTTTTATTTCATGCGCAACAATCATAATCTCGAAACCGAGCGCGTCCGTTTCGGCGCGCTGGTGCGCGGCACGCCCGATGCCGTCATCGTCATCGACGAGGGGGGAACGATCAGGAGCTTCAACCCGGCGGCTGAAAGCATGTTCGGCTACTCCCCGCAGGAGACGATCGGACGGAATATCAAGATGCTGATGCCCGAACCCTACCATTCCGAGCATGACGGCTATCTCGCCCATTACCGGAAGACCGGCGAGGAGCGCATCATCGGCACGACGCGCATGGTCTCCGGACGACGCAGGAACGGCATCGTCTTTCCGATCGACGTCTCCATCAGCGCAGTCGCGACCGACGATACGAAGATCTTCGTCGGCATCGTGCGCGACATCAGCGAGCGCGCCCGGCAGGAAGAGCGGATGAAAACGACGCTTGCCCAGTTGGAGGCCTATACGGCCGAACTCGAGCGCAGCAACCACGATCTCGACGAATTCGCCTATATCGCCTCGCATGATCTCAAGGAGCCGCTGCGCGGCCTGCACAACCACTCGCGATTTCTCCTGGAGGACTATGAGGACAAGCTCGACGACGACGGCGTGCGCCGGTTGAACCGGCTGGTGCGCCTTAGCCAGCGCATGGAAAAACTCGTCAACGACCTGCTTTATTTCTCCCGGCTCGGGCGGCAGCAGCTGGCGGTCAAACGCACCGACATCGGCCTGATCATCAAGGATGTCGTCGCGACGATGGAACTGCTGCTGGAGGAACGGCATGCCAAGGTCATCATCGACGGCAAGTTGCCGGATGTGGTCTGCGACGCGCCGCGGCTTACGGAGGTCTTCCGCAATCTCATCACCAATGCGATCAAATACAACGACAAACCGGCGCCGCTGGTTTCGATCGGCTATCTCGATCGGTTCGTCGGCCACGACGGCACGATTGCCCGCAACGTGTTTTTCGTCAGGGATAACGGCAAGGGCATACCCCAGGAATTCCATGAGGACATTTTCCGCATTTTCAAACGGCTGGAAAAGTCGCAGGATTCCGACGACGGCACCGGAGCAGGCCTGACCTTCGTCCGCAAGATCATCGCCCGGCACAATGGCGATATCTGGCTGGAATCGGAGGTCGGCGCCGGCACGACATTCTATTTTACATTGGGAAAAAAGCGCGAGGGGCACAATGCAGCAGCGTGACACGCAACCGATCCTGATCGTCGAGGACAGCGAAGACGATTTCGAAGCGACCATGCGCGCCTTCAAACGCACCAACCTGCGCAACTCGATCCGCTGGGCGGCCTCGGGGCAGGAGGCGCTCGACATGCTGGCCTCGATGGTGCCGAAACCGGGGCTGATTCTGCTCGACCTCAACATGCCGGGCCTTGACGGCCGCAAGACGCTGGAGGCGATCAAGTCGAACGCCAGCTGGCGCAAAATCCCGGTGGTGATCCTCACCACTTCCGACGACGAGCGAGATATCGAAGGCTGCTATGCGCTCGGCGCCAATACCTATGTGCAGAAGCCGGTCGATCTCGACGGGCTGTTTGCGGCGATCCAGCGGCTGAAGGAATACTGGTTCGAAATCGCCATCCTGCCGCTCGAGGACTGACAGATTGGCGGAAGACTGCAGCATTCTCATCATCGACGACAATATCGACGATCGCGAGGTCTATCGCCGCATATTGAGCCGCGTCTCCAGCACCGCCTATAGCGTCCTGGAGGCGGAGACGGGCGAAGAGGGTCTGGCGCTGAACGGCCGGAAACGGCCGAACTGCATCCTGCTCGACTATTCGCTGCCGGGTCGCAACGGGCTCGGTGTTCTTGCCGATATCCTGGAGAACGATCCTGCCGCCAACGTCATCATGCTGACCGGCCAGGGCAGTGAAACCGTCGCTGTCGAGGTGATGAAGAGCGGCGCGCGCGACTATCTGACGAAGGATTCGCTGTCGCCCGAAACCCTGCATCGCTGCATCCAGAACGCCATCATGCACGGCATGCTGGAGGCACAGCTGGAGCAGAAGCGGCAATCGCTTGAAATCTTCACCCGCGCCATGGCCCATGATCTGAAGGAGCCGCTGCGGACGATCAAATCCTTCAGCCGCATCCTGCATGGTTCTCCAGCGCTGCCGGCCGACGACCGGGAACTGCTCGATTACGTGCTGAGTGCCGCCGACCATATGGAAGACCTGATCGTCAAGGTCTCGGGCTTCACCAGGCTCGAGGCCTCCGGCGGGCCGGAGCTGACGCCGGTCTCGCTCTCTGCCGTACTCGATCAGGTGGAAGACAATCTGCGCCAGCAGACCGAAAGCCGCGGCGCGGTCATCATCCGCGGAGCGCTGCCGGAGGTCATGGGCGATGCGACGCTGCTGACCCAGCTCCTGCAGAACCTCGTGTCGAATGCCATCCGCTATTGCGAGCAGAAGATCCCGGAGGTTACGATCTCAGGCGAAGCGCATGGTGACATGTGCCGCCTCACCGTGCGCGACAACGGGCCTGGCATCGACCCTCAGCATCGCGAGTTGATCTTCCAGCCGTTCAAGCGTCTCGTCGGCCGCGGCATCGAAGGCACCGGGCTCGGTCTTGCCATCTGCCGCCGCATCGCGCAGTTGCATGGCGGTTCGATCTGGTGCGAGGCGGAAACTGGGCCGGGCGCCACCTTCATTCTCGACGTGCCGCTCGCCGAGACGCGGCTCGAGCCGCCGCCTGCAGCGGCCGTCGCGCATAGCGGCAAACCGGCGGAGCAGCCGGGTGAAGGGGCCGGCCGGCTCGCCGAAGTGCTGTTGGTGGAAGACAGCCCGGCTGACATCCAGCTTCTGAAGATCAAGCTGATGCGGCGGGAAAAGGTGAATTTCAACCTGCATGTCGCCACCAACGGGCGCGAGGCGATGCGGCTGCTGGAAGAACGCGCCGGCATTGCCGAGGTGCCGCAGATCGACCTGATGCTGCTCGACATCAACATGCCGATCATGGACGGCTTCGAGGTGCTGCGTGCGCTTTCGGCCGATATCCGCCTTAGCCAGATTCCCGTCTGCATTCTCAGCACGTCAAGCGACGAGAGCGACGTGCGACGGGCCAGAAAACTCGGTGCCCGCGCCTATATGGTCAAGCCGCCGACCCTGCAGCAACTCGAAGAAGCGCTCGAATATGTCGATCATTTGGAATTGCTGCAGCGCGGCGATTCGCTTGCGCTTTGTGCGGAACAAAACTAAGCGATGGTCATTGGCAACGGTATGACCTTCGCAGCTTTCATACTCGCGCTCCTGACGACACCGCTTCAATCAGGACTGCTCCAGATGGTATCAGGCATACATCACGTCACAGCCGTCACTCGAAAAGTGCAGGCGAACGTGGACTTTTACGCCGGCTTTCTCGGCATGCGCCTCGTCAAGCAGACGGCCGGTTACGAGGACGCGACGCAACTGCATCTCTTCTATGGCGATGCAGCGGGATCGCCGGGTTCGCTCCTGACCTTCCTCGCCTGGGAAGATGGCGCGCCCGGACGGGCCGGCTACGGCCAGATCTGCGAAATATCGCTGTCGATCGACCCTGCGAGCATCGGCTATTGGCTGACGCGGGCCATGAGCTTCGGCCTGCGATCGGAAGGGCCGACCGACGAATTCGGCGAACCCGTGCTGAGGCTGAAGGACCCCGACAACATCATCCTGAAGCTCGCCGGCACAAAGAACCTGACATCGCCTGATGTCTGGGACGGCGCCTCGATCCCGGTCGAGCACACCGTCCAGCGCGTGCGCGGTGCAACCATGCTGACGGAGAAACCCGCCGAAAGCCGCAGCTTTCTCGAGCGCCATTTCGGCTATCGCTTCCAGGCCAATCGCGGCACGATCGACAGGCTGGTTTCGCAGTCCGGCGACGTCATCGACGTGCGCGATGCGCGCGGCTTCTGGTCCGGCGCGCCGGGCACCGGCACGGTCGACCACGTCGCCTTCCGCGCCGCCGACGAGGAGACGCTGCTTTCCGTCCGCAAGGCCCTGGAAGCCACCGACGCATCGCCGACCAACCTGCATGACCGCAAATATTTCCGCTCACTCTATGCCCGCGAGCCCGGCGGCACGCTGATAGAGCTTGCGACCGACAGGCCGGGCATGACCGTCGATGAAGAGCAGGCCGCTCTTGGGACGAAGCTGTTCGCGCCGCCCGAAGCGATCACCAATCTCCATGACCTGAAGGTCGTGCTGCCGCAATTTTCGATGCCCGGCCAGCCGCGAATCAATTACCGCGAACTGCCCTTCGTCCACCGTTTCTATACGCCGCCGAATCCCGACGGCAGCGTCTTCGTGCTGCTGCATGGCTCCGGCGGCAACGAAACGACGCTGATGCCGCTGTTGAACAAGGCGGCCCCGCGGGCGACGCTGCTTGGCGTGCGCGGCCGGGCGACGGAGGAAGGGTTTCCGCGCTGGTACAAGCGCATTACCCCCTTCTCCTTCGACCAGAACGACATCAAGACCGAGGCGGAGGCCTTCGCGGCCTTCATCGAGGGCGCCGTCAAATCCTACGGGCTGGACCCCAAGAAGATCGTCTATGTCGGCTATTCGAATGGCGCCAACCTGTTGAACTCGCTTCTTTATCTGCATCCGAACCTGGTTCATAAGGCCGTTCTGCTGCGCTCCATGCCGGTTCTGAGCGACTATCCGCATGCCGATCTGAAGGGTACGGACCTGCTCGTCATCAGCGGCAAGACCGATGCCTACGGCAAATATGCGAGCGAGCTGGAGGAAAGGCTGAAAAGTTCGGGCGCCACCGTCGATTCAGACGTCATCGCCGGCGGCCACGACCTCGGCGATGCCGATGTGCCGATCATCCAGAAGTGGCTGCTGCAGAGAATGGGCGACGATCCACCGCCGCTGGCGCAACAGGCGATCAAGCCGGAGAACGAGATGTTCGGGCAACCATGATCCCGGCAAGCACGACGGCGGCGCCCAGCGCCTGCATCGGCCCGATCGCCTCATTGACCAGCGCCCAGGCGAGGATCGCGGCGACGACCGGCTGCAGCAGCAGCGTCAGCGAGGAAAAGGCCGGCGGCAGATAGGCCAGCGCATAGGTGATCGCCGCCTGCCCGCCGGCATGGCTGATAAAGGCGAGGCCAAAGACCATCGACCAGCCATAGACGGTCGCCGGCAGCATGTGACCCTCAATGAAAAAGGCGACCGGAAAGATGCAGACGGCAGCGGACGCCGTGCTCCACAGCATGATCCGCCGCGTATCGAACCGGCTGCGCAGGCTGCCGAGCGCAAGGATGTAGCAGCCATAGAAGAAGGCGGCGATCATCGCCAGACCGTCGCCGTGCAGGTCGCCGTTGCCGATCGCTGCCGGTCCGCCTTTCAAGACGACGACGCCGGCCAGCGCCAGGGCAAGACCGAGCAGGAAGACGCGGCCGATCCGCGCCTTGAAAAACAGGAAGGCGATCACGGTGACGAAAACAGGCGCGAGGTTGGCAAGCAGTGTCGCATTGGCGACTGACGTCATGGTGATCGACAGGTGCCAGGCGGCGAGATCGAGCGACAGCATGACGCCCGGCAGGATCAGCATGCCGTAGTCGGCAAAGCTCTGCGGCTTCGCCCCCGCATTCTTCTTCATCTGCGAGACGATGAATATCGGGATCAGCGCCAGCGCCACGCGCCAGAATGCCGTCGCCATCGGCCCGACTTCGGAGAGCCTCACGAAGATCGGCGAACCGCCGATTGCCGCCCCGCCGAGAATGAGGGCTGCAAGGGCAAGGCGATTGGAAGGCGAGGCTTCGGAAAGGGAGGCAGCCTGCGACATGATCTCGATATTCTTAATCGCCCGGACGCGAGCGCGATGTGGTCGTCGCCGAGCGAGTATCAGAAATCCATCCCCGGCGACAGCCGATGCGCGACATAGGGATGCGAAATCAGGCCGGGTGCGTGTTTTTCGCGTTCACCCGCAGCTTCCCGGCGATCTCGGTGGCGACGAAGAAGGCGTGCTCGGTCACCTGCGGCAGGCCCATCAACTCGCCGAAGGTGCCGCGCGCCAGCGGGCCGGAGATCAGCAGCGACGGATCCGCCTCTCCTGACGGGCCGATCGCCTCCGAATGCCCGGTGCAGGCAAGGCCGAGGCCTGTAGGATCAAGCGACAAGTGGCCGTTTGCCGCCAATGCTCCAAGCCAGGGCTGCGTTTCGAGTATACCGCCATGAGCGGGGCCAGTGGTGACGATGACCGCGTCATAACTGCGCTCCAGCGGCTGGCGCTGATACCGCGGCTGCAGGATACACAGGATGAACTCGCCCTCGATGCGCGCATCGGCGACGGAGCCGGCAAGGATCTCAAGGCGGCCGGCGGCAATCGCGGCGTCGAGCACTGCTTCGACCTGCGGCGCGATCCGGAAACGGTGCACGTCCCAATAGGGTCTGAGATGGCGGACGAGACGGCGGCGTTCGGCAACCGGCAGCGCCTGCCAGAGATCATATCCCTGCGCCCGCACCTGATCGAGCACGCCGTGCCAGCTTATGCCCTCGGCTTTTGCCGCATCGATGGCAGCGCGGATCCTTGCCAGCAGCGCGCCGGCGGAATGCGTCGCATCGGCAAGGAAATCGCCGAAGAGCGGCTGCGGCACCGGCGCATGCCCGCGCGAACGCAGGCCACGGCGCGAGATCGCCGTCACCGGACCGTCATGTCCGCGCTCGGCAAGCGAGGCGATGACGTCTGCCGCCGTCAGGCCGTTGCCGATGACCAGCACCCGGTCATGCGGGCGGATGACGTCGAGCGCAGCGGATTTGGTGGTATCGGCGACGAAACGTGGATGGCCCGCGAGCCGGCTCGCGAGCCGGCCGGGGGCCGCGGGCGGCGGATGGCTGGTGGCAATCGCGACGATATCGGCTTGCGTCACGCCGCCCTTATCGTCGCGGATCGTCCAGCGGCCGGCACGGCGCTCGACGCCGGTGACCGCTGCGCGGCAATGACGCACGCGACCATCTTCCAGCAATGGCTTCAGCAGGGAGGCGACATATTCGCCGAACAGCCGGCGGCGGGGGAAAAGCGAGCCATCGGGCTGTTTGGCCTTGGGGTCGCCGGCGACGGCATCGCGGGCTTCGATCCAGGCCTGGAATTCGCCCAGTTCGTCGGGCTGCAGGCTCATCTTGGCGGCGGGGACATTGATGCGGTGAGCCGGATCATCCGTGTCATAGGCAAGGCCGCGGCCGAGCTCGGCGCGCGGCTCGAAGACCTGGATAACGGGGCGCTCGCCGCAATTCGCCCGGGCCAGATGATAGGCGACGCCGGCGCCGGAAACTCCGCCGCCGATGATGGCGACGACGGGCCGTTCGGAATTCGGGAAAGGCTTGGACTGCATGGTGGCCGTATCATCGCTTTCGATGCCCAAACATAGAAGCCGGGCATGGGCCGCGCAATCCTCCGCTGGCAATTGTCTATAAATATTATGAGGATTCGCCCTATGCCGATATCGTCGTCGAAAAATCGGGATTGCCGCGGATCGTATTGCTCACCGTGCAGATCTCGTCTTCAGCCGCATGGACGATCTTCTGCCGGGTCTCCTCATCGATATCGCCCTTGATCGAGAAGGCGATATTGAACCTAGCAACGCGCGAAAGGCCTTCCGTCGCCTTCTCGCCGGTAACCTCGGCGGTGATGTCGCTGATCCTGTCGAGGACGCCCATCTGGCTGGCGGCCATGCGGGCGCTGAGCACGAGGCAGGCAGACAGCGAGGCATAGAGCAGGTCGAGTGGATTGAAGCCCGGCTGCGACGGCGACGTGACGATATCGATCTCGCCCCTGGTGGCGGAGGTGACATGCGGAAAACCGGTGCGGCCGAGAACGGCGGTGGCGCCGGTGGGGCGGGGACGGGCCTTGAGATCGACCATGATGAAATCCTCTCATGAACATTCTGCGGATGGCAATGTCAGCCCGGCGCCGCACCGGGCAATGGCTGCCTGCCGGTTTCGGAACCTTTCCACCCGTCAGCAGTTGATTACACCTGAACGAAATCAGTGACAAAGGTGGATTGCGATGGTGCATGTCCGCAGAGTGGATCGCCAGGGCGGGCGCATGGACGCCCGCGATCGGCTGATCGTCGCGCTCTATGCTCAGCTCAAGGCCGAGCGCGAAACACGCGAGACGCTGGAATGGGCGATCCGCAACGGCGCCGTCTCGCAGGAGGTGCTGGAGGCAATCGCCGCCGATCCGGTTCCCGTCGTCACGAGCGAGGAGATCGCTTCGGTGGAGAAAATCATCGCGCTGGACGAGCGGCGTAAAACAAATCGGAATTAGAGCATGATGGCAATGCCATGATGCCCCCTATATAGTTGAGAAGAGGAGATCCGAAATGGCCGATATCACCTATCAGGTCGTGCCGCATGACAATGGCTGGGCCTATAAGCTCGGCGATACGCTCTCGGAAACCTATGCGACGGCCGATGAAGCGATCGTTCACGCCAGGGATGCCGCGTCGCGCCAGAAGATCGGCGATGGCGACGCACTGCTTGCCTACCCCGCGCCCGATGGCCGCGGCTGGGCGTTCCAGGAACTCGAAACCGACAAGAGCAACAGTCGGCTCTGATTTGCGACGGAGGATGGAATGGCCGCGCGGGCAAGCTGGAAAGGTCATCTGAAAGTGGGCGACCTTGCCTGCGCCGTCGGACTTTACACCGCCATTTCCTCTTCCGACCGCGTCTCCTTCAACATCATCAATCGCAGGACCGGCCATCGGGTGGAGCGGCAATTCGTCGACAGCGAGACTGGCAAACCGGTCGAGCGGGACGACCAGGTCAAGGGCTACCAGATGGAGAATGGCGATTACATCGTCATCGAGGGCGACGAGATCGCCGCACTCATGCCGGAAAGCGACAAGGTGCTTAATGTCAAGGCGTTCATCGGCTACGACGATATCGACAAGCTTTATTTCGACCGGCCCTACTATCTTGCACCCGTGGACAAACACGACGAGGAGGCGCTGGCGCTGATCGCCAGGGGCATGCGTGACGGCAAGGTCGCAGCACTCGCTGAAGCCGTGCTGTTCCGGCGCAACCGGACGCTGCTGATCCGCCCGCATGACGATTGCATCGTCGCGACGATGTTGAATTTCGACTACGAGGTGCGCTCGGCCGAGACGGTCTTCAACGATATTCCCGACATCAAGTTCGACAAGGAGATGATCGCGCTCGCGGGCCATATCATCGGCACCAAGCAGGGCAGTTTCGAACCGAGCGAATATGTGGATCGCTACGAGGCTGCCCTCGTCGAGCTGGTGAAGGCAAAGATCGAGGGCCGAGCACCACCGAAGAAGAAGCAGCCGCCGGAACGCAAGGTGGTCGACCTGATGGAGGCACTGCGCCAGAGCGCCGGGATGAGCGGCAAGAGTTCGGCAAAGAAGGCGCCAGCGAAGAAGGCGCCGGCGCGCAGCGACAGCCGCAGCAAGAAAGCGAGCTGAGACGGTTCTCGAAACCTATCGGGCGAAATGCCACCGCGTTTTTTCTAACGCGGCTTGCGCCCGTCTTCCGCGGCGAGGCTCTTCTTCAGCGCATCCATAATATTGATGACGTTGCCGGTCGATTTGACCGGTGCGGGCTTTTTCGCGGGCGCGGCCTTCTTCAGGCTCTTCTGCTTGCCGCGGATCATCGACTTCAGCCGCTTCTGGATCGGATCCTGCACCATGTCCGGGCTCCAATCCTTCGTTTCTTCCTTCACCAGCTGCTTCATCAGCGTCAGCAGATTGCTGTCGATCTCCGCCTTGCTGTCGAGTTCGGCCACCGGTTCGCGCACTTCGTCGCCGTAACGCAGGGTCCAGAGAACGATGCCCTTGCCCTGCGGCTCCAAGAGCACGGCACGCTCGCGACGATAGAGCACAAGACGGGCGATGCCGACGACATCGTTCGCCTTCATCGCCTCGCGAATGACGCAGAAGGCTTCCACCCCGACCTTGTCCTCAGGGGCCAGAAAATGCGGTTTGTCGTACCAGATCCAATCGATCGAGCCGCGCGGCACGAATGTGTCGATATCGATGGTGCGGGTGCTTTCGAGCCCGACCTCCTCGATCTCCTCGTCTTCGAGCAGGACATAGTCGTCCTCGCCGCGCGGATAACCTTTGACCTGATCCCTGTCGGCAACCGGCTTGTGGGTGACGCTATCGACATAGCGGCTTTCGACGCGGTTCCTGGTCTGGCGATTGAGGACGTGAAACCGCACCTTATTGCTTTCGGTCGTCGCCGGCGTCAGCGAGACGGCGGCGGTGACGAGCGAGAGCTTGAGATAACCTTTCCAGAATGTCTGACGTGCCATGTCTGCCTCCCGGACACGGTTGGACATGGCATTCAACGGCGGATTCGATTTTTGGTTCCGAAAATTGGGTTCGCCGCAAAAGCGCCCCGGTGGGACGGTTAAACGGCGCGACATGATGACATGATTATATCGGCTGGATTCACGGAATGAGTTCGCTTAAAGTCGCGCCGCGTGGTGAAGTGAGACGTGCCGCTTCAAGAAATTTGGGGCCACTGGGCAAGTGTGCCCTGGCTGTATTGCCCACCGAAACGGGCAGTTTGCGAAACTAGGACGACGTTATCGAAACGGCCAAACGAATTCGTTCTTTATGAGTGCAAGCGGAATGCACGGCTCAGTTCCTGCCTCCGTTCAATCGACTCCCGGCATGCCTTGATTGGGGTGAACAGCCGGGGCTCTCCGAGATTGATTTATAAGAGCCTTTGATGACGATAGAAAATGCAGCTTTAGCAAGACACCACTATCCGGCGGGCTACCACCGGCAGTCTGTGCCCCGGTGGCGCGTCCGGCGCGATGTACTGGCAAAGCTGGTCCTTACGATAGCGTTTTACGCGTCTCTCTGGCGGGCGACAGGCATGTGGTACGGCCTGCCTGCAAACTTCGACGATGGCGCCGCGGTCGACCCGCTGCCGATGAAGATATTGCTTTACGGCCTTATTCCTTTGTCAGGCTTATATTTTCTGCTGGAACAGAAACAGTTCCTGCGGGTCTTCTCAAGGTTTTCGCCGTTCATCGTGGTTGTCGGCATTTCCTGCCTGACATCGATCGTCTTCTCCATTGACAAGACCGCATCCTTAAAGGGATTGGCTGCGGTCATCGTTCTCGCGATCCCGCCTCTTCTGTATCGCGCGCGCTACGGCAATGTCGAAGCCTTCAAAGTCCTCGGCCGTTTTGCGATTGCCGCCGCATTCATCAACGTTCTCTATACAGCGGCTTTCCCACAATTCGCCATCATGCGTGGCAGCTATGCGGGCATGGTCAAAGGCGCATTTTATCACAAGAACACGTTGGGGCAGTTTTGCTCGGTCAGTTTTGTCTGCCTGCTGTCGACGGAGAAACTCGGCCGGCTTCGTTACAGTACCCTGATACGCTGGGCTGCGATGCTGTGCCTTCTCGCCTTGATTGTCGCAACCAAGTCCTCGACGGCTGTTGTCTTGACGATGTTCGGCAGCATGATGCTGTATGGCATTCGCGTTATTCACATTTACCCGAACCGTCTTTTTCGTTCCTTCGTCGTTTTCCTGTTGTTCGTGATCATCGGGTTCGGCGCCAGCTTCGTTTACCTCGGCGTAGCTTCAGCGGTTGCGGAAGCATTCGGCAAAGATATTACGTTCTCCGGTCGCACCAATATCTGGGAACAGCTATTGCCGTTGATCTGGGATCGGCCCCTAACAGGTTATGGGTTTGCGATGTTTCGTCAGCCCGATGTCATGGAAGAGTACGTCAAGGTTACCTTCGATGCACGATCGACCCATAACACCTATCTTGAACTCGCGCTCAATATCGGCATTCCAGGCGTTACCGCATGGACATTGTTTGCGCTGACCCGCGTGTTCAGGAAGATGACGATCGTCGACCCCGATCCGGCAGAATCGGGCGCCAGGCGAAAGGAAATTGTCATCATCATCCTCATCATGCTTGGAGCCATGACCGAGGCAGGCATGATGCTGGCACCTTTCATTTGCTGGCCGCATATGGTCATCGCACTCTCGGAACTACGTCCCAGGTTGCGGACAAACCGGAATCAACACCAGTCTTGAGGGAACGTGTGCTTGACGCCTGGCGGTAGAGCGCTCATTCCGCCGTTCTCGCGCATCGGTCAATATTTGTCGGCCGCCGAATCGGCATGCGACCAGCCGTTCAAATCGAGAGATAGCGCTTCTGCCAGGGCAGCATGTTTTCTTCCCAGGCGCGTGGCGTGAAATCGTCATAAGCAGTCTCAGCGATCGCCAACATCCAATTCTGCTCCTTGCGGGCCAATAGGACGCATGACAATTCCATGCCGGGTGCGACCGCAATGGAAGGCCGGTTGGCGCCCGGTATATCGATGCCCTTGTCACGCCACTGGATGCGGATTTCGTCGGGCTCGGTTGTCCATTCGCCGGAGGAAACGGAAGCCTTTCCGTCGGGGTTGAAGCGAAGCGGCGGCGCAGTCACGTTCAGAAAGCTGCCGTCATTGAAATAGTTGTCGTCAACTTCCCCGCGGTCTCCTTTCCGTTCCCCTTCAGCAGAATGCCCTGCTTGCACCGCAGGAATATGTTGCGTCGAAAGCTTCCGGACCATGGTCGATTGGCGAAGAAAGCGATTTCACATTCGCTGATGACGTTATCGTGGATATTCATGTCTTTGCGAAACGCCAGATTTTGATCCGAATAACCGCTCAAACTCACGCCGCGATTGCTGTTCTCAATCCTGTTGTCATAAACATGGTGGCCGGCATGGCTGACTTGATCGCCAACGCCATAGCCGAAGGAATAATCGTTCATCCGGCCGTCGCGCATGATATTGCTGCGCACCACCGCGTCGTCGCCGATCGATGAAAAAGAAAAATTCTTCCCGCCGATGAAATTATATTCAACCCGGTAATTTCGGGTCCTGCCGCAAACCAGCGCCCCCTTGTTCGAGGCGCTGGTCGGCCTCTGTAGAAAAAGGTTGCCCCGGACCACCACATTGGAACTGATGTTGGCGTCACGGTTTTGGTAGGCGAATTGGCAACAATCCGCTCCCTGGCCGGGCGCCTCGCCGACTCGGTTGTTCTCCAGCAACACATTCGACGTCATCGTCAGGTAAATGCCGTCGCCCGTCACATTTTCGATTTCGCAGCGCCTTATGATAAGATTCTTGCCGTTGTGAAATTTGAAGCCACGCGGGGAATTCTTGACCACCACGTCTTCGACCACCGTATCGGAAAACACCTGATAGGCGACGCCGATATCCTCAGCACCGTCAATGACCTGCCCACGGGTGGATGCTCCATGAATTTTCTTTCGCAGGATGGCGGGCATCAGATCTTCCTTCGATAGGCTTGTCGCTCACAATAGTGAACTGTGGTATGGCGGATGTTTGAATATCTGAAAATTACCTTAACCTGAATGGCCGCTATCTCCAGCGCGTCGAGGCCGCATCGCATCTCGGGCCCGAGATCGGCCCACCGCACCGGGCTCGTCACACGTTCGCCCGATTTTTCCTGCATGGCGTCATGACAACGCCGCCGCTGCGTTTCAGCAGCTCATTTTAATCGCCCGTCAGTCTTCTTCCGTGGCCTGAGTCGGGGACCGTTGAAAGGCAGCTGTTTGGTCAGTCACTGTTGAGCTGATGGACGCCATGCTTCTCCTCGCCGGCGTCCTTGGACCAATGGTAAAATAAACACTATCTCGAAAACCTGGATGACCTTGCGGCCGCTCGGCGCCCGCTCGCTGGGCCTTTTATCTGTGGGTAGAAACGCTTTTAAGGCGAGTAGTTTTCATTTTACGCTGACCCTGGTTGCATGTTGAACTGTCTCACGTTACGAAATCCCGGGAGGCCAAACACCGAGGCCGAAAATGATTACGCATCGTCAAGATATCGACGGCCTGCGAGCCGTAGCCGTCATTTTTGTGATTCTTTATCACTGTGGATTCGATCGCATTCTTCCCGGCGGATTTATCGGGGTGGACATTTTTTTCGTGATTTCGGGATATCTGATTACGAAAATCATTCTCGCTGAAGCGAGCGATGGCCGATTTTCGATCGGCAACTTCTATAGCCGCCGAGCCAAACGAATTCTTCCCGCTGTCGTGGCCATGTATGCCGTTGTGATGGCGGTTTCGTATTTCACGATGCTGCCTGACGAAAGCCTGCGGGTCTTTAAGTCTGTTACCTCTTCCGCGCTCTTTGCTTCCAATGCCTACTTCTATCTGACGACTGGATACTTCGATGATTCCGCGGAATTCAATCCGGTCCTGCACACATGGTCGTTGTCGGTCGAAGAGCAGTTCTACGTCATTTTTCCGCTGATCGTCATGGCAGCAAGCCGGTACGGGCGCAGGGCAACAGGGATAGCCATAGCGGGACTTTTCGCGGTCAGCCTCATTGCCGCAATGATCACCGTTCCAATCAATCGCTCGGCAGCCTTTTATCTTGTGCAGTATCGCGCTTGGGAACTGCTGGTCGGCTCCCTCATCGCAGCACCGGCATTGAGGAAATTCGCCGATATGCGGATCAACGGTGCGCTTTCGGCAATCGGCGCCTTGGCGATCTGCCTGAGCGCACTGTTTTTGTCAAAAACCTCTGAGTTTCCCGGGCTGATGGCCCTGCCCGCCACGGCAGGCACGGCTCTGATCATCTGGGCCGGTCCAGGCACGCTTGTCAGCAAGCTTCTATCATTGCGGGTCGCCACCGCCATAGGCTTGATTTCCTATTCCCTCTATCTGTGGCATTGGCCGATCTGGGTGTTTTCGAACCAGTACGGGGCGTGGGAGCATGGCTGGCAATTGGTGCCGGTCGCTTTGAGTTTTGCCGTCGCCTATGTTTCGTGGCGATTCATCGAAACGCCGTTCCGAACGATGCGATACCGACCCATGGTGTCCGTGGCCGCCGGGGCTGCCTCAATTGCCTCCGTTGCAATGCTGGCATTCGTCGGGCAACTCGCCGCCAATCAAATGAAGGACGACAACAAGCTCGTTGAGCGGGTGGCGGAATTTGCCGATTACGACCCCTCGCAAGCCTTCCGCAGTGGAAAATGTTTCCTGACGTCGAACGACGGTATCGAAAAATACGATCGCGACGGCTGTTTGGCTCTCTCAGATAATCAGCAAAACATAGCGCTCGTCGGTGATAGCCACGCCGCTCACCTATATCCTGGATTGAAGACGCTGCCGGGAGCCAACATCATTCAAGCCAACGCATCAGGATGCCGTCCCACGCTTGATGCCGAGGGCGAAGATCGGTGCGTGGAACTGATGAACTACGTATTCAAAGAGTTTTTGCCGAGCCACAAGGTCGATTTGCTCGTTTTGGCGGGACGCTGGACGGCAGATGACGTCAAACTCATCAGAAAGACGGTGGACTACCTCTCACCCTTTGCCAAAAAGATCGTCGTCTTCGGACCAGTGGCAGAGTATAAATCCTCCTTGCCGCGGCTGCTCGCTCACTCTCTCTACGACAGGCAGCCATTTAAAGCCGCCGATCATTTGGCGCCTCGGCAGCACATCGGTGTCGACATTCGGGACGCATTGGCCGGAAGCGGAGCACTCTATATCTCCACCTATAAGACCATGTGCAACCCGGACTGTGTCGTGTGGACACAAAACGGCGACCCGGTGCAATTCGACTACGGGCACTTCACCGCTGACGGCTCACGCCTGCTGATTTCAAAGGTCAAGCAGGACCTCACCGTTCAACGGTGAGGTCGGCCCCTGGCGCGCTTACGCCCAACTGAATGAATGGACGGCGTATCGGCGCCGGTCGCTGAGGGCCGGTTCTATGGTTAGAAGTTAAACTGTCTCGATGGGCAGCCCATCCGTGTTTTAGTCCAGAAACCGCCCATCCTGCAGAAACGACAGGGTCTGGCTCCACATGATCTTGTTGACCGGCAGGAAAGTGTGGTTGGCGGGAATGACGATATGCGCCGCGGCACCGTCGAGACGGGTGCTCTCCACCGACACCTTTCCGTCACTCGGAACCCTGAGGCCGATGATCAGGGAAGAGACCGGGTCGATGGTCTTGTTCCCTGCGATGATGCCGAGTTCATAATCGACCGTGCCGAACAGCTTAGTCATTGCGGTTTGATCGGTAATGAGCTGCTGCCCGGCCGGTCCATAGAACTTCCTGTAGAGTGGCCAGGTCTTGAGGAAATCGGCGATCTGGCTGCCGCTGTTCGGCGTTCCGACCATGACCACTCTTCCCAGGTTCGGCGGGCGATGGTTCCTGAGAAAAGCACGGATGAGCAGCCCACCCATCGAGTAACCGACAAAGTGCAGACGGCCGTCGCCCGCCTCCTTCGCGGCTGCGTCGATCTGCGGCCGAACGAGGTCGACGAGGTCGCCGATCGAGAACCTGGTGGAGGGGTAACCGACATTGACAACCCGATATCCATGGCCGGACAGGAAGACCGCGAGCTTCTCCATGCTTTTCTTCGTCCGGGCAATTCCGTGAAAAAGAATGACTGTGTCGTTCATCTGGTGTCCATGCCGTACGAATTCGTTAGATCGGAATCGATTTAGGGATAAGTTGTGCGGCATTCAAACTGCTACAGCGTCCCTTGCGCAGCTGCAAAGACGCTCCGTGCTGCAGAAAGAGAGAAATGCGGGCCCGTGACGACCAGCATCAGACATATCGCCAAACTTGCGGGAACGTCGGTCTCTTCGGTCTCGCGTGTGCTCAACAACAGCGGTTACGCCTCGCCTGAGCTCAGGGATCGCGTAGAGGCAGCGATCCGGACACTGAACTACACGCCTAGCAAGGGCGCCCGTATGCTGCGCGGTGCACCAAGCCGGATGATCGGACTGATGCTGCCGTCGATCGACGTGCCGTTCTTCGGCATCCTCGCCCATGCCATCGAACAGGAATTGTTTCAGCACGGCTATCAGACGCTGATCTGCAGCACGGCGGAAAATATGGATCACGAGGCGCGCTATATCTCGATGCTGCTTGCCCAGCGCGTCGATGGCGTCATCGTCGCAAGCGCGTTCGGCAGCATCGAGCATTTCGGGGTGCTGCGGGATGCCGGTATTCCCATCATCGCCATCGACCGCGAGCTGAGCGGCATCGCCGACGACGCCGTGATGGCCGATCACGAGGAAGGCGGAAGGCTGATGGCGCGCCATCTGATCGGCCTCGGCCACCGGGCAATCGCCATCGTCGGGGCGCCGGCACACAGCCAGCCGATCCAGCTTCGCCTGCAGGGCGTCACGGCGGAAATGGCCAAAGACGGCATCACGCCTGCCGTCGTGGCGATGGCTGAAGAGCACAGCTTTGCCGAGACCTACCGGCTGGCGCGGGAACTGCTGGCATCCCGAGCTGAAATCACCGCGATCATCGGCACCACCGACATTTCGGCAATTGCCGCAATCCACGCCATCCAGGATCGCGGATTGTCCGTGCCGAAGGACTACTCGGTCGTCGGCTTCGACGACCTGCCGGAGGCAGCCTATGTCTTTCCCCGGCTGACAACGGTCGCACAGCCGATCCGTAATGTCGGGCAGCAAGCCGCACGGCTGCTGGAAGCGCTGATCGAGGCACAGCAGACAGGCGACGGATTTCGGCAGGGTGCGATCGTCAAGGTGCCGGTCACGCTGATCGCGCGCGATTCCACCGGTCCGGTCCGCAGCTGAGGCGAGACCCCGAAGCTAGCTAGGGCCGGACGATGACCTTGATCTCGCCCGGCAAGGGCGCGTTGCCCACCACCTCGGCGACCTCCTCGAGACCGATGGTTCTGGTGACCAATGCGTCCAGTTCCAATGCCCCGCTTGCGACCATTGCCGCAGCGCGCGAATGGGTGAAGGGGTTGAGGTAGGCGGGCCTGATATCGACTTCGTTGATCAGCAGATCGAAGGGCAGAACCGGCACCTCGACACCTGCCGGGGTGACCCCGAAAAGTACGAAGGTACCGCCGCGCCGCGCCATCTTCAGGCCGCTTTGAAGCGTGTCGCTGACGCCGGCGCATTCGATCACCACATCTGCACCGCCTTTGGTGACCTCCCGGACCGAAGCGATCGTGTCCGACGAGACCGGGTCGAAGGCGTGCGTGGCGCCCAGGTGCAGAGCGGTTTGGCGTCTCGATTGCTGGCGCGTCACCAAAATAATCTTGGCCGCACCGGCCAAACGGGCCAGTTGGACCATCAGCAGGCCGATCACGCCGCCGCCGAGGATCGCCACGCCATCGCCCGGACGGATCCTTGCCTTATTGATGGCGTGGATACAGCAGGCCAGTGGTTCGCTGAAGGCGCCGTGAACGGGATCGAGGTCGGCCGGCAGCATGAATGCTTGCGCCTGCGGCACCGCGACGTATTCGGCAAAGCCACCATCCCGTGTTACGCCGATGGCGGTCAGGCTCTCGCACAGGTTCGGCCGCGCCTGCGCGCAAGCCGGACAGGTGCCGCAAGAAATATTCGGATCCACCGTCACCAACTCGCCACCGGCAAAGCGGGAGACACCATCGCCGATCGCTTCCACGATGCCTGAAAATTCGTGGCCCAGAGTGACGGGAATGGAGGTCGGATATTCGCCCTTGAACATATGGCGATCGGAACCGCAGATCCCGGCGGCGACGACCCGGACAAGCAGCTCGCCCGGCCCGGCAACCGGCTTCTCGACGCTGCGCATGGCCAAAGACCCGATCGACTCCAAGCGTACAGCCCTCATTCCACTCCTCCAGACCTCATGTTCGACTACCTCGCGGTGACAAAGCCAACCGGGCTGGCGCGCTCAGCTCATGACATTGCCGCCATCGACATTGTAACACTGCGCCACGATGTATGCTGCATCGGGCCCGGCCAGGAAGGCCGCCATCGCAGCCTGTTCCTCGGCGGCGCCAAATCGTCCGGCCGGGACGGCGGCGGCCACGCGGCGCTTGACGTCGCCGGGTTGCAAACCTTCCCGGCTGCCGAGTTTTGCATCGACGACGTCCCACATCGGCGTATCGACGACGCCCGGAGCGATGGCGTTGACATTGATTCCGTAGCGGATCAGCTCCAGAGCGCAGCTCTGCGTGATGCTGATGACGGCCGCCTTGGAGGCGCAGTAAGCCACGGCAGGTCCTTCGCCCCGGCGTCCGGCCTGGGACGAGAAGTTGATGATGCGTCCACCTGCCCCTCGTTCCACCATGTGCCGGGCCACGGCCTGCGTCATGAAAATCAGGCCTTCGATATTGACCTGAAATACTTTCGCCGTCCGCTCCCGGGATATCTCCAGGATCGACTCGACCTCGTAAATGCCTGCGGCATTGACCAGGATGTCGACCTGACCGGCGGCGGCAATGGCAAAACGCACCGTTTCGTCGATGCTATCCTGGCTGGTCACATCAAGCGCGACACCAAAGGCATGAGCGCCGATCGCTTCCGCCACCCGCGCACTGCGTTCACCGTCGAGGTCGGCGACGACAACCTTGGCGCCTTCGGCGGCGAAGCGTTTGCATACCGCTTTGCCGATGCCGCTCGCTCCGCCGGTGACCAACGCCACCTTGCCCAGGAGCCGGGCCGTTTCCGTGTAGCTCATCGCCCTGCTGCCTCCCCATCCAAACCGGCAAAGGCGCCGGACGCGGCTGCCGTAAAGAATAGCTTCATATCTGCTCCTCCCTTTCGACTGTCTGCTTCGCCTCGCGAAGGAGGATTGATATGTCGGGGATACCGTCGGTGGCCGTCGCACCCTTGAGGCAACGCGCAGCCGCAGCATGGGCGACAGCGCAAATATGCTCGACGGGCCAGTTCTCATGCAGCCCGTAGAGCACGGCGGCGCAAAAGGCGTCTCCTGCGCCGACGGTACTGACGATGTCATCGAGATCGACCGGTTGCGATCGCGTCCTGATCGGCGAAGCGCCCGGCGCAAACCAGAAGCAGATTTCCGGCGCGTGGATGATCGCTCCCTTTGCGACGCCTGCGGCCAGCAGACGCTCGCCGGCCTGCAAAAGCCCCGCCTCGATCAGATCTCCCCTCGCATCGCGAACGTTGACACCGGTTGCCCGGCCCGCCTCCATCTCGTTGATGATCACAAAATCGCAGAAGGGCAGAGCGACGCCGACCTTGGCTGCAAATTCCGGGTCTTCGCTCGAGACGAAATCCACGCAGGTCGTCAGTCCCGCGCGGCGCGCGGCTTCGAGCAGGCGCGACGCTCCGGAAAGACCGTCGGGGCCGATTTCGTCGAGGCCAGGCAACAGCATGAGATAACCGAGATAGAACAGCCGATAGCCGGCCTTGGCGAAGGTCGCGGGTGAGATGAGCCTATCGGTGACGGCATCATTGGCGCCGCCATGATAGAAGAAGGTCCGGTTCTGACCGGGCACATTCATGACATGCGTGTGCGCCGTTACCCGATCGGCAAGCGCGGTCAGCCCATCGACATCGACGCCGGCAACCGCAAGCCGGGCCTTGACGATCTCTCCGTCCTGATCAGCGCCGATGCATCCCGCCGCCGCCAGCTTTGCGGGAAATCCAAGCGAGGCGAGATCCGTGACCACATTGGCAGCCCCGCCGCCCACGCCCAGATCCTGGTGCAGGATATGGGCGAGATTGCCCTGTTCGGGCCAATAGGACAGGGTGTGGACGCGATCGACAATGAAGTTTCCGGCGCAGACGATCCCGCCCTCTTTCCGGCCGTCGCGATGGTGAACCTCCTCCCCGGTTCGCATCAGCGGCCTCCTTCGTTCCACAAGGGTGTGAGCAGTGACCCATCCTCTTCGATCGCGGCAAAGCGTGCGATCGGCTCCATCAGACCGACACCCCGTCATAGTCGACCGGAACGACGACGTCGTCGCGGCCGGATCTGAGGGCGGCCGTCAGGACCGCATGATGGGCCTGCGCCTCGGCCGGCGTTGCGCAGCCGAAACCGTTCGCATTACCGCCGGCAAGCTCATCGACGAAGGCCGCCCACATCTGCTGGATGGCGTCGGCAAAACCGAATTCGAAGATCTTGCCGGTGATGGCGGGAAACAGCGAGGCATAACCGAGATCCTCGGTGCTCCAGGCCTGCGCACCACCGTTGTAATCCATCCACTGCCACTGGCGCGGCGACTTCGTGCTGAAGAATGCGCTTTTCTTCATGCCGAGAATACGGATGTACCAGGTGTTGGATTCGCCGGGGGCGATGCGCCAGGTTTTCAGCACCATCGGGAAATCCTGATCCCCGCTGCGCACGCGGCCGCTGATCGTGGCATTGTCCCAGGTGGTGCAGGGCAGCATGCCGCCCTTGCCGTCAGGACGTTCTCTGACCTTCTTGACCAGTTGCGCATGCAGGTTCGCCGGGCGCCAGCCAAGGCGCAGCGGCACATGCAGCACATGCATGCCGAGATCACCCATGCAGCCATAGTCGCCATTGATCTCGGTCATGCGCTTCCAGTTGATCGGCTTTTGCCGGTCGATATCCGAAGAGTGCAGGAACCCAGCCTCGACTTCGAGGATCTCCCCCATCTCGCCGCTTCTTGCGAGCGCGATGACCTTCTGGGCGCCGGGGAAGAACGGCATTTCCGACGAGCAGCGGACCAGCAGTTCGGGGTGCTCGGAAAGAACCGCTGTGATTTCCCGGTTCTGAGCTGCGTCCATGCCGAAGGGCTTTTCACCGAGAAGATGTTTTCCTGCCTTCAGGACGTCGATATAAATTTGCTGGTGCAGCACATGCGGGACGGCGCAATAGACCGCATCGATCTCGGGATTGGCCAGAAGCTCCTTATAGTCGGCGGTCGCCTGCCGAACGGTCGGCACATGATCCGTGAACCAGTCGAGCAGCGTCGCGTTGGTATCGCAGACGGCGACGATTTCCGGCCGCGCCTTCACATCAGCCAGATGCAGCCAGCGCGCCGCGGCACTGGCAAACTCGCGCCCCATCAGACCGCAGCCGATGACGCCGAAGCGGAATATTTTCGTCATGACATCTCCTCCCAGAGGCGCATCAGCCAATATGCAGCGAGGCTTGCTCGACGGAAGCCTTGTCATGGACGATTGCCATCAAGGCCCGCGTCATGCCGCCGGGTTTGTTGTGCTGAATGACGTTGCGGCCATAGACGATGCCACGGGCGCCCTGCTCCATCAACTGCTTGGTGCGGATCAGGATTTCCTGATCGGAAACGCGGCCGCCGCCGCGCACCAGCACCGGCAGACCCTGGGCGATCTCGACCACGCGGTGATATTCCGCGACATTGTCGCAGGGGTCGGCCTTGATGATATCGGCGCCGAGCTCCGCCGCCTGGCGCACCAGTGGCAGAATCTTGTCGATCGCCCCGTCGACCATATAGGCGCCCTTGGAATTGTCCTGCATGACGAGCGGCTCGACCATCAGCGGCATGCCGTAGATCTCGCATTCGCGCTTCAGGCTGTTCACATTGCGCACGCAGGCGCGATAGACCTCCGGCTGGTCGGGCAGCATCAGAAGATTGACGACGACACAGGCGGCATCCAATACCACGCCCTGCTCCACCGCCCTGTCGATCATTTCGGAAAACAATTGCGACGGCAGCGGATTGCCGTAGATGTTGGCGATATCGGTGCGCAGCACCAAAGCCGGACGATGTTTGCCGGGGATCGCTTGCAGAATGGGTGCGGTGCCCGGCGGAAGCTGAATGGCATCGGGTGCGGCCTGGGCGATCACCTCGATGGCCGTCTTCATGTTCTCGATGCCGGCGAGGAAGGTCCGTTCGTTGAACATGCCGTGATCGATAGCAACGTCAAAACAATTTCCGGACACGCCGAAAAGTCGGTTCAACCGTGCGGATTTCATCAAGCTCCTCCCTGTATGGCAACGTTTCCACAGTGGAATAGACGGGCCAGAATTACGAGTCAAGAAATGTGGTAACGTTTCCACATTCGCTCAGGCTACCAGCAGGTGAACCCCGCATCGACGTTGACGATGGCTCCGGTCATCAGGCTGGCGGCGCCGGACGCCAGGAAGAGGACGGCGCTTGCGACCTCCTCCGGCGTTCCCATCCTGCCCATCGGCGTGTCGGCGAGCCAGATCGGGATCCGCTCGCGATTGGCTTCGACGGCCACCACCATCGGCGTCTCGATATAGGTGGGCGCGACGGCGTTTATCCTGATGCCGTGCTGCGCCCACTCGGCGGCCAGCGAGCGCGTCAGGTGATGGACGGCCGCCTTGGAAACGTTGTAGGCCGTCTGAGGCTGAGGCCGGTTGCAGATATGCCCCGACATCGAGCCGAGGTTGACGATGGCGCCCCGCTTCATCGGGATCATGTGACGGCCGAAGGCGCGCGAGCACCAGAAGACGCCGTTGAGATTGACGTCCATCATCCGCAGCCAATCGGCGTCGGTGACATCCTCCGCCGAGATGCCGTTCTGGCCGATCCCGGCATTGTTGACCAGGATCGTCGCCGGCCGCCCTGCGTCAGCAAATTCGGCGGCGATCTCGTCCATTCGGCCGGCGTCGGTGACGTCGCCCACACGGACGTCGACATCGTAACCCTTGTCGCGCAGCGCCAGCGCTTGCCTGGCGTCGGCCTCGCTGCGTTCGATGACGACGACCGCGGCACCCGCCTCGGCCAGCGCCTCGGTGCAGCACAGCCCGATCGCACGCCCTCCGCCGGTGACCACCGCACGTTCGCCGTCGAGGCGAAATTTCTGCTGGTAGCTCATATCAGGCTCCTTCAGATGTCGAATGCGCTTGGGAGCACCACGATATCGCGGATGGTGACGTTGCGCGGCCGGGTCAGCATGAAGATGATCGCGTCGGCGACTTCCTTGGGCTCGATCAAGGCGCCGGCCTCCTTGGCCTTGCGAAGGTTTTCCTCCGGCCAATCCGCGAGCAGAGCGCTGATCACCGGCCCAGGAGAAACCGACCCAACACGAATGCCATTTTTCAGAAGCTGACGCCGCATGGTCTGGACGAAGCAGGTCATCGCCCATTTCGACGAGGAATAGACCGGCTCCCAGGGGATGGCCGAATGTCCGGCGACGGAGCTGGTGACGACAATGTCGCCGGTGCCGCGTTCGATCATGTGCGGAATGACGTTGTGAACGTTCTTGATGACGACATTGACGTTGAGATTGAGCATCCGATCGATCGTATCGAGGTCGGTTTCCATCAGGTCGCCGCCGATATAGGTGCCGGCATTGGCATGCAGGATATCGAGCTTGCCGGTCTTCGACAGCACGCCCTCCAGCAGTCCCGCGCACTCGTTCGGATTGAGCAGATTGATCACCAGCGGAATAGCGCGCTCGCCAAGCCGGCTGCAAACCGCCTCAAGGGCCTTCTCATCCCGATCGACCAGCACGACCGTCGCACCCGCGACGAGCATTGCCTCCGTCGAGGCCAATCCTATACCGGATGCCGCACCCGTGACCGCCGCGATCTTCCCATTCAAGTCATTCATCGATTTCTCCTCCTATCTTGATGCTGGTTGCTCATTCTTCCCGACGCCGCAGGCGGCGTGATAGTCTGAAAGGCTCTTCGTCACTCTCCAGATCAGAACCTCATCCGGATCGAGCGGCGCGTCTGCGAAATGCTGCGCGGCCGGCATATGCTGCCACAGCAATGGCAGCGGTACGGATTGTCCTCGAAGGGCCTCGCACAGGCGGCGGACGGCATCCTCTGCTTCAGCCGACGCCCAATAATAGCGGATCCGGTCAGACAGCGAATAATGCCGCAGCCAGCGCATCTCGGCCTCGGTCCCGTGGTAGTGGCGGCACCAATCGCCTGACTGACCGAGCATCAGCGCTTCCATCACCTGATAGAGCGGACGCTGGCCGTAGTCGGGCAACAGGTCCGAAGCGATCGCATCCAGCGCGTAGAGCGCCTCGCGCAGGACAAAGGTCAGCTCGGGGCCGACCTTCAGAATGGGAAACCCATCCCTCACCAGCGAAGTCAACGGTCCGGTGCCCTGATAATCCGTCGAGTGCGCCTCGAAGACGAACTGCGGCTCCTCGGTCAGCACCGATTGCAGCGCCGCTATCTTGCTGCTGTCGTAGAAGATGACATTGTGATTGCCGAACTCGACGCCCGGCTGAACGACCAGCCCGATGGCGCGCCCGAACGCCTCCGCCACGCCTGCCTCCGCAAAGACCCGGCGGTGGACTTCGATCGTCTTCAGCGCCGCTGTCGCTGCCGTCGGCTCGATCGCTGTCAGGGCATGGTCGGCTCCGCCCGGCGGCGGCACTTCGGTGCCGATGACGTAAACCGGCATTGCGCCTCCGGCCTTCTTGGCCGAGGCCTCGGCAACTGCCGCCAGCCGGGCGGCGCGATGAGCCGTGGTTTCGTCGTCGAGCGCCAGTGCCTCGCCCTTGCAGCCCATCGAGGCGTCGAGATGAATCTTGCGGAACCCGGCCCCGACATAGGCGGCAACCATCTTCTCCGCCTCGGCCATCGCCTCTTCCGCCGGGCGGTCGCGCCACGGATTGGGGCCGAGATGGTCACCGCCGAGGATGATGCTTTTTTCGGGGCACCCCTCCTCGGCCGCGATCTTCATCACCAGCGACGCGAAATCGTCCGGCGTCATGCCGGTATAGCCGCCGAGATGATTGACCTGGTTGCAGGTCGCTTCGATCAGCACAGTGCTTGCCTGTTGCCGCCCGTGCCGGAGGGCGGCGCGCAGCACGATCGGATGGGCCGAGCATACGGAGACGATACCTCTGGGTTGGCCTTCGATCCTAAATCTGGCCAGTTCGTTGAGATGCACCTGCATCACGGCCGCCTTTCCGTTGACGCGATAAACGCATCGAGTTCTTGCCGGGTGCCGGCGCCTTCCATCGGCCCCAGCAGCGTGACGTTGCGGGCACCCGCGGCCGAGGCATAGGTCAGAGCCTGCTGTGGCGACATTCCGAGCCGCCGGCAGGTGAGATAGGCACCGCCGAAGCAGTCGCCGGCGCCGGTCGGGTCGACCTCCTGCACCAGGAATGCCGGAGCGTCGATGCGGTCTCCCTGGTTGCTGAAATAGCTCGCGCCGCCGGCGCCGCGCTTCAGCACGATCTCCTTGACGCCGATCTCGAACAAGCGGCGGATCGCTTCCGCCTCGCCTTCGACACCTGCGGCACGCTCGAGTTCCTCTCCGGACGGCAGAAGCAGATCGGCCATGGCGACGAGCTTGGAAAAGCGGCGCTCGGTGTCCTCGTCCAGCTTCAATTCCTTGCGGATGTTCGGATCTACCGAGAGCGTGCCGCCGCGCGCCTTGACGATGTCGACCGCTCTGTCGATCACCGCGCGCGCACTCGGGACCGACAACGCCGAGCCCATGACGTGAAGATGCCCGGTCCGATCGATGAGATCACCGACCGTTCGAGACCAGCCGAAGCGCGCAGCTGCGGAGGTGGCGATGTTATAGACGAAATCTCTGGAGCCATCCTTGCGGTAGCGAACGAAAGCGCTTCCCGTCGGATAGGCCGGATCGATCGAGATCGCCGAGATATCGACGCCGTCGCGTTTGAGGCGATCGGTATTGACCCGGCCGAAATCGTCATCACCGACGGCGCCCACCATGGCGGCCTGACCGCCCATCCGGCCGCACTGTGAGATGAAGATCGCAGGCGCGCCGCTCGCAAACGGACCGACGAGCGGCTGGGCTTCGAGGAACCCGTCTCCAACCGTGGTCGCGACGATCTCGACGAGGATCTCGCCGACGCAAACCGTGGGACCAAGCGCGTCCGGAGCCAGAGTTGAAGCCATGTGCAATCCTGCTTTCGATCCCTGTTGTCTTTAGCTCAGCGCCGATTGGACCGGCGCACCGTCCTCGCTGCCGAACTCCTCGTTTTCCAGCGACAGAAAGCGCTGGTGCAGCATGCAGGCCGCCCCGAAGGCGGAGCCGAACTCCGCATCATCGTCGACGACGATCTCCGGCGTGGGAAAAGCGATGCTTTGGCCTTCCGACATGTGGACCGCAACGCGGGCAGCCACCATCGGATAGAGGGATGCGACGGAGCCGCCGAGCACGATCCTGTCCGGGTCGAGCAGGCGACAGGCCTGCAGCAAGGCATAGGCGAGATGGCGCGACCAGGTTTCGGCGATATTGACCGCGGCCGGGACACGATCACGAACGTCGCCCAGGAATTCCTGCAGATCCGCGTCCTCGCGTCCGACAGCCTCGCGATACTGCCTGATCAGCACCTCGCGGCCGATCAACTGCTCGAACTTTTGGCCGCCGCTTCCCGGCACCAGCGTGTGGCCGATTTCTCCCGCCAGACCGTGGCCGCCACGGAATAACTTGCCGTCGATCATGATGCCGCCGCCGACGCCCGTTTCCATCAGCAGGAACAGGGTCACGCCTGCGGCGCCGTGACGGTAGCTGTCGCCGATCGCAAAGGCGTTGGCGTCGTTTTCAACCGCAATCGGGACGACGGTCGGGAAGGCTGACCGGCCAATCTCCTTCAACGGCACGTCTCGCCAGCCGATGATCGGCGCCAGGGTGACAAATCCATCCGGCTGGATATGGGCCGGCGTCGATATGCCCAAGCCCTTGCACCTTCCGATCATCCCTTTCGTCATCTCGCCGACGATGAGCTCGACACCCTGCGCGACGGCCTCCTCCACGGTCGAAGACGGTGTGTCGAACGCCATTTTCCGACATGCCCGAACCTCGGCGGAGAGATCGATCACTGCGGCCGATATATGTTCGACGCCAATTTCGATTCCGACGAAAAATGCAGCATCGGGCACCAGTTCGAGCAGGATGCCGGGACGACCGGCCCGGGAATGCTCCAGCCGCTGCTTGCCGCTGTCGTCCGACTCCTGAACGAATCCGCCTTCCGTCAGTGCAGCAACGATCTCTCCCGAGGAAGAGCGATTCATACCGAGCTTGCGGGCCAGATCGGCGCGGCTGAGGCTTCGGTGGGTGTAGATCGACTGCAAGGCGGCGACGATATTGTTCTGCCGGATCCTGCGCGGCGAACTTCCGATGGAGACGCTGTCGTTCATATTTCCATTCCCTTCACGCCGCCCACCCTTACACGACTGGAACAGGCTGTCAGAAGGATAATCAGGGTCGCGCGTTTGTGGCGCGGCGGCGCTTGGCCTCGTCATATTTCAGCTCGATGTAGCGCTTGGCGTGCGCCGCGAGCGGATCATTATCCTCCCAGGTATCACGCCAGATCGCGCAGGCGAGCGACAGGCCTTCGTCGACGACCGTCGTCGAGAAGCTCTCGAACACGACGTCGCCGATGTAGCCGATATCGAGCAGAGCGTCGAAAATCAGATCGAAATTGATGACGCCGTCACCCAGATAACCGCGATTGCTTTCACCGATGTGGAAGTAACCGATCTTGTCGCCGGTCAGGCGGATCGCGGCGGCCGGATTGGCTTCCTCGATGTTCATGTGGAACGTATCGAGATGGAGACGAACATGCTCCGATCCCGTCTCGGCGATGAACTTCAGCCCCTGCGCCGCGGTATTCAGCAGGTTGGTCTCGAACCGGTTGACCACCTCCAGCACGAGATCGACATTCGCCTGACGGGCGATTTCGCCGGTCGCGGCGATCGCGGCGACGCTGTTGTCCCAGCCCTTCTTCGTCGGCTGGCGATTGTACTTGGTGTGCGCGGAATAGAGAATCCCGCCGAGCTTGTTGCCGCCAATGTCACGGACGGCACGTACGGCGTCGGCCAGCGTCTGCTTGCCGGCGGACACCACAGACGCCTCCTCGCTTGAAACGTCCTTATCGAGCGGCAGACCCATGGTCACGCCAATCTCGACGTCAAGGGACTGCGCAAGTTTTGCCAGTCGATCGAGGTTGAATTTCTCAGGCCGCAGATAGGCAAATTCGATGGTGCGATATCCATGTTCGGCCGTCTTGTTGAGGGCCATCTCCAGCCCTTCCTGCGTTTGGCCGCCCGTCCATACAAATGAATGGATACCCAATCGACGCATAGGTTCTTCCTCCACGAAAATGCCGTTGATCGGGCATAGCTATGCCTTTTAGTTTGGTAAGGCAACAAATAATTTCGATGGTCACTTTTTTGCTGCTTGGCAAAATCTCTTTGCATTGCAGCATTTTATTTTGAGCTTGATGGCGTCAGCTTTTTCATGGAAATTAGTTTCTGCGGAAATCAATAGGATAGACCAATCATTTGCATGTTTAGACAACAAATGTTGCGCGATGGCGTTTTTTGGCCTACACAAATGCCGGCGAAATGATCTCGCTGCACTTTGGGGAGGATGAAATGAATTACGTTTTGAAGGCTAGCGCGCTTGCGCTGACGCTCGGCCTCGCTACTACCGCGTCGCCGGCCCGGGCTGACTTCTGGTCCGACGCCGGGGCTAAATACAAGGGCGTGACGCTGCACGGCGTCACCGAAAGCACCCCGCCATCGAACTACATCAAGAATGTTCTCGCTCCGGAATTCGAAAAGAAGACCGGCATCAAGGTCGAGATCGAGACGACATCCTGGGACCAGATGTACGACAAGGCCATCAAGGACATGGAAGCCAAGACCGGCATCTATGACATGGTCTATATCGAGCAGGACATCATCTACTCGTATCTGGCCAGGGACTTCCTCGTCGACATCACCAAGACGTTGAAAGATCAACCTGATCTGAAAGCGCCGACTTACGACGACTCCAACTTCACCAGCTTCGCCGACTACTTCAAGGACGCCAACGGCGATCTGTTCGGCACGCCGATGGAAGCCTTCCTGAAGACCTATCTCTATCGCAAGGACCTCTTCGACGATCCGAAGATCAAAGAGGCCTTCAAGAAGGAAACCGGCAAGGACCTGAAGCCGGCGACGACCCACGCGGAATATACCGAGATTGCCGAATTCTTCACGAAGTACGGCAAGGACAATGGCATGGAGCTCTGGGGCACGACCGCTCAGGCCCATACGGGCCATCCGGCCTCCTGGTATGAATTCTTCGAGTCCATCGTGCCTACCTTCGGCGTCTACAATTGGGGCATCGACGCCAAGAACAATTATGCGGCGACGGTCGAACACGGCGGCACCATGAACGGCGACAAGGCGAAGGCCGCGCTGAAATATTGGCTGCACCTGCGCGACATCGCACCGCCTGAATCGACGCAGTCGACCTGGACGGAAACCGCAACGACATTCGCTGCCGGCCGCGTCGCCCAGGGGCTGATCTATGGTGAGAATGCCGCATGGATCGCCAGCGATCCGGCGCAGTCTAAGGTGGTTGGACAGGTCGGTTTCGCTCTGCCGCCGCTCGAGCCGGGCGTATTGGACGATGCGAAAGCCGGAAAGGGCTATATCGGCTACTACGACGGCGGCGCCTTCGGCGTGCCGGTGACCTCCAAAAACAAGGAAGCGTCGCTGCTGTTCCTCGAATTCATCGGCCAGAACGAAGTGCAGCCAGAATGGGCCATCGCTGCACCGCGCATCACCAACAAGGCAACCTTCGACGACCCGAAGGTGAAAGAGATGGATACCAAGCTCGGCGGCTTCTACACGATGCTGAAGGACGAAGGCAAACTGTTTGCGGGCGCTCCTCCCTACCCCTTCCATGCTCAGGTGCGTGAAGCGACCGCGCCGATCTTCTACGACATCCTGACCGGCAAGATCGGCGCCGATGAAGGCCTCGACCAGATGGCGGCCAAGGCCGAAGAGGAACTCACCTCGCTCGGCTATCGCAAATAAGACCTCCTCCCCAACTGCCGGGTCGTTCCGACGACCCGGCATCTTTCGCTCCCGGCTGGAGCGGACGTCCATATAGCGTTCAATGGGGGTAGGCGATGCATTCGCAGAAGCTCGGGTGGCTGTTGCTGTCACCGACCATAATAATCCTCGGGCTGTTCGGGATCTTTCCGTTCATCTACGTACTCTGGGTCTCGTTCCATGCATGGAACCCGTTCGCGGCCAATCCGGGCATGGTCTTCAACTGGTCCGACAATTATCGACGGCTCGTCTTCGACGCCCAGTTCCTGGCATCGCTCGGCATTACCCTGGCATTCGTCTTCTTCGCGGTCGTATCGGAGCTGGTGCTCGGCTATATCCTCGCCCAAGCGCTGCTCAAGGACTTTCCTGGAAAAGCGGTGTTTCGCACGATCCACACCCTGCCGCTGATCATGGCGCCGATCATCGTCGGCTCCGTCTGGAAGCTGATGACCACGCCATCGATCGGCATCATCCCCTATCTTTTGAGGAACTGGTTCGGCTACGATCTGAATATCGGCCAGAGCGCCGTTGCGGCCTTCACGGTGACGGTGATCATGGACATCTGGCACTGGACGCCGCTCGTCACCCTGTCGCTGATCGCCGCCCTCGTCTCGCTTCCGCCAGACCCGTTCGAGCAGGCGCAGATCGACGGCGCCGGCAAGAGCCAGATCTTCTGGCACATAACGCTTCCCTTGATCCGCCCGGCTTTGCTCGCCACGGTGTTCATCCGGCTGATGGACGCGCTGCGCACCGTCGACGAGGTGCTGATGCTGACCGGAGGCGGCCCGGGTTCATCGACGCGCTATATCGGCGTCCATATTTTCCGGGAAGTCTTCCCCAAGACGAATTACGGCTATGGTTCGGCCATCTCGGTCATCGTCCTCTACCTCACCATCGTCGTCTGCTGGCTGCTCTATGTCGGCCTGATTGCGCCCCGCGTGAAGAGAGGCTGACGCGATGAAGAACCAGACCCCCTGGCTGCCGGTCGTGTTGTGGACCTTGATCAGCCTGGCGACGCTTTTCCCGATCTACTGGCTCTTCGTCATATCGGTGAAACAGCCCTTCGACCTGTTCTCGACGCCCGACGTCATTCTCCGGAGCTTCTTCTGGAAGAACTATCAGGATGTGCTGACCAATCCGACCTTGCGCGGATACATGCTCAACTCGATGATCATTTCGTCGGGCAACGCGCTGCTCGTCACCACACTCGGCTTTTTTGCCTGCTACGCGCTGAGCCGCTTCGACCTCGCCGGCAAGGAAAGCATCTTCTTCTGGACGATCACCAACCGCATGGCGCCGCCGGCGGTCTTCCTGCTGCCGCTTTTCCTGCTGCTGACGCAGGTCTACAGGATCGGCGACTTCTCGCTCGCCGATTCCCGGCTGGGCATGATCCTGGTCTATTGCTCCTTCAACCTTCCCTTCGCCATCTGGACGCTGCGCCCGACGGTGGAAGGCATTCCGAAGGAGCTGGACGAGGCAGCCTATATGGATGGCGCCAGCCCATGGACCGTGCTCTATGACATCGTCTTTCCCTTGGCGCGGCCGGGACTTGCGGTGACGCTGATCCTGACCTGGGTGTTTGCGTGGAACGAATATCTGCTGGCAGCGACGCTCACCAACTTCAACGCGCGGACGCTGACCACCGGTCTGTCGGAATATGTGACGACCACGGGGACTGCCTGGGGCATCATGGCGGCGATCTCGATGCTGACCCTGGTTCCCGCCCTCATCGTCTTTTCGGTGGTGCAGCGTCACATCGTTGCCGGCCTAACCTTCGGTGCGGTGAAAGGGTAAAGCCATGACGTCTCCATCAGGAAATAACGAACGCAAGCCGGGCTTCCTGCCGATCGAAACGAACTGGTTCGACCGGCTGTTCATCTCGGTGGTGATCTGGGTCGCGCTCTCGCTGTTCTGGATGCGGTTCATCGAGCCGGCCGGGCTTTCGGTGTGGTTCGCAGCGGCAATCTCGGCGGTGCTCGGCGCCTATATCGTCTGGAAGGGATGAGCCGATGACTTCCGTCAACACACAAGCCGCGTTGCTTTAGGGAGGAACGAGATTGGCAAACGTACAGGTTAGCGAAGTCACCAAGAGGTATGGTGCGCTTCAGGTGATGCACGGCGTCAGCGTCGACATCGAGGACGGCGAATTCGTCGTGCTGGTCGGCCCCTCCGGCTGCGGCAAGTCCACGCTGCTGCGGATGATCGCCGGTCTGGAGACCGTCAGCGGCGGCGACATCCGGATCGGCGGCCGTGTCGTCACCAACGCTCCGCCGAAGGATCGCGACATCGCGATGGTCTTCCAGAGCTACGCGCTCTATCCCCACAAGACGGTGGCGGAGAATATGGGCTTTCCGCTGAAGATGGCCAAGCGCCCCAAGGCGGAGATCGACGAGAAGGTCGGCAGGGCGGCCGAGATCCTCGACCTGACGCGCTATCTCGACCGCTATCCGAAGCAACTGTCGGGCGGGCAGCGTCAACGCGTGGCGATGGGCCGCGCCATCGTCCGCGATCCGCAGGTGTTCCTGTTCGACGAACCGCTGTCGAACCTCGACGCCAAACTTCGCGTCACCATGCGCGTCGAAATCAAGGAGCTGCACCAGCGACTGAAGACCACCACCGTCTACGTCACGCACGATCAGATCGAGGCCATGACGATGGCCAACAAGATCGTGGTGATGCGCGACGGCAGGGTCGAGCAGATCGGCAGGCCCCTCGATCTGTATGACTTCCCAGTCAATCTCTTCGTCGCCGGCTTCCTCGGCAGCCCATCGATGAACTTCCTTCAGGGCCGCATAGAAACCCGAAACGGCAGGAAGATCGTCGTCACCGACCAGGGCGTCGCCCTTCCCGTGGAAAATCCCAATGCGGATGAAGGAAGAGCCGTTACCTATGGCATCCGACCGGAGCACATCACCATCGGCGACGACGGCGTTCCTGTGGAGGTATCGGTGTTCGAGCCCACCGGTTCGGAGACATTGATCTTCGGCCGCACGGGAGGCGTGCCGATCGACGCCCTGATCCGCGAGCGCATCGAGGTCGATCCCGGACGGACAATGTACTTCCACATCGATCCCCGCCGTGCACATATCTTCGATCGGGAAACGGGCCAGCGACTGTAAGGGAGACGACCATGGACTTTAATGGAAAGACCGTCATCGTTACCGGTGCCGGAAAAGGCATCGGACGCGAAATTGCACGGATGCTCGCAGAACGGGGTGCGAAGGTCAGCGCCCTGACCCGGAGTGCTGCCGACGTCGACGCGCTGCGAGGGGAATCCGGCTGCCGCGCCATACAGGTCGATCTCGCCGACGCCGATGCGACGAGGAAGGCGGCGATCGCTGCCCTTCCCGCCGATTTCCTCGTCAACTGCGCCGGCACGACCGAACTTCAACCGTTCCTGGAGACGACAGTCGAGGCGTTCGACCGCCTTGTCGCGGTCAATACGCGTGCGCCGATGATCGTCGCGCAGGAATATGCCCGTTTCCTGATCAGGGAGGGCCGCAACGGCGCCATCGTCAATGTCTCGTCGGTCGCCTCCTTCATCGGCCTCCCCGACCACGCGGCCTATTGTGCGTCGAAGGGTGGGTTGGATGGCTTGACGCGAGTCATGGCCAAAGAGCTCGGGCCGCACGGCATCCGCGCCAATGGCGTCCACCCGACGGTGACGCTGACGCCGATGGCGGTGAAAGCATGGAGCGATCCCGAGAAGGCCGCCGGAATGATGCAGCGCATTCCCGTCGGCCGCTTCGCTGAACCGGCTGATGTCGCCGAGGTTGTTCTGTTCCTGCTCTCGGATGAGGCGGCAATGGTGAACGGGATATCGATGCCGGTGGACGGCGGTTATATGATTGCCTGAGGTCGGCAGCGCCGCGTCTTGCAAGGGTCACAAGGACACAGGCGGCGACTTTGGCTTCTGCACCAAACGGCGCAGCTGTTCCTGATCGACAAAATCATCCGTCACGCCGGCCTCCTTATCCGGATGACTGAAAACAAGCCCGTCGGAATCCTCAAGCTGCAGAGCCTGCTCCGTATTCATGATCCCGAGCGGCTGGCGCTCATACTCGGACTCGAGCGCCGCCTCGACGATGGCCTTTTTCTTGCGCATGTCATCTCCTCCGTTCACGAGAGCCTTTCCGGGTTAGATGAACCCGGAACGCTCTGGGGTAACGGACGGCCGGACTCGCGGTTCCCATCCGAGGATTCACGATATGAAACCAGATGACACGAAGGCTCCGATCGATATGCGACCGGCGGCCGCGCGGGCGATCTAACTCGGCGAGGCGTCAGGCCCGCCGGCGGCTCTTTGAATCAAGCGGGCAACCACTTCAGTCCGGTTTTGCGCCTGCAGCTTTCGCATTATGTGCTGCAGATGCATCTTCACCGTATGCCCTGACAAATTGAGTTTTCCTGCAATGACCTTATTTGAACAGCCGGATTGCAACTCAGCGAGGACATCCGCCTCCCGGGGAGTGAAATCGGCAAGCGCCAAGTACTGCGTTCTCTCATCCAAGCTTTTTTCGGCCTCGCTTCTGGCCGGGCTATGCTCATTCGAGCCGTTTGCGGCCGTCCCCAAAAGCTGTGGGAAAAATGTTCCTCCTGCCAGAACCAGACGAAGACCGGCAAGGGCAATGTCGATGGGAAGGGAGGTCGAGAAAAAGCCGCGGATGCCCATCTTGAGCGCCTGACGGGCGATGATGGCGTCATCCGTACTTGAGAGCAACGTGATAGGAATCTCAGGAAAACGTGCAGCGATCGCGGCGAGATCATCGCGCAGGCTCGTGCTCTCAACGCCTCTCCCGGCCAGATCCAATGCAATCAAACGCACCTCGGCTCCAAGCGCCCGATCGAGACTCTCGGTCGAGATCAAATCGATAAAGTTCCACCCGGCGAGTTCACGCTCAAGAAGCTTCACCACGGTCGTGCGCGCCAGTGTCGAATGCTCAATAATGATCACAGTTGGTGCATTGCGCCGGCGCTTTATTCCAGCACTGTCGGACACTTGCGTGCTCCCCAGAAGTTGTGCAACCCAACAGCTATTCATATTATTCCAGTTCTCGCTGCATGTCATGATAAAAAGCGAGTGTATTCTCAATATCAATAGTCTGATCTCTCACGATAATTCTTATAGTCTATAAGATATCATCGATAGATAATTGTGGCTCGCAGAGCACATTCAAGATATTTTTCATCATGAGCCTCTGGTTCGACTTGCCCGTGAAGAGTTTTGAGTCTTCGAAAAATTACGTACGGGAAGCGGGTAAACAAATCTTCAAAAGACACTGAAAAGCCAACCGATCTTCTACCGACATATTCAGCAAGAAGCTGCTCGATACAACGATCCATCGATCGGCGCGGCTTTGGTTGCCTATCGCAATTCAAAACAGCCGTAAACGCCGACAGCAAAACGACAAACGCGGAGAGCAAAAATGCCTGAGATCGCCGACTACCCGTTATGATTACTGAAAACTGAGTTCTGATGACGCATTAATACCAGTTTAGCATCGTTTTCCCTTTGGAACCGCGCCGGCGCCGACAGATACCGGCCAGAGATCACGGCCTCCATCGGCCGGAATCGCCGATAATGCGGATAAGGTCATGGCGGAACGGTCGGTATCTCGGTGAGCCGGTCGTTGCGGCCCATGCCGGGGAGACGAGTACCGGGCGGAGGAAGCGAACCAACATATGGTTTGAAAAATGGCACCAGGAACAGTCTCGTGCCGTTGGGCCTGCGCAATACAAGTGAGGATTCTATCATCGAGAACAGGATGTCGTCCGAAGACCGCTCACACTTCATTCTCTAGCTATGCATGATTCTCTAGCTATGCATGAAACTCAGAATGTCGTCTACGAGAGCCGAATGGGCGTCCGTGAGGTTGCCCTCTCCGCCGTGGCCTCCGATACCGGCCAATTGAAGCGCGTGCTGATCATAGAGAACATGATCGACCTGTTGGGCGTCCGCCGTTCCACCGGCGGGAACGGCAATGTTGATGGGATGGAAATAACCGAAATTGACGTCGACCATGCTGCCGGTCGACGATCCGTCGCCGCCCCCGCCACCGGCATGGTTGCCGGTAAAAATCGTGTCCGACGACAGGTTGAAGCCACCGCCATTACCGCCGATGCCTGCAATCTGCACAGTGCCCTGATCGAAAATGACGTTGTTTGTCTGATGAGCCTCCGCCGAGCCGCCTGCGGCGCCGATGGCGATGTTGATCGGCGAGAAGATGGCGATGCTCACGTCGACCATGCTGCCGACGAAATATCCATCGCCGCCGTGGCCCGCGTAAAAGTCGCCAGTCAATGTCAGCGCAGTTCCCGGGCTCATCGACGAGCCATGGGTCGCGACATTATGGTCTCCACCCGAGCCGCCCATGCCGCCTATCTGGGTTGCGCCCTGAAAGAACATTGCGTTGTTCGATTGGTCGGCGTGAGCCTCCGCGCCGGGGCCAGCGGCCACGGCAGTATTGACGGGGGCAAATAGCGCGACTTCAGTGCTGACCATCCCACCGTAGAAGACGCCATTGCCGCCGGTGCCGGCATGACTGGCGCCCTCGCCGCTGCCGATGGCAACATTGCCGCTTCCGCCATTCCCGCCGATCCCAGCCATTTCGGTGGGATGCTGATTGATGAGCGCATCGTTGCCCTGGAAAGCGTCGGCACTCGAATGAGGTCCCGCGATCGCCGCATTGGACGGCATGAAGACGGCCAGTGCGTTGCTGCTGATCACGCCTTCGCTGATCCCGTCACCACCGCTGCCGGCTGAATTATGGCTTGGACCGGAAGCGACATCCAATGGAAGCCAGGTCGGCACCAATGCCAGGTGCCCCGCGGCCACGTTGGGGGCGAGGTGTTGATCGGTGCCCGTCTTGGGCAGGTCTTCCAATAAGGGACGAGATTCCGCCATTACCGTCTCCATTCGCGGTCGACCGCAGATCCGCCAAGCATGCGGCGCCATGCAGCCTGAATTGTTGAGGCATTGTGCATCTGAACCTAGCAAAAGCAGAGCCTGCAATTCGTCTACATCCAGTCGGCTAGTTCTGTAGCCATTTGGCGGTCATGGCCGACGTGCCCGTTGTGCGTGTTGAAAGCACCAAATCGGTCTTTGGATGAGAGGTCTGGCGTCGCTTCGGTGAATCGAGATCATGACCACCACCCTGCGCCAAATCACCGAGCACCAATCCAAATAACGCTACGTCACATCAAGTATACACCCGAAGGAATGCCTCCGAATATCCGGGTAGTTCGAAGTTTAAATCGCAGGCAATATTCGTCCGCGGTCGTATTGGCTGCGGTGACATGCTGGAACGCAGGCCGCAGGGGGACGCCGTAAAAATAAACACGCACGAAACCAAGTAGAAGGAGTGACATCAATGCCTATTCCACAAATCTCCGACACGATTCATCTCAACCATCCGGATGCGGGTGACGCGAATGCCGGCAACGGTGGTGATGGCCACAATGATGGGAACATCAACTACAACCCGGTCGCCTATGTCGACCCCACACAAAAGGTCTACGGGGCAACGACCGATGTGCACAACGGCGATCACGTCTGGCAGACGGCAGATTGGGACGCCGGCCATGGCGGAAACGGTGGCTTTAGCCAAGCCCAGAACAACTTCCTGGCGGCACTCGCGCATAGCGGCCCCGGCGGCGACGGCGGAGATTCCAACTCCAACGGCAGTCAAGGAAACACAAGCGGCGGCGACACGGCTGCGGTGGCTGCGGCGACGACCGCGACACAATATACGCAGCTTATGGCCGATCAGCACGCCACCATCCTCGCCGGTGTCGGCGGCAACGGCGGCAACGGCAACACGGCTCATGGCGGCGATATCTCGTCGGCTTTGGTTCACTCGGATCCCGAAACGACGACGGTGACCAATTCTCTCGATCACTTCATAAACGCCTTCGGCCATATCGACGTCGACCATCTCGGCTCCTGAACTCAGACATCAAGGGCCGCTGGTTTCGGCCGGCGGCCCTCAAGGTAAGCAGCCTCTTCTTGTCAGTATCAAGTGCAGCGAGATCTGATAATGACAACGATTTCCATAAAGCCACCGCGCCCGCCGACACAGCTTGTTGTTGCGCTCCGGGCTTGTGCCGGAGCCTTCGGGTTGGTCTTCCTTTACAGCTGCGGCTACAATCTCTTTCTTCTCACACCTTCGATCTATCTCCTGCAGATCTATGACAGGGTCCTGTCGAGCCGAAGCGTCGACACACTCCTGATGCTGACAATGATCATCGCCATCGCCGTGTTGGTCGGGTCGACGCTGGATATCGTGCGCAGGGCAGCGCTCTCGCGCATCGGCAGCTGGCTGGACCACAGGCTGCGGCCAATGGTGCTCACCGCATCGTTCGAATATGCCGCTCACGCCGATACGGGAGCCGCCACGGAGTGCTACAGGGATCTCGCCGCATTACGGCAGTTCCTCGATTCACCGGCCAGCTCGCTTTTATTTGACGTTCCCTGGGCGCCGGTATTCCTGCTTCTGCTCTTTCTTGTTCACCCGCTGCTTGGAACCATCGGTCTCCTGTGCGCAGTTGCGCTGCTGCTGTTTGCCTTGGCGACGGAAGTAGGGACGCGGGCGCCGCTTGCTCACGCTAATCTTGCCCTTTCGAGGAGCTATCTGCGATTTGCGACCGCGCTGAAAAACATCGAAGTGATCCGGGCCATGGGCATGCAGGACGGCGCAGCGCTGATCGTCTATCGCGATGCGGAAATGGCAAGAAGGGCGCAGGACATCGCGATGCATCGCACGGAGATCATTCTTGGTTTCTCCAAATCGATCCGCACGCTTGCGCAGATCCTGATGATGGGATCGGCGACATGGCTGGTGCTCGTCAACAGCGGCAGTCCCGGAATCATCTTCGTGGCGAGCCTGCTGCTCGGGCGCGGGCTTGCACCGATCGAAGGCGCAATAGGGGCATGGCGCTCCTTTATGTTCGCGCGCAACGCCTTCAATCGCTTGAACAGAATGCTGATAACAGTTGCATCGGAATGCGATGCCCGAATGGTGCCGCTGCCGGAACCCAATGGCCTCGTTCTCGATAATGTCAGCTATATCAAGCCATTCGCCGATCGGCCGATATTGAGCGATATCACATTGCGCCTGGCGCCTGGCGATTGCATTGCGCTCATCGGTCCGTCGGGGTCGGGAAAATCGACACTTGGTCGCATCATGGCGGGCGTCGTGCCGGCGACAAGCGGATATGCGCTTCTCGGCGGGGTCGATATCTCGGCTCTGCGCCTTTGCGGGGGAACCTGCCATGTCGGATACCTGCCGCAGGATATCGAACTCTTCGGCGGAGCAATCAAGGATGTGATCGGCCGGCTCGATGGAGGAGATCCGGGCAAGGCCATCGACGCCGCAAAGCTGGTTGGATTGCACGACGCGATCATGCGGCTGCCGCAGGGCTACGAGACCGACATCGGTGAAGGTGGCAACCTGCTCCTGCGGGCGCAGCGCCAACAGCTGGGACTGGCACGGGCGGCCTATGGAAATCCGTCTCTTATCGTTCTCGACGATCCGAATTCGAGCCTGGATTATGACGGCGAACGCATGCTGTTTACCGCAATCGAGCGCATGAGATCCAGGGGGATGACCGTGGTTATCATAACGCATCGGATGGGGATCCTGCCGGTCACCAACAAGATTGCCATCATGCGTAATGGAATGGTGGCTGCCTTCGGCGACAGCGAGCGGATCTATGAAACCTATCTTCAACCACCGGCTCGAACGGGAACCTAGGGAGTGACGATGCCATGACCCTTGTTCCACTGGACGCAACGCCGGCGAAACTTTCAAATTCGTCAAGGATGGGCCAGCGGTTTGCTCAACGATCGACAGCCAGGCAACAGACGGCCTATCTGCCGGTGATCGAACAAAAACAGCGCGGACCCGCCGCCCCTTCGCCCATGCCGGTGCTTAGAGGCGTTGTCTGGACGGGCAACCTGCTGATTCTCGTTTTTGTCATCGGATTGGGAATCTGGTCGGCTCTGGCGCCGCTGCATAGCGCTGCGGTCGCGTCGGGCGTGATCGAACCGGAGACCAGCCGCAAGACCATTCAGCACCTGGAAGGCGGAATTGTGCGACGAATTCTTGTCAGAAACGGCGATACGGTGATGGCCGGGCAAATCGTGATAGAACTCGACGACACGAAGTCCCGCTCGGAGCGCGACAGCATTCAAGGCCAGCTTTGGGACGCCGAAGGCAGCCGCGCCCGCCTGCTTGCGGAGCAAACGGGCGGCGACCATGTCGCCTATCCCGAGGATCTCAGGGCCGCCATGGACAAATATCCATCGGTCAATGCGATTCTGATCGGGCAACAGAAAATCTTCGAAGCCCGCCGCCGGGTCATGCAGGCGGAAATTCAGATCGCCAATGAAAAAATCGCGCAGGTGCGGCAGGAAATCGTCGGACTTGGCGCGCAGAAGGCAGCGCTGGCCGACAGAGCCGCAATCTCGCAGGAAGAACTGGATCAGGTTACTGTCCTCACTGCCAAAGGACTGGAACGAAGGAGCAGGCTTCTCAACCTGCAGCGCGAAAAAGCAGACCTTGACGGCCAGCAGGGCCAAGTCGAGGCACAGATCGCTCGCGCCTACCAGGTGATCAGCGAGGCACAGGCCGATCTCGCAAAGCTTGAAAGCGACCGGTTGAGCGAAGTCGCCCAGGGCATGCGCGATACGGAAAGTCGGATCATGCAATTGCGCGAGCACTTGCGGGCGATCGACGACCAGCTTTCAAGGACCGATATCAGGGCTCCCGAAGATGGAACAATCATGAACCTGCGTATCCACACATCAGGCGGGGTGGTCGGCGCGGGCGAACCGCTCGTCGATCTACTGCCACGCTCCGATCGCCTGATCGTCTCTGCCCATGTCAGACCGGAGGACATCAATCTTGTCCATGCGGGGCTGGAGGCACAGGTTCACCTCCTTCCATACAATCAGCGGCGCGTTCCACTGCTTAAAGGTCGGGTCGAGTATGTGTCAGCCGACCGCCTCACCGATACGCAGAGCGGCCAGCCCTACTTTGCCGCGACAATCCGCGTAACGGACGAGCGGCTGGCGAAAATGCGTGATGTCGAACTGGTCGCGGGCATGCCCGCACAGACACTGATCGAAACCGGCAAAAGCAGCGTAGCGCTCTATGCTGTCAGACCGCTTCTCGACAGTTTTAACAGAGCATTTCGTGAGGACTGAAGCGGTGATGGGCAAACGAAAATTTGACGACGACCAGATTACGGGCATTCTGAAGGAGCATCAGGCCGGAGTGACGGTGGCCGATGTTTGCCACAGATACGGCATCAGCGAGCCGACCTTCTATCGGTGGCAATCGCTGCAGTTCGGAAATGTCGGCCTCCATGCCAGAAGGGTGAGAGCCCTGGAGGAGGAGAACCAGAAGCTCAAGAAGCTTTTGGCCGAATCCATGCTCTCGGCGGCAACACTGAGCGAGATGCTGGCGAAGACATCGAAGGGGCGAAACTGACCGCTGAACAGAGCGGTCAGTCGGCCGCCTTCTGGTCCGCGCCACCACGCTTCGCGCTGCTATCAGTGCGCCACTGACCTCGCGTCCTGGTCGATTTGGCCCGGGCGGATCATCGACTATACTGCACCGGAACTGCCGTGCCGGATGCCGATGCACTCATCCTGGGAAGGCAACGGCGCCCGGCAGCTCGAGAGTCAGGGATTTAAGCGCTCGCGCCGGATGTTGCGAAGAGTCGACGATGACTTCATTGGTTATGACGGACGCATTTCAACGTCTCAGCCTCGCGCTCGCGATCGGCATCCTCGTCGGCATCGAACGTGGATGGCAGGAACGCGAGGCCGCGCCGGGCAAGAGAGTGGCGGGCATCCGCACCTATGGCCTGTCGAGCTTCCTCGGCGGCATTTGCGGTTTTCTGCAGCCGATCACCGGCCCGATCCTGCCGACGGCGATCTTTGCGTTTTTCTGCATCACCATCCTCAGCTTCAGCCGCATGCAGGCCGAGCAGGAGAAAGACTACAGCGCAACCGGCGCTATCGCCGCGATCACGGTGTTCGCGCTCGGCTTCGGCGCCGTGGTTGCCGACATGACGGCGACGGCGGCGAGTGCCGTGGCGGTGACGGCGCTTCTGGCGGCGCGGGAGCCGCTGCATGGATTTCTCCGGAAACTGACCTGGCTCGAGTTGCGGGCCGCGCTGATCCTGCTGACCATGACGGTTGTCATTCTTCCCATTCTTCCCAATGAGACGGTCGACCCCTGGGACATGATCAATCCCTTCGAACTGTGGATGCTGACCGTCCTGGTGGCAGCCGTCTCATTTGCCGGTTACGTGATGATCAGGCTCAGCGACGCCACGGCCGGAATACTGCTGACAGGCGCCTGCGGCGGCATCGTGTCCTCAACGGCGCTGACCCTTTCCTTTGCCCGCCAGTCGGTCGAGATGCCCGCCCTCTCACCGCTGCTTTCGGCAGGAGCGATGCTGGCTGGAGCCGTATCGCTCACCCGCGTGCTGTTGATCTGCGGCGTCATCGCGCCCGATGTGCTGATGGAACTCGCCGCATCGCTCGGCCCGGCTGCTGCGATCCTTGCCGCGGGCGGTGGCCTTGCCGGATTGTGGCGGCGCTCCGAGGGCGGTTCCGATTTTTCACCGAAAAATCCGCTGGAGGTGATGGTCGTTTTCCGCTTTGCACTTCTGCTTGCCGCCGTGACGATCGTGACACGGGCGACATTGGCCGCCTTTGGAACTCAGTCGCTGCTTGCCGTCGCCTTCATCACGGGACTGGGCGATCTCGATGCGATCACCCTCTCGATCACCAAGCTGTCGTCGCCAGCCGTGCCTGCGGATGCGGCCGCCCACGCGATCGCGGTTGCCGCCTGCGCCAATCTCCTTGCCAAAGCCGGTCTTGCGGCAAGTGCTGGAAGCCTCGGCTATTCGGTGCGGCTGGCGATCACAACCGGCATAGCGATCCTTGTCGGCGCGGCCGGCTTGTTGCTGACGTGAACGGCTTGCCGCCAAAGCCGCACGGCCGACGGAACAACCGTTGATCGGTTTTTCACATTCTATCCAAATTGCGCAGGCAAGATCGGCGGCGCTCCAGCGAAAGCATTCTTTGTTAACGTGTGGACTTCACTTAATCGCTGCAATCCATCGAGCAATGTCTCGATGCGCCGACTGGAAGCCGATCGCGCGCTTTATCGCGCCAAGCAGCCGGGCCGAAATCAGGCCGTCATGCCGAGCCTTCCGCCGACATGCAGATACAGCGGATCGGTGCATAAAGATTCTAAAGTCCGAGTCGGCGGCGCAGACCACCGGTGCTGTCCTCCTGCTGAGCATTTGGTCAGCTGCCGCCCCGACGGGTCGCTAGAGATCCAAGCGGCCGGCGGAGACGAGAAGTATCGGACTTGCGGCTTCGACCTCAAACTATCTCCGCTCGACCGTCAAAACCATCGGCATAGCCCAAGCGGCCTGAAGAATCGGCCAACGCAGCAGTTTGACATTGTCATCCTCGACCTGCGCTTCCCATCGCGCATAAAATTTCTGGCTATAGCCGTTCAGCCGGACGCTGCGGCAAGCGATGGGTCCGCCGTCGAGGTTGAGGGCTACCTTGAGATCCAGCGGCGACGCCTTGAGAAATTCCGCCAAGCGGTCAAGCGAGAAGAATGCTTCCTTCGTCGTGCCGATCACGATGCGGCCTGAGCCATCCTTGGCGACAAAGGTACGGTTGGCCAGCCAGCGGCTTTTCACGTTCACATGGGTTTGCCCATCGTCGCCGATGAGGAGCGGATAAGAAACCATCGCATTCGTCGCGCCGGCAAAGGCACTTCCCCAATCTTGGTGGGTCAGGTCACGGATGTCAGAGGAGGCAGCATCCGCGATGAAGGCGCCGGCCTTCGCATCATACTGCCTGGGACCCATCGCTACACCCTCACTGATGAAGGGCGTGCCGGGCCGGCCATGCATGTCGTAGTAGCTGCCGTTGACGATCAGCACGGCCTTGGGCAAGGCATGCTCCCATTCGTCAATGCCCGTATCACCCTTTGGCGCATTGTGGACGACGAAGCGGAAGCGCGTAGGATCAATTCTGCTGAGGAAAATGCGATCGACTTCGCGGCCATCGGCAAGCACCGGCAGCTCTGCCACCTCGAAGCCAATCTCAGGTTCTTGCCAGACCAGCGACCCCGGCTGCACGGCCGGGACTGGGTTCTTCAACGCCAATTGCATCGAAGCCGACAGCCGCTCATCCTCGGGCTTCACGGTGATCCAGTAGGTTCCGCCACGGCGCAAGATAGTATTGAACCCATAGGTGCCCGCGACCTGCCGGAGCCAACCGGCGCCGACAACAATTATCACGGCCAAAGCTGCAGTCAGCCCGAAGAGAAGCTTGCGAATTACTGACATCAAAAATTCTCTGTATGAAAATAGTTAGGTTCGGTATGCGGCGCGATGCGTTCGCCCTGCGCAGATGCAATTTTAAGTGAGGCTTTTCTACGACGTCCGAAAATGCCGGAACGGTAAGTGCGGCGCCCTAGTTAGGGATCCGTATCCGTAGTCTTTTTTTGGACATGCTCAGTGATCGAAGACGGGATCGCCGCAGGACCTGCAGCCTCCTGGTATCCGCGCATGGGGCTTCCGCAAATGATTCCGGGCGATCCGTTGGATCATCCTTGCGGTATGGCTGCTCTTGAGATTGTGGTGCCCAGGACCGGAATCGAACCAGTGACACGCGGATTTTCAATCCGCTGCTCTACCAACTGAGCTACCTGGGCTAACCTGCTTCCGATGGTTCCCTTTCAGAAAAAGAACCGCGGGGCCTTGGTTCGCCCCGGAAGCGAGCGGGGTTATAGCATCTTGTTCGGCCATGGCAAGCGTCAAATGACTCTTTTTTGACGGTCTTGCCGGTTTTGCGGATTCATGAGGAAAAATAAGAGCTTCGTGGGTCGAATTCTCTAGATTTCCTCATCGGGATATTCGGCCTTCGTCTCGTCGTCGGCAACCGGAATGGCATAGGCGCCGGTCAGCCAGCGGGAGAGGTCGACCTCGCGGCAGCGGTTGGAGCAGAAGGGATAATGTTCGCGGTGCGAAGGTTTGCCGCATTCAGGGCAAGGGCGCGCCTTGCGCAGCGGTTCGACCTTGGCGGCAGCTTTCTTTTCTTCGGGCATGATCGGTCCGTCCTAAAGCACGTCGCGCAAAATTGTGCAGCGGTTTCGCGATAACGACATGCGAGAAAATAGAGCCTTAAAGCGCGACGCGCTGATCTAAAAATCGTGACGCGCTTTAAGCATGGGCCTTCGGGACTCAGCCCTCTGGCCACCGGCTATGCACGTCGAAGCCTTCGCCGGTCAAAAGCACGATGGTTTCATAAAGCGGCAGGCCGACGACATTGGTGTAGGAGCCGACCATCTTCTGCACGAAGGTGCCGGCAAGGCCCTGAATGCCATAGGCGCCTGCCTTGCCGCGCCACTGGCCGGAGGCCAGGTAGTTTTCGATCTCGAAGCCGGAGAGGCGCTTGAAGCGCACCTTGGTCTCGACGATCTTCTGGCGGATCTTGCGATCCGGCGTCACCAGGCAAACGCCGGTGTAGACGAGATGGTTGCGTCCCGACAGCAGATGCAGCGAGCTCAACGCCTCGTCGGCGAACTCGGCCTTGCCGAGAATGCGCCGGCCGACGGCGACCACTGTATCGGCAGACAGGATATAGCTGCCCTTCCAGGTGATATCACTCTTGATGGCGGCAAGCGCTGCTTCCGCCTTCTCAGCCGAAAGCCGGCGCGCGAGCGAGCGCGGATGCTCCGACTTCTTCGGCGTCTCGTCGATATCCATCGGCATCAGGCGCGAAGGCTCGATGCCTGCCTGGTTGAGCAGGTCGACGCGACGGGGCGAGCCCGAGGCGAGAATGAGCTTGTATTTCAGCGCCATGGAACCTCGACCATCGGCAGACGGGAGCGAAAACCCTTAGCAGGGCCTTCGGGGCAAGCTTACTTGAAACGGTAGGTAATGCGGCCCTTGGTCAGGTCATAGGGCGTCATTTCCACCAGCACCTTGTCGCCGGCGAGAACGCGGATGCGGTTCTTGCGCATGCGGCCGGCGGTATGGGCGATGATCTCGTGTTCGTTTTCGAGCTTCACCCGGAACGTCGCATTCGGCAGAAGTTCGGTGACGATACCGGGGAATTCGAGGACTTCTTCTTTAGGCATATAGTGGTTTTCTTCCTGTGGGTTGAATAGGCAGCGCAGCGCGCGCCCTTAAAATTTGGGCGGAAACTACACAATCAACGAGGGTTTGTGAACCTTGTTGATCAGGCTTTCCTTTATTTGTTTTTATGCCGATTGCGCGGCAATGCCATTTCGTTTGAGGAGCCGGCTTTCGATGAGGCCGGACAGGTGATCGCGGACCTCACGGTAGCTTTCCAAAATCTGCTCGCGCGTGCCGCTGACGACGGTCGGATCCATCGTCGGCCAGTAGACGACATCGACCGCGCTCGACCGCGTCAGCTCGAGTGCGGCGTGGTGGGCCGGCGGCGACAGCGTGATGATCAGATCGAAATAATCGTCCTCGAGTTCTTCCAGCGTCTGCGGGAAGCGGCGCCCGAGGGACAGGCCGATCTCATCGAGCACGACATCGACAAAGGGATCGCGCTCGCCGGCGCGCACGCCGGCCGACCTGATGTAGGTATTGGCAGGCAGAAGACTACGGGCGATCGCTTCGGCCATCGGCGAGCGGATGGCATTCATCCCGCACATGAAGAGGATGGCGCCCGGCCTCTTTCCCTCCTCGATGTCGGCGCCGAGATCCATGGCCGTCACCCGCGCCAGTAGAGCACGCAGACCAGGGTGAACAGCCGCCGGGCGGTGTCGAAATCGACCTCTATCTTGCCGGCCAGCCTGTCCTTCAGCGTCTGCGAGCCTTCGTTGTGGATGCCGCGCCGGCCCATGTCGATCGCCTCGATGCGGCTTGGCGTCGCCGACCGGATCGCTTCATAATAGCTCTCGCAGATCATGAAGTAATCCTTGACGATCCGCCGGAAGGGGGTCAGCGACAGGATATGGGTGGCGACATTGCCGCCCTCTTCCGTGGTGATGGCAAAGACCAGCTTGGAGTCGACCAGCGAGATGTTCAGCCGGTAAGGCCCGCCGGCATGGCCGAGCGGCGCAAAACTGTTCTCCTCGATCAGATCGAAGATGGCGACGGCGCGTTCATGCTCGACATCGGGCGTCGAACGGCCGATCGTATCGTCCAGGACGACGTCGCAAAGCCGGAAATCGCCCGCCGCCATCCCCTCACCTTTCGAGGTTGAGGCGGATCGCAACCGATCGCGCATGGGCATCGAGGCCTTCGGAGACGGCAAGGGCGATCGCCGCCGGACCGAGGGTGCGCAATTGCTGCGGGCCGAGCCGCAGGATCGAGGTGCGCTTGACGAAATCGAGCACCGAAAGGCCGGAGGAGAAACGCGCCGAACGCGCCGTCGGCAGCACGTGGTTCGACCCGCCGACATAATCGCCGATCACCTCGGGCGTATGAGCGCCGATGAAGATTGCGCCGGCATTGCGGATGCCGTCGAGCAGCGGGTCCGGATCGGCGACGGCAAGCTCCAGATGCTCGGCAGCGATGCGGTTGGCGAGCGGAATGGCCTGCTTCAGATCGGCAACCAGGATAACGGCGCCGAAATCGCGCCAGCTTGCCGCCGCCGTCTCGGCGCGGTTCAAGGTCTTCAGCTGGCGTTCGACCGCCTGCTCCACCGCCTTGCCGAATTCGCCATTATCGGTGATCAGGATCGCCTGGGCGCCGGCATCGTGCTCGGCCTGCGCCAGGAGGTCGGCGGCGATCCAATCGGGATTGTTATCCTTGTCGGCAATGACAAGCACCTCGGAGGGGCCGGCGATCATATCGATGCCGACCGTGCCGAAGACATGGCGCTTGGCGGCGGCGACATAGGCATTGCCGGGGCCGGTGATCTTGGCGACCGGGGCGATCGTTTCGGTGCCATAGGCAAGAGCCGCGATCGCCTGGGCGCCGCCGACACGATAAATCTCGGTGACACCAACGAGCTTGGCGGCGGCAAGCACCGCCGGATTGACGGCGCCGCCGGTGGCGGGAACGGCGATGACGATGCGATCGACGCCGGCGACCTTGGCCGGCACGGCATTCATCAGCACCGAGCTCGGATAACTCGCCGTGCCGCCCGGAACATAGAGGCCGACGGCCTCGATCGCCGTCCAGCGCGAGCCGAGACCGACGCCGAGATCGTCCTCATAGATATCGTCCTTCGGCAGCTGCCGGCGATGATGGGATTCGATGCGCAGTGCCGCGAGCTTCAGCGCCCCCAGCACTTCGGCAGGCACGGCCTCGATGGCAGCATCGATCTCCTCAGGCGTGACGCGCATCGGCACGGTGGCGTAATCGATGCCGTCGAACTTCAGCGAATATTCGGCAAGCGCCACATCGCCACGTGCACGCACGTCGTCGATGATGGCGCGAACGACGGCGTTCACATCCTCGGATACTTCGCGCTTCGTCGTCAGGAAGGCGGCGAAATGCTGCTCGAAACCTTCCGATGCCTGATCCAGCCAGATTGCCAAGGCCGATATTCCTTCTCAACTCGAAACCACAATGTTCAAACGTCCGGCGTCAGCCGCGTCAGAGGTGGCGAGGCTTGGAGGAGGCCTGCCAGGCACCGCCTATATCGGCCATCTGGACCTCGATGCATTCGACATCGAGCGCAATCGAGGCAGTGCCGGACAGCGACAGCTCGATCGTGCCCTCCGGTCCATCGTCCTTCTTGTCGAAACGCAGCGCCAGCAGCGACAACACCTCGTCCCGTTTGCCGCGATCGATGCCGAGCGAGCGGACCGCCAGCACCCGCTTGAAGACCAGGGCCGCCCGGCGGCGCTCGAAACCCTTGCGCTTGCGCTCGGCACCTTCCCAGACGAAACGATTGACGGCAAGCGCGAACTGCGCCTCGCGCGGCGACCAGTCGATATCACCGACCTTGAAGACGCTGTCCTGCATATGCGCGGAAATGACCGCAAGGTCTTCGTCATCGAGCGCGACAAGCTTCAGATCGGTCATTCAGCCTCAATCCCCAGAGCATGATGCCGAAAAGTGTGAGCGGTTTTCGGACAACATCATGCTCTTACCAATATTCAGAACAGGATTCGGATTCCAGGCCGCCTAGCCTGGAAACATCCTGTTCTGGCATCGCCGGAATGGCGATGCGTCAGACAAGGGAAATAAGATGCCGCGATCAATTACGCAACCGCGATGAAGAGCGCTTACTCGCTGATGCGCTCGACGACGGCGCCGCAGCGGGTCAGCTTCTCTTCGAGCCGCTCGAAACCACGGTCGAGGTGATAGACGCGGGAGACGGTGGTTTCGCCCTCGGCGGCAAGGCCGGCGATGACGAGCGAGACGGAGGCGCGCAGATCGGTCGCCATGACGGGGGCGCCGCGCAGGCGCTGGACACCCTCGATCTTCGCCGTCTGGCCCGACAGCGTGATCCTGGCGCCGAGGCGGGCAAGCTCCTGCACATGCATGAAGCGGTTTTCGAAGATGGTTTCGGTGACATGCGAGATGCCCGTAGAGCGGGTCATCAGCGCCATGAACTGCGCCTGCAGATCGGTGGGGAAGCCCGGGAAGGGATCGGTGACGATATCGACCGGCTTGATGCCGGCGCCGTTGCGCCTGACGCGCATGCCGTTGTTGGTCGACGAGATGTCAGCGCCGGCGCGGCGCAGGGTTTCCAGCGCGGTGTCGAGCAGCGCCACATCGGTATTTTCGAGCACGACGTCACCGCCGGCCATGGCAACCGCCATGGCATAGGTGCCGGTCTCGATGCGATCCGGCAGGACGCGGTGGCGGGCGCCGGAGAGCGAGGTGACGCCTTCGATGGTAATGGTGGCCGTGCCGGCGCCGGAGATCTTGGCGCCCATGGCGTTCAGGCAGTTGGCGAGATCGACGACCTCGGGCTCGCGTGCGGCATTGCCGATGACAGTCGTGCCGCGGGCAAGCGTTGCCGCCATCATCATCACATGGGTGGCGCCGACCGAAACCTTCGGGAAGGTGTAGCGCGCCCCGATCAGGCCGCCATTCGGCGCCTTGGCATTGATATAACCGGCATCGATTTCCATGGTCGCGCCGAGCGCCGTCAGGCCCTCGATGAAGAGATCGACGGGGCGCGTGCCGATGGCGCAGCCGCCCGGCAGCGACACGCGGCAATAGCCTTCGCGCGCAAGCAGCGGGCCGATGACCCAGAAAGAGGCGCGCATCTTCGAGACCAGCTCATAGGAAGCGGTGGTATCGACGATGGTGCGGCAGGTGAAATGGATCGTGCGGGCGTAGGAATCTTCCTGGCGCTCGCGGCGACCGTTGACGGCGACATCGACGCCGTGATTGCCGAGGATGCGCATCAAGAGCTCGACATCGGCCAGATGCGGCACGTTTTCCAGCGTCAGCGTATCGCTGGTCAGAAGCGAGGCGATCATCAGCGGCAGTGCGGCATTCTTGGCGCCGGAAATCGGAATGATGCCATTCAGCTCATTACCGCCGACGATTCTGATACGATCCATGTGGGCTTACTTCCTGAAAGTTCTGCCTTGAAAGAAGGAGTGGGGTGTTTAGGGGATTTATCAAAACGCTTCAATTGGCGAGGGACGGAACATTACGATCGTCCATTTTTGCGGCGGGCAGGCCATTTGTTTCGTCGGCCTGGCCGGAACGGCGGGCGCGCACCTGTTTGCGTCTTGAAAGATTTTCTCTGAGCTTGTCGGCGGCGCGCTCGCGGCGCAGTTTCGCCTGTGCCTCGATGGCCTCTTTGCGGCTCTGCTGGCCGGTTTCGGTCTTGTCGTTCATGCAAACAGGATTAGCCGAATTCGCGCCGATCCAAAAGGCCCCTGCGCGCCAATCCACGCGAAGTTGGAATTTGCTGCTTGCGCTTGCCGTCAAGCTGTGGCAATAGCCGCCCCGTTCCCGCAATTGAGCCGCTTGGCTCCACGGGTCCTGGTCCTGCTGCCGTAGCTCAGTGGTAGAGCACACCCTTGGTAAGGGTGAGGTCGGTGGTTCAATCCCACTCGGCAGCACCAGTTTCTCCAACGATTTCAAAGAGAAAACTGCAGACTAGAAGCCACCACGGCTGCACAGAGCAACGCAATCACCCAGAACATAACGCGAATTGCGAAGACAATCCGTGCAGCTTGTTCCCTCGACGTTCTCGCTCCTCGATGTCGAAGCTTTAGCAGTTGGTCGAAAGTAACGGAAGAAGCCCGCGAAACCTGCCAACCAAAAGACCTGAATGCCCCTACGCTTGAGAAAACTGATCGGCACCGGCCTGGTCATCATCCTCGTCATCGTCTACGCGCGGGCGGCCACCACGTTTGCCTCGCTTCTCCTCGGCACGTCACCCTGGTGGGTGCATATGGCCTATTTGTTTTTCACCGGCCTGTTGTGGATTCGACCCGCCATGCTTATCAAGTGGACGGAAAAGCCCGCAAAAACCGCGTTGAGCCGAAAGACGATACCATGAAAATCGCAGTGATCGCCGATATCCACGGCAATGACCTCGCCCTTGAAGGCGTGCTTGCCGATATCGCAGCACTGGGCATCAGCGACGTCGTCAATCTCGGCGATCATCTCAGCGGTCCGATGAACGCAGCCCGAACGGCCGACATCCTGATGGCGCGCAATTTCCCCTCGATCCGCGGCAATCACGATCGCTGGCTGGTCTCTCTGGAACCGGCTGAGATGGGTAGCTCCGACAGCATGGCGCATGCCGAGCTGCGGCCGCACCATCTCGACTGGCTGCGCACCCAGCCCGCGACGCTCGTCCACCGGCAGGAGCTGTTTCTCTGCCATGCCACGCCGCAGGACGATCTCACCTACTGGCTGGAAGACCTGACGGCTGATGGCCTGGTGCATATGTCCGGGCGAAAGCGGATCGAAAGCTTCGCCGAGGGGATCGATTTTCCCGTCATCCTCTGCGGCCATACCCACATTCCGCGCTCTGTGCGGCTGGCCGACGGCCGGCTTGTCGTCAATCCCGGCAGCGTCGGCTGCCCCGGTTATGACGATGACGAACCGGTGTTTCACATGGTTGAAACCGGCTCGCCCGACGCATCCTATGCCATCCTGGAAAAGGTGAACGGCTGCTGGAACGTGACCTTCCGGCGCGTCTCCTACGATCACATGACGATGTCGAACCTTGCCCGCGAACGCGGCCGTAACGAATGGGCCAATGCGCTCGCAAGCGGTTGGGTCGGCGTTTGACGGATCTGGCATGGCCGTCGGGGCAAAGTGCGGGATATTGCGGCCGCAAAGGACCTCAAGCTGAAGATCCATGCGAATATGCAGGCCCTGGAAGCGGGGCAGCGAGTTAACACAATCGAATATGCCCTCGACATACTATCGATGAAGTCTTCTCTGATGGGATATAGGCGGCGATATCTATCGTCCCCCCTTCCCCAGCCTCCCAAGGTTGGCCCGCAAATATTCTCACTGCATTCTTTGGATCGGTTTGGAGAGGCGCACGAGGAGAGCGTCTTCAGCCGATATTTCTGCGCCATGGGCGAGAGCCGGCATAACCAGCGCCTCGCAAAGAAAAGCGGCCCGGATCAATTTCGATTTAAACTCATGTCGAGCCCTTAGCTTTCCCAGCACGGTAACGGCAGTATCGCGTCCGCGCTATACAACTTATTTGCGATTACGGAAAAATTCCGATTGGCACGCGCACCCGCGATCCTTCCCCATGCAGGCTGACTTTTCGCCTTATCAGCAACAAACGATTCACCATTGTTGGCCGCGAAAATCACGCTAGAATAGCTGTTATTGCGGCGTCTCCACCGAGGAATAGGGAGGCGCTGCATGCTTTGTTTCTGTCGACAATCGTGGAGGAGCATTGATGGCAACTGAAAAATGGAACAGCCCGGTCAAGGTCGGTTTCGAAGATGCCGTCGCGCGAACGGTCAGCGGGCCGTTCGATGCGCTGAAATGCCTGGCGGATTTCTGGCCGAACGCCCGCGGGCTGCACTATATCAAGGCCCGCAGCACCTGCCGGGCGGCACTCGATGGACGCAAGAGCGTGGAAGAGGCGAGAGCCGAATTCCTGGCGGCGGCCGAAGAGGCAAAGCTGAAGCTGCATTAGGGCGCTACGCGTCGACAAGACGTGAAAGCACGCGTCCCACGTTGAACTGGTCCTTCGGTCGGCATTTCCGTAAATGGAGCGTGCCAGAACGGTGCAATGCTTTAATTTCTTTAACCCTGCATCGAAGCCGTGCCGGGTTTTGGTGCAACGGGCGTTGCGCCTGATATCGCTGTATTCATAGAAGATGCCCAGCCATCATGATGATGGTCAGAGGCTCGTTACCTCTGCGGCAACGCGGGCGAGCCTCGTTTGGGCAAGCCGGATGGCTCAGCAGGCCGCGCCGGCCTCATCCTCCACCTCGAGATAACCGACGCCGATGATCGTGCCGTCCGTCGCGCGGATGAAGGATGGCAGGTAGAGCGGCTCTGCGGGCGTGCAGGCGCTCGTCCCGGTATATTCGTTGAGGGCGATCTGGTCTTTCGGCAGGGCGGAATAGTTTGTACCGGTTTCAAGCGAGGCGTAGGCGGAGCCGGCAAAGACACCACACCCCATGATCAAGGTCGTTGCCCAGAGGCGAGGAAGCAACTGCATGATGGTCTCCAGCGTTTCGATCCGGCATTTCAACACCCGGGAAGACACTTGGTTCCCTCAGCGCCGCAACAGGCGGCTGCGCACATAACCGCGGCCGACGATGCTTTCGGCGATCTCGATGGCGCGCTCGACATCGCCGCGCTGGTGCACGAAACCTTCGAGAATGACATAGGAGCCCGATGTGGTGACGGTGATTTCCTCGGCGTCGAGATCGGCGTCCGCATGAAGGGCGCCCTCGACCGAGGCGCGGGTCGCCGCGTCGCCGTGCCCTTCGCCACCGGAATTTTCATGCACCATGAATGCCGGAACCCCAAGCACCTTCACCGTCTCCTGCTGGTTGATCTGGTTTAACGCCGCAGCGAGGCATTTCGTTGCGACCCTTGGCGAAAGGGGCTGCGATTTCCATATTTGGATGCAGTCGAAAGAGGGATGACGACGATGAACGCGGTTCTGCCCACCCTATTCTCCGGGGCATTGTTAACCGGGGTCTTGCTGACCGGCTGCTCTTCGGCCGAGGGGCCGGCACTGGAACCGATCCCCGGCAGCATCACCTATGGCGGCCAGCCGCGAACGAAGCTGACCAAATCGCCGATCGGCAGCGCCGTCCATCACCAATTCTACAACGGGACCGGCCAGCGGGTGGAGGAAACCTATATTCTTCAGCCGGATCGCAGCCTGAAACTGGTGCGACGGGTGGTCGGCCCGGATTTCCCCGATTGAGGCACTCGCACACCACAACGCTTGACAGCGGCGGAAATCGCGAACATTCAAGGAACATCTAATCTTTCCCCAGTGATTCTGCGGAAGCCCGACCGGACGGCTGGATGTATCTCGAAAAGCTCAATCCCCAGCAGCGCATGGCCGTCGAACACGGCACGCTCACTGACGGCAGCCATATTGCCGGGCCGCTGCTGGTCATTGCCGGCGCCGGCTCGGGCAAGACGAACACGCTGGCGCACCGGGTCGCCCATCTGATCGTCAAGGGCGCCGATCCCCGCCGCATTCTGCTGATGACCTTCTCGCGCCGGGCCGCGGCCGAGATGGCGCGGCGCGTCGAGCGCATCTGCCGCGATGTGTTGGGTGCGAATGCCGGCATCATGGCCGACGCGCTCAATTGGTCCGGCACCTTCCACGGCATCGGCGCGCGGCTGTTGCGCGACTACGCCCAGCAGATCGGCCTCGATCCTGAATTCACCATCCATGACCGCGAAGACAGCGCCGATCTGATCAACCTCATCCGGCACGATCTCGGTTTCTCCAAAACCGAAAGCCGGTTTCCGGCCAAGGGCACCTGCCTTGCCATCTATAGCAGGGCGGTGAATTCGGAAACCGCGCTCGAGCAGGTCCTGCGCGACGCCTTTCCCTGGTGCGCGGCCTGGGAGAAACAGCTGCGCGAGCTTTTCGCCTGTTATGTCGAGTCAAAGCAGGCCCAGAACGTGCTCGATTACGACGATCTGCTGCTCTACTGGGCGCAGATGGTCGGCGAGAGCGTGATTGCCGAGGATATCGGCAGCCGCTTCGACCATGTGCTGGTCGACGAATATCAGGACACAAACCGGCTGCAGGCCTCGATCCTGATGGCGCTGAAGCCTGGTGGCCAGGGGCTGACCGTCGTCGGCGACGATGCCCAATCGATCTATTCGTTCCGTGCAGCGACGGTGCGCAATATTCTCGATTTTCCCGGCGCCTTCAGCCCGGCTGCCGATATCGTCACGCTCGACCGCAATTACCGCTCGACGCAGCCGATCCTGGCGGCGGCCAACGCCGTCATCGATCTCGCTTCGGAGCGTTTCACCAAGAACCTGTGGACCGAGCGGCAATCGGCCGAGCGGCCGCGGCTCGTCACGGTGCGCGACGAGGCCGACCAGGCGCGTTATGTCGCCGACATGGTGCTCGACAATCGCGAGGAGGGCCTGACGCTCAAGCAGCAGGCCGTGCTGTTCCGCGCCTCGCATCACAGCGGGCCGCTGGAGGTCGAGTTGACCCGGCGCAACATTCCCTTCGTCAAGTTCGGCGGCTTAAAGTTTCTCGACAGTGCGCATGTCAAGGACATGCTGGCTACGCTGCGCTTCGCGCAGAACCCGCGCGACCGGGTGGCGGGTTTCCGGCTGATGCAGATCCTGCCCGGCGTCGGGCCGTCGACGGCGCAGAAGGCGCTCGACCTGATGGCCGAGGATGCCAGCCCGCTATCGGCGCTGGCCGAAATGCCGACGCCGCCACGCTCCGGCGAGGACTGGACTGCATTCGTTTCGATGCTGCAGGAGCTGAAATCCGGCAAGGCCGGCTGGCCGGCGGAAATCGAACTGGCGCGGCAATGGTACGCGCCGCATCTGGAACGGCTGCATGAAGACGCCGCGACACGCCAGGCCGATCTCTTACAGCTCGAGCAGATTGCCGGCGGTTATGCCTCGCGCGAACGTTTTCTCACCGAGCTCACCCTCGATCCGCCGGATGCGACCAGCGACCAGGCCGGCGTGCCGCTGCTCGATGAGGACTATCTGATCCTGTCCACCATCCATTCCGCCAAGGGCCAGGAATGGACAAGGGTCTTCATGCTGAATGTCGTCGATGGCTGCATTCCGAGCGATCTCGCCGTCGGCGCCACCGCCGAAATCGAAGAGGAACGCCGGCTGCTCTATGTGGCGATGACACGTGCGCGGGACGGTCTCGATCTGGTCGTGCCGCAACGCTTTTTCACCTACGGGCAGAACGCGCAGGGCGACCGGCACGTTTACGCCTCGCGCAGCCGCTTCATTCCGGCGACGCTGCTGCAGTTCTTCGAAGCCTGCAGCTGGCCGCAGGTGAAATCGCAGTCCGCCGCGCAAGCCCAGGCGCGGCAGGTGCGTATCGATGTCGGCGCCCGCATGCGCGGCATGTGGCGATAGCTTAGAGCTCAAGCGGCGGTTCGGCCGGTTTCAGGAAGCGCTCGACGGTCGCGGCCCCGACGGCCTCGACTGAGGCGGGTGACCATTGCGGATTGCGGTCCTTGTCGATGACGGCGGCGCGGATGCCTTCGAAAAAGTCGGGATTATCCAGCATCTGCAGGCAGGCGCCGAGTTCGCGGCCGAGGCACTCGGCAAGTGAGGCGCTGCGGCGACCGGCTCTCAGCAACGTCAAGGCCAGCTTCAGGCTGGTCGGTGAGCGGGTCAGCATCACCCGGCGCGTCTCGGCGGCGAAGTCACCCTCCTCGCCTGCCAACGCTGCCAGGATCTCCTCGACAGTGTCGAAACGGAAAGCGCGATCGATCGTCGCCGCATTCTGGCTGAGCCGGCTTTCTCCGGCAGGCTCGGAAAGCGCCTGAAGCACTGCATCGACATCGCCGGAGGCGCTGCCGCGCGGCAGGGCTGACAAAACATCGATCACCTCGCCAAGCCGCGACGAAGCGATCTGAACGTCGGCAAGACCCGCATGGATCGCGTCGGCCGCACCAATATCGAGCCCGGTCAGGCCGAGCCATGTTCCAGCCTCGCCTGATGCCTGCGGCAGCAGCCAGGTGGCGCCGACATCGGGAACATAGCCGATGCCGGTTTCCGGCATGGCCAACCGCGTGCGCTCGGTGACGATGCGGTGGCGGCCGTGCGACGACAAGCCGACGCCGCCGCCCATGGTGATGCCGTCCATCAGCGCGACATAGGGTTTGGGGTAGGAGGCGATCTGGTGGTTGAGGCGGAATTCCTCGCGCCAGAAGCTTGCCGCCAGGCCGTCGCCGGCCCGGGCGCTCTCATGCAGGGCGCGGATATCGCCGCCGGCGCAGAGGCCGCGTTCGCCCTCCCCCGTTATCACGACGGCCGCCACCTGGTCATCCCCGGCAAAACCATGAAGCGCCTCGGCGATCGTCCGGATCATCGGCAGCGTCAGGCTGTTCAGCGCCCGCGGCCGGTTGAGCCGGACGAGGCCGGCAATTCCCCGCCGTTCAATGATGATTTCGCCGTCCTGCATGGTTCACCTCATCCTTTGCGATAGGAATAGCCGAGGACGAGGCGTGGCTCCAGTCGATTCAAGCTTGGTTCAGGCAGACAGCGATTTGCGGGCGGAAGCGGCGCTCTCGCACTTTGCAGCATAATCGATGGCAAGTTCCAGCGGCAGCGGCCGGGAGAAATGATAGCCCTGTGCCAGGCGAACGCCCATCGCCTTCAACCCTTCAGCGATCGTTTCGCTTTCGACCCCTTCGGCGACGGAGGCAATGCCGAGATTCTGGCAGAGATTGGCGACCGAGCGGGTGATGTTCATGCAGCGGGCATCGCGATCGAAATTCATCACGAAGGCCTTGTCGATCTTCAGCTTGTCGAAGGCAAGACGGTGGATATGGCTGAGGCTCGAAAAGCCGGTGCCGAAATCGTCGAGCGCAATCGATATGCCGGCGGCGCGCAGCATTGTGATGACCCGGTCGGCGGTGTCGAAATCGGAGAGCAGCGCCGTCTCGGTGATCTCGAACTCGATGCGCCTGGGATCGATGCCGGAGCGGGTGATCATGGCGAGCAGCGCCATCGAGGTTTCGTGGTCGCAAATATCGCGCGCCGAGAGATTGAAGGAGAGCTTGAGATGGCGTGGAATGATCGCCAGCGCTTCGAGCGCCTTGGCGAACAGGATGCGCGTCATCCGGCCGATGACGGCGGTGCGTTCGGCAGCGGGAATAAAGGCTTCCGGACTGATGCGGCCGAAACGGGCGCTGTCCCAGCGGGCAAGCGCCTCGTAACCGACGACGCGGCCGCTCTTCAATTCGACGATCGGCTGATAGTCGAGTTTCAATTCCCTGACGAAATCGCCCGCCTGCAGCTCGAGTTCGATCAGGTAGCGCTGCGTCAGGATCTTTTCGTGTTCGGCCGAGAAGAATTCGACGCCGCTGCTGCGCTTGCTCTTGACCTGGTAGAGGGCGAAATCGGCTTTCTCGTAGAGATCTTCGGCGGTGTATTCGCCGGCGTCGGGATAAACGATGCCGCAGGAACCGAAAACGCGAACCGAGCCGTCGGGGATTTCATAGGGATCGCGGACGGCGGCGCAGAGCGCCTGACCGAGATCGGCGATCGCCTGGCGTGTCATCGAACAGGGGAAAATGATGCCGAATTCGTCGCCGCCGAGACGCGAGACAATGCCCTCTTCGCCGACCAGCGCGGTGAACCGGCGGGCCGTCTCCTTGAGCACGAGATCGCCGGCGGCATGGCCGAAGACATCGTTGACCGGCTTGAAGCCGTCGAGATCGAGAATGCCGATGATGGGCGGCCGGGACGGGTGCTTCTGCAGCCGCTGTTCCAGCGAGAGGAAGAAGCTGCGGCGGTTGGCAAGGCCGGTCAGCTGGTCATGCAGTGCGTTGCGGCTGTTGACGAGGTTCAGCTCCTCGGCTTCCGCCCGCTTCTGCTTCAGCTCCTCGGTCAATTGCACGAGGCCGACGAAATTCTGGAAATAGCTGTCGATCACCCGGAGAAAAGGGAGGATCAGGAACAGGCCGCTGACGGCGGTGGCGACGAAAACCGGATTGCCCGAGAACATGAAGGTCGCGACCATGGCCGAGAAGGTGATGATTGTGGTGAGCACCGCCGCCAGCGGCAGATGCATCAGGCAGAAGATGCAGGAAATCCCGGTCACCACCAGGAAATAGGCGATTTGGCCCTGCTGGTAAGCATCGCCATACTGGTAAAGCGCGATCGCCCAGCCGCCGAAAGCAACGCACAGGATGCAGGCGCCTGAGATCGTGACCTTCATCAGCCTGTAGGCCCGTTCGGCGGTGACATGCTTGCCCCTGGTTTCCCACCAGCAGAGCCGGAAGACACAGACGACACTCAAGCCGACCGGAATATAACACGAGAGCCAGAGGGGCGCGGATTGGAGATGGGTGACTGCCACCGCAAGGGCATTGATGATCAGGAGGACATAGAGAATGGGGATCTGCGACGACAGGGCCTGGAACTGCGCCGTCAGAAAGGTCGGATTGTCTTTTTGCAGCCGCAAGGAGGCTAGAAAGTTCCTCATCTTCTCTTTTTCCGTGGCCGGAGCCAGAAGAATGCTCGATTTTTCCCTATTCACGTCATGTCATGCAGGTCCCGCAGGCACGGGGATGATCAACAGGCGACCGAGGCAAAGCCGCCGCGCACTCTTGCCGGAAGCGCTTCAGAAAGACGCGGCGGCGAGTGCCCGGTGAATGCTGTGCAGGTCGTCGACATTTCTGTTCGACAGGAACAGTTCCCAATCGAGCGAACTCTGGACGATGGTTTCGAGCGAATCGTGCTTCGGTTTCCAGTCGAGCACCTGGCGGGCGAGCGAAGCGTCGGCGACGACGCTGGCCGAATCGCCGGCGCGGCGCGGCGCCATGTGGATCTTGAAGGAATGGCCGTGCAGGCGGGTGACCATGTTCAACACGTCAAGCACGGAATAGCCGCTGCCATACCCGCAATTGGCAACGAGCGAGCCTTTGTCCCTGCGCAGGTGCTGCAGCGCTTTCACATGCGCGTCGACAAGATCGCTGACATGGATGTAGTCGCGCACGCCAGTGCCGTCATGGGTGGGATAATCGATGCCATAGACACTGACGCTGTCGCGCCTGCCGAGAGCGGCCTCGCAGGCAACCTTGATCAGATGGGTGGCGCCTGAGGTCGACTGGCCGGCGCGGTGATCGGGATCGGCGCCGGCGACGTTGAAGTAGCGAAGCGCGACATAGTTGAAATCATAGGCGGCGGCGGCGTCGCGCAGCATGAATTCGGTCATCAGCTTCGACTGGCCGTAAGGATTTTCCGGATTGAGAGAGGCCGTTTCCTTCACCGGCAGGTCGCTCTTTTGCTGACCGTAGACGGCCGCCGTCGAGGAGAAGACGAAGTTTCGGATGCCGGCCTTGACCGCAGCCGAAAGCAGCGCCCGGGTCTTGCCCGAGTTGTTGTCGTAATAGGAGAGCGGATCGGCGACCGAAACCGGGACGACGGCGGAGCCGGCGAAATGGATGATCGCCTCGATGTCGTTTTCGATGAAGATCTTTTTCAATATGTCGGGATCGGCGACGTCGCCGAGGTAGAAACGCGCCGCCGGGGCCACGGCCCAGCGAAAGCCGGTGGAAAGCCGGTCGAGCACGACCACATCCTCGCCCGCATCGAGCAGCGCCCAAACCATGTGACTGCCGATATATCCGGCGCCGCCCGTCACCAAAACCGCCATGTCCCGCATCCCTGCTTTGTTTTATAGCAGGGGCATCAGGCCCGGTTTTTCTTTCCAATTTTCTTATCGAATGGCCGTTCGAGGCCCTTTGAACCGGTATGTTTGCAGTCGTGGTTAGGGGTCGATTTCGGGCTTTGTTCAAGTTTTATCGATCCGGCGATTCCGGCACAAAATCGCCCAGTCGGACGGCTTCTCAGCGCTTGAGGATATAGTCGCAGAGGCGCTCGGCGGCGATCGCTATCTGGGCGGGATCGCGCAGGAAACAGGCGCGCAGGAAGAGTTCGCCGCCGGCGCCGAAGGCGGCTCCGGGGGCAAGACCGACGCCCGTCTTGTCGACGATATCGATGGCAGCGTGGCGGCTATCGGTGATGCCGTCGATCTTCAGGAAGGCGTAAAGCGCCCCGTCCGGCTTCAGCGTCTCGACGCGGTTGGTGGCGACAAGCGCATCGCAGAGAATATCGCGGGAGCGGGCTGCCTTAGCGATATTGGCAGCGACGAAATCGTCGCCCTGATCGAGGGCTGCGACAGCGCCCTTCTGCATGAACTGCGCCACGCCCGACGTCGAATATTGCACGAGGTTTTCGAGCACCTGGCCGATTTCGGGCGGGGCGACGATCCAGCCGACCCGCCAGCCGGTCATCGACCAGTTCTTCGAGAAGGAATTGACGAAGATGATCTTATCGTCCGGCTGCATGACGTCGAGGAAAGAGGGAGCGCGACCGCCCGGATAATAATAGAGGGCGTAGATCTCATCGGCCATGATCCAGAGATCGTGTTTACGGGCCAGCGCCAGGATGTCGCCAAGATCCTTCTTCGTCGCCGTCCAGCCCGTCGGGTTTGACGGCGTGTTGACGAAAATGCCCCTGGTCTTCGGGGTGATGGCGGCTGCCAAGCGGTTAAGATCGACAGTCCATTTACCGCCTTCGAACTGCAGCTCGACGCCGACGGAGCGGGCACCCGCGATCTCGAGGGCGGCGGCGATATTCGGCCAGGCGGGGCTGAGATAAACGAATTCGTCACCCGGCGAGGTCAGGGTCTGCACGGCGATCTGGATCGCCTGCATGCCGGAACCGGTGACGTAAAAATGTTCGACGGGAAGCCGGACGTCGAAATGTCTGGCGTAATAATCCGCAAGCGCCTGGCGAAGTTCGGGAATGCCGCGCTGCCAGGTGTAGAAGGTCTCGCCTGAAGCAAGCGCATCCATCGCCGCCCTGCTGATGAAATCGGGCGTCGGCAGATCGCCTTCACCCACCCAGAGCGGCAACAGGCCTTCGCGGCCGCGGGCATAATTGACGACTTCAACGATCCCGCTTTCTGGCGCCGCCATGGCGCGCGGGCTGAGGCTCTTCACGATCGACATGCATCTCTCCGGTTTCCGCCTTCATAAAGGATTTATGCCGGCAAATCCCATGACAACAAGTGATGGCCTATCGATTTTGGTGATGAATGGGCGTTGCCCTGATGGCAAGGCCGAACGCTCGTCAGACGGTCGGGCGTCTTGCCAAGAGATCACGGATCTCAGTCAGGAGCTGGACATCGGCGGGCGGCGGCGGCAACTCTTCCGGCGCTTTCTTTTCCTGGCGCTCGACCTGTGCGCGCAACGTATTCACGCCCTTGACCATCAGGAAGATGATCCAGGCGAGAATGAGGAAGTTGATGAGAACGGTGAGGAAGCTGCCATAGGCAAACACCGCCCCTTGCGCGCGGGCGGCGGCAAGCGTCGGGGCGTTGACCGCTGACGATAGCGGCAGGAAGTAATTCGAAAAATCGAAGCCGCCGAAAATGGCGCCGACGATCGGCATGATCAGGTCGTCGACCAAAGACTTGACGATGCCGCCGAAGGCGCCGCCGATGATGACGCCGACGGCAAGATCCATGACATTGCCGCGGGCGATAAAGGCCTTGAACTCATTGAGCATCGGATCCGTCTCCCTCTGATGCAGTTCAACGATATGCAATTGTTTTTATTAGCACCATCTTCACCGCAATTAATCAATCGGCAATCGCAATTATTTCGCCATACCCCGGTGGGTTCTTTGACTTAAGGCCTAGACGGTCGGGAATTTTCAAAGCACCTGAAATAACTTAAGCTGATCCTGTTGCGGGAGGTCCCGGCGGGTTCCCGCCGGCGGAGGGTCAATGCTTCCAGGCTGGGTCATATTCGCGTCTGCCTTCGGCTATCTGCTCCTGCTTTTCGCCGTGGCAAGCTATGGCGACCGCAAGAACCGCGGCCAGGGCACGCTCGATCGCGGCCCGGGCGCGTTGGAAGGCGAATGGCCGGTCGTCTATGCGCTGAGCCTGGCGATCTACTGCACTTCCTGGACCTATTTCGGCAGCGTCGGGCTTGCCGCGCAGCGCGGATTGGAATTTGCCGGCATCTATATCGGCCCAATCCTGGTCTTCACGCTCGGCATGCCGCTGCTTCGCCGCATCATCGAGCTCGCCAAGGCGGAGAAGCTCACCTCGGTGGCCGATTTCGTCGCCGCGCGCTACGGCAAGAACCCGACGGTCGCGACGATCGTGGCGCTGATCTCGCTGATCGGCACCATTCCCTATATCGCGCTGCAGCTGAAAGCGATCTCCAGCACCGTCAGCGCCATGGTCAATCCGTCCGACTACGGCATCGGCAGCGGCAATCTCTATTTCCTCGACCTGCCACTGCTCGCGACGCTGGTGCTTGCCTGTTTCGCCGTCATGTTCGGCACCCGGCATACGGATGCGACGGAACACCAGGATGGCCTCATCCTCGCCGTCTCGATGGAATCCGTCGTCAAGCTCGTCGCTTTCCTGACGGCCGGCATCTGCGTCATCTGGTTTCTTTTCGACGGTCCGGCCGACCTCTGGCAAAAGACCGTCGATAACGAACTGGTCATGTCGGCGCTCAACTACCATACGCCGATCAGCCGCTGGATGACGCTGATCCTCCTGTCGGCCTTCGCGATCATCCTGCTGCCGCGGCAATTCCATGTGACCGTCGTCGAAAACCGGACGCCGAAACAGCTGAAACTCGCAGGCTTCCTGTTTCCCACCTACCTTATCGCCATCAATCTCTTCGTGCTGCCGGTGGCGATCGGCGGGCTGCTGACCTTCGGCGGCGCCGGCAATGCCGATTTCTATATGCTGTCGCTGCCGCTTGCCGGTGAGATGCCGGTGGTGTCGCTGATCACCTTCATCGGCGGCTTTTCCGCCGCCACCGCGATGGTCATCGTCGATTCCGTGGCGCTGTCGATCATGGTGTCGAACGACATCATCATGCCGATTTTCCTCAGGCGCAAACTCGCCGGTCGCGCCAGCCAGCGCGACAATTTCGCCAAGACGCTGCTCAATATCCGCCGCAGCGCCATTTTTGCGGTGCTGCTGTTCGGCTACGCCTACTACCGCTCGACCGACAGCACCGCCGGCCTTGCCTCGATCGGCCTGCTCTCCTTTGCCGCCATCGCGCAGATCGCGCCGGCGCTGTTCGGCGGGCTGATCTGGCGGCGGGCGAATGCACGCGGTGCGATCCTCGGGCTTTCCTCCGGCTTCGTCATCTGGATCTACCTGCTGTTCCTGCCCTCGCTCGGCGGCCCCGACTATTCCTATGTGGCCAGTGCCGTGCTCGGCTTCATCTTCCCCGGCACGACGCTGTTTACCGCGGCCGATGCCGATCCGCTGGTCAATGCGACAGTCATGAGCCTGCTCGTCAACACCGCCTTCTTTATCGTCGGCTCGCTCACCCGCAATGCCAGGCCGCTGGAACGCATCCAGGCCGGCATCTTCGTCAAGCGGCATTCGCGCTCGCAATTTGCGACGCGCGGCTGGAAGACCCGCATCAGCGTCGGCGATCTCAAAGCAGCGATCTCGCGTTATCTCGGCGAAGAGCGCATGCAGCGCTCGTTGACGACCTACGAACAAAGCTCCGGCCGCAAGCTGGAGGACGAACAGCCGGCCGATATGGCGCTGATCCATTTCAGCGAACAACTGCTCGGCAGCGCCATCGGCTCGTCCTCGGCAAGGCTGGTGCTGTCACTGATCCTGCAGAAGATCGAGGATGCCTCTTCCGACACCGCCTGGCTGCTCGACCAGGCGAGCGAGGCGCTGCAATATAACCAGGACATGCTGCAGACCGCACTTTCGCAGATGGATCAGGGCATTGCCGTCTTCGACAGTTCCAACCGGCTGACGATCTGGAACCGGCGCTTCCGGCAATTGCTGGATCTGCCGGAAAGTGCCGGCCAGGTCGGTTTCCCCCTGGCCGACATTGTCACCACGCTCAGCCAGCGCGGCGACATCGCCCCCGGCGATCTCACTCAAACGGTGCGGCATTTCCTGACGCTCGACAAACCCTTTTCGCTGGTGCTCGGCGGCGGCGAGCGGATCATCGAGGTGCGCTCCAACGCCATGCCCGACAAGGGTATCGTCGCCACCTTTACCGATATTACCCAGCGCGTCAGCGCCGACCAGGCGCTGAAACAGGCGAACGAGACGCTGGAGCAGCGCGTCGCCGAACGCACGGCGGAGCTTACCCGCGTCAACCATGAACTCGGCGAGGCACGCGCCGCCGCCGACGAGGCGAATATTGGCAAGACCCGCTTTTTCGCCGCCGCCGGTCACGACATCCTGCAACCGCTGAATGCCGCCCGGCTCTATTCCTCGGCACTGGTCGAGCGCATGGCGCAATCCGACAACAGCCCGATCGTGCGCAACATCGATTCGGCGCTGGAATCGGTCGAGACCATTCTCGGCGCGGTGCTCGATATATCCAGGCTCGATACCGGCGCCATGCGGCCGCGGCTTGCCGCCGTCAAGCTCTCCGAGCTGCTGGAGCGGATCGAGACCGATTTCGCGCCGATCGCCCGTGAAAAACAGCTGAAGCTGGTGGTCATGCCGACCTCGCTCAGGGTCCGCTCCGACCCCAACCTGCTGCGCCGCCTGGTGCAGAACCTGGTTTCCAACGCCATCAAATACACGATCACCGGCAAGGTGCTGGTCGGCGCGCGGCGGCGCGGCAGCCAGGTGATCATCCAGGTGATCGATTCCGGCATCGGCATTCCGCCGTCGAAATTCCGCACGGTGTTCAAGGAATTCGCTCGGCTCGACGAAGGCGCAAAAACCGCCTCCGGCCTCGGGCTCGGGCTGTCGATCGTCGACCGCATTGCCCGGGTGCTCAACCATCCGGTCGAGCTGCAGTCGACACATGGGAGGGGCACGGAATTCCGCATCGCCATGCCGCTCGACATGTCCCGCCCGGCCGAGGCGGCGACGGCCGTCACGCCCGCCGACCGGCCGGGGCAGCCACTCAAGGGGCTGAAAATCCTCTGCATCGATAACGAACCGAAGATCCTCGAAGGCATGCGGCTGCTGCTCAGCGGCTGGGGCTGCGAGGTCAGGGCGCTCGACGGCCTCGCCGACGTGATATCAGGCGACGGTCGTGACGGGCCGCCGGATCTCGCCATCGCCGATTATCATCTCGACGACGGCACCGGCATTGCCGCGATCCTGCATCTGCGCCGGCAGTTCGGCGCCGATATCCCCGCTTTGCTTGTGACCGCCGACCGCACGCCTGAAGTGCGCAGTGAAGCCGAGCGATACGGCATCGCCGTCCAGCACAAGCCGGTGCGGCCGGCAGCACTGCGCGCCTATATTACCCAGATCTCCGGCCTCAAGCGCGCGGCCGCGGAGTAAGAGGCAAGCTCAATCCGTCGTGGACATAAGGCGCGAGACGAGATCGCGCACCCGCGCTGTATCCGGCATGTCGCCGAACAGGATGCGGTACATGATCGGCGCGACAACCTGATCCATGACGAGATCCACATCCGGAAAGACCTCGCCGCGGGTCTTTGCCCTCTCGGCGATGAGGACGATCTGCTGGCGGGTATATTCGCAGCATTTGCAGGCATTAACCGCTGCCTGCGCCGCCAGCACGTCGCGGATCATCTCGCGGCCCGGCCCGGAGGACATTTCCTCGGCATATTGCTCTGCCCAGGCTTGAAGATCGGCCTTGCCGCTGCCGGCATCGACCGGCTGCATATCCGGCCGAAGCCGCTCGACGGCAACATCGGCGAGAAGCTCCTGCAGATCCCCCCAGCGGCGATAGATGGTCGACGGCGTCACACCCGCCCGGGCGGCGATTAGCGGTATCGTCACCTCGGCACGGTTCATTTCGGCCAGCAGTTCGCGGACCGCCTTGTGGACCGATGCCTGAACCCGGGCGCTTCTGCCGCCTGGCCGGAGATTCTCTTTTACCGACATGCACTTTTCATCCCTTGACGCCCCATGGTTCAAAATCTTTGACAGAACCATAAACGCAAATAATTTGCCTTTGCGATACGTCCGCCCTACATGGAGCTAACGCAACGGCTTAGCTTTAAGGGGCTTATATATGGTCGCCGCAGCCAAATCCACAAAGAATGCGCAGCACCCCTCGATCGGCTTTCATGCGCTGACGCTCGCCACCTTCTTCGGTGCTTCCGCCGCGCCGACGCCGCTCTATCGGATCTATCAGCAGAACTTCTCGCTCTCGCCGGTGCTGATCACCGTGGTCTTCGCCGTCTACGCCTTCGCGCTGCTGGCGGCGCTTTTGACCGTCGGCTCGCTCTCGGACCATCTCGGCCGCAAGCCGGTGATCTTTTTCGCCCTGGTGCTCGAAATCATCGCCATGGGCCTCTTCGTCGCAGCCAGCGGCCCGGGTTGGCTGATTGCGGCGCGGATCGTGCAAGGTATTGCGACCGGGATTGCCGGCGCCTCGCTCGGCGCCGCGCTCGTCGATGTCGACCGGGTAAAGGGGCAGATCGTCAATTCGATCGCGCCGCTTTGCGGCATGGCGGTGGGCGCGGTCGGCACCAGCGCCCTGATCCAATACGGCCCTTTCCCAATGCATCTCATTTACGCGCTGCTGCTTCTTGCCTTCACGATGCTGGCAGTCGCCATCTGGCTGACGCACGAGACCGGTGGCAGGCGACCGGGGGCGCTCGCCTCGCTGATGCCGCGGATCGCCATTCCCGCGCAGGTGAAGCAGCCGCTGTCGCTGGTGACGCCGATCAACATCGCCAACTGGACGCTTGCCGGTTTCTATCTCTCGCTGGTCCCGTCGCTGGTCGCCAGCACGACCGGCAGCGGCGCGCCGCTGACCGGCGGGGCCGTGGTGACGGCGCTGATGGTCAGCGGAGCGATCGCCGTCTATCTCAGGCGGGGCAAGGCGGCATCGGCCAATCTCGGTTTCGGCGTGTCGGCCAAGACGCTCGGCATTCTGACGGTCGTTGCCGGCGTGCATCTTGCCAATGTGCCGCTGCTTCTCGTCGGCACCGTCTTTACCGGCGCCGGTTTCGGCACCAATTTCCTCGGTTCGATCGGCACCATCATGCCGCTTGCCAAGGCGGATGAGCGGGCCGGGCTGCTGTCAGCCTTCTACGTTCAGAGTTATCTCGCCTTCAGCCTGCCGGCGATCCTCGCCGGCTTCCTGGCGAAATCGGCCGGTTATGCGCTGACGACGGATATCTATGCGACGGCAATCCTGCTGTTGATGGGCGCCGGACTGATCGGCATTCGCGCCGGCCGCCGGAAGGCGGCGGAGAGTGCCGTCTAAGGCGCAGTTTGCGGCTGGAGATCCAGCAGCGCGCGGCCGCTGCCATCCATGGCGAAAGGCACCGAAGCGTGCTGGTGGGCGACCAGCCAGCGGCCATCCCGCTTGACGAGGCCGAGGGTCTGGCGGAACCAGAGATCGACCTCGGTGCCGTCGGTCTTCGTCCCGGTCATGCGGGTGAGACCGCTCCAGAAAGCGACATCCCCGCCGAGCGTCAGCTTGGCATCGCGCACTTCACCGCCGATCGGGCCTTGCCAGGTGTCGAACCAGGCCCGCAGGCCCGTCTCGTCCTTGCCGTTGATGACCAGCGGCGGCGCCAGCGAAAACTCAACGGAATCTTCGGCCTCATAGGAAAGCGCCTCCTCGGCATTCTTTTCTCCCAGCGCCTTGGCCCGCATCATCAGCATGGCAATGACCGCCTCTTCCTCGTGCCTGGCATTCGCTTCGTCTTTCACATCAGTTCTCCTTATCCGCTATGGACCGAGGACGAACGGGAGGATGACGATCCGACAAGGATGCATTTATTTTGCTTCAGAGATAACTCGTCACTTCAGGTTCGTTCCACCAGGCGTCATGCCTGCCGTCGTAATAACGGACTGGCAGGGCCGCCAGTTCCTCAGGGGTGATATCGTCGAGACAGGCAATGTTGATCGAGACATAGGCGCCGCCGATCGCCTCGACATAACCGTCGCCGAAGGCCGGCACGCCGCAGGTGCGGCAGAAGCGGTGATGGCCGCTCATCGTGTTGAACTGGTAGTCGGATGTCTCTGCCGCGTCGCACATCAGCCGGAAATCCTCCGGCTTGACGTTGGCGCCCCAGTAACGCCGCTTGGCGCAGATCGAACAATTGCAGCGGCCGGTGCCCTCTTCGACGTCCATGTCCACCTCGTAGTGTACTTTGCCGCAATGGCAGCTTCCCTTGTAGGTCTTCTTCATGGCGGCCTCCTCCTTCGGCATTGCCTTCATCAACTGTATATGACAATATGTTGTCACTATGGATGAGATACAAAATAGACAACATGTTGTCAAACAAAATCGACCGGAGCGGACGATGGAAGGGAATGCCTTTTCCGCTTTCGCGATCACAGCCCTACGCCTCGCCGGCCATCTGACGGCGGCCGGCGACCAGCTGGCAAAGCCCGCAGGACAGACAAGCGCCCGCTGGCAGGTGCTGGCCGCGGCACGGCGCGGCGACATGTCGGTGGCGCAGATCGCCCGGGCGCTCGGCCTCGCCCGCCAGGGCGTGCAGCGGCTTGCCGATGTGCTCGCGGCTGAAAAGCTGATTGCCTATGCCGACAATCCGCAGCACCAGCGGGCGAAGCTGGTGCGGCTGACGGCGGAGGGGGCGGCGCGGCTGGGGGTGATCGAGGTGGCTCAGGCGGGGTGGGCGGACGGTCTGGGCTCCGCCTTCACGACGGCGGAACTCGATGCCGCACGGGCGGTGATGGCGCGGGTGATGGCGATGCTGGAGAGTGACGGGGCGGCTGGAGATTAAGGTGCGAAGGATGCTTGAGGAGGTGCCGCGGGCGATTTCTTGCGAAATGGGCACAGCAGCCACCCAGAAACGAAAAAAGGCCGGGCTAACCCGACCTTCCCTTCCATCTCAACGGACCGTGCCAGTACATCCGTGGTCACGATCCGGAGATGATATTCAAAGCTGCGCGTCCAATCGGACGCGCTATCGCTTTAAGCCGGCGCATAATCCTTTCCGAAAATCGATTCCGATTTCGGGGTTATGCGCTAAGGCTCAGGCCGCCTGGAGGCGGTCTGCCGACATCTTGCCGGACTTGTTGTCGCGGACGAGCTCGTAAGACAGCTTCTGGCCATCCTTGAGATCGCGCATGCCAGCGCGTTCAACGGCGGAGATGTGGACGAAAACGTCGGCTGCGCCGTCATCCGGCTGAATGAAGCCGAAGCCCTTGGTTGCGTTGAACCACTTTACGGTACCAGTGCTCATGACGATATCCTTTTCGAATCGTTCATAGAAGATTGCAGCCCGGACAAATGCCCAAGCGGCGATGAAAACCGATTTTGGAGGAAGTTCGCCAGGAACGACGCGAGCGCCGTTTCAAAGTTCATCTAGCAAGATCGATGCGTGAACGTTTAATCGGAAATTGTGTCCGTGACAAGGCGTCGGCAAGGAAAATTAGAATTCGTGCGGATTGAGGAAATCGAAGGTTTCTTTGGTCTTGTGCCGTTGGCACCCCCCTCTGCCCTACCGGGCATCTCCTCCACAAGGAGGGAGATCGGCAAGAGGTCAACGCTCGGTCCCCCTCTATCGCTGTGCGGATCGCCAGACGGTAGTTATTTGGGGAAGCCGGTGCTTCCAGCCGATCTCCCCACCTGTGGGGGAGATGCCCGGTAGGGCAGAGGGGGGTGCCCACGGCACGGCGGCGGCAAAGATGGTCCCGTTAAACCAAGACCGCGAAAACGGCTAAGCCGCCTGCCCGACCTTCGCATAGGGATCGAACCGCCCATAAAACGTCTCGCCCCTAGCGGCCATATCCTTCAGCAACGGTGTCGGTTCGAAGTGCCTTCCGTAAGTTCTTGCTAACTTTTCAGCCAACTCCACGAAAGCCTTTACGCCCATCCCGTCGATATAGCTCAGGGCGCCGCCGGTATAGGGCGCGAAACCGAAGCCGAGGATTGAGCCGACATCGGCTTCGCGCGGATCGGTGACGATGCCTTCCTCGACGGTGCGGGCGGCTTCGAGCGCGATGGTAACGAGGAATCGTTGTTTGAGGACGTTGACGTCGACCTCATCCGCCTTCTTCTGCGGGTAGAGGCTCTTGAGATCGGGCCAGAGAGACTTCTTCGCCGGCTTCGGCGGATAGTCGTAAAAACCCTTGGAATTCTTGCGGCCGAAACGGCCCTCCTTTTCCACCATGCGGGCGATCAGCTCCATATGCCTGGGGTCGATGGCTTTGTCACCGAGGTCGGCGACCGTCGCCTTGAGGATTTTCAGCGACAGGTCGATGGCGACCTCGTCGTTCAGCGCCAAAGGCCCAACTGGCATGCCGGCCATTTTGGCGGCATTCTCGATCATCGCCGGCGGCACGCCCTCGATCAGCATGTCGTAGCTTTCCGACATGTAACGCAGCACGCAGCGATTGACGAAGAAGCCGCGGGTGTCGTTGACGACGATCGGTGTCTTCTTGATCGCCGCGACATAATCGAGAGCGACGGCAAGCGCCCGATCGCCGGTCTCCGCGCCGAGGATGACTTCGGTCAGCATCATCTTTTCGACAGGCGAGAAGAAGTGGATGCCGATGAAATCGGCCGGGCGCTTGGAATTTTTCGCCAGTCCCGTGATCGGCAGGGTCGAGGTATTGGAGGCGAAGATCGCGCCTTCCGGCAGCACGGCTTCAACAGCCTCGATGACCGATCTCTTCACCTCGCGATCCTCGAACACCGCTTCGATGACGAGATCGGCATTGGCAAGGGCGGCATAGTCCGCCGAGGGCGTGATGCGGGAGAGCAGTGCTGCCGCCTCGTCCTGCGTAAACCGTCCCTTACCGATGGAATCCTTGACCAGGCCTTCGCAAACGGCCTTGCCCTTGGCAGCAGCCTCCATGTCGCGGTCGATCAGCGTCACGGGAAGGCCGGCGGCGGCGGTGACATAGGCGATCGAGGCGCCCATGAAGCCGGCGCCGACGACGCCGACATGTTTCAGTTCGGTCTTCGGCTGACCGGCCGGGCGGCGGGCGCCCTTGCCGAGTTCCTGCATGGAGATGAACAGCGAGCGGATCATCGAGAAGGCTTCGCGACTCTGCAGCACCTCGGTGAAGTAACGCTGCTCGATCTTCAGGCCGGTGTCGAACGGCACCTGCAGGCCTTCATAGACGCATTTCAGGATGGCGAGCGCTGCCGGATAATTGCCCGATGTTTCCCGGCGCAAGATCGCCGGCGCCGCCGGCCAGAGCTGTGCGGAGGCCGGCGTCCAGATGCCGCCGCCCGGCGCCTTAAAACCCTTCTCGTCCCACGGAGCGATCGGCTTCAGGCCGTCCTTGATCATCTGCTTGGCAGCGGGGATGAGTTGATCCGGCTCGACCACCTGATGCACGAGGTTCATCGCCTTGGCGCGGGAACCGGTCAGCGACTGGCCCGTCGTCATCATCTGCAGCGCGTCCTGGGCATTCGCCAGCCGCGGCACACGCTGGGTGCCGCCGGCGCCGGGGAAGATGCCGACCTTGACCTCGGGCAGCGCGATCTTGACGCTCTTGGCATTGGAGGCGACCCGGCCGTGGCAGGCGAGCGACAGCTCAAAGGCGCCGCCCATGCAGGTGCCGTTGATCGCCGACACCCAGGGCTTGCCCGAGGTTTCAAGCTTGCGGAACAGGCCGGACATGCGGCCGACCAGACCGAAGAGGGTCTGCACCGCCTTTTCCGGGCTCTTTGCCTTCTCCTCGTGGTAGGAGCTGAACATCGACTTGATCATCGACAGATCGGCGCCGCCGGAGAAGGAGGATTTGCCCGAGGTGATGACGACACCCTTGACGGCGGCGTCAGCGGTCGTGGCGTCGATAATAGCGTCGAGTTCGGCCATCACCTCCGCGGTGAACACATTCATCGACTTGCCGGGCATGTCCCAGGTGACGAGAGCGATGCCGTCGGCGTCGGTTTCGAGCGTGAAATTGGTGTAGGTCATTGGATTCCTCCCGATCAGGCCGGCAAATGGCTGCGCTGCGCGTCCACGGTCTTTGTCTTTCCGGTGACGACATCGCCAGTGTGCTTGGTTTGCGACGGCTCGAAAAGCACGATCCAGCACTCTTCCTCAGCCACCGGATTGTGCTCGACACCCCTAGGCACGACATGAAAATCGCCGGCCTTCAGGTGCACATGGGGACGGTCGCGATATTCGATGGTAAGCGCGCCCTTCCAGATGAGAAAGAGTTCATCCTCGTCACGGTGGGAATGCCAGGTGAGCTGCCCCTGGACCTTGGCGAGTTTGACGCTCTGGCCGTTGAGATCGGCGATGACGCGGGGTGACCAATGCTCGGTAACCTCGGTGTATTCGGTTTCGATCGTGCCGGTGTTGAAACCCATCGTCAGACCCTTTCGATAACCGTTGCCGTGCCCATGCCGGCACCGATGCAGAGCGTCACCAGCGCGGTGTTGAGGTCGCGGCGTTCGAGTTCGTCGAGCACGGTGCCGAGGATCATCGCGCCGGTGGCGCCGAGCGGATGACCCATGGCGATGGCGCCGCCATTGACGTTGATCCTGTCGTGGTCGATGTCGAAGGCTTGCATGTAACGCAGCACCACGGCAGCGAAGGCCTCGTTCAGTTCGAAGAGGTCGATGTCCGTAAGGCTCATGCCGGTCCGTTTCAACAGCTTCTCGGTGACGTCGACCGGCCCGGTCAGCATCAGGGCTGGATCGGAGCCGATATTGGCGAAAGCCTTGATGCGGGCGCGCGGCTTGAGCCCCATGCTTTCACCGCCGGCCTTGGAGCCGAGCAGGACGGCGCCGGCGCCGTCGACGATGCCGGAGGAGTTGCCGGCATGGTGGACATAGTTGATGCGCTCGATCTCCGGATGGGCCTGGATGCCGACGGCCTCGAAGCCGCCCATCTCGCCGGGCATCTGGAAGGACGGATTGAGCGAGGCGAGCGCCTGCATGTCGGTGCCGGGGCGCATGTGCTCATCGGTTGCCAGGATCGTCAGGCCATTCTGGTCCTTGACCGGGACTACCGACTTGTCGAACCAGCCCTGTTCCCAGGCATGGGCGGCGCGCTTCTGGCTCTCGACGGCGTAGGCGTCGACATCGGTCCGGCTGAAGCCGTATTTGGTGGCGATGAGATCGGCCGAGACGCCCTGCGGCATGAAATAGGCCGGGAAATTTACCGAAGGGTCCATGAACCAGGCGCCGCCCGACATGCCCAAGCCGACGCGGGACATGCTTTCCACCCCGCCCGCGATGACGATGTCGTCGGCCCCCTGGGCGATCTTGCCGGCGCCGAAATTGACGGCGTCGAGGCCCGAGGCGCAGAAGCGGGAGATCTGCATGCCGGGCGCCCTGGTGGAGTAGCCGGCTTCGAAGGCGGCTGCCTTGGGGATGACGGCGCCGGCATCCATGACCGGATCGACGCAGCCCATGATGATGTCGTCGACGGTGTTGGTGTCGAGTCCGTTGCGGTCGCGAATCGCTGCCAGCGTCTTGGCCGCGAGGCGCACGGAGGGCACCTCATGCAGAGCGCCGTCCTTCTTGCCGCGGCCGCGCGGCGTGCGGACGTGATCGTAAATGAAAACTTCGGTCATTTCCTCATCTCCCTGGCGGCAATCTCTCTTGCCTCGAATCGTGGAAGGAGGAGAAAGACCCCTCCCCAACCCTCCCCACAAGGGGGAGGCAGAAGTGGCTCAGAACGCTTCGGCGGCCAGTTCCATCATGGTGTCGGCGCCGGCCTCGATGCGGGCCTTGCGCAGCGCTGTTTCCGGCATGATGCGCTCCATGAAGAATTTCGCCGTGATCAGCTTGTTCTTCAGGTAATCCTCGCGGTCTCTACCGCTCGTTGCCAGCCCATCCTCGGCGGCTTTGGCCATCTTCGCCCACATATAGCCGAGCACAACGAGGCCGAAGAGGTGCATGTAGTCGGTCGAGCCGGCGCCGGCATTGTCGGGCTTGGCCATGGCGTTCTGCATGAACCACATGGTCGCGGCCTGGACGTCGTTCAAGCCCTTCTTCAGATGCTTGGTATAGAAGGCGAGCTTTTCGTCGCTGCGGTTCTCCTCGCAGAAATCGCCGATCTCCTTGAAGAGGGCCATGGCGGCGCGGCCGCCGTTCAAGGCGAGCTTGCGGCCGACGAGATCGAGCGCCTGAATGCCGTTGGCGCCTTCATAGATCATGGCGATGCGGGCATCGCGCACATACTGGCTCATGCCGTGCTCTTCGATATAGCCATGGCCGCCGAAGACCTGCTGGGCCATGACAGCATGGTCGAAGCCCCGGTCGGTCATCACGCCCTTGAGGATGGGGGTGACGAGACCGAGAATGTCGTCGGCCGTCTGGCGCTCCGTCTCATCGGTGGCGCGGTGGGCGATATCGGATTTCAGCGCGGTCCAGAGCAGGAAGGCGCGGCCGGCCTCGTTGAAGGCGCGGATGGTCATCAACGTGCGGCGGATATCGGGATGGACGATGATCGGATCGGCCTTTTTATCCGGCGCCTTGACGCCGGACAGCGAGCGGCCCTGGATGCGGTCGCGGGCGTAGGCGGCGGCGTTCTGATAGGCGATCTCAGAAATGGCGATGCCCTGCAGGCCGACCATCAGGCGGGCCTCGTTCATCATCACGAACATGGCGGCGAGGCCGCGGTTTTCAGCGCCGATCAGGAAACCCGTCGCCTCGTCGTAATTCATGACGCAGGTAGCGTTGCCGTGGATGCCCATCTTGTGTTCGATCGCGCCGCAGGAGACCGCATTGCGGTCGCCGAGGGCGCCGTCCTTGCCGACCAGGAATTTCGGCACGATGAACAGTGAGATGCCCTTGGTGCCCTCCGGCGCGCCCTCGATGCGGGCAAGCACCAGGTGGACGATATTGTCGGCCAGGTCATGTTCGCCGGCGGAGATGAAGATCTTCTGGCCGGATATCTTGTAGCTGCCGTCGGCTTGCGGCACCGCCTTGGTGCGCAGCATGCCGAGATCGGTGCCGCAATGCGGCTCGGTCAGGTTCATGGTGCCGGACCAGGAGCCGCCCACCATCTTCGGCAGGTAGGTATCTTTCTGCTCCTGCGTGCCGTGGACGAGGATCGCGGCGATCGCGCCCTGCGTCAGGCCGGGATACATCATCAGCGACATGTTGGCGGCCGAGGTATATTCGCCGACGGCGGCATGCAGCGTATAGGGAAGCCCCTGGCCGCCGAATTCCTCCGGCACCGCAAGGCCGATCCAGCCGCCTTCGCGATAGGCCTTATAAGACTCCTTGAAGCCCGTCGGCGTCGAGACGCTGGCATCGTCATGGCGCGTGCAGCCTTGCTGATCGCCGGAATAATTTACAGGGAAGAGAACTTCCTCGGCCACCTTGGCCGCCTCGCCGAGAATCGCTTCGATCATATCGGGCGTCGCGTCGGCAAAACCGGGAAGATTGTTATAGCGTTCGAGGCCCAGCACGTCGTTCAGGACGAAGAGCGTATCGTTCACCGGGGCCTTGTAGACTGGCATCTCTCAAATTCCTCCCATTCGATTGCCGGGTCGCGCCGGCCTTGGGCACTGTCTTACAAAATATTGACGTTTGCGTAAACGTCAAAATCTGCACCTGTGCCATCTTTCGCGAAAAAATTTGCGAGCGCGAGTCTGCAACTGCTGAAGGCTGACGAAACGTCATCTCCCCTTCCTTGTCCATCGTCGAACGGCGTATAAGCGGGAAGGCTTTTAAAACCGCAGATCGGGAATACTTCAGGATGATCAGTTTCGAGGCGATAAGGCAGCGGGCGGAGCAGCGGAAAGGCGGAGCAGCCGCACTTCAGGCAATGCTGGAGAAACACCGACCGGATCACGACCGGCTGCGCGCCACGCCCGACGACCGCATCCTCGCCGATATGACTCGGCGCATCTTCTATAGCGGCTTCGTCCAGAAGGTGATCGATGCGAAGTGGCCGGGCTTCGAAGCGGCGTTTTCCGGTTTCGATCCTTCAATGCTGAATATTGCACCCGACGACTATTGGCATGAGTTGACCTCGGACGAACGGATCATCCGCAACGGCGCGAAGATCATGTCGGTTCGCGCCAATGCCGCCTTCATCCGGGAGTTGTCGAGAGAACACGGCAGCGCCGGCGCCTTTTTCGCCGACTGGCCGCGGGAAGACCAGATCGGCCTTCTTGAGCTGTTGAGCAAACGCGGCAACCGACTCGGCGGCATGACCGGGCAATACTTCCTGCGCGGCATCGGCCGCGACAGCTTCGTTGCCACGATGGATGTGCTCGCCTGCCTCAGATCGGCCGGCGTGCCGCTGTCTGACTCCGGCACGGCGAAAAAGGACCAGCCACTGATCCAAAAGGCCTTCAACGACTGGGCGGACGAGACCGGCCTGTCCTTCATCCACCTCTCGCGCATCAGCGCCTATTCGATCGATGCGGGAGAGCCGCACTGAAATTCCGGCCGGAGGTTAACGCCTGAAGTCAAACAACTTTCGCGCCCGATGCGAACAGGATAGGCTTCGCATCTTCAATGCTGGCTGGGAGGACACCGATGCCGCGCCTGGACCACGTTACGATCGAAACCCGTGATGCACCTGTCATGATCGGCTTCCTGGAAACCTTGCTCGGCGTCAAAGAAGGCTATCGCCCACCCTTCGCCTCGCCCGGCCACTGGCTCTATCTCGACGGACTGCCAGTGATCCATCTCAGCCTGAAATCGCGCAGCAGTGATTTTCCGCCGGGGATCTTCAACCATGTCGCCTTCAGCCTTTACGAATTCGGTCCGGCGCTGGAGCGCATCAAGGCGACCGGCTACCGCTACGAATATTTCGATATTCCCGACACAGATCTCGGCCAGGTCTTCGTTTACGGCCCCGAAGGCGTGAAGATCGAGCTGCAATATCCCCGGCCGGCCTGAGCCAGGCGATCGCCCGATGTGACGAATTCAACGGCAATTGCCGTTAAAATTGGCCTTTCAAACACAAACGTTAAAAAATTCTCATCGAGATTAACGGCTTGTTTACCACGTTTCGTGAAAGGTGCGGATTGAGCAGTAGCAATCCGCATTCCTTTTGTCAGTCTCGCGTTTCCTGGGGATGCCGCTACATCGTTCAGCTTGAGGAAAGTCTAATTGACTATCTTCTCATGAAGGGTGCGCTCCGGTGTGCGGCACTGCCGCGGCCGCAGAGGGATAAGCCAAGGATCGAGCTCTGACGAGAGGTCGAGCAGTCGAAGCGAGCAAGAAGATGAACGGATCGCGATCAAATCCTTCCCGACAGTCCGACAGGACCTCGCTCGATGCGCTGAACCGCACGATCGAAGGGCTGGAGGCACGCATCGAGGGGCTGATGGGCAGCGGGCGCGAACCGCGACCGCGCACGGCAACGCCCGAGCGCGATCCCTATGCGGGCTCCAACGCCCCGCGCCCCGCGAGGCCGCCGCTCGAGCAGCGGCCGGATCCACTCGCCGAAATCCGCCAGCGCCAGCGCGCCCTTGAAGCCGGCCGTGAGCGGCCCTTCACACGCGAGCCGGCCCCGCAATTGCGCGAACCAGTACCGCGCCCCGCACCGCAGGCAGCACCCGCCTTCCGCGCCGGCGACGATACGATGACGGAGATCGCCCAGGCGCTCGTCAACCTGCGCCAGGACCTGAAGCGCGACATTTCCGAGGGCGTCACCCGCGAGATGAACGCGCTGCGGAGCGAACTTCGCGAGATCAAGATCAATGCCGGCGACGGCGGTTTCGCCGACGACATGCGCGCCGATATGGGCCGCCTTGCCCAGAGCATTGCTCAGCTCACCGGCCGCTCGGCCGGCCCGGAGGCTGCCGGCCTGCGCGAGGATTTCGAGGAGCTGCGCTCGCTGATGGACGGGCTGGCGCGCGAGGATTCGCTGCGCCACATGGAAAACCGCTGGGACGGCTTCGAGAACCGGCTTGCCGCACTCGATACCGAGGGGCTGCAGGAAGAACTGGTGTCGCTCGCCTACCGGCTCGACGACATCAAGCGCCATATCGGCGGCATGGGCGAAAGCCCGGCGGTCCGGGCGCTGGAGGACAAGCTCATTGCCATCGCCACGGCGATGGAGCAGTTCGGCAATATGATCCAGCCGCACGACCGAGTCATGTCCGAACAGTTCGCCGCCATGGACACGCGGCTCGACGAGATCAGCCGAGCGATCGCCGCCAGCGGGCGCGCGGCCGCCACCAACGATCCGGCGCTGATGCAGCGGCTGGAAGGCCGGCTTGCAGCGCTTGCCGATCAGATCGACCTGATGAGCCATGATGCGGCCAACCGCGTAAACCCGGCCGATGAGCTGGCGATGCGGCTGGAGGCGCTGACATCCCGCGTCGAGGAACTGACCAAGGCGGAAGCGACGTCGCGGCTCGACGAGCGGCTGGAACATCTGTCCTATCTGCTGGAGCACACGCACAAGACGGCGCAACCCGACCTAACCGGACCGCTTTCCGACATTTCCCGCAAGATCGACGCGCTTGAGAACGGCGCGGTCAACGACGTGCTGGCGCAGCGGCTCGACTATCTCGCCCGGCGCATCGACGATATGGCCTATCAGCCGCCGGCGCCGGCTGCCGCAGTCGACGACAGCGCCTTCCAGCGTCTCGAAGGACGGCTGAGCGACATCGCCGCCCGGCTGGAAGAGAGCACGGCGGCAGCGCCGACCGATCCGCGCGCGCTGAAGAACCTCGAAGACCAGATCGCCAATCTTTCGGCCCTGATGAGCGCGCCGCGTGAAAGCGCTGTGATGCCCGCCGATCTCGACCGGCGCATGGGCGCGATCGAAGACTATATGGCAACCAGCGACGAATATATCATCGAGGCGGCACGCCAGGCAGCGGAAGCCGTCGTCGAGGCCTATTCGCGCCATGGCGGCCCGCAGGGTGGCGTGCCCGCTGCCGACATGTCGGCACTGACGGCGCTGGCCGAGGATCTGCGCCACCTCGAGGATATCAGCCGCGACAGCGAGGAGCGTACGCATAAAACCTTCAAGGCGCTGCACGAGACGCTGGTGCATATCGCCGACCGCCTCGACGGCATGGAAGAGCGCGGACGGCCAGTTGTCGCGCAGATGCCGGTGGCCGACGTCGATTTCGATATCGATCCCTACGCCTTAATGGTGGCCGAGGCCGAGATGAACAAGGCGCCGCCAGCCGCCCCGGCGCAGAAGGCCTCTGCTGTCATCCACGCCGCAGAGGTCGCGGCCGAACCTACCGCTCCGGCACAAGCCACCGCCATGAGCGGAACCAGCGCGATCGCCATCGAGGCTGCGACCAGGACGCCGGAGGCTGCGACAGCGGCGCCGGCAAAGGTCAGCCTGCTCGCCAGTCTCGGCAAGCGGCTGCTGCCCGGCAAGAAAGCCGAAGCCCGCGCAACCGAACGCCCGATGATCGACCCCGCGCCGTCGATCGATCCAACCGACGTGGTGCCGACGGATGCGGCAAACGAGCTGCTTGAGCCGGGCTCGGGCACGCCTGACGTCAAGAAGATCCTTGAGCGTGTCCGCGCCAGCCAGAGTGCTGCCCGCGGCAAACCTGCCGCTGAGACCGACCGCGCCGATTACATCGCCGCTGCCCGCCGCGCTGCGCAGGCGGCCGCGATGGAAGTGGACGCCAATCCGAAGCCGGCGGCCGTCAAGGCCGAGAAGAAGGGTGCCGACAAGGCCGGCAAGACTTCCGACAAGACGGATAAGACAGGCAAGACCAGCGCCTTTTCGCGCTACCGGCGGCCGATCCTGCTGGCGGTCGGCGCCGTGCTGCTCGCCATCATGGCCTTTCCGCTCGCTCGGACGCTGACGAGCGGCGAACGCGCGCCGCAGCCTCCGGCCGAGGTCTCGGCGCTGACCGGCGCAGCGGAAAACCCGTCGCCGGCCTTGCCTGAAGGGACGCCTGCCCAGCCGGACAGCAATGCGGCAGAAACCGCCGCCGCCACAGCAGAGGCAACGCCACCCGCCGGCGAGCAGACTCCGGCCGAAGCAATCCCTCCGGTTGCGGGCGATCATCTGACCGACGCGACACCGCTCGACGGCGAAGGGGCTGCGACGCTTGCCCCCGCCGCCCCATCGGGTGCCGTGCCGGAGACATCGGGCTTCGTTGCGAATACGCCGGCGGCAAGCGCGCCGCAGGCCACTATTACCATTCCCGACACCATCCAACCGAAATCACTCGCCGATGCGGCGCAGGGTGGCGATGCGCTAGCGCTGTTCGAGATCGGCGCGCGCTTTTCCGACGGCCGCAACGGCATCGCCGTCGATCAGAAGCAGGCGGCGAGCTGGTACCAACTTTCGGCCGACAAGGGTTTTGCGCCGGCAGAGTACCGGCTCGGCAGCATGTACGAGAAGGGCAACGGCGTCGAACGCGACATCGCCAAGGCCAAGGGCTTCTACGAACAGGCGGCAAACCAGGGCAATGCCAGCGCCATGCACAATCTCGCCGTACTCTACGCCTCCGGCGCGCTCGGCCAGCAGGATTATGCGACGGCGGCCTCGTGGTTCACCAAGGCCGCCAACCTCGGCATTACCGACAGCCAGTTCAACCTGGCGATCCTCTGCGCCCGGGGCAACGGCGTTCCGGCGGATCTCGAAGAATCCTACAAATGGTTTGCGATCGCCGCCAAGGCCGGCGACAAGGATGCGGCGCAGAAGCGCGACGAAGTGGCCAATGCCATGAAGCCCGATCAGCTCGAACGCGCCCGCGCCAAGGCCGATCTCTGGAAGCCGGAGCCGCTCGACCACCGCACCAATGCCATCGACATTCCCGACGAATGGGCGGGAACGGGCCTGAAGACGGCAAGCGTCGACATGAAAAAGGCGATCCGCAACATCCAGGCGATCCTCAACAATAACGGCTTCGACGCTGGAACACCGGATGGCGAAATGGGCACAAAGACCGTGACCGCGATCAAGAGCTTCCAGAAGTCGATCGGCCAGGAGCCGGATGGCAAGGTGACCGACGCGACGGTGAAGGCGCTGCTCGAACGCAACAAGCCGGGCAGCAAGGCGATCTGAGACGGGTTGTTTCGACGCGGGCGAGCGGCGAGGTCAACCCCTCATCCGCCTGCCGGCACCGACCGGGGTCGAGCCACGTGTCTCGACCCGTCCTTCGGACCCCGCTTGCGGGGCGATGGGGATATGCCGCACCGGCTTCCTCCATCTCGACGTTGCTTTGGCACGTCCCCTCGCCGCGTTTTTCCGGGAAGAGGGTTAGGCTGAGGGGCAGCTATCACCAGCCTTGCGGCGTTCTGCCACAAGGCTTTCCGCAATTTTTCCACCGCTCGTCACAAAACCTGAAAAAAGCCGGATTATGCGGGAGAGATCGATCCGCGCATCGCCGAATCTCCTGCCATCGATCTCCATCACCAATCGGGGCCGATCGAAAGCCTCTGGCAACGATTTCACAGTATGGTGCGCATTCGAACGGGGACGTGACGGAAACCGCCCGCCAGGCGCGGTCATCATTCGGGGTCGGTTGTGACAATCTATCTGCCAATCGCAGAATTGTCGGTGAACATTTTCATCATTCTCGGCATGGGGGCGGCCGTCGGATTCCTGTCTGGAATGTTCGGCGTCGGTGGCGGCTTTCTGATCACGCCGCTGTTGATTTTCTACAATATTCCCCCGGTCGTTGCGGTCGCGACCGGCGCCAACCAGGTCGTGGCGTCGTCAATCTCCGGCGCGATCACCCATTTCCGGCGCGGCACGCTCGATGTCAAACTCGGCACGGTGCTGTTGATCGGCGGCCTCACGGGTGCGACGGTCGGCATCTGGATCTTCTCGCTGCTGCGCGCCATCGGCCAGCTCGATCTGATCATCTCGCTGATGTATGTCATTTTCCTCGGCACCGTCGGCGGGCTGATGCTGCTCGAGAGCATCAATGCCATGCGGCGGGCGGCGCGCAACGAGCCGCCGGCGCCACGCAAACCCGGCCACCAGCACTGGGTGCACAGGCTGCCGCTGAAGGTGCGGTTCAAGAAATCAAAGATCTTTCTCAGCGTCATTCCGATCGTCGCGCTCGGCTTTGCGATCGGCATCCTGACCTCGATCATGGGTGTCGGCGGCGGCTTCATCATGGTGCCGGCGATGATCTACCTGTTGCGCATCCCGACCAATGTCGTCGTCGGCACGTCGCTGTTCCAGATCATCTTCGTCACCGCCTATACGACGATCGTGCAGGCAGCGACGAACTTTTCGGTCGATATCGTGCTCGCCTTCATCCTGATGGTGGCGGGCGTCATCGGCGCGCAATACGGCGTGCGCGTCGGCCAGAAGCTGCGCGGCGAGCAGCTGCGCGCCCTGCTCGGCCTGCTGGTGCTCGCCGTCGGCCTGCGTCTGGCGATCGCGCTGGTGGTAACGCCGGCCGACGTCTATTCGGTGGTGATAGGAGCCGGCAATTGATGCGCCTGCTTGCCGCCGTCATCGCATTCCTTTGCCTGCTGCCGGCGGTGGCCGGAGCGCAATGGCTGCCGGGGCAGTCGACCGAGGCGGTGCGCGAAGGCTTGGAAATCGGCACGTCGACGAGCGAAATCGCCATCACTTCGGATTTCCACGGCGCTGATCTGACGATCTTCGGGGCGCTGTCGAATACCGACCAGCTGCTGCTCGCCATCGGCCAATATGACGTGGTGGTGGTGCTGGAGGGGCCGCGCCAGGATGCGACGGTGCGCAAGAAGGAGCGCGTCTTCGGCATCTGGGTGAATACCCGCTCGATGACCTTCGAATCCGTGCCGCACTCCTATTCGATGTCGAGTTCGCGGATGATCGACGACCTGACGACGCCGCTCGAACTGACCGATCAGGGGATCGGCATCGACCACATTCCGTTGACGCCGGTCGGCTTCGTCGGCGATGGCAGCAATCTCGGCGAATTCCGCGATGCCTTCCGGCGGCTGCAGCAGGGCGGCGGCTTCTACGACCGCAACCCGAGTGGCGTGCGCTTCGTTTCCTCCAACCTTTTCAAGGCGAGCCTGCGCCTGCCGGCCAACATTCCGAACGGCGTCCACACCGTGCGCGCCTATCTCTTCAAGAGCGGCAATCTGGTGACCCAGGAATCGCTGCCGCTGCGGGTCATCAAAACCGGCATCGAGCAGACGATCACCGATGCGGCGCATGGCCAGCCGATCCTCTACGGCTTTGCATCCGTGGCTCTCGCCGTCATCACCGGCTGGGGCGCCAGCCTGATCTTCCGCAAGGATTGAGCTGCCTCAAGGCGCCGTACTCGGGCAATTTCCAGAGCAATTGCAAAAAAGTGTGATGCGCTCTCTCCGGAGATGCCGCCTCCACTCGTTCTGCCTCGGAAAAACCGCTTGCATTTTGATATCGGTTAATCTAGCTTTCAACCAGTTGCGGAAAGCAACCGGTCGAAGATGAACTGAAGGAGGATGGAAATGAGAAAGCTTATCGTCTGGAACCTGATGACCCTCGACGGTTATTTCGAAGGCACGAAGCCGTGGGACATCGATTTCCACAATCTCGCCTGGGGACCGGAGCTGCAGCGTTATGCCGAGCAGTTCGGCGAGGAAGGCGACCTGCTGGTCTTCGGCCGCAAGACCTATGAGGGCATGGCTGCCTATTGGCCGACCGCCGAGAGCGAAGACACAATCAAGGCCTATATGAACGGCATCGCCAAGATCGCCGTGTCCAGAACGATGACTGAGCCCGGCTGGAACAATGCCCGTGTCGTCAGCGATCCGGTCCCGGAATTGACGCGGCTGAAGCAGGAGGACGGCAAGACGATTTTCCTCTTCGGCAGTGCGGCGCTTGCCGACAGCCTGCTGAAAGCCGGCCTTGTCGATGAAATCAGGATCTGCGTCGTGCCCGTCATCCTCGGCGGCGGCAACCCGCTTTTCAAGCCTGCACAGGATCAGGTGCCGCTGAAGCTCATCGACACCGCGACGACGGCAAGCGGCGCGGTGATCCTGCGCTATGAACCGGCCAAGGCATAGTACGTTAGACTATGTGATGATTGCGGCGGCCGCTTCTGTGGCCGCATCCGGCTTTTCCTGCCGAAATCCCGCCTCTATCATAGCCCGCGACCAAGGGAGGCGGTGCATGGCAGAGGGTATGGACCTGCCGCTTGCGGAAGAGCGAAATAGCCGTCCGAGCGAAGGCGCGCCGGTCGAGATCCGCTGCACTGACGGCGTCGTGCTCGGCGGGCATATCTGGGGCTCGAGCGCGGCAAAAGCTTCCGCCAGCGTCATCATCAATCCCGCGACCGGCGTGCTTGCGCGTTATTATCACTATTACGCCCGCTTCCTTGCCGCTCACGGTTTCGACGTCCTGACCTATGATTACCGCGGCATCGGGCGTTCACGGCCGGCGCAGCTCAAGGGCTGCGGCTATCGCTGGCGGGAATGGGGCGAAAAAGATTTCGACGCGGCGCTGTGCTTCATGGACGGACGGTCGGATCAGCCGATTTACGTCGTCGGCCACAGCATCGGCGGTTTTCTCCCGGGCTTGTCGAAACATGCCGGCCGCATCGACCGCATGCTGACGATGGGGGCCCAATATGCCTATTGGCGCGATTATGCGCCGGAGCACCGGATGCGGCTCTTGATGAAATGGCACGTCGTCATGCCGGTGCTGACGGCGCTATTCGGCTACTTTCCTGGCAAACGGCTTGGCTGGCTCGAAGATCTGCCGGCCGGCGTCGCCCATGAATGGAGCTTTCGTCAGGCGCGCATGGAGATGAGCCACCCGGCGGCCGAGCGCGACGAGGTGCTAGCGCGTTTCGCCGCCGTGACCGCGCCCGTCCTTGCCGTTGCCATGTCCGACGACGAACTTGGCACCATGCCAGCAATCCGCCGCACGCTTGCCTATTACCGCAATGCCAAGATCAGCCAAGTGCTGCTGCAGCCCGCCGATCTCGGATTTAAGGCAATCGGCCATTTCGGCCTCTTCCACGCACGCCATGCCGAGGGTTTCTGGCGCGATAGCGTCGCGTGGCTAAGCCACGGCATCCATCCCTGGCCAGCACAGGCAAGCATCTAAAGCAGGTTGTCGTCCGAAATGCGCGGCGCGCTTGAATGCGACCCGCCATGGGCAAGTTCGTATTCGACTAAAAACCGGTCCTTAACATTTACGAGTTAGTAATCTCTCGGAAACGAGAGGTTTTGTTATGCGTACTCGTATCCTTCTGACCGCCGTCGGTCTCGCGCTGCTTGCCAGCTGCGCGACGGCGCCGAAGCAGACGCGGAACATTTGCGCCGTCTTCGACGAGCGCGACGGGATTTTCTCCAGCTGGCAGAGTGCTGCCGAGCGGACCGAGAAGAAATACGGCGTGCCGGTGCCGATCCTGATGGCGACGATGTACACCGAATCCGGCTTCCAGCCCTATGCGCGGCCGCCACGCACCAAGCTGTTTGGCTTCATTCCCTGGACCCGGCCTTCGACCGCCTACGGCTATTCGCAGGCGCTGGACGGGACGTGGGATCACTATCAGTCGCAGACCGGAAACTGGACGGCGCGGCGGGCGAACTTCGCCGACGCGATCGATTTCATCGGCTGGTATCACGCCCAAAACAGTGCCGAGACCGGCATTCCGCTGAACGATGCCTATAATCTCTATCTCGCTTATTATTCCGGCCCGACGGGATACAAGCGCGGCGACTGGCGCTCGAACGGGCAATTGCAGCAGACAGCGCAGAAATTCGCGCGGATGGCAGGGACGTATCAGCAGCAGTTGCAGGGGTGTAATTGAGTTCAAAAGTGTGCCGTGTCGCACCCCCTCTGCCCTGCCGGGCATCTCCCCCACAAGGGTGGAGATTGGCTAGACGCAAGGGCTTCCCCAAACAACTGCCGCCCTATTGCTTTCGAGACGGTAAAGAGCGAGTGACGGTCCAACCTCTTGCCTATCTCCCCACCTGTGGGGGAGATGCCCGGCAGGGCAGAGGGGGTAACACATGGCACCCCCCATCGAGGACGAACGCTAACCCCGCAAGTTCCCATACCGGACTGAATAGATCCGATCCCGCCCCAAGAGATGCGCCACCAGCGAAGCTTTGTCGAACAGGCCCTTCATCGCCTGATGACCGAGATCGAGGCCGCCGCTCATGACGCCGAAGGCGGGCATCAGCAGGCGGGCGCCGTCGGTGGCAAAACAGGGGCGGCGGACGGATTTTTCGCGGCGGCGGACAGTCGCCGAGGGGTGCAGGTGGCCGGCGATTTCGCCACTCTGCAAGCCGTTTTTGGGCTCGTGGCGGAAGGTCAGGCCGGCATAATGCATCTCGTCGGCGCAAGCGCCGGGCAGATCGACGATGCCATCGGGATCATGATTGCCGTTGATCCAGATCCATTCGCGGCCGCGCGCCATCGCCACGATCAGCGCCCGAAAATTCTCCGGCATATGCTTCGAGCCGATGCGATCGTGAAAATTGTCGCCAAGTGAGACGACGAGCTTTGGGTCGTAACGCGAGATGACCGCAGCCAGCACGGTGAGCGTCGCCAGCGTGTCATAGGGCGGCAGCATCATGCCGCGGCGGGCGAAGGCGGCACCCTTTTCCAGATGCAGGTCGGAGACGACGAGCAGGCCGGCATCCGGCAGATAGAGGGCGCCGAGCGGATCGCAGACGGCGGCAATACCGCTCACCGATGTCTCGATGCCCGGTATTGCGGCCAGTCCGGAAATGTCGCGCGCCAGCGCCAGGCGGTTCATCACAGTCGTTATTCCCAAACAAGTTTCAGGCCAGCGCCTCGGCGATCAGATCGTCGGCCGCTTCGGCGAGCAGCGCATCATGAGCCTCGCCCGGCACCGCCTCGCGTCCAATTTCCAGCATCACCGGCACGGCGAGCGGGGAAATATGGTCGAGCGGGCGATGGGTGATGTGACCCCTGATTCGCATCAGCATATCGCCAAGACGCCTTATATCCAAAAGTCCGGTTGCCGCATCCTGCCGCGTCGCCTGCAGCAGGATGTGATCGGGCTCGTGGCTGCGCAGCACGTCATAGATCAGATCGGCGGAGACGGTGATCTGGCGGCCGCTCTTTTCCTTGCCTGGATGGCGGCGCTCGATCAAGCCTGCAATCACGGCGCAATTGCGGAAGGTGCGCTTCAGCAGGAAGGATTCGTCGAGCCAGGCTTCGAGATCGTCGCCGAGCATGTCGGCGTCGAAGAGATCGGAGAGGCTGAGCCGGCCATTGCCGATCAGCAGCCCCATATCCTCCAGGCCCCAGACAGCCAGCGAATAATCGGTAGCGACGAAGCCGAGCGGCTTGGCGCCTGCCCGCTCCAGCCGGCGGGTGAGCAGCATGCCGAGTGTCTGGTGGGCAAGACGGCCTTCGAAGGGATAGGCCACCATATAGCCGCGGCTGCCGCGCGGGAAGGTTTCGATCAGCAGCTCGTCGCGCTTCGGCAGCATCGACTTGTCCTGCTGCAATGACAGCCAGTCGCGCACTTGGTCCGGCAGGTGGCGCCAGCGGTCGGGATCGGCGATCATCGACCGCACCTGCTCGGCGAGATAGGTCGACAGCGGAAACTTGCCGCCGTTATAGGAGGGGATCTTCGGATCAAGCGAAAAGGCCTGCGAGGCCAAGCATTCATTTTCGCGGATGCCCTCGAAGCGCAGCACCTTGCCGGAGAAGACGAACGTATCACCCGGCGACAATTGCTCGAGGAAATATTCCTCGACCTTGCCCAGCGTGGCGCCGCCGCGGCCGATCCTGCCGCCCTCGCCGCGCTTGACCATCCGGATGTTCAGCATCGGACTTTCGACGATGGTGCCGAGATTGAGGCGGTATTGCTGGGCAACGGCAGGATTGGAGACGCGCCAGCGGCCCTCGGCGGTTTTGCGGATGCGAGCGTAACGCTCATAGGTTCGGAGCGCATAACCGCCGGTCGCGACGAAATCGACGATGCGCTCGAAGGTCTCCCAGGTGAGATCGGCATAGGGCGAGGCGCTGATGATTTCATCGTAGAGCTCCAGCATGTCGAAAGGTTCGGCGCAGGCCATGCCGAGCACGTGTTGGGCAAGCACGTCGAGCGCGCCGCGGCCGACCGGCGGGGTGTCCTGGGCGCCGATATAATTGGCGTCGAGGGCGGCCTGGCACTCCATCACCTCGAAACGGTTGGCGGGCACGAGGATTGCCTTCGAGGGCTCGTCCATGCGGTGGTTGGCGCGGCCGATACGCTGGGCAAGACGCGAGGCGCCCTTCGGCGCGCCGACATGGATGACGAGATCGACATCGCCCCAGTCGATGCCGAGATCGAGGGTTGAGGTGGCGACGACGGCGCGCAGCCGGTTTTCGGCCATCGCCGCCTCGACCTTGCGGCGCTGGGCGACATCGAGCGAACCGTGGTGGAGGGCGATCGGCAGATTGTCGTCGTTGATCGTCCAGAGTTCCTGGAACAACATCTCCGCCTGGCTGCGGGTATTGACGAAGAGCAGCGTCGTCTTATGTTCGAGGAGCTGCTTGTAGACATCGGGAATTGCGTAGCGGGCGGCATGGCCGGCCCAGGGGATGCGCTCTTCGGTCGACAGGATCGAAATATCGGGCTTGGCGCCGCCTTCGACGACGACGAGGCCGGCATGATATTCCCTGCCCTCCTGCCCCTCGCCGCCCTGTTGGGCAACCAGCCATTTCTGCAGATCCATCGGCTCGGCGACGGTCGCCGACAGGCCGATGGTCTTAAGGTTGGGGGCAAGGCGGCGCAGGCGGGCAAGGCCGAGCGACAGCATATGTCCGCGCTTGGAGGTGACGAGCGAATGCAACTCGTCGAGCACGACATATTTCAGATCCTTGAAGAAGCGTTCGGCCTCGCGGTTGGCCAGCAGCAGGGCGACCTGTTCGGGCGTCGTCAGCAGAATATCCGGCGGATTGAGTTTTTGGCGCTGGCGCTTGGCGTTCGGCGTATCGCCGGTGCGGTTTTCTATCGTGACCGGCAGGCCTATCTCCTCGACCGGTTTCATCAGGTTGCGCTCGATATCGATCGCCAGCGCCTTCAGCGGCGAGACATAGAGCGTATGAATGCCGGTGAAGGCGGAGCCGGGCGGGATCTTGCCGCGGCGGGTGAGATCGGTGAGCGACGGCAGGAAACCGGCGAGCGTCTTGCCGGCGCCGGTCGGCGCAATCAGCAGCGTGCTTTCGCCGGCTTCGGCGCGGGCAAGCAGCTCCAGCTGATGGGCGCGCGGACGCCAGCCCTTCTCCGCAAACCAGCGGGTAAAGGCGGCAGGCAGCAGGGCGCGGGCTTCGGCATCGATCTGGTCCACATCCTGAAGGTAGTGAAAGCCTGGGGAAAAAGAAGAGCGGCCATCGCCTCACACGGCGATATAGCGGTCCTTGCGGTGATTGATGGCAATCGCGAGGTTGAGCACGACCGCGCCGAGCACGGAGCAGGCGATGATGAAGGGGCTGGCGACGAAGAAGGAGAGCGCCAGGATGACAAGGTCGAAGCCGAGCTGAACGAGGCCGGCGCGCCAGCCGAGACGGTCCTGGATATAGAGGGCGAGGATGCCGATGCCGCCGAGACTGGCGCGATGGCGGAACAGAGCCAGCATGCCGGCGCCGATGACGAGGCCGCCGAACAGCGCCCCGGCGATAGGATTGACATGCGTGATACCGATAAAGCCCGGCACGAATTCGGACAGGATCGAGGTCAGCGCGATGGCGGCGAACGTCTTGATGGTGAAGGCCGGCCCCAATCGGCGAAAGGCGAGATAATAAAAGGGCAGGTTCACGGCAAAGAAACAGAGGCCGAAGCTGAAGCCCGTCGCATAATGGGCGAGGAAGGCAAAGACCGGCCGTGCCCCCGGCAAGCAGTCCCGCGCCTGACAGAAGCGAGACGCCGAGCACGGCGAGCATGCTGCCGGCGACGATGCCTTGGGCGTCGTCGAACAGCGAATGGCGGTCGGCGCTGGAATTCAGAAGGCCTGCGAAGGCGTTGGATGCCATGAATGTTCCCCTGTCGGCTTTTTCCGTCTTCTATCCCCCGCAGGGATAAAGGCAAGCAGCAAGGGTGCCTCTTGACAACCGCACTAATCGTGGATATTTTTTATCCACGAATGAAGGAGATGTCGGCATGAAGATGAGCGATGGTGTCGAGCAGGCCATTCACAGCGTCGCCATGCTGTCCGGCCTTTCCGCAGGCGGCGTTCTTTCGGCGGCGGCCCTGGCGGAATTCCACGGTGTGTCGACGAGCTATCTCTTAAAACATCTGCAGGCGCTGTCGGGCGCCGGCATCCTCGATACCGTGCCGGGGCCGAAGGGCGGCTATCGCCTGGCGAAGGCGCCGGCGGAGATTTCGCTGCTCGACATCCTGCTTGCGGTCGAGGGAGCGACACCGGCCTTTCGCTGCGCCGAAATCCGCCAGCGCGGACCGAACCCGGTCTCCGACAGCTTCTTCGCCAAGCCCTGCAACATCAGCGCGGCGATGCTTCGGGCCGAAAGGGTCTACCGGGCCGAACTCGCCAAGACCAGCATCGCCGATATCGGCATCGAACTGAATGCCCTCGACGACGGATCGATCGCAGCCCGAGGCTGCGCCTTCCTCGAAATTCATGAACGCAAGACGGCTCGCTGAGCCCCAACAAGGAGAATCACCATGCAACCGCGTTTCAATTTCGCCAAAGCCGCTCCCGATGCCTACAAGGCAGTCGCTGCGCTCGAACAATATGTCCAGTCTTCCGGACTGGAACGCCGCTTCATCCACCTGATCAAGCTGCGCGCCTCGCAGATCAACGGCTGCGCCTATTGCGTCGACATGCATGTGAAGGAAGCCCGCCATGATGGGCTCAGTGAACAATGGATCAACCTGATGTGCGTCTGGCGGGAATCGCCGGTCTATGACGCCCGCGAACGCGCCTTGCTCGGCTGGGTCGACGCCGTGACCAATATCGCCAAGACGGGCGCGCCGGGCGGCGACTACGAGGCGCTGAAGGCGCATTTCTCCGAGAAAGAGATGACTGAGATCACCGTGGCGATCGGCGCGATCAATATCTGGAACCGCCTTGCCGTCGGCTTCCGCTCGCAGCATCCGATCGACCAGGTCACGAAGGCAGCCTGATCGGTATCTGGTGACTGGGATTTCATCCCGGCGACCGACCCGAAACATTCGGGTCGGTTGAATATTGCGTCACCTACGATCCGCTGTGCGGACGGCAACGGCATCAAGGCCCTCAGAGAGGTCGGTGCCGTTGAATATGTCGCGGACGACCTTCGCAATTTCCTCTGCGGAAGCGCCCCTGGCGTATTCTTCCTGCATGCGGCGTCTCACAAGCTTTTCCAAATCTGACATAGTTCACCTCATCAAATCCGGCGCGAGGGGAGTGTCGCGCCAGGGTCGATCAGAGGCAAGTTACGATCTGTTTAGAATGGGTTACCGATTTGTAATGTCACAGCGCGATATAACGGTCAGCGCGGTGGTTGATGGCGACGAAGAGGTTGAGGACGACGGCGCCAAGGACCGAATAGAAGACGATGGGCGGGGTGGTGACGAAGACGGCGGCGGCGAGTACGCACATGTCGATGGCGAGCTGGACGAGGCCGGCGCGGATGCCGAAACGCTCTTGTATGTAGATGCCCAGAATGCCGACGCCGCCGAGGCTGGCACGGTGGCGATAGAGCGCCAGCGCGCCAAAGCCGAGTAACAGGCCGCCGAGAAGGGCGGCCCAGGCCGGATGGATGCTTGAAATGGAGAAGAAGCGCGACTGCACATCTGATAGCACCGAGGTCAGGCCGATGGCGATGAAGGTTTTGATCGTGAAGGCCCTGCCGAGACGCTTCCAGGAGAGATAGAAGAACGGCAGGTTGAGCAGGAAGAAGGCGAGGCCGAAATTGACGCCAAAGGCATAATGCAGCAGGAAGGCGACGCCGGCGGTGCTGCCGGTGAGAAGGCCGGCACTTGCGAGCACATAGAGGCCGAGTGCGGCAACCAGGCTGCCGGAGAATATGCCCTGCACATCTTCGATCGGGGTGTGACGCGTCGCGCTGGTATTCCAGACGCCAAGGGCATTGATCAGCTGTGTCATGTTGCCGGTCTCCAATCGCAGACGAGTTCGGGAACGCCGGAGGAAGAGCCGGACGCGAAAGATTTCCAATGTGAGTGAGCCGAAGCGCCCGCCGTTTCGCTGCGCCCTCTGGCAATACCGCTGCAATATCAGTCTTTTCTGGCTTCGATCAAGCGTAATAGGTAAGTGATGCTGACCTATTATAAAATCGCAAGAAATGTTCGCTCATGTCGGCTTGCGCGTAAGGAACAGAATGCCGGCGACCGGTTTGCCGCCATCTTTGCGAATGACCGTTTTGACGATCTCGAGTATTTCGAGGCCGTGACGGGCAAGCAGCAGTCTGACATAGGCTTCCGAATGGGCATATCGCAGCGACGGTGCGAGATGGAAGCCCCCGCTGTCGCCCGCATCCTCGACGGAAAAGGCGATATCGGCGCCCGACGCGGCCAGTTCTTCGATGATCGCAAAGACGCTTTCGAGATTGCCGAGATACATCAACACGTCGGCTGCCGTCACCAGATCGGCGCGATGGCGCGCGGCAGCGGCAAACAGGCCGGAAAGATCGGGTGCGAGCGAGAGATCGGCCTGGGCGAGGTGATCGTAGACCTGCTTCTCGGCCGCCTTGGCCAGCATGTTCTGCGAGAGGTCGAAGCCTTCGAGACGGTCGGCGCAAGCGCGGATTTCGGGGCCAAGCAGGCCGGTGCCGCAACCGAGATCGACGGCGCATGCGTAATGCCGGCTGGTGGAGGCGACAAGGGAGGCGAGCTTCTGCGGCACGCTGTAGTCGAGTTTTTCGACGAGCGACGTTTCGAAACGGTCGGCGTAATCGTCGAACAGGCGCTCGACATAGCGGCTCGGCGGCCGGTCGGGCGTCGCTGCATCGCCGAGCAGGGCGAGCTTCAGGGCGGCGCCGAAAATGTCATCGGGATCGAGGGCAAGCGTCCGGCGATAGGCCTCGATCGCGCCTTCCCCCCTGCCCGCTTTCTCCAGATAGGTGGCGAGGCGATACCAGCCGGCCGCCCAGGTGGGCACCAGCTCCAGCGCCTGCTCCATCAGCTCGGCCGCGGCCTCCGGCTCGCCGCCTTCTTCAAGCATCCTGGCATAATCTGCGCGGCGGTCGGCGATGACATCGCCTGAGGAAAGCTGGTGAGATTGCATCATGCACCCGTTCTTTTGGGCGCATTTGGCGGCGGCCACAAAAAAACTCAAGTCCTATTTCACAGGCGAAGCCGCCAATTCCGGAAAGGGCTTGCGAGCGGCACGCCGCAACCTTATTCCAGGGGCAAACAGGAGATGGCGTATGTCCGATCAGGCGAACAGGTTCCTCGGCGATTCAATCGGCCGCACTTTGATAAAACTTATCGTGGTGTCGCTGATCGTCGGTTTCGTCATGACCGTGTTCGGCCTGACGCCGTGGAACATCATCTACGGGTTCCGGGACTTCATCCTGGAAATCTGGCACCGGGGCTTTTCGGCGCTCGGGCGCGTCGGCGATTATCTCCTGCTCGGGGCGACGATCGTCATCCCGCTCTTCGTCATCCTTCGTCTTTTCAGCTATCGCCGGTAACATGACATCGATCGATCTTTCCAGGCGCGGCCTGCTCGTCCTTTCCGGATTTGCGCTCGCCGCCGGCATTGCCGGCTGCACCACCACGCCGCACATTGCCGGCACACCTTCGAACGGTGAGGACGAGACGGCGAGCGTGCTGCCGCTCGTCAATCAGCTCCGGGCGAAGAACGGCCTGCCGCCGCTTCGCCTCGATCCGGCGGCGCAGACGGCCGCCCTCTTCCAGGCCAAACGCATGGCGAGCGTCGGCAAGATGGCGCATCTGATCGGCATGACCGACAGTTTCGGCGCCCGCGTCAAGGCAAGCGGCGTGCAGCTGCCGGCGGCCGAAAACATCGCCTCCGGCCAGCAGAGCGTCGATGCGGTGGTGACGGCCTGGGTCAACTCGCCGCATCACCTGGAAAACATGCTCGGGCGCTATGACGGCCTCGGCGTCGCCGTCGCCCATAATACATCTTCCAGGAACCTGCCCTATTGGGCCATGGTGCTCTCCAGCTGAGGCGATTCGGCCCGCTGCATGAAGTGTGACAGCGTCCTCCCTGTGTCCGAAAGACGCGTGGCGCTGTAGCGACGGGGCCCCGATGGATACGCGTAGCAATTCCAACACGCTCGCTTTCGACGTGACGCATCGGCTGGTGCTGTCGATCGCCATTCCGATGACGCTCGGCTTCATGACGACGCCGCTGCTCGGGCTGACGAGCACCGCCGTCGTCGGCCGGATGGGCGATGCGGAAGCGCTGGCGGGGCTGGCGATCGGCGCCATGCTCTTCGATCTCATCCTCGGCAGTTTCAACTTCCTGCGCGCCTCGACGACAGGACTAACGGCGCAGGCCTATGGCCGGCGGGACCAGCACGAGCAACAGGCCGTTTTCTGGCGGGCTTTGATTTCGGCGCTCGGCTGCGGGCTGGCGCTGCTCCTTCTTTCGCCGCTGTTGATGACGGCGGGATTGAAGCTGATGGCCGCGGAAGGGGCGATCGCCGAGGCGACCGGCACCTATTTTTCGATCCGCATGCTGGCGGCACCTGCGGCGTTGGCGAATTACGCGATCCTCGGTTTCGTGCTCGGGCGCGGCCAGGGCAAGGTCGGATTGCTGCTGCAGGCACTGATCAACGGCGTCAACATCCTGCTTTCCATCTATCTCGGCCTGTCGCTCGGCTGGGGCGTGGCCGGGGTCGCCTGGGCAACCATGGCCGGTGAAGCGATCGGGGCGATCGCCGGACTTATCATCATACTCACAGGCTTTCACAAGGCCGAGCGGCCGGCATCGGCCGAGGTCTTTTCCCGGCATCGGATGGCAGAGCTTTTCGCGCTTAACCGCGACATCCTGATCCGCACCTTCGTGCTGATCGGCGCCTTCACCATCATGACGCGGATCGGCACCGGCTTCGGCGCGGTGATGCTGGCCGCCAATGCCGTGCTGATGAATTTCTTCCTGCTGTCAGGCTACTATCTCGACGGACTTGCCAATGCCGCCGAGCAGATTACCGGCCGGGCGATCGGCGCGCGTTACCGGCCGGCCTTCGACCGCGGGCTGAAGCTGACGACCCTCTGGTCCTTTGGACTGGCCGCAGTCGCTTCGGCATTCTTCGTTCTTGCCGGCCCCTGGCTGATCTCGGTGCTGACGACCTCGCCCGAGGTGCGGCAGGCAGCCGAAACCTATCTGCCCTGGGCTGCCATCACCGGACTGACGGGGGCGCTTGCCTTCCTGATGGACGGGGTTTTCATCGGCGCGACCTGGTCGGCCGACATGCGCAACCGGATGCTGATATCCTTTGCCGGATATCTCTTGATGCTTGCCGTCTTCGTGCCGCTCTTCGGCAATCACGGCCTGTGGCTCGCGATGAACGCCTTCCTGCTGTTCCGCGGCATCTTTCTGGCGATGCTGGTCAAGCCGCGGGCCGATCAGACTTTTCGCGCGGCCCAGTAGTCGAGCCTGTTATCGCGGAGCTCGCGGATCGAACTCACCTTTTCGCGGTCCATGAGCTTGGAGAGACCGCGGACGATATCACCGGGCAGGCCAGGGCCTTCATAGACCATGCAGGAATAGAGCTGGACGAGATCGGCGCCCGCCCTGATCTTTTCCAGCGCGGTTTCGGCCGAGGAGACGCCGCCGACGCCGATGATCGGCAGATCGGGACCGACGCGCTTGCGCATCCGGGCAAGCACCGCCGTCGACTTTTCGAACAGCGGTACGCCGGAAAGGCCGCCCGCCTCCTTCGCCTGGCGCTGATCCTTCAGCCCGTCGCGCGACAGCGTCGTGTTGGAGACGATCAGGCCATCAAGCGCATGCGAGAGCGCCTCGGCGGCGATATCGTCCATGCCTTCCTCGGTCAGGTCAGGGGCGATCTTCAGGAAGACCGGGATCCTGCGGCCGGATGTCGCCGCCATTTCGTCGCGCGCGGCAAGCACAGCCGACAGCAGCGCCGCAAGGCTTTCGCGCGCCTGCAGGTCGCGCAGCCCGGGCGTGTTCGGCGAGGAGATATTGGCGGTGAAATAGCGAGCGACGGAATAGAAGCGGCGGATGCCGGCGACATAATCGGCGATGCGATCCTCGCTGTCCTTGTTGGCGCCGATATTGACGCCGATCATGCCACCGCCGGTCAGTGCCGAGAGACGATCGAAAGCGGCGTCATGGCCTTCATTGTTGAAGCCGAGGCGGTTGATGACGGCTTCATCCTCGACCAGGCGGAAGATGCGCGGGCGCGGATTGCCGGCTTGCGGCTTCGGCGTCACCGTGCCGATCTCGGTAAAGCCGAAACCGAGCTTCAGCAGGGCTTCGGGCACCTCGGCATTCTTGTCATAGCCGGCCGCCATGCCGAGCGGATTTTCGAAGGTAAGGCCGGCGACGGTCTGGCGCAGGCGCGGATCCGGGGTGGTCTGGCAGGCGGGCACGAGGCCGGATTTCAGCGCGGCGATCGACATGCCGTGCGCCGTTTCCGGATCGAACAGGAAGAGACCCTTGCGGGCGAGACGCTTGAAAGGATCGATCATGGCTGCAGCTCCGGAACGATATGGCCGCCGGCCTGGTCGAGCGGCAGCGGCGCCTCCCAGAGCACCGCGGCCAGCGGCAAGTCGGCATAGAGATGCGGGAACAGATCGCCGCCGCGCGAGGGCTCGAACACCAGCTTGTCACCGAACCCGCTGCCGTCAACGGCAATCAGCAGCAGGCCGGACTGGCCGGCAAAATGCAAGGCGGCGGTCTGCTTCACCTGGTCTGCCGTCGAGAAATGGATGAAGCCGTCGTTGAGATCGATGCCAGCGCCATGAAAAACACCGCTTTGTCTGGCTTGCTGCCAGAGCGTTTCCGTCACGATCTTGTAAAGGGTCGGTGTCACGCTCATCATGGGCTCGCGATTGCTGGTCCTCGGGTCACGAGGGCTTTGCCGGAAAGAGGCGGCGATGTCCACGCCCCGGCAGATAAAAACGGGATCGGCGGAAACAAATTCCGGAGGATGAGACGATGAAGATTTTGGTTCTGACACTGGGCGTTCTTCTTCTGCCGCTTGGCGCCGCAGCCGCCGAGGCCGATGCGAGCCGGTTCCAGCTGGAAAAGAGCGGCGACCATTTCGTCCGGCTCGACCGGCAGACCGGCGCGATGTCGATCTGCCAGGACAAGGACGGCGCCCTCGTCTGCCGGATGGCGGCCGACGAGCGGGCGGCCTATGAGGACGAACTCGACCGGCTTTCGCAGCGCGTGACGAAGCTGGAACAGGGCGGGCTCGTACAGCGCGCATTGCCGAGCGATGCCGAAATCGACCGCTCGATCAGCATCATGGAGAAGATGATGAAGAGTTTCATGGGGATGGTGAAGGAGTTCCAGGCCGAGGAAAACGCCAATCCCCTTCCGCAGAAAACCTGATCTGATATAGTCATTTCAGCAGACATGCGTGAGAACGCCGAGGGGACGGCGGTGCATGCGGGCACGATCGGGCTCTTGGGAGGGAGTTTTCGATGCAGGAACAGACCATCATCATTGCGGACGATCATCCGCTGTTCAGGGATGCGCTGCGCCAGGCCGTCATCGGCATGGACGGCCGGCAGGCAATCGTCGAGGCCGGCGATTTCGCCGCTGCGCGCCGGGCGGCAGGCGCCCATGCGGATGCCGACCTGATGCTGCTCGACCTCGCCATGCCCGGCGTCAGCGGCTTTTCCGGCCTGATGGCGCTACGCTCCGAATTCGTCAGCCTGCCGATCATCATCGTTTCGGCAACCGACGACGCGACGACGATCCGCCGGGCGCTGGAACTCGGCGCCTCCGGCTTCATTTCCAAATCCGCCGGCATCGACGACATTCGCCGCGGCATCCAGACGGTGCTGGCCGGCGATATCGCCACGCCGGAAAACTACCGCGACGGCCAGGAGCAGGATCCCGATGTCGCCGACCTGATCCACCGCCTGCATACGCTGACGCCGCAGCAGAGCCGGGTGCTGACCATGCTCGGCGAGGGGCTGCTGAACAAGCAGATCGCCTATGAACTCGGCGTCTCCGAGGCGACGATCAAGGCGCATGTCTCGGCGATCCTGCTGAAACTCGATGTCGACAGCCGGACGCAGGCGGTCATCCAGCTTGGCAAGATCAATATGGCGATGGTCGCCTGAAAGGCTTGCGATAACAGGATTTTATTCCTCCTTCAGCTTTACTCAGGCGACATGGTCGGTTAATATTCCGCCCGGCTGACGCGCGGATGAGCCGCGCACGGAATCGGGCGCCTATGCTGTCACACGACCAGATCTGGGGAGCGATCGACAGGCTTGCCGAGCGGCATGCGCTGACGCCCTCCGGTCTTGCGCGGCGCGCCGGGCTCGATCCCACCTCCTTCAACAAATCGAAACGGCTATCCGCCGACGGGCGACTGCGCTGGCCCTCGACGGAATCGATCGCCAAGGTGCTCGACGCGACCGGGGCGAGCGTGGAGCAGTTTCTTGCCTTCCTGCAGCCGGATGCCGGTTTTTCCAAGCCACTGGCCGCACAGCCTGACGGCGCCTTTCCGCCGCAGGGCAGTTCGATTCCGCTGCTCGGCTTCGCCCAGGCCGGTGCCGGCGGCTTCTTCGACGATGGCGGCTTTCCGGCCGGCCAAGGCTGGGATGTAGTGGAATTTCCGGCGGCCCCGGCGCAGACGTCAGGCGTCTATGCACTCGAGGTGCAGGGCGAGAGCATGATGCCGCTCTACCGCGACGGCGACGTGCTGATCGTCGAGCCCGGCGCGCAGGTGCGCCGCAACGACCGCGTCGTCGTGCGCACAAACGAGGGTGAGGTGATGGCCAAGGTGCTGCTGCGCCAAAGCCCGCGCTCGATCGAGCTAATGTCGCTCAATCCCGACCATCCAAACCGCACGCTCGAGCTTTCCGATGTCGATTGGATCGCCCGCATCATCTGGGCCAGCCAATAGGAAGATATTCCATGCGCCCTGCCGCCGTCTTCACAGGTCTCATAGGGATGGCGGTGGTGGCCGGCCTGCTGATGGCGGGCGAAACAAGGCTGCGGGGCGGGGCGGCCGGCGAAGAGACGGTATCGGCGGAGGAGACGGCGACCGCGGCAGCGGATGCTGCGCCTAAGGCCAGCGAACCGGCTGCGATATCGGACGAACAAGCCGAAATCATCGCCGGCTCGGCGGAACCGGCGGCGCAACCGCAGGCGCCACCCTCCGCGGGGCCTGCCGACGGTACGGCGCCCAAACCCGCCGATGGCGAGCCGCGGGCCGAGACGGCAGTCGGGCAGACGGCAAGTCCACCCGCGAAAAAGCCGATGGAGCTGGCGCGGCCGGCGGTCGAAAATGCCGGTCTTCTCTCCTTTGGCGAGCGCAGGCTTCAGCTTGCCGGCATCGTGCCGACGCCGGCCGACAAGATATGCGGGGCGACGGGCCGGCAATGGCCCTGCGGCATGCTGGCGAAGACGGCGCTTCGCCAGCTGTTGCGCAACCGCAGCATCAACTGCGATCTTGAGACGGCCGAATGGCAGGAAACAGTGACGACCACCTGCCGGCTCGGCGCACAGGATCTCGGCGCATGGCTTGTCGAAAACGGCTGGGCTGAGGCAGCGGCGGGCTCGCCGTTAGCGTGGGCCGCCGAAAAAGCCAGGCAGGCCGGAAAAGGCCTTTACGGCGACGATCCGCGCCGGAGATAACCGGCGGCCTTGACAGGGAGCTGATCCCTTGTAATGCCGGCTGCCAATTCCCACTCTGGGCTGATCGAAAAGGAAACAGAGATGAACAAGCCGCTTTCCGCCCATGATGCGCTGATCTACGTGATGGTGATGGCCTCCGCCGTCGACAGCACGATGAACGACCGGGAGATGGAAAGGATCGGACAACTGATCGGCTTCCTGCCTGTCTTCCGGGATTTCGACGACGACAAACTGATTTCGGTGGCGCGCGACTGCGCCTCGCTGCTGGCCGGCCCAGAAGGCCTCGACGTCGTTCTCGAAACGGTGCGCGACACCCTGCCGGCCAAACTCTACGACACTGCCTATGCGCTGGCTGTCGAAGTCGCATCCGCCGATCTCTCGGTCAAAGCCGAGGAACTCAGGCTGCTCAGCCTGCTGCGCGATCGGCTCGGTCTCGACAAGCTCACCTGCGCGGCGATCGAGCGCAGCGCCATTGCCCGCTTCCGCAAGGGATAAGCCTGAAACTCTTTATTTTATCCATGTCGTTATCCCAAAACCGCTACACAGTTTTGGGCGACATGCATGTCAATAAAGCCCGTAGGGAAAATAACGCAGATAGATTTCCTGGAGACGGCCGTTGCGCGACAGGGTAGCGAGCGCGTGGTCGATGGCCGCCGTCAGCACGCTGTCCTTTTGCCGCAGCATGATTGTCATGCCCTCACCGAGGAATTGCTCGGAGAGATAGGGGCCGTCGAACAGCGCGCAGCATTTGACTGACGCCGGCGACGATACCCAGAAGGAAAGCTGCAGCGCATCGGCAAAGGCGGCATCGACCTTGCGCTCCTTGAGCGCCGCCAGCAGGGCATCCTTGGTGTCGAAGGCCTGGGCCTTGATCGCCGGGAAGAAGGCGGCCAGCATCGCCTCGTGCACCGTGCCTTTGACGACGCCGACCGGGTGCCCGGAAAGGGCGGCCGCCGTTTTGCCGTCGAGCGAAACAGTGAGATTGCGCACGAAGCGGGCGGGCAGCATCAGATACGGCCGGGAGAAGACGAATAACCGGCGCAGCTCCGGCGTCACGGCAAGACCGGCGATAACGGCATCACCCTGCGAGGCGGCGAGCGCATCCTTCAAATCGGCGAAGGGCATCGCCTGGATCTGGCACTTGTCGGAAATTTCCAGCTCGCTGCAGATTTCGCGGGCGAGATCGACGTTGAAACCGGAAAGCTTGCCGTTCTGATCGGTGAAATTGAACGGCGGGAAATCGACCGAAGTCAGGAAGCGCAGGCGAACCAGCGAGGAGAGATCGGGTCTCGCCAGACGTTCACGGGCATCGAAAAGCAGCGGCAGCGAGGGTGCTGCCTGCTGGGCAGATGCGGCAAAAGCGGAAAACAGCGCTGTCAGAAACAGCCCAAATGCGAGAAGAGCCCTGAGAGTCGGGGGTGCCAGCTTGGATTCAATCATCGTGATCCGGTCTCGGGTTGCCGTCTCGGCGAGATGTAACAGAGTCATGCCCGGCGGGGAATATGCTTGGGAGGCGGGGAGCGATTGCGAACTCAGCGCCCTTGTAACCGCGTGGATCCGCAACGCGCTCTCATCCATCCGACGCCGGAATGCCCGCTCCGTCCTTCGAGGCCCCTGCGGGGATCTCACGATAGGCCCTCTTGAACCTCCTGCCTCCCCAAAATTATGGGTGTATCTGCGCCCCGCCGTTAGCGCGGAATTAAAGAATATCGCCTCTATTTGTGACGACGACACGGACACCGCCGGCCGATTGCATGATGCATGCGTCACTCCCCCATATTCGCTGAGCTGCGACACGACGCAGCGCTTGTTTGCAACAATTGATTTCACAGAACCGGGTGACATTTCCATGTTGAAACATCTGAAAATCCGCACGAAAATCATATCGGTCGTGGCGCTGCTAGGTCTGATCACCATGGCCGGGCTGGTCTATGTCATCTCCGAGTTCCGCCGGGCCGACGCCGCCTACAGCGCCTTCATCGATCATGAAGCGCAGGCTTCGATGCTGAGCGCGCGCGCCAGCGCATCGGTGGTGGCCTCGGTGCTGCAGGTCACCCTGCTGGCCGAAATGAAGGCCGATACGCCGGCATTCCAAACGACGCTCGCCATCCCGAGCAAGCTGCCGCAGGCCCGCGACCGGATGAAGCAGGCGCTGGCGCTGGTGCCGAGCCGCAAGGCCGCGATCGACGAAATCCAGGCCGGCATCGATGAGATCGAAGCGCTGGCGAACAAGATCATCGAACAGAGCAAGGCCAACGACAGCGCCGGCGCGCTTTCGAGTGTTGCCTTGATTAATGCCAAGCTCGATGCGCTGACACCGAAGATGATTGCCAACAACGATGCGATGATGGCGATGCTCAACGACGGCGGCGACGCGCTGTCTGCTTCGGTCAACGGCCGGATCGTCTCCTGTCTCGTGCTGATCGGCATCGCCGTTCTGCTCGCCGTCGGTTTCAGCGTGCTCGTGGCGCAGATGGGCATTGCCGGCCCGATGGCGAGGCTCAACCTGCGCATGACGCGGCTTGCCGAAGGCGATACCGAGAGCGATGTCAGCGGGCTCGACCGCGGCGACGAAGTCGGCCAGATGGCAAAGGCGGTCTCGATCTTCCGAGACAATGCGATCGAGCGTGCGCGGATCGAGGCACGCGCCGAAGCCGACCGCGATGTCAACGACGGTGAGCGTCGCGAACGCGAGGCGCAAAGGGCCCGCGACGCATCCGAACTCGAAGGCGCAGTTCAGGCGCTCGGCGACGGCCTGCGCCGCCTTGCCGCCGGCGATCTCGCCTCGCATATCGACCAGCCTTTTGTCGCCCATCTCGATGCCCTGCGTAAGGATTTCAACAACTCGGTCGAGAAGCTCAACGAAACCCTGCATACGGTCGGCGCCAACGCCCGGGCAATCGGTGCCGGCGCCAACGAGATCCGTTCGTCCGCAGACGAGCTTTCCCAGCGGACCGAACAGCAATCGGCCTCCGTCGAGGAGACGGCTGCCGCACTCGAAGAAATCACCACGACGGTGCGCGACGCCGCCAAGCGCGCCGAGGAGGCGAGCCAGCTCGTCGCCCGCACCCGCCTCGGCGCCGAGAAATCGGGCGAGATCGTCCGCAAGGCCGTCTCCGCCATGCAGCAGATCGAAAAGTCCTCGGGCGAAATTTCCAACATCATCGGCGTCATCGACGACATCGCATTCCAGACCAACCTTCTAGCGCTGAATGCCGGCGTCGAAGCGGCCCGTGCCGGGGAAGCCGGCAAGGGCTTTGCCGTCGTCGCCCAGGAAGTGCGCGAGCTTGCCCAGCGTTCCGCCAAGGCGGCAAAGGAAATCAAGGATCTGATCACCAATTCCGGCACGCATGTGCGGACCGGCGTCTCGCTGGTCGGCGAGACCGGCAAGGCGCTCGATTCGATCGTCCAGGAGGTGCAGGAAATCAACCAGCACGTCCACGCCATCGCCGAAGCCTCGCGCGAGCAGTCGATCGGGCTGCAGGAGATCAACACCGCCGTCAACACCATGGATCAGGGCACGCAGCAGAACGCGGCAATGGTCGAGCAGTCGACCGCCGCCAGCCACAGCCTCGCCACGGAAGCGGCAGCCCTGAACAACCTGCTCGGCCAGTTCCGGCTGACGGGCACCGGCGGCTTCGCCGCCGCCGCGCCGCTCGCCCCGGCCCGGCCGCCGGCCGCAGCGCCACGTGCCGCCGCGCGCCGGTCGCCAAGGCCGCCGCGATCCGCGTCGCCAAGGAGGGGGCTGCCCGCCCGACCGCCTCGCCGGCCCGCGCACTCGGCCAAACACTCGCCAACGCCTTCGGCGCCGGCAGCAGCGCGCCAAAAAGCCAGGATGGCGACTGGACGGAGTTCTGAGCCGTCAAGACAGGTATTGGCAAGGGCGGCTCAGGGGCCGCCCTTTCTATTTGGGGACCTAACCCGTCCGCCAGCCGATCTCGACGAGGATGTTCCCGGGCGCCGTGCAATAAAACAACCAGCCGCCGCGCATGGCGGCCGGCGGGCCGGAGAGCGCCGCGCCGGCAGCGGCAAGCCCGGCATAAACCCGATCGACATCCTCCCTCTCGGGCAGGATAAAGCCGATATGATAGGTCTGACGCTGCAGTTCGACCTGATCGGCAGTGCCGAACTTGGCAATCGCGTGGCTGAGGACGATTTCGAGGCCGGCATCATCGCTCAGGATCGCCAGGCCGTTCTGGCCGCGCATATCCTTCAGCGTCAGGCCGAAATGGCGAGTGAAGAATTCCGCCGTCGTCGCGATATCGGGTACGTGAAAATCGAGATGGTTCAGGCGCATGTCAGTCTCCGTTCAAAAAATCCCGGGACTGCCTTTTTGCCGTCTCCGCACGCCGCCGGGATCCCGCATCTCCATGCGGATCACGTCGCGGGTTCTCGTGCCAGGGCACGGAGCAGAGCTTCTTGAGAGCGCTCTGGGCGCTCCAACGGAAGGGATCGGGCTTACCTCAACCGATCCTGCCTTTTTCGACGCTGCCGATTTAGCAGACGGCGCCGGTTTCGACAATGGATGGCCTGAACCGATCACAGCGCTCAGGCAGCACTTCCCGAAGGATTGAAGGCGGATCTGCCGTTTCATCTGGTAGGGATGGCGCGGTCGGGAGTAAGATCGCATCCTTCGGCGATCGGGAAAGGATTGATATGAAACCTGCAGTCATCGGCCTTATCGGCACCCTGGTTCTTGCCGGGTGCACGACCGTCACCTATGACGGCCCAGGCCTCGAACCCATTCCGGGCAGCATCACCTATAACGGCCAGCCGCGCAGCAAGCTCACCAAATCCCCGCCCGGCTCCTCCTTCCCGCATGATTTCATCGACCAATACGGCCAGCAGGTCGAGGAAACCTACGTCATCCAGGCCGACAGAAGCCTGATTATCGCACATCGGCGCTACAAGCCGATTCGGTTCTTTGGAGATTAGGCTTCGCTCAAAAGTTGGAGGACGTCGTCGGGCGCAATGATCGTGCGGCGTGCCGCACGGGGCGACAGCGAGATCCGCAGAGACGATGCTGTTGAAACCGACGACGTCCGGAAGTTTACGCGAAGCTCAGGACGCGTTTCGCTTTCCGAAACCGAATGTCTTTCTCAGACTGCTATCGACCGCGTTTGCCGGCATAAACCTGCGCAGCCGGCTGAGCAGCGTCGCCTGGCCACCCGCCGGTTGACGCATTTTATATGGCCCGTTGATTGCCGCCAGGATTTTCTCCGCGACAGCCAGCGGCGACGGCGCGGTTTTGATCTGGGCCTGTACCGCCTTGATGGTCGCATCGGCCTGTGTTGCGTAAGCGCCCAGGGGCGCCTCGGTTTGTGCCGCGTTCACATCGAGCTTGGTGTTGGTGAAGGTCGGCTGAACCAACACGACGCGCACGTTGAACTCACGAATCTCATGGTCCAGCGACTCCGACAGTCCTTCAAGCGCATGCTTGCTACTGGCATATATTCCCATGAACGGCGCCGGCAGGAAGCCGAGGACCGAGCTGATATTGATGATCAGACCGCTGCGAGCGGCGCGCATGGAGGGCAAAGCAGCGCGGATCATGCGCAGAGGGCCGAAAACATTGGTATCGAAGACCGCCTGAGCTTCGGCAGGCGACGTGTTCTCGACCGGGCCGACTAGCGAAACGCCGGCATTGTTGATCAGAACGTCGATCCTGCCTGCCTCGGACAAAACCCATTGAACAAAATCGGAGACCGAGGCGTCATCGGTCACGTCGGCAGTCCCATAGCGCACGCCGGGAATGGCATTGACACGCTGCGGGTTACGCACGCCGCCAAAGACTTGGAAGCCGTTTTGTGCAAGAAGGCGGGCCGACGCTTCGCCTATTCCGGAGGATGCTCCGGTAATGACGACGACTTTATTTTGAGACATGGAGGCTCCTGGCTGGGCGCGAGTGGTTGACTACGTGCTTCAATAGAATGGTCAGATTTTTCACCCTGTCGGCAAAGGACAGTGTCTCAGAACCTGGTATCCAAGCGCGTAAGATTTCGACCGACATCTATTCTTGCTTTAGATGTCAATCGAAATATAAAATCAAGCACTTTTTGCTTTACGCCGATTTTTTTCGGTAATCGCGCCTCCAAACGTGCCGGGGCAGTGTCGGCCGGGAGCGGCTTGAGCCTCAACGAGTTCAGGATTTCGGAGCGGAAGTCCCCGCTCGGTTTCGAGCGACCATTTCGTCGTGGGTCAGGCTCGTGCCTGCCGCGAAGAATTCCTTGATCAGCGCGTCGCGATTATCGGCTGCGCGGGATCGATCCCCCGATTGCAGCGCTTCTTCCAGCTCATCTGCTGCAAGCTCGGTGCAATAGGCCGGGGTGCCGGGCTGCTGACGCCAGGACGCCGCCAGCCCTCCCGCATCCAGCGCATTGAAACCGGTAGCCTCGACCAGCTCTATGGCAACCGCCTTTGCTTCCGGGGCATCGCCTGCAACCGGGATGGCAATGCGTCCATCCGTGCCATCAGGCCGCCCCTTCTCCGCCAGCGTTGCCGCCAGCACGGCATTCCACGCCTTGACGACGGGTCGGCCGATTTGCCCGCTCACCCAAACGCTTTCGGGCATGCCGCCATCGACCTCGGCGATCACACCGTCGCGAAACGGATAATAGTTTGAGGTATCGATCACCACGACCTCTTCAGGCACGTCCTTGAAGAGCCCAGCGAGATCGCGATAGTTTGCGAACGGGATCGACAGAACGACCACTTCGACGCCCCGGACGGCTTCTTCCTTCGAAACGGCGGCCGCTCCGATATCGCCGGCAAGATCGCGGATGGTGTCCGGCCCCGTCGAATTGGCAAGCTTGACCTCATGGCCGCCGGCGGCAAGTTTTCTCGCCAGCGTCGCGCCGATATTTCCGGCGCCGATGATTCCGATCTTCATGGGATGACCTCTCTCTGATGTGGAAGTAAGCCCGCCTCAATCGCCGGCGGGGCGAGCGAATGCGTGCAGCGTGTCGCGCAGATCGGCCAGCCCCTCGTCGGTGAGCTGGCAGGCGGTTTTGATCTTGTCGGTGACGGCCCAAAGCGCCTCACGCAGGGATTCACCGGCTTCGGTAAGATGGATGAGCACCCGCCGCTCGTCGGTACGATCGCGCGTCCGGGTCACCATGCCGGCCGATTCCAAGCGCTTCAGCAGCGGCGTGATCGTGCCGGTGTCCATGTCGAGCTTTAAACCCAACTCTCCAACGGCGCGGGGCGTACCGCCATAAAGTTCAAGCATCACCAGGTATTGCGGGAATGTCAGACCGAGCGGCTGCAAAAATGGCTTGTGAAGGCGCGCCATCCGGTTGGCCGCGCCATAGAGCGCAAACGAAAGCTGGGTGCCGACCGCGCGGCGGGATGCGATTTCGTTGTTCGGCATGGCTTCATCTAGCGTGCGTTTATCTAGTGCACCAGATAATGGCTTTATCGAAGAGAACAAGGTCGGCAGCGCTAGATTATGCGCTTATACCTTCAGGCAGGGCGCGGTCTGATGTGCCGAGCGCTGTCATGATGAAGCGGATTTGGGCGTGGACGCTGACCGCGGTGGCCTCCCCCTCCTGAACGCGCTGCTCAAGCAGAACCGGATGGAAGAACGGCAGGAAGGCGGTGATGATGCCGCGCGCGGCTTCGTCGGCATCTTCGACTTTGAACTCGCCTGTCTGTAGCCCCTCGCGGACCAGCGCCTTGAGGATAGCCAGGATCTGCTCATTATGCGCGTTGATGGTTGACCAACTTCCATCCATGGCGGCGACAAGCAGCTCGTGCATCGGTCTGTCCTCGACCAGCCTTCTCGTGCTCTGCCGGTGGATGGCGGTCAAAAGATCGGCCAGCTTTTTGCTCGCCGGCGCATCCGTTTGCGCGATCGCCAGAGCAATTTCAGCAACCTCTTTGACCACCAGTCCGCAGACGGAACTGTTGATCGCCGTCCTTGAGGGAAAAAAGCGATAGATATTGGCGCGGCTCATGCCGAGTTCGGCGGCGATGTCGGCGACCGACGTCTTATGATAGCCGATCCGCCGAAAATGCCTTTCCGCCACCTCGAGTATCCGCGTGCGCGACTGCTCAAGGTCAGTTGCTATCGGATCCGCAAAAGTCATCGCCGCCTCCGGAGAATTCACTCGGCAGCCATCGCCGTCGGTAACTCCATCTCCTTCGGTAACTCCACCGCCTTCGGTGAATTTTCATGGCTCTCGTTTTTCGTCGGCTTGATGCGGAACCAGATGGCGTAGAGAGCGGGAAGGAAGAGCAGGATCATCACCGTGCCGACCGCCGTTCCGCCGATCAGCGTGTAGGCCATCGACCCCCAGAACACCGAGTGCGTCAGAGGAATGAAGGCAAGCACGGCGGCAAGGGCGGTCAGAATGACCGGTCGTGTCCGCTGCACCGTCGCCTCGATGACGGCGTGATAATCGTCGAGACCGGCTGCCTTATTGTCCTTGATCTGTTCGGTCAGGATCAGGGTGTTGCGCATCAGGATGCCCGCCAGCCCGATCAATCCGAGAATGGCATTGAAGCCGAAGGGCTTGTCGAAGAGCAGCAGGACTGGAACCGCTCCGGCAAGACCGAGCGGCCCCGTCAGCATGACCATGGTCATCGTCGCCAGGCTGCGGACCTGCAGCACGATAACGATCAACATGGCGGCAATCATCATCGGGAAGATTTTCACCAGGGCGTCGTTGGCCTTGGTTGATTCCTCGATGTTGCCGCCCATCTCGATCCGATATCCGACAGGAAGCGAGGCAATCAGCGGCTGAAGCGCCTTCATGACCTGCTCTGAGACCTCCGGCGGCTGTGTCGCTTCGTTGATATCGGACCGGATCGTAATAACAGGCGTACGGTCGCGGCGTTTCAGAATCGGTTCTTCAAACTGGATTTCCGAGTGGCCGATCTGATCGAGCGGAACCTGTCGCCCATCCCGGCTCATCAGCGAGAAGTCGGCCAATCTGGACGGATCGAGCCGGTTGCCGCCGGCGCTGCGGGCAACAACAGGCACGTTGCGGATATTCTCGCGAACCTCGGTGATCGGAACTCCGCTCAGCAGCAATTGCAGCTGCTGGGCCGCCTCGGCCGGCGACAGGCCGATCAGGTTCAGCCGATCCTGGTCGGGAACGAAGCGCAGCACCGGCGTGCGATTGCCCCAATCGCGGTTTGCCTGGCGCACGTCCGGCACGCTCTTCATGATCTCGAGGGCCTTGTCGGAAATCCGGTACAGTTGCTGCGCATCCGGCCCGCTGATCCGGAACTCGACCGGAAACGGCGTGTAAGGACCGAAGACCAGCTGCGTGACGCGGACATAGGCTTCAGGGGCGAGCCCATCCGAAATGGCCGCGCGCAGCCGAAGCTTCAGTACCTCGCGTGTGTGGGCGTCAGGGGTCAGCACGACGATCTTGGCGAAAGACGGGTCCGGCAATTCCGGCGCCATGGCAAAGAAGAAGCGGGGAGCGCCCTGGCCGACATAGCTGGTGACGGTCTTTGCCTCCGGCTGCTTCTGCAGCCAGCCTTCGAGCTTTTCAACCGTGGCCGTCGTCGTCTCGATGCTGGTGCCTTCGGGCATGCGGACTTCGACGAGGACTTCGGGACGGTCCGAGGTCGGGAAGAACTGCTTTTTCACCGATCCCATTCCAACGACGGAGGCCCCCATGGCGATGGCGACCACCGCACAGGTGACGAACTTGTGGCGCACGGTGAACTCGATCAGCCGCCGCAGGCGCCGGTAATTCGGGGTGTTGTAGATGGCGTGATGGCCACCCTCGACCGGCTTGATCGCCGGCAGCATCTTGACGCCGAGATACGGCGTGAAGGTCACCGCGACAATCCAGGAGACGATCAGGGCAAAGCCGACGACCCAGAAGATGTTGCCGGCATATTCGCCGGCGGTCGACCGGGCAAAGCCGACCGGCATCAGCCCGATGATGGTCACCAGCGTGCCCGACAGCATCGGGGCCGCAGTATGGCTCCAGGCATAGGCGGCCGCCTTGATGCGATCCATCCCCTCTTCCATCTTCACCACCATCACCTCGATGGCGATGATGGCGTCGTCGACCAGGAGGCCGAGCGCCAGGATCAACGCACCAAGGGTGATGCGATCGAAGAACCGGCCGGTCTCCAGCATGATGAGGAAGACGACGGCAAGGGTCAGCGGAACGGCCAGAGCCACGACGATGCCGACACGCCAGCCGAGCGCAATCAGGCTGACGAACAACACGACGCCGAGCGCCATGGCAAATTTCAGCATGAACTCGCCGACGGCTTCGTCGATGTTGACGGCCTGGTCGCTGACCTTTTCGAGCGTCATGCCGAGCGGCAAGGTCTTTGCGATCGCCGCGGATCTTTCTTCCAGCGCCTTGCCGAGGTCCAGACCGTTCCAGCCCTGTTGCATTACAGCGGCAAGCATGATGGCGGGCTCGCCGTCATGGCGAATGAGATAGGTGGCCGGATCTTGATAACCGCGCCGCACTTCGGCAAAATCCGAGAGCTTCAAGGTGCGTCCAGCCGCAGCGATCGGCGTGTCGGCGATCGCCTGGATACTGTCATAGGCGCCATCGAAGCGAATGAAGACCTGGGGCCCACGCGTATCGATCGAGCCGGCCGGCGTCACTGTGTTTTGCCGCTGCAAGGCGGCGGCGACGTCCTGTGCCGAAATGCCGAGCGTGGCCAGCTTGGCATAGGAGAACTCGACAAAGATCTGTTCGGGCCGCTCTCCCAGGATGTTGATCTTCTTGACACCCGGCACATGCAGAAGATCCTGGCGGATCACCTCGGCCTGACGCACAAGCTCGCGCATCGGCATGCCCTTGGCCTTGAGGGCATAAAGACCGAAGCTGACATCGGAATACTCGTCGTTGACAAAGGGACCGAGCACGCCCCTTGGCAGGTTGCGGGCCTCGTCTCCAAGCTTCTTCCGGGCCTGATAGAATTCCTCCTCGACTGCTGTTGCCGGCGTGCTGTCCTTCAAGGTGACGGTCAAAAAGGCATAGCCTGGCCGCGTTGTCGTTTCGACACGATCGTACCAAGTGAGTTCCTGGAGGCGCTTCTCGAGCGGCTCGGCGACCAGATCCTGCATTTCGCGGGCTGTCGCGCCCGGCCACACCGATGTCACGGTCAGAGTCTTGATGGTGAAGGAGGGGTCCTCGGCGCGCCCGAGCTTGACGAAGGCATAGGCGCCGGCGGCGGCCAGCAGAACGATGAAGAACAGGGTGACGGCCCGCTCGCGAACGGCGAGCGCGGATAGATTGAAGTTCATCAGTTTACCGCCTCTGCCTGTTCCACCGTGGTGCGCACGCTGACGCCGTCCTGCAGCAGATGGGCGCCGAGAGCGACGACCGGCTCGCCTGCATTGACGCTGGAAACCACCGCCACCTCCTCACCCAGCTGCTCTATTTTCACCTGCCGGAAGTGCACGGTCGACGATGTCTGGTCGAAGACCCAGACGCCGGTGCGGCTGCCATCGTCCAACACGGCGCCGACAGGCACCGCCGCATGCGATTGGCCGCTGCTGTTGGCGATTCTGATCGTCACCGTCGCACCCAGCGGGGCCGACGCTGCGGCGCCATCCAGAACCCAGCGCGCCTCATAGGTGCGGGTTTGCGGATCGGCGGCATCGGAGATCTGCCGAAGCCGCGCCTTGTCCTGCCGGCTTTCGTTGCCGTAGATGCTGGCATCGGCGATCTCGCCGATCTCAGGCCTGAGGAATTCCGGCATCCAGACCAGCGCTTCACGCGGCCCGGCCTGTGCGAGCCGGACCACGGTTTGTCCCGCCGTCACGACCTGCCCCGGCTCGCCCAGCGTTTCGACAACCGTTCCATCGGTGTCGGCAACGAGGACGGAATAGGCGGCCTCGTTTTCCGCGACCTTGGCGTCCGCTTGCGCCGCGGCAAGCTGCGCGGTAGCGGTGTCAAGCGCTGCCTTTGCCTGCTCGTAGCGCTGCGGCGTCGCGGCCAATCCGTTTTTCACCAAGGCGGCATAGCGTTTCTCGTCTGCTTGCGCCTGGGTCAGCACAGCTACAGCTGCCGCGACCGCGTTTCGTTTCGCCGTAAGGGCCAGATTGAGATCGGTCTCGTCGATGCGCATCAGCGGTTGGCCGGCCTTGACCTGCACGCCAACGTCCACATAACGCTGCATGATCTTGCCGGGCACGCGAAAACCAAGATTGCTTTGCACCCGGGCGGCGATCGTGCCCGTGAAGCTGCGTCCGGCGCTATCCGGCCTCTTTGCTTCCACCAACTTGACGAAGGGTGTTGCGGTTCGGGGATCGGTGGCCGGCACGCTTGCGTCCGAAGACTTGGCGGTCAAGACGAACGTCGTGGCGCCGGCAGCCGCCAGAAGGCCGAAGGAGGCGAGGAGAATTTTGCGGTTCATGTCAGTAACCCTTCTTGACGGGCGCAGCTATTTATTTAGATTGCGATCTAACTCTAATTCTTATATAGATGTCAAATGAAATCTAATTGGAGATCGCTATGAGAGTCAGTCGCGCTCAGGCCGAGGCCAATCGTGAAACGGTGATCGATGTCGCAAGCCGGCTCTTCCGGGAGCACGGCTTCGACGGCATCGGGCTGAAGGACCTGATGAAAGGGGCCGGCCTCACCCAGGGCGGGTTCTACAAGCAGTTCGAATCGAAGGATGATCTTGTGGCGCTTGCATCCGGGCGAGCGATGGAGAGTGCGCTCCGCAGATGGTCAAGGGTTGCCGCCGTTAGTCCCGATCCGCTAGAAGCGGTTGTCGACCTCTATCTCTCGCCCGGGCACCGGGAGGAGAAGGGCGATGGTTGCCCTTTGGCAGCGCTCGGGTCCGACGCGGCGCGCCTGAGCGAAGAGGTCCGCGCTCCATTCCAGAATGGCATCGAAGCTCATCTTCAGATTCTCGACGAATTGATCCCTGCGCCGGACGGCTCGAAACCCGATGACAAAGCCATGCTCATCCTGTCGCTGATGGTGGGCGCCGTAACCATCTCCCGCATCATGACCGACCAAGGCATGGCGGAGCGCGTGCTCGAAACCGCTCGCGATGCGGTCAAGCGCATCGCGGGCGAAACAGACGCAGAATGAGTCCTGCACTGCCCTTCCCGAAGATCAGCACAGGGCGAATGGCCTCACCGCTCCTGACCCGTGAAGTCAACAGGCTCTCATGATCCATAATGCTGCATGCACTCCACGATGGGCCGGATCAGACTTCGACGGAATGCTGGAAACGTTCCTCGGACCTGCCCACTTCGACGGATCGCCGGCACATGGGCCGGCGCATGGGGTTGAAGGCTTCAGTTGGTCGGCTGATGCAAGGTCGCACGGCGCGGTAACGGTTGCCGATCTCGAATGCAAGGGAGAGTGGAACCTTTTAGCCACCGCAGAGACACCGGATTGGCTCACCATTTACGTGCCGCGCGAGGGTCTCTCCGGCATGACACGACGGCAAATCACGACGATAGCATCACCCGGCCAGATACTGCTTGGGCATAGCCGCGAGGCGGATCACTTCCTCGCGCGGGGAGCGCTTCATCGATCACAGAAACTCTTCCTGGATTGGGGCCGGATTTCCCACACGTTCGGACAGCTATTCGAAGCCCCGCTTTCCGGATCGCTCGACCTGTCACCGCTGGTTGATGGATCAACCCCCTCAGGACATCTCATCAAAGAATCTTGTCGAGACGATCATCTCCGGCATGCTCGGAGACGGCATCTTGCTTCATTCGCCGATAGCGATGACCAACCTCACCCAGGCTCTCGCCGATTTGCTGATCAGATTGGTGCCCCATCGCTACTCTCAGCGACTGGAACAGACCGCGTTCACGCCTGCTCCACGGCACGTTCGCCGGGCCATCGATTTCATGCACGCAAATATTGCCGAGCCGATCACAATCCCGATGATCGCTCAATTCGCCAACGTCTCAGTTCGCTCCTTGGAGACCGGCTTCCGGACTTTCAAAGGGGCGACACCGGGCAGCTACCTCAGAACTCTAAGATTACGCGCCGCCAGAAAAGACCTTCTGGATCGGTCGAACTCGCAGAACATCAGGGACATTTGTCTGAAATGGGGTTTCGTCCACGCCGGCCGCTTTTCTGCACTCTACGGGTCGGTTTACGCGGAAAGTCCTCGGGAAACCCGCCGGCGGAAATCTGAGGTCGCCTGAGGGGCAGCTGGAGCGGGTGAAGGGAATCGAACCCTCGTATTCAGCTTGGGAAGCTGCTGCTCTACCATTGAGCTACACCCGCGATGCCCTGAGATTTCCAACAGATGGGGTGCGCTGTCAAGTCGTCCCTTGCGCTACGCCTCAGATACGGAAGTGCTTCGAGAGTTTGAGGCCCTGGGCCTGGTAGTTGGAGCCGAGGCCGGAGCCGTAGAGGCTCATCGGTTTTTCCTGCATGTGCTCATAGACCAGGCGGCCGACGATCTGGCCGTCTTCGAGGATGAAGGGCACTTCGTGGCTGCGCACTTCGAGCACGGCGCGGCTGCCGCGGCCGCCGGCCGGCGCATGGCCGAAGCCCGGATCGAAGAAGCCGGCATAATGGACGCGGAATTCGCCGACCAGCGGATCGAAGGGGGTCATCTCGGCGGCATAATCCGGCGGCACGTGCACGGCCTCGCGCGAGACGAGAATGTAGAACTCGTCGGGATCGAGGATCAGTTCGTTGCGGCCGCGGCTATAGAGCGGCTCCCAGAAATCGAAGATATCGTGCTGATCTTTCTTGTCGACATCGACGACGGCGGTGTGGTGTTTGCCGCGATAGCCGATCAGGCCGTCCTCATCGCCAGCGAGATCAATCGACAGCGCGATGCCGCCGCCGGAGACGTTCGGCAGCTTGCTGGCGACCAGCGTCTCGCTTTCATGCAGCTTCAGCAGTTCCGGCTCACTGAGCAGGGCATGGCCGGTGCGGAAGCGGATCTGCGACAGGCGCGAGCCGCGGCGCACGACGATCGGGAAGGTGCGCGGGCTGATTTCGAGATAGAGCGGGCCGGCATAGCCCGCCGGGATCTTGTCGAATTCCTGGGCGTAATCGGTGATGACGCGGGTGAAAATATCGAGGCGGCCGGTCGAGCTCTTCGGATTGGCCGAGGCCGACATGTCGGCCGGCAGCGCCAAGCTCTCCATCAGCGGCACGATATAGACACAGCCGGTTTCGAGCACCGCCCCTTCCGAGAGGTCGATCACATGCAGGCTCAGCCGGTCGAGCTTGTCCGAGACCAGATGCGAGGGGCCTGGCATGAAGGAGGCGCGCACGCGAAAAGCCTTGGCGCCCAGGCGAAGATCGAGGCTTGCCGGCTGGATCTGGTCGCGGTCCAGCTCCCGCTCGGAGTTCAGACGCCCCGTTTCAAACAGCGCCGCGATCGCGCGGTCCGCCAGAATTCCCATTTCACGAGCCATCATGCCCCATCCATCATTTTGCCGCCGACAAAACCAAACTCGGGGAATTGACGCAAGCAGCTAACAGCAGTATTGCAGAATTATCCCGTGGTGATTTGGCCGGTCGGCTTGCAGCCACGTTAAACAAGTGGCTAAAAAGACCGGGTTGAAACCGGTCTGCTTTTGCGGCCGGTTTTTTTGTTATGTGAAGGTGATGGCATGAGCAAGACCTGGCGCCCGGCAACCCAACTCGTCCACGGCGGAACCTTGCGTTCGCAATATGGCGAGACCTCCGAGGCAATCTATCTCACGCAGGGCTTCGTCTATGAGACGTCGGAAGCGGCCGAAGCCCGCTTCAAGGGCGAGACGGACGGTTATATCTACGCCCGCTACGGCAGCCCCACCAACGACATGTTCGAAAAGCGCATGTGCATGCTCGAAGGCGCCGAAGACGCCCGCGCCACCGCTTCCGGTATGGCGGCCGTCTCTGCTGCGATCCTCTGCCAGGTCAAGGCGGGCGACCATATCGTTGCCGCCCGCGCCCTCTTCGGCTCCTGCCGCTGGGTCGTCGAAACCCTGGCGCCGAAATACGGCATCGAATGCACGCTCGTCGACGGCCGCGATCTCGCCAACTGGGAAAAGGCAATCCGGCCGAACACCAAGGTGTTCTTCCTGGAAAGCCCGACCAACCCGACGCTCGAGGTGGTCGATATCGCTGGCGTCGCCAAGCTCGCCAACCAGATCGGCGCCAAGGTCGTCGTCGACAATGTCTTTGCGACACCGCTCTTCCAGAAGCCGCTGGAACTCGGCGCCCATATCGTCGTCTATTCCGCCACCAAGCACATCGACGGCCAGGGCCGCTGCCTCGGCGGCGTCGTGCTGGCCGACAAGGACTGGATCGACGAGAACCTGCACGACTATTTCCGCCATACCGGCCCGGCAATGTCGCCGTTCAATGCCTGGACCCTCTTGAAGGGCATCGAGACGCTGCCGCTGCGTGTGAAGCAGCAAACGCAGAATGCCGCGAAGATCGCCGATTTCCTGGCCGAGCAGGGCAAGGTCGCCAAGGTGATCTATCCCGGCCGCAAGGACCACCCGCAGGCCGACATCATTGCCAAGCAGATGACCGGCGGCTCGACACTGGTCGCCTTCGAGCTGAAGGGTGGCAAGGATGCGGCCTTTGCGCTGCAGAACGCACTCGATATCATCAAGATTTCCAACAATCTCGGCGACAGCAAGAGCCTGATCACCCATCCGGCAACGACCACCCACAAGAACCTGTCGGAGGAGGCGCGCGCCGAGCTCGGCATCTCCCCGGGCACGGTCCGCCTTTCGGCCGGTATCGAGGATACCGACGACCTGATCGAGGATTTTGCCAAGGCGCTTGCCAAGGTTTCGGCCTGACCAACTGGAATAGTGGCCGGACCCATTCGCGGTTCGGCCACTACCGGCCGCTACGCGCAGCGGAACAAGTTCGCCCGTGCCGGCGTTCGGAAGTAAATTAACACTGACAATTAGGCTTAACGATCGAAAACCCTTCGATCACGGCTGTTTCATCGCTGATCAACGTTCCGTTTCTTGACGGACTGGGCCTCTTTATAAGATACGGGTAACATATCTTGACTAAGGTGCAAGGCATGTATCGCGCCCTCACAAGAGAGATCGAAGTCGTCGTCGAACCGTTTTATCTGGAGGAGCAATCCGATCCGGAAGACGATCGCTACGTTTGGGGTTACCGGATTGTCATCAGCAACAATTCCGGCGTCGCCGTGCGCCTGGTCAACCGCTACTGGAACATCACCGACCAGAATGGACAGGTGGACGAGGTGACCGGCCCGGGCGTCGTCGGCGAACAGCCGCGGCTCAGCCCCGGCGACACCTACGAATATTCCTCCGGCTGCCCGCTCGACACGCCCTCCGGGCTGATGTTCGGCCATTATCAGATGGAAACGGATGAAGGCGAGATGTTCGATGTCGACATCCCGGCCTTCTCGCTGGATTCACCGGGGCTGCTGCGGGTGCTCAACTGACGTGTAGCGCCGAAGTTGATAGTGCGAACACGAACGCCGCGCTTGCCGCATGGGTCCTCGGGTCAAGCCCGAGGACGACGGAGGGTGGGGGCAAAGGCTAGCAAGAGGCGAGGGGCCGGGAGCGAATTCATCAAAAGTGTGCAGCGTTTTTTGCTGGAAGTGGTAGCTCTTGTTTTACATGCTTCTCACGCAAAATCGCTTGGGCAGTTTGCTGGAATTCCCAGACGGTCCGCCTCTTGCCGGTCGCTGCCCCCACCACCCTCCGTCATACTCGGGCTTGACCCGAATATCCATGCCGCAAGCACTGCGCGTGGATGTGTTCGGCTACGGTCGGATGCAGCCTTCCTGTCAGCACCAACCTGGACGCAGTGCCCGCACCCGGGCTTGACCAGTCAACAACCTATTAAAACCGATCCTATTCTGCCGGCTGAAGCTCGGTCGGCTCGAAGCGGTAGGTCGTTGAGCAGAATTCGCAGGTGACGGCGATCTCGCCATTCTCCTGGCTGGCCTCGATTTCCTCGGCAGTGAAGCCTTTCAGCACGCCCTTGATCTTGTCCCGTGAACAGCTGCAGCGGTCGAAGACCGCCCGAGGTTCGTAGACGCGCACGCCTCTCTCATGGAACAGGCGAAACAGCAGCCGCTCGGTTCCAACCAGCGGATCGGTCAGTTCATCGGCGTCGATGGTCTCGACCAGCGAACGGGCTTCAGTCCAGGCGTCATCCTCACCATGCGGGCGGCCGCCGGTGTCGCCGTCGCCGCCGTGGAGATCGGGCTGGCGCATGCGCTCCGGCGCTTCCGGCAGAAACTGGGCGACAAGGCCGCCTGCGCGCCAGCGATGGCGCGGCTTGCCGGCATCGTCGCGGTCAAAGAGTTCGGCCGCAGCCAGCCGCACGCGCGTCGGGATCTGCTCCGACTGGCGGAAATAGACGCCGGCAATCTCCTCGAGCGAGGTGCCGTCGAGCTCGACGATGCCCTGATAGGGCTGGCCGAACTTGCCCTGGTCGATGGTGAAGGCGAGCACGCCCCGGCCGAGCAACTGCTCCGGCTCGGTTTCGCCCGCGGCAATCGCCTTGTTGAGCAGAGCGTGATCGAAACGGGCATAGGCGCGGACATTTTCCGGCGTCGAGAAATCGGCGACGAGAAGATCGACCGGGCCATCACCCTTGGTCTGCACGGTGAATTTGCCGTCGAATTTCAGCGAAGTGCCAAGCAGCACCGTCAGCACGACGACTTCGGCGAGCAGCCGGGCGACAGGGGCCGGATAATGATGGCGCTCGAGGATCGCATCGAGCATCGGGCCGAGCTGGACGGCGCGGCCGCGCACATCCAGCCCCTCCACCTGAAAGGGGACGACATGATCATCGCCGGCGAAATCGAACTGGCCGAGGGCGGCTGCAGCTTCTGCCATGGCTTTACTCCTAGTTTTCGGAGCGATGGGTCAGCGTGCCCTTCACTCGCGCGGCCGCGGGTCTATGACTCGCAACATCCGATTATGGTTCAGATCGCGCCCAGGCACCAAGCAAGAATCGACTTCTGCGCATGAAGACGGTTTTCCGCTTCATCGAAGACCACGGATTGCGGACCGTCGATCACCTCATCCGTCACTTCCTCACCGCGATGAGCAGGCAGGCAATGCATGAACAATGCATCGCTGCCGGCCTTGGCCATCAAGGCCGCGTTGACCTGGTAAGGCTGGAAGACATTGTGACCCCGGGCCCGATGTTCCTGATTCATGGAGACCCAGGTATCGGTCACCACGCAATCGACGCCTTCGACCGCACGGTCGGCATCATGGCAGAGCATGATTTCGGCGCCCTCATTGCGGGCCCAGTTCAGATAGTGATCCTTGGGCTCCGAACCAAGGGGCACGGCCATGTTCATGCGATAGCCGAAGCGGGCTGCGCCTTCGACCAGCGAATGCAGCACATTGTTGCCGTCGCCGGTCCAGGCGATGGTCTTGCCCTTGATCGGGCCGCGATGCTCCTCGAAGGTCATGATGTCGGCCATGATCTGGCAGGGATGGGTGTCATCCGTCAGCGCATTGATCACAGGCACGGTCGCATGCTCGGCAAGCTCCTTGAGCCTTGAATGCTCGGTGGTGCGGATCATGATCGCATCGACATAACGCGACAGCACCTTGGCGGTGTCGCCGATCGTCTCGGCGCGGCCGAGCTGCATCTCGGTGCCGGACAAGAACAGCGTTTCGCCGCCGAGCTGGCGCATGCCGACGTCGAAGGAGACGCGAGTGCGGGTCGAGGGCTTTTCGAAGATCATCGCCAGCATCTTGCCGGCGAGCGGCTTGTCGCCCTTGCCGGCCTTGAAGGCCTGCTTGCGGGCGAGCGCATCGTTCATGATGGTTCTGAGGTCGGCTGATGTGACCGCCGAAAGATCGAGGAAATGTTTAGGAGCCATGTTCTTAACCTGTCGTGCGCCCGAAGGCACAATCCCTTCAAGCCGTCTTCTTGACCTTGGCGGCACGGATGCTTTCGGCGGCGCGCTCGAGGCGGGCGAGGCCCTCGCGGGCTTCCTCGGCGGTGACGACGAGCGGCGGAAGAAGGCGGATGACGTTGTCGCCGGCGGGCACGCCGAGCAGATGGGCGGCGCGGATCGCCTCCAGCAGTTCGGCCGAGGGAATGGCGGCCTTGACGCCGAGCAGAAGCCCCTCGCCCCTGATATCCTCGATCACATCGGGATAACGATCCTTCAGCGAAGCGAGGCCCTGGCGGAAGACGAGCGAGACGTCGCGCACCTGCTGGAGGAAGCCATCGGCGAGAATGATGTCGAGCACGGCGCCGCCGACGGCCATGGCCAGCGGATTGCCGCCATAGGTCGAGCCATGGGTGCCGGCCTTCATGCCGGAGGCGGCTTCCGCCGTGGCAAGGCAGGCGCCGAGCGGGAACCCGCCGCCGATGCCCTTGGCGACCGCCATGATGTCGGGGGTCACGCCCGACCATTCATGGGCGAAGAGCTTGCCGGTGCGGCCGACGCCGGTCTGGACCTCGTCGAGGATCAGCAGCAGGCCGTGTTCGTCGCAGAGCTGGCGAAGCGCCTTCATGAATTCGGGGGTGGCCGGGCGTACGCCGCCCTCGCCCTGCACCGGCTCGATGAGGATGGCCGCCGTCGCATCGGTGATGGCGGCGCGGACCGCTTCGATATCGCCGAACGCCACCTGGTCGAAGCCCGGCGCCTTGGGGCCGAAACCTTCGAGATATTTCTCCTGGCCGCCGGCGGCGATCGTCGCGAGCGTGCGTCCGTGGAAGGCGCCTTCGAAGGTGATGATATGGAAGCGTTCGGGATGGCCCTTGGAAAACTGGTAGCGGCGCGCCGTCTTGATCGCGCATTCGAGCGCCTCGGCGCCGGAATTGGTGAAGAACACCTTGTCGGCGAAGGTGGCGTCCGTCAGCCGTTTTGCCAGGCGCTCCTGGCCGGGGATCTCATAGATATTGGAAAGGTGCCAGACCTTGTCGGCCTGCTCCTTCAGCGCTGCGACCACGTGCGGGTTGCTGTGGCCGACGGAGGTGACGGCGACGCCCGCGCCGAAATCGAGATATCGCTCGCCGCTCTCGGTGATCAGCCACACGCCCTCGCCTCGCTCGAACCGCAGCGGGGCACGAGAGTAGGTGTCATAAAGCGGCGCGGCTTCGGCCATGGCGCGAGTCTCCTATCGATGTTATCCAGCAGCGGACTCCGGCTAAGAAAAAACCAGGCCCGAAAAATCAAAAATGCCGCCTTGCGGCGGCCAGCGGCACTATTTCCTTTTCGCGCTGCAATGTCAACAAAACTGCGCCCTTAGCGTATGCAGCAAGGGTGTACAGCGGCATTTTCAGTCTTCAACAGGCAATATTGCAGAAATGCCACGCCGGGGCAGCAAGTTGGGGAAAACTACGAATTCGATTCATCCGGATTCCCGCGACTCTTGTCAGGGAGTCAGCCTCACACTAGGTTAAAGTTCAATTACTAGACTGCATGCGGCGGAACTAGTCACCAAAATTGATCAAGCGTTTCTTGTTTCGGAGGCTTCCGGGACAACGGTGAGGGATTCTGCCATCACCAACGCAGAAGGTGGAGACAGGGCATGAACTGGACAGACGAGCGGGTCGAGAAACTCAAGAAGCTTTGGGCCGAAGGACTGAGCGCCAGCCAGATCGCGGCGCAACTTGGCGGTGTCAGCAGAAACGCTGTGATCGGTAAAGTACATAGGCTCAGCCTTCCGGGCCGCGCCAAGGCCGGCGGCACCGCCGCCACGGCGCGCACGCCGAAACGCAATACCTCGGCGCCGCGCGCACCGAATTATGCCTCTCGCATCACCACCCGCACCGTTACCCGCCAGCAGGGCGCAACGATGCTGAAGGAAGAGATCGAGATCGAAACGGTCGAGGAAATGGAGTACGTGCCGAAGGGCAACGTGGTCGTGCCGATCTCGCGCCGCCTCGGCCTGACGGAACTGACCGAACGCACCTGCAAGTGGCCGGTCGGCGATCCGCTGAAGGACGATTTCCATTTCTGCGGCTGCGAATCCCCCGACAATTCGCCCTATTGCGGCTATCATCAGAAGCTTGCCTACCAGCCAATCAACGAACGCCGCCGGGCGGCAGCGCGGGCCGGCTGAGAAGCGGCATCGCTGGACATGAAAAACGGGCCGCGCGGCCCGTTTTTTTATGAGTAGAGTGGGAAGGCGGCCTTTGTGTTTGGCAACAAAGCCAGCCATACATTCCGTCATCCCAGGGCTTGACCCTGGGATCCACAACCAGGCACTCGGCTTCGATAATTTCCCTGCAGCTGGATGCCATCGCTCTTCTCACAGTGCCAGCCGCATGGATCCCAGGGTCAAGCCCTGGGATGACGGAGGAGAGGTGGTGCCTGGATGACGGAGGAAAGGCGGTGCCGGCTCATACGCCGCGCCGGTGCGATGAAAGGGCGTGGGAAGGGCTGTGCAGGCGGGAACGCCGACCACGCACTCCCTCAGCCTCAGGCTTCCATCGAATAACCGGCGCCGCGGACGGTGCGGATGACGTCTTGCATGTTGGAGAAATTCAGCGCCTTGCGCAGGCGGCCGACATGGACGTCGACGGTGCGTTCGTCGACATAGATGTCGTGGCCCCAGACGCCATCCAGGAGCTGCGAGCGGGAGAAGACCCGGCCCGGCGACGACATCAGGAATTCCAGCAGGCGGAATTCGGTGGGGCCGAGGCGGACTTCGCGACTCTTGCGGTGGACGCGATGGGTTTCGCGGTCGAGCTCGATATCGCCGCATTTCAATACCGTCGACAGCACCTCGGGGCGGGCGCGGCGCAGCATCGCCTTGACGCGGGCAACCAGCTCGGGGGTCGAAAAGGGCTTGACGACGTAATCGTCGGCTCCTGTGGAAAGCCCACGGACACGCTCGCTCTCTTCGCCGCGCGCCGTCAGCATGATGATCGGCAGGCGCTCGGTTTCCGGCCGCATGCGCAGGCGCCGGCAGAGCTCGATGCCGGAGACGCCGGGCAGCATCCAATCGAGGATGAGAAGGTCGGGCGTGCGTTCCTGAAGCCTGATTTCGGCCTCGTCGCCACGAAGGATGGTATCGACCTCGAAGCCTTCCGCTTCGAGATTGTAGCGAAGAAGCACGCTGAGCGCCTCCTCGTCTTCAACTACTGCAACTCTCGGGATCATGCGTATTGGTCTCCTCGCGCATGATCCTTAAACCGGGGATGATTTAAGCAATGCATCCTGCGCAAAATCAGAAAAGTGGCTGCGACCTCTTTGCGCGCCCCACATGGGCGCGCGCGCAATTGACGGGTGCGGACGGTTATTCCGTGACTGCACCAACGGTGTTGGCGCTGTCGTCCTTCGGACGGTCGCCTTCCGGCTGGGCGCCGGTTGCCATGTAATAGATCGTCTCGGCGATGTTGGTGGCGTGATCGCCGATGCGCTCGATGTTCTTGGCGCAGAAGAGAAGATGCGTACAGCTGGTGATATTGCGCGGATCTTCCATCATGTAGGTCAAGAGCTCGCGAAACAGCGAAGTGTACATTGCGTCGATCTCGTTGTCGCGCTCGCGGATCGCACTGGCCTTGTCGGCGGCGCGCGTCGTGTAGACGTCGAGCACTTCTTTGAGTTGGACGAGCGCCAGCTCGGACAGATGCTCAAGGCCGCGGGCGAGCTTGCGGGGAACGCCGGTGCTTTGGACGGCGATGACGCGCTTGGCGGTGTTCTTGCCAAGGTCGCCGACCCGTTCGAGATCGGCGGCAATGCGGATCGAACCCATGATTTCCCGCAGATCGGCGGCCATCGGCTGACGGCGGGCGATGGTAACGATCGCCTTGTCGCCGATTTCGCGTTCGGCGTGATCGAGGATCACATCGTCGGAGATGACCTTCTGCGCCAGCGCCGTGTCGCCGTTGACCAGCGCCCGGACGGATTCGGCAACCATCTGCTCGGCCAGGCCGCCCATTTCGGAAATCCGCCTGGACAGGAACTTCAGATCATCATCATAGGCAGAATAGATATGTGTCGATGCCATGGGGCTTTGTCCTTCGAATAACGGAAAGCTTCGTATCGCCAAAATCAGCCGAAGCGGCCCATGATGTAGTCCTGGGTGCGCGGATCGTCGGGATTGGTGAACATCTTGTCGGTGTCGTTCTCCTCGACGAGATTGCCGAGGTGGAACATGGCGGTGCGCTGCGAGACGCGCGCGGCCTGCTGCATGGAGTGGGTGACGATGACGATCGTGTAGTTCTCGCGCAATTCGTGGATCAGTTCCTCGACCTTGGCGGTGGCAATCGGGTCAAGCGCCGAGCAGGGCTCGTCCATCAGGATGACTTCGGGGCTGACGGCGACGGCACGCGCAATGCAGAGGCGCTGCTGCTGACCGCCCGACAGGCCGGTGCCGGATTCATGCACGCGGTCCTTGACTTCGTTCCAGAGACCGGCGCGCTGTAGGCTGGTCTCGACGATCTGGTCGAGATCGGCCTTCGACTTGGCAAGGCCATGGATGCGCGGGCCGTAGGAGACGTTTTCATAGATTGTCTTCGGGAACGGGTTCGGCTTCTGGAAGACCATGCCGACGCGGGCGCGAAGTTCGACGACGTCGATATCCGGATCATAGATGTCGTCGCCGTCGAGGGTGATCTTGCCGGCGACACGGCAGCCGTCGATCGTGTCGTTCATGCGGTTGAGGCTGCGCAGGAAGGTCGACTTGCCGCAGCCGGACGGACCGATCAGCGCCGTGACGGTGTTTTCGCGGATGTTCAGGTTTACATCGAAAAGCGCGCGCTTCTCGCCGTAGTAAACCGAGACGTCCTGGCCGATCATCTTATAAGGAACGGTGCTCATCTTCTGATCCAGCGCCTTTTCAACTGCAGCTTCGGTCAACATGTTCATGATCTTGTAACTCCGTTTACCAGCGGCGCTCGAAGCGACGACGCAAGAGGATGGCGCCCAAGTTCATGACGATCAGGAACAGGAGCAGGACGATGATGGCACCCGAAGTACGCTCGACGAAGGCCCGTTCGGCCTCGTTGGCCCACATATAGACCTGCACGGGCAGAGCCGTCGAGGGATCGAGCGGTGTCGTCGGCGCGTTGGCGACGAAGGCGACCATGCCGATCAATAGCAGCGGCGCGGTCTCGCCGAGCGCGTGCGCCAGGCCGATGATCGTGCCTGTGAGGATGCCGGGCATAGCAAGCGGCAGAACATGGTGGAACACCATCTGCATCTTCGAGGCGCCGAGGCCAAGGGCTGCAGCGCGGATCGACGGCGGCACGGCGCGCAGTGCGGCGCGCGTAGCTATGATGATCGTCGGCAGGGTCATCAGGGTCAGCACCAGACCGCCGACCAGCGAAGCCGAGCGCGGCAGGCCGACGAAGTTGATGAAGACGGAAAGGCCGAGCAGACCATAGACGATCGAGGGAACGGCGGCGAGGTTGTTGATGTTGACCTCGATCAGATCCGTCAGCCTGTTCTTCGGCGCAAACTCCTCGAGATAGATCGAGGCGGCAACGCCGATCGGCAGAGCGAGCACCAGCACGATCAGCATCAGGTAGAGCGAGCCGATGAGGGCGACGCCGAGGCCTGCGGCCTCCGGACGGCTGGAATTGCCGTTGACGAAGAGGCCGGTGTTGAACTGCTTGGACAGAGCCCCGCTCGCCTTCAGCTCGTTCATCCAGCCAACCTGCTTGTCGTTGACCTTGCGGTTCTTCTCATCGACGGTCAGGTCGATCTGACCCTTATTGGCGCTGTCGACATTGGCGTCGGCGAGCACCGTGACATTGACCGTCTTGCCGATGATCGACGGATCGGCGACGACCATGTCGCGCAACTGGATCGGCGCACCCTTGGAGAGCATGGCCGTGGCATCGCGCACCTCAGGCTTGCTCGAGGCGTTGACGTTCAGCTGCTTGACGATCGCGTCGCGCAGTAGAACCGGATAGTTGGCGGCGACCAGCACCGAAGGGTCGGTCGCACGCTTATTGCCAGGGTCGATCGTCTTCTCGGTGAATTCGATCGGCAGGGTGATCGAAGTCTGCTGGAAGGCGGTGTAACCCTTGCCGATCACCGTCCACAGCAGGATGAACAGGAAGACGAGACCGAAGGTGATGGCGGCGATGCCATAGGCCTGGAACCGGCGCTCGGCGGCGTAGCGGCGCTTGATGCCGATATCACGGCGCGCCGGCGCCTTGGAGACGGTGACGCCTGATGTGGGAGAAACAATATCCGTCATTCGTACTGCTCCCGGTATTTGCGCACGATGTAGAGCGCATAGATGTTGAGGCAAAGCGTGATGCAGAACAGCGTGATGCCAAGAGCGAAGGCAACCAGCGTCTGCGGCGAGGTGAACTCGAGGTCGCCTGTCAGCTGGTTGACGATCTTGACGGTCACCGTCGTCATCGGCTCGAAGGGATTGATCTGGATGCGGGCGGCGACACCGGCGGCCAGCACAACGATCATGGTTTCGCCGATGGCGCGCGAGGCCGTCATCAGAAGCGCGCCGACGATGCCGGGAAGAGCTGCCGGCAGAACCACCTTCTTGATGGTTTCGGAACGGGTGGCGCCGAGACCGAGCGAACCGTCACGCAGGGCCCGCGGCACGGCGGTGATGATGTCGTCCGACAGCGAGGAGACGTAGGGGATCAGCATGATGCCCATGACGATGCCGGCTGTCAGAACGCTCTGCGCCTGAATGAAGTTGGTGTAGCTGCCGGAGAGCAGACCGCTGATCTGGGCGGAGAAATCGCGCAGGAACGGGCCGACGGTGACAAGCGCGAAGAAGCCGTAGACGATCGTCGGGATGCCGGCGAGCACTTCGAGCAGCGGCTTGGCGACGCCGCGCAGCTTCGGCGAGGCGTATTCGGCCATGTAGATGGCGGCAAACAGGCCGACGGGGACGGCGACCAGCATCGCCACCAGGCCGATATAAAGCGTGCCGAGCAACAGCGGGATCAGCCCGAACTGGCCGAAGGACGAGCTGCCGGCGCCGGCAAAACGCGGATCCCAGACGGTGCCGAAGAAGAAGTCGGCGGCGGGAACGGCGGCAAAGAAGCGGGCGGCTTCCGACAGCATGGAAAGCACGATGCCGATCGTCGTCAGGATGGCGATCGAAGAGGCAAGCAGCAGGCCCCAGAGCATGACGCGCTCGACGCGGTTGCGGGCGCGGAAGCGCGGGGCGATGGCGCGCAGCGCATAGAAGGCGCCGGCAACGGCCAGAATGAAGACGACCGCCGTCATGGCAAGGCGGCTCGTCATGCTCATGGCGTTGAGCGTCTTGGCGGCGTCGAGCATGTAAGGCTGGGGCTGGCCGGCAAGCGGCACGCCCTTTTCGCTGAGCTTGGCCTGAAGCGCTGCGGGATCGCCGGCAACCGCTGCAGTTTCATCTGATGTCAGCAGCGTCAGGCCGCGGGCGACCGTCGCCACCATGGAATAGCCGAGATCCTGCTCGACGGCGGCTTGCGCCTTGACGTCGGCAGGGAAACTGCCGCGAACCGAGGATTGGATGATGCCGGGGCTGACCGAGAGCCAGAAGCAGAGGACGGCGAGGGCGGGAAGAACGGCCCAGATCGCCGCATAGGCGCCGTAATAGGCCGGCCGTGAATGCAATGCCGAGGATCTGCCGCCGGCAAGTGCTGCGGCCCGGCTGCGCGCGACCAGATAGGCGGCGGCGCCGATCACCACAAGGCACAAGAGTATGATGGATGTGCTCATTCGTTACGTCCCCAGGCCCGTAGCCCCAAAGCCCGGCAGCTTCATCAGCCGCCTTCAGCATCATGCGGAATGTATTCAACCCTGCAACACCGGAAACGGCGGCGCGCGAGGGGATAAGGCAATGCCGGCGCGGGCTTTGAAGCACCGCGCCGGCAAAGTGATTACATAGCCTTACCGGCTTCGACTTCCTTGCGGATCGCGTCGCGCTCGGCATCCGGAGCGGCAACCAGGCCGTATTCAGCCAGCGGGCCGTCGGGGCCGATCATCTGGTCGGATACGAAGAAGTTGACGTATTCCTTCAGGCCCGGAACGGCGCCGAGATGTGCCTTCTTGACGTAGAAGAACAGCGGGCGGGAAACCGGGTAGGTGCCGTTGGCAATGGTTTCAGTCGACGGAACAATACCGTTCACGCTCGCAACCTTCAGCTTGTCGGCATTGTTTTCATAGAAGGAAAGGCCGAATACGCCAACGCCGGTCTTATTGGCGGCGATGCGTGCCAGGGTTTCCGGATAGTCGCCGTCGATGTCGACTGCAGCGCCGTCCTTGCGGACTGCGACGCAGGCCTTGCCCTGAGCGGCCTTGTCGGCAATTTCCTTGGCGATGACGTCGGTTGCGCCCGAAGCCTTGCAGCCGGCGGCGAGTACGTTCTGTTCGAAGACTTCGCGCGTGCCGTGCTTTTCGCCCGGGATGTAGGCAGCGATATCAACAGCCGGAAGCTTCGGGTTGACTTCCGACCACTTCTTGTAAGGGTTGGCGACGAGCTTGCCGTCGACGACGACCTGGGCTGCGAGGGCCTTGTAGATGTCGGCAGGAACGTAGGCTACATCAGGGTTGGAAGCGTCGGTTGCGAAGACGATACCGTCATAGCCGATCTTGACTTCCTGGATGTCGGTCACGCCGGCAGCCTTGCAGGCTTCGGCTTCGTTCTTGTTGATCGGACGCGAAGCGTTGGCGATGTCGATGGTGTCTTCACCGACGCCCTTGCAGAATTCCTTCAGACCAGCGCCCGTGCCGCCGGATTCAACGACCGGCGTCTTGAAGTTGGTGAAGGTCTCGCCGAAGGACTCGGCAACGATCTTTGCGTAAGGCAGGACGGTGGACGAACCGGCAACCTGGATCTGGTCACGGGCGACGGCAGCGCCGGCGAAAGCAGCGGTTGCAGCGAGCGCGGCAACGGTGAGCTTGAAGGTGTTCATTAAAAATCTCCCGGATTGGGCTTGTGTGAGTGCGGCCTTTCGAGAGGCCCTCGCAGTGCCTTTTTTCATCGGCGAGACTCTCTTAGCGCTGTAAGCACCGTCCTTTTATGTCAAATCGGTGAAACATTTGTGACAGGCTATCTAATTGTTTTTGAATGATAACTTATTCAGGACCTAGCTGATCACGTCAGGGGTTGGCAAAGTTTGCGTCGCCCCTCGACCTTGCATTGCAAAGTCTTCAGAAATGACGCTAAGGTTGCCGTACGCCCGCAAACGGGGCGGAAGGGGCGTGCCGCGACCTCTCGACTCCCTATTCCCGTATGCCTGTCAGAACCGCACGGTAAAATCCGTGCCCTTGTCGACTTCGGATTTTACGATCAGCCGGGCGCGGTGGCGGGTGAGGATGTGTTTGACGATGGCGAGGCCGAGGCCGGTGCCTTTTTTCGAGCGGCTGTCTTCGATGCTGACGCGATAGAAGCGCTCCGTCAGGCGCGGCACGTGTTCGGCCGGAATGCCCGGCCCCTTGTCGACGATGCTGACTTCGACGGGATTGCCGGTGCCGTTCTTCAGCCAGACATCGACGATCTTGCCCTCCTGGCCGTATTTGCAGGCATTCTCCATCAAGTTCTCGAAGACCTGGACAAGCTCGTCGCGGTCTCCCAGCACCTCGACCTTGCCCTCCGGCAGATGCAGGTTGATGTCGACGCCGACATCCGCTGCCAGCGGCACCAGCGAATCCCTGACATGGCCGAGCAGCGGCACCAGATCGACCTTCTCATCCGGGGCGATATGCGACTTCAGCTCCAGGCGGGAGAGCGAAAGCAGATCGTCGACCAGCCGGCTCATGCGTGTGGCCTGGTCGAACATGATGGCGAGGAAACGCGCCTGCGCCTTCAGATCGTTCTTCGCCGGGCCCTGGATGGTCTCGATGAAACCGCGGAGCGACGCAAGCGGCGTGCGCAGCTCATGGCTGGCATTGGCGACGAAATCCGAGCGCATGCGGTCGATGCGGCGGACTTCTGAAATATCGCGGAAGGAGAGGATGAAATAACGCTCGCGCGCGCCTTCGGCGGCGAATTCGACGGGGGCGCTACGCACGATATAGACGCGCTCGGAGGGCAGCCTCTCTGCATGCTCGATCTGGTTCGGGGCGTTGGTGGCGATGGTTTCGCGCACCATGTCGAGCACACCCGGCGAGCGCAGGCGGGCCGATATATGGGCGCCGAGCACCACCTCGCCGAAGGCCTTTTCGGCAGCCCGGTTCTGGAAGAGCACCGAGGCATCGTCCGACAGCACCATAACCGGGATATCGAGGCCGGAGAGCGTGGCGGAAACCTCAGGCAGGCGCCTCGGCGGCGCTTCTGGCGCAATCTCCAGCGGCTCGGCTGGTGCATCCTTGATAACAGGCGCCTCATTGAAAAGCGCGGTGACGATCATGATCAGCAGGAGGCCGAGCACAACCCACTTGTTCATGCCGGCGGCAAGCGCGGCGAGTGCGCTGAGGATTGCCGCCAGCAGCACCGGCCGCTCGCGCCGGATGCGCGCCAACAGGCTTTTTCTCCACGGAGTTTCGTCTTGCAAGTGCCCTCGCGGCGTCGATTCGTTGTCTTATATTGAACTCTGCCTGATAGCGGTAATTCATGACAGAAATTTTCGGCTGGCGTCTGCAATACGAAAGGCTGCAGCCGAAATTTGGAAAAATCGCCGGCCGACAGCGAAAGATTTGATTTCCAACGGTAAATATGTTGGCCTGAGAAACGATCAGAGGCAGGAGGACAACATGGCTGGGGACGTCGAAAGCAGGGCGGTCGAGCTGGATATCCGCGGAAAGAAGCGCATCTTCGATGTCGACGATCCCGTTCTGCCGGATTGGGTGGAGGAACATGCGCTGGAATCCGGCGAATTTCCCTACAAGAAGAAACTCAAGGAAGAAGATTATGTAGAGCAGCTGGAAAAGCTGCAGGTGGAGCTCGTCAAGGTTCAGTTCTGGCTGCAGGCAACCGGCAAGCGGGTGATGGCGCTGTTCGAAGGGCGGGATGCTGCCGGCAAGGGCGGCGCGATCTCGGCCTCCTCGGAGAACATGAACCCCCGCCTTGCGCGCGTCGTGGCGCTGACCAAGCCGACCGAGCGCGAACAGGGACAATGGTATTTCCAGCGCTATGTCGCGCAGTTTCCGACCGCAGGCGAATTCGTGCTGTTCGACCGCTCCTGGTACAACCGCGCCGGCGTCGAGCCGGTCATGGGCTTCTGCACGCCGCAGCAATATCAGGATTTTCTCAAGCAGGCGCCGCAGCTCGAAAAGATCATCGCCCATGAGGGCATCTTCTTCTTCAAATTCTATCTCGATATCGGCCGCGAGATGCAGCTGAAGCGCTTCCACGACCGCCGGCACGACCCGCTGAAAGTCTGGAAACTGTCGTCCATGGATATCGCGGCGCTGACGAAATGGGACGATTACAGCGAAAAGCGCGACCGGATGCTGAAGGAAACCCATACGGATTTCGCGCCCTGGACGGTGATCCGCGCCAACGATAAGCGGCGGGCGCGCCTTGAACTCATCCGCCACATGCTGAACCGGATGGATTATGACGGCAAGGACAAGAAGGTGCTCGGCACGGTCGATGAGCAGATCATCGGCTCGGGGCATGGATTCCTGAAATAAGGCTTCCTGGAACAGGCGGCGGGCGGAAAGCCGGAGCCATCGGCTTCGCCGAGGCTGGCACAAAATCACCGCGCGCTCGCGCTACTTGTCACACAGGCTCCCCACCCTCCGTCGTCCTCGGGCTTGACCCGAGGACCCATGCGGGTGAGCACTTCATTTCTGTTGAACTGAGGCGACCGCCGCCCAACAAATTCAAGCGAAGCGCTTGCGGCATGGATACTCGGGTCAAGCCCGAGTATGACGGAGAGTGGGGGGCGAGATGAGCAAGAGGCGAGACGCCCGGAAGAATTTCACCAAATGAGCCAGCTGTTTTGCGTGAGGATCGCGTAAAATAAAGTTGGCAACTCCACATCACTGCCCCGGCAGGATGCGGATGGCGAAGAGGTTGATGCCGCGCGCCTTGCCGTCGAGATCGCTGTTGATCGTCAGCGTGCCCGGCGCATTCGGTGCCAGCGAGCGGTCGAACTTCACCTGCAGCAGCGCATCCGATTTTTCCCGGGTGACGTTGAAACGATGGCGGGCGCAATTGCCGAGCGACTGGAAATTGCATTCGACGGTGACTTGGGTCGGCTCGTCGGTGGTCGATTGCAGCGTCAGCGCGATTGTCGAGGATTTGCCGGCAAGCTGCTGCAGCACCGAGGGCGGCACGCTGACCGAGATATTGCCTTCGGCCGCACCGCTCTGCGAAATCAGGCGGATGGCGGGGCCGTCATTCTCGGTGATCTTTTCGGTGCGGGCCTGCGGACCGGCCTGGATCTTGTCAGCGTCGTCGGGTTTGAAGACCGGGATCCAATCGGCCGAAAAACTGTTCTGCGGATCGATGGTCACCGGCTGATCTTTGGAAGCCGCATTGCCGGCGCTATCGTCAGTGCCGGTAAAATCCTCGGGCTGGGTGCTGGCCGGCGGATTGGCGACGCTGGTGTCGCGCTCGGCCGCCGTCAAAAGCAGGCCCGATGTATGCGCCCACCAGGCGCCGATGCCGATAAAGGCGAGCAGCACGCACCAGACCAGCAGCCGCGAAAAGAATTTGCGCGGCTTGCGGCGGCCTGCCGCCCGCTCCGGGCGGAAATCCATGTTGGTGGCGCGCTGGCCGCGCGTCAGGCGTTCCTCGCCGACCGGGGCGGCTGCGAGATGATCGGCATGGCCGGCATGCACGCCGTCGAGATTCGAATCGTCGCCGCGGTGCATGGCGATCTCGGGGGCGCCGCGGGTCTCGCCTGCGGGCACGGGACTGTCAATGAGGTTGTCAATATCGGCAACATCTCCCCGATGCGCCGGCGGCGCCGGCATTTCGACATCAGGAGGCACCGGCACCTCCGGCGGCCTCTGGCGCGGGTGAAGTCGGTCGCGCTCCTCGCTTTCGATAGCGTGGATGGTGCTTTCCAGGCGATGGCGATGATGGGCAACGACCTCGGCGTCGGTAATGTCCTGCTTGCGCAGGCCGGCTTCCAGCGCCTGGCGGGCCGACTGGTAGATCCTCGCTCGAACCTCCGGATTGTCGCGATCGGAATTGTCGAGCGCTGTTCTGATGGCCGTTTCTAATCCGCTCACGTCAAGTCCTTCACCTTGAACTCGGCATCGGACTGCAATCCCCGCCGTTCTCCATCAAAATTCGGTAACGGCAAGTGCGGCAAACCGCAAGCCTTGCGAGAGTGGGCCACGGTGGATCGGCGGGGATAATCGGCGGGTTTCAGCGCTTGCGGACCTTATTTGTGAGCTGTCTCGGACTGACATATTGGGGCTGAAATCGGCGAAGGCATGGCAGGCGCTCTTTTATCGTCTTTTCTTCTCTGTTATGAGATTGACGTTTTCGTAAACGTCAATGGAAGTGATGAACCATGGCCCTCCCCCCGATCCTCGAGGACAATTTGAGACTGCCGGTCATCGGCTCGCCGCTGTTCATCATCTCGCATCCCAAGCTGACGCTAGCGCAATGCAAAGCAGGAGTGATCGGAGCGTTTCCGGCGCTGAACGCCCGGCCGGAAAGCCAGCTCGACGAATGGCTGGCCGAGATCACCGAAGAGCTTGCCCGCCACGACGCCGCCCATCCCGACCGGCCGGCCGCCCCCTTTGCCGTCAACCAGATCGTCCATATGTCGAACAAGCGACTGGAGCACGATCTGTCGCTCTGCGTCAAATACAAGGTGCCTGTTGTGATCTCTTCGCTCGGCGCCGTGCCCGAGGTCAATGCCGCCGTGCATTCCTATGGCGGCATCGTGCTGCACGACATTATCAACAACCGCCACGCCCATTCGGCCATCCGCAAGGGCGCGGACGGGCTGATAGCGGTGGCGGCGGGCGCCGGCGGGCATGCCGGCACGCTTTCACCCTTCGCGCTGATCCAGGAAATCCGCGAATGGTTCGACGGGCCGCTGCTGCTTGCCGGCGCCATCGCCACCGGCGGCGCCATCCTCGCCGCGCAGGCGATGGGCGCCGACATGGCCTATATCGGCTCGCCTTTCATCGCGACCGAAGAAGCGCGCGCCACCGAGGCTTACAAGCAGGCGATTGTCGAAGGGGCGGCTGGCGATATCGTCTATTCCAACTATTTCACCGGCGTGCACGGCAACTATTTGAAGCCCTCGATCGTCGCCGCCGGCATGGACCCTGACAACCTGCCGGCAGCCGATGTCTCGAAGATGGATTTCGAGCAGGCGGTCGGCGGCGCCAAGGCCTGGAAGGACATCTGGGGCAGCGGCCAGGGGATCAGCGCCATCAAGGCCGTCGAGCCCGTGGAAAAACTCGTCGACCGGCTGGAGGCCGAATACAAGGCCGCCCGTGCCCGGCTTAGCCTTTAAACCGAGTTTCCCACCCTGCCCTCTTTTTTGCCAAAGGCATGACAGGGCGCTTGAAATCTTCGGACAATGGCTGTATCAGCGCCATGCAAATCGCGGGCCGCATCGTTCGGCCGCGAGATGCCGCTTTAGCTCAGGTGGTAGAGCACATCATTCGTAATGATGGGGTCGCAGGTTCGAGTCCTGCAAGCGGCACCATTTTTCTTTCATGACGTTCCGAACGTTATAAGCCTCTCTTAAAATTCTTCATCCACCTTTAGACTGGCTTTGGCCAGCCGACAGGCAAGGCTTCAACGGCTTGAGGGCTTCTTCACTCAAGGCGGCTGCGCTGCCTTCATCGACATTTCGCGACCGATATTGATCGAACGCGACCGAGTTTAGCAATTAGGAGGATCTATGAAGATATCGCTTTTAAGCATCGCGCTTTTCACATTTAGCTTGTCCGCTGCGCAGGCAGCAGAGTTCCCTCTCGCCTCGTGCGCTGGATGGAACGGAACGCTCGTCAGCAGGAGCGGGACCGATTCAAGCGCTGCGGTTATGGAAGGGAACGTCAATCAGGCCAACTTCCAGGAATATTGCGAGCGAGACCCGGGAGGCGAGACAAGAGCCCATGGCGGCAAGCTGACCGTCAAGCAGTGCGTGGCGATGTACACAAAAGAGAATGGGAGAGACACTTTTCGTTCCACCGCCAATTGCAGCGAAGGTACCCTGTCCTTCGAACCTTCTGCCGGAACACCGCAGAGTGTCACTTTCCCACTACCAGAGAATTCAGACGTCTCGTGCGCTTCGGGGATGCCGCCGCTGATCGAGCAGTTCAGGCTTCTCTGCCCTCAGGCAGCGCAGGAGTTTCATTTGATGGATGACGAATAACAGGCTGTGCAACACCGCCAACAGTGCGATGCGGGCATTGGCCGGCAGGGGGCTGGAATAGTTCAGGGGACTTGACCAGCGCCCGCTATCAAACGACCGTGAAAACGCGGCCCCCGATAGGAACATGCCACCGCCCAATAGGTTCTCCTCTTGAGACAACAAGGATGGAGAAAATCATGTCCTGTAAACTCATCGCAATATCCCTCCTTTCGATCGGCCTTGCCGGCTCGGCGCTGGCGCAGACGGCCGGCGGTGCGGATTCCAGTGGGCGGCTGTCGGTCGCGCCTGTTATCGGCGGATCGGGCAGTTCGGGGGCGGGTTCGTCCGGCGCTGGTTCGGCCGGCACGGGTGCTGGGGCCACCGGGTCCACGGGCACGGGGTCCGTCGGCACCGATCCCGGCACCACCGGCAGCACGAGCGGCAATGGCGGCGTCGAGCTCAATCGCGGCCGCAGCACGATCAATCCCGGTGGGGTCAATCCGGATCTGCAGCCGACGCCGGGTTGTACCGCCGGTTCGGCGGACACCGGCTCCGGCAGCGAGGCCTGCCCGCAGTAAGGATAAAGCGGATGGCCGCTTGAGCTGCTGACGGAATGAAGGCCCTGGGCTCAGTGCGCCGGGGCCTTCGCTTGGTGGCTGCGAAATCGGACGAAAAGAACAGCTGCCGCTGGAACGGCTTTACGACTCACGCTTGCGGACGTAAAACTACCCGTCACTCCGCACGCGGCACATCGCCCCACACCAGCCAGCCTGCCGTATTCCGGCGCCCGCGGAGCACCCGAAGAGGATCGTCATGTCGAATGCAGCGCATCGCTCGAACCGCGTGCTTGTCGTCGCGACCATCATGTTCGCGACCTTCATGGTGGCGATCGAGGCGACGATCGTGGCAACCGCGATGCCGCGCATCGTCGGCCAGCTCGGCGGCTTTTCCTATTACAGCTGGGTGTTTTCTGCCTTCCTCTTGGCGCAGTCGACGACGACGGTGATCTACGGCAAGCTTTCCGACATTTTCGGCCGCAAGCCGGTGCTGATCGGCGGCATCCTGATCTTTCTTGTCGGCTCTTTGCTCTGCGGGCTTGCCTGGTCGATGATGTCGCTGGTGCTGTTTCGGCTGCTGCAGGGGTTGGGTGCGGGCGCCATCCAGCCGGTAACGATGACCATCATTGGCGATCTGTTCAAGCTCGAGGAACGCGGCCGGGTGCAGGGTGCGATGGCGACCGTCTGGGCGACCTCGGCCGTCGTCGGGCCGCTTGCCGGCGGCATCATCGTCGACAATATCTCCTGGGCCTGGATCTTCTGGATCAACCTGCCGATCGGCATTCTCTCGATCATCGCCTTCATGATCTTCCTGAAGGAGGACGTGGCGCATAAGCAGGCCAAGATCGACTATCTCGGATCGGTGCTGTTTTCGATCTCGATCGTGGCGCTGCTGGTGATGCTGACCGAAACCAATGCCAGCGCCTGGATCCTGATTTCGCTTTTCGCCGTCTTCGTGGTCGCCGGCATCCTCTTCCTCGCCCAGGAGAAGCGGGCGCCGGAGCCGATCATTTCGATCCCGCTCTGGAGCCGAAGGCTGATCGCCACCAGCAATGCGGCAACCCTGCTTGCCGGCATGGCGCTGATCGGGCTTTCGACGATCCTGCCGATCTATGTGCAAGGCGTGCTCGGCCGGTCGCCTATCGTCGCCGGCTTCACGCTCACCATGCTGGTCGTCGGCTGGCCGCTGGCGGTGATGCTCTCCAGCCGCTTCTACAAGACGTTCGGCATCCGCCGGACGCTGCGCGTCGGCAGCCTGCTGTTTCCGTTCGGCGCCTGTTTCCTGCTGTTCCTGACGCCTGAGAGTTCACCGGCGCTTGCCGGCGCCGGCTCCTTCTTCATGGGCTTCGGGATGGGGCTGATCAGCCTGACCAGCATCGTGCTGGTGCAGGACAGCGTCGAATGGTCGATGCGCGGCAGCGCCACCGCCTCGATCATCTTTGCCCGCAGCCTGGGCAATACGCTCGGCGCCACCGTGCTCGGCGCCATCCTCAATGCCGGCATCAACCACTATGCCGGCGGCCAAGCGGCGGCCGGCCTGCACGAGGCGCTGAACCAGCCGACCGGGCTGTCGGCGCTCGCCGCCGACCCGGCAATCCGCGCGGTCTTCAATGCGGCCCTGCACTGGAGTTTTTGGGGTGTGGTCGTCGTTGCCGTGCTGACCTTCTTCACCACCTGGCTGATCCCGGTCGGGCATGGCCGGAGCCAAGAGGGCGCGGCTGTCGCCAGCGAGGCGACGTCGCATTAGGCGGCTCGGCTTGGCCGATAAGGGGATCGACGAGTGGGCGTCAAAAACTATCTGATCGAAGGCGTTTCCGGCACCGGCAAAACAACGGTGGCGGAAGAGCTGCAGCGGTGCGGTTACCATGTCATCCACGGTGACAGGGAGTTGGCTTATGTCGGCGATCCCGATACCGGGGAACCGTTGTCTGCCGACGACAGCGTGGCCGACAGTCTCGAATGGAAGCAAGCGCATCACATCTGGGATGTCGAGAAAGTTAGATCCGTAATCGCCGATCAAGGCAAGGCGATCTCCTTCTTCTGCGGCGGTTCCAGAAACTTCTCCCGCTTTATCGATTTGTTCGACGGGGTTTTCGTTCTCGATGTCGATCTCAACACGTTGAAACGGCGGCTTGCCGGCAGACCGGAAGACGAGTTTGGCGGAAGACCTGCCGAACGGGCGCTGATTGTGCGGCTGCATGCAACGAAAGAGGACATTCCGAACTGTGGTGCGGTCATCGACGCCACTCGTCCGCTCGCCGTCGTTGTCGATGAGATTCTCTCGAAATGCAGAGGTTGAAGCTCAAGGGCGAAAGGCGTTTAAGTCAGCGCTGCCAGCACCTCCAAAAGTAACGACGGTGAACTGAGGAAGCCTCCGGCGACAAGGCCGACAAAACCAAGCGCCAACGCTCCGACAAAGCCGTGACTTTGCCAACCGTAGCTGGCGCCCACGGCTGTGGCCGTCATAACCATCGAAACGGTCCACACGATTTTGACCAATGAGATCAAGCGGCGAATAAGGGTGGGTTTTTCTTGCGTCACGGCGCAAAGCGGCGTTCTGAAACACCCCGATGTTCTGAATATAATATTGAATTTCTTGCCACTAAGAGTGCTTGCCTCGTCCGCCTTCGCGAGGAAATTGCCCTGCAGAGGTATACTGCAAAGATGGCGAGCCCGGAACCTTCGTTGGGCGATTGATGTCCGTCACCAAGCCGACGTCAGTTTCCATTCCGGGGCTGCGTCGCCTTGTTCGAGGCCGTGCTGGCTTTCGGCGGGGCGCGGCGGTTTTCCAAAACGCGGGACAGCAAGTTCGGCTTTCTCGTGCGCTTGATAAGATCGACATCACTGACGAGCTTTGCCCCGCCCCGGCGCCGCTCCAGGGTGATCTTGCGGCTATGGAAGACCTCCAGTTCAGCGCGATGAGCGACGCTGATGATGGTCACCTCGGGCAGTTCCTCGATCACCATCTGCATCATCCGGTCCTGGCTCTTTTCATCGAGTGCCGAGGTTGCTTCATCCAGCACGATAATATCGGGCGTGTGCAGCAGCAGGCGGGCAAAGGCCAGCCGCTGCTTTTCGCCGCCCGACAAGGTCTGGTCCCACGGCGCCTCTTCCTCGATCTTGTCGTTCAGATAATCCAGGCCCACCTTGTCCATGGCCGCCTTGATCTGATCCAATGTCCAGCTATCGGCAGCACCCGGATAAGCGACGGCGCGGCGAAGCGTGCCGGAAGGGATATAGGGGCGCTGCGGCAGCATGAACAAGCGTCTGTCGACGTGGAAGTTGACGCTGCCGTCACCCCAGGGCCAAAGACCGGCGATCGCTCGCACCAGCGTGCTCTTGCCCGAACCGGATTCTCCCGCCACCAGCACCCGCTCGCCGGGTTCGATCGCGACCTGGGTTTCCTTGACCACGGCGGTACCGTCGTCAAGCGATACGGAGAGATCGTTCAGGCTCAGCATCGCCTCGCCTTCCGTCTCACCGCGCTTGATGCGGCCGAGCGCGTCGCTCTGTTCGGCGCGTTCGAGCCCGTCGAGCGACATCATCAGCGAGGCAATGCGCCGTGCGCAGGCGTTCCAATCGGCAAGACGGGGATAGTTGTCGACCAGCCATCCGAACGCACCCTGAACGATGGCGAAAGCAGAGGCTGCCTGCATGACCTGTCCCAGGCTCATGCTGCCTTCGAGAAACTTCGGCGCACAGAGCAGAACCGGCACAACAGGTGCAATCAGCATCGATCCATGCGACACAAGCGTGGTGCGCATATGCTGGCGGGCAAGCAGCGCCCATTGCCCGAGCACCTTGGTGAAGGTCTTGTCGAGGTCGTTGCGCTCCTCCTCTTCACCGCCGAGCAAGGCGATGCTTTCGCCGTTTTCGCGCACATGCGTCAGCGTATAGCGAAATTCGGCTTCCGTTTGGTTTTTCGCCTCGGAGACCTGGACGAAATGGCGGCCGATGACGGCCATCGAACTGGAGGTGATCGCGGCGTAGAGGACCGCTGTGACGACGAGAAAACCTGGTATGGTGACGGTCAAACCGGCGATCGTCAGCGTCAATGCCCCGCCGATCGTCCAGAGCACGACGATGAAGGTCGAGGCCGACAGAAAGGCCGATATGACCCCGGCGATGAAATCGACAGGGGCTTCGGTGGCGATCCGCAAATCCTCGGAAATGCGCGCTTCGGGGTTCTTGTGGTCACCGCCGATGAGGTTCAGCTGATAGTAGCGGCCGTTCGCCAGCCAGCGTCCGATGACCGCGGTCGTCAGCCAGGAACGCCAGCGGCGCTGGATCATCATGCGAAGGGCGACCTGCGTGGTGACCACGGCGACGGTTCCGAGCACGAGCGGCAGGAAGACGGCGCTCAGGAAATAGACGGTGCCGGCATCGTGCCGCTCGATGGCGTCGAAGATCGCCCGGTTCCAGATATTGATTCCATATTGGAAGGCCACATTGATGCCGATCAGCGCCAATAGCCCGAGGGTGCACGGCCAGGCGAGCTTGTCGCCACCGCGGCCCCAATAATGGCGCGCGCTGATCCAGAAACGCTTGAGCAGATATTTCTTGCGCGCCTGTTCGGCCTCCTCGGGCGTCAGTTCCGGGCTGGGTTCGTCGGCCTCCGGCGGCGGCACGGGCTCGACAGGCGCAGCCTTCTCCTCGAACGACGTTTGGGAACCTTGCGGCTCGAAGCCGTCGACCGATCTAGGATTGAGTTTAGCGCCCGTCATGAGCACGATAACGGCTTAGGGATCAGAAGGTTTCATGAGGGGTTGCGGGGGTCAACGTTTGGCGTTGTGCCGTGTAGCCCTTCACTACCTCACGCAGTCTCCGTCGCCAGCTGCGGCAGGGATTGCAGCAGGGTCTGGCGGGCGGAGTGCAGATGGGCGCGGCAGGCTTTCTCGATCGCGGCCTGGTCGCCGGATTCGAGTGCTGCGATATAATCCAGATGTTCGTGGATGGCGCGCTCGTTACGCTCGCGCGCGGCCGTCTTGTTCCACTGGTAGTGATAGTGGAAGACGATGGCGATGGCGTCGTAGAAATCGGCGATGAAGCGGTTCTTCGAAGCGCGATGGATCAGCAAGTGGAAGCGTTCGTCGAGGACGGAGAAATCCCGGAAGCGCTGGTTGATGTCGGCAAGCATGGCGTGATGGTCGTCGCGGATGGCGGCAAGATCGGTCCAGGCCTGATGGCCTTGGGGAAGCCGGCCGAATTCGGCGGCCGAATGCAGCTCGAACATCTCGCGCACATCGGCCAGTTCGAGGGCGAATTCGCGGGTAAAGCCTTTGAGCGTCCAATGGCTGTTCGGCCGCTTCTCGATCAGGCCGAAGCGGGAGAAGCGGATCAGGAACTCGCGCACGCTGGTTGTGCCGGTGCCGATCTCGCGGGCAAGCTCCAGCTCGTTGATCTGCATGCCGGGGGCGGCATCGTCGGCCAGGATGCGCTGCATGAAGCTACGCTCGATGATGTCATGCAGGGAATCGGTTTCTTCGGAGGGAAAGAGATCGCGGTCCGTGGGTTGGCGCAGAACGGTCTTCTGGCGTTTGTTCCAGCGGATGATGCCTTCTTCGCTAAGCCGCGTCAGGATGGCGCGCGCCGTCGAGCGGCTGACGCCGAGCTGGGCGGCGATCTCCGGTTCCGAAGGCAGTGCGGTATCCGTGCGGAGCGCCGCGGCATACCTGTTATAGGCTTCCTTGAAGACCGTATTCTGCCTTGCCATCCGACCCCCGCTTTTCGCCCGCGTGTCCGCACCGCCATCCCAGCTCAAGAACCTGGACGGCATCGGACCGGGGCTTGTTCAAACGACCATTAGCGTATTTCCAGCCGTCTGCGGCTCGTTGCCTCCCTCGTCCACAGGATCAATATTCCCGTTGACTTGAAAATGTTTATTGTAGATAAAAAACAAAATCAATCGCATTCGCCGATGCAGCGAGCGTTTCCTAGATTCAAAAGTTAGAGCATGATGTCGAAACCGCTCATACTTTCGGCACCACGCTCCAGGGAGAAGAGACTTGGACAAACTGCCTTGGATCATCCTGTCGGCCGGTGACAATGTCGCGGTCGCAACGACGGCCATCGCGCCGGGGTCGACGGTTGCCGGCATCGAAACCCGCCAGAAAATCGATCCCGGCCACAAGGTGGCAATTGCCGATATTCCGCTTGGGTCCCCGGTGGTGAAATACGGACAGGCGATCGGCCGTACCACGGCCGAGGTCAAGGCCGGCGATCATGTGCACAGCCACAATCTACATTTCGAAAACGACCGCTTGGCTGCGACCGCCAATTCGGCGCCAGAAACCGCGACTGCCGACGACAAGGCGCGGACTTTCATGGGCTATCGCCGCGCCGACGGGCGGGCAGCGACGCGCAACTATATCGGCATCATCGCCAGCGTGAACTGTTCCACCACGGTCTGCCGGGCAATCGCCGACGAGGCGAACCGGACGATCCTGCCGCATTACGAGGGCATCGACGGTTTCGTGCCGATCGTACACGACCAGGGCTGCGGCATGAGCTCTACCGGCGACGGCATGAACGTGCTGCACCGCACACTTGCCGGCTATACCAGGCATGTCAATTTCGGCGGCGTGCTGATGATCGGCCTGGGCTGCGAGGTCAATCAGCTGACGCTCTACGGCCAGAGCGGCGCCGGCGCCTCCAAGCGGCATTTCAACATTCAGGATGCCGGCGGCTCGCGCCGCGCTGTCGAGCGCGCCATGGGCATGCTGCGCGAGATCGCCGCCGATGTCGGCAAGGAAAAACGCGTGCCAATGTCGGTCGGTGAGATCATCATCGGCCTGCAATGCGGCGGGTCCGACGGCTTTTCCGGGATCACCGCCAATCCGGCGCTGGGGGTCGCGGCCGATCTTTTGGCAGCGGCCGGCGGCACGGCGATCCTGTCGGAGACCTCGGAAATCTATGGTGCCGAACATCTGCTGCGCAGCCGCGCCGTCAGCGACGAGGTGGCGAAGAAGCTCGACGAGAAGATCGCCTGGTGGGAAGACTATGTAGCCCTGCACGGCGCTTCGCTCGACAACAACCCGTCGCCCGGCAACAAGCGCGGCGGGCTCACCACCATCCTGGAAAAGTCGCTCGGCGCGGTTGCCAAGGGCGGCCGCTCGCCGCTGACGGCGGTCTATGGTTATGCCGAGCGGGTCACTGCCCCCGGCCTGGTCTTCATGGACACACCCGGTTACGATCCGGTCTCGGCGACCGGCCAGGTGGCCGGCGGCGCCAACATGATCGCCTTCACCACTGGCCGCGGCAGCTGCTTCGGCTGCCGGCCGGCGCCGTCGCTGAAGCTTTCCAGCAATTCGGCGCTCTATGCCTCGATGGAAGAGGACATGGACATCGATTGCGGCACGATCGCCACCGGTGACGCGACGATCAGCGGCAAGGGCCGCGAGATCTTCGAGCTGATCGTCGATACGGCCTCGGGCAAGAAAACCAAGAGCGAGCTCTTCGGCTACGGCGACAATGAATTCGTGCCGTGGCATCTGGGCGCAACGCTCTAATCCTTGTTTATGCGCTTCCCGAGACCGCTTCACAGCTTTCCCGGGATGGCTTGAGATAGCGAATTTCAAGTTCTTCGTGAGGGGGAATGATGAAGACGAGACGGATCGGCAAGACCAAGCTGGAGGTGACCGAAATCAGTTTCGGCGCGGCAGCGCTCGGAGGTCTTTACCGCGCATGCCCGCGCGAGGTGGCGATCGACACGCTGCAGGCGGCCTGGGACAGCGGCATCCGCTATTTCGACGTGGCGCCCTGGTATGGGCTGGGTCTCGCCGAACGCCGCGTCGGCGATTTCCTGCGTGACCAGGCGGATGGCAGTTACGTGCTGTCCACCAAGGTCGGCCGGCTGCTGCGGCCGGTACCGACGGGCACCGTGCCCCATTACGGCTATGTCGATCCGCTGTCCTTCGATGCTGATTATGACTATTCCTATGACGGCATCATGCGCTCGGTCGAATTCAGCTATGCCCGCCTCGGCCTCAACCGCATCGACATTCTCTACGTGCACGATCTCGGCGGCTACACTCATGGCGCGGCAAAAAATGCGGTCTACCTGAAACAGTTTCTCGATTCCGGCGTGAAGGCGCTGGAGGAGCTTCGCTCGTCAGGCGCGATTTCCGCCTTCGGCCTCGGCGTCAACGAAGTGCCGGTCTGCCTCGACGTCATGCGCCACGCCGACCTCGACTGCATTCTGCTCGCCGGCCGCTATACGCTGCTCGACCGCTCAGCCGTCGCCGAACTGCTGCCGCTCTGCCGGCAGAAGGGCACGTCGCTGGTCATCGGCGGCGTCTTCAACTCCGGCATTCTCGCCACCGGCCCGGTGCCGGGGTCGCATTTCGATTATATGCCGGCCGATGACGAGGTGCTTGCCAAGGTCGGCGCGATGGAGGCAATCGCCAAAAGCCATGGCGTGCCGCTCGCGGCTGCCGCCATACAGTTTCCGCTGAACGAGGCGATCGTCGCCTCGGTGCTGATCGGCACAGCGAAACCTTCGAGCCTGATGCGCAACATGGAAATCGTCGAGCCGCGGCTTGCCGAGGCGATCTACGGCGAATTCGAACCCTATACGCTGGTTGCGCCGCCGCTTGGCGCCGAAGCCGTCCGAGTCTGAGGAGACACTATGCTCAAAGGGATTCATCCGCTGCTCGGCCCCGACCTGCTTCATGCGCTGAAGACCATGGGGCATGGCGACGACATCGTCATCTCGGACGCCAATTTCCCCTCCGGCTCGATGGGGCCGCCGGTCATCCGCGCCGACGGCGTCAGCGCCACCGCGATGGCCGAGGCGATCCTCGCCCACATGCCGCTCGACACTTTCGTGCCGGAAACGGCCTGGCGGATGGAGGTTGTCGGCGACCCACAGGCCGTGCCGGAGGTCTGCGCCGAGTTCCAAGAAATCATTTCCCGGCGCGCCGGCGATTTCCGCATCGTGCCGGTGGAGCGGTTCGCCTTTTACGCAATGGCCCGCAAGGCTGCCTATATCGTCGCGACCACCGAGTTTCGACTGTATGGCAACCTGATTTTAAAAAAGGGCGTCGTGCATCCGCATGAGGTCGATCTGGGCTGATACCTATTTTAGGGTATCGTTGTATTGAAATAAAATCAGTTGCTTGGGCGGAGTTTAGCAAAGCAAAAAAGCGCGATCGACACCCTTGCAATTTGATTGCGCCTCGGCTAGCTTCAGCCTGCAAATGTTTTTTATCGATAAAAACCCTCCGCCAGCGTTCAGCGGTCCGGTTTATTGGAGGAGAACGCATCTTGAGAGGAGAACCCTTATGACCATCATGAAATCCCTTCTGTCGCGCCGCGCCTTTACCGCGCTCGCGGGTGCCGCCGTCATCGCCACGGCGATGCCGGTCACGTCCTTTGCCGCCGACGTGACAATCCCGATCATCGTCAAGGACACCACGTCCTTCTACTGGCAGATCGTTCTGGCCGGCGCCCGCAAGGCCGGCAAGGATCTCGGCGTCAACGTGCCGGAACTCGGCGCCCAGGCAGAATCCGACATCAACGGTCAGATCAGCATTCTGGAAAACGCCGTTGCCGGCAAGCCGGCCGCCATCGTCATTTCGCCGACCGAATTCAAGGCGCTCGGCAAGCCGATCGATGAAGCCGCCAAGTCGGTTCCGATCATCGGCATCGACTCCGGCGCCGACTCCAAGGCATTCAGCTCGTTCCTGACGACCGACAACGTTCAGGGCGGCCGTATCGCCGCCGACGGCCTGGCTGCCGCCATCAAGGAGATGACGGGCAAGGAAGAGGGCGAAATCGTCATCCTCACCAACCTTCCCGGCGTCGGCTCGCTGGAACAGCGCCGCGAAGGCTTCCTGGATCAGGTCAAGACCAAGCATCCGGGTCTGAAGGTCATTGCCGACAAGTACGGCGATGGACAGGCAACGACCGGCCTCAACATGATGACCGACCTGATCACGGCTAACCCGAAACTCGTCGGCGTCTTCGCCTCGAACCTCATCCTGGCACAGGGTGTCGGCCAGGCGATCGCCGAAAACAAGCTCGGCGACAAGATCAAGGTCATCGGCTTCGACAGCGACGACAAGACGGTCGGCTTCCTCAAGGACGGCGCCATTGCCGGCCTGGTCGTTCAGGACCCCTACCGCATGGGTTATGACGGCATCAAGACCGCGCTTGCCGTCTCCAAGGGCGAGAAGGTCGAAGCCAATGTCGACACCGGCGCCAACCTCGTCACCAAGGCGAACATGGCCGATCCGAAGATCGACGCGCTGCTGAACCCGAAAATCAAGTAAACGACAAGACCAGGCCGCGCCGGCTTCAAAAACCGGCGCGGCTTTTTCCATCCATGTTATGGTTACCAGGGGCCATGCTTTACCAGGGGATGGAGAGCAGACGTGACAAGAAGGAGGAGAGGTCCATGATCGGACTGGAAGAGGTCAGTCATCGCCATGATGACAGCGCGACGCTGAAAGAAGCCAATCGAATTCCCGCCGGATCGCCTATCCTCGAACTCAAAGGCCTGCAGAAGAATTACGGTCATGTGCAGGCGCTGAAGCCGGCGACGCTGACCTTTCTCGCCGGTGAAATTCACGCCATCGTCGGCGAAAACGGCGCCGGCAAATCCACCCTGATCAAATTGCTGACCGGCGTCATCACCCGCACCGCCGGCGAAGTGCTGTGGTGCGGCCAACCTGTCGGGCTGTCGACGCCGAACGAGGCGATCGCCCGCGGCATCAACGCCGTCCACCAGGAAGTCGTACTCTGCCGGCACCTGACGGTCGCTGCCAACCTCTTCCTCGGCGACGAGGTCAACCGCTACGGCCTGATGCGCAAGAAGCAGATGGAGAAGATGGGGCAGGCCGTGCTCGACGATCTCGGCTTCGGACTGCCGGCAGGCGCACTGTTGAGCTCGCTGACGATCGGCCAGCAGCAGCTGGTGGCGACCGCGCGCGCCGCCATGCGCGGCACGCAATTCCTGATCTTCGACGAACCCACCGCCTATCTCACACGCCAGGAATCGGCACAGTTGTTCAAGCTGATCCGCCGCCTTCAGGGCGAAGGCGTCACCATCGTCTATATCAGCCACCGCATGGAAGAAGTCTTCGAGCTGGCCGACCGAGTCTCGGTGCTGCGCGACGGCACGCATGTCGGCACGCGCCTGATCGGCGAGACCAACGACGCCGAGCTGATCGCGCTGATGATCAACCGCTCGATCGAACAGATCTATCACAAGGAAGAGATTGCGATCGGCCAGACGATCGTCGACGTCAAGGGCCTTTCGGGTCCGGGCTTCGAGGACGTGTCGCTCAGCGTCAAGGCCGGACAGATTGTCGGCCTCTATGGCCTGATCGGCGCCGGACGCAGCGAATTCGCGCTCGGGCTCTACGGTCGCCAGCCGACAAGCGCCGGCGAAATCCACTGGATGGGCAAGCGCGTCGACATCAGGAACGAACGCACGGCCATGGAGCTCGGCATCGCTCTGGCGCCGGAAAGCCGGCGCGACCAGGGGCTCTGCCTCAATCAGTCGATCGGCCTCAACATCAACCTGCCGGTGTTCGGGCGCCTCAGCCACGGGCCGGTCATCAACCACGCGCGGGAATCGGCGAATGCCGACAATCAGATCCGCAATCTCAGCATCAAGACGCCGAGCCGGCGGGTTCCGGCCTCCAGCATGTCGGGCGGCAACCAGCAGAAGATCGTCATCGGCAAGTGGCTGAGCCACGGCGCCAGGCTGTTCATCTTCGACGAGCCGACAGTCGGCGTCGACGTCGGCACCAAGGCGGAAATCTATCGGCTATTCGCCAAGCTTCTGAAGGAGGGCGCCGGCATCATCTTGATCTCCTCCTACCTGCCGGAGGTCTACGAACTGGCCGACCGGCTGCACGTCTTCCGCGGCGGCAAGATCGTCGCCAGCCATGATTATCACGCGGCGACGCATGAAGAAGTGCTCAGCGAAGCGATCGGCGTCTGAGCCACAAGAATAAGAGGGAGAAAATTCATGACTGCCACCCCCACCGAAATCGTCGCGCCGCCGCCGCGCCGGAAAATGAACATCCTGTTCGGCCTGACGCTGATCGGGCTGTTGATCTTCCTCTGGGTCGTGCTTGGGCTGGTCACCCCGAGCTTCTGGACGCCGCTCAACATCTCGAACCTGCTGCGTCAGGGGGCGATGACCGCGATCCTGGCGCTCGGCCAGACCTTCGTCATCATCACCGCCGGCATCGACCTTTCGGTCGGCGCCATCGTCGGCTTCTGCACCGTCATCATCGCCTGGCTGCTGCAGGCCGGCGTGCCGCTGTGGGGCGCGATCGTGCTAACGCTCGCCATCGGCGTGGCGATCGGCGCCTTTCACGGCTTCGGCATCGTGCATATGGGCCTGCCGCCGTTCATCATCACGCTGGCAACGCTGACGTCGCTGCGCGGCATCGGCCTGCTGATCACCAACGGCTCGACGATCAGCATCACCGACGAGAGTTTCAGCAATTTCGCGCGGGCCGATTTCCTCAGCATTCCGAGCCTGTTCTGGATGGTCATCCTGGTGGCGGTGCCCTCCTTCGTCTTCCTGCATTTGAGCCGCTGGGGCCGCTATCTCTTCGCGGTCGGCTCGAATGCGGAAGCGGCGCGCCTTTCCGGCGTCAACGTCAAGGGCATGATCTATCTCGCCTATATCCTCTCGGCCGGCTTTGCCGCCTTCGTCGGCGTGCTGCTTGCCTCGCGCATCGCGATCGGCAATGCGACGCAGGCCGACGGCTGGGAATTGCAGGCGATTGCCTCCTCGGTCATCGGCGGCACCAGCCTTTTCGGCGCGGTCGGTTCCGTGCACGGCCCACTGATCGGCGCCTTCATCCTCGCCACCATCAACAACGGCGCCAACCTTCTGAACGTCAACTCCTTCTGGCAGCGCATCATCACCGGTCTGCTGATCATCGTGATCGTGTTCTTCGACCAGCTGCGCCGCCGCAAGAGCAATTGAGAGGCGAGCAAGAGATCGCAGCCTGCCCCTCATCCGGCTGCCGCCACCTTCTCCCCGCACCGGGGAGAAGGGACCAGGCCGCAACCTTTCGGTCCCTCGCCAACGCCTCGCTGGGCACGTCCCTTCGCCCGGTTTACGGCAGAGGGTTAGGGCGAGGCAGCTATCCGCACGAACCGAACAGCAGTGGCACGACACCAGTAAAGAACGAAGAATGCGAGCCCCGTCATGAAAGCAGTTGTTTGCCGGGAACCCGGCGTGCTCGAGATCGTCGAGCGTCCTTCGCCTACGGCTCCCGCAGCCGGCTGGGTGCGCCTTGCCGTCAGCCATGTCGGCATCTGCGGCACGGATTATCATATCTTCGAGGGCAAGCACCCTTTCCTCGAATATCCCCGGGTGATGGGGCATGAGATCTCGGCGACGGTGCTGGAAGCCGGCGATGGCGTTGCCATGGCCATCGGCACGCCCGTCATCGTCAATCCCTATCTCTCCTGCGGCCAATGCGTCGCCTGCATCAAGGGCAAGCCGAATTGTTGCACCAATATCAAGGTGCTCGGCGTCCATACGGACGGCGCGTTCTGCGAGGAAATTTCGGTTCCGGCCGAGAACCTCTATCCCGCCAAGGGACTGAGCCTCGAAGCGGCGGCGACGACCGAATTTCTGGCGATCGGCGCCCATGCGGTCCGCCGCTCGCTGACCGGCGCCGGCGCGCGCTCGCTCGTCATCGGCGCCGGCCCGATCGGGGTCGGGGCAGCGATCTTCTCACGCATCGCCGGCCATGAAGTGACGCTGCTCGATACCAGCGCCGAGCGGCTGCAGATGGCCGCCGAGCGCTTCGGCTTCACCTCCGGCATCGTCGCCAACGAGGCAACGGCGGATGCCGTCAAGGAAAAGACCGGCGGCGACGGTTTCGACGTGGTGTTCGACGCGACGGGCTACGGCCCGTCGATGGAAAAGGCCTTCTCCTTCGTCGCCCATGGCGGCGCGCTGGTGCTGGTCAGCGTCGTCAAGGACGATATCCGCTTCTCCGACCCGGAATTCCACAAACGCGAAATGATGCTGATCGGCAGCCGCAACGCCACCCGCGCCGATTTCGAACATGTGGCCGATTCGATCGCCAAGGGCCTGGTGCCGGTGGATAAACTTATCACCCACCGCACGACGCTCGCCGACGCACCGCGCGACCTCGCCCGCTGGGCGCATGAGAAGAGCGGGCTGATCAAGGCGGTGATCCGGGTTGGTGGTTAGTCGACGCACAACATGCGCGTGGAGTGCTCGGCGTGGATACTCGGGTCAAGCCCGAGTATGACGGAGGGTGGGGGCAGCGACCGGCAAGAGCGACGCTTGGAGCAATCAAAGTTGGGCGCCGGTTTTTATGTCCGGGATCGCGCAAAAATGGGGAGAACCCGCGGTCCCAATTTGCTTATCGTTTGGTGTCTACGACGCTTTTTTGCCGCAGTGCCAACACCACACTCCGTCGTCCTCGGGCTTGACCCGAGGACCCATGCGGCAAGCACTGCATTCGCGTTTCAAAATCGCAAAAACACTTTCAGTCCGGAATTGCGAGACCGCTAACGCTCCATTGACGCAATCGCCCTGCACATCTCCCTGACCACCGCACTATCCGTCCGGTTCGAGCTTTTCGCCTCGAAACCAAAGGCCACCGCGCGCGGATCGCGGCTTTCGACCGGTGAACTGCAGGAGCCGTGGACCTCGCGGGCGCCGGTTGCCTGCAAGATGGCGGTGACATTGGTGGGGCGGATGCCGCTGCCGGGCATGATCGAGATGCGGCCGTCTGCCTTGGCCGAAAGACGCTTCAGCGTGTCGAGGCCGTCGGCGGCCTTCAGCGCGCAGCCGGAGGTGAGGATGCGCTCAACGCCGAGTTCGACCGCCTGTTCCAGCGCCTGATCGGCATCCGGCACCAGGTCGAAAGCGCGGTGCAGCGTCGAACCGAGCCCGGCAGCATACGCCTTCAGCCGGTGGATCAGCGGCATGTCGAGCGTGCCATCGGGGCGGTTGGCGCCGATGACGACGCCGGCGAGTCCTGCGGCGCGCACGGCATCGATATCCAGCATCATCGCTTCTTCGTCCGCCCTGGCGAAGATGAAGGGGCCGGCATGCGGGCGGATCATCGCGTAGATTGGAATGGGCGCCCGGGCGGCGATCTGCATGAGGCTCGGCAGCGGCGTCAGGCCACCGAGCTCCAGCGCCGAGCAGAGTTCGATGCGGCCGGCGCCGCCGTCGATTGCGGCAGCAAGGCCTTCGGCGCTGTCCACGCAAACCTCAAGCGAAATCGTCATGCTGCGCTCTCCCTGGCGCTGTCGGTCTGTGCGACAGGTTCCGACGTAATGCGCGCCGCCGCCTCGATGATGACGGCGCAGGCATCGGCGGCGGCTTTGCGGTGGTTGAAGGCGACGTGATAGGACATCGGCAGATGTTCGTCGAGATCGACGATGCGCACCTTATCCGCGATCGGCACGGCGCTGACCCGGCCGAGGAAGGAGACGTAGCCGTGATGGGCGACGAGGTCGACGATCACGGGCAGCGAATCCGCCGCGGTGATATCCCGGCTGCGCAGGCGGCGGTTTGGGGCGCGCTCGTCGCTAAAGGCCATGGCCGCATGGCCGAGGCCGGTGCGCGGGCTCGGCATGCAGATCGGGTGAGCGGCGACGAGATCGGCGACGCCGGTGCCGGTGCTGTCGGGCGGGGCGATCACCACCATCTCGGTCTGCAGCAGCTTGCGATGGCGGAAGCTTTCCAGCCCGAAGACCGAATCCAGGATCGCGACATCGATGCGGCCACTCTTCAGCGCCTCGCGCAGATCGTCGGCGGTCATCGAGACCAGCGAGATCGCATTGTTGTTGCGGTCCAGATTCCATTCGGAGACCAGCGCGGCGAGACAGCGCGCCACCCAGCTTTCCGAGCCGGTCGGGATGATCGAGCCAATGCGCAGCGACCGGGCGGTGCGCTGATAACGCTCGTCGGCCTGCGATTTCAGATCGTTCCAGGCCTGGCTGACCGTCGTGAAAATCTGGTAGGCGCGCCTGCCCTCCTCCGTCAGCACCGAGCCCTGCGCCTGCCGCTCGAAGAGGCGAGCACCCAGGAATTTCTCAAGATTGGCAAGCTGAAGCGAAAGCTGCGGCTGACCCAGGCGAAGGCGGCGGGCAGCACGGTTGATGCTGCCTTGATCGGCCACTTCGAGAAACCGCTCGATCGTGACGATCTTGATGGGAATGCGAGAAACCCAGGCCTCGTCTGTGTCGGCGCCGTCGTGACCGGCCAGCTGGCCGAGTTCGCCGATCGCCGCGGTGAGCGGCGCCAGGCCTTCCAGCACCCTGCCGCTTGCAATCAGCGTCACCAACTCGCCGGAGGTGCGCTCAATCAGCTTCATCGCCAGTTCGGTCTCGATATGGTGGATGGCCGTCGAGACAGTAGACGGCGATAGCTGGAAACGCCGCGCGGTCTGGCGCACCGAACCGGAAGCGAGGACTTGGTGGGCGATGAACAGGGCACCGAGATGCAAATGGCGGCTCCGGAAAGCGCTGGAAAAACCGGACGATATGATGTGTTCACGAAAAAAGATATCCCTGCCTCGAAAGAGGCGGGCTATCGTTTCCCGAATAAAAAGATCCGGGCGGCGGAAAACCACCGACCAGCACCGGAACGCCGTGGAAACACGCAAGGGGACAAAAACAAATCGCGCCGGCCGCGGAAAAGGGAATGCGTTTCCGCGCACGGAGATGTGTTCGCCGCCATAATCGTGGTGCGGCCGCAAAAACTGGAGGGGGCTTGCATCGATTTTTCGAACGTGCACGCTATTTCCATGACGCACGCAATTCCGGCATGATGGCGGCCTCGCCTCCCCTGCCGGCGGACTTCCTGCCCGCAAGGCTCCCGCGCGAAGCCTTCGCCACGTTCAACGATGTCAACCAAGGGGACTTTCCATGCTGAAGAAACTCGCACTTGCCGTCTCGCTCACCGCCTTCGCGGCGGGGGCGGCCCATGCCGCGGATGTCGTGGTCTCGTCGAAGATCGACACGGAAGGCACGCTGCTCGGCAATGTCATTGCGCTCGCGCTCGAAGCCAACGGCATCAAGACGCAGGACCGCATCGCGCTCGGCGCCACACCGGTCGTGCGCAAAGCGATCACCGCAGGCGAAATCGACATCTATCCGGAATATACCGGCAACGCCGGCTTCTTCTTCAACAAGGCCGATGACGCGGCCTGGAAGAACATCGACCAGGGTTACGAGCTGGCAAAGAAGCTCGATTACGACGCCAACAAGATCGTCTGGCTGACGCCGTCGCCTGCGAATAACACCTGGGCGCTCGCCGTGCGCAACGACGTCGCCGAGCCGAACAAGCTGAAGAGCCTGACGGATTTCGGCAAATGGGTGGCCGGCGGCGGTGAAGCCAAGCTTGCGGCATCGGCCGAATTCGTCAATTCGGCCGGCGCGCTTCCCGCCTTCCAGACGACCTACGGCTTCCAGCTGAAGCCGGACCAGATGGTCGTGCTGTCCGGCGGCGACACGGCGGCGACGATCAAGGCGGCTGCCGACCAGACCAACGGCGTCAACACCGCCATGGTCTACGGCACCGACGGCGCGATCCAAGCGGCCGAACTCACCGTTCTCGAAGACGACAAGAACGTGCAGCAGGTCTATGCGCCGACGCCGATCATCCGCGAAGAAGTGCTGAAGGCCAACCCGAAGATCGAGGAAGTGCTCACACCGATCTTCAAGAGCCTGAGCGCCGACGAGTTGCGCAAACTCAACGCCAAGATCCAGGTGGATGGCGAGCCGGCAAAATCCGTCGCCGAAGCCTATCTCAAGGAAAAAGGCTTCCTGAAGTAGCAGCCCTTGCTCCGCCCGGTCGCGGGCGGAGCGTCTTTCCCATAAGGTTGGATCGATGGAAGAAACCTCAGCGGTCCGCAGGCTGGACCGGCTCGGCGTGGTTCTGGTGGCCGGCGGCATTGCGGCGACGGCGCTGATGCCCTTCATCTATGTCAAGGCGAACCGCATCGCCGCCGGCAAGCCGATGCTGCTGACGCAGCTTCTTCCCCAGCCCTCTGTCATCATCCTTACCATCCTTCTCGTTCTGACTGCCTTTGCGACGCTGTTCCTGCGCCATGCCCTTGCACGGCTTGTCATCGCCACCCTCTGCCTTGCGGCGCTGATCATTGCGATCGGCCTCGTTTCGGCCGCGGCCACACCGCCGGGCAGCACCGTGGCGCGCATGACGCCCGGCGGCGGTTTCTGGGTGCTGTTTGCAGTGATCGGGCTGATCATCTCGGATGCACTGGTTAAAATCCGGCTGGCGCCGTGGATGCGGGTCGCAGCGCTTGTCGCCTATGCGGCGCTGCTCTTTGCCTTCCTCTCGTCCGGCCTGCTCGACAGCCTGTCGATCATGAAGGAATTTTCGACGCGGGCGCCGCAGTTCGAGACGGAAGCAATTTCACATCTGCTGCTGGCCTTCGGCTCGCTTGCCATCGCCGTTGTCCTCGGCCTGCCGCTCGGCATTCTCTGCTTCTGGGTGCCGAGGCTGCGGGCCATCGTGCTGCAGGGGCTCAGCCTGATCCAGACGATCCCCAGCCTGGCGCTCTTCGGCCTCTTGATGCTGCCGCTCGGTTATCTCGCCACCCATGTGGCGCTAGCGGCTGCCATCGGCATTCGCGGCATCGGCACGGCGCCGGCCTTGATTGCACTCGTGCTCTATTCGCTGCTGCCGATCGTCGCCAACACTGTCGTCGGCCTGCAGGGCGTCGACCCTTCGGTGCGGGATGCCGCCGCCGGCATGGGGCTGACACGCCGGCAGATCCTCACCGGTATCGACATGCCGCTTGCCTTTCCGGTCATCCTCACCGGCATCCGCATCGTGCTGGTGCAGGCAATCGGCATGGTGACGATTGCCGCGCTGATCGGCGGCGGCGGCTTCGGCATCTTCATCTTCCAGGGACTCGGCCAGACGGCGATGGACCTCGTCCTGCTCGGCGCCGTGCCGACCGTCTTCTTCGCCTTCTCATCGGCCGTCATCCTCGATGCGGTCATCGACAGCATCCGGGGATCCGCCGCATGAGCATGATCGAGATCAGCAACGTCACCAAGCGCTATGGCGCGGCCACCGTCGTCGACCACGTCTCGATGAACGTCGAGAAGGGCGAGATCACCGTCATCGTCGGCACCTCGGGCTCCGGCAAATCGACGCTGATGCGGATGATCAACCGGCTGGTACCGATCACCGAAGGTCAGATCTTCGTCAACGGTCAGAATGTCGCCGACGTCGAGGTAACCGAGCTTCGCCGCAAGATCGGCTATGCCATCCAAGGGCACGGCCTCTTCCCGCACCGGACCGTGGCGCAGAATATCGCCACCGTCCCGCAGCTTCTCGATTGGGATGCCACGCGCATTTCCAGCCGGGTCGAGGAACTGCTCGGGCTGTTCAACCTCGATCCGGCGACATTTGCCGAGAAATATCCGCATCAGCTTTCCGGCGGCCAGCAGCAGCGCGTCGGCGTCGCCCGGGCGCTGGCGGCCGAACCCGAGCTGCTATTGATGGACGAACCCTTCGGCGCACTCGATCCCGTCATCCGCGGCAAGGCGCAGGACGACCTCCTGGCGATCCAGAAGCAGTTCGGCACCACTATCATCCTCGTCACCCACGATATGGACGAGGCCTTCCATCTCGGCAACCAGATCGCCGTGATGAGCGAGGGCCGATTGCTGCAATGCTCGACGCCGGAAAAAATCCTGACCGAACCCGCCGATCCCTTCGTGCAGCAACTCACAGGCACCTCCGACCGGGCGCTGAAGCTGATGTCGCTGCTGCCGCTGAAGGAGAGCATGGCGCCGGCCAAGAGCGGTCTTTCCTACTCCTTGCCGCAGTCGCTCAGCCTGCGCGATGCGCTGGCCGAAATGATCTGGCAAGGGGTCGACGAGGCGGCGGTGCAGGATGGTGAAAGGGCGCCGGTGGGATCGATCTCGATGACGCGGTTGCTCGAACTGGGCCGCAAGGCATGAAGCTCGTCGTCGCCAATCTCTTCCGGCTGGCCGCACTCGCCCTGCTGTTGATCCTGCTGTTCCGGACCGAATGGCTTTCCTTCTTGTTTACGCCGCTGACCAACAACAATGCGCCCGCCGTCTATACCCAGAACAGCCTTGCCTCGCTGGCCGCCGGCCATCTGCAGCTGGTGGTCGGATCGATCGTTTGCAGCGCCGTGCTCGCCGTTGCCGGCGGCATCTTCGTGACACGGCAAAGCGGCGCCGACTTTCTGCCGCTGTCACGGGCCATCGCCAATGCCGGCCAGACCTTTCCGCCGGTCGCGGTGCTGGCGCTCGCGGTGCCTGCCACCGGCTTCGGCGCCATGCCGACGCTGATTGCGCTCTTCCTCTACGGCCTGCTGCCGATCTTCGAAAACACCGTCGCCGGGCTGAAGCAGGTGTCGCCGCAGGTGCTCGATGCCGCCGACGGCATGGGCATGAACGGCACGCAGCGGCTCTTCCGCGTCGAGCTGCCGCTCGCCCTGCCGCTGATCCTCGAAGGACTGAAGGTCGCGACCGTGATCAATATCGGCACGGCGACGATCGGCTCGACAGTTGCGGCCAAGGGGCTCGGCGAAGTGATCATCGCCGGGCTGATCTCCGACAATACCGCCTTCATCCTGCAGGGCGGGCTGATCGTCGGGCTGATGGCAGTGCTGATCTATGACGCCATGGGCCTCGTCGAAGGCGCGATTACCCGAAGAATCGGCTTGCGCCCGGCGTAAGAGGACCGCTACCAAGGCTGCAGCGATCGATTCAACGGGAGGCCGCCTTGGCGAAGATGATCCACTCCATGATCCGCATTCTCGACGAGGCGCGCTCGGTCGAATTCTACAGCAAGGCCTTCGGCCTCTCGGTTGCCGACCGCGTCGATTTCGACACTTTCACGCTGATCTATCTGAGCAACGCCGAGACCGGCTTCGAGCTGGAGCTGACGGTCAACAAGGGCCGGACTGAGCCATACGATCTCGGCAATGCCTATGGCCATCTCGCCGTCTCGGTCGAGGAAGTCGCGGTCGAGCGCGCGCGGCTGGCGAAACTCGGGTTCAAACCCGGCGAACTGGTGGAGCTCAACCGCGACGGCAAGCTCTTCGGCCTGTTCTTCTTCGTCAGCGACCCAGACGGCTACAAGATCGAAGTGCTGCAGCGCCACGGCCGGTTTCTCTAGGAATATCCGATGATCGAAAAGACCGAGCTCAATTCCGGCTGGACGCTGACCTGTAACGATACAGGAAGGACCGGATTACCCGATGCGATAGCTGCAACGGTGCCGGGATGCGTGCATCTCGACCTTCTCGCCAACCGGCTGATTGCCGATCCCTATGTCGACGTCAACGAGATCACCAATGACTGGATCGGCAAAACCGACTGGACCTATCGCTGCACATTCGAGGCGACGCGCGAGGATGGCAGGGTGCAGGAGCTGGTCTTCGACGGGCTCGATACGATCGCCACCATCGTTCTCAATGGCGAAGAGATCGGCCGCAGCTTCAACATGCACCGCATCTACCGTTTCGATGTGTCCGGGCTGCTGAAAACAGGCGAGAACGAACTCTCCGTTACCTTCCGCTCCGCCTATGCCTACGGCGCCGAGATGGAGAAACAGTACGGCTACCGGCCCAACAATTATCCGGGACCGGGCAATCTGATGCGCAAGATGGCCTGCAATTTCGGCTGGGACTGGGGGCCGACGCTGGTGACGGCGGGCCTCTGGAAGCCGGTCGCACTGGAAAGCTGGGACCGGGCGCGGCTTGCCGAGACACGGGTGTCGGCCACGCTTGCCGGCGGCGACGGGCTGGTGAAGGTGCATGCGAGGCTGGCACGCCACGGCAATCCCGGCCCGTGCCGGCTGACCGCCGAGATCGGCGGTGTGACCACGACTGCAGCGATCGCGCCTGGCGAAGACATGGTCGCCTTGGAGATTACCCTGCCCTCGCCGCAGCTCTGGTGGCCGCATCATCTCGGGGCGCAGCCGCTCTACCCCCTGACGCTCAGATTGATCGACGAGATCAGCGGCGATCAGCTCGACAGCTTTGAGCGCGAACTCGGCTTCCGTTCGCTCAGGCTCGACACCGCGGCCGATGCGCACGGTTCGGCCTTCACCTTCGTCATCAACGACGTGCCGCTGTTCATCGCCGGCGCCAATTGGATTCCCGACGATTGTTTTCCGTCGCGGGTGACGGCCGAGCACTATGCCGCCCGGATCGAAGAGGCGAAGAGCGCCAATATCCATATGCTGCGTGTCTGGGGCGGCGGCATCTTCGAGACCGACGAATTCTACGAGGCCTGCGACCGCATCGGCATGCTGGTCTGGCAGGATTTCCTGTTTGCCTGCGCCGCCTATCCGGAGGAGGAACCGCTTCGAAGCGAAGTCGAGGCTGAGGTGCGCGACAATGTCGTGCGGCTGATGCCGCATGCCTCCCTGGTCCTCTGGAACGGCAATAACGAGAATATCTGGGGCTTCGACGAATGGGGCTGGCGGCCGATCATCAAGGCGGGCGAAAGCTGGGGGCTCGGCTACTATCTCGACCTACTGCCGAGGCTCTGCTGTGAATTCGATCCCGACCGGCCCTATTATCCCGGCAGTCCCTATTCCGGATCGATGGAGATCGCGCCGAATGCCGATGCGCATGGCTGCAAACATATCTGGGACGTGTGGAACGATGTCGGCTACGAGGTCTACCGCAACTATATCCCGCGCTTCTGCTCCGAATTCGGCTGGCAGGCGCCGGCCAATTGGGCGACGATCGAAGAAAGCGTGCACGATCAGCCGCTGACGCCGCAATCAAACGGCGTCTTCCACCATCAGAAGGCGACGCAAGGCAATGACAAGCTGATCCGCGGCCTTATCGGCCACCTGCCGGAGCCGAAGTCGATGGAGGACTGGCACTTCGCCACCCAGCTCAACCAGGCCCGCGCCATCCGCTTCGCCATCGAGCACCTGCGCTCACATCGGGATATCTGCAAGGGCGCCGTGGTCTGGCAGTTCAACGACTGCTGGCCGGTGACCTCCTGGGCCGCACTCGATTCGGCCGGGCGCCGCAAGCCGCTCTGGTATGCGCTGAAATCAGCCTATGACCCGCGCCTCTTGACGATCCAGCCGCGCGGTGATGGGCTTGCGGCGGTGGCGGTCAACGAGCGGACGCTGTTCTGGCGGGCAAAGATTGCCGGCAAGCGTTTGAAGCTCGACGGGACAGTGCTTGCCGAATTCGAATTCTGGCGGCTGCTCTGCGACCGCTTCGAAGCGAAGGAGTTTCCGCTGCCGGGTGATATTGTCACTCCGGACTTACCTAGGGATGAAGTGATTGTCGTCGAGATGCTCGACCGGCGGGCTTTTCACTATTTCGTCGAGGATATCGACCTCAACCTGGAAGCGCCGCGGCTGAGCGTGGATGTTAGGGGGATCGACGGCGGTTACGCGATAAAGGTGACGGCTGCGAATTTCCTCAAGGATCTCTGCCTGATGGCGGATCGGCTGGACCCGGATGCGGTGGTCGATTCGATGCTGGTAACGTTACTGCCGGGCGAGAGCCATGTGTTTGCGGTGAGGACGGCGAAGGCGATCGTGGCAGAAGATATCACCGTCGGCACCGTGCTGCGATCGGCCAATGATCTTGTTGCGGGGAACTAAAGAGCTCTCGTGTCCGGGCTGCACCGGCTACCCGTTTGAAAAATTTGGAGCCGCCGTGTTCTCTACCTCCCTCATTCCTGTGCTTGTCACAGGAATCCAGCCACTCGACACCTCAAGCGGAAAAGTCTTCCGCGCCCAAGGACTTGGGCGCACTGGATTCCTGTGACGAGCACAGGAATGAGGGTGGGGTGGCGCCTGTCTGATAAAGCACCCACCACGTGCCAAGCCACGACATCACCAACACCAAAAAGGCCCCGCCTCCACGGGGCCCTTCCAGTTCGGCCTATCGGACGACGTTACATCCAGTAAGGCGGCACGCCGTAGTAATCATAGACCCGGCGGCCATTATCGTTGTACCAGCTGTCGTCATCGTCCGCATAGCTCGGGGCGCCTTCGATTTGTTCCTTGGTCAGGTCGATGCGATAGCCATCCAGTTGGGTGTCGTAGTTCAGTTTTTCCCAGGGCAGCGGATAGTGATCGTGGCCGATGCCCAGGAAGCCGCCGAAGCTCAGCACGGCATAGGCGACGCGGCCATCGAGCTTACCGATGATCAGGCGTTCGATCGAGCCGATATGCTTGCCGTCGGCGCCATAGACGCGGGTGCCTTCGACGCGGTCACTGGCGATCAGCGAATGCGTGCTTTTTTCATTCGGGTCGCGGCGGCTGGCGTCGGTATCCTGAGTCAACATTGTGCACCTCCTTCAGGTGTTTCCTCGGTTTGGGTATGCAAGATCAACGCCATGGCGGACTCAAAGTTCCCGTCCTCGGCACAATTGCGCGGCCGGTGAATATTGACGTTTACGTCAAGGTTAGTATAGCTTCAATCTCGGCTTGAACCGTTCAGGCAATGGCATAAGCTGCGGACTGGAAGATGGAGGATCCTTCAGTCGATTCCCGGCGCAATGCCGGCACGGCGGCCGCAAGGGAGAGAGGATAAAATGAACAGCATTTCCGTCCATCCGAACGGCGCCAAGCCCGAAAAACCCTGGCTTGCCGCCTATCCGGATATGGTTCCGGCCGAGCTTCCGCCGCTGGAGCATGCCTCACTGGCGGAACTGCTCGAAAAATCCTGCGCCCGTTATGCCGACCGCATCGCCTTTGCCAGCATGGGCAAGGCGATGAGCTACCACGAGCTGGAAAGCCAGACGCGCAAACTCGCCGCCTGGCTGCAGAGCACCGGCCTTGAGAAGGGCGACCGTGTCGCGGTGATGATGCCGAACGTCTTGCAGAACCCGATCGCGACCTACGCCATTCTGAGGGCCGGCCTTATCGTCGTCAACGTCAACCCGCTCTATACGCCGCGCGAGCTCGAACATCAGCTGCGCGATTCCGGCGCCAAGGCGATCTTCGTGCTGGAGAATTTCGCCCGTACCGTCGAGCAGGTTCTGAACAAGACCGACGTCAAGCATGTTGTCGTCACCTCGCTCGGCGAAATGCTGGGGGCCAAGGGGCTGATCGTCAATTTCCTCGTGCGCAAGGTGAAGAAGCTCGTTCCCTCCTGGTCGATCCCTCAGCACAAGAGTTTTGGCCAGGTGCTGCGCGAAGGGGCGAAAAAGACGCTGCAGCCGGTGACGCTTGCCGGCAGCGATATCGCCTTCCTGCAATATACCGGCGGCACGACGGGCGTTGCCAAGGGCGCGGTGCTGACGCATGCAAACCTGCTTGCCAACAAGCTGCAGCTGTCGCTCTGGCTGCGATCGGCATTCGAGCGCAAGAAACAGCCGGAGGTGCTGAATTTCCTCTGCGCCCTGCCGCTCTACCATATTTTCGCGCTAACGGTGAATTCGCTGATGGGCATGTCGCTCGGCGCCCGCAACATCCTGATCGCCAATCCGCGCGACATTCCCGGCCTCGTCAAGGAATTCGGCAAGTCGGACGTGCACATCTTCCCCGGCCTCAACACGCTGTTCAATGCGCTGATGAACAATGCCGATTTCGCCAAGCTCGATTTCTCGCCGCTGATCATGTCGCTCGGCGGCGGCATGGCCGTCCAGCGCCCCGTCGCCGAACGCTGGCTAAAGATGACCGGCACGGCGGTGACAGAGGGCTATGGCCTTTCCGAGACCTCGCCGGTTGCCACCGCCAACCGCTTCGATTCGCCCGAATTCACCGGCTCGATCGGCCTGCCGATGCCCTCCACCGACCTCGATATCCGCGACGAGGACGGCCATTCTCTGCCGCTCGGCGATGTCGGCGAGATCTGCATCCGCGGGCCACAGGTGATGGCCGGCTATTGGCAGAAGCCGGAGGAGACGGCGCGGGTGATGACCGCCGATGGGTATTTCCGCTCGGGCGACATGGGTTTCATGGATGCGCGCGGCTACACCAAGATCGTCGACCGCAAGAAGGATATGATCCTGGTTTCCGGCTTCAACGTCTATCCGAACGAGATCGAGGAAGTCGCCGCCATGCATGCCGGCATCCTCGAGGCGGCGGCCGTCGGCGTGCCGGACGGCCATTCGGGCGAAGCAGTGAAACTCTTCGTGGTCAGGAAAGATCCTAACCTGACGGAAGCCGAGGTGAAGGCGCATTGCATTGCCAACCTCACCAACTACAAGCGCCCGCGCTTCATCGAGTTCCGCACCGAGCTGCCGAAGTCGCCAGTCGGCAAGATCCTGCGCAAGGACCTGCGCGGCTGAGTTTGACGAATTCAATGTGTTACAGCGTCCTTTGCGCTTCTTTCGGACGCGCGGCGCTGTAATGAAATTAAAGCCATCCGCTCCCCCGCGGCTGGCTTTTTTCATATTGGAGCGGCGGCTGAACTTGATTTGCCCCCGATAAAGCGAATAGTTTCCGCAACCTTTCCGCCTCCAAAGGAGCCTCCCATGAACGCCATCGTCGAACAGCTGAAAAGCACCGCTGATGCCACCAAGGCAACCGACATCCGTGCCGCCTTCGCAGCCGATCCGCAGCGCTTTTCGCGCTTCTCCGTGTCGCTCGACGACCTGCTGATGGATTTCTCCAAGACGGCGGTGAACGAGGAGATCCTCAAGCTCCTGGTCAAGCTTGCCGAAGAAGGCGGCGTCGAAAAGAAGCGCGAGGAAATGTTCTCCGGCAAGGCGATCAATTTCACCGAGGACCGCGCCGTCCTGCATACCGCTCTGCGCAACCGCTCCAACACGCCGGTGCTGGTCGACGGCAAGGATGTCATGCCCGATGTCAATGCGGTGCTTGCCGCCATGGGTAGGTTTGCCGACGGCATCCGCTCCGGCACGCTGAAGGGCGCGACCGGCAAGGCGATCACCGATGTCATCAATATCGGTATCGGCGGCTCGGATCTCGGCCCCGTCATGGCGACGCTGGCGCTTGCCCCGTTCCACGACGGTCCGCGCGCCCATTTCGTCTCCAATATCGACGGCGCCCATATCGCCGATATCCTGAAGCTGGTGCAGCCGGAGACGACGCTCTTCATCGTCGCCTCGAAGACCTTCACGACAGTCGAGACGATGACCAATGCGCAGACGGCGCGCAATTTCATTGCCAAGGCGCTCGGCGAAGCCGCCGTCCAGCACCATTTCGCTGCCGTCTCGACGGCGCTCGACAAGGTTGCCGCCTTCGGCATCGACAGCGCCCGAGTCTTCGGCTTCTGGGACTGGGTCGGCGGCCGTTACTCGATCTGGTCGGCGATCGGCCTGCCGCTGATGATCGCGGTCGGCCCGGACAATTTCGGCAAGTTCCTCGACGGCGCCCATGCCGTCGACAATCACTTCCGTAAGGCGCCAATTACCAAAAACCTGCCGATGCTGCTCGGCCTGATCGGCTTCTACCACCGCAATGTGCTTGGCTACCCCACCCGCGCCATCCTGCCCTATGACCAGCGCCTGTCGCGTTTCCCGGCCTATCTGCAGCAGCTGGACATGGAATCGAACGGCAAGGGTGTGACCATCGACGGCACGCCGGTCGAGGGCAATTCCGGCCCGGTCGTCTGGGGCGAGCCCGGCACCAATGGCCAGCACGCCTTCTACCAGCTGATCCATCAGGGCACGAGCATCATCCCGGCCGAGTTCATGATCGCCGCCAACGCCTTCGAGCCGGAGCTGCGCCACCAGCACCAGCTGCTGATCTCCAACGTGCTCGCCCAGTCGGAAGCGCTGATGAAGGGCCGCACCTTCGCCGAAGCCAAGAAGCAGCTGACCGACAAGGGCATGGACGACAAGAAGGCGGATTTCATCGCGCCGCACCGCGTCTTCACCGGCAACCGTCCGTCGATCACCTTCGTCTACGACAAGCTGACCCCCTACGCACTCGGCCGCCTGATCGCGCTCTACGAACATCGGGTCTTCGTCGAAGGCGTGCTCTTCCGCATCAACTCCTTCGACCAATGGGGCGTCGAACTCGGCAAGGAACTGGCAACCGGCCTGCTGCCTGTCGTCGAGGGCAAGGAGAGTGCTGCATCGCATGACTCTTCGACGCAGGGGCTGGTTGCGGCGCTGGCGAAGCTGGCGAAGTAGGCATTCGAGATTGCCCCTCACGCTAACCCTTTCCCCGCTTGCGGGGCGAGGGCACGTGCCAAACGAGGCGTGGATGAGGAACGAGAGGTGGCGGCATATCCCCTTCGCCCCGCGAGCGGGGGTCCGAAGGACGGGTCGAGACCCGTGGCTCGACCCCCGTCGCTGCCGGCAGGCGAATGAGGGGCGGCTGCCAACATCCGCATAACGGCCGCAAATGATCAACTGATATCGTCAGGCCTGGCGCATCGCTGCCGTGCGCAATCCGGATTGAATGTTCTACTAATAGAAAATTGTAGAAAGAATTCTTTCAATCCGCCGCAATCGCCCTAGATTCAAGCAAATTCTGTGCGGAGTGCAGTTTCGACGACATGGCTTGCCATGTCGGGATCGCGCTCCATTTCATTGTTCCTCTGGCGCTTCAACCGGGCCACCCGCGTCCGGATCAAGGCCCGTGCCAAGGTCGGAGATTTCCCGAGACGCTCGTCACAAAGCGTTTCAAGTTCCATCGTCTTCAAAGGAAGCTCATGAGCCGTCTTATCGTCGTTTCCAATCGTGTCCCCATGCCGGCCAAGGATGGCAGCGCCGCCGCCGGTGGCCTCGCCGTCGCGTTGCAGGCAGCCCTGCAGAAGCGCGGCGGCATCTGGATGGGGTGGTCGGGAGAGTCGAGCGGAGACAAAGAACCCGGCCCGCTGTCGCAGCTGCAGAAGGGCAACATCACCTATGCCTTGACCGATCTCACCGACACCGACGTCGAGGAATATTATCGCGGCTTTGCAAACCGGGTTCTCTGGCCGATCTGCCACTACCGCCTGGATCTTGCCGAATATGGCCGCAAGGAAATGGCCGGCTATTTCCGCGTCAACCGCTTCTTCGCGCATCGGCTGGCGCCGATGATCGAGCCGGACGACATCATCTGGGTTCATGATTACCACCTGATTCCGCTGGCGGCCGAACTGCGGCAAATGGGGCTGAAAAACCGGATCGGCTTCTTCCTGCACATTCCCTGGCCGCCGGCCGACATTCTCGTCACCATGCCGGTCCATGAGGAAATCATGCGCGGTCTTTCCCATTACGATCTCGTCGGCTTCCAGACCGATTACGACCTGCAGAACTTCGCCGGCTATCTCAGAAGGGAAGGCATTGGCGACGACCTCGGAAACGGATTGTTCAATTCCCATGGGCGGATCTTCAAGGCCGGCGCCTATCCGATCGGGATCGAGACCGCGGCCTTCGCCGAATTCGCCGAGAAAGCCGCCAGCAATATCATGGTGCAGAAGACCCAGCGCAGCATCGAAGGCCGGGACATGATCATCGGCGTCGATCGGCTCGATTATTCGAAAGGCATCATTCAGCGGCTGGAAGCATTCGAACGTTTCCTCACCGACAATCCTGCCTACCAGAACAAGGTCACCTATCTGCAGGTCACGCCGAAATCGCGATCGGAAGTCCCCGAATACGAGCACATGCAGAAGATGGTCGCCGAACAGGCCGGCCGCGTCAACGGCGCCATCGGGACGGTCGACTGGGTGCCGATCCGCTATGTCAACCGATCGATCAGCCGCAACGTGCTCGCCGGCCTCTACCGCCTCGCGACGATCGGGCTGGTCACACCGTTGCGCGACGGCATGAACCTCGTCGCCAAGGAATATGTCGCCGCCCAGAACCCGGACCGCCCGGGCATCCTGGTGCTATCACGCTTTGCCGGCGCGGCACGGGAATTGAAGGGCGCACTGCTGGTCAATCCCTACGATGTCGAGGGCACTGCCAATGCGATTGCCAAGGGCCTTGCCATGTCGCTTGAGGAGCGCCGCGACCGCTGGAGCATGATGATGGAACATCTGCTGTCCTACGACGTCTCGCTTTGGTGCGAAAACTTCCTGGGAGATCTGGTGATCGCTGCCGAGCATCCCCGGACAGCCGCCTGATCGATCGGTGTCGAGGCCTCGATGCAGGGCTGGCTGCGGCGCTGGCAAAGTAAAAAAATGTCCCTCACCCTAACCCTCTCCCCGTTCTGACGGGAAGAGGGGACCTGCCCTACGAGACGTAACGGGGACCGGAAAGGTTGCGGCATAGCCCCTTCGCCCCGTACGGGGTCCGAAGGACGGTGCCGGCAGGCGGATGAGGGGCTGATGCTCGCTTAAGCCTTACAGCCCGATCTCGTGCGCCCAGGGCGGGTTGGCGCCAGCGCGCGACACGGTGACGGCGGCGGCTTTGGCGCCGAGCGTCAGGGCGTTGCGCACTGCCTGTTCGTCGAGGGTGGCGACTTGGCGCTTGGTCAGCAGGCCATCCCTCTTCAGCGACGCCAGCACGCCGGCATCGAAGGTATCGCCGGCGCCGACCGTGTCGACCACGGTGACCCGCTCGCTCGGCACCGTCACCTTGCGCTCGCTGGTATAGCCGGAGGCGCCTTCTGCGCCCTTGGTGATGACGACGAGTTTGGCGCCGTGGGCGAGCCAGTGGGCGGCGAGCGCGTCATGGTCGCCGGAAAGACCGAACCAGTCGAGATCTTCGTCGGAGAATTTGATGATGTCGGATTTGGCCGCCATGCGCTTGATACGGGCCATATGCGCCTGTTTGTCCTTGATGAAGCCGGGGCGGATATTCGGGTCGAGCGATATGACACGGTGAGCGGCTTCCCGGTCGAGCAGCGCTTCGTAGGTTTCGCCGCACGGGCTCGGGATTAGGCTGATCGCGCCGAAATGCAGGGCTTCGCAATCGTCGCCAAGGGCCGGCAGATCGGCCTCGGTGATCATCCGGCCGGCCGTGCCTTCGTCATAGAAGGCATAGGTCGCCTGGCCGTTGACCAGCTTGACGAAGGCGATCGTCGAGGGGCGCTGGGTGATGGCGCACGGGCTGTAATCGACATTGCTCGCCTTCAACGTCGTAAGCAGGATTTCGCCCATCATGTCATCGGCAATGCCGGTGAAAAAGGCGGTGGGAATGCCGAGGCGGCCGAGCGCGATGGCGGTATTGAAGATCGCGCCGCCGGCATAGGGCGCAAAGCCCTTTTCACCAAGGGTCGTGTCTCTCGGCAGCATGTCGATCAGGGCTTCGCCGCAGCACAAAATCATCGGATTCCTCCCAACAGAACGTCTATGTTCATCAATCGATTTGGCGAGCTTTTGTCAACTGGCTAGAGCGAAAGCTCACTAACGCCGCCGTTGCGTCCCGACCAAGCCAGCGGCGCATCCAGGAAGGCTTCGACCTCGGCAAGCGTCTTGTCGTCGAACAGCTTCTGCTCCTTGGCGACCGCCAGCACATTGCGCCAGGTGGCGATATGATGCAGCCGGACCTTGCCCTCGTCAAAACGCTGTTGACCGAAAATGCCGTAGAAGAACAGCGCGATGCCGTGGTCGACAACGCCGCCGGCGGCGCGAATGGCGTCGATGAATTTGAACATGCTGCCGCCGGCCGTCGTCAGGTCCTCGATGACAAGCACGCGCGAACCTTCCGGCATATTGCCTTCGATCTGGGCATTGCGGCCATGGCCTTTCGGCTGCTTGCGGACATAGATCATCGGCAGGCCGAGGCGATCGGCAAGCAGGGCGGCGAAGGGAATGCCGGCGGTCTCGCCGCCGGCGATGCAATCGAACTGCTCGAAACCGGCATCGCGCAGCAAGGTGCTGGCGGCAAAATCCATCACCGTCGAACGGATGCGCGGAAAGGAGAGCAGCTTGCGGCAATCGATATAGACCGGGCTCGCCATGCCGGAGGCTAGCTTATAGGGCTGGGCAGCGTTGAAATGCACCGCCTTGATCTCCCAGAGCATCTTGGCCACCAGTTCGGCCATCACGGCGCGGTCGGGAAATGTCGTCTGGATCATGCGGCTCTCCTTCAGCTTTGCGTCTCCGGCAATAGCAGCAAGAGCCCCTCGTTTCCAGATAGAAGACCGGCCAATCACCGCAACAAGCGGCCGATATCGGGTCCCTGCATCTTCTTGAACAGGGCAATGGCCGCATCGCCCTCCTCCGCGTCCAGCGAAACGGCATAACGCACCGCGGCCGCAAGCAGCTGCATCGTCAGCCGGGCGATCGCCAGAAGCTCGCTGCGATCGCGCTCCGGCCACAGGCGGATGAGTACGGCGAGAAATGCCTGGGCATGAAATTCCATGTCCTCGGCATCGATCTGCTGCAGCAGCTTGTCGGTATGGGTCGCATGCCAGATGTCGCGCATCACGGGCTCGCGGCGGAAGAAGGCATAATATTCGTCGGCAATATTGGCGAGCGCGGCTGTGAGCGCCGCAGCGTCGGTCACCTTCGCCAGCTCCACTTCCACGCAGCGCCTGCCCTCGTCGTTGAAGCGCTCGGCCAATGTGCGGATGATCGAGCTCTTGTCGGGGAAATATTGGTAGAGCGCGCCGAAGGAAAGACCGGCCTTTTCGACGATCTCACTCATCTTCAGGCCGTCGCTGCCATGGCTTTCGATCAGCTCGGCGGCAACAGTAAGGATTTTTTCAAAGCGCTCGCGGCCACGTTGCTGGCTGGGGATCCGGCGCGGCTGGCCGCTATGCTGCTGGCGCCTGCGCGTTGCGACCGGCTGTTCCGACATGCGTTTCTCCTACGGCGGTTGACAAACAAAATAAGAGAGTTTATCTCATTTTGCAAATAAGAGAGTTTCTCTTGTTTACCCCGTCGGAAGGAGCTTCGACATGCAGATCGTCCTCATCCTCTCGCTGGTGGCCGCCGCCATCGGTAGCGGCCTCGTCGCCGGCATCTTCTTCGCCTTCTCGACCTTCATCATGACCGCCTTCTCGCGCATCCCGGCCGAACAGGGCATTGCCGCGATGAACTCGATCAACGTGACGATCGTCCGCTCGCCCTTCATGGCGCTTTTCGTGCCGACAGCAATCCTCTGCCTCGTCATCGCAGTGCTGGCACTGATGAACTGGCGCGGCGGCGCATCCGCGCTGATGCTGGCGGGTGCTGCCCTCTATGTCTTCGCTTCCTTCCTCTCGACCATCATCTTCAACGTACCGATGAACGATGCGCTTGATAAGGTCAGCGGCGGCGGTCCGGAAGCGGCGGCGCTCTGGAGCACCTATATCCGGGAATGGACATGGTGGAACCACGTGCGGACGGTGGCCTCGCTGCTTGCCGCGGTCGCCTTCGTGCGGGCGCTGATGCTGGTGTGAGAAGCATTCAAGAGAGCCTCATCCTGAGGGGCTTCGAGGGACGGGGCGGGCATGCCGCCTTCTGATGTTTGCGAGGAGCACCGTTGTAGTGCGTCCTTCAACTACCCTCATTCCTGTGCCTGTCACAGGAATGAGGGTGGGGATATGACGGCGCCCAGCAACGACCTGCGTGATGCCCGAGTATGACGAAGGAGAAGCCGACGAACTTTGTCAGCCGCCACCGCCTACGCCTGCTGGCAAAAAGCGATGCGGTTGCTGAAGGGGTCGATGACCATCATCTCAAGTCCCCACGGCGCCTCCTCCACGCCGGGGTTCATATAGCGGTAGTCCTTGCCGGCAAGTTCGGCGTGGTAGGCCCGCACATTGGCGACGCGGACGAAAGCCTTGGCGCCGGGGCTGGCGTCGCCGGAATGTTCGCTTAAGTGCAGCGCCATGCCGTCGCGCGAGACCTGGCAATAGAGCGGGGAGTTTTCGCCGAAGCGATGCTCCCAATCGAGATTGAAGCCGAGAAAGCCGCAATAAAACTCCATGGCCTTTTCCACGGAGAAGATGCGGAAGATCGGCATCGGCGGCTCGATACGAACAGCGGAGCCGGAAGCGCCCGCCGCATCGATCTTGGCCGAGAGGATATTCCATTGTTCGAGCCCGAACTGTCGGGCGACGATTTCGAGCGTTTCGCTGTGGCTGAGTGATATGTCGCGGTCGGCAAGGGCCTGCCGCAATGTCTTTGCCATGAGCTTGGCATCGCGAAAATCGCGCATAGTGGATCCTTCCGTCGGCGGCAAACAGGACGATCAGTGCCCGCGTCTGCTGACCCGTTCGCCATCGATCGCCAAACGGCAAGGGATGTGAAGGATGTTCTCTGGATGCATTCACCATAACGCCAAAGTGTCAAACATCGGGCGTCGCGGGGCGGCTGGCCGCATCCGGCCGAGGGCGATAGTATGAGAGGATCGATCGGCGATCAAGACGCGGTGCGCGACACCTCGACCGGCACCGCCTGCAGGTGGCCGGCAAGCTCGACGCGGTTGCGGCCGCCACGCTTGGCGGCGTAGAGCGCCTTGTCGGCGGCGCTCAGCATGGCGTCGAAATCCAGGCTCTTGGCACGCCCGGGCGCGACGCCGACGCTGACGGTGCATGTCAGCACCCCGTCATCGATATCAATCTCGCGCGCCTCGAAAGCCCTGCGGATGCGCTCGGCCGCCAGTTCCGCCCGACCCGGCATGGTCTCTTTCAGCACCAGCGCGAACTCCTCACCGCCCAAGCGTGCGGCGATGTCACCGGCGCGGCAATGGCTAGCGAGCTCGGCGGCAAAGTCCTTGATCACGCGGTCGCCGATCGCATGGCCATAACGGTCGTTGACGGATTTGAAGTGGTCGATATCGAAGACGATGACGGCGGTGGTCGAGCCCATCGGGCGCGTGCCGTATTGATCGAACAGGGCGCGGCGGTTGAGCAGACCGGTCAGCGGATCGGTGATCGCCTCCAGACGATGGCGGGCGGCAAGCCGCCACTGATGCAGCGCCAGCGACAGCGCGCCGATCCCGGTCATGCCGGCGATGCAGACGGCCAGACTCAGATCTTCGGCCCAGTTGTTCGGCGCCTTGCCCAGCACCAGCTTGCCATCGGAGATCAGCACGGCGGTGCAAAGGACGAAGGAGATCGCCGTCAGCGTGTAGAGCACGGTGATGCCGAGGATCGGGGCCGGCGCCTCGGCACGGGCCAGCCAATATTGCCGGGCGGTGGCAAAGAGCAGCAGGGCAATGGCAAGATTGTCGGCGATGAAGGCCAGGCCGTCATAACCCGACAGCATCGGCGCGACGGAGAAGACTATCGCAGCGAGCGCTCGGATCGAGATGGCCGGAACGGACAGCCGGCCGGTGAGAAACTGTCTGCCGGCGCCCCAGATCGTCGCAAAACCGGCATGGAACAGCACGAAATTGGCCACACCCAGCCATATCTCCGGCCTGTTCACATAGGCGCCGTAGACAAAAATGCCGCCGATGACGAGGACCAGACCGATGGTGGCGGTGAGCAGCACCGTTTCCGCCCGGCGCGCGAGCCAGCTGCCCATCAAGGTCACGGCCAGACATGCCGTGGAGACGCCAAGCGCCAACAAAAGGGAGTTATAGTCAAGCATCATGCTTTTTCAGTCTCCGCGACTGCAACCACCGGATAATGTTTGACAACCTATGGGATCGGCGGTGAGGAATGTCTTATGCATTCCATTAAAAAATGATGCACTGCACACGGAAATGTTAGCGGGGTAACTTGGGACTTTAAAAGGATCAGGCTGCGTCGCGCTTAGCTCTCCAGAGCATGATGCCGAAAAGTGTGAGCGGTTTTCGGACAACATCATGCTCTAACTATCTAATTTAGAACAGGATTCAGATTTTAGGCCGACCCGGTCTAAAATCATCCTGTTCTGGCGAGACAGGCCGCCTGCTGTTTGCGGTCTTCGATAAAGGCGCGAGCAAGGTTTGCTGCAACCGCAACGCATATGACGGCGCAGGCAATCGCGCACACCAGCCTTGCCCGCTCGCGCCAATTCAAGGCGTTGACGACAAATCCTGCTCCGTAGAGGAGAAGCGCGGGGATGGCGAAGATCACAACATTGGCCAAGCCGTCGCAGTCCAGCGCGTCGATACCCAGCGTCGCCTGGTATTCATTGGGCGGCATCAGGGCAGCAAGCAGCGCCAACGGCAAACCCAGCACCAGTATGGTCCAGCCCAGTACTCGACCAAGGCGGCCTTTCGGTGCTGCGGAGTAACGACCCTTATCGCTCATGATTGCCCGGATGGCTCTACGATATCAGGTGCCAGCTTCATCAAAACGGTGCCCCTGTTCATTGATGCGCTCCTCCGCTTCCGTCGCCGTGCCATGTTGGCCAATCGCCGCCCTCCGTGCGTTCGAATTGAACACCGCTCGGTGCGCCGTTCTCCGACGTTGCCGGCCGAGACCTCCGCCGCGCCCGCTCCTGCGAGAGATAGGAGAGGAAAATGACACTGGCGATCAACATCGAGCCGCAAATGACACCGGCCCCGATCAACATGATCGTCCAGATATCCGGCCAGGAATTGCTGATCTGCATCGGCTACCTCTTCCCCAGAGTGTGCGGGCGGCGCCGTCGGGCGCCTACCCCACCACCTGCCAATGCAGCGGAAACATCGGATCGAACACCGTCACCGGGCCGGCGCCGGTTTCGATCCTGGCGGGGAAGACGACCGGCTCGGCCTGCTTGGACAAGGTGATGCGTTCCTCGTTCGGCTGAAGGCCGTACCAGGCCGGTCCGTTCAGCGAGGCGAAGGCTTCGAGATTTTCCAGCGCGCCCTCCTGTTCGAAGACATGGGCAAGGCAGCTCATCGTATTGATCGAGGTGTAGATGCCGGCGCAGCCGCAGGCGCATTCCTTCAGCGGATCGACATGCGGGGCGGAATCGGTGCCGAGGAAGAAGCGCGGATCACCGCTGACGGCGGCGGCGCGCAGCGCCAGCCGGTGGTTCTCGCGCTTGGCGACCGGCAGGCAGTAATAATGCGGGCGGATGCCGCCGACCAGGATCGCGTTGCGGTTGATGATCAGATGGTGGGTGGTGATCGAGCCGGCGAGATTTGATTTGGCAGCCTTGATGTAGTCGATGCCGTCCGAGGTCGTTACATGTTCCATCGTCACCTTCAACTCGGGCAGGCGTTTGCGCAGCGGATCGAGCACGGTGTCGATGAAGACGGCTTCGCGGTCGAAGATATCGACATCGGGCGTCGTCACCTCGCCATGGACGCAGAGGGGCAGGCCGATCGCAGCCATGCGCTCCAGCACCGGCATCGCCTTTTCCATGTCGCGCACGCCGCCATGCGAATTGGTGGTGGCGCCGGCCGGATATAGCTTGACCGCGGTGATCAGGCCGCTTTTGGCGCCCGCCTCGACATCGTCGGGGCTGGTATGTTCGGTGAGATAAAGCGTCATCAGCGGCTGGAAGCGATGGCCGGCCGGCAGCGCCCTGAGGATGCGCTCACGATAGGCCGTCGCATCTGCTGTGGTGACGACGGGCGGCACGAGGTTGGGCATGATGATGGCGCGGGCGAAGGTGCGGCTCGTATCGGCGATCACGCCTTCCAGCATGGCGCCGTCGCGCAGATGCAGGTGCCAGTCGTCAGGGCGGCGGATGGTGATCGATTGCATGGCAGGCCTCCGAAGCGATGCGTCTGCGGCTTCGATACCACTATCCCTTATGAGAAAACAATCACCGTGGGATCACGCCAGCGCGATCTCCAGCGTCACATCGGCCGGGCGGCGGTTTTCGAGGATCAGCCGGCCGTTCGGCAGGTCGTTGCCGTAGACCTTGGCGCTCGCCTCTTCCTCGGTCAGCTTATAACCGCGCCAGCGATCCCAAAGGCGCTCTTCCAGCACCTCGATCGGCGGGGCGAGCATGATCGTGTAGTCGAAGATGCCGTCGAGTTCGGCCCATTTGCCCTGGGTGAAGAGCAGATAATTGCCCTCGACAATGATGAAACGGTCCTTCGGATCGATCGGCCGGGCCGAGGCAATCGCAAGCTCGCGCGAGCGGTCGAAAACGGGGACGAGAACCTCCTGATCGGCCGGTCTGACGGCACGGACGATATCGAGGAAGCCGCGGACATCGAAGGTTTCAGGGATGCCCTTGCGCGCCAAAAGGCCACGTTCGATCAGGATGGCGTTATCCATGTGGAAGCCGTCCATCGGCAGAACAGCGGCGCTTTCGCCCCTGGCTTTCAACGCCACCGCCAGATTGTCGGCCATGGTCGACTTGCCCGAACCCGGCGGCCCGGCGACGCCGACCAGGAAACGTTTGGCATCGCCGGCGCGGCCGATAAGCTCGCCGGCGATGTCATCGATGCGTACGCTCATGCAGCGACAGGCTCCGTCGGCACCGCCTTGGCGCCGGTCATGAAGGCGACGGCATCGGACATGGTGTATTCCTTCGGATCGATCACCGTCAGGCGCCGGCCGAGACGGTGGATATGGATCCGGTCGGCGACCTCGAAGACATGCGGCATGTTGTGCGAGATCAGCACGATCGGCAGGCCGCGGGCTCTGACGTCGAGGATCAGTTCCAGCACGCGGCGGCTTTCCTTGACGCCTAGGGCGGCCGTCGGTTCGTCCATGATGATGACCTTCGAGCCGAAGGCGGCGGCGCGGGCAACCGCGACACCCTGGCGCTGACCGCCGGACAGCGTTTCCACCGCCTGGTTGATGTTCTGGATGGTCATCAGGCCGAGTTCGGAGAGCTTGTTGCGCGCCAGCTTTTCCATGGCCGGCCGGTCGAGCATGCGAAACAGCGAGCCGAGCGGCCCTTTTTTGCGGATCTCGCGGCCGAGGAACATATTGTCGGCGATCGACAGCGCCGGCGACAGAGCGAGGTTCTGGTAGACGGTCTCGATGCCGGCCTCGCGCGCTTCCATCGGCGAGCGGAATTGCACCTGCTTGCCTTCCAGGGTGATTACGCCCTCGTCCGGGGTGACGGCGCCCGAAATCGCCTTGATCAGCGAGGATTTGCCGGCGCCGTTATCGCCGATGACGGCAAGGATTTCACCCGGATAGAGGTCGAAATCGGCATTGTCGAGCGCGGTCACGCGGCCATAACGCTTGACCAGACCGCGGGCGGTGAGAAGGGGTTCGCGAGCCATGATTACACCGAAACCTTTCTGATCCACTGGTCGATGGCGACGGCGGCGATGATCAGCACGCCAGTCAAAAGCACTTTCCATTGCGGGTCGGCGCCGAGCATGTTGAGGCCCATGGACACGACACCGACGATCATGGCGCCGAAGAGCGTGCCGAGAATGGAGCCGCGGCCGCCGAACAGCGAGATGCCGCCGATCACAGTCGCGGTGATCGCCTGGAGGTTATAATCGGTGACCGCCGAGGACGGCGAGATCGAGCCGTTGCGGCCGATCGAAACCCAGGCGGCGAAGGCGGCGATAACGCCCGAAATCGTGTAGACCGTGAGCAGCACCTTCTTGGTCTGGATGCCGGAGAGCTTGGCCGCCTCCGGATCGTCGCCGACGGCATAGACATGCCGGCCCCAGGCGGTGTGATTGAGCACGTACCAGAGCACGAGGACGAGCAGCACCATGGCGATGACGCCCAGCGTCAGCACGGCGCTGCCGAGCCTGAAGCTTGCAGCGAAAAGATGCAGCAGCGGCGCCTGTTCATCGACGTCGGTGTCGCGGATCGTCTCATTGGCCGAATAGATGAAATTCGTCGCCATGACGACATTCCAGGTGCCGAGCGTGACGATGAAGGGCGGCAGCTTCATGAAGGCGACGAGAAAGCCGTTCAGCAATCCGCAGAGGCCGCCGACGAGGAGGCCGCCTACGACCGCGATCGGTGTCGGTATGCCGTAAGTGATGGCGACATTGCCCATGATCACCGCCGAGATCACCATGATGACGCCGATCGAAAGATCGATGCCGGCGGTCAGGATGACCAGCGTCTGGGCGGCGCCGAGAATGCCGACGATGGCGATCTGCTGCAGGATCAGCGTCAGAGTGTAGGACGAAAAGAACCGTCCGCCGATCGTGGCCCCGAAAATGATGATTGCCAGCACCAGCACGATCAGCGGCACGGCGGCCGGCGTCGAGTGCAGAAAATGCTGGGCACGCTTGATCAGCGAGACATCCTGGTGCTCGAAGGAGGCGACGCTCTTGTCGCTGCCGTCGAGGACGCGTTCGAATTCCTGTGTTCCGGTCATGGTTCCTCCTCCGCATCCGCGCACCGAACTCGCGCGGGGGCCGTCACCGATATCCTTCCGGTCTTTGCTGAGCCGGTTCGTGAGGCGACGGCACATCGTCCGTCGAAAACGGCCGGGGATCAAGCCCCGGCCGTCTGCTTTCAATAAAGCGGGCTCAGCCCCAGCACTTGTCGGTGCCTTCCTTGGTGTCGATCGACTTGACGCCGGAAACCGGCTTGTCGGTGACGAGCGAGACGCCGGTGTCGAAGAACGACTTACCTTCGGTCGGCTTCGGCTTTTCACCCGAGTCGGCGAACTTCTTGATCGCCTCGATGCCGAGCGACGCCATCAGCAGCGGATATTGCTGCGAGGTGGCGCCGATGACGCCTTCCTTGACCGACTTCACGCCGGGGCAACCGCCGTCGACCGAGACGATCAGCACGTTCTTTTCCATGCCGACGGCCTTCAGCGCCTGGTAGGCGCCGACAGCGGCTGGCTCGTTGATCGTGTGGATGACGTTGATGCCAGGATCCTTCTGGAGAAGGTTTTCCATGGCCTTGCGGCCGCCTTCTTCATTGCCGTTGGTCACGTCATGGCCGACGATGCGCTTGTCGTCTTCGTCCCCGATCTTGTCCGGGTTCTTCGGGTCGATGCCGAAGCCCATCATGAAGCCCTGGTCGCGCAGAACGTCGACCGTCGGCTGCGACGGGGTCAGGTCGAGGAAGCCGACCTTGGCATCCTTGGCCTTGTCGCCCATGGTTTCCTTAGCCCACTGGCCGATCAGCTTGCCGGCGAGCAGGTTGTCGGTGGCGAAGGTGGCGTCGGCGGCATCGGCCGGTTCCAGCGGCGTGTCGAGCGCGATGACCAGCAGGCCGGCGTCGCGGGCCTTCTTGACCGCAGGCACGATGCCCTTGGTGTCCGAAGCCGTCAGCAGGATGCCCTTTGCGCCGTCGGCAATGCAGCTTTCGATCGCTGCAACCTGGCTTTCGCTGTCACCGTCGATCTTGCCGGCATAGGACTTCAGCGAAACGCCGAGTTCCTTGGCCTTGGCCGTCGCACCTTCCTTCATCTTGACGAAGAAGGGGTTGGTGTCGGTCTTGGTGATCAGGCAGGCGGAAACGTCAGCCGCCATCGCCGGAGCGGAAAAAGCAACACCGAGCGCCAGCGCGCCGAAAGCGAGAACAGATTTCTTCATGGAACTCCTCCCAGAGTTTGCCGGCACCGCCCGTGCGGGGCCGGAATTTAAGATATGACACTTTGCCGTGGATTGTTAAGCGCCCAAAGCCGTCCCGTGTCCTTGACGAGGGCAATTAAGAGCGAAAAGAAATCGCCTTGTCAATAAATAAATCCAATTGAATTATTAATTCGATGTGGCATGCTCCGTTCAAATCGGGGCGTGCAGCGCCGCGCGTGTTTACAGACGCGCAAAAGGACACTGCACCATTTTGAACTGCCGCATGATTGCTTAAATCGATTCCGATCCAAGCAATCCTGCAGGGGGCCAACGCTCGGGAGGAGCGGCCATGTCGTCCTTGGATGGACCGGAACACACATCGGTCCCGCCGCCAATTCTCAATCCGGCCGGCGGTGCGAACCAAGTCAGGGTCCGGGCCTATAACGAACGGCTCGTGCTGTCGCTGGTGCGTCTCTACGGCGCGCTGTCGAAGGCCGATATCGCGCGCCGCAGCGGGCTGTCGGCGCAGACGGTCTCGGTGATCATGCGGGTTCTGGAAAAGGAAGGGCTACTGTCGCGGGGCGCGCCGGTGCGCGGCCGGGTCGGCCAACCGTCGATCCCGATGCATCTCAATCCCGACGCCGTCTATTCTTTCGGGCTGAAGATGGGCCGGCGCAGCGCCGATCTGGTGCTGATGGATTTTGTCGGCCGTATCCGCATGCAGCTGCATAAGACCTATGCCTATCCGCTGCCGGAGGAAATCCTCGATTTCGTCACCTCGGGCATAGAGGAGCTCGAAGGCCGGCTGGATGACAAGCAGCGCGGCCGCATCGCCGGTCTCGGCATCGCAGCACCTTTCGAGCTCTGGAACTGGGCCGAAGAGGTGGGCGCGCCGGCGGGCGCCATGGAGGTCTGGCGCGACGTCGACCTGCAGGCCGATATCGCCGGAAGTGTTTCCCATCCGGTTTTCATGCAGAACGATGCGACCAGCGCCTGCGGGGCCGAGCTGGTGTTCGGCGTCGGGCCATCCTATCCGGATTTCGTCTATTTCTTCATCGGCTCCTTCATCGGCGGCGGCATCGTGCTGAATTCGGCGATCTTTTCCGGCCGTACAGGCACGGCAGGCGCAATCGGGCCGCTGCCGGTGCGCGGCAAGAACGGCGAGACCAAGCAGCTTCTCGAAATCGCCTCGATCTTCGTGCTCGAAAACATGCTGCGCGAGCGCGACATCGATCCCGAGCCGCTGTGGTATTCGGCCGACGACTGGGTGGATTTCGGCGAACCGATGGAGGCCTGGATCCAGGACAGCGCCAAGGCGCTGGCGCAGGCGATCGTCGCTGCAGCCTCGATCGTCGATTTCAGCGCCGCCGTTATCGACGGCGGTTTTCCCCATTGGGTGCGCAGCCGCATGGTGCAGGCAACCATCGACGAAGCCGCCAAGCTCGACCTGCAGGGCGTCGTCATGCCCGAAATCATCGAGGGCGCGGTCGGCGCGCAGGCACGCGCCATCGGCGGCGCCAGCCTGCCGATCTTTGCGCGTTACCTCACCGACCAGAACGTTCTCTTCAAGGAGGTAGACCATGCTGAAAGGACTTGACCCGCTGTTGAGCCCGGAGTTGCTTTTCACACTTCGGGCCATGGGCCATGGCGACGAGATCGCCATCGTCGACGGCAATTATCCGGGCGTCGAACATGCCCGCCGGCTGATCCGGCTCGATGGCCACCGCCTGATCCCCGTCCTCAACGCCGTGCTCAGCGTGCTGCCGATCGACGATTTCGTGCCCGAGGCCATCTTCCGCTCGACCGTCAAGGCCGAGCGCGACAAGCTTGATCCGGTGCATGAGGAGATGATCGACTGCTGCGCCCACCACGAGCCGCACCGGCAGGTGGTGCCGCTGATCGGCCAGGATTTCTACGGCAGGGTGAAGGCCGCCCATGCGCTGATCCAGACCAGCGAGCCGAGGCTCTATGCCAATATCATTCTGCGCAAGGGGGTGATCTATCCGAAAGAAGCGGGCGCCCAGGCAGCCGAGGTGGATCCATTCGTTTACTAGGCCGACTAAGGCCAGCGCCGCTCGTTAATCGTTGCAGCCACAAGCAATCGCTTCGGGATCACGCACGAGATCCGATCATTAATGATGTACATCATCAATGAGTCGAGCTATGATGACATACGACATCATAGCTCGGGCATGGCGGTCGAAAGGGCTGTAAAGTGCGGATTACCAAGGAAAAGAAGCAGGAAAACTACGAACGGATTGTCGCCACCGCCTCAGAGCTGTTTCGCGAGCGCGGGTTCGATGGCGTGGGGGTGGCGGAGTTGATGGAGCGCGCGGGGCTCACCCATGGCGGCTTCTACAATCACTTCCGCTCCAAGGAGGAGTTGATCGCGGAGGCAACCGAGAATGGTTTGAGCGAGACCCTGAAGCGCTATGCCGGTCATGACGTTCTCGCCGTCATGGAGCTTTATCTCGCGCGCGAACACCGGGATGGCCGCGGCCAGGGGTGCGCGGCCGCGGCGCTGAGTTGTGATGCAGCTCGGCAACCTGAGGAAACGAAGGCCGTCTTTGCTGCAGGAATAGATAATCTCGTGCGTGCACTTGAGCAGGGCATTGCACGCAATCACCCTTCCGGCACCAGCGGGCGGGCGCAAGCCATCACCATCCTCGCTCAGGCCGTTGGCGCAATCGTGCTTTCGAGGGCCTGCCCGGACGATTCCCCGCTGGCGGACGAACTGCTCGACGCCTGCCGAGCGGATTGCCGCGACGCCATCGAAAATCGGACGCGGGTACAAGAGGGCCGCGTATGAGCGGCCCCTATGCCCGTCAGGCGCCAACCGGCGCGACCATGGTGAGATAGTCCGTATAACCCGCCGCGCCGCCGCTTAGAGCGTCGCCATACCGAGATTCGCCAGTGGTGCACCGGCTTCGAGGCGTTCGACAAGATCCGGGTCGGTGATGAATGGCCTGCCGAAAGCGAACAAATCCGCCAGCCCCTGCTCCAGTCTGGTCGTCGCGAGTTCCAGATCGTAGCCGTTAGGCGAGGTAGCACGTCGGCCGGATCGGACTCCGTTATGAAGTTCATTCTATTGATAATTTCCGGCATCACGCTGCAACCGTGATGACCACCTTTCCCTTCGCACGCCCGGTCTCGACATAAGCCAGGGCATCCCCGGTCTTCTCGAACGGGAACACCTTGTCGACGACCGGTCGGATCACGCCCTGTTCGATCAGGCGCGCGATCTCAGCCAACTGCCGCCCCTCAGCGCGCATGAACAGGAATGCATAACCGATGCCGAGACGCTTGGCCTTTTTCCGAACGCCTCGGCTCAGCAGGCGCAGCACCAGTTTCAGGAACGGGTTGAGGCCGAGCTCCCGGGCGAAAGCGGGATCGGGCGGACCCGAGATGGAAATGAGCTGACCACCCGGCTTCAGCACAGCCAGCGATTTTTCCAGCGTCTTCGGATCCTGACTGTTCAGCACGAGATCGTAGCCCGACAAAACCTTTTCGAAATCCTGCGTCTTGTAGTCGATGACCACATCCGCCCCAAGACTTCTGGCCAGCTCGGCGTTGCGAGCACTGGTCGTCGTCGCCACCGTCGCGCCGAGGTGCTTGGCGAGCTGAATGGCAAACGTCCCGACACCGCCGGAGCCGGCCTGGATGAAAACCTTCTGGCCGGGCTTGACCTTGCCCACTTCGACCAGCGCCTGCCACGCGGTCAGACCCACCAGTGGAAGGGATGCCGCCTCGGTCATGCTAAGGTTTTTCGGCTTCAGCGCCACATCGGCCTCATCGACGGCGATGAATTCGGCGAACGTACCGACCCGATGATCGCGCGGCCGGGCATAGACCTCGTCACCAACCTTGAACCGCCTGACCTTGGGGCCGGCTTTGACAACCGTTCCGGCAACGTCATGTCCCAGGATAAAGGGCGGGCGATAGGGAAGAACAAGCTTGAACTCTCCGTCACGGAGCTTGGAGTCCAGGAGGTTCACGGCCGTGGCCTGAATCCGCACCAGGACATCACTGTCTTGCAGTTCCGGTTCGGGCAGGTTGGCCAGGCGCAAAGCGCCTTTCTTCTTGTACTTATCAACGACGAATGCCTTCACAGGGCTTTCTCCAATTCGAAGTTTTTGTGGGGTCAGGCGCCAAGGAACGACAATGCCTTCGGCACGAAATCGGCGTGGTTCTGAAAAATCCCGCCATGTCCGGCGTCGTAGATAACCAGCCGCGCGCCCGGGCTGCGTCGGGCCATACCCGGAGATAATGCCTCAGCGTAGCACGTAGCAGGCCCAAGGCATCTGACAGAAGTGTTCATCATTTACTCCATCATCCCGCGCGAACCGGCAAGCCTAGGATCGCGGGTTTCGGTCGGAGGTTTTGAGCACGCTCGGCGCAGGCGCAGGCTTTTCATCGTGCCGCTGCCTTTGCCTCAATCATCGCCCTTGCCCCTACCTTCCGTATCAACCGCAGTTGCGCAGCACGCGGCAGCCAACCAGTCATTCCAACTTTTAATGATAACCGTCATCATAATTATTAATGTTATTCGTCATCATAGTTGTCAAGCGAAATTTTTGGGGCCGAAAGCAATCGCCTGCTCGTTCTGCCGGGAAGGCGAATGCAAAGGTGGAGTGTCGCGAGACAAAGCTTCACCAGCCGCATTGCCAATTTCCTCGCCATTCGCTCGATCGATGCTATTGTGCGGCCGGTGCGCTGGGCTCACCGCGCGGGCAAAGCGCTGGCTAAGCCGGGCGCTGCGCATTCGGGACTGGGCCGATGATGCGATGGGGACACGATCTCATATGGCACCTGGCACGACCCCTCGCCGCAACAGCACCGGTTTGCGCCTGTTTCTGGATCTCGAGCAGCAGCGCGACTGGATAGACGGCGAGGCGGAGTTGGTCGACGCCGAAGAGCGCTCGGAGTCACTGGAACAGCGCTTCAAGTACGTCGCCCGCTTCCAAAAGCTGCTTCGTCGCCCGCAGGCGCAGGACCTTCTGGAAATTCTGAGGCTCTATGGGCAAAGCTGCCTCCCCATCCCGCGCAGGACCGAGCGCCACTATTGGTCGGTCTCGTGTCTGCCCTCGACGTCCGACAAGCCGCTCATCCGCATCAATGCGAGCTGGATGGAGCTTTTCACGCTCTACGCCGACGGCGAGGACCTGCGGGCGCGATGCCTGGTGCATCTTTCGCATTTCGCCACGGACCAATCCCCCGCGCAGGGCGGTGTCGACGAGGCTTTTCTCGAGCAGTGCGTCACGACGCCCGAAGACGTCAGTTATTTTTATCCGCGCGGCGACGACATTTTCGGCATCAATGTGCGGGGCGCCGCCTCGATCCGCAAATTCCTCGCGGAGCGCCGCATCCTGCGTGCCATTCGGACCTTCAATGTGACGCACATGAACCGCGGCCGAAACGCCTATCAGGCGAGCCACTGCTACAGCCTGGCGGATGAGATGCTGGCAGATTGATCCATCCCGGGATGCGCCCTGCCCTGGCGAGATTTCCAGCAGTCGGTCCGAGACCGACCAGATGAGGATTTTCGCAGAAAGTCATGGACGGTGGTTGCGTTTCAATTCTTGATCGGTCATTCTAGAACAAATGATAAAGAATCGGGGCAATCATGGGCAGATCGCGGGAATTCGATGAGGCGGCTGTGCTGACGGGGGCGATGCACATCTTTCGCAAGCAAGGCTATCAAGCTGCATCGATCCGAGATCTCGAGGAGGCGACGGGCCTCAAAGGCGGAAGCATCTATCACGCCTTCGGCGACAAGGCCGGCCTCTTCGATGCGGCATTCGGACATTACAACCGGACGGTGCTGGAAGGACGGATCGAGCGGTTTGCGCCGCCGGGAAGCGGGCTTCGAGGCTTGCGCGAACTGTTCCTGTCGCTCCTGCACGAGCCCGACGATGCCTCGCTCGGCTGCCTGATCACCAACATGGCGGTGGAGTTCGGAGGTGGCGTCAATCCGCATCCCCGTGTCGAGGCCGCGCTCGGCCTGCTTCGCACAACATTCCGCTTAAGGCTCGGCGAGCCGCCGACCTTCGCTCGAGACGCGGATGGAGCCAGGGCCGACAGGACAGCCATACGCCTTCTTGCCGTCTATCAAGGCCTTCTCGTGCTCATTCGCGGTGGCGAAGGCAAGGCCGGCTTGCGGCTGGCGATTGAAGACGAATTCAATCAACTGGAGACACTGTTATGACGCCTGAGGCATTATGGAATCGATACGCGGCCATCTGGTCGCTGAATGCTGACGCGCGCGAGCCGGAATTGTCGGCTTGCCTTGCTGACGATGTGACGTATTGCGATCCGAATGGAGCGATCGCGGGGCGAGCCGGTCTCTCGGCTTACATGGCCGGCTTCAAGGAGAGCGTACCGGCGGGCCGGTTCAAAATTTTGAGTGTTCTCCATCACAATGAACGGTCGCTGGCACACTGGGAACTGCGCCACGAAGACGAGACTGTCTTGCAAACCGGCACGAGCTTCGCGGTAATGTCCGGAGGCCGGTTCGGCGCAATTACCGGCTTCTTCAATCCGCCGCCGGAGCAGCGGCCATGAATAGCGCAGCGACACGCGGGTTGGCGCTCGACTTTGCGAGCCAGATCGCCCCAGCCGGCTCCATCGATATCAAGCGTTTTTTCGGCGGATCTGCCCTGGTCCGAGACGGCCTGCAGTTCGGATTTGTCATGAAGGGCATTCTGTATCTCCGCGTCGACAACGCGATGCGCACGGAGTTCGAGACAGATGGGTCCGAACCGTTCCGCTACGGCGCTGCCGGCAGGGAGGTGACGGTTCGCCGCTACTACGCAGTCCCGGCACATGTGATCGACGATCCTGCGCTGCTGTGCAGCTACGCGGAGCGCGCATTGCACGCGGCCTCCGCGCCAGGCCACAGACGCTCCGAAATCCGGGCTCTAACCTCGTTTGGCTGATGCCGATGCCCGGCGCAACCACAGGACGCGGAGCGCGTCGGTCATCAGGATATCGGCGACGGTGAGTTGCCCGGCGGCCAGCCACTGGCGCTGCGCCAGCACGGCTTCCAAGCTCTGCAGCAGCCAGACGTCGAGCGGATTCCGTCAAAGCGAAGGCGCCGGGATGCGGATCGGTGAGGGTCAGGTGCCGCCTCGGTCAGGCGGAAGCCGCGACCGGTGATAGTTGGGCGTGGTCAGGCCTCGTCCGATTTGCGGGAAATCTATCCGATGTGCGAATCAAAATGTCCGCACCTGCGGCTAGGCAACCCAGCGTTAACCTTCGGCGTTCAGAAAAATCTTTGCGACATGTCGGCGGGTGCGCTTTCAATCAACCACGGCAAGCCGGCTTCTTAATTCCGCCCGAATGAGTTGGGCGGTCTTCGACCACCGCCTGGGACGATGCGGTTATGAACTGGCCATGATGGCTCTCCACCCAACAGGAGCCTATTCCCATGCCGCGCATCCAGGCGACTAGAACCCAGATTGAGACCCTGGCCTGGCTTTTGTTCTTCCTGCTGCTCTTCTGTCTGTCCTGGTGCTTCCATTGGCATGAGGGGCTGGATGAGTTCATCGAGCGGCATCACGACTATCCGCTGGACCACGCGCTCCTTGCCTTGAACATCTCCGGCTTTCTGGGGCTGTTTTATTCGGCGCTGCGGATCCGGGATCTTTCGAAGGAGGTCAATCGCAGGCTGCAGGCCGAAAAGAACGTGGACTGGATTGCCTGCCACGACACGCTGACCGAGCTGCCCAACCGCAGATTTCTGGATTCGATATGCGCTCAGGCGATGAGCGATCAAAGGGCACACGAAACCTATGCCGTGTTCAGCATCGATCTCGACGGCTTCAAGAAGGTCAATGACCTGCTGGGGCACGATCACGGCGATGCGGTGCTGAAGACCGTTGCGCAGCGGCTCTGCGCCCTCTTTCCCCGCGATCATGTTTTCCGCCTTGGCGGAGACGAGTTCGTCGTTCTGGCGCGGCGCGTTGGAAATCCCGATCTTGCCGCCTTGGGGGACCGCATCGTCAGCGTGATCGGCAAACCGTTCACCTTCAACGGCGCCGCCGTCGACCTCGGCGCCAGTGTCGGCTTCGCCCTTTATCCGGAGGACGGTCACGACCTCGGTCAAGTCATCCGGCATTCGGACTGTGCCATGTATGTCGCGAAAAAGCAGGGGCGCAATCTGGTGAAGCCCTTCGCGCCTTCGATGCAGGACGAGTTGGCGAAACGGGTTCGAATAGAGGGGGATCTGCGCGCGGCGATCAGGAAGGCCGAGATCGTTCCCTATTATCAGCCGCTCGTCGACCTGAAGGCGAACAAGATTATCGGCTTCGAGGCGCTGGCGCGCTGGAAGACTGCATCAGGCGCGTTCATCCCGCCGAGCGAATTCATTCCGGTGGCCGAGGAGGCCGGTCTGATCGTCGAGTTGACCGACCATCTGCTGCGCCGCGCCTGCACCGATGCGCTTTCCTGGCCAAACGAGCTTGTTCTGTCCTTCAACCTGTCTCCGATCCAACTGAGCGACCGGTTGCTCGGCTTACGGATACTCAAAATATTGGGCGATGTCGGTTTCCCCCCGCACCGGGTCGAGCTTGAGGTGACGGAAAGCGCCATCATCCAGGACGCCGCCACGGCACGAATCGTCCTCGACGATCTGGTGAATGCGGGGATCAGGATTGCGCTCGACGACTTCGGAACGGGCTATTCCAGCCTCTCCCAGCTGTCCAACTATCGATTCGACAAGATCAAGATCGACAGGAGTTTCGTCGCCTCGTTCGAGACCAATGACAAGCAGGACAAGGTGATCAAGGCCATTATCGCTCTCGGCACCGGGCTTGGCGTAACGATAACCGCCGAAGGCATCGAAGAGGAAAGCCAGCTCCAGAGGCTTCAGGATCTCGGTTGCGACATCGGCCAGGGGTATCTGCTTGGCAGACCGGCGCCGATCGAGGAGATCGCCCGCAGATCACGGTGGCACCAGGATTTTGCAACGCCGTTGATAGCATGATTCGCCCGGAAGCGGTGCGTTCGATCCGCCCGACGGAACATGCCGCTGAAGATCAAATCTCCCCGGCCGAAGGCCCCCAGACATCAGTGAGCGCGAAGCCGCCGGGATGCGGGTCGAAGGGGTCGAGCGCCACCTGGGTGAGGCCGAAGGTGAAGCCGCGGCCGGTGATGGTGGGGATGACCGCCGGTCGGCCTGCGACTTCGGTCACGGCCTGCAGGCCGACCTCGAACTCGGAGCCGATGATCGATTTCGAGGTGAAGACATCGCCGGCTTTCGCCTTGCCGCGGGCATGCAGCGCGGCGAGATTTGCGGAGTTGCCGGTGCCGCAGGGCGAGCGGTCGGCCCGGCCTGGCCACATGGTGGTGCAGGTGCGCACCGTGCCGTCGGCTTCGCTATCGCGGAACATCACATAGGCGACGCCCGAGATCGCCGGGATCTCGGGATGGACGACCTTGATGTCGCGGTTGATCAGTTCTTTGAGGATCATGCCGGCCTGGACGAGGCCGGCGGCATTGGCCTTCTCGATCTTCAGATTGATCTGACCGACATCGACCAGCGCATAGAAGATGCCGCCATAGCAGAGATCGGTTTTGATCCTCCCCCAATGCGGCGTGTCGATCTCGACGTCGAGTTCATGCACGAAGGAAGGCACCATGGTAAGCTTCACCTTCTCGCAGCGCCCGTCGCGGCAGGTCGCCACCGCCTTGACGAGGCCGGCGGCGGTTTCGAGCGTCACGATTGTTTCCGGCTCCTGCATCTCGACGATGCCGGATTCAAGCAGGGCGGTCGTCACGCAGATCGAGTTCGAGCCGGAGCTCGCATGCGCCTGGTCGGGCTGCAGGATGATGAAGGCGGCGTCGGCCTGCGGGTGCCGTGCCGGCAGTAGCAGATTGACCGAGCCGATCGGGGCGCCGCGCGGCTCCAGGCAAAGGAAGCGGCGCAGCTCGTCGCCCTTCGGATCGGTATTCAGCCAATGCAGCTGGGCGGCGATGGTGTCGCCGGGGATCTTCGGCACGCCGCCGATCGCAACGCGGCCGATCTCGCCTTCGGCATGGACATCCAGCAGCTGGATCGTGCGCTTCCATCTCATATCGAAACTCCGGTTCAGACGGGACGGGTGACGTCGTCGATGCGGTTGTAACTTTTTGTTTTAACGCAATTCCCGGCAAAACACTTTTCCTGGAATTGCTCTAAATCAGTATCGGTCTATGCGGAACGGGGTCATGTCGACCGGCGGCTTAGTGCCGCTCACCATATCGCCGATCAGCCGCGCTGTCGTTGCCGCGTAGGTCAGGCCGAGATGGCCATGGCCGGTCGCATAAAAAACCCCCGGCATCTTCGACGACGGCGAAATGATCGGGATCGTATCGGGCAGCGCCGGGCGATGGCCCATCCAGTCCGTCGCCTCCTCGACTTTGAGACCCGGCAGCGCCCGCTGGGCATGGCGCACGAGCACCCGCGGGCGGCGGAAATCGGGGGCGGCGTCAAGTCCGGCGAGTTCGACATTGCCGCCGACGCGGATGCCACCCGCCGTCGGCGTCACCATGAAGGCGCGCGCCGGCCAGATCATCGAATAGCGCATGGAGATGCCGGGTTTCATGATCTGCGTGTGATAGCCGCGCTCGGTTTCCAGCGGGATCGGCTCGCCGAGCTTGGCGGCAAGGAAACGGGTGTGGACGCCGGCGGCGAGCACCACCGAATCCGCCTCGATCCGGCTGCCGTCCTCTAGGAGAACGACGGCGGTGCCATCGCCCTTGCGCTCGATGTTCCTCACAGAGCCGGAGACGAAGGCGGCGCCTGCGGCTTTCGCGGCGTCGGCGAGTTTGACCACCAGCTGATAGGGATCGCGAATCGACTTGTTGTCGGGGAGCAGCACGGCTTTGGCGATCGAAGGCGAAAGGGCCGGCTCATAATATTGGATGGCGCCATTGCTCAACACCTCGAATTCGAGGCCATAGCGCTGCATCATCGCGAGATGGCCGCGGTCGGCGGCAAATTCCGCCTCGGTCTCGTAGATCGCCAGGCACCCCTCCTCGGTCATCAGCTCGGACGCGCCGATCGCCTGGAGCATCTCCCTGAAATCGCCGAGCGCCCGCTGCGACAGGTTCATGCCGGCGTCCTCGATCGCTCGAAGCTGCGACGGGCGGCCGGCCGCAAGAAAGCGCAGGAACCAGGGCAGCATCTTTGCCGCATAGGACGGCCGCAGCCAGACCGGGCCTTCGGGATCGAGCAGCCAGCCGGGCATTTTCTTCCAGGTCGAAGGGCCGGAGCCGGCGACAAAATCGAGCGCGATGCTCGCCATATTACCGTAAGACGTGCCGCGCCCCGGCTCACCCTTGTCGACCAGCGTCACTTGCAGGCCACGCCGCTGCAATTCGAAGGCGATCGAGGCGCCGATCACGCCCGCGCCGACGACAACCACCCGCTTTTTCGTCTCATCCGCCATGTTGTCAAACCACCCACACGGCAGACAAGATTGCCGTTCGTCAACCTGATATATCAGATCGGCGGCGATGCCTATGAGATTTTTACTGGCTTGCCGGCAGGCCGGCACCGACGCTGTCGCCGACCGAACCGACAGTATTGTCCATCGACTGGCCGAGACGCTTCAGCTGCGCATCGTAGTTGCGCCGGGTGCGCGGATCGAAGATCGCGATCGGCGTGCTGACGGCGACGCTGACCGCACTTCCGGCCGTTTGGGCAGCGCCCATCGCCACCGCGCCGACGGCTTCGCCGAGGCCGACATTGGAATCGGTGATCGTCTGACCGGCAATCAGCCGGTCGCCGATCAGCTTCACCACTTCGGGGCTTTCGGCGAATTTGCCGTGGTTCAACCGGTCGCCGCCCTTGAGCTTGGTGAGATCGAGCACGGTGATGCCGGCCGCCTCGAGTTTGCTGCGATAGGGTTCGGCGGAAGGATCGATCTGGCCGAGGCGATCGACATTGCCGGAGATGCGCCGGGACAGCGCCAGCGCCCGGTCATCCCTGGAGACGAAGATGGTGAAATGCGGCTTGTCCTTGCCGAGGCTCATGAACTGGCGGCCGAAGACGTCGACATCGAGATCCGGCGAGGCAAGGATGACATTGTTGATCTTCGACGCGACATGACCGTTGCGGATCGCCATCTGCCGGAGCGCTTCGACGGTCAGCCAGGTGCCCATCGAATGGGCCATGACGGTGACGTCGCTGACGGCGGGATTGGCGGCGGTGCGGGTCAGCAGTTCCTCCAGCGCATCGCGGGAATAGTTGGTGCTTTCCTTGTCGTAATTATAATCGAAGATGCTGGCGCGCGATGGCCAGGTGAAGACGACGGGCGCGACGTCGGCATGCGAATCATGGACGATCTGGGCGAAGCGGTAGACCGCATCCTCATAACGATTGTTGAAGCCGTGCACGAAGACCAGCACGCGGCGGCTCTTCGGCATATGGCCTTTCAGCCAGGTCTCGCCCGCCCGCTCACCTTCCAGCGGATCGACGGATACGGTGACGAAGTCGCGCAAGGGATCGGCCGGCAGCCGCTTCGGCCATTGCACCTGTCCGACCTTGCGGTTGGCCTCCGGCGGGATCGAGATATCGACGGCATTGACGGTCAAGCCGGTGCCGCGTTCCCCGGAGAAAAGCACGGCGGGATTGTCGTCGGCAGCGCGCGTCGTTGCCACCAGCAGATCGACCTTCGACGTGCCCGGCGGCACGGTGCCGGCCGCCTGCATGACGCCGACCGGCCTGCCGCCGCAGCCGGCGAGCGCCATCGCCGCCAGCAGCAGACCTGTCAGAGCCGCCCGCGAGCCGCGCCATTTGCCGATCATGAGAGAGCCTTTCCGGGTTAGATTGAAGCATTCTGCCGGAGCAGGTTTTCGTCAGGGCAAAGGCGATTGGCGAAGGGCATACCCTTTGGTACGTCCGAGCCGATTGCCTTTGATCCTGGCGGAAAGATGCCCGGCCCTTCGGGTTGGCTGAAACGGGCCGGCTGATCGACCGACCGGCTTGGCCGTAGAGCCGGGCTACGACGCGCGCCGGCCGGTCGACCATCCGACTCCGTTTGAGCCAACAGAATGCTGCAATCTAGCCCGGAAAGGCTCTAAACTCCAACCGGTGCGCGCACCGGACAGGCGGCGCCCGTTCAAATAGGCCGACGAGGCTTGCCGAGTCAAATTTGCGTGCGGTGGAGTACCTGGGTGGACAAAAGAAAAGAGCCTGGCGCGGGAGGAGGTGCGCCAGGCTCTTGATCCTGACTGACAACTGGGAGGAGGAGTGTTGTCAGTCCGATGTAAGAGCGCTGGGAGGAGGAGTGCGCTGCTTACGGAGATATATGTACCCCATTCATTTGATCGGGAATAGCGAAAATACCGCAATGCAGCAATGCAGTGGATGCAATGCTTGCCCTATAAATGACAGGTCGACGCCTCATTTTGCAGCATCTTTGACCGGACGGTCAAAATTGTGCCGAAAATTTCGCCTGGATGAGCCCGCACTAAATGACCGTTCGCGCAGATAACGGCCCCCTCACCCATGCGGGCAGAGGGGAAGTGCGCTGCGAGAGCTGCGCAAGGCACTGATAGGTCTCGGCACATCCCCTTCGCCCCGCAAGCGGCAAGAAGGTGCCGGAACGCGGATGAGGGGCTGGCCCGGCCGAACAACCAGACGGGCCGCTGTCGGTTTACACTCTCGCCTCAAGCGGCCTTGAAGACCTTCCGGCCTTCGGCATCCAGCGCCGAGAATTCCTCGTCCGACAGTGCAATGTCCACTGCCGCGACGTTTTCCTCGAGGTGTTTGACCTTGGATGTGCCGGGGATCGGCAGCATGACCGGGCTGCGTTTCAGCACCCAGGCGAGCGCGATCTGGCTCGGGACGGCATTGTGCTTTTTGGCGATGGTATCGAGCAGCGAGCCTGACTTGGCGAGGTCGCCGGCGGCCAGCGGATACCAGGGGATGAAGCCGATATTGTGCTTGGTGCAATAATCGAGCACGTCCTCGCTGGTGCGGTCGACGAGATTGTAGCGGTTCTGGACGGTCGCCACCTTGAAGTGCTTCGACGCCGCCTCGATGTCGGCAACCGACACTTCGCTCAAGCCGGCATGGCGGATCAGACCGCCGTCGAGCAGCGATTTGATCGCATCGAACTGCTCCTTGGCCGGCACCTTCGAATCGATGCGGTGCAGCTGCCAGAGATCGATCTGCTCGAGGCCGAGATTGCGCAGGCTCTTATGTACCTGCTGGATCAGATATTCCGGCCGACCGACGGGCATCCAGATATCCGGGCCGTGGCGGGTCAGGCCGCCCTTGGTGGCGACGATCGACTTGCCGCCATAGGGATGCAGCGCCTCCTTGATCAGCCATTCGGAGACATCGGGGCCATAGGAGTCGGCGGTATCGATGAAGTTGACGCCGAGATCCGGCAGCCGCTTCAGCGTGCGGATGGATTCGGCATGATCGTCGGGCTCGCCCCAGATGCCTTTGCCGGTGACGCGCATGGCGCCGAAACCGAGGCGGTTGACCTCTATCTCGCCGCCGATCTTAAAGGTGCCTGACTTGGCTGCGTTGTGACTGGACATGATCTTTTCTCTCCTGGTCAATGAAATTGGTCAAAGTCGGTGGAGCGGCGAGGTGCCGCCGGTTCGAGCCTGGCACATTTCAGCCGGTCGCGGGCGTTCAGCGCCGGCGAGCGATGGATGAGGTCACCAAGCGCCAGGCCACGTTCGGCGACAGGGGCGATGACGGTTGCGGTGATCGCCACCGCGACCGAGGACCCATCTGCCGGCCTTCCGCCTCTTGCTTCCGCCTGTTCTCAGCCCTTCCGGCGCGGCGTCATCGTTCAGCCGCCGGTCTCGTTTGAGAAGGCGGCGATAGCGTCGAGTTCGGGATCGCTCTCACGATAGTTGAAGCGCTCGCGCGACAATTCCAGTGGCTCACGGCGCGAAATCCGGTAGACGGAGGCCGGCGGCAGGTTGCGCACCGTGCCGCCGATGCGCACCGCCTCCAGGCCGAGGCGATCGAGGAGCGGCCGGGGCACCGGGCAGCGCGGACCATAGGTGAATTGATAGACGGCGCCGCCCGGCCTGATATAGGTGAAGGCGCCGGCCAGGATCGAGGCGATCTTGCGCGGCGACATCGACAGAAGCGGCAGGCCGCTGACAACCGCGCCGACCGGTTCGCCCTCGAAAATATCGGCCTGAGCGAGCTGCGCCGCATCCATCTGCAACACGCGCGCGGTGGGAAAACGCGCCTGCAGCGCGGTGATGAACTCCGGACCGTATTCGATCAGAGTCAGATCCGCCTCGCTGACGCCGCGCGCCAGCAGCGCCCGGGTGAAGACGCCGGTACCGGGACCGAGCTCGATAATCGGCCCGTCGAGTGCGGCAATTTCACTGGTCATGATCCTGGCGAGCGAATCGCCCGAGGGCGCGATGGCGGCGACCCGAAGCGGGTTGCTAATCCAGGAGCGGAAAAAATGCAGGAAATCGGCGCATGCAGCCTTTGCAGTCATGATTATCCCACCTGTCTGAAATTCGATTGATTATGAAATACGACCATCGCGGCGAGCGTGGCAATTCCAAGGCATACGCGTCAATCACCAGCCTGAACAGGCGTTTCCCACGATTTTCATATCGAAAGCCGGCGTCACCTTGTACTTGCGCGGCACGGCCGCTCGCGATTGCGAATGGCCGAGCGCCTCGTCAGTAATTGCAGCTGGAACTGCTCGTCGGGTTGAAGCCGAGCTTGCAATCCATGTTGAGAGGCTTCTTCGGGTTCATCATATAGTGGGTCGAGCCCGTGCTTTCCGCGCGCTCGCCGATCGAACCGGTGGTGCGCCTGTCGTGCTCAAGCTTGGTTTCCTGGGCAACCGGGCGTGCAGTCGCGCCATGCTCTGTCGCGCTCGACTGGAGGGGAGCGGCCGCGGCTGAAAGGGCCGAGAGGCCGAGGGTTGCACCGAGCGCTGCAGCCATCAGGCCGGTCTTGAAACTGGTGGTCATGATCGTCTCCTGGGGAGGATTCAGGGGAATTTACGCCCCCGAGTTAGGAAGACGATCTGTCACAAACCACGGTGTCAAAGAAGGAATCACGGACATGTGAGCGAGGACCACGAACGAGAAAAAGGCGGCTCATCGCCGCCTTTTCATTTGCCGGCTCAATGGCCGTTATCGCAGGGCATGCTGCCGGGACCGATCGATCCGGAAAACGTAGGGTTGCACATTTCCGGGGCTGCCGGTCTGTTCACCGGCTGGCGGACGATGGAGCCGGTGACACCGGATTCGACGCCGAAGGCGGCAAGCGGATACCAGTAGCCGTCGGAATGGCGGCGGGTGCCGGGGCGCTCGGTGCGAAAGCCCTGATAACCATGCCAGGATCCGGCATGTGATTTATATTGCTCCATTTTCACCGCCAGGAGATCGGGCGGCTGAACGGTCTGGACGGGGGCCGCCAGCGCTGGAGCAGTTGACGCCAGGGCGAGGAAAGCGCTGAGTGCTGTGGTGGAAGGGGCAAGTCTGAACATCTTCATGATAAACCCTCCTTCGTGGATTTACGTGAAGAAAATACCTTTCCCGAGGCCCGAGTTCCGGGCTCACATGCAACTTCCGGAACTTGTGATTGCAAGCGATCCGGCGTGACCAAATCGGCAAAAAACGTGAAAAGTCGCGATCGGCAGACGGGCTAAACGGCGCTGGGGCAGAAACGTGAATTCTCTGGTCTCAATAGGCGTATAATGTCCGGTAGCCTTGGCCGGAGAGGCAGGCGACATATTGCCGATGGGCAGCGGCGCGCGCCGTCGTTTCCGCCTCCAACTCATCGGCATCGACATAGCCGGTCAGCTGGGCACGCAGATGATACTGGTTCCTCGCCTCGCGATACATGGCGTTGCCGTCGGTCATGCAGAGGCTGTGCGCAACAGCAGGCGGATTGACCGGCACGCCGATCGCCAGCAGCACCGGATCATTGGCGTGGTCGATGCAGCCGGCCAGCGCCGTCATCACCGCCAGGACTGCCAGAGCCCGAAAAATTCCCACCATCATGCATTCCTCCGGCCGAAGCGCCTCTGAGATCATCAGAGCAGCGGGTACATCAGCAAGGTTGCGCGAAACTAGGCAAACCGACTTTGGGTGTTTCAATATTGCTTAAATATTATATTAATGCTTACTTATAGTCGTAGACACTAATCTATCCGGGGGGAGGAAGATTATGGCTTCGCCGTGGGTAAACGACGCGCTGTCGCATGCGCAATCGGCGTTTTCCAGCAAAATCAACACCGATATCCTTGAAGTTGGCGGCGGCTCTCGCACCCATATCCCGTTGCAGGGCGCGCGATATACGGTGCTCGACATCTCGAAGGAACAGCTCGAGAAGAACAGGGACGCCGCCGAGCGCATCCTCGGCGATGCTCAAACCATAGACTACGGCGATCGCCGCTTCGACGCCTGTGTCTTCTGGGACGTTCTCGAACACCTGGAAAGCCCGCGCGCCGCCCTGTTGAGAGCCCATGACACCCTGTCTCCCGGTGGCCTGGTGTTCGTCAAGGGTCCAATCCTCAGCTCGGCCAAAGGGATCTTCACCGACCTCACGCCCTGGTGGAGCCACGTGTTGTTCTATCGCTATGTCCTCAGGCAGAAAAATGCCGGCAAACCGGGCTATGCCCCCTTTCGCGTCGAGCATGCCGCAGAGGCGTCCCATTCGGAGATTGCCGGGACGCTGAAGGAACTCGGCATGGATATCGTCTTCGTCGGCGAGTATGTGTCGACCCAGGTGCATGCGCTCAAGAGCCGAATTCCGCCACTTTATTGGCTTTACGAGGCTTTCGGCCTGCTGCTCCGCACGACTTCGGCCGGAAGGATCGGCGGGCGGGAGACGGAGTTTCTGATCGTGGCAAAGTGCCTTCGTAGGCAACTCCCACCAAACGCTATATAGCAGTTCGGAATCCCGAAATTGGCTGTGGCATTGAAATGCTTCAATATTCTCCCGGACTCACCCCTCAGGAAGCGCGGCGGATTTCGGAATCCCGAAGCGGCAGTATTTCGGGATTCCGAAGTGAGGTTTTTTTCTTCCGACCGAGGCGTCCGCGTTTGTCGGCGGCAAGCTTACGATCGGTCTCGGACCATTTGCGGCAGTTTTCGGCCGTGCACCGCATCCACTCATCGGTGGCCGGCGCACCTTCAAAATCGCCGACAAATGTCAGCGTGAACCGGTTGGGATGCGCGACCCCGCTGCCGGCCCGGCCGCGGCGCACCTTGATGAGCCCCTTATATTCCAGCTCGTCCAGTGCATCGGCGACATATTCGCCGGTGACGCCGTAGGACACGAATTGCGGATGGGTCACGACCAGCTTGCCGTTCTCGAGTGCTGCGTGGGCGGTGTGTTCGATGACGATGCGGAAGAAAGCCCGGCAGGCATTGGCGCTCAATGTCGTGAAAGCGGCGATTCCAGCAGCTGGATCGTCAGCCACTGCCAGCGATGGCTGCCGTCATCGCTCCCGCCCGGCGGGGCGGTATGCTTGCGCACCATCGCCCGCGTCTTTCCGGCATTGGTTCGGCTCTTGTCACGAGGGTTGAATTCCACCATCAGCCCCTCGCCCCTGTTGCCGGCCGACCCTTCGGCAATCTGCCTGTGCTGCGCGACCGGCAATTCTGTTCGCAAAACAGGCGACGGCCTGGGCTCGCCTGGGCGAGGACCTCGCCGGTAGAGAAAAATTTGCTCGACATCCGACATTCCATGGTTGCAATTGCGCACACGCTAGCGCAAGAGCGATCCATGACCTAGGAAAATATTCTTAGTTTGGATCTTATATTCTCCGATTGCGTCTGCTCGGATCAGAGTGCTGAATCTCAGGGGTGGGAGCACGATGCGAATGGTCGATCGAGGGAAGGTGAGCGTGGTGGTTTACGGCAAGCGATTGCTGGTATTGTTATCCGTCTTTTTCGCAAGCGCCGTGCAGGCCTTCCCTTGCGATCAGCCGATCGTGATATCGAATTGGAAGTCCTGCCAAGTCGGTTAGTTGAGCGATAAGGGCGGCGACGCCGATTGGCAAGCCGTGCCTGAATGGACTCGCGACAAAGCCGTTTATTTCGGGCATGATCCGCGCGCGCTGGCAAATCACGGACTCTGCAACGCCAAATTCCGTCGCGTCGCGCTCTGCTGGCCAGGATGGCAAATAGGCGATCCGGACGAGTGCTCATTTCTCCTTTGCAGTGGCTATGTGACAGCTTCGAGCGCAGCGGAGGAGCGGAAAGAGATGTTGGAAGGCAACTAGCCAACCGCTCAATAGTTTTTCGCTTCGCTATCTTGGGGCGGAGACTGGAGCGGAGGCGTTTGCCAACAGTTGCGGATTCCCGGCGCTTCAATTGTCGTGCGGCTGCGCCCGTGAGGGCCGCCGATCCCTGTCATGGATTGACCCATCGGCTGGCGGCAAGAGCGCCCGTCTCGTCATAGGTCAGCAGCGCTCTGCGATTGCCCTGCCGGCGTAACTGGAACCAGTCCAGCGTCCGGACGCGAAAGATCAACAGGCCGAAATGCGGCTTTCCCTCGGCCTCATCCACGGGACGGGATAGAGCCGCCTCATCGATCGTGTCAAAGCCACGCTCGTCGCCGGGCGGACCGCCGGCATAGGTCATCCGTGTCCAAGTTGAGAGCTTGCCCCAGGCGGCGTCGGCTTGGTCGCCGCCGGCGGCATGGCGTTCGACCGTGCCCTGAAGCCGAAACTGCAATTGCGTCTGCGGCCAGAAGCCGAGCACCGTGGCATGCGGGTTTGCCGAAAGCTCCTGCCATTTCGGGCTGCGCATGTCGGTGTGAAATTCCAGCAGCCGCAAAGACCGGTCAGCACGCCGCAGCACCACCATGCGCGCCTGTGGCCTCGCCTCGGCGTCGACGGAGCAGAGGTTCAAGAACCGGAAACCCGACTGCGGGTTTGCCGCCGCCGCTTCCAGCTCTCGCCATGTCGATGCATCGATATCGGCGAGGGTCAGCGGCGCGCCTCCATGCTCCATCTCCATGGCGCGGCTCAGATCGAGCGGGTAATGCCGCCATCGACGCGGATGTTCTGGCCGGTGATATAGCCGGCGCCCTCGGAGAGCAGGAAGGCAACCGTCGCCGCGATTTCCTCGGCCGTGCCGTAGCGGCCCATCGGCACGCTGTCACGCCGTTCGTCGGTGGCGGGCAGGCTGTCGATCCAGCCGGGCAGGACGTTGTTCATGCGGATGTTCTTGGCCGCATAAGTATCGGCGAAGATCTTGGTGAAGGTCGCGAGCCCCGCCCTGGCAAACGCCGAAGTTGGGAACATCGGCGACGGCTCGAAGGCCCATGCCGTCGAGATATTGACGATGGCGCCGCCGCCCTGCGCTTCCATGATCGGCGCAACCAGCCGGATCGGCCGCACGGCGCTGAGGAAATAGACCTCCAAACCCTTGTGCCAGTCCTCGTCGGATATTTCGAGGATCGGCGCGCGCGGGCCGTGGCCGGCTGAGTTGATCAATGCGTCGATCCGCCCCCATCTCGCCATTGCCAGATCGACGAGCCGCTTGACATCATCGTTCACCAGGTTCGAACCGGTGACGCCGACACCACCCAATTCCCTGGCGAGCGCTTCGCCCTTGCCCGACGAGGAGAGCACCGCAATGTGATAGCCGTCGGCAGCCAGTTTCCTTGCAGCGGCAGCACCCATGCCGGAACCGCCTGCGGTGATGAGAGCGACTTTTTCGTTCGGCATCAGAGCCTCCAATCGTTGAATTGCGCAGCAGTATGCCAGAGACCGCATCGACTTTCGCGCCAGAAAGAAACGTGTCAGACTGTAGAAAATCTACTGGATTGCCTCCCGGGAAAAACCAATGATCCAACCTCGCCGCACGCTGCCGCCGCTGAACGCCCTTCGCGCCTTCGAGGTCTCGGGCCGCCGGTTGAATTTCCGCGCCGCCGCCGAGGAGCTAGGGGTGTCGCAGGGGGCGGTGGCGCAGCAGGTGCGCGCCTTGGAAGATCAACTCGGCCTGATGTTGTTTCAGCGCCTCCCGCGCGGCCTGGCCCTGACCCCGCAGGGCGCTGCCTATCTTTCCGATGTGAGCCGCGCCTTCGATACGCTCGGTGAGGCGACCGGACGGCTTCTCGCACGGCCGGACGCCGTGACGATCAGCGTCACCCCGACTGTCGCCGCCAAGCTGCTGATCCCGCGCCTTGCCGAGTTCAAGGCGGCCCTTCCCGACGTTGAACTGCGAACGGTCGCCACCGAGGCGCTGTCCGATTTCGATCGCGATCAGGTGGACATTGCCGTGCGGCTGACCCGCCGGCCGTTTCCGGCCTCCCTGGAGGCAAGGCTGCTGTTTCGCCAGGAACTCGTCGCCGTCGCCAGTCCCCATTTGGTCAAGGGCTTGGCGCTTCCGCTGACGGCCGCGGCACTTCGCACACTGCCGCTGCTGCACGACACAGTCAGCCCCTGGCCGCTCGTCCTGCAATCGCGCGAGAAGCTGCCGGGTGCGGTGTTCAACCACACGACGCTGGCGCTGGATGCGGCACTCGCCGGCCAGGGCGTCGCCTTGGCATGCCGGGCTTTCGTGGCGGCGGATATCGAGGCCGGGCGGCTGGTGCAGGTGACGGATGCGACAACGACGATCGAACCCGACTATTTCCTGATCCGCAAACGTTCGTCATCGCCGCGAAGGGCCGTCGATGCGGTATGGCACTGGTGTGCAGCCCGGCTGTCGCTCGACTGATGCATAGCGGTACGGGGTGCCAACAGACATAAAGAGAAGAAGCTATGGTGCGCCTTCAGGGATCAGAAGGATCAGCGCTCCCTCACGCGCCGCATCGCTGATTGTCGGTGAGATTTGCCGCAGCGGCCCACGCGCAATGAGCGTCTCCGGCCCAGGGCGTTTCCCGGGACCCGGATCGGCAAAGGCTGAAAACTGATGTTCCAAGTCGGAGATCGCCATGAAGGACGTCGCGACGATCGCTTCGCCGCAGGCGGCGCATCGCAGAATGTACGAGCCGCGGTGGACGATCGCCTCTGTTTTGTCCAATCCGCACGAGGGGCAGGCCAAGATATCGTTCATCTGTTCACTCCAGGGTGAGTCCCTGCCCTTCCGAAGACGGTCAGCCTATGAGGCGGCGGCCAGAATGATGGCGATGACAAGCAGCATCGGACCCATCCATTTGAAATGGCGAACCAACGGCGGGGTGGCCGAATAGCCTGGCATCGGCAGATAACCAAAGCCCACTGATGTCATCCACAGGCCGGCGCAAAACATGATGATTTCGTCGATATAGGCTGCGATCATGGCTCTCCTGCCGTCGTAAGGACACTGCGTCAATCTCCGTCTCGACAGGCGAAGCCGCCCATCACAGCATGGGCCGCATCAAAGAGACTGCGCACATGGCAATGGGCCGAGCTGCTTGCGATCAAGCTTCGGCGGCAAGGCTTTCCCCGGGCCTGCCGTCGAACCTCAGTTAAACATCCGGCGGCCCTTTGGAGAAGGCCAAAAATTAAACTCAAGGTGGCAATGCCATTTCGAATCCCGTAAGCATCTGGCACTCGCAAAGGAATGCGACCCGCTACAGCCATTCTCGGGAATATTTCATGCACAACGCCAAATTCCTTCGCGCCGCTGCCTTCTCGCTCTGCGCCGCTCTTCAGATTTTCCAGGCCGAAAACCTTATGGCGGCTTCGGCGAATGCAAAGTTCTTTGACGCGGCCCTGTGCAAGCCGCCCTATACGATGACTTCGGCGACGGAGATCTATGATGCCGTGGAAGCTCTGGCCAAGCCGGACACCTCGTCGCTCGGTGCGGCGATCTACAAGATCCCGACTGAGATCGGCCGCGACGGCTTCAAATCCACCGAGGTGTTCTTTGCCAGCAACGCCGTCGGAATTCTGGTCGAGGGCCAACGCGCTGACGATCTGGCGGCAAAATACGGCTTGAAGCCGGAGACCTCGGACCTACTCGGAACATCCACCAAAGGCTATTCGCGCGCGCTTCCGGCAGATCAGCAGCCCGAACCTGGGCTTGCCGGCCCCGGAAAGGTCTCGATCGTCGCTCGCCAGGGAGATGCGTTGCCTGGCAAAACCTTGCTGGCGTGTGAATTCGTTCAGGATTTTTAAAAGGCGCTGCGTCGTCGGGGATCCTGCCTCCGGCGGCCTGGTCGACGGCCAAATGGGGGCGACGACCGTGCCCTGCTCGCCGACGCCGCGGAACGGCGGGGCAGGAAAGGAATAGCTCGCCGGAGCTTTCGCTTGTAGCCGTAGGGAAAGATCGCGGGTAAGGTTGTGGGTACGGAAGTAAATCCGGCTGCGTCGGGCTGCGGACTCTCGTGAAATCTAAAGCAGTGGGCCAACCGCCATATAAAGCGTGTTTTCGGGTCGGGGAGGTGCGCTATGGACGAAGAACAATCTGGGAAGCATGTAAGCACGGATCACCAGCCGAAAACGAAGCCTAGCGACTCATTGAGAAAGAGCGACGGCAAGGCCGATATCCAAAGCGACGACATATCGGCGCTTCCGATTATCGGCATCGGCGCATCGGCAGGCGGCATTTCGGCGCTCAGCCGGTTCTTTGACGCAATGCCCGATGACAACGGCTGCGCCTTTGTGGTTGTGCTGCACCTTGATCCGGTGCGCGAGAGCGAACTCGCGCGCATATTGAGCGCCCACACCGCCATGCCGGTTGCCCAGATCACCGACGGAACGACGATCGCGCCAGGCCATGTTTACGTCATCGCTCCCGGTTCCGATTTGAGCGTCCGAGACGGAGCGCTGCACATGGCCAAACCTTCCGCATCACACGGCCACCCGGTTGATGTGCTGTTCAGTTCACTTGCGCGCGATCGGGGCGAGCGAGCGATTGCCGTCGTCCTTTCGGGAACCGGAAGCAACGGTACGGAAGGCCTCAGGGACATCCGAGCCGAGGGCGGCATGAGCCTGGTGCAGGCGCCCGAGACCGCAGAATTCGACGGCATGCCGAGGAGCGCCATTCTGGCCGGCATGGCCGACCACGTCCTGCCTCCGGAAAAAATGCCGGAGGCTCTGCTTGCCTTCATAAAACATGGCTACATCGTGCATCCCGCGGCCATCGACGTCAGCTCGTCCGAGAGCCCGGCAACGCTGGGCAATGTGCTGGATCTTTTGCGGGCTCGCGGCGGTTACGATTTCCGGGGCTACAAGCACTCGACGCTCGGGCGGCGTGTCCATCGTCGTCTTGGACTGAGAAATATCGATACTCTGGATGCCTATGTCGACGACCTCAGGACCAATCCGCATGAGCTCACGACGCTGGCTGGCGACCTGATGATCAACGTGACCGGATTCTTCCGGGATGCCGAGGCATGGAAGGCTTTGGCTGAACTGGTGATCGCCCCCATTGTCGAGCAGCGTGAGACCGGCGCGGCAATCCGTGTCTGGACGCCTGCCTGCTCCACCGGCGAGGAAGCCTATACCATTGCCATGCTGGTGACGGAACTGGCTGAAGCGGCTGGAAAGCGGTTCCAACTCAAGGTGTTCGCCACCGATGCCCAGGAAGAAAATCTTCGAAAGGCGCGGGAGGGCAGTTATCCGGCGGCCGCCATGTCTGCTTTCCCTGCGGCGCGCCTGAAACGCTTCTTCGAAAAACACGACAGTATGTTCCAGGTCAGCAAGGAGCTTCGAGACATGGTCGTGTTCGCGGCACAGAACCTGCTGCGCGATCCCCCCTTCTCCCGGCTGGACCTGGTAACCTGCCGCAATGTGCTGATCTATCTGGATGCCGAATCGCAGCAGCGGATCATCACTCTATGTCATTTTGCCCTGCGTCCCGGCGGACATCTTTTTCTGGGCAATGCCGAAACGATTGGCCGGCATGAGGAGTTATTCGAAACCGAGTCGAAGAAATGGCGGATCTACCGGAAACTCGGCGCAGGACGGCATCATCTCATCGATCATCCGCCGACGCGCCTATCAACTGGACTATTGCCGATGGATAAATCGACACCGCCCCCTGAGCCTAATCTGCCGGCTGCGGAACTGGCCCGACGTGCGCTGCTCGATCGCTTCGCCCCTGCATCGGTGCTGATCGACGAGAAGGCGCGCGTATTGTATTTCCACGGAACGACCAGGGAATATCTGGAGCATCCGTCAGGCGAACCGACCCGGGATTTGCTTTTGATGGCGCGTGATGGGCTGGCCCCCACACTTCGCGCCGCGATCCGACAAGCATCCAGAGAGAACAGGAGCGTCACTGTCGATGCCTTGATGCGCGAAGACAAGGTCGGCCTTTCCGTCACGATGACGGTGACACCGGTGCCGAGTGCTGCCCAGAGCGGCCCGTTCCTTCTCGTCAGTTTTGTCCCAGCCTTGCCGCAGCTCGATCACACAAGGATGCCTGTCGGCGAGGCCGCCGAAGACGCCTCGGCGGGCGAACGCGCTTTGCTGGAAGAATTGAAGGCCACGCGCGCCGAGTTGCAGAACACCATCGAACATCAGGAAACCACCAACGAGGAATTGAAGGCCTCGAACGAGGAAGCGATCTCGATGAACGAGGAGCTTCAATCGACCAACGAGGAACTCGAGACTTCGAAGGAGGAGCTGCAGTCCTTCAACGAGGAACTGAATACCGTCAACAGCCAGCTTCAGTACAAGATCGGTGAGCTGGAAAGTACGACCAACGACCTTCACAATCTCCTGACCGGATCGGAAACGGCGACCCTGTTCCTCGACGAGACGTTTCGCATTCGCTGGTTCGCCCCTGCCATCAAGGACCTGTTCGATCTTGCGCCATCCGATGTCGGGCGGCCGATTTCCGCTTTCGCGCAGAAGTTCTTCGATGAGAATCTCCTGCGCGACGCCGAGACCGTCCTGAAGAAACTGACGGCCATCGAGGTCGAAGTACCAAGCTCCGACCGCTGGTATTTGCGACGGATGCTGCCCTATCGCACACAGGACAATCGCATTGCGGGTGTCGTGATCACATTCCACAATATCACCGACCGAAAACGCGACGCCGACGCGATCAACGACGCCCGCATATTTGCGGAAACCATCGTTCGAACCGTCCAGCATCCATTGCTGGTGCTCAACCGCGATCTGCGTGTCCAGACAGCCAATATAGCTTTCCGCGAACTCTTCGCTGTGTTCGAGGAAGAGCCGAAGGGACGTTTGATCTTTGAACTGGGGAGCGGCGAATGGAATAATCCTCCGCTTCGCTCGCTTCTGGACAAGGTCGTCTCTGCCGGCGACGAAATCCACAATTTCGAGATCGAACAGGATTTCCGCCTGAGTGGACACAAATCCATGCTGCTCACCGCAAGCCGGCTGCCGCAGCAGCGGGGTCGGGACGAGTTGATCCTGGTGGGGATCGAAGACGTCACCGATCGCAAGCGCGCGGCGCGGCATCGGGAAATCCTCATCGCCGAACTCAATCATCGTGTGAAAAATACATTGGCGGTGATCCAGTCGATCGCCAGCCAGACCCTAAGCCAGGCTTCGACGGTGGAGGAAGCGCGCAATGCCTTCGGTTCGCGATTGGTCAACCTGGCTAAAGCGCACGACGTGCTGACCCGAGAAAGCTGGGACGGCGCCGATCTTGTCAATATCGTCACCGACACGGTCAATCCGCATGCGGGGGGAGAAAATCGCTTCCGCATCGAGGGTCCGCATGTTCGGCTGGGACCGAGCTCGGCGCTGGCAATGTCGATGGCTCTGCATGAATTGTGCACCAACGCCGCGAAATACGGAGCGCTCTCCAGTGATGCAGGCCAAGTCGCCATCATCTGGCGGCTCGTCGGAGAGGGTGACGACCGCCGCCTGAATTTCACCTGGTCAGAGAATGGCGGGCCTCCCGTGAACATTCCGACGCGCAAGGGTTTCGGATCCCGTCTGATCGAACGTGCCTTGGCCCAGGAACTTAGCGGCACAGTCAGCGTTACCTACGAGCCGTCGGGCGCGATATGCATCATCGATGCGCCAATGCCGTGACAGCGATAGGGTTGGGGACACCGATGGTTTGGGGACGGCGATGGGTAGGCGCCACACATGACCAAACGAGGAGCGTTGCGGATTCTCGTCGTCGAGGATGAAGTCCTGGTCGCGATGATGCTCGAAGACTTGCTGATCGAAATGGGGCATGAGGTCGTCGGTCCTGCATTTCGCATTCACGACGCACTGGAATTTGCGCGGCAAGCCGACCTTCACTTCGCAATACTCGACGTCAATCTTGCGGGGAGCCAGTCGTTCCCCGTCGCAGATATCCTGCGCGAGCGACATATCCCGTTCGTCTTTGCCACCGGTTACGGTGCCGAGGGCTTCCGAGATGGCTATCGTGATGATGTCACCCTGCATAAGCCCTACGATTTTGGCGACCTCGAGCGGGCAATTGCAGCGGTATTGGTGAGCCATTGCTGACCGGAAGCATTTCAGCCGGCTTTGCCATGTGCGCGGGCGGCAATGGGGGGCTCTGCCGAGGATTCCGGCGTCAGCCAATCCTGCTCGACGAGGTCGCGGAGCTTGTATGCACGATCCAGCGCCTGCCTGCTGGCGGCGTGCCACTGCGCGGAAATATCGGGATGGGGCGCATGCGTGTACTCGGCCATCTGAAGGCAGAATTCAGCCCGCTCGTTGAGGAACCTTACGGCCGCGCGCATGACCTTTTCCATTTCTTCGAACTGCGCTGCAGCCATGACCTCCGAGGTGTAACTATGGCCGATGTGGCAGCCGACTTGAGGATGGATCCCTGTTCGAACTTCTTCAGCGCGCCGCCGCATTCCGGGCAAGTGACCGTCAACGGCCGATCGAATGTTCGGCCGGCGACGATCTCAGGCTCCTGCTCATGATCGAGTAGAGAAGAAGTTTCAGCCATCGGCACTTCCTTTCCTGTCTTTCCCTCGATCAGCTTCAACAAACATCCGGGCATGGCCGCCAGTGGCAGGCAATAGTCCAGTTCGACATGTTCGGCCGCGCTTTCCGGCATCTGGGAATAAGGTGCGTCGTCCGGATCCTGCGCGATCGCGACGCCCCCTCGTCGCTTGATCTCGTACAGGCCCAATGTTCCGTCATTCAGCCTGCCGGTCAGTATAACGCCGATTGCGGCTGGCCCATAGTGTTCTGCGACACTCCGGAACAGGGGGTCGATTGCCGGCCTGGCACAGTTTTCCTTCGGACTTCTCAAAAGACGCAGCTGTCCGTCGACGACGATCATGTGACGATCCGGCGGCGCCAGATAGATGCAGCCCGATTGGATGTTTTCACCATCCTCGGCGTGTTTTGCCGGAACCGGCCCTGCTGCAGACAGGATCGCCGGCAGTTCGCTTCGATGTGCGCCGATGTGCAGGACGACCAGAACCGGCACAGGCAATGTCGCGGGAAGGGCTGCGGCGAGTTCGTGCAAAGCACCAACACCTCCGGCCGACGCCCCAATTGCGATAATCGAAGAGCGAGTCATAAAAGCCATCCGGATTGCGCGTTTGACGTAGTCGGGCTAACGCGCAAGGGAGGTGATTGTTCGATGTCAGGTTTTTCGGTTGCGCCTTACAGGGGAAGACAAGCGTTCGACGGACGCATATTCGATGGCCAGCGCGCCGACGATCCGCCAGCAAAATACGAGAAAGCATCTCGTCCACGCCGTCCCTCGCCACGCCGGGCAAATTGCCCTATGTGAGCAGGCGGCACAGAGCACGCAGCGGAGGTCCTGAGATCATGCAAACCATTTGGAAGAAGCCGGTGACGCTCGCTCTTGAAGGCCCGGATCAGTGGGTGGTCATCCAGACGACCCAAGCCGCAACATGGGCGTTGATCGAAGACTGGCCGACGGACGAGGGTCCGGCCCTGGATCGGGCGTGTGCGGTTTGCGCGGATGTCATGTCGGGCAAACGAACCCGGGAAGAGGCACGGCAGGCCTTTATCGAAGCGGCGATCGAAGCGGGAATCCCGATCAAGGAGTAGGGCCAGGCGGCCCAAGAGCTCACATCGCCAATCCCCACAATATTGTTCGACATTCAACATTCCATGGTTGCAACGGCGAGCAATCTAGCGTAAGAACATTTCATGAACTAGGAAAAAAATCTTATAGCAGTTTTGAGATTACCTGATCCCGTCAAATGACGACAGGTAATTGCACGCGGTGGAGGCCAAGATGCGAAAGGTCGGCATGAGGAAGAAGGGCGCGATGGTCTATGGCCAGCGGCTGTTGGCATTGGTTTCGATACTGCTGGGAAGCGCTGTACAGGCCTTTCCCTGCGATCAGCCGGTTGTGATTTCCAATTGGTCGCTCTGTGCGATCGCCAATGTAAGCGATGAGGGTGGCGCCGCGGATTGGAAAGCCGTTCCTGCATGGACTCGCCAGAAAGCCATAAGCGCGTATTTCGGAAACGAGCCGAGGCTCCTGGCAAACCACGGCCTTTGCAACGCAAAATTTCAGCGCGTGGTAACCTGCCTGCCGGGTTGGGAAATGGGCGACCCGGATGAGTGCTCATATCTGATTTGCAGTGGCTATTACTCATCCGCGCTCGGGAAGGAAGAAAGGGAAGACTTTGAGAGAGACTACCCGACCGCTCAATAGTTTCTCGGGTCGCTGCCTTGGGCAGTTACTGGAGCGACCGTCGCGGCAAACTTTTCATCCGCTTGCATTCTTGAACACGAGGCACTGTGTGAACCGGTTGCCGCTTTCCACTGAACCAGACCAATTCACCATAATTTCCCCTTCAAGCGTCATAACCTCTGACAAAGCTCTTCCTAGATCCCAGACAAAGGGGGAGAATTGTTCGTTGGTCAGATTGTCGGCTTGGACGACAAGGTAAGCGTTTGTCTTCATGCGTTGGCAGATCCGGCCGCTCGCTGACCGCGTTGCAGCACTTGAGGGAGGTGGAATTCGATACTTGGGGAATTATCAGCGTGCGTCCGGCTACTCGAAAGGCGAGACCGTCCCGCGTCCCCGGAAGCGTTTGGATTGCCCTGAAGACTGTCGCAGAGGGTGAAGCCGAACCGCGCACTGATCCGATGATCTCGGGGCGCAGCAGTTAAAAATGCACGACAAGCCCGAGAACCGGCCCCTGCTGAACGATGTCGAACACAAATCCATCGTTGTTGTAGTCCACGCCGAGAGCGCGATACCCAGCAATGGCAGATACGCTGTCGTTGAAGCGGTAGCCGATTGCCGCGGCGACATCCCAGTCGAAGTCCGCGCCGCCGGCACCGACAAAACCCCATCCGGCCAAATAGACTTGAGGCGTCAACGAATAGGTGCCGCGAAGGCCTGCTAGCCCGTCTACCCAGGTCGCGTCATCGGTTCTCGAAATCCCGTGGAGAATGCCGCCGCTGAAGGAGAGTTCGCTCTCGACGGACCAGACGCGCAGGCCGGCTGCGACATCGAGGCGCGCAGCCTGGTCCTCGTAGATGGTGTAGCCGGCTCCGACAAAGCCCGCGAAGGTCTCGGACGTGAGTTCGACATCGTCGGCGAGAATGCCTCTGGGCGTGCCACCCTGACCTGAAATCTTCGTATACATCACGTCGGCGAAGATGCTGTATGGTCCATAACGAGCTTCCCCGACGGCCATCGCGCCGAAATCGAGATGGTCGAAGATATCGCCGAAGCTGGTGTCGACATGGGTCTCGGGCAATCCGAACTGCGCGACGTCTCCCGAAAGCCCCGCTGCCCAGAAGTAAGACGCGAAGGAAAACGTCCGGCCGTCTCGGTGGTGGTTTCGCGGACCTCGGGAATCATCGGCGAATTGATATCTGCGGCCGTAACGTGATTGGCCAAAAAGACGCTGGAAGCAGATACAAAAGCTAGAAGAAGGCAAGGTTTCATCATTTCCCCCTATGTTTTTCCTCGCTGCGACGCTTATCGATCATCGTTCCGACCAGAGCGTGCCGTCATTGTCGAAGACGGCGATCCGGTCCTGCACGGCGACGAAATTGGGTCCGCTTTCGTTCGTGACGCGCTCGACAAACGCGATGATCGCCGACTTTGCCTCGCGATCGTTCCAGGAGGCAAGCTGCGAGATTGCCGCATCGGCCGCAATCGCAGCCGGGAGGGCGAACAATGGACAGAGCGTGGCGGTGGCCGCCACCTCGAGGGCAAGAGATCGCGTATATCGCATTCCGATACGGATTGCTGCCGGCCCTTTAAAAGCGATCATGTCGAAATCTACTCCAAAGGTGAAGCATTGCCGTCACCTACAAGATCTCACGCATAATGGCGGCGGACGCAGCGAAAGCCGATATGAGTTGTTGCCGAGTTCTCCTCCTGCGCATGGCGAGCCGCCGGCCGATAGCGGCGGCAATAATTCGGGGCGCAAAGATGCGACCCGCCTTTCAGGACGCGCCTTGCAATCCTGATGTCAGGCTGTCCGGGATCGCGGCTTGCCTCGGCAGAACCGGCTCGGGGATTGACGGGGATGCAGCAGCTCATTTCGGCCGGAGCTGGATGCCGCGTCGTCCAGTAGTCGCTCGTCCACTCCCAGACATTACCGATCATGTCGTAAAGCCCGTAGCCATTCGGCGGGAAGCTGCCGACGGGCGAGGTGCGTTCGAAACTATCGGGTTTGAGATTTTCGGTCGGAAACAGGCCGTGCCACGTATTGCCCATGAAACGGCCGTCCGGGATGAACTCGTCTCCCCAGGCAAACTCCTTGCCTTCGAGGCCGCCCTTGGCGGCAAATTCCCATTCCGCCTCCGTCGGCAGGTCCTTACCCCTCCACAGTGCGTAGGCCATGGCGTCCGCGAAGGCGACCTGGACGACCGGATGGTCGAGCTTGCCACGCAGGTTGCTCAAGCCGCCATAGGGTCTGCGCCAATTCGCACCGAACCTGAACTTCCACCATTGAGGCGGACCGCTGCCGGAGACCCGCTTTGGCGGGTCGAAGACCACCGACCCCGGCTTCAGCATCTCGGGCGGCGCGCCGGGGTAATCCTCCGGATTGGAAGCCTTTTCAGCCAATGTCACATAGCCAGTCGCCTCCACGAACTCGGCAAACTGGCGGTTTGTCACCGGCGCAACATCGATCCAGAAGCCATCGACCTTCACCGGATGGACGGGGGCTTCCTCAGGATAATGTTGATCCGAGCCCATGAGGAACCCGCCCCCGTCGATCCAGATCTGGTCGCGAGCGCTGGTCTGCAGGTGCGTTTGACTGGGAGTCGGTCGGCGCGATACCTTCATGCGTCACCTCACCCTGGTTCTTCCATCCGGACGGATCGTCTCACCATACCGTCACAATCGCAACGAATACGCTCACTTCTGCCCCCCCTCCTGCAGCTTTGCAAGCACCTGGTCGAGCGAGAAGCTGCCCGGTTTTTGCCTCGGCGGGAAGTCGATATATGTTTTCAAATGATCGGCCACGAGCGCCTGCGCAGGAACGAGCAGATACGTGCGATCCAAACGCCACCGCTCGTACTCGCCGGAGTTGATGTCGGCCTTCTCGAAGGGATCGGCGCGGAGGTCGAAAATCTTGGGCAGCCGGAGCGGCACAAGTGGGTCCTGCCAGACATCCATCCCGTGTGCTCGCTGCTCCAGGAACACCACCTTCCAACGGTCGTAGCGCAAAGCAGCGAGATTTCCGTCATCGGTCCAGAAGAAATATTCCTTGCGTGCACCGGGCCCGGCGCCGGCCAGCAGGGTGCGCTGGTCGTAGCCATCAAGATGAACCTTGAAGGTCTTGCCGGCCGCGTCATATCCGGTCAGCAGCTTCCGGGCGATGTCCGGCTCGCCGGCTGCCGCCACAAAAGTCGGCACCCAATCCTCGTGTGAGACGAGCTCATTGATCTCGGTGCCCGGCTTGACGACACCAGGCCAGCGGATCGCCCCCGGCGCCCGATAACCGCCCTCCCAGTTTGCGTTCTTCTCGCCGCGGAACGGCGTCGTGCCGCCGTCGGGCCAGGAGAACTCCTCAGCGCCGTTGTCCGTGGTCCACAGTACGACGGTGTTGTCGGCGATACCGAGGTCGTCGAGCTGCTTCAAGAGCCGGCCGACCATGCCATCGTGCTCGACCATGCCGTCGGCCTCGATACCAAGGCCGGTCTTACCCTCCGATTCCGGCTTGAGGTGGGTGTGGATGTGCATGCGCGTCGAATTGAACCAGCAGAAGAACGGCTTATCGGCCTTGGCATTTTTGTCGATGAAAGCCATCGCCGCAGCGAGGAACTCCTCGTCGACCGTCTCCATGCGCTTCTTGGTCAGCGGGCCGGTATCCTCGATCTTCTGCTTGCCCACACGACCGAAGCGCGGATCCTCGGTGGCGTCGTCAGTCTCGCTGGCAACGCACTTGAGCACGCCGCGCGGTCCGTATTTCGCGTGGAACTCCTGGTTCTTCGGGTAGTCGACGTTCTCCGGCTCCTCCTCCGCGTTGAGATGGTAGAGGTTGCCGAAGAATTCATCGAAGCCATGCACCGTCGGAAGGAATTCGTTGCGGTCGCCGACATGGTTCTTGCCGAACTGGCCGGTGGCGTAACCCTGCGGCTTGAGCAAGTCGGCGAGGGTTGGATCTTTCTCGGATAATCCCTCTTTCGCCGCCGGCAGGCCGACCTTGAGCAGCCCCGTGCGGAAGCAGCTCTGCCCGGTGATGAAGGCAGCGCGACCCGCGGTGCAGGACTGCTGCGCATAGAGATCGGTGAAGATTGCGCCTTCCCTGGCGATGCGATCGATGTTGGGCGTGCGGTAGCCCATCATGCCTCGGTTGTAGGCACTGACATTCCAGTAGCCGATGTCGTCACCGAAGATGACGAGGATGTTCGGCTTGCCTCCTCCTGCCGCCTGGGCCGAGGCGTTCTGGACCGCGGGCCTGGTCGCGAAGGCGACTGTGGCGGCCGCTAGCGCACTGCCTCCGAGCAGGACGCTACGCCGGCTGAGAGTGACTTCGTCGTTAGGACGTTCTGCATCGTCTCGATACTCTACACGCATAGCTTCCTCCCTTTACGATAGCTCGGGAGCCGGCAGCCATATGTGTGATGACAAATACAATATTTCGGTAGTCGGAATGTCCCTCGAAAGAATGTCCACGCCGAGGGATCGCCCTCTGAGTGTAGGGGTCCGGCCCGAGCAGGTTGGATTGTACGTTCGCAGAAGGGTGATTGGAAGTATGTTACCGTAAGTTCGGTGGAGCGCTTCGCCTGCTACCGGGGGGTGGGTCAAGCTGATGATGAAGGTCGTCTACGGACCCGCGTGATCTGGTCGCGGGCCTTGCCGCCGTCAACGCGTTCCCGGCCGTAATCGATGGCGCCGGTTCCCTTGCCGTCCATGGCCTCCCATAATACCCGGAAGCGCGTCGCGGCGGCCACCTGGGCAGAATCGAGAACACCTCTCGCCGCCATTGTCGTGATGGCACTTTCGCGGACGTTCATCATCGCGACGACGTCGCGAGGGTTCGTCGTATCGGACGGATGGGCGCGGGAATGAAAGGGGTTCTCCACGAGGACAGGGCGGAGCTTTAACTTCTTAGATGGCGCGAGCATGCCGGGGTATGCCACAGGCCGGATCATCACTATCGCGCGAATGATGTTAGCCCAGAGTTAGCCAGGCATCCGGCTTGCTAAAATTACGCTGATGCTAAGTGATTGAAAAGAATGGCGCACCCGAAGAGATTCGAACTCCTGACCCCCAGATTCGTAGTCTGGTGCTCTATCCAGCTGAGCTACGGGTGCGTGCAACTGCGGCGGTGCCGCTTGCGTGGGCGATCCTCTAAAGCGTCCTTCAGGACAATGCAAGAGCATTTCTGAAAAAATCGCGCGTTTCAAAATTTGCGTCAGCGTGCTTGGGAAATTCCGTCACTTTTCGACGTGCGTCCGACTGCGGTAATCCTCCAGCGAAACCGGGCGATCGGGGATCTCGATGCGGAATAGGGTGCCGACCGTCGGTTTTTCCACCAGTGCGATGGTCCCGCCATGGGCGAGCACCAGCTCGCGGGCGATCGTCAGGCCGAGGCCGGTGCCGCCGGAGCGGGCGGAGCCGCGGAAGGCGGCAAAGAGGTTCTGGCGCGCCTTCAAAGGCATGCCGGGGCCGGTATCATCCACGGTGATGCTGACGACGCTGCCGACGCGCTGGGCGGCGACGGTGATGCGCCTGACTGCCCCAGGGGCTCCTTCGCCCGGCGCGGTCAGCGCCTGCAGCGCGTTGCGGCAGAGATTGTGGATGACCCGGAACAACTGCTCGCCATCGGCATCGACCTTGAGATCGGCGCCGATCTGCTCGGTGAATTCGATGCCGCTTTGCGGATCGATCGCCAGTATGTCCTTGACGTCCTGGATGAGCTCAAGAAGCAGGATGTGGCGGCGGCGCGGGGCCGATTCGCTCGCCTTGCCGTAGGATAGCACCTCGGTGGTATAACCGACGGCGCGGTCAATGGTGCGCAACAGCTTCGGGGCAAAGCTTTTCACCATCGGGTCGTCGACATCGACCAGCCGGTCAGACATCAGCTGCGCCGAGGCCAGGATATTGCGCATGTCGTGATTGATCTTGGAGACGGCAAGGCCGAGAGCGGCGAGGTTCTTCTGCTGCTTCAGCGTCTTCTGCAGCTCCATCTGCATCGAGGTAAGGTTGCGGCCAGCCACCGCCAGTTCGTCGCGGCCGCCGTCGCCGATATAAATATGGGCGGGATTTTCGGGGTCGGAGGAGAACTGCTGCATGCTGCCGGTCAGCCGGCGGATCGGGCCGATCAGGATGCGGTTGATCGCAAAGAAGATCAGCGTCGCGGTGAAGAGCGAGATCAGCACCGACAGCAGCAGGACGTTGCGGGAATAGGCAAACATCGCGGTGCGCAGCTGCCTATCCTTCATCACCACCTCGACGCCGGTATTGGTGTCGCCAACGGGGCCGTAGACGCGGATCATCCTGCTGCCGCCGAAGATCAAGGTATCCAGCGCATCGCGGATCGCCGTTGCCGGCGGCACGTCGGTGAGATCATAGGCTTCATCGACGGAGGTCGGCATATCGGTCGTCGCCAAGAGCCGCGAGGTGCCGTCCTTGCGCAGCACGATCGCCTTGGTGCCAGTCGCCTCCAGCGTCTCCTTCTGCAGCGCGCGCGGCAGCTCGACCGGCTGCAGCCCATCGATGACGATGGCCGCGGCAGCGGCCGTGTTCAGCCTCTCCTCCAGCCAGCGTATGCGCATGCTGGCGACCGAGGGAAAGAAGATCAGGATTTCGGCGAGCATGATAAAGATGACGGTGAGCCAGAGCAGCTTGCCCGACAATCCGCCGAACATGCCCGCTGACGGGCACCGCACCCTTGCGACCTCGCCGGCCGCGGGAATATCCGCCGAAGGATTGTCGCCCTGATCTTGTACCGGCATTCTCGTCTCGCCCGATCGGCAGCGCTTCGGCCGCCCTCACCGTTGGAGCTCTATATTAGACCAAAAGGCTCCGCTTTCAAATCTTTGCGAGCAGCGTCACGTCGCCACAAGAAAACGCCGCCCGGAGGCGGCGTTAAATGGCGCGTGATCAGCAGAGCTTAGAACTCTTCCCAGCTCTGTTCGGCGGCGGGCGCGTTGCCGCCACCGAAGGCGCGGGCGACCTTGGCGATCGCCCGGCGGGCGGGCGAGGCGACCGGCCTTTGCGGCTCGTTGCGGACAAGGGCCACAGGCCTCGGCGCATCATCCGACAGCTTGAAGCGGGAAATGAGATGCACCAGCCCGCTGGCTTCGGCCGAAAGCCTGTGGGTGGCGGCGGAGGTCTCTTCCACCATCGCGGCGTTCTGCTGGGTCACCTGATCCATCTGGTTGACGGCGGTGTTGACTTCCTTGAGGCCGGTCGACTGTTCGGTCGCGGCGGTCGCGATCGAATGGATGTGGTCGTTGATGGCGATGACGCGGGTGCCGATTTCGGCCAACGCCTCACCGGTCGCTTGCACCAGCTTGACGCCGACCTGCACCTCGTTGCCCGACTTGGTGATCAGCGCCTTGATGTCCTTGGCGGCCTTTGCCGAACGCTGGGCGAGTTCGCGCACTTCCTGTGCCACCACCGCAAAGCCCTTTCCGGCCTCGCCGGCACGGGCCGCTTCGACGCCGGCATTCAGCGCCAACAGGTTGGTTTGGAAAGCGATCTCGTCGATGACGTTGATGATCTGGCTGATTTCGCGCGACGCCTGCTCGATGCGTCCCATGGCCTCGACGGCATTGCCGACGACGACACCCGAAGCGCCAGACTTATCCTTGGCTTCGGAGACCATGATGGTGGCTTCGTGCGCCCGTTCGGTGGAGTTCTGGACGACGGCGGTGATTTGATCGAGGGCCGCCGAGGTCTGTTCGAGGGCGGCCGCCTGCTGCTCAGTGCGCTTCGACAGGTCATCGCTGGCATTGCGCAGCTCTGATGTGTTGCCGTTCATCGCTTCCGTCGTCTCGCGCACTTCGCGCATCGTCGCCTGCAGGGTGACGAAAGTATTGTTGACGTTCTGCTGCAGCTCGGCGAAGGCGCCCTGGAAGCTGCCGCGCATCGTCTGGGTGAGATCGCCTTCGGCAAGGCTGGCGATGACGCGGCGGGTCTCGCCGATGCCGGCATCGACGCTCGAAAGCAGCGTGTTGATATTGCCGGCGAACTGGTTGAGGTTCTCGTCCTCATAGTCCTTGCCGATGCGGTGGCTGAAATCGCCGGCCGCAGCTGCAGCGACGACGACCGACATGCTCGACTGCAGGTCGTCGCTCTTGGCGCGCATCGCCGCTTCCTGGGCGTTCAGGCGCTTGACGGCAAGGCCGTTCTCCTTGAAGACCGCAACCGCGGCGGCCATCTCGCCGATTTCGTCCCGGCGCCCGGCGAAGGGAACCTCGGCGTCGAAATTACCGTCGGCGACCTCCTTGATCGCATGGGTGACGCGCTTGATCGGGCGGCTCAGATGGCTGGTACCGATATAGAAGCCCATGCCGATGCCGGCCGCGATTCCGATGCCGGTGATGCTGAGCACGAGCACCAGCACCCAGGAGCGGAAGCTCTCGATATCGGCGTTGACGGTCTCCAGCGCTGCCTTGTCGGTGGCGACGACCGCGTCGATCTCAGCCTGGAACGCCTTGCGGTTGGCGCGGTTGGCATCATTGTTGCCCTGCGCGCTGGCGGCTTCGGGGCCGACCTCGGTGCCAAGGCGGGCCGTTTCCGCGCGGAAGGTGCGGAATTCGGCGGCGCGGGCAACCAGCTTGGCAAAGTCGGCCTTTTCGCTCTCGGGGACGAGCGGCGCCCAGCCCGCGATGACCTTGTCGATTTCGTCGAGGCCGGCCAGCAGGCCCTTGGCGAAGTTCGGCGTATCCTTGATCGTCTTTGCGGCATAGATGCCGCGCGATTCCATAACGACCGCGGTAACGAAACGGTTGAGGCGTTCGCCGGCATAGGCGCGGGTAGCAGCCTGTTCATAGGCTGTCAGGTTGCGACTATATTCGTGCATGGCCGACAATGCCGTTGCGCCGATCAGCAGCGCGACGGAGCCCATCACGCATACCAGCAGATTAATTTTGCCGCGGATCTTCAATGCACTCTCTCCTGAACTACGCCGATGCCTGGAAAGCAAACTCCCAGCCGATGGTGGGAATATCGGCGAAATTTATTAAAGTTAGATTGCCAATATTTACGATTATGGCTGGCTAAAATGATCGGCGTCCAGGTCGGCAGGGGCGCGGAAACCCCTGAAAACCGGGCCATCGAGCTGCAGCGACCGCCAAAACACAACCAGTCAGCGCAGACTGAATTTATTAACACCAGAATGCGAAAATACTTACCGAGCCGGCGAAGCAAAGTGAAATTATCCGGTATAATTGACTTTCACCGGCATCGTCCTTATAAGCCGCCGCACGTCCGGTCACTCAGCCTTTCATGGCCCGCCCGTTCGAAAAACAACGCTCCTTGCATTATGCAAATTCAAGAAGGGCCGCACTCCGCGGTGTTTAAATAAATGAAGCGTACCTACCAACCATCCAAGCTTGTTCGCAAGCGTCGCCACGGCTTCCGTGCGCGCATGTCCACCAAGGGTGGCCGCAAGGTCATCGCCGGCCGCCGCGCGCAGGGCCGCAAGCGTCTTTCGGCTTAAGGCCGGGTTGCCCGAGAAGAGATGGCGGGCGAATTGACGACCAAAGACCAGAAACACACTGTCGGGCGGCTGAAAAGCCGCCCGCAGTTTCTTGCCGTGCGCGAAGGCGAAAAACGCCGCGGCGGCCTCTTCCTTCTCGAAGTCCTTGACCGGAAGGAACCCGACAGCCAAGCCCGCGTCGGTTTCACAGTCACCAAAAAACATGGCAACGCGGTCGAACGCAACCGCATGCGCCGCCGCCTCAAAGAGGCGGTGCGGCTTCATGCGGGGTTTGCAATGCAGCCCGGACACGACTATGTGGTTGTCGCGCGCAGGGACGTGCTTGAGGCGTCCTTCAAAGAATTGGCCGCGGAGCTGAAATTTCGCGTGGAAACCAGGCCGAAACCCCGGCGCTCCGGAGACGGACGCCCCAGGAACGTATGATGGAAAAAAACCGCAATTACTTCATTGCGATCGCTCTCTCGGTGCTGATCGTCCTCGGCTGGCAGTTTCTCTATATGAATCCGCGCATCGAGGCTCAGCGCAAGGCGCAGGAAGCCCAGAAGGCGCAGCAGAAGACCGAACAGGTGCAGCAGCCTGCAGCCGACGGCACAGCGCCCGCCCCGGCGACCGGCACCGCCCCTTCCGGTCAGGCCGTCGCCACGGCGACGCTCGATCAGGCGCTCGCAAAGAACCCGCGCGTCGTCATCGATACGCCTGCGCTTTCCGGCTCGATCAACCTCGCCGGCGCCCGGCTCGACGATCTGAAGCTCAAGGGCTATCACGAGACCGTCGACGATTCGAGCCCAACCATCACCCTGTTCAGCCCGGCGGAAACCAAGGACGGTTATTTCACCGAACTCGGCTATATCGGCAGCGACGCGACGGGCAACGTGCCCGGCGCCTCGACGCTCTGGACGGCGCCCGAGGGCGCCAAGCTCACCGACAAGACGCCGGTGACGCTTTCCTACACCAACGACAAGGGCCTGACCTTCACCCGGACGATTTCCGTCGACGAACGCTACATGTTCACCGTCGCCGACAAGATCGAAAACACCGGCCAGGCTCCCGTATCACTGTCTTCCTACGGCCGTGTGACGCGTTACAACAAGCCGACGACGCCCTCCGTCTACGTGCTGCATGAAGGTTTCATCGGCGTCATCGGCGATGACGGTCTCGTCGAAACCAAATATACCGCCGCCGAGAAGGAAGCCGTCATGCCGCCGAAATCCACCGGCGGCTGGCTTGGCATTACCGACAAATACTGGGCCGCGACGATCATTCCCCCGCAGACGTCAGCCTATGAAGCACGCTTCTCGCATTTTGCCGACGGCCAGCCGCGCTATCAGGCCGACTACAAGGACGACGCCTTCACCGTGGCGCCCGGCCAATCGATCGAGCTCAAGAACCTCGTCTTCGCCGGCGCCAAGGAAGTGCCCGTCATCGACGGCTATGAGACCAGCTATTCGATCCCGAAGTTCGACCGGCTGATCGACTGGGGCTGGTTTTATTTCATCACCAAGCCGATGTTCAAGCTGATGGACTTCTTCTTCCGCTACTTCGGCAATTTCGGCGTGGCGATCCTGTGCACCACCATCGTCGTCAAGGCGCTGTTCTTCCCGCTCGCCAGCAAGCAGTACGCTTCGATGGCGAACATGAAGCGCATGCAGCCGAAGATGGAGGAACTGAAGGCGAAATTCGCCGACGACCGCATGGGGCTGCAGCAGGCAACGATGCAGCTCTACAAGGAAGAGAAGATCAATCCGATCGCCGGCTGTTGGCCGGTGGCACTGCAGATCCCGATCTTCTTCTCGCTCTACAAGGTGATCTACATCACCATCGAAATGCGACATGCGCCGTTCTTCGGCTGGATCAAGGACCTTTCGGCCCCCGATCCGACGTCGATCGTCAATCTGTTCGGCCTGCTGCCGTTCGAAGCGCCGACGCTGCTGCATCTCGGCGTCTGGCCGCTGATCATGGGCATCACCATGTTCCTGCAGATGCGCATGAACCCGACGCCGCCCGATCCGACCCAGGCGATGATCTTCACCTGGATGCCGCTGGTGTTCATGTTCATGCTGGCAAGCTTCCCGGCCGGCCTGGTCATCTACTGGGCCTGGAACAACACGCTCTCGGTGATCCAGCAGTCGGTGATCATGAAGCGCCACGGCGTCAAGGTCGAGCTGTTCGACAATCTGAAGGGCCTGTTCCGACGAAAGACGGCGCCATCGAAATGATGCTTATAATAGCCCCGCTCCGGCGGGGCTTTTCTTTTTGGCTGGCTCCGTAAACCGCCTCGAAGCTTGACATCCGCCCACAAAACCACGAAGTCCGACAAAGACCGACCTCGGAGATCGCTGAGCCCCGCATGCCTGAAACCGAAAAGCCACTCTTCGGCCACCCATGGATCTTCATCCGCGGCGTCCCGTCGCTCAACTTCCTGCCGCCGGAAGGGCCGCTTGAGGTGGCCTTCGCCGGACGTTCTAATGTCGGCAAGTCGTCGCTGATCAATGCGCTGGTCGGCCAGAAGGGTCTGGCGCGCACGTCGAACACGCCGGGGCGCACGCAAGAACTCAATTACTTCGTTCCGGACGGCTATTCCGGCGAAGGCCAAGACCTGCCGCCGATGGCGATCGTCGACATGCCGGGCTATGGTTATGCGCAGGCCCCGAAGGAGCTTGTGGACAATTGGACTAAGCTCGTCTTCGATTATCTGCGCGGCCGCGCGACGCTGAAGCGCGTCTATGTGCTGATCGACAGCCGTCACGGCATCAAGAAGAACGACGATGACGTGCTTGATCTGCTCGACAAGGCGGCCGTCTCTTATCAGATCGTGTTGACCAAGACCGACAAGATCAAGGCGCCCGCCGTGCCGAAGCTGCTTGCGGAGACCGCGGAAAAGATCCGCAAGCGCCCGGCCGCCTATCCCGGCGTGCTGTCCACTTCGTCTGAAAAGGGCGACGGGATGGATGAATTGCGCCAGGCAATCGCTGAAACCGTCGGCATCGCCCACTGGAAATAGAAGGGGCGCCCCTTAGAGCGCCCCATGCATTGCCGATACGGATAGATTTACATCTTCGGCAGCAGCACCTTGTCGACGACGTGGATGACGCCGTTCGATTGCTTGACGTCGGCGATCGTCACGTGGGAGACGCCGCCGTTTTCGTCGGTCAGGGTGATCTTGCCCTTGCTTTCCCTGGCTTTCAGCACGCAGCCGCCGACGGTCTTGATGTCGTGCTCGCCGCCGTCATCCTTGATCATCTTGGCAACGGTCTTGGCCATCGCATCGGCGGCCACGACATGGCAGGTCAGAACCTTGGTGAGCGTCGCCTTGTTTTCCGGTTTCAGCAGCGTGTCGACGGTGCCCTTCGGCAGGGCGGCGAAAGCTTCGTTGGTCGGCGCAAACACGGTGAAGGGGCCCTTGCTCTCGAGTGTGCCGACCAGGCCGGCTGCCTTGACGGCGGCGACCAGCGTCGTGTGATCCTTGGAATTGACGGCATTTTCGATGATGTTCTTGCTGTCGAACATCGCCGCACCGCCGACGATCGGGTTCTTGGCGGCAGCAAAGGCGACGGCGGACAGGGCAGTGGCGAGCGCGAAGCCGCGCAATACGGACTTGATCATGATTTTCTCCTCTGGCCGGACAGCCTCCGCGGGCCTTATGCCTGAGCGTCGTCCGGACATTTCGAACTACGGAGGCCTGCGCCAAAGAGTTTCAGACAGGAGAAAATGATTTTACGGCCGGCGCCCGATCATGCCGGCGCCCCTTATGGCCGGCGCCCGACTATGGCCGACGTAACGGGCCGCTGGCGATCACCGGACCGGTCGCCTGGCCGGTCGGCGAACCACCGAAGGGCTCGAGGCTGACGGCAAGCGTTGCGCCATCGGAGAGATTCTTACGCAGATCGGCGGGAATGACGAGTTCACCACTTTCACCCGGCTGGAAGACGCCGAGCGATTTCGGCGCGCCGCTGCCCGGCACCAGCCAAAGTTCCAGCGACTTCTCCTCCGGCTTGCCGGCGGCGACCGGCACGATCTTCAGCCGGCCGCTTTGCAGTTCGTAGGAGGCGACAAGATTGATGGCGTTGTTCTGGCCGGAAAGCGAGGCGACCAGCGGTGTCGGCCCCTGCGGCTGCGGCACCACGCCGGAGGCGAAGATCACGGCGCTGACGGCGACGACGATGCAGGCAAAGCTCAGCGAGCGCCAGAAACCCGCCGAATTCCACAGCCCTTGCGAAAAGGATGGGGATTTTCCGGCATCGCCGAAAAGCCGCGCCTCGATCTGCTTGAAGGTTTCCCGGCTTGGGGCGGCGGTCTCATAATCGTCATTGAAGGCGGAAAGGTTGGTTTCCCAGCGGCTGACGATCGCCGCAAACGGCCGATCGTGGCGCATGCGCTCTTCCACCACCCGGCGATCCTGCAGCGACAGGACGCCAAGCACATATTCGCCGGCGAGAACCTCGTCGCGGGAGCGGTCTCCCTTGCTTTTGTCGGGCGATGTCATCGTTCCATGCACTCTCTCAGTTTCAAGAGGCTGCGCCTGAGCCAGGTCCGCATCGTGTTCAGCGGGACACCAAACTGATCGGCCAGTTCCTGATAGCTCAGCCCTTCGACATAAGCCCGTTTCACCGCGACCGCACGATCAGCTTCCAACTCTTCCATGCAGGTGTCAATCCGCCTTCCTTCATCCTTTGTGACCGTCTGCATTTCCGGGTCGGGCGCTGCATCGGCAAGATCGTAGGCGCTGTCGATTTCGTCGGCGACAGGCTTGCGCGCTCGCAGTGCATCGATCGACCGGTTGCGGGCAATTGCCGAGAGCCAGGCCGAGGACGAACCCGTGGCTGCCTGGAAACTTCCAGCCCTTTGCCAGATGCTGATATAGACTTCCTGCAGGGTTTCCTCGGCCTCGGTGCGATCCCTCAAGATACGCAGGCAGATCGCAAAAAGTTTCGGTCCGGTCTGGTTGTAGAGGGCCGTGAAGGCCGTGCGGTCGCCGAGCGCGACGCGGCCGATCAGGTCCTTGATCTCATCGCCTTGCCTGCTGTTCGTCATGTCATGCTGCCCTGCCCGAGGAGGCTGAAGTTCGCCGGTTCCGTGCCACATACGAAAAACTATTGCCCTCTGGATTATTCCCTCTGTCGGAAACTTGCGATAAAAGGCCGCGAACAATTCTGCGGGGTCCCCATGAACGAGTCCGAAAGCGAACTGCAGGCACGGCTTCTGGCCAAGGCGCTGCCCTTCATGCAGCGTTACGAGAACAAGACGATCGTCGTGAAATATGGCGGCCACGCCATGGGCAACCCCGAGCTCGGCAAGGCCTTTGCCAGCGACATCGCGCTGTTGAAGCAATCGGGCGTCAACCCGATCGTCGTTCACGGCGGCGGCCCGCAGATCGGCGCCATGCTGAACAAGATGGGCATCGAATCGAAATTCGAGGGCGGGCTGCGCGTCACCGACCAGAAGACGGTCGAGATCGTCGAGATGGTGCTGGCCGGGTCGATCAACAAGGAGATCGTCGCGCTGATCAACCAGACCGGCGAATGGGCGATCGGCCTTTGCGGCAAGGACGGCAACATGGTCTTCGCCGAAAAGGCGCGCAAGACCGTCAAGGATCCCGATTCCAATATCGAGCGCGTGCTCGATCTCGGCTTCGTCGGCGAAGTGGTCGAGGTCGACCGGACGTTGCTCGATCTGCTCGCCCGTTCCGAGATGATCCCGGTGATCGCGCCGGTCGCACCCGGCCGCGACGGCGCCACCTATAATATCAATGCCGACACCTTCGCCGGCGCCATTGCCGGCGCGCTGAACGCCACCCGCCTGCTGTTCCTGACCGATGTGGCAGGGGTGCTCGACAAGAACGGCCAGCTGATCAAGGAGCTTTCCGTCGCCGAAGCGCATGCGCTGATCGCCGACGGCACGATCTCCGGCGGCATGATCCCGAAGGTCGAGACCTGCATCGACGCGATCAAGGCCGGCGTCCAAGGCGTCGTGATCCTAAACGGCAAGACCGCCCATTCCGTCCTGCTCGAGATCTTCACCGAGCACGGCATCGGAACGCTGATCGTTCCCTGATTAAGGGCTGCGCCCTTCACCGGAACGAGGGGCGCATCTTCCTCGCCCTAGCGGATGGGCGGACTCGCAATCGACGCAGGCTCTAAATCGCCGCGTCCTGGGCTTTTCCATCGGGCGCAGGCGCCCTCTCCAAATGCTTCCCCTTTTCTCGCGATCCACCATCCGGCGACAACGCCGGCAGAGGATCCGTCTGGAAGTTCAAGGCGCCTCCTTCACGCGGGCGCGCGCCTGGCTTTCCTTCTTGATCGGCCGGCCGACCGGGCAGACCTCCTGTACAAAGCCGTTCAGCGTGTTGACGAGATTGTTCTCGATCAGAGAATAGTGAACGAACTGGCCCTGTTTCTCGCGTCTGATCAGCCCGGCAGTTTCGAGGATGGACAGATGCTGCGAAACAGCGGGCTTGGACATGCTGAAGCGGTCGGCGATCTCGCCAGCGGTCAGGCCCGATGCCGAGAGATAGGCGAGGATCTTCCGCCGTGGTGCACTGGAAAGCGCGTGGAATACGCGCTGGGCGGCGCTGACAGAGCTGCCTTCTGCAGTGTCATCGAAAGTCTCATCTTCCAAGTCCAGTCTCCATGCTTGCGGCATCACCGCGTCGATCGGCGATTAATTAAGCAATTAATGTATTGCTTAATTAATTTCATTCATGCAAAGTAATTAGATAATTGCTTAATTAATGAATTGGCGGGCGATGTTCAAGTGGAGAAAGCGCCCAATCGGAAGGAGCTTGTCATGAGCAGTATTTCCACCGAGCGGATGATCGATAACCGCAGCGATTCAGTGAAGGGCAAAGTGGTCTGGATGCCCGTAAAGTCGATCTGGATCACCGCCATGACCCTGATTGCCATTATTGGCGGGCCACTGACCTTCACCTGGAGCGCCTTTGCCGTCTTTATCCTCTCGACCGCCATCACCATCTGCCTCGGTCATTCGGTCGGCATGCACCGGCTTCTGATCCACCGCTCCTTCGGTACGCCTCTCTGGATCGAGCGTTTCCTCGTCTATCTCGGTACGCTGGTCGGCATGGCCGGTCCCTTCGGCATGATCTACGCCCACGACATTCGCGACTGGGCGCAACGGCAGCAGAACTGCCATGACCTCTATGCCCATCGGCGGTCTTTCCTCATCGACGCCTTCTGGCAGATGCATTGCGTCGTGGAGCTCGACCATCCGCCACGCTTCGTCCTCGATGCGCGTGAGCGGCGCGACCGCTTCTATCGTTTCCTCGAGGCGACATGGATGGCGCAGCAGCTTCCCTTGGGACTCCTGCTCTTCATCCTCGGCGGCCTGCCATGGGTAGTCTGGGGTATCGCCGTACGGATATCGGTGTCACTGACCGGACACTGGCTGGTCGGTCATTTCGCGCATCGGGCCGGTCATCAGGGCTGGAGTGTCGATAATGTAGCGGTGCAGGGTTATAATCTGCCGGGTTTCGGGCTGGTGACGTTCGGCGAGAGCTTCCATGGCAACCATCATGCTTTTCCGGAATCGGCGCGGCTCGGCATCGAGCCGGGGCAACTGGACCTCGGTTGGCATTTCATCCGGCTGCTGGCGACGCTGGGTCTGGCTTCGGCGATCAAGCTCCCGCACATGATCGTGCCAAGGCGAGGATTGCGGCGCGTCAACACCTCTGAAGCTTCTGGTGGCAGTCGGCCCCCACATCACGCGGCCGGCTAGGCGGAATCGCGTCCGTGAATGCGATATCTCCTCTTGGGGGCCGGAAATCGCCCAATGAAGCCTTGGCAAGATTTGGAATCGTGCTTTAGGTTGCCGCCCGAAATCAAAACGGGTCGAGCAAAAAGATGCGCCTTAGAGACTGCTATAATTTCCACGATTTCCGGCGCATGGCCAAACGGCGGCTTCCCGGGCCGATCTTCGACTATATCGATGGTGCGGCCGATGACGAGGTGACCTATCGGCGCAATAGCGCGGCCTTCGAGGCTTGCGATCTGGTGCCCGACGTTCTTAGGGGCGTGGCCGAGGTCGACATGTCGGTGACGGTCATGGGGCAGAAGCTGGCAATGCCGGTCTATTGCTCGCCGACGGCGCTGCAGCGGCTTTTTCACCACCAGGGAGAGCGGGCGGTCGCGGCGGCGGCGGGAAAACACGGCACGATGTTCGGCGTTTCCTCGCTCGGCACGATCAGTCTGGAGGAAGCCCGCCAGATCAGCGCCGGGCCGCAGGTCTATCAGTTCTATTTCCACAAGGACCGCGGTCTCAACCACGAGATGATGGCGCGAGCGAAGAATGCCGGCGTGCAAGCGATGATGCTGACGGTCGACAGCATCACCGGCGGCAACCGCGAGCGCGACAAGCGGACGGGATTTGCCATTCCCTTCAAGCTCAATCTCGCCGGCATGATGCAGTTTGCGATCAAGCCGTCCTGGGCGATCGACTGGATGACGCATGAGGCTTTCCGGCTGCCGCAGCTGGAAAACCACGTGAAGATGGATGGCGGCGCGCTGTCGATCAGCCGGTACTTCACCGAAATGCTCGACCCCTCGATGTCGTGGAGCGACGTGGCTGACATGGTGCAAGCCTGGGGCGGACAATTCTGCCTGAAGGGCATCATGTCGGTCGAAGACGCCAAGCGCGCGGTCGAGATCGGCTGCACCGGCATCGTACTGTCCAACCACGGCGGCCGCCAGCTCGACGGCTCGCGTAGCGCTTTCGATCAGCTGGCCGAAATCGTCGATGCCGTCGGCGACCGGATCGACGTAATGATGGATGGCGGCGTGCAGCGGGGCACGCATGTTCTCAAGGCGCTGTCGCTGGGGGCGAAGGCGGTCGGCCTCGGCCGCTACTATCTCTTCCCGCTTGCAGCCGCCGGACAGCCCGGCGTCGAGCGGGCGCTGGAGACGATGCGCACCGAGATCGAACGCGACATGAAGCTGATGGGCTGCACTTCGGTCGACCAGCTGACGCGGCGCAATCTGCGCTTCCGTTCCTGAATAGGCGGCGGCAATTGAAAATGTTGCCGCGCCGCGCGGTTTGAAAGTCGCGCGGCGCTCTAATCTGATCAGAGGCTGTAGATCGCCGCCGCTTCCTGTTTCAGCTTTTCCATCATCGACCGGTAAGGCCCCGGGCCATAACTGATGCGGCCGACGCCGAGCTTTGCCAGGGTCTTCACATCGGGGGCGCCTGCCCGCATCATGATATTGACCGGCAGCGTCGATGCCGCGCAGATCTTTTCGATCAAGGCGGGATCGATCAGGCCGGGCACGAAGAAGCCGTTGCCGCCGGCGGCCGCATAGGCCCTGCCCCGCTCGATCGCCTCGTCCACCAGGCCGGCATGTTTGGAAAGATCGCTCTCGGCCAGAAAAAGATCGGTGCGGGCGTTGATGAAGAAGGGGATATCCTTGCCGTCGGCCATGGCGCGAATGGCGCGGATGCGGTCCGCCTGGCTCTCGACGGAATAGAGCCCCTCGCCGGCGACCACCCGATCTTCGAAATTGATGCCGATGGCGCCGACCTCCACCAGCCTGGCGACATTGGCGGCCGCTCCCTCGGGCTCGGCCGAATAGGCGCCTTCGAAATCGACTGAGAGCGGCAGGTCGACAGCATCGGTGATGGATTTCGCCGTGTCCACCAGCACCGACATCGGCAGCTTCTCGCCATCGGCAAATCCATGGGCGGCGGCGACCGACCAACTTCCCGTCGCAAGCGCCTTGGCGCCGGCATCGGCAACGGCCTTTGCCGTGCCGGCATCCCAGATATTGTAGAGGACGATCGGGTTGCCCTTCTGGTGAAGCGCGGCGAATGCCTTGGCCATCTCAGTCTGGTTCATGCTGTTTCCTCCATCCTTGTTTGCATGCTGATCTTCTCTTCATGCCGCAGCAGCCATTGCTTGCGCCAGAGCCCGCCGCCGTAACCGGTCAAAGAACCATCGGCGCCGAGGACACGGTGACAGGGCACGATGATGGCAAGCTGGTTGGCGCCGTTGGCGCGGCCGACGGCGCGTACCACTTCCGGCCTTTCCATCTCCCGTGCAAGATCGCCATAGGCGCGCGTCTGGCCCGCAGGAATGTCCATCAGCTTTGCCCAGACATGTTTTTCGAACGGCGTGCCGCCGAGCGCCAATGGCGTTTTGAAAACCGTGAGCCGCCCCTCGAAATAATCGCGGATCTCCGCCTCGATCTGGTCGATCGCCGCGGTGCGGCCGATCGCGACCGAGGAGCGGACGCGCTTCTGCAGCGCTTCGAGTTCGCTCAGTAGCGCCTTGCGATCGTGAAATTCGAGCAGATGCAGATGGGTCTTGTCGGCAACCGCGATCATCGGCCCGAGCGGCGTGTCGAACCAGTCGGCAAAGAGCAGTTCGCGGTTCTGCGCAAGCGCCGGCGCCTTGCCGACGAGCCGCTGGAATGCCGTGCGGAAGCCGCTCGGGGATTCATATCCGGCATCGATCTGCGCATCGATGACACGCGCGCCGTCCGCCAGCTGCCGGGCCGCTTCGCCGAGCCTGACATAGCGGACGATGTCATGGAAGGTCATGCCGAGCGCTCGCTTGAAGGCGCGGCGCACGGTCGAGGGATCATAACCGCGGCGCATGAGTTCATCCTCGGTCCAGCGAACCTCCAGCTCGCTGCCGAGCGCGGCGAGCAATGCGTCGACGATCGCCTCCCTGCCCGGCTGCTCCAGCGGCCGGCAGCGCTGGCAGGGGCGGAAACCGGAATGCATGCAGGCGGCGATCGTCTCGAAGAACAGGGTGTTCTCGCGCTTCGGCTTGCGCGCCGGGCAGGTCAGGCGGCAGAAGATGCCTGTCGTCTTGACGCAGACATAGGCCTGGCCCTCATAATCGGCGCTACGCGCGATCAAGGCATCATAGAGCGTATCATCGTCGGGGCGTTCGAAAAGCATACCCGCCTTCTAACACCCCGCGCCTGCCGCGTCCGCCGAAAATCAGGCGTCTATTTTATTCCGCCGCGTCGAGGCTTTTCATATGCCGTTGCGGACGCAGCATCGACTCCTCCTCGGCATCCTGCGGCGCACCCCAGAAATTCTCGAGCGTCGGGCCATCCTTCAGGTGGCGGCGACGGAAAAGGAACTCGAGGATCTCATGAAACCAGACGCGGCGGCCCATCTCAGTATACCAACGCATGGAATGGCGCTGCTCGCGGTCGCGATGGAAGAGGATACGCATCAGCGCCTTCGGCCGCGCCTGGACCGCAACCTCGATGAGCTTGACGCAGGCGACCAGCACGACCGGGTTCAGATGCCGCATCTTCAAGACCTGATGCTTGTAATCCCATTTGCGGATATCGGTCTCGATCACCTGCCGGTCGCGGGCGAAACGGAAAAAGGGCGTCCAGCGATGCGGGGTGACGTAAAGTGCCTGGATCTGGTCGGGATCATAGGAGAGCAATTGCCGGAAGCCGCGCCAGAGATCACGCAGCTTCTCCTCCTCGAAGCCGACGACCCAGGTCGCCATGGAGAGGATATCATGCTGGCGCAAGAGGCGGATTGCCTCCCGGTCGGTTGCCTTGGCCCCGCCCTTCCTGATCAGCGCCAAGGTTGCCTCGTCGGTGTTTTCCATGCCGAGAAGCCAGCGCACGACGCCGGCCTGGCGGTAAAGATGCAGGATATCGGCATCACGGACGATATCATCCGCCCGCGTCGAGCCGACGATCTGCACCGGCACATTCTCAGCGATCATCGCCTCGAGGAAGGCCCGCCAGGCCTTGCGCGACGAGGTCGGGTTCTCGTCGGCAAGATTGATCAGTTCGACGCCTTGTTCGCGATAGAGCCTGGCGATCTCGCGGGCAAACAGCTCCGGCGAACGGTGACGCCAGCGGGTCCAGAAGCCGCGCTGGCCGCAATAGTTGCAAAGATGCGGACAGCCGCGGGAGAACTGCATCACGACGGCGCGTTTGCCGCCCCAATAGCTATAGTCGGCATGGTCGATCAGTTCCCAACCGACGCGATAAGCATCGAGATCGGCGATCGCCTGCGCGGGCTGGGTTGCCTGGATTTGACCATGAGCGTCCCGATAGGCAATGCCGGGAATGGTTGCGAGCGGGCGGCCCGTTGCCAGGCAATCGGCAAGGCGCCGCATCGATTCCTCGCCTTCGCCGCGTACGAGGATATCGAATGCCTTCGTCTCGGCCAGTACCTCGCGCCAATGGTAAGTGGGAAAGACGCCGCCATAGACGATCCGGGTTGCAGGATTGCTGCGCTTGACAGCCTCTGCGATCACTCTGGCGGTGGGATGGGCCGACGTCGAGCCGGAATGGCCGATCAGCACCAGATCGGGCTGGCTCGCCACCGCTCGACTAACAATCTCCGCCATCGCCATCGGTCCGAACTCGGCATCGATAAGGCTGACACTATGGCCGTCGTCGATCAGCGGCCCCCCGACCGAGAGCAGGCCGAGCGGCGGAAGGTGATCATCGGGAATACGGCTGCCGATCGCGGTATGCGGCGGATTGATCAGAACGATCTTCATGCGACTTTACCCTTGCGGGTCCCCCTGTCTGACGCAGGCAGAAAGTCACCAGCGGTCAATGGCAATATTCAGCCGAAATCTTCTTAAAGTTGTGAAAATCTAGCGGCTTTTTTGGGGGCGACGGCCGCAACCAGGCCGCCCAAGCAAAAGGCTTTGGTTTCCCAGGGCAGCCATGGCATAAGACCGCCATGACCAAGATCGACCGCACGCCTGACAAAGCCGATTTCGCACACGTCACAGACTGGGTCTTTGACCTCGACAACACGCTCTATCCGCATCATGTCAATCTCTTCGCCCAGATCGACAAGAACATGACCGCTTATGTCGCGACGCTCTTACAGATGGAGCGGGACGAGGCGCGCAAGCTGCAGAAGCAATATTACCTCGAGCATGGTACGACGCTGCAGGGGCTGATGATCCATCACGGCATCGATCCGAACGACTTCCTCGAAAAGGCGCATGCGATCGACTATTCGGCGCTGACGCCGCAGCCGGAACTCGGCGCGGCGATCAAGGCGCTGCCGGGGCGCAAATTCATCTTTACCAATGGCAGCGTCAAGCATGCAGAAATGGCGGCCGAAGCCCTCGGCGTTCTCGAGCATTTCGACGACATCTTCGATATCGTCGCCGCCGACTACGTGCCGAAGCCGGCGCAGGCGACCTACGACAAGTTCACGGCATTAAAACGCGTCGAAACGAGCAAGGCGGCGATGTTCGAAGATCTGCCGCGCAACCTGACAGTGCCTAAGGCGCTCGGCATGCAGACCGTGCTGCTGGTGCCGCGCAATCTCGAAGAGACGGTCGTCGAATGGTGGGAAAAGACCAGCGGCGAAGAGGATCATATCGATTTCGTCACCGACGACCTCGCCGCCTTTCTCGGCAGGATTACCGGTTCGGCCTAGAGCCTTTCCGGGTTAGATTGCAGCATTCTGTTGGCTCAAACGGAGTCGGATGGTCGACCGGCCGGCGCGCGTCGTAGCAAAGCTCTATGGCCAAGCCGGCCGGCCGATCAGCCGGCCCGTTTCAGCCAACCCTCGCGCAGATTTGCCTTGGCAAATCTGCAAGACTCACGAAACGCCGGACGCACTTATCGCTTCGCCATGGCGAAGCGGTGCGGCCGGTGGGCCGGGCATCTCTAGCCAGGATCATAGGCGATCGGCTCGGAGTACCTTGGGGTATGCCTTCGCCAATCGCCTTTGCCCTGACGAAAGCCTGCTCCGGCAGAATGCTGCAATCTAATCCGGAAGGCTCTAAGTAACCGGCTGGCAGCATTACCAAAGTTTCATTCAGCTTACCGATGTTTAACTGGGTCTTTGTGCCCTGCTGCCGTAGCTTTCTTCGTGAGGGGACACCTCACGAAAGGCAAATACGATGTATCGCAACAAGCTGATATTGGCAGCGCTTTCCTCCACCCTCGTCTTCGGCGCAGCCGCCGGGGCAGGCTATGCCGCACCCGGCGACGGGCCGCGTCAGCACGCCGGCAGGGACCATCCGGGCCCGGGCCGCGATGCCTTCCTCGAAATCACCTATGTCCGCATGCTCAAGCAATTCGACACGAACAAGGATGGCAAGGTCTCCAAGGAAGAGGCGACCGCCGGCCTCGACAAGGTTTTCGCTGCGATCGACACCAATAATGACGGCTCCCTCACGCCTGGCGAAATCGGCGCATACCAGAAGGCGCAGATGCAGGCGATGAGAGATCAACGCAAGAAGGACGCGGGCGAAAACATGGATGCGGATACAGCAGCCGCGACGCCTGATAATAACGACCAGGGACGGCCGCCACACGACGGTCACGGCGGGCATGACGGTCGTGACGGGCATCGCTGGATGCGCCATGGCGCCCCCTTCATGCGCGCCTCGATGATGATGCACCGGGTCGATACCGACCAGAACGGCCAGATTTCCAAACCGGAAGCCGTCGCCGCCTTCGACAAGCTGTTTGCGCGGATGGACCGCAACAAGGACGGCGTCGTCTCGATCGACGACATGCCGGACCGGCCGCTGCTGTAAGGCCGGCCGAACCATTGCCTCCGCTCTTTCCCCGCTCAGTGGGGAAAGAGCCACGTCTCACGATCGAGGTACTGAGGCGCTATTCGCGATGTTCGTAGAAATCCTGGATGATCTTCCAGGCGGCTTCGGCCGTGTCGACGAAGCTGATCAGCTTGACATCGTCGGGCGCGATGGTGCCGAATTCGGCCAATGCGTCGAAATTGACGATGCTTCTCCAGAACGCTTCGCCGAAGAGGATCAGCGGCAGGCGCTCCATGCGGCCGGTCTGGATCAGCGTCAGGCATTCGAAGAATTCATCGAGCGTTCCAAAGCCGCCGGGAAAGACCGCGATCGCCTTGGCGCGCACCATGAAATGCATCTTGCGGATGGCGAAATAGTGGAAGTTGAAGCTGAGCTCCGGCGTCACATAGGCGTTCGGCGCCTGCTCGTGCGGCAGCACGATATTCAGGCCGATCGACGGGGCGCCCTCGTCGGCCGCGCCGCGATTGCCGGCTTCCATCACGCCGGGGCCGCCGCCGGTGACGATGACATATTCGTGGAAATCGAGGCTTGCCGAATATTTCGAGCAGAGCCGGGCGAATTTGCGCGCCTCGTCATAATAGACGGAAGCCGCCTCCAGATTGACGCGCTGGACATCGTTGCGGGCAGCCCAGGCGCTCTGGCCGGGGGCGGGAATGCGGGCGCCGCCGAACATGACGACGGTCGACTTGATGCCGCGTTCGGTCAACATCATTTCCGGCTTCAACAGTTCCAGCTGCAGGCGGATCGGCCGCAACTCCTCGCGGCAAAGGAAATCCTCGTCGACATAGGCAAGGCGGTAGGCGGGCGACATCGTCTGCGGCGTCTTCGGCACCGCCGCGGCGCGCTGCCTGTCGGTCGAGCTGCTCTTTAGCGGGTCCCATACGCCATCCTTGCGCCGCGATCCGCCGTTTCGTCCCTTCGCCATGTCGAAATGCCTTTCAGTCCTGCCGGCCATAGTGCCGGATATGTCGCTATAACGCCTTGAATCCAGGTTGATCTTGCCCGAAAATTCATTCCATTCTACGGGTGCATGCTGTAGAGCAGGACACAATCCCGCCAACCGCAATTCCGGAGATCTTACCGTCTCCACGATAAAGATCGAAGTTTAAGGAATTCTCATGAGCGCCACCGACCTCGCATCCCTCGAAAAGACCATCGAAGCCGCCTTCGACAATCGCGACAATGTGAACACGTCGACCAAGGGCGAGGTTCGCGATGCGGTCGAAGCAGCACTCGACCTGCTCGATGCCGGCAAGGTCCGTGTGGCGACGCGCGGCGCCGATGGCGCCTGGACGGTCAATCAGTGGCTGAAGAAGGCGGTGCTCCTGTCCTTCCGCCTCAACGACATGGAGGTGGTCAAGGGCGGCTCGGGCAATTCCACCTGGTGGGACAAGGTGCCTTCCAAATTCGAGAACTGGGGCGAGAACCAGTTCCGCGCCAGCGGCTTCCGTGCCGTGCCGAACTGCGTCGTACGCCGCTCGGCCTATATCGCTCCGAATGCGATCCTGATGCCCTCCTTCGTCAATCTCGGCGCCTATGTCGGCGAAGGCACGATGGTCGACACCTGGGCGACGGTCGGCTCCTGCGCGCAGATCGGCAAACATGTGCATCTCTCCGGCGGCGTCGGCATCGGCGGCGTGCTGGAGCCGATGCAGGCCGGCCCGACGATCATCGAAGACAATTGCTTCATCGGCGCCCGTTCGGAAGTGGTCGAAGGCTGCATCATCCGCGAAGGCTCGGTGCTCGGCATGGGCGTCTATATCGGCAAGTCGACCAAGATCGTCGACCGCGCCACCGGCGAGGTGAGCTACGGCGAAGTCCCGCCCTATTCCGTCGTCGTCGCCGGCTCGATGCCGTCGGGCAATGCCACCATGGGCAACGGCCAGCCGGCGCCGCATCTCTACTGCGCCGTCATCGTCAAGCGCGTCGATGAAAAGACCCGCTCCAAGACCGGCATCAACGAGCTGCTCAGAGATTGATGACACCAGGACATTGATCCGGTAAACAGGCGGCGTCCTTTACGCGAGGCGCCGCCTTGCCATGTCTTTGCCATTCCCGCCGGATAGTTCGACGCCATGAGCCCTACCGATCCCGTCGCCAATCTTCAGACGCTGATTCGCTGCCCCTCCGTGACACCGGCCGAAGGCGGCGCGTTGTCTGCGCTCGACACCATGCTTGCGCCGCTCGGCTTCACCGTCGACCGCGTGAAGGCGAGCGAAGAGGGAACGCCCGATATCGAAAACCTCTATGCCCGGCTCGGCACGGACGGCCCGCATCTGATGTTTGCCGGCCATACCGATGTCGTGCCAGTCGGCGACGAGGCCGCCTGGAGCCATCCGCCCTTTGCCGCCGAGATTGCCAAAGGCGAGCTTTTCGGCCGCGGCGCCGTCGATATGAAGGGCGGCATCGCCTGTTTCGTCGCTGCCGTCGCCCGCCATACCGAAAAGAACGGGCCACCGCCCGGCTCGATCTCTTTTCTGATCACCGGCGACGAAGAAGGCCCGGCGATCAACGGCACGATCAAGCTCTTGCAATGGGCGGCCGAGCGCGGCGAACGCTGGGATGCCTGCCTTGTGGGCGAGCCGACCAATCCTGCGAGCCTCGGCGACATGATCAAGATCGGCCGGCGCGGTTCGCAGTCGGGCAGGATCACCGTGCACGGCGTCCAGGGGCATGCCGCCTATCCGCATCTTGCCGACAATCCGGTGCGCGGCATGCTGCAACTGACCCAAGCGCTGATGGACCCGCCCTTCGACAGCGGCACCGACGACTTCCAGCCGTCGAACCTCGAGGTGACCACGGTCGATGTCGGCAATCCGGCGACCAATGTCATTCCGGCCAAGGCCTCGGCAAGTTTCAACATCCGCTTCAACGACAGCTGGACGGCCGAGACGCTGCGCGCCGAAATCCTCCGGCGCCTCGATGCCGCCGCCGGCAGCGGCCAGCTCAGGCCCGGCCGCGAACCGGTGAAATACGATATCGAGTGGGCCGACCGGCCAAGCCATGTTTTCCTGACGCGCAACAATGCACTGATCGCCTCGCTGTCTTCAGCTATCGAGAGCGTCGCCGGCCGGTCGCCGCAGCTTTCGACCACCGGCGGCACGTCGGATGCGCGCTTCATCAAGGATTATTGCCCGGTCGTCGAGTTCGGCCTTGTCGGCCAGACGATGCACATGGTCGATGAACGCGTCGCCGTTTCCGATCTGGAAACGCTGACGGCAATCTACGAGACTTTCATCGCCCGCTGGTTCGCCAATGCCGGGCTTTAAGGAAGTCCAGTACTATCTGGCCGGCCTCTGGCTGCTGATCCGGCTGGATCCGCGCGGTTTCCGCTACCTCGATATGTCCGAGCGCGGCGTCAACCGCTCGTTCTGGGCGATCGCCTGGTGCCTGCCGCCGATGGGCATTTCCTGGCTCTGGTGGCGACAGGTCTTTCTGCGGTCGATGCCGCCGGAAGCCGATGTCGGCTTTGCCTTCTATCTCAGGCTCGGCCTCGTCGAGCTCGCCAACTGGTTCGTGCCGCTGGTTTTTGCCGGGCTGCTGCTGCTGGCCTTCCGCATGGGTGAGCGTTTCGCGCCTGTCGTCGTCAGCGTCAACTGGCTCGGCGTGCCGCTCTCCTATATCAACGGGCTGTTGCTGGCGATGGTGGTCTTCCTTCCCGGCTCCGTCGGCCTTGTCTCGCTGCTGCTGCTTGCCTTCATGCTGGCGCAGGTCTTCGTGCTGGCGCGCATTCTGCGGATGATCTGCCACGGCCACCCGCTGATGGTCGGGGCAATGACGCTGGTGCTGCTCGTGCCATCGATGATCCTTTCGGAATATCTGCAGCACTTCCTCGGCATCTATCCGGTCTGACGAAGCTTACGATTGATCGTCATCGGGATCGCTGACCGGCCTGCGGCGGTCGGGAATCACGTCGGGATAATCCACCTGCAGGAAATAGAGCCCGTCGGGCGGCGCCACGGGGCCGCAGGCCTTGCGGTCGCGCGCCTCAAGCGCTGCCTCGACATCGTCAGGCGTCCATTTGCCTTCGCCGGCGAGCTTCAGTGTGCCGGCGAAGGAACGGATCTGATTGTGCAGGAAACTCTGCGCCGTGGCGCGGATCTCGATCAGCTCGCCGTTGCGCGTCACATCCAGCCGGTCGAGCGTGCGCACCGGGCTGTTTGCCTGGCAATGGGCGGCGCGGAAGGTGGAGAAATCGTGCCGGCCGACCAGCCTCTGGGCGGCGGCGTGCATGGTCTCGTGGTCGAGCAGCTTCGGCACCCACCAGGCCTTGCCGGCTTCGAGCGCCAGCGGCGCGCGGCGGCTGACGATGCGGTAGAGGTAATGGCGCCTGAGCGCCGAGAAGCGGGCATCGAAGAATTCGGGAGCTGTCTCGACATCGAGAATGGCGACACGTTCACCGGCAAGCCTCAAATGCGCGTTCAAGGCATTCTGCAGCTGATAGGGCGACCAGTCCTTCGAAAGATCGACATGGATCACCTGCCCCATGGCGTGGACGCCGGAATCGGTGCGCCCGGCGCCGCGGACCGAGACCGTCTCGCCGGTCAGCGACAGTACCGCGGCTTCGATCGCGCCCTGTACCGAGGGACCGTTCTCCTGCCGCTGCCAGCCGACATAGGGGCCGCCGTCATATTCGACGGTCATGCGGAAACGCGGCATCAGGAAAGCCTCGTGCCTGCGCCAAGCGGCGTGCCCCGGAGGAAATCGGCTGCCGCCAGCGGCTTGCCGCCGGCCTTCTGCAGCCGTGTCAGCCGCACCGCGCCCAACGCGCAGGCGACCACGAGATCATCGCTCAGCAATTGCCCGGCCGGCCCCTGCCCTGCAGCCAGCTCCGAGCCCAGCACCTTCACCCGCTCCGGCTTGCCGCCGATCATAAGCTCGAACCAGGCGCCCGGAAATGGCGCCAAGCCGCGGATATGATTGTGCACATCGCTCGCGCTCCTTCCGAAATCGATGCGCGTCTCGCCCTTGTCGATCTTGGCGGCATAGAGCACGCCCTCTTCCGGCTGCGGCGTCAGCGGCAGGTCGTTCATCTCGAGCTTCACCATGGCCTCCGTCATCGCCTTGGCGCCGACCTGCATCAGCCGGTCATGCAACTCGCCTGCCGTCATGTTGACGCCGATCTCGACCTCACGGGTCAATGCGACGGGGCCGGTATCGAGGCCCTTGTCCATCTTCATCACCATCATGCCGGTCTTATCGTCACCGGCCATGATCGCCCGCTGGATGGGAGCAGCTCCCCGCCAGCGCGGCAGCAGCGAAGCATGGCCGTTATAGCAGCCGTCGCGGGTGCCGTTCAAAATCGCCTCCGGCAGCAGCAATCCGTAGGCGACGACGACGGCGACATCGGCCTTGAGGGCGGCAAACCGCTCGCGCTCCTCGGCATCCTTGAAATTGACCGGCGTGAAAACGGGAAGACCGAGCAGTTCCGCCGCCTGATGCACCGGCGATTTCTGCAGATCGAGCCCGCGCCGCCCGCCCGGCCTCGGCGGCTGCGTATAGACCGCGACGACCCGGTGGCCCGCGTCGACGAGCAGGCGTAGGGTCGGAACCGAGAACTCCGGGGTTCCCATGAAGATGATGCTAAGAGACATTCTATCTCGCCAATTGAGGATCAACCGTCTTCAAACGGGTTTACGAGCTTGAGATCAAGACCTTCGAAATCTCTGGTGTTGCGGGTGGCGAGCGTCGCGCCGTTGGCAAGGCAGATAGCGGCAATCATCGCGTCCTGGACCGAAATCGGCCGCCCGATGTTTTCACGTTTCGCCCGCAGGCGCCCAGTTGCCATGGCCGCTTCCAAATCCCAGCCGACGATACGGTCGCGAAATTGGCCTTTCACCAAATTCTCGATGGCGCGAAAGAAGCGATCCGATCCGGTCTTCAAGAGAACCCTTTCAGCGCCGTAAATCTGCTCCATCAAGCCGACGGTGCAAAGCCAGATCCTCGAGCTGTCCTGCCGCAACATCCAAGCCTTTACATTTTCATGGGGTAATGACCTGGCAAACTCGGAAACTACATTCGTATCGAGAACGATCATTCGAAGTCCTCGAACGGCCGGCCAAAATCCTTTTTCCGCGCGGCCTCGATTTCCTCCATGATTGCAGCAAATTCGTCGTCTACCGCGTCTTCTCTTTCGAAAGCGGCGCGTATCGCTGCATAGGCCGACATAGCCTCAGGCTTTGCTTCGGTTTTTCTTTGAAGCGCTTCCCGCAAAAGCTCCTTGGCCTCGTCGGAAAGACTGTTTCCACTGCGCTGCGCCGATTCCGCAATGTCTCGCTTCATCGCCTCGGAAATATTCCTGATCAGAAAATCACCCATGCGGCGCCTCCATCATGATATCACTGATATCATAGCGCGTTGCCGATGAATTTTCAACGCGTCGTCAGAGCGCCTTGGATTTCGCCGCCTTGGTGAACTTCTTGATCACCATTTCGCGCTTCAGCCGCGAAATGTAATCGATGAACAGCACCCCGTTCAGGTGATCGATCTCGTGCTGCAGGCAGGTGGCCAGCAGGCCATCGGCATCCACCGTCTGTTCCTTGCCGTTGCGGTCGAGATATTTGACCGAGACGACAGCCGGGCGCTCGACCTCGGCATAATAATCCGGGATCGACAGGCAGCCCTCCTCATAGACCGAACGCTCGTCGGAGGATTTGACGATCTCGGGGTTGATGAAGACTTGCGGCTGCTTCTCCTCACCCTCGCGCGACACGTCGATGACGAGCATGCGGCGCGGCACGCCGATCTGGATCGCTGCAAGGCCGATGCCCGGCGCGTCGTACATGGTTTCCAGCATATCATCGGCAAGACGTTGCAGGTCGGCGTCGACCCGCTCGATCGGCTTGGAGGCCTGGCGGAGAATAGGATCGGGAAGAATGATGAGTGGCTTGATGGTCATGGCGTTCCCATAACCCATCTTTTCCGACTATGGAATTATCCGGCAGGCGGGGAAGGCGCTTTTTTGCATCCTCGCCCGGAATTTCGCCATATTCGCCTCAGCCGCCCGGCGGGCGGCAGTATCTGGACGACCGCCGTTCTGGCGCTAGCCGTAGCGCGAAGATATTGGGGATTGCCAATTTCGTTCACGTTTTGATCTATATATTGCCACCTCTTCTGTTATGGTTGCGGTATGACCGTCAATTCCGATTCGTTCACTCTGTCGCTTGCCTCGATCAGCCCGGCCACGCTGGCGCTTGCCGGTGGGGTTCTCCTGGCCGTCGTCCTTCTGGTGATCGTCCTTCTGCTGCGCGGCGCAAGCCTTCGCCGCGAGCAGGCGGAAGAGGCGAATTTGCGCGCGGCTGAAGGCGACGCGCGCATGGCCGAGCTTTTAAAGATCCAGGCGGAGATGCAGGGCCGCATCGCGGCGATGACCGAAGTCTTCGGCGCGCGGCAGAGTGAGCTCAACCAGGCGATCAGCCAACGCCTCGACGGCATGTCGCAGCGGGTCAACTCGACGATCACCGAGCAGACCAAATCGACGCATGAGAATTTGCAGCGGCTGCAGGAGCGGCTGGCGGTGATCGATGCGGCGCAGAACAATATCCAGACGCTCGCCAAGGATGTCGTCGGGCTGCAGGCCATTCTTTCCAACAAGCAGACGCGCGGCGCCTTCGGCCAGTCGAGGATGGAGACGATCGTCGCCGACGGCCTGCCGATGGGTGCCTATGGCTTCCAGCAGACGCTATCGAACGGCTCGCGGCCGGACTGCACGATCCGCATGCCGAACGGCGCGCCGCCGCTGGTGATCGATGCGAAATTTCCGCTAGAAGCCTGGAACGCCATCCGCGACGCCGGCAGCCCGGAGGCCGGCAAGATCGCCGGCCAGCAGTTCCGCCGCGACATGGAGGTCCATATCAGGGACATTTCCGAGAAATATCTGATCCAGGGCGAAACCCAGGATACGGCCTTTCTCTTCGTGCCGTCGGAATCGATCTTCGCCGAGATCCACGAAAACTTCGAAGCCCTGGTGCAGAAGGCGCACCGCGCGCGCATCGTCATCGTCTCGCCGTCGCTGCTGATGCTGTCGATCCAAGTCATCCAGGCCGTGCTCAAGGACCAGCGCATGCGGGCGCAGGCGCATCTGATTCAGGGCGAAGTGGCGATCCTGATGGACGATCTCGGCCGCTTGGACGAGCGGGTGCGCAAGCTGCAAGGCCATTTCGCCATGGCGCAGAAGGATATCGACATGGTGGTCACCTCGGCCGACAAGCTGACCAAGCGCGGCGCCAAGATTGAAGCGCTGGAATTCGAGGCCGGCGGCGACAGCAAACCGGGTCGCGACAACGAACCCGCCGCCAAATCGGTGGAAAGCCGCACCGGTCTTCTCAAGCTGCGGGTGGTTGACGAGGAGTGACTGCTTCGGGCAGTGTCTCGCCCGCATGAAACAGTTGGAGCATGATGTCGTCGCATGCTCCAAAAGACGGGACACCCTGATGATCACAGTTTTCGGGTCCATCAATATGGACCTCATCGCCACCACCGACCGTCTGCCGAAGCCCGGCGAAACGGTGGCCGGCAACGGTTTTGCCACGGCCGCCGGCGGCAAGGGCGCCAACCAGGCGCTGGCCGCGCGCCGCGCCGGCCGCTATGTGCATATGGCGGGCGCCGTGGGCAGGGACAGCTTCGCCGCTGATGCCCTTGCCCTGCTCGATGAGGCGGGAACCGATCTTTCTCTCGTTGAACATGTCGATGGCCCCACCGGCACCGCGCTGATCCTTGTCGGCGGCGACGGCGAAAACATGATCGCCGTCGTTCCCGGCGCCAATGGCCTCGTCACATCGGCCGATGCCGAAACCGCGATCGGCGGCATGAGTGAAGGCGATATCCTGATGCTGCAGCTCGAAGTGCCGGTTGATGCCGTCGAACGCGCTTTATCGGCCGCCCGCGCCAAGGGCATCACCAGCATTCTCAACCTTGCTCCGCTAATCCCCGACGCGCCGCGTCTCGGCCGGCTCGCCGATATCGTCATTGCCAACGAGACCGAGTTCGAGCGGCTCGCCGGACAGGAGGGAATGGACGCTCAGGCGCGCGAGGCGGCACTCGTCCGCCTGCATCAGGAGACTGGCCAGACGCTGATCGTGACGCTCGGCGGCGACGGCGTCGTCGCCATCCGCGACGGGGCGATTTCAAGGGCGCAAGGTCTGAAGATCGAACCCGTCGATACGGTCGGCGCCGGCGACACTTTCTGCGGCTACTTCGCGGCCAGCCTCGACGAGGGCCTCGATTTTGCCTCGGCGCTGCGCCGAGCGGCGGTTGCCGGTTCGCTCGCCTGCCTCAAATCAGGGGCGCAGCCTTCGATCCCCACGAGCGCGGACGTCGCAGCCAGAATATAAGTGATGTCTCTTTGCGAAGCCGCCGGCCGAGCCCTTTAATTTTAAGGGGAATTTCTGCGTTTTGCCTCGGCGGACAGCGAAAGTTTCATTCAAATTTAAGGGATCTCCGGCGATGTTGCACGTGGCCGGCGGGTCCCCCTTTATTTGGGATCCGGCCGGCGACGCGGCTGCTCCATGAGGGGGCGATGCCTTTGCTGCTGCGCCGGAGAATGCCCGTTCGGCGCATCCTTGCCCGAGGATCTCATGTTCATTTTTAGAATGAAATCGCTGGCGGCGAAACTCATCGTCATCACCGGCATCGCTATCGCACTCGTTCTCATCGTTTCGAACTTTTTCCTCATTGACCAAACCCGGGATCGCGTCCAGACGCTGACGATGGATCAGGCCAACCTCGAGGCCAAATCGATCGCCAATGAAATCGCCGCCAATGTCGGCGAGCTCGCCAGCGCCGCGCGCACCATGACGGGCGTCATAGGCCGCGGCCATGAAGGCAAGTCGCTCGATCGCAAGGGCATGATCAATGTGCTGAAGGCCAATCTCGAGCAGAATGCCTTCGCCTTCGGCAGTTGGTTCTGCGAACAGCTCGGCGCGCTCGACGGCAAGACCAGCGAGATCGCCAACAATAATGACGAAGGCACCAACAAGAACGGCGCCTTCACGCCCTACTGGTCGAAGACCAAGGACGGTGGCATCCAATATTCGACCTTCGACAATGATTATACCGCCGAATGGTGGAAGCTCGCCGCCGACAGCGGCAAGGGTGCGATCACCACGCCTTACCTGGCCGAAGGAACCGACGTTCCGACGCTGCTCACCTCGATCGCCTATCCCGTTATGTCTGATGGCAAGATGATCGGCGTCGGAGGCGTCGACATCTCGCTGAAGTCGCTGACCGACAAGCTGCAGGCGCTGCATCCCTTCGGCTCCGGCCGCGTGACGCTGCTGTCGCAGGCAGGCAACTGGATCGTCGCGCCGATCCCCGACCTGGTGACCAAGCAGTATGACGGCGAAGGCGCCGATGTCGTCAAATCGGCGCTGTCGAGCAAGCAGCCCGGCCTCGTCAGCAACCTCACCTATGACGGCCTCGCCCCCTTCGACCGCGTCGTCTATCCCTTCGCGGTTCCCGGCGTCAACGCCACCTGGGTCGTGCTCGTCGACGTGCCGCATACGGCGATCAACGCGCCGGTGCGGGACCAGACCTATATGATGATCATCAACGGCCTGATCGTGCTCGGCGCCGTCATGCTGGCGCTCTATTTCGCCGTTCGCTCGCTGGTGCAGCGACCGCTTGGCGGGTTGGTTGCCAGCGTCGAAGCGCTCGGCGACGGCAAATATGACGAAGCGGTCGCCGCCCAGCACCGCACCGACGAAATCGGTTCGGTCGCCAAGGCGCTGGAAGGCTTCCGCTTCACGCTGGCCGACAGCCGTCGCCTCGAGGACGAGGCGGCCAGAGAGCGGCAGGCAGCGGAGGGCGAGCGCAGCCGTTCGGAATCGGAACGCCAGCAATCGGTGTCGCTGCAGCGCCGTATCGTCGCGATCGTCGGAACCGGCCTTTCCGAGTTGTCACAAGGCAATCTCGGTTACCGAATCACCGATGAATTCCCCGGCGAATACGGCAAGCTGAAACAGGATTTCAACGCCGCGCTTGCGAGCCTCGAAGAGACCATCAACACGATGAACCTCAGCGTCGCCAATATCGGTTTGGGCACCGGCGAGATCAGCAACAGCGCTTCCGACCTCGCCAAGCGCACCGAACAGCAGGCGGCAAGCCTGGAGGAGACGGCGGCTGCGCTCAACGAACTCACCGCACAGGTCGATTCTAGCGCCGATCATGCCCGCACGGCCGCCGACAATGTCAACCTCGCCTGCCAGGATGCCGAAAAATCCGGCGAAGTGGTGCAGAAGGCGATCGCCTCGATGCAGGGCATCGAACAGTCTTCGACGGAAGTTTCCAGGATCATCGGCGTCATCGACGAGATCGCCTTCCAGACCAACCTATTGGCGCTAAACGCCGGCGTCGAGGCGGCGCGTGCCGGCGAAGCCGGCAAGGGATTTGCCGTCGTCGCCCAGGAGGTGCGTGAACTGGCGCAGCGTTCGGCCAATGCCGCCAAGGAGATCAAGACGCTGATCAACACCTCGGCCGTCCAGGTCAAGGAAGGCGTCGATCTCGTCGGGCGCGCCGGCGGCACGCTGCACAAGATCGCCGAACAGGTGATGAGCATCAACGACCTCATCCGGCAGATCTCCGCATCGGCGAGCGAGCAGGCTGTCGGCCTGAAGGAAATCAACCAGGCCATGAACCAGATGGACCAGGTGACGCAGCAGAACGCGGCGATGGTGGAGGAAGCAACCGCTGCCAGCGTCGCACTCAATGACGAGGCGCAGACGCTGAAGGCGCTTGCCACGCGCTTCCGGGTCGCAGGCTCGGGTAATACAGCCGCGCTCGCCTCGGTGGCGCAAAAGATGCGGGCACCGGCTGCTCCAGCCGTGTCGCATCGCGCTGTCGCCCCGGCTGCGCGCCGCGCGGCTCTCCCCTCACGCGGTTCGGCTGCCGTGGCGCAGGACAATTGGGAAGAGTTCTGAGCGCTCAATCCCTATGAAATGAAGAGGCGCCAGGAAGACCCGGCGCCTTTTTCATTTCAGGGAAAGATGTCGGTCAGGCGGCGTTCGACGTCTGCTCTTCGTTGAGGAAGGCGTAGATCGCCGAAGCGGAATCGGTGGCACGCAGCTTGGCGACCAGATCGTGATCCCGCAGGACGCGGGCGATCCGCGACAGCGCCTTGAGATGATCAGCGCCGGCGCCTTCCGGCGCCAGCAGCAGGAAGACGAGGTCGACAGGCTGGTCGTCCAGGGCCTCGAAATCGACCGGCTGCTCCAGCCGGGCGAAGATGCCGACGATCGAATGGATGTTGACCAGCTTGCCGTGGGGAATAGCGATGCCGTTGCCGACGCCGGTCGAGCCAAGGCGTTCGCGCTGCAGGATGACGTCGAAGATCTCCCGCTCGGAGAGCCCGGTAATCCTGGCGGCTCTTGCGGCCAATTCCTGAAGCAGCTGTTTCTTGGAATTTACTCTGAGGGCGGGAATGATCGCATCCTGATGGAGCAAATCTGCCAATGCCATTTCTTTTTCCTTCTGTCGCCGGGATCAGATGCAAGGAGCGGCGGCGATACCGCCGCTCGGAGCCCTGACCTCAGCCTTTGATATTGGCTGAATCGATCCAGCCAATATTTCCGTCGTGCCGACGGTAAACGATGTTCAAATGTTCCTTGCCGGGGCTGCGGAACAGGAGAAGCGGCTCGTCGGTCATGTCGAGTGCCATCACGGCGGTGGCGACCGACATGGTCTTCAGCTGCTTCGTGCTTTCAGCGACGATCGCCGGGGCGAAATCGTCGGGGATTTCATCCTCATGGTCGGGAACAGAATCCATGACCGTGTAGGAGACTTCTGCAAAACCGTTCAGATGGTTTCCGGCGTGATGGTCCTTCAGCTTGCGCTTGTAGCGGCGCAGGCGCTTTTCGATGCGCTCCGAAGCGGCGTCAAAAGCAAGCTGGGGATCGGTCGCTTCGCCGGCCGCATGCAGTACCACCCCGCTGTCGAGGTGAAGCTTGCAGTCTGCGGAGAAACGAGAACTCGCCTTTTCCACGGTCACCTGGCCGGAATACCCCCCGTCGAAGTATTTCGTGATGGCCATACCAATTTGGTCCTCGATCTTTTGACGGAACGATTCACCAATTTCCATATGTTTACCGGACACACGCACACTCATGGAGTTTCCCTTCTTATCATCGTTTGCGGGTATCAGTTTACGCCAAGCCTCAGGTTCATCCAAGCACTTCGCGCAATCTCAAGCAAGATCGGCGTCAGCCTGCAGGTCCTTGGTGCCCTTCTGATGCTGGGGATAACTCCAGACGCCGTTTACGGCATCGATTGCGGCGGGCTTCTAGCCAGCCGGCAACGAAAAGTCAATAGGGTGCAAAATCGTGACCGCTAATGCTCGCATTACGTGCGTCACGTCCCATGCCACGCAGCGCATCGCGCCGATCAATGGTCCAATGATTGTCAGACGATTCTCTCCCTGGTTGTTCCAAGCCTTGCCGGGATCGTCATGGCTGCGACACCTGATATGACGCAAATGAGTCCGATCCAGGCCGTTGGGCTCAAGCTTTCGCCGAGGAAAACGATGCCGATCGTCACTCCGATCGGCACCCTGAGATAGGCTTGCGAGGTCGTACCCACAGACCCCAGCGTCTGGACGAGACGGAAATAGATTGCAAAGGCGAGCGCTGTCGAAAAGGCGGAAAGGGCAAGCAGCGCCAGCACCGATGCCGCCGAGGGATCGAGCGTCCACGGTCGATCGACGACGAGGCTGACGGGCAGCAGAATGACAGCACCTGAGATCAACGAGCCGGCCGCCGGCACGGCGGGATCGAGCCCCTTGAAGTTTTTGCTGAAAATCGCGGCACCGGCATAGCAGGCGGTCGCCAGGATGATGGCGATCTGCGCCATCAGGCTTTCGCCGAGACCACTGAGCGCTTCGACGCCGATGACGAGACAGATCCCGGCAAGTCCTGCCATGACGCCGAAAAGCTTTCGAGCCGTCACCTGTTCGTGTCGGACTATCAGCACGGTCAGCAGGAAGGTGAAGATTGGCGTCGCCGAATTGAGGATCACCGCCAGCCCGGCATCGACGGATTGCTCCGCCCAGGCGATCAGCGTGAAGGGAATGACGCTGTTCAGACAGGCCTGGAGGAAGAAGCGCCGCCACGTCGCGCGGTCAGTGGGCAGGCGGATTTGCCGGTGTCGGAGGACGGCAAGCAGGATGGCGCCGGCAATCAGCGTGCGCGCGGCGATCAACGTCACCGGCGGAATGGTCTCGACGCCGATTTTGATGAAGGTATAGGAGGCGCCCCAGAGGGTGGCCAGCGCCAGCAGCAGGGAAAGCTCCCGGGCAAGATTCGGCTTTTGCGGCATGGTAGGTATTTCGCTGTTGGTTCAAGACACCGGAGGAATAGCGGAATTTGCCGGCCGGATGCTTCGATCAAGGCCGAAGCGTTGCCGCATCAAAAGCCGGCGACCTTGGCGAGCGCCCGCTTTTCGCGGCGGCGCTGCACCGACGAGGCGATGTTCATGGCCTCGCGGTATTTGGCAACTGTGCGGCGGGCGAGATCGACGCCGCCCTTCTTCAGCATGTCGACGATATCGTCGTCGGAGAGTACCGCCTCCGGGCTCTCCTGCATGATCAGCGCGCGGATCTTGTGACGCACGGCCTCGGCCGAATGGCTGTCGCCGCCGGCGACAGCGCTGATTGAGACGGTAAAGAAATATTTGAGCTCGAACAGGCCGCGTGGCGTCAGCATGTATTTGTTCGAGGTGACGCGGCTGACGGTGGATTCGTGCATTTTGATCGCGTCGGCGACCGTCTTCAGGTTCAGCGGGCGCAGGTGGTCGACACCGTTCAGCAGGAAGGCATCCTGCTGGCGGACGATCTCGCTTGCCACCTTCATGATGGTCTTCGCCCGCTGATCGAGGCTGCGCGTCAGCCAATTGGCACTCTGCAGGCATTCGGACAGGAAGGCGTGATCCTCGCCGTTCCTGGTCACGCGAGAAAAATAGGACTGATTGACAAGCACGCGCGGCAGCGTATCCGGATTGAGCTCGACCAGCCAGCCGCCCTCCGAGGAGGACCTGACGACCACATCGGGCATGATCGCTTCGGAAACGCCGGTCTCGAAACCGCTGCCGGGCTTGGGATTGAGCTGACGGATTTCGCCGAGCATGTCGAGAAGGTCTTCCTCGTCGACGCCGCAGAGCCGCTTCAGCGTGGCAAAATCGCGCCGCGCCAGCAGTTCGAGGTTTTCGACGAGCGCCTGCATGGCCGGATCGTACCGGTCCTTCTGCTTGAGCTGGATCGCCAGGCATTCGGCGAGGCTGCGGGCGAAAACCCCCGGCGGGTCGAGCGTCTGCAGAGCGGCCAGCACGCGCTCGGCCGCAGTCAGGCTGGTGCCCAGCCGTTCGCCGGTCTCGACGAGATCGACTTGCAGATAACCGGCATCGTCGAGCTGATCGACAAAGTTCTGGGCGATCAGCCGATCGGCGATGTCGGGCAGAACGAAGGGGATCTGCTGGGCGAGATGATCGCGCAGCGACACCTGGCCGGCGACGAAATCGTCGAGATCGTAATCGGCGCCCTCGCCGCCGCTGCCCGGCATCGATTTCCACTGGCCGACAAGCTCCGGCGCATCGGGGCGCTGCGGCGCGCTGTCATCGGGAAAGACGTTGGTGTAATTGGCGTCGAGCTCGTCGTTCAGCCGGCTGGTGCTGGCGCTGCCGCCATTGTCGTACCAGTCGCTGGAGAGCGCCTCGGTGCGGTTGTCATCGCCGTCGTCGGAGCCTGCATCCTCCGGGGAACGGGCGTAAGGTTCGTCCTCGGCTTCGCCGCGTTCTTGCCCTGCCTCGCCGTCATTCGACGGGAATTCGAGCAGCGGGTTCTTTTCCACTTCCTGGGCGATGAACTGGGTGAGTTCGACATGCGTCATCTGCAGCAGCTGGATGGATTGCATCAGCTGCGGTGTCATCACCAGGGATTGGTTCTGGCGCAGGAAAAGACTGGCGGACAGTGCCATGACGGACGCGAAACTCCCTCGATTCCTCCGGGAAACCGTGTCCGATCAAGGCTTCAGGCCACGGAAATCCAACTTGGCCCAAAAATTGCTCTTTTGTGGTATTTGGTCAAGCGGAACTATGCCGCAAGGTGAATTTCTGAGGGACCGGCCGTTCACAGGCTGAAATTGTCGCCGAGATAAAGCCGGCGCACTTCCGGGTTGTTGACGATGTCGTTCGCCCGGCCATGGGTCAGCACTTCACCGGCATGGATGATGTAGGCCCGGTCGATCAGACCCAGCGTCTCGCGCACATTGTGGTCGGTGATCAGAACGCCGATGCCGCGCGCCGTGAGGTGGTGGACGAGATTCTGGATGTCGGCGACCGAGATCGGGTCGACGCCGGCGAAAGGTTCGTCGAGCAGCATGAAGGTCGGGTCGGTCGCCAGCGCACGGGCGATTTCGAGGCGGCGGCGCTCACCGCCCGACAGGGCGACGGCGGCACTCTTGCGCAGCTTCTGGATATGGAATTCTTCCAGCAGCTCGTTCAGCTTCTGCTCGCGCTCGACCTTGTCCTTGACGTGCACTTCAAGGACGGCGCGAATATTTTCTTCCACGGTCAGGCCGCGAAATATCGAGGCTTCCTGAGGCAAGTAACCGACGCCGAGGCGGGAGCGGCGGTACATCGGCATGGTCGTAACGTCGTTGCCGTCGATCTCGATCGTGCCTTCATCGACCGGCACGAGGCCGGTGATCATGTAAAAACAGGTGGTCTTGCCGGCACCGTTCGGGCCGAGCAGGCCGACGGCCTCGCCACGGCGCACCACCAGCGAGACGCCGTTGACGACGCGACGCGTCGCATAGGTCTTCGTCAGACCGCGTGCGATCAGCGTTCCCTGATAGCGGCTTTTGTCGGCGGCGCCCGCGGCTTGTGGCTCGGGCTGGCCGAACATGGTGGATAGCGATGATAATTTCACGTGGGAGGCCGGCTTCTCAGTTCTGCTTCTGCTGCGCATTCGGCTGCGATTTTGGATCGAGCTGAATCTGGACACGCCCGCCGCAGCTTTCAAGCTCCGCCTGGCCGGTTTGCATGTGAACGGTCAGTTTGCAGCCGGTGAAGACGTTCGGCCCGTCCGACAGAATAACCTTGTTGCCCTGATCGGCCGTGAGGATGAATGTCTGCGAAGCCATATCGAAATTGCCGTCATCGGCGGTCGCAGTCTGCGTGCCTGAGGTCAGCAGAACCTTGTCGGTGACCAGGATCTTGTCGATATCGGCACTCCCCGATGCAAGCGAACCGGACTGCGCTGCGGGTTGGGCCGCCGGTTGCGTCCCATCAGCGGCCGGCTTTGCCGCCTTGTCCTTGTAATAGACGGTCATCTTGCCGGACTGCATCGTCGTCGTCCCCTGGACGACCTTGACCTTGCCGGTGAACAGCGCGGTGTGCTCCTGGTCGTGAATCTCGAGCTTGTCGCTTTCGATCTGGATCGGCTGGTCGTTGGATAGCTTCATGCCCGACATCGTGGCGGCCTGCTGTGCGCTCGCGCCAGAAGCCGTCAGAATAAGGGCGAATGCGGCGGCAGCGAATGCCATACCGGTCTTGCAAGTGGAAATGCGACAATCTTTTGTCATGGATGACCCGGCTGGTTAAGTGCCCTGTTTATGGATGGTGGATGGATCGACATTCATGCGAACATTCCCCTCGAATGTGATCACCCGCCCCTTATCGGTTATCTCCATCGTCTTCGCAACAATGGAGGCATTGTCCTTGGTGATGGTGACGGGGTCGTCACTGCGCATGTTTCCGCCCTTGATGTCGAGGCGGGCGGACTGGAAATTCGCGTTGAGACCGCTGCTCAGCACCAAGGTGAAAGGGGCCGTCATATGCAGGTTGTCGGTGGCGCGATTGTAATCGGCGGTCGAAGCGACGACGCGGGCGATCAGGCCGTCGTTCATTGGCACGGCCGCCTTGATGGTCTCCAGCGTGATGAGATCGGGATTGCGGATATCCTGCAGCGCCCGTTCGGCCAGCATCGAATAGTTGATGCCGTCGGAATTGCGGCCAGAGATCGCCGGCTTTTCCATGACGACCTTGCCGTTCTCGATCTTGGCGCCTTCCATCTTGATGTTCTCGGGCAAATAGATGCTGACCAACGCCACCGCCGCGAGGCCGGCGCCGATGACGAGGGCTGCCACCGGCAGCAAAATCTTCAGCCGCCGCACGCGGGCGGAATGGAACAACGCATCGCCATAGGCGCTCCTGCCGGAGCGCGCATAGGCGGCGTTTCCGTTGTTCTTCAGGGTATCGAGCATAGGTCTCGTTCCATGTGCGGTGATTGCCGCGCCTTGTAACAAAGCCGGCCGCCAATCACAGTTCGTTTCGCATTATTACATTGGCTTGCCAATATGGAATTTTTTCTGCAACAAGCAACAAAACGGAAAAACATCAAAAAGTGGCATTCGTACGCGCCGCTGCCACCTATTTCACCGATCCATCGGCGAGCATGCCGAAGCCGGGTCCAGCGCTGGAGGTTTCTATGGACAGTTCGATGATCGCAGATCGCCGGCGGCTGCGCCGCAAGCTGTGGTTCTGGCGCCTCTTCACGGTGGCCCTCTTGGTGGCGCTCGGTTTTGCCTTCTACAGCTTCGCCGTCGGCGACACCAAGACCAGCCGCCCGCATATCGCCCATGTGACGATATCGGGGCTGATCGTCGATGACGACGAGCTTCTGGAGCGGCTGAAGAAGGTCGAGACCAGCGACCAAGTCAAGGCCGCGGTGATCTCGATCTCCTCGCCCGGCGGCACGACCTATGGCGGCGAAAAGGTCTTCAAGGCGATCCGTGCGATCGCAGCCAAGAAGCCAGTGGTTTCCGACGTCCGCACGCTTGCCGCCTCCGCCGGCTATATGATCGCCACCGCCGGCGATACGATCATTGCCGGCGACAGCTCGATCACCGGCTCGATCGGCGTCATCTTCCAATATCCGCAGATCCAGCCGCTGCTCGACAAGATCGGCGTCTCGCTGCAGGAAATCAAATCTTCGCCGCTGAAGGCCGAGCCCTCGCCCTTCCACGAGGCGAGCGAAGAGGCCAAGGCGATGATCCGCAACATGGTGGTCGACAGCTATAGCTGGTTCGTCGATTTGGTCGCCGACCGGCGCAAGCTGCCGCGCGACGAGGTGCTGAAACTCGCCGACGGCACGATCTATACCGGCCGTCAGGCGCTCAAGGTAAAACTCGTCGATACGATCGGCGGCGAGCCGGAAATCCGGGCCTATCTCAAATCGCGCGGCGTTGACGCCGACCTGCCGATGGTCGACTGGGACAAGAAGAGCAATACGCCTTTTCTGCTCGCTGGAGCTGTTTCGCGGTTGATTACGATCTTCGGTTATGATGATCTCTTGAAAGGCCAGGATATCAATGGAATCCTGCCCCCAAAGTTGCTTCTTGACGGGCTGCTTTCAGTTTGGCAGGTTGGCCACGATTGATAAGAAATCAATAATTTAAGGGGGCGAACGTGATCAAGTCCGAATTGGTGCAGATTGTTGCAGCACGCAACCCGCATCTCTATCATCGCGACGTCGAAAATATCGTCAACGCGGTTCTCGACGAGATCACGGATGCACTGGCTGCGGGCAACCGCGTCGAATTGCGCGGCTTCGGCGCGTTTTCGGTGAAGAACCGCCCGTCGCGCTCCGGCCGCAACCCGCGCACCGGCGATACCGTCTTCGTCGAGGAGAAGTGGGTTCCCTTCTTCAAGACCGGCAAGGAGCTGCGCGAGCGGCTCAATCCCGGCCAGGCCGACGAAGAGGATTGAGCGGCGCAAGCCGCCTGCGGCGAATCCGCACTTGAACTCGAAGACCGTTTTCCTATTCTGCTCACGCATCGGCCCCGAAAATCGGAATCGATTTTCGGGGCCGATGCGTAGTTACAACGCACCGCTCAAACAGGGCGGCGCCATCCGACGCATGGAGACCCCAATGGCCAAGAAGATCGTCAACCTGTTGATTCTGCTGCCGCTCGGCGTCATTCTCATCGTCTTCTGCGTCGCCAACCGGCAAAGCGTCACGCTCGCCTTCAATCCGTTCCGGCCGGAAGATCAGGTGCTTGCGGTTTCCGCGCCCTTCTTCGTCTTCCTGGTGGTTGCGCTGATCGCAGGCATGCTGATCGGCTCGGCCGCCACCTGGTTCAGCCAGGGCAAACACCGCAAGCGCGCCCGCACCGAGGCCAAGGAAGCCATCCGCTGGCAGGGCGAGGCCGACCGCCACAAGAGCCGCGCCGAGGAAATCGCCGGGCAGCTTCCGGCACGATAGACCGGCCCGATTCCGCCGATGCTTCGGCATCGGTCAGACCGGAAAAAAGCTCAGCTCCTCGTAGTCGCCCTCCGGCGACGTGCCGTTGCCAGTGACGCGAAAACCATGGGCGAGGTAGAAAGCCTTGGCCCGCCGGTTCTTCACCAGGCACTTCAGCCGGTAGTGGTGTTGCGGCCATTCCGGCAGCGCCTGCAGCAGCGCCGTACCGGCGCCGAAGCCCTGGTAGTCCCGGCTGATATAGAGCATGTGGATGAAATCATCGGCCGGCCAGAGCGACAGGAAGCCGGCTACATCGCCGTTTTCATGCTCGCAGACGAAGACCGTCTCGCCATTGGTATGGGCGGCGAAATCTTCGCGGTAAAACTTACCGGGATCGACCCAGAGGAATGTTTCGCGCCGCACGGAAAGATAAATCTCCGCGAGCATTTCCTGGTCTTCCGCCCGCGGCGGCCTGATGGTCCACGTCATGACGTCGATTTAACCCAAGCTCCCAGGCGCGCCAAGCTTAAAGCGTGTGCCCTCGACTGCGATCAGCCGGCCGCCATCCTTGCGACGACGGCGGCATTGAAATCCGAAAAGAACCCTTCGGCGAGCCTCTGCGAGGTCGCATCGAGCAGGCGTGCCCCGAACTGGGCAAGCCTGCCGCCGAGTTCGGCTTTTGCCCGATAATGCAGAATGGTGTTAGCGCCGCTTTCTTCGAGCACGACATCGGCGCTGCCTCTGGCGAAGCCGGCAAGACCACCCTTGCCTTCGGCCGACAGCGTGTAGCTCTTCGGCGCATCGACATTGGAAAGCGTCAACAGCCCGTGGAAGGTGGCCGACAGCAGGCTGAACCTGACCTTGATCGTCGCCTCGAAGCTATCAGGCGACAGCCGTTCGATGCTCTGGCAGCCTGGAATGCAGCCGCGCATGATCTCGGGATCGTTGAGCGCCGCCCAGACGACATCCCGCGGCGCGGCGATGCGTTCTTCGCCGGTGAAATCCATTCGATAGCCCCATCTTCGATTCGCTCACCTTATCCCAGCGGCGAGGCTATTTGCCACGCCGGAAAGGAATGTTATCTGGCGTTCGAAGCAAGGAACCGGCGATGGACGACGAACTGAAGCCCTGGAGCGTGACGGCAAGCCGCATCTCTTATGAGGACCGCTGGATCCGGCTGCGAAGCGACGACTGCATCACCGCCGATGGGACCGTCATCGCCCCCTTCCATGTGCTCGACTATCCCGACTGGATCAACGTCATCCCGATCATGCCTGACGGGCGTGTGTTGCTGACGCGGGAATACCGGCACGGTCGCGGCGAGATCATCCATGGGCTCGTCGCCGGCGGTGTCGAGCGCGGCGACAGCGAGACCGGCGATGCGGGGCTGGCGGCAGCCCGACGCGAACTGCGGGAGGAGACCGGTTATGACGCTTCAACCTTCGTCAAGCTGCTGACCTCCTATCCGAATGCCGCCAGCCACAGCAATACGGTGACGAGCTGGCTGGCGCTCGGCCTCAGCCGGGCCGGCGAACCGCGTTTCGACCCAGGCGAAAAGGTCGAGCTGCTGTTTGCGGATCTTGCCGCCATCCTTGGCGACCTGCAGTCCGGCGCGGTCATCATGCAGTCGATGCATATCGCAGCTCTTTATGCGGCGGAAAGCTGGCTTCGCAGGCGCTCATCCGAGACTTGAAATAAATGCCGCGCCGGCGCGCAGTTGATCCGGCACGGTTTTCTGGGCTACTGCATAATTTCAAAAGGGTCCTGTTGAGCGCAGACCCTTTAACGACACCCCGACAGAGACGCGGAAGAGCACCTTGAAACAAAGAGAACGCCGGCCGGGCCAGAAGAAGACATCAGGTCCTGCCGGCGAAAGCCGCAGGGACGATCGGGCCGGCCGGCCGCCGAAGCCGGTCGCCCGGCCGGCCGTCAGCCGCGAGACGGTGCGCGAGCCTGCCGTGCCTGCCGCGGTCGAGCGGCCGCTGATGACACGCCGCGGCGAGCGTCCGGCCGAGCGCGTACCCGTCATCCTCGAATCGCTCGGAGCCGGCGACTTCCACCTGATCGACAGCGGCAATGGCGAAAAGCTGGAGCAATACGGCCCCTACCGCATCATCCGCCCGGAGGCACAGGCGCTGTGGCGGCCTTCGCTGCCCTCCCACGTCTGGGAAAAGGTCGATGCCGCCTTCACCGGCGATACCGACGAGGAAGGCACCGGCCGCTGGCGCTTCCCGAAGGAAGCGCTCGGCGAGACTTGGCCGCTCAATCTGCTCGGCGTCGATTTCCACGGCCGTTTCACCTCCTTTCGTCATGTCGGCGTCTTCCCGGAACAGATCGTGCACTGGAGCTGGACGAAGGATCAGGTCGAAAAGGCCGGCCGGCCGCTAAAGGTGCTGAACCTGTTCGGATATACCGGCGTCGCCTCGCTGGTTGCCGCCGCAGCCGGCGCCGAAGTCACCCATGTCGACGCCTCGAAGAAGGCGATCGGCTGGGCGCGGGAAAACCAGGCGCTCGGGCGCATGGAGAAGCTGCCGATCCGCTGGATCTGCGAGGATGCGATGAAATTCATCCTGCGCGAGGAACGGCGCGGCAGCCAATACGACATCATCCTCACCGATCCGCCGAAATTCGGCCGCGGCCCGAACGGCGAGGTCTGGCATCTGTTCGAGCATCTCCCCCTGATGCTCGATGTCTGCCGCGAAATCCTGTCGCCGACGGCGGTCGGTCTGGTGCTGACGGCCTATTCGATCCGCGCCAGCTTCTATTCGATCCACGAGCTGATGCGCGAGACGATGCGGGGCGCCGGCGGGGCGGTCGAATCCGGCGAGCTGGTCATCCGCGAGGCAGGCCTCGACGGCAAGACGCCGGGCCGCGCGCTTTCCACCTCCCTCTTTTCCCGCTGGGTGCCGAAATGAGCAAGGACTTCCACGATCACGGACCGCGCAGGGTCGGCCAGGTGAAGGAAGTCACCTCGCTTGCCAATCCGATCATCAAGGACATCAAGGCGCTAACCAACAAGAAGTCGCGCGAGGAAAGCGGAACTTTCCTGGCCGAAGGACTGAAACTCGTCATCGATGCGATCGAGCTCGGCTGGACGATCCGCACGCTGGTCTATGCCAAAGCCGCCAAGGGCAAGCCGCTGGTCGAGCAGATGGCGGCAAGGACCGTCGCCTCGGGCGGGCTGGTGCTCGAAGTCAGCGAAAAGGTCATCGCCTCGATCACCCGGCGCGACAATCCGCAGATGGTCGTCGGCATCTTCGAGCAGCGCTGGAAATCGCTCAAGGACATCCGGCCGAGGGAGGGCGAGACCTGGGTGGCGCTCGACCGGGTGCGTGATCCGGGCAATCTCGGCACCATCATCCGCACAGCCGATGCGGCCGGCGCTTCCGGCATCATTCTGATCGGAGAGACAACCGATCCCTTCTCGCTCGAAACGGTGCGAGCCACCATGGGCTCGGTGTTTGCCGTTCCCGTGGCAAGGGCGACGCCGGAGGAGTTCATCGCCTGGCGGAAATCGGCCGGCGTTTCCGTCGTTGCGACACATCTTGCCGGCGCGGTCGATTACCGCACGATCGACTACCGGAATAAGCCCGTCGTACTCTTGATGGGCAACGAGCAATCCGGCCTGCCGGAGCAACTGGCCAGGGAGGCCGATGCGCTTGCCCGCATCCCGCAGCAGGGCCGCGCCGATTCGCTGAACCTCGCCGTCGCCACCGCCGTCATGCTCTTCGAGGCGCGCCGCCACCTCCTCTCACTTGCCGAGGGCAAATGACTGAACCGACGTCTATCCGCCCCGCGCTGTTTTCGCGCCCGGCGCCGATCCTCTTCTTCATCATCGTCGCCGTGCTCATCGACCAGATCGTCAAGATTGCCGTCGATCATACCCTGCCGCTGCAGGAGGCGGTGCCCGTCATTCCGATGCTGGCGCTCTACCGCACCTATAATCTCGGCGTTGCCTTTTCGATGCTGGAGGGCATGGACGGCTGGTTCATCGTCGGCATGCGGCTGATCATCGTCGCCTTCGTCATCTGGTTGTGGTACCGCACGGCTAAGGACCGCTGGCTCGCCCATCTCGGCTATGCGCTGATCATTGCCGGGGCGATCGGCAATCTCGTCGACCGCTTCGCCTACGGCCATGTGATCGACTACATCCTCTTTTACACCGAAAGCTGGTCCTTCGCGGTGTTCAACCTCGCCGACAGCTTCATCACCATCGGCGCCGGCTGCGTCATTCTCGACGAGCTGCTGCTGCCAAAAAAGGCCGGCCGCTAAAATCTTATCGATTTCCTGAAGGCATTCGGAAGAGGCCTCATGTTAGCCAGATAGCATGCAGAGTCTGGGACAATTGCAGGAAACATTGTCCGCCGCCTTCGGCGGACCCGCCGCCAAGCCGCGTGAAGAGCGGATGGCGGGGTACTCCTCGCGACCGCGCGCATCGGCGCCTCAGGCAGCCGATGACCGCCAGACAAGGCCTGCAGCGACACGGCGCCTGCTGGTCTACTGGCTTGGCGGCGCAGGCCTGCTTGCCGCGATGATCCTGACGCTGCTTGCCCATGCCGGCGATCCGCTGCTGCTGTCGGGCGGGCTTGTCGTTCTCGGCCTTGCCGTCATCGCCAGTTATGCCGTCCTGATGGTTCGCCGACGCCGGCGCCCCAGCGGCGGCAAATCCTTGCCGGACTGGAGCGATGGCGCAAAGCTGTTTGCCGATGTGCACGACGTACTCGGCGATATCACCGTCAGCCGCAGCATGGACCGGCGCATCATCTCCGCCAACGACACGTTTCGCCGCCTGACCGGACGGCTGCGTCCGGAGGGACTGAGCTGCGAGGAGATCGGGCTCGCCTTCCGTCCCGGCCCGATACCGCATTGCTTCGACGTCGAGATTTCGACGCCGGACGGCCAGCGCATCTTTCTCTGGCGCGACGTCGTCACCCGCGATCCGGCTAACGGCCGTCTGCTGCTGCAGAGCGTGGCGCGTGATGTGACCGACGAGAGGCTGATCGCGCAGGGCCGCGAAGAGGCCCGCCAGAAAGCCGAATATAACAGCGCCGCCAAATCGCGGCTGCTTGCCACCGTCAGCCACGAGGTGCGCACGCCGCTTTCCGGCATCCTCGGCATGACGCACCTGCTCGCCGAGACGCGGCTGACGCAGGAGCAGCAGGACTATCTAGCGAATATCCGCCAGTCCGGCCACGCGCTGACGCAACTGGTCGAGGATCTGCTCGATTTCTCCACCATCGAGGTCGGTCGCTTTGCGCTGCATCCACGCTCGGAATCGCTGCGCAAGCTGCTCGAAAGCGTGGTCGAGATGCTCGCCCACCGGGCGCATGAAAAAGGCATCGAGATCGGCGCCACGGTGTCATCCGACGTGCCGGAGAATATGAGCTTCGATCCGGCGCGGCTGCGCCAGGTTCTCTTCAACGTCATCGGCAATGCCGTGAAGTTCACCCAGGTCGGCGGCGTTTTCATCCGCGTGTCGCTCGACGTCGACGACCTGTCGATCACCGTCACCGATACTGGTCCGGGCATGACGGCCGAGGAGCAGGCGCGCGTCTTCGGCGAATTCGAGCAAGGCGGGAGCGTCGCCGACAAGAGCAGCGGCACCGGGCTTGGCCTTGCCATCTCCGCCCGCATCATGCGCGAATTCAACGGCACGCTGACGGTAGCCGGCGAAAAGGGCAGAGGCAGCGAATTCACCATCCGCTTCCCTGTCGATATCGGCAGCGAGCGCCCCGACCGGCGCAATACGCTGCTTGCCGGCAACAGCGTCGTGCTGTTGGCACCGGCAGGGGCAGCGCGCGCCGCCATCGCCGAGACGATCGCAGCACTCGGCGGCCTCTGCCATCTTGTTGCCGACGGCGAGAGCGCCCGGGCAACGCTGCTCGGCCTGGCAAACAGCGGAAAGCGGCCGACCGACATCATCATCGACCATCGTATGTCGGCGGAATTTTCCGCCCATCTTGCCGACCGCGCCGAAATCGCAGCCCTTGGCCTGCGCAAAGTGCTGCTCGTCAATCCGGAGGAGCGCAGCGCCCATCCGCTTGATCTTTTCGACGCCTGGCTGATCCGGCCGCTGCGCGAACAATCGCTGATCGACGTGCTGCGCGGGCGCATGCGCGGCATGGAGAAGCGCGACGCGCTGAACGACAATCAGCCGGGGTTCGGCCTGTCGATGGCGGAGACGATGGTTGCCGCCAGCGGGCTGAACATCCTGCTGGGCGAGGACGATCCGATCAATGCCATGCTGGTGCGCGTCGTCCTTGAGAAGGGCGGGCACAAGGTGCGCCATGTCGAGGATTTCGAGGCACTTCTCGACTGCGCCCTGTGCGAGGCGAATGCCCGGCCGGACATCATCATCAGCGACCTGTCGATGCCTGGCGGCAACGGCATCGATATGCTCGGACGGCTGCGCGGCCACGAGAGACGGCTCGATCTTGCCCCTGTGCCGGTGATTGTGCTGACCGCCGACAAGAGCGACGAATCGCGCCGGCAGGTCTTGCTGAACGGCGCCAACCGCGTCATGGTCAAGCCGGTCGACCCGGTGCGCCTGCTGACCGAAGTTCAGGCGGTCGCCGCACTTTCCGCCCGCCGGGCAGAGGCGCGATAACGTGCCGCGGCGGGCTGCCTGCTTCTTGCGTTCAGAAATTCAATATGTCACTTTCCTGTCGCAGAGAAGTGTTTTATGGCGTCGATAAGCCGGTAACGGGAGAATCGCCATGTCCGCCATCGACATCCTGAATCGTGACACCACCGTGGAGGCCGCACGGCCCTCGCCGGCTGCTGCGCAGACGGACGGCGATATCCTCGGCCGCATCGGCAATCTGGAAACCCGCCTTGCCCGCACCGCGCGAGAGATCGATGCCGCCCAAGCCGTGCGCTACCGCGTCTTCGTCGACGAAATGAAGGCGCAGTTGCCGCTGGATGCTATGCGCCGCCAGCGCGATGTCGATGCTTATGACGCCTTTTGCGATCATCTTCTCGTTCTCGACCGCACGATCGAGGGTGACCCGGAAGACCAGATCGTCGGCACCTACCGGCTGTTGCGCCAGGATGTCGCTATCGCCAATGGCGGTTTTTACTCGGCTTCCGAATTCGAGATCGAGGGCCTGATTGCCAAACATCCGGACAAGCGCTTCATGGAGCTTGGCCGTTCCTGCGTGCTGCCGGAATACCGCACCAAACGCACCGTCGAGCTTCTGTGGCAGGGCAACTGGGCCTATGCGCTGAAGCACGGCGTCAACGCCATGTTCGGCTGCGCTTCCTTCCCTGGCGTTTATCTCGAAAGCCACGCGCTGGCACTGTCTTTCCTCTACCATAATGTGCTGGCGAAGAACGAATGGGCCGTCGGCGCCTTGCCGCATCTCGCCCGCAACATGGACCTGATGCCGGTCGAGGCCATCAACCCGAAGCGGGCGCTGATGGCCCTGCCGCCGCTCATCAAGGGTTATCTCAGACTCGGCGCCATGGTCGGCTCCAGCGCCGTCATCGATCATGCCTTCAACACGACCGACGTGCTGATCGTGCTGCCGATCTCCAGCATTTCCGACCGCTACCTCAACTATTACGGCGCCGACGCCGGCCGCTTCGCGAGCTAGTCTAAAGCCTTCTTCTACGCCGCCCGGTAGATTGCCGCAAAACAGCCGAAGTGAAAGAACCCCACTTCAAGCAATGTACCGCAACGGCTGTCGGTTGGAAGGATCGCGTAGATCCTCTCGGGCGGCTTGCAAGCGGATTGTCCTGAGATAGGCGGCCGGTGTGGTTCCCTTGAACTCACGAAAACCGACTTCAACAGCGCGAATAGACGCGTCTTGGGGGATGTGACGTCTGTCATGGGACCCAACCGGCTGATGAAATTAGAAACAATTGAGCAGCAAAAGCGTCACCCATGGCTTTTTCAAAGTCCGGGCAGGCAATTCATGCCGCGCGTAAGCGGTTATTGTATCAAAAGTATGACTTATGGACAGTGCCTTGGAACTCCTGAGGCGGGCGAGCCCAAACCTCTAGAAAATCCATAAAAAACAATGCCCAGCCGACCTGCTGTCGGCCGGCATTGAATGCCGCTCATGTGTGAGCAGGATAAGATCTACGAGACGCCATAGGCCGCGATCGCCGCCATGTTGACGATGTCGCTGTCCTTGGCGCCCATCGAGGTGATCTGCACCGGCTTGTCGAGGCCGACAAGGATCGGGCCGATGACCGTGGAGCCGCCGAGTTCCTGCAGCATCTTGGTCGAGATCGAGGCCGAGTGGAAGGCCGGCATGACCAGTACATTGGCCGGGCCGGAAAGACGGCAGAAGGGATATTGCTCCATCACCTTGCGGTTCAGGGCGACATCGGCGGCCATCTCGCCGTCATATTCGAAATCGACGCGGCGCTTGTCGAGGATCTTTACCGCCTCGCGCACCCGCTCGGAGCGTTCGCCGGAGGGATGGCCGAAGGTGGAATAGGCAAGCATGGCGACACGCGGCGGATAACCCATGCGCCTTGCCAGACCGGCTGCCTCCTCGGCGATATCGGCAAGCTGCTCAGCCGTCGGCATGTCATGCACCGCCGTATCGGCAACGAAGACGGTGCGGCCGCGGCAAAGCGCCAGCGACACACCGATGACGCGGTGGCCGGGCTTCTCGTCGATGCAGCGACGCACATCTTCGAGCGCCGTCGAATAGTTGCGGGTGATGCCCGTGACCATGCCGTCGGCATCGCCAAGCGCCACCATGGTGGCGGCGAAATGGTTGCGGTCGTTGTGGATCAGCCGCTGGGCGTCGCGGTGGAGATAACCGTGCCGTTGCAGCCTGGCATAGAGATAGTCGATATAGGCCTCGACGCGGGTCGAGATACGGGCATTGACGATCTCGAGGCCGGGGCGGTTGAGATCGATGCCGGCGCGCTCGGCCGTTGCCCGGATCAGGTCCTCGCGGCCGAGCAGGATGGCGGTGCCGAGTTCCTGGTTGGCGTAGGACATCGCGGCGCGCAGGACCTGTTCTTCCTCGGCCTCGGCAAAGACGATCCGCTTCGGGCGGCGGCGCACCCGTTCATAGAGGCTGGCGAGCGTCGAGGCGATCGGATCGCGGCGCGCCGAAAGCTCGCGGGCATAACCGGCCATGTCGGTGATGACCTTGCGGGCAACGCCGGTTTCGATCGCCGCTTCGGCAACCGCAACCGGGATCGCCGAGATCAGCCGCGGATCGAAGGGGACGGGGATGATGTATTGCGAGCCGAAACGCGGCCGGTTGCCCTGATAGGCGGCAACCACGTCATCCGGCACATCCTCGCGGGCAAGGTTTGCCAGCGCCCTGACGGCGGCGATCTTCATCGCGTCGTTGATGGTGGAGGCGCGCACGTCGAGGGCGCCGCGGAAGATATAGGGAAAGCCGAGGACGTTGTTGACCTGGTTCGGGTAGTCCGAACGACCGGTCGCCATGATGGCGTCGTCGCGGATGCGGGCTACCTCTTCCGGGGTGATTTCGGGATCGGGGTTGGCCATGGCGAAGATGATCGGCCGATCCGCCATCGAGCGGATCATCTCGGCCGAGAAGGCGCCCTTCTGCGACAGACCGAAGACGACATCCGCGCCCTCCATCGCCTCTTCCAGCGTGCGCGCGTCGGTCTTTGCCGCATGCGCCGATTTCCACTGGTTCATGCCCTCGGTGCGGCCCTGGTAGATGACGCCCTTGGTGTCGCAGAGGATGATGTTGTCGGGCGCAAACCCCATCGCCTTGACGAGTTCGACGCAAGCGATCGCCGCAGCACCGGCCCCGTTGCAGACGAGCTTGGTCGACTTCAGGTCGCGGCCGGTCAGCTCCAGCGCGTTGATCAGGCCGGCAGCGGCGATGATCGCCGTTCCATGCTGGTCATCATGGAAGACGGGAATATCCATCAGTTCGCGCAGCCGGCTTTCGATGACGAAACAATCCGGCGCCTTGATGTCTTCGAGATTGATGCCGCCGAAGGAGGGACCAAGGAAACGGACGCAGTTGATGAACTCGTCCACATTTTCGGTATCGATTTCGAGGTCGATCGAATCGACGTCGGCGAAGCGCTTGAACAGCACCGCCTTGCCTTCCATGACCGGCTTGGAGGCGAGCGCGCCGAGATTGCCGAGACCGAGAATTGCCGTGCCGTTGGAAATGACGGCAACCATGTTGCCGCGGGCGGTATAATCATAGGCCGTCTGCGGATCGGCGGCGATCGCCTTGACGGGCACGGCGACACCCGGCGAATAGGCAAGCGACAGGTCGCGCTGCGTCGCCATCGGTTTGGTCGGGTTGATTTCCAGCTTGCCGGGCCGGCCCGTGGCGTGAAAATCGAGCGCCTCCTGGTCGGTAACTGATGTCGCCGGCCGGTCCTTCTTATCGATATCGGGCATAAATCCTCCAACGTCCTGTGGGCGACGCTTTGCTCTTCCTCAAATGCTGTTGTCATCTATAGCGGCGCGCGGATAGGGTTGGCACCTGTTTTTTTGGGAAAAACTGCACCTCCGTGAACGCACGAATAGACACAGAGAATGAAGCCTTTTCGGCTGCCGAGCTGGCCACGGCGGAAAGCCGTGCCTCGGCGACGCCGATGATGGAGCAATATATCGAGATCAAGGCGAACAATCCGGGTTCGCTGCTGTTCTATCGCATGGGCGATTTCTACGAGCTGTTCTTCGAAGATGCGCTGGAAGCCTCCCGCGCGCTCGGCATCACCCTGACGAAGCGCGGCCAGCACATGGGCCAGGATATCCCGATGTGCGGCGTTCCGGTGCATGCGGCCGATGATTATCTGCAGAAGCTGATCTCGCTCGGTTTCCGCGTCGCCGTCTGCGAGCAGGTCGAGGATCCGGCCGAAGCGAAAAAACGTGGCGGCAAATCCGTCGTCAAGCGCGATGTCGTCCGCCTGGTCACACCAGGCACGATCACCGAGGAAAAGCTGCTTTCGCCCTCGGAATCCAACTATCTGATGGCGCTGACCCGCATTCGCGGCGGCGCCGAACCGTTGCTGGCGCTGGCCTGGATCGATATTTCCACCGGCGTCTTCCGGGTTGCCGAGACCGAAGCCTCACGGCTGCTTGCCGATATCCTGCGCATCGATCCGCGCGAACTGATCCTGCCCGAGACGATCTTCCACGATCCGGAACTCAAGCCGGTGTTCGACGTGCTCGGCCGCACCGCGGTACCGCAGCCTTCGGTACTCTTCGACAGCGCCAGCGCCGAAGGCCGGATTGCGCGTTATTTCGGCGTCGCGACGCTCGATGGCTTCGGCACCTTCTCACGCGCCGAGCTGGCGGCGGCGGCCGCCGCCGTCGCCTATGTCGAAAAAACCCAGATCGCCGAGCGGCCGCCGCTTGGGCAGCCGGAGCGGGAAAGTGCGGCGTCGACGCTGTTCATCGATCCTGCCACCCGCGCCAATTTGGAATTGGCGCGCACGCTGTCCGGCGATCGCAACGGCTCGTTGCTGAAGGCGATCGACCGCACCGTCACCGGCGGCGGCGCGCGGCTTCTTGCCGAGCGGCTGATGTCGCCGCTGACCGATCCCGCCCGCATCAATGCGCGGCTCGATTCGATCGGCTTCCTGATCGACGACCCGTCGCTCTGCGGCAATCTGCGCGACACGCTGAAACATGTGCCCGACATGCCCCGCGCTTTGTCCCGGCTTGCGCTCGACCGCGGCGGACCGCGGGATCTCTCCGCCATCCGCCAGGGTCTGCAGGCAGCCAGCGAGGTTGCGGTCATGCTGGCAAGCGCGATGCTGCCGGAAGAGCTTGGCCAGGCGCTGTCCGGGCTGCAGGCCCTTCCCGCAGCGCTGGAAACCCTGCTGGCCGAGACGCTTGCCGACGAATTGCCGCTGCTGAAGCGTGACGGCGGCTTCCTGCGCGACGGCGCCAGCGCCGAGCTCGACGAGGTCAGGGCGCTGCGCGACCAATCGCGCCGGGTGATCGCCGGGCTGCAATTGCAATATGCCGAGGAGACCGGCATCCGGTCGCTGAAGATCAAGCACAACAATATCCTCGGCTATTTCATCGAAGTGACCGCCGGCAATGCCTCGCCGATGACGGACACGGCCGAAGCCAAAGCCCGCTTCATCCACCGCCAGACGATGGCGAGCGCCATGCGCTTCACCACCACCGAACTCGCCGATCTCGAAAGCCGCATCGCCAATGCCGCCGACCGGGCGCTGACGATCGAGCTCGCTGCCTTCGAGAAGATGACGGCAGCCGTGGTGGCAGAAGCCGAGGTGATCAAATCCGGCGCCCGGGCGCTTGCCGTCATCGACGTTGCCGCAGGCCTGGCGCTTCTCGCCGAGGAGCAGGCCTATTGCCGTCCGCAGGTCGACGGCTCGAAGATGTTTGCCATCGAGGGCGGCCGCCATCCAGTCGTCGAGCAGGCGCTGCGGCGGCAGGCAGGCGGCCCCTTCGTCGCCAACAATTGCGATCTGTCGCCGAAATCAGGCGATAAGGACGGCGGAATCTGGCTCTTGACCGGCCCGAACATGGGCGGCAAGTCGACCTTCCTGCGGCAGAACGCACTGATATCGATCCTGGCGCAGATGGGCTCCTTCGTGCCGGCGACCTCAGCCCATATCGGCATCGTCGACCGGCTTTTCTCGCGTGTAGGCGCCTCCGACGACCTGGCGCGCGGGCGCTCCACCTTCATGGTCGAAATGGTCGAAACCGCGGCGATCCTCAACCAGGCGAGCGACCGCTCGCTCGTCATCCTCGACGAGATCGGCCGAGGCACCGCCACCTTCGACGGCCTGTCGATCGCCTGGGCCTCCGTCGAGCACCTGCACGAGGCCAACCGCTGCCGCGGCCTCTTCGCCACGCATTTCCATGAGCTGACGGTGCTTTCGGAAAAGCTTGGCCGGCTATCGAACGCCACGATGCGCGTCAAGGAATGGGACGGCGACGTCATTTTCCTGCATGAGGTCGGGCCGGGTGCGGCCGACCGCTCCTACGGCATCCAGGTCGCTAGGCTTGCCGGACTTCCGGCTTCGGTGGTGACGCGGGCTCGCGACGTGCTTACCCGCCTCGAAGATGCCGACCGCAAGAACCCGGCGAGCCAGCTGATCGACGACCTGCCGCTCTTCCAGGTGGCGGTGCGCCGCGAGGACACCGCCCGGGGACCCTCCAAGGTCGAGGAGGCGCTAAAGGGGATGAGCCTTGACGACATGACGCCGCGCGAGGCAATGGACGCGCTTTACGACCTCAAGAAGAAGCTGAAATAGGGCACGCACGCGATGTTCATGGAAAAGCTGATCCGCGAAACGGAGCGCCTCTCGCTCATCTGCTCCATGCTCGACACGATGCGGCGCGCCGACGGGGACCGCCATGCGCGCGGCTGGACCTCGCCGATCGGCATGCTGAAAATTACCCGCTGCTGCGCGATGATCTCAGAGCTCGGGACGTCGATCGCCAAGGCGGGCTATCGCGAGTGCGACAGGCAGTCGCTTGAGGAGATCATGAGCGAGACGCGGCAGGTGCTGTATTTGCTGAATGCGCGGGCCGCCGGCTGAGCTTCGCGGGAAAGCTGTCCTGCGCGGCTTACCAACACCATTTCGCCAAATTTAAAGGTTCTTGCAGTATGAGAGCCCGTGTCAATCGCCTGATAAAGGGGTTATAGCGCATGCGGACGAAATACGAGGCTGGCCCGGATCAGGCCGCCCGGCATGAACAGGAAACCGCCCCGGCGACAGCGATGCGCGATCTCGATTTTTCCCACATCCTCGACGTCGAGCTGTTGCAGAAGCAGTGCGACGCCGTTGCCGAGGCCAACCGCAACCGGCCGGACGTGCTGCGCGCCGATCTGCTGGCGACCCTGAAAAAAGCCAGCACGGAGGGCCGGCAGCAGGCGCGGGCCGCACTGATGGCCGACGGCGGCGGGCTGAATTGCGCCTGCCGGATTTCCTGGCTGCAGGACCAGATCATCACCGTCCTCTACAATTTCGCCACCGCCCATATCTTTCCGCAGCAGAAAGACAAGTTTGCCGTTACCGCCGTCGGCGGCTATGGCCGCGACACGCTGGCGCCAGGCTCCGATATCGACCTGTTGTTTCTCTTCCCGCCGCGGCCGGCGGAAGAGACGCACAAGGCGGTCGAGTTCATGCTCTACGTGCTTTGGGACATGGGCTTCAAGGTCGGCCACGCCACCCGCACGGTGGAAGAATGCATCGCGCTTTCCAAGTCCGATATGACGATCCGCACCGCTATCCTGGAGATGCGCTACATCTGCGGCCTGCAGCGGCTGGAAACCGAGCTCGAGACTCGCTTCGACAAGGAAATCGTCACCGGCACCGGCCCTGAATTCATCGCCGCCAAGCTTGCCGAGCGCGACGAGCGCCACCGCAAGGCAGGCGACACGCGCTATCTCGTCGAACCGAACGTCAAGGAAGGCAAGGGCGGGCTTCGCGACCTGCACACGCTGTTCTGGATCTCGAAATATTATTATCACGTGCGCGACCAAGCCGAGCTGGTCAAGCTCGGCGTCTTGTCAAAGCACGAATACCGTCTGCTCGAGAAAGCTGACGATTTTCTCTGGGCGGTGCGCTGCCATATGCACTTCCTGACCGGCAAGGCCGAGGAGCGCCTGTCCTTCGACATCCAGCGCGAGATCGCCGAAGCCTTCGGCTATCACACCCGCCCGGGCCTTTCGGCCGTCGAGCGCTTCATGAAGCACTATTTCCTCGTCGCCAAGGATGTCGGCGACCTCACCCGCATCCTCTGCGCCGCGCTTGAAGACGAGCAGGCGAAGTCGATCCCCGGCCTTACCGGCGTCATCAGCCGCTTCACCCATCGCAACCGCAAGATCGCCGGCAGCGTCGAATTCGTCGAGGACCGCGGCCGCATCGCGCTTGCCGATCCCGAAGTGTTCAAGCGCGATCCGGTCAGCATCCTCAGGCTCTTCCACGTCGCCGATATCAACGGGCTGGAATTCCATCCGGACGCGCTGAAACGCGTCACCCGCTCACTCGCCCTAATCGACAACAAGCTCAGGGAAAACGACGAGGCGAACCGCCTGTTCATGTCGATCCTGACGTCGAAGCGCGATCCGGCCCTCATCCTGCGCCGGATGAACGAGGCCGGCGTGCTCGGCCGCTTCATTCCCGAATTCGGCAAGATCGTCGCGATGATGCAATTCAACATGTATCACCACTATACGGTCGACGAACATCTGATCCGCACCGTCGATGTTCTCTCCGAGATCGACAAGGCGCGCGCCGAGGATCTGCATCCGCTCGCCAACAAGCTGATGCCCAACATCGAGGACCGCGAGGCCCTTTATGTCGCCGTTCTCCTGCACGACATCGCCAAGGGCCGGCAGGAGGATCATTCGATCGCCGGCGCCCGCGTCGCCCGCAAGCTCTGCGCCCGCTTCGGCCTCTCGCAGAAGCAGACTGAGATCGTCGTCTGGCTGATCGAGGAACATCTGACGATGTCGATGGTGGCGCAGACCCGCGATCTGACCGACCGCAAGACGATCACCGATTTCGCCGACCGCGTGCAATCGCTCGACCGGCTGAAGATGCTGCTGATCCTGACGATCTGCGATATCCGCGCCGTCGGTCCGGGCGTCTGGAACGGCTGGAAAGGCCAGTTGCTGCGCACGCTCTATTACGAAACCGAGCTGCTGCTCGCCGGCGGTTTTTCCGAGGTTTCCCGCAAGGAGCGGGCAAATGCCGCCGCCGAGGCGCTGCATGCCGCCCTTGCCGACTGGAGCCAGAAGGACCGCAATACCTATACCAAGCTGCACTACCAGCCCTATCTGCTCTCGGTGCCGCTGGAAGACCAGGTCCGCCACGCCCATTTCATCCGCCAGGCCGACAAATCAGGCCAGGCGCTCGCCACCACCGTGCGCACCGACAGTTTCCACGCGATCACCGAGATCACCGTGCTGTCGCCCGACCATCCGCGCCTGCTCGCCGTCATCGCCGGCGCCTGTGCGGCGGCCGGCGCGAACATTGTCGACGCGCAGATCTTCACGACGTCGGACGGCCGGGCGCTCGACACGATCCATGTCAGCCGCGAATTTACCGACGATGCCGACGAGCTGCGCCGGGCCGCGACGATCGGGCGGATGATCGAGGACGTGCTGTCCGGCCGCAAACGGCTGCCCGAGGTCATCGCCACGCGCGCGCGCAATCGCAGGAAGAACAAGGCATTCGTCATTCCGCCGTCGGTCAACATCACCAACAGCCTGTCGAACAAGTTCACGGTCATCGAGGTCGAATGCCTCGACCGGCCGGGATTGCTGTCGGAGATCACCGCCGTGCTCTCCGATCTGTCGCTCGACATCCAGTCGGCCCGCATCACCACCTTCGGCGAGAAGGTGATCGACACTTTCTACGTCACCGACCTTGTCGGACAGAAGATCTCGGGCGACAGCAAGCGCGCCAACATCACCGCCCGGATGAAGGCCGTCATGGCCGAGGAGGAGGACGAACTGCGCGAGCGCATGCCCTCCGGCATCATCGCGCCGGCCGCCACTGCCCGGACATCGCCTTCCGCCGAAAAAAAAGCCGATTCCTCCGCATGAGTCCCCAAGCATGAGCCTCGTCAAGAAATTTGCCACCGTCGGCGGTGCCACCCTCGGCAGCCGCATCTTCGGCTTCGCCCGCGAAACCCTGATGGCGGCGGCGCTGGGCACCGGGCCGATGGCCGACGTCTTCTACGCCGCCTTCCGCTTCCCGAACCTCTTCCGCCGGCTGTTTGCCGAAGGCGCCTTCAACGCCGCCTTCGTGCCGCTTTTTGCCAAGGAGATCGAGGCGAACGGCACCGATGGCGCCAAGCGCTTTTCGGAGGAAGTCTTCGGCGTGCTGTTTTCGGTGCTGCTTCTCATCACCATCGTGATGGAGCTTACCATGCCGCTTTTGGTGCGCTTCGTCATCGCGCCGGGCTTTGCCGACGATCCGGAAAAATTCTCGATCACCATTCGCATGGCGGCAGTGATGTTTCCCTATCTGATGTGCATGTCGCTGACGGCGATGATGAGCGGCATGCTGAATTCGCTGCATCATTTCTTCGCCGCCGCGATCGCGCCGGTTTTCCTCAACGTGGTGATGATCGGAGCGCTGTTTTATGCGCTCTATACCGGCGCCGATCCACTGGCGACGGCCTGGTATCTCTCCTTTGGCGTCCTTGCCGCCGGCGTCCTGCAGCTCGCCGTTGTCTATATCGGCGTGCTTGCGGCCGGCATGAGCATCGGTTTCCGCTTCCCGAAGATGACCCCGAACGTCAAGCGGCTGCTGATCCTGGCGGTGCCGGCTGCGGTGACCGGCGGCATCACCCAGATCAACCAGCTGATCGGCCAGGCGATCGCCTCCTCCCGCGACGGCGCGATCGCAGCGCTGCAATATGCCGACCGGATCTACCAGCTGCCGCTCGGCGTCGTCGGCGTCGCCGTCGGCGTGGTGCTGCTGCCGGAACTTGCCCGGGCGCTGAAGGGCGGCCACCTGCGCGAGGCCGGGAACCTGCAGAACCGCTCGATCGAATTCGTGCTGTTCCTGACCATCCCCGCCGCCTTCGCGCTCTGGATCCTGTCGGACGAGATTATCCGCGTGCTCTACGAGCGCGGCGCCTTCCATCAGGAAAACACCGCCGTCGTCGGCGCGATCCTGGCTATTTACGGCATCGGCCTACCGGCCTTCGTGCTGATCAAGGCGCTGCAGCCGGGCTTTTATGCGCGCGAGGACACCAAGACGCCTATGCGCTTTTCGGCGATCGCGGTGGCGACCAACTGCGCCACCGCGCTCACCCTCTTTCCCTATATGGGCGCGCCCGGTATTGCCGTTGCCGAAGCCACGGCCGGCTGGATCAGCACCGTGCTGCTGTTCACCACGCTGTTGCGCCGCGGCCATCTGGCATGGGAATGGGCACTGGCAAAACGCACCGTCCTGTTGATCGTCGCTGCCGCGGTCATGGGTGCTGCCATCGTCTTCCTCAAGCAGTATTTTGCCCCCTGGCTTGCCTCCGGCGCGCCGCTTCTGACCAAGATCGGCACGCTGGGCCTGCTGATCGCGATCTCCATGCTGGTCTATTTCGCCGCCGCCTTCCTCATCGGCGGGGCGGATCTCGGCATGATCCGGCGTAATCTGAACCGCAAGCCGGTGAAGACGGAAGGATGAGGTCGAGACACGGGCCCGAGCAGCACTTTCAAAATCGCTCTAACAATCCACCCATCGCCGCTGCGGCCCGACATCGACATGGACGATACCGTTGCAATAGGTGCCGATGCCGCCAATGCCGGGCGCGGTTTTGGCGGCGGCGATGATGGTGCGTTCCGACAGGCCCGGCATCCTGATATCGGCGGCGAGGCATTTTCCATGCAGGGAACCATGACGGCGGGGATGTGGCCGGAGGCCCGACGTGATCATCGGCCGGCGTCCGGTTTTGGCGGCGATATGCGACAGGACCGCTCGAAGACGCTCGGGGAAACAGCCGGCGCGAACGCTGACGGTCTGGACCGTGTAGGCGAGGCGCGCTTCATGTTTCGGCAGGTCAACGGCCGGTCTTTTGCTGTCTTGACCGACGGCGCTGGTTGCGGACTGTAGGGCGAAAAGGCCTGCCATGGCGAGCAAACTGGCGTTTTGCATGGGTCCTCCTGGCGGTTGACGGGTCGGTCATTGCCGCCCCCGCGCAGTTAAGGATTTTCAGTTCAATAAAAGCTTTTCTGTGAAATTTTATACTCAATTGTGAGTAAACGGCTTGATCACTTTGGCTTAAAATAACGGATAACGCCGATCCAAATGGGAATAAACATCTCAGTCAGGAGATATGCCATGACAATCCAGTCGCTTTTCCTCGTCACCCTCGTCGTCGACGACTACGACCGGGCCAAGGTTTTCTATTGCGACGCCCTCGGTTTCGATTGCCTGCAGGACGAACTGCAGCGGGAGGGCAAGCGCTGGGTGGTGGTGAAGCCCAGAGGCGGAGATGGCGCCGCTTTTCTGCTGGCGCAGGCGGCAAACGCGACGCAGCGGGCGGCAATCGGCAATCAGACGGGCGGCCGTGTCGGCTTCTTTCTGAAGACCGATGATTTTGCCCGCGATCATGCCGCGATGCTCGCCGCCGGCGTGCGCTTTCTCGAAGAGCCCAGGCACGAGGTTTACGGCGCGGTCGCGGTCTTTGCCGATCCCTACGGCAACAGCTTCGATCTGATCCAGCATGCCCCAGCCGCAACCTCTTGATTGCGACCGGTTGGACGTGCATAAGCCGCGGCGTTAGGAACACAGGCGAAACAAGCCCGCTGCATAATTCCTAAACCGGAATCGATTTAGGAATTATGCAGCAGATCGAAGTGTTACAGCGTCCTTTGCGCGTCTGAAAAGACGCGCGGCGCTGTAGGCCCTCCACCAGCCTATTGAGGACGACATGAGCGAATTCAAGAAACTCGTATTCTCCGGCGTGCAGCCGACCGGCAATCTGCATCTCGGCAATTATCTCGGCGCGATCCGCCGCTTCGTGGCGCTGCAGGAAGGCAATGACTGCATCTACTGCGTCGTCGACATGCATGCGCTGACCGCCCAGCTCGTACATGAGGACATGCCGGGCCAGACGCGCTCGATCGCCGCCGCCTTCATCGCCGCCGGCATCGATCCGGAAAAACATATCGTCTTCAACCAGTCGGCCGTGCCGCAGCATGCCGAACTCGCCTGGATCTTCAACTGCGTCGCTCGCATCGGCTGGATGAACCGCATGACGCAGTTCAAGGACAAGGCCGGCAAGGACCGCGAGCAGGCCTCGCTCGGCCTCTACGCCTATCCGAGCCTGATGGCCGCCGACATTCTCGTCTATCGCGCCACCCATGTGCCGGTCGGCGAGGACCAGAAGCAGCATCTAGAACTTGCCCGCGACATCGCGATGAAGTTCAACCTCGATTATGCCGAGCATATCGCCAAGACCGATTACGGCGTCGACATCACCGTCGGCAACGAGCCGGTGCATGCCTATTTCCCGATGGTCGAGCCGCTGATCGGCGGGCCGGCGCCGCGCGTCATGTCGCTGCGCGACGGCACCAAGAAAATGTCGAAATCCGACCCTTCGGACCTCTCGCGCATCAATCTGATGGACGACGAGGAGGCGATCTCGAAGAAGATCCGCAAGGCCAAGACCGATCCGGACGGCTTGCCGAGCGAGATCGACGGGCTGCAGGGCCGGCCGGAAGCCGACAATCTGGTGGCGATCTATGCGGCCCTTTCCGACAAATCGAAGGCCGAGGTGCTGGCTGAATTCGGCGGCCAGCAATTCTCCGTCTTCAAGCCGGCGCTGGTCGACCTCGCCATCCACGTGCTGGCGCCGATCACCGGCGAGATGCGCCGGCTGATGGACGATACCAGCCATATCGACGCCATCCTGCGCAAGGGCGGCGAACGCGCCAGAGCCCGCGCCGAGGTGACGATGAGCCAAGTGCGCGACGTCATCGGCTTCGTCTACTGAGCTAGATCTCTTCTTCTCCCCCGCCGGGGCTGAAGAGGAAAAACTGGGCTTGCAAATTTTCCGCTTCGGGTGTCAGAGTCCGCGCCATGGTATCGAAGCGACTCTCACGGCTCGAAGGTCATCGCCGCAAGTTCATGGCGGTGATCGACGGTACACCCGAATGCCAACGCGCCGTTCATTATGCCGGCCGGCGCGCGAAGAATTCCAATGGCGGGCTGGTGCTGCTCTACGTCATCCCCGATGGGGATTTCCAGCAATGGCTCGGAGTCGAGGCGATCATGCGGGCCGAGGCGCGTGAGGAGGCCGAGGCGGTCGTCGCCAAGATCGCCCAGATCGTGCGCGAGACGATCGGCATCGAGCCGGAGGTTGTTATCCGCGAAGGTGGTGCGGCCGAACAGATCAACGCCGTGATCGAGGATGACCGCGATGTGGCGATCCTCGTTCTGGCCGCCGGTTCGGCAAAGGAAGGTCCGGGACCGCTGGTCTCGTCGATCGCCGGCCGCGCAGCAGCGTTTCCGATCCCGGTCACCGTGCTGCCGGATACGCTGACCAACGAGGAAATCGACGCCCTCTGCTGATAATTTCTTGAGTAAAAATCTCTTGAATGCCGCCAGCAATGGGCTTATCTTCTTTTGAAGAATTCTAAAGACGGCTGTGCTATGGGCCGGCCGCATGGAGAACCAGATGTTCATTCAGACCGAAGCCACGCCGAACCCCGCCACGCAGAAGTTCCTGCCGGGCAAGGTGGTGATGGAAAACGGCACGGCCGAGTTCCGCAGCGCTGAGGAGGCCGAAGCTTCGCCGCTCGCGGCCCGACTGTTCGAAATCCCCGGTGTTACCGGCGTCTATTTCGGCTATGATTTCATTTCCGTCTCCAAGGACGATGCCGAATGGCAGCATCTTAAGCCGGCTATATTAGGCTCGATCATGGAGCATTTCATGTCGGGCAAGCCTGTCATGGGCGATGCTTCCATCCTCTCCGAAGACCTCGACGCCGGCGACGAGTTTTTTGACGAAGGCGACGAATCGATCGTGCTGACCATCAAGGAACTTCTGGAGACCCGCGTGCGCCCCGCCGTTGCACAGGACGGCGGCGATATTACCTTCCGCGGCTTCAAGGACGGCAAGGTCTATCTGAACATGAAGGGTTCCTGCGCCGGCTGCCCGTCTTCGACGGCAACGCTGAAGCATGGCGTTCAGAACCTGCTGCGGCATTTCGTTCCGGAAGTGCAGGAAGTGATTGCCGCTTAAAATTCTGGCGTTCGTCGGGCCGTTCATCTCTTGTTCGGCAAGACGAATTTATGATCAGGCGACAATAGATTTTTCGGAAATTGATGGCATGATTGTTCTGGCGCTCGACACGGCAGGTGTAGACTGCGCTGCCGCCGTTTACGACAGCGGCAGGAATACGGTGCTGGGGGAGGCATCGGACATGATCGGCAAGGGGCATGCTGAACATCTGATCGGTATCGTCGATCGCGCGCTCGATCAGGCTGATATGGAGCTTTCCGATATTGACCGGATTGCTGTCACCATCGGCCCTGGCTCGTTTACCGGTATCCGCGTCGGCGTTGCCGCAGCCCGCGGTTTTGCGCTTTCCCTCAATGTGCCCGCCGTCGGCGTCACCACGCTCGAGGTCATGGCATCAGCCCAGCGCGAAAAGACGCCGCATCGCGCCGTGCTGGCGGCGATGGACGCCAAGCGGGACGAAATCTACCTCCAGTCCTTTTCATCGGACGGTTCGCCCCTCGACACGCCGCGGGCGTTAAGCGTTGCGCAAGCACAGGCTTTTGCCGAAGGCTTCGACGGCGAAATCGCCGGTTCGGCGACTGCGCTGCTGAAGCCGGACGCCGGCGGCGATCACACCAACACATTCCCGATCTCTGTGGTGGCGCGCATCGGTGCTGCCGCCTCCCTCGATGCCGGAAAGCCGAAGCCCCTTTATCTGCGCGGACCCGACGCCAAGCCGCAGGCCGGGTATGCGATTGCCCGACGAGTATGACGATGCTGGAAGCCTATCTGACGCTGAAGCCGGAATTCGAGATCATCGCCATGGAGCGTGAGGACTGCCGCGATGTCGCGGTCCTGCATGGCGAGCGTTTTGCCCGGCCCTGGGGCGATGGTGAATTTCACGGGCTGCTGATGCAGGACACCGTGTTCGGCTTCGTGGCGCGCCAGACCAACGCCATCCTGAAAAAGCCGCTTCCCGGCTTTATCCTTGCCCGCCATCTCGCCGGCGAGGCGGAAATCCTGACGATCGCCGTGCAGGCGAAGGTCGCCCGCGCCGGGCTTGGCTGGCGGCTGATGCAGGCGGCGATGCGGGAAGCCCGCGCACGCGGCGGCGAGAGCATGTTTCTCGAAGTCGACGACGGCAATACGGCAGCGCTTGGCCTCTATCGCAAGCTCGGCTTCGAAAAGGTCGGGGAACGCAAGGGTTATTACAAGCAGGAAAACGGCGCCCTCTCCACGGCGCTTGTCATGAAGCGCGTTCTTCGCTAGTTCCCTGACAGAGAGATGACATGCTGGCCGGCGCCCAAGCCGTCCGGCATTGGCGCAATATGAATATATTTTTAAAGGCGGGCCATGACGGACGCAGCCAAGACCCTTGAGGAGCTTTGCACCGAACGCGGCATGCGCATGACCGAGCAGCGCCGCGTGATCGCGCGCATCCTCGAAGATTCCGAAGACCATCCCGATGTCGAAGAACTCTACCGCCGCTCGGTGAAGGTCGATGCGAAGATCTCGATCTCGACGGTCTATCGCACCGTGAAATTGTTCGAAGATGCCGGCATCATCGCCCGCCACGACTTCCGCGACGGGCGCTCGCGTTACGAGACGGTGCCGGAAGAGCATCACGACCACCTGATCGACCTGAAGACCGGCACCGTCATCGAATTCCGCTCGCCGGAGATCGAGGCGCTGCAGGAGCGCATCGCCCGCGAGCATGGCTTCCAGCTGGTCGACCACCGGCTGGAGCTTTACGGCGTTCCGTTGAAGAAGGACGATCGCTGAAGCAATGGCAGCCCGGGAGAGCAGCATTTGATCGCCTGGCTGCGCATTGCCTGTGCTGCGGTCGTCATCCTGGCCGTCAGCATCGTGCTCGTGCCGCTGCAACTGCTGGCGCTGCGTTTCGACTGGCGGCTGCGCCGCCGGCTGCCACGCGTCTGGCACCGTATCGTCTGCTATTGTCTCGGCATCCGAGTCCGTGTCAGCGGCCGGCTGGAAGAGCGCCGGCCGCTGATGCTCTGCTCGAACCATTCCTCCTGGATGGATATCATGGTGATGTCGTCCGTTGCCGATGTGGCCTTCATCGCCAAGATCGAGGTGGCCGACTGGCCGATCTTCGGCACGCTCGCCAAGCTGCAGAAGAGCGTCTTCGTCGTGCGCGAGGAGAGGCGCCGGACCGGTCACCAGGCTAACGAGATCGCCGGGCGCATGGCCGACGGCGAAATCGTCGTGCTCTTTCCTGAGGGCACAACCTCGGATGGCAACCGGCTGCTGGAGGTCAAGTCTTCGCTGTTCGGTGCCGCCGCCATGGCCGTGCCCGCTTCGCCGACCGGAACCGTCGTGGTGCAGCCGGTGGCGGTTGCCTATACCAGGGTGCACGGCATCGCCATGGGGCGCTTTCACCGGCCGCTCGCTGCCTGGCCGGGCGATATCGAGCTGTTGCCGCACCTCCTCGACATCGTGCGCTGCGGCGCGATCGACGCCGAGGTCTCCTTCGGCGAGGCGGTGGAATATCGCGCCGACACCAATCGCAAGGAGGTGAGCGCTGCGATCGCCACCCGCATCCGCAGCCTGCTCAATACAAGCCTGCGCGGGCGAAATGTCGTCTAGGAGACGTGGACTCTTGGGATTCCCAAAGCTGAGCAAATCAGATTCAAGACTGTCTTTTGGAGGCAGTCATGGGTGTTTTAGATCGTCTAATTCTTCGAATGACCAGTGGAAGCGGATGTCTCGTCATATCATTGGCGACGATCGCACGCGCGGTTCGTCTGGACGTGACAATCGCATGTTTGTGGAAGCCGTCTTGTGGATCGTGCGGACTGGTTCGCCCTGGCGCGATCTGCCGGAGGTGTTCGGTGATTGGAACAGCGTGTTTCGCCGCTTCAGTCGCTGGAGCCAGAAGGGTGTCTGGTGGCGTGTCTTTGAGGCGATGTCGGAGGATACCGACTTCGAATACCTGATCGTCGACAGCACTATTATTCGCGCCCACCAGCACGCCTCCGGGGCAAAAAAGGGGCTGAAGATCAGGCCCTTGCCCGCTCGCGCGGCGGCTTGAGCACCAAAATCCATATGGCCGTGCGTGGCCTTGGATGTCCCGTTCGTTTCATCCTGACCGCCGGTCAGAAAGGCGATGCACCGCAAGCCGATCTCCTGATCGAAGACCTGCCGGCCGAGGTCGTCATGGCTGATACGGCCTATGACAGCGACCGGCTACGCAAACTCATTGCCGACAAGGGCGCGCAAGCGGTCATCCTGAACAACCCCTCGCGTGCCAAGAAGTATCCGCTCGACAAGGAACTCTATGCTCAGCGTTACCTCGTCGAGTGCTGCTTCTCGAAGCTCAAGCAGTTTCGACGCATCGCCACACGATATGAGAAAACCGTTCGAAACTACAAAGCCATGATCGCTCTGGCCGCAACAATCCTATGGCTCAGATAAGTGTCCACAGCTCCTAGAGCATGTCGCACAAAAGTGTGCCGCGGTTTTGCAGGAAAGACATGTGTAAAATAAAGACTTAAAGCGCAAGGAGCGGATCTGAAAGATCGCGACGCGCTTTAAACCGAGAGTCCCTTTTCTCGGACGGCAAAAACCACTAAACAGCGCGCCATGACACAGGACAGCGCCCTTCTCCCGGCTCCGGAACAGATACTCCGAGATGGCTCCAACAGCCGCAAGGTCTTCATCAAGACCTATGGCTGCCAGATGAACGTCTATGATTCCACGCGTATGAGCGACGCGCTCGCCCGCGACGGTTACGAACCGACCGAAGACATGGAAGAGGCGGACCTCGTTCTGCTCAACACCTGTCATATCCGTGAGAAGGCAGCCGAGAAAGTCTATTCGGCCCTCGGACGGCTGCGCGACATGAAAAAGAGGAAGGCGGCGGACGGACGGAAGATGATGATCGGCGTTGCCGGCTGCGTCGCCCAGGCCGAAGGCGAGGAGATCCTGCGCCGCGCGCCCGCCGTCGACGTCGTCATCGGCCCGCAGACCTATCACCGCCTGCCGGAGGCGCTGCGCCGGGCGAAGGAGGGCCAGCGGGTCGTCGATACGGAATATGCCATCGAGGACAAGTTCGAGCATCTGCCGATCGCCGAAAGCAAAAAGATCCGCGCCCGCGGCGTCACCGCCTTCCTGACGGTGCAGGAGGGCTGCGACAAGTTCTGCACCTTCTGCGTCGTGCCTTATACACGCGGCTCGGAAGTGTCGCGGCCGGTCTCTCAGATCGTCGAGGAGGCCGAAAAGCTCGTCGAAGGTGGTGTGCGCGAGATCACCCTGCTCGGGCAGAACGTCAATGCCTGGCACGGCGCCGGGCCGCAGGGCGAGGCATGGAGCCTCGGCGACCTGCTCTATCGGCTTGCCGAAATCCCCGGCCTTGCGCGATTGCGCTACACCACCAGCCATCCCCGTGACATGGACGACCGGCTGATCGACGCCCATCGCGATCTGCGGGCGCTGATGCCCTATCTCCATCTGCCGGTGCAATCGGGCTCCGACCGCATCCTCAAAGCGATGAACCGGCGCCACACGGCGGCCGAATATCTCAGCCTGATCGAACGCATCCGCACGGTGCGGCCCGATATCGCGCTGTCGGGCGATTTCATTACCGGCTTTCCGGGGGAGACAGACGCCGATTTTGAGGATACACTCAGGCTTGTGGAGGAGGTCCGTTATGCGCAGGCCTTTTCATTCAAATACTCGACACGGCCGGGCACGCCCGGCGCGGAACTGAAGGACCAGGTGCCGGAACAGATCAAGGCAGAACGGCTGGAACGCCTGCAAGCGCTTCTCCTGAAGCAGCAGCAGGAATTTGCCGAATCCTGCATCGGCAAAGAGATCGACCTGTTGCTGGAAAAGCCCGGTCGCATGCCGGAACAGCTGATCGGCCGTTCTCCCTGGCTTCAATCTGTGAATGTTGATGCAAAAGCATCGCAAATCGGTGACATTATTAAAGTGCGAATCACAGGAACCGGAAACAACAGCCTGTTTGCCGAACACGCAGAGGCTGCGGTTTAACCCAAGGAGCCCGACCGCTTGAACGGACAAGAATTGGTTTCTTCTTCACCGCGCCACCCCCGCACGCCGAGCGACTCCAATCACTTCGTCCTGACGTTCGAGAACAACCGCTTCGCCAGCGAGCTCTTCGGTCAATTCGACCAGAACCTCAAGCTGCTCGAGGAACGGCTCAACATCGATGCGCGGGCTCGCGGTAATTCCGTCGTCATATCAGGCGATGTCGTGACCACCAACCAGGCGCGGCGCACGCTCGATTATCTCTATGAGAAGCTTCAGAAAGGCGGCAGCGTGGAACGATCCGACGTCGAGGGCGCAATCCGCATGGCGGTCGCCGCCGACGATCAGCTCAGCCTTCCCACAATGGAGCGCAAGGCCAAGCTGACGATGGCGCAGGTTTCCACCCGCAAGAAGACGATCATCGCCCGCACGCCGACGCAGGACGCCTATATCCGGGCGCTGGAACGCGCCGAGCTGGTCTTCGGCGTCGGGCCGGCCGGCACCGGCAAGACCTATCTCGCCGTCGCCCATGCCGCCCAGCTGCTGGAGCGCGGCGCGGTCGAAAAGATCATCCTGTCGCGCCCGGCCGTCGAAGCCGGCGAGCGCCTCGGCTTCTTGCCCGGCGACATGAAGGAAAAGGTCGATCCCTATCTTCGCCCGCTCTATGACGCGCTCTATGACATGATCCCGGCCGACAAGGTCGACCGGGCGATCACCGCCGGCGTCATCGAAATCGCGCCGCTCGCTTTCATGCGCGGCCGCACGCTTGCCAATGCCGCGATCATCCTCGACGAAGCGCAGAACACCACATCGATGCAGATGAAGATGTTCCTGACGCGTCTCGGCGAGAATGCCCGGATGATCGTCACCGGCGACCCGAGCCAGATCGACCTGCCGCGCGGCGTCAAATCCGGCCTCGTCGAGGCGTTGCAGCTTCTGAACGGCGTCGAGGGCATCTCGATCGTGCGCTTCAAGGATACCGACGTCGTCCGCCATCCGCTGGTCGGGCGCATCGTCAGGGCCTATGATTCCACCTATGCCGCCGAAGCCGAAGAAGTCCGCCGGCAGGACTGATGGCAGAACTCGATATCCAGATCAGCGTCGACGACATCGGCTGGCCGGGCGAAGAGACGCTGCTGTCCTTTTGCGAACGCGTGCTCGGCGCGGCCGTCATCTATCTTCGCGACAGCGAGAAACAGCCCTTCCCGACCATGCCGCCGGAGGTTTCGCTTGTCTTCACCGACGACGCCTCGATTCAGGACATCAACGCCGAATGGCGCGGCAAGGACAAGGCGACCAACGTGCTCTCCTTTCCGGCCTTTCCGGTTCGGCCCGGCAAGATGCCTGGTCCGATGCTCGGCGACATCATCATCGCGCGGGAGACGGTGGAACGGGAAACCGTCGAGCTCGAAAAGAGTTTCGACGACCACCTGACCCATCTTCTGGTGCACGGTTTCTTGCATCTTCTCGGCTACGACCATATGAATAGTGCCGAAGCCGAAATTATGGAGGGGCTGGAGACTCGCATTTTGGCGCAGCTCGGCCTATCTGATCCCTACGAGGGTCAAGACCTTAAAATGGAACCATGAGCGACTTTACGACGAAGCCGGCGGCAGACGCCAAGGACTCCGAGCTATCCTCCTCTTCGGACGAGGCGGGCAGTAGTAGTCGGCCATCCGGCCGATCTCAATCCTTCTGGTCGCGCGCCGCGCGCATCCTTCGCCCGCAGCAAGGCTCGCGGCTGCGCGAAGATCTTGCCGACGCGCTGATGACCGATGCGGCCGGCGACGACGCCTTTTCGCCCGACGAAAGGGCAATGCTGCACAACATCCTGCGCTTTCGCGAGGTGCGCGTCGCTGACGTGATGGTGCCGCGCGCCGATATCGAGGCGGTCGACCAGAACATCACCATCGGCGAGCTGATGATCCTGTTTGAGGAATCCGGCCGCTCGCGCATGCCCGTCTATGCCGATACGCTCGACGATCCGCGCGGCATGGTGCATATCCGCGACCTGCTCTCCTATGTCGCCAAGCAGGCGCGCAACAAACGCCGCGGCCCGACGAAACCGGCCGTTGCCGTGCCGGCGCTGCCGGCGATCGAGGTTGCGCCCGAAAACATCCAGAAGACCACGCGTTCGGCCAAGCCGAATTTGGATCTCGCCCGCGTCGACTTGCAGAAGACGCTGACGGAAGCCGGCATCATCCGCAAGATCCTGTTCGTACCGCCGTCGATGCTGGCCTCCGACTTGTTGCGCCGCATGCAGGTGAACCGCACGCAGATGGCGCTGGTCATCGACGAATATGGCGGCACTGACGGCCTCGCCTCGCACGAGGACATCGTCGAAATGGTGGTCGGCGACATCGACGACGAACATGACGACGAAGAGGTGATGTTCAAGCGGGTCGCCGAAGACGTCTTCATCGCCGATGCCCGCGTCGAACTGGAAGAGATCGCCGCAGCGATCGGGCCGGATTTCGACATCAGCGAGCAGGTCGACGAGGTCGATACGCTGGGCGGCCTGATCTTCTCCGCGCTCGGCCGCATCCCGGTGCGCGGCGAAGTCGTCCAAGCGTTGCCGGGCTTCGAATTCCACATTCTCGACGCCGATCCGCGCCGCATCAAGCGGCTGCGCATTACCCGCAAGCGCCATGCGATCCGCCGCCGCGCCAAGGTGGATGGTGACATTCCTCCCGGCTCCGACGCCGGCGACGACCGGCCGGCGGAATCGACCGCCAACTGACAGGACAAAGAGCCGCTTTTTTGAAAGACTGCGAATGGGTTGATTCGCGGTTTGATGGGAGTGCGCATGGAGCGGCTTGCGGACAGGGTTATCCTCGTCTGGGGTTTGAAACGGTCGCTGCTGGCTATCGCCGCCGGGGCATTCGCCGTGCTGGCGCTGCCGCCCTTCGGCTTCTTCGCGGCAATGTTCGTCTCCTTCCCGCTGCTCGTCTGGCTGATCGACGGGGCGGCGGCTTCGCCTGACAGCGGCGTGGTCGGCAGGCTGTGGCCGGCCTTTGCCACCGGCTGGCTGTTCGGCTTCGGCTATTTCGTCGCCGGTCTCTGGTGGCTCGGCCATGCGCTGCTGGTCGATCAGGAGGATTTTGCCTGGGCGCTGCCGCTCGCCATTCTCGGCCTGCCGGCCGGTCTGGCGATTTTCTACGGGCTGGCGGCCGCCCTTGCCCGCATCTTCTGGTCCGACGGCATGGGACGGATCGCCGCACTGGCGGCCGGCTTCGGGCTGATGGAATGGCTTCGAAGCGTGATCCTGACCGGCTTTCCCTGGAACGCCATCGGTTACGGCATGATGCCGGTTCCGCTGATGATGCAGTCGGCGCATGTGATCGGGGCGATGGGAGTGACGGCGCTTGCCGTCTTCGTCTTTTCTGCGCCGGCCCTTCTCGGCACACGGCAAGGCGCGCTGGCGGGCATCGCGCTTGCCGTTCTGCTGTTTGCCGCCCATCTCAGTTATGGCGCCTATGTCCTCCATCTCGCGCCGCGGCCGGAAGCCTTGCCGCAGGACAAGCAGCCGGTCGTGCGGCTGGTGCAGCCTGATATCGATCAGGCGGCGAAGATGGACAACGACGCCGACCGCAATGCGATCTTCGAGACGCATCTGAAGCTGTCGGCCGAAGCACCGAAAAATGGCGGGCGCAAGCCAGACATCATCGTCTGGCCGGAAACCGCGATCCCCTTCATCCTGACCGACAACCAGGATGCGCTGACACGGATCGCCGATACGCTCGACGACAACCAGATCCTGATCGCCGGTGCGGTGCGCGCCGAGGAGATGGGACCGGGCACGCCGACGCGCTACTATAATTCCATCTACGTGATCGACGGCCGCGGCCAGATCATCGCCGCCTCCGACAAGGTGCATCTGGTGCCGTTCGGCGAGTACCTGCCCTTCGAAGACCTGCTTACCGAATTCGGCATCCAGAACGTCGTCGAGATGCCGGGAGGGTTTTCGGCAGCGGCGAGCCGGCACCTGCTGGCGCTGCCAGGCGGGCTCAATCTCTATCCGCTGATCTGCTACGAGATCATTTTCCCCGATGAAATGACCGGCGACATCAAAGACGCCAATGCGATCCTCAATATCACCAACGATGCCTGGTTCGGTGCGACCCCCGGCCCCTATCAGCACTTCCAGCAGGCGCGGGTGCGGGCCGTCGAGACCGGCCTGCCGCTGATTCGCGACGCCAATAGCGGTATTTCAGCAATTGTGAATACACAGGGGGAAATTATTGCCGGCCTTGATCTCGAACAAACCGGCTTTATTGATGCAACTCTTGATAGGCTCGGCGTAAAGGGTGGAACAACATTCCCCCGGCAAACATACTTCTGGTTGACCGAGGCGCTGCTCATTTTGATTGCGCTGGTTTCTCGTAGAGGTTTTATTTCTGGGTTGAATTGACCAAAAACCCCTAAAATTGCATAGTGATGACAATCGGCGTTTCGAATGTCTGTTCAAAGGTGGGTTCACATCGCTTGCAACGTGGCGTTTGGGATGGATCAGGGCATGCCGGTTAAACAGGTTGAAATTCTTAGCTAGGGCACGACCATGATTGAAAACAAAAAGAAGCCTAACCCGATCGACATTCACGTTGGCAGCCGCATTCGCCTTCGCCGAACAATGCTGGGCATGAGCCAGGAAAAACTCGGCGAAAGCCTCGGCATCACCTTCCAGCAGATCCAGAAATACGAAAAGGGCACCAACCGCGTCGGCGCAAGCCGTCTGCAGAATATCTCGAACATCCTCAATGTTCCGGTTTCCTTTTTCTTCGAGGACGCGCCCGGCGAACATTCCGGTGCCGGCGGCGGCATGGCCGAAGCTTCGAGCTCAAATTACGTCGTCGATTTCCTCTCCTCTTCCGAAGGCCTGCAGCTCAACCGCGCCTTCGTGAAGATTTCCGATCCGAAGGTTCGCCGCAAGGTCGTGGAGTTGGTCAAGGCTTTGGCTGCTGAAGCCGACGCCGACTGAACCACCTCCCTCGCAAAATCCGAAAGGCGGTCGAAAGGCCGCTTTTTTGCGTTTTTGGGGCAAAATTTGTCACTTTGACGCAGATATAAAGATATATTTATGTCCTTCTGCGCTTGTCATCGAGCCGCGAACTGAGTACCTACTAGCTAGCTTTTGTTCTTTGAGGGGAATCCCGGAATGCGCGCGAATTATCTCTTTACCAGCGAATCTGTTGCCGAAGGTCATCCGGACAAAGTCTGTGACCGCATCTCCGACGAGATCGTCGATCTGGTCTACCGCGAAGCGGCCAAGACCGGCGTCAATCCGTGGGGCGTGCGCATTGCCTGCGAAACACTGGCGACCACCAACCGCGTCGTCATCGCCGGCGAAGTCCGCCTGCCGCCGAGCCTGATGAAGAAGGACAAGGACGGCAAGGACGTCATCAATCCGTCGAAGTTCAAGGCCGCCGCCCGCCGCGCCATCAAGGATATCGGCTACGAGCAGGACGGCTTCCACTGGAAGAAGGCCAAGATCGACGTGCTCCTGCACTCGCAGTCGGCCGACATCGCCCAGGGCGTCGACAGCGCCGCCGACCAGCAGGGTGACGAAGGCGCCGGCGACCAGGGCATCATGTTCGGTTACGCTTGCAAGGAAACGCCAGACCTGATGCCGGCTCCGATCTATTATTCCCACAAGATCCTGCAGCTGCTCGCGGTTGCCCGCAAGAAGGGCGACGGCGAAGTCGCCAAGCTCGGTCCCGACGCCAAGAGCCAGGTGACGGTGCGTTACGTCGACGGCAAGCCGTCGGAAGCAACTTCGATCGTGCTTTCGACCCAGCATCTCGACGAGAGCTGGGATTCGACGAAGGTCCGCGCCGTCGTCGAGCCCTATATAAGAGAAGCGCTCGGCGAACTGAAGATCGCTGACGATTGCAAGTGGTACATCAACCCGACCGGCAAGTTCGTCATCGGCGGACCGGACGGCGATGCAGGCCTCACCGGCCGCAAGATCATCGTCGACACCTACGGCGGTGCCGCTCCGCATGGCGGCGGCGCATTCTCCGGCAAGGACACGACGAAGGTCGACCGTTCGGCCGCCTATGCCGCCCGCTACCTCGCCAAGAATGTCGTTGCTGCCGGCCTTGCCGACCGCTGCACGATCCAGATTTCTTACGCGATCGGCGTTGCCCAGCCGCTGTCGATCTATGTCGACCTGCACGGCACCGGCAAGGTCAGCGAAGATCAGATCGAGGCGGCGATCCGCAAGAACATGGACCTGTCGCCGACCGGCATCCGCCGCCATCTCGACCTCAACAAGCCGATCTATGCGAAGACCTCCGCTTATGGCCATTTCGGCCGCAAAGCCGGCCGCGACGGCTCGTTCTCCTGGGAGCGCACCGATCTGGTGAAGGCGCTCAAGGAAAGCGTGAAGGCCTGAGATAAAGCATGACTGATATGGAACGCCGCGGCCGGGCGACGGAAGCCTTCTTCGGTCGCCGCAAGGGCAAGGCCCTGCGCGAACAGCAAGCCGAAACGCTGAACAGCCTGCTGCCGGGATTCCTTATCGATCTCTCGGCGGCTCCACCGGAGCCGCTGACATCCCTCTTCCCGGCTCCGGTCGAAAAATTGCGGCTGGAAATCGGTTTCGGCGGCGGCGAACACCTGATCCACCGCGCCCTGGAGAAACCCTCCATCGGCTTCATCGGCGTCGAGCCCTTCGTCAATTCCATGCAGAAACTGCTGTCTCGCATCGGTGAGACCGGAGCACGCAATATCCGCGTCTATAACGACGACGCGACGCAACTGCTCGACTGGCTGCCGGACGCTTCGCTCGATCAGATCGACCTGCTCTATCCCGACCCCTGGCCGAAGCGGAAGCACTGGAAACGCCGCTTCGTTTCGAAGACCAATCTCGACCGCTTTCATCGCGTGCTGAAGCCCGGCGGCCTGTTCTGCTTCGCCTCCGACATCGACACCTATGTCAACTGGACGCTGCTCAAATGCGGCGACCATAGCGGCTTCGACTGGATGGCCGATAATGCAGCGGACTGGCTGACGCCTTACGAGGGCTGGCCGAGCACGCGTTACGAGGCCAAGGCCCGGCGTGAGGGCCGGTCGTCAGCCTACCTGACGTTCCGGAAGATCTGAATCCGGCGCTGGAAGCTGTTGAAGGACGATCGTGAAGCCGTGCCGTGCGGCACTAACGACGATCAGTTTATCCCGAAGCAGCATCGCTGCAAATGCCTGATGGCATTTCGTTTTTCATAGTCCTGTAAGGCGATATGTCGCGACATCCGTCGCGAGCACCGCTAATCGGCTACAACGACCACGCACCGCAAGAGCGGTGAAACGCGACAGGCACTATTGAACGGTCAGTGCAGACTGACCGTCTTCAGTTCGTCCTCGGCAGCCTTGAAGAAGGTGCTGGAGCGGTTGTCCGTCAAGAGGATCGGCGTGCCGTCGGCGCCGAAGAGTGCCCAGAGATCGACGTTCGGATCGATATCCGGCGCCTCTGGAAAACACTTGGCGACCTCTTCGGTGCGCATCTTTCTGATATAGGCGACCTCGCCGCTGCCGATGTGGGCAAGCTCGGATTTGGTCAAGTGAGACGTGGCTTCTTTCATCAACATTCCTGTTCCTCCGGAAGAAGGGACCAACGGTTCGACAAACCGTTGTGCTACTGTGAAACCGAAATGTTAATTTTCTTGACCATGCGCGCGGGTTCCGGACGAATTAGATCGACGGAGAGCAGACCGTTCTTCAGACCGGCTCCCAACACCTGCATGCCGTCGGCAAGAACGAAGGTGCGCTGGAACTGGCGGGCGGCGATGCCGCGATAGAGATAGTCCCGTTCCCCCTGTTCCACCTGACGGCCGCGAATCAGAAGCTGGTTCTCCTCGATGGAAACATCGAGTTCCTCCTCGCCGAAACCGGCCACAGCCAGCGTGATGCGCAGACGTTCCGGCGCGCCGCTATCGGCGCCGATGCGTTCGATATTATAGGGGGGATATCCGTCGCTCGCCTTGGAAATGCGCTCCAGTGTCTTTTCCATGGCATCGAAGCCCAGAAGCAGCGGGCTGGCGAAAGGGGTAATGCGGCTCATCTTTTTTCAAGTCCTTGATGCAAGCGACCATCCCGGACCTTAAGCGCAGCATCCGGATGCCGCTAATATGGGGACAGCAACCCGGCGCTGCAAGGCACAGGCGGCCGGTTGGCGCCGCCTGATCGATTTCAGCCTTCTCGATTTTAAGATGGCCGCTGGCGTCCTTGCTTGACAAAGAGCTGGCTGCCTCGCATCAAAACGTGCCGGCGCGAAATGTGCTGATTTGTGACGGGAAATGAATAAATGCTGCATGCCGAGACAACCGGCATAGCGAGGGATGGGACGATCGAATGACAAGCGTGAGAAAGATCATCATCGACACGGATCCCGGCCAGGACGACGCGGCCGCCATCATGCTGGCGTTCGGCAGCCCCGACGAGCTTGAGGTGCTGGGGATCACCACGGTTGCCGGCAACGTGCCGCTTTCGCTTACCAGTCGCAATGCGCGCATCGTCTGCGAGCTCTGCGGCCGGCCCGAGACCAAGGTTTTCGCCGGCGCAGACAGGCCGATCGCCCGCAAGCTGGTGACCGCCGAACATGTGCACGGCAAGACCGGTCTCGACGGTCCTGACCTCGCCGAACCGACGATGGCGCTGCAGCCCGGCCATTCCGTCGACTTCATCATCGAGACGCTGCGCCGCGAGCCTGAGGGCACGGTGACGCTCTGCACGCTCGGACCGCTCACCAATATCGGCATGGCCTTGCAAAAGGCCCCCGACATTGCCCCGCGCATCCGCGAATTGGTGATGATGGGCGGTGGCTTCTTCGAGGGCGGCAACATCACGCCAGCGGCCGAATTCAATATTTATGTCGATCCCGAGGCCGCCGATATCGTCTTCCGCTCAGGCGTGCCGATCGTGATGATGCCGCTTGATGTGACGCACCAATTGCTGACCCGCAAAGACCGGGTAAAGCGCATGGCCGAGATCGGTACGGCGCCTGTTAAGGCGATGGTCGAGATGCTGGAATTCTTCGAGCGCTTCGATATCGAGAAATACGGCTCGGACGGCGGGCCGTTGCATGACCCGACCGTGATCGCCTACCTGCTGAAGCCGGAGCTTTTCAATGGCCGGGACTGCAATGTCGAGATCGAGGTCGGCTCCGAACTCACCGCCGGCATGACGGTCGTCGACTGGTGGTACGTCACCGAGCGCAAGCGCAATGCAAAAGTCATGCGCCATGTCGATGCGGACGGCTTCTTCGATCTTTTGATCGAACGTTTCGCCCGCATCTGATTTCGGCGTCCTTCAACAAAGGGAAATGGTCTCAGGCGTCCTTCTCGTCAAAGACGGAATTGGTTTCGGCTTCGGCCGCCTTCGGGCCGCCCTTGGCGACGCCGACCATGGCCGGGCGCAGCACGCGCTCGCCGATGGAAAAACCTGCCTGTACGACCTGGACGACCGTGTTGTTCGGCACCTCGGGGTTCGGCACCTCGAACATCGCCTGATGGAAATTCGGGTCGAACTTCTGGCCGATCGGCTCAAGCTTGCGAACGCCGTGGCGCTCGAGCGCCGACAGCATGGCGCGCTCGGTCATCTCGACACCCTCGATCAGGGTGGTCAGGCCGGCATCGGCCGCATCCTTGGCCTCCGGAGGGATCGCATCCAGCGCCCGGCGCAGATTGTCCGAGACGGCGAGCATGTCACGCGCAAAACCGGCGACGGAATAGGACTTGGCATCCTTCACCTCGCGCTCGGTGCGCCGGCGCAGATTGTCCATCTCGGCGGCTAGGCGCAGATAGCGGTCGCGCAGCTCGCCGTTTTCGGCTTTCAGAAGCTCGAGCGGGTCCGGCTGCGAGGCCTCTTCCTGCGCAATATCGTTCTCGACGTAGGCGGCAGCGTCGGCTGCGGCATCGGCCGCAGTTGCGTCAGGTCCGTTTTTCGTCGTGTCATCGGTCATGACGGTCTCCGGTTGGTGTCTTCAGATGCGCCCGATATCGAGGTTTGACCGAAAAAAATCAAGTCTGCGTGACAAAGAAGCGAAAATTCCGCCGTCTTCGTCAAACTGTCAAAGCGGATTGCGCGAAAGCCGGGAAACGAGCTGGGCGGTATAGTCCACCATCGGCACGATGCGGGAATAATTGAGCCGCGTCGGGCCAATGACGCCGACGGCGCCGACGATGCGATCGTCATCGTCACGATAGGGCGCGACGATGAGCGACGAGCCGGAGAGCGAGAACAGCTTGTTTTCCGAGCCGATGAAGATGCGCACGCCCGAACCGGTTTCGGCGAGATTGAGGATCTCGATCAGGCTGTCCTTCTTTTCGAGATCGTCGAACAGCAGGCGGAGCCGGTCGAGATCCTCGGCGCCGGCGAGACCTTCGAGCAGGTTGGCGCGGCCGCGGATGATCAGCTGCGCCGGCTTGCCCTCGTCCGGGCTGCCGGCCCAGACGGCGATGCCGCGCTCGACGAGATCCCGCGACAGGGCATCGAGTTCGTGCCGGACGTTATCCTTCAGCTGGCTTAATTGTTTGCGCAGCTCCGGCAGGGTCTGGCCGGACATGTGGGCATTGAGAAAATTCGCCGCCTCCGCCAGCTGCGAGGAGGTGACGCCCGCCGGCAGCTCGATGATGCGGTTCTCCACCTGATCGTGATCCCCGACGAGCACGGCCAGCGCCTTTGTCGGTTCCAGCCGGATGAACTCGACATGTTTGAGCACCGGATCGCTTTTCGAGGTGATGACCAGGCCGGCGCCGCGCGAAATGCCCGACAGCATGCGGCTCGCCTCGTTCATCATCGATTCCACCGGATTGCCGCCGCTTTCGGCCCGCACCTGACGGTCGATGCTGGCGCGGTCCTCGGCCGAGAGGTCGCCGACCTGCATGAAGGCATCGACGAAGAATCGCAGGCCGATCTGGGTGGGCAGCCGGCCGGCGCTAATATGCGGCGAATAGATCAGGCCGAGATCTTCGAGATCGCTCATGACGTTGCGCACCGAGGCCGGCGACAGCGACATCGGCAGCAGGCGGGACAGATTGCGCGAACCGAGCGGCTCGCCGCTCTCCAGATAGCCTTCGACGATGCGGCGAAAAATTTCCCTGGAGCGCTCGTCGAGCGCAGCAACGGCATCCGAAACCGATGTCGACCTGATGCCCATGAACCTCTCGAACCCGCGCTGATGATACTGCCCAAAGTTAAGTCAAACTTGCACCCGTGGCAAAAGGGAATTTGCAAATGAGCGCCGCCAATCGTAGAAGCGGTCAACAAACCCCAGGAGATAAGAATGCGGCCTTCAGGCAGAAAAATCGACCAGATGCGCAAGGTTTCGTTCGAGCGCAATTTTTCCAAGCATGCGGAAGGCTCCTGCCTGGTGAAGTTTGGCGATACGCATGTGCTTTGCACTGCGAGTCTCGAAGAAAAAACGCCGCCATGGCTGCGCAATACCGGCAAGGGCTGGGTCACGGCCGAATACGGCATGCTGCCGCGGGCGACCGGCGAGCGCATGAAACGCGAGGCGGCCGCCGGCAGGCAGGGTGGCCGCACCCAGGAAATCCAGCGGCTGATCGGCCGGTCGCTGCGCGCCGTCGTCGATCTGCAGGCGCTCGGCGAGCGGCAGATCACTCTCGATTGTGACGTCATCCAGGCGGATGGCGGCACCCGGACAGCCTCGATCACCGGCGGCTGGATCGCGCTTTACGACTGCCTGAAATGGATGGAAAGCCGCAACATGATCAAGGTCGACCGGGTCCTGAAGGATCATGTCGCCGCCATCTCCTGCGGCGTTTTCGCCAGCCAGCCGGTGATCGACCTCGATTACCTCGAGGATTCTTCGGCCGAGACCGACGCCAACTTCGTGATGACCGGCGCCGGCGGGATCGTCGAAATCCAGGGGACGGCCGAAGGTACGCCGTTTTCCGAAGAGGAATTCACCTCGCTGATGGGTCTTGCCAAGAACGGCATCGGCGAGCTCGTCGCCCTGCAGAAACAGGCGATTGCGGGATGAACTCCATGCTGGAAGGCATGCTGGAAACGGCGCTCTATGCGCGGGATCTCGATGAGGCCGAGGCGTTCTACGAGAACGTTCTCGGGCTTGAAAAGATTACCCGCGCTGCCAACCGGCATGTCTTCTTCCGCTGCGGCCCCGGCGTTCTCCTGATTTTCAATCCCGAGGAAACGGTGAAGCCGCCCGCGCCCGACGCGCTGCAGGTGCCGCCGCACGGCACGAGCGGAAATGGCCATGCCTGCTTCAGGGTCTCAGGCCGCAATATCGATGCCATGGCCGAGCGGCTGAGGGCGGCGGCCGTTGCGATCGAATCGGAAGTGCATTGGCCGAATGGCGGCCGCTCGATCTATTTCCGCGATCCCGCCGGCAACAGCCTGGAATGCGCGGAGGCTAAAATCTGGGGCATCGAACAGGATATCTGAATGCGCAAGCTCGAAACGAAGACCATCGTCGTCGCCAGCCACAATGCCGGCAAGATCCGCGAGATCCAGGAACTGATCGGCCCGCTCGGCTTCACCGCCAAATCGGCGGCCGAGCTGAATTTCGTCGAACCTGACGAAACCGGCACGAGCTTCGAGGAGAATGCGACGATCAAGGCGGTCGCCTCGGCCAATGCTGCCGGCATGCCGGCGCTTTCGGACGATTCCGGCCTGGTGGTCGACGCGCTCGGCGGTGATCCCGGCGTCTATACCGCCAATTGGGCGGAGACATCCAACGGCACGCGCGATTTCGACATGGCGATGGCGAAGGTGGAAAAGGCGCTGCAGGATGCCGGCGCGACCAAGCCGGAACAGCGCACCGCGCGTTTCGTCAGCGTGCTCTGCCTTGCCTGGCCGGACGGTCACACGGAGCTCTTCCGCGGGGAGGTAGAGGGCAATGTCGTCTGGCCGCCGCGCGGCACGCAGGGCTTCGGCTACGATCCGGTCTTCCAGCCCGAGGGATATGGCGTCACCTTCGGCGAGATGAGCGGCGAGGAAAAACACGGCTGGGCGATCGGCAAGCCGCAGGCGCTGTCGCACCGGGCCCGTGCCTTCAAACTCTTTGTCGAAACCTGCCTGGAGGCATAAGGTCGGTTCGTGGACAATTTCGACACGCCAAGCCTTTCGCGCGACGCCGCACTTCTGCCCGATACCGGCGAGCCCGGCTTCGGCGTCTATGTGCATTGGCCCTTCTGCGCGGCGAAGTGTCCCTATTGCGATTTCAACAGCCATGTGCGTCATCAGCCGGTCGATCAGGAGCGCTTTGCGGCCGCTTTCCTGAAGGAGATGGCGGCGGTCCGGGCCATCAGCGGCCCGAAGACGGTCACCAGCGTCTTCCTCGGCGGCGGCACGCCCTCGCTGATGAAACCGGAAACGGTCTCGGCCATTCTCGACGGCATTGCCCGGCACTGGCATGTGCCTGCCGGCATCGAGATCACCATGGAGGCGAACCCTTCGAGCGTCGAGGCCGACCGCTTCCGCGGCTACCGGGCGGCCGGCGTCAACCGCGTCTCGCTCGGCGTGCAGGCGTTGAACGATCGGGATCTGAAATTCCTCGGCCGGCTGCATGACGTCGCCGATGCGCTGAAGGCGATCCGGCTGGCGCGTGACATTTTTCCGCGCATGTCCTTCGACCTGATCTATGCCCGACCGGAGCAGACGGTCGAACAGTGGGAAAAGGAACTCAAGGAGGCGATCTCCTATGCGGTCGACCACCTCTCCCTCTACCAGCTGACCATCGAGGAAGGCACGCCCTTTTACGGCCTGCATAAATCGGGCAAGCTGGTGGTGCCGGATGGCGAGCAATCGGCCGTGCTCTACGAGGCGACGCAGGAGATCACCGCACGCGAGGGCATGCCGGCCTACGAGGTCTCCAACCACGCCCGGCCGGGCGCCGAAAGCCGGCATAACCTGACCTACTGGCGTTACGGCGATTATGCCGGTATCGGCCCGGGCGCGCATGGAAGGCTGACGCGCGGCCCCGAAAAAATCGCGACGGCGACCGAGCGCAAGCCGGAAGCCTGGCTCGAGATGGTCGAGCGCGACGGCCATGGCATTCTCGACGAGGAACGGCTCGGCTACGAGGAACAGTCCGACGAATTGCTGCTGATGGGACTGCGGCTGCGGGAAGGCGTCGATCTTGCCCGCTGGCAGCAGCTTTCCGGCCGCGACCTCGACCCGAAACGCGAAGAGTTTCTGCTCGAACACAAATTCATCGAGCGGATCGGCAATTCACGCCTGCGCTGCACACCCTCGGGCATGCTGATCCTCGATTCCGTTGTCGCCGATCTCGCCTGCTGAGGTCCATGGGACCATTGGTTTCGAGTGCGGCGGCATCGACATCGCCGCCGCATCGACAGGCGTTTTCAGCCGTGGCTGGTGGCGCCCGCCTTGAACAGGCTGCCGGTCGGCGTCTTCAGGAACATCTCCAGCGGAATATGCTCCTGGTGCAGGAAGCCGGTCGCCGGCAGCAGGCCGTCGCGGACCATTTCGATCACGGCAACGACGGAGGCCGACGTCGTCCAGGCGATTGCCGTGCGGCGCGCGCCGGCAATCTCGATCGGATAATAGGCGCGCACGAACTCCTTGCGGCGCAGGCTGCCGTTCTCCGTGCCTTCGGCTGCGACATGCACATAGACGACGTCGTCTTCAACCGGCGGCTTGGCGTTGGTCAGGATTTCGCCGGCCAGCTTGCGCTTGTCGCGCATCAGAAGCTCATGGAAGAAGAAGTTCATCAGCTCCATGTGGCCGGGATAACGCATGGTCTTGTAGTCGAGATTGTCGATCTTGCCGAGCATGGTGTCGCACATGGTGCCAAGGCCGCCCGAGGTCGTGAAGGCTTCGAGCTTGACGCCGCCGACATAGACGGTTTCGTGCCATTCCATCGGCGAGACGAGCTTGCGCATCCCGCCCTCGATGACCTCGCAATCGTTCAGATATTCGTTGACGACGCCTTCGGGCGACCAGTTGAAGGCATAACCGAGCAATCCCGTCGGATGCTGCGGCAGGGCACCGACGCGCATGCGGATCGAACGGCAGCGCTCGAAGCCGTCGGCTAGGCTGGCGCCGACGATGCCGACGAAACCCGGGGCCAGGCCGCATTGCGGCGCCATCAGGCCGCGGGCAGTCTTCGACAATTCGATAATGAAATTCGTTGTGGGAACGTCTTCGGTCAGATCGAAATAATGAATGCCGGCGAGATGGGCGGCGCGCGCCAATTCGATGTTCAGATGATAAGGCAGGCAGGAGAGCACTGCCTCGACATTGGAGAGCAACTCGCGGATCACCGCAGGATCGGAGATATCGCCGGTGCGGCACTTGAACGGAACGTCGCCCAGCGGCAGTTGCGCATCGACGCCGATGACCTCGAAGCCACCTTCATGCAATAGCGTTGCCGCCAGCCGTCCAACCTTGCCGAGGCCGAGAACGGCGATCTTTCTGAAACTCATCATTCCTCCCATTGCGCCCTTTTCGGCGCTTCTTCGTCTTATGTCACATTCCAAAACCGCTGCGCCCTTCCGGGCGACCGGCATTGGATGGCCGGAGGTATAGAATAAAAAGCTTATAAAAGAAAACGGCCGGAATCGCTTCCGGCCATCGAATGTCTGCAACGCCACGCGTCTTTCCAGACGCGCAAACGACACTGGAACACTTTGAATTCTATTCGTTGATCAGCCGCTTCAGCAGCTCGACTTCGTGCGACAGCTTGGTGTCGCCGGAAATCAGCTCTTCGATCTTGCGCACGGCATGCAGCACGGTCGTGTGATCGCGCCCGCCGAAACGGCGGCCGATCTCGGGGAAGGAGCGCGGCGTCAGCGTCTTCGACAGATACATGGCGATCTGGCGCGGCTTGACGATGACGCGGGTGCGGCGGTTCGAAACCAGTTCCTGGCGCGAGACGTTGTAGTGCCTGGCGACGATGCGCTGGATGTCCTCGATGCGCACGCGGCGGGGTTCGCCGGAGCCGACGAGATGAGCAAGCAGTTCATCGACGCGCTCGATCGACAGGTTCGGCTCGAAGGAGCGCCGGAAGACCAGCTGGTTGAAAGCGCCTTCGAGTTCGCGGCCGCTGGCCGTGACGTTGCGGGCGACATGCTGGAGCAGCTCGGCCGGAATTTCCAGCGACGGATCTTCGAGCCGGGCTGCCGCAAGGCGACGCCTGAGGATCTCCAGGCGCATCTCGTAATCCGGCGCGTCGAATTCGATCGCGACACCGCCCTGCAGGCGCGAACGCACACGGGGATCGAGCGATTCCAGCTCCCAAGGGGCGCGGTCGGCGGCGACGACGACCTGCTTGGCGCTGTCGAGCAGCATGTTGAGCAGATGGCAGAATTCATGCTGGATCATCTTGCCCTGGAGGAACTGCATGTCATCGATGATCAGGAGATCGATGTTGCGCAGCGAATCCTTCAGCGTTAGCGCGTCATTGTCGCGGATCGCGGTGGCGAAGCGCCACATGAAATATTCGGCCGTCAAATAGACGACGCGCAGTGCCCGCGGATTCTGCACCGCCGCATTGGCGATTGCCTGCAGCAGATGGGTCTTGCCGAGGCCGACCGTCGAATGGATGAACAGCGGATTGAAGCGCACGGCGCCGGAACCGGCTTCGGCGATCGTCTTCGCCGCTGCAAGCGCGACGCGGTTCGAGCTGCCTTCGACGAAGGTGTCGAAGGTGAAGCGGCTATCGAGCGGCGAGCCGAAGAGCGGCGAGCCAAAGCTTGCGGGCCTTGCCGCAGCAACGGAGGAAACCGCCTGCTGGACGGCCTGGCCGGCCGGCTGGGCGCTTGCGGGGCGGCGCGACTGGGGGGCAACGACCGGCTCGGGCTGGACCGCCTCATCGAGCGTCTTCGTGCCGCTGCGTGTCGCCGTGCGCACCAGGACTTCGATCTTTAGAATTTCCGGATCCTCGGCCTGGAACAGACCGGTAATGAGATCGAGATAACGATTATTGATCCAGGATTTCAGAAAGGTGGTGGGAACCGACAGGCGAACCACGCTCTTCGATACCGAATGAAGCTTCAGCCTGGCGAACCAGCTGGCATAGACGTCAGGGCCGACCTGCGCCTTCAAGCGCGCGCTGACGCGCTCAAACAAGATGCTGTGCTGCATTTCCGCCTTTGCTTCTCCCACTTCAAGGCGAATGGAGCCAAACGTCTGCGGCGCCACTTCCCCATTGTCGAGCCCGCCCGCCGTCATCGTATTCATCTGCATAATGCCGCCTTTCAATTCCACCGGGCGGCTTCCGCTAAAATAGCCGCCCGATTATTCCCCGCTTTGGCGAGCTGACGGCATCCTCATGAAGCCGCTTGCCTGCCGGTTCACTCAAACACTGCCCCCGAAGGGACCGGCACAGAATTCCGTTGCAGGGACCGCAGTCATGCGGCAACCTTCATCGGCTTTCCGTGCCAGGCTGGCGGTCGATCCTCGTTTTCGGCCGACAGCCCGAACGCAATATCACTTTAACCTTCTCCGACGACCTCGCCTTAAACGTGTGGCCGCTGAAGGCACAAAACATCCCTGCCCGTAACAGCCACGTTACGGCCCAAATCCGTCGAGTGCTTGAAAAAACGGAAGCGCAAGGCCCCGTAACAAATGGCACAAACTTATCGCCCTGCCGACGTGGCAGTTAAGACCGAGCCTCTGCAGGTGATGTCCGCGCCCTTTGTTGGAGGCCATTTAGGCAGGATCAAAAGGCAATATCAACGATGAATTTTACGCAAAATTAAGAAGCGGGCATTGACTCCGCCGGCCCTTTTCGGGCGTCACACCAGCGTCAAAAAAGAATCGCTTTTGAATCAAGGAGATTCCCCGTTCGGGCTATTTTGACACGCATGGAAAGAAAAAAAATAAAAATCTGCTTGACTCCCCCCTGGTTCCGCAAGCGTGGGGCAGAGTCGCGTAGCGTCGAAGCATCCTTGCGCAAGTCTTTGTTTTTAAAAGTTTTTTCCTGTCATGGTGCTGACACGAAACAGTCGTGAGATTAACCATACAGGAGCTGATCGGCGGAATCGAAAAAGCCCGGTAAAATTACCGGGCTAATCATAAAGATGAAGGCGTTAACGGAAGATTACGCGGTCGCGGTGACCGAAAGAGCCTTCACACGAGCGGCGAGACGCGAGACCTTGCGCGATGCCGTGTTGGCGTGCAGCACGCCCTTGCTGGCGGCGCGGGCAAGCTCGGGCTGAGCCGCCAGGAAAGCTTCCTTCGCCTTGGCGGCGTCGCCGGATGCGATAGCCTCTTCGACCTGGCGAACGAAAGTACGAACGCGCGAGCGACGAGCCTTATTGACGTCGGTACGGCGGGCGATCTTGCGGGTCGCTTTTTTCGCCGAAGTTGTATTGGCCATGGATGCCTCTCTCAAGAATTCGAACAAACTCCGCCATTACCGCGGGCCCTGCGGCCACAAAATCCAGCAATGCGGGAGCAATCGCGGAAAACCAAACCGGCTTTCCGAACCGTGGGCGGGCATATAACTCTAAAGCCGGCCCACGTCAACGCGGATTTTCAAGCTTTGCCGCGGGAACCGCCGAAAAGCATTCAGCGGTGCCTAAAAGCCGGTTTGCGCTTCTCGACAAAGGCCGCCATGCCTTCTTTCTGGTCGTCCGTGGCAAAGAGGCTGTGAAACAGCCGGCGTTCGAAACGCAAGCCCTCCTCCAGCGTCGTCTCGAAGGCGCGGTTGACCGCCTCCTTGGCCATCAGGACCGAGGGCTGAGACAGCGAGGCAATCTTTTCGGCCGCGGCAAAAGCCTCGTCGAGCAGACGATCGGGCGCCACAACACGCGAAACGAGTCCCGAGCGTTCGGCCTCCGCCGCATCCATCATCCGGCCGGTCAGGATCAGATCCATCGCCTTTGCCTTGCCGACGGCGCGCGTCAGCCGCTGCGAGCCGCCCATGCCGGGAATGACGCCGAGGGTGATTTCCGGCTGGCCGAACTTCGCCGTCTCCGAGGCGATGATGAAATCGCACATCATCGCGAGTTCGCAGCCACCGCCGAGCGCAAAGCCGCTGACGGCGGCGATCACCGGCTTGCGGGCCTTGGCAACCTCGTCCCAGCCGCTGATGAAATCACTCTTATAGATATCGGCGAATGCAAGCGGCTGCATCTCCTTGATATCGGCACCGGCGGCAAAGGCGCGTTCGGACCCGGTCAGCACGATGGCGCCGACCGCCTCGTCGGTGTGAAAGGCGGCATAGGCCTGCTTCAATTCCTTGAGGACGGTAGAATTCAGCGCGTTCAGCGCCTGCGGGCGGTTCAGCGTGATGAGGCCGACATTGCCTCGGGTTTCGACGATCACGGTCTCATAGGCCATGCTGTTCTCCCGGTTCTCTCTCATTTCTGGCAGGTGGCGCAGTAAAAAGTGGAGCGGCCCGCCTGGACGATACGGGCGACCGTACCGCTGCAGCCGGGCGTGCGGCAAGCCTGACCTTCGCGATCATAGACGGAGAAGGAATGCTGGAAATAGCCGAGCGATCCGTCGGTCTGGATATGGTCGCGCAGCGACGACCCGCCGGCGGCGATTGCATCGGCGATGACGTTGCGGATTGCGGCGACGAGCAGGCTAAGCTGTGCCTTCGGCCGCCCGCCTGGTGTCACCAGCGTGCCGGCGGCCCGGATCGGCGAAAGATGCGAGCGCCACAGCGCCTCGCAGACATAGATATTGCCGAGACCGGCAATGTTCTTCTGGTCGAGCAGCGCGCTTTTCAGCGGCTGCGCCTTGTCGCGGAAGCGTTCGGCCAGATAGGCGGCGCCAAGCTCGTTTCCGGTCGGCTCCGGGCCGAGATCGCGGAAGAAGGGATGGCCAGCGAGCTCGGCACGCCCCACCATATCCATGAAGCCGAAACGGCGCGGATCATTATAGACGACGCGGCGCGGGCCGCCTGAACCTTCGAGATGAAAGACGACGTGATCGTGCTTCTCGTCCTTTGCGCGGGCATGGTGGAATTCGCCAGGCGTGGCCGAGGCGCCACCCTCCTCGACACGGAAAGAACCGGACATGCCGAGGTGGGAAATCAGCGTATTGCCGTCGTCGAGATCGACCAGCAGATATTTGGCGCGACGACCGAGCCCGACGATGGTGCGGCCGGAAACCCTGTCGGCGAAAGCGTCGGGAAAGGGGAAGCGCAGATCGCCGCGGCGCAGCTCCAGCCTTGCGATGCGAGCCCCCTCCATCGCCGGCGCCAGGCCGCGTTTGACCGTTTCGACTTCTGGCAATTCCGGCATCTTAACCCATCTATATCTAACGTGTTTCAACCGACGACGATGTGCGCTATAGCGCCAGAGTGCCGCGGAGAGCGCGGCCCAGTGATAACGTCGCGCGCGGTCTTTCGCTATGGCCGCCGCAGCGATCTTCAAGGAATGGAGCAGCCTGATGTCAGAAAGCCGCACCTCCGCCGATGGCGGCATGGAGACCTCCTACGGCTTCCGCGAGGTGCCGGGCGGCGACAAACAGGGCCTGGTGAACCAGGTGTTCCACAAGGTCGCCGAGCGCTACGACATCATGAACGACGTCATGTCGATGGGCATGCACCGCGCCTGGAAGGATGCGATGATCTCGGCGCTCAACCCGCGCAAGGAGCCGGGTTACAAGGTGCTCGACGTTGCCGGCGGCACTGGCGACATCGCCTTCCGCATCGTCGAGGCTTCCGGCCGGCAGGCGCATGCGACCGTGCTCGATATCAACGGCTCGATGCTCGGCGTCGGCGCCGAACGGGCCGAAAAGAAGAAGCTTTCCGGCAATCTCACCTTCGTCGAGGCGAATGCCGAGGAACTGCCTTTCGAGGCGGCCAGCTTCGACGCCTATACGATCGCCTTCGGCATACGCAACGTGCCCCGGATCGATGCGGCGCTGTCGGAGGCTTATCGCGTGCTGAAGCGCGGCGGTCGGCTGCTGGTCCTGGAATTTTCCGAAGTCGACATGCCGCTTCTCGACAAGATCTATGACGCCTGGTCGTTCAATGCCATTCCGCAATTCGGCAAGGCAATCACCGGCGATGCCGAACCCTACCAGTATCTGGTCGAATCGATCCGCAAATTCCCCAACCAGGAGAATTTCGCGGCGATGATCCGCCAGGCCGGCTTTTCCCGCGTCACCTACACCAATTATACCGGCGGCATTGCCGCGCTGCATTCCGGCTGGAAGCTCTGAGGGAATGAAGAAAAGAAACACGGACCTCCCTCGGCGGGGCACTGCCGCATGAGCACTTTCGGAGCCTATTTCCGCCTCTGGCGCGTCGGCTGGGTGCTCGTGCGTGAGGGCGTCGTGTCGGCGCTTCCTTCCGAAGGCCTGCCGGCGCCGATCGCGCTTGCCAAATCCTTCATTACGATATTCGAGCGGAGCAAGGCGCGGCATCAGAAGCGCAGCGACCGATTGGCGCAGGCCGTCGAGCGGCTCGGCCCTTCTTATGTGAAGATCGGGCAGTTCCTGGCGACGAGGCCGGATGTCGTCGGCGTCGAATTCGCCAACGACCTGTCGCAGCTTCAGGACCGGATGGCCTTCTTTCCCTCGGCTGCCGCCAAGGCCAATATCGAAGGCTCGCTCGGACGGCCGATCGGCGAGCTCTATGCGAGCTTCGGCGATCCGATCGCCGCCGCATCGATCGCCCAAGTGCATCCGGCCGAGGTCGAGACATCAGCAGGCCGCAAGAAGGTCGCCGTCAAGATCGTGCGGCCGGGCGTGCGCCAGCGCTTTGCCCATGACATCGAAGCGATGTATCTCGTCGCCTATATGCAGGAGCGTTTCCTGGCCTCCAGCCGGCGGCTGCGGCCGGTCGAGGTGACGAAGACGCTGGAACAGACGACGAAAGTGGAGATGGATCTTCGCCTGGAGGCGGCAGCACTTTCCGAAATCGCCGAAAATACCGAGAGGGATCCCGGTTTCCGCGTGCCGAAGGTCGACTGGGAGCGCACCGGCCGCGACGTCATCACCATGGAGTGGATCGACGGCACGAGGATGTCCGATGTCGAGGGCCTGCGGGCAGCCGGCCACGATCTCAACCTGCTTGCCGATACACTGATCCAGTCGTTCCTGCGCCATACGCTGCGCGACGGTTTCTTCCATGCCGACATGCATCCCGGCAACCTCTTCGTGGATGCGGACGGCATGATCGTCGCCGTCGACATGGGCATTGTCGGGCGGCTCGGCAAAAAGGAACGGCGGTTCCTCGCCGAAATTCTCTATGGCTTCATCACCCGCGATTATATCCGCGTTGCCGAGGTGCATTTCGAGGCGGGTTATGTGCCGGGACACCACAATGTCGAGAGTTTTGCCCAGGCGATCCGGGCGATCGGCGAGCCGATCCACGGACAGCCGGCCGAGACGATCTCGATGGGCAAGCTCTTGACGCTGCTGTTCGAAGTGACCGAACTCTTCGACATGGCGACGCGGCCGGAACTGGTGATGCTGCAGAAGACCATGGTCGTGGTCGAGGGCGTGTCGCGCATGCTCAATCCGCGCTTCAACATGTGGAAGGCCTCCGAGCCCGTCGTCGGGGACTGGATCCGAACCAATCTCGGCCCGAAGCGGATCGCCACCGATCTCAAGGACGGGCTGAAGGCGGCGGTAAAGCTCGCCGAAGCCGTGCCGGAAATTGCAGCAAAGACCGAAAAATTCCACCATCAGCTCCTGCATATGAGCGAACACGGCTTACGTTTCGACGCTGAGACCGCCGAAGCGATCGGCAAGGCCGAGGCGCGGCATAACCGTTCGGCCAGGATTGCGCTGTGGATCATCGCATTGACGCTTCTCTATATTGCCTGGATGCTGAGCTGACTGCCTTTCGATAACATGCTGTGTTCGGCATTTAGGATATCCCATCTTAGGGAGGGCTCGCTTAGTCTCGCAGTTTAGGAGATACGGCACATGCAGCACGAACGCCCTGGCATCGAACTTTCCGGACGACCGCTCGGTTTTGCCGAGATGGCGGCGATCGGTGCAGGCAAGGCGACGATTTCGGCTTCGGCGACCGGCATGGCCCGCATCGCGATCGCCCGCGAGATCGTCGAGGATGCGATTGCCTCCGGCATGCCGGTCTATGGCTCGACGACGGGCGTCGGCGCGATGAAGGATGTCGAGTGGTCGGCCGACGAGCTCGACACGTTCAATCTCGGCTTGGTGCGCGCCCATCATTTCGGCACCGGCACGCCGTTTTCCTGCAACGTCGTGCGCAATGCCATGGCGATCCGCGTCAACACGGCGCTGACCGGCCAGGTCGGCTGCACGCCGGAGCTGATCCAGGCCTATATCACCATGCTCGAAGCCGATCTCATCCCGGTCGTGCGCCGCACCGGCTCGATCGGCTGCGCCGATATCGGGCTGATGGGGCAGATCGGCGCGGTGCTGACCGGCGTCGGCGAAGCGGTCTATCGCGGCCAGCGGATGCAGGCGGCAGAGGCTTTCCGGGCGGCGGGCCTGCAGCCGGTGCGGATGGCGCCGCGCGACAGCCTCGCCTCGCTCAGCATCAATGCGGTGAGCTTTGCGGCGGCGGCGGAGACGACGCGCAATGCGGCGGCCTCGATCCGCATCCTGCTGGCGACGGCGATGATGGCTGCCGGCGCGCTCGGCGCCTCCCGCGATCCCTGGAAGGCCGTGCGCCATGTCGGCACGGCGCGCGAGGCGCTGATCGGCGCCTGGCTCTGCAACGCCTCTGACGACTGGAACTGGCCGGTCGCGACCCATGTGCAGGATCCGCTCAGCCTGCGGATGATCGCCCAGGTGTTCGGCGCGGTGATCGAAAACCTGCTGTCGACAGGCCATAAAATCCTTGCCGCCACCGGGCGCTCGGACGACAATCCCGTCGTGGTCGAGGGCCGGGTGATGACCTCGGGTGGCTCGCTGCCGCTCGATGTGACGATCCTGCTCGAATCGGCAGCACTCTGCATGGCGCATGCGGCGCGCAACGCTTTCAACCGCTGCGTCATCCTCGGCAACGGCCAACGGCGCGACCTGCCGGTCAATCTCGTGCCGCCGGGACGGATCGCCACTGGCTTCGGGCCGATCATCAAGCTTGCCGGCGAGATTTTTTCGCGCGTGCTGTCGATGTCCAACCCGGTTTCGGCGCAGTCGCTGGTGGTGGCGGCCGGGCTGGAGGATGAGGCGGCCTTCCTGCCGCTGGTGATCGAGCGCTTCGAGCGGCAGATGCAGGCGCTGAAGCGCCTGGCAGCGCTCGAAGCGCTGCTGTCGGCCCAGGCGATCGACATCCTCGGTGACGAACCGAAGGGTGTGGCCGCCATGCTCTACGAGGTGGTGCGCAAACATGCAGATTTCTATATCGTTGACCGGCCGCTTTCGGCGGAGGTGGAGGCGATCGAGGAAGAGCTCGGCTCGGACGACTTCCTCTCGAAGCTGACCGAGCAGGTTCCGATCGCGTCCTTCGACGATTTCTTCGCGCTCGGCTCGCTGGATCGCATCGAGGAACGGCTGACCCGCCAGGAGCCTCTGATTTCAGCTTAGGAAGGGAATCAGCATGGATTTCGATCTCGTTCTGCAGGGCACGGTGGTGCTGCCGGACCGCATTCTCGAAGCGGGTTATGTCGCCGTGCACGACGGTAAGATTGCCGAGGTCGGCCTCGGCGTGCCGCCTGCGGCGCTTGAACGCCATCTGCTCGGCAAAGCGTTGATCATGCCCGGCGCGATCGACGCGCAGGTGCATTCGCTGTCCCAGAAGAACCAGGAGGACTTCATCTGGTCGACGCGATCGGCAGCCGCCGGCGGCGTGACAACAATCGTCGACATGCCTTATGACGAGGGCGATCTCGTCTGTTCGGCGGCGGCGGTCAAACGCAAGATCGAGCATGCCGGCAGGCAGGCGCGCGTCGATTTCGCACTTTACGGCACCATCGATCCGGAAGAAGGCCCGGCGCGAATAGCCGAGATGGTCGAGGCCGGTGTTGCGGCCTTCAAATTCTCGACCTTCGGCACCGACCCCAAGCGTTTTCCGCGCATTCCGCCCGCCCTGCTCGACGCCTGCTTTGCGGCAATCGCTCCGACCGGGCTGACGGCCGGTGTGCACAATGAAGATGACGAGGCGGTGCGCAGCTATATGGAGCAGGTGAAGGCGAGCGGTATCACCGACTGGCGGGCGCATGGCCTGTCGCGGCCTGCGATTACCGAACTGCTGGCGATGCACACGATCTTCGAAGCGGGTGCGAACACCGGCTGCCCGGCCCATGTGGTGCACTGCTCGCTCGGGCGCGGTTATGACATCGCCCGCGCCTATCGCCGCGACGGCTTTGCGGCGACCGTCGAATGCTGCATCCACTACCTGACGCTTGACGAGGAAAACGACGTGAAGCGCCTCGGCGGCAAGGCGAAGATCAATCCGCCGCTGCGGCCGCGCGCCGAGGTGGAGAAGCTCTGGCGGAAGGTGGCCGACGGCGATGTCTGGCTGGTCTCGACCGATCACGTCAGCTGGTCGGAAAACCGCAAGACCAACCCTGATATGCTTGCCAACGCCTCCGGCGTTCCCGGCCTCGAGGTGCTGGTGCCGCTCTTCGTCAAAGGCGCGATCGAACGTGGCATTCCCTTGACCTGGGCAGTCCGGCTGATGGCGGAAAATCCGGCCAGGCATTTCCGGCTCGACCATATCAAGGGGGCGCTGACGCCGGGCAAGGATGCCGATATCACCGTGCTCGAACCGACGGAGAGCGTCTATGACGCGTCGGCAAGCGGCAACAACATCGTCGGCTGGAGCCCTTACAACGGCATTCGCCTGCCCTGGACCGTTGCCGCCGCCTATCTTCGCGGCGAAAAGATCGCCGAAGGCGGAAAGGTGCTGGCCGAGCCTGGCACCGGGCAATTCATCCGGCCGCTGCCACGCCAGGTCATCGCGGGAGGCGGTGCATGAACCGTAATCTGCCCGTCAATGCCGAACGGATCGCCGGGGATATCGAGGCGCTCGCCGCAATCACCGAGCCGGGGCATCCCTGGACGCGGCGGGCTTTTTCGCCGCTCTTCCTCGACGGCCGGGCCTATATCGAGGCGCGGATGAAGGCGGCGGGGCTGGAAACCCGGATCGATGCCGCCGGCAATCTGATCGGCCGGCGCACCGGTCGCAAACCCTGGCTCGGCACGATCATGCTCGGCTCGCATTCCGACACGGTCCCGGACGGCGGCCGCTTCGACGGCATTGCCGGGGTGATCTCGGCGCTGGAGGTGGCGCGCGCGCTCGCCGACCAGGCTATCGAACTTGACCACGATCTCGAAATCGTCGATTTCCTTGCCGAGGAGGTCAGCATTTTCGGCGTCTCCTGCATCGGCAGCCGCGGCATGACCGGGCAATTGCCGGAGGCCTGGCTTTCCCGGGTCAGCGATGGGCGCGACCTTGCCGAAGGCATCGCCGAGGTGGGTGGCAGGCCAGGAGTGCTGGTGCAGCAGAAGCGGCCGGATATAGCAGGCTTTCTCGAGCTGCATATCGAGCAGGGCCCGGTGCTCGAAGCCGGAAGGGAGGATATCGGCATCGTCACCGCGATCTCGGGCATCACCCGGATCGAGATCACCGTCGAGGGGCGCGCCGACCACGCCGGCACGACGCCGATGGACCGGCGGGCGGATGCCCTGGTGGCGGCCTCGCAGCTGGTGCTCGACATCCGCAATGCCGCCGCCGAGCTTGCCAGGACGCCAGGCCATTTCGCCGCGACGGTCGGCGAATTCCGGATCGAGCCGAATGCCGCCAATGTCGTGCCGTCGAAAGTGGTGCTGCTGATCGACGGCCGCGCCGAAATCCGCGCCGACATGGACGCCTTCTGCCGCTGGCTCGACGGCCATGTCGAAAAGCTGGCAACAGCCTACGGCGTGACCATCGGGACACCGAACCGGGTTTCCGACAATCAGCCGACACCCGGCGATGCCGGCCTGCTCTCGACGCTGGAGGCTGCCTGCGAACGCGCCGGCGCAAAACATCGGCGCATGGCCTCCGGTGCAGGACACGATACGGCCTGGATCGCCAAGGTGGCGCCGGCGGCGATGATCTTCGTGCCCTGCCGGGAAGGCCGCAGCCATTCCGCCGACGAATGGGCCGAGAATGACGATATTGCGCTCGGCGCCGCCGTGCTTTTCCAAGCAGTGCGCGAGATGGATAAGGCTTTGAACGAGGAGACGGCCAATGGGGCGCATACTGGTTGAGAAGGATGTGGAAGCCGCCGTCAAGGGCGGCTCCGTCTATGCCGCCGGCGGCGGCGGCTGGGCCGATCATGGCCGCATGCTCGGTTATGCCGCCGTCAATGTCGGCAAGCCGGAGCTGGTCTCGATCGACGAGCTGCAGGACGAGGACTGGATCGCCACGGCAGCGGCGATCGGCGCGCCAGCCTCGACCACCCCCTGGGAAATGCAGGGCATCGATTATGTGAAGGCAGTGCAGCTCTTACAGGAGGCGCTGGGCGAGAAACTCTCCGGGCTGATCATCGGCCAGAACGGCAAATCCTCGACGCTGAACGGCTGGCTGCCGTCGGCTATCCTCGGCACCAAGGTGGTCGACGCGGTCGGCGATATCCGCGCCCATCCAACAGGCGATATGGGCTCGATCGGCATGGCCGGATCGCCCGAGCCGATGATCCAGACCGCAGTCGGCGGCAACCGGGCGGAGAACCGCTATATCGAGCTGGTGGTGAAAGGGGCGACGGCGAAGATCTCGCCGGTGCTGCGCGCCGCCGCCGATCAATCCGGCGGCTTCATCGCCAGCTGCCGCAATCCGCTTCGGGCGTCCTACGTTCGCAGCCATGCGGCGCTCGGCGGCATCTCGATGGCGCTTGCGCTCGGCGAAGCGATCATCGCGGCGGAGAAACGCGGCGGATCTGCCGTTATCGACGCGATCTGCAAGACGACCGGCGGACATATCCTCGCCGAGGGCGCCATCACCCGCAAAGAGGTCGTCTACACCAAGGAGGCCTTCGACATCGGCACGATCCGCGTTGGCACGGGCGAGAAATCGGTGACGCTGCATGTGATGAACGAATATATGGCGGTCGACGATGCCGATGGCGGGCGGCTTGCCACCTTCCCCGCCGTCATCACCACGCTGTCGACGGAGGGCGAGCCGCTCAGCGTCGGCCAGCTGCGCGAGGGCATGCCGGTCTTCATCCTGCACGTGCCGATGGAGATCATTCCGCTCTCGGCAAGCGTGCTCGATCCGAGCGTCTATCCCGTCGTCGAGAAGGCGATGGGGATCGAGATCGCCCGCTATGCGTTGGCGGCGAGGGCCTGAGCCGTGGCGCGCGATCGGGGACTGGAAGAACTGCTGCGCGAGGAACTCGGCGATCGGCCGGGCCTAGCCGAAAAATCCATGTTCGGTGGCTGGGCCTTCCTGCTGAACGGCAACCTTCTCTGCGGCGCCCGCAGTGACAGCCTGCTGGTCCGTCTCGGCAAGGGCAATGACGGCTGGGCACTGGCGCTGCCCGGCGTAATCCAGATGCTGATGGGCGAGCGGGTCATGCACGGCTGGGTGCGCGCCAATGCCGAGGTTTACGGTGACGATGCGCTGAGACGGCGTCTGCTCGATGCTGCGCTTGCCTATGTGGAATCGCTGCCGGACAAGTGACGCCATTCTCTCTACCCCAGCGGGGAGAAGGGAAAAAGCAGAGAACCAAGCGAGGAACCAACGATGCCGAAGGCCAATCCACGTCATCCGAAATTTCCGATTCCCGGCGGGCCGGAGCTGCGCGCCAAGGGCTGGCGGCAGGAGGCGCTGCTGCGGCTGCTTGAAAACGTGCTTGCTGTCGGCGAGGATCCGGAAAACCTGGTCGTTTATGCCGCACTCGGCAAGGCTGCCCGCAATTGGGCGGCGCATAAAGGCATCGTCAAGGCGCTGACCGAGATGGACGAGGATCAGACGCTGCTCATCCAGTCCGGCAAGCCGATCGGGCTGGTGCGGACGCATGCCAAGGCGCCGCGGGTCATCATGGCGAACTGCAACATCGTCGGGCAATGGGCAAAGGCCGAGGTGTTCTACGAACTGCAGCGCAAGGGACTGATCTGCTGGGGTGGGCTGACGGCCGGCGCCTGGCAATATATCGGCAGCCAAGGCGTCATCCAGGGAACTTACGAGATCTTCATGCGCATTGCCGAGCGTCGCTTTGGCGGCGATCTCGCCGGCCGCTTCGTGCTGACTGCCGGCCTCGGCGGCATGGGCGGGGCGCAGCCGCTCGCCGGCCGCATGGCCGGTGCGGCGATCCTCTGCGTCGACATCGACCCGGAGCGTGCCCGCAAGCGCCAGCAGATCGGCTATCTCCAGAAGATCGCACCCGATCTCGATACCGCCCTTCAGATGATCGATGCGGCGGTGAAGGACAAGCGGGCGCTCTCCGTCGGGCTCGTCGGCAATGCGGCCGAGGTCTATCCGGAAATCGCCCGGCGCGGCATCGTGCCCGACATCGTCACCGACCAGACCTCGGCGCACGACCTCGTCTACGGTTACGTGCCGAAGGGCATGAGCCTCGATCAGGTCAAGGGGCTGCGCGACGATGGCCAGGGGCAATTGATGGCGGCCAGCCGCGCCTCCATCGTCGAGCATGTCAGCGCGATGCTCGCCTTCCAGAAGAAGGGGTCTGAAGTCTTCGACAACGGCAACCTCATTCGCACCCAGGCGAAAGAGGGCGGTGTCGCCAATGCCTTCGATATTCCGATCTTCACCGAAGCCTATCTCAGGCCGCTGTTTGCCCGGGCGATCGGCCCGTTCCGCTGGATGGCGCTGTCGGGCGAGGAGAGCGATATCGCCCGGATCGACGATCTGCTGCTGGAACTATTCCCCGACAACAAGATCATCACCAACTGGATCCGGCTGGCGCGCCAGCATGTGCCCTTTGAGGGGCTGCCGGCCCGCATTGCCTGGCTCGGCCACGGCGAACGCACGATGCTCGCCCGGCGCGTCAACGCGCTGGTCGCAGGCGGCGAACTTAAAGGCCCGGTCGCCTTCTCCCGCGACCATCTCGATGCCGGCGCCATGGCGCATCCCAACATCATGACCGAGCGTATGAAGGACGGCTCGGATGCGATCGCCGACTGGCCGCTGATCGACGCGATGATGCTCTGCTCGTCGATGGCCGACCTCGTCGTCATCCATTCCGGCGGCGGCGGCTATGCCGGCTACATGACCAGCTGCGGCGTCACCGTCATCGCTGACGGCACCGATGCCGCCGACGAGCGGCTGGATCGCGCGCTAACCAACGACACGGCGCTTGGCGTCATGCGCTACGCCGATGCGGGCTACGAGGAGGCGCTGGACGAGGTCGCGAAGAAGGACGTGCCCTATATAAGGCTCGGTTGAACTGGATCGCGAATTGCTGCAATCATTGTCATATCTCATCGGGGCCATGACATGGAAACAGCAAAGATCTTCTGAGCACGAGGTGGTCGAGACGGTCGATGCGGATCATGCCTATCTCCTGGTCAGCTGTTGAGCGACACAGGCTGAGATAAGGGCCAGCGCCAGCATGGCAATCGTGAAAATGACGACGGCGGCCCAGCCTTCGGCGGCAAAGAACCAGCCGCCGGCCGAGCCCATGAGGCTGGAGCCGACATAATAGGCCAGCATATAGAGCGACGAGGCGTGCCCCTTGGTGCCGAGCGCCAGTCTGCCGACAAGGCCGCTGGCGATGGAATGGCTCATGAAGAAGCCGGTCGTCAGCACGATAATGCCTAGGATGATGGATGGCAGCGAGGTAGAGAGTGTCAGCGCGCTGCCGCCGGCGGTCAGCGCCAGGCCGAAGAGAAGCACGCGAAAATGCCCGATGCGGTCTCCGATGAAACCGCCGATCGAGGAGGCGCCGATGCCGAAGAGATAGACGGTGAAGATCAGGCCGAGTTGGGTCTGGTTGAGGCCATAGGGTGGCGCCACCAGGCGGAAACCGGCATAATTGTAGATTGTCACGAAGGAGCCCATGGCCAGGAAGGCGATGGCGAAAAGCAAAGGCAACGCCGGATTGGCGAGATGGCTGAGCCAGGCTTTTGCATGAAAGCTGGGATCGAAGCCCGGCCGGCGGACGAAATTCTTTGACGGCGGCAGCAGGGCGATGAAGCCGATCGCGGCGGCTAGGCCGATGGCGCCGATGAGGTAGAGCGCTGGCCGCCAGCCGAAATACTCGGCGAAGATGCCGGTGAGCACCCGGCCGGACATGCCGCCGAAGGCCGTGCCGCCGACATAGAGGCCCATGCTGGCGCCGAGGCCGCGCGGATCGATTTCCTCGGCTAGATAGGCCATGGCTACGGCCGGCACGCCGCCGAGAACGAGGCCCTGCAGGGCACGGATGAAAAGCAGCAGGTGCCAGTTCGGGGCAAAAGCCGTGGCGATCGTCAGGAGCGCCGCGCCGACCAGCGAGATCGACATCAGGCTGCGCCGGCCGAGACCTTCCGAGACGGCGGCGGCGCAGACAATGGCAAGCGCGAGGAAGCCGGTGGAGAGCGACAGGGACAACGAGCTTTCGGCCGGGCTGACGGAGAATTCCTGCGCGAAGATCGGCAGCAGCGGCTGGACGCAATAGAGCAGCGAGAAGGTGGAGAAACCGGAGAGAAATAGCGCCAGGCTGGCGCGGCGATAGGCGCCGGTGCCGCGCGTCAAGTAGTATTTTTGTCCTGGCATCGCGGCCTGCACGGAAGTCTTCACGGCATGTGCTGCCGGTAGCACTTCATCCCTGTCTTCTGAGGTCATGGGTCAGCCCGCCGGATCCCAATAGGGCGGATCGCCAAAACTCTTCTTCAGGTGATCGGCGATGGCTCGCAGCTTGGCGGAGGGATTTCGCCCCTCGGGATGGGCCATGTAGATGAATTCGGCTTCCGGCCGGCGACCGACGTCGATTTCGGCAAGCCGGCCCTCGCGGATGGCCGGGCCGGCAATGAAGGCCGGCAGCAGCGCGATGCCGAGGCCGGCAATCGCAGCGTCGCGCAGCATATCGCCGTTGTTCATGCCGAGCGCCAGTTTCGCGCGGACGACGACCGCGCCCTCCGGCGTCTGGAAGCGCCAGTCGGCGACGCCGCGATTGGTGTAGAAGATACCGCGATGGCTGTTCAGGTCGGCAAGCGACGACGGAATCCCCCAGCGCGCGAGATAATCCGGCGACGCACAGAGAAGACGGCGACTCGGCGCAAGCTTCCAGGCGACCAGCCGGCTGTCGGCGATCGGTCCATTGCGAATGACGGCGTCATAGCCGTCCGAGGCGGCATCGACACGCCGGTCGTCGATATCGAGCGTCAGTTCGATATCGGGATGTTCGGCTAGGAAGGGATAGAGCGCCGGTCCAAGATGCATGCGGCCGAAGGTGACGGGCGCGGCGATACGGATCGGTCCCGACAGCGTGCCGCGCCGCTCGGCCATCGCGGCCGTGGCCTCGTCGATCTCCCGGACGATGCGCCCGGCGCGCTCCAGAAAGGCCCCACCATCCTCCGTCAAGGTGAGCTTGCGCGTCGTCCGGTGCAGCAGGATGCCGCCGAGTGACTTCTCCAGTTCCGCCAGCCTTTCGCTGACGACGGATTTGGAGAGCCGCAGCCGCCGGGCGGCCTCGCTGATCGAGCCTGCCTCGACCACGGCGACGAAAGCCGCAATGCCTTCGACCTTGATCATCGTTCGGATTTTCCGAATTCGAGTTCCATCATCTGGAGACTAATCCGAACGAAGGGAAAATGCCATCTTCCATTCAACGAAAGGGACGGCAAGGGCCGCCTTATCGCAAACACAGGAGATGGAAGCATGAACCGCTTGAACAACAAGGTCGCGATCGTCACCGGCGCAAGCTCCGGCATCGGCCGCGTCACGGCAAAACTCTTTGCCGCCGAAGGTGCGAAGGTCGTCGTCGGCGCTCGCCGCGAGCGCGAACTCGACAGCCTCGTCGCCGAGATCAAGGCAGAAGGCGGCGACGCCATTGCGGTTGCCGGCGACGTCCGCTCGGAAGACTATCACAAGGCGCTGGTGGCGGCCGCCGTCACCAACTACGGCAAGCTCGATATCGCCTTCAACAATGCCGGTATCATCGGCGAAGCCGGTCCGAGCACAGGCGTCTCGGAAGCAGGCTTCAGCGAGGCGCTGGCCGTCAATCTCACCGCATCCTTCCTGGCTGCCAAACATCAGATCGGCGCGATGGCGGAAAAGGGCGGCGGCTCGGTGATCTTCACCTCGACCTTCGTCGGCTACAGCTTCGCCTTTCCCGGTATTGCCGCCTATGCCGCCAGCAAATCCGGCCTGATCGGCCTGACGCAGGCGCTGGCCGCCGAATTCGGGCCACAGGGCGTGCGCGTCAATGCGATCCTGCCGGGCGCCGTCGATACCGACATGTACCGCGATGTGAACGATACGACGGAGAAACAGGCCGCCGTCACCGCTATGCATGCCTTGAAGCGCGTCGCGACACCGGAAGAAATCGCCCGCTCAGTTCTCTACCTCGCCTCCGACGATGCAAGTTTCGTCACCGGCACGGCTTCGCTGGTCGACGGCGGCGTTTCGATCACCCGCAGTTGAGACGGCGAGGACCGCCATCGACCCCGAAAAAGCCCCTACCCAACCCCTCCCCCAAGGGGGAGGGTAACACGTTGCACCAACTGAGACAGACATCAGCCTTTCTGCGGATGAGACGATGAAAGGGATATGGGCGGCGCGGCATCTTTCTTTCGACGCAAGCGGACGCCGGTCCGAGCAGATCCGATGCCTTTCTCTCGGCGATTGCATGTTCTCCGCCAAAGGCTTAGGGTCGGGGCCGGTCACCAAGGCGACGGGAAGAAAGCCATGGCTCTCAGCGGAAAACGCATCCTCCTCATCATCTCCGGCGGCATCGCCGCCTATAAGAGCCTGGATCTGATCCGCCGGCTGCGCGAGCGTGGCGCCAGCGTGCGCCCCGTGATGACCAAAGGCGCGCAGGAGTTCGTCACGTCGCTTGCCGTCGGTGCGCTGGCGGCAGACCATGTCTTCGTCGATCTGTTTTCGCGCCACGACGAACAGGATGTCGGCCATATCAGGCTGGCGCGCGACTGCGACCTCGTGATCATCGCCCCTGCCACGGCCGACCTGATGGCGAAGATGGCGAACGGGCTTGCCGACGATCTCGCCTCGACGGTGCTGCTGGCGACGGAGAGGCCGGTGCTGGCCGCCCCGGCGATGAACCCCAGAATGTGGGCGCACCCGGCGACGCGGCGCAATGCGGCGACGCTGAGAGCCGACGGCGTGCGTTTCGTTGGGCCGATGGCCGGCGAGATGGCAGAGAGCCAAGAGGCCGGGCTCGGCCGGATGGCGGAGCCGCTGGAGATCGTCGCGGCCGCCGAAATCCTGCTCGACGACGGAATTAAACCACTGAAGGGACGCAAGGCGATCGTCACCTCGGGGCCGACCCATGAGCCGATCGATCCGGTGCGCTACATTGCCAACCGCTCCTCCGGCCGCCAGGGCCATGCGATCGCCGCAGCGCTTGCCAAGCTCGGGGCCGAGGTGACGCTGGTGTCGGGGCCGGTGACGATCGCCGATCCGGTCGGCGTCAACGTCGTGCATGTCGAGCGGGCGGAGGAAATGCGTGATGCCGTGCTTTCGGCGCTGCCGGTCGATGTCGCCGTGATGGTCGCGGCGGTGGCGGACTGGCGCGTCGCCTCGGCCGCCGACCAGAAGCTGAAGAAACATCCGGGCGAATCCATTCCGACGCTGGCGCTGACCGAGAACCCGGACATTCTGAAAACTCTGGGACATCACACGATGCGGCCGAAGCTGGTGATCGGCTTTGCCGCCGAGACGCAGGATGTGGAAAGCAATGCGAAGGCGAAGCTTGAAAGAAAAGGCGCCGACCTGATCGTCGCCAACGACGTTTCGCCTGCGACCGGCATCATGGGCGGCGGCCGCAACAGCGTCAAACTCATTCGCCGCGACGGCGTTGAGCAATGGCCTGACCTCGCCAAGGAAGAGGTTGCCGAAAGGCTGGCGGCGCTGATCGCCGAACGGCTGCGCTGACGTCAGAGCGTTTCAGGCCGAGATCGCCACGCGCTGCGGCTTGGCGCCGCTTCGCTTTTCGGGCCGGAAGTCGGCGACGTCGAAACCATTTTTGCCGATGGTGACGGCGCTGCCATTCGGAATTTCCGCCCAGGCATCGCCATCATCGTTCAACGGCTCGGAGACGAGGCAATAGCCCGCACCCACCGGAGAGGCATAGAGCGTCGGGGCCTTGCGATCCGTGGCATAGCGGATCGCATAAAGCGCGTTGCCGTCGGAGAAGGCGGCGGTAAAGCGCAGCAGGATGGATCCAATGAGGTTTTCGGCGAGGTCCTCGACGACACCGACCATTTCGGCCATGGCGGCGATCGGCGCCTCACGCAGGCCGAATTGCAGCGCCAGCAGGAACATCAGCTCGGAATCGGTGGTGCCGCCGCGGGCATTGAACAGCTCGTCGTCAAGCATCGCCTCCATCGGCCGGCGCAGACGCTCGAAGCCGGAGACCTGGCCGTTATGCATGAAGGACCAGATGCCGTGGGTGAAGGGATGGCAATTGTCGCGGCGCGTGCCGCCGCCGGTGGCAGCGCGGACGTGGGCGAGGAAGAGCGGCGAGCGGATCTGCCGCGCCAGGCTCTTCAGATTGCAATCCGACCATGCCGGCAGAATATCGCGGTAGCGGCCGGGCTCGGGCCTGTCGCCATACCAGGCGATGCCGAAGCCATCGCCGTTGGTCGCCGTCTTGGCGCGGGTGGCGCAGTGGGATTGCTCGATCAGCGAATGGGCGGGCGAGGATACCAGCTCCTCGAGATAGAGAGGGTCTCCGCGATAGGCTGCCCAGCGACACATGGCTTTCTTGCTCCGGAACCCGCCGCCGCATCGGCGGGCATGCTCTAAATTGTCGAACGCTGAGGCTAATAACAGCTTAACGCGCCGCCGGTTTGCAAGCGCAAGATGACGGTTTCATGACCCTTGCTATGTTCAAATTCGGCGAAAGCCTGTCTTCTCTTGTGAACAGTTGATCTGGGCCGAGGCGAGGCTCTGCGAGGATTTCTTCTTGCATCTCGAACGAATCGGCCTACCTTTGGGCTATCAGCAACAGAACGAAAGGAAGGTGATCCAATGTCTAATGAGATTTCGGACCTCGTAACGGGCATGGGAGAGGTGAAGAAAGCGAGGCAGCCCTCGCTGTAATCCCCGCCTTCCCTAGGGCTGCATAGACAGTCCAGGCCAGTTTGAGGCCAAACTCATGGAAAGGGTCGCCGAGGCGGCCCTTTTTTATTGCCTTGATGTGAACGCGTTGACGGAAGAGCAAAATCCCATTACTCATAAAGTCATCTGATGACTTTATGAGTAATGGATGCGCGCCCTCAGCAAGACCAATCTCGCCGATGAGGCGATCGAGGCAATCCGCAGCGACATTCTCGGCAAACGCTGGGCTGTCGGCGAGAAATTGCCGAACGAAGCCTCGCTGTCGGCGATGCTCGCCGTCAGCCGCGGCACGGTGCGCGAGGCAGTGCGGGTTCTGGTATCCCAAGGTTATCTCGAAACACGCCAGGGGTCTGGAACCTATGTGCGTTCGACTCGCGATGCCGGCCGGCCTTTGACCATGGCGCGACGGGCCAGCCTGCGCGACCAGTTCGAAGCGCGCCTGGCGCTCGACGTCGAGGCGGCCCGGCTGACGGCAGCCCGCAAGACGCCAGCGACGGTCGCCGGGCTTCGCCGGCTGCTTGGCGAACGCGGCAGTTACGACGGCGGCAACCAGGCCGCCTTCATCGAACGCGACCTCGCCTTCCACAAGGCCATCATCGCCGCTTCCGGCAACCGGGCGATGATCGAGATCTACGATTTCTTCTCCGCTTCGATCGCCGATACCATCGCGGCGACGCTCGGCAAGGATATTCCCGAACCGGATATGCAGGCGCATGCCGATATCGTCGACGCCATCGAGACCGGTGATCCCGACCAGGCGGATGCGGCGGTGCGGCGCTTCATGGCGCCGGTTCTCGCCGCCCTCGACCGGATGATCCTGTCATGACCATGCCCTCCACCGATATCAATGCGCTCGACGCCGCCGACGACCTGCTTGTAGACGCCGAGGCCGGCAGCCTGCCGCCGCTGCAGGCAACACCGGTGCGGGGTGCCGCAGATCGTTTTCTGCTCGGCGCCAGCCTGGTGCTGATCGCCTTCAACCTTCGACCGGTCTTTTCAAGCGCCTCGGCGCTGCTGCCGGAGATCCGCGCCGAACTCGGCCTCACCACGCTCGGCGCCAGCTTGCTGACGACGCTGCCGGTCGTCTGCCTCGGGGCCTTTTCGCCGCTTGCGCCGCGCCTTGCCCAGCGCATCGGCACCGAACGCACGCTGCTCGGCGTTGTCCTGCTGCTGGCGCTCGGCACCGCGTTGCGCGGCTTTTCCTCCGTGCCGCTGCTCTTCATCGGCACGGCGCTTGCCGGCGCCTGCATCGCCGTCGGCAACGTGCTGCTGCCGGGGTTGGTGAAGCGTGATTTCGCCGGGCGCGCGGCGTTGATGACCGGCTTCTACACGATGGCGCTCTGCGCCGGTGCGGCAAGTGCCGCCGGTCTGACGCTGCCGATCGAGCACGCGCTCGGCGGCTCTCTCGAAGGCGCGCTCGCCGTCTGGGCGCTGCCGGCGCTCGTCGTCGGTCTGATCTGGCTGCCGCAGGTTCTGCGGACCGGCGGTCAGGCCAGGCGAAACGGCTTTCACGTCAAAGGCCTGTGGCGCGACCGGCTTGCCTGGCAGGTGACGCTGTTCATGGGACTTCAATCGGCGCTTGCCTATTGCGTCTTCGGCTGGCTGGTTCCGATCCTGCGCGAACGCGGCCTCGATGGCGTCACCGCCGGGGCGATCGTTTCGCTCTCGGTGATGGTGCAGGCGGCATCCTGCCTCATCGTGCCGCATATCGCCGTACGCGGGAAAGATCAGCGGCTGATCAATGCCAGCCTCTGCGGCGTCGCCGTCATCGCGCTGCTCGGCCTGCTGTTTGCGCCGCTGTCGACGGTCTGGCTGTGGGCCCTACTGCAGGGCATCGGCCAGGGCGGCTTGATCGCCGCGGCGATGACGACGATCGTGCTGCGCTCACGCGATCCCGATGTCGCCGCCCATCTGTCCGGCATGGCGCAATGCGTCGGTTACCTGCTTGCCGCCATCGGGCCGCTGATCGTCGGCCTCATTCGCGGCTGGACGGGAAGCTTTTCCTGGTGCGCGCTCCTCTTCGTCGCGCTCGGGCTCGGCGCCGCAATCAACGGCTGGAAGGCCGGCCGGGCGGTGGAGATCAATGTGTATGCTGAGAAGGCGCCATGAGTCGCCCCTTCAATCCGCTCGCTTATTTCCTTCACTGGCCCATCACCATCTCTTGATGCCCGTCGCCGATCGCGGATGCTACGCTATTTCAAGCTGATATCCCGCACCGCCGGAGGAGAAATCTTGCGTTTACATCCACTGTTTCTGCTTGCAGCGCTCGCGGCGTCCCTGGTCCCTGCCCTCTCCCCTGCGCAGGAAAACGCTCACTCCAAGGCAAATGTCGAGAGCAGTGCGCGCGACGGCGTGCTGAAGCTGCTGCCGGCCGATTCCATCACCGAGCACGAGTTGACGATCGGCGGCCGGAAAATCGCCTATACCGCCACCGCCGGCACGCTCGATCTCTTCGGCCAGGACGGAGCGCAGACCGGCGCGATCTTCTACACCGCTTACGTTGCGAAGGACTCAGGGCCGGACCGGCCTTTGACCTTCGCCTTCAACGGCGGGCCAGGTGCGGCTTCCGCCTTCCTGCATCTCGGGCTGGTCGGGCCTAAGGTGCTCGATTTCGGCCCTCAGGCACGCGACGGCGCCCATGCGAAACTGGTCGACAACCCGCAAAGCTGGCTGGATCTCACCGATCTGGTACTGATCGATCCGATCGGCACCGGCTGGAGCCGGACGGTGAAGGCCGACGACGCCTCGAACTATTACAACGTCAACTCGGACGCGCAGAGCATCGCCAAGGCGATCGCCCTTTATGTCGCGCATGCCAACCGCTCGAATTCGCCGAAATATCTGCTCGGCGAGAGTTATGGCGGCTTCCGCGCCGCCAAGGTCGCCTCAGCGCTGCAGGAAAGCCAGGGCATCATCGTTGCCGGCGCGGTGATGCTTTCGCCCCTGCTCGAGGGCCAGCTGATGTTCAACGCCGATCAGTTCCCATTCGGCGCCGCGCTGGAGCTGCCGTCGCTGGCTGCGGCCGAACTCGACCGGCACAATGCCTTTGACGAAGGCAAGCAGCGCGAAGCCGAAGCCTTCGCGCTCGGGAACTATCTGACGACGCTCGCCGGACCGCCGCCGACGGGTGCCGATGCCGCCGCTTTCTATGGCAGGATCGCGAAACTTACCGGAATTCCCGAGGATATCGTCACGCGCAATCGCGGCTTCCTCGGCAATTCCTTCGTCAAACATTCCGACGCCGGAAGCGGCGCGGTGACGAGCCCCTACGACGCCGCCTTTGCCACTCCCGACCCCTATCCGGAATCGGATTACGATCGCGGCGACGACGCCATCCTCGACGGCTTCGTCCGCGCCTATGGCGGCGCCTTTGCCGACTATGCCCGCAACGAACTGGGCTTCAAGACCGAGATGACCTATTCGCTGCTCGACAGCGATATCAGCCGGCGCTGGGAATGGGGCGGCGGACGCGGCGGCGGATCGCGCTTGCAAGCCAGCGCCACCGACGACGTCAGGCAGTTGCTTGCCTCGAACACGGCCTTCCATCTGCTGATCGCCCATGGCTACAGCGACCTGGTGACGCCGTACGGGGTCAGCCGCTACGTGGTGGACCACCTGCCGCCGTCGCTCGCCCGCGGCCGGGTCGGGCTGAAACTTTATCGCGGCGGCCATATGTTCTATACGAATGCCGATCAGCGGACCGCCTTCACGGCGGATGCCAAGGCCTTCTATGCCACACGCCCGGCCGCTCCGCCGGCGGATTGAGGATTGCCGATGCATATCACCGGGGGATGCCATTGCGGAGCGATCCGCTACCAGGCCGAAATCGATCCCGAGCGGGTGTCGATCTGCCATTGCACCGATTGCCAGCGGCTGACGGGCGCGGCTTACCGCATCACCGCACCGTCGCAGCCCGGAAGCTTCACACTCCTATCAGGCGAGCCACGCGGCTACACGAAATATGGCGATAGTGGCGGCCTCAGCCGGCAATTCTTCTGTGCGAATTGCGGGTCGCCGCTCTACCGCACCAACGGCGACGGCGGCGCGATCGGCATCCGTCTCGGCGGCATCGACCAGCGGCGGGACCTGGCACCGAAGAAACAGATATGGTGCCGGTCGGCTTTGCCCTGGGTGGATAATATCGAGCCGCTGCCGCGGTTCGATGGCTAGGACTAGGACGGGCTGGCATCACCGGCAACCGAGTGCATCTCCTCGCGACTGGCTCGTCGAGATCGAAATCATCGCCGCCGGCGGACGGCAGGTCCGCCGCCGCACCGCGAAGGTGCGACGGCTGCGGCGATCAGGCCGCTTGTTTCAACAGGCCGATTGCCTCGGCCAGATCGACCTCGCCGCGGAAACCGCCGCTGCTTTTTGCCTCCTGCCGGTGCTCGATCGCATACGCAAAACGCACGGCCGGCTGCTGCTGCATCCGCTCATAGAGGCGGTGCAGACTGGGAAATTGGCTTCGGTCGACGACCTTGTGAAAATCGTTCCAGCGAGCAATCCCGACGAAATAGGCCTCGGCCAGGCTCGGGCCGTTGCCGACAAGCCATTCGCGGCTATCGAGCAGACGTTCCAGCGTATGATGCGCCTTTTCGACTGCCGCGATGCCATAGGCCGTGAGGGCCTGCTTTTTATGCGGCTCCAGCGCATGTTCGAACGCATACCAGAGCGGCCCGAAGGCCTTGAAGAAAGTCGTGTTGAGAAAGGCGAGCATCTGGTTCAGACGATCGAAATCCTCCGATCCTTGCACAAAACCCCGGCCGCTGCCGATCGTGCGGGCGCCGATATGCTGGAGGATCGCCATGCTTTCGCTGATGACCCTGCCATCGTCAAGCAGCAGCGATGGTGTTTCGCCGACCGGGTTGATCCTGAGGTAGTCATCGCTGGAGACCATTTCCGGCATCTCGACACGGCAAAGCCGATACGGCAGACCGGACCATTCCAGCGCGACGATCGAGCCGAAGGAGCAACCCTCCGGCACGCCGTAAAACAATATGGGTGACATCAATCGTTCCTTTCAGAATTGAACCCGTTTGGACGTGATCAATGTGAGGATGTGGACGATCCTGCGGTAGACGCTATAAATGCGTCGCAATGTCCACAAATCTGGAAGCTGGCGATGGCGCTTTTCAACCTCAACGACCTCCATCTTTTCGTGCAGGCCGTCGACAGCGGCAGTTTTACCGCCGCCGCCAGACATCTCGGCATGCCGAAATCGACGGTGAGCAAGCGGGTTGCCGAGCTGGAGGCACGGCTCGGCGTCCGGCTGATCCAGCGCACGTCGCGAAGCTTCGCGCTGACCGAGCTCGGCCGGGAATTCTTTCAGCATGCCCAGGCCTCGATCATCGAGGCAGAAATGGCCGAAGGCATCGTGCGGCGGCATCTGGCTGAACCCGCCGGCAGCGTTCGCCTCACCGCCTCGGTGCCGACGGCGCAGTTTACCCTGACGGAACATCTGCCGGCGCTGGCTGTGCGCTATCCGAAGCTCCGGCTCTGCGTGCACGTGACCGACCGTTTCGTCGATATCGTGCAGGAAGGTTTCGATATCGCACTGCGCAGCCACCGGACGCCGCTGCCGGATTCGGCGCTGGTGCAGCGGAAGCTCGCCAGCCATCCCTTCTTCATCCTCGCCTCTCCGGATTATGTGAGTGCCCATGGCGAACCGCGCCGGCCGGAGGAGCTGGCACAGCATGCGACGATCATGACCAGCCTGACGGAAGACCAGTGGCAGCTCCATTCGGGTGGCGACGAGGTTCTCGTCACCCTGCATTCCGTCATGGCCGCGGATGAGCCTTATGTCTTGATGGAAATGGCCATGTCGGGGCTCGGCATCACCTGCCTGCCAACATCCGTCTGCCACAAGGCGCTGGCAGAGGGGCGACTGGTGCGGGTGCTGCCGGAATGGACGGCAGGCGGCATCGACACGACGATCCTGATGCCGCACCGGCGCGGCCAGCTGCCGGCAGTGCGCGCCGTCGTCGATTTCCTGGCGGAACGGCTCGGCGGCTAGCGCCGCTTCACACTTTTCCCGGGATTGCTTTGGCGATCACGCCGCCTTGGCGGCGTGATATTCCTTGACGGCGACCATCTTGATTGCCGGATGGCGCTCGGACTCGTAACGCAGCGAGAACCCGTCCTGAGCGAGGAAGACCGGATCGCCGTCGAGATCGCGGGCGATGTCGCCCCGTTTGACGGTGAGGAATTTTTCCAGGTCGGCCGGCTGATCGGCCGAGATCCAGCGGCAGACGGAGAAGCGCGACATTTCGAAGGAGACCGGCAGGCCGTATTCGGCCATCAGCCGCTCCTTCAGGACGTCGAGCTGCAGGGCGCCGACGACGCCGACGATCGCCGGTGAGCCGTCTTCCGGCGAAAACAGCTGGACGACGCCTTCCTCGGCCATCTGCTGCAGCGCTTCCTTGAGCTTCTTCGCCTTCATCGCATCTTCCAGACGCACGCGGCGCAGGATCTCCGGCGAGAAGTTCGGCACACCTTGGAAGACCAGCGATTCGCCCTCTGTCAGCGTATCGCCGATGCGGAGCGTCCCGTGATTGGGAATGCCGACGACGTCGCCGGCATAGGCGGTGTCGGCGAGCTGGCGCTGCGAGGCGAAGAAAAATTGCGGCGCCGTCAGACCGAGCTGTTTGCCGGTGCGGGCAAGTCTTGCCTTCATGCCGCGCTCGAGCTTGCCGGAGCAGATGCGGGCAAAGGCGATGCGGTCGCGGTGGTTGGGATCCATGTTGGCCTGGATCTTGAAGACGAAGGCCGTCATCTTGTCGTCGGTCGCGTGCACGGTCCTGGTATCGGCAACCTGGTCACGCGGCGGCGGGGCAAAATCGCCGAGTGCGTTGATGAGGTCGCGAACGCCGAAATTGCGCAGCGCCGAACCGAAGAAGACAGGCGTCATATGGCCTTCCAGGAAGGCCTGGCGGTCGAAGGGGCGGCAGGCCTCGATCGCCAGCTCGGTCTCCTCGACGAAGACCTGGCGTTCGTTTTCCGGCAGCCGGCCGGCAACGCTCTGCGGGCCGTTGACAGGCGTTCCCTCGATTTCGGTATCCGAGCCACGCACCGTGTTGGCGGCGATATTATAGGAACCGCAGAAGGTCTTCGAGCGGCCGATCGGCCAGGTAATCGGCGCGGTGTCCAGCGCCAGCTTCTCTTCCACCTCATCGAGGATCTCGAAGGGATCGCGGCTTTCCCTATCCATCTTGTTGATGAAGGTGATGATCGGGATATCGCGCATGCGGCAGACTTCGAAGAGTTTCAGCGTGCGCGGCTCGATGCCCTTGGCGGCATCGATGACCATGACGGCGGCGTCGACGGCCGTCAGCGTGCGATAGGTGTCGTCGGCGAAATCCTCGTGACCTGGTGTGTCGAGGATGTTGAAGACATTGTCGTTATATTCGAAGGTCATCACCGAGGTGACGACGGAGATGCCGCGCTCGCGCTCGATCTTCATCCAGTCGGAGCGCGTCTGCATGCGATCCTTCTTCGCCTTGACTTCGCCGGCAAGCTGAATGGCACCGCCGAACAGCAGCAGCTTTTCCGTGAGCGTCGTCTTGCCCGCGTCCGGGTGGGCGATAATAGCGAATGTGCGGCGGCGGGAGACCGCCTCGGCGAGACTTTCGGCCATACTATGAATCCTGTGGAATTGCCGCTTAACTAGCGACTAAAGCCCGGCTTTGCAATTGACCTTGCTCTCCCGCGCGCAAAGTAATGACCCATGACCATTCATCACGACACGCGTCCGACGCTGAACCTCATCCGCCTGACCAATGGCGAGGGCCTTGACCTGCCTGCCTATGAAAGCAAGGGGGCGGCCGGCATGGACCTGCGCGCCGCCGTCGACGGGGCCACGCCGCTGATGCTTTCGCCCGGCCGACGGGCGCTGGTGCCGACCGGCTTCATCTTCGAAATCCCCGAGGGTTTCGAAGGCCAGGTGCGGCCGCGCTCCGGCCTGGCCTTCAAAAACGGCATTACCTGCCTGAATACACCAGGCACCGTCGACAGCGATTATCGCGGCGAGGTGAAGGTGCTGCTCGTCAATCTCGGCGACGAACCCTTCGTCATCGAGCGCGGCATGCGCATCGCCCAGATGGTGATCGCGCCGGTAACCCAAGTGCGGGTGGCCGAAAGTGCCGCCGCAAGCGAGACGACACGCGGCGCCGGCGGCTTCGGCTCCACCGGGGTATGATGCCGAAGGGCGTCAACAGCGCCGACCTGACCTTTCGGCAGGATTACTTCGACGACCCCGCTGGCTGGGCGGCATTGGTCTGTCTGCTCAAGGATATTTTCGGCATCGATATCGGCCCGCTGCAGCAGCTTGGCGGACCGGATGCCACCAGCATGCCCTTCGGTTGGTTTGATGTCGAAGGCGAGTTGGCCGCCAATATCACGGCCTTTGCGCTGCCCTTCGTCCTCAACGGCAGGATCGTCCACGCCGCCGGGCTGCAATCGGGCGCGGTGCGGCCGCCATGGCGGCGGCGCGGGCTCTACCGCAACCTGACGGTGAAGGCGCTCGACTGGTGCGAGCGGCAGGGTTTTGAAGCCGTCATCCTCTATACCGACAAGCCGTCGCTCTACGAAGCCTACGGTTTTCGCGCGATAGCGCAGCATCGATATGAGGGAGCGGCACCCGAGCTGTCGGCTTTCGCCGGACCTGCCCGGTTGCTTGCGCCGACCAATGCGGATGATCTTGCCCTGTTGCAATTGCTGCTGAAGGCACGAAGCCCGGTTTCGACGTCGCTCTCGGTCGCGGCGAACGCAGCGATGTTTCTCATCAACACGCGGCTCGATCCCGATGTCCGCGTCAGCTTCATGGAAGACATGCGAGCGGTGATCGCCTGGAAGATGGATGAGGCGGGTCGCTTCAGTCTTCTCGATGTCGTGGCGGCCGAGATGCCCTCGCTTGCAGCGATCCTCGGCGGGCTGAAGATCGCGCCCGGCACTGTCGAAGTGCTTTTCCGTCCCGACAAGCTCGACTGGGTGGGCGCGCCGCAGCCGATGGAGAGCGGCACGGTGCTGATGCTGCGCGGGCTCGGCAGTGAGGCTCCGCAATTTCCGGCGATGCTGTCGCCTATGGCGGATTTCTAGAGCAATTCCAGCAAAAGTGCATAGCGGTTTTGCGTTCGGAATGGCGTGAAAACAAGAGACGGAGCATTTTAGGGATTCGAAGAAAACCGAAAATGCTCTAAGGGCACTTTCGCCGATTCTACTTTTTACGTGTCAGCGGCGGCAGGCGGCGTTTGACGGGCGAGGCTTTGATCATCGCGGTGTTGGTTTCCGCCCGTTCTGCAACCCTGTCGAGGAGACCGTCGAGTTCCGCCATCGAGCGGATGACCAGGCGGGCGATAAAACAATCCTCGCCGGTCACCTTGTCGCATTCGACGATTTCGGGGATTTCCTGGATCAGCCGCTCGACGATGTGCAGCTGTCCCGGCAATGGTCGCACACGGACGATCGCCTGCAGGGGATAACCGACAGCGGCAGGGTCGAGATCGATGGTGAAAGCCTTGATGACGCCGCGCTCCTCGAGCCGCCGCAGGCGCTCGGCGGCACTTGGCGAGGAAAGCCCCACCTGCTGCGCCAGCTCCTTCAGCGAGATGCGGGCGTTGCCGGCCAGTGCTTCCAGAATGGCCTGATCTGTTTCGTCGAGCGATTGCGCATCATTAGGCATAATCGGCATTCTCCCCTAATATGAATAGGCTATTTAGATCATATTCCTTCTTATGATTATATAAAATCGTTCACCGCCGCAATATTCTGATCCAATTGAAAACGGAGGCGATCATGAGCGGCGACATCAAAAGAGGCACGGCGGAAATGACGGCAGCGATGCTGATCTCGGGGACGATCGGCTGGTTCGTGGTCATGTCGGGCCAGCCGGTCAGCGGTGTCGTCTTCTGGCGCTGCCTGTTCGGCGCGCTGACTCTGCTGGTCATCTGCGGCGCTCTCGGGCTGCTGCGGCCCGGCATCCTCACGCTGCGCGCCTTCGGCATTGCCGTCTTCGGCGGCGTCGCCATCGTATTGAACTGGCTGCTGCTGTTTGCCTCCTATTCGCATGCGACGATCTCGATCGCCACGACTGTTTATAACACCCAACCCTTCATGCTGCTGATGCTCGGCGCACTGTTTCTCGGCGAAAAGATCACCGCCACCAAGCTGTTCTGGCTGGCGCTCTCTTTCGCCGGCATGATGGCGATCGTCCAGGCGAAACCCCAGACCGGTGGGGCAACCGGTGACTACGGCCTCGGCATCCTGATGGCGCTGGGCGCGGCCTTCTTCTATGCGCTGGCAGCGCTTGCCGCAAAATGGCTGAAAGGCACGCCGCCGCATCTGATCGCACTGATCCAGGTCGCAACCGGCATGCTGATGCTGGCGCCGATGACCGATCTTTCCCATCCGCCCGCGGATGTGGGAACATGGGCGATCCTCGTTACCGTCGGCGTCGTCCATACCGGGCTGATGTATGTGCTTCTCTACGGTGCCATCCAGAGGCTGCCGACACATCTGACAGGCGCCCTCTCCTTCCTCTATCCGATCGCCGCGATCCTCGTCGACCGGCTCGCCTTCGGCCACGCGCTGCAGCCGATGCAGATCGCGGGCGCGGCCATCATCCTCATTGCCGCCGCCGGCATGAACCTTGGCTGGAACCCGAGATGGCTGCGGCCGAGAGCGCTGGAGAGTTGAGAGCCGGGCGTGCCCTACATATGACGCTACGCCCGGCTGCCAGTATTATTTCTGGGACCGGGTCGTTTCGAACAGGAACCAGGTGCGGCGCTCGGACTCGTCGATCCAGTTCTCGATCAGGCTGGCGGTGGCGACATCATTGTGCTCGTCGCAGAGATCGTGCACTTCGCGCAGCAGCGAAACGAGTTGACCATTATCCTCGCGAAGTTCCGACAGCATGTCCTCGGCGGTGACGAAATCCGCATCATTGTCGGCGATGCGCTGCTGGCGGGCGATCTGGCCGATGGAGCGCAAGGTCACGCCGCCGATCTTGCGGGCGCGCTCGGCAATATCGTCGGTCATGGCGAAGATCTGCTCTGCCTGCTCGTCGAGCAGCAGGTGGTAATCGCGGAAATGCGGGCCGGACATGTGCCAATGGAAGTTCTTGGTTTTCAGATAAAGCGTGAAGACATCGGCAAGCAGGGCGGTGAGTGCGGCCGAAATATCGGTGACGGCGTTGCTCGGCAGGCTGGAAGGCGTCTTGAGCGGCGAGAGCCTGCGGGTTTCGGCTGAGGTGGGGGACATCCATTCTCTCCTTGGTGATGAAAATCTTGCCAGCGCCTCGTGTCCTCAAACATGCAATGAATGCTGATGGCGCACGTGCAGAGGGAAAACTAGCAAGGGTGGATCGCTTTCCAAGTGGATCATGGTGCCGCAGACCTATTCCTTCTGGTGATGGACCGATCAGTGCCGTGCATTGATGAGGCCGCAACCCGGACCTATAGAGAGGTCACGCAATCCAGTGGATATGACAGATGAGCCTTACAGCCCTGATCGCCTATGCCGGAGCGCTATTCATCGCAGCCGCCATTCCAGGACCCGGGATTACCGCGATCGTCGCACGCGCGCTCGGCTCGAATTTCCGCGAGACCTTCTTCATGGGTCTCGGCCTGGTGCTCGGCGACATGACCTATCTCACCGCTGTCATCCTCGGCCTTGCCTTCGTGGCGCAGACCTTCACCGAAGTCTTCATCGTCATCAAGATCGCGGGCGCGCTTTATCTCGGCTATATCGCCTGGAAACTCTGGACGGCGGGCCTGCTGCCGCAGGATATTGCGGCGAAGAAATCCAGCAATATCGGCCTATCCTTCCTCTCCGGCCTGCTGGTGACGCTCGGCAATCCAAAGACGATGCTGTTTTATGTCGCGCTGGCGCCGACGCTGATCGATATCGGCAATATCGGCCTCGGCGACTATGCGATGCTGCTCGCCGTTACCTTCGTGGTGCTGATCGTGGTACTGGTGCCCTATATGCTGCTTGCCTCGCGGGCCCGGACAATGCTGAAAAAGCCCCGCGCCTTACAGGTGCTGAACCGGTTGGCGGCCGGCATTCTCGCCGGCACGGCCGCCTTCATCGCCACGCGGGCGGCCTGAAATAAACATCCGGCAAGAACCGGTTTCCAAAGGTTTTTTTCTCCGCACCCCGCCCCGCCGGCGTGAACGCGGTCTAGCCTCTTCAGGCCTTTGACCCTATTCTCCTCCTCGATTTTACGAACAGGATTTCAAAGGGAGGCACTCATGTCGCACAAGCCCGGCCGCGGCCGAATCTATTCCTCGATCACCGAGACCATCGGCAACACGCCGCTCGTGCGCTTTGACAAGCTGGCGCGGGAAAAGGGCGTCGTCGCCAACCTGATCGGCAAGCTCGAATTCTTCAACCCGATCGCCTCGGTCAAAGACCGCATCGGCGTGGCGATGATCGAAAGCCTGGAAGCCCAGGGCAAAATCACCCCCGGGAAAACCGTGCTGATCGAGCCGACTTCCGGCAACACCGGCATCGCGCTCGCCTTTGCCGCCGCCGCCAAGGGCTATCGGCTGATCCTCACCATGCCGGAAACCATGTCGGTCGAGCGCCGCAAGATGCTGGCGCTGCTCGGCGCCGAACTGGTGCTGACCGAGGGGCCGAAAGGCATGAAGGGCGCCATCGCCAAGGCCGAGGAACTGGCAGAATCGCTTCCCGACGCCATCATTCCGCAGCAGTTCGAAAACCCGGCCAATCCCGAAATCCACCGCAAGACGACGGCCGAGGAAATCTGGAACGATACCGACGGCACCGTCGATATCGTCGTCTCCGGCATCGGCACCGGCGGCACGATCACCGGCGTCGGCCAGGTGCTGAAAAGCCGCAAACCCGAGATCCAGATCATCGCCGTCGAACCGGCCGATTCACCGATCCTCTCCGGCGGCAATCCCGGCCCGCACAAAATCCAGGGCATCGGCGCCGGCTTCGCGCCCAAAATCCTCGACACCGGAATCTACGACGAGGTCGTCACCGTCACCAATGACGAGGCTTTCGAACAGGCGCGCCTGGTCGCCAGGCTCGAAGGCGTGCCGGTCGGTATCTCCTCGGGTGCTGCGCTGACCGCCGCCATCAAGGTCGGCAGCCGTCCGGAGAATGCCGGCAAGAACATCGTCATCATCATCCCGTCCTTTGCGGAGCGTTATCTGTCGACGGCGCTGTTTGAGGGGTTGGGGAGCTGAGGTAAAGCTGGCCGAGGCGTTCCCGGTCATTCATATTTGGGGAAGTGTCGGGGCGCTTCGGCGCTCGCCTCAAGCTTTGGCCAACTCCTCTTTCGTCATGCTCGAGCTTGTCCAGAGCATCTGCGCCGGTCACGATCATACGCAGCAGATCCTCGGCACAAGCCGAGGATGACGGCAAGCGAAGAGCGAGTTGCCCGGCACACTGTCCGGGCGCACGCATCACACCTGCCCTTCCTTAATCAATAAGGTCCTGAGGCGAGGCTCAAGCCTTGCCCAGATGCTTCGGCCAGAATTCCTGATGTATTTCGGCGGCTTCGTCTTCGAGGTTCGTCGGGCCAACCACTGTGACGACGCGTGCACCGGTTTGCAAAACCGCCCGGCTCGGCACGTTCAACCCGATCCCGGCGATCTCGCCAAGCCGCGTTTCGGAGCAGGCAAACACCATACGCCCGATGCCCGACCAGTAAATCGCCCCGGAGCACATCGCGCACGGCTCCGTGCTGGTGTAGAGCGTACAGTCGGCGAGAAAAGCAGTGTCGTAGTGCTGCGCCGCCAGTTTAACCAGATTCATCTCGGCGTGGTTGGTCATATCGTGGCCGGTGAAAACGCTGTTTTCAGCGCGCAGGATGACTTCGTCTTCCCTCACCAGCACCGAGCCAAACGGTTCGTCGCCGCGTTCCATGGCGGATTTCGAGAGCGCAATCGCCTCGCGCAAGAACGGCTCGTGGTTTTCCATCAGAGTCCCCCGAAAAAGCTAGAGCCGGATGATTTTGTCTTGAATCGGAGGGATTTCCAAGGGGCGCAATCAGATTCAAGTCGGCGCTTGCCCTTGCCGTTATGCCGCTGCCGTCAGCCTTTCGCCGGCGATCCTGTAAGAAATCGCCTCAGCGAGGTGAAGACGACCCACCGTCGGCTTGCCGTCGAGATCGGCCAAGGTGCGGGCGACCTTGAGGACGCGGTGGTAGCCGCGGGCGGAGAATTTCATTTTTTCGGCGGCGTCGCGCAGAAGCTGCAGGCCGCCGGCGTCGGGTTCGGCGAGTTTTTCGATCATTGATGTGGAGCAGCGGGCGTTGGTGCCGATGCCCTTGGCGCCGGCGGCCTCGAAGCGTTGCTGCTGGATCTCGCGGGCGCGGGCGACGCGCCGGGCGACGTCGGCGCTGGTCTCGGCTGCCATCGGCCGGATCAGATCGGCGGCGGAGACGGCGGGCACGTCGATGCGGATATCGATGCGGTCCATCAGCGGGCCGGAGATGCGGGCCTGGTAATCGCTCATGCAGCGCGGACCGCGGGCGCAGGTGTGGCCGGGTTCACCGGCCATGCCGCAGCGGCAGGGGTTCATCGCCGCGATCAACTGGAATTTAGCGGGATAGGAGACGCGGTGATTGGCGCGGGCAATGACGCATTCGCCGCCTTCGAGCGGCTGGCGCAGCGCATCGAGCGCCTGCGGCGTGAACTCGGGAAACTCGTCGAGGAAGAGCACGCCGTGATGGGCAAGCGAGGCCTCGCCCGGTCGGGCACGCAGTCCGCCGCCAACAAGGGCTGCCATGGTGGCGGAATGATGCGGAGTGCGGAAGGGCCGGCGGTCGGAGAGCTTGCCGCCGGTGAGCTGACCGGCGATCGAATGGACCATCGACACCTCAAGCAGTTCGGCGGCCGAGAGCGGCGGCAGGATCGACGGCAGCCGGGACGCCAGCATCGACTTGCCGGAGCCGGGAGGCCCGACCATCAGGAGATTATGGCCGCCGGCGGCCGCCACTTCGAGCGCCCGCTTGGCGCTTTCCTGGCCCTTGATCTCGGCCAGATCCGGCAGGTTGGCGGCATTGGCGCGGATCGACGCTTCCGGCCGCGTGAGCACCTGGGTGCCACGGAAGTGATTGGCAAGGGCAATCAGGCTGCGCGGTGCGAGAATATTGACCTCGGCGCCGGCCCAGGCGGCTTCGGCGCCGCTTTCAGCCGGGCAGATCAACCCCTTGCCGAGCGCATTGGCGCCGATGGCAGCCGGCAGCGCGCCCGATATGGCAGCGATCGTGCCGTCGAGGTTGAGTTCGCCGACGACGACATAATCCGACAGCGCATCGGCGGGGATGGCGCCAAGGGCGGCCATCAGCGCGAGCGCAATCGGGAGATCGAAATGTGAACCCTCTTTTGGCAGATCGGCGGGCGCCAGGTTGACCGTCACCCGCTTGGCCGGCAGCGCCAAGCCGGAGGCATGAAGGGCCGCCTGCACGCGCTCGCGGCTTTCGGCCACCGCCTTATCGGGCAGGCCGACGATCTGCATGCCGACCTTGCCGGGAGCGACCATGACCTGGACCTCGACCGGCACACCTTCGATGCCCTGAAACGCCACCGTACTGACACGCGCGACCATAGACCCATCCCCTTGCCCACGAATTCTTATATCGCCCACAACCCGTCAGGGCCAGCGGTTGCAATCTGGCATGGAAGCAAGAATAAAGCAAGAATAAAACAAGAACAATCAAGGAACGTAGTCGTATCGCCTGTGACCGAGGTTGTACCCGGTCACAGCGCGTAGGGTCACGCGGCAGGATCAGCCGCGCTTGCGCTCGATCGCATCCCAGAGCAGGCTGGCAATGTCAGCGCCGCCGAACTTTTTGACCTCGCGGATGCCTGTCGGCGAGGTGACGTTGATCTCGGTCATGTAATCGCCGATCACATCGATGCCGACGAGCAGGAAGCCACGCTCCCGCAGCGCCGGGCCGATGCGGGCGCAGATTTCCTGTTCGCGCGCCGTCAGTTCGGTCGCCTCGGCGCGGCCGCCGACATGCATGTTGGAGCGGCTGTCGTGCTCGGCCGGAACGCGGTTGATGGCGCCGGCGAATTCGCCATCGACCAGGATGATCCGTTTGTCGCCCTTGCGCACGTCGGGCAGATATTGCTGGGCGATGAAGGGCTCGCGGAAAAGCTGGCCGAACATTTCCAGCAACGAGGAGAGGTTGCGGTCGTCGCGGGTCGAATGGAAGACGCCGGCGCCGCCATTGCCGTAGAGTGGCTTCAGAATGATGTCGCCCATCTCGTCGCGGAAGCGGCGGATCTCGGCAGCATCCTTGGTGATCAGCGTCTTCGGCATCAGGTCGGCAAATTCGGTGACGAAGATTTTTTCCGGCGAATTGCGCACCCAGGCCGGATCGTTGACGACAAGCGTCTTCGGATGGATGCGCTCGAGCAAATGCGTCGAGGTGATATAGGCCATATCGAAGGGCGGATCTTGGCGCAGCAGCACGACATCCATGGTCGAGAGGTCGACGCGCTCGGGCGCGCCAAGCTCGAAGTGATCGTCCTTGACGTCGCGCAGCAGCATCGGCTCGACGCTGGCAAAGAGTTTGCCGTCACGGAAGCTCAGGCGCTCGGGCGTGTAATGGAACAGCTTGTAGCCGCGCGCCTGCGCCTCCAGGCTCATGGCGAAGGTGGAATCACCTGCAATATTGATGCTGGCGACATGGTCCATCTGGACCGCTACATTGGTGATCTTGGCCATTTCCGTCCCTCGCTGAATGCCGGACAGATGTAGGTCGGCGGGATATCAAACGCAACGGCCAATCGGGGCTTCCGATCGGCCGTTGTTTATGCTCGCATCGGCTGATCAGCGCGTTTCGAGAATGCGCATCAGCCGGCCGCGATAGCTATCGAGAATGACGGCAAGCACGATGACGGCGCCGATAACGATCGGCTTGATATTGTCGTCGGCGCCGAGGAGCTGCAATCCGGTCGACAGCACCTGCAGAATGCATGCACCGACCAGCGTACCGATGATCGAGCCCTTGCCGCCCGAGAGGCTGGTGCCGCCGATGATGACGGCGGCGATGGCGTTCAGCTCGTAGCCGATGCCGGCAACCGGGCTGCCGACATTGAGGCGGAGCAGATAGACCATGGCGGCAATACCGGCGGTCAACCCGGAAATCGTGAAGACGGCGATCTTGTATCGCTTCGGCTGATGTCCCGACAGGCGGACGGCCTCTTCATTGGTGCCGATCGCGAAGACGAAGCGGCCGAAGACGGTGTAGCGCAGCACGAACCAGCCGACCAGCACGACGACGATCGCGATCAGAAAGATCGACGGAAAGACGCCCCAGAAGATCAGGTTGCCGAAATCGACGAAGGGCTGCGGCAGGCCTGTGATCGTCGAATTGTCGCTGACGACACGCGCCAGGCCGCTCGCGACGTTCAGCATGCCGAGGGTGACGATGAAGGACGGCAGCTTCCACTTCTCGCAGATCCAGCCGTTGACGGCGCCGAGCACGGCACCGGTGCCCATCGAGGCCAGGCAGGCGAGAACGATCGCCTGCCATGGCGAAAACGCCGGATTGATCATGATCGTCGCACCGATGACCGTGCAAAGGGCAAGCAGCGAGCCGACGGAAAGATCGATGCCGCCGACGAGGATGACGAAGGTCATGCCGGCGGCCAGCACGGTGTTGATGGCGATCTGCACGAAGATCTTCAGGAAGTTTTCCGGTGTGGCGAAATAGGGCGCCGTCGCCGAGAAAAACGCCAGGATCAGGATGAGGGCAATGGCAACGCCGGCTTCCTTCATCGAGATCCGGAGAAGCTTGTCCCAGACGCTTACCTCTTTCGCCTCAGTCTGTTTTTCAATGTTGGCGGACACGGCTGTACTCCTTGTAGGCGAGCGAAAGGATCCTGCTTTCGTCAAATTGTTCCCGGGCTATTTCACCTGATATCTTGCCGTCGGAGAAAACGATGATGCGATGGCAGATACCCATCAGCTCCGGCAGATCAGAAGAGACGACCAGCACACCTTTGCCTTCGGCAGCGAACTTCCACAGAAGCTCATAGATTTCGGCCTTGGCGCCGACATCGATCCCGCGGGTCGGCTCATCGAAAATCAGCACCTTGGGGCCGCGGAACAGCCATTTGGCAATGACGACCTTCTGCTGATTGCCGCCGGAAAACGTGCGGACGGCCTGATGGATGGACGGGGTCTTGATCCTGAGCTCGCGCACCAGGCGCTGGGCGTGCTCATCCTCGACCTTGCCCAGGATCAAGCCGTTGCGGGAGATCTTGTCGAGAGCGGTGATGGTGGCGTTTTCGGCACAGCTCATATCGAGCATCAGGCCCTGCATCTTGCGGTCTTCGGTTGCCAGGCACAGCCCGGCCGCAACCGCATCCTTGGGCGAATTGATCTCGACCGGCTGGCCGTTCAGGCGGATCTCGCCTGCCGCCTTGAGGTCGGCGCCGAACAGGGCGCGAACCGCCTCGGTGCGGCCGCTGCCGACGAGGCCGGCAATGCCGACGATTTCGCCCTTTGCTACGGAGAAGGAGAGTTCCGGGCTATGCCGTGTCACCTTGAGGCCGGAAACGCCGAGCGCCTCGCCGGATAGCGTGCTGTCGCCTTTGAAAATGCCGTGATCGGAAAGCTTGCGCCCGACCATCAGCTCGACGATCTCGGGGATGCCAAGTCCGGCCAGCGGCCGGGTGATGACGTGCTGGCCGTCGCGCAGCACCGTCACATCGTCGCCGACCTCGAAGATCTCTTCCAGCCGGTGCGAGATGTAGAGGGTTGTGACGCCGCGGCTCTTCAGGCGCTTCAGAATTTCGAAGAGGCGATCGACCTCCTTGGAGGTCAGGGTCGCCGTCGGTTCGTCGAGAACGAGAAGCTTGCTTTCGTAGCAGAGCGCCTTGGCGATCTCGACCAGCTGCAGCTGCGCGACGCTGAGGCGGCTTGCCGGTGTCGTCGGCGCCACGTCGAGGCCGACCTCTTCGAGGAGTTCAGCCGCCCTGGCGTTCATCGCCTTGTAGTTCACCAGGCCGTATCGGCGCGGCAGATGCTCAAACAGCAGGTTTTCAGCCACCGTCAGGTTGGAAAGCGGGTGCAGTTCCTGGTGAATGACCCGGATGCCCGCCTTGAACGCCTCCAGCGGCGAAGACGGATGATAAGGCTTGCCGTCAAACAGGACGTGGCCGTCGTCGGGCCTGAAGACACCGCCGAGCAGATTGATCAGGGTCGACTTTCCGGCGCCGTTTTCACCAAGGAGAACGTGCCCCTTGCCGCGGCCGATCCGTATGGAGACATCCTTGAGCGCCACGACGCCGGGAAAGCGCTTGCCGATCCCCTCCAGCCTCAGGATGTCGTCATCTGCAGTGTCTGACACGGCGACCTCATGCATGGTCTTTTCAATTCGAAATGTTACAGCGTCCTCCACGTGCCGGAAAAGCGCGACGCGCATCCCGGAGGCTTGAGATTAAGCCTCACCCGGAAGGATCGATGCTGCAGCGGTTGGCGCCGGCCGCGGCCGACGCCTCCCTTGCTTGCTGTCGATTATTTCAGATCGGCCGCGGTGACGAGCTTGACGTCGGTCTTGACCCAGCCAGTGAATTTTTCGCCGGCCAGTTCGCGCATGCCATAGTCGATGCCCATGACCGCCATTTGCGCACCATACTGCTCGACGGTGGCAAGCATCTTGCCGTCCTTGATCAGCGGCTGGACGGGCGGAATATTGTCGAAGCCGACGACCTTGATCTTACCGGCCTGGCCGGCGGCATCGAGGGCCTTGACGACGCCGAGGGCCATGGAGTCGTTGGCAGCCATGACACCTTGAATATCCTTATATTTCGTCAGGAAATTCGTCATGACGGTGTTGGCTTCTTCAGTCTCCCAATGGGCGGTCTTGCTGTCGAGAAGCTCGAGCTTGCCCGTCTTGACGGAATCCACGAAGCCTTCCTTGCGCTCCTTGGCATTGTCGGCCTCGGGGTTGCCCTCGAGGATGACGACCTTGGCGCCGGGGCCGAGATCCTTGGCAAGCGCATCGCCCGCAAGCTTTGCCCCTTCCTTGTTGTCAGGCCCGAAGAAGGCGAGATCGATCCCGGCCTTCTTCTTGGCATCGGCATCGAGCGGCACGTCGATGTTGATCACCTTGACGCCAGCCTTGACGGCCTTTGCCAGCGGGGTGGCCATCGCCTTGGAATCGGCCGGAGCCACGACGATGATATCGTATTTCTGAGTGACGAAGTTTTCGACGGCGTCGACCTGCGAGGCAAAATCGCGCTCGTCCTTCATGCCGACGGCCTTGAACTCGAACTTGTCCTTGTTTTCGGCCGCATATTTGTCGGCGCCGGCCTTCATCTGCTTGAAGAACTCATTGGACAGAGACTTCATGATCAGGCCGACTTTCGGCTTTTCGGCAGCAAAGGCTGTTGACACGCTGCCGGACAGCGCCAGCACCAGGGTGCCGGCAAGCCCGAGCTTCAAGGCCGCACGACGCGGCGCACTGATCATGACGGATTCACGCTTAAAATTGGACATTTTTTCCTCCCGAACGGCTCTGGGCTCAGCTCCATCTGAGTTGCCCGCGGCAATGAACCGTTTCCAACGACAAATGGGTAACACGCCTTCAGGAATTGTCAAGCGGCCGAAGGAAGGCGGAGAAGCCACCTTTATGGGCTGGTTCGATTCATATTGACATATGTGTGATGAACCGTTTCCATGTTCGTTCTATAGGTTCCGCTCAGCAGCTTGGACCGTCGAAATCGAGACGCAACCCTTTGACTGGGGAGCTGAAGACCATTAGCTGGAAACTGGATCAGACGCTCGCGGGCGTCTTGCGCAAGCAACGATGAAGGGCAACTATTTCTGTCATGTCAAAGGTCGGGATCAGGGACGTTGCCAAGCTTGCAGGTGTTTCCACCGGCACCGTTTCCAGGGTTTTGAACGATCATCCCTCGGTGACCAAGGACGTGCGGGCGCGGGTCGGAGAGATCATCAAGGACCTGGGTTATCTGCCCGACCCGTCGGCAAGAAGCATGCGCAGCAAGGTCAGCCGCCTGATCGGCATCGTCATTCCGGATCTGACCAACCCATTCTTCTCCGAACTTGTGCAATCGGCGGAGCAGGCGGCGGCCAATCACGGCTATAATATCATCGTCATGACCTCGCTTGATCATGCGGCCAAGGAAGCCGATCGGATCAAGCAGCTGACGAGCAGGAAGGTCGACGGCATCATTCTCGTTCCGAGCAATGATTTCCACACGATCAAGCTGCCCAAGGGATTGCCGATCGTCGTCGTCGACCGTCTGATGCCCGGATATTCCGGCATTGCCGCCGATCACCGCTCTGGCGTTCGTCTGGGTGTCGAGCATCTTCTCAAGCTCGGCCATCGCCGCATCGGCTTCATTTCCGGGCCCGGGCACTCCGTCCCCGCCAATGACCGCCTCAGGGGTTATCTCGACGCCATGGAGCAGGCGGATGGCGGCACGAAAATGGCCGGACCGCCGCTGATTGCCGAGGCGGCTTTCGACTATGAAAGCGGCCGCTCCGCGGGAAATTATCTTCTGGCCCGGGCGCGCAACGAGCGGCCGACGGCGATCTTTGCCAGCTCGGACCAGCAGGCGATCGGCTGCATGCGGGCGGCGCATGATCTGGGAATTCCGATCCCTGCAGCCCTTTCCATCGTCGGCTTCGACGGCATTCCGCTCGCCAGCATGACGACGCCGCGTCTGACGACGGTGAAGCAGCCGATCCAAGACGTCGCCGCCGCCGCGGTCGCCGTTCTGTTGAACAAGCAGACCGCGCCCGAGCTCGACAATCCGATCCTGTTTGCCTGCGAGGTGTTAGAGGGGGAGACGACCGCCCCGCCCCAGCCGGATTAGCGCATAACCGGCAGCGCCGTTCAGGCGGCGATGCCCTGGTTGCCGCCGTTGCGCAGCATGTTGCGGAGGCGATAGGCGATCGCCAAGGGCTTGGGGAAAGGCTTGCGCAGGAAGGCGACCTTGCGGACATAGGTGTCGACCCGCCAGCTCGCCCAGGTCCCGCCCGCAAAAAAGGCGACGTCGCCGGTGCAGAGCGTGCGTTCAGTGCCGTCGTCAGCGGTGATATGGACCTCGCCTTCGAGGATCATCACGGTCTCGTCCCAGCCGAAATACCAGCGGAATTCACCTGATGTGCAGTCCCAGATCGCCGTCAGCGAGGCCTCGTCATGACCGCGCGAATGTTCGCCGGTGCGGGCCTGCGGATTGCCGCTGACGATCCAGTCCGGATTGATCGGCGTCGATTTCATCGGCAAGAGATCGCTCGCATGGGCGACGAAGGATTTCCCGGCCGGCTTCACCACGGCATAAGGCACCGTGCGCGCGGCCATGGCGACCGCACTTGCAAGCATCATCTTCCAGGCCATGAAACAATCCCCAATTGTTATCCCCACCGAGGGCGTAGCAGAGAGGCGTAAGAAGCTGGTTCACACGGGAACTAAAAGTTTAACGATTGGGAAGGCGATCGGTTGAAAGAGGATCAGAAAGCGTCGGGAAAGTGCCGCGGCAGCCGGCCGGGCATAACCGCGACGATATCGTAGCGCTGGGAAAGCCGGGCCTGATCCACTTGCCGGGCAAGCCAGAGATCGCTTGCCGCCCTTATCCGCTTCTGAGCGGCGGCTGAGACGGCGTCGACAGCCGCGGCCTCGCCATGGCGGGCTTTGACCTCGACGAAGACGGCGAGATCGCCTTTGCGGGCAATGATATCGATCTCGCCCAGCCGGGTGCGGTGGCGCAGCGCCAGGATGCGGTACCCCTTCAGCAGCAGAAAGACGGCAGCGACATATTCCGACATCAGGCCGCGGCGCAGCGCCTTCCTTCTCATAGCAGTGAGGTCGCTATCGGCCATCGGCGCCCTTCAACTCCAGCAGCCGCTGGTAGAGCACCTTGCGCGGCAGGCCGGTGAGGCGGGCGGCTTCGGTCGCGGCCTTGGCCGTCGGCATGGTCTTCGAGAGATCGGCCAGGACGGCTTCGACATCGGCTTCAGGCGTTTCCACAGGTTCCGGCGGGCCAACGACGAGGACGATCTCGCCCTTGACGTTGTTCACTTGCTCGTAATGCGCGGCAAGCTCACCAAGCGTGCCGCGGCGGAACTCCTCATAGGTCTTGGTCAGCTCGCGGCAGACGGAGGCGGGCCGCGCGCTGCCCAGCACATCGGCGGCAGCCAGAAGCGTGCCGCCGATGCGATGCGGCGATTCAAAGAAGATCAGCGTCGCGGGAGCTGCGGCAAGTTCACCCAGACGATCGCGGCGGGCCTTGTCCTTGACCGGCAGAAAGCCGGCGAAAAGAAAGGCATCGTTCGGCAGGCCGGAGCCGACAAGGGCTGCGAGCGGCGCGGAGGCGCCGGGAATGGGAATGACGCGGTAACCTGCCGCGATCGCCTGCTGCGCCAGCCGATAGCCGGGATCGGAGACCAGCGGCGTGCCGGCATCGGACACCAGCGCCACCGAGCGACCGGCCTCCAGCGCCTGGAGGAGCCGCGGGCCGGCCTCGTCGGCATTATATTCATGATAGGCGAAGGGGCGGTTCTGGATGCCGTAGCGATCGAGCAGCACACGGGTGACGCGCGTATCCTCGCAGGCGAGCACATCGGCGCCGGCCAAGGTTTCCAGCGCGCGCAGCGTGATATCGCCAAGATTGCCGATCGGCGTGGCAACCAGATACAGCGCCGGCTCCAGCGGCCGCGCCGGCACCGCCATATTGTGCAGGCGGAAACTTCGCCGGGTGGCAGCCTCCGCTGTCGTTTCCTCATTCATGCCATTTGCTTTCCGTCCCGCCGTCATTGCGCCTTTATGGGCGAGCGGCAAGGGTTCGGCAAGGGTTCGGATTTCTGTGAGAATTGCTCTGGAAAACCGCAAATGCAGGCGATCGGCCCTGCATGCCTCTTGCAATCCGATGCTGAAGTCTGCCATTTTGCCCGTCCACTCCCCCGGTCTCAGGCCGGGAAAGCATTCCTCGGGTGCTCGATGCGCCCGGACAGTCACGGTCGAAAGCGGTAGCATTCCATGCGTATTACTATTGAGCGGTCAAACCTGTTGAAATCGCTGAACCACGTGCACCGCGTGGTCGAACGTCGTAACACGATCCCGATCCTGTCCAACGTATTGCTCAAGGCCGACGGTCAGAACCTCGACATGAAGGCGACCGACCTCGACCTCGAAATCACCGAGGCAACGCCGGCAAGTGTCGAACAAGCAGGCGCCACCACTGTTCCGGCCCACCTTCTCTACGATATCGTGCGCAAGCTTCCCGACGGCTCGGAAGTTCTGCTGGCCACCAGCAGCGATGGAGGCTCGATGACCGTGCAATCCGGCCGCTCGAAATTCTCGCTGCAGTGCCTGCCGGAATCGGACTTCCCTGATCTGACAGCCGGTACCTTCACGCACTCCTTCAAGCTGAAGGCGACCGATCTGAAGATGCTGATCGACCGCACCCAGTTTGCGATCTCGACTGAGGAGACGCGGTATTATCTCAACGGCATCTTCTTCCATACGATCGAGAGCAAGGGCGACCTGAAGCTGAGGGCGGTCGCCACCGACGGCCACCGGCTGGCGCGCGCCGATGTCGATGCGCCCTCCGGCTCCGAAGGCATGCCCGGCATCATCATCCCGCGCAAGACGGTCGGCGAGTTGCAGAAGCTGGTCGACAATCCGGAGGTGACGGTGACCGTCGAGGTCTCCGATGCCAAGATCCGCCTGACCATCGGCTCGATCGTCATGACCTCGAAACTGATCGACGGCACCTTCCCGGATTACCAGCGTGTCATCCCCACCGGCAACGACAAGGAAATGCGCGTCGACTGCACGAGCTTCGCCCAGGCCGTCGACCGCGTCTCGACCATTTCCTCCGAACGCGGCCGCGCCGTGAAGCTGGCGCTGTCCGAGGGACAGCTGATGCTGACCGTCAACAATCCCGATTCCGGCAGCGCTACGGAAGAAGTCGCCGTCGGCTACGATACGGATGCGATGGAAATCGGCTTCAATGCCAAATATCTGCTCGATATCACCGCGCAGCTTTCCGGCGAGGAAGCGATCTTCCTGCTTGCCGATGCCGGCTCGCCGACGCTGATCCGCGACACGGCCGGCGACGACGCGCTTTACGTGCTGATGCCGATGCGCGTCTGACGGGAACGAAGGCCGCCCGCCTCCGTTTTTCCTCCTGTCAAAAGCGGAGGATCCGATGATGAAAAAGGCGGGAACGGTGCGCATCGGCGTATCCGGCTGGACCTATGCGCCCTGGCGCGGCCAATTCTATCCGGAAGACCTGCCGCAGAAGCAGGAGCTTTCCTACGCCGCCCGGCACTTCCCGTCGATCGAGATCAACGGCACCTTCTACAGTCTGCAGCGTTCCGAAAGCTTCGGCCGCTGGCGCGACGAAACGCCCGACGATTTCGTCTTCGCGGTCAAGGGACCGCGCTTCATCACTCATATGCTGCGGCTGCGCGGGATCGAGACAGCGCTCGCCAATTTTCTCGCCTCCGGCCTGCTGCGGCTTGGCCCCAAGCTTGGGCCGATCCTCTGGCAATTCCCGCCGAACATGGCCTTCGATGCCGATCTTTTCGAGAATTTCCTGGCGCTGCTGCCGCAGGACCGCGACGCGGCGACCGCCCTCGCCAAGCGGCATGACGGTCATGTCAAAGGCCGGGCCTGGCTTCGAAGCGACGGCGATCAGCCGATCCGCCACGCGTTCGAAATCCGCCACGACAGCTTCGGCTCACCCGCCTTCGTCGAGATGCTCCGGCGACATAATGTCGCTCTCGTCTGCGCCGACACAGTGGAATGGCCATTGCTGATGGATATCACTGCCGATTTCATCTATTGCCGCCTGCATGGTTCCGAACAACTCTATGTCAGCGGCTATGAGGACGAGGCACTCGACCTATGGGCCGAGCGCATCCGCGCCTGGGCAACCGGCGGGGAGCCGAAGAATGCGACGCGGGTGCTGGCGCCGCTCGCCGCGGCCGACAGGGGCCGCGACGTCTATCTCTATTTCGACAATACCGACAAGAAGCTGCGCGCCCCGGTCGACGCCGATCACCTCAGCCAAAGGCTTGCCGACCTCATGCCGCGTTCCGCGCCGAAAGCCGCATGAGTTGTTGACGCCGATGTCCTTGTTGCGAAAATCCTTGTCCCGACAGCGACAAGCAGCATATTAAGACAGTCGATCAACATGCGGATGGGTGGAGAATGCGCTTAAGGGTCAAGGTGAAGGAACAGCTAGGGAAGAGATTCGATGAGGAAATCCGTTTCTTCCGGGGCATGATGCAGGGGCCGAAGACGGTGGGCTCGATTGTGCCGACCTCCTCGATCACCGCCAAGCGCATGGCAAGCGTCATCGACATGCATTCGGGGCTGCCGGTGCTCGAACTCGGGCCGGGCACCGGGGCCATCACCAAGGCGATCCTCGGCCGCGGCGTGAAGCCCGACAATCTGGTCGCGATCGAATATTCGACGGATTTCCACCAGCATCTGCTTCGCGCCTATCCCGGTGTCCACTTTATCAACGGCGATGCCTTCGATCTGAAGACCACGCTGGGTGAATTCGGCGACCGGACGTTCGATTGCGTCATCTCCTGTATTCCGCTTCTGAATTTCCCGATGGCGATGCGCGTCTCGCTGCTCGAAAGCCTGCTCGACCGCCTGCCGGCCGGCCGGCCGGTGGTGCAGATCTCCTACGGCGCGATCTCGCCGATCGCCGCCAATCCCGACCGCTACCACATCCAGCATTTCGATTTCGTCATGCGCAACATTCCACCGGCGCAGCTCTGGATCTACCGGCGCGGCTAAGATGTTCGGGATCTACATCACCCATCCGCAAGTCAAGATCGATGCCAACGTGCCCGTGCCGAAATGGGGGCTTTCCGATCTTGGCGCGGCGCGGGCGCACAAGGCGGTCGAGAGCGGCTGGGCCAGGCAATTGCGGCGCATCATCTCCAGCGACGAGACGAAGGCGATCGAGACGGCCGAAATTCTGGCGGCAGCGTCCGGCGTGACGATCGAGGTCGTCCACGGCATGCACGAGAACGACCGTTCGGCCACCGGCTTCCTGCCGCCGCCGCAATTCGAAGAAGCGGCCGACTGGTTCTTCGCCCACCCGGAAGAGAGCTTCAAAGGCTGGGAGCGCGCCGTCGACGCGCAGGCCCGCATCGTCGACGCGGTGAGGACCGTTCTTGCCACACATGATGCGACAGCCCCGATCGCCTTCGTCGGCCATGGCGGCGTCGGCACGCTGCTCAAATGCCATCTGGCCGGCAGGCCGATCGGCCGCGACCGTGACCAGCCGCCCGGCGGCGGCAATCTCTATGCTTTCGGCCTTGCGGATCTGGCCCTGACATGCGACTGGACACCCATCGAAGACTGGCGGGGGTGAGTTGAAATGGACGCACGCGAGCGGCTGATCGTCGGCCTGGATGTTTCAACGATCGGCGAGGCGGAAAGACTGGTTTCCACGCTCGGTGACGACATTCTCTTTTACAAGATCGGCTATCAGCTGGTCTTTGCCGGCGGCCTCGAATTCGCCCGTGACCTTGCCGCCAGCGGCAAGAAGATCTTTCTCGACATGAAGCTGCTCGACATCGACAACACCGTTGCCTCGGGTGTCGAAAACATTGCCAAAATGGGCATGTCGATGCTGACGCTGCATGCCTATCCCAAGGCGATGAAGGCGGCGGTCGAGGCGGCGGCCGGCTCCGGCCTCTGCCTGCTCGGCGTCACCGTGCTGACCTCGATGGATGCCGAAGACCTGGCTGACGCCGGCTACAGCCAGGATCCGCACAGCCTGGTGCTGCGCCGCGCCGGACAGGCGCGCGCCGCCGGCATGGGCGGTATCGTCTGTTCGGCGGCCGAAGCCGCCGAGGTGCGCGAAATCGTCGGGCCTGATATGGCGATCGTCACCCCCGGCATTCGCCCGACCGGCAGCGACCATGGCGACCAGAAGCGGGTGATGACGCCTTTCGACGCGCTGAAGGCGGGAGCGACGCATCTGGTCGTTGCCCGGCCGATCGTCAAGGCGCCCGATCCGCGAGCGGCCGCCCGCGCCGTGCTCAACGAGATGGTCGGCGCGCTTTGGCCGGCAAACCGCTGACGGAAACCAACGCAAAAGGGAGAAGATCATGGCCAAGGGATACTGGATCGCCCGCGTCGACGTTCGCGATGCCGAGCGCTACAAGGATTATGTGGCGGCGGCCAAACCGGCCTTCGAAAAATACGGGGCGAATTTCCTTGCACGCGGCGGCGCTTTCACCGAACTCGAGGGCACGGCGCGAGCCCGCAACGTGGTGATCGAGTTCCCCTCGATTCAGCATGCGGTCGACTGCTACAATTCGCCGGAATACCAGATCGCCGCCAAAATACGCCAGGAAGTGGCGGATGCGGAAATGGTCGTCGTCGAAGGCGTCTAAGCTGCTCGCATCGCCAAAAAACTGACGGCGCGATAGGCCTTCCCGTCGCGCCGCGATTGGGCTAAGACGGGGACCGTTACAGCATCCCGCCAAGCCTTTCGAGGAACCTGCCATGACCCTTGCCAACCTGCCGCCGCTCGTCACCGTATTCGGAGGATCCGGCTTCGTGGGCAGGCACGTGGTCCGGGCACTGGCCAAGCGCGGTTACCGCATCCGCGTCGCCGTGCGCCGCCCCGATCTCGCCGGCTTTCTGCAGCCGCTCGGCAATGTCGGCCAGATCTCTTTCGTCCAGGCGAACCTGCGTTATCGCAACTCGATCGACCGCGCCGTCGACGGTGCCGACCACGTCGTCAACTGCGTCGGCATTCTGCACGAGACCGGCCGCAACACTTTTGACGCCGTGCAGGAATTCGGCGCACGTGCGGTCGCTGAAGCGGCACGCGGCGCAGGCGCCACGCTCGCCCATATTTCGGCGATTGGCGCCAATGCCAATTCCGACTCCGGCTATGGCCGCACCAAGGGCCGTGCCGAAACAGCAATCCTCTCCGTCAAGCCCGATGCGGTGATCTTCCGCCCGTCGATCGTCTTCGGCCCGGAGGATAGCTTCTTCAACAAGTTTGCCGACATGGCCCGCATGTCACCGGTCCTGCCTTTGGTCGGCGGCGGCAAGACGAAATTCCAGCCCGTCTATGTCGAGGATGTCGCCGAGGCCGTCGCCCGCGCCGTCGACGGTACGGTCGCCGGCGGTAAGATCTACGAGCTTGGCGGGCCCGAGGTGCTGAGCTTCCGCGAATGTCTCGAGATGATGCTGAAAGTGACGAGCCGCAAGAACCCGCTGGTCTCCCTGCCCTTCGGCATTGCGTCGATGATCGGCAGCATCGCCTCGCTGATCCCCTTCATCACGCCGCCGATCACCCCCGACCAGGTGCGTTTGCTAAAGCGCGACAACGTCGTCTCCGCAGAAGCCGAAGCGGAAGGCCGCACGCTGAAGGGCCTCGGGATTGCGCCCACCATGCCGGCATCGGTGCTCGGCTCCTATCTCGTCCACTATCGCCCGCACGGCCAGTACACGGGCACCGGCAAGGCCGCCTGAACAATTTGAACTTTTGAAACAACGCCGTTCGCGCATAACGCGGGCGGCGTTTTCCTTTGTCGCCTCAAGCAAAGCTGGCGCAAGTTTGAAATGTTGTTGTGCCGGTCATGAAGTGCAGTTGCATAAAAGACGCATCGGAAAATTTGTGAAATTAACGCCAAATTTAGCAGGAACATTTATTGCTATTTGCCATTCCACTGACTACCAAACCCGCGCGTCTTCCAACGGACTCAACGCTTGGGATCACGTGCGGCAATCACTGTGAAAGGCATTTCTCGATGGGCAAGTCAATCGCGCTCCTGTTTGCGTGTGCGGCGCTGGTTATCCTTGCAGGCTCCTTCGTTGCGTCCGGTTCGGTCGCAGCGGTCAAGGGCGGATGCTCGCCGGCCTACGGCGTCGATCCTTGCTCGACGGCCTCGATCAGCCATTGACGAGCGGCCGGCTTCAGTGCCGGCCTTAAAAGACAAGCGGCGGGCGGAGCGTCTGAAGCAGGACGTGGCCAAATGAACGCTTGGTCTTGCCGGCTTTAAAAACAGCGGGCGCTTAATTTCTCAATATTGCCTATCTGAAAAATCGGCGGCTGCCGGGAATCGGGCGTTTGCTCGCCAAGTCCGACAGAGCATTTGCATCCGCGCGAGCTGCGCGAATGCAATGCAGTGGGAATGCCTCAGGCGATCAGGCCGGTTGCGGCCATGCCGAGCAGCAGGACGCCGAGAATGATGCGGTAGACGGCAAACAGCGTAAAGCGGTTGCTTCTGATATAGGCGAGCAGCCATTTGACGGCGATGAAGGCGACGATCGTAGACACGACGAAGGCGATGCCGAGTGCGGTCCAATCCTCGTTTGCCGCTCCGCCATCCTTAAACGTCTTCAGCAATTCATAGCCGCTCGCCGCATACATTGTCGGTATGCCGACGAGAAAGGCGAATTCGGTCGCGGCGGCGCGGTTGCCGGTGCCGGCCAGCATGGCGACAAAGATCGTGGCGCCGGAGCGCGAGGTTCCCGGGAAGATGCCGGCAACGATCTGGGCGATGCCGACCAGGATGGCGACGAGCCAGGTGATCTCTTTATGGGGGGCTTTGCGCGCCGCAGCCCATTCGGCAAAGATCATCCAGATACCGCCGATGATCAGCGCCCAGGCGATCGGCGTTGCCGTCTCCGGCAGCTCAAAGCCGAGCTTCTTGACGACGAGCCCGAGGATTGCGGTGATGAGAAAGGCGACGATCAGCTTGGCGGCATAATCGCGATTTGCAGGCTCGTGCCAGCCAAGCACCAGATCCAGCAATCGGCGCCAGTAGATGATTGTGACGGCGAGGATGGCGCCGGCCTGGATGACGATATTGAACATGTCCGACCGGTGGCCGAGCCATTGCTCGGCAATGATCAGGTGGCCGGTGCTCGAGATCGGCAGAAATTCGGTGATCCCCTCGATGACACCGAGAAGTGCGGCATTGATATAATCCATACATTGTCTCCGGTTTAAAATGCGGGCGGGCCTGAGCGCTTGGGCCGATCGGGCCGCCGCTTCCATTCGTTCGTTAGACCGTGTTCGCCATCGTCGGATGGCGTAAAATCCGATTCGCTTGTATTGGCGGGGCCAAGCTCCTATAGCTTCAACCAATGAGTCATGACTAGGGCGCTATAATCGAGCCGCCACACAGTCCTGTAACAGCAATCACAAAGCCCGAGTATCGATGCCCACGCTTTATCATCATCCCATGTCATCCGCATCTCGCTTCGTCCGGCTGATCCTGGCGGAATACGGCTATCAGGCGGATCTGATCGAGGAGCAGACATGGGAAAAGCGCCGGGATTTCCTGGCGCTCAACCCGGCCGGTACGCTGCCGGTCTATGTCGACGACAGCATGCGGGCGCTCTGCGGCGCCACCGTGATTTCCGAATATCTGGACGAGACGCATGGCGTGTTGAAGCGCGACCGGCGGCTGCTCGCCGAGGACCCTTTCCAGCGGGCGGAAATTCGCCGGCTGAGTGAATGGTTCATGCAGAAGATGGAAAACGACGTAACCAAGCCGCTCGCCCGCGAGCGTGTCTACAAGTTGCAGATGACCGCCGATCAGGGCGGCGGAGCGCCGGATTCGAAGATTTTGCGCACGGCCCGCGCGAATATCCGCCAGCATATGCGCTATCTCACCTGGCTTGCCGGCTCGCGCCAATGGCTGGCGGGCGAGCGGATGAGCTATGCCGACCTTGCCGCCGCCGCCTCGATTTCGATCCTCGATTATCTCGGCGAGATCGAGTGGGCGGATGCGCCCGTGGTCAAGGACTGGTATCAGCGGCTGAAATCGCGCCCCTCCTTCCGGCCGATGCTGACCGAGCGGGTGCGTGGCCTGACACCGGTGTCCCATTATGCCGATCTGGATTTCTGACGAGGGCTCTCCATGCCCGAAGCCGATAGAGATGACAAAGAGCGCCGCCGCCGCGACAATTTGACCGAGTTCGTGCGGGCGGAATCTGCCGCCAAGGGCTTCGATCTCTGCCGCATCACGCGTCCGGATGCGATCCCGGAGGCGAAGCAGCGTCTCGGCGAGTTCATCGATGCCGGACGCCACGGGACGATGGAATGGATGGCGGAGACGCGCGACCGGCGTGGTGATCCGCGCACCCTCTGGAGCGATGTGAAATCCGTCGTCGTCTTCGGTCTCAACTACACCCCGGAGGAAGATCCACGCGGCATCCTCGACAAGCCGGAGAAAGCGGCGATCTCCGTCTATGCCCGCAATCGCGATTATCACGACGTCATCAAGGGCCGGCTGAAGGAGATCGCCACGCGTTTTGCGGCGCGGGCCGGCGCCGATGTGAAAGTCTTTGTCGATACGGCGCCAGTGATGGAGAAACCGCTCGCGGCGGCCGCCGGCTTAGGCTGGCAGGGCAAACACACCAACCTCGTCAGCCGCGCCCACGGTTCCTGGCTGTTTCTCGGTACGATTTTCACCACCGCCGATCTTGCCGTCGACGCTGAGGAGACCGATCATTGCGGCTCCTGCCGCGCCTGCCTCGACGCCTGCCCGACGGCCGCCTTCCCGGCGCCTTATCAGATCGATGCGCGGCGCTGCATCTCCTATCTCACCATCGAACACAAGGGGCCGATCGACCCTGAGCTACGGCCACTGATCGGCAATCGCATCTATGGCTGCGACGACTGTCTTGCCGCCTGTCCCTGGAACAAATTCGCAAGTGCGGCCTCCGAGATGAAGCTGCAGGCGCGGGACGATCTGAAGGAGCCGTCCATCGCCTTTCTGCTGACGCTTGACGATGCCGCCTTCCGAGCCTTTTTCAGCGGCTCGCCGGTGAAGCGGATCGGGCGCGATCGCTTCGTCCGCAATGCGCTGATCGCTGCCGGCAATTCCGGCGAGACGGCTCTCATCGCCCAATGTCGCATTCTCGCGGACGATACCTCGCCGGTGGTGCGGGGGATGGCGGTGTGGGCGCTTTCGCGGCTCATGGCGGCTGGCGAATTCTCCGCCCTTGCCGCACAAAGAGCCGGTGAGAGCGATGGCGACGTCCTGAACGAATGGCGGCTGGCGGGAGTGGGTTGATGCATGTGATGATTTTTGGCTGCGGTTTTTCCGGCCTGGCGATCGCCAAGGCCTTCGCCGGCGAAGGCGTGCGCGTTTCCGGCACCACGCGCTCGGCCGACAAGATGGGGGCGCTCCGGCAAAGCGGCGTTGAAGCCTTCCTTTTCGACGGCGAGACCTTGGGCGACGACTTGCGCCGGGCTTTGGGAAGCGTCACCCACCTCGTTCAGTCGATCGCGCCTGGAAAAGGCGACCCGCTGCTGCGGCGGCTGCACGAAGACCGCGCAAGCCTGCCATCCAGCCTAGAATGGATCGGTTATCTCTCCACCGTCGGCGTCTATGGCGATCACAAGGGCGCCTGGATCGATGAGGAAACACCTTGCGTGCCCGTCTCCGGGCGCTCGAAGGAGCGGCTCGAAGCGGAAGAGGGCTGGCTGGCAATAGGCAGGCAGCGTGGAGTGCCGGCGGCAGTGCTTCGCCTTTCCGGCATCTACGGGCCAGGGCGCAACGCCTTCTGCAATCTGCAAAAAGGGACCGCGCGGCGCCTGATCAAGAAGGACCAGGTGTTCAACCGCATCCGAGTCGAGGATATCGGGGCTGCGACCCGCTTTCTGTCGGAGCATGGCCTCTGCGGCATCTATAATGTCACCGACAACAGGCCCGGCCCGCCGCAGGATGTCATCGTCGAGGCGGCACGGCTGATGGGGGTCGAACCGCCGCCGGAACAGGCTTTCGAAACCGCCGAACTGACGCCGATGGCGCGCTCCTTTTACGGCGAGAACAAGCGGGTTTCGAATGCAAAACTCAGGGCCGCCGGCTTCAAATTCGCCTTCCCTGACTACCCGATGTCCCTTGCGCAATTGTGGCAGGACGGACGCTGGCACGGTTAAATCCGCCGCCGCTGCTGGTGACGGGTTATCACCCAAATTGAGTAGGAAATTCCTACTTTCTGCAGTTGGCAGAACAATTCTCGCCGCATATCATGGTTAACGGCCTTTGAATTTGCGCAAATGTGGCGTGAAATATGGCGAAGTCAGAAAAAATATTTCGTGATTTTTGTGAAGGCCGCGACGCTTAAGGCTTCCTCGGAAAAATCATTTGAATTTTAGCTGATTTCATTGCGGTTTTTCCACATCCTGCCATACGCGGCAAATTCTCATCTTTTATCAATGACCTCGCAAATATTACAGACTGTAATATTCCGTGATCGCATACGGCACTTTTTCGCCATTTTTCGGCGGATTTAAGCCCCGCCGCCTGCAAGGGCGTTGAGTTCAATAGTTGAGGGATACTCTGTTTTGAAGAAAATAAGCCGTTCTATTATCGCTGCCGCAACTATTGCAGCCTGCTCTTGCTTGCTTCCGGCGGAGAGTTTTGCTGGAAATGGCTGTGGCGGTGCTTCATGGTACGCACTCCACTCCAAAACTGCTTCCGGGGAACGTATGAACCCTGCCGTCTTGACTGCTGCACATCGTTCGCTGGCTTTCGGCACCAAGGTCAAGGTCACCAATCGCAACAATGGCCGCACCGTCGTCGTTCGCATCAACGATCGCGGTCCGTTCATCCGCGGCCGGGTGCTGGATCTGTCGCGCGCCGCTGCACAGAATATCGGCATGGTGAGCTCCGGCACGGCGAAGGTCTGCTACCAGGTGATCAGCTAAGCCGAATAGCTTGCGACCGGCTGCACCGTCAGCGGCGCTTGCTCTTGCCGCCAATCGCGGTTACCACGCGGTTGAGACTTGTGAACAATCCCTTCCGCGACTGTCGCGGCTGACGGATCCTTAGCAGGCATGGCAACAGGAGACTTGTGAATGCGTCTGGGCGGCCGCCTCGAAGGGGCGATTTCTGTGCTCGCGGACATCGATGCCCGCAAGCGGCCTGTCGCCGACGCGCTAAAGGACTGGGGCCTTGCGCATCGTTTCGCCGGCTCCGGCGATCGCGCCGCCATCGGCAACATCGTCTATGACGCCCTGCGCATGCGGCTTTCCCATGCCTGGCTGATGGATGACGACAGTGCCATAGCGATTGCCCATGCCGTCATGTTCCGCCAATGGGGTTTCACGCCCGATAGTCTTGCCGCGGCCCTGGCCGATGACAAGTTCGCGCCGCCACGGCTTTCGGCCGATGCCGTCGCGGCCTTCGAAAGCCGCTCGCTCGACGATGCGCCGCCGCATATCCGCGGCGATATTCCCGAATGGGTCCAATCCTCCTTCGAACAGGCTTTCAGCGCCGGCTGGCTTGCCGAGGCCCAGGCGCTCGCTGCCCGCCCGACACTCGATCTGCGCGCCAACATCCTGAAATCCTCCCGCGACAAGGCCGTCAAGGCGCTCGAAAGATCGGGCGCGCAGGCTGCGAAGATCGCTCGCTACGGCATCCGGATTGCCGCCGGCGAAGGCGCCTCGCGTCTTCCCAACGTGACAGCCGAGCTTTCGTTCCAGAAGGGCTGGTTCGAAGTTCAGGACGAGGGATCGCAGATCGTCGCCGACCTCGTGCTCGCCAAAGACGGCGAACAGGTGCTCGACTATTGCGCCGGTGGCGGCGGCAAGACGCTCGCCATGGCGGCGGCCATGCAGAACAAGGGACAGGTTCACGCCTATGACGCCGACCGTAAGCGGCTGGCCCCGATCATCGAGCGGCTGAAGCGGGCGGGCACGCGCAATGTCCAGGTGCATGACGACGCTAGGGGGCTTTCCGGCCTTACTGGGCGCTGCGACAAAGTGCTGGTCGACGCGCCCTGCACCGGCACCGGCACATGGCGCCGCCGCCCCGATACAAAATGGCGGCTCACGGCGAAGAACCTCGACGAACGCACGACCCAGCAGCAGGACGCGCTCGCCCAGGCGAGCAGTTTCGTCAAGCCAGGCGGCGAACTGATCTACGTCACCTGCTCGGTATTGCCCCAGGAGAACGAGGAACAAGTGCGCCGCTTCACGGCCGACAATCCTGATTTCCAGATCGTCAGCGCCCTGCCCGCCTGGGACGGCCTCTTCGGAAAGGACGCGCCGCGTCCGCGTTCTTCCGACGGTCTGACGGTCACGCTGACGCCAGCCTCGACCGATACGGACGGCTTTTTCTTCTGCCGTATGCAGCGCAAGGGCTGAGCGCCGCCGAGCCGCACTCCGATGCAGGAAGAGGGCCGCGGATAAGCCGATTTTTCGAGCAAATGCCCGGCAAAAATGACGATCTTCCAGCAAGCGCTCATCTTAAAATCATTCCAAACTAGAGTGTTTGACACAAGTTTGCTTTTGCGCGAAGAGACGGAGCCCGATTAGACGGAAGATCCGTCACAGGAGAGGATCATGAAGCTCAACACATTCCGCGCAGCCGTGCTGGCGATTGCCCCCGCCGCTCTGCTCGCCCTTCCCGCGCAGGCCGAGACCGATGCTAGCGCCGTGGTGAAACACTATGCCGACGTGGCGCATGCGAAATACGAGGACTCGCTGACGACGGCCAAGGCGCTCGATGCTGCCATCGACGCCTTTCTCAAGGCGCCGACCGATGCGACGCTGAAAGCCGCCCGGGACGCATGGGTCAAGGCGCGCGTCCCCTATCAGCAGACGGAAGTCTATCGTTTCGGCAATCCGATCGTCGACGACTGGGAAGGCAAGGTCAACGCATGGCCGCTCGATGAAGGCCTGATCGACTATGTCGATACCTCCTATGGCACCGAGAGCGACGAAAATTCTCTCTATGTGGCCAATGTCATCGCCAACAAGACGATCAAGATCGACGGCAAGGATGTCGATGCCTCCAAGCTGACGCCGGAATTCCTCTCCGGCACGCTCGCCGAGGCCGGCGGCATCGAAGCCAATGTCGCGACAGGATACCACGCCATCGAATTCCTGCTCTGGGGCCAGGATCTGAACGGCACGGGACCCGGCGCCGGCGACCGTCCGGCCACCGACTACGACCTGAAGAACTGCACGCACGGCAATTGCGACCGCCGCGCCGAATACCTGAAATCCGCCTCGACCCTCTTGGTGTCCGACCTGCAGGAAATGACCGACAACTGGAAGGCTGACGGGGCTGCGACGAAGAACGTCGAAGCCGATCCGAGGGCCGGCCTCGTCGCGATCCTGACGGGCATGGGTTCGCTTTCCTACGGCGAGCTTGCCGGCGAGCGCATGAAGCTCGGCCTGCTGCTGCACGATCCGGAAGAAGAGCATGATTGCTTCTCCGACAATACCTACAACTCGCACCTCAACGACGCGATCGGCATCGCCGCCGCCTATACCGGCAACTATACCCGCGTCGACGGCACCAAGCTCAGCGGTCCGTCGCTGCACGATCTCGTCGCCGCCAAGGACAAGGCGGTCGATGCCGAGATGGAAGGCAAGCTCAACAAGACGCTCGATGCGATGAACGCCATGGCTAAGCGCGGCGAGACGGTCGAGAAGTACGACCAGATGATCGGCGAGGGCAACAAAGAAGGCAACGCCGTGGTCCAGGCTGCCATCGATGGGCTGATCGACCAGACGAAATCGATACAGCGCGTTATTGCCGCACTCGATTTCGGCACGGTTCAGCTTGAAGGTTCCGACAGCTTGGATAATCCTAACGCCGTCTTCAAATAAGCAAAAGGCGGGCCGCTCTCAGTGGAGCGGCCCGGACCCTGAAATGTCGCATGCCCCGGCCCGCCGATTGATCGCCAGCGCAGCGTTCTGCGCCACGCTTGCCGGTTTTTCCGCAACGATCGCCGCCGGTTTCGATCTGCCGGCGAAACGCACCGACCTTTCCGAGGCCGATCTCAAACGCGTTGCCGACGTGACCCGGCCGACTACGGATTTTTCCAGGGCCGAACAATATGAAGCGATGCAGGCCGGTGGCACGACCTCGATCGATCCGATCACCGAAGACAGCTTCTCGCATATTTCGGCCAATATTCCCTTCGAGGAAGAGCAGAATTTCAAGCTCGGCAACGCACTGTTCCGCAAGCTCTGGGTTTCCTCGCCCTCCTCGACACAGGCCTCCGATGGGCTCGGGCCGCTGTTCAACGCGCGCTCCTGCATGAGCTGTCATGTCAATGACGGTCGCGGCAAACCGCCGGAGGGCGGCCCAAGCGCCGTCTCGATGTTCCTGCGGCTTTCCCGCGCGGCCAAAACAGCCGCGGAAGAAAGGGCGATCGCAAGCGCCGATATCCTCAATTTCCCCGATCCAGTCTATGGCCATCAGCTGCAGGATCTTGCCGTTCCCGGCCTTGCCGCCGAAGGCCGTATGACGATCCGCTATGACGAGGAGACGGTGACACTTGGCGACGGCGAGGCCGTGTCGCTGCGCCGCCCGCATTATGCGGCGACCAAACTTGCCTATGGGCCGCTCGATCCGGCCACGACGATCTCGGCGCGTGTTGCTCCTGCGATGATCGGCCTCGGACTGATCGAGGCGATCCCCGACGCCGATATACTTGCCCATGCCGACCCTGACGATGCCGATGGCGACGGCATTTCGGCCAAGGCGGCGATCGTGAGCGACCACCGCAGCGGCAAGATCGCGCTCGGCCGCTTCGGCTGGAAGGCGCAAAACGCCACGGTGCGCGACCAGAATGCCGACGCCTTCGCCAATGATATCGGCATCTCGACCCCCGACCACCCGGATGCACATGGCGATTGCACCGAGGCGGAAAAGAAATGCCTCGATATGCCGACCGGCGTCCAGAAACGGCTGGGCGCGGAAGAAGCGCCGGGTCCCATTCTCGACCTCGTGACCTTTTACTCCGAAAATCTTGCCGTGCCGGCGCGTCGTAAGGCGAGTTTCCCCGAGACGCTGAAGGGCAAGCGGATTTTCTACGAAACCGGCTGCATTTCCTGCCATCTGCCGAAATTCGTCACCCGTCGGGATACGCCCGACAAGGCCCAATCCTTCCAGCTGATCTGGCCCTATTCCGACTTTCTTCTGCACGATATGGGCGACGGACTTGCCGACGGACAGCAGGTCGGCCTTGCAAGCGGACGTGAATGGCGCACGCCACCGCTATGGGGTATAGGACTGACCCGGACTGTCAGCGGACACAGCTTTTTCCTGCATGACGGCCGTGCGCGGAATCTCACCGAGGCGATTCTCTGGCACGGCGGCGAAGCTGAAAAGGCCCGCAACGCTTTCTCCTCCCTGTCGAAAGACGACAGGGCGGCCCTGATTACATTCCTGGAGTCACTTTGATGCGCCTTTGGCACCCCCTGCTCTGCCTCACTCTGATCGGCCTCGCCACATCAGCGGCCGCCCAGACCGCCGCTCCTCCGGCAGGGCTGAACGAGGATGCCGTTCCCGCCGTCATGCAGCGCGCCGTCGACGAGGTGATCCGCCCGGGCTATCGCAACATGCAGCAATCGGCCGCCCGGCTGACGACGGCGATGAAGGATCTCTGCGACGGCGGCACCCAGCAGACGCTCGAAAAGGCGAAATCGGCCTTCGACGATACGATCCGCTACTGGTCGATCATCGAGATCGTCCAGACCGGACCGGTCATCCAGGACAATCTCTTCGAGCACATCCTGTTCTATCCCGACCGCAAGGGCGTCGGCTTGAAGCAGGTGCAGGCGCTGATCGCCAAGGCCGATCCGAAGGATGCGGCGGTCGATGCGATCGCCGGCAAGAGCGTGGCGCTGCAGGGCCTGACGGCGTTGGAATACGTGCTTTACGGCAATGGCTCCGAAAATCTCGTCGGGCAGAAGGGCGGCTTCCGATGCCTTTACGGCGCCGCCGTCGCCGGCAATATCCAGCGCGAGGCCGGCGAAGTCGTCGCCGCTTGGGAAAAGCCCGACGGGGTGCAGGCGAGCTGGAAACATCCCGGCCCGCAAAGCAATGATTTCATGGACAACAAGGAAGCCGTGACCGCGCTGCTCGGCATTCTCGTCCACGGTGCCGAAAATGTCCGCGACCAGCGGCTGGAGCAATTCTACAAGGGCAAGGACACGGCGCCGCGCCCGCGCATGGCGATCTACTGGCGCTCCAAGAATACCTGGAAATCGATGGCCGCCAATATCGACGGCTTGCGCACGCTCTGGCAGAAGGCCGGCATGGCCGAGCTTCTGCCGCCGGACAAACAGGCCGTCGCCGCCTCGATCGACGAGGACTTCAAATCGCTGCTCGACAGCGTGCCGAAGCTCAATCCCGATATCGACGTTGCCGTAAGCGATGCGGAGAAGGCCAAGCTCGATACGCTGCTTGCCGAGAGCCGCGACCTGATCACCAGGATCAGCGACGAATATGGCGCGGCCATCGGCCTTTCGGCCGGCTTTTCCTTTTCGGATGGAGATTGAAGCGATGATGCGAAGTGCCGCAATCGACCGACGCAGTTTCGTCAAGGCGGCCGGGATCGGCTTCCTTGCGGCCTTGACGCCAAAGTCGCTGATGGCGCTGGAGCGGACCGATGCGGTCTATGCATCGGGCATTCGGGCTGCCGACGGCTCCTTTGCCGTCGCGACCGTGACGGAGCGCGGCGAGGTCGTCGATCAGGTGGCGCTTCCCGCGCGCGCCCACGGCATGGCCTTCAGCGCCGCCACCGGCATGACCGTCGCCTTCGCCCGCCGGCCCGGCACCTATGCGATGATTTTCGATGCCCGCAATAAGCGCGAGCCGATCGTCATCAATTCTATCGAGGGCCGGCATTTCTACGGCCATGGCGCCTTCTCGCCCGATGGCCGGCTGCTCTATGCCAGTGAGAACGACTTCGACGGCAATCGCGGCATGATCGGCCTCTACGACGCCACTAACCGATTCAGCCGCATCGGCGAATTCGAGACTTACGGCATCGGTCCGCACGACATGACGGTTTCCGATGACGGACGCCTTCTGATCGTCGCCAATGGCGGCATCGAGACGCATCCGGATTTCGGCCGCACCAAGCTCAATCTCGGGGAGATGCAGCCGTCGCTGGTGCTGATCGACGCAACGTCCGGGGCGCTGATCGAAAAACATCTACTGCCGGCGCAATGGGCGGAACTTTCCACCCGCCACGTCGATCTCGACGACAAGGGCCGTATCTGGTTCGCCTGCCAGTACGAGGGCCACCGCAAGGATCTGCCGCCGCTTATCGGCCATTTCGCCAAGGGCGAAGAGCTTTCCTTCATCGACCTGCCGGAGCAGACGACGCGCAGGCTTGCCAATTATGTCGGCGCGATCGCCGTCAATCGCAGCGAGGGTCTCGTCGGCGTGACCTCGCCGAAGGGCGGCGCCTCGGTGACCATCGACGCTAGGACGGGCAAGGTGCTGGCCGAGACGGCCATTCAGGACGCGGCCGGCATCGCGCCGGCAAAAAGTGGCTTTGCTGTCTCCTCCTATGATGGCGATTTCCTGTCGACCCGCAGCGACGTCGCCTGGGATCAGCACATCGTGCGGATCTCTTAAAGCGTGTCGCGGTCTTTCAGATTCGCTTGCCACGCTTTAAGTCGTTGGTTTGCCGCATCCGCGATGCTCTAGCGGGCGGGCGCGTAGTCCTTCTGCTCGGCACTGATGGTCAATGCGGCGGTCCGTGCCGCCTCATGCAGCCATTCCGGTCCCTTGGCCTGCAAGTCCCGCAGGATCGCTGCTGCGACCGCCGCATCGTCGGAATGGCAATTGGCGATCTCGAAGCCCATCAGCTCGAGCATCGTCGGCGAAAGCAGGACCTCCGGATGTTTGTCGATCTCGATCTTGCGGCTGTTGGGCGAAAGCCGGCGCACGAGAATACGGCCGGAGACACGATAATGGGGATCGGCCGAGCGTATCCGCCCGGCGGCAATCTCGCCCGCGTGGATCACCTCATCCTGCGGCCTGTGGCGAAGCGACCAGGCCGACGGCAGCAGCGCCTTCGCCTCGCGCAGCACCGGCCCGCCCTGCCATTCGGCATAGGCGACGAAACGCGGCCGGCCGAGGCTGCCGGTTCCGCCGCTGCGTGGCTTGACCACGAAGGGGCCGGAGCTGGGCGGCAGTGCATCGGCGAGCGCCTTTGTATAGGTGGCGGGCGCCTCGTTTTTGCCCGGCGTCAACGTCTCGTATTTCTCCCAGAATTCCCGACGTTCGGAATTCGGCAGCATCAGCGCCTTGCGCAGCCATTTGTGATCGCGTTCGAGGATGACGGGCAGCGGATTTTCAAGGCCCCGGCGATAGCCGCCGAGGATCAGCTCGCCGATCATCCGAACCGAGGGCCCGTCGCCGCCCCGCGCCAGGATGGCACTTGCCGCAAGACGAACGAGATCCAGCGCATAGGGCATAACAGCTGCATCGTCGAAATCATTGACGCCCCAGACGAGCCTGCCCTCGGCATCGCGCCAAGTGCCGAAATTCTCCAGATGCGTATCGCCGATCGCCAGGACCTCGGGTGCCGTTGCAAGCTCCGGGCAGATATCGAAGATGATTTCGCACCAGCGCCAATAGGTGGCGCGCAGGAAGACGAAATCGTCACTGCACATCTTCTCGTGCTTCTCGCGTAGATCGTCTTTGACGAGATCGGCCCCGAGTTCGCCAGCCAGCCAGCTCTCGAAATTTCGCACCGATTGCGATATCGTCGTCATGCGTCGGCGCTCCGTCGTTTCGAGACCTGACGCAGAGAATATCCGCTGAGCGCGAAGCTGCAATCGCCTTCGCACAAGGCCGGCGGCATGCGCAATGACAAAAACGGCGAAAGGTTGCGCTGGCGACACGGCTTGATGTTTCCATCGCCGTCCAGACCGATTTCGGCAATGTGCAGCTTGTCGAATGCGGCCCGTCATGCCACTTTCGCCGCTGCAAGAGGGGCAGACATGAGCGAGACTGACAGGGGCGATTTCCGCGCGCGAATCCGCCGCAACTTTGCGCGGCAGGCGGCGATGGAGACGATCGGCGCGGAACTGACGCGCGTCGAGCACGGGGTCGTCGAAATCGAGCTTCCCTTCGACGTCAAACTGACGCAACAGCACGGCATCCTGCATGCGGGCATCATTTCCGCCGCGCTCGATTCGGCCTGCGGCTTTGCCGCCTACAGCGTCATCGACCCCGAAGCCTCGATCCTGACGATCGAGTTCAAGGTCAATCTCATGTCGCCGGGGCGTGGCGAGCGTTTCCTGTTTCGCGGCGAAATCACCAAGCCCGGCTCCACCATCATCGTCGCCGACGGACGAGGCTACGCGATCAGCGACGGGCCGGCGAAACTCATTGCCTCCATGACCGGAACGATGATGGTGATCCGCGGCAGAGAAGGAATTACGGGATGAAGTTCGAACTGAAATCGGTCGCGGGAAAGTCCATGCTGTTTGTCATGGCGGCCGAGGCCGAATATGGTCCCTTCCTGCGCTCGCGTATCGAGCCCTTGATGACCGGCGTCGGCCCGGTCGAGGCAGCGGTGGCGCTGACGAAGACGCTGGCGCGGCTGGATGCGGCCGACGATCTGCCCGATCTCGTCGTTTCCCTCGGCTCGGCCGGCTCGGCGAAACTCGAGCAGACCGAGATCTATCAGGTGACCTCGGTTTCCTATCGCGATATGGACGCCTCGCCGCTCGGCTTCGAAAAGGGCAGGACACCTTTCCTCGACCTGCCGGCGACCCTCGAGCTGCCGCTGCGCATTCCTGGCATTGCGGAAGCCAGCCTTTCGACAGGCGGCAACGTCATCTCGGGCGCGGCCTATAGCGGCATCGACGCCGACATGGTCGATATGGAAACCTTTGCGGTGCTGCGCGCATGCCAAGGCTACAAGCTGCCGCTGATCGGCCTGCGCGGCATTTCCGACGGCGCAGTCGAGCTGCAGCATATTTCCGGCTGGACCGAATATCTACACATCGTCGATCGCAAGCTCTCCTACGGCGTCGACAGCCTGTTCACAGCGCTGGAGGACGGCGTATTCTGGTTCTGAACCCCGCAAAAGCGGGGACAATCGGAACAATAAAAACCGACGCCGCCGATTTCCCGGATTGCCAGGCGAAGCGCTTTTCATTAAAGCCTCGCCATGACCCAGACAGCACATCCCGACTCCGTTCTCATCGTCGATTTCGGCAGCCAGGTGACCCAGCTCATCGCACGGCGCGTGCGCGAGGCCGGTGTCTATTGCGAAATCGTTCCCTTCCAATCGGCCGAAGAGGGCTTCAAGCGCCTGCAGCCGAAAGCCGTGATCCTGTCCGGCAGCCCGGCTTCGACGGTGGACGAGGGATCGCCGCGGGCGCCTGATATCATCTTCGACAGCGGCCTGCCGGTCTTCGGCATCTGCTACGGCCAGCAGACGATGTGCATGCAGCTCGGCGGCAAGGTCGAAAGCGGCCATCACCGCGAATTTGGCCGCGCCTTCCTGGAGGTTAACAAGGACTGCCAGCTGTTCGAGGGCCTCTGGTCCTCCGGCTCGCGCCACCAGGTCTGGATGAGCCATGGCGACCGCGTCACGGCGCTGCCCGAAGGTTTCGAGGTGGTCGCCACCTCCTCCAACGCGCCCTACGCCTTCATCGCCGACGAGAAGCGCAAATATTACGGCGTGCAGTTTCACCCGGAAGTCGTGCATACGCCTGACGGCGCCAAGCTGATCGGCAACTTCATTCACAACGTCGCCGGCCTCAAGGGCGACTGGTCAATGTCGGCCTACCGCCAGAAGGCGGTCGATGAGATCCGCAAGCAGGTGGGCGACAAGCGCGTCATCTGCGCGCTTTCGGGCGGCGTCGACAGTTCGGTCGCAGCCCTCTTGATCCACGAGGCGGTCGGCGACCAGCTGACCTGCATCCTCGTCGACCACGGGCTGATGCGCAAGGACGAGGCGGCCAACGTCGTCGCCATGTTCCGCGAGCACTACAATCTGCATCTGCTGCATGTCGACGCCTCCGACCGTTTCATCGGCGAACTCGAAGGCGTTTCCGACCCGGAAACCAAGCGTAAGATCATCGGCCGGCTGTTCATCGAGACCTTCGAGGACGAGGCCAAGAAGCTCGGCGGCGCCGATTTCCTCGGCCAGGGCACGCTTTATCCCGACGTGATCGAGAGCGTTTCCTTCACCGGCGGCCCGTCGGTGACCATCAAGTCGCACCACAATGTCGGCGGCCTGCCGGAGCGCATGAAGATGCAGCTCGTCGAGCCGCTGCGCGAACTCTTCAAGGACGAGGTGCGCGCGCTCGGCCGCGAGCTCGGGCTACCCGACAGCTTCATCGGCCGCCATCCCTTCCCCGGTCCCGGCCTCGCGATCCGCTGCCCCGGCGGCATCAGCCGCGAAAAGCTGGAGATCCTGCGCGAGGCGGATGCGATCTATCTCGACGAAATCCGCAAGGCCGGCCTCTACGACGCCATCTGGCAGGCCTTCGCCGTGCTGCTGCCCGTCCAGACGGTCGGCGTCATGGGCGACGGGCGCACCTATGAATTCGTCTGCGCGCTGCGCGCCGTCACATCCGTCGACGGTATGACGGCGGATTTCTATCACTACGACATGGAATTCCTCGGCCGCGCCGCCACCCGCATCATCAACGAGGTGCGCGGCATCAATCGCGTCGTTTATGATGTGACGAGCAAGCCGCCCGGCACGATCGAGTGGGAGTGAGGGATAAGTTTGATCCGCCTCCTCCAAGCCGGAAAATTGCTTCGGGAAACGGGACGACTTCTTCATGACTGCCAGCGACCGCATCGTCCTCTCCAGCGACCACGCCGCCATTGAGCTCCGGCAGGCCATTGCCGCTCATATCGCGGCGCGTGGCTGGATCGTCGTCGACATCGGGCCGACGACGGCGGAGAGCACACCCTATCCCAAGCACGGCGAAGCGGCAGCGCGGCTCGTCGCCTCCGGCGATTGCCGGTTCGGCATCATCCTGTGCGGCACCGGCCAGGGCATCATGATGGCAGCGAACAAGGTCAAGGGCATCCGCTGCGGGGTCTGCAGCGACACCTTCTCAGCCCGCATGATCCGCCAGCACAACGACGCCAATATGCTGTCGATTGGCGTGCGCGTGGTGGGCCAAGGGCTGGCGCTCGATATCGTCCATGCGTTTCTGAGCGCCCAGTTCGAGGGCGGCCGGCATGCGACGCGGGTGGAGATGATCGAAGCGCTGGAAAGCTAGAGCCGCTTTTCTTCTTCCTTGGGAGGAGATGGTTTCACGACCCAAGCCCCCGGCCGGTCTGGAGTAGACAACGGCCTGTCCGCTTAGGCGATCAGAATGGACAAGCCGCCGTCAGAGAGCGCTACTTCAGCGGCAGAAACAGCTCCGCCACCGCCTCATGCTCCGCCACTTCCGGGAAGAAGCTCAGCCGCTGGCAATAGATCGGAAAGTCGCGTGCTTCCTCGCCGCTCGCCGGAAGCCAGTCGCGATAGAGATAGAGCGCGGCGGGTTCCAGATTGTCGGTATTGCCGACGACGCGCAGCACCGCGCAGCGCCCGCCGGGAATCTCGCCGGCTTTGATCGCCTCGCCCTTCGCCTCGATCGGCCGGTCGGTCCCGACACAAAGATCGACGCTATAATCGGCAGGCGACGCCGGACGCCGCTCGGAACGCCAGACGTTGAAGGTTGGATTTGTCCTGGGGTGCAGGCCGGCGGCCTTGCGCCAGGCGATGAACCGCTGGATGGTGGCGCCGAGCATAGCCGGGTCGCCCCGATGCTGCATGATCGCCACCGGCGTCGGCGGCACGTTGCGGATCGTCACGTCGTTGGGGGTAAGAATCTTCTGCATCAGCTTGCTCCTGGCGTTGTCGAGAGGCCCGAAGGCCGCAAGCCACGGCTCCCAGTCGGGAGATTTCCGGAACGACGAAGGCGATTGCCCGAACCTCTGCCGAAAGGCCCGGGCGAAAGCATCCGGTGCGGTGTAGCCGGAATCCATCGCTATATCGGTGACGCGGTCGTTGTCCCTGTAGGCCAGCCGGTATGAAGCCCGCTTCAAACGGGCAAGCCTGACATAGCGATGCACGGATAGACCGAAGGTCGCCGTGAACTGCCGGTGGAAATGAAACTTCGAGAAAGCCGCGATACCGCTCAGACCATCAAGTTCGAGATCGTCATCGATGTGCCGGTCGATATGATCCAGCACCCGCTGCATCCGCTCATGATAGTTCCGAAGCGCTGCGCTCATTCCTTTAGTCTCCGTGGCAGCTCAAACTAGATCGCTCAGGCAAGGCGGCGCTCGACCGATCTTGCGCTTTTGGCCGCGAAGCTTCGGTTGCCGGTCTTACCGGTTCCTTTCCGAACGCCGAATCTCATCGACCAGCATCGCAACGAAGGCCGTCACCTTTGGTGGGCGGAAGCGGGCGGCGGGATAGACGGCGTGAATGCCACCGGATGGCAGAGACCATTCGGGCAGGACCTCGACGAGCCGGCCGCTGCCGAGATGGTCAGCGACTTGGAAATCCGGCAGCACCGACAGGCCGCCGCCGGCAAGCGTGGCCGCCAGCACCGCCGTCGTGGTGTTGATGCTGAGCGCCTGACGCATGCGGACGGCGCGGCGGTCGAAATCTCCCCTGGCGAAATGCCAGAGCAGCGGCTCACGCAGCGCGCCGTTGGCGATGAAGGGCAAGGCTGCGAGATCTTCCGGTTCCCGGGCGGCGATCGTCCCCAACTGGTTTGCCGAGGCGACGAGAAGCTGGCGGAACGTGCCGATCCGCCTGGCCTGGAGAGTGGAATCGTCGAGCCACCCGACCCGGATCGATACGTCGATATGATCGGCGACGAGATCGGCCCTCGCGTCGGAGAGAACGAGGTCGACAGTGCAGGCGGGAAAGCGCCGGGCAAAACCCACCGCCAACGGCGCGATCATCGAGGCGCCATAGTCATTGGGCGCGGCAATGCGCAGCACGCCCATCGGCTCGGCCCGGGCCTCGGAAAGTTCGTCGACGGCATCCTCCGCTTCGCGAAGGATCATGACGCAGCGTGCGTAGAGCATGCGGCCCGCCTCCGTCGGCTCCACCCGGCGTGTCGTCCTGATCAGCAGGCTGGTTTCGAGTTCGGCTTCCAGCCGGGCGACCTGCTGGCTGACCACCGTCTTGGTGATCCCCAGGCGGTCCGCCGCCCTGGTGAAGGACCCGGTGCCGACGACCGCCGCGAAATAGGCGAGCCGGTTGAGATTGATCGCTTCCATGGTCGCGCTGACCGTCTCATTGTTAGCTTCTAGCTTACAGTATGTCAGACTGAGTGCTGTTAATCCATATCAGGCATGGGGCTATTCTTCCTCCAGACAGTTCGGAGGCGCACATGCGGATCACCTATCTTTTCGACGCCCTTTGCGGTTGGTGCTACGGTGCCGGCCCTGCCATCGAGCGCCTGGCGGCGCTCGAGGACGTGACGGTAGAGCTTGCCCCCACCGGGCTTTTCGCCGGGGCGGGGGCACGATCGATGGATGCGGGCTTTGCGGCCTATGCCTGGCAAAACGACCAGCGCATCGCCCGGCTGACCGGACAGCCGTTCACGGAGGTCTATCGCAGCCAGGTTCTCGGCGCGACCGGCTCCCTGTTCGATTCGGCGCCGGCCACCCTCGGAATCGTCGCGACCGGCATCGAGGCACCGGGCCGCGAAATCGAGATCCTGAAGCGGCTGCAGCGCGCCCGTTACGAAGAGGGCCGCGATATCGCTGATCGCGCCATCGTCGCCGACTTGCTTGCCGAAGCCGCCCTCACATACCAAGCCCAGCGTGTCCGTTCACCCGACGAGGAGCTTCTCGCGGCCTATCATCGGCGGATCGACGCTGCCCGTGCCGATATGCGGCGCTTCGGCGTCGACGGCGTGCCGGCCCTCGTGCTCGACGATGGCGCCGGGCGGCGCCTGCTGCGCGGCAATGCCCTTTTCGGCCATTTCGACCTTCTGCTTGCCGAGATGCGGGCAGCCTGACGGTTGCCGCTGCGTCGAGGATACCATCCCTCACATCACATTCCCTGGAGTCCCACATGTTTTCGAGGAGACAGATCATGAAGACCACTCTTGCCATTGGCGCCGGCGCCGTTTTTGCGCCCGCCGATCTCGGCCACGCCGCCGGATCCAAGCTGTCCTGGAAGCACTTCCCGGCCGGTCCAAACGGTTTCTTCCGCGCGCCGGTCCTCGTCAGCGGTCCGTCGGAGGCCTTGCTGATCGACGGCGGCTTCAGCTATCCCGACGGGCGGGCGCTCGCGGACGCCATCAAGGCGACCGGCAAGAAGCTCACCGCAATCTATGTCAGCCAGTCGGACCCGGATTATTATTTCAGCCTGAAGCCCGTTCTCGAAGCCTTCCCAGGCACCAAGGTGCTTGCCGCATCCGATACGCTTGATGCCATCAAGGGCAATGTCGAGAAGAAGTTGGCGGTCTGGGGACCGCAACTCAAGGAAAACGGCCCGCAGACGCTCGCCGATATCGTCCTTCCGGAAGCCTTCGACGGCCCGGGCCTGATCGTCGACGGTGAGACGGTGGAGATCGTCGCAGCCGAAGCCGGCCTCGCCAACCGCCGCTATCTCTGGGTGCCGTCGCTGCCGGCCGTGTTCGGCGGTGTGATGATCTTCTCCGGCGTCCATGTCTGGACAGCCGACACGCAGAGCAAAGAGCAGCGCACCGCCTGGATCGCCACGCTCGACAAGATTGCGGCCCGCAAGCCGGCCGTCGTCGTGCCGGGACACCTCGTGCCCGAAGCGGCGACCGACCTTTCCGGCGTCGCCCACACCAAGGCCTACCTCCTCGCCTTCGAGGAAGAGCTGGCCAAGGCCCCGGACGCCGCCGCGCTGAAGGCCGCCATGGAAGCCCGCTTCCCCGGCCTCGGCATGGGCGTCGCCCTCGATATCGGCTCGAAGGTCGCCAAAGGCGAAATGAAGTGGGGCTGAGACTGCCGATCCCGACCTGATCCGGAGGACCTGTGAAGGCCCTCCGAGCAGCGCGGCGCCACTTCCCGGCCGCTCTGCCTGTTCCGACATCCGAACATCAGCAGCCGCGTCAGCCGGCTCCGCCGATCGGGTTGACGATCTGGAGACCGGCAAAGTCCTTCTCGTTGTCCGACACCACGACGCAGCCGTTCGCAACAGCGACGGCGGCGACGATCATGTCGAGCCCGCTGCGCGGCCTGCCCGCCGCTTTCCCTTCCGCCATCAGTCGCGCCCAGATCAGGCCCGCCTTGTCGTCGAACGACAGGATCCGCCCCGCAAACAGCGCCTGTGGCGGATGAAGCTCTCTTGAATGCCTGAGCTTGTCTCAGCGCGCAGGCCGGCCGAGATTCGGTCGCCACGACCGGCCTTCGTGATGCAAGGGTGTTGCGGATCCAGAGCCGGCTTCAGCGGCCGTAGGTGACCTCGACGGATGCCTTGTCGAGCATATTTGCCCGGACATAGAAACCGACCATGGCGGCCGGCGCGGTATCGGGAAGCGGCAGGCTGTCGACCTTAAGTGCATAGACGGTGAACTGGTAGTGGTGCGGCGCATCGCCGGCCGGCGGGCATGCGCCGCCATATCCCGACGCACCAAAGTCGGTGTGACCTTGCACGGCGCCAGCCGGCAGCTTCTTGTCGCCGCTTGCGCCGGTGGCGATCTTCGAAGCATCTGCGGGAATATTGAACACCGACCAGTGCCACCAGCCGGAGCCGGTCGGGGCATCGGGATCGTAAGCCATGACAGCAAAGCTCTTGGTGCCCTCAGGAGCGCCGGACCAGACCAGTTCCGGCGAGATGTTCTTGCCCGAGCAGCCGAAGCCGTTGAAGACCTGCGCGTCGGCCATGGCCTTGCCTGACGTCAGATCTTTAGAGGTGAGTTTCATTTCGGCCTGTGCGGCCGTGGCGCCGACGACGGACGCGGCGAGAAGTGCTGTTGTGATAAAACGCATTTGGTTTTCCTGCGGTTGATGACGCCGGAAAACTATCGTCATCGAAGGAGCGCATCTGCCCCGCTATGCTCAACTTCTGCCCCGATCCGCTCAAAAGGCTCGGGGCCGTTGCGCACATGGCGTGGATTGACGCCGAACCGCTCCTTGAACCGCGCCGAAAATTGAGACGGCGAATCGTAACCAACCTCCAATGCGACCTGCGCCATCGGAAGCGTCGTCGTATGAATGAGCCCCAAGGCCCTGTTCATCCTTGTGTCGCTCAGGATCTCGCTGAAGCCGGTATTTTCCGCGGCGAGCCTGCGCCTCAGCGTCGCTTCGCTCATGTTGAAGGAACGCGCCGCGTGCGCCAATGTCCAAGCAAAGGCCGGATTACCTTCGATCAACTGCCTCAGCCGATCCTCAAGCCGAGGACTCTGGCTCTCACCCAGCACCGCACCGCAGAGCGCAAACCAGGTGACGAGTTCCACCAAACGAGCCTTGGCAATGGCGCCGGGAAGCCTCGCCAAATTGCCGGGCTGGCAGCAATAGTCAAACAATTCCGCTGCTTCCTGCGGCAGGCTCGAGGCGCTTGCCGGGAGCGGCCGCGAGGGAACGGCAATCGACCCCATGCTGACATAGGCATCCTCGAACAACTGTCTGGGAACAGGGAGTGCTACGGTCTGATAGTTTCGCGGGGCTTTCGGAATGTTCTCCATCGTCAATGGCTGATAGTCGGGCAGCAGGCCATACGCGCCGGCTTCGAGGCGCAAAGGCCTCTCATCCGCCATGATGATCTTCGTTCCCGATTGCACCCGGAACAACAAGGGGCTGGTATTGACGAGACGATAAAAACAGGCGCGCACACCCTGGCGGATCAGAGCCCTGGTCGGAACGGGAAAAACATTGTCCAGCATAGGTTCTCCCGCAACGGATGGATGATCATGGACCCAGGCGGCCATGAGCGCCGGAAATAGCAAATGCCCGTGCTAGGGGCAATCTCGACCGGGCGGCGCCTCGCGAAGAGGTCAGCTGAAAAATGACGGCGCCGTGCGTTCTTCCGGACGCGCGGCGCTCTAACACTATGAATCTGCGCATCGGAGATGGACGATCTCTACAGCCTGCCGGACCTCCTAATATAATCGACCAGGGCCCGCAGCTTCAGCGGCTGCCGCTGACGCCGGGGATAATAGAGATGGAAGCCCGGGAAGGGTGGGCAGAAGTCTTCCAGCAGCGGCAGGAGTTCACCGCGTTCGATATAGGGCTCAAAGGTTTCCACCATCCCGAAGGTGATACCAGCGCCGGCGCAGGCCATGCGGATCATCATTCCCATGTCGTTGGTCGTGACGACGGGATCAACCGCGACGTCGAAGTCGCGATCGTTTTCGGTGAATTCCCAGCGATAGGGCGCGGTATCGGGGCGCGGCCGCCAGCCGATGCAGGCATGGTTCTGAAGGTCGCGGGGATGGCGGGGTTGGCCACGGCGCTCGAGGTAGCCGGGCGACGCGGCCGCGCATTGCCGCTGCTGGCCGGAGACCGAGATCGCGATCATATCCTGTTCGATCAGCTCGCCGAGTCGGACGCCCGCATCGAAGCCGGCCTCGACGATATCGAATTCGTCATCGCCGATGGTGATATCGAGTTTGATTTCAGGGCAGGCCTGCATGAAGCCGGCCAGCAAAGTGCCGGACAGGAAGCTCTCGGCGATCGAGGAAACGGTGATCCTCAGCAAGCCACTCGGGCGCGCCTGCATCTCCCGCACCGTCTGCACCGCATCCCTCACCTGCCGTAGCGATGGACGAACCGCCTCGAAGAACACTTCACCGGCTTCGGTCAGCCTGACGCTGCGCGTTGTGCGCTGGACCAGGGCGACACCCACTCGATCCTCCAGGCGCTGCAGCGCCTGGCTGACGGCTGAGCGGGTGACACCGAGCCGCTCGCCGGCAAGGCGGAAATTGCGCGCCTCCGCCACCGCAAGAAAGACAGAGATACCTTCGAGATCATCGACCATTGGTTAGCAATTCTAACCAAGGCGTCGCTGATTGGCAACTTAATCGCCCCGTTTAGAAACGCTATCTTGCTGTCGCGGTCAAGCGAAAGGAAAAGCGATGCGTAACTTCTCAAGCAACGGCGTTCTGCATTTTCTCGCCGCGGCCACCTTGGTCGGCGCGGCGATCCCGGCCTCATCAGCAGATGGCTCGAACGACCGAAACCGCATGCGTCAACAGCCAGGTGAGAACACAATGCAGCAACATCCTTATATCGGCATGTGGGTAACGGATGACGGCCGGATCCGCCACGAACTTCTGCCCAATGGCCGTTACGACGAAGCCCGCGGCAGCCGGGAAAGCGCCTATCGAGGCCGTTACGAAGTCACCGGAAACCACATCGAATATTGGGACGACACCGGCTTCACCGCCGACGGCGATTTCGTCGACGGCAACACCCTCCATCACGGCGGCATGGTGTTTCGCCGCAAGTGATGCCGTCTCAAAGGCAAACTCACACAGGATGAGGCCGCGTCGCGCGGCCGGAAAGGATGACGATCATGTCTTCCACGACCCCCATCTGGCTGATAACAGGCGCATCGTCCGGCCTCGGCCGGGCCCTTGCCGAAGCGGTTCTCGCCCGCGGCTGGCGCGCCGCCATTACGGCGCGCAGACCCGAGGCCTTGAGCGATCTCACGGCAGAACACGGCGACCGCGCGCTGGCGCTTGCCCTCGATGTGACGGACAGCCGCTCCGTCGCCAGCGCGGTGCATGACGCTGAAACCCATTTCGGCGCGATCGACGTGCTGGTCAACAATGCCGGCTATGGCTACCTCTCGGCGATCGAAGAGGGCGAGGATGCCGATATACGCGCCCAGTTCGAGACCAATGTCTTCGGCTTGATCGATGTCACCAAACGGGTTCTGCCCGGCATGCGCTCACGCCGGCGGGGGCATATCTTCAACCTCTCTTCGCTTGGCGGGCTCGTCGCCTTCGCCGCGACCGGCTATTACCACGCCACCAAGTTCGCGGTCGAAGCCCTGTCGGAATCGCTGTCCCATGAGGTCAAGCCGCTCGGCATTGAGGTGACGATCCTCGAACCCGGTGCTTTCCGCACAGATTGGGCCGGCCGGTCGATGGTCGAATCCAAGACTGTTATCGACGACTATGCCGACACATCGGGCAAGCGGCGCCAGACCACCCGTTCGGCCTCCGGCAAGCAGCCGGGTGACCCGGCGCGCGCCGCAACGGCAATTATATCGGCGTTCGAGGCGGAGGAGCCGCCGCTGCGCCTGCTGCTCGGCGCCCCCGCATTGAAAATCGCCCGCGACCGGCTCGATGCGCTGCGGGCAAATTTCGATGCCTGGGCGGAAACGACGCTCAGCGCCGACTTCCCGAGCTGAGCGGACGCCCAGAAATCCTCAAACCTGCAAATGGAGTTTAAAATGTCCGATATCAAAGCAAAGGTAGTTGCCATTACCGGGGCCAGCAGCGGCATCGGAGAGGCCACGGCAAAGGTCCTTGCTGCCGCAGGCGCCCATATCGTCATCGGCGCGCGCCGCACCGAGCGCCTCGAAAACTCGCCGATGAAATCGCCGCGAAGGGTGGCGTGGTGCGCCCGCGCAAGCTCGACGTCACCGATCGTTCCGAGGTGGAGGCTTTTACAAGCTTTGCCAGATCCGAATTCGGCCGGCTCGATGTCATCGTCAACAATGCCGGCGTCATGCCGCTCTCGCCGCTCGAGGCCCTCAAAGTCGAGGAGTGGGACCGGATGGTCGACGTCAATATCAAGGGCGTTCTCTACGGCATCGCGGCGGCCCTTCCGATCATGAAGGCGCAGGGATCGGGGCAAATCATCAACCTGTCTTCGATCGGCGGCCACAGTGTCTCACCGACGGCGGCCGTCTATTGCGCAACCAAATACGCGGTCCGGGCGATCTCGGACGGGCTGCGGCAGGAAACCGATCGCATCCGCGTCACCGTCATTTCTCCTGGCACCACGACCTCGGAACTGGCCGAGACGATCACCGATCCGACCGCGCGCGACGCCATGAAGGCGTTCAGGGCGGTCACGATCAGCCCGGAGGCCATCGCCAATTCGATCCTCTATGCCATCAGCCAGCCCGATGACGTCGATGTCAGCGAGATCATCATCCGCCCGACAGCCAGCCCTCATTGAGCCGCTGACGTTCGGCTCGCCGCCTAAAAACCCAGCGATTGCTGGGCTGGCGGCGGTGGTCCGAGTTGGACACCTTCGAGCTCCAGCATGCGGGTCTTCGATGACGAGCCGCCGGGCGCGGAGAAGCCGCCGATCTTGCCACCGGCGGCCAGCACCCGGTGGCAGGGAATGATCAGCGCGACGGGATTTTTTGCCATCGCCTGGCCGACGTCGCGGGCCGCTTCCGGCCCGGCGCCGAGCTCCTTCGCCAGCGCGCCGTAAGTGGTCGTTCGGCCCCAGCCGACACGTCGTGCCGCCGCGTAAATATTTCGGAAGAAGTCATCCTGGCCGGCAAGATCGAGTTCGACGCCGGAAAAATCGATTTCCTCGCCCAGGAAATAACGCTTCACGGCGGCGACCGTCTCCAGCACATCAGGGGTCGGGGTACTGGGTTCGGCATCCGGCAGGCGGCGCAACAGCAGCCGTTCGGTCGCTTCCGCAGTTTTCGTCGGCAGCTGGAAACGGGTGATGCCGACGTCGCTCCAGGCGATGCCGCAGAAACCGCCTGCGGTTTCGAAAATGAGATAGTGGTGCCTTGTCGACTCGTCCATGACATAGCCTCCGCGTTTTCGATTGAAACCAAAATCGTACCGAGTGGCCGCTGATTCAACCCGTTTCTTGCGCGCAAGTTCTTTTTTTGTTCCGATCACGGCCTTGTGCTGGCCGGATTTATGTCCATAAAACTCGGATAATCTATCCGATTGCAAGCGGGACCAAATCATGGACGTTTCAGAGATCACCATCCCGGGCGATACGCCGGGAACGGAATGGCGGCTGCCGGTACTGCGCTTCCAGGGCCGCGATCCGAAGGCGCCGAAGGTCTATATCCAGGCGGCACTGCATGCCGGCGAGTTGCCGGGAACCGTGGCCTTGCATTTCCTCTGTGAGAGGCTGCGGCAAGCGGAAAGCGAAGGCGGAATTGCCAGCGACATCACCATTGTGCCGCAGGCCAATCCGATCGGTGCGGCGCAATCGCATTTCGGCGACCTGCAGGGCCGCTTCGACCTTGGCTCGCGCACCAATTTCAACCGGGATTTTCCGCTGATCTCCGTCGCCGATCGCGCCACGCTGCTGGACGATCTCGATGATTACCCGGCTACCGATAGGCTGAAGCGGCAGTTGCTGCATATGGCACTCGGCGCCGATCTTGTCCTCGACCTGCATTGCGACGATGAGTCCCTGCAATATGCCTATATCGACGAGGCCTTCTGGCCGGAGGCAGCCGATCTCGCCACCGCGCTCGAGATGGAGGCCGTGCTGCTTTCGGATGGCGAAAGCTCGGCCTTCGAGGAAGCCGTCGGTTTTGCATGGAAATATGAGGTTCCCGGCGAGCGCCGATCCTGGCTGCCGGGCAGGCTTTCCGTCACTGTCGAGCTGCGTGGCAAGCGCGATGTCGATCCGATGCTGGCGAAGCGGGATGCGGATGGGCTCTGGCGTTTCCTGGCCGCACGAGGAATCGTCGGCGAGGAGAAGGTGCTGCCGGCCGCGTTTTCCGGCCCCGCCGTGCCGCTCGACAATGTCGAGATTCTTCGTGCTCCCGAAGGCGGTGCCGTGCTCTTCCATCGCAACATCGGCCAAAGAATCGCCGAAGGGGAACTTCTGGCGACGATCGTCAGCCGGCCGGGGCAGCCGGGCGGTAGCATCGACTTGCATGCCCCGCAGGACGGGCTGGTCCTGACCCGAACGTCCGACCGGCTGGTACGGCGACGCGGTGACCTGATGAAGATCGCCTGCGACGGCCCCAGTAGCGCCTTGCGCAAGGCCGGCACGCTGGAGAATTGAGCCGCGCCAGTACCGATGCGCTAGGGGATAAAAGGCTGCACGGCGTTTGCGCCGGCCTTCGCCCATGCTATCTCGCTGCCATCACAGGGAGATCGATCGGGCATGGCCGTCACCATCTATGGCATCAAGAATTGCGACACGATGAAGAAGGCCCGCAACTGGCTGGAAGACCACGGCGTCGCCCATGAATTTCACGATTACAAGGCTCTGGGCATCGACCGCGCCCATCTCGAGAGCTGGATCGATCAGGCCGGCCTCGACACCGTGCTCAACCGTGCCGGCACGACCTTCCGCAAACTGCCCGATGCCGAGCGCGAGAACCTGACCCGGGAGAAGGCGATCGCGCTGATGCTCGACCAGCCGTCGATGATCAAGCGGCCGGTGCTGGAGACGAAGGGCAGGCTGCTGATCGGCTTCAGGCCAGAAGTTTATGCGGATATGTTCAAGGGCTGAGCAATGTCCAAAACCACCCGCGCCACACAGCTTCTTTCGCAGTCAGGTGTCACCTTCTCCGTTCATGCCTATGAATACGACCCCGGCGCCGAGCGTGTCGGGCTGCAGGCGGCGGAAGCGCTTGGCGAGGCCCCGCATCGGGTGCTGAAGACGCTGATGGCCGAAGTCGACGGCGGGCCGGTCTGCGTCGTTGTGCCGTCGGATCGCGAAGTCAGCATGAAGAAGCTTGCGAGCGCCTTTGGCGGCAAGTCGGCCAATATGATGAAACCCGCAGATGCCGAGCGGCTGACGGGCTACCATGTCGGCGGCATCAGCCCCTTCGGCCAGAAGAAGAGCGTGCCGACGGCGATCGAGGCATCAGCCCTTGCCGAGCCGCTCGTCTATATCAATGGCGGACAGCGCGGGCTGCAGGTGCGGCTCGATCCGAAGGATGCGTTGAAGACGCTGAAGGCCATCGCTGCGCCATTGATCGCCTGATATCAGAGAAAACGGTCGAGCAGGCACGCGAGCATCTTCGCTTCGCTTTCGGCAAGCCTGCAGCCGATATGTGTCTCGATCGATTTGCCATAGACGCCCCACATGCGCTCGCGCAGCTGCCGGCCATGCTCGGTGATGACAACCCAGCGGCCTCGCCCATCCCTGGCGAAGACTTCGCGCCGGACGAGCCCCTCTCTTTCCAGCCGGTCGATCAGGCGGGAAAGATTATATTGCGCAAGCAATGTCTGCTCTTCGATCTCATAGGGACGCAGCCTGCCATCTTGCGCGCGCGCCAATTCCCACAGCACGTCGTACCAGGCAAGCGGCGGCATGCCGGCCGCTTTCAGATCGGCTTCGATCGCCCCGAGCAGACGCTCGCGGGCGCGGATGATGCTCGTCCAGGCGCGGGTGGAGGCTTCGCTCGGCTCTACTGTTTTATGCGACATCAATGCAATTACATCTACCTTGAAATCCGCAGCAAGCGACATTAGATGCATTTGCATATATAATGTTGGGAGATTTCCTATGAGCAAGCTTACCCTCATCAGCCATCACCTCTGCCCCTATGTGCAGCGCGCCGCCATCGCGCTTCTCGAAAAGGGCGTGGCCTTCGAGCGCATCAACATCGATCTTGCCAATAAGCCGGACTGGTTTCTGAAAATCTCGCCACTCGGCAAGGTGCCGCTGCTGCGGATCGAGGAGGCGGATGGCAGCGAGGCCGTGCTGTTCGAAAGCAGCGTCATCTGCGAATATCTGGAAGAGACGCAAGCGGGCGCCGCCCTGCATCCGGCCGATCCGCTGACCCGCGCCCGTCATCGCGGCTGGATGGAATTCGGCTCGTCGGTGCTCTCCGACCTCTGGGGTTATGAAACGGCGCAGGACGCGGTGCAACTGGAGACCAAGCGCCAGGCGCTGATTTCCAAATTCACGACGATCGAGGGCGCGCTGACCGATGGACCCTATTTCGCCGGCAGCAGCTTCAGCCTTGTCGACGCCGTCTTCGCGCCGGTCTTCCGTTATTTCGATCTCTTCGACACGCTCAGCGATAGCGGCATTTTCGACGGGCTCGAGCGGGTCAAACGCTGGCGCACGGCGCTGTCTCAGCGGGCGAGCGTCAAGGACGCCGTCGGCGCGGATTACCCGCAGCGGCTGATGGAGTTTCTCGAGAAACATAGCTCGATCCTGCTCAGGCAGTCTGCCGCCGCTTGAGGCCCGCCGCGCGGCCGGACCGACTTCCGGCCGCATCAATTTCGGCAGCGGCGCACTTCATTTTCGCCGCAAACGGGGCTAAGTCTGCCAACCTCTGGAGCGGTTCAGCTTTCACGGAAGCGCAGAACCGCTCCAATCTTTTGGATTCACGCAATTCCCGGCAAAAGCGCTTCGCGCTTTGCCTGAGAAAACCGCTTCGCACTTTTCCTGGAATTGCTCTAGCGTCGATCACAGAAGGCAGGTTGAACCATGACTTTCATGCCCCAGAGCCAGAATACCATTGATCCCGACAAGCTGGACAAGCTTGCCGAAGTTGCCATCAAGGTCGGGCTGCAACTGCAGGAGGGTCAGGATCTGGTGGTCACCGCGCCTGTCGTGGCGTTGCCGCTCGTCCGCCTGATCACCAAACACGCTTATCAGGCCGGCGCCGGGCTGGTGACCGCCTTTTATTCCGACGAAGAAACGACGCTGGCGCGCTATCAACACGGCAGCGACGAAAGCTTCGACCGCGCCTCCGAGTGGCTCTATGAGGGCATGGCCAAGGCCTATACCAACGGCGCGGCCCGTCTGGCGGTCGCCGGCGACAATCCGCTGCTGCTGTCCGGGCAGGATGCCGGCAAGGTCGGCCGTGCCAATCGCGCCAACTCCGCCGCCTATAAGCCGGCGCTGGAAAAGATCTCGAATTTCGACATCAACTGGAACATCGTCTCCTATCCCAATCCGTCCTGGGCCAAGGTGGTTTTCCCCGACGACCCCGAGCCGATCGCGATCGCCAAGCTCGCCAAGGCGATCTTTGCCGCCTCGCGTGTCGATGTCAGCGACCCGATCGCCGCCTGGGCCGAGCACAATGCCAATCTTGCCAAGCGCTCCGCCTGGCTGAACGGCGAGCGCTTCGCCGCACTGCATTTCAGGGGACCCGGCACCGATCTGACGGTCGGCCTTGCCGACGGGCATGAATGGCATGGCGGCGCGTCCACTGCCAAGAATGGCGTGACCTGCAATCCGAACATCCCGACCGAGGAAGTGTTCACCACGCCGCATGCGCTGCGCGTCGAAGGCCATGTGTCGAGCACCAAGCCGCTTTCGCATCAGGGCACGCTGATCGACGATATCCAGGTGCATTTCGAGGGCGGGCGTATCGTCGAGGCGAAGGCGTCGCGCGGCGAAGAGGTGTTGAACAAGGTGCTCGATACCGACGAGGGCGCGCGCCGGCTCGGCGAAGTGGCGCTGGTGCCACATTCCTCGCCGATCTCGGCCAGCGGCATTCTGTTCTACAACACGCTGTTCGACGAAAACGCCTCCTGCCATATCGCGCTCGGCCAGTGCTATTCCAAGTGCTTCCTGAACGGCGCGACGCTGAGCCAGGAAGAGATCAAGGCGCAGGGCGGCAATTCCAGCCTGATCCATATCGACTGGATGATCGGTTCAAACAAGGTCGATATCGACGGCATCACACCGGATGGTTCGCGGGTTCCGGTGATGCGGCAGGGCGAATGGGCCTGACCGGCATCGTCGCGCGCTGACTGAACCAGACGCCGGCAAGCACCATGGCGAAGCCGGCGATCTGCGCCGGCGCCAGGCTCTGGCCGAGCGCCAGCCAGCCGAGCAGGGTCGCGACAACAGGGCTGAGAAAACCGAGCGAGGCGACCGCCGAGGGCTCGATGCGCGACAGGCCGCGAAACCAGAGCAGATAGGTGAAAGCCGCGCCGATCAGGCCCAGATAGGCGATGCCGGCAATGTTTGCGGCGCTCGGTGCCGGCAGCGACGGTTCGAGCAAAAGCGCGAAGGGCAGCAGCAGGATGCCGCCTGCGGTCAATTGCCAGGCGGTGAAGGTGAGGTTTGACACCGGCGGCGCCCAGCGCCGCGTCAGCACCGTGCCGAAGGCCATCGAGACGGCGCCGGCAAGCCCGGCGGCAACACCCACAGGATCGAGCCCAGCCTTCGGCGTCAGCACCAGCAAGCCGACGCCGGCCATGCCGGCAAGACCCGCCAGCACGGCAAGCGGCCGGATCGGATTGCCGAGAAAAAGCCGCGATAGCGCGATGACGATCAGCGGCTGCACGGCACCGACCGTTGCAGCAACCCCGCCGGGCAGCCGGTAGGCCGAGACGAAGAGCATGGCCCAAAAGAACGAGAAGTTCAGGGCGCCGAGAATGAAGGCCCTTCCCCACCAGAGGCCGGTCGGCAGCTTCCGAACAATCAGCAGCAGCAGCAGGCCCGCCGGCAGGGCGCGCAGCAGGGCGACCGTCAGCGGATAGCCCTGGGGCAGGAAGGATGTGGTGACGAAATAGGTGCTGCCCCAGATGGCCGGCGCCACAGCGGTGGTCAGCACGTCGCCGAGGTATCGCGGATTTGTCTTCATATCAAGAATCTCTAGTTCAAGATAAATTCAGGATAGCGTATTTTATCTTGACGTCAAGATGTCCACTGATATCGATAGGGAATGGCCAAAGAGAAGCAAGATCACGTCGACAGGATCCTGGCGCAATGGCGGCGTGAGCGGCCGGATCTCGATGTCGAACCGATGGGCATCCTCGGGCGTCTGAAGCGCCTTGGCACTCATCTCGGCCGCGAGGTCGAAGTCGTGCTGCTGAAACACGGACTTTCCACCTCGGCCTTCGATGTGCTTGCCACCCTTCGCCGCTCCGGCGCGCCTCACCGGCTTTCGCCGGGCGAGCTTCTGGAGATGACGATGGTCAGTTCCGGGACGATGACGAACCGGATCGACCAGTTGGAGAAGGCGGGCTTCGTCCAGCGCATCCTCAACCCGGAAGACAGGCGCAGCGTGCTGATTGCGCTAACGGACAAGGGGTTCGCCACTGTCGAAGAGGCGGTCGACGCCCATGCCGCCAACCAGCAACGGCTGACGGCAAATCTGAGCGCTGCCGACAAGGCGGAACTCGACCGGCTGCTGAAGAAATTCCTGTCGGATTTCGAATAGTTACCAGACGGCGGCGAGGGTTTTGCGGACGCGTTCCAGATGCGCCCTGCGCCTGGCTTCCTTCGTGCGGTCCATGTCGTGCAGGCTCAGCATGCGGAAGACGAGCTTCTTCGAGCAGAAATTGGCGATGCCGCGTTTCAGCAGGCGGCGAACGGGATTGCCCATATAGAGATGCACCAACCACCAGGGTGAGCCCGTCGTGGTCAGCGCATAGAGCAGCCGGATATTGATCAGCTGCGGCACGATCCGACCACCGTCGGCGTCATGCGTGAAGGCCACACCTGGCGCGAAGATTCGATCGAAGAACCCTTTGAGGATGGCCGGAAAATTGAACCACCATTGCGGAAAGACGAGAATGAGACCTTCAGCCGCCTTCAGCCGGGCAACGATATCGGCCACATCAGAGGTGTCGTAAGGCGTATCGAAGTAACCGCGGCGTTCGGCTTCCGAAAGGCGCGGATCGAAATCCTCAGCATAGAGGTCGATGAAATCGACAACATGGCCGGAGGCTTCCAGCGCTTCGCGAGCCGTGCGCGCCACTGAGGCGGCAAAGCTGTCCGGCAAAGGATGAGCAAGCACCAGCAGGATCCGCATTCTCAGAACAGACTTCCCTGTTTGGGTGCATTGGCAGATTTTGCGCCGCGCTTTTTGGCGCCAGCGGGCGGAACGCCGCCTTCCGTGGTCATCGCGCCGACACGGCCATCGGCGAATTCGATGGCGATTCCCATGCCGGCGGAGAGTGCCGCCGCCTGCGAGACAGGCCTGTTATCCTCATCGCGAATGACGGCGTAGCCGCGCTTCAGCACGTTCTTGTAAGAGAGTGACTGCAGCACGCGGTCCTGCGCAAAAAGCTCGGCACGGGCACGAGTCAGTTGGTGGCGAATGGCCGTATCGGCATGGCGAGAAAGATTGCCGAGACGCTCGCGGGAGCGGTCGGTTTGCGCCTTCAACCGCACCGGCAACGAGGCGAGGATGGCCTCGGCGCGGTCGACACGGGATGTCGAGCGATCGATCAGCCGTTCGACCATGCGTTCGGCCCGCACCATGCGCTCGTTGAGCGTCTGGCGGCGCTCGGCGATGCGATTGGACAGCACATCAGGGCGCAGATGCGAGGCGACACGCTCGAAGCCGCGGCGTTTGTTGATGGTGTTGAGTTCCAGTCCGCGGCCAAGGCCGGCCGCCGCCTCGTCGAAACGCCGGCGCGGCAAGGCGAGCAGCTGATCGAGCGACGGCAGAGCCCGCATCAGGGCGCGCACCGACTGGCGGCGCTGATCCATCTGCCGGTTCATGCAGCCCTGCAGCCGCGCGGCAAGGGTGGCGGCCTGCGCCTCGAGCTCCGCCTTGACCGGCACTGCCATTTCCGCAGCCCCTGTCGGCGTGGGCGCACGGACATCGGCGGCATAGTCGATCAGCGTCCAGTCGGTTTCGTGGCCGACGGCCGAGATCAGCGGTATCCGGCTTTCGGCCGCAGCACGCACGACTATTTCGTCGTTGAAACTCCAGAGATCTTCCAGGCTGCCGCCGCCGCGTGCGACGATCAGCACGTCCGGACGCGGGATGGCGCCTGAAGGTTCCAGCGCGTTGAAACCGCGGATGGCATTCGCCACCTCCTCGCCGGAGCCCTCGCCCTGGACCTTCACCGGCCAGACGAGGACATGCACTGGAAAACGATCCGAGATACGGTGAAGGATATCGCGGATGACCGCGCCGGTCGGCGAGGTGACGACGCCGATCACACGAGGCATGAAGGGCAGCCGCTTCTTGCGGGCGGCATCGAACATGCCTTCGGCGCCGAGCTTGCGCTTGCGCTCCTCGATCAGCGCCATCAGCGCGCCGGCGCCGGCCGGTTCCAGCGTCTCGATGACGATCTGATATTTCGAGGAGCCGGGAAAGGTCGTCACCTTGCCGGTGGCAATCACTTCCATGCCCTCTTCCGGACGGAACTTCAGCCGCGAGAAGGTGCCCTTCCAGATGACGGCGTCGATGCGCGCACGATCGTCCTTCAGCGAGAAATAGGCATGGCCCGAGGAGTGCGGGCCACGATAGCCTGATATTTCGCCGCGCACGCGAACCTGATCGAAGGCCGTTTCGACGGTGCGCTTGATCGAGCCGGAAAGCTCCGAAACCGAATATTCGGCAAGGTTGGTCGGCGAATCGCTGTCGAAGACGTTGCTCATCCCTTCTTTCTATGTCGATCGGCAGGAAACTGGAAGGTCGCGTCCGCCGACGAAGCCTGTTTTCCCGGCTGTCGAGCTCGTTGGCGGCGGCCGCAGTCTGCGCTACTCATCGTCTGGATGCGGTCGCGGAGCTTGGCGGATGAACAGTGAAATCGGGTAAATCCGTTTGGTTGCGGAACGCATAGTTACAATGCGCGTTATAGACGAAAGGGATTGCTAACCACCGCAATTCAAAGGCTTTTCGGCGGGCATTGCCGGTAAGTCTTTGTTAGCTGGCGCTTCCTATGCTTCCCCTCGTTATCTCTGGGAAGGTGCTGAAATGATTACTCTCACAGCAGCAGCATTGGGCATCAGCGCCGGGCAAACGCGCTCGGCTGCCGCGATCGCGTTGATCGCCGCGCTCATTGGAATAACCTTCGCGTTGGCGGCGATAACCTCGCCCGGCCCGGTCTCAATCCTGGCCTTCGTCTACGCCGTCCTCGGCTATAATGGCGGCCTCATGCTCTTCGTGCTCGGGCTCTATGCCAATACGCGCCTTCGCCGCATGACGACGCGCGTTTCCCACTAAAGGATTGGCCAAAACTGCCGGCGTCAATTCGCCGCCGGCCGATAGCGAAAGAACTGAACGCCGACGTTCGCCGCCTTCGGAAGCGGCGCCAGATAGGGCGGTATATTTCCCTTGCCGAGTTCGGCATAGAGCCCATCCGGTTTCAACTTGGCAATCTCTCGCGTCTGTAGATCACCGGGACAGAAGCCAAGCACCGTCACATCAGCCCCCTTCAGGAAGGCTTCTGCCTCCTGCGGCTCCGCCAGCCCGATGTGCAGTTCCGTCAGCATGCCGCGCTGATTGCGGTGGTAGGGCGCGGAAAGAACCCGGTTTTGCGTAAAACGGAGGATCGGCACGCCCATTTCCGAGGGTGCGGAAACCAACCCGGCCGGAAGACCGGCAATCGGCGCCAGTGCCTGCCTCGATGTGCAGGAAAGCACCTTTTCCGCCGCCTGCTTCTGCGCGCCATTGCCCATCTGCAGCGAGACAAGTCCGCCGCCGAGAGCCCAGGCGGCCGGCACGCTTGCGAGGACAGTCACGATATAAACGAAGGCGGCGGCAACGTTCTCGCTGTCGCTATTGGAGATCCGCCGGATATCGATGATCAGCAGGGCAAGTGGCAGAATGGAGAGTAGGTTCGAGAAAGTCGAGCCGCGCACCTGGACCAGCGCAATCGCCCAGCTCGTGGCCAGCAGGAAAAGCAGGACCAGATGGACCTGCATGCGGTCGCGCCGAACGATGCGGAAGATGCAGACCGCGATGCCGAACAGGCCGGCCGCATAGAAGCCACCGATGGAGAAGGGATCGGTGCGAGCAAGAACGAAGGCCGACTGTGCTTCCGACACATTCCTCAGCCAGAGTTCGACCAGCATCGGATCAAGACCGGCGAGCGGATCGCTCAGGCATTGCGGCGCAATCACTATCGCCGAACCGAAAACACCGGCACCGACCAGGCCAAGCGCCGCAAAGCGCAACAGCCGATGCAAGTGGCTCGTGACGACCGCCGAGAACAGCAGCAACCCGCCGCCGATTGCCGCCAGGCTGTAGTAACCGAGGGAGAGATTGTCGCAGGTGACCGTCGAATAGAGCCGGGGCGGAACCGTTGCGACAAAGAGAATGCTGATCGCAATTGCCAGCGCCAAGCCGAAGGCCTTCGCGGCGGCGGCGAATTCTTCCCCTTCCCACGCCCAGAGTAAAGCGATGGTCAGACAGACGGCAGCGACGAACGGCGTCGTCTCGGCGCCGATGGCGATGGCAACCGCGGCCGCCACACCGGCAATCGCATAACTCCAACCGCGCCGATGTGGATCCAACAACATCGCCACCATCGTCGCAACCAGCGCCAGCTGCGCATTGTGATGATCGATGGCGCCCGGCGCGAAACGGTTGCCGGTGTAGATCGCAAGACCGGTCATGCCGAGACAGATATGCATGCCGGCAATACCGCCGATACGCCGCCCGGCAACGGCCATGGCAAGCATGGCGGGCAGGACGAGCGAAACCGGCCAGATGGCGAGCGCCAGGGCCTCGGCTGTCTCGTGGCGCGCAAACAGGCCGAAGAACCAGACCAGCGAAGCGATCGGCAGATCGATCAGCCGCGACCAGTGCATCAGCGTGCCGCCACCGAGGCCGAGGCGATATTGCATCAGATCGAACCATCCCTGCCCGGCGAGAAAATCGCGGACCTCGATGAGACGCATTCCGTCGTCATTGTCGGGACCGACATAATCGGTCGCGGTGGAAAGCTTGGCGACGAGGAGGATGGTGGCGACAATAACGCTATAGGCAATGACGGTTGGCCACAGGCGCATCATCAGCCTCCCCAACCCGCCCCTTCGGGCGGCGGTCACGGATGCGGCATTGGCGATCGGCTGCACGGCGTTCATCGTGGTTAGCGCTTCGTTTCCAGATGGCCGAAGCTTAGCCGTCGCCGATCAAGAAAGTGTAAAGCCGATTGCGGCAGCGGCCGATTTTGCGCTCGTCATAGGGTCTTATTAACGGCGCGTGATTTAGGCTGCGTGCGGCTTTAAGTGTAACGAGTAGAGTCATGGCCCGATCGCGTACCGATAACCCGAACATTGCCGTTCTGCTTCCCTGTTATAACGAGGCAGCGACAATCGGTCCCGTAGTGCGAGGCTTCCGCGCGACGCTGCCGGAGGCAGCGATCCACGTCTATGACAATAATTCCACCGACGGCACCGCGCTGCAGGCGATGCTTGCCGGCGCGCAAGTCGCACGCGAACGGCGGCAGGGCAAGGGCCACGTCGTGCGCCGTATGTTCGCCGATATCGACGCCGACATATACATCATTGCCGACGGCGACGGCACTTACGCGCCAGGCGATGCCGAAGAGCTGGTGCGGACACTGCTGACCGAGCGCGCCGACATGGTGGTTGGAACCCGACGCGGCGTTCACGCAGATGCCGGCCGTCAGGGCCATGCGCTCGGCAACCGGCTTTTCAACCTGCTCTACCGGACGATCTTCGGCCCCGACTTCACCGATATCTTTTCCGGCTACCGCGCTTTCTCGCGCCGCTTCGTCAAGAGCTTCCCAGCGGTGTCAGGCGGTTTCGAGATCGAAACCGAAATGTCCGTGCACGCCTCCCGGCTGAAGCTGCCGGTCAGCGAACTGGAACTCGATTACGGCCGCCGGCCGGAAGGCTCGCATTCCAAGCTTTCGACCTTCCGCGACGGCGGCAAGATCCTCTGGATGTTCGCCATGCTGATGAAGGAAACCCGGCCTTTCGCCTTCTTCAGCACGATCAGCGCCACCTTCATGCTGGCAAGCCTCGGCTTCATGGCGCCGGTGCTGGCGGAATATTTCGCAACGGGCCTCGTCAGCCGCATGCCGACCTGGGTGCTGTCGATGGCGCTGATGATGATCTCCTTCATGCTGTTTACCGCCGGCGTCATCCTGGATTCGGTGGCCCGCGCCCGCGCCGAACAGCTTCGTATCCACTATATGAGCCTGGAGACGCCGAGCGCGGTCAAGGCGCCTCTCAGCCAAACAGCGCCCGTATCGCGCGCGCGTCCCGGCAAGGCGGATGCGGCATGAGAAAGCTCATCCGCTTCACTATCGCCGGCGGCATCGGCTTCCTCGTCGATGCCGGCGTCCTGTCGGGGCTGCTCCATCTGACGCCGCTCGGGCCTTTTCTGGCACGGCTCGTCGCGATCGCCCTCGCAATGGCGGCGACCTGGGCTTTCAACCGGAGCTTCACCTTCGAGCGCACCAGTCGTTCTCTTGCCGCTGAAGGCTTTCGCTACGGTTCGGTGGGGGTAACGGCAGCGCTGGTCAATTACGGGCTCTATTCGGCGCTTCTGCTGTCGCTGCCGGCACTACAGCCGCTTGCAGCCATGGTGATCGCCAGCATCGCCTCGATGGTCTTCAGCTTCTTCGGCTATTCGCGCTTCGTCTTCCGCGCCGAATAATTATAGCGCCGCGCGCCTTTTTCGGACGCGCAAAGGACGCTGTCACACCTTGAATCTGCCGATAATCCTTTCCGAAAATCGATTCCGATTTTCGGGGTTATGCGCTAGACCGCCTCCCAGCCGTCCTTCTCGCTCGCCCGGTAGATCGCGTCGATCACCTTCTGGTTCAGCTTCGAATTTTCCAGCGTGACGATCTCTTCCTTGCCGTCCTTGACCGCCCGCGCGAAGGCCTCGACCTCACGCTTGTACTGGCGGCTGTCCTGGAAGCGGAAGATACGCGATTCATTGTGGCTGCGGTCGGCGAGCTCGATCTCCTCAGGCCCCCAGCGATTGGCGTTGAAAGGCGATTTGACCTCGATATAGCCGTCGGTGCCGTGAAAGACCATCATCTGGCGGTTGGCCATTTGCGTCGAGATATAGAAGCTCAGCTCGAAATCGCCGAAATCGGCCTTGACGCTCGAATAGATATCCGTGCCAAAATCCAAATCGCGTTCGGTGATCGCCTGGATCCGCAACGGTTCCTTGCCGGTAGAAAATCGGGTGCTCATGACAGGATAGACGCCGATATCGGGAAGGCCGCCGCCGCCGAGCTCGGGAATGTTGCGCATGTTGGCGGCATCGCGGTTGAAATAGGTGAAGGCGCCCTGCACATGCCGGAGCGAACCGATTGCACCCTGGTCGATCAGCGCGCGCACCTTCAGCCAGACCGGTGAATAGGTGATCATGTAGGCTTCGGTGACCACCACGCGGTTGCGATCGCGGGCGGCGATCACATCGTCGATATCGCCTGATTTCAACGCAATCGGTTTTTCGCAGAGCACGTGCTTGCCGGCATCGGCTGCTTTGATCGTCCATTCTATATGCTGCGAGGTCGGCAGCGGGATATAGACGGCGTCGATGACGTCGGAGGCCAGCATCTCCTCGTAGGAACCGAAGGCATGCGGCACGGAGAAGCGGTCCGCCATCTCCCTGGCGCGTGAGAGATCACGGCTTGCAATCGCCGTGACGACGCAGTTTTCGGCGTCCTGGATTGCGGGAACGACATTGTCGCGGCCGATCTTCGCCGTTGAAAGGATACCGAAGCGCAACATGATCAATCTCCCAAAGCTGATGTCCGCGAACCTTATTCAGGCCCTAGCTGCAGCGCAATGGCGCGACTGGAAATCACGGAAGTTTGGTTTCCCTGATCCCGGGATCGCGCTAGGTTAGTTCAGGCGGCGTTCTGCCCTAACTGCGATTTCAAACATTTCAGTCATTTTGGAGAGCGTCATGGAAATGCGCCGGCTTGGAAAAACAGGTCTTTCAGTCGCGCCGATCGTCATCGGCGGCAATGTCTTCGGCTGGACGGCCGACGAGAAAACATCCTTCGCCATTCTCGATGCCTTCTTCGATGCCGGCCTGAATACGATCGATACGGCAGATGTCTATTCGGCCTGGGTTCCCGGCAATAAGGGCGGCGATTCCGAGGAGATCATCGGGCGCTGGCTGAAGCAGCGCAAAGTTTCCCGCGATAGAGCCGTCATCGTCACCAAGGTCGGTTCGGACATGGGACAAGGGAAGACGCTCAAGGAGAGCTATATCCTGAAGGCGGTCGAGGATTCACTCAGCCGGCTGCAAACTGATTATATCGATCTCTATCTCTCGCACTGGCCGGATGCCGATACGCCGCACGAGGAAACGCTCAGCGCCTTCGCCAAGCTGAAACAGCAGGGCAAGATCCGCGCCATCGGCTGCTCGAACTACGATGCGACGCTGCTGCAGGCCTCGTTCGACGCGGCCGAAAAGGCCGGCCTGCCGCGTTACGACGTGGTTCAGCCGGAGTATAATCTCTATGAGCGCGCAAGCTTCGAGTGGCAGCTTGCCGATCTCTGCGTCGGCCAAGATATCGGCGTCATCACCTATTTCAGTCTCGCCGCCGGTTTCCTCACCGGAAAATACCGCAGCAAGGCCGATACGCAAGGCCGCGCCCGCGAGGGTCGCGTCTCGCAATATCTCGATGACAAGGGTCTGCGCATCCTGGCGGCACTCGACACGGTTTCGGCCGAGACCGGCGCCAAGCCCGCGGAAATTTCGCTCGCCTGGCTGTTGCGCAAGAAGGGCGTGACGGCGCCGATTGCCAGCGCCACCAGCCTTTCGCAGCTTGAAAGCCTGGTGAAATCGGCGACACTCCAGCTTTCCCAAGAGGCGATGTCGCTGCTCGACGAAGCCGGCGCCTGAAAGGAACTCCCATGACCGTGACAATCCGCGATGCCCGGCCGGAAGACGAAGCACGCTGGCGCGAACTTTGGGCTGACTATCTCGCCTTTTACGAGGTCACGGTCGATGCCGATATCAGCGATCTGACATGGCGCCGGATCTTCGATCCGGCGTCGGCGATTGCCATGCGTGTCGCCGTCGTCGATGGCAGACCGATGGGCTTTGCGCTTTATCTCACCCATGAGGGCACGTGGATCCGCGGCAGGGACTGCTATCTCGAAGACCTGTTCGTCGATCGAGAGGCACGCGGCCAGGGTGTCGGGCGGGCGCTGATGGATGATCTCGTCGCCCTCGGCAAGGCAAATGGATGGTCGCGGCTCTATTGGCATACGAGTGAGCAGAACAAGACGGCGCGGGCGCTCTACGACAGCTATGTCGAAAGCGACGGGCACATCCGCTACCGCATCAGCTTTTGAACGCGGGAAAACCCTCGTACCACTCGGAATGCTGCCCCTCCCAATTCGCCATGCCCGGTTTGGTGAGGATGCCGCGTGGGCTGATATAACTCTGGATCACCCGCTTCGGCCGTTCGTGCCACTGGATATTGAAGGCCCAGAGCTTGGGGAAGAAGCAGAGCGAAGCATAGGGCAGGTGGTCGTGGATCCACCAGGCAAGCCGCTGCCAGTCGCTTTCCTCGCGGAAATGGTCGAGCATCCACGGCACGGCGACGCAGACTGCCGCGCCCATGCAGCCGTCGAAGTCCCGCATGTCCCAGATGTGATGGGCTGATGTGGCGGCGTTGGTCGAACAGTTGAGATTGTTCTCGTTGCCGAACCTGTTGACGGCGGGTGAGCGATAGCCGGAGCGGATATGCAGGCGGCCGAAGGTCGCCTCCAGCGGCTCCAGCAATTCCTGGCAAAGCCTCCTGCCCGCCTCGATCGCCAGATCGGGGTCCTCGGGGATATTGGGGATGCGGTAGAAATCGGCGATTTCGGAATGCAGGAAGTCGCGCAAGAAGAAGTTTTGCGATAGCCGCACCCGGCCAAGTTCTTCCAGCCCCTTCATCGAACCCGGCTTTCGCATGCCTCTCCTCCTTCGCATCGACGGCAGGAATCATCGCCCGCCGCAGATTTCCAGTCCACCCGAAATCGATCGGGAACAATTTGCGCAATCCTCGCTTCTTAATGTGTCGCCGCATTCGCGGCCTTCCCCGGAACAAGGATCGAGAACATGGCCAAGGAAAAGACGTTGGAAGATCTCTTCTACGATACGCTGAAGGACATCTATTTTGCCGAACGGCAGATCTTGCGCGCCCTACCGAAGATGGCGCGCGCCGCCCAATCTCCCGAACTGAAGGCAGGTTTTGAAAAGCACCGCGAGGAAACCGAAGGCCAGGTTGAGCGCCTGCAGCAGGTTTTCGAACTGATGGGCAAACGCGCCCAGGGAAAGACCTGCGAGGCGATCCAGGGCATTATCGCCGAGGGCGAGGAAATCATGGAGGAGTTCAAGGGCACGGCGGCGCTCGATGCCGGCCTGATTTCGGCAGCCCAAGCCGTCGAGCATTATGAAATCGCCCGCTATGGCACGCTGAAGACCTGGGCCGCGACGCTCGGCCTCAAGGATGCCGTTCGCCTGCTCGACCAGACGCTGCAGGAAGAAACGGCGACCGACAAGACGCTTTCCCAGCTTGCCACCACAGCGGCAAACCAGAAGGCCAAAGCTGCCTGACGGAATGAAGAAAACGGGCGGCAGGCCTGACCAGCCGCCCGCATTTTTCTAAACATATTTGAAGAAATCGATGAAGGCGCGCAGCGCCGGCCGCATCTGCCGCCGGGTGGGATAATAGAGAAACGGCCCGGGATAGGGTGCGCACCAATCTTCCAGCACCCGCACGAGCCTGCTTGCCGCCAGTTCCGCATGCACCCGCATATCAAAGAGATAGGCAAGGCCGGCGCCGTTCAGCGCCGCCAGCAAGGCCAGCCGGTCTTCGCTGACAACGAGCGGCCCGTCGACCGCAACGACCAATTCCTGCCCCTCCTTTTCGAATTCCCAGCGATAGATCGAGCCGTTGGTGAAGCGCCGTTTGATGCAACGGTGATGGACGAGATCGCGGGGGTGCTGCGGTTTCGGATAGCGCTCGAAATATGCAGGCGAGGCAGCGATCACCGTCGTCAGACTGGGTGAGAACCTCACCGCGATCATATCGGCTTCCAGACTCTCTTCCAGTCTTAGGCCGGCGTCGAAACCTTCCTTGACGATATCGGTGAAACCGTCCTCATTGGCGATCTCAAGGGTGATATCGGGATAGAGATTGAGAAAGTCGCCGAGGCGTGGGGCAAGCAGCAGATCGGAGGCAAAGCGCGGCGCCGTGATGCGCAGGTTTCCGGCCGGTTTGCTGCGGGTATCGCGGACGGCCTCAAGGGCAATATCGATCTCCTCCAGCGCCGGACGCAGCCGTTCGAGAAGCAGGCGGCCCTCTTCCGTCGGCGCGACACTGCGGGTGGTGCGCGCCAGAAGCCTGACACCCAGGCTTTCCTCCAGATTGGCGATCGCATGGCTGATGGCCGAAGGTGCGACGAGCAGTTCCTTGGCCGCGGCGCGGAAGCTGCGATGCTCCGAGACCGCGGCGAGCACGGCAAGTTGTGAGAGCTGTGTTCTGTTCATTGATCTAAAATATAGAACAGCCCGTTAAATACTGCACGTATTTTCTGATCGATGCGACAGCGATATGGTTTGTCCGTACCGCAACGACCTCTCTGAGAGCATGACCATGCTCAAGCGGTTCAAAATCAGCTCAGAAAAGGAGCACATGATGAAAACCCGGAAACTCGGAACCGATCTCACCGTCTCTGCCGTCGGCCTCGGCTGCATGGGCATGAGCTTTGCCTATGGCGCCAGCGATGAGGCGGAATCGGTGAGGACGCTTCATCGCGCCATCGACCTCGGCGTCACCTTCTTCGACACCGCCGAAGTCTATGGCCCCTTTACCAACGAGGCCCTTATCGGAAAGGTGCTGAAGCCATTCCGCGACCGCGTGGTGATCGCCACCAAATTCGGATTCAAGATCGATACCAGCCAGGCGGGTGCTGCCGCCATCGCTGGCGTCGACAGCCGCCCCGAGCACGTGCGGGAGGTCGCCGAGGCCTCGCTGAAACGGCTCGGCATCGAGACCATCGACCTCTTCTACCAGCACCGCGTCGATCCCAACGTGCCGATCGAAGAAACGGTCGGCGTCATGGCCGAGTTGGTCAGGGAAGGCAAGGTCCGCACCCTCGGCCTCTCGGAAGCGGGCAGCGCCACCATCCGCCGCGCCCATGCGGTCCACCCGATCACAGCGCTGCAGAGCGAATATTCGCTCTGGACGCGCGATCCCGAAGAGGATGTGCTTGCGACCTGCCGCGAACTCGGCATTGGCTTCGTGCCCTACAGCCCGCTCGGCCGCGGTTTCCTCACCGGAACGATCCGCAAGCCGGAGGATCTTGCCGCCGACGATTTCCGCCGGCAGGTGCCGCGTTTCCAAGCGGAAAATATTGACGCCAACGCCGCTCTCGTCGCCACGCTCGGAGAGCTTGCCGCCGAAAAAGGCGTGACGGCAGCGCAGCTGGCGCTAGCCTGGGTGCTGGGCCAGGGCGACGACATCGTGCCCATCCCCGGGGCGCGCAAGCGTCACCATCTCGAACAGAACGCCGCTGCGGCCAATATCACCCTTAGCGCGGCGGAGCTCGAACAGCTCGGCCGGATAATCCCCCTCGGCGAGGTGGCCGGCAAGCGCTATTCCGACTCCTTGCTTTCCATGACCAACCTCTGAACTCCGACCGAAACAAAGAGCGAAAGCCCGGCCTGATGCTGTCGGCCGGGCTTGCCTTCGCGCCAGGCGAAACTATCTAACGCCATCTCGGAAAACGGGATAAAAACATGTCGGACAGGCAGGCAGTCGAACAGACGGTTCACCTCTATGTCGAAGGCATGGCCTTCGCCAATGAAGCAGCCTTGAAAAAGGCCTTTCACCCGAAAAGCTCGATCATCGGCCATTACCAGAACGCGGTGGAATGGCTGACACGGGACGAATTCATCGCCGCCATCCTGGCGGAGGAGCCGGCCCCGCCCGGCACGCAACCGTTCATGGATATCCAGAGCGTCGATGTCGAAGGCGATGCGGCCAGCGTCAAAGTCACCGACGATTTCGCGGGAATGCGCTTTACCGATTATCTCTCATTGCTGAAGATCGAAGGCCGATGGACGATCGTCAGCAAACTCTATCATCTCCACACATAAGAAGACCGGCCGCTTTCGGCGACCGGTCCATTGTTTTGTGGGACGACGGCAGGATCAGCTTCTGAGAACGCCGCCGGTGAATTTCGTGACGCTGGCGACGATCTTCTGCGTCAGCGCCTCGAAATCCTCATCCGTCAGCGTGCGCTCGACCGGCTGGATCTGAACCTCGATCGCCACCGACTTCTTGCCCTCGCCAACCGATGCGCCCTCGAAAATGTCGAAGACATTGACGCCGGTCACCAGCTTGCGGTCGGCGCCGGTGGCAGCCTTGACGATAGCGCCGGCTTCGACCGTTTTGTCGACGACGAAGGCGAAGTCGCGCTTGACCATCTGGAAGGGCGACAGTTCGAGCGCCGGCTTGGTGCGCGTCGCCTTGCGCTTGGCTTCCGGCATGGCGTCGACATAGACCTCGAAGCCGCAAAGCGCGCCAGAGACATCGAGCGCTTCGAGCGTCAGCGGATGGAATTCGCCGAAATAGCCGAGCACCACCTTCGGACCCATCTTGATCGTGCCGGAGCGGCCGGGATGATACCATTCCGGGCCGCCCTGCTCGATCTGGATATTGCCCATCGGTAGGCCGCAGGCTTCGATGACGGCGAGCGCATCGGCCTTGGCATCGAAGACATCGACCGGCTTGCCGCCGCCCGTTGCGGCGTTCGACCACATGCGGCCGGCGCCTGATAGTGAGGCCGTCCCGCGGCGGATGCCGCCGGCAACGCGGCGCTGACCCTCCGGCCTGTCATTCTCATAGGTGCCGGAGACCTCGAAGATCGCCACGTCGCCATAGCCCTTGTCGGCATTGCGCTGGGCGGCGGTCAGCAGGCCCGGCAGCAGCGAGGGGCGCATATCCGACATTTCGGCGGCGATCGGGTTGGCGAGCTTGAGGGCAGGCGAACCGCCGCCGAAGAGCTTTGCCTGATCCTCCGGAATGAACGACCACGTGACGGCTTCGAGCATGCCGCGCGAAGCCAGCGCCCGCTTGGCGATGCGGGTGCGGATCTGCAGCGTCGTCAGGATCCTGCCGTTGACGGCGGCATGGCTTTCGAGCGGCGCCGGCTTGATATTATCGACGCCGTGGATGCGCATGATCTCCTCGACGAGATCGGCCTTGCCGTCGACATCGGGACGCCAGGAGGGAACGGCGACGGAAACGCGTTCGCCGGAACCGGAGACCTTGAAGCCGAGGCGCGTCAGGATCGTGTCGCTTTCCTCATTCGAAACTTCGAGGCCGGTCAGGCGCTTGACCTCGGAATAGGGGAAATCGACGATCTTCGGTTCGTAACCCTTATAGCCGACGACCTCGGCCTTGGCGGCGGTGCCGCCGCAGAGTTCCAGCACCAGTTCCGTGGTGCGTTCGAGGCCGGGAACCATGTATTCCGGATCGACGCCACGTTCGAAGCGGTAGCGGGCGTCGGTGATGATGCCGAGGCTGCGGCCCGATTTGGCGATGTTCATCGGGTCCCAGAGGGCCGATTCGATCAGCACGTCAACGGTGTTCTCGTCGCAGCCGGAATGTTCGCCGCCCATGATCCCGCCGATCGATTCGATACCGTCTTCATCTGCTATCACGACGCTGTTCGGGCCGAGTTTGTATTCGCGCTGGTCGAGGGCCAGCAAGGTCTCGCCCTCCACGGCGCGGCGGACGGTGAGATTGCCGTTGACTTTGGCGGCGTCGAAGACGTGCATCGGCCGGCCCTGATCGAAGGTCATGTAGTTGGTGATATCAACAAGCGCATTGATCGGGCGCAGGCCGATGGCGGTGAGCCGCTGCTGCATCCAGCGCGGGCTCGGACCATTTTTGACGCCGCGCACCAGACGCAGCGAAAAGCCCGGGCAAAGCCTGGGATCGTCGAGATCGAGCGTCAGCTTCACCGGCGTCTCGCCGTCGACGGCGAAAGACGGCGCCGGCCGGCTCTTCAGGGTGCCAAGGCCGGAAGCGGCGAGATCGCGGGCGATGCCGTGGATCGAGGTGCAGTCCGGCCGGTTGGGCGTCAGATTGATCTCGATGACCGGGTCGTCCAGATGCGCATAGGCGGCATAACTCCTTCCGACCGGCGCGTCCTCGGGCAGGTCGATGATACCGTCGTGACTGTCGGAGATCTGCAACTCCTTCTCGGAGCACATCATGCCGTGGCTTTCGACGCCGCGGATATTGCCGACGGCAAGCGTCACGTCGATACCGGGAACGTAGGTTCCCGGGGCTGCAAAGGCACCGACGAGACCGGCGCGCGCATTCGGGGCACCGCAGACGACCTGGACCGGCGCACCAGCGCCGGTATCGACCATCAGCACCTTGAGGCGGTCGGCCTGCGGGTGTTTTTCAGCCGAGAGAATTTTGGCGATGACGAAAGGCTTGAACGCCGCCTTGTCGTCGACATCCTCGACCTCCAGCCCGATCTGGGTGAGGCGCGTGCAGATTTCATCGAGGCCGGCATCCGTTTCCAGATGTTCCTTCAGCCAGGAGAGCGTGAATTTCATCGTCCCAATTCTCCGTTCAAGCGCTGAGGCCGCCGAACAGCGTCGGCATGTCGAGCGGGCGGAAGCCGTAATGCGTCATCCAGCGGACGTCGGCGTTGAAGAAGTCACGCAGGTCGGGCATGCCGTATTTCAGCATGGCGATGCGATCGAGGCCCATGCCCCAGGCAAAACCCTGATATTCGTCCGGATCGAGCCCGCCATAACGCAGCACGTTCGGATGGACCATGCCGCAGCCGAGGATCTCCATCCAATCGGTGCCTTCGCCGAACTTGACGATCGGGCCGGAGCGATCGCACTGGATATCGACCTCGAAAGAGGGCTCGGTGAAGGGGAAGAAGGACGGACGAAAACGCATCGTCACGCCGTCGACCTCGAAGAAGGTCTTGCAGAACTCCTCGAGCACCCAGCGTAGGTTGGCGACATTAGCCTTCCTGTCGATAACAAGGCCTTCGACTTGATGGAACATCGGAGAATGCGTGGCGTCCGAGTCCTGACGGTAAGTCTTGCCGGGAATGATGATGCGGATCGGCGGCTTCTGCGTTTCCATGGTGCGGATCTGCACCGGTGAGGTATGGGTGCGCAGCACCTTGCGCTCGCCATTCTCATCCGGGTTGAAGAAAAAGGTGTCGTGCATCTCGCGGGCCGGATGGCCTTCGGGGAAATTCAGCGCGGTGAAATTGTAATAATCCGTTTCGACGTCAGGACCTTCGGCGATCGAGAAGCCCATGTCCGCGAAGATCGCGGTGATCTCGTCGACGATCTGGCTGATTGGATGGATGCGGCCGCGCTCGGCGGGCGAGGAGCGCACCGGCAGGCTGACATCGACCGTTTCGGCCTTCAGGCGAGCGTTGACCGCGGCCATTTTCAGCACCGATTTGCGTTCGGCGATCGCGTCCGTCACCTCGTTCTTCAGGGCGTTGATCGCAGCACCCCGGGTCTGGCGTTCCTCCGGCGTCATAGCGCCCAGCGTCTTCAGGAGTTCGGAGACCGAGCCCTTCTTGCCGAGCGCGGACACGCGCACAGCTTCGAGCGCGGGCTCATCGCCAGCGGCGGCAATTTCGGCAAGCAAAGGCGATTTAAGCTGGTCGATATCTGACATTGTCTTCTTTCCGTCCAGATCAGGCGGCGTTCGAAAGGCGGGCTGGAGTGGCCGGCGCAAGGAGTACAGAGAAAGAAAAACCCGCGCTAGCCCAAACCAGCGCGGGTTTCCCAAATCATAAATTCAAAGCTTGGGAAGCGCTGGTTACTTGACCGCGCCTTCAAACTCGTTCGCCGTGCCGGCTTCCTTGAGGTACTCAAGAGCCTTCTTGGCAGCGCTAACCAGCGCGCCGAATGCTTCCGGCTCGTGGATCGCCATATCGGAGAGAACCTTGCGGTCGACTTCGATACCAGCCTTGTTCAGGCCGTCGATGAAGCGGCCGTAGGTCAGGCCGAATTCGCGCACAGCAGCGTTAATGCGCTGGATCCAGAGCGCACGGAAGTTGCGCTTGTTGACCTTGCGGTCGCGGTAGGCGTACTGCTTCGAACGATCGACAGCAGCCTTGGCTGTACGAATGGTGTTCTTACGGCGGCCGTAAAAGCCCTTCGCGGCCTTCAGAACCTTCTTATGCTTGGCATGGGCAGCGACGCCCCTTTTTACACGTGCCATATCATGATCTCCTTAAATCTAGCGTTCGCGGACGAGTCTCAGAGACCGTTCGGCAGGTAATTCTTGATAACCTTGCGGCCATCCGGTTCTGCGAGAACCATGGTGCCACGTGCATCGCGAATGAACTTGTTGGTACGCTTGATCATGCCATGGCGCTTGCCGGCAGCGGCAGCCTTGACCTTGCCGGTTGCGGTGATCTTGAACCGCTTCTTGGCAGAGGACTTCGTCTTCATCTTGGGCATTTTGCTACTCCTTGCTGTCCTCCCTGCGCGCTTTATCAAAAAAGCCCTCTCGCGAAGTCCGGTTCTCCGGCCGTCGCAACAAGGTGCGGGAGCGTTTGTTGTTGATCTGCGGCATCGGCGACGAACCGTTCCGCAAGCATTCGAAACTGCCACGGCATGCCCTGCCGGTCAGTTCGGACGCGCGCTTATAACCGCAGCGTCCTGAAAGTGCAACGGGGGCTGCGGAGGAATCTTCGCCCTCCAGTACTAGGACCGAAAGTACAAGCGCCGAAAGCACAAAAGCCGCCCTTGCGGACGGCCTTGGGGCGAAAAGGTGCCTGGCGCTTACTTCGGCGCCAGTACCATCATCATCTGGCGGCCTTCGAGCTTGGGCTCGGCTTCGACCTTGGCGAACTCGGTCGTATCAGCCTTGACCTGCTGCAGAAGCTTCATGCCGAGTTCCTGGTGGGCCATTTCACGGCCACGGAACTTCAGCGTCACCTTGACCTTGTCGCCTTCATCGAAGAAGCGACCCATCGCCTTCATCTTCACCTCATAATCATGGGTGTCGATGTTCGGGCGCATCTTGATTTCTTTGACTTCGACGATCTTCTGCTTCTTGCGCGCCTCGGCAGCCTTCTTCTGGTTGGCATATTTCAGCTTGCCCAGATCGAGGATTTTGCACACAGGCGGTTCGACATTAGGGGAAATTTCGACGAGATCGAGGCCGGCTTCCTCTGCCATTCTCAAGGCCTGGTCGGTAGGCACGACGCCCATATTCTCGCCGTCAGCTCCGATCAGCTGAACTTTGGGAATGCGGATTTCACGGTTCGAGCGCGGTCCGTCCTTCACGGGCGCGTCGGTTTTAAAAGGTCTGCGAATGGTCGTATTCTCCTCGCGTTGTTTTCGGAATGTTGCAGCCTCGCGCTCCCGATCTGGGTGCACAAACGTGTCGCGTCATTGCTGCAACGGAGTCAATATCATCCTTTAGCGGAAAAATCACCCGCTGTCAGCCTGCCAAGAATCTGTTTTATAGGCCAAAACAACAGGAGTTTCGCCGATGTCCGATCAGATGCCGAATGCCCAGCCGCAGTTCCTGACGGTCGGCGAGGGCGAGGCGGCGCGTGATATCGCTATCATCGTCCGTTCGGCCCAAGCCGGTGGCGACGCACCGGCGCTCGTCTGGTTATCCGGCTATCGCTCCGACATGAGCGGCACCAAGGCAGTCGAACTCGACGGGCTGGCGGCGGAGCTTGGGCTTGCCTGCATCCGCCTCGACTATTCCGGCCACGGGCTTTCCGGCGGCAGCTTCAGCGACGGCACGATCTCGCGCTGGCTGGAGGAGGCGCTGGCCGTCATCCGTCATGTCTCGCCTGAACGGGTGATCCTCGTCGGCTCCTCGATGGGTGGCTGGATCGCGCTCAGGCTGGCGCAGGAACTTGCGCGGCAGGGCGGCCCGAAGCTGGTGGGCATGGTGCTCATCGCGCCGGCGCCGGATTTCACCTCAGAACTGATCGAGCCGAACCTCAAGGCCAAGGAGCGCAAATCGCTTGCCGAGCGCGGCTATTTCGAAGAGCGCTCGCAATATAGCCCGGAGCCGAATATCTATACCAAGGCGCTGATCGAGGACGGCCACGAAAACCGGGTGCTCGACGGCATCATCGAAACGGGCTGCCCGGTGCATATCCTCCAAGGCATGAAAGATGCCGACGTGCCGCATGCGCATGCGATGAAACTGGTCGAACATCTTCCCGCCGACGACGTGGTGCTGACCTTCATCCGCGACGGCGACCACCGCCTTTCCCGCCCCGGCGATATCGCGCTTCTCCTCAGCGCCGTCAAAGGCATCCTCGCTTCATCGGCTGACAGGAAGATGCCCGCCTGAAGAGTAGCGACCCCAAATACGCTCCCGAACTTGTTGCATTTTAACCATATCGGCGAGTCGCAAGGCGCTCCCAAGAAGTAACGATTGACTCTTCTCGGGCCTCTCCATTAACACTTTGTTAATAAATAAGGGGCGATGCGAGAAAGATCGGGCGTGCGGATGAAGGGTATTTTTGTGGCCATGATGGCCATGTTTGCGATGGCGACGGCCGCAATACCGGCCCCCAGCAGAAATGCTTCCATGGTGACGGGCAATGCCACCTCCCAGCCGATCGGACACTATGATTTCTGTCAGATTCACCGCAGTGAGTGCGGTGCAAACCGCAATTCCGGCCCGGTCGAGATGACCTCGGCGAAGTGGTCGCTGGTGCGTTCGGTCAACGCCACCGTCAACCGCACCATCACGCCGATGACCGACAAGGAAATCTACGGCAAGGACGAGGTCTGGGCCTACCCGACCACCGCCGGCGACTGCGAGGATTTCGCGCTGTTGAAGCGCCGCATGCTGATCCAGCGCGGCTTTTCGGCAGCCGACCTGCTGATGACTGTCGTGCGCAAGCCCGACGGCGAAGGTCATGCCGTGCTGACGCTGCGCACCGCCGAGGGCGATTTCGTGCTCGACAACCTCGCCTCCGACGTCAAGCCGTGGTTCGGCACGCCCTATTCGTTCGTCAAGCGCCAGTCGAGCTACAATGCCGGCCGCTGGGTTACGATCGAGAACGGCCGCGACGTTCTGGTCGGCGCGCTGCGGTAGGGATTTCCGGGGGGAATGTGGGGAAAGAAGGCCGGCGAAAGCCGGTCTTCTGCTTTTCGGAGATGCAGATGCGCTCTTTCCAGTCCCGATGAGGGCTGATCGCTATGCCGCACCATCGTATGAGATAAGGTATTGGTTGCCCCACCGTTTCCCGGCCCTTCGCTTTAGGCTCAGGGCGTTCGTTGCTGCAATCGATTCACTGGATCGATTGCTCGGGCTTCGCCCGACCGCAACTCACCCATTCCCAATCAAAATGCCGGCGCCGAGCACCAGGCCGCCGCCGAGCACGACCTGGAAGGCAGCGCGCAGGAAGGGGGTTTCCATGTAGCGGTTCTGGATGAAGGCGATGGCCCAGAGTTCGAAGAAGACGATGATTGCGGCGGTGATCGTTGCGGTCCAGAAGTGCGGGATGAGGTAAGGCAGTGCGTGGCCGAGGCCGCCGAGCGCCGTCATGATGCCGCAGGCAAGGCCGCGCTTGACCGGTGAGCCGCGGCCGGAAATCTTGCCATCGTCATGGGCGGCCTCGGTGAAGCCCATGGAGATACCGGCGCCGACGGAGGCCGAAAGACCGACGAGGAAGGTCTGCCAGGTATCCTGCGTGGCGAAGGCGGCGGCGAAGATCGGCGCCAGTGTCGAGACCGAGCCGTCCATCAGCCCGGCAAGACCCGGCTGCACATAGGTCAGCACGAATTGCCGATGCACCGCCTCGTTCTCGTCGCGCTTGACATCCTCGGGCGTGTGTTTGTCGCCCAGCATGCGGGCGATATCTTCATGCCCCTGTTCGGCAAGCGCGAGATCACCGAGAAGTTCGCGCGTCGAGGCGTCCGAAGTCCGTTTTGCCGCCTCGACATAGAAACGGTAGGCCTGCTCCTCCATGGCTTCGGTCTCCTGCCGCATCGCATCCAGCGACAGGTTTGCCCTGAGCCAATCGGGTTTGCGTTCATAAAAGCCGTGCACATGCTCGCGGCGGATCAGCGGAATGCGCTCGCCGAAGCGCTGACGATGGATCTCGAACAACGACTTGCGATGCGTGTCCTCGACCTCGGCCATATCCTCGAAGACCTTGGCCGAGGCCGGGAATTCGCGGCGCAGCCTGTCGGCATAGGCGAGATAGATGCGGGCATCGTCTTCCTCGGAGGCGATCGCAAGGGCGAGGATTTCCTGTTCGGAGAGCGACTCGAAAGACCGTTTCGAGGATCTGAAAAACCGCGCCAGCATAACTTTCTCCAATGATTTAGAATAATTCTAAATCTAAAGAAGGCGGCGGTGACGGTCAAGGGCATGCCGCAGGCCTGCTGACAGATTGCCGCAAGCGGCACAGGCGACTTTGGCTCGCCGCCACAAACACCTATATGAGGACTGCCGCATCACGCGGCGCCGGGGTTTATGATGGACAATGAGATTCAGGGCCGCCCTGCCCATGTCGCGGCGATCCGCGAAAGGGCGGAGGCCGAAATGCGGGCGATGGGCGTCGATGAGGCCTTCATCGACAGGCTGGTCGAGACTTTCTACGGGCGCGTGCTGGAGCACCCCGATCTCGGGCCGGTGTTCGATGCCAGGCTCTCCGGCCGTTGGCCGGAGCATATGGAGAAGATGAAGAGCTTCTGGTCGGCCGTCGCCTTCCGCAGCGGCGCCTATGGGGGCAAGCCGGTGCAGGCCCACACCGGCGTTTCGAAGCTGACGCCCGATCTCTTTCCGAAATGGCTGGCGCTGTTTACCGCAACGCTCGACGATGTCGCGCCCTCACAGGAGGCCAAGGAATGGTTCATGGCGACGGCGGAACGCATCGCCAAAAGCCTGACGCTCTCGCTGTTTTACAATCCCGCGCTCGACGATCCCGCGAAGAAGACGGGCTGATCTTTATTGCCTGGCAGAAAAGGTCGCGCCGGCGCTTGCGGCGACGACCAGCGCCGTTCCGGCCATCTGCAGAAGCGTCATCGGCTGGGCCAGGATGACGAAGCCCGCCAGCGCGGCAATGGCCGGTTCCAGGCTCATCAGAATGCCGAAGGCGGCCGTCGGCATCCGCCGCAAGGCGATCAGTTCCAGCGTGTAGGGCAGCAGCGGCACCAGAATGGCAAGACCCGCCATTTCAATCAGACCATAGCCATCGAGCGCCGGCACGGCGCCGGCAAAGCCGAAGGGTGTCGCGACCAGTGCGGCAACCATCAGCGACATCGAGAGCCCTTCCAGCCCCTTGAAGCTCGCACCGATCTTTTTCGTCAGGACGATATAGATCGCCCAACCGGTTCCCGCGCCGAGCGCAAAAAGAATACCCTCGAGATTGCCAACCCAGCCGTCGCCGTTATGGGCGAGAGCCAGAACGCCAAGCCCGGCAAGGAGGGGCCAGATCAGACGCCGGCCGAGGCCGTAGCCGATGGTCGCCACGGAAAGCGGCCCGAGAAAATCGATCGCCACGGCAAGACCGAGCGGAATGCGCTCGATCGCCGCAAAGAAGCTCATGGTCATCAGCGCGGTCGTCGTGCCGAGAACCAGAGCGCTCGTCCATTGCGCCCTGGTGTAGCTGACGATGCGCGGCCGCACGAAGACGGCGAGAATGATGGCGGCAAAGGCGAGCCGCAGCCAGCTGGCGCCGGCCGGTCCATAGGTTGTGATGGCCGAGGAGGACAATGCCGCGCCGAACTGGATCGACGACATGGACATGAGGCACATCAGCCCGCCGGCCGCCACGCCGCCGAATGCTGTCGATGCCTCCGCGGTCAGCGTGCCCGCTCCGCCATTTACTTTTTCTTCCATGCTCGCCCCCGATTGTGCGCTCTTCTTTACGAAGACGGCTTGCGAGCGACAAATTCAAACTTCTGATCCAGTCAGAAAGAGCCTTGATGCGACATCAGCGACGGCCGGCAAGAATGACCTCTTCGGCATCTTCGAAACTCATCTCGAAGACCTTCCTGCCGATGTCGAAGCCGAAGCCGTTGCGGGCAAAAGCCGAAAGCTCCTTGGCCTTCCGTTTTTCGTCAAGCTCGACCCGGCGGAACGGGCCGAAGGCGCGTTTGCGGGCGAATATCGCTGCGGCATATAGATCGTCGGCCTCTCCAAGCGCAGCCTCGACCTTGTCACTCGCGACACCCTTGGCGGCAAGCTTCTGGGCGATGGCGCGCTTCGATTTGCCGCCGCGCACCGCAGAGCGCGTGCTGATCTCGGCATAGGCGTTATCGTCGAGCACCTTGCTGTCATAGGCAAATTTGACGGCGAAATCGGCAATGGCCTTGAGTTGCGCCGCACCGATATCCTCGAACTTCTCCTTTGCCTTGCGGGTGATGGCGTCAAACAGCTGCTTTTCCGTCATCATCCGCCGCTCGAGCTGATAGATGGCGGAGTTGCGGGCCCAGCTCAGCATGCGAGGCGTCGGAATGTCGGATGGAACGGTCTCGTCGGTCATATCAAGCAATCAGGCTTCCAGACCTTTGAGGACATTGGCGACGTTGAGGCCGATCTCCGGCACGCCATAGCCGCCCTCCATGCAGGTGACGACGGGCAGGCCGGCGGCGGAGATCATCTCTCCCATGCGAATGAAGTCTTCCGATTTCAGCTGGAAGAAGGAGATCGGATCACGCTCGAAAGTATCGACGCCGAGGGCCACGACGATCGCTTCTGCGCCGAAGGTCTTGATACGGGCAAGAGCATCGGCAAGCGCCGCAGACCAGACCTGCCAGGGCGTGTGAGGTGGCATCGGATAGTTGCGGTTGGCCCCAGTGCCCTCCCCCTCGCCTTCCTCGTCGGCATGGCCGAGGAAATAGGGGAATGCATGCATGGGATCGCCATGCAGCGACGCGGTGAAGACATCGCCTCGGTGATAGAAGAGATCCTGCGTACCGTTGCCGTGATGGAAATCGACATCCAATACGGCGACCTTCTTCGCGCCGTGATCGAGCAGACGCTGGGCCGCGACGCCGGAATTATTGATGAAGCAATAGCCGCCGAAGAGATCGATGCCGGCATGATGGCCGGGCGGGCGGCAGAGTGCGAAGGCGAAACGGTTGCCGGCATTCAGCCAATCGGCGCCCGTCACAGCGCAGCGCATCGAGGCGATCGCCGCTTCGTAGGAGCCATTGGTGATGGAGGTATCGGCGGCATTGGCATAATGGCCGATCGCGCCGACGATATTGTCGGGCACGCGCTGGCTGGTGCGGCGGACCGGGAAGGAATTGGCGATCGCTTCGCCGGTGAAGCCAGCCGCCACCCAGCGATCCCAGACGGTGGCGAGGAAATCGAGATAGGCGGGATCGTGCACTTTCCGGGCCGTCTCCAGCCGATGCGCATCCGGCGCCACAATATCCCAGAAACCCGCTTCCTTCACCGCTGCCAGGATCCATTCGGCCCGGAACGGCGCCTCGAAAGGCGTCACCAGTTGGCCGGCATGGAGCTCGGTCCTGGCATCGCGCAGCTTATGGTCCTCGGAATAGATGACGCGCATTTCGGATTCGTCCTCGATTTAAATTCTAGACTTACATGGCTCGGCCGCGACAAAAAAGCCGGCGCGTCGCCCTTGATCGACACCGGGGATGACTTCACCTTCCCGATGTTTGAAGACCGAAGGAAATTTCCGCATGACGGTGCTGATGGTCGATGTCGACGGTGTGCTCATTCATGGTCGTCGGGCCGACGGGCTGCCCCACTTCACCTATCTCGAGCGCGATCTCGGATTGCGGCCCGACCTGCTGCAACAGGAATTCTTCCAGACGTGCTGGGGTGACATCATCATCGGCCGCGAGCCGCTGGAACCAAGGCTCGCCGAGGTGCTCGCAAAAATCGCGCCGCATCTCGGCGCCGCTGTCCTGATCGACTACTGGTTCGAGAACGATTCCCGCCTCGACCGCAATCTGCTGGCGGATCTCGCCGTGCTCAGGCAAAGCGGCGTCACACTCTTCCTGGCGACCAACCAGGAGCACAGGCGGGCGCGCTACCTGATGGAGCAGCTGGGCCTTGGCGAACATTTCGACGACATCCTCTATTCGGCAGCGCTCGGACACAGCAAGCCTTCGCCCGACTTCTTCCGGCTGGCGACCGAACGTGCCGGCGTGCCGCCTGGGGAAATCGCCTTCATCGACGACATGGCGGCGAATGTCGAAGCGGCGCGGCAGTTCGGTTGGAATGCGGCGCAATGGACGGCGGGCGCGACGCTCGCCGGAACGCTTCCCATCTTCGCAAAGTGGGTATAGGCGGCGCGGGCGCATTCAGGCGAGCCGTTTGTAGAACAGGGTGGTGTCGCAGAAGCCACCCTCCGGCCACAGCGCATAATCGGGGATGACGCCGACGCGCTGCCAGCCCAGGCGCGGGTAGATCGCCTCGGCCTCGCTGCCAGTTGCGGTGTCGAGCACGAGCAGGGTTTTGCCGCATCTGACCGCCTCGCGTTCGGCGGCCTCCATCAGCAGCCGGGCAAAGCCGCGCCCGCGGGCGGAACGATGCACCAGCAGCTTCTTCAGATCGCCGCGATGCGGCTGGTTCGGCATCTGCGCGGCCCCCACCTGCACCGTGCCGACGATCCGGCCCTCCAGTTCGGCGACCAGCAGCAGGCTGGCGCCGGCGGCGACCGCGTCGGCGACATCGCGCCAATAGGGCTCGGCATCATCAGGCCCATAGGGCTGCATGAAGCCGACGGAGGCGCCGCCGGCGACGCAATCGGCCAGCACCGCCGACAGAGCAGGAACGGCGGCGCGCGCCTCTTCGGCGGAAAGGGTACGAATGTCCGGCATGCTGTTCTCCTGAAATGAAGCTGTCATCGGCCGCCGCGATCGAGCACGACGCAATAGCGCGCCGGCGCGTTGCCGGGATTATGGAAGACATGACCCTCGCCAACGGGCATAAAGAGGCAATCGCCGGGACGCAGCCGGTAGACCACCTCGCCCGCCGTCATCTCCAGTTCGCCGTCGAACAGCCAGATATGCTGCGTCATGCCATGGGATGCGGCATGCGGGGGAAAGCTGACGCGGGCGCCGGGAGGGAATTCGACTTCGACGATATCGACATCGGAGGCGGTGCCTGGAGCCGAAACCGAGCGCCTGAGATAACCGGTCTCCGGATCACGCCAGACCTGCTGTTCCTGGCGGCGGGCCAGCGGCGAGGCCTGCTCTCCCTCTTCGGCGAAGAAGGCCGACAGCGACAGGCCAAGCGCGGCGCAAATCCTTGCCAGCAGCGAGGCAGTCGGGCTCGCCTCCGCCCGCTCGATGCGCGAGATCATCGCCCGGCTGACGCCGGAGGCCACGGCAAGATCATCCAGCGTCAAAGCCTTTTGCAGCCGGAGCTTGCGGATGCGGATGCCGATCGCCAGATCGAGTTCGCGTTCCATCTTCTGCTCCCCCAATTCTACTATAAGAGAAATACATTATCCGACGATGGAATCAAGTCGGTTTCCATGGGGCAGGTCGTGCCTTGCTTTCACCACTCCGGCATCGATATATGACAGCGAAATCCGAGGAGAGAATGATGGACGCCAGCACGCAGAGCATGGACGCGACGGGAAGCTTCACGGCCGCGGCCTGGGACCGGATCGCGCCTGTGATGGCCGAGATCGAGGTGCTACCGCTGCTGACACGGCTTTCGGACGGAACGTTGCCGCCGGAGGTTTTCCGGCACTACATCCTGCAGGATGCACTCTACCTGAAGCACTATGCCCGATGCCTCGCCATCGTCGCGGCCAAGGCGCCCGACAATGCACAGGTGCTGCGCTTCCTCGGCTCGGCCCAGAAGGCGATCACCGTCGAGCAGGGCCTGCATGCCGGCTTCCTCACCCAGTTCGGCATCTCCTCCGAGGATGTGACATCAGCCGAACCCTCGCCCGCTTGTTTTGCCTATACGAATTTCCTGCTTGCCACCGCCTATCACAGCTCCTACGCGGTGGCGCTTTCTTCCATCCTCCCCTGTTTCTGGATCTATTGGCACGTCGGCGAGGCGATCAAAAACCGGCCTGTTGTCGAGGGCAATGCCTTCCAGGCCTGGATCAACACCTATGGCGACCCGCAATTTGCAGCCGGCGCCCGCGAAGTGATCGCGCTGACCGACATCGCCGCCCGCGCCGCCTCGCCGACGGAGCGCATAGAGATGATGGATGTTTTCGTGCGCGCCTCGCAATATGAATGGATGTTCTGGGATTCGGCCTGGCGGCTGGACGCGTGGCCGGTCTGACAGGCGTGCGACCGGCCCGCAAAATAGCGTAAACAGCAGGATAATTACCGCTTTGCGGCAGGGGGCGGCGCTGCTATATGGCGCGCATGAGCACCAATTCGACCACTCCGCTATCCCATATCCGCAACTTTTCGATCGTGGCCCACATCGACCACGGCAAATCGACGCTGGCCGACCGGCTGATCCAAACGACCGGCGGCCTGGCCGAGCGCGAAATGTCCGAGCAGGTGCTCGACAATATGGATATCGAGCGCGAGCGCGGCATCACCATCAAGGCCCAGACCGTGCGCCTGCATTACCAGGCGAACAGCGGCGAGAAATACATTCTCAACCTGATCGACACGCCCGGCCACGTCGACTTTGCCTATGAAGTTTCGCGCTCGCTGTCGGCCTGCGAGGGCTCGCTGCTCGTCGTCGACGCCTCACAAGGCGTGGAAGCGCAGACGCTGGCCAACGTTTATCAGGCGATCGACAACAATCACGAGATCGTCACCGTCCTCAACAAGATCGACCTGCCGGCCGCCGAACCCGACCGGATCAAGGAGCAGATCGAGGAAGTGATCGGCATCGACGCTTCGGAGGCCGTGCTGATCTCGGCCAAAACAGGCCTCGGCATTCCCGATGTGCTGGAGGCGATCGTCAACAAGCTGCCGGCGCCGAAGAGCCCGGGCGGCGACAAAGCGCCGCTGAAGGCGCTGCTCGTCGACAGCTGGTACGACACCTACCTCGGCGTCATGGTTCTCGTGCGCATCATCGACGGCGTGCTGACCAAGGGCCAGACGATCCGCATGATGGGCACGGATGCCAAATACCAGGTGGAGCGCGTCGGGGTGCTGACGCCGAAGATGGTCAATGTCGACAGCCTCGGCCCCGGCGAGATCGGCTTCATCACCGCCTCGATCAAGGAAGTGGCCGATACCCGCGTCGGCGATACGATCACCGAGGACAAGCGGCCGACGGCGCAAGCGCTGCCGGGCTTCAAGCCGGCGCAGCCGGTCGTCTTCTGTGGTCTCTTCCCGGTCGATGCCGCCGATTTCGAGGATCTGCGCGCCGCCATGGGCAAGCTTCGCCTCAACGACGCCTCCTTCTCCTTCGAGATGGAATCCTCGGCTGCGCTCGGCTTCGGCTTCCGCTGCGGCTTCCTCGGCCTGCTTCATCTCGAAATTATCCAGGAACGGCTGGAGCGCGAGTTCGACCTCGACCTGATCGCCACCGCCCCCTCGGTCGTCTACAAGATGTTCATGACCGACGGGTCGGAGCGCGAGCTGCACAACCCGGCTGACATGCCCGATGTCGTGAAAATCTCCGAAATCCACGAGCCGTGGATCCGCGCGACGATCCTGACGCCCGACGATTATCTCGGCGGCATCCTGAAGCTCTGCCAGGATCGGCGCGGCATCCAGATCGAGCTGACCTATGTCGGCACGCGCGCCATGCTGACCTACGACCTGCCGCTCAACGAAGTCGTCTTCGATTTCTACGACCGGCTGAAGTCGATCTCGAAGGGTTATGCCTCCTTCGATTACACCCTCACCGACCACCGCGAAGGCAACCTCGTGAAGATGTCGATCCTCGTCAACGGCGAGCCGGTCGATGCTCTCTCGATGATGGTGCACCGCACCGCCGCCGAAAAGCGCGGCCGTGACATGTGCGAGAAGCTCAAGGAGCTGATCCCGAAGCACATGTTCAAGATCCCGATCCAGGCCGCGATCGGCGGCAACGTCATCGCCCGCGAGACGATCTCGGCCCTGCGCAAGGACGTGACGGCGAAATGCTACGGCGGCGACGCCACCCGCAAGCGCAAGCTGCTCGACAAGCAGAAGGCCGGCAAGAAGCGCATGCGCCAGTTCGGCAAGGTGGAGATTCCGCAGGAAGCCTTCATCGCGGCATTGAAGATGGGCGACGAATAAGACTTCTCAGCAATGTCTTATGCGCATATGATTTGCGCATAAGATCGAGGAGATCGTCATGGCTCTGCAGGCAAGAAAAGCAGCAAACCTTTCCCTTGACGAGGGTCTGGTCTCTCAGGCACGCGAACTCAAGATCAACATATCCAGGGCGGCGGAAGATGGAATCGCCAAGGCCATAAAGGCGGAACGCGAGCGGCTGTGGCGTATCGAGAATGCTGAGGCTATCCGGCTGGAAAACGAATATGTTGAAAAGCACGGCTTGCCGTTCGCCAAGTACCGTCAGTTTTAATGGCACGCTTTCACGTCTATCGCCTCAAAACCGGGAATGTCCTGGCCATCGATCTTCAAGCCAATCTCCTTGACGACCTGCCTTCGCGAGTCATGGTTCCGCTGCATCCGGTGCAAGAACTGAGCTGGTCGATCTCACGACTGAACCCACGCTTTGCTATCGAGGATGAAATCTATGTCATGGCAACTCAGCGCATGGCGTCGATCCCGACCACCGAAATAGCAAGAGCGATCGCAGATCTATCGGGCAAGAGCGATGCCATCACGGGCGCCCTGGATTTTCTTTTCCAAGGCTTCTGAGATCAGCTCCCCGCCATATATTCCTTCACCAACCCCTCAAAGGCCTGCATCTCAGGCAGCGCAGCGTAGCTGTGCACCGCGCCGGTCTCGGCAAAGGCCAGCTTCTCGCTTGTCCATGTCTCGATGAAGGGCGTGAACCAGCTGATATCGTCGAGCATGGTCACGCGCAGGTTGACGAACCAGTCCATGCCTTCCGGCCGGGTGAACATCCAGCTCATGCAATGCGGGCAGAAATAATGTTTGGTGACGCCATGCAGGCCGCCAATGACCGGCTCGCCTTTGGTGACCTCGAAGCCCTCACTCGGGATGGCGGCGCTCAGCGAATAGGCGCTCGCCGTCATCTTCTGGCAGCCGGTGCAATGGCAGGCCATGGTGAGCAGCGGCGGCGCACTGACCTTCAGCCGCACCCGGCCGCAGCGGCAGCCGCCTTCCATGGGTAGATTCATTTTGCGCATGGTTCCCTCCGTTTCGCTTTCTCATCTAGCGGAGTGATTCTGACTGTCGAGATGGGAAGGTTATTGCGGGACAGGCGGCACACCGGCTTAACGGATGCGGGCCGGGTTACCGACGACCGTCGCGCCCACCGGCACATCCTTCGTCACCACGGCACCGGCGCCGACGATCGCGCCATCGCCGATCGTCACGCCACCGAGAATGATGGCGCCGCCGCCGATCCACACGTCGTTGCCGATCGTGACCGGCCGGGCGATCTCGATGCCCCGGCTGCGAAGTGCCGCATCCCTATGGTGTTCGGCGCAATAGATCTGCACGCCGGGGCCGAACATGCTGCGGTCGCCGATGGTCACCCGGCCGGAATCGAGGATGGTGCAGCCGGCATTGAAATAGACGCGTTCGCCGAGAAGGATATTGATGCCGTAGGAGCAGTGAAACGGCGCCTCGATGAAGACATCCAGCGCCGCCTGCGCAAAGAGCGCCCTCAGGGCGGGCGCCATCGCGCCGCGCTCGTCCGGCGGCATCGTATTGTGCGCATGGACGGCTCGGCGCGCCTGCCGGCGCAAGAGATCGAGCGCGTCGTCGAGGCAGCAATACCATTCGCCCGCGGCCATCTTCTCGCGTTCGCTTGCCGGCATCGCGTCGCCCCTCACGCCGAGGCCTGCGACAGCATCACGATCTCCTGCGGTTCGATCAGGCTGACCCAGGCACGGGCGATGGCAAGGCCGGCGGCATCGGCGGCACCGCCATGCCTTGCCGCCAGTTCGGCATGGTTTTCCAGCCAGCCGGGGGCGATGCGCTCGATCGTATCGGGGAAATCGGCCTTCCACTCCTCGACGACGCTTGTGTTGGCCTCGAAATGGAACTGGGTGCCGTAGACGGCGCGGCCGATGCGGAAGGCCTGATTCTCGGCGACGGGACTGGTGGCGAGACGGACGGCGCCCTCCGGCAGGGTGAAGCTATCGGCATGCCATTCGAAGATGGTGAATTCGCCGCCGAGCGCCTGTAGCAGCGGGTCGGCCCGCCCCTCGCCGGTGACGCCGATGTTATGCCAGCCGAACTCGCGGGCGGCGCCCAACAGATTGTCGGCGCCATAGGCGCGGGCGAGGATCTGGCTGCCGAGGCAGATACCGAGCACGGCCTTGCCGGCATCGCCGAAGCGGCGTGAAAGCCGGGCGAGCTCCGGCAGGTAGGGATGTGTCTCGTCATCCAGCGCGCTCTGCTCGCCGCCGAGAACGATCAGCGCGTCGTGGGCCTCCATATCCTGCGGCCGGATGCCGTCCCGCCACACGCGAAACCATTCGATCTCAGCTCCCGCCTCGTCGAGCGCCGTGGCCAGCGCGCCGAGGCTGGTATTCCTCATATTTTCGACGACTGCGACTCGCATAAGCTTCCCCGAACTGATGACAACGGGAAAAGACCATGCCGGAAGGCGGCTTGCAAGACACGTGTGGGGGCAATTGCGCAGCCCTGCGACTGGGCTTACATCAAAGCTGAACGAAAGGAATTGCCATGACCGAAAAAGTCCGCGTCTCGATCCTCTACTGCACCCAGTGCAACTGGCTGCTGCGCGCCGCCTGGATGGCGCAGGAGCTGCTGCACACTTTTTCCGACAGTCTCGGCGAGGTGGCGCTGATCCCCGGCACCGGCGGCAATTTCGAGATCCGCGTCAACGGCGATCTCATCTGGGAACGCAAGCGCGACGGCGGCTTTCCCGGGCCGAAGGAGCTGAAGCAGCGCGTCCGCGACATCGTCGAGCCCGGCCGCGATCTCGGCCATGTCGACCGCGCCTCGCTGGAAAGCTGAGCGGACCCGCTCAGCGATAGGGCGAGCGGCAGACCCTGTAGACGCCTTCATAGGTGAGAAAATGATCCGTCCTCGGATTGTAGGAGCGGTATTCATTGGTGCACCAGGCTATATGCTTGTTCGGAGCGTTCGGCTGCACCCGGCGAACCGGCGGCGGATCATAGGTCAGCTGCGGCCGCCCGGCGGCGCCCGGCTGGTAATAGGTCGGTCCCGTCGCGCCACGCGGCCGGTAATTCGGCTGAACATAGGCCGGGCGATGCCATTGCTGCGGCCCGAAACCGAAGCAGCCGCGAAAATCGCAAAGCGTCGATCCGGTGTTGAGCGACCCGACCCCGGGCTTGCCCAGCTTCAGCGAATCAGCACCGGCCATAGCTGGCGCGAGAAGGGCTAAAAGACCGGCAAGCAGAAGTGTGCGGGAAGAGTGCATGAAGCATTCCTTTCGATATTTCCTTTATATAGGGCGTGGCGACCGGAGCGCTATGCCTGCGCCCGGCCGCTCCCCCGCGGGCGGCCGGCTGCTTTTTCGTCAACTGTCAGAAAAACTTCAAAAACCCAGTTGACAGTCAGAAGCCGCCCCCTTACATCGCTCTCCGTCGCCCAGATGGCGGAATTGGTAGACGCGCCAGCTTCAGGTGCTGGTACCCGAAAGGGTGTGGAGGTTCGAGTCCTCTTCTGGGCACCATTCCCGTTTCAGGCCGCTAAAAGCGGTCCAGAAACAACCCAAAGAAGCCCGGTTTACCGGGTTTTTTATTGCCTGATGTCTAAATGACGTCCCCTACCATCCAGACACTTTGTTGGCAGCATCGAAGCGGTCCGTCGATGTTCGCTCACGCGGCCATATGGGGCGCCGGCTTCCGGCTATCGGGAATAACGGTTAGAACCCCCATGCCGGCTTCTCTGGCGGCGCTGAGAAGCAATTCCCGGAGTTCGTCCATGCCGATCTGGCCGATGATGGCATCGGCACAAGCCTTCACGGCGACCACATATTCCTCTCCGTCTTCAAACGGCCAGTCCACCATCAGCACTTCGGCGGCGTCGCGCAGCGTCCTGACGATCCTGCGCTTTTGCCGGCCGCCGAGAAAGAGAACAAGAGGCGCAAAATCCGCCGATGTGTTCCATTGCATGGCACTTTCTCCCCAAGGGTTAGAATATTAGTAACAATGCAAGAAGCGTGCCGTCAACCGGTCCTCTCGCGAAGCGGCCTTCACAACGCTCATGTTAACTTCGGCCGCTCCGGAAACCCTCGACGCTGTTCCTGATGCCGGTCACGGCGTTGCCGCCAGCGCGAGCCGGCATCCATGAATCCGCAGGCCCGTTCCAGTGCTGCAAGCCTCGCACAAGAACGAAATCGGATACCGGGAGAAGGATGAAATACCGCCGTTCCGTCTGAAAAGAGCCCGGGCGGCTCAAAGATGGACGGAAAGCTTGGCTAGACACTCTGGAGTTCGCTTGGGATGAAAGTCGTAATTCTCGCCGGTGGCCTTGGCTCTCGTCTTGCCGAGGAAACCAGTATCCGCCCCAAGCCTCTGGTCGAAATCGGCGGCATGCCGATCCTCTGGCACATCATGAACATCTATGCCCATCACGGCCTCGACGATTTCATTATCTGCGCCGGCTACAAGGGCTATATGATCAAGGAATATTTCGTAAACCTTGTTCTGCACCACAGCGACATCACCGTCGATCTCGGCGCCAACAGCATCAACTATCATGGCGGCAAACGACCGAACTGGCGCGTGACCGTGGTCGATACCGGCATGCATTCAATGACTGGCGGCCGTCTCGGGCGCATTCGCGACCATCTGACACCCGGCGAACCCTTTTGCATGACTTATGGCGACGGCGTCGGCGACATCGACATTGCCGCCGAAGTCGCCTTCCATCGCGATCACGGCCTGAAGGCGACGATGTGTGCGGTAACCCCCCCTGGACGTTACGGCGCCACGAACATCGAAGGCCAGTACATCACCTCCTTCGTGGAGAAACCGAGGGGCGACGGCCAGCGTATCAACGGCGGCTTCTTCGTGCTCGACCCTTCCGTGGTCGATCTCATCCCAAGCGACGACACGATTTGGGAAGCCGGGCCGCTGGAGTGGCTTGCCGCCAACAACCAGCTTGCCGCCTTCAAGCATGACGGCTTCTGGCAGCCGATGGACACGTTGCGCGAGCGCACCCATCTGGAAGAACTCTGGAATTCCGGAAAGGCGCCGTGGAAGCTATGGGCCTGACGGACTTCTGGAAGGGGCGGCGGGTTTTTCTCACGGGGCACACCGGCTTCAAGGGTTCCTGGCTTTCCCTGTGGCTGGAGCGGCTCGGCGCAGAGGTCACCGCGGTGTCGCTGGCGCCCGAGACCGAACCGTCGCTCTACCGCAAACTCGCTCCCTGGGACGATCGCCGTCATCATATCGTCGATATCCGCGATGGCGAGGCGCTTCTTGCTCTCTCCAGCCGCTTCGAGCCGGAAATCGTCATCCATATGGCCGCGCAGGCGCTGGTGCGGCGCTCCTACGAGAACCCGGCCGAGACCTTCTCGACCAACGTCATGGGAACGGCAAATGTCCTCGATGCCGTCAGGCAGGCGCCCACCGTCAAGACCGTGCTCGTCATCACTTCGGACAAGGTCTATGCCAATAACGGCAGCGGAATCCCGTTCGTCGAGACCGATATACTCGGCGGCAAGGATCCCTACAGCAATTCCAAGGCCTGCACCGAGCTGGTCTGCCAAAGTTACCGTGACAGCTTCTTCAAGGGACGCGATCTCAGGCTCGCCACGGTGCGCGCCGGCAATGTCATCGGCGGCGGCGACTGGTCCAGAGACCGGCTGATCCCGGATTTCATCCGCGCCTTCGAAGGCGGCGAACCGATCATGCTGCGCTATCCCGAAGCGATCCGCCCCTGGCAGCATGTGCTGGAACCGCTCGGCGGTTATCTCCGCTTCGCACAAGCGCTGACTGAGGACCGTGGCCGCAATTTGCCGGACGCCTTGAATTTCGGTCCGCACCCCGAGAGCTTCGCCACCGTTTCCGAGCTTGCCGAGGCGCTCGGACGCGCGCACCGCGTCGAAGATGTATGGCGCCCGGCGCCGGGCGAACATCTGCCGGAAGCGCCAGCACTGACGCTGAGCTCGGCGCTGGCGCTCGACACCATCGGCTGGCGCCCGCGCCTCAGCCTGCAACAGACCATCGATTGGACTGCCGCCTGGTACAAGGCCAACCGCGAGGGCGAAGACATGCGCGCCTTCTCGCTCGGCCAGATCGCGGCATATGAGGAAACAGTATCATGACAGCTCACAATTGCCGGTTTTGCGACGCTCCGTTGAAGCATCGTTTTGTCGACCTCGGCTCGACGCCGCTCGCCAATGCCTATCTGACGGAAGAGCAGCTCATGCAGCCGGAGCCATCCTATCCGCTGCGCGCCTTCGTCTGCTCGCAGTGCTGGCTGGTGCAGGCCGATGCCTTCGTCCCGCCCGAGGACATCTTCAGTCACTATGCCTATTTCTCCTCCTACAGCGACAGCTGGGTGGAGCATGCCCGCCAGTTCACCCTCATGGCCCGCGAGCGTTTTGGCCTCGGCCCGACATCACAGGTCATCGAGGTGGCCAGCAATGACGGCTATCTGCTGAAACACTTCGTCGAGGCCGGAGTGCCGGTGCTCGGCATCGAACCGGCCGAAAACGTCGCCGAGGTCGCGCGTGACATCGGCGTACCGACAGAGGCGCGCTTCTTCGGCAAGGCAACGGCTGCGGATCTGGTGTCGCGCGGGCACGCCGCCGACGTCGTCATCGGCAACAACGTGTTGGCCCACGTGCCCGATATCAACGACTTCGTCGGCGGGCTTTCGGCCTTGGTGAAGCCCGACGGTGTCGTCAGTGTCGAATTCCCGCACCTGCTGCGGCTGATGGAAAACATCCAGTTCGACACTGTCTACCACGAGCATTTCTACTATCTTTCGCTGCTGGCCGTCGAAAAAATCTTCGCGGCGCACGGCCTCAAGGTGTTCGACGTAGAAGAACTGCCGACCCATGGCGGCAGCCTCCGGGTTCTGGCTTGCCGTGCAACGTCCAGCATTTACGCAATCGGGCGCGGCCTTGCCAAATTGCGCGCCGATGAGGCAGCGGCCGGCTTCGACAAGGTCGAGATCTACGAGGCCTTCCAGAACCGCGTAGCCCCGATCAAGGATGGCCTGCTCGCCTTCCTCGATCAAGCTAAACGCAGCGGCAAGAAGGTCGCCGCCTATGGCGCTGCCGCCAAGGGCAACACGCTGCTGAATTTCTGCGGCGTCGGCACGGATCTCATCGAATATGTCGTCGACCGCAACCCGCACAAGCAGGGGCATTTCCTGCCGGGGAGCAAGCTGCCGATCTACGCGCCGGAGAAAATGGAAGAGACGCAGCCAGATTACGTGCTGATCCTGCCCTGGAACATCAAGAACGAAGTCGTTGCAGCCAACAGCAGGATCAGCGCCTGGGGCGGGCGCTTCGCAGTTGCCGTGCCGGAATTGACGGTGCTCGGATGAAATTGCTTCCGACCGCGGTTTCGGGCGCCTTTGTCGTGGAAGTCGACGCGCGCTGCGACGACCGGGGAATGTTCGCACGAACCTTCGACGCCCAGACCTTCGCGGCGTATGGTCTCGTGCCCGTCTACCCCCAGTGCAACGTCTCCCAGAACCATAGACGCGGGACGCTGCGCGGCATGCACTACCAGGCCGAGCCGCGGCCGGAGGTGAAGCTGGTGCGCGCTACACGCGGCAGAGTATTCGACGTGGCGCTCGATCTCAGGCCAGATTCGCCGAGTTATCTCGAATGGGCCGCGGTGGAGCTCGATGCTAGCAGTCACAACGCCTTCTATATACCTGCCGGATGCGCACACGGCTTCCTGACGCTCGAGGATGACTGCGAACTCTTCTACCAGATGTCCGAAACCTATACACCGGAACTTGCCCGTGGCGTCCGCTGGGACGATCCCGCCTTTTCCATCGCCTGGCCGTTCACGCCGAGCGTCATCAGCGAACGCGACGCCGCGCTTGATAGCTACGGCCAGGAGACAGGCCTTTGAGCGGCATCAAACTCAGCATCTGCATCCCGACATATAATCGCGAAGCCTATCTCAGAAACTCCCTCACCTACTGCGAGAACGAATACAAGTTCGACTTTCCGTTCGAGATTGTCATCTGCGACAATGCCTCCACGGACGGCACGCAGCAGGTGGTCGAGGAATTCATCGGTCGCGGTCTGCCTATCCGCTACTACAAGCGTGAAACCAACGCCGGCGCCGGAGCAAACGTCACGAGCGCGCTGCGCCTCGGCAAGGGCGAATACCTGATCTACCTCGCCGACGACGACATCCTGATCGCCGATGCGGTGGCCGAAACCATCAGATATCTCGATTATAATCGGGAAGTGACCTGCGCCCATGCGCCGTGGTTCCTCTACGATGAGGTCGCCAAAACCGACATCGCGAAGTTCTACAATGTCGACGAGGATCGGAAGTTTCCGCACGGCGCCTTCGGCGACGTCTTCCAATATATCTGCGAACGCCACATTTTTCCGGAAATCGCGATCTACCGCTCGTCGACCCTGCGGTCGGCCTGGATCCCGCGGGAATTCTGCTTCTACCCGTTCGCGTTCCTTGCGCATTTTCTCGATCAGGGCGCGGTGACTTTTCTGCAGCGGCCCTTCTACCGCTCTATCGCCAATTCGGCGATCGCCCGTGACCGCCCGCAGGAAGGTACCAACGACGTCATGACGAGTTGGGATCGCTATCGCGGCGGGCTTGAATATTTCCTCTATACGGCCGTCAAGCGCGGGGCGCTGATCCTCACGCCCGAGACGCGTCTCAAATATGACGAGATGTGCAGGATCTTCACGCTCAATCGCATGGCGGTCGCCTTCCGCTTCTGGGCGGTCCGCAAGAATTTCATCAAGGCCTATGAGCTCTATACCCGCATCATGTGGGGCGGGATGCTCGACCACCCGGAAATCCGTCCTTTCCGCGAAAGGCTGCCGCTGATGGTCTCGATTCAGACACTGGTCAGCGAGGTGAATTCGGCAATCGGCATCGATACGCTGCTTCTCGCTGGTTTCACAGAGGTGGCGGCCCTCGAAAATCTGATGCGCGAACTCGGGTTGAGCGAAAAGGTGAAAGTGACAAAGGAGCTCACAGACAGCCCGCTGGAAAGCACCGCTGTCTTCGTCAGCATCGCAAGCGACCGGGATTATTTTGTGGCAGTCGGCTACCTGCCCAATCTCGTCTTCCACGAGCACGATCTTGCCCGGAACATCATCATGTGAGCCTCGCGCCAGTTTCGGAAACTAGCGTCGTGGCGGGCGCCTGCGTCTTGATTTCAATTCAACAGAAATTAGCGGCATGACAAACAGGATCTTCTACACCAAGCCTTCCATCACCCAGCTTGAGACCGATTATGCCACGGATGCGGCGGCGACAGGCTGGGGCGCACGCTGCTACGACTACATCAACCGCTTCGAACGCGACTTCAAGACCTATCTCGGTAGCGACTTCGCCATCGCGACATCGAGCTGCACGGGCGCCATGCACATGGGCCTGGCTGCGCTCGGCATCGGCGAGGGCGACGAAGTCATCCTCGCTGATACCAATTGGGTCGCCACCGTTTCGCCGATCGTCCATCTCGGCGCCAAGCCGGTCTTCGTCGACGTGCTCCCGGATTCCTGGTGCATCGATCCAGGCGAGGTCGAGCGGCACATCTCCCCGAAGACCAAGGCGATCATCGCGACCCACATCTACGGCAATCTTTGCGACATGAATGCGCTGCTCAAGATCAGTAAGCGCACGGGCATTCCGGTGATCGAGGATGCGGCCGAAGCGATCGGCTCCGTCTCGCATGGCGGCCGCGCCGGCTCGATGGGCACCTTCGGCACTTTCTCCTTCCACGGCACGAAGACGTTAACGACGGGCGAAGGCGGCATGTTCGTCACCAACGACGCCGCGCTTTACGAACGGGTGCTGACGCTCAGCAACCACGGCCGCGCCCGCGGCCAGACCAAGCAGTTCTGGCCTGACGCGATCGGCTTCAAGTACAAGATGTCCAACATTCAGGCGGCCATCGGCTGCGCACAGCTCGATCGCATCGAAGAGCTCGTCGCCCGCAAGCGGGAAATCCTCGCCGCCTATATGATCCGTCTTTCCGCCCTGCCCGGCATCTCGATGAACCCCGAATACAACGGCACCATCAACGGCGCGTGGATGCCAACCGCGGTCTTTCATCCGTCGACGGGTATTACCCGCGAGATGATGCAGCAGGCGTTCGAGACCGCTAATATCGACGCGCGCGTCTTCTTTCATCCCCTCTCCAGCCTTTCCATGTTCGAGGATCGACCCGAGAATGAGAACGCCTGGAGCATTCCGGGCCGCGCAATCAACCTGCCCAGCTATCACGACATGAGCGAAGCCGATATCGACCGCGTGGCAGCAACGCTGCTCGATGTGGCCGATGGGCGAATCTATCACAACAGCACGGCATTGCGGCAGTCGGTCTAAGACAGCCCTACAGCGAAGGACAAAGAACAGTCATGACCATAAAGGACGATCGTCTCGAATTCGAAGCCCACAAGCGCGAAATGTCGCTTGCGCTCGGCAAGGACGAGGCAAGTTTCCAACAATCGCTGAACACGCTGATCGGGCTCGACAAATTCGACTACTTCTATCTCTGGTCGTGGATGGGCGTGCCGATCATCCAGCTTCCGGTCGATATACTGGCGACCCAGGAAGTCATCTGGGCGACCAAGCCCGATGTCATCATCGAAACCGGCATCGCGCGCGGCGGTTCGCTGATCTTCATGGCATCAATCCTCGCCGCCATGGGTAACGACAAGGCCAAAGTTGTCGGCGTCGACATCGACATCCGCGCCCATAATCGCGAGTCGATCGAATCTCATCCGATGTCGGGCCGGATCAAGATGATCCAGGGCGGTTCGGTTGACGACGACGTGCTTGCCGCCGTGAAGGCCGAAATTCCGCCGGGCGCCCGGGTGATGGTGGTGCTCGACAGCGACCATTCCTACGAGCACGTTCTGGCCGAATGCCGCGCTTACGGTCCGTTGGTAACGGAAGGCTGCTACCTCGTCGTCGCCGACACGCTCATCGGCCACCTGACCGAGGAACAGGCCTTCACTAAGCGCTCCAAAGTCTGGCTGCGCGGCAATGAACCGCTGAAGGCCGTCACTGACTATTTGACTGAAACCGACCGTTTCGAAGTCGACCCGGTTCTGAACGGCAAACTCGTGCTGTCTTCCTCGCCGGGCGGTTACTGCGTCTGCCGTAAGGCGTGAGCAGACAATCAGGGATCGTCGTTCATGGCGCAGGTCGATATCGTCAGCCTCAAGGATAATGCGGATCCGGCCAGACAGCTCCGGCTGCCGATCAGGGACGCTAGCGGCAGGCATGTGGGCGACCTGCAATGCATCGACAGGTCGCTGCTCGACGAGCCCGGCCTGATCGACGACCTGACGACGTGGCGCAACCAGTCGATGCCGTTTTTCCTCACCCAGTTCACCGCCACCGAGGAACGCACGCGGCGGTGGTTCGAAACCATCTCGCTGCCCGCAGCCGACCGAATCCTATTCGTCATTTGCGATCCCCATGGAAACCGGTTCGGCAATTTCGGCATCTGCAACATTCGGCCCGGCTCGGCTGAGTTCGACAACGTCATCCGCGGCCGGCCGAGCGATATCGGCAACCTGATGTTCCATTGCGGCATGGCGTTGCTGGAATGGATGTTTTCCGAGCTTAAGGTCAAAACTGCCGAGCTACAGGTCTTCTCCCACAATGAAAAAGCGATCGGTCTTTACAAGCGGCTGGGCTTTGCGACGACCGAAAGCCTACCGCTGCGGCGCGCCCAAGAAGAGGGTATGATCAAATATTCGATCGTCGACCGGTCCGAAGCAAATGCCGGCTTCGACTATCTGAAGATGGAGCTTCCAGTCGAACGTTTCCGGCAGTCGTCGCCTGGGCGTTTTCCAACCGCCTGAAGCGCCTACCGCACCGGCTGATAATGTCCGCGTAGCGGCACCTTGCCGCCCGTGGTGACAAAACCGTCGCGTTCGCAGACATACATCAGCGTCGGCATGCCGCCGGAGCGGAAGATCTCGTCGTAACGGCGGCGGATCTGGACGGTTTCGGTGCGGCAATTATAGGATTCTTCTTCTTTCTTGTCCGGCTGCGCCTTGACGCCGGGAAGGCCCTTGTAGGGATAGAGGGGTTGAACACCGGAATCGAGTGATTTCGTCCAGTCGACGGCAAGGGCGGACGAGGGGACAAGGCCGGATGCGGCAACGAGCAATATCAGAAGCGTCATTACAAGCCGCATGGCACTCTCCTGCCGGCAACAGGCCGCTCTGCTGATGTAGGGAAAGCAAAAGCCGGCATCAAGCGGCCGCAGCGGGCGGCTTCCTGAAATAACTTCTGACAACGGGGTGGCCGAAGAGGCCTGCGAGGATCGCAAAACCGGCGCCCACGACGAAACCGGCAAGAAAACCGCCGATGATGCCGGCGACCAGCAGGATTTTCTTGCCCGGACCATCGGCCTTGACCGGCGGGTCGGCCGGCGAGATGACGCGAATGTTACTCCGGTTGAGGTTCTGCTCCTCGCTCGTCTGGCTGGAGCGCTTCAGAACCGTCTCGTAAATATCGCGTGCCGCCGTCGCCTTGCGCTGCAATTCGTTCAATTCAACCTGCTTGTCGGAGGTGCTCGCCTGCAGCGCCTTCTGCACGGCCAATTCCTTGGCGACGCTGTCTTCGGCGGCCTTGGCCTGCTCGTACTCGCCCCTTGCCGAGGTGGCGAGGCGCTGCAACTCGCCCTTGATTTCGCCTGATATGCTCTGCAGCGAGGAGCGGGCCGCTTGCAGGCGCGGATGGCGCGTGCCCATCTGGCTTTCAAGGCTGCCGACGGCGGCGGCCTGGGTGGCATATTGCTGGCGCAGACTGACTAGCGGCGAGGTGACGCCGCCTTCCGCCTGATTGCCGGCGACGATGTCCTCGACGCGGAGATTGGCGACGGCATCGGCGCGCGCCTTCGCCCGGATGGTCTTTTCCTGCGCCGTCACCAGCAGCGTGTTCAGCGAGACGAGCCGCTGATCGGAGATCAAATTGCCCTCGGTCGCGGCCATGTCATTGTCGGCGCGGAAGGTTTCGACAGCCTGCTCGGCCTCCAGTACCTTCCGGCGCAGATCGTCGAGGCGTTCGTCGAGCGTCGCGGAGGTGTTTTCGTAGATGCCGTTCGAGGCGCTGTTTTCTTCCTCGGTGAAGGAGGTGACGACCTGGTTGGCAAGCCTTGCGGATTTTTCCGGATCATTTGTCGTCGCGGCAAGCGAGACGACGTAGGTGGTGGCCTCGCGGGTGATAACAAGCGCCTTCTGCAACGTACCGATCACGGCGGCGCCATCGGCGCGGCCGCCGGTGAATTCCGGATCCTGGTCGAGCTTCATGGCCTGGACGACGCGGCGCAGCACATTGCCCGAGGTCAGGATCTGCACCTGGCTGTCGATCAGCGTCGAGATCATTTCCGGCGAGGGTCCCGAAGATTGCGCACCCGGATCGGCAAGGCCGATCTGGCGCGGATCGAAATAGAGGCTGCTGACGGCGGTGAATTTCTGCCCGATGGTGGGCGCCACCGCCCCGCCGGCAACGGCGCCGAGAAGCGCCAGAGCGAGCACGACCAGCCGTCGGCTCCAGATCGCGGCGATACTGGAGCGGAGATCGAGAAGGGGCGCGTCAGGCGCGGATGCAGCGTTCGACGGCGCGTCGACGACAGGCTGTTTTACGGGCGGCGGCGCCGGACGCTCGGATTGCCGGGTTTGCGCAACCCTTGCCGGCGGCGGCGCAAAGGCAGGGGGGGCAGGAGGGGCGGGTTCAGGCAGCGGGGGGACGAAATCGTCCGGACGGACGACAGGACTGCGCAAACGCACGCCTTCAGGTGCAGTCTGAGACGGCTCAAAACTGCGCCAGCCAGGGAGCCGGCTTACCCTGTTCCTGTCATACTGGTTCATACGCGCACTCGTGTCCCGCCCAGCGTGAAAGACTGAAGCCGAGGTACCGAGACTTTAGAAATTCTTAGCTAACGGACCGTTAAAATGATCTCAGCGACATCAATGTTGCGATTTGACGCGATTGCGAGAGGTAGCGATGAGGGCGAGACGACATCTGACAGCGCTGCTTGCCGCCGCGCTCGTCCCCTCCCCGGCCCTTGCGGCCGACGCACCCTGTTACCGCGGCGTCAATCTTTCCGGCGGCGAATATGGGGAGCGCGGCGGCACCTACGATACCAACTACACCTATCCCAGCGAAGAGACGGTCAGCTATTTCGCCAAAAAGGGCATGACGATCATTCGGCTCCCCTTTCGCTGGGAGCGGCTGCAGCCAGCGCTCGGCGGACGGCTCGACGAGGACGAGCTCAAGCGGATCAAGGATACTGTCGGCCTGATCCGCAAGCACCGCATGGCCGTGCTGCTCGACCCACATAATTTCGGCTACTACGACAAGACCCAGGTCGGCACGGCGCCGGCGACGGATGCAACCTTCGCTGATTTCTGGGCAAGGCTCGCGGTCGAATTCGCCAATCAGGATGGTATTCTTTTCGGCCTGATGAACGAGCCGCACGACATCAAAGCGACAGACTGGCTCGATGCCGCCAATGCGGCGATCCGCAGCATCCGCGCCGTCGGCGCTCGCAATCTCATTCTGGTGCCGGGTACGGCGTGGAGCGGCGCTCACAGCTGGGAGAAGGACGTGATCGGCGGCGCCAACGGTACTGTCATGCTCGGCGTGCGCGATCCGCTCGATTTCTACGCCTATGAGGTCCACCAGTATCTCGACGTCGATTCCTCCGGAACCCACCCGACCTGCGAAGGGGCAGACGCCGCGGTCGAAGCGATCGCCGGCGTCACCGCCTGGCTGAAGCGGAACCACAAGCGCGGCTTTCTCGGCGAATTCGGCGCCGCCGCCGACAAGGACTGCATGAGGGGGCTGACCCAGATCTACGCTACCTTGACCGGCAATGGCGACGCCTGGCTCGGCTGGTCCTATTGGGCAGCGGGCGAATGGTGGCCGGCCAACGAGCCTTTCAACGTCCAGCCGCGAAAGAGCCCCGAGCGGCTGCAGATGCGGCTTCTGGCCGAGGCGGCAAAGGTTGACGCCGGCAATTGTTCCGCCGTCAAGCCGGCGAGGAAATGAAAATGTCGGTCCTCGACCAGACTGCAGCTTTCCCCGAAGCCCGCACTGTAGCCGGAAAAGCGGCGCGGATCGATCATACCTTGCTCTGGCTCGGCCTGCTGTCGGTGCTCTACAACGGCATTCTCGCCTTCATCAATCACAACATCGTGCCGCTCTCGATGACGCATGTCGCCGCCAGCGAAGGGCTGATCATGGCGAGCGCCATCATCTACATCCTGCACAAGGGGATTTACGAGACCGATCTGCCGGCTTTCCTGTTCCTGCTGTTCACGCTTGTCGTGACCATCTATGTCAGCGTTCTCAACCGCATGCTGTTCATCGATCATTTCCGCAACATTCTGATCATCTTCTGCTTCTCCGGGCTCGGGGGCTGGAGCAACGAAAAGACGATGAAGCTCGCCTTTCGTTGCGCAAGCCTTGCCGTGCTGATCTTCCTGATCTTCGAGATCATCAGCGTGCCGTTCTATGTCAGCATCGTGCATCCGTCCGATTATTTCGCCAATACACGCGGGCTGTTGCCGCTCAGCTACAACACGACCGGCCTGTTTCAGAACGCGCTCGGTTTTCCCGAGCGCTTCTCCTTCGGCATCATCGACCACCGCTCCTCGTCGATCTTCCTCGAACAGGTGTCGCTCGCCAATTTCTGCGGCGTGATTGCGATCTACCTGATTTCAATGTGGGAAAGAATAGGCCGCTGGGACCGGCTGCTGTTCATCGCCACGGCCGTGCTAATCCTGGTGACGAACGACACCCGCACGATGCTGATCTTCTGTTTTGCCTGCATCGCCGGCTATTTCGTCTTTCCGAAGATTCCGAAGAATTTCAATCTGGCGCTGATGCCGCTGATCGTCGCCGCGGGTTTTGTCGTCTACACCTTGAAACCCAATGCGACCGGCGACAATTTCACCGGCCGCATCAACCTGACGATGAAGAAGATCATGGAACTCGATCCGCTCGCCATCCTCGGGCTTTCGGTCGACCGGGTCGCCGAATTCGCCGACAGCGGCTATGTCTACCTGATCTACGCGGCGACGATCTTTGGCGTCATCGCCCTCTGGCTGTTCGTCTGCCTCTTTCCCGCCGGGCGCACGGCGGCGCAGCGACGCTGCGCCCATTCACTTTCTCTTTTCATTTTTCTGAATATGATGATCGGGGGAACCGCCGTTTTCTCGATGAAGATCGCCGGTCTCCTCTGGTTCGTCGTCGGATATATGCGCTTCCACGACAGCCCGCGCATCCGGCAGGGTGGTGCGGCAGATGTAGAGAGTTGACCGCAGCGGCCGGTTGAGGCCGACGCCCGAGGGAGCAAGACACCAGATGCTTGTCCAGCTTCAATATCTGCGCGCCGTCGCGGCGCTGATGGTCGTCTATTTCCACGCGATATTGCAGCTTGCCAAGGTCAATCCGGCGGTCGACGCCACCGCCTTCGTCTATGGTGAAACCGGTGTCGACATTTTCTTCGTGCTCAGCGGTTTCGTCATGTGGCTGACGACGAGCGGGCGGGCGATGAGCTCGGTCGATTTCGCCCGCCGGCGCATCAAACGGATCGTTCCGCTCTATTGGCTGGCAACGCTGTTTTCGGCTGCCGTGGCGCTGGTGGCCCCGTCACTGCTGAAATCGACGGTGTTCGACCTGCCGCATCTCATCGCCTCGCTGTTCTTCCTGCCGTGGAGCAATCCCGCCGATCCCGGCACGATCACTCCGGTGGTCGTTCCGGGCTGGACGCTGAATTACGAAATGTTCTTCTACTTCGTCTTCGCGCTGCTGCTGCCGCTCTCGGAAGTCCGTCGCATCCCGGCGATGTTTGCCGTTTTTGCCGTCATCCTGATCGTCTGCCGGCTCTCGCCGGAAACGACGGCCACCCGGTTTTACGGCGAGCCGATCATATTGGAGTTTCTCGCCGGCACCGTGCTCGGCTGGCTCTACGGGCAGAAGCTGCTTCTGCCGAACCGCTGGGCATGGGTGGTGTTCGCCCTGGGCTTTGCGTTCCTCTTCATCAACGAGGCGCTGATGCGGCCGGAAAGCCGGTTCTACGCATGGGGCATCCCGGCGATCTTCATCGTCTACGGCGCTGTTTCCATCGACTTTTCCAGGCTGCCGGTTCTGGGATGGCTGAACTATCTCGGCGACTGCTCCTACAGCATCTATATTACCCACGCCTTCACGCTGGCGTTCCTGAGGGTCGTCGCCGACCGCCTGCCGGTCGGCATCCTGCAGCAGCCGGTGCTCTTCGTGATCCTGGCGCTGGTGCTCTCGTCGATCGGCGGCGCCATCATCCATGAAATCACCACGCCGCGCCGGAAGGTGGCGGTCGCCAGCCGCCCGCCGGCCTAAAACATGTCGCGATCCCCTGGATTCGCTGACCGCGCTTCATTCCCGCATCTCGATGTCGCAAATTGCTCAACAGCTTTGCGCGACATGCTTTATTTCAGCCCCTGAGGCGAGAATACGCATCCCGGCGGCGCTGGCGGCACAGCGTTTCGCGCAACTTCTCCTAAGCTGGCACTAGCGATGAGAGAACTTGCAGGAACGTGATGGTTTGTCTTGCAATTTGTCGCAGGAATGAAAGCGCGCCGGCCTATTCGCGGCCCAGGCTTTGATCTAAGCACGGCGGCGGTCTTGGAGAGGGAAGAGGGAAAGACATGAGAAGCTATGTATTGACGGTATCCTGCAAATCGACGCGCGGCATCGTGGCGGCGATCTCCAGCTATCTGGCCGACAAGGGCTGCAACATCATCGACAGCTCGCAGTTCGACGATCTTGATACCGGCAAGTTCTTCATGCGCGTCTCCTTTATTTCCGAAGAGGGGCTGTCGGGTACCGAAATCGGCGCCGATTTTTCAGCGGTCGCCGCGCCCTTCGAGATGGACTACGAATTCCACGACAGCGAGAAGCGCATGAAGGTGCTCTTGATGGTGTCGCGCTTCGGCCATTGCCTCAACGACCTGCTCTACCGCTGGAAGATCGGCGCGCTGCCGATCGATATCGTCGGCGTCGTCTCCAACCATTTCGACTACCAGAAGGTCGTGGTCAACCACGACATCCCCTTCCACCATATCCCGGTCACCAAGGCCAACAAGGTGCAGGCCGAAGCCCGTATCATGGATGTGGCCGAGCAGACCGGCACCGAACTGATCGTGCTCGCCCGCTACATGCAGATCCTGTCGGATGAGATGTGCCAGAAGATGTCGGGTAAGATCATCAACATCCACCACTCCTTCCTGCCGAGCTTCAAGGGCGCCAATCCTTACAAGCAGGCCTACGGCCGAGGCGTCAAGCTGATCGGCGCGACCGCCCATTACGTCACCGCCGATCTCGACGAAGGCCCGATCATCGAGCAGGACACGGCGCGCATCACCCATGCGCAGTCGCCGGATGACTATGTCTCGATCGGCCGCGATGTCGAAAGCCAGGTGCTGGCGCGCGCCATCCACGCCCATATCCACCACCGCACCTTCATCAACGGCAATAGAACCGTGGTCTTCCCGGCCAGCCCCGGCAGCTACGCTTCCGAACGCATGGGTTGAGCGCGGCCGAGACCCACATCTCTTTTGCTGGCAAACGACAATCTCCCGTTGCCTGCCAGCGGCAAGTATTTGATTATCGCTTTCAATAGGTAATCGAATCATGCTGTGGGAGGGGTGGGTGTCATGACCGACGAGGCGCTTGTTGATCGCATGGCGCTGCCGCGTCCGGACGTGACCGTTGCCGACGCGGAAGAGATTCTTCTCGCCCATTACAGCCTGTCCGGCATCCTTGCCGAACTCGGCAGCCAGCAGGATCGGAACTACCGCGTCGATAGCGATCGCGGTCGCTACGTCCTGAAGATCTGCCATGCCGCCTACGAGACCCGCGAACTCGAGGCGCAGAATGCCGCGATCCATCACCTCAAGAGCAGGCAGGATGCGCCACGCGTTCCCAACCTGATCGCCACCGATGACGGGCGGGAGATCGTCGTGCTGACCGTGCGCGGACAGGGCTACCAGGTCCGGCTGCTGGAATATCTGGAAGGCCAGGGGCTGACGGAGCTGAATTATGTGGCGCCGGCTTCCGTCGCCGCACTCGGCGCCCTCTGCGCAAGACTGGCGCAGGCGCTTGCCGATTTCAATCATCCCGGCCTCGACCGCAGCCTGCAATGGGATTTGAGGCGGGCCGGGCCGGTCGCGGTGCAGCTGCTTACCGCCATCACCGACAGCGCCGCGCGCGACCGGATCGCCAAGACCATGGTGATGGCGGTTCGCCGCATCCAGCCGCTGGCGCCGTCGCTCCGGCTGCAGGCGGTGCATCACGACGTCACCGGTGACAATGTCGTCGGTCACCGCAATGTCCATGGCCACACCATCCCCGACGGGGTGATCGATTTCGGCGACATCATCCGCGGCTGGCTGGTCGGCGACCTCGCCGTCACCTGCGCTTCATTGCTGCATCAGGCAGAGGGCGACCCTTTTCATATCCTGCCTGCCGTCACCGCCTATCAGGCGATCTATCCGCTGACCGAAGAGGAGCTGAAGGCGCTCTGGCCATTGGTGGTGGCGCGCGCGGTTATTCTTGTCGCCAGCGGCGAGCAGCAGATTTCGGTCGATCCGGATAATGACTATGTCCGCGGCAATCTCGACCGCGAATGGGCGATCTTCGATACGGCGATGTCCGTTCCCTTCGAGCTGATGGAAGCGGCGATCATCAAGGCGGCCGGTGCTAACATTGCCGCCCCGGAAACGTCGGAATGGCTGCCGTTGCTGCCCGACATCGATCCTGCCGGGATCGCCTATGTCGACCTTGGGGTGCGCAGCCCGTATTTTTCTGCCGGCAACTGGCTGAATTCCGACATGGACTGGCGGCTGCTTGCTCGCGCTGCGACCGAAAACGGGACGGCAGCGACGCGCTATGGCGAATATCGGCTTTCTCGGGCGGGAACCGCCAGGAGACAGGCGACCTGTGCCCTGCATGTCGACATCTGCCTTGCCGCAGGCAGCGCGATCGCCGCGCCCTTTGCCGGCCGCGTCGGCTGGAAGGACCAGCATCTGACGCTGACCAGCGACAGCATGACCCTTCACCTCGACGGGCTCGACCTCTCGGTCGAGGATGAGGCCGAGATCGCCGCCGGCGACCCGCTCGGCACGGTTGTCGGCGAGGCTTCGTCGCTCGGCGGGCTGCGCGTGCAGCTTTGCTGCGTCGCCGGGCTCGAGCCGCCGCTCTTTGCCACACCGCGCGAGGCGCCGGCCTGGTCGGTGCTCTGCCCTTCTGCCGCGCTGCTTCTCGACAGGCAAGCCGATGCCCCGAGACCGGAAGCCGCCGAGCTGCTCGCCAGGCGGCAGGCGCATCTTGCAGGAGCGCAGAAGAATTATTACGCGGCGCCGCCGCAAATCGAGCGCGGCTGGCGGGAGCATTTGTTCGACGTCGAGGGCCGGGCCTATCTCGATATGGTCAACAACGTCTCCATTCTCGGCCACGGCCATCCAAAGGTCGCGGCGGCGATCAGCGCCCAATGGCTGCGGCTCAACTCCAATTCGCGCTTCCATTATGCCGCGATCACCGAATTTTCGGAACGCCTTGCCGCACTGGCCCCGGATGGGCTCGATACGGTCTTCCTGGTCAATAGCGGCTCGGAGGCGAATGATCTGGCGATCCGGCTGGCGCAGGCTCACAGCGGCGCGCGCAACATGCTCTGCCTGCTCGAAGCCTATCATGGCTGGTCGGCGGCGAGCGACGCCGTCTCCACTTCGATCGCCGACAACCCGCAGGCGCTGACCACCCGACCGGACTGGGTGCATGCCGTGTTGTCGCCGAATACCTATCGCGGCGCATTCCGCGGTCCCGATACGGCGGCCAGCTATCTCGGCGCCATAACGCCCGTGCTGGAGGCGATCGATGCCCGCGGCGAGGGCCTTGCCGGCTTCATCTGCGAATCGGTCTACGGCAATGCCGGCGGCATTCCGCTGCCGGACAATTATCTAAGCCAGGTCTATTCAGAGGTGCGCGCCCGCGGCGGCCTCTGCATCGCCGATGAGGTGCAGGTCGGTTATTCCAGGCTCGGCCATTATTTCTGGGGTTTCGAGCAGCAAAGGGTGGTGCCCGATATCATCACCGTCGCCAAGGGCATGGGCAACGGCCATCCGCTCGGCGCCGTCATCACCAGGCGGGAGATCGCGCAGTCGCTGGAGAAGGAAGGCACTTTCTTTTCCTCCACCGGCGGCAGCCCGGTCAGCTGCATCGCCGGCATGACGGTGCTCGACATCATGGCCGAGGAGGCGCTGCAGGAAAATGCCCGGACGGTCGGCGATCATCTCAAGGCGCGGCTTGCGGCGCTGATCGACCGTTATCCGATCGCCGGCGCCGTGCACGGCATGGGCCTTTATCTCGGCCTCGAATTCGTCCGCGACAGAACGACGCTGGAGCCGGCGACGGAAGAGACGGCTGCCATCTGCGACCGGCTGCTCAATCTCGGCGTCATCATGCAGCCGACCGGCGATCACCAAAATGTGCTGAAGATCAAGCCGCCGCTCTGCCTCAGTATCGAAAGCGCCGATTTCTTCGCGGACATGCTGGAAAAGGTGCTCGACGAGGGCTGGTGACACGGGTCTTTCGGCATTAACCAAATCGGTCATTTCGAGGCATTTCGATTTTAACGAAATGGCCCATTGCCGGAGACAGCAAGGCTTCCTATGTCTGCCGCGGTGATCGATGAAACTCTGATTCTGTCATGTGAATTTTACGAAGAGCTGATATGTTTCTTTCTGTAAGTTCAAACTTCGGCGGAATGAATTTTTTCGGATCGCCGATATTTTGACACGTTTCGGAATATGTTTCTGGCAGGCTATCGGGTAATCTCTATCAAGTTAGTAGATTATCAAAGGCAGCCATCACCGGCCCCGGGCTCTTCCGGGACCACTCAAGCGCAACGCCAACGCAAGGAACGAGCATGATAGACATCGATATTCTCGCCGATCTCCTTGGGCGATCAGCGCTTGGCAATGACCGTCCGGGCGCCCTCTCCCGCCCGAACTGTCGAATGTGACGTTCGTCCTCCTTTCAACGGTACCAGACAAGTCAATTCGCCATGGCTGTGCATCTCGCGCGGCAGGAGTTCTATCTATGAAGAAGCAAGTTATCGAATATGCAGGCGTTCCCGTCGGGATCGTCATTCCCGATGAAGACCGGCTGAAATTCATCGCCGTGAAATTTCATGTCCACGACCTCGACGAGCAGCGTTTCGGCTCGCCCGATGAGGTGCGGCTGGCCATCCACGATCTGATGACCCGCCGTCATCCGAAGCCGCTTCATGCCTGACGGCATGCGGCCGGCATCGCATTCACGGCCTTTCCCGCTGTCCGACCGGTCCCGCCATTTGGGGCCGGTCTTGTTTTTTGAGGGCAATTGCAGTCCTATCGGCGGCCTTTCCGCATAAGGATCCGCCCTTGCCCGACCTTCTCAATCTGCTCACCGATATCGACGGCGTTTCCGTCGGGCACGCGACCGACCTCGTGCTTGGTTCCGGCGTCACGGTCATCGTCTTCGACGAACCGGCCGTTGCGTCCGGCACGGTGCTCGGCGGTGCGCCGGGCGGGCGAGACACCGGCCTGCTCGACCCGTCGATGACCGTCAACGCCGTCGATGCCTTCGTGCTCTCCGGCGGCTCGGCTTTCGGGCTCGATGCCGCCGGCGGCGTGCAGGCGGGATTGCGCGAACTCGGCCGTGGCTTCGCCGTCGGGCCGGTGCGCATACCGATCGTGCCGCAGGCGATCCTGATGGATCTGCTGAACGGCGGCGACAAGGATTGGGGCCTGCACTCGCCCTATCGCGACATGGGTTATGCGGCTGTGAAGGCGGCCGCCAAGGGCGCATTTGAACTCGGCACCGCCGGCGCCGGGACCGGGGCGACGACGGCCACTTCCAAGGGCGGGCTCGGCTCAGCCAGCGCCGTCAGCAGCGCCGGCCATCGTGTCGCGGCCATCGTCGCCGTCAATGCGCTCGGCTCGGCAACGATCGCTGACGGGCCGCATTTCTGGGCGGCACCCTTCGAACAAGACGCAGAATTCGGCGGGCTCGGCATGCCTGCGGTGGCCGACCACCGGATGCGGCTGAAAGGGATGGACACGCCGGCGACGACGATCGGCGCGGTGGTGACCGACGCGCAGCTGACCAAGGCCGAGGCGCACCGACTTTCGCTCGCCGGCCATGACGGTCTGGCCCGAGCGCTGCTGCCGGCGCACCTGCCGCTCGACGGCGACACGATCTTTGCCGCTTCGACGGCCAGGCATCGACGTGACGACATGGCGAGCCTGATGGAGCTTTGCCACCTTGCCACCATCGTCATGGCGCGGGCGATCGCCCGCGGCGTCTACATGGCGAGCGCCCTTCCGGTCGAGGGGGCGCAAATGGCATGGCGCGACCGCTATCCCAATGGTCATTGATTGAATAGGGTCGCAACCTGAAGCTCGTTGTTTTCATGCATGTCGTTATCCCGCAACCGGGCGACATGGATGGACAGATCGAACATGCCGAATGGCGGAGAGACGTGAATGCAGATCCGGGCGCTGATGTATTTCGACGAGTTGGTCAAGACCAATTCGATGCGCCAGGCGGCCGAGAACCTCAATGTCGCACCGACGGCGATCAGCCGGCAGATCGAAAACCTCGAATCTCATTTCGGCGCATCGCTCGTCGAGCGCAGCTCCCGAGGCGTCAGGCTGACGGCCGCAGGCGAGCTGCTTGCCGCCCGCGCCGGCCGTACGCTGCGCGAACTCGATCACGTGCAGCAACTCATCGACGACCTCAAGGGTCTGCAACACGGCCATGTCAGCATCTATGCCAATGGCGCCACACTAACCAGTCTGCTGGCGCCGGTGCTTGCAGAATTCAGCCTGAAATATCCAAAGCTGCGCTTTACGGTGACGATCAGCAGCGCGCGGCAGGCAGTCGACGCCGTCAGCAGCGCCGCAGCGGATATCGCCGTGACGCTGTTTTCACCGCCGATCTCGGGTACGAAGATACGGCTGCGCTCCGAGATCGCTTATGATCTCATCGTCACGCCGCAGCATCCGGCCGCCGCGCAGACTGATATTTCCTTGAGGAACCTTGCCGACTACCCATTGGCATTGCCGGAGCATTCCTTTGGCTTCCGTCAGGCCTTCGACGCGCTGATCGAAAAAGAGGGGCTGGATCTCGATCCCGTTTTCGTCACCAGTTCGATCGAGATGCTGAAGGAGCTCGTTCTCAGCGGGGCTGCGGCCACGTTGCTGCCGGCGCTTGCCGTTCGCCGCGAGATCGAAGCAGACCAGTTGCGAGCCATCCCGCTTGCCGGCAAGACCGGCATCCGCACCCATGTCGACCTCTGCGTCTCGCCGGACCGACAGCTGTCTTTTGCTGCGGCGACATTGGTCGATTTCATCGAGAACTTCATGCGCGAAAGAACGGGCCGCCGGCCGGAGGCCATAGGCTAACGCCGGCGCTTGAATTTGCAACGGATTTGCTGTGTATCTATTTCGGCTACACCTAGCGCGAAAAATCGCTAAAATGTGTGCAGCCCTATTCACAGAGGCCTTCGCTTTAAAGCGCGGCCAGACAGGGACAGGATGATCAAGGTTTCCTTTGTGCCTTCGGCGCGCTTCGCCCGGCAGCTCTCTCTCACGGCTGCGCTTGCGGGAGGACTCATCATGGCGGCGATGGTGCCGGCCGAGGCAGCGAAGACTACCCTCGTTCTCGGCATGAGCGTCGAGCCGACCGGTCTCGATCCGACGATCGCGGCACCGGTGGCGATCGGCCAGGTGACCTGGCAGAACGTGTTCGAGGGACTGGTGACGATCGACCAGGCCGGCAAGATCCGGCCGCAGCTTGCGAAGAGCTGGGAAATTTCGCCCGATGGCCTCACCTATACGTTCAAGCTGCAGGCCGGCGTCACGTTCCACGACGGCGAGGCTTTCGATGCCGCCAGCGCCAAATATTCGCTCGACCGGGCCCGCGGAGCCGATTCGGTCAATCCGCAGAAACGCTTCTTCGCCTCGATGGCCTCGATCGACACGCCCGACGCCGAAACGCTGGTGCTGCATCTTTCGGCGCCGACCGGCAGCCTGATCTATTGGCTCGGCTGGCCGGCGTCGGTTATGGTCGCGCCCAAGACAGCCGCCGACGACAAGGTGACGCCGATCGGCACCGGCCCGTTCAAATTTGCCGGCTGGTCGAAGGGTACCAAGGTCGAACTGGAAAAGAATGCCGATTATTGGAACAAGGCTGCGGCCGCCAAGCTCGACAAGGTGACCTTCCGCTTCATCGCCGATCCGCAGGCGCAGGCGGCGGCGCTGAAATCCGGCGATCTCGATGCCTTTCCGGAATTTGCCGCACCGGAGCTGATGAATTCTTTCGACGGCGATGCAAGGCTCGTCACCAGGATCGGCAATACCGAGCTCAAGGTCGTCGCCGGCATGAATAATGCCAGGAAGCCGTTCGACGACAAACGCGTGCGCCAGGCGCTGATGATGGCGATCGACCGCAAGACGGTGATCGACGGCGCATGGTCCGGCCTCGGCACGCCGATCGGCAGCCATTACACGCCGAACGATCCGGGCTATCAGGATATGACTGATGTGCTGCCCTATGACGTCGAGAAGGCGAAGGCGCTGCTTGCCGAAGCCGGCTATCCCAACGGCTTCACCTTCACGATTAAATCACCGCAAATGGCCTATGCTCCGCGCAGTGCTGAGGTCATGCAGGCGATGTTTGCCGAGATCGGCGTGACGATGAATATCGAACCGACCGAGTTTCCGGCCAAATGGGTTCAGGACATCATGAAGGACCGCAACTTCGACATGACGGTCGTCGCCCATGCCGAGCCGCTCGACATCGACATCTACGCCAGGGATCCCTATTATTTCAACTACAAGAACCCGACCTTCAACGCACTGATGAAGAAGGTCCAGGAAACTGCCGACCCCGCCGCGCAGAACGCGATCTATGGCGAGGCGCAGAAGATTCTCGCCGAGGACGTGCCGGCGCTCTACCTCTTCGTCATGCCGAAACTCGGCGTCTGGGACAAGAAGCTGAAGGGGCTGTGGGAGAGCGAGCCGATTCCGTCGAATGTGCTGTCTGGGGTTTCTTGGGGGGATTGAGGCGGGCCTGGATGCTATGACGTGATGGCCTTGTGAGACCTGACATGAATTTGGCCGATTTAGTGCGCATCCCGCTTCAAGCCTCGTCAAGTCGGTTCAGCCTCGGCCGACATTACTTGGTGCCTGACGCGGGCGCCTTGAATGACTCTTTCTGCCCGCCCCACCCTCCGTCATGCTCGGCCTTGAGTCGAGCATCCACGCCGCACCTATCTACAGCAAGGCCGAGGATGACGGAGAGCGGGGTTGGCTTTCTAGCCAACCCCCTCGCCAGCGAACGGGAGGACTGCGATACGGCGTCGAAAGGCCGTCGCCCATGATCAACCTCCTCGCCCGCCGCTTCGCCGGTCTCCTGCTCACCCTTTTCATCGTCTCGCTGCTGATCTTCACCGTCATGGATCTCCTGCCGGGCGATGCCGCCTCGATCATGCTCGGCACCTCGGCAAGCCCGGAGACCATAGCGGCGCTACGTCACGATCTCGGGCTCGATCAGCCACTCATCCTGCGTTACGGCCAATGGCTGGCCGGGGTACTCTCCGGCGATCTCGGCAATTCCCTGACCTATGGCGTCCCGGTCGCGGGATTGATCGTCGAGCGGCTGGCGGTGACGCTGCCGCTGGCATTGATGGCGGTCGTGCTTTCGGTGGCGATGGCCCTGCCGCTCGGGGTGCTGGCCGCCGCACGCCGCGGCGGTGTCTTCGACATCATCGCGACGCTGTTTTCGCAGATCAGCATTGCCGTGCCCGCCTTCTGGGTGGCACTGCTGTTGATCATCCTATTTTCGACAATGCTCGGACTGATGCCGGCCGGTGGTTTCCCCGGCTGGAGCGCCGGTCTGTTGCCGGCATTGCAGGCGCTGCTCATGCCGGCCGTCGCGCTGGCGATGCCGCAGGCGGGGGTGTTGACGCGGGTGACGCGGTCAGCGGTGCTGGAGACGCTGCATGAGGATTTTGCCCGTACCGCCGTCGCCAAAGGTCTCTCACGCAACGCGGTGCTGTGGCGGCATGTGGTGCCGAATGCGCTGATCCCGATCCTCACCATGGTCGGCCTGCAATTCACCTTTCTGGTCGCCGGCGCGGTGCTGGTGGAAAACGTCTTCAACCTACCCGGCCTCGGGCGGCTCGCGCTCCAGGCACTTTCCCAGCGCGACATCGTCGTCATGCAGGATGTCGTGCTGTTCTTCGCAGCCATGGTCATCGTGGTGAATTTCATCGTCGACCTCTCCTATCTGGCGATCGATCCGCGGATGAGAAAGGTGGCCTGAAGCATGGCACCCCTGGTATCCGCCTCATTTGCAAGCCGCCGCCGTGTCTTCAAACTTAGCCGGCGAATGAACCTGGTTTTCGGAGCGGTGGTTGTCGGCCTGCTGGTTGCCGTGGCGCTGCTGTCGCTCGTCTGGACGCCGCTGCCGCCGGCAAAAATGCAGATCATCCACAAGCTGCAGCCGCCGCTCGCCTTCGGCCTGCTCGGCACCGATCAATTCGGCCGAGACGTGCTGTCGATGCTGATGGCGGGATGCTGGAATTCGCTGTCGGTGGCCATCACCGCGGTTGCGATCGGCGGGACGCTCGGCTCGATCGCCGGCATTTCGGCGGCGGCGATCCGCGGCCTTTTCGAAACGCTGCTGATGCGTATCTGCGACGTCATTTTCGCGCTGCCGCCGATCCTGTCCGCCATGGTGCTCGGCGCCTTTCTCGGGCCCGGCCGTTTTACCGCAATCACCGCGATCGCCGTCTTCATGATCCCGGTCTTTGCCCGAGTGACGCTTGCCACTTCGCTGCAGGCCTGGAGCCGCGACTATGTTATGGCGGCGCGCGCGATCGGCAATACGCGCATGACCATTTCGCTGCACCATGTGCTGCCGAATATCATCAGCCAGATCATCGTGCATGGCGCCATTCAGCTGGGGCTGGCGATCCTGACCGAAGCTGGTCTCAGCTTCCTCGGGCTCGGCTTGGCGCCGCCGGCGCCGAGCTGGGGGCGGATGCTGGCCGATGCGCAAACCTATCTGGCGCTCGCCCCCTGGCTGGCGATCCTGCCCGGCCTTGCCATCGCGCTCGCCGTCTTCGGTTTCAACATGCTCGGCGACGGTTTGCGCGATCTTCTCGACCCGCGCGAGACGCGACGCTGATCAGCCGGTCGGGCGGCGGTAGCCGGTCGGCTGCTCGTAGAGCCAGCCGATGCGTTTGACGGCCGCCTCGAAATTCTCGCGCGCCACCGTCATGCTGTGGCCGTTGGCATGCAGGATGGTTTCCGGATCCTCGAACACGGCAACATGGCCCTTCCAGAACACCAGGTCGCCGCGGCAGATTTCAGAGCGGTCGATCGGCCGGCCAAGGCCGGCTGCCTGCATGTCGGTATCACGTGGCGCAGCTCTGCCGGTCATTAGCATCGCCAGCTGGACGAGGCCGGAACAATCGATGCCAAGGCCGGACCGTCCACCCCAGAGATAGGGCGTCTCCAGGAAACGGGCGGCGATCTCGACGTAATCGGCGCCGTCAAGCCCGCCGATGGGCTGGACATGCCTGGCGAAGATCGCGGTTCCATCCTCCAGCATGACATAGCGATTGCCGCGCGCTTCCGCCTCGCCGGCCACATGGATGCGGCTTCCCATCGACAGGATGGCCTGGTGGGGTTTGCGCAGCTCCGGTTCCGGATAAAGGAAGGTCCGCTGCACGGCGACGATATGAGTCGGCGCCGGCCCGCCTTGCGAAAGCGCTTCTGCGGGGAGATAACCGACATAGCCGTCCGAAGCGGCTTTCACCCAACACCAGCCATCGGCGCGATCGAACACCGTCACATCCTCGCCAAGAAGCAGTTCGGTATCGATGCCGCGCGCAAGGTTCGGTTCTGGGCGCAAGCCGGCGACCGGAACGGCAATGCGGGCCGGGGCGCCCTCGACGAAGCGCGACGCCTCTACCTTGCCTTCGAGTCCCGCTTCGGCGAGATCGGGCCGATAGGCATGCAGGCGGCGGTCGAGCATCGTCATTGGGATTCCTTTCAGAGCGGTAGCCGGCGGGCCTGATCACGGACGAGGTCGCCGAGCTTTTCCAGGTACAGCGCGCCGCCGACGGTCCGCTTGATGATCACGCTGCGCCGGTCGGTATCGTCGCGCACACGATCGACTAGGCCCATCTCGCCCATCGTGTCCAAGGCGCGGGTAATGACCGGCTTGGTGACATCGAGTGTCGCGGCAAGCCCGCGCACCGTATGCGGCGGCGGCACCAGATAAATATGCAGCAGGATCGCCATTTGGCGCAACGTCAAATCGCGGTCATCGTGGCGGACCTGATCGAGCGCCACGCCGTGCCAGAGCCCCAGCGCCTGCGAGGCGGTCAGTTCGATCGGCACGGCCCCTCCGGAAAATCGTTACGCTAACGTTTCATTTTCCGGCAGTTGGCATTGACATGCAAGAGGCGGCAGGAATTGCCGCCCGGCAGGGTGAATAAAATTTTAACGATCGGCAGCGAGGGGCAATGCCTGAACCGGGATCATGCGATCGTCCCTCATGCCCTGTTGCAGCGTTCAGCGCAGGCTCTCGCGGATATGATGAAAGAGCGCGCGGATCGTCTGTGCCTCGCCGCCGCCCGGCGAATGCGGCCGCTCGGACTGAGCCCAGCCGTAAATGTCGAAATGCGCCCAGCTCTTCGCCTTGCCGACGAAACGCTTGAGGAAGAGGGCCGCGGTGATCGCCCCCGCCATGCCGCCGGCCGGCGCATTTGTCAGGTCGGCAAATTTGGCGCGGATATCCTTCTCGTAACCGGAATAGAGCGGCAAGCGCCAGATCGGATCGTCCGTTTCCAGGCTCGCCTCGGTCAGGTCATGCGCCAGATTGGCGTCATCGGTGAAGAAGGGCGGGAGGTCCGGACCGAGAGCGACACGCGCGGCACCCGTCAGCGTCGCCATGTCGATCAGGAGATCGGGCTCTTCCTCGTCGGCATAGGCAAGCGCATCGGCAAGAATCAGACGGCCCTCGGCGTCGGTATTGTCGATCTGGACGGTCAGGCCCTTGCGGCTCTGATAGATATCGCCGGGGCGGAAGGCATTGGACGAGATGGCGTTTTCGACGACCGGGACGATAACACGCAGATCGACCTTCAGCTTGGCGTCCATGATCATCAGGGCAAGCCCCATGACATTCGCAGCACCACCCATGTCCTTCTTCATCAGCAGCATGGAGGCGGCGGGCTTGATATCGAGACCGCCGGTATCGAAGCAGACGCCCTTGCCGACGAGCGTCACCTTGCGATGGCCCTTCTTGCCCCAGCGCAGCTCGAGAAGGCGCGGCGCATCCGCGCTGGCGCGGCCGACAGTATGGACCAGTGGGAAATTCTGCTCGAGCAGTTCGTCGCCCGTAATAACCGATACGTCCGCCTTGTAATGCGCGGCCAGGCCGCGAAAAACGGTTTCGAGCTGGTTCGGCCCCATGTCGTTCGTCGGCGTATTGATGAGGTCGCGGGCGAGGAAGACGCCGGCGAGCTGGCGCTTGATGTCGGCGCTGTCGGCATCGCGGGGGATCATCAGCGTCGCCGCCGGCGATTTTTCAGATTTGTAGCGATCGAAACGATAGCTGCCAAGACCAAAGCCGAGCGCCAGGCGGTTTGCCGTCAGCGGCGCGGTCTCGATGTGCCAATCGCCGGCTGGCAGCGCCCGGGCGAGCCTGCCAGTGATATAAGGCTGTTCGGACGGATTGGTGCCGAGGCCAAAAAGCGCGCCGCCGAGATGGCCTTCGGCCGTCGGGATCAGCAGCAGCGACCCGCTTTCGGCCTTGTAGCCAGCCCTGCGCGCCCAATCGAGCGCGATCGGATCGATCGTGCCGGTCTCGATATGGGCAGGAGTGACGGCAAAGATCGGCAGCGTCGAGCCGCCCTTCGTGTTGAAAGGGGTCGGTCTCTCGATAAACTGATAGGGGGCCATGATTGTCCTTCGGCGATCGTCAGGGAATCGTTCCTTAACGGTCTGTTAGGGTTAACAGACTATTGCTGGAGCGAAGATTGCGTCAAACCTTTCCCTGTTCCGCTTCGAGGTCAGGCGCCGATTTCGGAATCCAGGGAAACGCGTCATGCCGGCCTCGCTCACCACCACATTCACCAACCGTATCCTGCAGGGCGCTGCCGCATCGCTGATCGTCCTGGCACTCGCCGGCTGCTCGACGACCAAGGATCGGATAACGACAGGCTCGGTGCCGAAGCTCACCAAGCCGGTTGAGGAGATGGACGCGACCGAGCTGCGCTCGGCAACCGACCGGCTCGGTCAGGCCTATGAAAAGAACCCGCGCGATCCGGTCACCGGCGTCAGCTATGCCAATCTGCTGCGGATGAACGGCCGTGACGCGCAGGCGCTCGCCGTCATGCAGCAGGTGGCGATCAGCAACCCCGCCGACCGCAACGTGCTGGCCGCCTACGGCAAGGCGCAGGCAGCGGCCGGCCAGTTCCAGCAGGCGCTCGACACGATCGGCCGCGCTCAGACACCTGATCGTCCGGACTGGAAGCTGATCTCGGCGGAAGGCGCGATCCTCGATCAGATGGGCCGGGCAAGCGACGCCCGACAGCGCTACCGCGACGCGCTCGACATTCAGCCGAACGAGCCCTCCATCCTTTCCAACCTCGGAATGTCCTATGTGCTGACCGGCGATCTGCGCACGGCCGAAACCTATCTGCGCTCCGCCGCCGGCCAGCCGACCGCCGACAGCCGCGTCAGACAGAACCTTGCCCTCGTCGTCGGCCTGCAGGGACGTTTCCCGGAAGCCGAGCAGATCGCGCGGCGCGAACTCTCGCCGCAGCAGGCCGACGCCAATGTCGCCTATCTCCGCGGCATGCTCTCGCAGCAGAATTCCTGGCAGAAGCTTGCCGCCAAGGACAAGGGTGCCGCAGGCGGCGGCAACACCAACTGACAATAGTCTTAACGGGGGTCTTAGCGGGCGCTCAGGCCTGAAAGAATGAGACGAAGTCCGAGGCTGCCCATGACGGCACCGGCGGCCCGGTCGATCCAGCTCTTCGCCGCGAGATAAAGCCGCCGCGGATGGCGGGCCGAAAAGGCCAGCGCCACGATCGAATACCACCCCGCTTCCACCGCAAAGACGCCGAGCGGCAGCACTATCATGAGATCGAGCGGTACCGTCCTTGGCAGAAGCGCGGCAAAGAGGCTGGCATAGACGATGATGGTCTTCGGGTTGCTGAGCTGGGTCAGGAGCGCGGTGGTGAAGCTGCGCCTCGGCGCGCGGTGACTATCGCCGGCGTCGGAAACCTCCAGCGGCTGCGCAGCACCTCTCCAGATATTGACGGCGATATAGATGAGATAGGCGCCGCCTGCGACTTTGAGCAGGATATAGAGCCATTCGAACTGCGACAGCAGCGCCGTCAGACCGGCAAGCGCCAGCACGGCAAAAATCACACCGCCGGCGCCCATGCCGAGTGCGGCCGCAAGACCGTCCAGCCGTGACCGCGAAATGGCAATCCTGGAGACGACGACGAAGCTCGGGCCCGGGCTCATCGCGCCGACCGCCAGGGCTGCCATGATGCTGATGAAAACGCCTGCAGAAGACATTCAAGAACCCTCGTTTGAGATCGAAGGTTACTGGATTATTCCTGAAATCGGAACCGATTTAGACGGCGGCCGAGAATCAGAACTTGTCGGACACCTGGATGCCGGCCGGGCCGAGAATGACGGCGATCAGTACCGGCAGAAAGAACAGGATCATCGGCACCGTCAGTTTCGGCGGCAGGGCGGCCGCCTTCTTTTCAGCTTCGTTCATACGCTCGTCGCGTCCTTCCTGAGCGAGGACGCGCAACGCCTGCGCCACCGGCGTGCCATAGCGGTCGGCCTGGATCAGCGCTTGCGTGACCGAGCGTACCAGCTCGATCTGCGTGCGCGTGGCAAGATTGTCCAGCGCCACGCGGCGATCAGGCAGAAAGGAGAGCTCGGCCGTGGTCAGCACCATCTCCTCGGCCAGCGGCGGCGACTGCTCGCCGAGTTCTTCCGACACACGACGCATCGCCGCTTCGATCGAGATGCCGGATTCGACGCAGATCAGCATCAGATCGAGCGCATCCGGCCAGGCACGCTTGATCGAATGCTGACGCTTGCCCATGCGGTTCGAAATATAGATGTTCGGTGCGTAGAAGCCGAGATAGCCGATGCCGATGACGGCAAACAGGCGGATGGGCATGCCCCTCTCGGCGAGATTGCCGAGGCCGAAGACCCAGACGGCGGCAAGCGCCAGGAAGAGGAACGGCAGCAGGAAACGCGCCACGAGGAAGGTATTCAGCGCATTCTCCGAGCGAAAACCGGCGGCACGCAGCTTGTTGACGGTATTCTCGTCGACGAGCGCCTTGCGCAGGTTGAAGCGCTCGACGATCTGGCGGACCGAACGATTATTCTGGTTCCTGAGCGAGGCCTTGCCGGCGCCGGGTTCAGCGTTCATGCGGGCGCGTTCGCGCGCGCGGATCTGCTCGCGCTCGGTCGAAACGGCCTTCATGCGCTTGTTGAGATCGCCGCGTTCGAAGAAGGGGACGGCGATCGTATAAAACGTAGCGAATACCGCGATCGCGACAAGGAGCGCGATCAACATGCTCGGATTGGTCAGGGTGGCGGCAAGGTCCTGCGACATGGGGCGTCCTTCCGGCTAAATGTCAAAATTGACCATGTTGCGCATGACGAAGATGCCGATCGACATCCAGATCGCCGAAACACCCATGATGAAATGGCCGCGCGGATCGGTGAAGAGGATCATCATATAGTTCGGCGAGGTGAGATAGACGAGGGTCGCGACGATGAAGGGCAGCGCACCGATAATGACCGCCGACGCCTTGGCCTCCATCGACAGCGCCTGGACCTTGGCCTTCATCTTCCTGCGCTCGCGCAATACCTTGGAGAGGTTGCCGATCGCTTCCGACAAATTGCCGCCGGCCTGCGATTGGATAGCGATGACGATGGCGAAGAAGTTGACTTCCTGGAGCGGCATATGGAGGGTCATGCGGGCGCAGGCGTCGGGGATGCTGAGGCCCACCTGCTGCGCCTCGATCACCCGCCGGAACTCGCTCTTCACAGGCTCGGTGCCTTCGGTGGCGATCAGACGGATCGCGTCGTTGAGCGGCAGGCCCGATTTGATCGACCGCGTGATCACATCAAGCGCATTCGGAAGCTCGTTGAGAAACTTGCTCTGACGGCGTTTGATCAGGAAGCCCACGACCCAGCGCGGCAGGCCGAGACCGGCGACGACGGCGATACCGATCATCACCATCAACGATACGCCGACGATGAAAGCCATGAGCAGCAGCACGCAGGCGAAGATGGCGCTGACCAAATAGAATCTCCCGATCGTGATCGGCAGGCCGGCCTGCACCAGCCGGGATTTCATCGACAGGGTCTTCTTGGTCTTTTCGTGCTGGCGCTTTTCCAGATCCTTGAGATTGTCCTGCACCGATTTCCGGCGCTTCGACATTTCCTGCACCCGGTCACGGGCAGCCTTGACTTTGACCCGGTCGCTTTCGGCCGATTTGACGCGGTCGATGCGGCTTGCCGATTTCTTGTCGGCTTCGATCCGGGAATACATCAAGGCATAGGCGACCGCCGCCGCCGAGACGGAGGCGAGGACGACGATTGCCAGCACTATCGGATCAAACCCGAACATCTATCGCCTAGTCCTTCGTTTTCGCTTCCATGGCGTCGAGGGCGGCGGCAAGACGCTTTTCCTCGTTGAAGTAGCGGGCACGATCCCAGAAATGCGGCTTGCCGACGCCGGTCGACATATGCCGGCCAATCAGGCGGCCGCCGGCATCCTCGCCTTCGATCTCGTAACGCATCAGGTCCTGGGTGATGATGACGTCGCCTTCCATGCCGATCACCTCGGTGATCTGGGTGATGCGTCGCGAACCGTCGCGAAGGCGCGCCGCCTGTATGATCACGTCCACCGAGCTTGAGATGATCTCACGCACCGTTTTTGCCGGCAGGGTGAAGCCACCCATGGCGATCATCGATTCAATACGGCTCAGGCATTCGCGCGGCGTGTTGGCGTGGATGGTGCCCATCGAGCCGTCGTGACCGGTGTTCATCGCCTGCAGCAGATCGAATACTTCGGGTCCGCGCACTTCGCCGACGATGATGCGCTCGGGACGCATACGCAGGCAGTTCTTGACGAGATCGCGCATGGTGATCTCGCCCTCGCCTTCGATATTCGGCGGGCGCGTTTCCAAACGCACGACATGCGGCTGCTGCAGCTGCAGTTCAGCCGTATCCTCACAGGTGATGACGCGTTCATCCCTGTCGATATAGTTGGTCAGGCAGTTCAGCAGCGTCGTCTTGCCCGAGCCGGTACCACCCGAAATGACGACATTGCAGCGCACCCGGCCGATGACCTGCAGCACGGTCGCGCCTTCCGCCGTGATTGCACCGAAACGGACGAGCTGATCGAGCGTCAGCTTGTCCTTTTTGAATTTGCGGATGGTGAGCGCCGGCCCGTCGATCGACAGCGGCGGCGCGATAACGTTGACGCGCGAGCCATCAGGCAGGCGGGCGTCGCAGATCGGGCTCGATTCGTCGACGCGGCGGCCGACCTGGCTGACGATGCGCTGGCAGATCGAGAGAAGCTGCGCATTGTCGCGGAAGCGGATCTCCGATTCGATCGTCTTGCCGCCGACTTCGATGAAGGTCTGGCCGGCACCATTGACCATGATGTCGGCGATATCGTCACGCGCCAGCAACGGCTCCAGCGGACCGTAGCCGAGGACATCGTTGCAGATATCCTCGAGCAGTTCTTCCTGCTCGGAGATCGACATCGCAAAGTTCTTGATGGTGATGATGTCGTTGACGATGTCGCGGATTTCCTCGCGCGCGCTTTCGCCGTCGAGCTTGGAAAGCTGCGAGAGATCGATCGTATCGATCAGCGCGGAAAAGACCTGCGCCTTGGTGTCGTAATATTCATCGGTGCGAACAGGGCGCTTGCGCTGCGGCGTCTGCATCGGCGGCGGCGTCACCTGCTGGCGTGCGGGCTCGCGAGAGGGTTCGACCAGAATGGAGGGAGAAGAGGCCGCAGGGGCGGCAGCAGGAGCCGGCGGCGGGGGAGCAATCGCACCTCCGACCTTTCCGGATCCTTCATTTCCGCGTTTTCCAAACATGCCGCCTAATCCAATCTGGTCTATTCTTTTGTTTTCACGCAATTCCGGACGTAAAACGTGCTGGAATTGCTCATCGTCTACTTGCGCTTCAGGAGGCCCAGCAGGCCGCCCTTCTTCGCCTTCCTGATCGCAACACGGCCGGTGACGATGTGCGATATCTGCGAAAAGGTCTCCGCCGTCGGCGATTTCGGGTCGACTTCCGAGATCATCCGGCCGCTATTGGCAGCGTTGCCGAAAAGGTTGATGTCGAAGGGGATGATCGCGATCGGATCGATCTCCAGCGGCTGACAGAAATCCGACGGTGAAATCTCCGGGCGTTTCGGCATGCCGACCTGATTGAGGATCAGATGCGGCGGCTTGTCGTTCGGTCGCATCTTGCGCAGCGCGTCCAGCATGTTCTTGGCATTGCGCAGGTTGGCGAGATCGGGAACCGCGGTGATGACCACTTCGTCGACGCTCGACAGCACCGAGCGCGTCCATTCCGACCATGCATGCGGAACGTCGAGCACGGTAACGGGCGCGCTGCGCTGCAGGACATCGAGCACCGGCTGGAAAGCCTGGCCGTCGAAGTCGTAGGCGCGGTCGAGCAGCGAGGGTGCAGCAAGCAGGGAAAGATGCTCGGAGCATTTCGTCAGCAGGCGGTCGAGAAAAACCTCGTCGAGACGATCGGGCGCGAAGACCGCTTCGGCGATGCCCATGGCCGGGTCCTGGTCGAAATCGATGTTCGCCGTGCCATAGGGCAGGTCGAGATCGGCCAGGATCGTCTCGGTGGAGAAGAGATTGGAAATGCCGAAGGCGCAGTTATGCGCGATTGTGGAAGCGCCGGTGCCGCCTTTCGAGCCGATAAAGGCGACGCTGCGGCCGAGCGGTTCTGCTTCCGGATCGACGAAGATCGAAGCCATTGCCGTCAGAACATCGGGCATGGCGATCGGTTGGACCATATATTCGGAAATGCCGTTACGGATGAGTTCGCGATAGAGCCCGATATCATTGTAATAGCCGACGATGACGACCTTGGTCGTCGGGTCGCAGACGGCGGCCAGCGGCGCCAGTTCACCGAGGAGGCTCCCGGAATTCGCTTTGGTCTCCAAGATGATCAGGTTCGGCGTCGGGGCGCCCGAAAACATATTGGCGGCGGCGGCGATGCCACCGCTGGTAATGCGCAAGCTGACCTTGGCCATCCGCCGATCATTGGCGCAACGTTCCATGACCTGCTGCAGCGCTTCGCTCTCGCAGAAGGCATGCACGGAAATGCGTGGCAGCGGCCGCATGTTCTCCAGATCGGCCATGCGCACCGCCTCCTCGGCGTGGCGAAGCTCGCTCGGATTTTTGATTTCGTATTCGATGGCGCTCATCGTCCCGTTCCGTCTCAGAAGCTGCTGTCGGTGCCGCCGACACCCTCGATCGTCGATGTCGTCGTCCGGTATTCCTGGATCGCGTTGTTGCGCCGCTGCGCGTCGATCGGCGTCATGCCGCGGGGCGCCACCAGATCCTCCGGATTGGCGATCTGGGCGGCGAGGTTGTTCTGCGAGGCACAGCCGAAATTATAATAATTCTGGTTGGTGAAATCGTTCGAGATGTCTTTCGGCCACTGACCGCATTGGGTGGTGATTGCGGTGGTGCCGGTAAAGCTCAGCCGGATCGGCGCCGCATCGCCGGGGCCTACCGCGGCATAGGAGGTGTTGACGATTTTCGAGCTCGCGATTCCCCTTGACGCCAGCTCGGCACGGACCTGATTGCGCAGCTGATAGGCCGCCGCCGAATTCGGCGAGCCTTGCGGCGACAGCACGTAAACCGGACCCGAGGCGCGGGCCATGTAGTTTGCGGCAAAACCGCGGATGAGGTCGCGCTGGGCGATGGTGAGGCGGCGATCGGTGGAAGCCACGGGTATATCGACCGTCTGTTCCGCTTCGGTGACGATGATCGGGTGGCGGGCGCGATAGTCGTCCGGAATACCGCCTGTTGTCAGCTGGTCGTGCGGGCCGGCGCATCCCGAAAGGATCACCGCCGAAACGCCGGCGGCGGCCAGGAAGGCCTTTGAGATTCCGCGGCGGGGTGTCGTCGATTTCATATGGGCCATCGCCTGATCTCTGTTCTCGTCCATTGCTGCCGATCCTGCTCCGCTCATTTGTAGATGAACCCGATCGAGCCGTGGAACTGCGCATCGGCGACCGGCGCCTCGCGGCGGCCATAGACCTTGTTGACACGGTTGAGGAAGAAGGTCGCACCGTCGTTCTCGGGGCTGAAATTATCGTCCGGTCGATTGAGCTGATTGCGCGCAACCGGGCGCACCAGATAGGGCGTCGCGATGATGACAAGCTCGGTTTCCTGACGTTCGAAACCCTTCTGACGGAAGAGGGTACCGAGCAGCGGGATTTTCGAAACACCGGGCGTGCCGCCCATCGTCTGCGAGACGTTATCGCGGATCAGACCGGCCAGCGCGATCGAGCCGCCCGAGGGCAGTTCCACCGAAGTCTCCGCCGAGCGGCGCTGATAAGTGGCGTTGCCGCTGCCGGCCACTGGTTCGGAGACGTTGGTCTTGATCTCCAGGCTGATGCGTCCCGATGACAGTACCACCGGCTTGAAGGCGAGGTTGATGCCGTAATTGAACGGCACGACGGTGACGTTGCCGTTATTATCGGTCGTCGAATAAAGCTGCTGGCCGCCGGAATTAAAGGTCGCGGCCTGGCCCGATATTGCCGTCAGCGTCGGCTCGGCCAGCGTCTTGACCACCTTGGCCTGCTCCAGCGCGTTGAGGTAGGTGGAAATGTCGTATTTGCCGATCGAGCTCTTGAAGAGCGCCGCCAGGCCGCCGCCGACCGTCGCTGTGGCGCTGTCGGCATTGGGACTGCCGAGCTGGGCAACCGTCATGCCGGAAGTATTGGACACCAGATTGTCGAAGCCGAGCTGCTTCAGCACCTCGCGGCGGACCTCGGCGATCGTCACCTTGAGGGTGACCTGGTCCTCACCCTCGATCTGCAGCAGGTTGACGACCTGCGAGGCCTGTCGGCCTTCGGCAAAGAGCGCCACCGAGCTGTCGCCGCCGGTACCTGACGCGGTCTCGGTTCTGGTCGTCGCCTCGCCGCCCTTCAGGAAGACCTGCGCCAGATCGGCCGCCTGGGTGGCATCCTGCGGGGTGCGCACGGTGCCGGTCAGCACGATGTTGTCGGAGACGATTTCGACGTTGATGTTGGAGTCTGGAATGAAACGGCGGAGATTGACTTCGAGGCCGGAAACGTCGCGCTCGATCTCGATGTCGAGATTGACGATCTCCTGCCCACCGGCGCCGAAGACGAAGATGTTCGTCTGTCCGACCTTCTTGCCGAACAGGTAAATGCGCCGCGAGGTGCGGGTGACGGCATCGGCCATGGTCGGATCGGAGACGAGGATATCATGCGCATCCTCCGGCAGATCGACGACAACGGCCTTGTTCAGCCCGAGCTTCAGCCGGCGGTGGGCATCACGGCCGGTCTGTGAGATGCGGATGAGATTGTCGGAATCGGCACGCGCCTCGCCTGATCCTAAAAGCGGCGCGAAAGAGGCCGGCGCAATACCCGAGACGCCGACGGCCAGTGAGAGGCAACCTGTCAGGAGAAGCCCGGCGCGCCGCTTTGAATTGCCCATGTGCACGTCCTCTTACTCCGCCTTCGGCGCTACGCCGGCATCGGTAACGATGGCGCCGGATTTGATGACCTGGATGATCGCACTGCCGTTATCGCCGCTCAGCAGATAGTCGGCGGCGCTGGTATCCTGCTCCTGCGCATCGGCAACCGAGCGCAGCGCCAGCGACAGCCGGTCCGCCATCTGCTGGGCGACAGCGAGCACCTTCGTCTGATCGGGCGTGAGTTCGAGCGTGGCGGTCGTGCCGACCACCGACTTCGAGCCATCGTCCTTTTCCTGGATCTGCTGGTCGATAGCGAGGACACGGACGTTGCTCAGCACGGTTTCGGTGATGAGCTTATTGGCCTCGGTGCCCTTGCGGACCATGATGACGTCGACGCGGTCGTTCGGCAGGATGAAACCGCCGGCACCGGTTGCCACCGATATCTCGGTCGCGACGGCGCGCTTGCCCGCCGGCAACAGCGAGGAAAGGATGCGGCTGTTGGAATCGGCGATCTTTTCCGGCCGGATCGGTTCACCTTCGAAGATCGGCAGACGCACGACGGCACCCTGCAGATCCTTGATTGCATCCGGCTTGTCGGCTTCGGTGATCAGGCCGGCGACGACGCCGCCCTGCGGCCAGGCTATCCAATGAACCGACTGGTCGCTCAGCCTCTCGCCAACAGCCAGGTTGGTGCTGGAGACGAGGATGTTGACGGTCGGTTCCTTCTCGATGACCGACTGAACCTGGGTGACGACACCGCCACTGCCCGCCATTTGCATCGCCAGGAAGCCGGCGAGGCCGGCTGCCACCAGGGCGACAGCTAGGATTATAAGGCGGGCCGGTTTCATCGATCATTCCCCAGGGCACGATATGTTCGCCCTGCAGAATGCTCAGCAATTGGTATAATTATGGTTAATGGAACGCTTACATTTTAAGTTAACGGGCATTTAAAATGCCGTTATTTCAGGCTTTCCAGCGCCGCGATGAACAGCGGCGAGGAAGGGAAGGCCATGAAACCGCCGATCGCGATCGCAATGCCGTAGGGAATCTTCTTGGCGATGAGGATCGAGTTCGGCACCGGCAAGCCAAAGGCGAGGATGGTATCCGATTGCGCCCTCGCCATCAGGATCAGCAAGGTGATCAGGCCGCCGATCATGGCGACGTCGGTCATCAGGAAAAGAAGGGACTGGTTCAGGCCGAACCAGAGTGCGGTGGCGCTCAACAGCTTGGCGTCACCGCCGCCCATCACATTTAAGGCAAAAAGAGCGAAACAGGCGGAAAAGACGATGGCAGCGGCGGCGAGATGCATGCCGATCGTTTGAATTGCAAGACCGGACAGCGGCGCGAGGACGAGAAAGGAGACGGCTAGGATCAGGGAAACCCGATTCGGGATCGTCATGGTGAACAGATCCGAGAAGGCGGCCATGGCTAGGCAGAGTGGCAGTATCACGAAGACTGCAGCTGCGATCATGAGCATACCCGATCATAGTAAGATACGAAAAGGCTCACGGCCGTTCAGCCTGTGAGCCCGCTCGATATACGACCGAAGCAAATCCGGTCAGTATCCCGTTACAGGGCAGCTTATTAGCCGCCACTTGCGGTCTGAGCGCCATCCATCTTGGTGCTCAAGCCGTTAAACGTGTTGCCGATCTTGCCGCCGAGCGCCGTTGCGCCGGTGATGAGCGCTACGGAAATGAGAGCGGCGATCAGGCCGTATTCGATGGCGGTCGCGCCGGATTCGTCCTTCAGAAAACGGCTAAAAAGCTTGGTCATGGTTACTCCTAACTCCAGTTGATGTTCAGCACGTCCGCCAACTGTTGCCGTTGATCGGATGACTGCAACCTAGCGAATGGGCGTTTCCATCTACTTAAGGAAAAGAGTTAACGAGATTTGAACGAGACAACATGCCTCTGTAGAGTAAGTATTTTCTTACGGGCTTACCTCAATATTTAACAATATTCCTGCTATATCAGCTGCATTCATCTAGAAATAGCACAGGCCTGACCTCCAACCGTCGCGCGCACTTCCAAAGGTCGTACCAAATCGGATCATCGCGCTTCATTCCGGAACAAAGTTGCTGGCTTAAGGCTTCGTTCACCATTTTTTTCCATTCTATGGCGATATTGCGCTGTGATCGTGAAAGAGGACCAAATGTCATCGAGCGGCAAAACAATTTTCTTTGCCGGCATGATCGCCGTTTTCGGTATATCGGGAATTTCCGCGGCCGCAGACGATGACATGCTGCGCGTCTATATGGATCACGCGCGCGTATTGAAGCTCGACCGCCCCGTCAGCAAGGTCATCGTCGGCAATGCCAAGGTCGCCGATGCGACCGTCGCCGATGCCAAGACCATCGTCCTCACAGGGCGCAGCTTCGGCACCACCAATCTGGTGCTGCTCGATGCCGACGGCAATGCGATCCTCGACGAGCGTATCCTGGTGTCGATCGATGAGGGCAATACGGTGCGCGTCTACCGGCAGACCGAACGCTCCGTGCTGTCCTGCACGCCGAACTGCGAGCAGCATGCGCAGCAGGCGGCGACCGGCACCACCTCGCCCTGATCGGATTCTCGCACTTCTTGGGCCATTCGTTAAAATCGTCGCGTCAGACTGAAACGGAAAATCAACGAACGGATCCTAGTGTGGCGGACAGAGAATGTCGCTCGGGTCCAGGCAATGACGGTAATTGATCAGAAAACGGAAAAGGCGCACTCCGCAGCGCCGTTCCGTTTCTTGCGGTTTCGCGCTCTCGCCCGCTCACGTGAGGGGGCTGCGGCGATCGAATTCGCCTTACTCGCCATTCCCTATTTCCTGGTGATTTTCGCAATCCTCGAAACCTTCGTCGCCTTTGCTGCCGAGGAACTCGTCTCCAACGCCGTCGATACGATGAGCCGCAAGATGCGCACCGGGCAGATTACCTATAATCTCGGCCGCACGACCGATATGACCCAGACGCAGTTCCGCCAGGCTTTCTGCAATGAGATCTCGATACTGGTCCGCTGCTCGACGAGCGAAGTGGCTACGCCGAGCAAGCTCTACGTCGACGTGCAGACGTTCAGTACCTTCTCGGCCATTCCGGCGACGATCCCCAAGCTTTCCACCGCCAGATATGCTGACCTCAATACGGCGGCGTTCAAATACGCACCGGGCGGCGCCGGCACCATCAACATGGTCCGCGCCTACTACCGCTGGGAAATCATCACCGATCTGGTCCGGCCCTATATTACGACGATACGGCCCTCCGACGGTTCGATGCCGAAGGATTATCTGATCGTCGCCACCGCGGCCTTCCAGAACGAGCAGTATCCATAATGGCGCTTCTCAACCCGTTCACCAGGCTGGTATTGACGGCGCGGCGGCTCATCCGAGAGCGCAAGGGCGCCGGCGCGATCGAATTCGCCATCCTCTTTCCCGTGCTCGTCATGCTCTATATCGGCGCTTTCGAGATCACGGTCGGCCTCAGCGTCAGCAAGCGGGTGACACGCGCCGCAGGTTCGATCGCCGACCTCGTCACCCAGCAGCAATCCGTCACGAAGAGCGTGCTCGCGCAGATGCCGTCGGTCGCAAACTCGATTTTCGTGCCCTATAACACGACATCGCTGACATTGAAGATCACCGGCATTACCATCGACGCCGGCACTAATGCCAAGGTGCTGTGGTCCTGGGCGCAGGACGGGACGGTGCCCTACGCCAAAAACACCGTCGTGAGCAATGTGCCGGCTGATATGAAGACGGCGGACAGCTTCCTCGTTCGCACCGAGCTCAGCATCCCCTATACGATGTTCCTGTTTGCGCCGAACTTCATGCCGGATGGCATGCGCACGATTACCATCAGCCGCAGTTTCTTCTACCGCCAGCGGCAAGGCGAATCGATAGCCTGCGGCGACTGCTGACACCTGTTCCCCAACTCGAATTTGCCAAGCCGGCCGCAGCATTATATGGCTGAATCTTCATCACCTCTGACATTCCAGAGGCTGGCGACTGGCTTTTCGGGTGCAAAATGGCGCGTGCCTTTCTTTTCGTTCTGGATTCTTTCGGCGTTGGCGGAGCCCCGGATGCGGCGGCCTATGGCGACGAGGGTGCCGATACACTCGGCCATATCGCCGAGTTCTGCGCGGCCGGGGCGGGAGATCGCGCTGGATTGCGCAGCGGGCCGCTTTGCCTGCCCAACCTGTCGGAACTCGGGCTGATGCAGATCGCGCGCTCCGCCTCGGGCCGGTTCCCGGCCGGCATGCCCGTTCCCGAGAAGATCTACGGCATTTATGGCGCCGCCAGCGAAATCTCCCGCGGCAAGGATACGCCGTCAGGCCATTGGGAAATCGCGGGAACACCCGTCAGTTTCGATTGGGGTTATTTCCCGACGGAGGGCGACGCCTTTCCGCCGGAGCTGCTGGAGGCTTTGTGTAAAGAGGCCGGCGTGCCCGGCATTCTCGGAAACTGCCATGCCTCGGGAACGGAGATCATCGCCCGGCTCGGCGAGGAGCATATCCGCACCGGCAAGCCCATCTGCTACACCTCCTCGGATTCGGTCTTCCAGGTGGCGGCGCATGAGCTGCATTTCGGCCTCGATCGCCTGCTCGCCTTCTGCCGTTTGGCTCGCGGGATGCTCGATCGCTACAATATCGGCCGCGTAATCGCCCGGCCCTTCGTCGGTCTGTCCAGCTCGACCTTCCACCGCACCGGAAACCGGCGCGACTTTTCCGTGCTGCCGCCGGAACCGACCTTGCTCGATCGGCTGATCGAGCGCGGCCGGCACGTGCATGCTGTGGGAAAAATCAGCGACATCTTCGCGCATCAGGGCATCTCCAGGGTCATCAAGGCGACCGGCAACGAGGCGCTGATGGATGCGACGCTTTCCACCATCGACGAGGCCGAGGACGGCGATCTCGTCTTCACCAATTTCGTCGATTTCGACATGATTTACGGCCATCGTCGCGATGTGCCGGGTTATGCCGCGGCACTCGAAGCCTTCGATGCACGCCTGGGCGAAGTCCACAAGAAACTCAAGCCGGGCGATCTCGTCGTGCTCACCGCCGACCACGGCTGCGACCCGACCTGGCGCGGCACGGACCATACGCGCGAGCGCGTACCGGTCATCGCCTATGGCCCCGGCATCCGGTCGCGGTCGATCGGCGTGCGCCGCAGCTATGCCGATATCGGCGAGAGCATCGCGCGTCATCTCGGCATTCCGGCCGGACCGCATGGAAGGAGTTTTCTGTGACATCGCATTTGAAGAAGGTCGAGCTGCACTGCCATCTGGAGGGTGCGGCTCCTCCAGCTCTGACCGACGCCCAGGCACGCAAATACGGCGTCGACATCAGCGGCGAGCTTCGCGATGGCGCCTATGTCTGGCATGATTTCGCGAGCTTCCTCGAATGTTACGACAAGGTTTCCGAGGTCTACAGGACCGAGGAGGATTATGCGCTTCTGACCGAAACCTATCTCGACGAACTTGCCGGCATCAATACGATCTACAGTGAACTCATCGTTTCCCCCGACCATGGCAAACGCATCGGGCTCGGTGCCGATGCCTATATCTCAGGCATCTGCGAAGGTATCCGGCGAGCCAGGGAAAAGAGCGGCATCGAGGCCCGGCTGATCGTCACCGGCGAGCGGCACTTTGGTCCGGAGAGTGTCATCGGTGCGGCCGAATACGCGGCCAAGGCCGGCAATCCTTTGATAACCGGCTTCAACCTTGCCGGCGAGGAGCGCATGGGGCGTGTCGCCGACTATATCAGGGCCTTCGATATCGCCCGGGATGCCGGCCTGGGGCTCACCATCCATGCGGGCGAGGTCTGCGGGGCTTTCAGTGTCGCCGACGCGCTCGATGCCGTGCGCCCCCAGCGTATCGGTCATGGCGTGCGCGCCATCGAGGATTTGGATCTGGTGAAGCGGCTTGCCGATCTCGGCACCGTGCTCGAGGTCTGCCCGGGCTCCAATATTGCGCTTAAGGTCTTTCCCGATTTCGTTTCGCATCCGCTGCGCCGGCTGAAGGAATCAGGCGTCCGGGTGACGATCAGCTCGGACGACCCGCCATTCTTCCACACCTCGCTCGCGCGGGAATATGAACTCGCCGCGGGGGCCTTCGGCTTCAGCAACACCGAGATCGATGCCATGACGCGCACGGCGATCGAGGCGGCCTTCGTCGACGAAGACACGCGCAAGGCCCTGCTCGCCCGGCTTTAAGGGCTAAATGTGGGGCCCTAAGAGGCTGGGGATGATCGACGCAAATTGGCCTCCACTCTTGCAGTCGGGCCGATTTCCGTGGAGAAACATTCGATAGAAAGAATGAAAGGCTTCCCCATGGACGGCGTTACAGTCATCGATCACCCGCTGGTGCAGCACAAACTCACCATCATGCGGCGCAAGGAGACATCGACGGGAAGTTTCCGGCGATTGCTGCGCGAAATCTCGACGCTGCTCTGTTACGAGGTGACCCGCGATCTCGAACTGACGATGGCAACGATCGAGACGCCGCTGCAGACGATGGAATCGCCGATCCTCGAGGGCAAAAAGCTGGTCTTCGCCTCGATCTTGCGCGCCGGCAACGGACTGCTCGAAGGCATGCTCGATCTCGTGCCCTCCGCCCGGGTCTCGCATATCGGCGTCTATCGCGACCACGAGACACTGCAGCCGGTCGAATATTACTTCAAGGCGCCGGAGGATGTGGCCGAGCGCCTGATCATCGTCGTCGACCCGATGCTGGCAACCGGAAATTCGTCGATTGCGGCGATCGACAAACTCAAGGAGCGCGGCGCTCACAATATCCGCTTCCTTTGCCTGCTCGCCGCCCCGGAAGGGATCCGCAACTTCCGCGCCGCGCATCCCGATGTTCCGGTCTTCACCGCCTCGATCGACAGCCACCTCAACGAGAAGGGTTATATCATGCCCGGCCTCGGCGATGCCGGCGACCGCATGTACGGCACCAAATAGTTTCAGCCTTCCTTTACCAAATCGAAAGAGTTTAGGGCCCGGATCGTTCGTCCGGGCCTTTTTTCTATCGATCTTAGCGACTTATCAGGATTTGAGGCTTAGCAAGCTGGAAGCATGAGGCCCTGCATGAAGCCGGGTTTATACAGGAAGGATTTCTGTTTCATGCTCGTGCGTACCGTCATATTCGCCAGCATCGCCGCGGTGCTGGCCACACAGGCGCCTTCCTTCTTCGAGAACACCGGCCAGCAGCCTGCCGACGCCCTCTCCGCCAATTACCTATCGACCGAAAGCGACAAGCCCGCCGCCACCGCGCCGGTCTCCGCCAGCAATGCCATCCGTCTGCAGGCAGATGCGCAGGGTCACTATACCGGCAGCTTCAAGATCAACGGCAAGCCGGTGCAGGGCCTGATCGATACCGGCGCCACGTATGTCGCACTCAACGAGACGCTTGCCCGCCGGCTCGGCTACACTGGCAACCAGCTCGATTTCCACTATGGGGTGAACACCGCCAACGGCCAGACGAAGGCGGCGCATGTGATGCTCGACCGGGTCGAAATCGGCGGCATCCGCGTGCGCGAGGTCGAGGCCTTTGTCCTCAAGGACGATGCGCTGACGACGACGCTGGTCGGCATGAGCTTCCTGCGGAAACTCGCCTCCTATTCCGTCGCCGACGGTTCGCTCAGCCTCAAGCAGTAAACCACATCAGATCCTGGCCGAAATTACCGGCGACTGCTGCGGCTTGTCCTCGGTGATGCGGTAGTGCGCTGCAATCGCGGCTGCTGCCTTTTCCGCCGCCGCTTCATCGGCGGCGTGAACCACCGCGATCGGCTCGCCGGCCTCTACGCGGGTGCCAAGCGGCAGCAATCCGGAGAAGCCGACGCGGTGATCAATCCGGTCCTGGGGATGACGCCTTCCGCCGCCGAGATCGATGACACTGACGCCGATACCGCGGGCATCGCAGGCGGAAAGCCAGCCGGGCCGGCCGGCCAGGACAGGTTTTTCCACCGGCGCTCTGGCCAGATATTTGTCGGGATTTTCGACGAGATCGGCCGGACCGCCGAGCATGGAGACCATGCGCCCGAAGACCTCCGCCGCCTTTCCCGATGACAGGGCCCGACGCGCCATCCCTTGAGCTTCGTCAGGTGAAGTGGCAATGCCTGATTTCACCAGCATTTCGGCGGCGAAGGCAAGTACGACGGTCTGAAGCCGGGTGTCCGCCTTCCCACCCGCCAGGAAATCCAGGCAGTTGCGCATTTCAACGGCATTGCCGGCGCTATCGGCGAGCGGCTGGTTCATGTCGGTGATCAGCGCCGAGGTCTTGATGCCGGCGCCATTGGCAACCTCGACCAGCGATCGCGCCAGGCTCTCGGCCTGGGCGCGGTCGGCCATGATGGCGCCGTTGCCGACCTTGACGTCGAGCACCAGCGTCTGAAGCCCGGCAGCAAGCTTCTTCGAGAGGATCGAGGCGGTGATGAGGGGAATGGAATCAACGGTGGCGGTCACATCGCGCACGGCATAAAGCCTGCCGTCGGCTGGCGCCAGGGTCCCGGTCTGGCCGATGATGGCGCATCCCGCCTGCTTCACGACTTTGTGGAACAGGTCCGCATCCGGGGTGATCCTATAGCCTGGAATGGATTCGAGCTTATCCAGCGTGCCGCCGGTATGGCCGAGGCCGCGCCCCGATATCATCGGTACGGCAAGGCCGCAGGCGGCAGTGATCGGGGCCAGCATCAGCGAAACATTGTCGCCGACACCGCCGGTCGAATGTTTGTCGGCGATCGGGCGGTCGATGTCAGCCCATTTCAGCCGATCGCCGGAATTGGCCATCGCCAGCGTCAGGGCGACGGTTTCGGCCCGCGACATGCCCTTGAACCAGACGGCCATGGCGAATGCGCCGATCTGGCCTTCCGACAGATGGCCGGCAGCGAGCGCCGCGATGAAGGTGTTGATATCGGCGAGACCTAATTCCTCGCCATCGCGTTTACGCCGGATGATTTCCTGCGGAATCATCTCAATAGCTCGACGCCACGGCTGATGCAGACTGTGCTCCGCTCAGAACCGCCAGGATATCGTCAAGCAGGCCGGACGCGCCGAAGCGAAAGGTCGACGGCATCGCCCAGTCCGGCGCCATGATGGTTTCGGCCAAGCTCAGATAGAGGGCGGCATCGGCCACCGAGCCGATACCGCCGGCCGGCTTGAAGCCGACCTTGCGTCCGCTTTCGCGAATGGCGCGGATCATGATGTCGGCGGCTTCGAGCGTCGCGTTGACGGCGACCTTGCCGGTGGAGGTCTTGATGAAATCGGCGCCGGCGTCGATGGCAAGCTCGGAGGCGCGGCGGATCAATGCCGCCTCCTTCAACTCGCCGGTCTCGATGATGACTTTCAGCAGGACGGGTCCGGCGCATTCGGCGCGCACCGCCTTGACCATATCGGTCACGGCCTTTTCATTGCCGGCTATGAGCTTGCGGTAGGGGATAACCAGATCGATCTCGTCGGCGCCGTCGGCAATCGCCTCGCGGGTTTCGGCGGCGACATCGGCCACTTCCATGTCACCCGAGGGGAAGTTGACGACGGTGGCGATCCGCACGGCATGGTCGGTGCCGAGGATGTTGCGGGCTTGAGCGACGAAGCGCGGCCAGATGCAGATCGCCGCACTATTGCCATAGGGGGTCTGCGCGCGGGCGCAAAGCACGTCGATCTGCGCCGCAGTGCAATCATCTTTCAAATTGGTGAGATCGAGTAGGGAAAGGGCGACCGCCGCCGTTTCCCGGATGGAATGGCTATTCATCTTCACTTCCTCTAGAGCATCATGCCGAAAAGTGTGGGCGGTTTTCTCACGACATCATGCTCTCGCTGTTTGATGTAGAACAGGATTCAGATTTTAGGCCGACCCGGCCTAAAATCATCCTGTACTGGCCGCAATCATCTCTTTCAATATGGCGGCGAGACGGGCGCCGCCGACGGGCGCCATGTCCTTGGTTTCTTCATGGCTGAGTTCGTTGCCGGTCATGCCCGCCCCATAGTTGGTGATAACGGAAGCGGCGGCAACCCTCAGACCCAGCATTCTTGCAATGATGACCTCCGGCACCGTCGACATGCCGACGGCATCGGCGCCGAGGATGCGCGCCATGCGGATTTCGGCCGGCGTTTCGAAGCTCGGACCGGAAAACCACATATAGACCCCTTGCGCCAGCTCGATCTTGAGCTTTGCCGCTGCCTTCTGCATTGCCGCGGCCAGGCCGGCATCATAGGCATTGGTCATGCCGACGAAACGATGATCGCTTTCCTCGCCGATCAGCGGATTCATACCGGAATAATTGATGTGATCGGTAATCTGCATCACCGAACCGGGCGGTATGTCGTCGCGCAGCGATCCGGCCGAGTTGGTCAGGATCAACGCTTCGACACCGAGCGCCTTCAGTACCTCGAGCGGCAGTCGCATGGCATTGGCATCGCCCTTCTCGTAATAATGCACCCGGCCGGAGAGCATGATCACGGGTTCGCCGCCGAGACGGCCGGCGACGACTTCGCCCGCATGGCCAGAGACGGCGCTGACGGGAAAGCCCGGCAGGTCGCGATAGGGAACGCGGACGGCACCGTCCACCGCTCCGACGAGCGAGCCGAGACCAGAGCCGAGCACGATGCCATGGCGCGGCTTGATGCCGCCGAGCAATGCGGCGAGCAGGCTGACCGTCGCCTTCATCCGAGTTCGGTCTCGAAGCTGAAGGGAAGCAGCTCTTCCATCGTCATGGTCTTCTTCACGCCCGCCTCATCGCAGAGATAGATCTTCGTGTCCTTCGAGGCGAATTCCGAGATCTTCTGGCGGCAGCCGCCGCAGGGCGGGCAGAGCGGCAGCTTCTCGGCGATAACGGCCATCTCGACGATCTTCCTGGCGCCGCCCATGATCATGGCGCTGATTGCCGTCGGTTCGGCGCACCATCCTTGCGGAAAGGAGAGGTTTTCGATGTTGGCGCCGCTATAGACCTTGCCATCCTCGGCGCGGATCGCGGCACCGACGGGAAATTTCGAATAGGGCGCATGGGCAAAAGCCATGGCGCCGCGGGCGGCTTCGAACAGGTCGTGGGACATGATCAACGTTCCTTCGTGTAGGGCACGCCGCCGGCCTTCGGCGGGATGGCGACGCCGATGAAGCCGGCAAGCAGGATACAGGTCAGAATATAGGGCAGCGCCTGGAAGACCTGAACCGGCACCTCGCCGATCAGCGGCACCTGTTTGCCCTGCATGAAATTCGCCAGCGCATCGAGGAAGCCGAAGAGCAGGCAGGCAAACATCACCGGCACCGGCTTCCACTTGGCGAAGACGAGGGCGGCGAGCGCGATATAGCCCTTGCCGGCCGACATGTCCTTGATGAAGGCAGCGGACTGAGCGATCGCTAGATACGTGCCGGAGAAACCGCAGAGGATGCCGGCGCACATGACGGCTCGATAACGCAGCCAGGCGACCGAGATGCCAGCCGTATCGACAGCGCCCGGATTTTCGCCGACGGCGCGCAGCCTGAGGCCGAAGCGCGTGCGGTAAAGCACCCACCAGGAGAAGGGCACGGCGAGGAAAGCGAGATAGGTGAGGATATTGTTGCCTGAAATGACATTGGCATAGAGCGGGCCGAGGATCGGTATGTCGCGGATGGCATCGGCGCCCGGCAGAATGATCGGCGCGAAGCGAGCATCCGGCGAGAGCTGCGGCGTGCGCCCGCCCTGGCCGAACCAGGCCTGGCCAAGGACGATGGTGATGCCGGCGATGAAGAAGTTGATGGCCACGCCCGAGACGATCTGGTTGCCGCGGTTGGTGATCGAGGCGAAGCCATGCACCAGGCTGAGGGCCACCGAGCAGACGATGCCGGCGCCGAGACCCAGCCAGGCCGAATCGGTGAGATAGGCAATACAGGCGGCGGCGAAGGCCGAGCCCAGCATCTTGCCCTCGAGACCGATGTCGAAGATGCCGGCGCGTTCTGAAAACAGGCCGGCAAGGGCGGTGAAGATCAGCGGGATCGACAGGCGGATCGTCGAGCTCAGAACGCTGATGAAGATGTCATAATAATCCATCGTCCGCTCCTCAGGCTCGCTTGAACTGTTGATAGATGCGCACCATGGCTGGCCGGAACATGTATTCCAGAGCGCCGGCAAACAGGATCACCAGACCCTGGATGACCAGGATCATCTCACGGGTGATGTTCGGCATCTCGAAGGAGATCCAGTCGCCGCCCTGATAAAGAATGCCGAAAAGGATGGCGGAGAAGATGATGCCGAGCGGATGGTTGCGGCCCATCAGCGAGACCGCGATACCGACGAAGCCGGCGCCGCCGACGAACTCCACCTGCAAGCGGGCAGAAGAACCCATGACGGGATTGAGCGCCATCATGCCGGCGAGCGCGCCGGAAATGAGCATGGCAATGATAACGATACGCGCATAGGGAATGCCGGCATAGGCTGCCGCCGTCGAACTCACGCCCAGCGTGCGCATCTCGAATCCAAGCTTGGTGCGCCAGATGAGTACCCAGACAAACCAGGCGGCAAGAAGGGCGATGATGAAGGAAACATTGAACGGCGCAGCACCCAGCTTGGCGCCGAACATCTGCATGATCCAACCAAGCTTCGGCAATTGCCCGCCTTCGAGAAAAGTGCGGGTTTCCGGCGCCATCTTACCCGGCACGATCAGCACGTGCACCAGCAGATACACCATCAGGGCGGCGGCGATATAGTTGAACATGATCGTGGTGATGACGATATGGCTGCCGCGCTTGGCCTGCAGGAAAGCAGGGATAAAGGCCCAGGCGGCGCCAAAGAGGCCGGCTCCGACAACGGCGATCGGCATCGTCACATACCACGGCACGTAACGATCGAGCGCCAGTGCCACCAGTGCGCAGCCCAGCCCACCGACATAGGCCTGGCCTTCCGAGCCGATGTTGAACAGGCCAGCATGGATGGCGACAGCCACGGAGAGGCCGGTGAAAATGAAACTCGTTGCGTAGTACAGCGTGAAGCCGATGCCCTCACCGCTGCCGAAGGCGCCTTCGATCAGCAGCGACAGCGCACCGAGCGGACTCTCGCCGATTAGCCAGACGACGAAGCCTGAGATCAGGAAGGCGACAATGAGGTTCAAGAGTGGGATCAGACCGTAATTGATCCAGTTTGGCAGCGGAACGGAAGCAGTGCTCATAAAGGCCTCACGCGGCAATGCCGGCCATCATCAGGCCGAGGGTCTGTTCACCGGCATCGGGCGTCTTCTCGCCGACGACATGGCCGGCAAACATGACAAGGATACGGTCTGAAAGGGAGCGGATTTCATCGAGTTCGACGGAGACGAGCAGGATCGCCTTACCCGCATCGCGCATTTCGATGATCCGGCGATGGATGAATTCGATGGCACCGATATCGACGCCGCGCGTCGGCTGGCCGATGATCAGCATCTTCGGATCACGTTCGATCTCGCGGGCGACGACGATCTTCTGCTGGTTGCCGCCGGAGAAATTCGCCGTCTTCAGCCGCGGGTTCGGCGGGCGGATGTCGTATTTCTCGATCTTCTCCATCGCATCCCTGCGGATCGCTTCGAGATCGAGCAGCGGGCCGCGGCTGTAGCCCGGGCGGCGGTGATAGCCGAGCACGGAATTTTCGTATTCCTCGAATTTCAGGACCAGGCCCATATGATGGCGGTCCTCGGGAATATGGGCGAGGCCGAGTTCGCGCAGCCGGGCGGGATCGGCCTTGTCGATCGTCTGGCCGTCGAGAAGGATTTCGCCGGAGGCGGGCTTGCGAATGCCGGCAATTGCCTCCAGCAATTCGGACTGGCCATTGCCGGCGACACCGGCAATGCCGACGATTTCGCCGGCGCGCACCTCGAAGGAGACGTTATCGACCATGGTGACGCCGCGATTGTCCTTGACCGAGAGATTGCGGACGGAGAGCACGGCGGCGCCTGGATTCGCCTCGCCCTTTTGCACGCGCAACAGCACGCGGCGGCCGACCATCAGTTCGGCAAGCTCTTCCACCGTCGTTTCCGCTGTCTTGCGGGTGGCGACCATCTCGCCGCGTCGCATGACCGAGACCGTATCGGTGATCGCCATGATCTCGCGCAGCTTGTGGGTGATGAGGATGATCGTCTTGCCCTGGTCGCGCAGCACCTTGAGGATACGGAAAAGGTGATCGGCTTCAGCCGGCGTCAACACGCCCGTCGGCTCATCGAGAATCAGGATCTCGGCGCCGCGATACATGGCTTTCAGGATTTCGACGCGCTGTTGCAGACCGACCGGGAGTTCTTCGATCAGCGCGTCCGGATCGACCTCGAGGCCGTATTCCGTTTCCAGCCGCTTGAGTTCGGCGCGGGCCGATGCAACGCCTCTCGCCAGCAGCATGCCGCCTTCGGCGCCGAGCATGATATTCTCGAGCACCGTAAAATTGTCGACCAGCATGAAATGCTGGTGCACCATGCCGATGCCGGTGGCGATCGCTGCCTGGCTGTCGCGGATGGTGACGGGATTGCCGTTGACGCGGATCTCACCGCTGTCGGCGTGGTAAAAACCATAGATGATCGACATCAGCGTCGATTTGCCGGCGCCATTTTCGCCGATGATGCCGTGGATCGTCCCCTTGGCAACGGTGAGGTTGATGTCCTTGTTGGCATGGACGGCACCGAATTTCTTATCGATGCCGACAAGCTCGATAGCGGGCTTATCTGTCACGGCAGGCTCCAAATAAGATAAGGGCGTATGGCGAAAATCCCCTCCGCCATACGCCCGATCTCAATCGTCGATTACATCAGGGCGCGGATCACTTCGGGCAAGCATTGTCCGAGGTATAATCGTGAACCTTGATGGTCCCCGCAATGATATCGGCCTTTGCCTTGTCGACGGCCGCCTGCATTTCCGGCGTGATCAGCGACTTGTTGTTGTCGTCGATCGCGGCGCCAACACCATCTTCCTTGACGCCGAGCGCCTGGACGCCACCGGTGAACTTGTCGTTCTTGGTGTCGCTATAGGCGTTGTAGACGGCGAGGTCGACGCGCTTGACCATCGAGGTCAGCACCGAGCCCGGATGCAGATGGTTCTGGTTGGAATCGACGCCGATCGACAGCTTCTTGTTGTCGGCAGCGGTCTGCAGAACGCCGAGGCCGGTGGCGCCGGCTGCCGCGTAAATAACGTCGGCGCCCTGATCGATCTGGTTCTTGGTGAGCTCGCCGCCACGAACCGGGTCATTCCAGGCTGCACCCGTGGTGCCGGTCATGTTCTGGAAAACTTCGACATCGGCCTTGGCGGCGCGCGCACCCTGTTCGTAACCGCATTCGAACTTGCGGATCAGCGGAATATCCATGCCGCCGACGAAGCCGACCTTGCCTGTTTTCGATGCCATGCCAGCGAGAATGCCGACGAGGTAGGAGCCTTCTTCTTCCTTGTAGACCACCGAGCGGACGTTCGGCTTGTCGACGACGGAGTCGACGATGATGAACTTGGTATCAGGGAATTCGGCTGCAACCTTCTCGATCGCCGAGGTCCAGGCGAAGGAAACGGCAACCACCGGATTGAAACCGCGGCTTGCGAAGTTGCGGATGGCCTGTTCGCCCTGGGTGTCGCCGGTCGGCTCGAAGTCGCGATAGGCGATGCCGGTCTCGGCCTTGAACTTCTCAGCGCCGTTATAGGCCGCTTCGTTGAAAGACTTATCGAACTTCCCGCCGGTGCCGTAAACCAGCGCCGGCTTGACATCGGCGGCAAGCGCCGTCGTCGACATGGCAGCCACGGCAAGGAGAGTGAGAAGGGATTTTTTCATTGTGCAGCCCTGTTGTTGCTATTCGTTAGGGGTCCTCCCGCAAGCCCTTTTCGGACATGTCTGCGGAACCACCGACCTCCCCCCGGAGGCCTGGCTGCGCGCATCCTTGCATGGCTCACGGAAAAATTCACCAGAAATTTTTCAGGCGGTAAAGATTTGCAGCGATTGCTGAAAATCCATTCCCTGGGGCTGATTTTTAGACATTTCCGCTGCCGGGATGCAAAATTTCACGGCAATCCGACAGTCGTGTCGAGGCCATACGGCGGCCGGCCAGATCCCGGCCGGGCCGTGGCGGCGGGACCCGCTTGCCTATGCGGTGAAGCGACCGGCTATCGGCGGCTTCTTGTAGCCGATCATCCAGAGAAGCAGCGCGATCACCAGGAAAACGGCAAAGGCCGGCTGCAGCATCAGCCACTGGAAGATGAAAGCGTAGAAACGTGGGTGAATATAATAGGAAAGGGAGGTTTGCAGCGACGTCAGGGTTGTCGGGCTGACATCCTGCCAGGCATCGGAAATGGGCGTCACCACCACTGCTGACGCCGCAACCGATTGGATCGAATCGATGGTCCCGGCAATAACGGCCGCCGCAAGCGCGACAAGGCTGGCCAGACGCAACAGGAAACGCATCAACTCCTCCGACGCTTCGATATGCCGGGACAATTCCGGCGAACCCGCGCCATTCCTCACCTTGAGAATTACATAGTCGTCGATGATGTGAAGCACAATGGACGGGCGGAGGCGAGTTTTATCTGAAGAAGTCAAAAAACTGTTAGATTTCGGTTGATCGACAAAAATTCATCGGTATATATCGCGCCGTTCCGACGATTTGCTCCTATCCAGGCGCGAACGCCCAAGAAGGACAGGTGGCCGAGTGGTTTAAGGCGCACGCCTGGAACGCGTGTGTACGTGAAAGCGTACCGTGGGTTCGAATCCCACCCTGTCCGCCATATTCGTTAAAACCTCCGCTTCTTTCCTTCGCAGGGCTGTACCAGCCTTATCCATTGCGTGTGGCAGCAGCTCAACGCCCCTGATTCTTGCAGATATTGGAAGCCTGTCAGCGGCTCAGCATAATCGCGACCAGCGAGTCGGCCCAAAAATCGGAATCGATTCGGGCCGACGCGTAGATTCAGAGTGTTACAACGTCCTTTGCGCGTCTAAAAAGACGTGCGGCGCTGTAGGTCCTATTCGAAAACTTCCGAGACGCTCGTCGCTGCGATCGCATTCCCTTGACGTCCTCCGAATGGAGGCCGCGGAGCCTCGGAACTCAGCAGTTTGCGAGCCAAGACGATCGAAACGTAGCACAGACCGAATATCGACGCCCATTGACAAATCACCAGTATTGCCAAAGCGATGAGGTTCAGTTTTCCGTCCGAGAAGATGCTATCGGCTTCGTATGACATCGATGTTGCTGCCGTCATCAATATCAAAGCACCGATGAAGGGAAGAAAAAGTCCGGCAAACAGCCGCAAAAAGGTGGGAGCCAAACCGCGTTTCCCTCGGCTGAAGGCGGCTGAAAGTCCGCTATTAGAGCCCGCAATTCCGGCAATAGGCCAGGTTCCGACAAGCGCAAGCAGCAGCGGAAGGATGATTGCGATCACCGCAAGGCATAAGAGTAGAAATACGTTCTTTGACAGGGAAGCGGCGCCGAATGCGACAGGGGCACCAATCCCGATTCCAATGACGACCAGCATGATAAGCAAGTTCTTCCAGATGTAGCCGCCAAACCCACGCTTGTCGGTCAGGTTTGAAACTTTCTCATCTCCATTTAATATTGCTTTCTGAATGAAGAATCCAAAAGACAAAGCAACGAAAAATTGCGCTGAATTACTTTTGTTTCCACCGCTGTAGTCATCAAAAGCAACCAGTGCGCAATTGGCTGCGACAACAACACACACAAACGACAGATTACGTCTTACAAAGGAAATCGCTTCACCTAACATTGCACCCTGCCATACCTCACCTCTGGATGGAAGATATCGTCATTAAAACATGGTGCTGTCAAACGTCGATCTTTCTTTTTCAGCAAGTTCCCACCGAACCCCCGCAGAAGCCGGCAATCGGTAGTGTCGAGTGTGGCGACGGTGGCGATTGACGTCCCCATAACCTGGGCAGGATTCCAGAATTTTTACCATGCCGCTTCACCGCGTCTTTGCACGTTTTGGTTTATCTTCTGCCAAACTAAAAAACGGAGACTAAACAGGTGGAAGAACTTTCCGTGAAGTCGAAGATCATCAAATCCGTCTATTTCAGCCAGGAAGACGGGCGGCTCAGGATTTGTTTCAAGAATGGCGAGGAACGTCTGTTCGACGGCGTGCCGTCCTCGGAAGCCCATGCGATGACAGTGGCGCCGTCTCCCGGCCATTATTACCTCGACCGGATCAGAACCCGGTTTCGGAGACTGGCTGCCTGACCAGCCGGAGAATGCCGCCGGCCCACGGTAGTGTGCGGGATCGGGACGGGTCCGGTGGATATTAACGGTCCTTTAACCTTCGCTATCATCTTGGTTGGATCGCAACGGCCGGAAGGCGGCAACGTGTCGACGCTACCGGCTTGTTCAAGGTCGGCCAGCCGGGAGGCTTGGCGGCGGACCCCAGCCAGGAAGCCGAGCCTCCCCGTCACGCTGTTGTTAATCGTAATCGCATGATACCTAGCCATTCCGGTCTTCATTATTTCCTGTACTAGCGCATTGGGGCTAATCCTGTGAAAAACCGGAATCATCACATCCGGACTCGACAATGCTTTATTAGGATGCTTGCATAAAGTATTCGAATAGGATCGGAGGGTGATGATGTTCGAGACTCTGCTTGAGATGCAGGAGCGTGGTGTACGGGATCGTGCACGCGGCCGCAGCCTGGCCGACAATCCGATGTCGAAGCCGGATATCCTGCCGATCACCGATTTCCAGGAATGGTATTCGATGTTCGACGCCTGGCGCTTCGGTTGGTCGATCGAGGATGCAATGGCCGGCCATGGCAATGCGCCACGCGATGGCGGCGCTGCCTTGTCGCGGAGCTACACCAGAACGGTCTGATCGATCCTGTCTTCTGCGCCGAAGAATTTCAGGTAGCGCTCGACCTCCGCCGGTTCGCCGGTCGCCTTCTGCGGATTGTCGGAGAGTTTTACCGCCGGGCGGCCGTTGGCGTCGCTGACCTTGCAGACGACCGAGATCGGGTTGAGGCCGGAGATTTCGGTCGGCGCGCAACCGGAAAAATCGTTGGTCAGATTGGTGCCCCAGCCAAAACTCATGCGCACACGGCCTTCGAAATGCCGGTAGGTGTCGATGATGGCGTCGACATCGAGACCGTCGGAGAAGATCAAGAGCTTCTGGCGCGGATCGCGGCCCATCTTCTTCCACCATTCGATGATCTTTTCACCGCCTTCGATCGGGGGCGCGCTGTCCGGGCGAAAGCCGGTCCAGTCGGCGACCCATTCCGGCGCGTCGCGCAGGAAAGCGGCGGTGCCGAAGGCATCCGGCAGGACGATCAGAAGATTGCCGCCATAGAGCTTGTTCCAGTCGCGCAGGATCTTGTAGGGCGCATTGCGCAACTGCTCGTCGGTCTGCGCAAGGGCGGCAGCCACCATCGGCAATTCGTGGGCATTGGTGCCGACGGCTTCGAGATCGGAATCCATCGCCAGCAAGACGTTGCTGGTGCCGGTAAAGGCCGGGCCGATGCCTTCCTTCAGCGCCTCGACGCACCAGCGCTGCCAGAGGAAACTATGGCGGCGGCGGGTGCCGAAATCGGAGATGCGCAGACCCGGCAGTTCCTTCAACCGTTCGACCTTCGACCACATCTTCGCCTTGGCGCGGGCATAGAGCACGTCGAGGGTGAAGGGGCCGAGCGCCTTCATCGCCGAGCGCGACCGCAGCTCGTTGACGATGGCGAGCGCCGGGATCTCCCACATGGTGGTTTCCTTCCAGGACCCATGGAAATCCAGCACATATTGCCCGTCCTTTTTCGACAGCTCGTATTCGGGGAGCTGGAAGTTGGAGAGCCAGGCGAGGAATTCCGGCTCGAAGATCTGGGCGCGGCCGTAGAAGCTGTTACCCGCCAGCCAGATCATCTCCTTCTTGGAGAGTTTCAGCGTGCGGGCATGATCGAGCTGCTCGCGCAATTCGCCTTCGTCGATCTCATCGGCGAGGCGCACGCGCTTGGTGCGGTTGATGAGGGTAAAGGACGCGTTCACCTCGGGATAGAGCTTCCAGATCATCTGCAGCATCAGCAGCTTGTAGAAGTCGGTATCGATCAGGCTGCGGACGATCGGATCGAGCTTCCAAGCGTGATTGTAGACGCGTCTTGCGATATCGGTCCTGGCCATGAAATTCCCGCCCCTGTCCACTCCGGTCAGGTGCTGCCCAGTTCCCGAGTGCTGCCAAGTGCGGGGCCGGCGCACGAAACCGGCTCGTGCGCCTTCTTATCGAAAAATCGGCAGAGAAAGTCCAGACAAAACAATAGGCACCCCGCCGTCGCACGGCGGCGAGATGCGAAAGTCACCTGCCCAACACTTATTGCGCTGGCGCTGCGGGTTGGGCCGGTGCTGCAGGAGCGACGTTCGGAGCGGCCGGCGTCGTATTCTCAGTCTCGGTCGGAATGGCTTTGCCGTTCTCAAGCGTCGGCGCAGGTGCGGCGCCAGGCTGCTGCGACTGAAGCTGCTGACCGGGCTGCTGTGGAGCCACCTGATCCGCTTCGCGTTTGCCCCAGATCTCGACCGGGATCCAGACCACGAAAGCGAGCACCAGTGCGGCCAGCAGCACCAGCAGGATACGATAACCCGTGCGACCCTGTCTTGCCTTCACCGGCGCGATTTGCTCTTCCTTGTGAAGCTTGCCGTCGGACTTTTCCCAGCGTGTTTCCGTCTGATGCGCCATCATCGTCTCCTTCCGCCGTCTTGACGGCCATCCAGCCATGAAGAACTCAGCAGAGGAAACGGGTGGCCGTCTGGAAGGTTCCGGGAGGCTTAATAGCCGACAGCGCGGTCGACCACGAATTCCAGCGGTTCGCCGCGCTCGAAACGGGCGATCTGCATCTCGACATGACGGAACAGCGCGTTTTCTTCGGAGACCGCCGCGTCGTGCGGCGTGATGAAGACATTCTCCAATTCCCACAACGTGTTGTCGGGGCCAAGCGGCTCCACCTCGAAGACGTCGAGGGAAGCACCGCCGAGGATGCCGTTCAGGATGGCGGAAGCGATATCGGCCTCGACCTGGCTCTTGCCGCGGCCGGCATTGATGAAGACCGGCCGCCCGAGCGCGCCGTTGCTGCGCAGCTTTTTGAATAGCCCGCTATCATAGAACCCTGTCGTCTCCGGCGTCAGCGGCAGCAGGCCGACGAGGATGTCGGTCTTTCCGAGGAAGCTGTCCATCTCGCCGGCATCGAAGGTTTCGACGCCGGCGATCTCTTTGCGGGTGCGCGACCAGCCGATGACGTTAAAACCCATGACCTTCAGCTTGGCGACCGCATCCAGCCCGAGAATGCCGAGGCCCATGACGCCGACCGTTACCTCCGCCGCTTCAGGCGCGATCAGCTTGGCCCATTGGCGCTGCCGCTGGTGGCTGTCATGGGCATATTGCCCCCGCAGATGCATCAGGCATTGCATGACCACCCATTCGCTCATGCGGGTCGTCAGACTGCGGTCGACGAAACGGACGATCGGGATCTCCGGCAGGCCATCCATCCCGATAATATGGTCGACGCCGGCGCCGCCAGAGAAGATTACCTTGAGGTTCGGCGCCCGCGTAAAGAGGTCGGCGTCCGGCTTCCAGAGCAGCGCATATTCGGCCTCGCGGAGATCGCGCGTCCGATCGGTCGGATCGGCGAGATTGATGCTGCCGCGATCGGCAAAGGCCGTCTTCAGCACCCGGGCGACGCCTTCGGGATTGAACTTGATATCGACGAGAACGGGAGGAGGTTTGGGCATGATCATCTTCACTGCTGCACGGCGGGCGTCGGCACCGCCTCGATGTTGAAGGCGGCCGCCAACAGCGCCTTGGTATAATCGTCCTTCGGCGCGCGGAAGATTTCCGCTGACGGCCCCTGCTCCACCACCTTGCCGAAACGCATGACGATGACGTCGTTGGCCAGTGCCTTCACCACTTTCAAGTCATGGCTGATGAAGAGGTAGGCGAGATCGTGCTTCTGCTGCAGATCGCGCAGCAGATCGACCACCTGGGCCTGCACGCTCATGTCGAGCGCCGAGGTCGGCTCGTCGAGCATGACGAAACGCGGCTTCAGCACCATGGCGCGGGCAATGGCGATACGCTGGCGCTGGCCGCCGGAGAATTCATGCGGATATCGCCAGCGGGTCAGCGGATCAAGACCGACTTCCTCCAGCGCCCAGCAGACGCGCTGGTCGCGTTCTTCCGAGGTCAACGAGCGCTCATGCACCTTCAGGCCTTCGGCAATGATATCGCCGACCGACATGCGGGGGCTGAGCGAGCCGTAGGGATCCTGGAAGACGATTTGCAGCTGATTGCGCAGCGGCCGCATTTCATTGAACGAATAGCCGGCTATATCCTTGCCGACAAAGGCAACCCGGCCTTGCGAGGAGATCAGCCGGGTGAGCGCCAGCCCGAGCGTGGTCTTGCCGGAACCGGACTCGCCGACGACGCCGAGGGTCTGGCCGGCGCGCAGCGAAAGGTCGATGCCGTCGACCGCCTTCACGTGGTCGACGACGCGGCGCATCAGCCCTGATTTGATCGGGAACCAGACGCGAATGTCCGAACCTTCCATCACCACCGGTTTCGACGGATCGGCAAGCGGCGGCTCGCCGCGCGGTTCGGAAGCAAGGAGATGGCGGGTATATTCGTGCTTGGGATTGGCGAAGACCTCGTCAACCGTTCCGGTTTCGACGATCCTGCCCTTGGTCATGACGCAGACGCGATCGGCGAATTTGCGGACAATGCCGAGATCATGGGTGATGAACAGCATCGACATGCCGTGCACGGTCTTCAGCTGCCGCAGCAATTCGAGGATCTGCGCCTGCACGGTGACGTCGAGCGCGGTGGTCGGCTCGTCGGCAATCAACAGTTCGGGCCGGTTGGCAAGCGCCATGGCGATCATGACGCGCTGGCGCTGGCCACCTGACAGTTCGTGCGGATAGGCCTTCAATCGCTTTTCCGGCTCGCGGATGCCGACCTGGTTCAACAATTCCAGTACCCGCTCACGCGCCGCCTGGCCGCTGAGACCCTGATGCAGCGCCAGGATCTCGGCGATCTGCTTCTCGATCGTATGAAGCGGATTGAGCGAGGTCATCGGCTCCTGGAAGATCATGGTGATGTCGTTGCCGCGGACCTCGCGCAGCGCCCGCTCCGATGCCTTCAAGAGGTCCTCGCCCTTGAATAGGATCTCGCCGGAAGGATGGCTTGCCGAGGGATAGGGCAAAAGCCGCAGGATCGAATTCGCCGACACCGACTTGCCGGAGCCGGATTCGCCGACCAGCGCCACGACTTCGCCCTTGGCGATATCGAAGGAGATATGATCGACGGCAAGCGACGTCTCGCCGCCCTGATGAAAGGCAACGGAGAGATCGCGGACGGAAAGGAGCGGTGCTGTCATGTCACTCATTGAAACGTCTTCCTCGGATCGAAGGCATCGCGCACGGCTTCGCCGATGAAGATCAGCAGGGACAGCATGATCGACATGGCAAAGAAGGCGGTCAGCCCAAGCCATGGCGCCTGCAGGTTGGACTTGCCCTGGGCGATCATCTCGCCGAGCGAGGGGGAGCCCGGCGGCATGCCGAAGCCGAGGAAATCGAGCGAGGTCAGCGTCGTGATCGAGCCGGAGAGGATGAAGGGCAGGAAGGTCAGCGTCGCGACCATGGCGTTCGGCAGCAGGTGGCGCCACATGATGGTGCGGTTGTTGACGCCGAGGGCGCGGGCGGCGCGAACATATTCGAAATTGCGGGCGCGCAGGAATTCGGCGCGTACGACGCCGACGAAGCTGACCCAGGAGAAGAGCAGCATGATGCCGAGCAGCACGAAAAAGCCGGGCGGCAGGATGGCGGCAATGATCAGCAGGATGTAAAGCACCGGCATCGACGACCAGATCTCGATGAAGCGCTGCAGCAGCAGATCGGTCAAGCCGCCGAAATAACCCTGCACGGCCCCTGCCGTCACGCCGATGACCGCCGAGCAGATGGTCAGCGCCAGGCCGAAGAGCACCGATATGCGGAAGCCGTAGATGACGCGCGCCAGCACGTCGCGGGCCTGGTCGTCGGTGCCGAGCCAGTTGAGATTACCGAAGGTGCAGCCGGGATCGTTCACCCCTTGCGGATAACCGGAGCAGCGCTCCTCCTTGGTCATCAGCCAGAAGGGAGCGGTCGGCGCCGAATGCGGAATATTTGAATTGACCGAGCGGTAGGAATAGCGCACCGGCGGCCAGATCATCCAGCCATTGGCGTTGATCTCGTCCGATATCACCGAGGAGCGATAGTCGGTTTCGGCAAGGAAGCCGCCGAACTTCTCCTCGGGATAATTGATCAACACGGGAAAAAGGATTTCGCCCTTGTAGGAGGCGATGATCGGTCGGTCGTTGGCGAGCAATTCAGCAAACAGGCTGAGCACGAAAAGCAGCAGGAACAGCCACAACGACCAGTAACCACGGCCATTTGCCCGGAAATTCTGCCAGCGGCGGATGTTGGTCGGCGACAACAGCCCCTTGCGCGGCGGCTTGACGGGAGTTGCGACGGCAGGATTTGCGGCGGCGTCCATCAGACATCCCTCCGCTCGAAATCGATGCGCGGATCGATCCAGGTGTAGATCAGATCAGAGATCAGGCTGACGGCGAGGCCGAGCAGCGAGAAGATGTAGAGGGTCGCGAAGACGATCGGATAATCCCGGTTGACGACCGAGAGGTAACCAAGGCGGCCGAGGCCATCCAGCGAGAAAATGTTCTCGATGAGCAGCGAGCCGGTGAAGAAAGCGGAAATGAAGGCGCCGGGAAAACCGGCGATGATGATCAGCATGGCGTTGCGGAAGACATGGCCGTAGAGCACCTGCCGCTGGTTCAGCCCCTTGGCGCGAGCGGTGACGACATATTGCTTCTTGATCTCCTCGATGAAGGAATTCTTGGTGAGCAGGGTCGTCGTGGCGAAGGCGGCGAGCGACAGAGAAATCAACGGCAAGGTCAGGTGCCAGAAATAATCGAGCGGCTTCTGCCACCAGGCCAGCTGGTCGAAATTGTCGGAGACGAGGCCGCGCAGCGGAAACCAGTCATAGAATGAGCCACCGGCGAACAGCACGATCAAGAGAATGCCGAAGAGGAAGCTCGGCACGGCGTAGCCGACGACGATGACGCCCGATGTCCAGACATCGAAGGTCGATCCATCCTTGACCGCCTTGCGGATGCCGAGTGGGATGGAGATGGCATAGGAGAAGATCAGGATCCAGATGCCGAGCGAGATCGACACCGGCAGCTTCTCCTTGATGAGTTCAAGCACCGAGGTGTTGCGGAAGAAGCTCTCGCCGAAATCGAAACGGATGTAATTCCACATCATCTCGCCGAAACGGGTCAGTGGCGGCTTGTCGAAGCCGAATTGCTTTTCCAGCTTGGCGATCAGTTCCGGATCGAGCCCCTGGGCGCCGCGATATTTAGAGCCTTCGTCGCTGCCGCCGCCGCCGAGGAGATCGCCGCCGCCGGACAGGCGCTGATCGGCGCTATCGGCCTGGCCGGTCAATTGGGCGATCACCTGTTCGACCGGGCCGCCGGGCGCGAACTGAATGACCGTGAAGGAAATCGCCATGATGCCGATGATGGTCGGGATCATTAAAAGCAGCCGGCGAAGGACATAAGCACCCATCAGCCCTCAGCCTCCGGAAATCTTCTTCTTGCCTGCCTGCCGTCCAGTCCAATGCCGCTCAATCCGCCAGCCTTTCCTTGCCGGCGCTGCCGGCTTGTCGTGATTCGCCCGTGCCATTTGGAGCCGAGGGCCCCTGTATTGCAAGCCCGCTCATTTTGCCGAGGTCGACCACCAGGCATCGGGGAAGCCCAGGCTGTAGGCCGGAAACTCGGCAGGATGCGTGACAGTGTTCCAATAGGCGAGATTAACGGTATCGCGGTAGAATAGCGGGATGACGTAGTGATTTGCCAGCAATACCCGGTCCATTGCCTTGATCGCAGCGACCTGTTCATCGCGGTTCGGCGCGAAGATAATCATGCGGATGAGCTCATCGACGGCTGGGTTGGCAATGCCGGCGTAGTTGCGAGAACCCTGCTGGTTGACCGAGCCGGATCCCCAATAGTCGGCTTGCTCGTTGCCCGGATTCATTGTCTCCGCCCAGACATTCCAGATCATATCGAAGTCGAAGCTGCGTTCGCGGTTGACAGCTTGGGAAGCGTCGACTGTCCGAACTCGCGCATCGATGCCGATTTTCTTGAGATTGCTGGCATAAGGCACTGCCCAGCGCTCCAACATGGGGCTCGACAATAATATCTCGAAACTCATCGGCTGGCCGGTCTTGGTATTGACCATGCGATTGCCCTTCAGCTCCCAACCGGCTTCTTTCAGAAGCGCAATCGCCTTTCGGAGGTTGTCCCGGCTCTTCTGCGGATCGCCGCCGACGGGATTGGTGTAAGGCGTTGTGAAGACCTCCGGTGGAATCTTGTCCTTCAGGTCTTGCAGTATTTCCAGCTCCCGCCCCTGCGGCAGACCGGAGGAGGCGAGCTCGGTATTCCAGAAATAGCTGTCGATGCGCTTGTAACTGTTAAAGGCAACGGTGCGGTTCAACTCCTCGAAATCGAGGCCGTAGTTCAGCGCCTCGCGGACCCTGATATCCTTGAAGAGGTCACGCCGCATATTCGGGACAAGAGCCTGCAGAATGCCAGTGGAGCGCAGGGGATTTGCAACCTCTTCCTTCTTGACGCGTCCTTCCTTCACTGCAGGAAAATCATATCCAGTTGCCCAGCGGGCAGCCGTTGTCTCCTGCCAATAGTCGCTATTGCCGGCGCGAAAGGCTTCGAACTCAACATCGCGGTCACCGAAATAGGTGTAGATGACATTGCGGAAATTGTTCTGGCCGACATTCACATTGAGATTCTTGCCCCAGTAGTCGTCGCGCAGTTCATAACGGATGGTTGCGCCAGGCGAGAAGGAAGCAATCTTGTAAGGCCCGGAGCCCATTACGGGCTCCAGCGTTGTTTTGGTAATTTCACGCGGCTTGCCATCCGCTCCGGGCGCTTCCCACCAATGTTTCGGCACAATCATCAACTGGCCGAGAATGTTGGGCAATTCGCGATTGTTCTTCTCATCAAAGGTGAAGGTGACATCCCGATCGCCGGTCTTTTCCGCTTTGACGACGTGATGGTAATAGTTCCCGGCGACGGGGTTCAATTCCTTCGTCTTGTCCAGGCTGAAAATGACATCTTCCGGAGTTACCGGCTGACCGTCCGCCCATTTTGCTTCCTTGCGCAGGCGAAAGGTCGCGCTGGAGACGTCATTGGGATAGGATAGCCCCTCGGCAAGCAGGCCGTAGGAGACGAGAAGTTCGTCATCGGCCGGCTTCATCAGCGTGTCGTAAGCAAGAGACAGGCCTATCGCCGTTTGGCCTTTTGCCAGTAGAGGGTTGAAGGTGTCGAAGGCGCCGCTTGCGGAAAGACGCAGATCTCCACCTTTTGGAGCATCGGGATTGACGTAGTCGAAATGCGCAAAGCCCGGCTCGTACTTCATCTCGCTGATGACCGAGCTGCCAATCTGAAAGGGCTGGTCCTGAGCTGTTGCCGTCATGGGCGCTAAGGCTCCCGCAAGCGTCAGAACCAAACCGATCTTCGACCACAAAGCCGTCATTCACGCTTTCCCCTAATTATTGGTGGGTTCGACAATACGAAAAATACGGGCGAAAAACAGGAGAGAGTTTGGTTTTTGCCGGGCTCGCGAAATTTTGACCTTGCTGGGCCGCGCCAAGGTTGAAGACCTCATCGGAATTGCAGGCGGCCGCAACGCTGCGGCGATCCGTCACCGCCGCCGCCTATCGCCGCCAGCCAAAACATCGATTCACCAAAATTGCTTTTCACGGTAGATTCGCGGCAAATCACTTCGGCAGCGCTTCAAGGAAACAGTATGGCTTTCGGCTTCGCTCAGGCTTTCAGGACATTCGGCAAATTGACGCTTGCCGGCGCAATCGGTGCAAGCCTTGCCGCCGGCGATGTCGGCGCCGAGCAGAAGACGCCGAGCCCCGGCAGTGCCAAGGGCCAGTTCGGCGCCGTCGGGCTGCCGACGCAGGGACCGGCGCAGCCGATCGGCTTTTATGCCAAGGGCTGCATGACCGGCGCGGTGGCATTACCGGCCGACGGGCCGACCTGGGAGGCGATGCGGCTTTCGCGCAATCGTCGCTGGGGCAACCCGGCGATGATCGCGCTCCTGGAACGGTTTTCGCAGGATGCGGTCAAATATGCCGGCTGGCCGGGCATCCTCGTCGGCGATATCGCGCAGCCGCGCGGCGGCCCGATGCTTAACGGCCATTCCTCACATCAGATCGGCCTCGACGCAGATATCTGGTTCACGCCGATGCCGGCGCGCCGCATGACGGCCCAGGAGCGCGAGGACATGCCCTTCACCAGCATGCTGCAGAAGGACAAGTTCCTGACCGTCGATCCCAAGGTGTGGACGCAATCGCGGGCGCGGCTCCTGATGCTGGCGGCGAGCTATCCTGAAGTGGAGCGCATCTTCGTCAATCCGGCGATCAAGAAGAAGATGTGCGACACCTGGACCGGCGACCGCACCAACCTTGGTAAGCTCCGGCCGATATACGGCCACGACTCGCATTTCCATATCCGCATCAAATGTCCGCCCGGTGCTGCCGGATGCACGCCGCAAGCGCCTGTCGCCTCAGGAGACGGCTGCGACAAGTCGCTTGCCTATTGGTTTACGCCGGCCCCTTGGGCGCCACCGAAGCCGCCTAAGCCCGGCGCCAAGCCGCCGAAGCCGCCGCGCGAGATGATGGTCTCCGACCTGCCGAAGGCCTGCGCCGCCGTGCTCGATGCCGCTTCCGTCGCCTCGATGCAAGCCGCCACCTATGGTGGGCCTTCCGCTGCAAGCGCGCTCACCGCAGCTCCAGCTGCGGAACCCGCCGCCGATGCCGACGGAGAACTGCCCGATGTCGGCCCAGTCCCGAACGACAAGCCGGCGATCCAGTAAGGAGCGCCGGTGCCTTGTCTTTCAAATCGCAAACTGTTGGTATAGAAGCGGTCAAATCGATTGAATTGTTCGGGCGGAGGGCTTGATGGCCGGCGGCAAATGCCTAGCATTGATTGCGCATGACCAGAAAAAAGACGACATGGCGGACTTCGCCCGCGCCAACAGGGACCTGCTCTCCCGCTGGAAGATCGTCGCCACCGGCACCACTGGCGGGCGCGTCCTTGACGCGGCCCCGGATCTCGACGTCACCAGATTGAAAAGCGGACCGCTCGGCGGTGACCAGCAGATCGGCGCGCTGATTTCGACCGGTGAGGTCGGCGCCCTGATCTTCTTCGTCGACCCCCTGACGCCGATGCCGCACGATGTCGACGTCAAGGCGCTGATGCGGCTGGCGATCGTTTACGATATTCCGATGGCGCTCAACCACGCGACCGCTATAAAACTTCTTCCCACACTCGAAGCCTGATCAGCACGGAACCGGCCATGCCAAAACCGAACCACAGCACCGCTCCGCTGCCTTTCCCGATCCTGATCGGCGATATCGGCGGCACCAATGCCCGCTTCTCCATCCTGACCGATGCCTATGCCGAGCCGAAGCAGTTTCCGAACGTGCGCACGGCGGATTTTGCCACGATCGACGAAGCGATCCAAAAGGGCGTGCTCGACAAGACCGCCGTGCAGCCGCGCTCGGCGATCCTTGCTGTCGCCGGCCCGATCAACGACGACGAGATCCCGCTAACCAATTGCGACTGGGTGGTGCGGCCAAAGACGATGATCGAGGGCCTCGGCATGGAGGACGTGCTCGTCGTCAATGATTTCGAGGCACAGGCGCTGGCAGTCGCCGCCCTTTCGGACGAGCACCGCGAACGCATCGGCGAGGCCACCGGCGACATGATCGCTTCCCGCGTCGTGCTCGGACCAGGCACCGGACTCGGTGTCGGCGGGCTGGTGCATGCCCAGCACAGCTGGATCCCGGTCCCCGGCGAAGGCGGCCATATCGATCTCGGACCGCGCAGCAAACGCGACTATCAGCTCTTCCCGCATATCGAAACGATCGAAGGCCGTGTTTCGGCCGAGCAGATCCTTTGCGGACGCGGTATCGTCAATCTTTATAACGCCATCTGCGTCGTCGACGGCATCCAGCCGACGATGAAGGATCCGGCCGACATCACCTCGCACGCGCTAGCCGGCAGCGACAAGGCGGCCGTCGAGACCGTCGCGCTGTTTGCCACCTATCTCGGCCGCGTGGCGGGCGACATGGCGATGGTGTTCATGGCGCGCGGCGGCGTCTATCTCTCCGGCGGCATCTCCCAGAAGATCCTGCCGGCGCTGAAGAGACCGGAATTCCGCATGGCCTTCGAGGACAAGGCGCCGCATACCGGCCTCCTTCGCACCATCCCGACCTATGTGGTTACGCATCCTTTGGCGGCGCTTGCCGGGCTTTCCTCCTATGCCCGCATGCCCGCCAATTTCGGCGTCTCGACGGAGGGGCGCCGCTGGCGGCGTTAGGCGCGGCGCGCACGGCAAACAGAGCGTCCCTAAGCGCGTCCTGTCCGGACGCGCGGCGCTCTAGCCAAACCGGTCCCAACTCTTTATAGACCCGGGCAAAAGTGCGCCTCGCCTTCGCGGGGCGCTGGTCCGAGACAGGAAACCTCATTTTTGGAAGCGGCGGAAAGCAGAACGCAGAGCGTCAGCAGCGATACCGTAACCGGCATCCTGAAACGCATCATCGCTGAAAACGGCCGCGACCATCTCTGGGGCTATGTCTTTGCGATTGTCTGTCTCATCGTGGTGGCGCTTTCGACGGCGTTTACCGCCTGGATCATGCGGGCGATCATCGACGAGGCCTTCGCCAACCGCCGCGCCGACGTCGTCTGGATCATCTGCCTTTCGATCTTCATCGCTTTCGTGCTGCGCGGTTTTGCGAGCTACGGCCAGGCGGTGGCGCTTTCCAAGGTCGGCAACAATATCGTCGCGCGTTACCAGCGCCGGCTCTATTCGCATCTGATGACGCTTTCGGTCGGCTTCTTCAGCGAGGCGCGCTCCGCCCATATCGCCGCGCAGGTGAGCCAGAACGTCAGCGGCATCCGCGACGTGCTCAACCTGACGATCACTTCGACGGTACGCGACCTTCTGACCTTCATCTCGCTGCTCGGCGTGATGATCCTCCAGGATCCATTGCTCAGCCTTGCGGTGTTCATCATGGCGCCGCCGCTGCTCTATGCGCTGCGCTATGTTTCCAAGCGGCTGCGCTCGGCGACCCGCGAGGCGGTGCATTTGAACAGCCACGTGCTCGGCGCCATGCAAGAGACGATCCAGGGCATCGCCATCGTCAAAGCCTTCACGATGGAAGACGAACTGGAGCGCAAGGTCAACAAACTCATCACCGGCGCCGAAAGCCGGGCGAACCGGATTGCCCGGCTTTCCGAACGCACCTCCCCGCTGACAGAGAGTTTTGCAGGTTTTGCGGTCGCCAGCGTGCTCGCCTATGCCGCCTACCGCTCGATCTACTTCAATGTGCCGCCGGGCGCCTTCTTCTCCTTCGTCACGGCGCTGCTGCTGGCCTATGACCCGGCCCGCCGGCTTGCCCGCCTGCAGGTCCAGATGGAGCGTGCCGTCGTCAATGCGCGGATGATCTACGAATTGCTCGACATGGAACCGCGCCAGCGCGACCTGCCGGATGCAAAGCCGCTGACGGTGACGCAAGCAAGAATCGAATTCCGCAATGTTTCCTTCGGCTACGGCAATGAGAGCGTGCTGAGCGGCGTGAGCTTCATCGCCGAGGGCGGCGCCACCACCGCGCTGGTCGGTCCTTCCGGCGCCGGCAAATCCACCGTCATCAGCCTCATTCCGCGCTTCTACGATCCACGTGAAGGCGAAATCCTGATCGACGGACAGGATATCGCCCACATCACCAAGAAGTCGCTGCGCCAGCAGCTCGCCTATGTCTCGCAACAGCCCTACCTGTTCGAGGGCACGATCCGCGACAATATCCGCTACGGCCGGCCGGAAGCGACGGACGCCGAGGTGGAAGAAGCGGCGCGGCTTGCCTATGCGCATGACTTCATCTCGGCACAGCCGCAGGGTTACGACACGGCAGTCGGCGAAAACGGCGTGACGCTGTCGGGCGGTCAGCGCCAACGACTGTCGATTGCGCGCGCCTTGGTGCGCAATGCGCCCATCCTGCTGCTCGACGAGGCGACGTCGGCCCTCGACACCGAATCCGAGGCGGCGGTGCAGAAGGCGCTCGACGAGGCGATGACCGGCCGCACCGTCGTCGTCATCGCCCACCGGCTTTCGACCGTGGTGCGCGCCGACAAGATCGTCGTCATGCAGCAGGGCCGCGTCGTCGAGCAAGGCAATCACGAGACGCTTGCGAAGGTCAGCGACGGTCTTTACGCTCGCCTCAACAATCTGCAGAGGCCTTCAGCCTCCGATTCAAACTGACCTGGTGAGACCTGAGATGAGCGATGCTGCGATGAAACTGGTGGTGGTTGGCGCAGCCGGGCGCATGGGCCAAACGCTGATCCGCCTCATCGATTCCATCGAGGGCGCCACACTGCATGCCGCAGTCGAGCGCGCCGGCTCGCCCTTTATCGGCAAGGATGCCGGCGAGATTGCCGGCCTCGGCCCCAGTGGCGTCATCATTGGAGACGATCCGCTCAACGCCTTTCTGCATGCCGAAGGCGTGCTCGACTTCACCTCGCCCGCCGCGACCGTGGAATTCTCGGGGCTGGCCGCGCAGGCCCGCATCGTCCATGTCGTCGGCACGACCGGGTGTTCGGCCGACGACGATGCCAGGATCGCGGCGGCCGCCCGCCATGCCCGCATCGTCAAGTCAGGCAATATGAGCCTCGGGGTCAATCTGCTCGGCGTGCTCGCCGCGCAGGCCGCACGGGCGCTCGAGCCCGCCGACTGGGATATCGAGATCCTGGAAATGCACCACAAGCACAAGGTGGATGCGCCTTCCGGCACCGCGCTTCTTCTCGGCAATGCCGCCGCACGGGGCCGCGGCATCGATCTGACCTCGAAATCGGTCCGGGTGCGCGACGGCCATACCGGCGCCCGCGAGGCCGGCACGATCGGCTTTGCGACGCTGCGCGGCGGCTCCGTCATCGGCGAACATTCGGTGCTCTTCGCCGGCGAAGGCGAAATCGTCACCCTGTCGCACAGCGCAGCCGACCGCTCGATCTTTGCGCGCGGCGCCATCAAGGCCGCACTCTGGGCGCGCGACAAGAAGCCGGGTCTCTATTCCATGCTCGACGTGCTCGGGCTCTCTTCTTCATAACGATATCACGGAGGCTAATTCATGAGCGGTACCCTCGTCCTCGTTCGCCACGGCCAGAGCGACTGGAACCTGAAGAATCTCTTCACCGGCTGGAAGGATCCCGATCTGACCGAGCTCGGCATCGAGGAAGCCAATGCCGGTGGTAAGGCGCTGGCCGAATACGGGATCAAATTCGACGTCGCCTATACTTCGGCTCTGGTGCGGGCCCAGCACACGCTGAAGCTCATCCTCGACAAGGTCGGTCAGCCCGATCTCGAGACGATTTGCGACCAGGCGCTGAACGAGCGCGACTATGGCGATCTCTCCGGCCTCAACAAGGACGATGCGCGCGCCAAATGGGGCGAGGAGCAGGTGCATATCTGGCGCCGCTCCTACGACGTGCCGCCTCCGGGTGGCGAAAGCCTGCGCGACACCGGCGCCCGCGTCTGGCCCTATTACCTCACCGAGATTCTGCCGCGCGTGCTGCGCGGCGAGAAGGTTCTGGTTGCCGCACACGGCAATTCGCTGCGCTCGCTGGTCATGGTGCTCGACAAGCTGACCAAGGAAGGCGTGCTCGCCCTCAACCTCGCGACCGGCGTCCCGATGGTTTACAAGCTGAAGGCTGATTCCACCGTGGCTTCCAAGGAAGTGCTCGGCGATATGTCCGGCGCACATTGAATCCAGTGGCCTTCCCTGTCCCGACGGGGAAGGCTGCCCTCAATTCTCGATGGTGAACTGAACCCGGTCGGCTGCGAAGCGGCTGATCGAATACTGCACCGGCACACCGTCGAGATCGGTGTTCATCGCCTTGGCGATCAGCAGGATCGCACCGGGGGTGAGCTCCAGGTCGGCCAAGTCTGATGTATTCGCATGGGCGGCCGTCACTTCTGTCGTCGCCCTCACATAGTCCGGCAGGCCAAGGTCGGCAAAGGCCTTGGTGATCGATTCGTGCTTGCGGTAGGCCTCACCGATGCCGGCGAAGCGTGCGGCAGGAAACCAGCTCGTCGCCTTTGAAACCGGGCGCTTGTCTGCCTGGCGCAATGTTTCCAGGCGGATGACTTGCGCTCCCTGCTTCAGGCCGAGCCAGCGGGCGATCTCGGCGCTCGCCTCCTCCGTGACATCATCAAGCAGAAGGCCGCGCATTTCGCGCGCTTGATCGCCGATGCCGGCGGTGAAGCGCGTGCGCTTGGTGATCGGAAAATTCAGCCGCTCCTTACGCTCGATCAGCGTGCCGCGACCTTGTACCGCACGCACGATTCCCTCCTGCGCCAAGGCCGCCAAAGCGCTGCGCACCGTATGCCGGTTGACGCCGAATTGCTGCGCCAGGATCGTTTCCGGCGGCACCATTCCCGCCTCGTCATAGGTTCCGGTGCTGATCGCCTCGCGAATCCGGTCGGCGATCTGGCGCCAGAGCGCCACGCCGGTCTGTCTTTGCACCTGCTTCAATCCTGCCATTCCACCCCTGCCCCGTCATTTCAACCGACGGCGTCACACGCTTGTCATGACATCGATTTAGGACTAAACATAGCTTGTATGGTTGTCTATATCAATAGACATTTAAAGGAAAGCGGCGATGATCTCAGTGGACAGGAAAAACGCTGCGTCACAGACGGCATCCGGGCGCAAACGCGCCGCCGATCTGCTGGCGCGCGCGGAACGCAGCGAACTCCAGGCGGTCTGGGATGCATTGCCGCAAAAGCCTGCGGCGCATGCGGTGCGCGGACCGGAGACAGGGCTGGTGATGGTCCGCGGCCGCATCGGCGGCGGCGGAGCGTCCTTCAATCTCGGCGAGGTGACGGTGACACGGGCGACCGTCCGGCTCGACTCCGGCTCGATCGGCCATGCGCAGGCGCTCGGCACCGACCGCGAGAAGGCCCGGCTTGCGGCGATCTTCGACGCCCTTTGGCAAGAGGAGGCGACGCAGGATTTCGTCGAGCAGGCGCTGCTTTTGCCGATCGCCGAGCGGATCGCCGCTACTGAGCGCCGCAAGGCCGACGAGACGGCCGCCACCCGCGTCGATTTCTTCACCATGGTGCGGGGAGACAACTGATGGTTCTGAAGACGGAAGCTCTGACCGGCGGCTTTGCCGAACCGGTCTTCCACGCCCAGAGTGTCTTCAAAATGCTGATGGACGGCATGGCCCGGCCCGGCACGATCCAGACGGTTCAGCCCGATGCCGCGCCGCCGGCACCGCTCGGCATCGCCGCCGGCGCGATCGCGCTGACGCTTTGCGACCACGACACATCAGTCTGGCTTTCCCAGGGGCTGGCGAAATCCGCCGTGCCGGAATGGCTCGGCTTCCACACCGGCGCGCCGCTGACCACCGAAAAGGCCGAGGCGCGTTTCGCCTTTACGGAAGCCGGCACCGCACTTTGCCCCTTCGGGCTGTTTGCATCGGGCACGCAGGAATATCCCGACCGTTCGACGACCTTGATCATCGAGCTTGCCGAACTGGAGAGCGGGCGCAGGCTGGCGCTGATGGGCCCAGGCATCCAGACTGTCGCGAAGATTGCGCCTGTCGGCCTGCCCGAGACCTTTCTGCGGCTCTGGACCGAGAACCGCGCTCTCTTTCCGCGCGGCATCGACATCGTGCTGACCTCGGGCAGACGCTTCATCTGCCTGCCGCGCACCACCAAGATCACAGCAACGGAGATCTGAGCTCATGTATGTTGCCGTCAAAGGTGGCGAGGCCGCCATCGCCAATGCCCACCGGCTGCTTGCCGACCGCCGCCGCGGCGACCGTTCGCTGCCGGCGATCGGCATCGAGCAGATCGTCGAACAACTTGCCCTCGCCGTCGACCGCGTCATGGCCGAGGCCTCGCTTTTCGACCGCAGGCTCGCAGCGCTGGCCGTGCGCCAATCGCGCGGCGACATGATCGAGGCGATCTTCCTGTTGCGCGCCTATCGTACGACGCTGCCGCGCTTCGGTTATTCCAAGCCGCTCGACACGGCTGCTATGACGATCGAACGCCGCATCTCGGCGACCTACAAGGATCTGCCTGGCGGCCAGCTGCTTGGGCCCACCTTTGACTATACCCATCGGCTGCTCGATCCCTCGCTGCTATCCGACGAGGCGGTCGAGGAACCCGCCCAGCGCGAGGCCGAGACCGGCCGCGTCATGCGCGTCTCCGAGATTCTCGGCGAGGAGGGGCTGATCGAGGCCGACGGCGACATGCCGGAAGATCACGAGATCGGCGACCTCACACGCGAGCCGATGGAATTTCCGATGACCCGCGATCTGCGCCTGCAGGCGCTTGCCCGCGGTGACGAAGGCTTCCTGCTGGCGCTCGGTTATTCCACCCAGCGCGGTTACGGCCGCAACCATCCCTTCACCGGCGAAATCCGCATCGGCGAGGTCGAGGTTGAATTCGACGTACGGGAGCTCGGTTTCGCCGTCTCGCTCGGCGTCATCCAGGTTACCGAATGCCAGATGGTCAACCAGTTCAAGGGTTCGGCCAAGGCGCCGCCGCAATTCACCCGCGGCTATGGCCTGGTGTTCGGCCAGAGCGAGCGCAAGGCGATGGCGATGTCGCTGGTGGATCGCGCATTGCGGGCTGAAGAGCTCGGCGAGGATATTACCGCGCCGGCCCAGGACGAAGAATTCGTCATCTCGCACTCCGACAATGTTCAGGCGACCGGCTTCGTCGAGCACCTGAAGCTTCCGCATTACGTGGACTTCCAGGCCGAACTCGATCTCGTCCGCCGCATGCGCCGCGAATTCGAAGCCGCCCGCAACGGTGGCGAAGACATGAAGGAAGCCGCCGAATGAGCGATCTGGCCAGCTACAACTTCGCCTATCTCGACGAACAGACCAAGCGGATGATCCGCCGCGCCATCCTGAAGGCAATCGCTATTCCCGGCTACCAGGTGCCCTTCGCCAGCAGAGAGATGCCGATGCCTTACGGCTGGGGCACCGGCGGCGTGCAGGTGACGGCCTCGATCATCGGGCCGGATGACGTGCTGAAGGTGATCGACCAGGGCGCCGACGACACGACCAACGCGGTTTCGATCCGCGCCTTCTTCCAGAAGGTCGCCAATGTCGCGGTGACGACGCATACCGGCGAAGCGACCATCATCCAGACCCGCCACCGCATCCCCGAGGAAAAGCTCGGGCCGGGCCAGGTACTCGTCTACCAGGTGCCGATCCCCGAGCCGCTGCGGTTTCTCGAACCGCGCGAAACCGAGACGCGCAAGATGCATGCGCTCGAGGAATACGGCCTCATGCATGTGAAGCTCTACGAGGACATCGCCCGCAACGGCCGCATCGCCACGACCTATGCCTACCCGGTCAAGGTGCATGGCCGCTATGTCATGGATCCGTCGCCGACGCCGAAATTCGACAATCCGAAGATGCACATGTCGGATGCGCTGCAGCTCTTCGGCGCCGGACGCGAGAAACGCATTTATGCGGTGCCGCCCTATACCGACGTCGTCAGCCTCGATTTTGAAGACCATCCCTTTGAGATCCAGCGCTTCGGCAAGCCCTGCGCGCTCTGCGGCGCAGGGGAGGTCTACCTCGATGAGGTGATCCTCGACGACAAGGGCGGGCGCATGTTCGTCTGCTCCGACACCGATCATTGCGAAGACCGCCGCGCGCAGGGGCATGCCGGCGACATGCTGGCCCGGGAGGCTGCAGAATGAGCGATATCCCGCTTCTCAAAGTCCATGACGTTTCGAAATTCTATGGCAACCGTATCGGCTGCCGCGACGTTTCCTTCGAGCTCTGGCCCGGCGAAGTGCTCGCCGTCGTCGGCGAATCCGGCTCCGGCAAGACGACGCTGCTGAACTGCCTTTCCACCCGGCTGCTGCCGAGCACCGGCAGCGTCGAATATCACATGCGCGACGGCACTTACCGCGACCTTTACCGCATGAACGAGGCCGAGCGGCGCTTCCTGATGCGCACCGACTGGGGCTTCGTGCATCAGAACCCGGCCGACGGCCTGCGTATGGCGGTCTCGGCCGGCGCCAATGTCGGCGAAAGGCTGATGGCGATCGGCGACCGGCATTACGGCAAGATCCGCGCCTCGGCGATCGACTGGCTCGAACGCGTCGAGATCGATACCGACCGCATCGACGACCAGCCGCGCGCCTTTTCCGGCGGCATGCGCCAGCGCCTGCAGATCGCCCGCAATCTCGTCACCGGCCCGCGCCTGGTCTTCATGGACGAACCGACTGGCGGCCTCGACGTTTCGGTGCAGGCGCGCCTGCTCGATCTGGTGCGCGGCCTCGTCAATGATCTCGGCCTGTCCGCCATCATCGTCACCCATGATCTCGCCGTCGCCCGCCTTCTGTCGCACCGGATGATGGTGATGAAGGATGGCTACGTCATCGAACACGGGCTCACCGACCGGGTGCTCGACGATCCCAGAGAACCCTACACGCAGCTGCTCGTCTCCTCGATCCTGCAGGTCTGAACGTAGGGTCCCCAATCAGGAAGAAGACATCATGCCAACGCCTCTCGTCGTTTCCGAAGTCTCGAAGAGCTTTACCATGCACCTGCGCGACGGCATCAAACTGCCCGTCGTCTCCGATGTCGCTTTTTCCGTTGCATCAGGCGAATGCGTCGTGCTCGGCGGCCCCTCGGGCATCGGCAAGAGCTCGCTGCTCAAGATGATCTACGGCAATTATGCGGTCGACACCGGCCAGATCCTCGTCCGCCACGACGGCCGCGTCGTCGATCTGGCCGCCGCCGATCCGCGCACCGTGCTCGATGTGCGGCGCAATACGCTCGGCTATGTCAGTCAGTTCCTGCGCACCGTGCCGCGTGTGGCAGCGATCGACGTGGTTGCCGAACCGCTGGTGGCCCGCGGCGAAGACGCCGGCGCCGCGCGGGAAAAGGCCGGCGCGCTGCTGGCCAAGCTCAATCTGCCGGAAGCGCTGTGGCAGCTTCCGCCCGTCACCTTCTCCGGCGGCGAGCAGCAGCGCGTCAACATCGCCCGCGGCTTCATCACCGAACACACGATCCTGCTTCTCGACGAACCCACAGCCTCGCTCGACGCCAGGAATCGTGCCGTCGTCGCCAGCATGATTGCGGAAAAGAAGGGGGCCGGTGTCGCCCTTCTCGGCATCTTCCACGACGAGGAAGTGCGCGAGGCGGCCGCCGACCGCATCCTCGACGTCCAGCAGTTTTCTCCTCGAAAGATCGCCGCATGAGCCGCAAGCTAGGCATCGAGCCCTATATCCATCAGACGGCTGATATCAGCGACTCCACCTTCGGGCGCTATACCGAGGTCTCCGAACGCTGCCGCATCAGCGAAGCCACTTTCGGCGACTATTCCTATATCATGCAGGATGGCTCCGTCTGGTGCGCGACGATCGGCAAGTTCGTCAACGTCGCTGCCGCCGTGCGCATCAACGCCACCAACCATCCGACCTGGCGGGCGACTCTGCATCATTTCACCTATCGCGCCGCCGACTACTGGCCGGACGGCGACATGGAGACGGATTTCTTCGCCTGGCGGCGCGCAAACCGCGTGACGATCGGCAACGACGTCTGGATCGGTCACGGGGCCACCATCCTGCCCGGCGTCAACGTCGGCAACGGCGCGGTCATCGGCGCCGGCGCCGTGGTGTCGAAGGACGTCGCTGCTTATTCGGTCGTCGGCGGGGTGCCGGCCAAGCTCATCCGCGAGCGGTTTTCGAAAGCGGTCGGCGAACGCATGGACAGGCTCGCCTGGTGGGATTGGGGACACGACCGGCTGCGCCTGGCGCTGGAGGATTTTCGCAACCTGAGCGCGGAAGATTTCTTGGCCCGCTACGACGATTAAACCTCCGATATAGGCTCGGAGAATTGTGACACGACTTACACAAATATGACATTTGAGGTTCATCAAGCGGGACTAATGCGATGCTGACCAAGGCCTGGAGTGCAGGGGGAAAGCATGATGTTCGAGCTGAAGAATGTCACACGTCGCTTCGGAAAAAAGCTCGCTGTCGATTCCGTCACGCTCGACATTCCGCAGGGCCAGATGGTCGGCATCATCGGCCGCTCCGGCGCCGGCAAGTCGACGCTGCTGCGCATGATCAACCGGCTGCAGGAGCCGAGTTCCGGCTCCATCCATTTCGCCGACGTCGAGGTCTCCGGGCTTCGCGGCCGGGCGCTGCGTAACTGGCAGCGCGATTGCGCGATGATCTTCCAGCAGTTCAACCTGGTGCCGCGCCTCGATGTTCTCACCAATGTCATGCTCGGCCGCCTCAACCACCGCTCGACGCTGATGAGCCTGCTCAATATCTTCACCCGCGAGGAACGTGTGCATGCGATCGCAGCGCTGGAACGCCTCGGCATCGAGCAGACGGCGCTGCAGGCGGCCGGCACGCTTTCCGGCGGCCAGCAGCAGCGCGTGGCGATCGCCCGCGCGCTGATGCAGAACCCGAAGATGGTTCTCGCCGACGAACCGATCGCCTCGCTCGATCCGCTGAACGCCAAGATCGTCATGGATGCGCTGCGCGATATCAACGAGCGCGAGGGCATTACCGTCATCACCAACCTCCACACGCTCGACACCGCCCGTAATTATTGTGAGCGCATCGTCGGCATGGCCGGCGGCCGCATCGTTTTCGACGGCAAGCCCTCGGAGCTGACCGCCGAGGCGGTGAAGGCGATTTACGGGACCGACAAGGATGGCGCCGGCATCGACGAAACGATGACCTCGACCTCCATCACTATCGCTCCCGAGCGGGCAGACAATCAATCCGCCGGCACCCAACCGCTGGCGCTGGCCGGCCTCTGAGAGAGGCGGCCGCGATCGAGCGCCCGCGTCAAGGGCACACTTCTTCGTAACGGGAGGCCGGGGACACCGGTCAATAGGAGAGACACATGTTGAAGAAAGCACTCTTTGCGGCAACGGCGCTCTTCGCGCTCGCCGGCGGCGCGCATGCTGCAGACCTCAAGGAATTCCGCATCGGCATCCTCGGCGGCGAAAACGAGACCGACCGCCTGCGCAACTATGCCTGCCTTGCCGACCATCTGAAGCAGGAATTCGGCTTCGAGAAGGTCTCGCTGTTCCCGGCCGCCGATTATGACGGCGTCATCCAGGGCCTGCTCGGCGGCACGCTCGACTTCGCCGAACTCGGCGCTTCCGGCTACGCCTCCGTCTACATCAAGGACCCGAAGGCCGTTACACCGATCCTGACGACGCAGCAGAAGGATGGTTCGACGGGCTATTACGCGATCGGCCTGGCGCTGAAGTCCTCCGGCATCAAGAACATCAAGGACGCCAAGGGCAAAAAGCTCGGCTATGCCGATCCGGACTCTACCTCCGGCTACCTCGTTCCGCTGACGCAGATCCCGAAGGATACGGGCATGCCGAACGACAAGTTCTTCGCCTCGACGCAGTTCAACGGCGGCCACGAGAACAACCTGCTCGCCGCTTACGACGGCAAAGTCGACGTTGCCGTCGACGACAGCTCCGGCATCGGCGATTTCAAGGACGGCTACACCTCCGGCACATTCCGCAAGGAAGTCGACAAGGGCGCCGTCGATCCGAACAAGCTCGTCGAAGTCTGGCGTTCGCCGCTGATCCCGAACGGCCCGCTCGTCGTGCGCAACGCGCTTGGCGAAGACTGGCAGACGAAGCTTGCAGCCTTCTTCACGGCTCTGCCGGAAAAGGATCACAAGTGCTTCGCAGCTGTCGAAGGCGGCGATTACAAGGGCTACGCCCCGGTCAAGCACGACTTCTACAAGGCCGTCGTCGAAGTCCGCAAGGCTGCCATCGGCGGCTGATCGTCTTTCGAATACGGGGCGGCCGGCAACGGCCGCCCTTTTCTTAGTGACCAGGCGAGGCGTTCATGACTGTTGCCGATACACAGCCGCACATGCAAAGCACCCAGGAGATCGGCACCGCCTGGGACCGGATGGTCGCCAAGCGCCGCTTCTACACCGTGCTCGGCCTCGTCATCCTTGTTGCGGCTTTCGTCAGTTCCGTCCGCTTCGCCGATGAGAGCAATGCCGGCCATTTCTTCGAGCGCCTGCCGCATCTTTTCGATTTCCTCAGCTGGCTCATCCCCAAGGACTGGAACGACGTCTGGCGCGCACTGTTCGACATAACGAGCGTCAACGACAGAGGCGGCGAGGAATTCAATTTCGACAAGGGCCGCGCCTACGTCTGGGGCGCTTTCTACATTCCCGAATATTTCGAGCTGATGATCGTCACCATCAACGTGGCGCTGATCTCGACGATCATCGCCTTTGTCTTTGCAGTGCCTTTGAGCTTCTTTGCCGCCCGCAACCTGACGAATTCCTGGCTGCTGCGCATCTTCGCCAAGCGCCTGATGGAATTCCTACGCGCCTTTCCCGAGATCGTCATCGCCGGCCTGTTTTCGGCGATCCTGTCGATCGGACCGGTCGCCGCCATCATCGCCATCACCCTGCATACGATCGGCGCGCTCGGTAAACTTTTCTACGAGGTGGCCGAGAATATCGACATGAAGCCGCATGAAGGCATGAAGGCCGTTGGCGCCAACTGGTGCGAGCGTGTGCGCTTCGCCGCCCTGCCGCAGGTGCTGCCGAATTTTACCTCCTATGCGCTCTTACGCCTCGAGATCAACGTGCGCGCCTCGACCATCATCGGCGCTGTGGGCGGCGGCGGCATCGGCGAGGAGCTGAAACTGTCGATCTCGCGCGGCTTCGGCGCCAAGACGATGGCACTCGTTCTGCTGCTGTTCGTGACGATCGTCGCCGTCGACCAGTTCTCCGCATGGCTGCGCCGCCGACTCGTCGGCGATCACGCCTTCCTCCTGCAACATTGAGGCCGCCATGACGGTGATCGACGCCAACCGCATGCATGAGATAGAGACGCGCTATCCGGAATATTTCCACCGATCGTTCCGCCAGCGTTTCGGCGGACTGATGATCCTCATCGCGACGCTGCTCTACAGCCTCTATGCCGTCTGGTTCTTCGATCTGCCGAAGCTCTTTGCCGAGGCCCACTGGGAGCGCGTCGGCATCTATCTCAGCCAATGGGTGAGCTACGACGTGCAGCCGGAATTCCGCATCGGGGACGACGGCTCGATCGACATCCGCTATCCACGTTTCTCGCCGCTCGGCGACAATCCGCATCCGGACTGGCTGGTCAACAATCCCGACGGCAGCATCACCGTTTCGATCAGCGGCACGAGCCGCAGCGTCACCGTCTCGAAGAACGAGACGATCGTCACCGCCCATGGCGTCAGCGTTCCCGTCGAGGTTTCGAGCGGCGCGCCTGAGGTCGTCGGGCCGGTGCCCGGCTGGATGACCGTTTATGACGACAACGTGCTCGCCGATCTCGGTTTTGCCGGCAATGTCAACATTTCCGTCGACCGGGTGAAAATCCGCAAGCGTTTCATCGGCTGGGCGAATTTCATCTTCGACACGCAATCCTCCTTCTTCGACAAGCCCGCCGGCGAGGTCATCGGCCTCATCGTCTCCGGGCCGCGCATCAAGCCCGAGCAGTCCAACCTGTCGCTCGCCTTCGACGACGTCTGGAACAACAGCGAATGGCAGCACGGCGATGTCTGGACCAAGCTTTTCCAGACGATCGTCATGGCCTTCCTCGGAACTTTGCTCGGCTCGCTCGCCGCCTTTCCGCTGGCCTTCATGGCGGCGCGCAACATCACGCCGAACCGCTTCCTGAACCAGATCCTCAAGCGCTTCTTCGATTTCCTGCGCTCGGTCGACATGCTGATCTGGGCACTGTTCCTGACGCGCGCCTTCGGCCCCGGCCCGCTTGCCGGCAGCGGCGCGATCTTCCTCACCGAGACCGGCACGCTCGGCAAACTCTATTCCGAAGGGCTGGAGAATATCGACAACAAGCCGCGGGAAGGCATCCAATCGACCGGCGCCCAGACCGTGCTCGTCCATCGTTACGGCATTATGCCGCAGATCGTTCCCGTCATCGTCAGCCAGACACTCTACCAGTGGGAATCGAACGTGCGCGGCGCGACCATCATCGGCGCCGTCGGCGCCGGCGGCATCGGCCTCAAACTGTGGGAGGCGATGCGCACCAACGCCAACTGGGAAAACGTCGCCTACATGGTCATCCTGATCCTGATCGTCGTCTTCATTTTCGACGCCGCCTCGAACGCGCTGCGCCACCGGCTGATGGGCACGAAGGCACACTGACCCCCCGGTCGAAGATGATGGTGGCGCTGCCGTCATCATCATTCTGTCACGGAAATCTTTTAGCCGGGAACCTGCTTGCGGTTCACCGCCAAATCACTGCACATTGCGCTCCCCGTTTCGACGATCCCCAGGATAAAAGCCTTGCGCTACGCTCTCTATTTCACGCCGTCGAAGGATGATCCCCTGACCGGCGCGGCCTCGCTCTGGCTCGGCCGCGATGCGTTTACCGGCGAAACCTATCCGGCACCCGACCATGAGACACTCGGGGCGGCAGAGCAGTTCGAGCTGACCGCCGATCCGCGCCGCTACGGCTTTCACGCGACGATCAAGGCGCCGTTTTCGCTCGCCGCCTCCGTCACCGAACAGGATTTCATGACCGTCGTCGAGGATTTTGCGGCGCGCACGCAGGCCTTCGAAATCCCGGAACTGGTGCTCGGCCAGCTCGGCCGTTTTTTTGCCCTCGTTCCCGGTTCTCTTCATCAACCGCTTCAAGATTTTGCCGCGAAGGTGGTAAAGTCATTCGAACCGTTCCGCGCAGCGCTGTCTCCGGCCGATATGGCGCGGCGCAACCCGGAGAAACTCAGCGACAGCCAGCGCGCCAATCTGCAGCGCTGGGGTTATCCTTATGTGATGGAGGATTTCGGCTTCCACATGACGCTCACCGGCCAGGTGCCCGGGACACGCGCCGAAGTGATGAAAACCATTCTGACCGAGCGTTTTGCCGATTTCATCGGCCGGCCGCTTTCGATTACCGGCCTTGCGGTCTTCACCGAGGAGACGCGCGGCGCCCCGTTCAAAGTTCATTCCTGGCTGCCGCTTACCGGCGCCAAAAGCTGAAAGACCTGACGACATGAGCAAAGAGACCGTGTTTTCCAACGCCCGCATCGTTCTCGAGGATGATATCCTCTCCGGCTCGATCCTCATTCGCGACGGCAAGATCGCCGATATTTCCGAGGGCAATTCGGTAGCCTGTGAAGATTTCGAAGGCGACTATGTCATTCCCGGCCTCGTCGAGCTGCATACCGATCATCTCGAAGGCCATTATCAGCCGCGCCCCGGCATTCGCTGGAACAAGACCGCCGCAGTCCAGGCGCATGATGCCCAGATCGTTACCTCGGGCATCACCACGGTGTTCGACTGCCTGCGCATGGGTGCGGATGAGGACGGCGGCTTCGAGCATGGCGAGATGCGCGACATGGCCGACGCCATCCAGTCGGCCGAGAATGAAGGCCGGCTGCGCGCCGAACACCTGCTGCATCTGCGCTGTGAGGTCTCGGCCGACAATGTGCTCGAACATTTCGCCGATTTCGAACACGACCGGCATGTCCGGCTAGTCTCGCTGATGGATCATGCGCCCGGCCAGCGGCAGTTCCAAACGATGGATCAATATATCTTCTACTATCAGAAGAAGCGCGGCCTGAGCGACGAGGTCTTCGCCCGTTTCGTCGCCAAGCGCCAGGCAGAATCGGCGCGCAATTCGACGCCGCATCGCAACGCCATCGCCAAGGTCTGCGCCGAGCGCGGCATTACCGTCGCGAGCCATGACGATGCGACGCTCTCTCATGTCGACGAGGCGATCGACAACGGCGTCCGCCTCGCCGAATTCCCGACCAGCTTCGACGCAGCGCGGGCCTCGCACGGACATGGGATGAGCGTGCTGATGGGTGCACCGAATATCGTGCGCGGCAAATCCCACTCCGGCAATATCGCCGCCCGCGACCTTGCCGAGATGGGCGTGCTCGACGTGCTGTCCTCCGATTACGTGCCGCTCAGCCTGCTGCATGCGCCCTTCATCCTTGCCGATGAAGTCGAAAGCATTACACTGCCGAAGGCGATCGCCATGGTGACGTCGACGCCCGCCCGAACCGTCAGCCTCGACGATCGCGGCCGGATCGCCACCGGGCTGCGCGCTGATCTCGTCCGCGTCCACCGTTCGCATGGCGTGCCGGTGACACGCTCCGTCTGGCGCCAGGGACGCCGTGTCGCATGACGCATGAACCTCATCCGGGAGCTGGCGCCGAGCGCGGAATCATGGTCGTCGTCGTCGGACCGAGCGGCGCCGGCAAGGACACGCTGATGAACCTCGCTGCCCGGCGTTTTTCCGGGCGTGACAACGTGCATTTCATCCGCCGCGTCATTACCCGCCACCGCGATGCCGGTGGCGAAAATCATCTTTCGGTCTCTCTCGAAGGCTTTGCGGCCATGGAGCAGTCAGGCTCCTTCGCGGTCTGGTGGGAAGCGCACGGCTTGAAATACGGCATTCCGGCCGAGGTCTCCGTCGCCCTTTCCAAGGGCCATGTCGTCGTCGCCAACGGCTCGCGCTCGGCGCTTTACCGTTTCCAGGCCGCCTTCCCACGGCTGAAGGTCATCAACGTCACCGCCAGCGCCGAAGTGCTTGCCGGCCGGCTGGAGGCGCGCGGACGCGAAACGCATGAGGATATCATGGCACGGCTCGCCCGCGGACCGCTGACGGTGCGCGGCGACTATGACGTGACTGAACTCGACAATAGCGGCTCGCTCGAAGAGGCCGAACAGAAGATGATCGCGATCCTCGAGGGGTTGCTGGCCGAGGCGCGCTGAGCGCAATCGAGAGGAAGGGCATGCGCGCCATCAAAGTGGTCGACTACGATCCCTCCTGGCTGCGGCTCTTTGCCGAAATCAGCGCCGAGCTCTGGACCCTGCTCGGCGACCTCGTGCTGTCCATCGATCATATCGGCAGTACGTCGGTGCCCGGCCTGGCCGCAAAGCCGAAGATCGACCTCGATATCGTCACGATCTCCGACGACGTTCTGCCGACGGCGATCGATGCGGTGCGCTCTGCCGATTTCGTCTTCCACGGCGATCGGGGAGTGAAACGCTGGGCCTTCACCCGGGATCACCAGGGTTACGGATTCAAGCTCTATCTCTGCGGACCCGACAATCATGCGCATCGCGAGCGCATCCTGTTTCGCGACTATCTCCGAAATCACCCGGCAAGAGCCCAGGCCTATGCTGAGCTGAAACGCCGCCTGGCTGTGGAGGCAGGCGGCGATTGGGATTTCTACACCGGCGGAAAGACCGGGTTCGTCAGCGAGACGGTGCGGCTGGCAAGCTTGAGGACATGAATCGGAGTGCGTAGCGCACGCCGTGCCCGATCAATCGCCGTCGCCCCGCCCGGAGACGATCTCGCGCTTGCCGACGTGGTTGGCCGGGCCGACGAGGCCTTCCTTCTCCATGCGCTCGACGAGGGACGCGGCCCTGTTGTAACCGATGCCGAGGCGGCGCTGGATGTAGGAGGTCGAGCATTTCTTGTCGCGCATGACGACCTTGACCGCCTGTTCGTAGAGCTCGTTGCCATCCTCGGAGGCCATCGCGCTCTTGTCGAAGACGGCGCCGGCTTCTTCCTCTTCCGTCTCTTCCTCCTCGTCGGCGGTGACGGTGTCGAGATATTCGGGGCGCCCTTGCGTTTTCAGATGGGCAACGACCTTTTCGACCTCGGCATCCGAGACGAAGGGGCCGTGGACGCGGGAAATCCGACCGCCGCCCTGCATATGCAGCATGTCGCCCTGGCCGAGCAGCTGCTCGGCACCCTGTTCGCCGAGAATCGTGCGGCTGTCGATCTTCGAGGTCACCTGGAAGGAGATGCGGGTCGGGAAATTCGCCTTGATCGTGCCGGTGATGACGTCGACCGACGGGCGTTGTGTCGCCATGATCAAATGGATGCCGGCGGCGCGGGCCATCTGGGCGAGACGCTGGATCGCGCCTTCGATTTCCTTGCCGGCGACCATCATCAGGTCGGCCATCTCATCGACGATGACGACGATGTAAGGCATCGGCGCAAGATCCAGCTCCTGGCTCTCCTCGATCGGTGCACCGGTCTGCCGGTCGAAGCCAACCTGGACCATGATGTGGATGGTCTCGCCCTTTTCGCGGGCCTCGCTGACGCGGCCATTGTAGCCGTCGATATTGCGCACGCCGAGGCGCGACATCTTGCGGTAACGCTCCTCCATCTCGCGCACGGCCCATTTCAGCGCCATCACCGCCTTCTTCGGGTCGGTGACGACGGGCGTCAGCAGATGCGGGATACCGTCATAGACGGAGAGCTCGAGCATCTTCGGGTCGACCATGATCAGACGGCACTGTTCCGGCGTCATGCGGTAGAGCAGCGACAGGATCATCGTGTTGATGGCAACCGACTTGCCTGAGCCGGTGGTGCCGGCAACGAGCAGATGCGGCATCTTGGCGAGTTCGGCAATGACGGGCTCGCCGCCGATCGTTTTGCCGAGACCGAGCGCCAGCTTGTAACCGCTCTTCTCGAAATCCTGGCTCTCGATCATCTCGCGGAAATAGACGGTTTCCCGGGTGACATTCGGCAATTCGATGCCGATGACGTTGCGGCCGGGCACCACGGCGACGCGGGCCGAAAGCGCCGACATCGAGCGGGCGATATCGTCGGCAAGGCCGATGACGCGCGACGATTTCACGCCCGGTGCCGGCTCGAATTCATAAAGGGTGACGACCGGGCCAGGGCGGACATGGATGATCTCGCCCTTGATGCCGAAATCCTCGAGCACACTTTCCAGAAGGCCGGCATTCTGCTCCAGCGTCTCCTGCGACATGATCTCGCCCAGGCGTTCCGGCGGCTCCTGCAGCAGGGCACGCGGCGGGAATTCATAGCCGGAGGCGTCGATCCTTTCGGGCTTTGCGACGCGGCGCGGCGACGGCAGGACCGCGGCGACAGGCGGCGTGCGCTGAGGCTCCGGCGCGGCCTGAGTGACTGATGCTGCGGGAGCTGGCGCCACGTGAGGCGCGGGCGCAATCTGAGGGGCCGGCGCAGCCTGGGGGGCTGGTGCGACCGCCGCCTGGACGGCAATGCGCCGGGGCCGTTCCAGAGATATGGCCGCGGGAGGGCGCACGGCGGGCTTTGCGGAGATCGTGGCGGCCGGCGAAACCGGGCGGGAGGCGACGGGAGCTGCGGCCGGCCGGCCGGGGCGCCATTCCATGATGCGGAACAGCGACGTGATCGATTCGGGCGCGATCTCGGCCTTCGGGAACGAGATCAGGGCCGGCGCACGAACCGGCACGGCCTCTTCGAAGGCCATGACTTCCCAGAAGGCGAAATCCGAAATGGAAGCAAGCTCGGCGGTGGCGCGGAAGGCCGGCTCGTCCGGAACGAGTGACGCCTGCAGTTCGATCTGCTGTGCTGCGGCAAGTTCGTCCGGCTCCGGCAGATAGATATCGAAGGGCACGTCGACGGCGACCGGCTCGATCCGTATCGCCTGCTGCCCAATCTGCGAATCATCGCGCGCGGGCTCATCCGGCGCCCGCCGCTTGCTGATCAGCGTTTCCGGCGTGCGGGTGAAACGGACATTCGGCGCGAGGGAAAAATTGCTCTGCCAGATCGGCGCCGCCGGCTTTTCTCCTGGATGTACCTCCGGAAGGTCCGTTTCAATCCCGCTGGAAAAGTCCCCGGCGTCCGTCAAATTGGTTCTGGGAAAACGCATGCGTCCGCTACTCACTCATGCCTAACAAATTACGACCCTATCGGGATAGAAAAGGAAGGTTAATAAGTTCCTTCCCGCCGTACCGTTCCGATACGGCTCCCGGACGTAAGTTGCCGCTATTTCAATGAGTTGTGTTCGGCGGAAAAATCTTTCTCATTTTTCGGGGAAGCCGTTAATGCGCCTCGTCCCAATTGCTGGCGGCGCGCGCGTCGACCCTGAGCGGCACGCGCATTTCGAGCGCCGGCATGGTGGCGTTTTCCATGACCGAAACGATAACCGGCATTGCCTTCTCGACATCCTCGTCCTCGACTTCGAAGATGAGTTCGTCATGCACCTGCAGCAGCATGCGGACGCGATCGCCAAGACCGACTTCAGCCAGTGCCGGCTCCATCTTGATCATCGCCCGGCGAATGACGTCGGCGGCCGAGCCCTGGATCGGCGCGTTGATCGCCGCACGCTCGTTGAAGGCGCGCACGGATGGGTTGGACGAGCGGATTTCCGGATAGTTGATTCGCCGTCCGAAGATCGTCTCGACATAACCCTTGTCGCGCGCCATGGCCTTGCGGCTTTCCATATAGTCGCGGATGCCCGGAAAACGCTCGAAATACTTCTTGATGTAGTCACCGGCTTCCGAACGCTCGATCGACAGCTGGTTGGCAAGGCCGAAGGCCGAGATGCCGTAGATAATCCCGAAATTGATCGCCTTGGCGCGGCGGCGCACTTCGCCCGGCATGCCTTCGACAGGCACGCCGAACATTTCCGACGCTGTCATGGCGTGAATGTCGACACCATCCTCGAAGGCCTTGGTCAGTTGCGGGATCTCGGCCACATGGGCAAGCACGCGCAATTCGATCTGGCTGTAATCTGCAGAAATCAGCTTATGGCCAGGCGTCGAGATGAAGGCGGTGCGGATCTTGCGGCCTTCGGCGGTGCGCACCGGAATGTTCTGCAGGTTCGGCTCGGAGGAGGACAGGCGCCCCGTCGTCGTCGATGCCAGTGAATAGGAGGTATGGACCCGCTTGGTCTCCGCATGGACATAGCCGGGAAGCGCGTCGGTATAGGTGGATTTCAGTTTGGTGAGCTGGCGCCAGTCGACGATCTTGCGGGGCAGCTCGAAACCGGCGGCGGCCAGATCCTCAAGCACCTGCGCGGAGGTCGACCATTGCCCGGTTTTCGTCTTGCTGCCGCCGGCAAGGCCCATCTTGCCGAACAGGATATCGCCGAGCTGCTTCGGTGAGCCGATATTGAACCGTTCGCCGGCGAGCACATAGATCTCGTCTTCCAGCCTGGCGGCGCCCTGGGCCAGCTCGCCCGACAGGCGCGACAGGATCTGCCGGTCGACGGTGATGCCGCGCGCTTCCATTCGCGCCAGCACCGGCAGCAGCGGCCGCTCCAGCCGTTCATAGACGCTGGTCAGCCCTGCCGCCGCCAGCCGCGGTTTCAGGACCAGCCACAGCCGCAGCGTCACGTCGGCATCTTCGGCGGCATAATGGGTGGCGCGGTCGACATCGACCAGATCGAAGGTGACGTTCGCCTTGCCGCTGCCCGCCACCTCCTTGTAGGGGATCGGCGTATGGCCGAGGAATTTTTCCGAGAGCGGGTCCATGCCGTGGGCGCCAGTGCCGGCGTCGAGCACGTAGGAAATCAGCATCGTGTCGTCGAAACTCCTGGTTTCGACGCCGTAGCGCTTCATCAGCAGGTAGTCGTATTTGAGGTTCTGGGCGACCTTGAGAACAGCCGCGTCCTCCAGCAAGGCCTTCAGCCGCGGCAAGGCATCGCGCATCGGGATCTGGTTGTCGGCAAGGCCGCCGCCGAGCAGATCGCCGACGCCGTTCTTGTGCGCGAGCGGTATATAGGCGGCGCGGATTTTCGTGCCTGTCGGGTCGGCCGTATTGTCGGCGATCGCCATCGAGAAGCCGACAAGCTCGGCCTGCATCGCATCCAGTGATGTGGTTTCGGTGTCGAAAGCAACGAGGCCGGTAGCGCGCGCATCGGCGATCCAGCGGTCGAGTGTGGCCAGATCGCGGATCGTTACATAGGCCGAATGATCGAAGGGCAGCGCCGCAAAGGCCTCAGCTCGCGCCTTGGCCAGATCGGCGGGAGAAAAGGCGCCTTCGACGGCGGCCTTGGCCTTCGCACGCTGCGGCACCGGCACCGAGGCGCCAGAGACCTCGGGGATGCCGCCGGCAACCGGGGCCGGCTCGGCCGCATCGAGATCAGGGCCGTGGGCACTCTTGCCCCATTCGATCTGGACGATCGCCGGTTCGATGGCGTTTGCATCGCAATCGCAGACTTCGGCGACACGGCGGGTCAGCGACGTGAATTCCATCGTCTTCAAGAAGCCGATCAGCTTCGGGCCGTTCTGCGGCTCCAGCACCAGTGCGTCGAGATCGAGATCGAGCGGCACGTCGGTGCGCAGCCGAACGAGGTCGCGCGAGAGTTTTGCCATATCGATATTGGCGAGGATCGTTTCGCGGCGCTTGACCTGCTTGATCTCGGTGGCGCGTTCGAGCAGCGTGTCGAGATCGCCATATTCTTCGAGCAGCTGGGCGGCGGTTTTCGGGCCGATGCCGGGAATGCCGGGAACATTGTCGACGGAATCGCCGGTCATCGCCTGCAGGTCGATCATCTTTTCCGGCGGCACGCCCCATTTCTCGATGACATCGGGAATGCCGATCTGCTTGTCCTTCATGCTGTCATACATATGGACATTCGGGCTGACGAGCTGCATCAGGTCCTTGTCGGAAGAGACGATGGTGACATCGGCGCCCGTCGCCTCGGCCTGGCGGGCGTAGGTGGCGATGATATCGTCGGCCTCGAAGCCTTCGGTCTCTATGCAGGGCAGATTGAAGGCGCGGGTCGCCTCGCGGATCAGGCCGAATTGCGGAATGAGCTCTTCCGGCGGGGCGGAGCGGTTCGCCTTATAGGCGTCATAGAGATCCTTGCGGAAAGTCTTGGCGGAATAGTCGAAGATGACGGCAAGGTGTGTCGGCGTCACGCCGACATCGGTATTGCGCGCATCCCGCAACAATTTCCACAGCATGTTGCAGAAACCGGAAACAGCGCCGATCGGCAGGCCGTCGGTCTTGCGGGTCAGCGGTGGCAGTGCATGAAACGCCCGGAAGATGAATCCGGAACCGTCGACTAGGAAGAGGTGATCGCCTTTTTTCATGGCTGCATGGATAGCGCGGGCTCGGGACGAGGTCCATATAAAGTTCAGCGCGCCAAACCGATTCTGGCCTGCGGCGTTCAGCAGTCCGCTCACCAAACTGTTACCGATTTGTAACGATCATCCTCCCTTGAAAAACCACATTTGCAGACACAAATCGATGTCACCGGCGCTTGATCGCGCCGTGGGTCTGATCACCGGCTTGTCCCCCGCCGCGTCAGGCTTGGACAAAGGCCTTATCCCCCTCTCCGGGCCTTTGTCCCCACTTTAAGGTCGCCATGGCCAACCTCCAGGCCATGGCGACTTTTGTTTTTCCAGGGCACTCGAAATTATCATTGCTGCTCGCATATTTTGAAGCATCGCATGCGATTTGCTGCATTGTCTCCGGCATGGTTTTGAGCCTAACTTGCAATCATGGGATTTAACCGCATGGATTCGGGAGCCTACCTAGCCAGCCAGTTGGCGAAGGGTTTTGCCCGCTCGCTGCACCAGCGCGCGGTCGGGCTCGGTTTTTCTCCGGGCCAGTTCCCCATTCTGCTGGAACTCTGGGCCGAGGACGGGCTGACCCAGAAACAGCTTCTCGAGCGGGTCGATATCGAGCAGGCGACCATGGCCAATACGCTGTCGCGCATGGTTCGCGACGGGCTGATCGAACGCCGCCCGCATCCATCCGACAAGCGGGCGCAACTGCTGTTCCTGACGCCGAAGGCCCGGGCCATGGAGGCCGAGGCGATCGAGACGGCACGCGAGGCCGACCTTGCGCTGTTTAAAGGGTTTCGGGTTTTCGAGCGCGAACTGACGCTCGAATATATCCGCCGGCTTGTGGAAAACGCCAAGGCGCTCTGACCGGGATCATTCGCTGGCAAGGCGTGTGCGCCGTCGCGGCGGCCCCGAAAGGACGTTTTCAAGCGCAGCCGGCTTCAAGCTCGGCTCGATATCCGGCTTGCCAAGCAGCAGGCCCTGCACCTGCGCGCAGCCTTCCTCGACGACGATCCGGCGCTGCATCTCCGTTTCCACCCCCTCGGTGACCACTGGCATGCCGAGGCTGTGGCCGAGACCGATAATAGCGCGCACGATCGATCGCGCCGCTGCGTCATGCTCCAGCACGCCAGTGAAACTGCGATCGACCTTGATCTTGTCGAAGGGAAACGAGCGCAGATTCGAGAGTGAGGAGTAGCCGGTGCCAAAATCGTCCATGACGATGTGCACCCCTAGCTTGCACAGGCGCTGCAGCGTTGCCAGCACCCGGTCGCGATCGCGGATCAGGGCTGACTCGGTGATCTCAAGTTCCAGCCGATCGGCTGCAAGCCCTGTCTCAGTGAGGATCGCCTCGACCCGCTCACACAGGTTGGGCAGCATGAACTGCACCGGCGACACATTGACGGCAATCGTCAGCGGCTGCGGCCAGCGCGCCGCCTCCATGCAGGCCTGCCGCAATATCCATTCGCCGAGCGGAACAATCGAACCGCTTTCCTCGGCGATCGGGATGAAAATCTCGGGCTCGGTCATGCCGTGGCCCGGCCGGTGCCAGCGCATCAAGGCCTCGTAGCCGCTGATCTCGCCGTTCTGCGCGTTGAGGATCGGCTGATAGCTGACATGGAGTTGGTTGCGGATGATCGCGTGGCGCAGGTCGCTTTCGATCTGGCGGCGGTTCCGCGCCGCTTCGTCCATTTCCGCGTCGAAGAAACAGGCCCTGCCGCGGCCATCATGCTTGACGCGGTAGAGCGCGGTATCGGCGTTGTTGCAGAGTTCTTCGGCCGTGCGCCCATCTCTTGGATAGAGCGCGATGCCGAGGCTGACTCCGACGGCGGTGGGGTCACGGGCGGTGTCCATCTCGGCGGCGAATTCGTCGATGATATCAGCCGCCAGTTTTTGCGCCGACGCCGGCTGCTGCCCAGCGGATTGGATGATGGCGAATTCGTCGCCGCCGAGCCGGGCGATCGTATCGTTTTCACCGGCCACGCGGCGCAGGATAGCGGCAACCTTGCGGAGGATCCGGTCGCCTTCGGCGTGGCCGAAGATGTCATTGACGGCCTTGAATCGATCGAGATCGAGACAGAACAGCGCGATCTCGGTGTTCTTGCGTTCCGCCACTTGCAGCGCCTGCCGGATGCGGGTGTCGAACAGCGACCTGTTCGGCAGATCGGTGAGCACGTCATGGTGGGCGAGATGCTCGATCATCTCCTCGGCCTGCTTGCGCTCGGTGAGATCGCGCACCGCCAGCACCTCGCAATTGCGGCCACGATAAACAATCTTGCTGGAGTTTGCTTCTACGGCAATCTCACTGCCGGTGCGGGTATTCAGCAGCGTCTCTCCGGGCCTGTTCTCCCGGGGCGCCTGAACGACCGTCAGCACATCGGTGGGCGCCTTGCCCGAGAGATCGGCGAGCTTCCAGCCGGACAAGGCCTGGAACCGCTCGTTGACATCGATGATCCGGCCTTCGCGCAGGATCAGCAATCCCTCCTGCGAGGCATTGGCAAGCCCGCGCAAATCCGTCAAGTGGCTTTGGACGAAGACCACGGCAAGTGCGACCAGGATAAGAGCCGTTGCCGCGACCACGACGATCGCGGCGAGAACCCGGGTGTCGAGCACCAATGTGGGAACCGCCTTGCCGGGGTCCGGCACGAGCGTAATGCTGCCCATCGAAATGAAGTGAAGGGTGCAGATGGCGAGAACGAAGACCAGCGATGAGCTGAGGAGACGCCTCATGCCCTTCAGATTGAAAAAAATATGGAAGGCGGCGCTTGACAGAAGCATTCCGGCAACGACTGCCGTCAGTGTCATTGCGGGATCGTAGAGGATGACCGCCTGTGTCTCGATTGCCTGCATGCCGGTCAGGTGCATGGAAGCGATGCCGATCGCCATCAGGACGCCGCCGCGGATATTGGAAAACCTTCCGTCACGTTGCGAACCGGCGAGCATCGCCAGCCACGAGCCTGCGACCGACAGGAGAAAGGAAAGCAGCGTCAGGTCGAGCGCGTAAGTGATCGGCGTGCCACCGTCATAAGCAAGCATCGCGATGAAATGCGTTGCCCATACGCCGGTGCCGAAAGCAAAGCCCGACGCGCCGATCCAGACCTTGCGCTGCCCGGCGTCGCACTCCTGGGCACGGGAAAGCAGCAGCATCGCCGCAATGGCGCCAACCAGGCAGACTGCGGCCGCCACGATAACCAGGCGCCAATCGTGATTGTCGCGAATACATGCAATGACCGAAAACATCTGCGCGCCCCCCGAACAGCTTATTTTCGGCCGATGCTATTTAGGTTATGCTAATTAACGGTAAATTGAATTAGGTCTTTCTTTATTATCGCGACACGCCCTTACACAAAAACCGAATTGCGTTGTTTCAGCATGCTTGCGCGCCGGCGATTTTTACTTTTTCCGCCTCGCCTGCTTTCCCGGTTTGGTCTATCGTCCCGCAAAATTTCGAAAAGGAGTCGAAAATGGCCGACATACAACCGGTTCTTTCGCGTGCGGACGAGAATCTTTCATCGAGCCTCGAAAAACTGTTCGAACTGCTGCGCATCCAGTCGATTTCCACCGATCCCGCCTACAAAGCCGAATGCCGCAAGGCCGCCGAATGGCTCGTCGCCTATCTCCAGACGCTCGGCTTCGAAGCCTCCGTTCGCGACACGCCAGGCCATCCGATGGTCGTCGCCCACCATGCCGGCGCGTCCGTTGAAGCGCCGCACGTTCTGTTCTATGGCCATTACGACGTCCAGCCGGTCGACCCGATCGAGCTTTGGGAAAACGACCCCTTCGAGCCGTCGATCAAGGATGTCGGCGACGGCCGCAAGATCCTGACCGGCCGCGGCACCTCCGACGATAAGGGCCAGTTGATGACCTTCGTCGAAGCCTGCCGCGCCTATAAGGAAATCAATGGCGCGCTTCCCTGCCGGATCACCATCCTTTTCGAGGGCGAGGAGGAATCCGGCTCGCCGTCGCTGAAGCCCTTCCTCGAAGCCAATGCCGCCGAGCTCAAGGCCGATTATGCGCTGGTCTGCGATACCGGCATGTGGGACCGCGACACGCCAGCGATCGCCGCAGCGCTGCGCGGCCTCGTCGGTGAAGAAGTCACCGTGACCGCCGCCGACCGCGACCTGCATTCCGGCCTCTTCGGAGGAGCTGCGGCCAATCCGATCCACATCCTCGTCGAGGCTCTCGCCGGCCTGCATGACGAGACCGGCCGCGTCACGCTCGACGGCTTCTACAACGGCGTTGAGGAAACTCCCGACAATATCAAGGCGTCATGGGAGACGTTGGGGAAGACCGCCGAGAGTTTCCTCGGCGACGTCGGCCTGTCCATTCCCTCCGGCGAAAAGGGCCGCTCGGTGCTGGAACTCACCTGGGCGCGGCCGACCGCCGAGGTCAACGGCATCTGGGGCGGATATACCGGCGAAGGCTTCAAGACGGTGATCGCCGCCAAGGCTTCGGCGAAGGTTTCGTTCCGGCTTGTCGGCACCCAGGATCCGGCCGCCATTCGCGAGGCTTTCCGCAGCTATATCAGCGCGAGAATTCCTGCCGATTGCTCGGTCGAGTTCCATCCGCATGGCGGCTCGCCGGCGATCCACCTCTCCTATGATTCGCCGGTTCTGACCAAGGCGAAGACCGCGCTTTCCGACGAGTGGCCGAAACCCGCGATCGTCATCGGCATGGGTGGCTCGATCCCGATCGTCGGCGATTTCCAGAAGATGCTCGGCATGGAATCGCTGCTCGTCGGCTTCGGCCTCGCCGACGACCGCATCCATTCGCCGAACGAGAAATACGAGCTTGTCTCCTATCACAAGGGTATCCGCTCCTGGGTGCGGATTCTGCAGGCGCTTGCCGGCTGAAGTGCAACAAAAAGGCCGGTTGAAACCGGCCTTTCGTCATCCGCTCGCTCAGTGCCAGTTCATCCGTGGTCAAGGAGAAGCGGATATTGCAGTCAGACTGCCTCCGAAAGGTTAACGAATCGTTAACGGCACTCGGAGCGCACGGGCTTACCTGATATCCAAAGCGTAGCACCACTTCGGCAGAAATTTCCCCGTTCAAGCTACGTTCATGGCGGGCTGCGTATAAGCCATTGAAAGACAAGGTGAATGATAACGCTCTCGCGAGGGCGGGCGGTCGTTTCACCTTTCCTTTCAGACCGCAGATGCCGGGCAAGTGCAGCCTGGCGCTGCCTCGAAATGCGCCTACGAGGAGTGAGAAAGCGTGAAAAATCTGTTTGCTAAAATCGCCGCCGCCGGCCTCTTCATGCTGGCGCCTGTGATCGCGCAGGCTGCCGAAGGCTATTCGACGGCGAACGTCAACATGCGCGCCGGCCCAAGCACCCGATATCCCGCCGTCGCGGTCATACCTGCAGGCTCTTCCGTCGAGATCCGCGGGTGCCTTTCCGACCTCAATTGGTGCGACGTAGAGTTCTACGGTGGCCGCGGCTGGGTCTCCGGCCAATATGTGCAGGTCCTCTATCAGCAGCGCCGCATCTATGTCGGTCCGCAATATTACCGTCCGCTCGGCATTCCGGTCATTCGCTTCAGCGTCGACAATTACTGGGATCGTTACTACCGCAACCGCGATTTCTATCGCGAGCGCGATCGCTGGAGCCGCGGCCCGGACTACTATTATCGCGACCGCGACAATCGGGACCGTGACAATCGCGATCGGGATTGGCGGGATCGCGATCAAGACGGCCGGGACCTCGATCGGAACTGGCGCGACAGGGATCGCAACCGGGACGGCGACAGAGATTCGCGCAATCGGGATCGCGACTGGCGCAATCGGGATCGCGACCAGGACGGGCGCAACGACAATCGACGAGACGACCGGAGAGATGGGGATCGCAGGCCTGATCGAAGGGATTTCGATTGCCGGCCCGGCGATCCCTCCTGCAACCAATGAGCTATAAGGTGGCGGCGCCTTCCCCTTCCGGGGCCTGACTGCCACCGGCGGACAGCCAAGAAAAAGCCCGGCGCTCCCATGAGGGATGCACCGGGCCTGATGTCGATCGGCGCGTGTTGAGGGGAGACGGCCGATCTTGCGCGAGACGTGAGGGGTTGTCCCGCTTCATTATAAACAATCGTGAAGCTTATTGGTTCCGTCGGTCGGACAGAAGATGCGCGGCGCCGGTTTCCGCCCTAAAATGCGATCCTCGACAATTTGATGTGAAAGCATCGTGATGCCCTTGTGCTGCGGGATTCTTTATTGCACTTTCGTGACGTTGCGGATCGATTTTATCCGTTCGAGGCTGGACCCCAAATGACGCAAGACTACCTGGCTTTCCCAAGGCTTTTCGGCGCTCGGTCAGTCACTATCGATGTTACCGTCTGGCATAAACACAATTCATTCCTTCCCGTGCGGCTTACCGATGGGGCGCGCCTCAATCCTTCCGGCCAGATCTGGCGCCGCTTTCATCTGGGCGAGTGGGAATATAAGCAGGACCCGGAAACGCTCGACGATTACGAGGCCCGCCAGTTCTGAGCGCACCCGGCGCGCCGCTATGCTTTCCATTGTTAACACCCCGTTAAATCGCCGCATTTACAGTTCAGTCGGGTGATCACGGCGCGCCTGCTGCACAATTCCCTAGACCGGAATCGGTTTAAGGATGAAATTGTGCAGCAGTCCAATGAGCTACAGCGTCCTTTGCGCGTCTTAAAGAAGCGCGACACTGTAGAAGCGCAGTTGGGCGAAGCCGGGCTTCGCGATCGAACATGGGGTGTGACCGGTCGGCGATGGCAGGCAGAGGCAGATCAGGCGACAGAATCGAACCGTCCTTCAGCGGCCGCCCGGCGCGCGACGATGGCGCGTTTTCCCTCGATGCCGATGACCGCATTGCCGGAAGCCGATCCACGCTGCGCGGCGGCTCAAAACCGCCGCCGCGCCCCGCCCCCCGGCGGCGGCGCGAGCCGCGAGAGCGCGAAGGCGGCGGCCTTTTCGGTTTTCTCCGCCGCGTGATCTACTGGTGCGTCGTACTGTTCATCTGGGCCGGCATCGGCATTGCCGGGCTCGTGGTCTATTATGGCTCACGCATGCCGAGCGCCAGCACATGGGCAATCCCGGAACGGCCGCCGAACGTCAAGATCACCGCCGTCGACGGCAGCGTCATTGCCAATCGCGGCGCCACCGGCGGCGAGGCGTTGTCGCTCGAAAATATGTCGCCCTATATTCCGGAAGCCGTCATCGCCATCGAGGATCGGCGTTTCTATTCGCATTTCGGCGTCGATCCGCTCGGCCTCGGCCGGGCTGTGGTGACCAACTTCACGGCTGGCCACATGGTGCAAGGTGGCTCGACATTGACGCAGCAGCTTGCCAAGAACCTCTTTCTCTCTCCCGAACGAACGCTGGAACGCAAGGTGCAGGAGGTGCTGCTCTCGCTGTGGCTGGAGCAGAAATACACCAAGGACCAGATCCTTGCGATGTACCTCAACCGGGTGTTCTTCGGGTCGAACGCCTATGGCGTCGAGGCGGCGTCACGTCGCTATTTCAACAAATCGGCGCGTGACGTGAACCTTGGCGAAGCCGCGGTGCTGGCCGGCCTGCTCAAGGCGCCGTCGCGGCTTTCGCCGGCCCGCGACGCCGACGCCGCCAATGCGCGCGCCCAGCTCGTGCTTGCGGCTATGCGCGAGCAGGGCTTCATCACCGATTCCGAGGTCAAGACCGCGATGTCGCACACCCCGGCTTCGGCCAAGAGCTATTGGTCCGGCGCCGGGCACTATGTCGCCGACATGGTGATGGACGAGCTGCCGGGCCTGATCGGTGATGTCAAGGAAGACGTCATCGTCGATACGACCATCGACAAATCGCTGGAAAAGAAGGCCGAGCAATCGCTGGTCGACGTGCTCGACAAGGAGGGCGGAAAGCTCGATGCCTCGCAGGCCGCCCTCGTCTCGATCGACGGTACCGGTGCGATCCGGGCGCTCGTCGGCGGCAGGGATTATGCGACGAGCCAGTTCAACCGCGCCGTCAAGGCCAAACGCCAGCCAGGCTCCTCTTTCAAGCCCTTTGTCTATGCGGCAGCCCTCGAAAGGGGGCTGACGCCTTTTTCGGTGTTCAATGACGCGCCGATCCGGATCGGCGACTGGACGCCCGAAAATTACGAGAAGAAATACAATGGCGAAGTGACGCTGGCGACCGCGCTTGCCAAATCGCTGAACACGGTGGCCGCCCAGTTGGTGATGTATGACGGGCCGGATCAGGTGATCAAACTTGCCCACCGGCTCGGCATCGAAAGCGAGCTGCAGCCGAACGCCTCGATTGCGCTCGGCACTTCGGAAGTGTCGCTGATGGAACTCACCGCCTCCTATGCCGCCTTCATGAATGGCGGCTATAAGGCGACGCCGCACGTCATTCGGCGGGTGACGACCGCCGAAGGCAAGGTTCTCTACGAAAATACCTATGACAGCCCGCCACGCGTGCTGTCCGAGCAGATCGCCGCCGAGATGGACACTATGATGATGGGCGTCATCGACAACGGCACCGGCAAGAGCGCCAAGCTCCCCGGCTGGCAGGCGGCCGGAAAGACCGGCACGACGCAGAATTCCCGCGACGCGCTGTTCGTCGGTTTCACCAGCAACCTCACCACCGGCGTCTGGTTCGGCAATGACGACGGCAAGCCGATGAAGAAGGTCACCGGCGGCGGCCTTCCGGCCAAAGCCTGGAAAGAATTCATGATCGCCGCCCACAAGGGTCTTTCGCCGGCGCCGCTGTTCGGCAACGGCCAGTTGATCGGCGATCCGAACAATGGTCAGCCGATGGCGCAGACAGCTTCTGGTAATGGACAAGCGAGCAGCGGGCAACCGATGACGGCCGAGGCGCCGCCTTCGACGATCGGCGGCATCATTTCCGGCGTCTTCGGCGGCGACGACAGTGCCAACCGCTATCCGCAGGCGCCCGTTCGGCAACAGAATGTGAGCTCCGGCAACGGGCCGGTTCCTCCCGCCGACGTTGCCGAAGGCGGTGGCTCCGGCTACGACGGCATGGTGCCGCCCGGCGATGTCGGGGCGCCACAGTCGACGTCCTCAGTCCAGCCGCGGCGCACCACCCTGCTCGATCTGATCATGGGCCAGTGAGATCTTTTGCTGCATGGCCGGCACAAGCCGGAGGGCTTAGAAATCGGACGCTTTGCGGACGGCGGGCGGCAGCTTTCGTGATGACTGCAAAAATTGAATGCAACACATTCGTTTTGCTGGATTCCGGGCCATTTCTCGCCTTGCAGTCCAGAAAACCGCTCCTTATATACGCCGCATCACCGCAATCACGATTGCGTAATCTTAAGTAGACCCATCCCGTAAGGGGCTGTCACGGAATGCCTTCCCGGGGTTCAGACAGCTTGCTTCAAGGAGAGAATGACATGGCAAAAGTAATTGGTATCGACCTTGGAACGACGAATTCCTGCGTCGCAGTCATGGACGGCAAGGACGCGAAGGTTATCGAGAATGCGGAAGGTGCACGCACCACCCCTTCCATGGTGGCTTTTTCCGATGATGGCGAACGCCTCGTCGGCCAGCCGGCCAAGCGCCAGGCGGTCACTAACCCGACGAATACGCTCTTTGCAGTCAAGCGCCTGATCGGCCGCCGCTATGAAGATCCGACCGTCGAGAAGGACAAGCACCTCGTTCCCTTCACCATCGTCAAGGGCGACAATGGCGACGCCTGGGTCGAAGCCAATGGCAAGGGCTATTCGCCCGCTCAGATTTCCGCGATGATCCTTCAGAAGATGAAGGAAACCGCCGAATCCTATCTCGGCGAAAAGGTCGAGAAGGCCGTCATTACCGTTCCCGCCTACTTCAACGACGCGCAGCGCCAGGCAACCAAGGATGCCGGCCGCATCGCCGGCCTTGAAGTTCTGCGCATCATCAACGAGCCGACCGCGGCCGCACTGGCCTACGGCCTCGACAAAAAAGAAGGCAAGACGATTGCCGTCTACGACCTTGGCGGCGGTACCTTCGATATCTCGATCCTCGAGATCGGCGACGGCGTCTTCGAAGTGAAGTCCACCAACGGCGATACTTTCCTCGGCGGTGAAGACTTCGACATGCGTCTCGTCGAATATCTCGTCGGCGAATTCAAGCGCGACAACGGCATCGACCTGAAGAACGACAAGCTTGCCCTGCAGCGCCTCAAGGAAGCTGCGGAGAAGGCGAAGATCGAACTTTCCTCCTCGCAGCAGACCGAAATCAACCTGCCGTTCATCACCGCCGATGCCTCCGGCCCGAAGCATCTGACGCTGAAGCTGACCCGCGCCAAGCTCGAGAGCTTGGTCGACGATCTCGTCCAGCGTACGATCGCACCCTGCAAGGCCGCTCTCAAGGATGCCGGCGTTACCGCGGCCGAAATCGACGAAGTCGTTCTCGTCGGCGGCATGAGCCGCATGCCGAAGGTCCAGGAAGTCGTCAAGCAGTTGTTCGGCAAGGAGCCGCACAAGGGCGTCAACCCGGATGAAGTCGTTGCACTCGGCGCCGCTATCCAGGCCGGCGTTCTGCAGGGCGACGTCAAGGACGTGCTGCTGCTCGACGTGACGCCGCTGTCGCTCGGCATCGAGACGCTCGGTGGCGTCTTCACCCGCCTGATCGAACGCAACACGACGATCCCGACGAAGAAGAGCCAGACCTTCTCGACTGCCGAAGACAACCAGCAGGCCGTCACCATCCGCGTTTCGCAGGGCGAGCGTGAAATGGCTGCCGACAACAAGCTGCTCGGCCAGTTCGATCTCGTCGGCCTGCCGCCGTCGCCGCGCGGCATGCCGCAGATCGAAGTCACCTTCGACATCGACGCCAACGGCATCGTGCAGGTTTCGGCCAAGGACAAGGGCACCGGCAAGGAGCAGCAGATCCGCATCCAGGCTTCCGGCGGTCTTTCCGACGCCGACATCGAAAAGATGGTCAAGGATGCCGAAGCCCATGCCACCGAGGACAAGAAGCGCCGCGAAGGCGTGGAGGCCAAGAACCAGGCCGAAAGCCTGATCCACTCCACGGAAAAGTCGCTCAAGGATTATGGCGACAAGGTTTCCGAAGCCGACCGTACCGCGATTTCCGATGCGATTGCCGCGCTGAAGTCGGCGACCGAGGCAACTGAAGCCGATGCCGAAGACATCAAGGCCAAGACCCAGACCCTGATGGAAGTGTCGATGAAGCTCGGCCAGGCGATCTATGAAGCGCAGCAAGCCGAAGGCGGCGCTGCGGCCGGCGATGCCTCCGCGGAAGGCGGCGACAATGTCGTCGATGCCGACTACGAGGAAATCAAGGACGACGACCGCAAAAAGTCCGCGTAATCCGCGACGGCGTGGTTATGCTTCAACATCTGATCCGGCTGCTCACCATGGCAGCCGGAAATCCATTTCCGGGGTTTAATCCTTAATGGCAAAAGCGGACTTTTACGAAACTCTGGGTGTAGCCAAGACGGCGGACGAGAAAGAGCTGAAAAGCGCCTTCCGCAAACTGGCAATGAAATACCATCCGGACAAGAACCCGGATGACAAGGACGCCGAACGCAAGTTCAAGGAAATCAACGAAGCCTACGAGATGCTCAAGGACCCGCAGAAACGGGCGGCCTATGATCGCTACGGCCATGCGGCCTTCGAGCATGGCGGCATGGGCGGCGGTGGCGGCGGCGGCTTTGCCGGCGGCGGCTTCTCCGACATCTTCGAGGATATCTTCGGTGAGATGATGGGTGGCGGGCGGGCGCGCCAGCGCTCGTCGGGCGGCCGCGAACGCGGCGCCGATCTTCGCTACAATATGGAAATTACGCTGGAAGAGGCGTTCTCCGGCAAGACGGCGCAGATCCGCGTTCCCACTTCGATCACTTGCGATGTCTGTTCGGGTTCGGGCGCCAAGCCCGGCACCCAGCCGAAGAATTGCGGCACCTGCCAGGGATCGGGGCGCGTGCGCGCGGCACAGGGCTTCTTCTCGATCGAGCGGACCTGCCCGACCTGCCACGGCCGCGGCCAGATCATTCCCGATCCCTGCCCGAAGTGCCACGGCCAGGGCCGGGTAACGGAAGAGCGTTCGCTCTCGGTCAATATCCCCGCTGGCATCGAGGACGGCACACGCATCCGCCTGCAGGGCGAAGGCGAAGCCGGCGCCCGTGGCGGGCCGGCAGGCGACCTCTATATCTTCCTGTCGGTGAAGCCGCATGAATTCTATCAGCGCGACGGGGCCGATCTCTATTGCGCCGTGCCGATCTCAATGACGACGGCCGCCCTGGGCGGCACTTTCGACGTGGCGACGCTCGACGGCACCAAATCGCGCGTCAGCGTGCCCGAGGGCACGCAGGCCGGCAAACAGTTCCGCCTCAAGAGCAAGGGCATGCCGGTGCTGCGTTCGGCGCAGACGGGCGACCTCTACATCCAGATCCAGATCGAGACGCCGCAAAAGCTCACCAAGCGCCAGCGCGAGTTGCTGCAGGAATTCGAACAGCTGTCCTCCAAGGAGAACAATCCCGAATCGACGGGCTTCTTTGCCCGGATGAAGGAATTCTTCGAAGGCTGAGCCGCGTTCGACAGGTCCATCTCGAAAGCCGGGGGCGGAAACGTCTCCGGCTTTTTTGTTTCCGCGCGCCCGACGCTTCTGGAATTGTCCCGATCTGCAACATCGGCCGTTCATGCTGGGCGACATGTCCGGATTTGGCACGTCGCCCAGGCGGAACAAGACTTGCGTTAACGCCGCCAGATGATGCCGCTTGCAAGTTTTCGAAATGAATTCAGTCTCTGCCGTCAGCGCATAACCCGAAATCGGAACCGATATCCGGCAAGGACTATGCGGATTCAAAATGATAGAGCGTCCTCAGACGCGCGGGACAACCAAACCAAGGGTATCTGCCATGGCGCCAGCCTTTTCCTCTCAGTCCGAAGACGTCGACGTTCTCGCCGGCGCCATCTATACATGGTGCGCCGAACGCAACATCAAGCTTCGCAGTCAGCAGGGGCTTTCCATCGCCAGTATCGCGATCGACCTCTATCACGCCGGCCACCAGACGCAGGATGATCTGCTGATGGCACTGCACGAATGCGAGATCCACTAAAATGTCAGCGTTGAGACCACGAGCAAGTACGCTATCCCGGCGAGATCAGGCGGCGCTTTCGGTCGTTTCGCCACTCATGATCGTAACGATGGTTTTGACCGCTTCCTTGCCTGCCGGTGAATTCAGTCTGTCGTAGCTCAATGCAAGCGCATAGGCGTCGGGGCTGAGTTCGATACGGCCGCTGAATTGCGAAATGCCGGCTCCCTCGAAAAGAGCAGCGATATCGACATCGAGAAAAACTGCTATCTGATGCAGCTTGCTGGCGGAAACGCGGTTCGCGCCTTTTTCGTATTTCTGAATCTGCTGGAATGTCAGTCCGAGTGCTTCGCCAAGCTCGAGCTGGGAAACACGGCGAAGGGCGCGAAACTGTCTTACGTTGCGACCAACGATAATATCAACCGGATCTGGCACTTCATCACTCTCTGATACATAAACAGTCCGTTAACCATATCGATTTCATCAGATAACTCAACCCTGCAGTTGCAAAATTCAACCGACTTTTTTTGGGCCTTACGTTACGTCAGCGGCGTGAAATATTGTCGCAATAAGCCGATTGTATGGCCTCGCAGTCACTGAACATGCTGGTCTCCATCGCGCGCCGATGACGTCGCGACATCCGTCTTCAGGTTGTATTTTTACTAAACATTCTGTTCCTTGCGGCATCGTGCCTGATGCGCGACCGGCAGCAGCAGCCATCCACGCCCGCGAAGCTGCGAGCCTTGCCATCAACGCCGCTTAGGCTTAGCTGTCACGCTTCACGAATCCGGACATTCGATGCCGCACAAGGTTTCTCTTTCCCGTTTGAGGCTGACAGACTTCCGCAACTATGCGGCGGCGGCCCTTGCCCTAGACGGCCGGCACGCCGTGCTGACGGGCGACAACGGCGCCGGCAAGACCAATCTCATGGAGGCGGTGTCACTGCTTTCGCCGGGCCGAGGGCTGCGCCGCGCCGCCTATGGCGACATCACCCGCGTCGGTGCAGCCGGCGGTTTTTCGATCTTCGCCGCGCTCGACGGCATGGAAGGCGAAGTCGAAATCGGCACCGGTATCGAAACAAGCGAGGAGGCCACCGCCCGCAGGCTGCGGATCAACGGTACCCCGGCCAAAACAGCCGACGAACTCACCGACCATCTGCGCCTCCTCTGGCTGACACCGGCGATGGACGGCCTGTTTACCGGCGCCTCCTCCGACCGGCGTCGCTTTCTTGACCGGCTAGTGCTGTCGCTCGATCCCGCCCATGGGCGCCGCGCCAGCGATTTCGAGCGTGCCATGCGCAGCCGTAACAAATTGCTGGATGAAGGTCGCTTCGACCCCTCCTGGCTTGCCGGCATCGAGCAACAGATGGCCAGCCTCGGCATCGCCATGGCGCTCGCCCGGCAGGAAATGCTCGGCCTGCTGACCCGGCTGATCGAGGAAACTCGCGAGAACTCGCCTTTTCCTTCAGCGTCGCTGCAGCTCTCGGGCTTCATGGACGGTCAGTTTTCGCGCCCCTCGGTCGACCTCGAGGACGATTATGCGGCGATGCTGGCCGAGAGCCGCTACCGCGACGCGGGTGCCGGGCGTACGCTCGAAGGGCCGCACCGGGCCGATCTGATCGTCCATCACCGGGAAAAGGCGATGGAGGCGGAGCGCTGCTCCACCGGCGAGCAGAAAGCGCTGCTTGTGGGCCTGGTGCTTGCGCATGCACGCCTGGTCGGCAATCTCACCGGCCATGCACCGATCCTGCTGCTCGACGAGATCGCGGCGCATCTCGACGAGAACAGACGCGCCGCGCTGTTCGACCTGATCGACGGGCTCGGCGGCCAGGCCTTCATGACCGGCACGGATCGCGTGATGTTTTCGGCGCTCGGCGACAGGGCGCAGTTCTTCACGGTGGCCGACGGAAGGGTGTTCGAATGACGGAGGCGGCTTTTCCCGATGTCGGGCGCCATGATAAGATCGGCGCCATGGAACCGCTCAGCCCCGACGAAATCGCCCGTTATCACCGCCACATCCTGCTTCCCGAGATCGGCGGCGCCGGCCAGCAGAGGTTGAAGGCCGCCCGGGTGCTGGTGATCGGCGCCGGCGGCCTCGGTGCGCCGATCCTGCAGTATCTCGCCGCAGCCGGTATCGGCACGCTCGGTATCGTCGACGACGACCGGGTGTCGCTGTCGAACCTGCAGCGTCAGGTGATCCATGATTCCGGCACGATCGGCGAGTTGAAGACGGAAAGTGCCGCGTCCGCCATCGCCAGGCTCAATCCGCATGTCCGGCTGATCCGCTTCGAGGAACGCTTTTCCCAGGAGAGCGCCCGCCGGCAACTGTCCGGCTTCGATCTCTTGATCGACGGTTCCGACAATTTCGACACGCGTTATACCGCCGCCGATGCGGCGGAGGAAGCGCGCATTCCGCTCGTCACCGGCGCTGTCGGGCGGTTCGACGGCTCGCTGACGGTTCTCAAACCCTATGAAAGTGCCGCGGACGGGACGCCCAACCCCAGATATCGCGATCTGTTTCCGGAAGCGCCGCCGGCGGGGCTCATTCCCGCCTGCGCCGAGGCCGGCGTCATCGGCGCGCTCACCGGCGTCATCGGCACAATGATGGCGATGGAGGCGATCAAACTCGTCACCGGCACCGGCGAACCGCTGGTCGGACGGCTGCTGCTCTACGACGCACTGAAGGCCCGCTTCGACACGGTCCGCTACAGACGAAGCCGCACAACACAAAGACAGGCCGGATGACGATTATTCCTCTCGATCATAGTTTCACGCGCTGGGACGAACTGCTCGCACTGATCCTCGCCTCCTTCGCTTCGATGAACGGCAGGATCGATCCGCCCTCCTCGGCGCTCAAGCTGACGGCGGAGTCGCTGGCAGAAAAGGCCAGGGCGGAGATCGGCCATGTCGCCCTCGACGGCGAAAGGTTGATCGGCTGCCTCTTCCTGCGGCCGGAGGCCGATTGTCTCTATGTCGGCAAGCTTGCCGTTCTGCCGGAGGTGCAGGGCAAGGGCCTCGGCAAACGGCTGCTGGCGATTGCCGAACAGACGGCAGCAAGGCTCGGACTTCCGGTTTTGCGGCTGGAAACACGCATCGAGCTCACCGACAATCACGCCGTCTTCGCCGCCTGGGGTTTTTCGAGAACCGCCGAAAAGGCGCATCCCGGCTTTTCCAGGACGACCTTCGTCGAGATGCGCAAGGCCCTTCCGCCTCAGATCCCGGTCGTCTGAACCAGCCCGGCTTCAGCGCCCCGGCAGCACCCGGTTCGGCGGCCTGTGGCCGTCGATGAAGGCGCGGATATTGATGATGACCTTGTCACCCATGTCGATGCGGCCTTCGATCGTCGCCGAACTCATATGCGGCAGCAGAACGACCTTACCATCATTGGCGAGCTTGACGAGCTTCGGGTTGACGGCAGGCTCGTTTTCGAAGACGTCGAGGCCGGCGCCGGCGATCCGGCCCTCCCTCAGAGCCTTGATCAGCGCAGCTTCATCGACCACGTCGCCGCGCGCGGTGTTGACGAGATAGGCGGTCGGCTGCAGCAGCGCCAGCCGGCGTGCCGAGATCAGGTGGAAGGTCGCCGGCGTCGACGGGCAATTGACTGAAACGATGTCGACGCGGGCGAGCATCTGGTCGAGGCTTTCCCAATAGGTCGCTTCCAGTTCGTCTTCGACAGCGGGATTGACGCGCTTGCGGTTGTGGTAGTGGATCGACAGGCCGAAAGCCTTGGCGCGGCGGGCGACCGCCGTGCCGATGCGGCCCATGCCGACGATGCCGATGCGCTTGCCGTGAATGCGCCGGCCGAGCATCCAGGTCGGAGACCAGCCGGCCCATTCGCCGGGATTGTCGGTCAGCACGCGGGCACCCTCGCCGAGCCGTCTCGGAACCGCGAGAATGAGCGCCATCGTCATATCGGCCGTATCCTCGGTCAGGACGTTCGGCGTATTGGTGACGGTGATGCCCCTGCGCGCCGCCGCCTCGACATCGATATGGTCGGTGCCGTTGGAGAAGCTGGCGATCAGCTTCATCTGCGGCCCGGCCTGATCGATCAGCGCCGCGTCGATTCGATCGGTGACGGTCGGGACCAGCACGTCGGCGGTCCTGACCGCGGCGACAAGCTCGGGAACGGAACGCGGCGCGTCGTCGATGTTGAGCTCGGCGTCGAACAGCTCGCGCATGCGAGTTTCGACGGCATCGGGCAGCTTGCGGGTGATATAGACCTTCGGTTTTTTCTTCGCTGTCATGGCTGGCTGTGGTGCCTTGTTCAGAGGTCTTTAACCAAGAGGGGTGATAATTTTCCCATCCGGGCATTTTCTACCAGACCCGCACGCGAAGACAAACAAAACTCGCGCTGCAGGTGGGGAATGTCAGAGCCCGGACCGCGAACAGGCCGGGCCTGCCCGCGAATTCGAGCAAACGGAAACTTCCATGCGCAGCAAAGTCCTGAAGTCCTGCCTTGCCCTTGCCATCGCTCTGGCCGCATCCCTGGGAACCGTCGAATTTGCCCATGCGCAGGCTGCCAAGGGACCAAGCGGACTGCCATTGCCGCGTTTTGTCACGCTGAAATCCAAGCGCGTCAACCTGCGCATCGGCCCGGGAACGGATTATGCGGTGTCGTGGATGTATCTGAAATCCGGCCTGCCGGTGGAGATCATCCAGGAATATGACAACTGGCGCCGCATCCGCGATGCCGACGGCACCGAAGGCTGGGTCAACCAGTCGCTGCTCTCAGGCCAGCGCGCGGCGATCGCCGCTCCGTGGATGAAGACGAAGGCCAAGGGCGTCTTCGTCAATCTGCGCCGCGAGGCGCAGCCCTCCGCGTCGGTCGTTGCCAAGCTGGAACCCGGCGTGATGCTGACGATCGGCGAATGCAACGGCGACTGGTGCCGCGCCGAAACCGACGGCGCCGCCGGTTGGGTGGCGCAGTCGGAGATCTGGGGCGCCTATCCCGGCGAAGCCTTCAAATAAGCCCAGCCTGTTTGGCGGCCTCGGAAAGCGAGGTCATCGGACGCGGGCCGATCTGCTGGATAACGATGCCGGCAGCCAGGCAGCCCAGCTTGCCGCAATCCTCCAGAGAGCGTCCCTGCGTATAGCCGTAGAGGAAGCCGGAGGCGAAGAGATCGCCGGCGCCCGTCGTGTCGACGACTTCCCTGATCCTGATCGCATCGACGTAATAACGCTCACGGCCCTTCAGGATGACGGCGCCATCCTCGCTCATGGTCACGGCGGCGATCTTGCAATCGGCGGCGATCCTGTTCAGCGCCTCTTCGAAATCGTCGGTTTCGTAGAGCGACAGCGCTTCCTGGCGATTGGCGAACACGATATCGACCTTGCCGGAGCGCATCAGATCGAGGAACTCGCCGCGATAGCGGCCGACGCAGAAGCTGTCGGACAGCGTCATCGACATTTCGCGGCCGTTTTCATGGGCGATGCGGGCGCAATCGAGGATGGCTTCCTTGGCGCGCGGCGGATCCCAGAGATAACCCTCGAAATAGGTGACCTTGGCGTCGGCTACGACGTCGGGTTCGACGTCTTCAGGGCCGAGCTCGACGCAGGCGCCGAGATAGGTGTTCATCGAACGCTCGCCGTCCTCGGTGACGAAAATCATCGAGCGCGCCGTCGGCGGGAAGGTGCCCTTGGGCTTTGTCTGGTAGTGCACACCCTGGGCGCGGATGTCGTGGGTGAAGATGTCGCCCAGCTGATCGGTGGCGACGTTGCCGAAATAGGCGGCCTTGCCGCCGAGGCTGGCAACGCCGGCCGCCGTGTTGCCGGCGCTGCCGCCGGAGGCTTCGAGCGCCGGCCCCATGCGCGAATACAAGAGTTCGGCACGCTCGGCATCGATGAGGTTCATCGCCGCCTTGGTGATCTTGTTATCAATGAGGAACTGGTCGTCGCAACGGGCAATGATGTCCACGATTGCGTTGCCGACTGTCAGAACGTCGAATCTTGTCATGAAAAGGGGAGTCCCGGATTAGTGATAGCCGGGGTTCGGTCTTAGCGAAATTTCCGCGGTTTGGAAGGATAAATGGTGGATGGCACCTCTATTTCTTCGCAAAACTGCCGTCTCTTCGTCATGCCCCTGTCATTTTCGAAATCTAGAAATAGTCGCAAGAAGACCGGCATGAGCAGCTTTCAGTTGCAGCCGGGCGTACGAGGGATGATCCCCTCGATCTTGACGGCGCGATGCTGACCACGGATGAACTGGCAGCTTCGCGATTGCTCCGGCAAGGCCGGAGCGGAAAAGCGGGCGATGCCCGCTTTTTTTGTTTCTCGGATACCACGGCTGCCGGATCAGGCTGGTTTGCCTTTTCAATCCAGACGGTTTGCTGTTAGAGGTCGGATACTCCCCCGCGCAGAGCAGTCCTCCTCATGTCAGCCATCATTCTCGACGTTCTTCCCATCTTCATCCTGATCCTCATCGGCTGGGTGATCGTCCGCAGCGGCTTGATGGCATCGAATGTCGGCGAAGCGCTCAGCGAATTCGTCTTCAAGATCGCCGTGCCGCTGCTGCTCTTCCGCACCATCGCCGAGGCGGATTTTCACGGCGCCTCGCCCTTCCGACTGTGGATCGTCTATTTCTCAGGCGTTGCCATTACCTGGGCGACCGGCCATATCGCCGCGACACGCCTCTTCGGCCGCGACGAGCGGATCGGCGTGCTGGCCGGCGTTTCCTCGGCTTTCGCCAATAATATCTTCATCGGCCTGCCGCTCGTCGAGCGCACCGTCGGCGACGAGGGGCTGGTGGCGCTGTCGATCCTGCTTGCCGTGCATCTGCCTGTCATGATGGTCGCCGGCACGGTGCTGATGGAGCATGCCGAGCGCAAGATCGCCGGCAAAAGCGATCGCAGCATGGTGCTCGTGCTTCGCCAGATCGCCGTCAATCTCGTGCGCAATCCGCTGGTGATCGGGCTTGCGGCCGGTATGGCCATGCACCTTTCCGGCCTCACCATGCCGGTAACCCTGGCAACCGTCGTCAAGCAGATTGCCGGCATTGCCGGCCCGGCAGCGCTGATCTCGCTCGGCATGGCGCTGGAGAAATACGGCATCTCAGGCAATCTCGGCATCGCCAGCGTCACCTCGAGCCTGAAGCTGCTATTGCTGCCCGGCTGCGTATGGGCGGCGAGCCATCTCCTCGGCCTCAGTCCGGAATGGACGGCGGCGATCGTGCTGACATCCTCGGTACCCACGGGCGTCAACGCCTGGCTGATCGCCAACCGATTCGGCGTCGGCCACAGCATTGCTGCCTCGACGATCACGGTGACGACGGCGCTCGGCGCCATCACGGTCTCGCTCTGGGCCTATTTCCTGGGTGCCTGAACAGGCTCCGCACAACAAAAAGCCCGGCTTCGCGGGCCGGGCTCTCTATCACGTGCGATTATTCCGTCCGCGTTACTGCGTCGCCGTCTTCGGATCCGGCAGCGGCACCGGCGAATCAGACAGCGTGTGCAGGTAGAGGATGACGTTGGCGCGGTCCTGATCCTTCGCCAGACCGGCAAAGCCCATGGCGGTGCCGGGAACATCCTTCTTCGGCGCCAGCAGGAACTTGTTCAGAAATTCGAAGGTCCACTTCTCGCTGCTGCCCTTGGAGAAATCCTTCATGGCAGCGGAATAGGCGAAGCCCTCATGCGAGGCGATCGGGCGATCTACGACACCAAAGAGGTTGGGACCGACCTTGTTCGGTCCCCCTTTGGTGCCGTCATGACAGGCCTGACACTTCTTGAAGACCGTTTCACCGGCCTTGGCATCGGCAGAAGCGAGCAATTGCGCGATCGGAACGGCAGCAGCGGCAGGCGCAGCTTCGCCACCAGCGGCGGGCGCCTCTTCGGCAACGATCGCGAAACCTTCCTTTTCCGGTGCTTCGGAATGGAAGATCCCCTCGGACGCGATGGAGACCGACATCAGAACGAAAATCGTCCCGAGCAGTGCCCCCACGGCCGTATTGACGTATGAATTCATCTGCAATGCTCCCCTTGCAGCCGGCAGACCATAAACCGGACCATCTTGAAATCGCGCGGAACCTATGTCTTTTGGCTGATCGTTGCAACTGTCTAAATGGTCTTGAGCGTGAGACTTTTTGACACTTTTCAGCCCGGAATAGAAGGCCCGACCCATGAGTGATTCAAATTTAGACGGCGTGCTCGTATTGATCCCGGCGCGGATGGCCTCCACCCGGCTGCCGGGCAAGCCGCTCGCCGATATTTGCGGGCTGCCGATGATCGTCCAGGTGGCGTTGCGCGCCAAAGAGGCAGCCATCGGCCGCGTCGTCGTCGCCGTCGACGACGACCGGGTGTTCGATGCGGTTTCTGCCGCCGGCTTTGAAGTCGTCATGACCAGCAGCGATCATCAATCGGGTTCCGATCGGATCTTCGAAGCGCTGACCAAGGTCGATCCGGACGGGAAGGCGAAATTCATCGTCAACGTCCAGGGCGATCTGCCAACGATCGATCCGGAAACCGTGCGCGCGGCTTTGCGCCCTCTGGAGAACGAGGCGGTCGATATCGGCACGCTGACAACCGAAATCGACAATGAGGCAGACAAAACAGCGCCGCACATCGTCAAGGTCGTCGGTTCGCACGTTTCCGACACCCGACTGCGCGGGCTCTATTTCACCCGTGCCACCGCGCCTTACGGCAAGGGTCCGCTCTACCATCATATCGGCCTTTACGCCTATCGGCGCGCCGCGCTCGAACGGTTCGTCTCGCTCGGGCCATCGACGCTCGAAAGGCGCGAATCGCTGGAGCAGCTGAGGGCACTGGAGGCCGGCATGCGCATCGACGCCGAGATCGTTGACACGGTTCCGCTCGGTGTCGATACTCCCGCCGATCTCGAAATAGCGCGGCGCATCCTCTCCGCAAAGTCGAACTGACGGAACCATCATGAACATCAAGACCAACAGGATCGCCTTTCAGGGCGAATTCGGCGCCAATTCCGACATGGCCAGCCGGGACATGTTCCCGACCATGGAGCCGCTGCCCTGCCAGACTTTCGAGGATGCATTCACGGCGGTCGACAACGGCGACGCCGATATCGCGATGATCCCGATCGAGAATACGATCGCCGGGCGCGTCGCCGATATCCACCATCTGCTGCCGGAATCGCGTCTCCACATCATCGGCGAGTATTTCATGCCGATCCGCTTCCAGCTGATGGTTCTGCCGGGGGTGACCAAGGACGAAATCCGCACGGTGCACAGCCATATCCACGCGCTCGGCCAGTGCCGCAAGATCGTTCGCGCCAATGGTTGGAAGCCTGTGATTGCCGGCGATACGGCAGGCGCGGCCAAGCTCGTGAAGGAAACCGGCGACCGCTCGATGGCCGCCTTGGCGCCACGCCTTGCCGCCGATCTCTACGGGCTCGAGATCATCGCCGAAAATGTCGAGGATACCGAAAACAACGTCACCCGTTTCGTCATCCTCTCCCGCGACGAGGAATGGGCGCAACGCAATTCGGCTGAGGAAAAAGTCGTTACCACCTTCGTCTTCAACGTCCGCAACATTCCGGCCGCGCTCTACAAGGCGCTCGGCGGCTTTGCCACCAACAACATCAACATGACGAAGCTGGAAAGCTACCAGCTCGGCGGAAAATTCGTGGCGACGCAGTTCTATGCCGATATCGAAGGCCATCCGAACGATCCGAATGTGCGCCGGGCATTGGAGGAACTACGGTTCTTCTCGGAGAAAGTCCGCATCCTCGGCGTCTACAAAGGGCATGCGATGCGAGGCCTGCTATAACAGGCCTCGCCCTCCGGCATTATTTGTCCGGTTCACAAACCCGCAGGCGATGGCCGTCCGGATCGAGCACGACGAAGGTCGGGCCGAAGTCCAGTTCGGTCAGCTCCTGGGCGATCGGCAGGCCGCGGCCGCGCCAATCGTCATAGTGCCGTGCGACGGCATTTTCACCGGCGACCATGAAGGCCACTTCGCCGCGGTTGCCGATGGCGGAAGGCTGCGGCTCGACCTTGCTGCGCCGCCAGAGGCCGAGGGTGAAGCCGCCCTCGAGTGGGAAGGCGACGAAATTCGGCGCCTCCACGGCCGGCTCGCGATTTAGCAGGTTCCGATAGAAGCTGGCGCTTTCTGCCGGGTCCTTGACGTAGAGAATTATCAGATTGGGGCTGGTCATTTCGGCTCTCCCTTTTGCTGTCAATGAAGCCGGGACGAGTGATCATCTGCTGCCAATTCATGGCAGCAGGATGCAGCGGGCGTTGCCAAAGCAACGCCCCTGTTTCGTCTGGCGGAATGTCGATGGTGATGAAGTGGATTAGAGTGGGAAACGGTCTTCGCGGCGCGGGCCGCGCCCATCCATGAAGCCGAGGTCGCGCTTCCGGCAATCTGGTGCCGCCTCGATATCGAGGCTGGTGTGGTTTGCACTGCGAATCCGAAAGACGCCCATGACCCGGCGCAGAAGACCGCGGTGCCCGGACTGCCCGACATCGGCAAAAGTTTCGGCCGAAATTACATCGGCAAAGGTGTCAACTGCAAAACGGTCGCTGTCTTGATGGAAGACTAGAGACGTTGCCATGATCAGTACTCCTTTCCCAGCGCATCGGCACGATGCGCGAAACTTAGTGCTACAGCGTCCTTTACGCGTCCAAAGACGCGCGGCGCTGTAGTGGATTGGTACTGATAATAACCCCACCTGCTGACAATTTATGGCAGCAGCATTAGCTCTCGACGGGCACGTCCTGCGTTTCGCGCCATTCCTTGAGGAGCACGGTGCGGCGGCGCGGATAACGCACTTCGTGCAGCGCCATGTCGATGATGCGGTCGGTGCGGAAATGGCGGAAATCCTGGCGCAGTTCGCACCAGGCCATGACGACCCGCACATGTTCGAAATAACCGAGCGCGAAAGGCCAGACGCGGCGGCGCGAGATCCGGCCCTGCTCGTCGCCGTAGTGCAGTTCGAGGATACGCTCGAGGCGGATCGCCCTGCGGATGGCCGAGACATCTGCGCTGTCCTCGTCCCGGCGTTTGGGGCCGACGAAGAGGGCGGCTGAATCGATCATCTCGCGCATATCGGCCGGCAGCACGGCGGCAATCTTGGCCAGCGCATCGGCGCCGGCGCCGGCAAGACGCGGTTCGGCGGCGCGGGCGACCCAGCGCGAGCCGAGCACCAGTGCCTCCAGTTCCTCTTCGGAAAACATCATCGGCGGCAGCATGAAGCCCGGCTTCAACACGTAGCCGATGCCGGCTTCGCCCTCGATCATCGCCCCCTGGGCCTGCAGGCTGGCAATATCGCGATAGAGCGTGCGCAGGCTGACGCCGGTTTCCTCTGCAAGCACGATGCCTGTCACCGGGCGCCGGTAGCGCCGGAGCGTCTGGAGCAGCGTCAGCAGCCGTTCCGAGCGCGCGACCGGCATGGCGTTACCGCTTCCACTCCACCCAGTCGCGCATCAGGCGGTGGGCGATCGCCCCTTTCGGCGGCGAGGCCTTGCCTGTCGCGCTCGGGCGTTCCAGCATTTCGATGGTTTCCTCGCGGGTGAACCAGCGGCAATCCTCCAACTCGGTCTCGTCGCGGGTAATTTCGGTGGATTTGGCCTCGGCATAACAGCCGATCATCAGCGAATGCGGCATCGGCCAGGGCTGTGAGGCGTGATAGCGGATGCGGCCGGTGCGGATGCCGGATTCCTCCAGCGTTTCGCGGCGCACGGCATTCTCGATGGTCTCGCCGGGTTCGACGAAGCCGGCAAGGCAGGAATACATGCCGGGCGCGAAATGCGGGCTGCGGCCGAGGAGGCAGAGGTCGCGCTGTTCATCGATCGTCAACATAATGACAACCGGATCGGTGCGGGGAAAGATCATGTGTTCGCAGGCGGTGCAGACACGTTTGTAGCCGCCGATGTGGATCTCCATCGCTGAGCCGCAGCGGCCGCAGAAGCGGTTGTCGCCATTCCAGCGAATGAGGCTTGCGGCCTGGGCGAATTCGCCGAGCAGCACCTCGTCGATCAGCATTTCACGAAACAGCGTACGACCGTCAGCGGGCTTGTAGTGGCTGGTCAGATCATCGACGTCGATGGCGACGGGAACGGCAAGGCGCGGTTCGCCTGATTTGCGGTAGCCGAGAAGCACGGTCTCGTCCCAATCCGGCTGCAACTCCTTGAGTTCGTAGCGGGCAAAAAGCGGATCGAGCACCTGGCCGTCATGCTTCAACACCAGCTTGTCTCTGGCGAAGGCGAAGATATGGGTGCCTTCCCTCGCCAGCGCCTTTTCGACGGAGTGTTCGTCGCGATGCTCGGAATCGCGATTGAGATCGTTGGCGGCAAAGGCCGTGAGATTGCTGGGTTCGGGATGCGGCACGTCCGAATCGAAAAGCGAATGACTCATGATGAAAGGGCTTCCCGCAGCTTCGCTATGAATTCGTCTCTCTTTCCGTCTTCGTATGGCTCCGCGCGCCCGAAGCCCCAGACGGGACCCGGCCAGTTGGCATCGCCTTCGAAGCGGGCAATGACATGAACATGAAGCTGGCGGACGATATTGCCAAGAGCCCCGATATTGATTTTTGTCGCGTCGGTGATCTTCTTCAATGCATTGGCGACGAGCTCCGTCTCGAAGGCAAGCAGCACCTGGTCGAGCGGCGTCAGCTCGAAGATTTCGGTAATTTCAGCCCGGCGCGGCACGAGAATGAGCCAGGGCCAGCGGGCATCCTTCGACAATCTCAGATCGCAGAGACCGGTGACCATGATGCTGGTGCTGTCGTTTTCCAGCCGGGGATCGAGCGCGAAACCTTTCAAAGGGCATTCCTCCTGTCTTTTCCTACGACTAGCAGTTTTTTTGGATGTTGGCTTGCTTTTGATGACGATATTGCCGATATGTGCATTCGGGAGGTTGGTGGTGGACGAGCCACTCGCCAACCGGGTCAGGTCCGGAAGGAAGCAGCCCTAACGAGCCCGGCACGGGTCATCGTGCCAGCCTCCCACCTTCTCTCCACGAAATGCCCGACGATCCCGGGCGACAAGCAGGGCGATGAGCGACACCGAGCGACAGTCAAAAGATGCCGCCTCGACGGGCACCGGATACCGGGTGCTGGCTCGCAAATACCGCCCCAAGGATTTCACGGACCTGATGGTCGGCCAGGAGCCGATGGTCCGCACCCTCACCAATGCCTTCGAGACCGGCCGCATCGCCCAGGCCTATATGCTGACCGGCGTACGCGGCGTCGGCAAGACGACGACGGCGCGCATCCTGGCGCGGGCACTTAACTACAAGACATCAGATATCGACAAGCCGACGATCGATCTGCGCGTGCCCGGCGAGCACTGCCAGGCGATCATGGAAGGCCGCCATGTCGACGTGATCGAGATGGATGCCGCCTCCCATACCGGCATCGACGATATAAGAGAGATCATCGAGCAGGTGCGCTACCGCCCGGTTTCGGCGCGCTACAAGGTCTATATCATCGACGAAGTGCACATGCTGTCGACGCAGGCCTTCAACGGCCTGCTGAAGACGCTGGAAGAGCCGCCGGAGCATGTGAAGTTCATCTTCGCCACCACCGAAATTCGCAAGGTGCCGATCACCGTGCTGTCGCGCTGCCAGCGCTTCGATCTGCGCCGCATCAGCGCGTCGGATCTCGTCGGGCTGTTTTCGACGATCGCCGCCAAGGAAGGCATCGAGGCGGAAGGCGACGCGCTGGCGATGATCGCGCGCGCCGCCGAAGGATCGGCACGCGACGGCCTGTCGCTGCTCGACCAGGCGATCGCCCATGGCGCAGGCGCCGTGCAGGCTGAGGCCGTGCGAGGCATGCTCGGCCTGGCCGACCGCGCCCGGATCGTCGATCTCTTCCAGCATGTCATCAAGGGCGATGTCGCCGCTGCCCTCGGCGAATTCCAGAACCAGTACGAGGCCGGCGCCAATCCGGTGGTGGTGCTGACCGATCTCGCCGATTTCACCCATCTGGTGACACGGCTGAAATATGTGCCGGATGCGGCAAGCGACCCTTCGCTCAGCGAAGTCGAGCGCACCAAGGCGGCGGAATTCGCCAAGGGCGTCGCGGTCACGACGCTGTCGCGCATCTGGCAGATGCTGCTGAAGGGCATTCCGGAAACGGAAGGCTCGTCGCGGACGGCGGGTGCTGCCGAAATGGTGCTGATCCGGCTTGCGCATGCGGCGCATCTGCCGGCGCCTGAGGACGCGGCACGGCGGCTTGCCGAATTTTCCGGCGACAATGCCGGCTCGCGGCCCTCCTCGCCGCCTTCCGGCAATGGCGGCGGCGGCACGCGTGTTCCCTATCAAAGCAGTGTCGCGGCGCGCGCGCCTGAAATCGCGACGAGCAAGCCGCAGCCTTCGGCGCCCGTAACGATGCTGCGCGCCGTGCCGAGCAGCCAGCCCGAGACGATGCCTGTCGGGCGGATCGAGACGAAGCCGGCCGAAGCACCGAAGCCGCTCGTATCGGTCAATTCGATCGGCGATATCGTCGATCTTGCCGCCGAGAAGCGGGACGTCAAGCTGAAGGCGCTGGTGCGCAACTTCGTGCGGCCCGTGCGCATCGAACCCGGCCGGCTTGATGTGAACCTCACCGAGGGCGCGCCAGGCACGCTGCTGAATGAACTTGCCGTCAAGCTCAAGGAATGGACGGGCATCCACTGGATCGTCAGCACCAGCCGCGAGGAAGGCCGGCCGACGATGGTGGAGGCGGAAACCAAGGCTCAGCAACAGCGCGTCAGCGATGCACGCCAGGACCCTGATGTCGCGGCGATCCTTGCGCAATTTCCAGGCGCCAAGATCATTGACGTGCGCGTCAGGGCGCCGACGCCGGAGGAGGAAGCGGAAGAGGCGACACCGCCAGCCGCCGCCGAATCGGAAGACGGTGATATCCTGCCCGGCGACGACCTAGAATTCTGATTTCAACAAGGAGCGAGACGATGCGCGACATCATGGGCATGATGGGCAAAGTCAAGGAAATGCAGGCCAAGATGGAGCAGATGCAGGCGGAGATCGCCGAGCTCACGGCCGAAGGCAAAGCCGGCGGCGGCCTCGTTACCGTCATCATCTCCGGCAAAGGCGAGTTGAAGAGCCTGAAGATCGACCCGTCGCTGTTCAAGGAAGACGATGTCGAGATCCTCGAGGACCTGATCGTCGCCGCCCACAAGGACGCCAAGGACAAGGCCGAGGCGCTTGCTGCCGAAAAGACCAAGGCGCTGACCGCCGGCCTGCCGATCCCGCCGGGCTTCAAGCTGCCGTTCTGATAGCTGGCAATTCGGTCTTAGACTTTCCGCTTTCTTCGAATTGCGGAGATATTCCAAAGCGTGTCGCATCAAATTTGATTATGCGATGCGCTTTATTTGTTTTGATGCATGTCGTTATGGCGGAGCCTTTGCTTACTAGGTGACACGAATTAACTATTTGTTTTCAAGTAATTCCCGACACAAACCATGCCATAGCTTTGCTGGAATTGCTCTCATATTTTCAGCAAGTAGTTTCACAGGTCTCATAGGATTTTTCATGAAGATCTCCGGCCTTTTTCGCCATTGCGTCGCCGCTATTCTGGTCTTGCCGACAGTTGTCAATGCAGGCCAATGCGACCGCAGCAAGCGCGTTTATGTCTTTGATCAGCCTAATCCGGGCGACCCGGACGACGACACCAAAATCTTCTATAAGGTGCGCGCTGGAGAACACCCATTCTATGCGGAACCGATAAGGTTTGAAACTTGGCGAAAATCCAAACTGGTTTGGTCTGTCGACGGCGTTGTAATATGCAGCGATGTTATACCGCTATGCAGCCTAGACTTGGAGTCTTCAAAAGAAAATAGTGATAAAACCGTAGCTTACGAATGCTTTAAGGAAATCAATGATCCGGCGGCAGCCAATCAACCGGTGCCGTTCCCGATCCCCGTCACTGAAATTTTCTCCGTCAATCAAACGCCTTACATCGCCTTCGGCAATTTGACCGCTTTGTCCATCGTCTGCAGCAAGCACATGGGCGTCCATATTAAACGGAAGGAATTGCTAACCGAGGACGAACGCAAAAATGGATTTATGTTGCCTTCTTTTGTCCGGCTAGATTCATGCCAGAAGTAGATCGCCGTCCGCCAGTACCGATGCGGTCGTCATTGTCGCTGCCACCGCCCTTATGTTTCGGCTTCCAACATCGCTCGCAGTTTATGGTGGATCGGTGACGCGAGATATCGCGCCTGGTCGGGCTCTGAAAGCCGCGCGCCGACAGTTCTCATCAGTTCCGGCATTGAGATTTTCTCTCCAACAAACGCCTGATGCTCCACCGGCATTCCGGCCTCGGCCACACCCGCTTTGATCACCCGGCAATAGATGCCGGGGCGAGCGGCGACGGCGTAGCGTTTGGCGAATTTCGGGTCGTTCATCTTGGCGGCGAAGGTGGCGCAGGGGATACGGCACGATGTGACTTCGAGGATGAGATCGCCTGATATGAACCGGTCGCCGACGGAGATGTTGCGATTGTCGATGCCCGAGATGACCATGTTTTCGCCGAAGGTGCCGGGCTCATACGGCCGGCCGAGTTCCCTGCTCCACCAGTCGAGCGTCAGCGATCCCTCGATATAGACTGCCTGATCGACGCCGCCATGATGTTTGCGGTTGCAGATCGCGTCGCCAACCAGCCCCTCGGCATCGATCATCACCGCGCCATTAATGGCACGTTTGAAGATGCCGGTCTTATAGCTCTTGCCGGCCAGCCTTTCCGGGATGCCCATACAAAGAGCCAGGATTTTCATGGGATGGCCGATCCTTCCGCGATTCCGTTTTCGTTCCATATCAGTTAAGAACGGCGCATGGCAAAACGAGTCACCGGCCCCGAAATCGAAAAACTCATCCAGCTTCTGGCGAAGGTGCCGGGCCTCGGGCCGCGCTCGGCGCGCCGGGCGGCACTGCATCTGATCAAGAAGAAAGACCAGTTGCTGGGGCCGCTGTCGAATGCGATGGGCGAGGCCTATGACAAGGTGAAGATCTGCTCGCGCTGCGGCAATGTCGATACGGTCGACCCCTGCACCGTCTGCACCGACACCCAGCGCGACCAATCCATCATCATCGTCGTCGAGGACGTCTCGGACCTCTGGGCGCTGGAGCGGGCGGGCGCCATGAACGCCGCCTATCACGTGCTCGGCGGCACGCTGTCGCCGCTCGACGGGATCGGGCCTGACGATCTCAATATTCGCGGGCTGATCGACCGGATCGGCGAAGGCGGCATCCGGGAACTGATCATCGCGGTCAATGCCACCGTCGAGGGTCAGACGACGGCGCATTACATTACTGATCAGTTGCAGGGGCTCGACGTGAAGATCACCCGGCTGGCGCATGGTGTGCCGGTTGGCGGCGAACTCGACTATCTCGACGAGGGCACACTTGCCGCGGCATTGCGGGCGCGGACGGTGATATGAAGGGTTTTCATATGTGGCACCACACCCCCCTCTGCCCTGCCGGGCGTTCGGCACTCCGATCGATCCACTGGATCGATCGCTCCGGCTTTGCCGGCACGCGCCTCACCCCCCACAAGGGTGGAGATCGGCAAGAGGTGCAGGCCTCGCAAGATTTTGATCGTGCGCCAGGCGGCTTCGACCATCTCAGACGCTTCATTTGGGCAAGGCGGCGCCCCCAGCCGATCTCCCCCCTTGTGGGGGAGATGTCCGGCAGGACAGAGGGGGGTGTTCCACGACGGCTGCGGATATTCGCATTCGCGGCAATCACTGCCCTCCTCCCCCTCCCCTCATACGCAGCCCCATCGAAAGCCGATGTCGAGGCGCAGTTCGAAAGCTGGGTGCAGAAGGACCTTTGGCCCGAAGCAAAGGCGGGCGGTATTTCCGAAAAAACCTTCCAGGCCGCATTCTCCGGCGTCACGCTGAACTGGAACCTGCCCGATCTCGCCCCGCCCGGCTTCCCGCCGCCGAAGGAGCAGAAGCAGACGCAGGCAGAATTTTCCTCGCCCGGTCCCTATTTCAACGAGGACCAGCTGAAGCGGCTTGCCGCAACGGGGCGTGGTTTTGCCGCGCAATATGGCTCGACGCTGAAACGGATCGAAAAGACCTATGGCGTGCCGGGCTCGATCGTGCTGGCCATCTGGGGTCGTGAGACCGGCTTCGGTGCCGCGAAGATCCCGAATTCGGCGGTCGAGGTGCTGGCGACCAAGGCGTTCATGTCGACGCGCAAGGAGATGTTCCGCACCGAACTGGTGGCGGCCCTGCATATTCTCGACGGCGGCGATGTGACGCCCGCCGAATTCAAGGGCTCTTGGGCCGGCGCGCTCGGCCAGCCGCAATTCATGCCGACGAGTTATCTGAAATATGCCGTCGATTTCGACGGCGACGGCCACCGCAATATCTGGACCTCGGTGCCGGATACGCTCGCCTCGATCGCCAATTATCTGGTCAAGAAAGGCTGGCAGCGCGATCGCGACTGGGGCTTCGAGGTGTCGATACCTCAGGCGGTCTCCTGCGCCCAGGAGGGACCCGATCTGGCGAAACCGCTTTCGCATTGGGCCTCGCTCGGCATCGAGCGCATCTCCGGCAAGGACTTTCCGTCAGCAGAGATGAAGGCTCAAGGCATGATACTGGTTCCGGCCGGCCGCGACGGGCCGGAATTCATCGTCACCCCGAATTTTTACACTATCAAGGAATACAATAATTCCGACCTCTACGCGCTCTATATCGGCAATCTCGCCGACCGCATCGGCTCGAACGGCGGCGCCTTTACGGGCCGATGGGGCGATGTCGGCAAAATGCTGCGCTCGGATGTCGCCGCCATGCAGAAGGCACTGGAACGGCAGGGCTACGATGTCGGCGGCTCCGACGGATTGCCCGGCTACAAGACGCGGCGTTCGATCGGCCAGTGGCAGGCCAAGAACGGCATGAAGCCGACCTGTTTTCCCGAAGCGACGATGAAGGGCAAGCTGAAGTAGGCGGCTTCAGAGTGCGCGCTTCATCCCCTCGTGGCTCGCCACGAAACCGAGCTTCTCATAGAAGTGGATCGAGTCCTTCCGTGTCTTGTCCGTTGTCAGCTGCACGAGGCCGCAGCCGCGCGCGGCGCATTGGGCGACCGCCCATTCGATAAACTGGGAGCCGAGGCCCGAGCCGCGAACATCTCCAGCGACACGCACGCTTTCGATCTGGCCGCGCCACATGCCCGTTCTCGACAGACCGGGCAGAAAACTCAGCTGCAGACAGCCGACGACCCGATCGGAAGCGTCGCTTGCGACGGCCAGCAGCTGATTGGCGTCCGCCTCGATCGCAGTGAAGGCCGAGAGATAACGCGCATCGACGAGGTCTGAAACGATCTCCCTGGTAACGCCGAGATCGTCGTCGGCGAGCAGCCGGACGATGGCGGCGAGATCGGATCGGCGGGCGCGCCTGAAGCGATAGATGGCTGATCTATGCATAGTCGTCTCAATGATGCAGATCGATCGGCGCCTTGTGAAAGACGTCGTCATCCGGCGGAATGGCCTGGCGCTCGATCATGCGATGGACATGCGGGGGACCCTCGCCGCGGTGCAGCGCGCGGAGCCTGTCGATGTTTTCGGCGTCGGCCTGCGTGCGGCGCTGATTGTGTCTGATATATTCGACCCAGGTCGGCGTATGATAGCTTTCCGTCCACAAGCCGGGGTTTTCGAGATCGCGCATCAACGCCCAGTGACGGGCGCCGTCCCGGATGCGGATGCGACGGCGCTCGACCATCAGCGCCATGAACTCGGCAAGGTCGGCATCGGCGATGTCGTAATCGACCTGTATGACAATCGGGCCGCTGCGCGGCGTGATGTCGAGGCTCAAGGCCGGCGCGGTGAAGCGGTTCAGCGGATCGAGGTTGAGCGAGGCAAAGGCCGGCATGGAAAAACGCAGGCCAATGGCGATGCCGAGCAGCATGACGACGGATGACATCAGCAGCGCATCGGCGACGCCATAACGATCGGCGGCAATACCCCACAACCAGCTGCCGCCGGCGATGCCGCCGAAGGTGACGGTCTGGTAGAGCGACAGCGCCCGGCCGACCACCCAGCGCGGCGTCGACAGCTGGACTATGGTGTTGAAGAGCGAAAGTGCCGAAACCCAGCAGGCGCCGGAGACGAGCAGCCCGGCAGAGGTGAGGACGGCGCTTGGGCTGAAGGCGGCGATGACGGCGCTCAGCGCAAAGCCGGTAAAGGATAGGCGGATGATCATCTCGCTTGAGAGCATCTGGCGCAGCCGCGCATTCAGCACGGCGCCGCCGATCGCGCCGATGCCGAAAGCACCGAGCATGAAACCATAGGTCAGCGGACCGCCACCGACGAGATCGAGCGCGACGACCGGCAGCAGCGCCAGGATGGAACTGGCGCCGATGCCGAAGAGCAGTCCCCTGACGAGAACCTTTTCGAGATTGGGCGACATCGAGACATACCGCAGGCCGGCGAAGATGGCGCTGCCCAGCGCTTCCCGCGGCAGCGTTGAGACGGGCGTGCTCGGGCGCCAGCGCATGAGGGCATAGATCAGGGCGAAGTAGCTCACGGTGTTTACCGCGAAAGCTGCTGCGGCACCTGCGGCTGCGACGATGACGCCGCCGATCGCCGGGCCGACGCTGCGGGTGATGTTGAAACCCATGCTGTTTAAGGTGACGGCGCCCGGCAGATCGGCGCGAGGCACCATGTCGCCGACCGAGGCCTGCCAGGAGGGATTGTTGAGCGCGGTGCCGCAGCCGATCAGGAAGGTGAAGAAGAGCAGCAGCCAGGGGGTGATCCAGCCGAGTAGGGCTGTGGCCGTCAGCAGGGCCGAGACGGTCAGCATCATGCATTGTGCCGTCAGCATGACCCGGCGGCGGTCATAATTGTCGGCCAAGGCGCCCGATATCAAGGAAAACAGCATGATCGGCAGCGCCGTCGAGGTCTGCACCAGCGCCACCATATCCTCCGAGGCGGTGATCGTCGTCATCATCCAGGCAGCACCGACCGCTTGGATCAGTCCGCCGAAATTCGATGACAGGCTGGCGAACCAGATGGTACGGTAAGTATCGTGCCGCAAAGGCGCCAAGGTCGACGAAGTGTAGGCCACGATTTCTCCCGCTTTTGTTATTGCGCCCGAACGGCAATATATGCGCAAGAGAGGCGCTGGCCATAGGCCCGCCGACGTCGCCCGGCGCGAATTGACCGAATCGGTCGCAGACCTTGCAATTTCGGAAAAACCCGACTATATGGCTCTCAAATTCTTGATCGCTTGATGAAGAGTGGGCCGCAAGGACCCGCTCTTTTTTATTAGCGCGATCGCTAAAAAGCATGAAATTGCGAGGAGCGCACCGCTTGTCGGACATGACAAACGCAGGCAACGAAGTTGAGCCGCGGCTGATTACCGAAACCGGGCTCGACCAGCGTCTTGCCGATATCATCGAACCCGTTCTCGTCGGCCTGGGCTTCCGGCTGATCCGCGTCCGTATGATGAACCAGAACGGCGCAACGATGCAGGTCATGGCCGAGCGCAACGACGGGACGATGACGGTTCAGGACTGCGAAGAAGTCTCGATGGCGATTTCTCCAGTCCTCGATGTGGAAGATCCGATCGATAAAGAGTATCATCTCGAAGTGTCTTCGCCCGGCATCGACCGTCCGATGGTTCGGAAATCCGATTTCGTCCGCTGGCAGGGCCACCTTGTGAAATGCGAGACGTCGATCCTGATCGACAATCGCAAGCGCTTCCGCGGCAAGATCGTCGAAGCAGGCGTAGATGGTTTCACGCTCGAGCGTGACCAGGTCGCTTACGGGGAAGAGCAAAAGGTCACCATTCCCTTCACGGCGCTTAGCGATGCGAAGCTCATTCTGACCGACGACCTGATCCGCGACGCGTTGCGCGCCGACAAGCTGGCGAAAGCCCAGGCCGCCAACCAGAACGAAGCGGACGACCAGGAATAACCGATCAACAGACCGCTCCAGGGACGGGAACCCCGGGGTTAAGACGGAGAAACAAGACAATGGCAGTCAGTGCGAACCGGCTCGAACTTCTGCAGATCGCAGATGCAGTGGCGCGCGAAAAGGTCATCGACCGCGAGATCGTGCTGGCCGCAATGGCCGACGCCATCCAGAAGGCGGCACGCTCCCGTTACGGCACCGAGTCCAACATCCGGGCCGACATCAATCCGAAGACCGGCGAAATCCGTCTGCAGCGCCTGCTCGAAGTCGTCGACAAGGCCGAGGATTATTCGACGCAGATCCCGCTGGAGCTGGCCCGCGACCGCAACCCGGACGCCGCACTCGGCGATTTCATCGCCGATCCGCTGCCGCCGATGGATTTCGGCCGCATTGCCGCACAGTCCGCCAAGCAGGTGATCGTGCAGAAGGTGCGTGAAGCCGAGCGCGACCGCCAGTTCGACGAATTCAAGGATCGCACCGGCGAAATCGTCAACGGCACCGTCAAGCGCGTCGAATACGGCAATGTCATCGTCGATCTCGGCCGTGGCGAAGGCATCATCCGCCGCGACGAAATGATCCCGCGCGAAAATGTGCGTTATGGCGATCGAGTCCGCGCCTACGTCTATGACGTCCGTCGCGAGCAGCGCGGCCCGCAGATCTTCCTGTCGCGCACGCATCCGCAGTTCATGGTGAAGCTGTTCACCATGGAAGTGCCTGAAATCTACGACGGCATCATCCAGGTGAAGTCGGTCGCCCGCGATCCGGGCTCGCGCGCCAAGATCGCCGTGATCTCGAACGATAGTTCGATTGATCCGGTCGGCGCCTGCGTCGGTATGCGCGGCTCACGCGTCCAGGCCGTCGTCGGCGAACTCCAGGGCGAGAAGATCGACATCATTCCGTGGAGCCAAGACCCGGCGACCTTCGTCGTCAACGCCCTGCAGCCGGCCGAAGTCGCCAAGGTCGTTCTCGACGAGGATGCCGAGCGTATCGAAGTCGTCGTTCCCGACGAGCAGCTGTCGCTGGCGATCGGCCGCCGCGGCCAGAACGTCCGCCTCGCCTCGCAGCTGACCGGCTGGGACATCGACATCATGACGGAGGCCGAGGAATCGGAACGCCGTCAGAAGGAATTCAACGAGCGCACCAACCTGTTCATGGATTCGCTCGATGTCGACGAAATGGTCGGCCAGGTTCTGGCCTCCGAAGGCTTTGCCGCCGTCGAAGAACTGGCCTATGTCGATCTCGACGAGATCTCCTCGATCGACGGTTTCGACGAAGAGACGGCGCAGGAAATCCAGCAACGCGCCCGCGAGTTCCTCGAGCGTCTCGAAGCCGAGATGGACGAGAAGCGCAAGGCGCTCGGTGTTCAGGATGAGCTACGCGAAATCGACGGCATGACCGCCCAGATGATGGTGGCGCTCGGCGAAGACGGCATCAAGACGATCGAGGACTTTGCCGGTTGCGCCGCCGACGATCTCGTCGGCTGGAGCGAACGCAAGAACGGCGAAACCAAGAAGTTCGAAGGCCTGTTCTCGAAGTTCGACGTCTCGCGCGTCGAGGCCGAACAGATGATCGTCCAGGCCCGCCTCTCGGCTGGCTGGATCACTGAAGAGGACCTGGCAAAGGGGACCGAAGAGGTCACTGAAGCCGAAGCCGAACAAGAAGCATGATGACCGCGCATGAGCCGGACGCTCTTCCTGATGAGGACGACGATCTTGCAGGTTATGACGTGAACGGACGCATGTGCATCGTGACGCGCGAAAGCGGATCGCCGGAAGAGCTGATCCGCTTCGTTGCCGCTCCCGATGGAACTATCGTCGCCGACCTGAAGCGTGAGCTTCCGGGACGCGGATGCTGGGTGAAGATCGACCGGTCGCTGGTCGACAGGGCAGTGGCGAAGAAACTCTTCGCCCGCGCGCTGAAAATGGATGTGAAGGCGGCGGACGATCTCGGCGCGAGCGTCGACCGGCTGCTTTCGGCACAATTGATGCAGATGATGAACATGGCGCGGAAAGCCGGCCAGTTCGTCAGCGGGTCCTCGAAAGTGGATGCCGCAGTCAGAAGCGGAGCAGCCATTGCGGTGTTCCATGCGACTGATGCAGCGGACGACGGTGTCCGGAAAATCGACCAGGCCCGCAAGGCCTGGCACCTCGGAATGGAGACCGAGGAGGAGATACCTTCCTTCCGTCTCTTCTCGGAGAGCGAAATGGAAGGCCTGATGGGCCAGAATGCTTTTATCCATGCCGCAGTGCTTGCAGGGCAGGCGGGTGAGGGTGTAGTGAAGCGCGCAAAGATGCTCGAACAGTACCGTATTGGCGGTCAGTCCCGGGCAGCGGGCGGCGCTGGCCGGCAAAAACAATGAGGTGGTCACCGGCATCGGCCGGTCGCATCCTCATTGATCGACAAGTATTGAACGACAGGGTCTGATCTAGTCATCGCTCCCTGTCCGAAGGAACGGGAACGAATGACCGATAGTAACGACGACAAGACAATCAGCGTGACGGGCAAAAAGACGCTTACCCTGAAACCATCGGGGATGAGCCAGGGCACCGTTCGCCAGGATATGGGTCGAGGTCGCACCAAAGCGGTCGTCGTCGAGACCCGTAAGCGGCGCCCCATGCGCCCGGAAGACGAAAAGCCGATCACGCCAGCCGCTCCGGTGGCCCCTATCCGTGCAGCCGAGCCGGCGCCCGCACCCGTGCCGGCGCGCCCGCAACAGCCGACGCCGGCACCGCGGGTTCAGCAGAGCAACAACGGCCAGATGAACCAGCGTCCGCAGCAGTCCCATCAGGCCCCGCGCCAGAATGATCGTCCGCGCCCGGTGGTGCTGAACCATCTGTCGCCTGAGGAAATGGACGCCCGCCGCCGCGCGCTGGCCGACGCCCAGGCGCGTGATGCCCAGGATGCGATCCGCCGCGCCGAGGAAGATAAGCGCCGCGCCGCCGAAGAGATTGTCCGTAAGGCAGCCGAAGCCGAAGAAGCTGCCCGCAGGGCCGCTGAAGAGGCTATCCGGCAGGCTGAGGCACCCGCCGCTGTTGCTGAACCAGCCGCAGCACCGGCTCCGGCCGAAGCGCGCTCCGACGCCCCGCGGCCGCAGCAACCTGCATCGTCTGCACCGGCCGCCCGCCGGCCCGATGCCGCCGGAGCACCGGCTGGTGTCCGCCCGGCAGCGGGCGCTGCTGCCCCCGGCGCCGTTCGCGGTCGTCGCGACGAAAAGGAAGAGGATGATCGTGGCGGCGCAGCAGCGCGCGGCGGTCCTGTCCGTGGCCGCGTCGTTCGCCCGGAACCAGCCAAGCCGGTCACGACACGTCCGAAGACCGATGAAGAACGTCGTCGCGGCAAGCTGACGATCTCCACCGCCAATGTCGACGGCGAGGACAATGCTCGCGGACGTTCGCTCTCGGCGATGCGCCGCCGGCAGGAGAAGTTCCGCCGCGGCCAGATGCAGGAAACCCGTGAGAAGATCTCGCGTGAGGTGATTCTGCCCGAGACCATCACCATTCAGGAACTGTCGCAGCGCATGTCAGAACGCGCCGTCGACGTCATCAAGTACCTGATGAAGGAAGGCCAGATGATGAAGCCGGGCGATGTCATCGACGCCGACCTTGCCGAACTCATCGCCGGCGAATTCGGCCATACGGTCAGACGTGTTTCGGAATCCGACGTCGAGCTTGGCATCTTCAACGTGTCCGACGAGGATGGCGAACTGGTTTCGCGTCCGCCTGTCGTCACCATCATGGGCCACGTCGACCACGGCAAGACCTCGCTGCTTGACGCCATCCGCCATGCCAACGTGGTCTCCGGCGAAGCCGGTGGCATCACGCAGCATATCGGCGCCTATCAGGTGGAGCAGAGCGGTCAGAAGATCACCTTCATCGACACGCCCGGCCACGCCGCCTTCACGGCCATGCGTGCCCGCGGCGCGCAAGCGACCGACATCGCGATCCTGGTCGTCGCAGCCGACGACAGCGTGATGCCGCAGACGATCGAATCGATCAACCACGCCAAGGCGGCCGGTGTTCCGATCATCGTGGCGATCAACAAGGTCGACAAGCACGAGGCCGATCCGCAGAAGGTCCGCAACCAGCTGCTGCAGCACGAAGTCTTCGTGGAATCCATGGGCGGTGAAGTGCTCGACGTCGAAGTTTCGGCCAAAACAGGCAAGAACCTCGACAAGCTGCTCGAGGCGATCCTGCTGCAGGCGGAAATTCTCGACCTCAAGGCCAATCCGAACCGGACGGCCGAAGGTACCGTCATCGAAGCCCAGCTCGATCGTGGCCGCGGTTCGGTCGCGACCGTGCTCGTCCAGAAGGGCACGCTGCGTCCGGGCCAGATCATTGTCGCCGGCGACGTCTGGGGCCGCGTGCGCGCCCTGGTCACCGACAAGGGCGACCATGTGAAGGAAGCGGGTCCCGCCACCCCGGTCGAGGTTCTCGGTCTTTCCGGCACGCCGCAGGCGGGCGACAAATTCGCCGTCGTCGAAAGCGAAAGCCGCGCGCGCGAAATCTCGGAATATCGTCAGCGTCTTGCCCGCGACAAGGCGGCTGCCCGCCAGTCGGGACAGCGCGGCTCGCTGGAACAGATGATGATGCAGCGCCAGAGCGCCGGCATCAAGGAGTTCCCGCTTGTTATCAAGGGCGACGTGCAGGGCTCGATCGAAGCGATTGCCGGCGCACTGGAAAAGCTCGGCACCGACGAAGTCCGCGCCCGCATTGTCCATTCGGGCGCCGCCGGCATCACCGAGTCGGATATCTCGCTGGCCGAAGCTTCGAACGCCGCCATCATCGGCTTCAACGTTCGCGCCAATACGCAAGCACGCCAGTTCGCCGAGCGCGAAGGTATCGAAATCCGCTACTACAACATCATCTACGACCTGGTGGATGACGTGAAGGCAGCGATGTCGGGCCTGTTGTCTCCGGAACGGCGCGAAACCTTTATCGGCAATGCCGAAATCCTCGAGGTGTTCAACATCACCAAGGTAGGCAAGGTCGCAGGCTGCCGTGTCGTCGAAGGCAAGGTCGAGCGCGGTGCGGGCGTCCGCCTCATCCGCAACGACGTTGTCGTTCACGAAGGCAAGCTCAAGACCCTCAAGCGCTTCAAGGACGAAGTGTCCGAAGTGCCGATGGGCCAGGAATGCGGCATGGCCTTCGAAAATTACGAGGATATGCGCGCCGGCGACGTCATCGAGTGCTTCCGCGTCGAGCATATCACGCGCACGCTCTAATCTGCTGCGTCTGAGCATGACGTTCCAAAAGCCATTCGCCAGCCGGCGGATGGCTTTCGGGTATCTGCCGACTTGACCTTTTCGACCAAAAGAGTCATGGACGCTCTCCTTTGACGGGTTCGATTCCCAGCCGCATCGGCAAATAGAGATAACTATGACCAGAGCAACTTCTTCCGCGCCTTCGCAGCGCATGCTGCGCGTTGGCGAACAGGTTCGCGCCGCGATCACCCAGGTCCTGCAGCGCGGCGAAGTGCGCGACGACGTCATCGAGGCGACCGTGATCTCGATCTCGGAAGTGCGTATGTCGCCCGACCTCAAGATCGCCACGGCTTACGTGACGCCGCTCGGCGTTTCCGACCACAGCATCGTCATCGAGGCGTTGAACCGTCATGCGCGGTATATCCGCGGCAGGCTCGGGCAGCAGCTTCGGCAGATGAAATACATGCCGGAGGTGCGCTTCCGCGATGATACCAGCTTCGACAACTACAAGAAAATCGACGAGCTGCTGCGTTCGCCCGAGGTGAGCCGCGACCTCGACGGCGATAATGACGACCAATAACCAGAAGAGACGCATGTCCAAACCACGCAAACCCAAGGGCCGGCCGATTTCCGGCTGGCTGATCCTCGACAAGCCGGTGGATTTCGGCTCGACGGAAGCCGTTTCCAAGATCAAGTGGCTCTACAAGGCGCAAAAGGCCGGCCATGCCGGCACGCTCGACCCGCTCGCCTCCGGCATGCTGCCGATCGCGCTCGGCGATGCGACGAAGACCGTTCCCTATGTGATGGACGGCCGCAAGATCTATGAATTCACCGTCAGCTGGGGCGAGGAGCGCGCCACGGACGATCTCGAGGGCGAAGTGACCGAAAGCTCGGACAAGCGCCCGAGCGAACAGCAGATCCGCGATATCCTGCCTGGATATATCGGCACCATCAGCCAGGTGCCGCCGCAGTTTTCGGCGATCAAAATATCGGGTGAACGCGCCTATGATCTGGCGCGTGAAGGCGAAACCGTCGAAATCCCCTCGCGCGAAGTCGAAATCTTCCGGCTGACATTGCTCGCCTGCCCGGATGCCAATACCGCGCATTTCGAAGTGGAATGCGGCAAGGGCACTTATGTCAGGGCGCTGGCGCGCGATTTTGGCCGGGAGCTCGGCTGCTACGGCCACGTGTCCGGGTTGCGGCGCACCTTCGTCGCGCCCTTTGCGGAAGAGGCCATGGTGCCGCTCGCCAACCTCGTGGCGCTGGAGGCGCTCGAAGATATGGACGAGCGGCTTGCCGCCCTCGACGCGCTGCTGATCGATACCTGCGAGGCGCTATCGGCCCTGCCCCATCTCGTCATCAATGACGACCAGGCGCACCGGCTGAAGATGGGCAACCCGATCCTCGTGCGGGGGCGCGATGCGCCGGTTGCCGAAAGCGAAGCCTATGCGACGGCTCGCGGCCGGCTGATCGCGATCGGCGAGATCGGCGAGGGCGAATTTCGCCCGAAGCGGGTTTTCGGCTGAGTCTGTACAGCTGACGATTGTCAGACGGTAACGATGCGATATCTTCCTTTCGGGCGATTACCGCCCGAGGGGCGAGTGCCGCCCGAGAGGAAGAATATGCGCACAACCGCTATCGGAATCCTGACGTTCTTTGCACTGTTGCTGACCGTTGCCGGCGCTCAATCCGCCGAGCGCTGGGCCGAGCTTCCCGCCTTTCCTCCGATGCCGGCGGCCAAGACCAGCGGCATGGCCGATGTCAACGACATCAAGATGTATTACGCCGAATATGGTCAAGGCGAACCGATCCTCTTCATCCATGGCGGGCTTGGAAATGCCGACGTCTGGGGTCATCAGGTCGCCGATTTCGCCAAAGACCACCTGGTCATTGTTGCCGACAGCCGCGGCCATGGGCGTTCGACGCGCAGCCAGCAACCCTTCGGCTATGACCTGATGACATCGGATTATGTCGCCCTTCTCGACTATCTGAAGATCGACAAGGTGACGCTTGTGGGATGGTCGGACGGCGGCATCATCGGCATCGACATGGCGATGAAGCACCCGGAAAAATTGACCCGCGTCATTGCCCAGGCGGCCAACGTCACGACCGACGGCGTCAAAGATATCACGCACAACAAGACCTTCAACGACTACATCAACGTCTCCGGCGAGCAGTATCGCAAGCTTTCGCCGACGCCGAATGAATACGAGACCTTCGTCAAGCAGGTCTCCGCGATGTGGGCGACCCAGCCGGCCTGGACGGCCGCCGATCTTACCAAGATCTCGGTGCCGGTCACGCTTGCCATCGGCGATCATGATGAAGCCGTCAAGCTCGACCATACCGAAATGATGGCAAAGCAGATTCCGGGCGCCAAACTCGTCATCCTGAAAGATGTCAGCCATTTCGCCATGTTGCAGGATCCTGCAGCCTATGACGGGATGATCCGGGGTGCCATGGCGGGTCGTTGAAGTCGCCAGGGACGACCCCTCTTTCCATCGACCCATATTTGGTTTATAGGCAGCGCCAGCATCGGGTACGCCCGTTTGCATTCACGGCCAAAGCTGGACGGCATCCCGGCTTTTGGCGACCTTTATTTCCTCTCTTAGAAAGGATCACCCGATGTCGATCACTGCTGAGCGCAAGTCTGCGCTGATCAAGGAATACGCAACCGTTGAAGGCGATACCGGTTCTCCGGAAGTCCAGGTCGCGATCCTGACCGAACGCATCAACAACCTGACCGAACACTTCAAGGACCACAAGAAGGATAACCATTCCCGCCGTGGCCTGTTGACGATGGTTTCGAGCCGCCGCTCGCTTCTTGATTATCTCAAGAAGAAGGATGAAGGCCGCTATTCCAAGCTGATCTCCAGCCTGGGTATCCGCCGCTAAGATTGTCCGGCGGGCGCTTTCCGAGCGCCCGCCGGATCCTGTTTCGGGACACGGTTCCCGATGAAATGTTCCAGCCGCGCCCTATTCTCCAAGCGGTGGAAAGATCGGCGGACCCGGATGGGCCGGTTCTGCCAAACCAACCGTTGACCTGTCATGGGGCAGGATTGCCGGATGCTTTCGGCCAAGGCTTCTTGAGGCTTTGGCCCAGTTTCCCGGGAACTGGGTTCCCTGGAGGAAATTGAGATAAAAGCCTCTCGTTGTCTTGCCCGTGATACGTCACATTGTTTGCGGTCGACTGTGCGCTGCGCCCTGATATCGGCGATGGCGCGTGCTCCCGCACTGAAGGACAAGTCATGTTTGATACACACACCGTCGAAATCGAGTGGGCCGGCCGCCCGCTGAAGCTCGAAACCGGCAAGATTGCCCGTCAGGCCGACGGCGCCGTTCTCGCTACCTACGGCGAAACCGTGGTTCTCGCTACCGTCGTTTCCGCCAAGGCGCCGAAGCCCGGCCAGGACTTCTTCCCGCTCACCGTCAACTACCAGGAAAAGACCTACGCAGCCGGCAAGATCCCCGGCGGTTATTTCAAGCGCGAGGGACGTCCGAGCGAGAACGAGACCCTCGTTTCCCGCCTGATCGACCGCCCGATCCGCCCGCTCTTCCCGGAAGGCTACAAGAACGACACCCAGGTCGTCGTTACCGTCATCCAGCACGACCTTGAAAACAACCCCGATATCCTGTCGATGGTTGCCACCTCGGCAGCGCTGACGCTCTCCGGCGTTCCCTTCATGGGCCCGGTCGGCGGTGCGCGCGTCGGCTACATCAACGGCGAATATGTTCTCAACCCGCATCTCGACGAGATGGACGAATCGAGCCTCGACCTCGTCGTCGCCGGCACCTACGACGCCGTGCTGATGGTTGAATCGGAAGCCAAGGAACTCAACGAAGAGATCATGCTCGGCGCCGTCATGTTCGGCCACAAGGGCTTCCAGCCGGTTCTCGACGCAATCATCAAGCTCGCCGAAGTTGCCGCCAAGGAGCCGCGCGATTTTCAGCCGGAGGATTACTCCGAGCTCGAAGCGGAAATGTTGAAGCATTTCGAAGCTGAACTGCGCGAAGGCTACAAGATCACCCAGAAGGCCGATCGCTACGCCGCCGTCGACGCCGTCAAGGCAAAGGTCAAGGCTCACTTCTTCCCTGAAGGTGTTGAACCGAAGTACACCGCCGAAGTCATCGGCGCTGTCTTCAAGCACCTGCAGGCGAAGATCGTTCGCTGGAACATCCTCGACACCAAGAGCCGCATCGACGGCCGCGACCTGGAAACCGTCCGTCCGATCGTTTCGGAAGTCGGCCTTCTGCCGCGCACCCATGGTTCGGCGCTCTTCACCCGCGGTGAAACCCAGGCGATCGTCGTTGCCACGCTCGGCACCGGCGAAGACGAGCAGTATGTCGACAGCCTGACGGGCATGTACAAGGAGCGCTTCCTGCTCCATTACAACTTCCCTCCCTACTCGGTTGGCGAGACCGGCCGTATGGGCTCCCCGGGCCGTCGCGAAATCGGCCACGGCAAGCTCGCCTGGCGCGCGATCCGTCCGATGCTGCCGACCGTAGAGCAGTTTCCCTACACGCTGCGCGTCGTCTCCGAGATCACCGAGTCGAACGGCTCGTCCTCGATGGCGACCGTCTGCGGCACGTCGCTTGCTCTGATGGATGCCGGCGTTCCGCTGGCAAAGCCGGTTGCCGGTATCGCCATGGGTCTGATCCTCGAAGGCGATCGTTTCGCCGTCCTCTCCGACATTCTCGGTGACGAAGATCACCTCGGCGACATGGACTTCAAGGTTGCAGGCACCGCCGACGGCATCACCTCGCTGCAGATGGACATCAAGATCGCCGGCATCACCGAAGAGATCATGAAGGTCGCGCTCGGCCAGGCCCAGGGCGGTCGCGCCCACATTCTCGGCGAAATGGCCAAGGCCATCACCGAGAGCCGCGGCCAGCTCGGCGAATTCGCTCCGCGCATCGAAGTCATGAACATCCCGGTCGACAAGATCCGTGAAGTCATCGGCTCCGGCGGCAAGGTCATTCGCGAAATCGTCGAAAAGACCGGCGCCAAGATCAACATCGAGGACGACGGCACCGTCAAGATCGCCTCCTCTTCCGGCAAGGAGATCGAAGCGGCCCGCAAGTGGATCCACTCGATCGTCGCCGAGCCTGAAATCGGCCAGATCTACGAAGGCACGGTTGTCAAGACCGCCGACTTCGGCGCCTTCGTCAACTTCTTCGGCGCCCGCGACGGCCTCGTCCACATCTCGCAGCTTGCTTCCGAGCGTGTCGCCAAGACCCAGGACGTCGTCAAGGAAGGCGACAAGGTTTGGGTCAAGCTGCTCGGCTTCGACGAACGCGGCAAGGTTCGCCTGTCGATGAAGGTCGTCGACCAGGCCACCGGCCAGGAAATCCCGAACGAGAAGAAGAAGGAAGAAGCGGCAGAATAAGCCGCGTCTTTCAGATTTCATTCCGGGCGCGGGAATCTTCCGCGCCCTTTTTGTATCCTGGTTTTGCGCATGTCGTGGCCGCAAAACCGCTCACACACTTTTGCGCGACATGCTTTAACGAGACGAGACCCATGAGCCGTGAGACGCTGAAGACCCTGTTCCATCCCTTTGCCAGCGGCACAGTCCAGGCGCCCGGTGAGGGCGAGCGCGTGCTCTTCCTCGGCGCCGAGGCAGGCTTTGCGCTGCCTGATGGTTTTGCCGCCTCGCTCAGCGCCGTCCAGGGCTTCCGGCCGCTCTACCGGCAGCTGCTGGCGCAGCGGATCGAAGCAAAGCCGGAGATCGACGGTGAGGACTACGATGCCGCCCTGGTGCTTTGCACCAAGCACAAGGGCGAGAACGAGGCCAATCTCGCCGCGGCTATCGCGCGCACAGAGATCGGCGGCCTGATCGTCGTTGCCGGCGCCAAGGAAGACGGCATCCAGCCGCTGCGCAAGCGCCTCGAAGGGTTCGGTCTCGCGATCGACCACATGCCGAAATATCACGGCGTCGCCTTCTGGTTCGGCCGGCCGGCCGATGCCGGCGACATCATTTCCAAGCTGGCAAAGACGCCGGTCCGCGTCGACGGCCGCTTCAATGCCACCGCCGGCATGTTCTCGCATGATCGGATCGATGCCGGATCGGAATTGCTCGCCTCGCGCCTGCCGCAGGATTTTGCCGGCGACGTTGCGGATTTCGGCGCCGGATGGGGTTATCTCTCCGTTGAACTGGCCCAGAGATCGCGTGCACTGACCCGTCTCGACCTCTATGAGGCCGATCACGCGGCTCTGGAGGCCGCCAGGGACAATCTGGCGGAAAACTGCCCGAGCGCGCCTGCGCGCTTCTTCTGGCACGATCTGGCAGGCGAGCCGGTCAAGGACAAATACGATCTCGTCATCATGAACCCGCCCTTCCATGAAGGACACGCAGCCGAGCCGGCACTCGGCCAGGCGATGATCAAGACAGCCGCATCCGCGCTCCGCGGCGGCGGCCGCCTGATGCTGGTCGCCAATCGCGGCCTGCCCTACGAGCCGGTCCTGGTCGCGAATTTCCGGGAAAGCGGCGAAACCTGCCGCAACGCCCGCTTCAAGGTGCTGTGGGCGAAGAAATAAGGTTCGGCTCGAACCGTTCCCTCTCGTGGATCAAAATAAAAAGGCCGTGCGCATCATCTGCGCACGGCCTTTTATTTTGATGGGAACAGCCTTTATTCCACGTCCGCTCTGCGCAGCGTGTCCAACGTCGGCATCGAGGTGATGTTGAAGCCGGCGTCGACGAAGTGGATTTCGCCGGTGACGCCGGCGGACAGGTCGGAGAGCAGGTAGAGCGCCGAGTTGCCGACCTGATCGATGGTCACGGTCTTGCGCAGCGGCGCATTGCGCTGGTTCCAGGAGAGGATGGCGCGCGCATCCGAGATGCCGGCGCCGGCAAGCGTGCGGATCGGGCCGGCCGAGATGGCGTTGACGCGGATGCCGCGCGGACCGTAATCGGCGGCGAGATAACGCACCGAAGCCTCGAGCGCCGCCTTGGCGACGCCCATGACGTTGTAATTCGGGATGACGCGGGTCGAACCATTATAGGTCAGCGTCAGCATCGCACCGCCGTCTTCCATCAACGGCGCGCAACGCTTGGCAATCTCGGTGAAGGAGAAACAGGAAATGACCATGGTACGGCTGAAATTCTCACGCGTCGTATCGGCGTAGAGACCCTTCAGCTCGTTCTTGTCGGAGAAACCGATGGCGTGGACGATGAAATCGAGCTTGCCCCAGCGCTGCTCGATCGCATCGACCAAGGCATCGACCGATGCGATATCCTCGACGTCGCAGGGCAGCACGAAATCCGAGCCGACTTCGGCGGCAAGCGGCTTGACGCGCTTGCCCAGCGCATCGCCCTGGTAGGTGAAGGCCAGTTCCGCACCCTGTGCGGCAAGAGCTTTTGAAATTCCCCAGGCGATCGAGTGGTTGTTTGCGACGCCCATGATGAGGCCGCGCTTACCCTGCATAATTCCAGTCATATTATTATCCGTTATAGCGCTGGAAGACGAGCGTGGCATTCGTCCCGCCGAAGCCGAAGGAGTTGGAGAGGGCGATATCGATCTTCGCATTGTCGATACGCTTGCGCACGATCGGCACGCCTTCGAATTCGGGATCGAGCTCGGTGATGTGGGCGCTTTCGCCGATGAAGCCTTGCTGCATCATCAGCAGGGAATAGATCGATTCCTGCACGCCGGCCGCACCGAGCGAATGGCCGGTCAGCGACTTGGTCGACTGGATATGCGGGATTTTTGATCCGAATACCTCGCGGATGGCGCCGATTTCCTTACTGTCGCCGACCGGCGTCGAGGTGCCGTGGGTGTTGACGTAGTCGACATCGCCTTTGACGGTGGCGAGCGCCTGGCGCATGCAGCGGATGGCGCCCTCGCCCGAGGGAGCGACCATATCGTAACCGTCCGAGGTCGCGCCGTAGCCGACGATTTCGGCGTAGATCTTGGCGCCGCGGGCCTTGGCGCGCTCCAGTTCCTCGAGCACCAACACGCCTGCGCCGCCGGCGATGACGAAACCGTCGCGGTTGACATCATAGGCGCGCGAGGCGCTGTCCGGCGTGTCGTTATACTTGGAGGACATGGCGCCCATGGCGTCGAAGAGGTTGGACATCGTCCAATCGAGATCTTCGTGGCCGCCGGCAAACATCACGTCCTGCTTGCCCCACTGGATCATTTCGGCGGCGTTGCCGATGCAATGAGCCGATGTCGAGCAGGCCGATGAGATCGAGTAATTGACGCCGTGGATCTTGAACCAGGTGGCAAGCGTGGCCGATGCGGTCGAAGACATCGCCTTCGGCACGGCAAAAGGGCCGATGCGCTTCGGGCTGTTGTTCTTCACGGTGATGTCGGCCGCCTCGATCAGCGTGCGGGTGGACGGGCCGCCGGACCCCATGATGATGCCGGCGCGCTCATTCTGCGCATAGTCCTTCTCTTCCAGGCCGGAATCGGCAAGCGCCTGCTTCATGGCGACATGGTTCCAGGCGCCGCCCTGCGACAGGAAGCGCATGGCGCGGCGATCCACCAGTTCGGCCAGCTCCGCAGCACCGAGCTTGGGGCTGCCCCAAACCTGGCACTTGAAGCCGTGCTCGGCGAAATCGTTGGAGAAGGAAATACCCGACTTAGCCTGCCGCAATGATTCGGTGACTTCGGCGGCGTCGTTCCCGATCGAGGACACAACACCCAGACCCGTGACAACTACCCGTCTCATCTGATCAAACCCTTTTTGTTTCGTGAACCGCTTGAGATGCGGTTTCAGGCCGTCTTGTCTTTCGAGAGACCGACGCGGAGGTCGGCCGCCTGGTATATGGTCTCGCCGTCCGCCTTCAGCCAGCCGTCGGCCGTGCCGAGGACCAGACGGCCGCGCATGACCCGCTTGAAATCGATGCCATATTCGATCAGCTTGGTATGCGGCTTGACCATGCCCTTGAATTTCACTTCGCCTGTCGAAAGCGCCATGCCGCGGCCTTCCTCGCCGAGCCAGCCGAGGAAGAAGCCGGTCAGCTGCCACATGCCGTCGAGGCCAAGGCAGCCCGGCATGATCGGATTTCCTTCGAAATGGCAGGGAAAATACCAGTCGTCGGGACGTACGTCGTATTCGGCCCTGAGGTAGCCCTTGTCAAAAGTGCCGCCGGTTTCGGAAATATCGGTGATACGGTGGACCATCAGCATGGGCGGCAGGGGAAGCTGCGCATTGCCGGGGCCGAACAGCTCGCCATGTGCGCAGGCAATGAGTTCGTCATACGAGAAGCTGGACTGTCTGGTCGTCATAAAGTTTCTTTTCCCCCCGCGAGAAGCCGATGGATGTCAACGTTTAGTCCAAGTTCCTCAGAAAATGAAGCACGAGCAAGGCAGCTCCATTCATCGTCCCGGACCAGGCTTACGCCATTATTTGGTGGTCGAATACAGGAAGGCCAGGGCCGCGACCAGACCTATTTACGCCAAAAGCCCGTTTTTGCCGCGTTTATCAGGCTCTTGTCCCCATTGAACTATTGAAAGGCTCCGATGCAAAAGTTATACCGCTTGAAGAAACATGATTGCTTTATGCAGGAATAACCGGAGTTGGTGTTGATGACGGGTATACTCCCGATCGCCATAGAGGTCAGGCTGCGCGGCGCGGGCCTGCGCCCTACCCGCCAGCGTGTCGCGCTCGGCGACCTCCTGTTTGCCAAAGGCGACCGGCATCTGACGGTTGAGGAATTGCATGAGGAGGCGGTTGCCGCCGGTGTGCCGGTGTCACTGGCAACCGTCTACAACACGCTGCACCAGTTCACCGAAGCCGGTCTCATCCGCGTTCTCGCTGTCGAGAGCGCCAAGACCTATTTCGACACCAATGTTTCCGACCATCACCATTTCTTCATCGAAGGCGACAACGAGGTGCTCGACATTCCCGTCAGCAACCTGACGATCGCCAATCTGCCGGAGCCGCCCGAAGGCATGGAGATTGCCCATGTCGACGTGGTGATCCGCCTGCGGGCGAAGCAGGGCTGACGACAGCGCTCTTTCACATGACGTCGTCCGGGTGCCGGCCGGGCTTGTGCCGGTAGGTCGGGAAGGTCCAGCCGAACCACAGGGCGCCGCCGCGCACCGCAAAGGCCGCCACGACGCCGCAGGCAGAGGCCAGATAGAGCGGCATTCCCAGACCATTGGCGAGCGTGAACACACCGGCGCCGATAAGCGCTGCGGTCACGTAGATTTCCGGGCGCAACAGCACCGACGGCTCGTTTGCCATCAGATCGCGCAGGATGCCGCCGAAGGTCGCCGTGAGCGTACCGGTGACGATCGCGATGGTTGGTGAGCCGGTGGCGGCAAGTCCTTTGGCCGCGCCGATGACGCAATAGGCGGCAAGGCCGATCGCATCCAGCCAGATCAGCAGACGATAACGCGATTCCAGCAGGTGGGCGGTGAAGAAAACAACGACGCCCATGATGCAGCAGACGAGGATATAGGCGGGGTTCAGCACCCAGAAGACCGGCACACGGCCGAGCACGATATCGCGCATGGTGCCGCCGCCCGTTCCCGTCACCATGGCGAAAAACAGAAAACCGATCAGGTCCAGTTGCTTGCGCGAGGCGGCGAGCGCGCCTGTTGCGGCAAACAGTGCAATGCCGGCATAATCGAGATAGACGAGCAGAGACATGCGAGCCCCGGAACCGCGGAATATTTCACCAAAAACCACGGCGGCAAGGGCGGCGCAAGGCGGTGCGGCCATAAAGCCAGCCGATAGAGCTTTATCCAAAAGAGGAAAGCCGTGAAAACGCTGGTGCTCGCCGTTCTGAATATTCTCCTGCTGGTGATCATGCCGGCTGTGGCCTTCGGCCAGCAATCGCTGATCTCCGATCCGGAGATCTACGAGAAGAAACATTTCCAGCAGCAGTGTAAGGCGGCCGAATTCGCCGACGGCTTCGTCACCCGGCAGGACATCAACAATGACGGGCTGATTGATGCGGTGGTCAACGAGGGCCTGCTGACCTGCGACGGGCAGAAGGGGCCGCAATGCAATGACGACGGCTGCACCTATAATTTCTATCTGCAGGTGGCCGAAGGCGGTTATTTCATGATCGCGACGGCGCAGATCTACGGCTACGACTTCGTCCAGCGCTTCGGCAACATGGTGCTGGCGATGAAGATGCATCCGCGTTTCTGCGACCGCACCGAAGGTGATCCCTGCATCGTGACCGCGCGCGTGCGCGGCACGAAATTCGTCACCATCTCAAAGAAATAGCTCTTACCGCGGATAAAGTTCCGACGTGCGGCCGGCGAGATAATAGCCGGCCAGCCCGTACCATTCGCGGATCGCCGTCGCCATGTTCTGCGCATTGAGGTTCGGCTGGGTGAAATCCAAACCCGGCCTCACCTCGCCATCGGTGCGATAATCGGTCGGCCAGGGCACGATATCGATGCCGAGCTTGCGGAAGATGCCGACGGAACGCGGCATGTGGAAACCCGAGGTGATCAGCAGGCAATTGGAAAGCCCTTGGCTTGCCAGGAATTCCTTGGTGTTGACGGCGTTTTCGAAGGTGGTGCGCGATTGCCTCTCCTCGATCAGGCGATCCTTGCCGACGCCGAAGAGCGGGAAGAAACGCTCGGAGGCCGCCGCATCGCCTTCATAGATGCCCGAGAGGGAACCGTCGCCGCCCGAGACAAGAATGCGCGACTGCGGAAATTTCTGCGCGAGCCGCAGGGCTTCGACGAAGCGGTCCGCCGCGGCGTTGAATTCTATGCCATGGCGCGCCGTGTTCACCTCGTTTTCGAAGGCGCCGCCGAGCACGATCATGCATTGCAGGTTCTGCGGATCGGCGGCCGGCCTTGCGAAACGCTGCTCGAGACCCTGCATCATAAGGTTGCCGGCCGTAGTGTAGAGCGTGACGAAGAGGATGAGAGCCCCAGCCGCAGCGCCAAGAACGCTCAAGATACGCCAGCGTAGCAGGCCAGCAAGCAGAGCAAGGAAGACGAGGAAGAAGGCCAGCGACAGCGGCTGAGCGAAAATCCAGACAAGCTTCGAAATGACGAACAAGACCTGCTCCTTGGGGATTGGCGGCGGTCCTTCCTATCCGATTCGACGGTGACAGGAATGCGACGGTTCTATTTCGCCCTCGATAGCGAGGATCGATGCGGCGCGATCTTCTGGTTGAAGCGCCGCTGAAGCGGCCGGGGGATGAACATGGCGGCAAGCGCCAGTGCCATGGCAAAGAGGGAGACCAGCCACAGTGCATAGGCTCCGGTCAGTCGCGTCAGCACGGCGCCGACGATGGCGCCGAGCAGCATGCCGCCCCATGGCACGATCTGGATCGTCCATTCGATGCGGCGGTCGCCGATGATCCAGCGGCCGATGCCGCGGCCGAAGCGCGACAGGGCGCCGGTGACATAAGTCAGCCCGATCGGCAGGCCCTCGATATGCTCGACGGCGGCGTTCACCATGCCCATCGAAAAAACGATCAAATAAAACCGGGCAAATAGCATGTCCTGCACCGTCATGACCGAGGCGAGCGCTAGGACGAGGCCGACGCAGCCGAGCACGACGAAAATGCGACGTTGCGAAATATGGGCAACGACGATGCCGGCAGCATTGCCGAGCACGAAAACCATGATGGCCGAGATCAGCACCGCCGCGTGATAAAGGTTGCCCTCGCTCAGGGCGAGTGCGGCTCGCGTCGTATTCCCCGTCATGAAGGAAACGAAATCGCCGGTCAGCAGCAAGCCCGTCGCGTCGGTCATGCCGGCCAGAAACGCGATCGAACCGACGAGGGCGACCCCCATCAGGGTTCGTCGGGTGCGGATGAGGCGGCGGCGTCTTGCTCTGGTCATGGGTCGAGGTCCTGGAGCCGAATCACTGGGGTTGCGGCGGCAAGGATACATCCGCTTCATTGAGGAATTGGCAAAGGCGATTGGAAAGGGATGAAGCTGGCCTTGAATGGCAAGGCATTTTCGCCGCGATCCAGCAGTTCGGGTTCCTACGCACCGGCGCTTATTCGGAATCAATATTCCGGCTGGCGCGGCCACCGGGATCCAGATTCGGCTGGACCAGTCTCTTGCTGGCAAAAGCTCGGCCGGAATGCGATTTCAGGTATTTTTCGAATTCAAACGCTTTTTGCTTGTCGGGAAAAGCGCAATACCAGAGCAGGGTCCATGGTGCGAATTTGGAAGTATGGATGGATTTTCCGGCGTTGTGAGCGGCAAGCCGCTGTTTCAGATCGGCAGTAGAGCCGGTGTATTCCTGATCGGGAAAATCGATGCTGCGGAGAATATAGACGTACCACATCGGCGTTTCAGCCCGTCGTCGCCCTTCGGGCTATGCCGGGCACTGCTTCGGCCTAACGGTTTCTCGCGGCTGCGCCACGCGAAGCCCGTAAGGGCGAAGCGTGGTGGAGCTAAGCGGGATCGAACCGCTGACCTCTTGCATGCCATGCAAGCGCTCTCCCAGCTGAGCTATAGCCCCATCAAGGTGGTCCGGCTCAGGGCCGGTCCTGGGATGCTCCTCAAGGCGTGCGCCCTTCGGAGTGGCGGCTTATTACTTCCGGTTTTCGGAGATAGCAAGCCTAAAAAATCCGGCCCGGAGAATTTTTTCCTCACCGGGCCGAAATGCAGTCGTCAGACGTCGTCTTCGTCGCCGGTGACGCCGATGATGTCGCTCATGTCGTCGTCGTCATCGTCTTCGTCAGGCGTGAGGAAGGTATCGTCGTCGTCATCGCCTTCGATTTCGACATCGTCATCGCCCATATCGGGGATGTCGTCGCCGGAAGCAGCTTCGTCGGCATCCTCAAGCGAAACCAGTTCGACTTCGGTGTTTTCGGTATCGACTTCCGCAACCTCGTCTTCCTCGGCAACATCAGCGATTGCCGAAGTTTCCTCGAAGAAGGACAGGGGGTAAGACTTGCCGGTATAAGGAGAAACGATCGGATCCCGGTTCAGATCATAAAACTTCTTCCCGGTTTCCGGATCGGTACGCTTGGTTCCAAGTTCCGCTTTCGCCACTATAAGCCTCGTGAGAATGGCCGAATGCAAGATTCGGCAAATGCCGTTCAAGCCGGCGTTCCATCGGAATTTATAAGCCGGTCCCCTTAATCGCTGTGGCTTCCCATGTCAAAGCCAAACTTTATGATCAGAGCGCCGGTCTTTCCGGTAGCCGCGGATGACCGGCCGGCGCGGATATGGTAACGAGCCGCGGCGGTGGCGCAAGCGGGCGAAGATCGTCGCCGGAACGCACGGCATTGCGAAGGAAATACTACGCCTTTACAAAGGACTACGTAACGCATGGCTCCGCGCAGGAACCTGCCGCCACCCGCAATCCCCCTGCCGCAGGATTAATCGCATGACAACCAAGACCTTCACCATCGCCATCGATGGCCCGGCAGCGGCCGGCAAGGGCACACTTTCGCGCCTTATCGCCGAGCGATACTGCTTCCATCATCTCGACACCGGCCTGACCTATCGCGCCACGGCCAAGGCGCTGCTCGACGCCGGTCTGCCGCTGAACGACGAGGCGGTGGCCGAAAAGATCGCGCGGGAAATTGAACTCGCCGGGCTCAATCGCGATATACTTTCGCAACATGAGATTGGCGAAGCCGCCTCGAAGATCGCCGTCATGCCGGCGGTGCGCCGGGCGCTGGTCGAGGCGCAGCGGCGCTTTTCCGGCAAGGCGCCGGGAACGGTGCTCGACGGGCGCGATATCGGCACGGTCGTCTGCCCGGATGCGCCTGTCAAACTCTATGTGACGGCTTCGCCGGAGGTGCGCGCAAGACGCCGTTACGACGAGATCCTTAGCAAGGGGGCGACGGCGGATTTCGATGCGATTTTCGAAGACGTCAAGCGGCGTGACGAACGCGACATGGGACGGGCCGACAGCCCTTTGAAACCAGCTGATGATGCGCACTTGCTAGATACGTCGGAAATGAGTATAGAAGCCGCGTTTCAAGCCGCACAATCGATCATCGATGCGGCCTTGAGCCGAAATGCCTAAATTCAAGCGATTTTACATGCGCTGACGCATGGATCGCTTCTTAATACAGCAGCCTGAAATTCCGTCCAAGCGCCGGATTGCCTTCGTGAAAGAGGGCGGACTGGGTTCAGGCCCGTTCAACGCAAACCAACCGGCGCATACGTGTCCGCTTCCCTATCCAGGACACGCAGGAGATTTTATGTCAGTAGCTACTCCCTCTCGCGAGGATTTCGCGGCCCTTCTGGAAGAGTCCTTTGCCAAGAACGATCTGGCCGAAGGCTATGTTACCAAGGGTATCGTCACGGGCATCGAAAAGGATGTCGCCGTTGTCGACGTCGGCCTGAAGGTCGAAGGCCGCATCGCGCTCAAGGAATTCGGCGCCCGCGCCAAGGATGGCCAGCTCAAGGTTGGCGATGAAGTCGAAGTTTACGTTGAGCGTATCGAAAACGCGCTCGGCGAAGCAGTTCTGTCGCGCGAGAAGGCTCGCCGCGAAGAGAGCTGGGTCAAGCTCGAAGCCAAGTTCGAAGCCGGCGAGCGTGTCGAAGGTGTGATCTTCAACCAGGTCAAGGGCGGCTTCACGGTCGATCTCGACGGCGCGATCGCCTTCCTGCCGCGTTCGCAGGTCGATATCCGCCCGATCCGCGACGTTACCCCCCTCATGCACAACCCGCAGCCCTTCGAAATCCTCAAGATGGACAAGCGCCGCGGCAACATCGTGGTTTCGCGCCGTACGGTTCTGGAAGAATCCCGTGCCGAGCAGCGTTCTGAAATCGTTCAGAACCTCGAAGAAGGCCAGGTTGTCGACGGCGTCGTCAAGAACATCACCGATTACGGTGCGTTCGTCGACCTCGGCGGTATCGACGGTCTGCTGCACGTCACCGACATGGCATGGCGCCGTGTGAACCATCCGTCGGAAATCCTGAACATCGGCCAGCAGGTCAAGGTTCAGATCATCCGCATCAACCAGGAAACCCACCGCATCTCGCTCGGCATGAAGCAGCTCGAGAGCGATCCGTGGGATGGCATCCAGGCCAAGTATCCGGAAGGCAAGAAGATTTCCGGTACCGTCACGAACATCACCGACTACGGTGCGTTCGTCGAGCTGGAACCGGGCATCGAAGGCCTGATCCACATCTCGGAAATGTCCTGGACCAAGAAGAACGTTCACCCCGGCAAGATCCTGTCCACGAGCCAGGAAGTCGAAGTCGTCGTTCTTGAAGTCGATCCGTCCAAGCGCCGTATCTCGCTCGGCCTTAAGCAGACGCTGGAAAACCCGTGGGCAGCATTTGCCCGCAGCCATCCGGCCGGCACTGAAGTCGAAGGCGAAGTCAAGAACAAGACCGAATTCGGCCTGTTCATCGGCCTCGATGGCGATGTCGACGGCATGGTTCACCTCTCCGACCTCGACTGGAACCGTCCGGGCGAACAGGTCATCGAGGAGTTCAACAAGGGTGACGTCGTCAAGGCCGTCGTTCTCGACGTCGATGTCGAGAAGGAACGCATCTCGCTCGGCATCAAGCAGCTCGGCAAGGATGCGGTCGGCGATGCTGCCGCTTCCGGCGACCTGCGCAAGAATGCAGTCGTTTCCTGCGAAGTCATCGCAGTCAACGACGGCGGTGTCGAAGTGAAGCTCGTCAACCACGAGGACATCACTTCCTTCATCCGTCGCGCCGATCTCGCCCGCGACCGCGACGAGCAGCGCCCCGAGCGCTTCTCGGTCGGCCAGGTGTTCGACGCCCGCGTCACCAACTTCTCCAAGAAGGACCGCAAGATCATGCTGTCCATCAAGGCTCTGGAGATTGCGGAAGAGAAGGAAGCCGTTGCTCAGTTCGGTTCGTCCGACTCGGGCGCTTCGCTCGGCGACATCCTGGGCGCAGCCCTGAAGAACCGCGGCGGCGAATAAGCTTCGCATCCGCCTTTGAATTGAAGAACCCGCCGGAGCGATCCGGCGGGTTCTTCATTTTCAGCTTATTTATTCCCAGCCGACCATGCGCTGATAAAGCGCATAAACCGGGTCGGCGGCCGCACCCGGCTGATATGGCGTCGGCTCGGAATCGATCATTCTCGGCGTCCTGCGCTCAGGCGCCGCATTGGCTGCTTCGGCGCCGGCCGCAGCATCCCCAGCGCCGGACTGCGCATGCTGCTGATCTTGCTGCTGCTGATCCTCTTGCTGTTGATCCGGCGGCGCGCCATCGTGGTGGTGCTGATGCTGGTGGCTGGTTTCGCCCGCCGTCTCGTTCGACGGGACATCCTTGGCAAACTGATAAGGCAGCTGGGTATAGGCAAGCCCGTCCGGCATCCTTGCCGCGAGCGGTACATAGGCAGCCTCCGTCACCTCGGAGATTGGCATCATTGGCGGCGGCGCGGCGGTTTCTTTCGGCTGGCGGGCAGCCGCAGCCGCGATGTCCGTTTCCATCGGCGATGAGCGAGGTGCAGCGGCCGGGCGCGCATCGGGTGCGGCGAACTCCGGTGGCTGCCGAGTCAAGGTTTCGGCCGCATCGCTGATGACGGCATCGTCGAGGATCGCATCGATCTCCACGGCCGCTTCGACGGGGCCATCCTCCGGCACGGTTTCGATATCCTGCTCGCGGATGATGGTGACGATCATCTCGGAGACCTCTTCGGTCATCGAAGCGACAATTCCTGTCCAGTTCCGGGGAATGACGGGATCGCCCCTTTCCGACACAGCGCGTGGCTGGATCGCCGGCGTTTCCGGCGCGTCTTCGGCGGCTGTGGCTTTGGCCGGCAGGGTCTGCGCGGCGTCGATTTCCTGCGGCGCATATTCTTCCGGGGCGACCTCGCTTGCCGTTACCGACGCGGCCTGAGCCCGGTTTTCAGATTGCGGCGTTTCCGGATCGGCAGCGTCCACGGTTTCGGCGATCGCGGCTTCCTCGGCGGTCGCCAGAGCCGCGGCCTCGATCGGCGGACTGGCCTGCGCGGACTGCTTGTCTGCCGGCGGGCGCAGGGCGGCAGACGCATGATCCTCATGCAGCTGGATCTCCGGCCGGACCTCAGCGCGCATCGGCGAAGCGTCGTTCTGGCCATAGGAGCGCACGACGGCGCGGGCGGCGAGATCGCGATCCTTGTAGCGGACGATTTCCAGATAAGCGACGATGCGGGCTGCTTCCGGGCCTGCGGGGTTCTTCAGGGCTGCGGCGATCATCCGAAGCGGCAGGCTGTGGCCTTGCTCCGTCAGTTGGCGCTCGGACTCGTCGATCCTGGCTGCCGGCAGCCGCTGGATGGCATCGGCAAGCCGGAAGGCGAAGGCAAGATTGGTCTCGTCCTCGCCGCGATCCAGCGAGATCACGGCGCCGGCGGAATTGATAGCATCCAAAAGGGCTTCGACCATGCGCTCGCGTGCGGCAAGCAGCAGGATATTGAGCTTGCCGGCAATGGCGGAATTCAGGTCAGCGGCCTCGACGGCGTTGACGGGCGCGGGGGCAATGACAGAATGGCCGAGGCCGCTGGCGACGATCGCCGCAGTCTGGCCTTGAGACGAAAAGCTTGCATTGGACGCTGCACGAACGGGAGTCAACATGGCATGCTCCTTTCGTAAAGTGACGATGAAAGCAGGCTCTATTAAAGGACCGCGCTCATCCGGCCCCCTCGCATCCCAGCAGATCCTCCTGTCCGCATGACGCAATACCGGCGTCATCGAAATGCATAAATATTAATGGGAATTTTAGGAAAGAGGCGTTAACGAATCGCTAACGGCCGCGACCAAGCCTGTCCACGGCCGTTGTTCCCCGCAAGTCGCGGGCGATTTCCTCAGCTATGGGCGAAAATATCGGCCTCTTCCCAGCCGAGCAGGTCGAGTTTGGCGCGGGTCGGCAGGAATGCGAAGCAGGCCGTCGCATGGTCGAAGCGGCCGTCGCGAAGCAGGCGTTCCGTCAGCTTGTCGCGCAGCGCATGCAGATAAAGCACATCGGAAGCGGCATATTCGAGCTGGGCCGGAGACAGCGTTTCGGCCGCCCAATCGGAAGATTGCTGCGCCTTGGAGATATCAACGTCGAGCATCTCCTTGAGATTGTCCTTGAGCCCGTGGCGATCCGTATAGGTGCGGATCAGGCGCGAGGCGATCTTGGTGCAGAAGACCGGGTTGGTCGTGACGCCGAAGGTGTGAAAGAGCACGGCAATATCGAAGCGACCATAATGGAAGATTTTCTGATGGGTGGGATCTTCGAGCAGAGCAACCAGATTGGGGGCCTCTTTCTGGCCGGCGGCGATGCGGATGATGTCGGCGGTGCCGTCACCAGGTGAAAGCTGGACGAGGCAGAGCCGATCCCGGCGCGGCACCAGGCCGAGCGTTTCGGTGTCGATGGCGACCGCGCCAGTGTAGCGCGCGGCATCGGCTGCGGAAATATCGCCTTCGTGATAACGTATGGTGGCAGCCATCGCATTGTCTTTCGTTCGGATACTGTCCACTTGCGCTATAGCGCAAAGGCGCAAAGCGCGAAACCGCTTCCTGCTGCTAGAGCGCTGTGCGTCCTCTCGGACGCACAGCGCTCTATCTCTTTTAATCTCCGCATCGTGCTTTCCGAAAATCAATTCCAATTTTTCGGGCCGATGCGGGCCGTCAGAATGTCGGCGGCGTGTTAATCCATAAAAGCATGGTTTCGCCATCGTGACGATTGCGCCAGGAATGATAGCGGCGACTTTCGAAATAGAGTGAATCGCCTGGGCCGAGATCGAAGAACTGATCGCTGTCGAGCACCAGTTCGAGCCGGCCGGAGAGGACATGCATGAATTCCTCGCCGTCGTGGCGATAGGCGCCCTCACTGGCCGCACCCGGCGCCAGCACGAAACGATGGCAATCCATCATTCTGCGGCCTTCAGCGAGAAGCTGCACCGTCACCCCCGGCGTCGTTTCCGGCCAGCTGCGCCACTCGCCGGCGCGCACCAGCGCCGGCACCTCATCGCTTTCATCGCCGGAAAGGCGGGAGACGGTGGTGCCGTAATATTCGGCGAGGTCGTGCAGCGTCTTGAAGCTGACGCCCTGCGAGGTGCGCTCCAGCGTCGACAGCGTCGAAGCGGTGATGCCAATATCGCCGGCCACCTGATCGAGCGTCTTGCCGCTCGCATGGCGCAGGCTGCGCAGCTTGCGGCCGAGGCCGGTGCCCTGGCCTGCCTCGGCGCCGTCGGCGGAAGGCTCCTCGCCCTCCAGCGCTTCGCGGATGGCCGCCGGATTGAGGCCGCGCTCTACCCGATACCAGGAGATGCGCTTCAGGCGCGCCACATCATCGGCGCTATATTGCCGGTGACCGGTTTGCGAACGGCCGGGAACAAGCAGACCCTGGCTTTCCCAGAGCCGCAGCGTCGAGGCCGAAACACCCGCCAGCCGTGCGGCCTCCGCCACCTTGTAGCGTACCGGCCCGTTCTCGTCGTTCATCCGAAGATATCCCCGATTCCAATTGCCGCGAGCATTTATCAAAACGCGTGATGTCTGAAGCAAAAAATCCCGCTTGTTTTCTTGCAGGAAAAATGTAGGAGTTTTGTAAATGCCTTGCAGAATTTATGCAAGATAATTCTAAACCCTTCAACGCAGGAGCGGATCGATGACCATGACAAGCCTTACCGACCGGAAGAACGCCGCTATTTCACGCGGCGTCGGCATGACGACCCAGATTTATGCCGATCGCGCAGAGAATGCGGAGATTTGGGACAAGGAAGGCCGCCGTTACATCGATTTCGCCGCCGGCATCGCCGTTCTCAACACCGGCCATCGCCATCCCCGGGTGATCGCCGCGGTCAAGGATCAACTCGACCGCTTCACCCACACCTGCCACCAGGTGGTCCCCTATGAGAACTATGTCAGTCTTGCCGAACGACTGAACGCGCTGCTGCCGGGTGACTTCGAGAAGAAGACGATCTTCGTGACGACAGGCGCCGAAGCGGTCGAGAACGCCGTCAAGATCGCGCGGTCCGCAACCGGCCGCTCGGCCGTCATCGCTTTTGGCGGCGGTTTCCATGGCCGTACCTTCATGGGCATGGCGCTAACCGGCAAGGTCGTCCCCTACAAGGTCGGCTTCGGCGCGATGCCGGGCGATGTTTTCCATGTCCCTTTCCCGATCGAGTTGCACGGCATCACCGCCGATCAGTCGCTTGCAGCGCTGAAGAAGCTCTTTGCCGCCGATGTCGATCCGCAGCGGGTCGCGGCGATCATCATCGAGCCGGTGCAGGGCGAAGGCGGCTTCTACCAGGCGCCTGCCGCCTTCATGAAGGCGCTACGCGAACTCTGCGACCAGCACGGTATCCTGCTGATCGCCGACGAGGTGCAGACCGGGTTTGCCCGCACCGGCAAGATGTTCGCGATGGATCATCACGAGGTGGCGGCCGACCTGACGACGATGGCCAAGAGCCTTGCCGGCGGCTTTCCGCTCGCCGCCGTCACCGGCCGCGCCGACATCATGGACGCACCGGGACCGGGCGGGCTCGGCGGCACCTATGGCGGCAATCCGCTCGGGATCGCGGCCGCCCACGCCGTCCTCGACGTCATCGCCGATGAGGATCTCTGCAACCGCGCCAACCAGCTCGGCGGGCGGCTGAAGCAGCGGCTGGAATCGTTGCGCGAGGCGGTGCCGGAAATCGTCGATATCCGCGGACCGGGCTTCATGAACGCCGTCGAATTCAACGACCGGAAGACGGGATTGCCGAGTGCCGACTTCGCCAACCGGGTGCGGCTGATCGCGCTCGACAAGGGCCTGATCCTGCTCACCTGCGGTGTCCACGGCAACGTCATCCGTTTCCTCGCGCCGATCACCATCCAGGACGCGGTGCTTGGCGAGGCGCTCGACATTCTCGAGGCCTCGATGCTGGAGGCGAGCGCGGCCAAGTGACCGCATCGGAACCGCATTCACGGGCTGCCGGCACCGGCAGCCGCATCCCAATGAGGATATGACATGGCTTTCACCACCGCACTGACGAAACACGTTCCCTTCTCTTCACCCTTGCTGCGAGACGCCGGCTATATCAACGGCGTCTGGACGTCAGGTGATGCCGCCGGGACTTTCGACGTGCTCAACCCGGCAACCCAAGAGCTGCTCGCCTCGCTGCCCGATATGGGTGCTGCCGAGACGCGGACGGCGATCGATGCAGCCCATACCGCCCAGCCGGCCTGGGCTGCCCGCCCGGCCAAGGAGCGCAGCGTCATCCTGCGCAAATGGTTCGACCTGATGGTCGCCAATGCCGACGAACTCGCGGCGATCCTGACGGCCGAAATGGGCAAGCCGTTCGCGGAAGCGCGCGGCGAGATCCTTTATGCCGCCGCCTATATCGAATGGTATGCGGAAGAGGCCAAGCGTATTTACGGCGAGACGATCCCCGCACCTTCCAACGATAAACGCATGATCGTCATCAAGCAGCCGGTCGGCGTCGTCGGCACGATCACGCCGTGGAATTTCCCGGCCGCGATGATTGCCCGAAAGATCGCTCCGGCGCTTGCCGTCGGCTGCACCGTCGTGTCGAAGCCCGCCGAACAGACGCCGCTGACGGCGATCGCCCTTGCCGTTCTCGCCGAACAGGCCGGCATTCCCGCCGGCGTCTTCAACGTCATCGTCGGCATCGACGGCCCGGCGATCGGCCGCGAGCTCTGCGGCAATGAAAAGGTGCGCAAGATCAGCTTCACCGGCTCGACCGAAGTCGGCCGCATCCTGATGCGGCAATGCGCCGACCAGATCAAGAAGGTCAGCCTGGAGCTCGGCGGCAACGCACCCTTCATTGTCTTTGACGATGCCGATCTCGACGCCGCCGTCGAAGGCGCCATCGCCTCCAAATACCGCAATGCCGGCCAGACCTGCGTTTGCGCCAACCGCCTCTACATCCAGTCGAGCGTCTACGACGCCTTCGCGGCCAAGCTTGCCGCCAGGGTCGCCGCAATGTCGGTCGGCGACGGCTTCACGGCGGGTGTCGAGATCGGGCCGCTGATCGACGAGCAGGGCCTTGCCAAGGTCGAAGACCATGTCGGCGACGCGCTTGCCAAGGGCGCCAAAGTGCTGACCGGCGGCAAACGTATCGACGGCGCCGGCACTTTCTTTGCGCCGACGGTGCTGACCGGCGTGACCCGCGGCATGACGGTGGCGCGCGAGGAGACCTTCGGGCCGGTGGCGCCGCTCTTCCGCTTCGAGACGGCCGAGGATGTCATTGCTCAAGCCAACGACACGGAATTCGGCCTGGCCGCCTATTTCTATGCCGGCGACCTGAAGAAGGTCTGGCGGGTGGCGGAAGCGCTTGAATACGGCATGATCGGCATCAATACCGGCCTGATGTCGTCGGAGACCGCACCCTTCGGCGGCATCAAGCAATCCGGCCTCGGCCGCGAGGGCTCGCGCCACGGCGCTGACGATTATCTGGAAATGAAATATCTCTGCATCGGTGGCGTCTGATCCGTCGCCTTAACCGGACAAGCACGCGGCATCAGCCGCGTGCCGTCAATAATGCGGCGGGCGGGTAATCGCCGGCGCGTCCAGCGACTGTTCCTCGAGCGACAGGAAGCGTTCGGTCAGCCGGTCGAGCTTGGTGCGCATCTGCTCCACGCTCTTCCATTGTTCGGTAAGCTGATCGGAAAGCTCTTCGATCGTCTTCGCCTGATGGGCCAGCATTTCCTCCAGCCGGGTGATGCGGTTCGTCTCGTCGGACATTAGAGCCTTTCCGGGTTAGATTGCAGCTAGAGATGCCCGGCCCACCGGCCGCACCGCTTCGCCATGGCGAAGCGATAAGTGCGTCCGGCAACTTTTAAGTCTTGCAGATTTGCCAGGCAAATCTGCGGGAGGGTTGGCTGAAACGGGCCGCCTGATCCACCGGCCGGCTTGGCCGTAGAGCTTGGCTACGACGCGCGCCGGCCGGTCGACCATCCGACTCCGCTTGAGCCAACAGAATGCTACAATCTAACCCGGAAAAGCTCTAGATCCTCCTATGCCGAAACCGGCAGAACAGATGCTTCTCCCAAAGCGGAAATAGGCCACCGCGTCAATGCTTTCGAGGGCAGAGGCACCCACGCGCAAAACTGAACCGTTTGGTTACTGAAAGACCTTGCCGCGCCTGATGTTGTGGGGTAGGCCCTTATCCATCAGGGAGGAATACTGATGGATGCAGGCAACGGCTTTCTTCATCCGGACCGGCTCTTTCCGGCCGATCCGGCAACTCGGACGATCGCGCGAGACCTCTACGAGACGGTGCGCAATCTTCCGATCGTCAGCCCGCACGGGCATACCGAACCGTCCTGGTTTGCCGACGACAAGCCCTTCGAAGACGCGGCCTCGCTGCTGGTCATTCCCGATCATTATCTCTTCCGGATGCTGCACAGCGTCGGCGTGACGCTGGACGAACTCGGCGTTCCCAGGCTGGATGGCAAGCCGGTGGCGGCGGGCCGCGCGATCTGGCGAACCTTTGCCAAACATTACCACCTCTTCCGCGGAACGCCTTCAAGCCTTTGGGTCGACCATGCGATGTCGGCCGTGCTCGGCTGCACCGAGCCGCTGACAGCAGACAATGCCGATGCGCTCTACGACCATATCAATGCCCAGCTCGCCCTTCCAGAATTCCGGCCGCGGGCACTGCATCAGCGATTCGGCATCGAAACGATCGCGACGACGGAGGGCGCACTCGACCCGCTGGCGCATCACCAGAAGCTGGCGGCCGACGGTTGGATCGGCAAGGTGCGGACCACCTACCGGCCGGATAGCGTCACCGATCCGGACGCCGTCGGCTTCCGCGACAATCTCGTCAAGTTTGGTGAGATCACCGGTGCCGATGTGACGCGCTGGGACGGGCTGATCGAGGCGCATCGGCGCCGGCGCGCCTATTTCCGCCAGTTCGGCGCCACCGCGACCGATCACGGCGTGCCGACTGCCTTTACATCAGATCTGCCGCTTGCGGAAAAACAGGCGCTGCTCGACAAGGCACTGAAGGGACCGCTCTCGGCTGCCGACGCGGAGCTTTTCCGCGGTCAGATGATGACCGAGATGGCCGGGCTTTCGGCCGAGGACGGCATGGTGATGCAGATCCATGCCGGCTCGAGGCGCAATACCGACAGCGGTCTGTTTGCGACCCGCGGCCCGAATATGGGCGCCGATATCCCGACGCGCACGGACTGGGTCGGCGGCCTCAATGCGCTGCTGTCCCGGTACGGCCATGCGCCGGGTCTGCGTATCCTGCTGTTCACGCTCGACGAGACGACCTATGCTCGGGAACTCGCGCCGATGGCCGGCCATTGGCCCTGCCTGATGATCGGCCCGCCCTGGTGGTTCCACGACAGCCCGCTCGGCATTCGCCGTTATCTCGACCAGGTGGTGGAAACCGCGGGCTTCGCCAATATGGCCGGTTTCAACGACGATACGCGGGCGCTGCTTTCGATCCCGGCGCGCCATGACGTCTGGCGACGCGAAGTCTGCCGCTTCCTCGCCGGGCTCGCCGCCGAGCACCGGATTTCCAAAGGGAAGCCGAGATCGTGGCGGGCGAACTCTCCTATGGCAATGCAAAGAAGGCCTACAAGCTGTGACCGAACGACTGCAGACCCTTTCCGGCCTCGCCCCGACGGCGAAGCTTCCCGCCTATGACCGCAGCCGGCTGAAGAGCGGCATCCTGCATCTGGGTCCCGGCGCCTTCTTTCGCGCGCACTTCGCGCCATTTACGGATGGCGCGCTCGCAGCCGCAGGCGGCGACTGGGGGATCGAGGTGGCAAGTCTGCGCACTGCCGATGTTGCCGACAATCTGACTGCCCAGAACGGGCTTTATACGACGTTGATCCGCGACACTTCAGGCACCAAGGCTGAGGTGATCGGCTCGATCCTGAAGGCGCATGTGGCGCCGCGCGATCCCGCCGGCCTGCTGGCGCGGCTCGAAGATCCGGATATCCGCATCGTCAGCATGACGGTGACGGAAAAGGCCTATGGTTTCGATCCGGCGACCGGCGGCCTCGACCTCAAACATCCCGATATTGTCGCCGATCTCGCCAACCGGCATGCGCCGCGCGGCGTCATCGGCTATCTCGTCGAAGGCCTAGCGCGCCGCCGGCAGAAGGGCATTGCGCCCTTTACGCCGCTGAGCTGCGACAACCTGCCGAGCAACGGCGCCGTGCTGAAGCGTCTCGTGCTGGAATTCACCTCCCGCATCGATGCCGAGCTGCATCGCTGGATCGAAGCGAATGTGCCCTTCCCGTCGACGATGGTCGACCGCATCACGCCGGCCAGCACCGACGCGACCTATGCCGATGCCGAACGGCTGACCGGCCGCACCGATCTGGCGGCGATCGAGACCGAGCCTTTTACCCAATGGGTCATCGAAGACCATTTCGCCAATGGACGGCCGGCCTGGGAAAAGGTGCGCGGCGCGTTGATGGTCGAAGACGTCTCGGCTTATGAAAAGATGAAGCTGCGGATGCTGAACGGCGCCCATTCGCTTCTCGCCTATCTCGGTTATATCGGCGGCTATGAATTCATTCGCGACGTGATGGATGATGAAGCCTTGGCAGCCCTTGCCTACCGGCACATGCATGCGGCCGCAAGAACGCTCGATGCGGTCCCCGGCATCGATCTCGACGCCTACGCCAGTGAATTGATAGCGCGCTTTGCAAACAAGGCGATCGCCCATCGCACCTATCAGATCGCCATGGACGGCACGCAGAAACTGCCGCAGCGGCTGCTCGAGCCGGCCTGCGAGGCGCTGGCGCATGGCGACCGGGCAGAAACCTATGCGATCGCCGTTGCGGCATGGATGCGTTATGCGCTCGGCGAACACGGCAATGGCGAACGCTACGAACTGCGCGATCCGCGTGCGGCGGAGATCGCCGCGCTGATCGCCGATGTGCCGCGCACCGGCCCGGCGATTTCGGCGGCGCTCTTCACCCTTCCCGGGCTTTTCCCGGCGGCTTTGACCAGACATCGGGCTTGGACGCAGGATGTGTCGGACAAGCTGGAGATTTTGATTCAGGACGATCGGTTGCCGTTGTTTTAAGAAGCGTGAGGTCTTTTCAGTAGAAGAGAGGGGGTGCCACACGGCACGCCCTCTCTTTGCGTCACTTTGTGTGCTCAGCCCTTCACCCGCGCCATATCGGGATCATAGAGCGGCGCCAGCGACACCTTGCAGGGGATGCGCTCCCTGGCGACATCGAGCTCATAGGTGCCGGAGAGGATGAAATCCTCCGTCACGCCGTCGGGATTGCGGACGTAGCCGTAGCCGATCGGCTTGCCCAGCGTGTAGCCGAAGCCGCCGCTCGATAGCCAGCCGACGCGTTTACCGTCGCGATAGATGGTTTCGCGGCCGAGCAGCACGGCATCGGGATCGTCGGGAACGAAGCAGGCGAGGCGCTTCTTCACACCGCCCGCAAGCTGCCGCTCGATCGCCTCGCGGCCGCGGAAGGAAATGTTCTTCCTGATTTTCACCGCCCAGCCGAGGCCGGCTTCAATAGGTGTATGGTCGGGACCGATATCGGAACCCCAGGCGCGATACCCCTTTTCCAGGCGGCAGCTTTCGATGGCGCGGTAGCCGGCATTGACGAGGCCGAGCTCGCCGCCTGAAACCATCAGCAGGTCATAGACCGTGGTCGCATATTCGATGGGAATATGCAGTTCGTAGCCGAGTTCACCGACATAGGTGATGCGCAGTGCCCGCACCGGGCAGCCCGCTATGCCGATGGTTCTGACCTGGCCGAAGGGGAAGGCCGCATTCGAGACGTCGCTGCCGGTCACTTTTTCCAGCACGGCGCGCGCATTCGGCCCCATCAGCGACAGCACGCAATAGGCTGATGTGACGTCGACCAGTTCGGCATGCATCTCTGACGGAATATTGCGTGCAATCCAGTTGAAATCATGGGTGGCGAAACTGGTGCCGGTGACGATGTAATATTCGTCCTCGGCGATCCGGGCGACCGTCAGGTCGCATTCGATGCCGCCCTTGTCGTTCAGCATCTGCGTGTAGATGAGCGATCCCACCGGCCTTGCGACATCGTTGGAAGCGATCCAGGAGAGGGCTGCCTCGGCATCCCTGCCCCTCAGCACGAATTTGGCGAATGAGGTCTGGTCGAAGATGACCGCCGCCTCGCGCACTGCCTTGTGCTCGCGGCCAACCGCCTCGAACCAGTTCTGCCTCTTGTAGCTATAGACATCCCTCGGCTCCTCGTTGGCGAAGAGATCGGCAAACCAGTTCGGCCGCTCCCAGCCGAGCTTTTCACCGAAACAGGCACCCTGCGCCTTCAGCCGATCGTAAAGCGGCGATTTGCGGCAGGGGCGTCCGCTCGAATGCTCCTCGAACGGCCAGGCCATGGTGTAGTGTTTGCCGTAGGCTTCGAGCGTGCGGGTGCGCACCCAGTCGGTATCGAAATGCGGGCGGCCGAAACGGCGGATGTCGACCGGCCAGAGATCATAGGGCGGCTCGCCCTTCGTCACCCATTCGGCCAGCGCCATGCCGGCGCCGCCGGCGGATGCGATGCCGAAGGCGTTGAAGCCGGCGCCGACGAAGAAATTCTTCAGCTCCGGCGCCTCGCCGAGAATGAAGTTGCCATCTGGCGTGAAACTTTCCGGGCCGTTCAGCAGTTGCTTGACGCCGACATTTTCCAAAGCCGGAACGCGGCCGAGCGCCTGCTCCATGATCTGCTCGAAATGGTCGAAATTGCTGTCGAGCAGCGTGTAGTGGAAACCTTCGGGAATGCCTTTCTCCGCCCAGGCAATCGGGTTTGGCTCATAACCACCCATGACGATGCCGCCGACCTCTTCCTTATAGTAGGTCAGGCGATCGGGATCGCGCAGCGTCGGCAGGTTGGAGGGCACGCCGAAGGATTCCGTGATGATATATTGATGCTCGACCGAGACCAGCGGCACGTTGACGCCGAAGCGGGCGGCAAAGGCGCGCGTCCACTGACCGGCGCAAACGACGACCCGCTCGCATTCGATGCGGCCTTGCGCCGTAACGACCGCACGGATCTTTCCCTTGTCGATTTCGAGATCGAGAACCTCGGTGTCCTCGAAGATCGAAACGCCGGACAAACGGGCGCCTTTGGCGAGCGCCTGGGTGATGTCGGAAGGGTTGGCCTGGCCGTCTGTCGGAAGGAAAGCGGCGCCGACGAGATCGTCTGTTGTCATCAGCGGCCAGAGATCGAAAGCCTCCTGCGGCGTCAGCAGCTGCATTTCGAGGCCGAAGGACTGGGCGGTGGTCGCCTGGCGTTTGACCTCCGTCCAGCGCTCCTCGTTGCAGGCAAGGCGCAGGCCGCCATTCATCTTCCAGCCGGTGCCGAGGCCGGTTTCTTCCTCCAGCCGCTTGTAGAGATCGACGGAATAACCGAGCAGCTGGGTGATGTTGGCGCTGGTGCGCAGCTGGCCGACCAGGCCGGCGGCATGAAAGGTGGTACCCGAGGTCAGCTTCTTGCGCTCCAAGAGGACGGTATCGGTCCAGCCGAGCTTGCCGAGATGATAGGCTGTCGAGCAGCCGATGATGCCGCCGCCGATGACCACGGCTTTCGCCGTCTTGGGTAATTGTCTCGTCATTTATCGATCCTGTTCAAAGGCTTGGTAGGCGCGCTCGAGCCGCGCCAGATTTTCGGCCGTATAGGCGGCATAATCGAAATCGATGGTGGAATGGACTTCCGAAATCATGCTCCAGAGCGTCTCACGCAGCAGCGAGGCGCATTTCATCGCAGCATAGCGGCGACTGAGATCGTCGGTCAGCGGCCGGTCGAAATAGTTCTCGAGCATGCTGCGCTCAGCCGCTTGCGGGAACTCGTTGTTGGAGGCCAATCCGCCGAGATCAAAAAGCGGGGTGTTGAAGCCGGCATAGTCCCAGTCGATCAGCCACAGTCGTTTGCCGTCGTCGAGAAAATTGGCGGCCAGCAGATCGTTGTGGCCGAAGGCGATCTCGAACGGCCCTGCCGCTTGTTCCAACGTTTCGGCCCGGGCGATCAGTGCCGGCAGCAGCGGCAGATAGGGGCTGCCGGACTCCTTCAGACTGGCGGCGTAATCGCGGATGACGTGGAAGACCCAGAAGATTATCGCCTGGCCGCGGAAATGCCGCGGGATGTCGTGGTGGCAGGCGCGCACCAGTGACAAGACCCGGGCGAGTATGTCAGGCGCCCTGATATCCTCCGGTGAGAGCGCCCGTGCCTCGATATAGTCGAGCACCAGCACACCTGGCGAATGGTGGATGACGGCAGGCGATAGGCCGGCGGCATGCGCCGCACGGCTGGCGGCAAGCTCGTTCTGCCTGTTGATGTGATGGATCGGGATATCGGTGCCGAGTCTGACCACGCAGCGCGCGACGGCATCGCTGACCAGATAGTTCCGATTGGTGATGCCGCCTGAGATCGGCGAAATTGCGATCGGGCCCTGCCAGATGCCGAGCGCATGAATCCTATCCTCAGGCGTCATGCTATCCCCCTTGCCCTCTGGAAATGATGGGCAGAGGAGGATCAGCTGTCAAGCAGCTACAGCACCGCGCGTCTTTTCCAGACGCGCAAAGGACGCTGTAGGACTTTGAATTATTTAGATCGTCTTGCCCGAAGCATCGAAGACGTGGCAGCGGACCGGATCGAAGAAGGTCGTGACATTGGTGCCGCGCTCGACCTTCTGCTGGCCGTCGAGCGCAACGGTCAGGAGCTGGTTATCCGGCGTCGTGGTATAGAGCATGGTGGCGCCGCCGAGATTTTCGACAAGGTCGACGTTGACGGTCGAGAGCGTGATCGCGCCTTCGGCCAGCGAAAGATGCTCCGGACGGATGCCGAAGGTGACCTCCTGGCCGGCTTCGCCTTTCAGCCGGCGCGGCAGGTGGACGGAATTGCCGCAGACATGGATGCTGGTCTCAGTCTCGCCGACCTGCTCGATGCGGGCCTTCAGGAAATTCATCTTCGGGCTGCCGATGAAGCCGGCGACGAAACGGTTGGCCGGATTGTTATAGAGATCGAGCGGCGCGCCGACCTGCTCGATACGGCCGGAGTTCAACACGACGATCTTGTCGGCCATCGTCATGGCTTCGACCTGGTCATGAGTGACATAGATCATCGTATTGCCGAGGCTGCGGTGCAGGCGGGAGATCTCGACGCGCATCTGCACGCGCAGTTCGGCATCGAGGTTCGACAGCGGCTCGTCGAACAGGAAGATGCGCGGCTCGCGCACGATGGCGCGGCCGATGGCGACACGCTGGCGCTGGCCGCCGGAGAGCGCCTTCGGCTTGCGTTCCAGCAGCTTCTCGATCTGCAGGATCTCGGCGGCGCGCTTCACCTTTGGCTGGATATCGGCCTTCTTGTAACCGGCCGTCTCCAGGCCGAAGGCGAGGTTCTTGTAGACCGACATATGCGGATAGAGCGCATAGGACTGGAAAACCATGGCGATGCCGCGCTTGGCCGGCGCCACCTCGTTCATGCGCTCGCTGTCGAGCAGCAGCGCGCCGCCAGAGATCTCCTCGAGGCCGGCGATCATCCGCAGCAGGGTTGATTTTCCGCAGCCCGAGGGACCGACGAAAACGACGAATTCGCCGGGATCGATCGTCAGGTCGATGCCATGGATTACATCCATCGCGCCGTAGCGCTTCTCGACCTTCTGAAGAACGACACTGGTTGCCATCTTCCCAAAACCCTCTCGTTTTATTTATCGGTTACTTGGTTCTTGCGCGCCAATCGGCGTATTTCGGACTGTCGGGACCGACCGGCAGCGGCACGTCGGCGCCGCTGTCGGAAGACTGGTAGATGGCGGTCACCAGTTCCAGCGCCCGGCGGGCATCCACCGTCGTCACCGGCAGCGGCCCATGGCCGCTGAGGAAGGCGTGGAACTGGCCCATCTGGGTGGTGAAACGCGGCGCGACCGGCTGCCAGTCGGCAATCACCCGGTCGATCTCCTCTCGCACGTCGTCATTGGCAGCGATGATCTTCCAGGGATCCTTGCCGGGCGTGTAGGGCTCGTGACTGCTTTCGAAGGTGACATTCTCGAAATGCAACCTCAGCCGGCTCAATTGTTCCTGCGAACCCAGCGTGCAGGACAGCGAGACAAAGGCGCCGTTTTCCATCAGCAGGCTGGCGGAGGCGCAATCCTCGACTTCGATATCGTTGACGCGGGTGGCGACACGGCCAAACACCCTTGCCGCCGGCCCCATCAGATGCATCATCATATCGTGCAGATGCAGCGCATGGGTGACGAGCACGCCGCCGAGTTCGGTGGCCCATTTGCCGCGCCAGGGCACGGCGTAATATTCCGGCTTGCGCAGCCAGAAGGTTTCGACCGACGCCGTATAGGCTTTGCCGGCAATACCGGCGTCGATGATCCGCTTCGCCTTCTGGATACCGTCGCCGTAGCGATATTGGAAGATCGGCATCAGCACGCCAGGAGCGGCTTTTTCCGCTTCCATGATGGTATCGACGGCGGCTAGCGAGCCGGTCAGCGGCTTCTCGCAAACGACATGTTTACCGGCAGCGAGCGCCGCAACCACCTGTTCCAGATGAATGCCGGGCGGCGTGCAGATATCGATGATGTCGATCGTATCGTCACCCAGCAACTCCGCAAAGGAGGTGGTGCGCCGTTCGATGCCGAACTCCTCGCCGACTGCAGCCAGGCGCTGCTCGTTCAGGTCGCAGATCGCCACGACCTTGAACTTGTCGGAATGCGGCAGGTAACCCTCGACGATATGCGAGCGGCCGATACCGCAGCCGACGATCGCGACCGTCTTGATGCTCATGTCATTCTTTCCCGTTGCCGCCATCAACGCTTCATGCCCGTCGTGGCGATGCCCTCGATCAGCAAGCGCTGGAAGAAGAGGAAGAAGAAGAAGACCGGCACGAGCGTTAGGGTCGACATGGCGAACAGGCCGCCCCAATCCGATGCGCTGGTGGAATCCACGAAGGTCCGCAGGCCGAGCTGGATCGTATAGGTGTTCATGTCGTTGAGGTAGATCAGCGGACCGAAGAAATCGTCCCAGGTCCAGATGAAGGAAAAGATGGCGGCCGTCGCCAGAACCGGCAGCGACAGCGGCAACATGATCTTCCAGTAGATGCGCCAGGCGCTGCAGCCATCCATCATCGCCGCCTCGTCGAGTTCGCGCGGGATGCCGCGGAAGAATTGCACCATGAGGAAGATGAAGAAGGCATCGCTTGCCAGGAACTTCGGCACGACAAGCGGCAGGATGGTGTTCACCCAGCCGAGATCGAGGAAGAGCACATATTGCGGGATCAGCGTCACATGGTAGGGGATCATCAGCGTCCCGAGCATGATCGCGAACCAGAAGTTCCGGCCGGCAAAACGCAGCCGCGCAAAGGCGAAGGCCGTCAGCGAACAGGCGATGACATTGCCGGTCACCACCAGCAGCGAGATGACCAGCGAATTCCAGAAGAACCGGCCGAAGCTGACATCGAGGCCGACCCAGCCGCGCGCATAGGAAGAGAAATCGATCGACGACGGGATGAGCGAGGTCGACGAGAAGATTTCGGTTTCCGGCCTGACCGATGCCGAAACCATCCACAACAGCGGATAGAGCATGAGCAGCGAAGCGGCGATCAGCAAGACGTGGATGACGAGCGACGCCGGCAGGCTGCGTTTGGTGATATCGGATGGCGGCCTGGCCGCGGTGACGGAAGCAGTCATCTCAGTCATCGTAGTGCACCCAGTAACGCGAGGTCAGGAAGGAGAAAGCGGTGAAAACGGCGATGATCAGCACCAGGATCCAGGCGAGCGCCGAGGCATAACCCATGCGGAAATTGCCGAAGGCTTCCTGATAGAGATAGAGCGTGTAAAACAACGTCGAATTGATCGGCCCGCCGGTGCCGCCTGATATGATGAAGGCCGGCGTGAAAGCCTTGAAGGCATCGATCGTCTGGACGACGGCGTTGAAGAAGATGACGGGTGTGAGCAGCGGCAGGGTGATCTTATAGAATTGCCGGAATTTCGAGGCGCCATCGAGGCTTGCGGCCTCATACATATCCTGCGGGATCTGGCGCAGACCGGCCAGGAAAATAATCATCGGCGAGCCGAACTGCCAGACGGACAGCGCCACAAGCGTGTAAATCGAGTAGTTCGGATGCGAGATCCAGCTCGGACCTTCGATGCCGAAATGGGAGAGCGCCGCGTTGACGAGGCCATCACTGGCGAAAAGCTGACGCCAGAGCACGGCGATCGCCACGCTGCCGCCCAGCAGTGACGGCAGATAGAATATGGCGCGATAGATCGGCAGCCCACGCAGGCCGCGGTTCAGCGCCATGGCGACCAGCAAGGCGAATGCCAGTTTGAACGGCACCGAGAGGACCACGTAGGTCAGGGTAACGTGCATGGCGGCCGAGAATTTCGGATCCGCCGTGGCGATGCGCACGTAGTTCGCGAGACCCACCCACCGCGGCGACTGGAGCATGTCGAAGTCGGTGAAGGAGAGATAGAGCGAAATCAGGGCCGGCCCGAGCGTCAGCCCGAAAAAGCCGACGAGCCATGGCAGCAGGAAGAGATAGCCGGGAGCATTGGCGTTCCAGAGACGTTTGAAGCGTCCTTCGGCCACGGCCCCCTGATAGCTTTCCACGGATATGGCCCCTGCGGGCGTGCGCATCGCATTGCTCATACGGGATCAGCCTCTTGCGAGAATCTGCGTGATTTCCGTGACAAGCTGTTTGCCGCCATCGGAAGGAGATAGCTGTCCGAAGCCGACCTGTTCGGCGATGTTGCGTAGCATCAGCTCGCCTTCACCGGCGCCAGCCGGCGGCGGCGGCGGCAATTTGCCGGCGAGGTCGCCAAGGCCGCTGACATAGGCGAGCGCGACCTTGCCGTTTTCATCGAGTTTTGCCGCAACGACCTCGCGCATCGCAGCCGATTCCGGAATGCCGCGTTCGACATCCAGGAGCAGCACCGCCTCAGGGTTCTTGACGAAGAAGTTGATGTAATCAACCGCCTGATCCACCGATTTCGACTGGGCCGAAACCGAGAAGAACATCGAAGGCTTGCGATAGTGGCCACCCTTGGAATCCGGCTTGACGCGCATGTAGTTGGTGAGCGCCAGCTTGTCCTTGTTCATGGCCTGATAGGCGACGAACTGGTTGGAATGGGCAAAACCGGCGGCCGACTTGCCGAGCGAGACGGTGTTGGTTTCGATATCGTTCTTATCGAGAGCCTGGATATCGGCGGGAACGCAGGCGCCGGCCTCACGGAACTTCGCCCACATGTCGTACCATTCCGAGGCGTCCTCCACCGCGAAGCCAATCTTGCCGTCGGCGGTATAAAGCGCTTTGCCGCGCTGACGCAGCCAGTTCTCGAACAGCGGTTCAGCGCCGCTGCCGTCGGCGAGGCCGAACATGCCCTTGCGCTTGCCGGCCTTGGTGATCTCCGCACCCATACGGGAGAATTCGTCCCAGGTGGTCGCCTGGGTCGGAAGATCGACGCCGGCCTCCTTGAAGGCGGTGGTGTTCAGGACTGTCGCTGCCGAATTCGCCCCGAGGCTGACGCCATAGAGATGGCCGTCGACACTGCCGCCTTCGATCTGCGCCTTGTCGAAATCATCGAGATTGAGCTTTGCCGGCATATAGGATTCGAGCGGGGCGAGTGCGCCGCGCCGCGCATATTGAACGATATAGCGATAGTCCATCTGGATGACGTCGGGCGCATTGCGGCCGGCGACCTGTGTCGCAAGGCGCGGCCAATAATCGCCCCAGCCGAGGAATTCGCCGGTAATCGTCGTGCCCGGATTCTTCGTCTGATAGAGTTGCGAGACCTTGTTGGTGCGGTCGGCGCGCGGCTGCGAGCCCCACCACAGGAGACGCAGGCGCGCTTCCTGTGCAAAAGCGCTGGTTCCCAGCGCCGCGAGCGAAAGGAGCGTGGCTCCTCCCGCAACGAAATTACGTCTGCTTACACGTAGGCTCATTTTTTCCTCCTCCAAAGGGAAGCGCCTCCACACGCTTCCGAACCAGTCACACTTGCATAAATAACTAATTGGTTACAAGCTACGAGCAAAGCGGCAAGCGTGTCAAGCGGGGTATCGGTTCTTGCTGACCGCCCTTCTAAATTCCGGTTTTTACAATTTCGCACTGAAGGCTTATGAGCGCAACATGCGAGACGGAGGGGAACGATGAACGACAGCGAGGAAAACGGGGAGCAGAAGAAATCCCGGCGCCCATCTCAGGAACGCACGGCGCAGCGCGATCCGGAGCGGACACGCGCTGCAATCCTGGAAGCGGCCACCCGGGAGTTTGCCGAAAACGGCATGGGTGGAGCCCGCGTCGACGCCATTGCCGCGCGCGCCGGCACCAACAAGCGCATGCTCTACCATTATTTCGGCGACAAGGAGCAGCTCTATCTCCGCGTGCTCGAAGAAGCCTATGTCGGCATCCGCACCGCCGAGCGCGCGCTGCATATCGGTGACCGAAGCCCGGAGGAAGGCATCGGGGAACTCGCGCTCTTCACCTGGCGCTATTTTCTTCAGCACCCGGAATTCCTCAGCCTGCTCGGGACGGAAAACCTGCATCGCGCCCGGTGGCTGCGCCAGTCCGTCCGGCTCAAGGAACTGCATTCGCATCTGATCGGCGAGCTTACCGATGTGCTCGAGCGGGGAAAGAAGCAGGGCGTCTTCATCGAGACGGTCGATCCGCTGCACGTCTACCTGACGATCGCCTCGCTCGGCTATTTCTATCTTTCCAACCAATACACGCTTTCGACGATCTTCGGCCGCGACCTGATCGAGCCGGCCCATCTCAATGCCTGGGAAAAGCATATCGTCCACGTCACGCTCGCTTCGATCAAGCGTTAGACTAATCCTGAAAGCAGGATTTGACTCTTGACAGGCTCGCCGCTCTTCTGTCATCAAGTAACCGTTTAGTTACCGGCTTGGGAGGGCCGGGCCAGATGCCCGCTCCCCCGCCGCAAAAGATTCCAGGGAGGAAAATATGGCACGCTTGGGGATCATCTTGCACGGCGTTACCGGACGCATGGGTTACAATCAGCACCTGGTGCGTTCGATCCTCGCCTTCCGCGACCAGGGCGGCATCACGCTGAAATCGGGCGAAAAACTCGAGATCGATCCGATCATCGTCGGCCGCAACGGCGCCAAGATGGAAGAGCTGGCGAAGAAGCATGGCATCAAACGCTGGTCGACCGATCTCGACGCCGCTCTCGCCAATCCCGACGACACGATCTTCTTCGATGCCGGCACGACGCTGATGCGGGCCGAGCTTCTGTCCAAGGCGCTCGATGCCGGCAAACATGTCTATTGCGAAAAGCCGATCTCCGACGACCTGCAGGTGGCACTCGACCTTGCCCGCAAGGCGCGCCGCTCCGGCCTTAAGCACGGGGTCGTGCAGGACAAGCTCTTCCTTCCCGGCCTGCGCAAGCTGGCGCTGCTCAGGGATTCCGGCTTCTTCGGCAAGATCCTCTCGGTGCGCGGCGAATTCGGCTACTGGGTTTTCGAGGGCGATTGGGGCGTGCCGGCCCAGCGCCCCTCCTGGAATTACCGCAAGGGCGACGGCGGCGGTATCATCCTCGATATGCTCTGCCACTGGCGCTATGTGCTCGACAACCTGTTCGGCGAGGTGAAGGCCGTCTCCTGCCTTGGCGCCACGCATATTCCGCGGCGCATCGACGAGCAGGGCAAGCCTTATGATTGCGACACTGACGATGCGGCCTATGCGACTTTCGAGCTCGAAGGCGGCGCGATCGCGCAGATCAATTCCTCCTGGGCCGTTCGTGTCCGCCGCGACGACCTCGTCACTTTCCAGGTCGACGGCACCCATGGCTCGGCCGTCGCCGGCCTGACGAAATGCTGGAGCCAGCACCGCGTCAATACGCCGAAGCCGGTCTGGAACCCCGACCAACCGCAGACGATCGACTTCTACAAGACCTGGGACGAGGTTCCCGATACGCAGGCCTTCGACAACGGCTTCAAGGCGCAGTGGGAAATGTTCATCCGCCATGTCGTCGAAGATGCGCCGTGGCCCTATGGCCTGGAAGCCGGCGCCAAGGGCGTGCAGCTTGCCGAACTCGGCCTGAAATCCTGGGCCGAACGCCGCTGGCTCGACGTTCCCGCATTGGAGTTCTAGCCGTGACGACGATCAATCTCCCCCTCGACGGCAAGATCGTTCCCTACATGCTGACCGGCACGCCGATCGAGCTGAAGAAGCGCGAGGCTAAAAGCTTCCCGCGTATCGCCTTTGCCGCCGCGCATGTGGTTGCCGATCCGCTCGCCGATAACGATCCCTGGCTGACGCCGGCGATCGACTGGGAGCGGACGCTCGCCTTCCGCCACCGGCTCTGGGATCTTGGCCTCGGCGTTGCCGAAGCCATGGATACGGCGCAGCGCGGCATGGGCCTCGGCTGGCCGGAAGCTCGCGACCTGATCCGCCGGGCGCTCACTGAGGCGTCCAGCCGCAAGGATGCGCTGATCGCCTGCGGCGCCGGCACCGACCATCTGACGCCCGGACCCGATGTGACGATCGACACCATCCTCAGGGCCTATGAAGAGCAGATCGAAACGGTGGAGGCGGCCGGCGGCCGCATCATTCTGATGGCGAGCCGGGCGCTTGCCGTCGCTGCCAAAGGACCTGACGACTATGTCAGGGTCTATGACCGCATCCTCCGTCAGGTCAAGGAACCCGTCATCATCCACTGGCTCGGCGAAATGTTCGACCCGGCGCTCGAGGGATATTGGGGCAATGGCGACCATCTGAAGGCCATGGAAACCTGCCTTGAGGTGATCGAAGCCAATGCCGGCAAGGTCGACGGCATCAAGATCTCGCTTCTCTCCAAGGAGAAGGAAGTGACCATGCGCCGGAAACTGCCGAAATCCGTGCGCATGTATACCGGCGACGACTTCAACTATGCCGAACTGATTGCGGGCGACGAGCAGGGCCATTCCGACGCGCTGCTCGGCATCTTCGATGCCATCGCGCCGGCAGCTTCGGCGGCCCTCGACGCGCTCGGCCGCAAGAGCAACCATGAATTCTTCGATCTGCTCGAGCCGACCGTGCCGCTGTCGCGGCACATCTTCAGAGCGCCGACCCGCTTCTACAAGACCGGCGTCGTCTTCCTCGCTTATCTCAACGGCCTGCAGGACCATTTCACCATGGTCGGCGGCCAGCAGAGCACCCGCTCGCTGACGCATCTGGCAGAGCTCTTCCGGCTGGCCGACAAGGCGCGGGTTCTGGCCGATCCGGAACTCGCAACAGCGCGGATGAAACAGGTGCTTGCCGTCCACGGCGTTCACTAAGCGTCGACTCGGCTTGGGAGGAGAATGACATGCAGGTCGAAGGACTTTCGATCAATCTGGCGACGATCCGCGAACAATGCGGCTTTGCCGAAGCCGTCGATATCTGCCTGAAGCATGGCATCACCTCGATCGCGCCCTGGCGCGACCAGGTCGCGAAGGTCGGCCTCGACGAGGCGGTGCGGATCGTCAAATCGAACGGCATCAAGCTGACCGGTCTTTGCCGCGGCGGCTTCTTTCCGGCGGCAAACGATGCAGACTGGCAGAAGAACCTCGACGACAACCGGCGTGCTATCGACGAGGCGGCGGCGTTTTCCGCCGATTGCTTGGTGCTCGTCGTCGGCGGCCTGCCGGGCGCTTCGAAGGATATCGTCGCCGCGCGCCAGATGGTGTTCGACGGCATTGCCGCCGTGCTGCCGCATGCGCAGGCTGCCGGCGTGAAGCTTGCTATCGAGCCGCTGCATCCGATGTATGCCGCCGACCGGGCCTGCGTGAACACGCTCGGCCAGGCGCTCGACATGTGCGAGCCGCTCGGCGAGGATGTCGGCGTGGCGATCGATGTCTATCATGTCTGGTGGGACCCCGATCTTGCCAACCAGATCGCCCGCGCCGGCCGGATGAACCGCATCTTCGCCCATCACATCTGCGACTGGCTGGCGCCGACCAGGGACATTCTGCTCGACCGCGGCATGATGGGCGATGGCGTCATCGACCTCAAACGCATAAGACGAATGATCGAGGCTGCCGGTTTCTTCGGCGCACAGGAAGTGGAGATCTTTTCGGCCGAAAACTGGTGGAAACGCCCGGCCGACGAGGTGATCGCCACCTGCGTCGAGCGCTTCCGGAGCTGCTGCCAGATCTGATTTTCAATATTTTTTCATCTCGCATGCAGGAGGATCTTTCGATGGAGAAACGCCGTTTTGCCCTGATCGGCACCGGAAACCGCGGCACCACCATGTGGGGCAAGGATCTGCTTTCCGGCTGGCGCGAACATGTCGACCTCACCGCCATCGTCGAGAAGAATTCGCTGCGCGGCGAGCGCGCCCGCAACATGATCGGCAGCAACGCGCCGCTCTACGAAAATATCGATTCCATGCTTGCCGAGCAGAAGCCGGATCTCGCCATCGTCTGCACGCCCGACCATACGCATGACGATATCATCGTGCGGGCCTTGGAGTCCGGCATCGATGTCATCACTGAAAAGCCGATGACCACCTCGATCGAGAAAATTCGCCGGATTCTCGACGCCGAAAAGCGAACCGGCCGCCGGGTCGACGTCTCCTTCAACTATCGCTACGCGCCGACGGCGGCGAAGATCAAGGAATTGCTGAATGCCGGCGAGATCGGCCGGGTCACCTCGGTCGATTTTCACTGGTATCTCAACACCAAGCACGGCGCCGACTATTTCCGCCGCTGGCATGCCTATACCGAAAATTCGGGCAGCCTGTTCGTCCACAAGGCCACCCACCATTTCGATCTGCTGAACTGGTATCTCGACAGCGATCCCGAGGCCGTCACCTCCTTCGCCGACCTGCAGAACTACGGCCGCAAGGGCCCGTTCCGCGGGCCGCGTTGCAAGCTCTGTCCGCATGCGCAGGAATGCGACTATTATCTCGATCTGGAAAAAGATCCCTTCCTCGATCAGCTCTACGAAGACCCTTCGAAGATTGACGGCTATTTCCGCGACGGCTGCGTCTTCCGCGAGGATATCGACATTCCCGATACGATGGTGGTCAGTCTCCGCTACCGCAACAATGTCCATGTCTCCTATTCGCTGAATACCTTCCAGCCGATCGAAGGCCATCACCTTGCTTTCAACGGCACCAAGGGACGCATCGAGCTTCGCCAATATGAGGCGCAGCCCTGGGAAGAGCCGAAACAGGACACGATCCTGCTGATCCGCAATTTCCCGAACGGCAAGGAAGCTGTCGAACGCATCACCGTTCCGCATTTCACCGGCGGCCATTACGGCGGCGACGATCGGATGCGCAACATGATCTTCAAACCCGATATGGAAGACCGGCTTGGCCAGCGCGCCGGCACGCGGGCGGGCGCCATGTCCGTGCTTTGCGGCATTGCCGCGCTGACGAGTTCGCGCACCGGCAAGGTCGTCGACATCGCCGATCTGATGCCCGAACTTGCCAATGACGGTTCGCCCAATTCGTTGAGAACACCACGCTGACAAACGGCAGCTCGACGCGGCACGCGTCAGGCAATGTTTTCAAGATTCTCCCGGCGGATCTGGTAGAGCAGCGGCCGACCGGCCGCAAAACGCTCGACTTCATCGGCCGCCATCGCACCGAGACGCGCCCGTTCCAGCCCGATCGCGCCGGCGATATGCGGGGTCAGAAAGACATTCGGGAGATCGTAAAACGGAGAGTCCGGCTCGGGGATCTCCGGCTCGGTCACGTCGATGATCGCGTCGAAGCGGCCGGTCTTCAGCTCCGAAAGCAGGGCTGCCTCATCGATGAGGATGCCGCGCGCGGTGTTGATCAGCGTCGCCCCGTCCTTCATCAGCGATAGTCTTCGCGCATCGATCATATGCTGTGTCGACGGCAGCGATGGCGCATGCAGTGAAACGATATCGGCTCGCCGCATCAACTCGTCGAGATCGACCTTTTCCGCTCCGAGTCCGGCGGCATCAGTGGCATCGAGCATGGGATCGAACAGCAGCAGCCTGTAGTCGAAGGGTTTCAAGAGTTCGATTACCCGCCTGCCGATGCGCGAGGCGCCGACGATGCCGAGGGTTCGTCCATAGTTGCCGATCGCTTCCCGCTGCATCGGATAGGTCCGATCGCGGTTGCGGTCGCCGACGTAGAGATCGCGGAAACGGAAGGCGCGTTTGCCGGCGAAGAGGATCGCAGCGAGCGTGAATTCGGCAACCGGCACGGCATTGGCCTCGGCCGAATGGCTGACCGCTATCCCCGCTGCGAAAATGGCATCGTCGATGATGCCCTTGACCGTGCCCGCCGCATGGACGACGAGGCGCAGCCGCGGCGCGGCAGCGGGAATCTCCGGTCCGACATAGGGCGCACCCCAGCCGGTGATCAGGATTTCCGCTTCTGAAAGCAGGCGTCTTGCGCGCGCATCGTCCAACCGCTGCAGCGGCTCGGGATCCAGCAGGCGGCCGATCGTGTCGAGGCGGCCCAGGATCTCATCGGGCAGAACATGCTCGGTACGCGACGGCTCCATGGCAAGCACGATGGCCGGACGGCTCATGGCATCTGTCCCGGCGCTTCGATGGCGCTGACGGTGACGCCCTTTTCCCGCACCAAGGCCTGCAGCGCCGCAATATCAGGCGCTTTCGGCGGACGCGTCCAGGCAGACGAGGCGGCAGCCGGATCATCCAGCGCCAGCACCGCCGTCACCAGAATCGTCTCGCCAACCGGAATCCGACCGCGCAGCTGCGGCACGATAGTCTTGGCGACGATCACATTGGTGTTGGGCTGTGCCTTCTGGGTCAGTCCGACGCGTTTGACCGAAGAGCCGAGATCGAGAATCCCGGTAAAATCACCTTCGCCAATCGCATAGGCTGCCCCCTCCGAGGCCGACAGCCTATCCTGCTCGAAGTCGCGGCGGCCGATAGCAAAGCCGCCTTCGGCAATCCGCAGCGGCCGGCCCGACGTGATCCGGTGGAGGCGGATATGCCAGGGGGCAGCGGGCACGAGCCAAGTTTCGACGTCGACATCGGGGAAGGGCGACCATCTCGCATGAAGCACGTCGCCCGCGAGCCGGGCTTCCTCATTCGTTTCGCGCACGCGGTAGTGCAGGCCGTCATCGCTGAAGGCCAGCATCGAATCGAAGGCGGCCAGCGCAAAACCGCGTTCGTCGGATTCGACGCTGAAACCGTAGCGGGTGGAATAAGCGAATTTCGCATATTTTTCGGTGCCGAAACGCATCTGCAGGTTTTCCTGGCCTGATGACAGCGCCACGACATCGCCGCCCGCCCGCATGATCACCATGCCGGGATGACGCTGGGGGATGACAGAGGGCGCCGGTTCCGGCGCCTTTTCCTCAGCGGTCCAGAACGGATGATCCTCGGCGACTGCCAGCGGCAGGAAGGCCTTGAGCGCCCAGTAGGGCGAGCCGGCGGAATTGTAACTTTCCGACATCAGCAGGTTCGGATAGCCGAAACCGATCGACAGCACGCCGTCGCGATCGGCAATCGGCTTGTCCTTCCACCAGCGCAGGTGCTGCAGGCAGAGATGCTTGACCTCGCCCCAGGGCAAAGCCTCGAGATCGGCAAAGGCAAGCGCCGACCAGAAGCCGGCGCAGGCGAAACGATAGGTCAGGCTGCGGCCGAAGGGGATGGTCGCGCCGTCAGCGGCAAACCAGTGGCGGAAATCCTGGGCAAAGAGGACCGCGCGCTCGCGGTAGCGTTTGGCGTAGTCGTCGTCGACGAGCTTGGAATAGATCAGGCCATAGAAATGCATGGCGAAGGGAATGTAGTGGTCGATGCGGCGGACGTTTCCATCGCGATACCAGCCGTCGCCGATATAGAAGCCTTCGAGCTCCTGCAGATATTGCCGGGTCAGGCTGCGATCGAAATCGGCGCCGAGACGGTCGAGCCCGATGTCGACGAAGATGCGGAAGAATTTCCAGTTGTTGTCGGCATAGTCGAATTGCCTGGCATGTTTGAGATAGGCGACGACATTGCTGCGGGCGCGCGTATCAAGCGGTTCCCAGATCTTTTCCGGCACGAGCGCCAGCGCAAAACCGACAGCGGCAAGCTCGACCATGCGCTGATCGCGACCGTTGACCGTACCCCAATATTCCGGATGGGCGGGATCGGTGCCGTTTGCAAGGCCCTCGGCGAAGCGATGCCAATGGGCGAAGTCGCCCTTGCCGGCGCCAAGCGGCGCCAAGCCCCAGAGCGGGCGGGCAAAGCCCTCGAGATCGGCCGCCGCCCGGTCGAAATGGGCGGCGGCGCCGCTCAGCCTGACGCGGGCATTGCCTTTTGAGAAACAGGCAAGCAGCGGATCGAAGAGATCAAGCAGGGCACGGCTCATATCCGCACGGGTTTCCAGCGGATTGCCTGCAAGCGGGTTGGCGCTGGCGGGATCATAGGTCATCGGCATCACTCACGGGTTTCAGCATTCGGAACGGTCCCTCCCGGAACGGGAACGACGGCCTGGCAGATGTGGCGCGCCGGCGCCGTCCTGTTGCGGAAACGGGACAGCATCAGCGAAACGGCCTCGCGCCCGAGGGCGGCGCGGTCGACACGCATGGTGGAAAGCTGCGGATTGGTCATCAGCGCACAGGGCAGATCATCGAAGCCGACGATCGCAAAATCCTCCGGCACACGCAGACCGGCCTCGGTGACCGCCTCGAGCACACCGACCGCGATGAAATCATTCATGCAGAAGGCGGCGGTAAAACCGGCATTCTCGGCAAGGATCGCGGCCGTGCGTTCGTGGGCCTCGCCGCTGGCGCTGCCCTTCAGCGTCATCGAGACGAAACGGCCCTCGGCGCCGGGAACGGCAGCAATCGCCGCCTCGAAACCACGGATGCGCTCCCGGATCGTCTGGCGATGGGAACCGCTCATATGCAGAATTCGACGATGGCCAGCCTGCATCAGCCGGTTGGTGGCCTGATAAGCACCGAAGAAATTGGCCGGCGAAACGCCATCGAACTGCATCATGGGATCGGTACCATTGACGAGAACCGCCGGCGTCAGGGTGTCGCGCAGCCAACCGCGCAGCATCTCGTTCGGATCAAGGCCGACAAGAAAGAGCCCTTCGGCGCCCGCGGCCTGCATATAGTCGCGCACAGCATCCGGCGTAGTGCGATCCTCGCGAACCATACGGATTTCAAAGGGCATGCCCGCTTCGGCAGCGCCGGCGCGCAGTCCCTCGACGATCGCTTCGTAGAAGACACTGAGGCCGCCGGTGACGCCGTCGCTGGCGATCAGCGCCAGCCCGCCAGCAACGGCTTCAGTCGCAGCCTTGACGGGATAGCCGTGCTCGGCAGCCACCTTCAAGATCTGGCGGCGCACGGTTTCGCTGATGCCGGGTTCGTTGGCGAGCACGCGCGACACCGTGGAAACGGAGACGCCGGCCAATGTGGCGATATCGGCCTGGCGCGGCCGTCTGCTTTTTTGTTCGTTCATATGTAAAGTTTATGCAATTTATGCAAATTTGCAAGATAATCATTATTTCTTGCAATAAATTTTTTTTTGCGTACTCTTTGTGACGAAATGCTCGCAAACGCCGTTGGAGGATGGCAGCAGGCATATTGGGACAAGGAGGATATTATGCAGGTCAACCGCCGTTCATTTCTGATGGGATCAGCCGGAGCAGCCGCCGGCCTTGCCCTTGGCGCGGGAAGCGCTATTCCGGCTTTTGCCGAGGACGCCTCGCTGCGTGCCATGTGGTGGGGGTCGAACGACCGCGCCAAGCGTACACTCGACGTCGCCAAACTCTATCAATCGAAGACACCCGGCGTCACGATCGTCGGTGAATCGCTGTCCGGCGACGGCTACTGGACGAAGCTCGCAACCCAGATGGCCGGCCGCTCGATCGCCGACGTCTTCCAACTCGAACCGGGAACGATCTCCGACTATTCCAAGCGTGGCGCCTGCCTTCCGCTCGACGAATTCGTCCCCTCGGCACTGAAGGTCCAGTCCTTCGGCCCCGACATGCTGAAGCTGACCACCATCGACGGCAAACTCTATGGTGTCGGCCTCGGCCTCAACTCCTTCTCGATGTTTTTCGACACGGTCGAATTCGAAATGGCCGGCATCCCGCTGCCGACACCCGACCTAACCTGGGAGGAGTACGCCAAGCTCGCCGTGGAACTCACAAAATCTTCCGGCAAGAGCGGCGGCCCCTATGCGGCCCGCTACGCCTATGTGTTCGACGCCTGGCTGCGCCAGCGCGGCAAGAGCCTTTTTGCAAAGGAAAGCGTCGGGCTTGGCTTCACGGCCGACGACGCCACCGAATGGTTCGACTATTGGGAGAAGCTGCGCAAGGCCGGCGGCACCGTTGCCGCCGACGTGCAGACGCTCGATCAGAACACCATCGACACCAATTGCCTCGGTCTCGGCAAATCGGTGATCGGCATGGCCTATTCCAACCAGATGATCGGCTATCAGCTGATCATCAAGAACAAGCTCGGCATCACCATGCTGCCGCGCGAAAAGAAAGGCGGGCCGTCGGGCCACTACTACCGTCCGGCGCTGATCTGGAGTCTCGGCGCCACGACGAAGAACGGCGAAGCGGCCGCGAAATTCATCGACTTTTTCGTCAACGATATCGAGGCCGGCAAAATCCTCGGCGTCGAGCGCGGCGTGCCGATGTCGCCGACGGTGCGCGCGGCCATCCTGCCGCAGCTCAACCCGACGGAGCAGGAAACGGTCAAATACGTCAACCTTCTCAAGGATCAGGTCGGCGAGTATCCGCCGCCGGTGCCGATGGGCGCGACCCAGTTCGACCAACGCGTGCTGCGCCCGATCTGCGACGAACTCGCCTTCGAACGGATTTCGCCCGCTGATGCGGCGACCCGGCTCATCGAAGAGGGTAAGGCGACGATCAAGGGATGATCGATCGCCTGACAGGAGAGGAGAGGCCCGCAAACCCCGGCGGGCCTTTCTCGTTTTCAGGCTGTCAGTTGCCCAGGTTCCGGGCCACGCGCCAGTCCGGCCGGCCGAGATCGAAGGGCCAGGCGTGCACATCCCGGTCGTTGAAATAAACCACCTCCTGCAGATTGGGGAAGGCGCCCTGTTTCAGCGTCGCAGTTTCGATCCACGGCCTGATATAGGCGTCGCCGCCTTCATAACCGAGCTCCGCCACCCAGATGGGCTTCCCGTAGCCGGCGACGAGATCATAGCCCTGCTTCAATGCTTCCGAGAATGTCCGGTGCCCATTGTAGGCAAGTTCGTCGTAGCGCTGTAGGCCGAAGACTGAGAGCCCGACTAGGTCGACATAATCGTCGCCGGGATAGTAGTTCTGCAAGCCCGGTTCTCCCTTCGGGGACCACATGAGTTCGGCGCCGGGCGCCTCCTGACGGATGATGTCCATCATCCGCTTATAGGCGGTGATATAATCCTGCGGGTTCCAGCCGGACCAGGAAAACCGCCCCGATTTGTCCTCCATCTCCTGTCCCCAGCGGACGATCACCGGGCTTTTCAGCTGCGATATCATCTGTGCGATCGCACGCATGTTGACATCGTAGTCGCCGCGCAGAACCTTTGCGCGAAGCTGGGCGGCGGTCAGTCGCCAGTCGACGTCCCAGGACCAGGGTTCCACTGAGATCAACAGGTTGCGGCCTCGGGCCAGCGCATAGGCGTCGGCAACACGCAGGGTTTCGAGGTCGACGTCCTCCCAGGGCAGAAACAGGGCTTCGGTCGAGACATTCGCCTGCGCGCCGAAATCGCCATGCGGATCGTAGGCGCCGAACTTGATGCCGTCGGCATGAAGGACCGGGCGTTTATCGATGATCGACCGCACGCCCGCCGCCGGGTTCGGGGCAATGCCGGCATATTGCACTTCGCTGCGGCCCGGCAGATCCGCGACGCATAAGAAAAGCAGCGCCATCGCAGCGGTCGAGAGTTTGTTTTTCACCAGCTTCTTCATGGCTCACCCTCCTTTTCGGGTTACTTCCTGACCGAGCAGGATCTGTTTCAGGTCATGCGCCTTGGCACTGACCGTATCCATGGGAACGAGCTTGCTGACCTCGTCATCCTCGCGTCCCGATCCATGGCGGAAGACGTACCATTTGCCGTCCGGCTGGCGCCGCTGATAGATCGTGCTGCCGATCTTGCGGTGGCCGAAACAGGTGCTGGCGCGGGCCGCGCCCTCGGCATTGGTCCAGGTGGCACGCATGCAGAGCTGGCCGAGATCGTCGACCACCCATCTGCCTTCGGCGAAAGACTGCTTGCCCTTGTCGTTCACCCAGGCGACGAAGCGCCGGCCGTCATCCGAGAAACGGCCGCCGCCGGTGTTCCAGATCCAGGTCTTGTCGCCGTAGAGGCGATAGAGCTCATAGGCGCTCAGCGGCGTCGGCGCCGGCGCTTTCTTGCCGGCTGCCTCCGCGCCATGTGCCGCCATTGGCAGACACAGGCTGAGAGCAAGCGCCGCTCCATAAAGTTTCGGTCCGATACGCATTACATCCTCCTGTTCGACACTTGCCGGTTGCGCCGGCTCAGACACCCTGTTGGTCCCGTCCCATGTTGCCGAACCCATTCCATTTGAGACGGAATTTCGTAATCTTGGTCTTGCCGCCGCCGAGGCCGGCGCCGGCCACGGCGAATTGCGTTTCGGTGAAGCTGACGAATGGCTGGCCATGGGAAAGCGCTTCGAGGCTGCGGAGACCATGGCTGCCGAGCTGCATGCCGCCGGTAACCCAGATCGCTAGCCCCATGGCGGTCGCGAGCCGCAGCCCGTGCGATTGCGGCAGCATCGGCAGACCGTTCTCGATTGCATGGCGAACGACGATCAGCACCGTCACCGACAGATAGATCGAGAGGTTCATCGCGGTGAAAATATAAAAGCCCTGGGCGGCAGCGGCCTCGCTGGCCAGCGCCATGGCGACGGCGCAAAGCCCGGCGAGCGCGATATAGGGCGCGACCACGCGCAGCGGCAGAGACTGCTGCTGCTGCCTTCCTTTCGGCGTGATCCGGAAATCGACGAAGGAGCCGGAGATATGATCGCGCAAGGCTGCCAGGGTTCCGGCGAGCGACCACGGCCAGCGCAGGAAGATGAAGGCCAGCCCCTCCCAGCCGAACAGTTTCGCATTATGCGGCCTGAAAGTTCCCGTTGCCCGCCAGAAGAGGGCAAACAGTGTCAGCACGATCGATATCGGCGAGAAATGCAGCAGGAAATCCGGATAGGTGACGTTGATAAAGACATGGCCCGTCAGCAAGGCGGCGACCGGCAGCAGGAACATCACCGCCATGAAGGCGGAAAACAGCGGATACCACAGCTGCGAGAATACGAATTGAAATTTCAGCCGCCACGGCAGATGCGCGATGTAACGGCTGGAATGCTGCAGCAGAATAGTGACGAGGCTGCGCGACCATTGGAATTCCTGGACGACGAGATCGGCAAAATTCGCCGGGCCGTCGCCATGGGCGATCGCATCGACGGCATGCACGCCACGCCAGCCGCCGGCATTCATCATCAGTGTCGTCGAATGGTCTTCGGCGAGTTCCGGACCGAGGCCGCCGATCTCGCGAAGCGCCGATGTGCGAACCGCATAATGCGAGCCGATGCAAAGCGGCGCCCAGCCATTGTTGTAACCCGTCTGCAGCGAACCGTGCAGGCTGGCCTCGGCATAGAGCCTGCCGCGCGCCGCCCAGCTCGTCGCGGCATTCGCATCACAGATGCTGGGCGCGGAGACATAACCGATACCAGGGTCAGCGAAGGGACGCAGGACCTCGCGGAGATATGTCGGCGTCGGCACGTGATCGGCATCGAACTGGGCGACGAAATCGTAACGCGCATAGCCGAAATGGTCGTAGAAATAGGCAAGATTGCCTTCCTTGCAGCGCGTCCGGCGCGGCCAGGTCGCGCGATGGTAATCCGCCACCCCCTTTCGGGTGGAGATCAGCACGCCGTGCTCCGCGCACCAGCGCCGGGTCTCCTGCGAAGGATCTTCGTCGGCCAGCCAGACATCGAAATCGACGCCGATCTGGTCGAGCATCGCCTGCAGCGTGGCGCGGACAACGGCAAATGGCTCGGACGGCGCCTTGGTGACCACCATCGCCACCCGCCCTTCCGGCAGCCGCACATGAGGGCTGACGGTCCGAGCGTCGAGGAAAATCAGGATGAAATAGGCCGGCACAAGGGTGATCCAGCCCAGCACGAGGGTAATGAGCACGAAGGCGGTCCCGGAAATGATGTGCGCCGACTGGCACCACCAGATCCAGAAATTGCCGAGTGTCGCCAGCCAGCAGAGTATGCCGAAGCCGTAAACGACGCGGTTCCAGCCGGCGAAGACAGGATCGAATGCCTCCGCGGAGGCGGCTTTCGCCGTCCTGGCACGCTGACCGATTTGCGAACCAATGCTCATGCCTTCACCTCCAGCCCGAAAGTGGGACCGGCGGTGCGGATGATCGTATCGATATCCGAGAGAGCGGGCACAAAACAGAGTTCCGCCCTCGCTTTTGCCGTGTCGGCAAAGAGGATCGGCGGATCGCCGGCCCGGCGGGGGCGATAGCGGACGGGGACTTCACGCCCGGTCACGCGATAGATGGCTTCGAGGATCTCGCGCACCGAGGTGCCGCGGCCGGAGCCGAGATTGACGCTGAGCGAGCCGCCGTCGGCGATCAGATGATTGACGGCGGCAAGATGCGCCTGCGCGAGATCGCTGACGTGAATATAATCACGCACGCAGGTTCCGTCTTCGGTGGGATAATCGGTGCCGAAGATATCGAGCCGCTCCAGCCTGCCGGCGGCAGCGAGAAGGGCGCGGGGGATAAGATGGGTTTCCGGCTGGTGGCGTTCGGCAAGCTCGCCGTCCGGATCGGCGCCGGCCGCGTTGAAATAACGTAGCGCGGCGAAGCGGATGCCATAGGCGGCGGCAAAATCCTCGAGCGCCATCTCGAAGATCAGCTTGGTGCGGCCGTACGGATTGACCGGGTGCTGTGGCGTTTCCTCGCGTATCGGCAACGAGGCGGGGACGCCGTAAGTGGCGCAGCTGCTCGAGAAGACGATCCGGTCGATCTCCTGGTCGAGGCAGGCCTCGAGCAGCGTCAGGCTGCCGACGACGTTGTTGCGGTAATATTTCCTGGGCATCTCGACGGATTCGCCGACATAGGCATTGGCGCCGCAATGGATGACGCAATCGGGCGAAAACTCTGCGAGGGTCCGGCGCAGTGTGGCTGCATCGGCGAGGTCCGCCCGGATGAGCGGTCCCCAGCGGACGCTGTCGGCATGCCCCGTCGAGAGATTGTCGTAGGTGACCGGGACCATGCCGGCGCGCGCCAGCGTTTTGCAGATATGACTGCCTATGAAACCGGCGCCGCCGGTAACCAAAATGTAGCGGGGCATCTCATACGGCCTCCGCCTTCTCGGCGCCGGCAAGCAAGCTGTCGAAATAACCGACGGTGCGCGCCAGACCGGCTTCAAGGCCGATGCGGGGTTGCCAGCCCAGTTCGGCCATGGCCCTGGAGATATCCGGCCGTCGCTGGCGGGGATCATCGATAACCGCCGGCAGATGAACGATGCGTGAGCGCGAATTGGTGAGGTCGCGAACGATCTCCGCCAGGCGGCGAACGGTGATCTCGGCCGGATTGCCGAGGTTGATCGGGCCGTGGCAGGCACTGCCGGCGGCCGAGAAACGCAGGAAGCCCTCGACGAGATCGTCGACATAGCAGAAGGAGCGGGTCTGATGACCGTCGCCATAGATCGTCAGATCTGCATTGCGCAAGGCCTGCACGATGAAATTGGAGACCACCCGGCCGTCATCCAGACGCATGCGCGGCCCATAGGTGTTGAAGATGCGGCCGACCTTGATGTCGACGCCGTAAGTCCGGTGATAGTCGAAGAACAAGGTTTCGGCGCTGCGCTTGCCTTCGTCGTAACAGGCGCGCGGTCCGATCGGATTGACATTGCCGCAATAGGATTCGGGCTGCGGGCTCTGGTTCGGGTCGCCATAGACTTCCGATGTCGACGACTGAACGACGACCGCAGCGGTCTTGCAGGCGCAATCCAAGGTATTGACGGCGCCAAGCACGTTGGTAAGCAGCGTTCCCACAGGATCCCGCTGATAGTCGGGCGGAGAGGCGGGCGAGGCGAAGTTGAAGATGAGCGAGGCTTCGATATCGAAGGGCTGGCGAACATCGTGCTCGACGAGGTGAAAACGGGCGTTCGATGCAAGGTGATCGACATTGACGCGCCGGCCGGTCGAAAAATTATCGAGGCAGATGACTCTGTCGCCGCGCTGTAGAAGCCTTTCGCAGAGATGCGAGCCGAGGAACCCGGCCCCACCGTTTACCAGGACGGTGCGTAACCCCTGGGGCACCGGTTTGCCCGATACTTCAGAATAGCCTTCGCTGGGAACGAAACTACGCATTACAAACCCCTTCCCATGTTTTAGTCTTTTAATTTATTGATGCACTGCATGCCTTTCTTATCCTTGCTGATATTCGTCTTCCGACCATTACAACACGAATAACTTTTGAGTTATTCTTTGGATAAGAGAATTAATATTTAAATGATAAGATGATAACAGCCAAGGTCAACTTTAAAAATTGCAACCATCCAAAATGACTACGCAATTATTCTTTAAAATAACAAATGATTAATCATTTTCTATCTATTTTTCCCTTAGAACGAGTATCCGGATATTGGTCAAGCTTCACTCAATGAAGCTGGTCTAGAAGTAATGGGGAAGATCGGCCGCGCTGGACTGGGGGCGACCGGCCTTGCATCCGGGAGCGCCATATGCGAGGGGTTTTGGCCATGTTGAAAAAACAAGCTGGAGCGCGGCCGAAGGGCTGGCGTCGATTTCATTTTGCGATGCTTGCCGGGGGGGCGACGTTTCTTGCGATCGGAACGACGGCCTGTACCGTCGTTAACGACGACTTAGCCCTGGTCGCGAAAAAGAACGTCGTCGTGGTCGAGGCGCCGCGTGTCTCGAAAGCCTTTGCCTATCCGGCAAATCGGCCCGAACGCCCGGCTGCGCCAACGGTTCGCGTCGCCTATCACGGCTCAGCGCCTTATATCTGTTCTCCGAGCGGCTTCGGCCAGAAGTCGCGCTGCTTTGCACGTCCGCCCATCTGACGGAGCAATCAACCGCTACGGCGTTGTTTGCGCATCTGAATAGACGCGCGGCGCGCCGGATCAGTTGCGCCACCGGCCGGACATGTCGTCTTCGCCGGCGGGATGCTCGTTGAAGAAACGGGATGCAGCTTCCGTGCGGTTTCGGACGTTCATCTTCTTGTAGATGTTGCGGACGTGAACCTTCACGGTGTTTTCGGACAGATGCAGCTTGTCGGCGATGATCTTGTTTTGCGTGCCCTTGCATATGAGATCCAGGATCTGAACCTCGCGCGTGGTCAAAGAGGAGATGCTGTCGCGTCTCAGCTTCAGCGCATTGGTGCGCGCCGCATCGACCGATTTTGTCTGATAGAGCGAAGGCTCCAGCTGGGTGTTCTTGTTGGTGAGACGATTGAGAAGGGCTGACGGAAAATGCTCGCCGCCCTTCATCAGCAGATCCACTGCGGCCATGAAGACATCGAGCCGCAGGTTGAGCGGCAGGACACCATCGATGATCCTTGCCTCCACCAGGCGGCTGACATAGGGTTCGAGCATGTCGATCGCTTCGACGACAAGCCCGACAGAGGTCTCGGGGTGGTTTTCGCGGGCAGCCTGCAGCGCCTCATGAAGCTCGGGCGCAGGTATATGATAGAATAAAACGAGTTTTATATCGCTGGTATCTTTTTCCAGCATTGGCTTTGTGCTCGTTATGCTTGCTACATCACAATTCGGAAATTTCTTGGCCAGTGCTTCCACCATGCATTCCGAAAACAGATCCGGTTTGGCCACTACCAGTATAGTATTTCCTGACGAACCCAACTTGGTACCTTGGTCGGTATTCTCAATTCCTGAGCCTGCCATGAACATATACGCCTCCCCTTGCGTTACACTTTACTCAAACGTGGAGCGATAGCGGGTATTGGATAGTATGAAATGTCGGCCCCGGATGTCCCGCTTTTATTTTTTAGACATTTCTTAATAATGTTAATACGGATTGAGAAGGAAGGAAATGGCCCAAAGTGATTAGTTTTCGGGGGCAAAAAGCGATATGTTACAAAGCGTTGGTTGCATTTTAGGCAGGATGGATACTTCAAGGTTATATTTGCTCTCACTATAGATAAGAGTCAAATGTAATATTTAAGTACAGATTGTTATATTTTCGGCCTGCGCGAAATGCCTGATTTGAGACAGGCGAGCGACGGAAGGCTCCCCTCAACCTAGCCGCGAATGCTGGAAATTCTGGATTGTTTGCGCTCACCGACGCCCCAGGCAAGGCGTCTCGCCCCTCCAGCGATAGGGCTACCCAAACGGGGCCAGTCCGCCTTAGCCCGAATTAGCATCTATCGGATCCACATTTTTTACAGCAATCTCTGATCGTCGGCCAAGTGGCGACATGGAAAAGCCAGGTATCGGCGTGCGTTTTTGATACACGGCCTCCACTCATGGCAACTCAACAAAAACAACGCCTGAATACTCCTTATCCCGTCCAGGATGATGAGCTGGATATGTGCGGCCTTGTACTGAGTACGTGCGCTCCCAATACTAACGATTTGATCCAACAAGTCGCGACGTAACCGCAGATGACTGGTACCGAATACATCTGCCGATGTTAACCGCATCGGAGCGAGCGCGAGCAAAATCCCATTTGAGATGAGAGGGATTTCGAAAAGCTGCTCCGGTTTTTTTCTGGAGTTTCCGCGGAATGTCTGATGATTACAAGCACGACCCGAAATCTTCGGGCGACGATATCACGAAGGTCGGCGCACTGGCCGACGGCTTTGCCAACAGCGCCATCAATTCAACTGAAGTCGACGACGGCTCGACCGGTTATGTCGGCGGCGTCGCCAATGGCGACAATCGTGGCAATACCGACAACAGCGTCGACGTCGACATCACGGCCGAACTCTCCGCCAACAACGGCGACAATCGCGACAACGACTACGACTGGAGCTACAAGTCCGACGACGACACGAGCACCAAGACCACGACGATCACCGACACCAGAAACGATTACGACTGGAGCTATGACAGCAAGTCGTACAGCGACAACGACACCAAGACGATCACCGACACCGATACGAAGACCGTCACCGACACCGATATCAAGACCGTTACCGATACGGACACCAAGACGGTCTCCGACAGCAACAACACGGCTGACAGCTTCAACAAGACGGACACCGACTTCGCCGTGCTCGAAGACGTCAAGGACTTCGACAATCTCGGCATTGCCGGCGGCGACCTCACCTTCAATCTCGGCGACGATTTCTCCTTCACACTCGACGTCGACAGCATTCTGAACAATTCGCTGAGCGGTGCGGGCAACGACAGCGGCTTCAGCGCCGTTCAGGCGAACCATCTAGCCGACCAGGATAGCGCCTGGAACATCAAGATGGAGAACGAAGGCGCTCAGAACTACCTGAATGCCAATGCCGGCACCGCCGACAGCGCAGAAGGCATGGAGATGGACGGCCGGGGCTGGGATCTCAAGGCCGGCGACGATGCCAGCGGCTCGAGCACAGCCGATGCTTCGGCGATCCTTGCCAATTCCGGCTTCCACCTCGAGCTCGTTCAGGGCGCGAACCTGCTCAGCAATACCGTCGACTCCAGCGTCATCGGCGGCAATTCTCATGCCTCCGACGTCGGCGAGGATACCGGCACCTGACACTGACCTCCAACGACCAAGACGAACTGCATCGGCTGGCGCTGGTGCAGTTTGACTGTTTGAAAACGATCTGACGACCACACCACGGCTCCCGGAGGGGCCGATTTCAAGGCCGATCGTCATTTCGAATGGGAGGCCGAACCATGCATATCGAGAAGATTTCGGACATCATTGCGCACTTCATCGGTCTCTTCGAGATGACCACCGAAGAGATGAGGGCGCGCGCCAAATATACCGAAGGCGCAGGGCCCGGCGAAGATCGACCGGTTCTGCCCGATCAGGACGCCTCTAGCGCGGGTTTCGCCTCCAATCTGCAGCTCAAGGACTACGATCCCGGGATCACCTACAAAAGCGGCAGTTACGAGATCGACAGCGGTCCGGCGCGTCATTTGGGCCGCATCTTCGAAGAGAGCGTGGAGAAGCTGGCGGCGATTGCCGCAAGGGATATCCCGCTACCGCATTTCGGCGAAGCTACGGATATCGTGCTGTCGGATGAGCCTGAACTGGGTGTCTTTGCCGGGCCTGGCTCGGCAATCAGTCATGTCCTCCAGGTCAACGTGCTTGACGACGACGACTATCTCGACATGACGGACGGCATCCATGCTCCCCGGGACACGAGCTTCGTCATCGAGCGACTGGCGGAGTTCAGCACCAAGGCCGAGATCTTCACGCCTTTTGCGGATCTCCACCGAACCGATAGCTATGACGGCGCGCTGAAGATCGCCCAGGATCTCGAAAACTATATCCGGAATGCCAAGAATACCGAGGACAGCGAAAACAGCGGGGACAGCGAAGAAACGTCGCCTGGCGCCGACGCTTCGCATGATTTCATCCGCATCGATCCCGAGGTCAACGGCGCCGTCTACATCAACGGCAAGGTCGAGGCCGATATCCCCGCGCTCCATGACTTGCTGCCCGACCGCGGTCTCGCCAAGATCCCGGAAGAGCCCGACGACAGCAGTTCATCCGTCGAGCAGACCGACCCGAGCGGCAACAGCCTTGATGTGACCGCCGGTGCGAACTTCGTCGTCAACGTCGCCTCGGTGATCAATACCGGCGTCATCGCCTCGGTCACCGCCGTCATGGGCGATTACCACCAGGTCGACGCGGTTTCCCAATCCTTTGTCTACAGCGACAATGACGAGATCGCCTCGGCGCTGCGCTCCTCCGGCTATTCGGCCGAGGAAGCCGGGACAGTCGCCAAAAATATCGCCGTCTTCCAGCAAAGCACCTTCGAAGCATCGAGCCACGCCGAGCCTGACGCGGCCGATCCGACGTTTCCCACCAGTTGGCGCGTCAGTGTCATCGACGGCGACGTTTCCTTCGTACAATGGGTCGAGCAGTATCACTTCGTCAGCGACAACGACACGATGACGGTTATCACCTCGGGATCCGAAACCACGATTCTGACAGGCGGCAACACCTCCATCAACTTCTCCTCCTTTTTCGGCATGGGCATGCAGTATGATCTGGTGATCATCGGCGGCAATGTGCTCGACATCAACAGCATCACGCAGATCTCGCTGCTCTACGACAATGACCGGGTGCGGGCGGAGGACGGCGCCGATCCCGGCGCCGACATCGAGACCGGCAACAACCTGATCTGGAATTTCGCCTCGATTCACAATGTCGGGACGGGCATCTCGTTCGAGGCGATGCCGGATTATATGGTCGAAGCGCAGAAAGGGATCGAAGACCGCGATCCCAATATGCCGGAAGGGCTGTCCTTCGATGCGAACTTCCAGGGATATGCCGGTCTCAACGTGCTCTACATCACCGGCAATCTCTACGACATGACTGTTATTAAACAGGTGAGCATCCTCGGTGATTCCGATGATGTGACCCTCGCGGCATCGACGCTCCTCGAGAACAATCCCAATGCAGCGGTGACGATCGACACTGGCAGCAATGCGCTCATCAACATCGCCGAGATCGTCGACTACGACAGTTTCGGCGCGACGACCTATCTGGCAGGCCAGCTCTATTCGGACGCCATCCTCATTCAGGGCGGGCTGGTGGAGCACGATACGACACAACCGCAAGCGGCCGGCGACAGACTTGCCAACGAAATCATCGCCTTCCTCGATGACGACGATCTCGCGGGCGGCGATTCCGCTGATGGCATCATCAATGCCGGGCATGACCTTTCATGGTCGTCGGGGCATCCCGACGTCATGCAAGCCATGGTCGCGTGACCGGAGGAATCACGATGAACCAGATATCCAAACAGATCTTTGCAGCCGGCAGCGCCCTCGATCTCAAGTCGGGCAATATTCCCGCCGCCGCTCATTCGGAAGTAAAGACGGCCGATCTGCGCCTCTCCGCGATCGACGAGGCAGTCGAGAACCTTCGCCGGCTCAGCGGCGGCGCGGCTCCGTCTGCATCGCCTTCTGCCGATCGCCGCGGGACGACCGAAGCTGCAGCTGCCGAGATGGCGCGCGCAGGCACAGTGCAGGCCCTCGCGCAAATGACAGCGATGCCGGAAGCTTCGCCGAACGTCTTGAAGGCAGAAACGGCGGCTCCTGCATCGGCGGTAGAAGCAAAACCGGTCGCAGCGGCCCAGCCGCAGACCGAAGCGCGGGCGGTGCCCGAATTACCGAAGGAGACGACCGAGCTCAAATCGAGCCCGACGGTACCCTTCGGCAAGACCATCGAAGGCGATAGTGGCCCGATCAGCGAGACCGACCGGCGGCTGCGCACCGGCGGCGGCGGAAACGGCAAGGATTCCGATCCCCGTGGCGGCGGGGGCGGTGGGGGCGGCGGAAGCGGCGGCGGATTTCACAAGCGCAGCGAGCCTGTGAATTTCGCCGCCAGCCTCTCGCGCGGGATGGCGGCCGTACGACGCAACATGGTGGTCGTCATGATGTTCACGATTGCCATCAACGTGCTGCTGTTGGCGATCCCGCTCTATCTCTTCCAGATATCCGACCGGGTGCTGACCAGCCGCTCGATCGACACGCTCGTCATGCTGTCGATCGTCGTGCTCGGCGCGGTGCTGCTGCAGGCCTTCATGGATTCGGTGCGGCGCTTCATCCTGATGCGCACCGCGGTGGAACTCGAAGTGCAGCTCGGCGCGCCGATCCTCAGCGCAGCGGCGCGGGCTTCGCTGCATGGCAGCGGCAAGGACTATCAGACGCTGCAGGACCTGCAGCTCTTACGCGGCTTCCTGACGTCAGGCACGCTGATCGCGTTTCTCGATGCGCCGCTGATGCCGTTCTTCGTCGTCGTCGTCTATTTCGTGCATCCGCATCTCGGCATCATCATCATGACCTGCTGCGCGGTGCTTTTCGTCATCGCCTATCTCAACCAGAAATTCACCGCCCGACAGTTTGCCGAATCCAACGGCTATCTCAGCCGGGCGAATTTCCACCTCGATTCCATGTCGCGCAATTCGCAGATCATCAACGCAATGGCGATGATCCCCGAGGCGGTGAAGATGTGGGGCCGCGAGACGGCGGGTTCGCTAAAATCGCAGGTCGAGGCGCAGGACCGCAACATCATCTTTTCCGGCATATCGAAAGCCTGCCGCATGATCACTCAGGTCACTCTGCTCGGCTGGGGCGCGCATCTTTCGCTCTCCGGCGAGCTGACCGGCGGCATGGTGATCGCGTCATCGATCATCTCGGGACGGGCGCTGGCGCCGATCGAAGGCGCCATCGAAGGCTGGCACCAGTTCAACCGGTCGGCAGCCGCCTATTCCCGGATCAAGAGCCTGCTGTTGAACTCGCCGTTGAACTTCCCGCGCCTGCGCCTTCCCAACCCCGAGGGCCGGCTTGATGTCGAACGCATTCTCTTCGTCCCGCCGCCGCAGAAGAAGGTCGTTCTCAACGGCATCTCCTTCTCGCTCAAGAAGGGAGAATCGCTGGCGATAATCGGCAATTCCGGCTCCGGCAAGACGACGCTCGGCAAGATGCTCGTCGGCTCGATCGTGCCCACATCGGGAAATGTGCGCCTCGACCTGATGGATCTGCGCAATTGGGACCAGCGCCAATTCGGCGAAAGCATCGGCTATCTGCCGCAGGACGTGCAGCTCTTTCCAGGCACGATCAAGGCCAATATCTGCCGCATGCGCGACGACGTCGAGGATCGCCAGATCTACGAGGCCGCGGTGCTGGCCGACGTGCACGAACTCATCGCGGGCTTCCCGCAGGGCTACGAAACCATCGTCGCGGCCGACGGTGCTCCGCTTTCGGGCGGCCAGAAGCAACGCATCGCGCTTGCCCGCGCCTTTTTCGGCAATCCCAAATTCGTGGTCCTCGACGAGCCGAATTCGAACCTCGATACCCAGGGCGAGGCGGCGCTGGCCAAGGCGCTGATCCACGCCAAGAAGCAGGGCATCACCACCGTGACCATCACCCAGCGCCCGGCTCTCCTCCAATGCGTCGACAAGATCCTCGTCCTCAAGGACGGCACTGTCGCCATGTTCGGAGAAAGGATCGAGGTGCTGCAGGCGCTTTCCAAGAGCAACGGCAATAGTGCTCAACAAGCACCACGCATCGAAGGGTGAACGACATGGGACGGAAAAATCAGGAGACATCCGCTCCGGCGCAGCTCGAATGGTATAGCGACGTGCCGCGCTCGATCCGGATGCACAGCATCGTCGGCCTGACGGTTCTCTTCACCTCGTTCGGAGGCTTCGGTTTTTGGGCAGCGACCGCACCGCTTGCCTCCGCCGTCATCGCCCAGGCAAGCTTCGTTGCAACGGGCAACAACAAGATCGTCCAACATCTGGAAGGCGGCATTATCAGGGAAATGCGCGTCAGCGAAGGCGACACGGTGAAGGAAGGCGATGTCCTGCTGACCCTCGACCCCACTGCATCCCGCTCGAACGAACGGATGCTGCAGCTTCGCCGCCTGCGCCTGGAAGCCGTCGTCGCAAGGCTCAGGGCCGAAGCGCAGGGCCTACGCGAATTCCACGTTCCCGACATCGTGACGAAAGAGGCAGGTGACCCAGACATCAACGCGATCATCCAGAGCCAGAACGTCGTCTTCCACAGCAAGCAGATCAAACTCGAAGAGCAGCTCAATCTGATCGAGAAGAACATCAAGTCGCTGGAATACCGTTTCGCCGGCTATAAAGGCCAGCGAGAATCCTTTGAAAGGCAATTGTCGCTGCTGACCGAGGAACGCGATTCCAAGGCCCGGCTGGTCAAGGTCGGCTATATGCGCAAAACCGATCTGCTGGCGATCGAGCGGGCGATCGCCGATGCGATGGGCGACATTTCTCGCCTGAACGGCGAACTCAATGAGAGCGAGGCAGAGGTTGCCAAATTCCGCCAGGAAGCCATCATCGCCGTCAACTCCAATAAGCAGGCGGCGCTCGATGCGCTCGAGACCGCCGAATCCGATCTGGACAGCGTGCGCCAACAAATGCGCGAGGCGGCCGGCGTGCTCGAACGCACCACCATCCGCTCACCGGTGAGCGGCACCGTGGTACGCTCCTATTTTCATACCGCCGGGGGCGTCATCACCACAGGCAAGCCGATCATGGAAATCCTGCCGGCGCATGTGCCACTGATCCTCGAAGCGCAGGTGCTGCGCACCTCGATCGACCAGTTGCGTGAGGGAGAAACGGCATCGATCCGGCTGACGGCGCTTAATCGGCGGACGACGCCGGTCCTGCAGGGCAGGGTCTTCTACGTTTCGGCCGACTCGATCGAGGAAAGTTCGGGGGTTTCGGTCAAGGACGTCTATATCGTCCGCGTCCAAATACCGGATTCCGAAATTGCGCGGGTGCATAATTTCCATCCCGTTCCCGGCATGCCGGCCGAAGTGCTGATCCAGACGTCGGAACGCACCTTCTTCGAATATATCAGCAAACCGATCACCGACAGCATGTCCCGGGCTTTCAAGGAACGCTGATCGGAGCGCGGCAGACGACGGCGGTCCGCTGGAGAGAAAATATTTGGGCGTTATGCTGATATGATATCGGCATCTATCATTCCTTCGGGATGGAACATCCCCTTAGGGGAAGAAGAGGGTGAGCATGGCGGCGATGTCCGATGTTCTGCTGCGGGTCGGGCGCTTGAACTATGTCTGGACGAACACCGAAAGCCTGCTGATCTACATCATTGCCCATCTCCTGCGGGTCGAAAAGGAGGCGGCAATCGTCGTCTTCCTGACACTCAACACGACCCGCGCACGGATGGATCTGATCGAACGGCTTGCAAAACTCGCCTCGACCTCGGCTTCCGACCGGAAGGCGATCCTTTCAGCCATGGCGCGGCTGAAGAAGGAATCGAAGACCCGCAACAAATACAATCACTGCATCTATTCCTTCGACGAGAAGGGAGAGATCTCGAGCACCCAGCTGATGCGGCTGGTCGAGGACGACAAGGAGATCCGCTACGGCAAGATCGAGCAGATGGATGCACGCGAGATCGACCTTCTGGAGAAGTCGATTGCCGAAATCGTCGACATCAGCCGAGCGCTCTGGGCCTTCATCCATGCGAGCCCGCGGATTTCCGGCGAACTCTGATCTAATCCGTATGGATGGGGTGTTGCCAACGGTTGCACACTTTCACGCGACATGAATTGAAGCGTCGCTCTCCACGCAGCGCGGTTAGATCCATGCCTTTGAATTTTCATCAGAAACAGTTTCCAATTGTGGGTTATTTGCCGGCTCACAATTAATCCTATTTAAGCGCAGCAAATCATCCGGACGGTTTATTTGAAGATCGGTGTTTCCCATTAGAATGAAAGCTCCCGAGTAACGTATGGGGTATTGGGGGGCGGCCATGCGCATAGATATTATCGACACCATTGCCGGGTTCGATGCGGTGCGCGACAACTGGGATCAGGTCTTCATGGAAGATCCCGATGCGCAGCATTTCCTCTCCTGGATATGGCTGAAGAATTATCTTTCGCGGCGGCGGCGCTGGTTCATACTGGCGCTCCGCGAACGCGATCCCGAAGCACCCTATGTTGCTTTTTTTCCCTTGCGCCTCATTACGCACCTGAACGAGAAGACCGGGCTCTTCTACGACGAGATCATCATGGCTGGGAATTTTGCAGCCGATTATACCGGCTTCATCGTCAGGCCGGATTATGAGCATCATGCCATTGCCGGCTTTGCTTCGTTTCTCAAACATCAGAACTGGACCGATCTGAAGCTCGAATATTTCAGCGGTCCCGCCGGGCGGCGCGAGAAGATGATCGAGGCGCTGAAGGGGCCGAAGGTGATGTTTCGCGACAGTTCGCCCAGAAACAGTAAGAACATCGACAATACGATCTGCCCGATCGTTCCCCTGCCGGCAAGCTTCGACGATTATCTAGAACAGCGCATGAGCAGCCAGACGCGCCAGAAGCTCAGGAGGTTCCTGCGCAAGGTCGAAGGAGACGACATCTACCGCATCACGATGGCGACCCCCGTGACCATTGATCGCGACCTCGACATTCTCTTCGATCTCTGGCGGACCAAGTGGAGCGCCCGCAAAGGCGCCGAGCGAACCGAGCGGCTGATCATCACCACCCGCGAAATGCTGATGGACTGCTTCACCAGCGGCAATCTCGAGGTACCGGTCTTCTGGCATGGCGATCAGCCGCTCGGCGCGCTGGCGAATATCGTCGACCGGCAGAAGAAGGCGATCCTCTTCTATGTCACCGGCCGCGACGAGACCTGGAAAACGCCATCGCCCGGTCTCATCCTGCATGGCTACTGCATCCGGCGGGCGATCGAGCACGGCTTCAAGACCTATGACTTCCTGCGCGGAAACGAGCCCTATAAATATATGTTCGGGGCCGAGGAAAAGCGGATCAGCTGCACCCTGTTCCGCACCCGCAATGGCCAGAACCTGCATGGCGCGCTCAACCCGCGCAGCGTTCGTTTCGTCTACGAACAGGCGCTCGCTATGTACCGCAACGGTGCCCGCGGCAAAGCGGAGATTGCCTTCAATCAGGTCCTGCAATCGGCTCCAGACCATACCGGCGCGGGATTCGGTCTCGCCAATCTGCTGTTCGACCGGGGCAAGCTGACGGAGGCACTGGCTGCCTATCAGGTTCTCGCCGAGCAGGCGCCCGATCCGACACCTATCCAGATGCGGGTTGGCGACGCGCAGCTTGCCCTGTGTCAATACGACCAGGCCGCGGAGACGTTCCGCCGGGTCGGCGAGGCCGGGCCGCACCTGATCCAGGCGCATTATAAGCGCGGCGTTGCTCTTGCAGCCAGCAAACGGCTGGCCGAGGCGGAGGCGGCTTTCGCCGCGATCCGGGAGGTGCATTCGGACGATCCGGCCGCGCTCGACTATGTTGTCAAGGCAAATGCCGCCCTCGAAAGGATCCAGGCGCGTGCCGAGCCCGCCTCTCAGAAGACGGGTGTCGTGCCCGAGACCATCGCCCGCTGGAACCCGGCACGACAATTCAGCGAACGGCGCCGGCCGCGTCTGCACTAACGGAACGCCGGCGGCGACAATGCGTTCGGGCAGTTCCTGGACGTGGTCTTTGATTTTGAGCTGCGATCATTGTTAAAAGAGGCGCAAGCCTCATTGCAACGCCTCAGTGGAACCTCATGCAGACCCATGCGGACGGCGCCGAAAGGGAACGGCTTCTGGCCATTCTCGATTTCTGGCACAAGATCGAGTTCTTCATTCCCTATGATCTCTCCAGCCGTATCGTCGCAGGTGAAGGACGAAGCGTCTTCTGGCTGCATGCAAGGACGCTCGATGATGACGGCGCCGCGCTCAGCCGTCCAGCGATCCCCGAGGAGAAGCAAATCACGGGTTTTACCCTGTTCCTCGGCGTTTTCAGCAAATCCGAAATGACCGCTGTCCGCAGGCACTTCGATAGCGTTGCGACCGGTATCGCCGAATATGAGGATGTCGAACGCGGCGATCTCGATGGCGATACCTGCTTTGCCAGCCTGCAGCTGACACCCCTCGGACAGCCGATCTTCGAAACATTTTCCGTTTCCACGCTTCCATGGGCTTTGGGACGCCTGCGCGAATCCGGCCTCTCCTCGCTCAGCCACGAAGCATTTTCCGACAGCAAGCGGCAACTGACGGAATTGCTTCAGAATTTTCGGGCGCAGCGACAGCTGAGAACTTCATCCTTCGACGACGGTGCCGGTCAGCCACTCGATGCCGGCGAAATCCTGACGCTGCATGAATTGCTCTGCGATTGGGCGAGCTTTGCCTCGCGTCAGGAGAAGCCCATCGCCGCCGTTGAAATCCGCTACAAAGACCGGACGGAAAGGCCTGAGGTCCTTTCGCTGCCGCCGCAGCAGGAGAGCCATGCGCCCGATGCCGACGATGAGGAGGATGAGAGTGCAAGCGTTGAGGAAGAGATCGGTATCCTGAACAGCTTCTTCATCGAGGATATCGAGCGGGCGATGACGCGCGTCAAACACGGCGATATTCCCGAGCCGCTCAGGCGCTATCTCACCCCGCTTGCCCCGGAGAAGCGGATCGACCTCTATTCGGAGGACGGGCGGAGGGCGATCGTTCGGGCCTTGCATCCAGGAAATATCAACCGCGGACGCTGGCTCGGCGAACCACATCACGCGATGAGCCTCATGCAGCAGTTCGCGATCAACTCGGCGATCGGCGAGCTTTCGGATACCGGACTTTTCTCGGTCAATGGCCCGCCGGGAACGGGCAAGACGACCCTGCTTCGCGACATGTTCGCGGATAATATCGTTCGGCGCGCCCGCGTGCTCTCCTCCTTGAAGACGGCGCGCGATGCTTTTGACGGATCGCCGCGCCGCGTCATCTTCGCAGACCGCAGCACCGCCTCGATATCGGCGCTGATCCCGGCCCTTGCCGGTTTTGAAATGGTCGTCGCCTCCTCCAACAATGCCGCCGTGGAGAATATCTCGCGCGACCTTCCCAAGCGAAGCTCGATTGCCAGGACGTCTTCACTCCAATATCTGCAGACCGTCGCGCACAAGATTGCTTGCCAAAAGGACAATGGCGCCGCCGTCAAGCTCTCCGACGGCGACCGCCCTTGGGGGCTAATTGCCTGCGCGCTCGGCAACGCCAGGAACCGGCGAGCCTTCAAGGAGCGTTTCGCCTTCATGGAGATTCCCGAAAGGCCGAACCCCGGCTGGTCCGGTGCGGCCAAGCCACAGACGATCTGGGAATGGCGAGAAGGTTATGAGGGGCCGAGCTTCGCCGAGGCATCGGCGGCTTTTCGTGCCACCGATGAGCGGGTTCGCGACAGGATCGGTCAATATGCACGCTATGCCGATCTCCAAGACGACATCGCCCTGGTTTCGCAGGATGCATTCTGCCGCGACGCTCTTGAACGGGTGGCGGCAGCCGCCGCCGAACTTCGGCGCGCGCAGGAGCGCTGCGATATGGTGGCGGCGGAAATGCTCCAGATCAGGGAAGAATTGTCGGATCTGAAGGAGGTGGAACAGCTGCTCGACCGCAGCGCGCCTGCCTGGTGGGAGCGGGTGATGCCGAGCAGCCCCGCCCGGCAGCACCGGCAGGATGTCGGCGTCAATGCGCGCCGGCAGCTGGAGTTGCGCGAGGCATTGGCGGACTGTGACCATCATCTTGCTAAAACCCACGGACCTCAGCGGGAACAGGCTTTGCGAGGACATGAGTGGGCCGAGCAGGCACTGCGGTCACGACAGAAAATCTGGGAGAGAAAAAGAGAGGAATTCGAGCGTCTGGGGGAAATTTTCGGTCATGCCGCCGTGCCCGGGCGTCTCGCCGATCTCGAGACCGACCGATTCCAGATCGATGGCCTCTGGCGTCAGGACGAACTGGCGGGCCTGCGGTCGGCATTGTTGGAAGCAGCATTGGCGCTGCACGAAGCATGGCTGGCGGAGGTTGGCAGAAAGGGCGGAGGTTTTGGCGGAAACATCGTCGCCATCAGCAAACTGCTCTCCAACAACCGTCCGGTTGATGACGAGCACATTGCATCGATCTGGCAGAGCCTTTTCATGATCGTTCCCATCGTCTCGACGACCTTCGCCTCCTTCGCCCGGCAGTTCCGTGGGCTTGAAGCCGGTTCGATCGGCTGGGTCTTCATCGACGAAGCCGGTCAGGCGGTGCCGCAAGCGGCCGTCGGAGCCCTGTTGCGTGCGCGCCGCGTCATGGCGATCGGCGATCCCCAGCAGATCGAACCGGTCTTTATCCTTCCGAGCGCGCTGATCACCGCAGCTTCTGCCCTCTCGGCCCACACGGCGGCAGGACAATATTCGCCGAACAGGGCGTCGGTGCAGATGCTCGCCGATGCCGCCAACCGCTATGGAACGACTGTTCCCGGCGAGGCAGCGGACGGGCTTTGGATCGGCTGCCCTCTCAGAGTGCATCGGCGTTGCATCGATCCGATGTTCGGCCTCGCCAACCGGATCGCCTATCAGAATAAGATGGTATTCGGGCTGGAAAAGCGCCGGCCGGCCGGCGACGCACCGCCTTTTTACGGCGACAGCGCCTGGATCGACGTCAGGGGAAGGGTATCGGGCAAACAGGCGGTTGCAGAACAGACGGACTTCATCGTCGACGTCCTCATTGCCACCAGGGCAAGGAGGAAGATATTGTTTTCATGGTGCTCGGCACCGATGCCGATCATAGCGGAGCAGCAGCTTGGGCGGCATCGAAGCCGAACCTGCTGAACGTGGCGCTGACGCGCGCCAAGCGCCGCTTCTATATCGTCGGCGACCGCACTCTCTGGCAGGCCTTGCCGTACTTCAGGGAGACAGCGAGCGCCTTGGAGACAATGCAGGCGGCGGAATTCCTGGCGCGGAATGGGTTGAACTGACGGATACCGCGGCCGCGCGCTGAATCCCGCGACCGCTCCCAGGAACGCAAAAACCCGCCATGAGGCGGGCTTTTGCGTGTGTATGGAAGTTGGTTGCGGGGGCAGGATTTGAACCTGCGGCCTTCAGGTTATGAGCCTGACGAGCTACCGGGCTGCTCCACCCCGCGGTACCAGGTTTTTGCCGAGAGGCAAATACCGACTGCACTGCATTATAACACGAAAGGCCGCTTTGTGAGCGGCCCTTTGTTCGGCTTTGGGCCGTTTTTGTGATGAGAAGATTGATTTCATGAAGTTGCGATTTGCAGACCTGGCAGCGACCTACTCTCCCGCGTCTTAAGACGAAGTACCATGGGCGCAGGGGCGTTTCACGGCCGTGTTCGGAAAGGGAACGGGTGCAGCCACCCCGCCATAACCACCAGGTCGGCAAAGCGCAACTTAATTGTTTGAGAAGCTGGTGCAGGCCGAAGGCCTGCTTATTTAAACACGTCAAAGGCTCAAACCGGACAAACACTTGCGTGTTTGCCGGGCCCGTCGCAAAGGCTGACGCCTTCGCTCTGTCGGGAGGAATGCGATGCATTCGCCCTGAGATGAGCATAGTCAATGAGAACGATCAAGCCGATCGAGCTATTAGTACCGGTAAGCTTCATGCGTTGCCGCACTTCCACACCCGGCCTATCAACGTGGTCGTCTTCCACGGCTCTGATAGGGAATACTCGTTTTCAGGTGGGTTTCCCGCTTAGATGCCTTCAGCGGTTATCCCGTCCATATATAGCTACCCTGCTATGCCCTTGGCAGGACAACAGGTCCACCAGAGATATGTCCATCCCGGTCCTCTCGTACTAGGGACAGATCCTGTCAATATTCCTACACCCACGGCAGATAGGGACCGAACTGTCTCACGACGTTCTGAACCCAGCTCACGTACCGCTTTAATTGGCGAACAGCCAAACCCTTGGGACCTGCTCCAGCCCCAGGATGCGATGAGCCGACATCGAGGTGCCAAACAACCCCGTCGATATGGACTCTTGGGGGTCATCAGCCTGTTATCCCCGGCGTACCTTTTATCCGTTGAGCGATGGCCCTTCCACGCGGGACCACCGGATCACTATGACCGACTTTCGTCTCTGCTCGACTTGTCAGTCTCGCAGTCAGGCGGGCTTATGCCATTGCACTCGACGACCGATTTCCGACCGGTCTGAGCCCACCATCGCGCGCCTCCGTTACTCTTTCGGAGGCGACCGCCCCAGTCAAACTACCCACCATACACTGTCCCGGACCCGGATGACGGGCCGCGGTTAGACATCCATGACGATAAGGGTGGTATTTCAAGGATGGCTCCACGGAAACTGGCGTCCCCGCTTCAAAGCCTACCACCTATCCTACACATGCCGACACGAATGCCAGTGTAAAGCTATAGTAAAGGTGCACGGGGTCTTTCCGTCTGACCGCAGGAACCCCGCATCTTCACGGGGAATTCAATTTCACTGAGTCTATGTTGGAGACAGCGGGGAAGTCGTTACGCCATTCGTGCAGGTCGGAACTTACCCGACAAGGAATTTCGCTACCTTAGGACCGTTATAGTTACGGCCGCCGTTTACTGGGGCTTCGATTCAAAGCTTGCACCTCTCCTCTTAACCTTCCAGCACCGGGCAGGCGTCAGACCCTATACGTCGTCTTGCGACTTCGCAGAGCCCTGTGTTTTTGATAAACAGTCGCTACCCCCCTGGTCTGTGCCACCCCACAAGAGTTGCCTCATATGGGGTCACGCTTCTTCCGAAGTTACGCGTGCAATTTGCCGAGTTCCTTCAACATAGTTCTCTCAAGCGCCTTGGTATACTCTACCTGACCACCTGTGTCGGTTTCGGGTACGGTCTATACGGTGGAGCTATTTCCTGGAACCGCTCCGCTGCCCTGATAATCCAATAAACCAGAACAACTTGTGCAATCCGTCACTACCACCAGGCCCACGAATATTAACGTGGTTCCCATCGACTACGCATTTCTGCCTCGCCTTAGGGGCCGGCTAACCCTGCTCAGATTAACTTTAAGCAGGAACCCTTGGTCTTTCGGCGAGAGGGTCTCTCACCCTCTTTATCGTTACTCATGTCAACATTCGCACTTCCGATACCTCCAGGAGCCCTCACAGGTCTCCCTTCATCAGCTTACGGAACGCTCCGCTACCACGTGTATTGCTACACATCCTCAGCTTCGGTGCATGGCTTCAGCCCCGTTACATTTTCGGCGCAAAGACCCTTATTTAGACCAGTGAGCTGTTACGCTTTCTTTAAATGATGGCTGCTTCTAAGCCAACATCCTGGTTGTTTTGGGATCCTCACATCCTTTCCCACTTAGCCATGACTTGGGGACCTTAGCTGGAGGTTAGGGTTGTTGCCCTTTTCACGACGGACGTTAGCACCCGCCGTGTGTCTGCCGAGTAGTACTCCCCGGTATTCGGAGTTTGGTTAGGATCAGTAAGACGGTGAGTCCCCATAGCCCATCCAGTGCTCTACCCCCGGGGGTATTCGCTCGACGCTCTACCTAAATAGATTTCGCGGAGAACCAGCTATTTCCGAGTTTGATTGGCCTTTCACCCCTAGCCACAAGTCATCCCAATCTATTGCAACAGATGCGGGTTCGGTCCTCCAGTTGGTGTTACCCAACCTTCAACCTGCTCATGGCTAGATCACTCGGTTTCGGGTCTAATGCAACAAACTATATCGCCCTATTCAGACTCGCTTTCGCTGCGCCTACACCTACCGGCTTAAGCTTGCTTGTTACACTAAGTCGTTGACCCATTATACAAAAGGTACGCCGTCACCCTTGCGGGCTCCGACTGTTTGTAGGCATCCGGTTTCAGGTTCTATTTCACTCCCCTTGTCGGGGTGCTTTTCACCTTTCCCTCACGGTACTTGTTCGCTATCGGTCATGCACGAGTACTTAGGCTTGGAGAGTGGTCTCCCCATGTTCAGACAGGATTTCTCGTGTCCCGCCCTACTCTAGGACAATCATGATATCTACGCGTACGGGGCTGTCACCCACTACGGCCGCACTTTCCAGAGCGTTCCACTTTAATCACAATTGCCACTGGCCTGGTCCGCGTTCGCTCGCCACTACTTGCGGAGTCTCGGTTGATGTCCTTTCCTGCAGGTACTTAGATGTTTCAGTTCCCTGCGTTCGCTTCTTACACCCTATTTTATTCAGGTGTAGATACCTTATCACAATGCTTGGAAACCCAAGCCGACCGCAGTCAGTTTGGATTTTCCAAGCATTTAAGGTGGGTTGCCCCATTCGGAGATCCATGGATCAAAGCTCATTCGCAGCTCCCCACGGCTTTTCGCAGCGTATCACGTCCTTCATCGCCTGTGCATGCCAAGGCATCCACCAAATGCCCTTACGACACTTAATCGTTCTCATTGCCAATGCTCATCATCTCGCTATCGCCCCAAAGGAACGACAACAGACCGGGTTACCTTTACAACCCAGTCAATCCAACAATGCCATCGACGTGTTCGACAGGTCTGCTTTATTGGAGCTACGCCGAGCAGCCCACTTGCAGCCTGTCTTAAGACCAGCTTCTCGAGATTGGATCCGATACCGCGCGGTCAGGCAACGGTAATCCGATCGCTTATCAGACGAAGCCCGAAGGCAACGAACAACAAACGATCCAGAGCGACAAGCTTCCTTCCACCCTCCAATCCCTCCACCACATCCGGCCGGCTAGGCCATCCATGGATTCACAGGAACTGGGCTCGGACGTTCCGGACATAAGTCCAAAACACCTGGAAGCCCCCAGATCAATCTTCTCTTCACAAT
>NZ_CP054027.1:4280000-4373438 GCF_005862185.2 Rhizobium hidalgonense
ATAGAACTAACCCCTTTTCCAAGTCAACACACCAATCAAAAGTTTTTTGACAATTTTGTAACAGGTTGAAAATGAAGGGCTTTTAGCGCCTATCTCTCAAAACAAAGAAATTCGCCGCCCCGATCGGGTGGTTTTTGGGATTCGTTTTCGCCGAATTCCCACAGAATGGCTTCGGCGAGAGAGGCAAGGCTTATATGGGAAGCTTCTGAGGGAATTCCAGGTGCTTGCCCATAACGCCCCTCACTCGCTAGTCTGGGAGGGAAGACCGATCCGGCGGGGTGAAGGACACCAGTCCTCGACGAAGAACCGCTGGCCGGCGCTATTCCTTGCCTATGAGATGGTGACAGGGCGAAAGTGACAATCAACGCATCATTGCCGGAGCTTCCGGTTACACATGTCCTGCCGGCCGTCGGCGCCGCCCTGGCCGAGCAGAAACGCGCCGTTCTTTCGGCGCCGCCCGGCGCCGGCAAGACGACGCTGGCGCCGCTTTACCTGCTCGACCAGGCCTGGCGCGGCGATGGCAAGATCATCCTCCTGGAGCCGCGGCGGCTGGCGGCGCGGGCGGCGGCAAGCCGGATGGCGTCACTGCTCGGCGAACAGGTCGGCGGCACGGTCGGCTATCGCATGCGCCTCGACAACAGGATATCGGCAGCGACCAGGATCGAGGTGGTGACCGAAGGAGTTTTTGCCCGGATGATCCTTGACGATCCGGAACTGAACGGTGTCTCGACGGTGATCTTCGACGAATTCCACGAGCGTTCGCTCGATGCCGATTTCGGGCTGGCGCTGGCGCTCGACGTGCAATCGGCGCTGCGTGAGGATCTGCGTATCCTGGTGATGTCGGCGACCCTCGACGTCGACCGTGTGGCCGCCCTGCTCGACCATCCGCCTGTCATCGAAAGCCTGGGGCGCAGCTTTCCGATCGATATCCGCTATCACGACCGGCCGGGCGGCGAGCGCATCGAGGATGCCGTCACGCGGGCGATCCTCGATGCGCATGCCGACGAAGCCGGCTCGATCCTCGCCTTCCTGCCGGGCCAAGCGGAAATCACCCGGACGGTCGAACGTCTGCAGGGACGATTCGGAGCCGAAACGCTGATTGCACCGCTCTACGGCAATCTCAGCCAGAAGGACCAGGATGCGGCAATCCGCCCGGCCTCGAAGGGAACGCGCAAGATCGTGCTGGCGACCTCGATCGCCGAAACATCGATCACCATCGACGGCGTCAGGATCGTAATCGACAGCGGGTTGCAGCGCCTGCCGGTCTTCGAGGCGTCGACCGGGATCACGCGGCTGGAGACGGTGCGTGTGTCTCGGGCGTCGGCCGATCAGCGGGCCGGACGCGCCGGGCGAACGGAGCCGGGGATCGCCATCAGGCTGTGGCATCAGGGCCAGACAGCAGCGCTGCCGGCCTTCACGCCGCCGCAGATCCTGTCCAGCGATCTCGCCGGCCTGGTGCTCGATCTCGCGTATTGGGGCGTCCAGGATCCGGCAACGCTTGCCTTGGTAGATCAGCCGCCGGAAACGACGCTCCGGGAGGCGCGGACGCTGCTTGGCCAGTTGGGCGCGCTCGACAAGGATGGGACGCTGACAGCGCGCGGCAAGGTGATGCGCGACCTCGCCTTGCCGCCGCGGCTTGCCGCCATGGTGGTTTCGTCAGGCGAATCCGGCCATGCAAGGGATGCGGCGATGATATCAGTGCTTCTCACCGAACAGGGGCTTGGCGGAACAAGCATCGATATCGAGGACCGGTTGCGGCGCTTCAAGGCCGAGCGCGGCGAAAGAGCCGACGCCTCGCGGCGGCTGGCGGGGCGGCTGGCGAGCGGTCTCGACACCGTTGCCTCAACGGCGCCGGCGCTTGCCGGCCAGCTGCTGCTGCATGCATTCCCGGATCGAATCGCACTTCAGCGCGGCGGGCGCGGCCGATTCGTGATGGCGAACGGTCGCGGCGCGGAGCTGCCGGAAACCGAAAGGCTGGCCGGCAGCCAGATGCTTGTCATCGCCGATCTCACCGGACGGGCAGCGCAGGCGCGGATTCTCTCGGCAGCCGAGGTGACGCGCGGCGATATCGAAGCCGAGCTGCCCGGCGAGATCAAAACCGGCGATCAGATCTTCTTCGATCGGCAAAGCCGGCAAGTCAGGGCGCGGCGGGCAACCCGGCTCGGCGCGATCGTCTTCGAAGAGACGCCCTTGCCGCGGCCCTCGGGGCCAACGGTCACCCAGGCGCTAGTGGAGGGGGTTCGCGAGCTGGGGCTCGATCAGCTTTCCTTCTCGAAGGAGGCCGTGCAACTTCGCGAGCGGATCGGATTTCTTCACCGGACGATCGGCGATCCCTGGCCCGATGTCAGCGATGCTGCCCTGCTGTCAAAGCTGGACGACTGGTTCGGCCCCTTTCAGACGGAGGCCCGCGGCCTCTCGGAGATTTCCGCGGCCGGGCTTTCGAACGGGCTGATGTCGTTGGTACCGCACGAGTTGCAGCGCGACCTTAGCCGACTTGCGCCGACCCATTTCGAAGCGCCGACCGGCCAGAGGCACCCGATCCAATATGAAGGCGAGGAGCCGGTGCTGACGATCCGCGTGCAGGAGCTGTTCGGGTTGAAGCAGCACCCGGCCATTGCCGGCGGCCGCCTGCCGCTGCTGCTCGAACTCACCTCGCCGGCGCATCGGTCGATCCAGACGACACGCGACCTGCCGGGCTTCTGGGCCGGCTCGTGGAGGGATGTGCGCGCCGATATGCGCGGCCGCTATCCCCGGCACCCCTGGCCGGAGCGGCCGGAAGAGGCGTTGCCGACGACACGGGCAAAGCCGCGTGGTACATGACGGCCATTCAAGGAGCCCCCGGAATGATCGACAAGCCTGGCATAACTGACAAGACGGAAAGCTATACGCTGGAGGACCGGCACAGCAGCCGCAGGCTGCGCCTGCAGACGCTGGTGCGGCTGCGCTGGCTGGCGGTCGGCGGACAGGCGATGACGGTGTTCATCGTGGCCTTCTGGCTGAAATTTCCCTTGCCGCTGATTGCCAGCTCTTCGCTGATCGCCGCCCTTGCCTGGGTGAATTTCTACCTGACGATCCGCTATCCGCCGACGCACCGCCTGGAAGCGCCGGCCGCCTTCGCACTGCTGGGCTTCGATCTTCTGCAGCTCTGCGCGCTGCTCTTCATCACCGGCGGCCTTGCCAATCCGTTTGCGGCGCTCGTCTGCGTGCCGGTTATCATCTCCTTTGCCTCGCAGCCGATTCGCTACAGCACGGCGCTGATCGGCTTTGCGATGGTCTGCATCACGGTGCTTGCCTTTTCGCCCTTTCCGCTGCCCTGGTTCGACGGCGTCGAGATCAACGTCCACAACGTCATGCAGTTCGGTGTCTGGTGTTCGATCGCCTCGACGATGGCGTTCGCCGCCTTCTATGCCTACCGGGTCTCGATGGAGGCAAGCCAGCTTGCCGATGCGCTGGCGGCGACCGAACTGGTGCTGCAGCGGGAAAAGCATCTTTCGCAGCTCGACGGACTGGCCGCCGCGGCTGCCCACGAACTCGGCACGCCGCTGGCGACGATCAGCGTCGTCGCCAAGGAAATGGAGCGGGAACTCAAAAACGACGATCGGTTCCGCGAGGACGTGATGCTGCTGCGCAGCCAGAGCGAACGCTGCCGTGACATCCTGCGGCGGCTGACGACACTGTCCTCCGAAGGCGAAGCGCATATGCGCCGGCTGCCGCTTTCCTCGATGATCGAGGAGATCGTCGCGCCGCACCGGGAATTCGGCATCACGCTCGAGCTGATCGAAAAGAGCCCGCGCAAGGACGAGCCGGTGACCGACCGCAACGCCGGCATCATGTACGGGCTCGGCAATCTGATCGAAAACGCCGTCGATTATGCGCGGGAGAAGGTGATCGTCACCGTCGAGCATGATCACGATAAAGTGCTGATCGTCATCGAGGACGACGGCAACGGTTACGCGCCGGAGATTCTGACGCGGATCGGCGAGCCTTATATGACCAAGCGGCAGAAAGAGGACACGGCGGGCGGCCTCGGGCTCGGGCTTTTCATCGCCAAGACGCTGCTGGAGCGCTCGGGAGCATCGCTGATTTTCGAGAATCGCGACCCGGAAAGTGCGGGCGCGCGTATCCGAATCGAATGGCCGCGCATGCTGATCGACGCAAATTCGACAAAGTGACTTTGTCGGCATAAGTAGGATATAAGCGGTTGACGCAGATCGGGCGTTCAAGCGCCAGGGCCAAGACGATGACAGAACAAAATCACGAAAATTTCGCCGCGACGGATGAAGACCATATCGGTCCCGACGCCAGCCTGCTGATCGTCGACGACGACGGGCCGTTCCTGCGCCGCCTGGCCCGGGCGATGGAAACGCGCGGTTTCCAGGTGGAAACGGCCGAATCAGTGGCGGAGGGCGTTGCGAAATCGAAAGGCAGGCCGCCGAAATATGCAGTGGTCGACCTTCGGCTCGGCGACGGCAATGGGCTCGACGTCATCGAAGCCATCCGCCAGCGGCGCGACGACACCAGGATCATCGTGCTGACCGGCTACGGCAATATCGCAACGGCAGTGACGGCCGTAAAACTCGGCGCCGTCGATTACTTGGCGAAGCCTGCGGATGCCGACGACGTGTTTTCGGCGCTGACGCAGCGGGCAGGCGAAAAGGCCGAGCTCCCCGAGAACCCGATGTCGGCCGACCGGGTGCGCTGGGAACACATTCAGCGGGTCTACGAAATGTGCGAGCGCAATGTTTCGGAAACGGCGCGCCGGCTCAACATGCACCGGCGGACGCTGCAGCGCATCCTTGCCAAACGCGCGCCGAAATAGCCGAGACATCCGTCAAACATCGTCGACGGTGAATGGCTTTCCGTTCGCCCATTCGGCCATCATCAGCCGTTGGGCGGCGGCGCGCGAGAAATTGAGCGTGACGGATTTGCGCGTGGCCGGAGCCATGCGGTGTTCGGGCGCCTCGCGAATCATGTGGGCGCCATAACCGTCCGAGAGGAAAAGCCCGCACTCCTCGGGAAAAATGTCGAGCGGCACGCCTTCGTGAGTCGCAAAGAACAGCCGGTCGCAATGCAGCCTGTATTCCGGCCATTTGCGATCCACTCTGAAATCCTCGATCGACGTCTTGATTTCGACAATCCAGACCTCGCCCTTTTCCGAAATCGTGATCAAATCGGCACGACGGCCGCTGGCCAGCGGCAGTTCGGGCAGCACGGCATGGCGCATTTCATGCAGCAAAATCTGCGTTCCCCGCCGCACCATCATGGCCCTGTCCGATTGCCGGCCATCGATTAACGGATTGTTATTGTAAACACTCAAAATCGTCATGGATAACCATCGCAGGGGCTGGCGTGTTGTTGCAAAAAAACCATGCGCTTCTAATTTGCGCCACGGACGGATTTGTCGCGCTGCAGTAGCCTTGCAAAGCGCAAGTTAATCGAAAATAAACCATAATCAACGATGGTCGAAAGACTGTTCTCCCTGCTCCAAAACTTCAAGAGTCATCTATGCGCATCCGCAATGCATTCCCTGTATTTGGCCTGCTGACAACGCTCGCACTGGCCGGTTGCTCCACCAACTCCGATAGCGCATCCGTCGACGACAAGGGCGCAGGCCCGACGGTACAGACAGCTCAGATCTTCGACGACGCCTATGGCGTGACGAAGGATGCCGGATACTCCCTGCCGGCGATCCCGATCGACAGGGTCAAGCCGCAGTTCCGCCGCCAGGTCGTCAGCTACCAGACCACCGAGCGTCCGGGAACGATCATCGTCAACACGCGTGAGCGCTTCCTCTATTACATCCTGGCCAACGGCAAGGCGATGCGTTACGGCATCGGCGTCGGCAAGCAGGGCTTCGCATGGGCCGGCACCGCCTACGTCGCCTGGAAGCAGGAATGGCCGACCTGGCATCCACCGAAGGAAATGGCCGTTCGCCGCCCCGACGTCGCCAAGTATGTCGAAGACGGCATGGGCCCGGGTCTCAGCAATCCGCTCGGCGCGCGCGCCATGTATCTCTTCAACGAGGACGGCAAGGACACGCTGTTTCGCCTGCACGGCACGCCGGAATGGGCTTCGATCGGCACCGCCGCTTCCTCGGGCTGCATTCGCCTGATGAACCAGGACGTCATCGACCTCTATAGCCGCGTTCGTCCGGGCAAGGGCACGTCCAAGGTCGTCGTTATCCAGTAAGCTAGATATCGAATTCGGTATAAAAAAGGCCGCCGGACTGTCGTCTCGGCGGCCTTTTCACATTCAAAACTATACTCTCACCCGGTTTGCTTCGCCTTGAGCTCAAGGCGGCGGCGGTGCAGCACCGGCTCAGTATAGCCGTTCGGCTGCTCCCTGCCCTTCAACACGAGATCGAGTGCGGCCTGGAAGGCGATCGAGCCATCGAAATTGCCGGCCATCGGCCGATAGGCGGTGTCCTGCTCGTTCTGCCGGTCGACGACGGCGGCCATGCGCTTCATCGTTTCGACGATCTGAGCCTCGGTGACGACCTGGTGATGCAGCCAATTCGCCATATGCTGGGCCGAGATGCGCAATGTGGCGCGGTCTTCCATCAGACCGACATTGTTGATGTCGGGCACCTTCGAGCAACCGACGCCGTGATCGACCCAGCGCACGACGTAGCCGAGGATGCCCTGGGCATTATTGTCGAGCTCGCGCTGGATTTCCTCCGGCGTCCAGTTCGGCCGCACCGCAACCGGCACGGAGAGAATGTCGGAGAGTTTTGCGCGGGCACGATCCTTCAGTCCCTGTTGAACGCGGGCGACATTGACGCGGTGATAGTGGGTGGCGTGCAGGGTCGCAGCCGTCGGCGACGGCACCCAGGCGGTGTTGGCGCCGGCCTTCGGGTGGGCGATCTTCTGCTCCAGCATCGCCGCCATCAGATCCGGCATCGCCCACATGCCCTTACCAATCTGAGCATGGCCGGAAAGTCCACATTCGAGACCGATGTCGACGTTCCAGTTCTCATAGGCCGAGATCCAGGCCGCCTGGCGCATATCGCCCTTGCGAATCATCGGACCGGCTTCCATCGAGGTGTGGATCTCGTCGCCGGTGCGATCGAGGAAGCCGGTATTGATGAAGACGACACGTTCACGGGCGGCGCGAATGCACTCCTTGAGGTTGACCGTCGTGCGGCGCTCCTCATCCATGATGCCCATCTTGATGGTGTTGCGCGGCAGGCCAAGCGCATCTTCGACCCGCGAGAAGATCTCGACGGCGAAGGCGACTTCCTCGGGCCCATGCATCTTCGGCTTGACCACATACATGGAGCCGGTACGGGAATTCTTTCTCCGGCCGGCCGGGCCGATATCGTAAAGGGCAATCAGGCCGGTGATGACGGCATCCATGATGCCCTCCGGCACTTCCTTGCCGTCGCGGTCAAGAATGGCCGGATTGGTCATGAGGTGGCCGACATTGCGCACCAGCATCAGCGAGCGGCGATGCAGTTCGAAGGCGGCGCCGTCGGGGCCGGTATATTGCAGATCCGGGTTGAGCTTGCGGACGAAACTCGTCCCGCCCTTTGCCACTTCTTCCTGCAGATCGCCCTTCATCAGGCCGAGCCAGTTGCGATAGACAATGACCTTGTCCTCGGCATCGACGGCGGCAATCGAATCCTCGCAGTCCATGATCGTGGTGATCGCCGATTCCAGCCAGACGTCGGAAACATGGGCCGGATCGGTCTTACCGATCGCCGTCGTCGCATCGATAACGATCTCGATGTGGATACCGTTGTTCTTCAGGAGAATATGCGTCGGAGCGGCCGCATCGCCGCGATAACCGGCAAAATGCCCAGTATTCCTAAGCATTGCCTGCTCGCCATCAGTCGATCTGACAACAAGCGCTCCGTCCTTGACGATCAGGCTGCCGAGGTCCTTCCAGCTGCTATCCTGCAGCGGCACGGACATATCGAGGAAATCGCGCACCCAGGCGATGACCTTCTCGCCGCGCTTCGGATTGTAACCCTTGCCTTTCTCGGCGCCGTCGCTCTCAGCAATGGCATCCGTGCCGTAGAGCGCATCATAGAGCGAGCCCCAGCGGGCATTGGCGGCGTTCAGCGCATAACGGGCGTTCATGACGGGAACGACCAGTTGCGGGCCGGCGATCGATGCGATCTCGGGATCGACGTTGTCGGTCGAAACCTGAAAGTCAGATCCCTCAGGCAGGAGATAGCCAATTTCGCGGAGGAAGGACTGGTATTCGTCCATATCCGCAGGCGCGCCATGGCGGCGATACCAGTCGTCGATCTTGACCTGCAGGTCGTCGCGTTTGGCCAGCAGCGCCCGATTCTTCGTGGCGAGATCATGGATAATCGCCGAAAAATCGGCAAAGAACTTGTCCGCATCCACCGCCAGACCCGGCAGAACCTCCTGGGTCAGGAAATCATGAAGGACGGTTTCGACGGCAAGACCGTTCTTATCAACGCGGCTCATGCGGCATTCTCCCTGGCAACGACTTTGAATGCTGCCACTTTGCCCGGCTTTCATTCACAGTCAATTCCGCAATAATTCGAAAGATTTATGCTTTCGTGGAAATTATGCGCGGCGTCACACGCATCGGCAGCCCGTTCTGCGGCTGGGTCGTCAGTTTCTGCACCGGCCAGGGATTGGTCTCATCGGTCGAATCGAAGCGATAGCGATGCATCATCACCGCCAGCGCGATCACCGCCTCCTGCAGCGCGAAGGTCGCGCCGATGCAGACCCGCGGACCGGCGCCAAACGGCAGGAACTGGAAGCGGCCAATACTGCCGCGATTCTCCGGCAGGAAACGTTCCGGCATATAGGCGCGCGGCCTATCCCAATAGAGCTCGTGTCGATGCAACGTCCAGGGCATGATGAGCACGGTGATATCGGCCGGTATTTCGACCTCCTCGCCCTTCGCATTCGTCCAGACGTCATCGGCGATTGCGGCGCGATTGATCGAAGGGGCCGGCGGATAAAGTCTGAGAGCCTCTTCAAAGGCTGCCCGCGTCACCGGCATCAGATCCAGCCATTCTACCGGCTCGGCGCCGGTTGCAAGAACAGCGTCGATTTCCGTTTCCATCACCTCGCGGATATGCGGGCTGTTGGCCACACAATAAAGCGTCCAGGCCAGCGCACGAGCGGTCGTCTCGTGCCCGGCGCCGATGAAAGTCAGGATATTGTCCTCGATCTCTTCTTTGGTCAGGCCATCGGGGCCGGCCTGTTCGAGAAGCAGCGTCAGAAAATCGTCCGGTGCGGCGGCGCGATCGGCCTTCATCTTCGCCAGACGCAAATCCATGGTGTCGCGCACGATCGCCCTGAATTTCTCCAGCACCTTCTGGCCGCCGATGCGGGTGAGGCGCGGCACCCAGGAGGGCGCACGCAGCAAATCCATCGGGTCGACGCGACCCATGCGGTGGAGAAGCTGGTTGACGTCGTCGGAGAAATGGCCGCTCGAGGAGACGATTTCGCCGGAGAAGAGCGTTTCGGCAAGAATCGCAAAGGTGAGGTCAGTCATATCACTGGCGATATCGAAGACTTGGCCCGCCGAACCGGACCCCTCATATTTGCCGATATATTCTTCCGATTGCCGCAGCATCTGGCCGGCGAAACCCTTGGCGTGGCGCGGCGTGAAAACAGGGGCGACCGCCTTTCGCGACCGTTTCCAGACCTGGCCCTCCGCCGTCAGCAGGCCGTCGCGCAGGATCGGCCGCAGGACCAGCTGGCGTATGTCGGACATGCGGTAATTGTTAGCATTGTCGACCAGCACATGCTTGATCAGGCCGGGATCGTTGACGATCAGGGTATGTTGCCCGAAGAAGCTCGTCTTGATCCAGGGCAGCGTATAGGACGGCTCGCCCCAGAGTTCGAGCGGGTTGCGCAGGATAATGCGGATGATATCAAGCCGGCTCGGCGGCACGGTGCGCGGCAGCGGTGCCGGCGGAACGAAGGGGTCAGGACGCATGTCCATCGTCAAAGCCTTTCGGGGAAGATCAACGCTTCCCGTCAGGCTTGAAGCTAGAGCAGGCCCTTGAGTTCGTCCAGCTTGTCGTTGATCAGCCAGCCGTAATAATTCTCTTCCGGCCAGACGGTTGCGCCGGAAGAACGGTTCTTCGCCGCGAGTGCCGCGGCACGCTGGCGCGAATTGCCGACATTGTAAAGCGTCGCCGTCAGGCCGGGATTGCCTGAGATGTCCATGCCGGCAATCTCCTTGTAATCGTCGATCGACCTGCGGATCGAAGCGGCGACGAAGGCGAGCGAGATATCGGGATCCATGATGGACTTGTAAACGGCGCCGGCATTCTTCTCGTTCAGCTTCGGATAACCGGATACGCGGCTGACGAGATCGGAGAGCATCAGCGCCGTCAACGGATTGACCTGGCCGAGGCCGAAAGTCTGGCCGGCATAGAAGGGCTGGAAGAAAACCGCGCTGAAACGGTTGTTGGGGAAGCTCTGGCCGCCCACCGTCTTGCCGCGGAAATCGCTTTCCCAGACATCGTCGCGGCAGGACCAGAGCGTATAGGAATCGCTCTTGCCCTTGCATTGCGCAAATTGCGGCCGCGCCACGAAATCATCGACATTTTCGCCGTCATAGGCGAAGCGGAAGCTTTCGCCGGCATAAGAAGCGGCCTTGACATAATAGGCCTGCAGCCGGTCGTAGGCGTCGACATTATAGGTGTGTTCGCCGACGATCGCGCCGACGACATGGATGGGGTTGATGCCGTAAGCGCTGGAGACCTTGCGGATCTTGGCCATCAGCTCGCGATCGGTCGCCAGAAGCTCGTGGACCTTTTCATATTTCAGATCGAAGCTGCTTTTGGTTCCCTTGGTGCGCCGGACAGAGGCGCCCGGAATATCGGGCTGCTCGGCATGACGGTTGCCGGCCGGCACCGTCTGCATGGCGAAGGCAGGCGCCGAATTCACCAGGGCAACGGCAATCAAAAGGCTTGTCAAAAGGCGTCGCACGATCCGCTATCCCGTCCCGTTCCATCGTCCTGCTTGCGATGCGGCTGACTGGACCAGAATCTTGGCCGAATAAAGCCGGAACGGAAAACAAAACGGGCCTTCACTAAAAAGTAAAAGGCCCGCTGTCGAGAGAGAGTTCGCCACAATCCGGCATTCATATCGGTAAAGACATGAACCGGTGCGCCGATATCACAGAATGAAGCGCGAGAGATCGGTATTCTGCGCGAGATCGCCGACATGTTCGCGTACATAGGCAGCGTCGATGGTGATCGCCGTGCCGCCGCGATCCGGCGCGTTGTAGGAAATATCATCCAGAACCCGTTCCATCACCGTCTGCAGGCGGCGGGCGCCGATGTTCTCGACGGAAGAGTTCAGGTGCACGGCGACATCGGCCAGCGCATCGATCGCGTCGTCGGTGAATTCGAGGTTCAGGCTTTCCGTCTCCATCAGCGCGCGATACTGGCGGATGAGGCTTGCTTCCGTCTCGGTCAGGATCCGGCGGAAATCCTCCTTGTTCAGCGGCCGCAATTCGACACGGATCGGCAGGCGGCCTTGCAGCTCGGGGAGAAGATCCGAGGGTTTGGAGACATGGAAGGCGCCCGACGCGATGAACAGGATATGGTCCGTCTTCACCGGCCCGTATTTGGTCGAGACCGTCGTGCCTTCGACGAGCGGCAGGAGGTCACGCTGGACGCCTTCGCGGGAGACGCCGGCGCCCATGCCGCCGTCGCGGGCGGCGATCTTGTCGATTTCGTCGAGGAAGACGATCCCGTCATTCTCAGTGGAGCGGACGGCCTCGCGCTGGATCACCTCATTGTCGATCAGCTTGTCGGATTCATCGCGGATCAGGTCGCTATAGGAGGCCTTGACCGTCGTGCGAACCTTCTTGGTGCGGCCGCCCATCGCCTTGCCGAACATTTCCGACAGGTTGAGCACGCCGATATTGGCGCCCGGCATGCCGGGTATTTCGAAGCCCCCCATGCCGGAACCGGCATCGGCCACCTCGATATCGATTTCCTTGTCGTCGAGTTCGCCGTCCCTCAGCTTCTTGCGGAAATTTTCGCGGGTGGCCGGCGACGCGGTGGTGCCGACCAGCGCATCGAGAACACGCTCCTCGGCACTGACATGCGCCTTGGCCTGGACCTCGGCCCGCTTCTTCTCGCGCACCAGGCCGATGCCGACCTCGACCAGATCACGGATGATCTGCTCGACATCGCGGCCGACATAACCGACTTCGGTGAATTTGGTGGCTTCGACCTTGATGAAGGGCGCGCCGGCGAGTTTTGCCAGGCGGCGGGAGATCTCGGTCTTGCCGACACCGGTCGGGCCGATCATCAGGATGTTCTTCGGCATGACTTCGTCGCGCAGGCTGGGATCGAGCTGCTGGCGGCGCCAGCGGTTGCGCAGCGCGATCGCGACAGCGCGTTTGGCATCATGCTGGCCGATAATGTAGCGGTCGAGTTCGGAAACGATCTCGCGGGGGGAAAAAGTCGTCATTGCGTATCATTCTCCTGGCGGTCCAGGGCCATCAGCGCCCGGCCGCAATTCGTCTTTGTTGGCCGCGGCAGCGGCCGGAAGGCCGGGAATTCAGCCTTCGACGTCAAGCGATTCCACCACGATATTGTGGTTGGTGTAGACGCAGATATCGGCGGCGATCTCGAGGGCGCGGCGCGCGATCTCTTCGGCCGATTTGTCGGTATCCATCAGCGCGCGGGCAGCGGCGAAAGCGTAGTTGCCGCCCGAACCGATCGCCGTCGTGCCATGCTCGGGCTCCAGGACGTCGCCATTGCCGGTGATCGCCAGCGTGATCGATTTGTCGGCGACGAGCATCATGGCTTCGAGATTACGCAGGTATTTGTCGGTACGCCAGTCCTTGGCGAGCTCGACGGCGGCGCGCATCAGCTGGCCGGGATATTGCTCCAGCTTCTTTTCGAGCCGTTCGAGCAGGGTGAAGGCATCGGCGGTCGCGCCGGCGAAACCGGCGACGACTTCGCCCTTGCCGATGCGGCGCACCTTGCGGGCATTGCCCTTCATGACGGTCTGGCCGAGGCTGACTTGGCCGTCGCCCGCCATCACCACCTTGCCGCCTTTTCGAACTGTAATGATCGTTGTCATCAAACACCTGTCTGCCCTTGACGCGGGCTACTCCACCGGGCCGCACACCGGCCCTGTTAAGCCCTATGTAAGCAGGGCGGCGCCGTTTGCAAATGGGCCGGCTTTTCTCTTGGCCGGCTTCTGGATATTTGCCGATGCGCCTGATAAGGAACGGCCTTATTCCCGATGGAGGGCCATATGGCCGAGACCGCAGCAAGCCGCACGGGTAGCGTTTCCCGCAAGACCAACGAGACCTCGATTTCGGTTTCCGTCAATCTCGACGGCACCGGCAAATCGAAGATTTCGACGGGCGTCGGCTTCTTCGACCATATGCTCGACCAGCTTTCGCGGCATTCCCTCATCGACATGGAGATCGAGGCCAAGGGCGACCTGCATATCGACGATCATCATACGGTCGAGGATACGGGCATTGCCATCGGCCAGGCGATCTCCAAGGCGCTCGGCGACCGGCGCGGCATCACCCGCTACGCGTCGATCGACCTCGCCATGGACGAGACGATGACCAAGGCCGCCGTCGATCTTTCCGGCCGGCCGTTCCTGGTCTGGAACGTCGGCTTCAGCGCGCCGAAGATCGGAACGTTCGACACCGAACTCGTTCGCGAATTCTTCCAGGCGCTCGCCCAGAATGCCGGCATCACATTGCATATTCTCAATCATTATGGCGCTAATAACCACCATATTGCCGAGACGTGCTTCAAGGCCGTTGCCCGCGCATTGCGCACGGCGACAGAGATCGATCCGAGACAGGCGGGCCGTGTTCCCTCAACCAAGGGCACGCTCGTCTGAGCCTCTCAAGGGAGCGGCGACCATGACATCAAGCTATATCTTCCTGACGCCGCCCGGCGGTACGCGCGCCACGATCGACGAGACGCGAACCATTCGCGACGGCTTCACGCTGCTCGGCTTTCTCTTCCCCTGGCCGTGGCTCCTGGCACATCGGCTTTGGCTGCATGCGGCAGTGGCCTTTCTGCTGCAGGGCATCGGTGGTGCGCTGATGGAGGAGCCGGGTCTCTGGCCTATGGGAGCGGCTATCATGCTGGGCGTGAATGTGCTGGTCGGCCTCGAGGGCCAGAATTTTCGCATCCGCAACCTTGCTGGCAAGGGCTGGACCGAAGACGCGCTGATTGCCGCCGATACGATCGGCATTGCCGAGCAGGTCTATTTTTCGGACCAGGCGGATATCGCGCAGAGTGACGACAACACGGCACCGGACTGGGAGAACAAGCCCCGGCCGCGCGGCCCACATGGCCATGGCACAGCGCTTGGCCTGTTTGGATTTGATGGAGGACGCTGACGATGCGCGTCGCGATTATCGATTATGGTTCCGGCAATTTGCGCTCGGCGACCAAGGCTTTCGAACGTGCCGCCCGTGAAGCGGGCATCGATGCGCATATCGATCTCACCGACAGGGCGGAAAATGTTGCCGCGGCCGATCGTATCGTGCTTCCCGGTGTTGGCGCCTATGCCGATTGCCGGCGCGGTCTCGATGCCGTGCCCGGGATGGCCGAGGTGTTGATCGAGGCCGTCGAGAAGAAGGCGCGGCCGTTCCTCGGCATCTGCGTCGGTATGCAGCTGATGTCCTCGCGCGGCCTCGAAAAGACCGTGACGCACGGTTTTAACTGGATTCCCGGCGATGTCGTCGGGATGACGCCTGATGATCCTCAATTGAAGATCCCGCAGATCGGCTGGAATACGCTCGACCTGAAACGCGAACATCCGCTTTTCGACGGCATTGCGACTGGCCCGGAGGGGCTGCACGCCTATTTTGTGCATTCCTACCATCTTGCCGCCGAAAAGGCCGACGATGTCATCGCGACCGTCGACTATGGCGGTGCGATGACCGCTCTCGTCGGGCGCGACAACATGGTCGGCGCACAGTTTCACCCGGAAAAGAGCCAGAAGCTCGGGCTGGCGCTGATTGCCAATTTCCTGCGCTGGAACCCGTAATACCGCCGCCTTATTTCCCCTTTATGGAAACGGCGGAACAGGAGTGCGCTCGATGCCGGCGTCGCGGAAATCAGGCAAGGTGTTCTACACGCTGAGACCCTCCCGGGAGGGGCAGCCTCCCTTCTCGGACATCCGGCTTGCCGATGGGACGATCATCCGCCGTGTCGATGAGACCATTCACAAAAGAGCGCTTTCCAATGCAGCCAAGGCGTTGAAAGAAAGGCTGGACCGATGATCCATGAAATCCTTGCCGGCAACGAGAATTCCCAGCTGCGCGCCAACGGCATCAGCGCCGGCGACATTACCGAAGCCGTGCTGGAGTTTTATATCGAGGGCGAAGACGATCTGATCGGCCTGCTTGCCTATGCGCTTTACGAGCGGCAGAAGCGCGATTTCGTCATCAGCTATCGCAAGCGCAATGCCGGCCGTTCGCCCAATGAAGCGGAGCTTGCCGCGGTCGCCAGCAATTATCTCTCCACCGACCTGCGCAATACGCTGCGCGACCGCGCCTCGCAGATCCTGTCGAGTTATGCCGAAACCTATGTCGAGGCGATGGAGCCGGAGATCCGTCTCGCCGCCGTCAACAACGACGCGCTGCGAAAGGTGCGCGACATCGAAAAGTCGGTGAAACGGCGGCTGGGTTTCTGGCGTCAGGTGCGGGCCGGTTTGACCGTTACCCTGCTCCTTCTTCTGCTTTTCGGCGCGGCCACCATTGCCGCTGTCTTTTTCCACTCGGATATCGTAGATGCGTGGAATGCGCTGATGGTACCGACCACTTTACGGACGTAAGACGACATGATCCTTTTTCCCGCGATCGATCTGAAGGGCGGCCAATGCGTCCGCCTGAAGCTCGGCGACATGCAGCAGGCGACGGTCTACAACACTGATCCGGCCGCCCAGGCGAAATCCTTCGAAGACCAGGGTTTCGAATGGCTGCATGTGGTCGATCTCGACGGCGCCTTTGCGGGACATTCGGCCAATGGCGACGCCGTCGAAGCGATCCTCAAGGCGACGAAAAATCCGGTGCAGCTCGGCGGCGGCATCCGAACCCTCGATCATATCGAGGCCTGGCTGTCGCGCGGGCTGCGGCGAGTCATTCTCGGCACCGTCGCGGTCAGAAATCCTGAGCTGGTCATCGAGGCCTGCCGGAAATTTCCAGGCCACGTCGCCGTCGGCATTGATGCCAAAGGCGGCAAGGTGGCGGTCGAAGGCTGGGCGGAGGCTTCCGAACTCGGCATCATCGAACTCGCCAAAAAATTCGAAGGCGCCGGCGTCGCCGCGATCATTTATACCGACATCGACCGCGACGGCATCCTGGCCGGCATCAACTGGGCTTCGACGCTGGAGCTTGCCGACGCCGTCTCCATTCCCGTCATCGCCTCGGGCGGCCTCGCCTCGCTTGAGGACATCAAACGGATGCTGCAGCCCGATGCACGAAAGCTGGAAGGTGCGATCTCCGGCCGTGCGCTTTATGACGGCCGTATCGATCCTGCGGAAGCGTTGGCGCTGATCAAGGCCAGCAGGGCGAAGGAGACCGCGTAAATGACCCTCAAGGCCCGTGTCATTCCCTGCCTCGACGTCAAGGACGGCCGCGTCGTCAAGGGCGTCAATTTCCTCAATCTCGTCGATGCCGGCGATCCCGTCGAAGCGGCGAAGGCCTATGATGCGGCCGGCGCCGATGAGCTCTGCTTCCTCGATATCACCGCTTCCTCGGACAATCGCGAGACGATCTTCGATGTCGTGTCGCGCACGGCCGACCAATGTTTCATGCCGCTGACCGTCGGCGGCGGGGTGCGCACCATCGCCGATATCCGCAAGCTCTTGCTGTGCGGCGCCGACAAGGTCTCGATCAATTCGGCAGCCGTCAGCAATCCCGACTTCGTTGCCGAGGCGGCCGACAAGTTCGGCGACCAGTGCATCGTCGTCTCGATCGACGCCAAGCGCCGGCGCACGCAGGCGGTCGGCGGCGACAATCTCAGCGCCTGGGAAATCTATACGCATGGCGGCCGCAACGCGACCGGCATCGACGCCGTCGAATTCGCCCAGAAGATGGTGGCGCGCGGCGCCGGCGAGCTCTTGGTGACCTCGATGGACCGCGACGGCACCAAGGTTGGCTACGATCTGGAGCTGACGCGGGCGATCGCCGATGCGGTGCGTGTGCCGGTCATCGCGTCGGGCGGCGTCGGCGATCTCGACGATCTCGTCGCCGGGGTGAAGGAGGGCCATGCCAATGCCGTGCTCGCCGCCTCGATCTTCCACTTCGGCACCTATTCCGTCGGCGAGGCGAAGCGCTATATGTCGAAGTGCGGCATCGACATGCGTCTCGACTGAACTTGAAAGCGGACCTATGAGCGGATTTTCCCTTTCCGATCTCGAAAGCATCGTCGCCGAGCGGTCGAAAGCCTCACCGGAGCAATCCTGGACGGCGAAGCTCGTCGCTGCCGGCCAGCCGAAAGCGGCAAAGAAGCTTGGCGAAGAGGCGATCGAAGCCGTAATGGCGGCGGTGACCGGCGACCGCGACAATCTGACCTATGAAGCCGCCGATGTGCTCTATCACCTTTTGGTCGTATTGAAGATTGCTGAAATACCGTTAGAGAATGTCATGGCCGAGCTCGAGCGCAGAACCGCGCAGTCCGGCCTCAAGGAAAAGGCCGGCCGGCAGAGTTCATGAGTATCGCGACTGAGATTATCGGGGTGCCGGAAACGTTGGATCACTTCCAGTCGGAATCCTATTCGCCCTACCACTTCTTCTCTTCCGAGCAATGGGCGAAGTTCCGCGCCGACACGCCGCTGACGCTGACAAGCGACGAGGTCAAGCGGCTGCGTTCGATGGGCGACCCGATCGATCTCGACGAGGTCCGGCGCATCTACCTGTCGCTGTCGCGGCTGCTGTCGGCGCATGTCGAATCCTCGCAGATGCTGTTCGATCAGCGCAACCGCTTCCTCAGCCTGTCCGATGTGACGAAGACGCCGTTCGTCATCGGCATCGCCGGCTCGGTCGCTGTGGGAAAATCGACTACCGCCCGTATTCTCAAGGAGCTTCTGGGGCGCTGGCCTTCCAGCCCGAAGGTCGATCTCGTCACCACCGACGGCTTCCTTCATCCGAACGCCGTGCTGCAGCGGCAAAAGCTGATGCAGCGCAAGGGTTTTCCGGAGAGTTACGACACGGCCGCGATCCTGCGTTTTCTCTCGGCGATCAAAGCCGGCCAGCCGGATGTCAAGGCGCCCAGCTATTCGCATCTCGTTTATGACGTGCTGCCCGACGATTACAAGATCGTCGACCGGCCCGACATCCTGATCTTCGAAGGCATCAACGTACTGCAGTCGCGCGACCTGCCCGCCGGCGGCAAGATCGTGCCGATGGTCTCCGACTTCTTCGACTTCTCGATCTATATCGATGCAGCGGAAGACCAGATTCACAACTGGTACGTCGCGCGTTTCATGCGGCTGCGCGAGACCGCCTTCCGCGATCCGAATTCCTATTTCCATCGCTACGCTTCGATCAGCGACGCGGAAGCGCTCGAAATCGCCGGGGATCTCTGGGCGAACATCAACCTGAAAAACCTGCGCCAGAACATCCTGCCGACGCGGCCGCGTGCCGATCTGATCCTGAAAAAGGGCAAGGATCATTTGATCGAGCAGGTCGCGCTGCGCAAACTATAGCAGGCGATCCTGGGCTATCAGCTCGAGGGATTGACGCGGCGCAGCGTCAGATTGATGCGGCCGCCATTCTTCAAGAGCGTCGATGTCGCCGGGTGAATGCGGTCGACGCCGTGGAAACACAGCCGCCCCTCGCCGCCCAGAACGACCAGATCGCCGCTCGACAGCTTTAGGGATAGCGTAGGATCATTGCGGTTGAGGCCGCCGATGCGAAACAGGCAGCTGTTGCCGAGCGAGATCGAGACGACCGGCGCCTGCAGATCCCTCTCATCCTTGTCCTGATGCAGACCCATCCGGGCATCGTCGGAGTAGAAATTGATCAGACAGGCTTCCGGCGGCTTGTCGTAACCGGCCACATCATTCCAGATATCGAGTAATTCCTGCGGCATATCGGGCCAAGGCCTGCCGGTTGCCGGATGCGTCGGCTGGTAGCGATAGCCGCGCTGCTTGTCGGTTACCCAGCCGAGCGCCCCACAATTGGTCATGCGCACCGACATCGGCTTGCCGGTGCCGGGCATGACCGGCACATAAAGCGGCGCCTCGGCGACAATAGTGCGGATGACCTCGACCAACGCCTCCTGGCGCGCCCGGTCGAGATAGCTGGGGAGATGGCGAATGCCGCTCAAGAGTTCCGGCATGTCATTCACTGCTTCCGCCGCCAGGGCGGCCGCGCATTTTCTTGACTTCCGAGCGGCCGGATTTCTCCTTCAGGCGGCGCTCGACCGAACCCTTGGTCGGCTTGGTCTTCTTGCGCGGCGGCGGCGGCGGCTTGGCGGCCTCCAGAATCAGCTCCTTCAGCCGGTCGCGCGCATCCTCGCGGTTGCGGTCCTGGCTGCGAAAGCGGCTCGCCTCGATCATCAGCACGCCGTCCTTCGACAGGCGCCGGCCGGCGAGCTTGACCGCATTGGCCTTGACGCGATCGTTCAGCGACGGCGAGTTCGGGATGTTGAAGAACAGCTGGACCGCGGTCGAAACCTTGTTGACGTTCTGCCCGCCGGGGCCGCCCGCCAGAACGAACTGTTCCGTCAACTCCCATCCGGCGATGGTGATCCTGTCATCGATGTAGAGTGCGTCGCTGGCCATGCGGCGTTCTATCTCACATCGGCCGCTAATTGAAAACATCGGCCATCATCAAGAAAAACCCGGCCATCCTGCGATGCCGGGTTTCACGTGAATCAGAGAGTCTGTTTAGCGCAATTCCCGACAAAAGCGCTTCGCGCTTTGCCTGGCAAAACCGCTGCACACTTTTGCTGGAATTGCTTGCGCTTCTTATTCGGCGGCAACCTTCACGCCGGGAGCCGCGTCGCGAACACCGCCGTCGACGTGGTTCTCGAACTTAGCGAAGTTCGCAATGAACATCGAGACCAGCTTTTCGGCCTGTGCGTCATAGGCTGCCTTGTCGGCCCAGGTCGAGCGCGGATCGAGAATGCCGCTGTCGACGCCATTGACGGAGACCGGCACGGCGAAGCCGAAGTTGGTATCGGCACGGAATTCGACCTGGCCGAGTTTGCCGTTGAGAGCAGCAGCGAGAAGCGCGCGCGTCGCCTTGATCGGCATGCGTTTGCCGGTGCCGTAAGCGCCGCCGGTCCAACCGGTATTGACCAACCAGCATTCGACGCCGTGGCGGCCAATCAGTTCCTTCAGCAGGTTGCCGTATTCGGCCGGATGCCGCGGCATGAAGGGCGCGCCGAAGCAGGTGGAGAAGGTCGCTTCCGGCTCGACGACACCCTTTTCGGTGCCGGCCACCTTGGCGGTGTAGCCGGACAGGAAGTGATACATCGCCTGATCAGGCGTCAGACGGGCGATCGGCGGCATGACGCCGAAGGCATCGGCGGTCAGCATGATGATCGTCTTCGGATGCCCGGCCCGGCCGGTTTCCGAGGCGTTCGGAATGAAATGCATCGGGTAGGCGCAGCGGGTATTTTCGGTCAGCGAGCCGTCGTGGAAATCCGGCTCGCGGCCTTCGTTCAACACGACGTTTTCGAGCACGGTGCCGAAACGCTGGGTCGTCGCATAGATTTCCGGCTCGGCCTCGGCCGACAGACGGATTGTTTTGGCGTAGCAGCCGCCTTCGAAGTTGAAGATGCCGTTTTCGCTCCAGCCGTGTTCGTCATCGCCGATCAGCGTGCGGGCCGGATCGGCCGACAGCGTCGTCTTGCCGGTGCCGGAAAGGCCGAAGAACACCGCCGCGTCACCGTCCGGGCCGACATTAGCCGAGCAATGCATCGGCATCACGCCCTTGGCCGGCAGCAGGTAGTTGAGAACGGTGAAGACCGATTTCTTCATTTCGCCGGCATAGGAGGTGCCGCCAATGAGGACGAGACCGTTGGTCAGGTCGCAGGCAATCACGGTTTCCGAACGGCAGCCGTGGCGGGCCGGATCGGCCTTGAAGCTCGGCAGATCGATGATCGTCAGCTTCGGCGCGAAGCTGGGGAGTGCTGCGGCATCGGGGCGGATCAGCAGATTGCGGATGAACAGCGAATGCCAGGCAAACTCTGTGACGACGCGGGTCGGCAGAGCATGGCGTTCCTCGGCGCCGCCGACGAGGTCCTGGACGAACAGGTCCTTACCAGCGGCATGCGCCAGCATATCGGCGCGCAGCAGGGCGAAATGTTCCGGCGAAAGCGGTTTGTTGTTGTCCCACCAGATCTGGCCATCGGTATTGCTGTCGCGAACGACGAACTTGTCGCGCGGCGAACGGCCGGTGTGCTGGCCGGTGATAGCCCGCAGCGCGCCCTGAGCAGTCAGTTCGGCTTCACCCCGGCGGATCGCTTCTTCATAGAGTGCGGCGGCGGAAAAGTTGTAGCGAACGCTGGCTGCGCCGCCCAATCCAACCGTTGCCAGCTCCGTTGCCGGGTTATGAACTCCGAACTTTTCCATGGCTAGTTCCCTTTGCTCAGGCGCGTTGCCGTTAAAACTAACCGCGAAAATACGGGTAGAAATTTTAAAACACAAGACACAGAACTTGAAAAAATATAGTAATATCAAATATTTAATCGATTTAAATTTATTGCCTCTGTTTTAAATCGTTTTAGGTGAGCGCGTTGAAACATTTTCCCTCGCTACTTAAGATTGCCGGCGATTCTCACGACAATCTTTCCCTTTATCTTTGCCACAATTTGTTCCACCTTTATCCTCCATAAGCGCATCCGGTCACTGAGACCGCCTGGGGAGAGCAAAATCCGGGAGATTGCGCACTGATGATGGAGACCAACACCATGCCGACAATCGCGCTCGTTGATGACGACCGCAACATCCTCACCTCGGTGTCGATCGCACTGGAGGCCGAAGGATATAAGGTCGAGACTTATACGGACGGTGCTTCGGCGCTCGACGGCCTTCTGGCGCGACCACCGCAGCTGGCGATCTTCGACATCAAGATGCCGCGCATGGACGGCATGGAACTGCTGCGCCGCCTGCGACAGAAGTCGGATATTCCCGTCATCTTCCTTACCTCCAAGGATGAGGAGATCGATGAGCTCTTCGGCTTGAAGATGGGCGCCGACGATTTCATCACCAAGCCTTTTTCGCAGCGTCTGCTGGTCGAGCGCGTCCGCGCCGTGCTGCGCCGCGCCTCTAGCCGTGAAGCCGCAGCTGCCGGCACCAGCCCCGTCGGCGCACCGAAGAACGGCGCCGTACAGCAGGCCCGCTCGCTGGAGCGCGGGCAGCTGGTCATGGATCAGGAACGTCATACCTGCACCTGGAAGGGTGAGGCCGTGACCCTGACGGTGACCGAATTCCTGATCCTGCATTCGCTGGCGCAGCGCCCCGGCGTCGTCAAAAGCCGCGACGCGCTGATGGACGCAGCCTATGACGAACAGGTCTATGTCGACGACCGGACCATCGACAGCCACATCAAGCGGCTGCGCAAGAAATTCAAGATGGTCGACAACGACTTTGATATGATTGAAACGCTCTACGGAGTGGGATACCGCTTCCGCGAAGCAGCCTGAGCCCAGACGGCGCAGCGCGAGACATTGTTGAGGGCTGCCGGCCGGATTATCCGGCCCTGCCCTTCGAAAGGGCCAGTCGTTGGCACAGTTGGTGCAGGATAGGGATCTCGACGATGCGGAGGGCGTGAGCACCCGTCGCGTCCGAGACCGCCGTTGGTCGCATCCTTTCACGCTGATCCGCCGCATCTTCGGCAATGCCGTGTTTTCGAGCCTGACGCGGCGCATCGTCTTCTTCAATCTCGTCGCACTGCTGGTGCTGGTCGGCGGTATCCTCTACCTCAACCAGTTTCGCGAGGGACTAATTGACGCCCGCGCCGAGAGCCTTTTGACGCAAGGCGAAATCATCGCCGGCGCCATTTCAGCTTCCGCATCGGTCGATACGAATTCGATCACCATCGATCCGCAGAAACTGCTCGAGCTGCAGGCTGGCCAGAGCATCACCCCGGTACCGAACGACGAAGACCTCGAATTCCCGATCGATCCCGAGAAGGTCGCGCCGGTGCTGCGCCGGCTGATCTCTCCGACGCGCACGCGCGCCCGCATCTTCGATGCCGATGCCAATCTGCTGCTGGATTCCCGCCATCTTTATTCGCGCGGCCAAGTGCTGCGCTTCGACCTGCCGCCGGTCGAGGAGGAGAAGCAGACCTGGAGCGATTGGTTCGCCACCCTGTTCAACAAGGCGCTGCAGCCCGGCAACCTGCCGCTTTACAAGGAAGCGCCGGGCGGCGACGGCTCGATCTATCCAGAGGTGATGAACGCGCTCACCGGCGTGCGCGGCGCCGTCGTGCGCACGACGGAAAAAGGCGAGCTCATCGTTTCGGTCGCCGTGCCGATCCAGCGTTTCCGCGCTGTGCTCGGGGTGCTGCTGCTGTCGACACAGGCAGGCGACATCGACAATATCGTTCATGCCGAGCGGCTTGCGATCATGCGCGTCTTCGGTGTCGCGACGCTGGTCAACGTGCTGCTTTCGCTAGTGCTCTCGTCGACCATCGCCAATCCGCTGCGCCGACTTTCGGCCGCCGCCATCCGTGTGCGCCGCGGGGCCAAGACGCGTGAGCAGATTCCTGACTTCTCCGCCCGCCAGGATGAAATCGGTAATCTTTCCATTGCATTGCGCGAAATGACGACGGCGCTTTACGACCGCATCGATGCGATCGAGAGTTTCGCCGCCGATGTCAGCCACGAACTCAAGAATCCACTAACGTCGCTGCGCAGCGCCGTCGAAACGCTGCCGCTTGCCCGGTCCGACGATTCCAAGAAGCGGCTGATGGACGTCATCCAGCACGATGTCCGCCGCCTCGACCGGCTGATCAGCGATATCTCCGACGCCTCCCGCCTCGATGCCGAACTCGCGCGTGTCGATGCCGGCTCCGTCGACATGGAGGTGCTGTTGCGCGACCTCATCGAGGTTTCACGCCAGGTCAGGAGCAGCAAGAAGCAGGTGGAAATCGAATATGCGATCGATCGCAAGGCGAACGTCAAGACGCGCTTCGTCATCAATGGCCACGATCTGCGCATCGGCCAGATCATCGCCAACCTGATCGAGAACGCCCGCTCTTTCGTGCCTGAGAAGGGCGGCAAGATTACCGTGCGGCTGGTGCGGACACGTTCGCGCTGCGTCACCACGATCGAAGACAACGGCCCCGGCATCCAGGCGGAAAATATCGACCGCATCTTCGAGCGGTTCTATACGGACCGACCGGAATCGGAAGGCTTCGGACAGAATTCGGGGCTCGGCCTGTCGATCAGCCGGCAGATCGCCGAAGCCCATGGCGGCTCGCTGAGAGCAGAAAACATCACCGACGCCGAAGGCGGAAAGGTGCTCGGCGCGCGCTTTATCCTGACCCTGCCGCTCGATGCCGCCGCATGACGGCGGCCTTAAACATCCATGCGACGGCAATCGTCGTCGGCAGCACGGGACTGCTGTTCAGCGGCCCCTCCGGCTGGGGAAAATCGATGCTGGCCTTTACCTGCATGACCGAAGCACGCCGGCTCGGGCTCTTTACGGCACTGGTCGCCGACGACCAGGTTCTTCTCTCCGAGGAGACCGGCACCGTGGTGGCCACCTGCCCGCCGTCGATCGCCGGGCTGATCGAGCTTCGCGGCACTGGCATCGTCCGACAGGAGCATGTGCCACAGGCGGCGATGCATTATGCCGTGCTTCCGGGCAGTGCTGCCGGTGAAAACCGCGTGCCGCCGGAGGGCGAAATCGTCAACCTTGCACCGGGTTTTTCGCTTCCCGCATTGCGGTTGCTCACAGGCGTCTCCTCACCCCTTGCCATGCTGATGGCGAAAGCACCCGATATCGGGCATTGACGCCTTCCGGATTGATCAATCTGCCTTATATATTCGCATTTTTATCTTGCACTTCGGCTTTTCATAGCCAAGATGTGCCGCCACCGGTGGACGTAATTGCTGCATTGCGATATTGGGGCCACCGTTCGCGTATATGGGAGCAGTAATATCATGATCGGACTTGTGCTTGTCACTCATGGCAAGCTAGCTGAAGAGTTTCGTCATGCTGTCGAGCACGTCGTCGGTCCTCAGAAATTCATCGAGACGGTCTGCATTGGCCCCGAAGACGACATGGATCAAAGACGGCAGGACATTCTGGAAGCTGTTTCCGGTGCCGATGACGGCCATGGCGTCGTCATTCTGACCGACATGTTCGGCGGTACGCCGTCCAATCTCGCCATTTCAGTCATGAGCAGCGGCCATACCGAAGTCATTGCCGGCGTCAACCTGCCGATGCTGATCAAGCTCGCCGGCGTGCGCGGCGAGAACAATATGGAGAAGGCGCTGGTGGAGGCCTCCGAAGCCGGACGGAAATATATCAATGTCGCGAGCCGCGTGCTTAGCGGAAAATAACGGCCCTTCATGACATCGCTCTCCCGGGAACTCCTCATCATCAACAAGCGCGGCCTTCACGCGCGCGCCTCCGCAAAATTCGTGCAGATGGTCGAGACTTTCGATGCCGCCATCACCGTTTCCAAAGACGGAATGACGGTCGGCGGCACCTCGATCATGGGCTTGATGATGCTTGCCGCGAGCCCCGGCTCGAGCGTCGTCGTCTCGGCCAGCGGCAGCCAGGCCGAAGAAGCGCTGGAGGCCCTGGACCAACTGATCCAGAATCGCTTCGGCGAAGAGATATAGGCTTCGGCCGAGCTCATATAAACATATAAAGACTTCTTTATATCCTTATTGCCTTCGCATCCGAAGCCTGCTAAACGGCGGACATGCCGTGAGCTTGCATCCGGCCTATCCGTCGCGCGGTCATTTTCGCGCCTGCGCCAATTTTGAGACGTTTTTCAGCCTGGAGACCTCTATGAGCACTGAAAAAGATTATGTCGTCGCCGATATCGGGCTTGCGGATTTTGGCCGCAAGGAAATTACGATCGCCGAAACCGAAATGCCGGGGCTGATGTCCTGCCGCACCGAATTCGGCGATGCAAAGCCGCTGAAGGGCGCGCGCATCACCGGCTCGTTGCACATGACCATCCAGACCGCCGTGCTCATCGAGACGCTGGTGGCGCTCGGTGCCGAAGTCCGCTGGGCCTCGTGCAACATCTTCTCGACGCAGGATCACGCCGCTGCCGCAATCGCCGCTGCCGGCGTTCCTGTTTTCGCCATCAAGGGTGAATCCCTCGAGGATTACTGGGTCTATACCGACAAGATCTTCCAGTGGGCCGATGGCGGCCTTTCCAACATGATCCTCGATGACGGCGGCGACGCCACCATGTACATCCTGCTCGGCGCCCGCGCTGAAGCCGGCGAAGACGTGCTGTCGCATCCGCATTCCGAGGAAGAGGAAATCCTCTTCGCGCAGATCAAGAAGCGTCTTGCCGCATCGCCTGGCTGGTTCACCAAGCAGCGCGACGCCATCAAGGGTGTCACCGAGGAAACGACGACCGGCGTCAACCGCCTCTACCAGCTCAGCCAGAAGGGCCTGCTGCCCTTCCCGGCGATCAACGTCAACGACTCCGTCACCAAGTCGAAGTTCGACAACAAATACGGCTGCAAGGAATCGCTGGTCGACGGCATCCGCCGCGGCACCGACGTGATGATGGCCGGCAAGGTTGCCGTCGTCTGCGGCTACGGCGACGTCGGCAAGGGTTCTGCCGCCTCGCTTTCCGGCGCCGGCGCCCGCGTCAAGGTCACCGAAGCCGATCCGATCTGCGCATTGCAGGCCGCCATGGACGGTTATGAAGTCGTGCTGCTCGAAGACGTTGTTTCCTCGGCCGATATCTTCATCACCACCACCGGCAACAAGGATGTCATCCGCATCGACCATATGCGTGCGATGAAGGACATGGCGATCGTCGGCAATATCGGTCACTTCGACAATGAAATCGAAGTCGCCGCGCTGCGCAATCTCAAGTGGACCAACGTCAAGCCGCAGGTCGATCTGATCGAGTTCCCCAAGGGCAACCGCATCATCCTGCTTTCCGAAGGCCGTCTGCTCAACCTCGGCAACGCCACCGGTCATCCGTCCTTCGTGATGTCGGCTTCCTTCACCAACCAGACGCTGGCGCAGATCGAGCTCTTCACCAAGCCCGACCAGTATTCCAACCAGGTCTATATCCTGCCGAAGCATCTCGATGAGAAGGTCGCCCGCCTGCATCTCGACAAGCTCGGCGTGAAGCTAACGGAGCTTTCTGCGGAACAGGCTGCCTATATCGGCGTCTCGCCGAAGGGCCCGTTCAAGTCCGACCACTACAGATATTGATCTCATAGTTAATATCCACAAGATGTAGAAGCCGCGGCATTGACAAATGCCGCGGCTTATTTTTTGGACGCTCCCTTCCCGCAGATTCCCTTCCGAAGTATTGTTTTAAGACTTGATTCGGGACGCCGGACACCGTCCGACCGCTCCGAAAATGGGATGTCTTGTCGTAATGCGGCACATTGAAGGACGGAGACATACCGCGGATGTCGGAAATGAAAAACAGCCTGCCCGGTCAGGCGGATGATGGCGTTCGCGCCGGTCGCCGCCCGCTGATGGCAGGCCAAGAACATCAATTTGCAACGGCACACGAGGCCGCATCGCAAGAGAGATCATTGGCGCGCTTTCTGAAAGCCTGCGCGGCCGGCACGGCGTTTGCCGCGCTGGCGCGGCCGGTTCTGGCACAGACGGAGCAGCAGGCGGCGGCCTCGGCTCACCTCTTCACATCGTCGCAGGTTGTCGGCGTTTCCGTCGTCATCGGCGTCATATCGGCGGCCCTGCTTTCGACGCTGTGGCTGGTGCGCCAGCGCGGCAATCTGGAAAGCGAGAGCCGGGAGATCCGCTCGGCACTCTCCGATGCCCAGCAGCGCATTTCGCAATACCAGGCGCTGATCGCCGACAAGAACCGGCGGATCGTCATCTGGGACGGTAATGCTCGTCCCGAATTGCTCGGCCAGCTTCCGCCCGAGACCGGCGCGCCGCAGGACGGCGAATTTTTGGCCTTTGGCCTCTGGCTGAAGTCACGCTCGGCCGCCGATCTGGAAAAGGCGATCGACCGGCTGCGCGACGGGGCACAGAGCTTCGACATGGTGGTCGAAACCATCCGCGATGAAATCCTCGAGGCGCAGGGCCGGGTTTCCGGCGGCCGCGCCTTCGTCCGTTTCGTGGCGCTCAACAATTTGCGCGCCGAGCTCGCGGAGCTCAGGATCGAGCGCGACCGGCTGATGACCTCGATCTCGGCCTTCCAGACCATGCTCGACGCGATCGACATGCCGGCCTGGCAACGCGACCCGGCCGGTCGGCTGACCTGGGTCAACCAGGCCTATGGCGAGGCCGTCGAAGCGCGCTCGCCGCAGCAGGCGATCAATGAAGGCCGCGAGATGCTGACGACGGTGGCGCGCGAACGCATTCGCGCGACGACGACGCCGGAATCGCCCTTCCACGACACGATTTCGACGGTCGTGCACGGCAACCGCACATTCTTCGATGTCGTCGATGTCAGGCTTGCCGGCGGCTCCGCCGGGATCGCGATCGATGTGTCCGACATCGAGGCGGTGCGCGCCGAGCTGGAACGGACGCTGAAGAGCCATGCCGAAACGCTCGACCATCTCGCCACGCCGGTTGCCATCTTCGACGGCGACCGCCGGCTGCAATTCTACAACCAGGCCTTTGTCGCGCTCTGGGAGCTGGATATCGCTTTCCTCGAGGGCCGACCTGATAATAGCGAACTGCTCGAGCGGCTGCGGGCAGCCAAGAAGCTGCCGGACCAGCTCAACTGGAAAAGCTGGAAGGAGGCGGCCCTTTCCGTCTATCGCGCACTCGACACGCAATCCGATCTCTGGCACCTGCCGAACGGGCAGACATTGCGTGTCTTTGCCACCGCCCACCCGCAAGGCGGCGCCACCTGGGTGTTCGAAAACCTGACCGAGCAGGTCGATCTCGAAACCCGCTACAACACGCTGGTCAAGGTGCAGGGCGAAACGATCGACCATCTTTCCGAAGGTGTGGCGGTGTTCGGCCCGGATGGACGCATCCGTCTGTCGAACCCGGCCTTCCGCGCGCTGTGGGGGATCACGGAAACCGAAGCCAAGCCCGGCACCCATATCCGCGCACTGGGCGAGGCCTGCGCGCCGTCCTATGACCGGCCGGATGGCTGGAAGGCCTTCGCGGAACTGATCACCAGCTTCGACGACGAACGCCGCTCGGGCCAGGGAACGCTGGAACTCTTCTCCGGCCTGGTGCTCGACTACGCCGTGATCCCGCTGCCGAATGCCCAGACCATGCTGACCTTCGTCAATATGACGGACAGCGTGCGTGCCGAGCGGGCGCTGACTGAAAAGAACGAAGCGCTCCGCAAGGCCGACGAGCTGAAGAACGACTTCGTCCAGCACGTTTCCTATGAGCTGCGCTCGCCGCTGACGAATATCATCGGCTTCACCGATCTACTGCGTACCCAAGGGGTCGGACCGCTGAACGAGCGGCAGGCCGAATATATCGACCACATCTCGACCTCGTCGTCGGTTCTGCTGACGCTCGTCAACGATATTCTCGATCTTGCGACCGTCGACGCCGGCATCATGCGCTTGAACTACGCGGATATCGATCTCAACGACCTGCTCGACGACGTCTCGATGCAGATCGCCGATCGCCTGCACGAAAGCGGCGTGGCGCTCGAAATCACCGCGCCGGCCTATCTCGGCTCGATCGTCGCCGACCCGCAGCGGCTGAAGCAGATCCTGCTGAAGCTGCTTGCCAATGCGGCGAATTTTTCCCCCGAGGGCACCTCGATCTCGCTCGAATGCAGCCGCGACGGCACGGATTTCGTCTTCGCCGTCAGCGACCGCGGCCCCGGCATCTCGCCTGACATGATCGCGACGGTCTTCGATCGTTTTGCGACCGGAGCGAAAAGCGGCAAACGCGGCGGCGCGGGCCTCGGCCTGTCGATCGTCGACAGCTTCGTCAGCCTGCATCATGGCGACGTGACGATCGACAGCGAGCCCGGCAAGGGCACCACCGTCGTCTGCCGTATCCCCTCGGTCGATATTCCGCATACCGCGGCAGCCGAATGACGACCGGCAATACGATCTCGCTTTTCCTGAAAGACGAGGCGGCCACCATTCGACTCGGCGAAGACCTGGCGCTGGCCTTGAAAGCCGGTGACTGCCTCGCCCTTTCCGGCGATCTCGGTGCCGGCAAATCCTCGCTCGCCCGGGCGATCCTGCGCGCCATCGCCGACGACGAGGGGCTCGAAGTCCCGAGCCCGACCTTCACGCTGGTGCAATCCTACGATCTGCGCATTCCCATTTCGCATTTCGATCTCTACCGGCTCGGCGATCCCTCGGAACTGACAGAACTCGGCTTCGACGACGCCCTGGAGAGCGGCATCTGTCTCGTCGAATGGCCGGAGATGGCAGAGATCGAACTGCCCGCCCAGCGTATCGCACTGGGCCTGGAACATGAGGGCAGCGGCCGCCGGGCAACGATCAAGGTCTCGGACCCACAGGCCTCGCGAATCCGCAGGGTCCTGGCGATCCGCGCTTTCCTCGACGAAGCCGGCTATCCCGATGCCAAACGCCGCTTCCTGACCGGTGACGCTTCACTGCGCGCCTATGAGGCGATCTATCAGGACGATGGCCAGCGAAAAATACTGATGGATTGGCGCCCGCATCCTGAGGGACCGCCAGTCTATGACGGCAAATCCTACCCCAAAGTCGCGCATCTGGCACAGAACGCCTACCCTTTCGTTGCGATTGCCGATGCGTTGCGCGGGCGGGGGTTTGCGACGCCGGAGATTTACAAGGTTGATTATATCAAAGGCATCCTGCTGATCGAGGATCTCGGCACGGAAGGCGTGCTCGACGACGACGGACGGCCGATCGCCGAACGTTACCGGCAAAGCGTCGCCTGCCTCGCCCATCTTCATTCGATGCAGATTCCGCAGGATATCCCGGTTTCCGCAACCCATACGCATCACATTCCGGACTTCGACCGCACGGCAATGAAGATGGAAGTGCAGCTTGTGCTCGATTGGCATATTGCCTGGAAGCGCGGTACACCTCCCACCGATAGCGAACGGGCGGAGTATCTGGCGATCTGGGACGCGCTGATCGACGAGCTCGCCACAGCCGAGAAGAACCTGCTGCTGCGCGACTTCCATTCGCCGAACATCATCTGGCGCGAGGGCGAAAGCGGTATTGGCAAGGTCGGCATCATCGACTTCCAGGATGCGATGATCGGCCCAACCGCCTATGACCTTGCTTCCATCGTCCAGGATGCGCGCGTAACGATCGAACCGGAGCTCTTCCGGCAGTTGATGGTCGATTACCTCACCCTGCGCCGTGCCCAGGGTGGCTTTGACGAAGCCGGGTTCATGAAAGCCTGGGCGATCATGTCGGCGCAGCGCAACTGCAAGCTTGCCGGTCTCTGGGTGCGGCTGTTGCAGCGCGACGGCAAGCCCGGTTATCTCAAACATATGCCGCGAACGCTTGCCTATCTCCAGGTCGCGTTCGAGCACGAGGCGCTTGCCCCCTTGCGCGATTGGTGCGCAAGGGCTGGAATAGGCCAAAGCGAATCATAAGTTCCGGATCAGCATGACGATCAGACAAGCCATGGTACTGGCCGCGGGTCTCGGCACCCGTATGCGCCCGATCACCGACACGATCCCGAAGCCGCTGGTGAAGATCGACGGCAAGCCGATGATCGACTATGCGCTGGATGCGCTGGTGGCGGCCGGCGTCGAACGGACGGTCGTCAATGTTCACCACTTTGCCGGCCAGATGCTCGATCATCTCGAGGCCTATCGCGGCCTCGACATCATGATCTCGGACGAGCGGGAAGCACTGATGAATTCCGGCGGCGGGCTGGCCAAGGGTCTGATGCTGCTCGAACGCGAGAATGTTTTCGTCATGAATGCCGATCTCTTCTGGATCGGCGAACAGCCCGGGCGGCCGACGAACCTGCAACGCTTAGCCGGATTCTTCGATGCGGAGCGCATGGACATGGCGCTGCTTTGCGTGAGGATTGAGGATACGACGGGTCACAACGGCAAGAACGATTTCGGCATGGCGGCCGACGGCAGCCTGACGCGGTATCGCGACGATCCGACCAATCCCGTCGTCTATGCCGGAGCGATCGTTATGAACCCGTCCTTGCTCGATGACGCGCCACAGGATGCCTTCAACCTCAATATTTATTTCGACAAGGCGATCGCGTGCGGGCGGCTTTTCGGCATGGTGCTCGAGGGCCACTGGCTGACGGTGGGAACGCCGGAAGCGATCGGCGAAGCGGAGGAAACGATCCGACGGCTGCGGGCGTTTGCGTGAGATATGGCGGAGCGGCACCAGCCACGCATTCTGACGATCCCGGCGGGCCTCTCCTTCCTGAAAACGCTGGCAACGACGCTTTGCGACGGCCGGCTCACGCCGCTCTTCCGGCATGAGACCGATGATCCGCTGTCGCTGTCCCGGGTGACGATCTACCTGCCGACGCGGCGCGCCGTGCGTGTGTTGCGCTCGGAATTCGTCGACCTGCTCGGCGGCCGCTCGGCGATCCTGCCTGTTATTCGTCCTCTCGGCGAAACCGACGACGACAGCGGCTATTTCGACGAGGCACTGCCGGCAACGATCGATCTCGCCCAGCCGCTGTCGAATACCGCCCGACTGCTGGAGCTTGCGCGACTGATCCTTGCCTGGCGGAACAAACTGCCGGAGATCGTCCGCCACATTCATTCGGACTCGCCGCTGGTCGCCCCAGCCAGCCCGGCGGATGCGATCTGGCTCGCCCGCAACCTCGCGGAGCTGATCGATTCCATCGAAACCGAAGACATCGACTGGTCGGAACTGTCGAAACTCGACACCGGCGACTATGCCGCCTGGTGGCAGCTGACGGCGGAATTCCTCCAGATCGCCAGCGCCTTCTGGCCGGAGCGGCTTTCCGAACTCGGCAAATCCTCGCCGGCGCGGCACCGAAACGCCATTCTCCGGGCCGAAGCATCCAGGCTTTCGGCGACGAAAACCACCGGGCCGATCATCATTGCCGGTTCGACAGGTTCGGTTCCCGCCACCGCCGATCTGATTGCCGCTGTCGCCCATATGCCTGAAGGGGTGATCGTGCTTCCGGGCCTCGATCTCTCCATGCCCGAGAAAGACTGGCAGATGGTCGCGCCGGAACCGGCACCCGGCCAGCTTGCCAATCCTGCAAGCCGGAGTCATCCGCAATATGGCCTGTCATCGCTGCTGAAGCGGCTGAAACTCACACGTGCCGAGGTGACGGCCCTCGACAGGCCGGAGCCCGACCTTGACCGGCGCGCCGAAATCCTGTCTCGGGCGCTCGTCCCGGCGGAGGCGACCAGCGATTGGGGTGCGTGGAAGAACGCGCTGCCGGAGGGTGCGTTCACGTCAGCCTTCGCCGATGTTTCGCTGATCGAAGCCGCCAACGAGCGCGAAGAAGCAACAGCGATTGCCATCGCGCTCCGGCTGGCACTGGAAAGACCGGGGCAGGACGGCGAAAGCCGGGCGGCGCTCATCACGCCGGACCGCAATCTCGCCCGGCGGGTGATGGCCGACCTTTCCCGCTTCGGCATTCTCGCCGACGATTCGGCAGGGACACCGCTTGCGGCCACGCCGCAGGGCACGCTCCTGCAATTGCTGCTGGAGGCAACGCTACGCCCGGGCGATCCCGTGGCAATCGTCTCGCTGCTCAAACATCCGCTGGCCCGTTTCGGCCTGGAACGCGACGCGTTGATTTCGGCGACCCGGGCGCTCGAGATGCTGGCGCTGCGCGGCGGCGTGGCGGAGGTGGATATCAGCAGGCTCGAGTCGCTGCTGACCCATCAGCTTGCCGAACAGGCTGAGGACAGGCACGCGCCGCAATGGCGAAAGGCGCTTGCGCCTGACGCAGCCGAGGCGGCATACGACCTTGCCCGCCGGGTCACGCAAGCAACCGAACCTCTGGCTTCGGCCTTGATGCGGCACCGGCCGGAAGATCGTGGGAGGACCGCGAGTTTCACCTTGTCCGATTGGGCGGAGCGAACCGGCCGGTCGCTTGAAGCGGTGGCGGTCGATCCGCACGGCAATCTCGCCGATCTCTGGTCTGATGAAGCCGGCGATGCCCTTGCCGCCCTGCTCAGCGAAGTGATCGACACCAACGGCCAGATGGAGGCCGACGGGCCGCAATGGATCGACATCATGGCAGCCCTTGCCGCCGGTCATGCGGTGAAGCCGCGGGCGCTCAGCCATCCCCGCCTCTTCATCTTCGGCACGCTGGAAGCCCGCCTGCAGAGCGTCAACACCCTCATCCTCGGCGGCCTGAACGAGGGCACCTGGCCGGGGCAGACCGCCAACAATCCCTTCATTCCGCGCATGATGAAGACGGAGATCGGCCTCGAACCGCCGGAGCGGCGCATCGGCCAGCTGGCGCATGACTTCGAAATGGCAAACGGCACGCGTCATCTGATCTATTCCAGAGCGCTACGCCAGGGCTCGACGCCGACGGTCGCCTCGCGCTGGCTGCAGCGACTGCTGGCGCTTGCCGGAGAGGCGTTCGAAGCGGAATTGAAGGGACGCGGCAACCGCTTCCTTCGATGGGCCGGGCTGATCGATCGCGGAGAGGCCCAGGCCCCGGCACAGCGACCCTCGCCGAAACCCCCGTTGGTACTGCAGCCAAAATCCTATTCCTTCAGCGAGGTCGGCCGGCTGCGCCGCGACCCCTACGCCATCTATGCCCGCCGCATCCTGCGGCTCGATCCCGTCGATCCGTTCAACCGCGATCCGGGCGCGGCCGAACGCGGCACGCTCTACCACACGATCATCGACCGGTTCATTCGCGAGGCCCATGTCGCCGGCACTCCGGATGCGGCAGCGGCGATGGAGCGCATTCTTTCCGAGCTTTTCGACATGGAGCGGCTGCCGCCGCATATCGATGCCGTGTGGCGGCCACGCTTTCGCGCGGTGGCCCGCGCCTTCCTCGACTGGGAGGCCGGACGGCGGCCCGGCATCCGCAAGACGCTGACAGAAGTGCGGGGCGGCGTCGAACTGGAAGCAATCAATATCCGGCTCAACGGCGTTGCCGACCGGATTGACGTCACCGGACCGAACGCCGCCGATATCATCGACTACAAGACCGGTTACAATCCCTCGCCGACGCAGGCACGCGTGCTTCTCGATCCGCAGCTCGCGCTCGAAGCGGCGGCCCTGAGCGCCGGCGCCTTCCGTGATGCCGGCAGTCTGGTGCCGCAGGACCTGCTCTATGTGCGCCTGCGGCCGGGACGCCGTTTTCTGGTCGACACCGTCAACAATGAGAGTTCGGCGCGCAGTGACAAGGCGAAATCGGCGATGGATCTCGCCGAGGAATCGATCGATCAGCTGGTCAAGTTCGTGAGCTTGCTGCAATCCGGCGAGAAAGGCTTTACCTCGCGGCTCATCCCGGCACAGCAATTCGATTTCGGCGGCGATTATGATCATCTCGCCCGCGTCTCCGAATGGTCGACAGCCGAGACCGAGGAGGGCGGCGGCGATGAGTGATGTAACGCCTCTTCCGAGCGACGATGATCCTGGCGCCTGGATCGGCTGGACGACGATCCAGCAGGCGATTGCCTCCGATCCCGAGCGTTCCGCATGGGTCTCGGCCAATGCCGGTTCCGGCAAGACGCATGTGCTGACTCAGCGCGTCATCCGTCTCCTGCTTGCCGGGGCGCGGCCCTCCGCGATTTTGTGCCTCACCTATACCAAGGCTGCAGCTTCGGAAATGTCGAACCGCGTCTTCGAGAGGCTGGCAGACTGGGTGGTGCTCGACGATGAGGATCTGAGCCGGCGGATCACCCAGATCGAGGGGACGCCGCCTGACGGAATTAAGCTTGCCGAGGCCCGCCGGCTGTTTGCCAAGGCGCTGGAGACGCCCGGTGGGTTGAAGATCCAGACGATCCATGCCTTTTGCGAAGCCTTGCTGCATCAGTTCCCGCTGGAGGCCAACGTCGCCGGGCATTTCTCGGTTCTCGACGACCGCGCGGCGGAAGCACTGCTTTCCGATGCGCGCCGGGCGCTGCTGACGGCGACCGCGCCGGAGGGAGACAGCGCCCTCGCCGAGGCCTTCGCCTATGTGCTCGATCTCGGCGACGAATCCGGACTGGAAAATCTGCTCGGCGACATCGTCGCCAACCGCAACGCCATCCGTCGTTTCACGGCGACAGCCGAACGGCAGGGCGGTATCGAGATGTTTCTGCGTCAACGGCTTGGCCTTGCCCCCGATGACACCGAGAGCGGGATCGCGGCGCAGTATTGGCCGCTGCCGGCGCTTTCCGGCCACATGCTGGAGCTTTATCTGTCGCTTGCCGACCAGAAGGGCGGCGCGAAGGCGCAGGAAGTTGCCTACGGCCTCAGGCTTGCCGGGCGTGAACACGATGACGCAAAGCGCGCCGAGTTTCTCGAGAAAATCTTTCTGACCGTGAAGGGCGAGCCAAAGGCGGACTCGCAATTCACGGTCAAGGCCATGCTGACCGAAGCACCGCAGTTGACGGAGGCCGTCGCCGCTGCCCGCGCCCATGTCGCCGCAAGCCGCGACCGGCTGAAACTCATGCGGATGTATGGCGCAACCCATGCCGCGCTGGTGCTCGCAGACCGACTGAATCGCGACTATGAGGAGCTGAAGAAGCAGCGCAGCCAGCTCGATTTCGAGGATCTGATCACCCGCACCGCCGACCTTTTGACGAAAAGCGGCGTCGGCCCCTGGATCCACTATAAGCTCGATCGCGGCATCGACCATATCCTCGTCGACGAAGCGCAGGATACCAGCCCGATCCAGTGGAGCGTCATCCAGTCGCTCGCCGAGGATTTCTTCTCCGGCGAGAGCGCCCGGCCGGTCGTGCGCACGCTCTTTGCCGTCGGCGACGAAAAGCAGTCGATCTATTCCTTCCAGGGCGCAAGGCCGGAGCGTTTTTCCGAGGAAAGCGATCGAACACGGCGGCGTGTGACCGACAGCGGCCAGAATTTTTCCTCTGTCCGGCTGCCCCTCTCCTTCCGCTCGACCGCCGACGTGCTCGAAGCCGTCGACCATATTTTCAGGGAGCCCGACAATTCACGCGGCCTCAGCGCGCTCGGCGAACCGGTGGTGCATCGCTCCAGCCGCATCGGCCATCCCGGCGCCGTCGATCTCTGGGAAATGGTCGCGCCGGAAGCTGTGGTGAAGGAGGAGGACTGGACGGCGCCATTCGACGCGACGCCGGAAAGCGCGCCGGCGGCCATCCTGGCGCGACGGATCGCCCATTCGATCGGCGCGCTCGTCGGGCGTGAGACGATCGTCGACAAGGGTAGGGAGCGCCTGATCGAGGCCGGCGACATCCTGGTGCTGGTGCGCAAGCGCGATGCCTTCGTCAATGCGTTGACGCGCGCGTTGAAGCGCCGCGGCGACATTCCGGTCGCCGGCGCCGACAGGCTGGTGCTGACCAGCCATATCGCCGTGCAGGATCTGCTGGCGCTCGGCCGTTTCCTGCTGCTGCCGGAAGACGATCTTTCGCTCGCCGCCGTGCTGAAGAGCCCGCTTTTCGATCTCTCCGAGGACGGCATCTTTGCGGTCGCCGGCCTGCGCGGCGACAATGAGAGCGTCTGGAGCCATCTCAAACGCTTCGCCGCCGACGGCACCGAGCGTTTCCGCGCTGCCGTGGAGACGCTGGAGCTGTTCCTTCGGCAATCCAGGAGCCTGTCGGTTCATGATTTCTATGCGCGGGTGCTCGGTAGCCATGGCGGGCGGCGGCAATTCCTTGCCCGGCTCGGCACCGAGGTCAGCGATATTCTCGACGAATTCCTGACCTTCACCCTGGATCACGAAAGCTCCGGCCTTCCCGGGCTGCAATCCTTCATCTCGACGCTGGAGCTCGAAGCCCCGGTGGTGAAGCGGGAGCAGGACAAGGGGCGCAACGAAGTGCGGATCATGACGGTGCATGCCTCCAAGGGCCTCGAGGCGCCGATCGTTTTCCTCGTCGACGGCGGTTCGAAGGCCTTCACCCATACCCATCTGCCGAAGCTGCGGCTGATCGAGACCGACGCCGATGAGCCGCCGATGCCCGTCTGGGTTCCCGTCTCCGATCTCGCCAATTCGCTGACCCAGGACGACGCCGTTCGTATCCAGATGCTGGCGGAGGAAGAGTACCGCCGATTGCTCTATGTCGCCATGACGCGTGCCGCCGACCGGTTGGTCGTTTGCGGTTACCGCGGCGTGCGTGTGAACAACGACACGTGGCATATGATGATTTCGACGGCACTGCGCGACGACCATCCGCATGTGGAGGCAACCACATTCTCCAGTCCCGATGGGCAATGGCCGGGGATCAAATGGCGCGTGCCACGGGTGGAACGACGCTTCGAGCGGGCCGACCGCGCCCGAGAGCGCGACAGCGAGGAGGCCTTGCCGGACGGTCTGTTGCGGCCATTGCCACCGCAGGCCGCGCTGCCCCGCCCGCTCAGCCCCTCCGGCGCCGGGACGATCATCGATGAAGACGAGGGCGGATTGCTCGTCGCATCTCCGCTGTTCAGCGAGAAGGAGCGCAGCGATCGTTCGCTGGAGAAGGGCCGGTTGATTCATCGCATGCTGCAGGCACTTCCCGAAATTCCACTTGGCGAACGGGCGGATGCCGCAGGCCGTTATGCCGAACGGGCGGCGCGGTTCTGGCCGGAAGCCGAACGGCGCAAATTAGTCGATTCGGTTCTGAAACTATTGGACGAAGAGGGACTGCAGGCCGTCCTGGGGACTGAGGCCCAGCCCGAGGTCTCGATCATGGGAACATTGACGTTCGATGACAGGCGTTATGCCGTCTCCGGCCGCATCGACCGGCTTGCCGTCCTTGCCGATCGTGTCGTCATCCTCGACTACAAGACCAATCGGGTGCCGCCGGCGACAGAGGCGGCCATCCCCTTCGCCCATCGGGCGCAGCTGGCAATCTATCGCGAGATCCTGGCGCCGCTCTATCCCGACAAGCCTATCGATTGCATGCTTGTCTACACCGAGAACGCCTCGCTCTACACGCTGAGCGAAAAGGCGCTCGGTTTGGCGCTTGCAGCGGTCAAGACAAAGTGAAATACCGGACATTGAAAATTCGGCACCGCACCATCACATGTGGTTCAACACTTGAGTTAAAGGAGCAGCCCATGGCTACCGTGAAAGTCGATATCAACAATTTCCAGTCGGAAGTTCTGGAATCTGCAGAACCCGTCGTCGTCGATTTCTGGGCTGAATGGTGCGGCCCGTGCAAGATGATTGCGCCGAGCCTTGAAGAAATCGCCGTCGAGATGGAAGGCAAGGTCAAGGTCGCCAAGCTGAATATCGATGAAAACCCGGAACTCGCCGCACAGTTCGGTGTGCGCTCCATTCCGACCCTTGCAATTTTCAAGGGCGGTGAAGTTGCCGATATCTCGGTCGGCGCCAAGCCGAAGACCGCGCTTTCGAACTGGATTTCGAGCGCTGCCTGATTGATATCGCCTCGCATTGATGAAAAAGCCCGGCTTCGACCGGGCTTTTTTCATGTCGCAATCTTCATTTGGGGGGCGTGCCGTTGTCGGAAAGTACATCGCCGACGAGATAGAGAGAGCCGCCGACGAGGATGCGCGGGGGTAGGCCTTCCGGATCGAGGAGGGCTTTTATGGCTTCCAGCGCATCGCCGACCGTCGACATCGGTTCGGCAACCAAGCCGGCATCATAGGCGGCATTCGACAATATCACCGGGTCGATCATCGCGTCGCTGCCGCGGATCGGCACGCAGAAAACCTTCTCGACCAAGCCGGCAAAGGCCCTGAAATAGCCGACAGGGTCCTTGGTGTTGATCATGCCGATAATCAGGAAAAGCGGCCGTGACTGGCGCTCTTCGAAATTGGCCATAGCTTCGGCGATGACTTCGCCGGCACCGGGATTGTGCCCGCCATCGATCCAGATCTCGGCGCCGGCGGGCGCATGCGCCAGTAGCCGGCCTTCGCCGAGACGCTGCAGCCGGCCCGGCCATTCCACGAGATTCATCGCCTTTTCCATCATCGTCTCGGTCACGGTGAAACCCGCGGCCTTGACGGCGCGAATGGCAGCGGCCGCATTGGCATATTGGTGGCGGCCGGGAAGGCGCGGCAGCGGCAGGTCGGCAAGACCGAATTCGTCCTGATAGACGAGCCGGCCATATTCCTCATGCGCCATGAAATCCTGCCCGAAGACGGCGCTCGGGCAATGCAGCCGCTCAGCCGTCGACATCAGCACGTCGAGTGCCGCATCATATTCCTGATGGCCGATGACGACGGGAAATCCCGGCTTCATGATACCGGCCTTTTCGGCGGCGATCAGCTCGACCCGGTCGCCGAGATAGGGCTGGTGATCCAGCGAGATCGGCATGATCACCGAGACGGCCGGATCGGAAATGACATTGGTGGCATCGAAACGGCCGCCGAGACCGACTTCGATGATCGCGGCATCGGCCGGCTGTTCGGAAAACAGGATGAAGGTGACGGCCGTCAGGATTTCGAAGACGGTGATATGCTGTCCGGCATTGGCACCAGCCACACGGCGCAGGGCCTCTGCAAAGACTGCGTCATCGACAAGCTGCCCGCGTCCGCCCGGCACACCGATGCGATAACGCTCGTGCCAATTGACGAGATGCGGCGAGGTGTGAACATGCGCGCTGTAACCGCCGGCTTCGAGCAGAGCCCGGCAGAAGGCGGTGACCGACCCCTTGCCGTTGGTGCCGGCAACATGGATCACCGGCGGCAATCTCCTGTGCGGATTGCCGAGCACCTGGAGAAGACGGGTGATGCGATCCAGAGACAGGTCGAAGCCCTTGGGATGCAATCCCATGAGCTTGTCGATCTCCTGTGCTGCCTCACTCACCGCGGTTTGGCCCCTGGGTATCATTTCGGCACCCCGCCTGCTTGTCGATTATCAGGCGCTCGCCGCCAGAGCGATCGCGCCGCTATTCATGTCATTCGCCGCCGAAACGGGCTTCTTCGTCAGGATCTTCAGGAGACGCGCCAGCGTTTCCGGAAGGTCGTGACGCTTTACGACCATGTCCACCATACCATGTTCCAAGAGATATTCGGAGGTCTGGAAGCCTTCGGGCAGTTTTTCACGCAAGGTCTGCTCGATCACCCGCTTGCCGGCAAAGCCGATTTCGGCGCCGGGTTCGGCAAGGTGAATATCGCCCAGCATGGCGTAGGAGGCCGTGACACCGCCGGTGGTCGGGTTGGTCAGGACGACGATATAGGGCTGGCCGGATTCCTTGAGCAGATCGACGGCAACGGTCGTGCGCGGCAGTTGCATCAGCGACAGGATGCCTTCCTGCATGCGCGCGCCGCCGGAAGCGGGGAACATCACCAGCGGGCACTTTTCGGAGGTCGCGCGCTCGAAAGCCTTGACGATCGCCTCGCCGGCGGCCATGCCGAGCGAACCGCCGATGAAGTTGAATTCATGCACGACGGCGACGAGCTTCAGGCCCTGCACTTTTCCGAGGCCGGCGAGGATCGTGTCCTCTTGTTCGGTCTTCAGGCGGCTGTCGCGCAGGCGATCGCTATATTTCTTCGAATCGCGAAACTTCAGCGGGTCCTGGGCGACCCTCGGCTGCGGCAGCGATTCGAACTCCCCATTGTCGAAAAGGTCGGCCAGGCGAGCCTTCGCCGGCATCTTCATGTGATAGCCGGAGGCCGGGATGACCCATTTGTTGCCTTCCAGGTCCTTATGGAAGACCATCTCTCCGGTCTCCGGGCACTTGATCCAGAGGTTCTCCGGCACTTCGCGACGGCCCAGCATGGAATTGATCCGCGGGCGAACGTAGTTGGTGATCCAGTTCAACTCGAATACTCCTGATTGACTAAAGCGCGTCCCGGGCTGTCAGCTGCTTGGCCGACGCTTTAGGTCTTTGTTTCCCGCATGTCGTTGCCGCAAAACCGCTGCACACTTTTGCGCGACATGCTTTGGTGCCAATGTGGGCATACTATTCGGCAGCAACAAGGCGTGCCGAACGGGTTCCCGAGGAAAGGCCGCGCACCAGCGTTGCGACCGCCTGAACCGTGTCCGCCGTCGCCCTGCCGTCCGCGGTCAAGCTCGTGGCGACTTGATTGACGATGGCGGTGCCGACGACGACCCCATCGGCCGAACCGCCGATGACCTTTGCATGTTCCGCCGTCTTGACGCCGAAGCCGACGCAGACGGGCAGCTGCGTGTGCTGCTTGATGCGTTCGACCGCGCCCGAAACCAGCGACGGATCCGGCAGCGCCGATCCGGTGATGCCGTTCATCGAGACGTAATAGACGAAACCGGAAGTGTTCTTCAAAACCTTCGGCAGGCGCTTTTCATCCGTCGTCGGCGTCGCCAGGCGGATGAAGTTGATGCCTTTACGGATCGCCGGAAGGCAGAGTTCGTCATCCATTTCAGGCGGCAGATCGACGACGATCAGGCCGTCGATGCCGGCGGCGAGCGCGTCATCGAGGAATGTCTCGACGCCGTAAATATAGATCGGGTTGTAGTAGCCCATCATCACGATCGGCGTGGCGTCGTTGCTCTTGCGGAAATCGGCCGCCAGTTGCAGCGTTTTCTTCAGCGTCTGACCGCCTTTCAGCGCACGCTGGCCGGCGAGCTGGATCGCCGGGCCGTCGGCCATCGGATCGGAAAAGGGCATGCCGAGCTCGATGATGTCGGAGCCCGCCTCCGGCAGCGCCTTCATGATGCCGAGCGAGGTATCGTAATCAGGATCGCCGCCCATGAAATAGGTCACAAGCGCCGGACGGCCCTCGGCCTTCAGCTCGGCAAAGCGTTTGTCCATGCGTGCGGTCATGTCTTACAGTCCCATTCCCAGAATCTTGCCGACGGTGAAGATATCCTTGTCGCCGCGGCCGGAGAGGTTCATCAGGATAATCTCGTCCTTGCCCATCTTCGGCGCGCGCTTGATCACCTCGGCAATCGCGTGCGAGGGCTCGAGCGCCGGGATGATGCCTTCGAGGCGCGTCAGCGTCTGGAAGGCCTCCAGCGCTTCGTGATCCATGATCGGTACATAATCGACGCGGCCGGTATCGTTCAGCCAGGAATGTTCGGGGCCGATGCCGGGATAATCGAGACCGGCCGAAATCGAATGGCCTTCCTTGATCTGGCCGTCGCCATCCTGCAGCAGATAGGTGCGGTTGCCGTGCAGCACACCCGGCGAACCGGCGGTGATCGACGCGCAATGTTCGTCGCCCTGCAGGCCCTTGCCGCCGGCTTCGACGCCGACGATCTTGACGGTGGGATCATCGAGGAAAGGATGGAAGATGCCGATGGCGTTCGAACCGCCGCCGACGGCAGCGATGACGAGATCCGGCAGGCGGCCTTCGGCGGCCAGCATCTGTTCTTTCGCTTCCGCGCCGATCACCGATTGGAAATCGCGGACCATCTCCGGGTAGGGATGCGGACCGGCTGCCGTTCCGATCAGGTAATAGGTATCCTCGACATTGGTGACCCAGTCGCGCAGCGCCTCGTTCATGGCGTCCTTCAGCGTGCCGCTGCCGGCTGTCACCGGTTTGACTTCGGCGCCGAGCAGCTTCATGCGGAAAACGTTCGGCGCCTGACGCTCGACGTCGGTAGCGCCCATATAGACGACGCAGGGAAGGCCGAAGCGGGCGGCGACGGTGGCGGAGGCAACGCCATGCTGGCCGGCGCCGGTTTCGGCGATGATCCGGGTCTTGCCCATGCGCTTGGCCAGCAGGATCTGGCCGATGCAGTTGTTGATCTTGTGCGAGCCGGTGTGGTTCAGCTCCTCGCGCTTGAAATAGATCTTGGCGCCACCGAGTTCGGCCGTCAGCCGCTCGGCGAAATAGAGCGGGCTCGGGCGACCGATATAATGCGCGCCGAGATGCTTCAATTCGGCCTGGAATGCCGGATCGTTCTTCGCCTTATCCCACTCGTCCTGCAGATCAAGGATCAAAGGCATCAATGTTTCGGCAACGAAACGACCGCCATAGATGCCGAAGCGGCCGTCTTCATCAGGCCCGGAACGGAAGGAATTCGGTTTAAGCGTCTCGTTCACTCTCAACTCCCTGAGGCCATGACAGGCGCATCCGCCTCTTCGACCGCATCGAAAAATTCATCGATCATTGCGACGCTCTTGACGCCAGGCGCAGTTTCGACGCCTGAGGAGACGTCGATACCACGCGCCTTGGTATTGGCCAGCGCATCCGCGACATTGTCCTTGTTCAACCCGCCAGACAGCATGTAGTCGATGCTGCCGTCGAGCCAGCTCAGAAGGCTCCAGTCGAAGGAAATCCCGTTACCGCCGGGCAGTTCCGAACCCTTCGGCGCTTTCGCGTCGAACAGGAAACGATCGGCGATGCCGATATAGGCTTCGACGCGCCTGAGATCATCGGCGGTGCGCACGGAAAAGACTTTCATGACCGGCAGGCCATAGAGCGCCTTGATCGTCAGCACGTGTTCGGGGCTCTCATTGCCGTGCAGTTGCAGAATATCCGGCTTCAACAGCGAGACAATCTCGTCCAGCTCGTCATTGGTGGGATCGACGACGACGGCGACGATCTTCGCCTTGCCACGCGCCGGTTCGGCCAGTTTTGCCGCCAGGTCCGGCTCGATATAGCGCGGGCTCTTTTCGAAAAAGATAAAACCGATATGGGTCGCGCCGCGTTTCAGCGCACGATCGATCGCTTCGGGCGTCTTCAAGCCACAGATCTTAATATCGGTTTTCATGGCAGCGAAGTGACACGAAATGCGGCAAGAGTCGAGCCAATTTGCATGGTACGCCGTATTTAGCGCCCACGTCGGTCAGTCGAAATCAATGGCGTGCAACTGGCTGCCATGCCGCTTCAGCCAGGATTTCGCTTCCTCCATGCCGGGGCAAAGCTTCCTGCAAAGCGCCCAGAAGCGGGGCCCGTGGTTCATCTCCTTGAGATGGGCAACTTCGTGGGCAGCGAGATAATCGATCACCGAGGGCGGCGCCATGACGATGCGCCAGGAAAAGCTCAGATTTCCTTCCGACGAGCACGAGCCCCAGCGGCTTCGCGTATCTTTCATCGAGATCGAACGGATCGGCGCCCGGATCGTGCCGGCATGCAACGTCGCCAGCTTCCCAAGGTCGGCGCGCGCCTCTTTCTTGAGGAAGGCCGCGATGCGCCGCCCGACATGTTCCGGCATTCCGCTAACCAGCAGCACCGGTCTGCCATCAATGGAAACCGCTTCCGTCAGGCCGCGCAAGCTGCCGGTATGCTGGATGCGATGGGAAACGCCGCGAAAGAGAATTTCACCGCCGTCGCGCAGGCCGGCATCGGTCGAAAACTTGGCAAGCTTGGTCAGCAGCCACCCCTGGTGCCGATCGAGAAAGGCGTTGACCTCGCGCGCCGCAAGACCTTTCGGCACCGTCATCTTCAGGGCCCGGCCGCCCGGCTCTATGCGCAAGGTGATGCGCGTCGCCCGGTCGTGCTGCTTGATGGTCAGCGGCATCAGCCGGCCGGCCACGTCAAGCGTCCGCGTTTCGGGCGGCGCCGGTTTTCGGGCTTTCGGCCTTGTCTTCAGAAGCGAGAACATGGTTGTTTCTACCCGATTCACCGGGGCAGCGGACATAGAAAAACCGGCATCGGAAGATGCCGGTGATTTTCAGCGTTCAGGCCTTCATGGCGTCTGGTATTCAGCGACCGGGCCGTTGTCGTCACGCTTGGCGTTCTTGCGGTCACGCATGAAGCGATCGAACTCTTCCTGGTCCTTGGCGCGGCGAAGTTCGCGCATGTAGGCGTCGAATTCCTCGCGCATTTCATCGAGCTTGCGGCGCTCTTCCTCGATCCGGTCGATCTCGGCCTTGCGCCAGTCGTCGAAGGCGACATTGCCGGTCGAGAAATGCGGGCGGTGACGGCCGTTCGAGCGGCGGCACGAGGCAAAGAAGCCATCGGTCGCCTGGTTGACGTCACGCTTGAAGCCGCGCAGACGGTCGCCGAAGATGATGTAGGCAAGCATGGCAAGACCCAGAGGCCAGAAAACCATGAAGCCGAGAATCATCAGGGCAATGGTAGCCGGAGTCCAATCCGGTCGAAGCAATGCTGACTGGTTCATCGTGCGGGTATCCCTCGCTTTCCGCGCCCGGCAGAATACCGAACGCTGAAATCGATGTGGTTACCGCAACCACGGCCTTCAAGACGATTGCCCGTGAAATCGGACAAGGCCTTGAATCCGTTTTTCTAATTCAGCTACACCTAAATCAGGCGCTGCGGCCGCCCTTGATGACACGCGGCACCGGCGGCTTGACGGCGGAACGAGAATGCTCGCGGACGAAATTGATGATGCGCGGCGCAATCTCGCGGCGGAAACGCGAGCCGTTGAAAACACCGTAGTGGCCGACATCCGGCTGAAGATAATGCATGCGCATATGTTCGGGGATGTTCACGCAGATGGTCTGCGCCGCCTTGGTCTGGCCGACGCCCGAGATATCGTCATTCTCACCTTCGACGGTCAGAAGCGCCACCTTGCGGATCGCTGCCGGATCGACGCGTTTGCCGCGATGCATCAATTCGCCCTTCGGCAGCGAATGCTTGATGAAGACCTGCTCGACCGTCTGCAGGTAGAATTCGGCGGTCAGATCCATGACGGCGAGATATTCGTCGTAGAAATCGCGATGTTTTTCCGGTTCGCCGTCGTTCTTCACCAGATGCATGAAGAATTCCTTGTGGGCGACGAGGTGGCGGTCGAGATTCATCGACATGAAGCCCGAAAGCTGCAGGAAACCGGGATAGACCGGGCGCATGAAGCCCGGCTGCGGCCAGGGCACGTTCATGATGACATTGTCAGAGAACCACTGCAGCGAGCGCTCCTGGGCGAGTTTGTTGACCGCCGTCGGGTTGATGCGCGTGTCGATCGGGCCGCCCATCAGCGTCATCGACGACGGGGACAGCGGATCGTTGGCTTCCTCCATGACGGCTGCGGCTGCCAGCACCGGGACGGAAGGCTGACAGACGGCGATCACATGCGTATCGTGGCCGAGGAAATGCAGCATCTCGATGACGTAGTCGACATAATCGTCGAAATCGAAGGAGCCTTCCGTCATCGGCACCATGCGGGCGTCGATCCAGTCGGTGATGTAGACATCGGCACTCGGCAGCAGCGCCTCGACCGTGCCGCGCAGCAGCGTCGCATAGTGGCCGGACATCGGCGCGACAATCAGGATGCGCGGGTCATTGCCGCGGGCGGCAGGACCACTGCGGGCGAAATGCAGGAGATTGCAGAAGGGTCGCGACCAGACGATCTCTTCGCGGACAAAAACCGTCTGATCACCGATCGCCGTCTGCTTCAATCCGAATTCCGGCTTGCCGTAGCGGCGGGTCGTGCGTTCGAACATTTCGAGGCTTGCCGCCATCGTCCGGCCGAGCGGCGTATGGGAAAACGGATTGAGCGGATTGGCGTAGGCAAACCGCATGATATCGGCCGCGGCGCGAAACGGCGCCATGGCAGCATGGTTCAATTCATAAAGCTGATAAAACAAAGGCGCCACCTTTCTCTATCGAAAAGATGACGCCGATTGAAAGGCATCGACTCTTTCCGTTACGCGGGCACGTCACTCAGACTAACAGTTTTTTGTTGCGCAGCAACATAGACGAACCAGACCCGCACAAGAAATGCCGGAGAAGTGACTCTCCGGCATCATTATCGACTGGAAAACTTAAGGTTCTCAGCAGGAATCGTTGTTAACGATCCGCTACGAAGGTCTGCTTCTGGGTGCCGAGACCTTCGATTCCGAGTTCGACCACGTCGCCGGCCTTGAGATAATGTGGCGGTTTCATGCCCATGCCGACACCCGGAGGCGTGCCGGTCGAAATCACGTCGCCCGGATGCAGCGACATGAACTGGCTGAGATAGGCAACGATGTGGGCGACACCATAGACCATGGTCTTGGACGAACCGTTCTGCATCGTCTGGCCGTTGACCTTGAGCCACATGCCGAGGTTTTGCGGATCGGCGATTTCGTCCTTGGTGACCAGCCAGGGACCGATTGGTCCGAAGGTGTCGCAGGACTTGCCTTTGGTCCACTGACCGGCGCGCTCCGTCTGGAAGGCGCGCTCGGAAACGTCGTGAGACACGCAATAGCCGGCGACGTAGTCGAGCGCGTCGGCCTCGCTGACGTATTTCGCAGTCTTGCCGATGACGACGCCGAGTTCGACTTCCCAATCGGTCTTTTCCGAACCGCGCGGAATCCGGACGCTGTCATTCGGACCGACGATGGCCGAGGTCGCCTTCATGAAGATCACCGGCTCGGGCGGCACCGTCGCACCGGTTTCGGCGGCATGGTCGGAGAAATTGAGGCCGATGCAGATGAATTTGCCGGTGCCGGCAACGCAGGCGCCGATACGGCCGGGGGCAAGCTCCGGAAGGCTGTTCGGATCGATCGCTGCGATCTTTGCGAGGCCTGCCGGCGAAATCGCCTCGCCGCCGATATCGGCGACATGACCGGAGAGATCGCGGATCTTGCCATCGGCATCGAGAAGTGCCGGTTTTTCACTGCCTGCTTCGCCAACACGCATCAGCTTCATGGAATTTCCTCCTCATCGAAAACGGATTTGCAGCCACCTATGAACGAATTATTCACCGGTGTCATTACGGCTTTGCCGCCAAGCGGTACGGCTTTTCCCGAATTCGAATGGATTTCGGCGCAACCCGCATGAATTGCGGCATCATCGACGCTGGCGTGAGCTGCTTTTTGAAGACAGTCCGTCCATCCAACTGCGACGACACTGCGCTTGCCAAGGCTGCGAAGCAGGAAATATGACTTGGCTCCAGTCCAAGATGAGATGGAGTTCGACATGCACCTCTCCCAGGCCGTCGTGCGCACAGAACATGCAAGCCGCTACCTGCAGCAGCTCTGCAAACACTGGAGCCATAAATTCAGCGTCGATTTCGATCCGCACAAGGGCCGGGTGCCGTTCAGCGAGACGGCCGAGGTGACGTTCACCGCCGACGATGCGGCGCTGACCATGATGCTTTCCGTCGCCGACCCGGCACAGCAGGCAAGAATGCAGGGCGTGATCGACGATCATCTGAAGCGCTTCGCCTTCCGCGAGGAACTCGACATCGTCTGGACGGACTGACCGCACCCGCGCATTTACGCCCCAACCCTGGGAATAAGCATGACACAGAGCAATAGCCGCGAATCGCAATATCCGATCGATCCGATATTTCTCGACCGCTGGTCACCGCGCGCCTTCACCGGCGAAATCATCGAGGAAGCCCAGCTGCTCAGCCTGCTCGACGCCGCCCATTGGGCGCCCTCCTCGTCCAATCAACAGCCTTGGCGTTTCGTTTACGCGCTCAAGGGTTCGGAGCATTGGGAAAAATTCGTCGCATTGCTCGTCGATGCCAATCAGGAATGGGCTAAAAATGCGTCGGCGCTGATCTTCGTCGTGTCGCGCAGCTTCACCGGCGCTGCCGGCTCCGGCGAGGAAAAACCAAGCTATACCCATTCCTTCGACGCCGGCACGGCCTGGGGATACTTGGCGCTGCAGGCCCGCCTCTCGGGCCTCTATGCCCACGGCATGGGCGGCATCAAACACCAGGAAATCATGAAGACCTTCGGCATTCCCGAGGGTTACCGGGTTGAGGCCGGTGTTGCCGTCGGCCGCCTAGCCGACAAGAGCGTGCTTTCCGAACGCAATCAGGCGCGCGAATTCCCCAGCCAGCGCAAGCCACTCGCCGAGGTCGCCTTCAACGGCCGTTTCGTTGCGAACTGAGCAATCTCGAAAACGAAAACCCCGCCATTCCAAGGACGGCGGGGCTTTTTTAATGTCGAATATCCATCAGATATCGAGGTTTGCGACGCTCAACGCGTTGTCCTGGATGAATTCGCGCCGCGGCTCGACTTCATCACCCATCAACCGGGCGAAGAGGCCGTCGGCATCGGTGGCGTCGTTGACCTTGACCTGCAGCAGCGAGCGGACATTCGGATCGAGCGTCGTCTCCCAGAGCTGCTCGGCATTCATCTCACCCAGACCCTTGTACCGCTGCATGCTCAGGCCCTTGCGGCCGGTTGCAAAGATTGCGTCGAGCAAGGCGCGCGGGCCGGAGATTTCGACATCGCCTTCGCGGCGATGCAGCGACGGCGGCGTCTGATAGATTTCCTTGAGACGTGACGTCAGTTGGTCGATGTGCCGGGCATCCGAGGAGCCGATCAGCGCCATATCCAGCACGACGATTTCCTTGACGCCGCGGACCATGCGTTCGAGGCGCAGACCGCCATCGCCGCTCAGATCGCCCTGCCAGCCGCGCTCGGTTTCCTCGGCAATGATGTCGAGGCGCCTTGCCACCTCGCTCGTCAATGCCTGGGCTCTTGCCCGGTCGCTGACGAGTTCGGCATTGAGGGCACCGGCGATCGCCGCCTGTTCGATGACCGCACGATTGTAACGCGAATGAAGATTGTCGAGCAAAGCACGCATGCGCAGCGCGTCGAGGATGACCTCGCGCAGATCCTGGCCGGTGCGAACTTCACCGCTGCCGAGTTTCAGCGCCGCGTCTTCCAGGCCCTGGCTGATGAGATATTCCTCGAGCGCCTTTTCGTCCTTCAGATACTGCACCGACTTGCCGCGCGCGACCTTATAGAGCGGCGGCTGAGCGATATAGAGATGGCCGCGCTCGATCAGTTCCGGCATCTGCCGGAAGAAGAAGGTGAGCAGCAGGGTGCGGATATGGGCGCCGTCGACGTCGGCGTCCGTCATGATGATGATCTTGTGGTAGCGCAGCTTTTCGACGTTGAACTCGTCCTTGCCGATGCCGGTGCCGAGCGCCGTGATCAGCGTGCCGATTTCCTGGCTCGACAGCATCTTGTCGAAACGGGCGCGTTCGACGTTGAGGATCTTGCCGCGCAGCGGCAGGATCGCCTGGTTTTCGCGCGACCGCCCCTGTTTGGCCGAGCCGCCGGCGGAATCGCCCTCGACCAGAAAGACTTCGGATTTTGCCGGATCACGTTCGGAGCAGTCAGCAAGCTTGCCGGGCAGCGAAGCGATATCGAGCGCGCCCTTGCGGCGGGTCAATTCGCGGGCCTTGCGGGCCGCTTCGCGGGCGGCGGCGGCCTCGACGACCTTGCCGACGAGAATCTTGGCTTCGCTCGGATGTTCTTCGAACCAGGTGTTCAGCGCCTCGTTGACCAGGCTTTCGACGACAGGGCGAACTTCCGAGGAAACCAGCTTGTCCTTGGTCTGCGAGGAGAATTTCGGATCGGGCACCTTGACCGACAGCACCGCCGTCAGGCCTTCGCGGCAATCTTCGCCCTGCAGCGTCACCTTTTCCTTTTTGGTGATGCCGGAATTGTCGGCATAGGAAACCACCTGTCGCGTCAGCGCCGCGCGGAAGCCGGCCATATGCGTGCCGCCGTCGCGCTGGGGAATGTTGTTGGTGAAGCAGAGCACGTTCTCGTGATAGCTGTCGTTCCACCACATCGCGACTTCGACGGTGATGCCGTCCTTTTCGCCGCGGATGGCGACCGGCTTGTCGACGAGCGACTTTTTGGCCCGGTCGAGATAGGCGACGAACGCCTCGAGGCCGCCGTCATAACGCAGTTCTTCCTGCTTGATATCGGAATGGCGCTTGTCGGTCAGCAGAATGCGGACGCCGGAATTCAGGAAGGCGAGTTCGCGCAGGCGATGCTCCAGCGTGCCGTAATCGAACTCCGTCATAGTGAAGGTGTCGCTGCTCGGCATGAAGCTCACTTCCGTGCCGGTCTCATTGGGCGCGTCGCCGGTGACCTTCAGTGGCGCATCGGCCACGCCGTGGGTGAAGCTCATTTCATGGATCTTGCCCTGGCGGCGAATCTTCAGCTTCAGCCAGACGGACAACGCGTTGACGACGGAAACGCCGACGCCATGTAGGCCGCCTGACACCTTGTAGGAATTCTGGTCGAACTTACCGCCGGCATGCAACTGCGTCATGATGACTTCGGCCGCCGACACCCCTTCGCCGGTGTGGATGTCCGTCGGAATGCCGCGGCCGTTATCGGTGACGGTCACCGAGCCATCCGGATTGAGGCTGACGGTAACGATGTCCGCATGGCCGGCGAGCGCTTCGTCGATCGCGTTGTCGACGACTTCATAGACCATGTGATGGAGGCCGGAGCCGTCGTCGGTATCGCCGATATACATGCCGGGACGTTTGCGCACGGCATCGAGGCCCTTCAGAACCTTGATGGAATCTGCGCCATATTCGGTGCTTACGCCGTTTTCCGTCGCGGATGTATCGCTCATTCTGTCGAGATTTTCCCTGTTGTCGTAAAGCAGCGGCGGGCCTTGCGAATCACCGGCTTTCTTCACCCTCGTATATAGGGTTTTTTGAACCCGGTTCCCAATGGCAACTCCCCTGAACCTGGCATAAATCAGGGGATTATGACGCTTTTCCGTCACCTTTGCCGTCATTTTCGAGAAGAGCCGATAGCCGGCCTATCTCTGCACTGTCAAGGTTGCGGATCCGCCGCGCCAATCGGTTGGCAAATTCGGTATATTCCGGCGGCAGGCCTGACGTGTCGATGATGACGCGCGGATCCGAAGAACGGGCGAGCAGGAACAATTCCTCGGCCTCATCCCAGATGATGTTGAAATAGCCGGCAATGCGCTGCAGCAGATCGAATGTCGGCAAGCCGCGCTTGCCGTGTTCGAGCGCCGAGAGATAGGCGGGAGAGACATTCAGCGCTTCCGCCATCTCCTTCTGCGACACACCTTTGCGTGCTCTCAGCCTGCGAACCGCCTCTCCGAAGGGTGTCATGGTCTTTCCCCTGGCCGCCGAGACAGGCGGATGTAGAGAGCGCCCTCACCGCCATGATGCTGGGCGGCCGACTCATAAGACGAGATCAGGTAGCGGAATTCCGGCTTCGAGAACCACAGCGGCACGGCCCGTTTCAGCGCGCCGTCGCTGCCCATCGAGCTGCCTTTGCCTGTTATGACCAAGACATGGCGCATGCCGCGCTCGTGGGCGCGGATGAGAAAATCGAGCAGGATGACATGAGCCTCGCTCTGTACCAGCCCGTGCAGGTCGATGCGCGCTTCGAGCGCCAGCCGGCCCTTGGCGATCTTGCGCTTGACCGGCCTTTCCAGTGGATGATGCACCCCGGCGGATGGTTTCGCCGTCGCGGGTGCTGCCGGCTGCATCGGCATCGGTGATGTGTGTACCTGCTTTTCGGCTTTCTCCTGCTCGGCCGTCGTTTCGGCGAGAAAAGCGTCGAGTTCGGTCAGTTCACCCGCCTTGCCGGGCATCGGCCGGGTGCTGCGGGCGACCTTGCCCCAGAGGATCCTCTCATCGGCAGTGAGTTTACGATCCCTGGCCATCAGTCGAATCGTCCGGCGGCGGCGTTGGGAATGAGAATGGCGAAATCGGCGTCGTTGCGCACGGTGCCAGCCATATCACCCGAAAGATCCCCCGAGCCGGTGAAGATATCGCCGCGCGTCGGTCCGACGATCGCCGAGCCGGTATCGAGTGCCAGCATCAGCCGACGGAAGGGCCGGCCGTGATCGAGATGGGTGAGGCTTTCGGCGCGGATGAAAAAGGGAAAACCGAACGTATGGATCAACCGGTCGACTGCAAGCGTTCGGCCGGCAAGAAGCGGCACCTTGGCGGCGGCGACCGGACCAGCCTCAGGATCGGCAACCGGCGTCTCGCGGAAAAAAATATATGAGCGGTTGTGCCATAGCACCTCGTCGACGCGCTCGGGATTAAGCGCCAGCCAGGAACGAATCGTCTGCATCGAGATGTCGGCACGATCGATCTCGCCGCGGTCGATCAGCAGTTTGCCGACAGCGGAGAAAGCATGGCCGGCCTTCGCAGCATAGGTGATGCGGCCGATACGGCCGTCACTGTAACGCAGGCGGGCCGCCCCCTGCACATGTACGAAGAAGACATCGACCTTCGATTTCGCCCAGGCGATTTCGAGACCGCGACCTTCGAGATAACCCTGATCGATCGCGCGGCGATCCGGATAGGCGTCGATACCCCCATCATGCAGACGGCCGAAAGCATAAGACTTGTCGAGCTCGGCGGGGCGATTGGTGTCGTCGAGATCGATCAGATCGTCCGGGCGACGGTAGAAAGGGAAACGGAAGGTTGCGTCAGGCCGCTCCGACACCTCGATATCCGGTTCGTAAAAGGCGGTAACGAAGCCGGAATTGCCATCCTTGCGGCGGATCAGGAAGGGCCGACAGTGCGTCTCGAAAAAGCCGCGCGCCGATGCCGGAGACGACGGCGCGACATCTTCGGCGGCCAGCAGAAGCGGAAGCAGATCTTCCGCGCTCAGGCCGAGCGATCCGGTGCGGTAGGGTTTGACATCGGTGATCTGGCGACGGCAATTTCGCATGACTTCAAAAAGGCCGGAGGGATCATCATCCTTCCAGCCTTCCAGAGTGTCGAAACTTATGGCCTGCAGGACGAAGTCCGATGAGTGGTCACTCATGTTCCGATTCGGTCGCCACGAGTTTCCAGTTCGGATCGCGCGAACGGGTGTCGCGGGCGAAGGTCCACAGATCGTTGACCTCGGCGACGTTTTCGGCGTCGCCTTCGATCAGCACCTCCGCCTTGTCGTAGGTGGCCGATATCAGCTGGCTGATGATGCGAACGGTGATCTGCGCTTCGCTGCCCTTGGTCTCCGCATGGGTGATTTCGGCCTTGTCGATACCGACGAAGGTGGACTTCACCTTGTCGCCCCGGGCTTCGCGCTCGCCGATCGCCGCATCGAAGCCGTCATAGACTTCGCGGGACAATAAATTCTTCAGCGTTTTCCGGTCGCCATCGGCATAGGCCATGACGATCATCTCGTAAGCCATGCGGGCGCCGTTCAGAAACTCCTTCGGGCTGAAGGCGGGATCAGCCTTGTTCAACGCGCGCAGCGATTCGTTGAGCGGCGTTCCGGGCGCAGCAACGGCATCAATGGCGGCGAAGCGATCCTCATCCTCGGTCGTCGCATCGCGGCGCGGCAGCGTTACGACCTTGCCGCCATCGGCGGCTTCAGCCGGCGCTGCATCCCGCGGCGTATAGAGATCGCGCGGCGGCTTCTCATTTCCTGTGCGGCGCCCGAGCACGGAGCGCAGCTGAAAGAAAATCAGCACAGCCGCCACCAGGAAGAATAATGTGATGAAGTCGTTCGAACTCATATCGTATCGCAGCCGCCGTTAACATCTCTGATTTGTACTCCCATATAGTCTGCCTATACAGATGATTCAAATGATGGCTGGCATCTTCGCCGGCCTTAAGAGGAGACCGGCAAGCCCGGGACATGACGACCATGCGTTTTTCGATCCTGCCAGCTTTCATTCTGCTGCTGCCGCTCGCCGAAATTGCCGGTTTCGTCATCGTCGGCCGGGCGATCGGATTGTGGCTGACGCTGGCGCTCGTCATGCTGGGCTTCGTTCTCGGCATGATTCTGTTGCGCCGGCAGGGCATCGGTATTTTGCGCCGCATGTCGAGCGAAGGACGAAACGGGGTGATGCCGGGCCGCGAGCTGCTACAGCCGGCGATGAACGTCATCGCCTCGCTGCTGCTGATCATTCCTGGCTTCATCACGGATGTCATTGCCATCCTGATCCTCATTCCGCCGGTGCGTGATTTCGTCTGGCGGTGGGTCGCCAAACGCTTCGTCACCGTCCATACCAGAGGCGGCTTTTCCACCGGACCGCAACCCGATTTCCGCGACCGCAAGCCGAACTCGAAGGTGGTCGATCTCGACGATGAGGACTATCATAGGGAGCCGGACCGCAACTCGCCATGGTCCGGCAAACATCTCGGCGATTGAGGCGCTTCGACCGATCAACCGGACCAAGCGCCCAGGGTTGTAAGCCCTTCCCCGAAATGTTAGATGGCGGCACCATTCCCATGCCCCTCGAGGAAAAGCCAATGGCAGACGACGATAACAACAGCAACGGTGCGGCCAGCCCCACCCTTTCGATCCTTGCGCAATATACCAAGGATCTCTCCTTCGAAAATCCGGGTGCACCGCGTTCGCTGCAGGCCCGCGACAAGGCGCCGACGATCAACATCAATGTGAACGTCAACGCCAACCCGCTTTCGGATACGGATTTCGACGTCGTGCTGTCGCTGAATGCTGAAGCCAAGGACGGCGACAAGACGGTTTTCCATACCGAACTCGCCTATGGCGGCGTCTTCCGCGTTGCCGGTTTCCCGCAGGAACACATGCTGCCGGTGCTCTTCATCGAGTGCCCGCGCATGCTCTTCCCCTTCGCCCGTCAGATCATCGCCGACGTCACCCGCAACGGTGGTTTCCCGCCGCTGATGATCGACCCGATCGACTTCACGCAGATGTTCGCTCAGCGCGTTGCCGAAGAGCAGGCCCGCGCCAAGGTTCAGGCCGTTCCGAACTGATCGGATTTTTTCGGTTTTGAGATGTGATGCCCGGGCAAGTCCCGGGCATTTTTAATTGAGGCCGGTTTAATTGAGGCTGGCGTATTTCGCCCAGATGCCTTTTTCACCGAGCTTGGCCACGAGCGCCTCGTGCGCCTGCGCCTCGGACTGGCTGAGGCGCGGGGCAAGCGGGCGGGGCCGCTCGAGCACGGATGCAATTACCACATCCTCTTGCTCCGCCCCGTCGCCGCGACCGTTCTGACCTGATGTGGCGGTCATGCTCAGGCCGAAAGCTGCCTGCCTGCCGCCGATCATCTCGATATAGACTTCGGCGAGCAGTTCGGAGTCGAGCAGCGCGCCGTGTTTGGTGCGGTGCGAATTATCGATGCCGTAACGCCGGCAGAGCGCGTCGAGCGAATTCGGCCCCATCGGATGTTTGCGCCGCGCCATCGACAGGGTATCGACCACCCGCTCCGGCAGGATTGGCGGTAAACCGATCCGCGCGAATTCGGCGTTGATGAAGCCCATGTCGAACGTGGCGTTGTGGGCGATCCACTTCGCATCACCGAAGAAAGCAAGGATTTCTTCGGCGACATCGGCGAAAGGCTTTTTGTCCTTCAGGAACTCATCGGTGATCCCGTGCACGGCAAGCGCATCCGGATGAACCTTCTGATCGCCGGGATTGATGAAGATATGAATGACGTTGCCTGTCGGGAAATGGTTGAAGAGCTCGATGCCGCCGATTTCGATGATGCGGTCGGCGCGGTTGTCGAGGCCAGTGGTTTCCGTATCGAAGATGATTTCACGCATTCCGGAAATCTCCCTTGGCAATTCGTGTTTTCAGGTCGGCGATAATTTCGAGCACCCGTTCCTTCGTCTCCGCGATACTGCGGCTGCTGTCGATCAGATAATCCGCCCGGCGCCGTTTTTCCGCGTCCGGCGTCTGGCGCGAGAGAATCATCTCGAATTTTTCCTCGGTCATGCCGTCGCGCGCAAGCACCCTCTCGCGTTGAATCTGTGGACCGGCGCTGACGACGACGACGACATCCACACTTTCCCAGGCACTGGTTTCGAAGAGCAGCGGAATATCAAGGACGACCATCTCGGCGCCGGCGGCGCGCTGCCGCTTTAAAAATTCCGTCTCGCGTTTGCGCACCAGCGGATGGACGATCGCTTCCAGGCGTTTGAAGCCGTCGGGATCAAGCGCCAGCTGACGGCCGAGTTCGTGCCGGTCGACGGCCCCATCCTTCATTGTGCCGGGAAAGGCGGCATCCACCAGGGGTGCAGCCTCACCGGCATAGAGATCGTGGACCACGGCATCCGAATCATTCAGCGGGATCCCGGCCTCGGCAAAGAGCTTGCCTGCTGTCGATTTTCCCATTCCGATGGAGCCGGTCAGTCCGATCTTCAGCATCAGTGGGCTTCCATATCGGCGATGATCAGCGCGCGCAGTGTCGCGTCGACGACAGGACGCAGGCCGAACCATTTTTCGAATCCCGGCACGGCCTGATGCAGCAGCATGCCGAGACCATCGACCGTGGAAAATCCCTGCTCTTGCGCCTGTGCCAGGATCGGCGTCGTCAAGGGGATATAGACGATGTCGGTGACGACGGCATCGGCTGCAAGCGGGGTGAAATCGAGCTGCGGCGCCGCCTCGCCATCCATGCCGAGCGACGTGGTATTGATGAAGAGGCCGGCGCCTTTCATGACCTCGGCAAGCGCACCGGCGGGATGGGCTTGAACCTTTGGACCAAAGCGATCGGCCAGTTCACGGGCGCGTTCGACGGTGCGGTTGACGACGTGGATCGTCTTGAAACCGCGGTCACGAACCGCCTGGATAATCGCCCGGCTGGCGCCGCCGGCGCCAAAGACGACCGCTGTGTCATGCCGGTCCCAGCCGCGATGGCGTTCGTCGAGATTGGCAGTGAAGCCGCGGCCATCGGTATTCGTCGCATGGAGAATGCCATTCTCCAGCCAGAGCGTGTTCGACGCGCCGAGCTCGCGCGATAGTTCGTCCGGCTTGTCGGCGAGACGGAAAGCCAGTTCCTTGTGGGGAATGGTGACATTGCCGCCAGCAAAGCCGGAGCTGCCATCCTTCAGCGTTGCAATGAAGTCGGCAAAGGCTTCGGGTGCGACTTCATGGGCGCGGTAGCTGCCTGGCAGGCCAAGCGTCTCCAGCCAGTATCCGTGGATCAACGGCGAGCGCGAATGCTTGACCGGAAAGCCCGTGACAAACGCTTTCGGGCCCAATGTTTCACGTGAATCACCCATCGATCGCTCCGAGGTCTCGCAATTTTTTTAAGAGCGGCAGCATCGGCAGGCCGAGAATGGTGAAATAATCACCGTCAATCTTCTCGAAGAGCTGAATGCCTTCCCCCTCCAACTGATAGGCGCCGACGCTTGAAAGCGCTTTGTCGCCGACCCGCGCCAGGTGCCTGGCAATGAAATCCGCCGTCAACGGCCGCATCGTCAATTCCGCATGGGCGAGATGTTGCCACAGAACCGCGCCGTTGCTGACGATCGCGACGGCGCTATTCAACCGATGGGTCACGCCGGAAAGAGCCTCGAGGTGATTGGCGGCGTCGGCCATATCGCGCGGCTTGTGGAAAACGCGGTCGCCGAGCGACATTGTCTGATCCGAGCCGATCACCAGGCTGTCCGGAAAACGGCTGCTGACATCCTCAGCCTTGGCCTTGGCCAGGACGAGGGCCACCGCATCCGGTGTTGCGCCGGCTTTTTCCAACGGTGCTTCGACCGCTCTTTCATCGATCCTTGCGGCACGCGCCTCGAAGGACAGACCGGCATTTTCCATCAGCATCCGCCGAAAGGGGCTCGACGATGCAAGGATGAGTTTCTGCGTCATGGATTCCTCGAAGGTCCGGCTGCCGGTCAGCGCTTAGCGCAGCTTTGGGCGCAGGGCAACGATTGCCGCGGCGGTTTCCTCGATGGAGCGGCGAGTCACGTCGATCAGCGGCCAGTTATGGCGGGCGCAGAGCGAGCGGGCATATTTCAGCTCCTCGGAGATCGCGGCGCGATCGGTATAGTGCTCGCGATCGAAGCCATGCGTTGCGCCGAGTATGCGATTTTCCCGCACCTGGGAAATGCGGTCGGTGGTAGCGATCAGGCAGACGATCAGCGGTTTGCTCGCAATGAACAGGCTCTCCGGCAAAGGCACGCCATAAACGATCGGAATGTTCGCCGTCTTGATGCCGCGGTTGGCGAGGTAGATGCTGGTCGGGGTTTTCGACGTACGGCTGATGCCGATGATGACGACATCGGCATCATTATAATCGTCCGGCATCTGGCCGTCGTCGTGATCCATGGTGAAATTCAGCGCCTCGATGCGCGCGAAATAGCCGGCATTCATGACATGTTGGGCGCCGACCCGACGACGCGACGGGGCGCCGAGATAGATCTGAAACGCATTCATGACCGGCTCCAGCACGTTCACCGAGGCGACGCCCATCTCGACACAGCGCTCATCGATCAGGCTCGCAAGTTCCCGGTCGACGATCGTATAGAGCACGATACCGGGGGCGTCGTCGATCGCCTGCAGAACCGGCAGCAGCTGCTTGCGGTTGCGGATCAGCGGATAGACATGTTCGATCGGCTGAGCGGCCCGGAACTGCGCCGATGCGGCGCGGCCGGCGGAGATCAGAGTCTCTCCCGTTGAGTCAGAAATCAGATGCAGATGAAAGAAGTTCGTTCTGTTCTCCACGCTATTTTCCGCTGCCTGTTGAAAAGACTGGATGAAACAGAGCTAAGGCGGCGAGGCCGCTTCCGGCAAGGGAAAACATGCCCCCTTATCCACATTTCGAATTTTGCCGATCGGTTTCAGCCGCCCCTGTGGACAATGTGGAGCAGGTTGATTTGTCGAGACGAGGCCCACAGCTTATCCACAGCTACGCAAAAAATCGTCCGTGCAGAAGAGTTTGGAATCATTTTCAGATTCAGCGTCTCCCCAAACTTTCGATGGGCTCGCAAAATCCTTCCGATATTTTTTGCGGGTGCGCGACAAATGGCATCGGCGGTGGATGGATTTTAATCCTTGATAGACACCGACTCTAAGAAATAGAAACCTTTTAAAATATCTTTGATTTTTTATAGGGAAGAACCGCTTGAGCGACACGCGCCGAAAGATCATGAGGGTTCTCGACGGCGAAAGCCTCTCTCCTCCGCCTCTCTGGCTGATGAGGCAGGCGGGACGCTACCTTCCTGAATATCGGGAGATACGGGCGAAGGCCGGAAGTTTCCTCGATCTCTGTTACACACCTGATTACGCCGTCGAAGTGACATTGCAGCCGATCCGCCGTTATGGCTTCGACGCCGCCATTCTGTTTTCCGATATCCTTGTCATTCCCGACGCGATGAAGCGGAATGTCCGGTTCACCGAGGGCCATGGGCCAGAGATGGATCCGATCGATGAAGCCGGTATCGGGCGATTGAATGGCGAAGAGGTTGTCGATTATCTCCAGCCGGTTCTGGAGACGGTCCGACGCTTGCGCCACGAGCTGCCGACCGAAACCACACTGCTCGGCTTCTGCGGCGCGCCCTGGACGGTTGCGACCTATATGATCGCCGGCCACGGCACGCCGGATCAGGCTCCTGCCCGTCTTTTCGCCTACAAACATCCACGCGCCTTTGAACATTTGCTGATGCTGCTTGCCGATGTCTCGGCCGATTATCTCGTCGCTCAGATCGATGCCGGCGCCGATGCCGTGCAGATTTTCGATTCCTGGGCCGGTGTTCTCGGCGAGAGGGAGTTCGAGGCCTTCGCGATCCGGCCGGTTGCGCGAATGATCGCTTCGGTCAAATCGCAGCGGCCGCATGCGCGGATCATCGCCTTCGCCAAGGGCGCTGGTTACCAGCTGAAGAACTATCGCCAAAAGACCGGCGCCGATGCGCTCGGCCTCGACTGGTCGGTGCCTTTGGCCTTTGCCGCCGAGCTTCAGAAGGACGGACCGGTTCAGGGCAATCTTGATCCGATGCGCGTCGTTGCCGGCGGCCGGGCGCTGGAAGAGGGTATTGACGATATTCTGCAGCATCTCGGCCATGGACCGCTGATCTTCAATCTCGGCCACGGCATCACGCCGCAGGCCGACCCCGAGCATGTGCGCCTGCTGGTCGATCGCGTCCGCGGCGGCCAGGTGACAAGCGGGAAGTGACGATGGAAAGACAGACCGATCTCAAGCCTGGCGCTTACGCCCGCCGGCGCGCGCATTTTGCGCTGGCCTTCTTCGCGCTGATGGCGGTCGGGCTTTTCGCCTGGAACCCGGATAATCTCTATCTCTGGATCAAGGCGCTGCACATCATCGCGGTGATTTCCTGGATGGCCGGGTTGTTTTACATGCCACGGCTGTTCATCTATCACACCGATGCCGAGCCGGGTTCGGTGCAATCGGAAACCTTCAAGGTGATGGAGCGGCGGCTGCTGCGAATCATCATGACGCCGGCGATGATGCTGACCTGGATATTCGGGCTCTATCTCGCCTGGTCGGTCTATGGATTCCAGGGCGGCTGGCTGCATGCGAAGATCGGCCTTGTGGTGCTGTTGACCGGCGTTCATATGTTCTTCAGCCGCGCCGTCCGAGCCTTCGAGCGGGATGAAAATCGCCGCTCCGCGCGCTATTGGCGCTTCATGAACGAAGCGCCCACCTTGCTGATGATCGTGATCGTGATCCTCGTCGTGGTGAAGCCATTCTGAGGCGAAAATCGCCCTCAGGTTAAATTTGCTTCATTTTAAGCAGCCCTCTTGCGGCGGCGATCACGAGTCGCTATTTTCCGCGCATCTCATCTACGTGGCATGTGTGTAGAGTTCAGTCGTCTGCGAGCCCTTCGCAGTACCGAAAACGACCCAACATCGCCTTTCCCCTTCGAAATTGAAAAGAGTATTGGTCACTTCATGGCTGAAATGAAGCTTCAGGAACTTAAGAGCAAATCCCCGACCGATCTTCTGGCTTTCGCCGAATCGCTCGAGGTCGAGAATGCCAGCACAATGCGCAAGCAGGAGCTGATGTTTGCCATCCTCAAAATGCTCGCCAGCCAGGATGTCGAAATTATCGGCGAAGGGGTCGTCGAGGTGTTGCAGGACGGGTTTGGCTTCCTGCGTTCGGCCAACGCGAACTATCTGCCGGGTCCTGACGATATCTATATCTCCCCGTCGCAGATCCGCCGTTTCTCGCTGAAAACTGGCGATACGGTGGAAGGGCCAATCCGCGGACCGAAGGAAGGCGAGCGCTATTTCGCGCTGCTGAAGGTCAACACCATCAATTTCGACGATCCGGAAAAGATCCGTCACAAGGTTCATTTCGACAATTTGACGCCGCTCTACCCGAACGAGCGCTTCAAGATGGAACTCGATATCCCCACCTCCAAGGATCTGTCGCCGCGGGTGATCGACCTGGTGGCGCCGCTCGGCAAGGGCCAGCGCGGATTGATCGTCGCGCCGCCGCGCACCGGTAAGACCGTGCTGCTGCAGAATATCGCCCATTCGATCACGGCAAATCACCCGGAATGCTATCTCATCGTCCTGCTGATCGACGAACGGCCTGAGGAAGTGACCGACATGCAGCGCTCCGTCCGCGGCGAGGTCATCTCCTCGACCTTCGACGAGCCGGCTGTGCGCCACGTGCAGGTGGCGGAGATGGTCATCGAAAAGGCCAAGCGCCTTGTCGAGCATGGCCGCGACGTCGTCATCCTGCTCGATTCGATCACGCGTCTCGGCCGCGCCTACAACACGGTCGTTCCCTCCTCCGGTAAGGTCCTGACCGGCGGTGTCGATGCCAACGCGCTGCAGCGCCCGAAGCGTTTCTTCGGTGCCGCCCGTAATATCGAGGAAGGCGGTTCGCTGACCATTATCGCGACGGCGCTGATCGATACCGGCAGCCGCATGGACGAAGTCATCTTCGAAGAGTTCAAGGGTACTGGCAACTCGGAAATCGTTCTCGACCGCAAGGTCGCCGACAAGCGCATCTTCCCGGCGATGGACATTCTGAAGTCCGGCACGCGTAAGGAAGACCTGCTTGTTCCACGCCAGGATCTGCAGAAGATCTTCGTCCTTCGGCGCATTCTGGCGCCGATGGGCACGACCGATGCGATCGAATTCCTGATCGACAAACTCAAGCAGACGAAGAACAATTCGGACTTCTTCGACTCGATGAATACGTAATCCTTAGCCGGATTCATCCTAAAGAAGCTGGAGGCATCCGAACGATGTCGCCAGCTTTTCTGTTTGGCAGGATCGATTCGGGCTCGAACCGAAACAGGCGATATGGCCATGTTGCATGATACGATCTTTGCGCTATCGAGCGGTGCCACACCGTCAGGTGTCTCAGTCGTTCGAATCAGCGGCCCGTTGACCAAGGACATTTTGGTAAGGCTCGTCGGAGCCGTTCCGGCCGCACGATATGCAGCGCGACGAACGATTCGGTCTCGTAACAACCAGCCGATCGACAATGGCCTGGTGTTGTTTTTTCCTGCCCCACACTCGTTTACCGGCGAAGACGTCGCCGAACTGCAGCTGCACGGGAGCAAAGCCGTGCTGGCGGCGTTGTACGACGCGCTTGGTCAACTTTCAGGCGTTCGGATGGCGGTTGAGGGTGAGTTCTCCCGCCGGGCTTTTGAAAATGGCAAGCTTGATCTGGTCGAAGTCGAAGGCCTGGCCGATCTTATCGGCGCCGAAACCGAAATGCAGCGGCGCCTTGCGGTCGAACACAGCCGAGGTGGGCTTTCGCAAATTTACGATTCGTGGGCGGAACGATTGACGCGCGCCCGCGCCCTGATCGAGGCGGAACTTGATTTTCCCGACGAAGATGATGTTCCAGGCTCGGTGTCCGACATGGTCTGGGCCGATATGGAAAGGCTGCGCAATGATATCGGCCACCATTTGTCGGCAGCTTCGGCCGGAGAGATTATCAGGGACGGCTTCAAGGTGGTCATTGCCGGTGCGCCGAATGCAGGGAAATCCAGCCTGCTGAACGCTCTGGCACGGCGCGACGTTGCAATTGTCACGGACATCGCCGGAACCACGCGCGATGTGCTGCAGGTCGATCTCGATATTGATGGCTACCTGATCAAGCTCTATGACACGGCTGGTCTGCGTGAGGCAGATGACCGGGTTGAGAGGGAGGGTGTGCGACGCGCACGTGTCGCGCTGCGTGATGCCGATCTGGTGTTGCTGCTGGTTGACATGACGAACCCCCTGCTCCCCGACGACTTGGACCAGACTTCGCCGCATGTTACTGTCGGGACGAAGAGGGATCTGGTGGATGTCGTCTCAGGTCATTACGATCTGCAGATTTCCACGGCCACGGGTGACGGCTTGTTGGAATTGCGGCAGCTGATCGGCAACAGCGTCGCCACTCGTTTTACCGGCCTGTCGATGGCAATTCCGAGCCGCCGACGGCACAAGGATTCGCTGGCGAAATGTTTGGCGGCGCTTGAGAACGCCATTTCGGCAACGGACGCCAATCTTGAGCTGCGCACTGAACAGCTTCGCATTGCTGCGGACTATTTGGGCAGAATTACCGGCAGAGTGGATGTCGAGCAGCTGCTCGGCGTTATCTTCTCAGAGTTTTGTATCGGCAAGTGATTCACGTGAAACAGTCAGGCATATCACCGCTTTCAAGTGAAAGGGCTGGTGGATTTTGGAGTATCGGATGACCGATGTCTATGATGTCGTTGTGATAGGTGGCGGCCATGCTGGGTCGGAAGCTGCCAGCGCGGCCGCGCGCCTTGGCGCCAAATCCGCTCTGGTGACACATAGACGGGATACGATCGGGGTCATGTCCTGCAATCCGGCGATCGGCGGCCTTGGCAAGGGCCATTTGGTTCGCGAGATCGACGCGATGGACGGGCTGATGGGTCGTGTCGCCGATGCCGCCGGCATCCAGTTCAGGATGCTCAACAAGAAAAAAGGCGCGGCTGTGCGGGGACCGCGGACCCAAGCCGATCGAAAACTCTATCGTTTAGCGATGCTGGCGGCGATCGAGGCGACAGCCGGTTTGGATATCATCGAAGGCGACGCTTTTGATTTAAAGGTGGTCGATGGCCGCGTGGCCGGGGTGATCATGCAAGATGGTCGCGTGCTGACAGCGGCGGCCGTCGTTCTGACAACTGGTACCTTTCTTCGCGGACTTATTCATATTGGTTCAGAAAAGACGCCGGCTGGTCGCGTTGGCGAAGCACCGTCAATCGGGCTGTCGGCCACCTTGGCAAGGCTTGGCTTGCGGTTGGGACGGTTGAAGACCGGGACACCGGCGCGCCTGGACGGAAAGACGATCGACTGGCAGGCCGTCGGCCGGCAAGGGGCCGACGAGGAGCTTATCCCCTTCTCGCTGATGACCGATGCCATTGCCACTCCGCAGATCGAATGCGGGGTCACCCGGACGAGCGAGGCGACGCACCGAATCATCGTTGATAACATCATGCGGTCGGCAATGTATTCCGGTCAAATCGAAGGTGTGGGCCCCCGCTATTGCCCATCCATCGAGGACAAGCTGGTCAAGTTCGGAGAGCGGGACGGCCATCAGGTCTTTCTTGAGCCTGAAGGTTTGGACGATGACACCGTCTATCCGAACGGCATCTCGACATCTCTGCCGGCAGACGTCCAGGCCGAATTCATCAAGACGATCCCCGGTCTCGAGACGGCGAGAATCATTCAGCCGGGTTATGCCATCGAATATGATCACGTCGACCCCAGAGAGCTGACGCCCTCGCTCGAGGTCAAACGGCTGCGAGGTCTGTTTCTCGCGGGCCAGATCAACGGCACCACGGGGTACGAAGAGGCAGCCGCCCAAGGTCTGGCCGCCGGCTTGAATGCCGCGCTTCGTAGCAGCGATTCGGATCCGTTTCATTTCAGCCGCACCAATTCCTATATCGGAGTGATGATTGATGACCTCACGTCGCGAGGCGTTACGGAACCGTACCGAATGTTTACGTCGCGCGCGGAGTATCGTCTAACGCTGCGGGCTGATAATGCCGACATGCGCCTGACGCCGCTGGCGATGCAGCTTGGCTGCGTGAGTGGTGAACGAAAACGGCGATTCACACGCTATCAGACGGAAATCGACAGGGGTCGGCTATTGCTGGAGTCACTGACGGTGACGCCGACCGAGGCGCGTCGCGTCGGTTTGAATATCAATCTCGATGGACAACGCCGGACGGCTTATGACCTGCTCTCCTATCCGAATTATGATTTTGACGCCCTTCGAAAGCTGTGGCCTGGGGAGCTCGGAGAAATTCCCCGAAAAGTGGCGGAGGCTTTGGAGATCGAGGCAGGCTACTCAGTCTATCTGGATCGGCAGGCCGCAGCGATTGCTGATCAGCAACGCGACGAGGAACGGCACATACCGGCTGATTTCGACTATGCGGTGCTCTCTGGCCTCTCCAACGAGCTTAAGGCAAAACTCGGCGCTGCTCGGCCTTTCAATATTGCCCAGGCTGCAGTCGTTGAAGGGATGACTCCCGCCGCGATCGCCCTGCTGCTCGTGCATCTGCGTCGCCGCCAATCCTCCGAGCGTCATAGCGCCTAGTTACAATTTGAGAGTTAGAATGGAATTAAACGGTTTGCGTGTTTCACGTGAAACACAGGAACGGCTTCAACACTTCGCGGCGCTCTTTCAAAAATGGGCAAAGACGATCAATCTGGTGGCGCCGTCAACGCTCGACGATCTGTGGAACCGGCATATCGCCGACAGCAGCCAGGTGTTTCAAATCCATCCGAAGCCGATCACCTGGGTCGATCTCGGCAGCGGCGGCGGTTTTCCCGGTGTCATCACGGCGATCTTCCTGACCGAACTGCAAGACGGATGGGTGCATCTGGTCGAGAGTAACCATAAGAAGGCAGCCTTTCTCCGAACCGCGCTGCGGGAAACCAATGCCCGCGGGAGCGTCCACAGCACTCGGATCGAAGATGCCCATGGTGAGATCGGCGAATGTAAGGCGATTTCGGCTCGCGCCCTCGCCGACCTCGACGGACTGCTCGAGTATTCTGCCCCTTGGATGTTGGACAAGAATGATTGCCGCGGCTTTTTTCATAAAGGCCGGGATTACATGAGGGAAATCGACAAAGCACGTGGTCGGTGGGAATTCGATCTGTTAGAACATAGAAGCGCCGTCGAGCACGAATCTGTTATTTTGGAAGTATCGAATCTCCGGCGCTTGGTTTAACAGATCGGATATTGCGGCAATGGCTGGCGAACGACATCGGATTATCACCATCGCAAATCAGAAGGGTGGCGTTGGCAAAACGACCACAGCAATCAATCTGGCAACGGCCCTTGCTGCTATTGGCGAGCGTGTCCTGATCGTCGATCTTGATCCGCAAGGCAATGCCAGCACCGGCCTCGGTATCGACCGTCGTGATCGCAAGCTCTCCTCTTATGACCTGATGGTCGGTGAGCGCGGAATTACAGAGGTGACGCTCGAAACGGCGGTGCCCAATCTGTTTATCGTCCCTTCGACGATGGATCTGCTCGGCGTTGAGATGGAGATCTCGCAGCAGAGCGATCGGGTGTTCAAATTGCGCAAAGCCCTGTCTTCACCTGAAGCCATGGCATTTTCCTATATTCTTCTGGATTGCCCGCCCTCTTTCAACCTGCTGACAATGAACGCAATGGCGGCAGCGCATTCGGTGCTGGTACCGCTGCAGTGCGAATTCTTCGCGCTGGAGGGACTCAGCCAATTGCTCGAGACCGTGAGCCAGGTTCGCCGGACGGTCAACCCGCGCCTGGATATTCAGGGAATCGTTTTGACGATGTTCGATGCGCGCAACAATCTTGCCCAACAAGTGGTCAATGATGTGCGTACGCATCTTGGCGAAAAGGTTTACCACACGTTAATTCCGCGAAATGTGCGGGTCTCCGAGGCGCCCTCCTACGGCAAACCGGCCATTCTCTATGATTTGAAATGCGCGGGCAGCCAGGCCTATCTGCAGCTTGCCTCGGAGGTCATCCAACGCGAGCGCCAGAGACTGGCCGCGTAACTATCATTGCAGGGGTGAGTTTGGATCATGAATGACGATGTATCGAAAAGGCGATTGGGCCGTGGCCTTGCGGCGCTGATTGGTGAGATGGATCAGCCTGTTCCGGTGGAAGCCGAGCGGACGATCAGTGCCGACAGAATGATCCCGATCGAATTCGTCAGCCGTAACCCCCGCAATCCCCGCCGTTTTTTCGATGACGCTGAGCTGCATGATCTTGCCAGTTCCATTCGTCAGCATGGTATCGTGCAGCCGATCGTCGTGCGAACGATGGAGCGGGATCGATACGAAATCATTGCCGGCGAACGCCGTTGGCGCGCCGCCCAACTGGCCGGGCTGATTGAAATTCCGGTCATTATCCGTGACGTCGATGACAAGACGGCATTGGAGATCGCCATTGTCGAAAACGTCCAACGAGCGGATCTCAATGCACTTGAAGAAGCTTTGGGTTATGAGCAGCTGATTGCCGAATACGGCTACACCCAGAACGACCTCGGGGAGATTATCGGTAAAAGCCGCAGCCATGTGGCGAACTCCTTGCGCCTGTTGAAGCTGCCCGATCCGGTGCGCGATCTGCTGGCTGCCGGCAGCCTGTCGGCTGGTCACGCCCGCGCACTTGTTTCGACCCCCGACCCGGCAAGCCTTGCGCGCACCATCGTTGCCAAAGGTATGTCGGTGCGCGATGCGGAAAAGCTGGCGCAAAACAATATCAAAGCTCAATCCGAGCCGCAGCTGGCCGCCTCGCGGCGGGACCAGAAGGATTCAGACACGCTCGCCTTGGAGCGGACGCTTTCCGACGCACTCGGCCTCGATGTTGCGATCAATCACAAGACGAGCGGCGGCCAGATCAAAATTTCCTACAAGTCGCTAGAGCAGCTCGAAGAGATCTGCCGTTTGCTTGAGAGACGCTGATGCATGGCGCGCGGGCAGTCTGAAGCGCTATCCGGATAGTGACATTGCATAAGCAGAGTTTTAATCAGGCGGATTTTCGGCCGGATTGAAGGGTCGTGGAGAGAAGCGTTTGCATGGCAACGCTGTCCTCCAGCACTTGACGCCGTCGGCTTTGCAGAATTGCGGCTTGCAGCCGATTGGATTCACGGGCGATCGCCTCGGCCGTCCATTGGCGCAGCGCTTGTTCGATAATCGGCTTGCGGCGGAAATGTAGATGACGACCCATCGTCTGCATGATCTGAGGCGCCTGCAGGCGTTTTTCCTCCATTTCGGCACGCATGGTATCCAGGAGCTGAAACTGTTTCAGGCATGCCTGCAGGACGAGAAAGATTGCGGTTTTGGAGCTGCTAATCTTCTGCATAGCGTGCAGAAAGCCGTTAAGGTCGCCGCTTAAAATGGCGTCGACGGCATCGTCAACGGAGATCGCACTGGCGTCACCAATTATTTCGGTAACGTGATGTTCTTCGACCGTCTGCAAACCGCGGCAATAGAGGGCAAGCTTACGCACTTCGTTGCGTGAAGCGATGCGGTCGCCGCCGATCAAGGCGATCAGCGCCTGCCGAGCGGCCGGCGTGATGCCGAGCTTTTCGGCGCTCAGTTCGGTATCGATCAGAGCATTCAGGGCGCGGCTGTCATCGGCATAAGACGGGATCGTCATGATCGATCGCGCGGCCTCGGCTGTCTTGCGCAGCAGCGAGCCTTTTTTCAGGTCGCCGGCTTCGACGATCAGGTGGGCGGCTTCGAGCGGCTTTTCGGCCAGCTGTGCCAAGGGATCGACAAGATATTTTTCATTGGCGGCGCCGCGGATCCAGATCAGCTTCTCACCACCGAACAGTCCGATCGACTGAGCTTCGTCGACCAGACGTCCGGGATCCTTCTGCAGGTCGCCAATATCGAGTTTGGTCAGCGAGAAGGGATCATCAAGCGCAACACCGGTCTTGCTGGCAAGCTGACCAGCACGTTCTGACACCAGACCGCGGTCGGGCCCATAAATAACGAAGATCCGATAATTCCTTGCGGATTTCTGCAGAAAGGTTTCGAATTCGTGGGATTTTATCTCCGCCACATCTCCGCCCTCAGCGGCTGAGCGCAGCGGCGATATCGGCCCCGACGAATTCCGCCACCTGATCGGCCGCGCGGTTTTCCGCATCGCGGATTGCCCTTTGCTTGGCGAACTCCTGTTCGGGGAAATCCACCAGCGCTGTGGTCGAGCGGCTGCCGGCCTTGATGACATGGCTGTCGGCCGTGGCGCTCAGCGTGTACGCGACGTTGACAGTTACGCGGCCGGCTTTCGATGTATCGTCGGATTCCTGCAGCAGTGTGCTGGCGACGCTCGAGGTGGCGTGCATCTCGACCCGATATTGGGGATTTACCGCTTCGCCGGCACCGCGGGAGGCAAGAAAGATAAGGCGATTGCGCACCTGCTGTTCGACCCGGCTGCCTGCCTCGGAAAAACCGACCGAGGAAAGCTTCTCAACGACGCCCGAGCTCTCGGAATAAAGGGGCCGGACCTGGCAGGCAGAGAGAAAAGCCGTGGCGGCAAGGATCATGGCGATGCCGGCATTGCGCGCCAGCCTGCAAGCGATATCAGACGACAATGTTTACAATCCTTTGGGGAACCACGATGATCTTCTTCGGAGCCTGCCCGTTCAGCGCGTTCTTCACCGCATCCAGATCCAGCACGGCGTTGGTAACGGCATTCTGATCTGCATCGCGAGAAATTGTCAATTCAGCGCGTTTCTTGCCGTTGATCTGCACCGGCAGGATCACATCGTTTTCGATGACGAGCGTTTCGTCGTAGCGCGGCCAGCCGGTCCGGGCAAGCAGCCCTTGATTGCCGAGCGCCGTCCAGCATTCCTCAGCCAGATGCGGCGTCATTGGGGCAACCAGCTGGATCAGGATCTCGGCGGCATCGCGCACGGCGGCGCGAAAGTGGACATCCCCCTCGCCTGCCGCAACTCTGGTGATCGGCGCGGCCAGCGCGTTGACCAGTTCATAGATCCGGGCGACGGCTTTGTTGAACCAGAGTTTGTCGTAATCGTTCTCGACGGCCTTCAGCGTCCTGTGGGCGGTCTGCGAGATCGACAGCGCTTCCCCCTCGGTTGCCGGCGCCGGGGCGACGGTGGAGAGCGCCTCTGCGGCTTCGGAAATCAACCGCCACAGACGCTGGGTGAAACGATGAGCGCCTTCAACGCCGGCCTCGGACCAGATGACATCGCGCTCCGGCGGAGAGTCGGAGAGAACGAAGAAACGGGCGGTATCGGCGCCATAGGAGGCGATGATATCGTCGGGGTCGACGACGTTCTTCTTCGATTTCGACATCTTTTCGATCGAGCCGATCGCGACTTCCTCGCCTGACGTCAGCAAGAAAGCCCGGCGTTTGCCGTCAAGCTCGTCGATGCGGATATCGGCCGGCGCTACCCACTCCCGGTTGGCGCCGGCACCGCGGCTATAGGTCTCGTGAACCACCATGCCCTGGGTGAAGAGACCCTTGAAGGGCTCCGTAGCGGCGACATGGCCGGTCTCGCGCATGGCACGGGTAAAGAAGCGGGAATAGAGCAAATGCAAGATCGCGTGCTCGATGCCGCCAATATACTGGTCGACTGGCAGCCAACGGTTAGCCGCCTCAGGATCGGTCGGCCGCTCCTCCCAAGGTGCCGTGAAGCGGGTGAAGTACCAGCTCGAATCGACGAAGGTGTCCATCGTATCCGTCTCGCGGCGCGCGTCCTTGCCACAGGTCGGGCAGGAGACATGCCGCCAGGTCGGATGGCGGTCGAGCGGATTGCCCGGCTGGTCGAAGGTGACGTCGTCGGGCAGCTTGACCGGCAGGTCCTTCTTCGGCACTGGCACGACGCCGCAGTCATCGCAATGAATGACCGGGATCGGGCAGCCCCAATAACGCTGCCTCGAAATGCCCCAATCGCGCAGACGGAAATTGACCTTGCGCTCACCCTGCGGCGAATTGCCGAGCGAAGCGGCCGACAGCCGGTCGGCAACGATATTGAAGGCTTCTTCCGTCGTCTTGCCGTCGAGGAAGCGTGAATTGATCATCACGCCATGGCCGTCATAGGCCGTGTCGCCGACGGAAAAACTCGCTGCATCGCCATCCCTCGGCATAACGACGGCCACGACCGGCAGGCCATATTTCCGGGCAAAATCAAGGTCGCGCTGGTCGCCCGAGGGGCAGCCGAAGATCGCGCCGGTGCCGTAATCCATCAGCACGAAATTGGCGATATAGACCGGCAACTCCCAGGAGGGATCGAGCGGATGGCGGACGCGGATGCCGGTGTCCATGCCCTTCTTCTCAGCGGTCTCGAGCGCGGCGAGCGAGGTGCCGGCGCGGCGGCACTCCTCGCAGAAGGCCTCGATCTCGGCGTTCTTTGCAGCGGCATCCTTTGCCAGCGGATGATCGGCGGCAATCGCCAGGAAGGAGGCGCCAAACAGCGTGTCCGGGCGGGTAGTATAGACCGTGATCTCAGTCTCACCGGCGGGAGCCGTTTCCGCCACGATCTCCCAGCGAACGGTCAGGCCTTCCGAGCGGCCGATCCAGTTCTTCTGCATCAACCGGACTTTTTCAGGCCACTGGTCAAGCGTATCCAGCGCGTCCAGCAGATCCTGGCTGAAATCGGTGATCTTGAAGAACCATTGCGTCAGTTCGCGCTGTTCGACCAGCGCGCCGGAACGCCAGCCGCGGCCGTCGATCACCTGCTCGTTGGCAAGAACGGTATTGTCGACTGGGTCCCAGTTGACCTTCGACTGCTTGCGGTAGACCAGGCCCTTCTCGAGGAAATCCAGGAACAGATGCTGCTGATGCTGGTAATATTCGACGTCGCAGGTGGCGAATTCGCGGCTCCAGTCTAGCGAAAGCCCCATGGCCTTCAGCTGCGCCTTCATCGAGCCGATGTTCTGGTAGGTCCAGGAGGCGGGGTGCACGCCGCGCTCCATGGCGGCGTTTTCCGCCGGCATGCCGAAGGCGTCCCAACCCATCGGATGCAGCACGTTGTAACCGCGGGCGCGTTTGTAGCGGGCGACGACATCGCCCATAGCGTAATTGCGGACATGACCCATATGGATGCGCCCCGACGGATAGGGGAACATTTCGAGAACGTAATATTTTTCGCGCGGATCGGCGTTGTCGGTCTCGAAGACCTTGTCTTCATTCCATTTCTGCTGCCAGCGGGGCTCGGCATCGCGCGGATTATAACGTTCGGTGGCCATGGTATTCGAAATTCCGGAAAATCAGGGGAGGTTGGTCGAGACCTTCACCATGAAACCACCGTAGCGTCAAGTTTCGCGGGCGCTGCAAGCGCCCGATCTTCATCCCGGCCGGCCGATTTCGCGGCAACGGGTCTTGGCAAGCACAGAATGGCTGGCTAGTTGATTGCCAACACTCTCATGCTGAAATGTCGAGGCAGAACGATGGAACTTCAAGAGCGCTTGGATGACGTGGGATCGCGGATTGCTGCCGGAGAACGCCAGGCGGGTCGTCCGGCCGGTTCCGTTCGGCTCGTCGCGGTGTCGAAGACCTTCGAAGCGGAAGCGATCCGTCCGGCCATCGACGCCGGCCAGCGCGTCTTCGGCGAGAATCGCGTGCAAGAGAGCCAGGGCAAGTGGCCGGCGCTGAAGGCCGAATGGCCGGATCTCGAATTGCATCTGATCGGACCGCTGCAATCGAATAAGGCGGCGGATGCGGTGGCGCTTTTCGACGTCATCGAGACGGTGGATCGGGAAAAGATCGCCCGCGCGCTGGCGGAGGAGATCAAGCGGCAAGGCAAGACGCCGCGGCTCTACGTCCAGGTCAATACCGGGCTCGAACCGCAGAAGGCCGGCATCGCGCCTGACGACACGCCTGCCTTCGTCACTCTCTGCCGCGACGAGCTCGGTCTTTCCATCGAGGGTCTGATGTGCATTCCGCCGGCGGAGGAAAATCCCGGGCCGCATTTCGCCCTGCTGGCGAAGCTCGCGGTCAAATGCGGCGTCGAAAAACTGTCCATGGGCATGTCGGGCGATTACGAGACGGCGATCGCCTTCGGCGCCACCAGCGTGCGCGTCGGATCGGCGATTTTCGGCGCGCGCTGATACTCTGCTTTGGTCGGGCTTCCCGTTCCCCCCACTGCTGCCTAGATTGATATCGAGGCTTGCATATCCTGGGGAGGAGCAGATGCAGAACGGCTATCATCAGGTCTACGCGGCCTGGAAACGCGATCCCGAGGCTTTCTGGCGCAACGCAGCCGCCGATATCGACTGGTTCAAGCCGCCGGAACGGGTTTTTTCGCCGGATGCCGGCGTCTACGGCCGTTGGTTCGAGGGGGCGGAAACCAATACCTGCCACAATTGTCTGGACCGGCACGTCATTGCCGGACGCGGCGGCGAGACGGCGGTCATCTTCGACAGCGCGATGACCGGCGAGAAGAAGCGTTTCACCTATGACGAAGTCCTTGGCGAAGTGAAAGCCATTGCCGCGACGCTGGCCGATCTCGGAATCGGCAGAGGCGATCGTGTGATCCTCTATATGCCGATGGTTCCACAGGCGGTGTTTTCGATGCTCGCCTGCGCCCGCATCGGTGCTGTCCATTCCGTCGTCTTCGGAGGCTTTGCCGCCAGCGAGCTTGCTGCGCGCATCGACGATTGCAGGGCGAAGCTGGTGATCACCGCGAGCTGCGGGCTCGAGCCCGGCCGCATCGTCGCCTATAAGCCTTTGGTCGACCAGGCGATCGAAATCGCGCATTCGAAGCCGGAGCGCTGCCTAGTGCTGCAGCGGCCGGAGCTTCGGGCCGATCTCGTCAGCGGCCGCGACCAGGATTTCGAGGCGGCGGTGACTGAGCATCGCGGCGCCGAAATCGCCTGCGTCTCGGTCAAGGCGACCGATCCGCTCTATATCCTCTATACCTCCGGCACCACAGGCCAGCCGAAGGGCGTCGTGCGCGACAATGGCGGCCATTTGGTCGCACTTAACTGGTCGATGCGAAATATTTACGGCTTGGAGCCGGGCGAGGTTTTTTGGACGGCTTCGGATATCGGCTGGGTCGTCGGACATTCCTATATCGTCTATGCGCCGCTGATCTCAGGCGTCACCACGGTGATCTTCGAGGGAAAACCGGTCGGCACGCCGGATGCCGGCGCCTTCTGGCGCGTTGTTTCGGAACACCACGTGCGGGTGCTGTTCACGGCGCCGACGGCATTCCGCGCCATCCGGCGGGAGGATGGCGACGGTGAACTAATGCGCAAATATCCGATGCCGGATTTCCGGGCGCTGCTTCTTGCCGGCGAGAGGGCGGACCCGGAGACGTTGAAATGGGCGGAGCGCATGCTCGGCGTGCCCGTCATCGATCACTGGTGGCAGACGGAGACCGGCTGGCCGATCGCCGCCAATCCGCTCGGCCTCGGCGCCCTTCCCGTCAAGCACGGTTCGCCGGCGCTGCCGATGCCCGGCTACGACATCGCCGTGCTCGACGATGCCGGCCATCCGATCGAGGCGGGCACGCTCGGCAATATCGTCATCAAGCTTCCCTTGCCGCCCGGCTGCCTGCCGACCCTCTGGAACGCGGACGACCGTTTCCGGTCGGCCTATCTCGACGAGTTTTCCGGTTACTACAAAACGGCCGACGCCGGCTATGTCGACGAGGACGGTTATCTCTTCATCATGTCGCGCACCGACGACATCATCAATTGCGCCGGTCATCGGCTCTCGACCGGGGCGATGGAGGAGGTCTGCGCCCGTCACCCCGATGTCGCCGAATGCGCGGTCATCGGTGTGATCGATGCAGTGAAGGGTCAGGCGCCATGCGGTTTCCTGGTGTTGAAGCGGAATGTTTCACGCGAGACGACGGCAATCGAATCAGAGGTCGTGGCGATGATTCGCGAATCGATCGGCCCCGTTGCCGCCTTCAAAACGGCCATCACCGTTAACCGATTGCCGAAAACACGCTCCGGTAAAATTCTGCGTGGCACGATGCAGAAAATCGCCGACGGTATACCCTGGAAAATGCCTGCAACCATTGACGATCCGGTGATTTTGGAAGAGATCGCGGAGGCGCTGCGCAAGCGCGGTTTCGGCTCTCTGCCAATGTGAAATTAAACTTTCGCTAGGCCTAATTGAGAAATTGTTAACCATGTTGCGCAAGGGTTTGTTAACGGCAATGGCTTGCATAGCAGGCTTTGCATGACGCGGTCGCCGTTACCGGCTTAGTCCGGAATGCCCTTTCTCCAAGATTGTGGAACGGATCATGACAAGCATCCTTACCAACAACGCTGCCATGGCAGCGCTGCAGACTTTGCGCGGCGTAAACGACAGCCTGAAGGACACTCAGGGTCGCGTTTCCTCGGGTTATCGCGTCGAAAAAGCTGCCGACAATGCCGCTTACTGGTCGATCGCGACGACGATGCGTTCGGACAACAAGGCACTCTCCGCCGTCTCCGATGCGCTCGGCCTCGGCGCGGCCAAGGTCGACACCGCCTATTCGGCTATGGACAGCGCGCTCGACATCGTCAGCGACATCAAGGCCAAGATCGTCGCCGCCACGGAAAAAGGCGTCGACAAGACGAAGATTCAGCAGGAACTCGATCAGCTGCAGGATCAGCTTCTCAGCATCGCCCAATCGGCATCCTTCTCCGGCGAAAACTGGGTTGCCGGCGCCTCAGGCACGAAGAGCGTCGTTTCGTCCTTCGTCCGCGATGGCAGCAATGCCGTCTCAGTCAAGATGACGGATTACGTGCTCGATTCCGGCACGCTTGGAAACGTGCTGTTCGGCATGACGAGCACCGGGGCGATCGAGACGACCAGCGGCATTCTCGGCACGGCCTTCAACGGAACCTATGGCGGCACCGTCATCGTCATGGCGTCGATTTACGATCTCGACATTACCGGTTTCACCCAGGGCCAGCTCGATGGAGCCTTGACCGGTGTCGAACTGGTGCTCGGCGCCATGACCGCCGCCGGCTCGGCCCTCGGCTCGATCTCGACCCGTATTCAGCTGCAGGAAAATTTCGTCAGCGGCCTTCACGATTCGATCGACTCCGGCGTCGGCCGCCTGGTCGATGCAGACATGGAAGAGGAATCGAGCAAGCTCTCGGCATTGCAGACACAGCAGCAGCTCGCCGTCCAGGCGCTGTCGATCGCCAACAGCTCGGCGCAGAACATCCTCACCCTGTTCCGCAGCTAATTGGAAACAGGCAATCCGCAACAAAAAACCCCGCCGGTTAGCTCATACCGGCGGGGTTTTCATGAGATCGTCGATCTCTCAGTAATGATCGTCGTCGTCTTCATCCTTCGGCGCCGAGCGCAGCGAGCTCAGCTTGCGGAAGACGGCGTCGGCGTCGATCTCCTTTTCCTTTTCCTCCTCGCGCTCATAGCTCGGGGTAAGGCGCTCGGTTTCCTGGGCCGATTGCAGCGTCGCGCCTAGCTCGGCGGCGGTCGGCAGCGGACGGCCCTTGGAAGCCTTTTCTACTTCCATGTCGAGATCGATCTGGCTGCAGAGGCCGAGCGTTACCGGATCCATCGGGGCCAGGTTGGCGGAGTTCCAGTGGGTGCGCTCGCGGATCTGCTCGATGGTCGATTTCGTCGTGCCGACGAGGCGGGAAATCTGCGCGTCCTTCAACTCCGGATGGTTGCGAACGAGCCAGAGAATGGCGTTCGGGCGGTCCTGACGCTTGGAAACCGGCGTATAACGCGGGCCGCGGCGCTTGGATTCCGGCACCCGCACCTTCGGCTCGGAAAGTTTCAGCTTGTGGTTCGGATTGGCTTCGGCGCGGGCGATCTCGTCGCGCGACAGCTGTCCGGTCGAGATTGGGTCGAGACCCTTGATGCCCTGCGCGGCTTCGCCATCGGCGATCGCCTTGACCTCGAGCGGGTGCAGTTTGCAGAACTGCGCGATCTGATCGAAAGACAGTGCCGTGTTGTCGACAAGCCAGATGGCGGTCGCCTTCGGCATGAGCAGTGTTTGAGCCATGGATATAGTCCTTCTATCGTCCGCGCCGGTCGCGGTCCGTGGATTGTCACCACAATGTCCGGGAAATATGGCGCTATATAACCGCACTGTCGCAGAATTGCAATTCTTCCGAAATGAAATGACCTTTGTCTAATTGCCGCCACGATGCGAACTGCTATGAATTGCCCTGATTTGAAATCTGGGCCCGCTTTGCCGGTGGCCGTTGCATGTCTCATGAGGAGGAGTTCCATGTCGGAGAAGATCTATCCGGTCACGAAGCCGGTAAAGGCGCGCGCTCTGATCGATAAGGATAAGTACCTGAAATGGTACGAGGAGAGCGTCGAGAACCCGGACAAGTTCTGGGGCAAACACGGCAAGCGGATCGACTGGTTCAAGCCTTATAGCAAGGTCAAGAACACCTCCTTCACCGGCAAAGTCTCGATCAAGTGGTTCGAGGACGGTGAGACCAACGTCTCCTATAATTGCATCGACCGCCATCTCAAGACCAACGGCGACCAGGTGGCGATCATTTGGGAAGGCGACAACCCCTATATCGACAAGAAGGTCACCTATAACGAGCTCTATGAGCATGTCTGCCGGATGGCGAACGTGTTGAAGAAGCACGGCGTCAAGAAGGGCGATCGCGTCACCATCTATATGCCGATGATCCCGGAGGCCGCTTACGCGATGCTCGCCTGCGCCCGCATCGGCGCGGTGCATTCGATCGTCTTCGGCGGGTTTTCGCCCGAAGCTTTGGCGGGGCGTATTGTCGACTGTGAATCCACCTTCGTCATTACCTGCGACGAAGGTCTGCGTGGCGGCAAGCCGGTGCCTTTGAAGGACAATACCGATACCGCAATCGACATTGCCGCACGCCAGCACGTGATGGTGAATAAGGTGCTGGTGGTGCGCCGCACCGGCGGCAAGACCGGCTGGGCGCCCGGCCGCGATCTCTGGCACCACCAGGAGATCGCCACGGTGAAGGCGGAATGCCCGCCGGTGAAGATGAAGGCGGAAGATCCGCTTTTCATTCTTTATACGTCAGGCTCGACCGGCAAGCCGAAGGGCGTGCTGCACACGACCGGCGGTTACCTCGTCTATGCGGCGATGACACATGAATATGTCTTCGACTACCATCACGGCGACGTCTATTGGTGCACCGCCGATGTCGGCTGGGTCACCGGCCATTCCTATATCGTCTATGGGCCGCTCGCCAACTGCGCGACGACGCTGATGTTCGAGGGCGTGCCGAATTTCCCCGATCAGGGCCGCTTCTGGGAAGTCATCGACAAGCACAAGGTCAATATCTTCTATACCGCGCCGACGGCGATCCGCTCGCTGATGGGGGCCGGCGACGACTTCGTCACCCGCTCCTCGCGCTCGTCGCTGCGCCTGCTCGGCACCGTCGGCGAGCCGATCAACCCGGAAGCCTGGGAATGGTATTACAATGTCGTCGGCGACAAACGCTGCCCGGTTATCGATACCTGGTGGCAGACGGAAACCGGCGGCCACATGATCACGCCGCTGCCCGGCGCCATCGATCTGAAACCCGGTTCGGCGACGGTGCCGTTCTTCGGCATCAAACCGCAGCTGGTCGACAATGAGGGCAAGGTGCTGGAAGGGGCGGCCGACGGCAATCTCTGCATCACCGACAGCTGGCCCGGCCAGATGCGCACCGTCTACGGCGATCATCAGCGCTTCATCCAGACCTATTTCTCCACCTACAAGGGGAAATATTTCACCGGTGACGGCTGCCGGCGCGATGCGGACGGCTATTACTGGATCACCGGACGCGTCGACGATGTGCTCAACGTCTCCGGCCACCGGCTGGGCACCGCGGAGGTGGAATCCGCACTTGTCTCGCACCATCTGGTTTCGGAAGCCGCGGTTGTCGGTTATCCGCACCCGATCAAGGGCCAGGGCATTTATTGTTACGTGACGCTGATGGCCGGTCACGAAGGGACGGACACGCTTCGCCAGGAACTGGTGAAACATGTGCGTGCCGAAATCGGCCCGATCGCCGCACCCGACAAGATCCAGTTCGCGCCCGGCCTGCCGAAGACCCGTTCCGGCAAGATCATGCGCCGCATCCTGCGCAAGATCGCCGAAGACGATTTCGGTGCGCTTGGGGATACCTCCACGCTCGCCGATCCGGCTGTTGTCGACGACCTGATCGGCAACCGGCAAAATAAGGCAGGTAGCGGCGCGTGACACGGACCAAGCATCGGAACTGAAAATAGCCATTGGATTTGATATCGTTCCCCCCGGGCACCCAAATCCAACGGCATCTCCCATCTCTGCGGCTGTTATAGCGAAGAGAAGCAGCCGCAGATCCGCCCAATGATCCGTCAGGATGACGCCCTTGTGGCCAAGTCAAGGCGCTTCTGCGGGCGGGCATGTGCTTGATTTCAAGAATTCAGTCCCCATGTTTCAGTTATCATGAATATAACGGTGACATGGCGGGAGCCTCAACGCCTCAAAGCAGGCCTCTAACCCGGACGCGAACTCTCCTGGCGTCGCGTCCGGGCAGCCATTCTCTCAACTAAAATGCGAGACGCAGACGGAGTGCCGAAATGCACTGCGATCGTAGTCGCGCGTAATCGGCTCAGAGGCGACCATGATGACCTTCAGAAACCTGCCGCCAGAAAATATTACCCTTGACCTCGCGACAAAGGGGAAGCACTCGGCGCTCGCCAAGATCGCTACAAGAATTGCACGGAGAACCGCGCTCGATCATCGGATGGTTCTTCGCAGCATTTGGCGGCGTGAGAGACACGGCTCGACCGGCATCGGCCATGGTATTGCCGTCCCACACGCCTTACTGCACCCGATTTCGTCGCCGGTGACTTGGTTTACGCGATTGGCGCCTCCGATAGATTTCAAAAGTTCCGACCTCAACCCCGTCGATCTGGTCTTCACGATCCTTTGGCCGCGCTCGCAGGCTCACACATTCCTGCCCGCGCTTTCGCAACTGTTTCGTTTCGTGCGGGCGCCGCTCTTCCGAGAGGAGCTTCGGCTGGCCCGATCCGCCGATGAGGTGATGGCGATCCTGCAGAGCGAGGCGTGGGCAAAAAACCAGAGACCGCGGGCCATGGCCGCTCGAAGGGTGGCGGTAAGTTGAACTAGGAGACCGAAAAATGAAAACTCACAGCCAGACCCCACGAAAGCCCCCAATCGTAATCGGCGACACGGATTATCGGCGATTGAACAAACTTGCGCTTGCCGCGGCAGACCGCCTTCCCGAGATTTCCGATGCCCTTCTGCTTGAGCTCGAACGCGCACGCGTGGCTTCGGACAGCTCAGTGCCTGAGAAGGTCGTTCGGATGGGATCGGCAGTCGAATATAAAACTGACGCCGGGGCTCAACGCATAGTCACGCTCGTATTCCCGGAAGATGCCGACATTTCCGAGGGAAAAATATCCATCCTGACCCCCATCGGCACTGCCCTTCTCGGCCTGTCCACGGGTCAAACAATGGGCTGGACCGCGCGAGACAACAGCCAGCACAAGCTCACGGTGTTGGCAGTGAACGAAGATCGGGCGGAAGCGAAGGCGTCCGTTCGTCCGGGACGCTAGGCGTTCCTGCACGACGTAGAGAACGGTCATCGCCGACGTTCGGACCTCGGCACACCTGCCGCTGACGCGTCGGCTCTGCATGGATAGGCCGCCGCGCCCCAGATGATAGGAGCGAAAGATGCTGAATTCTTCACCGGTAGTGGCGAGCGAGCGCATCGTTCACAGACTTCCGAGTCATATCGTGCTTGCAACTGACTTCACTGCGCGGTGTGATCGCGCGCAAGATCGCGCAGTACAACTTGCCATGGAATGGAATGCCAGTCTCACGGCCGTTCATGCGATCGACGATGGCAGCTTGAGTGCCGAGCCCTTGGCCCGCCTCGCCTCCCAGGCTGCTGCGCGCCGAAACGCACGGCGGCTGCGCGAGGAGCTGGCAACGATGAATCTTCGCTCGTCCGTTCAAGTCGATATCGGAACACCAGCAACAGTCGTCCAGACAGTGGCGGCGAGAGAGCGGGCCGACCTGATCGTTACCGGTCTTACCACAAGCATGCTATTGAGTGATCTGCCGTTTGGAAGCACCCTCACTGCTTTGACGCGGTCGTCTGCTGTTCCAGTGCTTGTGGTAAAGAAGAAGGTCATGGACGGCGGCGCACGAACGCTCCTGGCCACTGACCTGAGCGCCTCGTCCAGGCCCGCAATGCAGGTTGCGCTGCGCTGGTTCCCCCATGCCCAACTCGGACTATTCCACGCGTTCGATCCGCCGTACCGAATGTGGGCGGAGGACAAGGCGAGTTATGCACGCCATTTCGAACAGTCCGCGCTCGACGAATGCACCAGGTTCGTCACGGAAGCCGCTGGTGAGGCTTTGCAGAACAGGTTCGATGTCAGCGTCAGATGTGGCGACGTGGTACATGCTCTCCGCCTGCTGGTGGATGAGGGTGACGTAGACCTCGTCATTACCGGGACCCATGGCCGCGCCGGCGTCGCCAATCTTCTTTTGGGCAGCGTAGCATCTCGTATTGTTAACGAGATCCAAAGCGACGTGCTTGTGGTCCCGAATAGCCTTGATTGATCTTCTGCGTGGATGGCAGCTGGAGGAGGTTTATCCCAACTCTGAAATCGTTGGAACTTTTCCGTTTTCTTCGACCGGCAAAACAAGGCGACCGCCTGATAGATGAAGCCGCCCCGGTTTTGTTCGCGGAGCGTCTCCCCTGTCGCACATTGTAGCTTGCGGATTTCGTCCTACTGGATGAAGGCTGGCGGCCAGTTTTTTCGATCCGTTCAAAAATCGATTGCCCGGCCGTTGATCTCGTAATCGCCGAAGCGGGCCGGCTCGGCGCCGCCGCGGCCGCCGGTTTCTGGCGGCAGCTCAAGCGGCTTCTGGTTCCTGCGCCGCTCCTCGGCTTCGGCAAGGGCGCGCCTGGCAGCCGGGGACAGCACCTTGCGCGGCGGCTCCGATCCTTCCGCCGTCGGCAGTTCGCTATTGTCGTTGTCGGCTTCCTGCATGGGCTTCTCCTGCCGGAAATATTGAAAATGGCTGGTGAATAACCAAATCATAATGCGCCGATGCCGCGATTGAAAGCTTGTGACGGCGAAATCGGAGATGGAGATTCGCAATGAACCTTGTTCGCACTGCCATGTTGCTTGCCTTCATGACGGCGCTTTTCATGTTTGTCGGTTTTCTGATCGGCGGTCGGTCCGGCATGATGATCGCCTTCGTCATCGCCGCCGGCATGAATTTCTTCTCCTATTGGAACTCCGACCGCATGGTGCTTTCGGCTTATCGCGCCCAGCAAGTCGACGAGCGCAACGCGCCGGAATTCTTTGCGATCATACGCGATCTCGCCCGCAATGCCGGCCTGCCGATGCCGAAGGTCTACCTCTACGACAGCCCGCAGCCGAATGCGTTTGCCACCGGCCGTAACCCTGAAAATGCAGCCGTCGCCGCGTCGACGGGCTTGCTCCAGGCATTATCTCCAGAGGAAGTCGCCGGCGTGATGGCGCATGAGCTCGCTCACATCCAGAACCGCGACACGCTGACGATGACGATCACGGCCACGCTTGCCGGCGCGATCTCGATGCTCGGCAACTTCGCCTTCTTCTTCGGCGGCACTCGCGAAAACAACAACCATCCCCTCGGTTTCGTCGGCGTTCTCGTCGCGATGATCGTGGCGCCGCTTGCCGCCATGCTGGTGCAGATGGCGATCAGCCGCACACGCGAATATTCGGCCGACCGCCGCGGCGCCGAAATCTGCGGCAATCCGCTCTGGCTGGCTTCGGCACTCGGCAAGATCGCCCGCGGCGCTGCGCACGTGCCGAACGAGGATGCCGAGCGCAACCCGGCGACGGCGCATATGTTCATTATCAATCCGCTCTCCGGCGAGCGCATGGACAATCTGTTTTCGACGCATCCGAACACGGAAAACCGTATCGCTGCGCTCCACGACATGGCGCAGGGCGGCATGAACGTCTCGACGCCGCCGGTTCGGGCTGCTAATCCGTCGCGCAAATCGCGCTCTGTTCCGGATACGGGTCTTGGTCGCGGTGGTTCACAACCGCCAAAAGGTCCATGGTCTTGAATTCAGACGGCACTAAGAAACCATTCCGCAAGCATAAGACCGCCGCCGAGCGATCCACGCCGGCAAAACCGGGCCTGCAGGCCCGGGCTGCGGCGGCAAAAATTCTCGCCGCCGTCGTCGACCGCAAACTGCCGCTCGACGGTGCTCTCGACCATGAACACGGCAATCCGGCCTACAAGGCGCTCGGCGAAAACGATCGGGCGCTGGTCCGCGCCATTCTGAATACGACACTGCGCCATCTGCCGCGCATCGATGCCGCGATTGCAGCACTGCTGGAATCCCCGCTCCCGGAAGGCGCGCGGGCACTGCACCATGTGCTCGCCATCGGGGCGGCGCAGATCCTCTATCTCGACGTACCGGATCATTCGGCCGTCGATCTTGCCGTCGAGCAGGCCAATCAGGATCCGCGCAACCGGCGTTTCGCCAAACTGGTCAATGCCATTCTTCGCCGGCTCGGCCGCGAGAAGGCTGAGGTGCTAGAAGAGATCGGCAAGGTCTCGCCGATGCCGACCTGGTTCATCGCCAGGCTGGAAAAGGCCTATGGCCGGGACACGGCGCTGGCGATTTCGGAATCCCAGCTCGAGCCGGCGGCGATCGATCTGACCGTCAAGTCCGACCCCGAAGGCTGGGCAAAGCGGCTGAACGGCGTTGCCCTGCCAACCGGCGGCGTGCGGCTTGCCGCCTTCGATGGCGGCATCCCTTCGCTCGAAGGCTTCGACGAGGGCGCGTGGTGGGTGCAGGATGCGGCAGCAAGCATCCCGGCCAAGCTTTTCGGCGATCTCTCGGGCAAACGCACCGCCGATCTCTGCGCCGCGCCCGGCGGCAAGACGGCGCAGCTCATCCTTGCCGGCGGAACGGTCACCGCCCTCGACCAGTCGGAAAGCCGGCTCAGACGGCTGCGGTCGAATCTCGACCGGCTTGGCCTTCAGGCTGAAACCATCGTGGCGGATCTGACGACATTCGAGCCGGCGGAGCGTTTCGACGCGATCCTGCTCGATGCCCCCTGCTCGTCCACCGGCACGACACGCCGGCACCCCGACGTGCTGTGGACCAAGGGAGCTGAGGATATCGCCAGGCTGGCGGCACTGCAGGAACGGTTGTTGCGGCACGCGCTGACATTGCTGACGCCTGATGGAACGCTGGTTTTTTCGAATTGCTCGCTCGATCCCGCCGAAGGCGAAGAGGTGGTCGCCCGTGTCCTTGCCGATACGCGTGGGATCGAGCGCGTTCGGATCGATGCCGGTGGTTGGCCCGGCCTCGAAGCGGCGATCACGCCGCTCGGCGAATTCCGCACGCTTCCCACCATGCTGAAAATGCCGGATGGCATCGCCTCGGGCCTCGACGGTTTCTACGCCGCCGTGCTGCGGCGGATGACCTGATTGCAAGCCCACGCGCGTCGCGGCAAATTTCCCTATGGAAGACGTGTCCCATCCGCGCATGGCGTCGGATGAAAGACGTTAATGTGCGTATATTCGAACATTGTTACGAATTAATTCATTGTGGGCGATGAAATCGGCCGCTTTTCACCTATTCTTAACCACGAGGGTCAATAGACAATAGAATATGCAGTCCGGTCGGCGTTTTGCGAGCATGTATGTTCGGGAGGCTTGGCGGCGCGCCTTGCGCCGCGTCGCGTTGCTGCGCCTAAAACTCTTCCGCCATTCGATCAAGGTGCCCGAGCGTCTGATCGTCGCCCCGACCGATCTGCGCAGCATCGATTCGCATGTGGCCGACGAGATCCTCAACGGACGGTTTCTAATGGCCGGGCGGATGCTGGAAACGGGTGGAAAGTCACCCTTCACTTTCACTCTGCCCTCGCGCCCCTTCGCGATCCGCCTTCACAGCTTCGGCTGGCTGCGGCACATGCGGGCAAACAAGTCAGAGCGCAGTTCGACCGCCGCCCGGGCGATCGTCGACAGCTGGCTTTCCATTCATGCCGGCCGCATGGAGGGCATTGCCTGGGAGGTCGACGTCACCGCCCAGCGCGTCATCGCCTGGCTGTCGCATTCGCCGGTGGTGCTGCAGAATGCCGACCGCGGCTTCTATCGCCGCTTCATGAAGTCGCTGGCGTTCCAGGTAAGGTTCCTGCACCGCATGGCACCCTATACGCTGGGCGGCCTAGAGCTATTTCGGCTGCGAATCGCGCTCGCCATGGCCTCCGTCGCCATGCCAGCTCGCGCATCCACCCTCAGAAGGGCGGCGCAGGCGCTCGACCGCGAATTCGATAGCCAGATTCTGCCGGATGGCGGCCATATCTCGCGCAATCCGCGCGTCGGGCTGGAACTGCTGCTCGATCTGCTGCCGCTCAGGCAAACCTATGTCAATCTCGGCCATGACCTGCCGCAAAAGTTGATCTCCGGCATCGACCGCATCTATCCGGCATTGCGGTTCTTTCGCCATCAGGACGGGGATCTGGCGCTGTTCAACGGGGCCACCTCGACGCTGGCAAACGAGTTGATCTCGGTGCTGCGCTATGACGAGACCGCCGGCCAGCCGTTCAAGGCTTTGCCACAGTCGCGCTATCAGCGGCTTTCCGGCGGAAAAACAATCATCATTGCTGATGCCGGCACGCCGCCTTCGGGCGGCGCGCTGCGGACCGTGCATGCCGGCAGCCTGTCCTTCGAAATGTCGTCCGGCCGCCACCGCTTCATCGTCAATTCCGGCTCGCCGAAATTTGCGGGACACCGCTATGTCCAGATGGCGCGCACGACGGCGGCGCATTCGACCGTCATTCTCAACGACACCTCGTCCAGCCGTTTTTCGCCCTCGCCCTTCCTCAATCACGCGATTACCGAACCGGTTAAGACCGTCACCGTCGAACGTGCCGAAACCGAGGATGGACGCGACGGCATCAAGCTCAGCCATGACGGTTATGTCAGGGCGTTCGGGGTGCTGCATGAGCGGGAACTGACACTCAATGCGGCAGGCTCGATCGTGACCGGTCGCGACCGGCTCGTCGTTCGAGAGGGCTATGAGCATGACGAGCCGCTGAAGGCTGTCGCCCGTTTTCATATCCATCCCTCGATCGTCCTGCATCAGAGCGATAGCGAGTCCGTGCTGCTGACGGCGCCGGACGGCGAGAGCTGGCTGTTCTCGGCACCCGGCAATGAGGTGCTGATCGCCGAGGACATCTTCTTTGCCGACAGCTCCGGCATTTGCGGCTCGGACCAGATCGAGATCGACTTCGACCTTGCCGAGAAGACGGAAATCCGCTGGTTTTTGTCCCGCAAGGGATAGCACCTGTTTGCGCGGCGGCGAAGCTGTGCTAACGCGGCCTCAGAATGCGAACGTCCCTCGCGGATGTCTCCCGAAGCCCGAACGGAGTTGGTTTCATGGCCGTCATTTCCAAGAAGATCCCCGCCCCCGACAAGGTCGAAATCAAGACCGCGCTTCTCTCCGTCTTCGACAAGACCGGGATTGTCGAACTCGCCCAAGCTTTGTCTCAGAAAGGTGTGCGGCTACTGTCCACCGGCGGCACATACAAGGCGATCGCCGCTGCCGGCCTTGCCGTTACCGATATCTCCGAAATCACCGGCTTTCCCGAGATCATGGACGGGCGCGTCAAGACGCTGCATCCGACGGTGCATGGTGGCCTGCTGGCAATCCGCGACGATAGCGACCATCAGGAAGCGATGAAAACGCATGGCATCGAGGCCATCGACCTTGCCGTTATCAACCTCTACCCCTTCGAAGAGGTGCGCGCGGCCGGCGGCGACTACCCGACGACCGTCGAGAATATCGATATCGGCGGCCCGGCGATGATCCGTGCATCGGCCAAGAACCATGCCTATGTGACGATCCTGACCGATCCCAATGACTACGCCGAGTTCTCGGAGCAGTTTTCTGCGGATGACGGCAAGACCGCCTATGCCTTCCGCCAGCGCATGGCCGCCAAGGCCTATGCCCGCACCGCCGCCTATGACGCGATGATTTCCAACTGGTTTGCAGAGGCGCTGTCGATCGATACGCCGCGCCACCGGGTTATCGGCGGGGCGCTGAAGGAAGAGATGCGCTACGGCGAAAACCCGCACCAGAAGGCGGCCTTCTATGTTACCGGTGAAAGGCGCCCGGGGGTTTCGACGGCTGCCCTTCTGCAGGGCAAGCAGCTCTCCTACAACAACATCAACGATACCGATGCCGCCTACGAACTGGTCGCCGAATTCCTGCCGGAGAAGGCGCCGGCCTGCGCCATCATCAAACATGCCAATCCCTGCGGCGTCGCCACCGGATCGAGCCTGGTCGAGGCCTATCGGCGGGCGCTTGCCTGCGACAGCGTTTCCGCCTTCGGCGGCATCATCGCGCTCAACCGGATACTGGATGCCGAAACCGCCGAGGAGATCGTCAAGCTCTTCACCGAAGTCATCATCGCGCCTGATGTTACCGAGGAAGCGAAGGCGATCGTCGCCCGCAAGCCGAACCTGCGGCTGCTGTCAGCCGGCGGCCTGCCCGATCCGCGTGCTGCGGGCCTGACGGCGAAGACGGTTTCCGGCGGCCTGCTGGTCCAGAGCCGCGACAACGGCATGGTCGAGGATCTGGAACTCAAGGTCGTCACCAAACGGGCGCCGACCGCGCAGGAGCTTGAGGACATGAAGTTCGCCTTCAAGGTCGGCAAACATGTGAAATCGAATGCCGTCGTCTACGCCAAGGACGGCCAGACGGCCGGTATCGGCGCCGGCCAGATGAGCCGCGTCGATTCCGCCCGTATCGCGGCGCTGAAGGCCGAAGAGGCGGCCAAGACGCTCGGCCTTCCCACGCCGATGACGCATGGCTCGGCAGTCGCCTCCGAAGCTTTCCTGCCTTTCGCCGACGGCCTTCTGTCGATGATTGCCGCAGGGGCGACGGCGGTCATCCAGCCGGGCGGCTCGATGCGCGACCAGGAAGTCATCGATGCCGCCAACGAACACGGCGTTGCCATGGTCTTCACCGGCATGCGCCATTTCCGTCATTGAGTGCGGGCGCCCGGCCCGACGGGGCCGGTTGTCATGCCCGATCGGCCGGATAGGGTGTGCGGATGAGCAGCACCAGCCCGCCGGCGAGGAACAGAATCAGCGTTGCCATGCCAAGCCGGGGTGATCCGCTCAGATAGGTCACCAGTGAGAAAAGCAGCGTCGCCATGAAACTCGTGGCGCGCCCTGAAAGCGCGTAGATGCCGAAGTAGCGGCCGGCTTCCTCCAGGCTGACGCTGCGGGCGAGATAAGAGCGCGACGAGGCCTGCACCGGCCCGAAGGCGAGCCCGATCAGCAGGCCGTAGAGGATATAGGCCTTCTCCGCCGCAGTGCCGAAGAGGCCGCCGGAATCCGCCGTCGGCAGCGCCACCAGCCCGAACAGCGTGTAACCCGGCCCAGTCGAGATGATGCCGATGGTGGCGAGAAGCAGCATAGTGAGGCTGATGACCACGGTCACCTTCGAACCGACACCCTTGTCGATGCGGCCGGCGATCAGGCAACCGAAAATGGCGACGACATTCAGGATGATGCCGTAGATGCCGATCTCGATCGTCGCCCAGCCGAACATGCCGGCCGCGAAGATACCGCCGAGGATCAGCAGGCCGTTGACGCCGTCCTGGTAGATCATGCGAGCGACGAGGAATGTCAGGATGCCACGGCGCTCCCTGAGTTCGCCAAGCGTGTTTTTCAGATCCCGCAGGCCGGCGCGGACGGCGGTGCCGAAGGGAAGACCCCTGCCGACATCCGGCGTGAAGAGGAACATCGGCAGGATGAAGATCAGATACCAGACGGCCGAGATCGGCCCGGTGATGCGGGCATCCTCGCCGGTCTTCGGATCGAGGCCGAAAAGCGGGTCGAGGCCGAGGATGGTCTTACCGCTCTCGGGGCTCGCCGCTAGCAGCGTCACGACCGCGATCAGCACGATCATGCCGCCGAGATAACCGAGCCCCCAGGCGGTGTTGGAGAGCTTGCCGACCTCGTGCTTTGCGACCAAGCGCGGCATCATCGAATCGTTGAAGACGATCGAAAACTCGGCCGAGATCGAGGCAAGGATCATGAAAATGACCGGATAAAGCACCGGCGAACCGGGGGCGGCGAACCATAGGCCAAAAAGGCTCGCGATCTTGATGATCGCGAAGAAGCCGATCCAGGGTTTGCGCGCGCCCGACTGGTCGGCGATCGAGCCGAGAATGGGTGACAGCAGGGCGATGATCACCGAGGAGATCGTCGCCATGTTGCTCCACGTCGTCTGCGCCGAAACCGGGTCATCGGTCAGCCGAGAAACGAAATAAGGCCCGAAGATAAAGGTGGTGACCACGGTAAAGAAGGGCTGAGCGGCCCAATCGAAGAACATCCAACCCCAGATGCCCTTCTCCGTGGCTTTCGGCGGCTGCGTCCCTGTCCAGTCAATGCGATTCAACATCCGCTCCCTTTTGCAGCGGACTGTCTCACCTCCCCCGGTCGCGCGCAAGATCGGTCAGGATACCTGCAGCAACGGTAATACGCGCAAGATTGGGATCGCCGCTGTCGCTGAGGCTCGAAAGCTCTTCGACGATGCGGTTGATGCGAATGCGGTCCTGTGCATGCCAGGCCTGAACCGGAAGCTTCTCTTTGCCATGGTCGGACAGGGCGGAGATGACGATATCGCGTCTGGCGCTGGCGATCTGGTCGATGCTGCGGGCAAGCGCTAGGTTCTCGTAATGGTCGGAGGTGAGAATCCGTCCGCCGGCTGCCAGCAGCCGGGCAATACGGAAGGTCTGTGACACCGCGAAGTAGTTCTCGGCGGCACGCACCAGGGGGCTCGCCGGTGCGTTCGGCAATCTGCATGATTTCAGGCACCAGCGCGAAACTCTGAAGGTTGGCAATCTCGGCTGCGAGCTTTTCGGGCACGCCCGCTAGGACGTATTCCGCCTGGCGTGCGTCGGCATCGCCGGCCGACTGTTCGGCCAAGGCAGGTTTCAGTTTCTTCAAGGCGGCCTGCAGCCGGCTAATCACTTCGGCCATATCCGCTTTGGTCATGCCGGTCTTCAAGAGTAGGCGCGTCAGTACGATGAAGCTATGGCTGATTTCTTCATAGATGCGGTTCTGTATCTCGCCGGAAACCCTGCCGTCCAGCGTATCCGTTTCGGTCCAGAGCCGGTTCAGATCGAAACCGTCGCGGGCGACAATCGCGGCGCGCACAACTTCCGGTGCCGACGCCGCCGTTGCGTCCATCATGGCGACTGTGAAGCTCGGCCCGCCGCGGTTGATCGCCTCGTTGGCAAGCACCGTCGCGATGATTTCGCGCTTCAGCCGGTGGCCTGATATATCGCCGGCATTCGACTTCTGCATCTTCACGGGGAAATAATTGGAAAGCGTCGCGGTGAAATAAGGATCGTCGGGCAGGTCGCTGGCTGCAAGCGCATCGAAGAGCACGATCTTGGCATAGGACACCAGCACGCCGATTTCCGGCCGGGTCAGGGGCTTGCCGGCGGCATAACGTTCGGCCAGCGTCTGCTCGTCCGGCAAAGTCTCGACCTTGCGGTTCAGCTGGCCGGCGCTCTCGAGCACGCTCATGAAACGGCCAAGCTCCAGCCCGTTGGCCGTGCCCTTGCGTTCCGTCAGCGAGATCGCCAGCGACTGCAGGTAGTTGTTGCGCAGCACCAGCGTCGCCACCTCGCTGGTCATCGAGGAAAGCAGCTGGTCGCGTTTTGCGCGGGTCAGGCGTCCGTCATGCATGGCGGCTGCCAGCGCGATCTTGATGTTGACTTCGACGTCCGAGGTGTTGACGCCGGCGGAGTTGTCGATGGCGTCGGAATTGCAGCGCCCGCCCTTGAGACCATAGGCGATGCGGCCCTTCTGGGTGACGCCGAGGTTTGCGCCCTCGCCGATCACCTTGGCGCGCACCTCGACCGCGGTGACGCGGATCGGGTCGTTGGCGCGGTCGCCGACTTCGGTGTCGGTTTCGGACGTCGCTTTCACATAGGTGCCGATGCCGCCGAACCAGAGCAGGTCGACCGGGCTCTTCAGGATCGCCGTCATGATCTCGAAGGGCGTGGCGACAGTCTTGTCGATGCCGATCGCGGCGACCGCTTCCGGTGTCAGCGTGACCGATTTCATCGCGCGGGAAATGATCATCGCACCCTTGGAGAGCACACTTTTGTCGAAATCCTGCCAGCTTGAGCGCGGCAGCTCGAAGAGCCGCTGGCGCTCGGCGAGCGTCTTTTCCATGTCGGGATCGGGATCGATGACGATATCGCGGTGATCGAAGGCTGCTATCAACCGGATCTTCGGAGAGAGCAGCATGCCGTTGCCGAAAACGTCGCCGGACATGTCGCCGACGCCGGCGACTGTGAAGGGCGTCGTCTGGATGTCGATGTCCATTTCGCGGAAATGGCGTTTAACGGTTTCCCAGGCGCCGCGGGCAGTGATGCCCATCTTCTTGTGGTCGTAACCGGCCGAGCCGCCGGAGGCAAAGGCATCATCCAGCCAGAAGCCGGCTTCCTGCGCCAGCGCATTGGCGGTGTCGGAGAAGGTCGCGGTGCCCTTGTCGGCGGCGACCACGAAATAGGGGTCGTCGCCGTCGAGCCTGACGGTATCCTTCGGCGGCACGATTTGGGAGCCCGATATATTATCGGTGATCGACAACAGCGTGCGGATATAGGTCTTGTAAGCCTCGCGGCCGGCATTGAAGATCTCGTCACGGCTGCCGCCGACGGGGAGTTTTTTCGGGTAGAAGCCGCCCTTGGCGCCGACCGGCACGATGACCGCGTTCTTCACCTGCTGGGCCTTGACGAGGCCGAGCACTTCGGTGCGGTAATCCTCGGCGCGGTCTGACCAGCGCAGGCCGCCGCGCGCCACCTTGCCGAAGCGCAGGTGCACACCTTCGACTTCGACGCCGTAGACGAACATCTCGCGGAAGGGTCTCGGCTGCGGCAGCCCGTCGACCAGTTTCGGATCGAGCTTGAAGGCCAGCATCGGCTTCGGCGAACCATCCGGGTTCTTCTGGAAATAATTGGTGCGCAGCGTCGCATCGACGATATTGACGTAGCGGCGCAGGATACGGTCGTCGTCGAGGCTCGGCACGTCGGCAAGCTCGGCCTCGATCGCCTGGTGCAGTTCGGCCAGCTTCTTCACCCGGGCCTTTTCCGAGAGGCTGGTGTCGAGCGTGCTATGGAATAGCCGGAAAATGGCGGCGGCAACTGCAGGATATTTG